>NZ_LMEX01000002.1 GCF_001426645.1 Rhodanobacter sp. Root480
GTCAGTGCGGCCGTCAGCGTCGTCTTGCCGTGATCCACGTGACCAATCGTGCCGACGTTGACGTGCGGCTTGGTGCGTTCGAATTTACCCTTTGCCATGCGCGCTAAACCCCGATGGAGTCAATGATTAAAAAGAAAACGTGCCCTGCAAGGGTCACGACCGTGAAGGTCAAACTGAATTGGTGCTCATAACAGGAATCGAACCTGTGACCTCTTCCTTACCAAGGAAGTGCTCTACCGACTGAGCTACATGAGCGTATGTATTTCAGCCATCCTCCATGATGGCGAAGAACAAGACCGGCATCCTGCCGGACTCTTCATAAAAGCGTCGATCTTGGCAGCATCTGCGTTGACCAACTTCGCATCAGCAGATGCAGAACAATGGAGCGGAAGGCGGGAATCGAACCCGCGTAATCAGTTTGGAAAACTGATGTTCTACCATTGAACTACTCCCGCCCTGCGCGGAACCTTTGCCAACTGCGCCGCTTTCGCGTCGCATGATGCCGCTTGCAACTGGTGGAGGGAGGTGGATTCGAACCACCGAAGGCGTAAGCCAGCAGATTTACAGTCTGCCCCCGTTGGCCGCTTGGGTATCCCTCCAACAAAGAACGCGTATTGTGTGGATCGGACCCGGGACTGTCAACACCTTCTGGCACCGAATTCGCATGTCGGCGTGATTTTCCGGCAGGTTTTGCGGCCGCTCAATCCAGCGTCACGCCGCGCAGATCGACCAGTTGCTCCATTCCCTTGGACAGCTCCAGCAACTGCCGGGCCTGCGCCTGCAACCGGCGCTCGCTGTCGTCGCGCGGCTCCCAGCGCGGCACCGGGGTGGGCTTGCCGTCCTGCCCGTCGAGCGCCACGAAAACCATGACGCAACTGGTGGCCAGGCGCTGCTCGTCGCGACGCAGGTCGCGAGCCAGCACGTCGACGGCCAGATGCATGCTGCTGGTGCCGGTATGAATCAGCCGCGCGCGTACCGTGACCAGGTCACCGATCAGGATCGGCGCCACGAACTGGATGCCGCTCACCGATGCGGTGACGCAATATGCCCCGCTCCAGCCCACTGCACAGGCATAGCCAGCCTGGTCGATCCACTTCATCGCCATGCCGCCATGTACCTTGCCGCCGAAATTGACGTCCGTTGGCTGGGCGAGAAAACGGAACGTCACTTCGTGCTGTTGTCCGGACATGGGGCGGCGTCTCGTCGATGAAGTAGGAGGGCGGGATTATGCCCTGACTGACGGAGCCACCCTTGCCGGCCCGGCTTGCGGACAACCAATTATTCGTGGCTAGATGCAAGGCCAAGGAAACCGGGAATGCAGCATGGCCCTGCGCAGCATTGCATCGCGGACAGCATTGTGGGTTCTGGTCGGATCGATGGTCGTGCTAGCGGCGATCGGGGCGTTGTTGCTCAGCCTGACCCGCGCGCAGATCCTGCAGCACACCCACCACGAGGCCGCCGCCCTGGCGGCCAACGCGGGCAGCCAGATCCAGGCCCGGATCGATCGCGTTGCCGTTTCGGCACAGATGCTCGCGACGATCGTCGCCACCCGTCAGGATGACGCCGAATCCCTGCTGCGCGACACCCTGTCCACCAATCTGGACATGGATGGCCTGGCTGCAGCGTTCACGCCGTCACCCGACACCGCCGACGGGTCCATGTATTCGCCGTTCGTGCGTCGACTGGACGACGGCAGCCTGGCCAGCCGCAACCTGTCGCAAGACAGCAACCCCTACTGGAACAGCAACTGGTTCCTCGGCGGGCTCGGCTGCGCCAGCGGCTGCTGGCAGCGACCGTTCCTGTCGTTGTCGCGGCACCGCCAGGTGATCAACTACTCCGTGGCGATCGAGCGCGAAGGGCACCCGATCGGCATCATCAACGCCGACGTCACTCTCGACTGGCTGCACCAGATACTCGGCAGCCTGGACAAGCCCGCGGGCGCCTACGCCTTCGTGCTCGACAGCGACGGCAACTACCTGGCGCACGACAATCCGGCCCTGGTGGGCAAACGCGGCTCACCAGCCCTGCTCAACGCGCTGGCCAGCGACCAGGCCGGAGCCATGCGCCTGCGGGTGGCACAGAACCCGCGGGCGCGCGGGCCGGTCTGGGTCTATTCCGCACCGATCGAAGGCACACGCTGGCGGCTTGGGCTGGTGGTGCCCGAGTACCAGACCTACGCCAGCGTGCGGCACATCTTCATGCTGAGCCTCGCGCTGGGCCTGCTGGCCCTGCTCGGCGTGTCGCTGATCACCCTGCTGACGATCCGCCGCACGATGGCGCCGCTGGGTGTACTGGCCGACCGCGCCGAGCACGTTGCCCGCGGCGAGCTGGATTTCGAATTGCCGCCGGCACGCCGGCCCGACGAAGTGGGCCGCCTGACCCAGTCGTTCGACCACATGCGCCGCGAGCTGGCGTTGCATCTGGAGGACCTCGCCCGGGTGGCGCGCGAAAAACAGCGGCTGGCCAGCGAACTGGAGATCGCCCACCAGATCCAGCTCGGCCTGTTGCCGAACGCACACTACCTCGATGCCGTCTGCGCGCAGTTCGAACTGCATGCGGCGTTGCGTCCCGCGCGGGCCGTCGGCGGCGATCTCTACAGCTACTTCATGCTCGACCCGCAGCGCTTCTTCGTGATGGTCGGTGACGTCTCCGACAAGGGCATTCCGGCCGCCCTGTTCATGGCGCAGACGATCACCCTGGCCAAGGCGCTGGCGCCGCGCGCGCAGACGCCGCAGAACCTGTTGCAACTGCTCAATCTCGAACTCTGCCGCGGCAACGACAGCTGCATGTTCGTCACCCTGCTGTGCGGCCTGCTGGACACTGGCAGCGGCGACCTGGTGCTGGCCAGCGCCGGCCACGAGCCGCCGATCCTGTGCGGCCGTGGCGCACCACAACTGCTGGAATTCCCCACCGGCGCGGTGCTGGGGCTGTACGAAGACTCGACTTACCCGGAACAACGCCTGCGCCTGCGCCCGGGTGAAACGCTGCTGATGTACACCGACGGCATCACCGAAGCCAGCGACCACGAGCTGCAGATGTACGGCATCGAGCGCACCGTGGAGAGTCTCGCGCAGGTTCCGCCGACCGCCGACACCGCCGCCTACATCGAGCGGCTGCTGGGTGACGTCGATCACTTCGTGGCGGATGCCGCGCAGGCGGACGACATCACCCTGCTGGCCCTGACCTGGCACGGCGCCGGGGCACCGCCAACCGGGATAGACATCGACAACCGGCTGCCGGACGTCTTCGTGGCGCTCGACCGCTGCGAGCAGCTGCTGCAGGAGGCAAAAGTCCCGGCATCACTGCACGGCGACGTGCGCCTGGTGCTGGAGGAGCTGATGGTCAACACGGTGGAATACGGCTATCCCGATGGTCGACCCGGCCGGATCCGCGTGTTGCTGCAGTCCCGACCCGGCGCCACCACGATCGAGCTGATCGACGACGGCATCGCCTTCGACCCGTTGCAATCCACCGCCCCCACCCTTACCGGCGACCTGGCCGACCGCGAGCAGATCGGCGGCCTCGGCATCCACCTCGCACGCACCATGACCGACGAAATGCGCTATACACGGGACGCGCAAGGCAATCACCTGCTGCTTCGCTTCACCTACCCGACCCAGGATGGATCTTCACCATGACGCTCAGCCTGCACAGCGAATTCTCCGCCCCCGACCGCGTGGTCGTGCAGGTCGGTGGCCGCCTCGACGCGATGACCTTCGGCGAGCTCGACGAGGCCATGCTCGCCCTGTTGCCACGACTCGCCGATGGCGGCACCGTGGTGATCGACCTGGCCCATCTGGAATACGTCAGCAGCGCCGGCCTGCGCAGCTTCGCCAAGATCCGCAAGAACATGCGCACCCGCGGCGGCCATACCCTGCTGCTGAATCCGCAGCCGCAGGTGCGCAAGGTGTTCGACATCGTCAAGGCCGTGCCGGTGAACGAGGTATTCGCCAGCACCCAGGAACTCGATGCCTATCTGGACCGCATGCAGCGGCAGATCACCGAAGGCGACGACAGCGACATCTGATCACTGCGTCGCCGTACGTACGGCAGCTCAGACGTTGAACAGGAAGTGCAGCACGTCGCCATCCTTGACGATGTATTCCTTGCCTTCCTTGCGCAGCCGCCCGGCCGCACCCGCGCCCGCCTCGCCCTTGTACTGGATGAAATCCTCGTAACCGATCGTCTCGGCGCGGATGAAGCCCTTCTCGAAATCGCTGTGGATCACGCCCGCCGCCTGCGGCGCCGTGGAGCCGCGCCGCACCTGCCACGCGCGCACTTCCTTCACACCGGCGGTGAAATAGGTCTGCAGGTCGAGCAACTTGTAGCCGGCGCGGATCACCCGGTTCAGGCCCGGCTCGTCCAGGCCCATGTCCTTCAGGAACTCGTCGCGGTCGGCGTCGTCCAGCTGCGCCATCTCTTCCTCGATCGCGGCGCACACCGGCACCACCTCGGCACCTTCGGTGGCGGCGCGCTCGCGCACGGCGTCCAGCAACGGATTGTTCTCGAAGCCGTCGTCGGGGACGTTGGCGATGTACATCAACGGCTTCAGGGTCAGCAGGAACAGGTCGCGCACCAGCGCCTTCTCTTCCTCGTCCAGGCCCAGGCTGCGCGCGGATTTGCCTTCGTTGAGGCCAGCGGCCAGCTTCTGCAGCACCGGCTTCTTCGCCAACGCTTCCTTGTCGTTGGCCTTGGCCGCGCGCTCGGCGCGGTTCAGCGCCTTGTCCACCGACTCCAGGTCGGCCAACGCCAGCTCGGTGTCGATGGTCTCGATGTCGGCGATCGGGTCGACCTTGCCGGCCACGTGGATCACGTCACCCTCGAAGCAGCGCACCACGTGGGCGATCGCGTCGACCTCGCGGATGTGCGCCAGGAACTTGTTGCCCAGGCCCTCGCCCTTCGACGCGCCAGCCACCAGGCCCGCGATGTCGACGAATTCCACCGCGGTCGGGATCACCTTTTGCGGATTGACGATCTCTGCCAACGCATTCAGCCGCGGGTCCGGCACCGGCACCACGCCCACGTTCGGCTCGATCGTGCAGAACGGAAAATTCGCCGCCGCGATGCCCGCCTTGGTCAGCGCGTTGAACAGGGTGGACTTGCCGACATTGGGCAGACCGACGATGCCGCATTTGATGCCCATGGATGTGATTCCGGGAATAGGGAATGGGGAATCGGGAACAGGAGAAGCAGGAATCGGGCTTTGGCTTTTGACCATTCCCGATTCACCATTCCCTATTCCCGGCTATTCGTATGCAACAACTGCATTGCCTTGTCGAACTGGCCGCCTACCACCAGCGGCAGCACGTCCAGCGCGCGGGCGATACCGTCGATGATCGCGTCCTCGTCCGTGGCCGACGGCCGGCCCAGCACCCAGGGCGTGACCTGGTCGCGATGGCCGGGATGGCCGATACCCACACGCAGCCGATGGAACTTGCCGTGGCCGAGGTGGGCCATGATGTCGCGCAGGCCGTTCTGGCCGCCGTGGCCGCCGTCGAATTTCATCCGTACGGTACCCGCAGGAAGGTCCAGGTCGTCGTGCGCGACCAGGCACTGTTCGGGTTCGATCTTGTAATAGCGCAGCGCCGAAACCACGGCGATGCCGCTCTTGTTCATGAAGGTGGCCGGCTTCAACAGCCAGACCGGTTCGCCACCGAGGCGCACGCGGCAACTCTCGCCGTGCAGCTTGCCGTCGAAGGCGAAACGCTCGCCCTGCCCGCTGGCGAGGGCGTCAACTAGCCAGAACCCGGCGTTGTGCCGGGTTCGGAGGTATTCGGCACCGGGGTTGCCCAGTCCGACAATGAGTCGCAAACCAGCCATGCGCAGAAGCAGCAGGACGGCCCGCACTCCATCGGAGCGCGGGCCGTCGCGGCTTACTTCTTGTCAGCCGCCGGCTTGGCCGGCTTGGCAGCCGCGGCCTTGTTCGCCTCGGCTTCGGCTTCGGCCGCAGCGTCTTCCGCCGCGTCGGCAGCGCTTTCCTTGACCGCATTCACGGTGACCACCGCAGCGTCGTGCGCTTCACCCAGCGCCAGCGCGGGCAGTTCCACGTTGGCTGGCAGCTTCAGCTGCGACAGGTGGATGATGTCGCCGGCTTCGACCGCGCCCAGGTCCAGCTCGATGAATGCGGGCAGGTCCTTCGGCAGGCAGCTGACTTCCACCTCGGTCAGGTTGTGCGAGATCACCACGCCGGACATCTTGCCGGCCGGCGACGTTTCCTGGTTGAGGAAGTGCAGCGGCACGTTGGCGCGCAGCTTGGCGTTCTCATCGATGCGCAGGAAATCCATGTGCATCATCAACTGCTTGAACGGATGCTTCTGCCAGTCACGCACCAGCACCTTCTGCACCTTGCCGTCGACGTTCAGGTCGAGCACCGAGGAGAAGAACGATTCGTTCTTCGCGGCCAGCAGGATGGTGTTGTGCTCGATCTGGATGCTCTCGGGAGCCTGATCGCCGCCGTAGACAACGGCAGGCACATAAGCGGCACGACGCAGGCGGCGGCTCGCACCTTTCCCCTCGTCCTTGCGGCCTTGCGCCTTGATTTCAAGATTCTTGGACATTGCTTTTCACTACCTTGGTGGTTGTTTGCCGCCTCGCGGCGACTGGTTGACTTCCCCGCGACCAGGTGAAGATCGTTATTTCACGCGGCATCCATGCCGCGAAAAACTGACATCAAGACCGCCCATCCTGGGCGGACACTTCAATTTTCAATCCACATACAACGAACTTACCGACTCGCCGTAGGCGATGCGGCGAATGGTTTCGGCCAGCAGTTCGGCGACGGACAACTGGCGGATCTTGCCGCAGGCCTGCACTTCGGCGCGCAGCGGCAAGGTGTTGGTGACGATGAGCTGGTCGAGCTGGGAGTTCTCGATGTTGCTGACCGCCGCGCCCGACAGCACCGGGTGCACGCAATAGGCAATGACCTTGCGGGCGCCACGCTCCTTCAGGGCGGCGGCGGCCGCGCACAAGGTGCCGGCGGTGTCCACGATGTCGTCAACCATCACGCAGGTCTTGCCGTCGACGTCGCCGATGATGTTCATCACCGTGGAGACGTTGGCGCGCGGACGGCGCTTGTCGATGATCGCCAGGTCCGCGTCGTCCAGCCGCTTGGCAATGGCCCGCGCACGCACCACGCCGCCCACGTCCGGGCTCACCACGATCAGGTCGTCCGTGGCGTGGTTGCGCCAGATATCGGCCAGCAGCACCGGCGAGGCGTACACATTGTCCACCGGGATATCGAAGAAGCCCTGGATCTGGTCGGCATGCAGATCCACCGTGAGCAGGCGATCCACGCCAGCGGCGCTGACCATCTTGGCAGCCAGCTTGGCGGTGATCGGCACTCGCGCCGAGCGCGGCCGACGATCCTGCCGTGCATAGCCGAAATACGGCATTACGGCGGTGACGCTGGTGGCCGATGCCCGCTTCAGCGCATCGGTGAGCGCCAGCAGCTCGAACAGGTTTTCCGCGCTCGGCGCGCCCGTGGGCTGGATGACGAAAACCTCCTGCCGGCGGACGTTCTCCTCGATCTCGATCTGCACTTCGCCGTCGCTGAAGGTGCCCACCAGCGCCTTGCCCAAGGGCACACCCAGGCGCTGGGCGACGTTCTCGGACAGTGCGCGGTGCGCATTGCCGGAAAAAAGCAGCATCGGGGTGGACGTATCCACAGTCATTACCTCAGAACCAATGGCCATCATGAATGGCTGGGGCGGCAGGATTCGAACCTGCGCATGCGGGAATCAAAATCCCGTGCCTTAACCAGCTTGGCGACGCCCCAGAAGTTTTAGTTTTCGTTCGTGCTTTGGTTCGATCCATGCGGCTCACGGCGCGCCGCAATGGCGCGCCAGGGCCTGGTTCAGCGGTGACACGTCGACACCCGCGGCCACTTGGGCCGAAAATGCCGCCGGGCAACGACGCGCAATCGCCACCGCCCGATCGAGTGATTTCGCCTCCAGGAACACGCAACCACCGCTGCCGGAAAGTCGCGCCTCGCCGAAGCCCGCCAACCAGTCCAGCGCCGCGGCCACCCGCGGGTGTCGCGCTCGCACAACGGTCGTGAAGGCGTTCTCCGACGTTTCGCCGGAAACAAAGGATGAAATTGTCGCCCGCGGCGCATTTCGTGTCAATTCGGACGCCTGGAAAAGCGCCGCCGTCGGTACCGATTCGTGCGGGTCGAGCACTACATGGTAGCGCCGCGGCAACGCCAGCGGCGTGAGTTTCTCGCCGACGCCTTCGGCCCACGCCGATCTGCCCCGCACGAAAACCGGCACGTCGGCGCCCAATTGGCGGCCCAGCTCGGCCAGTGCATCGATGTCGAGGTGGCGCCCCCACAGGTGGTTGAGCGCCACCAGCACGGTGGCCGCGTCGGAACTGCCGCCGCCCAGGCCGCCACCCATGGGAATGCGTTTTTCCACCGTGATGTCGACGCCCATGCCGCCATCGGTTTGCAGCAGGCGCGCGGCGCGGGTTACCAGATCGTGTTCGGCTGGCACACCGGGTGTGTCGCTCAACCGGTGTATCTCGCCATCGCCGCGGACGCGAAGGCGTATCTCGTCGCCCCAGTCGAGCAGCCGGAATACGGTTTGCAGCTCGTGATAGCCATCGTCGCGTCGGCCCACGATGCGCAGGAACAGGTTGAGCTTGGCCGGTGCCGGCCAGGCCGACCAGTCGCCTGCGGCCAGCGGCGGCAGATGGCGGCTCATGAACTGGCGCAGGTGTTCGGGGAACCCGTTGTCACGATCGCGCTGGCGCGCCAGCGCGAAGGTCGGATCGCTCCTGTCGACCGCCACGAAACCATGCCTGGCGTAGAACGGCGCATTCCATGGCACATCGGCCAGGGTGCCCAGATCGACCCGGCGA
Source organism: Rhodanobacter sp. Root480 (assembly GCF_001426645.1). GTDB lineage: Bacteria > Pseudomonadota > Gammaproteobacteria > Xanthomonadales > Rhodanobacteraceae > Rhodanobacter > Rhodanobacter ginsenosidimutans. Next base: position 8,857 of record NZ_LMEX01000002.1, read on the forward strand.
TAGCCGGCCGCGCGCGCCCAGTCGCAGGCATGCTCCAGCAGCGCCGTGCCGATGCCGCGGCGGCCGTGCGACGGCAGCACGTCGAGCTCGGCAATGCCGATCGCGCCCTCGCCCACGTCGGTATCTAGCCACACGAAACCCACCGGCTCGCCGGAAGCATCCAGCGCCACCCACACCAGGCCGCGGCTGACCGCCAGATGCAGCAACGGGGGCGGAATGACCATCGCCGCATACGACGGCCAGGCCGGATGGCCGCGGAACAGCTGCACGGCCTTGCGCTCGATCTCGCACAGCGCGTCGACGTCGGCGGCGCCGGCACGCACGATGCGGCAGTTCATGTCGTGGCGGCTGGGTCGGGGATGGGGCGACCCGTCATCGCCGCGAACCGCACTCAGGGGAGTTGCCACGATTCGATCACCAGTTTCACCTTGTACGGGGGTTTCGCCGCGTACAGTTTTTTCGGCAGTGGCGGCTGGCGGCTGGTATCCCACTCGCGATAATCCACGCTCCAGCCGTCCTGCAGCAGCGTGGCCGGAAGCCGGTCCTCGCCGAAGGTGAGTTCCGCCGGGCCGCTGTCGGCGCGCAGCCCCAGCACCCAGGCGCGCAGGTCGCTCAGTGGCACATCCCAACCCAGCGCCCGGTGCATCAGTGATTCGGCGTCGCGGCCGCGGATCGGCCCGCCATCCAGGCCTTCCATCAGCGCACCGTGGTTGTCACCGCTGAGGCGGAAGCTCTTGCCGGTGACCGGCGCGCGCAACACGAATTCGTAATGGTCGCCGTCCTGGCTCCAGCTGAAACTTCCGCTGCCGCCGTCACTGCCGTTGGATACGCCCAGCCGCCCCTGCAACACCCAGCGATCGACCGGCGCCAGCGCCTGCTCGCGCGCGTGCTGGGCGGCCAGCAGGCTGGCGTCGCCCTTCATCCGCACCGCGGGCACGCAGGCGGTCAGCAGCAACGGCAATACCAACAGGGAATACCGCAACCAGCGCCTCACGGCTGCAGCCTCTTCAGTGTCTCGCGCAGCAAGCTGCTGCGCGGGTCGAGCTTGCGTACTTCGTCAAACAATTTTTTCGCTTCCTGTTGCTGGCCCTGTTTCCACAGCACCTCGGCCAGATGCACGCCGACGTCGGCGTCCTTGCGCGACTGCCACGCGCTGCGCAGAACCTCGGCCGCCTGGTCGAGGTGACCCAGCCGGTATTGCAGCCAGCCCCAGGAGTCGGCGATCGCCGGGTCATGCGGTTTGGCGGCACGGGCGGCGCGCAGCAGTTTTTCGGCCTGCGGCAGATCGCGGTCGGCATCGGCCAGGGTGTAGCCCAGCGCATTGCTGGCATCGATGTCATCGGGCTTGATCTCAAGCAGGTGCTCGAAATCCTTCACCGCCAGATCCACCTTGCCCGCCTCGGCATAGGCCAGCCCGCGCCCGTACAGCAAGCCGGGATCGTTCGGTACCACCTGCAAGGCGCGGTTGAACGCCGCTTCGGCCAGCGTGAAGTGCTGCTCGCGCATGTAGAGCTCGGCGTCCACCTGGTAGGCCTGACGCAGTTGATCGGGCTGGTCGAGGTAACTCATCTGCAACTGGCTGAGCAGCTCGTGGGCCTCGGCGCTGTGGCCTTGTGACTGCAGGATGACCGCGGTGCGCAGGTCGGCGTCGAACGCGTGCGGGTCGTCATCAGCCACCTGGTCGTACCAGGTCAATGCCTCGGCATCGCGGCGCTGCATCTGCGCCAGTTGCCCGAGCAGGTAGGCGTTGTGCCGGCGCACGTCGGACGGCGCCTTCTGCAACTGCTGGTACAACGCCGCGATGGCCTTGTCGTCATCGGCCCGCGCGGCCAGCGACGCGCGCAGGGCATAGGTGTCGGCATCCTGCGGGCCGTGGTCGAGCACCCGCAAGGCGGCGGCGTTGTCGCCGGCCTGGCTCAACATGCCGGCATAACCCATCCGCAGCGCGGTGCTTTCCGGGTGACGCGCAACGGCTTGGCGCAGCAGCGCCTGCGCCGCCGCATGGTCACCCTGGCGGAACGTCATCTGCGCCGCCCAGGCATAGGTTTCGGGGCTTTTGAAGCGCTCCATCGCTGCCTGGGCGATCTGCATGGCGTAGGCATGGCGACCCAGCTTGTCGCCCAGTTCACTCATCGCCAACCATGCCCTGGGGTCGGCAGGCAGACGTTGTGCCGTGGCCAGTTTTTCCAGTAGACGGCCCGCCTGAGCCTGGTCGCGGGCAGACAGCAAGACACGGCCAAGCTGACGCCAGGCGTCCTTGTCGCCGCTGTCCAGCAGGCGCTGCAACTGACGCGCCGCCTCGTCGCCGTCGCCGCGGTCCAGCGCCAGTTGCGCGCGTCCCGCAGCCAGCGCGGCAGGTTCGGCGCCCAGCGACTGCCAGCGGTCCAGTGCACGCTGCGCGGCGGCGTCATCGTGCACCGCGGTGGCCAGGCCGGCGGCGCGTTCGGCCACTTCCGGCTCGTTGCTCAGCATCATCGCCTTGCCGAAGAATCCGGCCGCACCGGCGAGGTCGGTGCGGTTCAGCGCCATCTCGCCGGCCAGCAGCTGGGCCAGCAGATCGTGGTCGGCATCGGGCGTCACCACCACCAGGTGCGTCAACGGCTGCGCGGGCGCCGGTGCGGTGGTGGCTGGCCGCGATGCCATCGAGGCGCATCCGGCCAGGCCCAGCGCGAATGCCGAGACTGCCGTAAAATGCCGCAGTTGCTTGAACTTGACCGACCTGCTCCGCACACTGTTCACCGTTTGTTTGACCGTTTCGCCGTATCGCTCCGTACACGGCAGGTTGCATCAAGCTTAGCCTACGCTGCCGTCATTCCTGCCCGGATTCCTTCCGAAAATGCCGCTGATCGCCCTCGGGCTCAATCACCTCACCGCGCCGGTCAGCCTGCGCGAGCGGGTGGCGTTCGACCCGGACGCCGCTGCGGCAGCCGTGCGCGCGCTGCGTGGCGAACCGGGCGTGGAAGAGGCACTGATCCTGTCCACCTGCAACCGTACCGAGTTGTACGTGGGCGTAACGGCCGGCGCCGAGGGTATCCCGCAGCAGTGGCTGAACCGCCACCATCATCTGACGCCGGGCAAGCTGGACGAGTTCCTGTATCGGCACGATGAACAGGATGCGGTGCGGCACATGTTCCGCGTCGCCACCGGGCTGGACTCGATGGTGCTGGGCGAGCCGCAGATCCTGGGCCAGGTGAAGGATGCCTACCAGCAGGCCCGCGCCGCGCAGGCCTTGGGCGCACCGCTGGATCGCCTGTTGCAGCACACCTTTGCCGTGGCCAAGCGGGTGCGCACCGATACCCGCATCGGCGCGCACACGGTCTCGGTGGCATTTACCGCGGTACGCCTGGCCGAGCAGGTGTTTGCGGACCTGAAGCAGGCCTGCGTGCTGCTGATCGGCGCCGGCGACACCATCGAACTGGCGGCGCGGCACCTGGCCGACAAGCAGGCACGCCGGCTGATCGTGGCCAACCGCACGCTGGAAACCGCGCAGGAACTGGCCGCCCGCCATGGCGGTTATGCGGTGGCGCTGGCCGACCTGCCGCAGCACCTGGCCGAAGCCGACATCGTGATCTCCTCCACCGCCGCGCGCACGCCGATCGTCACCCGCGCCATGGTCGAGCAGGCGATGGCCACGCGGCGGCGCAAGCCGATGTTCATGGTCGACATCGCCGTGCCGCGTGACATCGAGGCCAGCGTGGCCGAGCTGTCCGACGTCTATCTCTATGGCATCGACGACCTGCAGCAGGTAATCGACGAAAACCGCCGCTCGCGCCAGGCCGCCGCCCGCGAGGCGGACGCCATCATCGACCTGCAGGTGGACCGCTACATGGCCTGGCGCCGTGCGCTCACCGTGCACAATCCGGCGCTGGACATCCGCCAGCACGCGGAGACCTACCGCGACGAAGTGCTGGAAAAAGCCCGCGCCATGATCGCCCACGGCAAGCCGACGGACGAAGCACTGGCCTTTCTCGCCAACACGCTGACCAACAAGCTGCTGCATCACCCCAGCGCTCGCCTGCGCGAGGCCGCACTCAGCGGCGACATGGATCTGCTGCACGCGGCGGGCCGCCTGTACGGCCTGGACGACGACGCGAACACCCCCCATCTGTAGGAGCGACTTCAGTCGCGATGCTCTTGGCTGTATCGGCGCCAAGAAGAGCATCGCGACTGAAGTCGCTCCTGCATTATTTGCCGCCTGTTAAAGGGTAAACGTACCGGCCATGACCCCATCGATCCGCCGCAAGCTCGAAGCACTGGCCGAGCGTCACGAGGAAATCGGCCTGCTGCTGGCCCAGCCCGACGTGCACGCCGACAACGCCCGCTTCCGCGCGCTGTCGCAGGAATACGCCCAGCTCGAACCGGTCGCCGTCTCGCTGCACGAACACGACCAGGCCGAACACGAACTGGCCGATGCGCGGGCGATGCTGGACGACGCCGAACTGCGCGAGATGGCCGCCGACGATGTGCGCCGGCTGGAGCAACGGCTGCGGGAGCTGGACGACGAGCTGCAGATCCTGCTGCTGCCGAAGGACCCGCGCGACGACGCCAGCCTGTATCTCGAAGTGCGCGCCGGCACCGGCGGCGACGAGGCGGCGATTTTTGCCGGCGACCTGCTGCGCATGTACCTGCGCTTTGCCGAAAGCCGCCGCTGGCAGGTGGAGATCCTCAGCGAGCACGCCGGCGAGCACGGCGGCTACAAGGAAGTGGTGGCGCGCATCGAGGGCAAGGGCGCGTATTCGCAACTGAAATTCGAATCGGGCACGCACCGCGTGCAGCGCGTGCCGGAAACCGAATCGCAGGGGCGCATCCACACCTCGGCCGCCACGGTGGCGATCATGCCGGTGCCTGACGAGATCGACGAGATCGAGATCAACCCGGCCGACCTGAAAACCGACACCTTCCGCGCCTCCGGCGCCGGTGGCCAGCACGTCAACAAGACCGACTCGGCCATCCGCATCACCCACCTGCCCACCGGCACCGTGGTGGAATGCCAGGACGAGCGCAGCCAGCACAAGAACCGCGCCCGCGCACTGAGCCTGCTGAAGGCACGGCTGCTGGACGTCGAGCGCAGCAAGCAGAGCGAGGAACGCTCCGAGGCGCGGCGCCTGCAGGTGGGTTCCGGCGACCGCAGCCAGCGCATCCGCACCTACAACTACCCGCAGGGCCGCATCACCGACCACCGCATCAACCTCACGCTCTATCGCCTGCCCGAAATCGTGCAGGGCGATCTGGGCGAGCTGATCGATGCGCTGAACCGCGAGTACCAGGCGGATCAGTTGCAGGCGTTGGGCGGCGGGTAAAGAGCCAAGAGCAACCCCCTCCCAACCTCCCCCTGCGAGCAGGGGGAGGAGCAAAAAGCTGCCTCCCGGGCAGCCAGAGGCTGAGCGCTGTGCCCCCTCCCCTGCTCGCAGGGGAGGGTTGGGGAGGGGTCGCTCTTCGTCACCCGATCCGAAAACCCCGCAACGCCTGCTCCGGCAAGTCCTCCCGACTGACCGCCTCAACCACCGCCATCGGCGGCCCCTGCCGCAGCCAGCGCTGCAACGCATCGAGCGCCGACGCCGACCCGCTGGCCAGCACCTCGACGCTGCCATCCGGCCGGTTCTCCGCATGCCCGGCCATGCCAAGCGCCAGCGCCTGATCGCGCGTACTGGCGCGGAAGAACACACCCTGCACCCTGCCAGTGGCGACAAAACGTGCAGTCGGCATCACGACACCCTCATCACGGCTGGCCGATCAGCGCCGCCAGCGAGGCCTCGGTCACCGGCCCCACGATGTGTTTGGCGACCTTGCCGTCGGGGCTGATCAGGTAGGTGGTGGGCAACCCGCGCGGCTGGTCGAAATCCTTCAGCGGCTTGTCCAGCGTCACCTGCGCGATCGGGTACACCACCGGCCGTTTCGCCAGGAAGGCCTTGATGTCGGCCGGATCGCTGTCTTCATATGCCAGCCCGATCGCGCGGACATTCGGGTGCGCCGCCACGAAGCGCGAGATGTCCGGCATCTCCTTGATGCACGGCACGCACCAGGTGGCCCAGAAATTCACGATCACCCACTTGCCGCGCTGCGCGGAAAGATCGAACGTCTTGCCTTGCAGCGTGGTCACCTGGAGCGTGGGCTGGGCGGGCATGGCCGACCAAGCGGGCGCGGCAAAAGCCAGCATCGCGACGGATATGGCCGTCCATACGGCAGGACGGGAAAAGCGGAAAGTCATGCGTTCGGTTCCTCAATGGCAGGCGCATCGGTGTCCTGCGGATAGATCTGGTCCAGCCGCGTGCCCAGCGCGGCATGCAGGGTATCGGCCATCACGTCCAGCAATTCAAGCAACGTCCTGGGCAACTCGATGCCCAGTGCGGCCGCTTCCTCAGCCGGGCGCAACGGCAGGCGGTAATGGGTCTTGTTGTAGACGCGCAGCAGGTCCGTGCTGTCCAGGCTGCGGCAGAGCAACCAGCCGGCCTCGCCGCGGGTGATCAGGTCGGCGCGTTGCAGGTCGTCGAAATAGGCGGCGATGGCGGCGCTGCGCAGATACGGCTCGCACAATCGTACTTGCGCCGGATCCACCCGCGAACCATCGCGCTGGGCTTCGATGAAATGGCGCAACACCACCAGCAGCCCCAGGAATTCCGCGCCCTCGGGCAACGTCGTGGCCGGCGCGTGGTATTCGTACGCCGACAGCGAAGCGGCGACGGACGCCGCCAGTATCACGATCACCCACGACAGGTAGATCCACAGCAGGAAGATCGGGATCGTGGCCAGCACGCCGTAGATCTGCTGGTAGGTATGCGCATTGCGCACGAACAGCGTGAAGCCCCAGCGGGCGACCTCGAACAGCACCGCACCCAGCAGCGCGCCGATCGCCGCATCACGGCGCGACACGCGGCAATTGGGGATCACCGAATACATCAGCCACAGCGTCACGAACGTCACCACGAATGGCAACACCACCAGAAACCGCTCGGCGATGCTGGTGCCCAGGTCGTAGGCGCCGTGCAGCAACGGCATCGCCGTGACATACGAGGTAGCGGCGATGCCACCACCCACCAGAATCGGCCCCAGCGTCAACGCGGCCCAATACAGCAGCAGGCGCGATCCCCATCCACGCGGCTGGCGCACGCGCCAGATGCGATCGAGCCGATCCTCGATGCTGATCATCATCGACACCGCGCTGAACAGCATCACCAGGATGCTGATGCCGGTGAGCTTGCTGGCGTTGGCCGCGAAACCCAGCATGGTGTTGCGCACCGCCTCGCCCGCTGCCGGCACGAAATTGTTGAACACGAAGGTGATCAGCGTGTCGCGTGCAGGCTGGAACACCGGAAACACCGAGAACATCGCGAACACCGCCACCATCAGCGGCACCAGCGACACCAGCGTGGTGTACGACAGCGCGCCGGCCGTCTCGAAGCATTTGTCGTCGACAAAACGCTGCCAGATGAAGCGGCTGAAATTCGACGTGCGTTCGCGATTGAAGCGCAGGGCCATCATTCTTCCATCGTTGCGCCGGAGGGCGGCCTCGTCGCCACAACCATCGCGGCCGGAACCTATGCGGCATGAACTCATTGCGGCATGCGCCGGTACACTAGCGTATCGCCCATGAACGACCAAAACACATGAGTCCCTGCCACCGGAACCACCGAGCATGAGCCAGGACATCCTGGTGCTTTACTACAGCCGCAGCGGCCACACCGCGCAATTGGCGCGCCTGATCGCCCGCGGCATCGAGGAAGTGCCCGGCATGCACGCGCGCCTGCGCCAGGTGCCGCCGGTTGCGCCGGTGACCGAAGTGGCGCAGCCACCCGAACCGGACGACGGCGCCCCTTACGTGACCCGCGCCGATCTGGCCGACTGCGCCGGACTGGCGCTGGGCAGCCCCACCCGCTTCGGCAACATGGCCGCGCCGCTGAAGTATTTCCTCGACTCCACCGGCGCCGAATGGGCCAGCGGCGCGTTGGTCGGCAAACCCGCGGCGGTTTTCACCTCCACCAGCACCATGCACGGTGGCCAGGAATCCACCTTGCTGACGATGGCGCTGCCGCTGCTGCATCACGGCATGCTGCTGCTCGGCCTGCCATTCACCGAAGCCGCGCTCAGTGCCACCCAGAGCGGCGGCACGCCCTACGGCGCCAGCCACATCGCCGGCACCACGGGCGACAACCCCATCAGTGACCACGAACGCGAACTGGCCCGCGCCCTGGGCCGCCGCCTTGCCGACACCGCACGCAAACTGGCGGCCGGCGCATGAGCACGATGGCGCAGTTGCCACCCGAACAACGGCTGGGCCTGATCGCCTGGGCCGCGCTGACGGTGTTGCAGCCGGTCTGGCACGCCTGGCTGTTTCCCGCGCAGACCGTGCCGGTCTGGCTGGTGGTGGCGATCACCACCGTGCCGCTGCTGCTGCCACTGCTGGCGATCCGCGACGTGCGCCGCGCCTTGCTGTGGGTGGGCACCCTCAGCCTGTTTTATTTCTGCCATGGCGTATCGGAAGCGTGGAGCGCCGCCGACCAGCGCTGGCTGGCCATCATCGAGATCGTGCTGACCGTGCTGCTGATCGGCTTGCTGGGCGCCGGCGTCAAACGCAAGGCGCACTGAACTAGTCGGACTGCAGCCGGCAGATGCGCAGGTTGCCGGACGCCTCCTTGCCGTTGCGCCGTTGCTCCAGCCCGCTTTGCACCGGCGCGCAATCGCTCATGCGGACACCGGGCAGATACCGTTGCAGCAGCGGCAGATCCTCACCGGCGTCGTCGCGCAGCAGGGCGTACACGGCGCCCGTGTGCGCCGCGATCCGCTCCTGGACCAGCGTATCGAACCGGAAGCCCAGCGCGGACCGGGTGAACCAGCTCAGTCCGATATAGCGGTTGTCCTGCGCATGCGGCAGAAACGGAATCACATACGCATCCGGCTGCCCCACCACCAGCACCAGACTGCCACGCTCAACCGCCGGCGGCCGCACATCGAACGTGACATCCGCATACGGCACATGCCCCCAGCCCGGATAGCGGCTGAACCCGGCCAGCAGCAGGAAGGCGCCAGCCATGGCCCACACCAGCCAGCGCCGCGGCGCCGCGTCTGCCGGCGCGAAAAGCTGCAACGCCGCCAGCAGCAACAAGCCCGAGAGCAACTCCAGCGGCACCGCATAACGCAGGATCGAAAACAGGCACAGCCACAGCACATAGGCCGTGGCCACAAACACCAGCAACAACCGTATCGACCGATCCAGCGGCCGGCGCCGCAGCAACCACGGCAACGTCAACAGCGCCAGCGTCGACAACCCCGCCAGCGCATAACGCGCATCGGCAAAGTTCACCTCGGTGACGATGTGCTGGTTCTTTCCCAGCCAATACAGCGGATAAAACAGCCATTGGCCCAGATCGCGCGGCAGATATTGCCGGTCGGTGCCTCCCACCGCCGGTACCCACGCCGAGTGGAACACCTGGTTGAACAGCGGAAAGATCGGGTTGCCGGTGAGCTCATAAAGCTGCCAACCCCACCAGCCGTACGCCGCAATGAAACCGGCCAGCGCACCGACACCGAACAGCGTTGCCAGCCGCCACGCCTCGCGCCGCATTCCCAGCGCCAGCAACAGGCCCAGCGCCAGGGCCGGGGCGTAAACCACGGCGGTGGGTTTCAAGCCTGCAGCCAGGCCGCCCAGCAAACCGGCCAGCAGCGCGCGCCGCCATGGCCGGGGTGTGTCGCCACACAACGGCAACAGCACGTACAGGCTCGACAAGATGAACAAGGCCAGCGGCAATTCGTTGAAGCTGGAACCGGTCTGCGAGACCGTCATCGTTCCGGTCACGCCGATCAGCACAGCCCACACGTCAGCCCAGCCAAACGTGCGCCCGCGCAGCCATGCCAGCCGGATCGCGACACGAAACAGCATGAAAACCAGGCCGCCGTACCACAGCCCCTGCACACCCGCGAGCAGCCGCGGCCAATGCTGCAACGGGCCCGTTCCCAGCAGGAAATACGGCACGTCCAGCAACGGATTGAAAAAGCTCTGCAGGCCCGCCGGCGCCAGGTCCAGCGCCAGCCGTCCGTGCAGCCCGGCCCAGGCGTTGTAGAGGTGGTAGTTCTTCAGGTCCCAGTTCGCGTCCTGGCCGCGCAGCACCGACAGCAGCGCACCGAAAGACAGGCACGCCAGCAAGGCGCGCACGCCCAGGAACTTCCGCGCATCCAGCGCCCGCATCAGCGTGGGTCACTCGCGCTCGGGAGTCCCGGCTGGTTGAGGTACGCCAGATACTTCTGCTCGCGCCGCCCCAGCGTCACCGTGTCGAGCACCAGCCCGCAAACCAGGAACACGCCGCCGAGCAGGCACAGCGACGCGCTCAGGATCGCGGTGGGGAATCGCGGCACCAGGCCGGTGGCCAGATAGGTCTCGAACAGCGGCAGCGACAAGCCCACCGCCAGCAACACGCACAAGACGCAAGCCACCGAGAAGAACGCCAGCGGCCGACCATTCTTGGCCAGCTTCACGATGGTGAGGAAAATACGCCAGCCATCGCGCCAGGTGTTGAGCTTGCTGTGCGAACCCTCCGGCCGCGCGCTGTAGCGGCTGGGCATTTCCGCTACCGGCATGCGCAATTCCAGCGCGTGGATCGCCAGCTCGGTCTCCGTCTCGAAACCCTGCGCGTGGGCCGGAAACGATTTCACGTAACGCCGCGACATCACCCGGTAGCCCGACAGCATGTCGGTAAACGTGTTGCCGAATATCCAGCCGACCAGGCCGGTCAGCAAACGGTTGCCCCATTGATGGCCGGCACGATAAGCCTGCGCGTGATCGCTGGATCGGCTGGCCACCACCAGATCCAGGCGCTCGTCGCACAGGCGCTGGATCATCGCCGGCGCATCGTTGGCGTCATAGGTGGCGTCGCCATCCACCATCACGAAGACATCCGCGTCGACATCGGCAAACATGCGGCGCACCACGTGGCCCTTGCCCTGCAGCCGCTCCTGCCGCACCTCGGCGCCAGCCTCGCGGGCGATGCGTGCGGTGTCGTCGGTCGAGTTGTTGTCGTACACCACGATCCGCGCCTGCGGCAGGCTGGCGGCAAACGCGCGCACCACGGAGGCAATCGCCACCGCCTCGTTGAAACACGGAATCAACACCGCCACGCGCGGTACTGTCACTGGGGTCATGGGGCTGGCACGCCTCGATGGAAACGCGCCTATTCTAGTCGTCTGGCGAAAGCTTCTACGCTCCTAGGGAGAACACCCATGGGATTCCTGCAAGAAGGGCCGCAACTGGCGCATCCGTGGCGCAGCGATCGATTGCTGCACGACCTGCTCGATCGTGTGCTGCCGGCCGAACGCCGCGCGACACTGGATGCCGACCTCGCCGCCCTCGGCGACTACGCACAGATGGCGTGGCAACGCGCCAGCGAAAGCACCCGACGCAAGCCGATACTGACCCAATGGGACGCGTGGGGCCGCCGCGTCGACCGGATCGAGCTGACCACGGCGTGGCAGGAAGGCCCCCAACTGACAACGCGGCACGCGGTGCTCGCCGCCGGCCATGCGCCGGGCGAATACGCGCGGCTGGAGGAGTTCGCCCGCGTCTACCTGTATCACGTGGCCAGCGAGTTCTACACCTGCCCGCTGGCAATGACCGACGGCGCCGCCACCGCGATCAAGGCCTCTGGCAACGCAGCGTTGATCGAGCGCGCGCTGCCACATTTCCTCAGCCGCGATCCGGCGCAGTTCTGGCTCAGCGGCCAATGGATGACCGAGAACATCGGCGGCTCCGATGTCAGCCACAGCGAAACGGTGGCGCGCCGCGATGGCGATGGCCAGTGGCGATTGCATGGCCGCAAGTGGTTCAGCTCGGCCGTGGTCGGCGAAGCGGCACTTGCGCTGGCCAGGCCCGAAGGCGCCGGTGAGGGCAACGCCGCGCTGGCACTGTTCTACGTGGAAACGATGGACGGCCAGCGGCGCAAGCCCGAGCTGATCATCGACCGGCTGAAGGACAAACTCGGCACGCAGGAGCTGCCTACCGCGGAAATCCATCTCGACGGCCTGCCCGCCTGGCCCGTCGGCGAGCTGGCCCACGGCGTGCGCCAGGTGGCGCCGATGCTCAACGTCACCCGCACCTGGAATGCCGTCTGCGCGGTGGCCAGCATGGCCCGGGCAATCAGCCTGGCGCGCGACTACGCCACGCGGCGGCAGGCGTTTGGCCGTCCATTGATCGAGCAGCCGCTGCACGCGCAGACGCTGGCGGACATGCAGGCCGAGTTCGAGGGCGCGTTCGCGCTGGCATTCGAAGTGGCGCATCTGCTGGGTCGGGTCGAGAGCGGCGCTGCGACCGCGCATGAAGCGGCGCTGCTGCGCCTGCTCACACCGCTGGCGAAACTGTGGACGGGAAAACTGGCGGTGAAACTGTGCTCCGAAGCGCTGGAAAGTTTCGGCGGCGCCGGCTACATCGAGGACACCGGCCTGCCCCAACTGCTGCGCGACGCGCAGGTGTATCCGATCTGGGAAGGCACCACCAATGTGCTTTCGCTGGACAGTTTGCGGGCGCTGGCTGGCGAGGGATTGGCGGCGTTGCGATTGGCGGTCGACGGCTGGCTGGCCGGCAGTGACGACGCGGCAGCCACGACAGTCATCACGGGCGCGCTGGATGCGGCCACCGCGCATCTCGATCGGCATGGCGCCGATCGTGCGTCGCTCGAAGCAGGCGCGCGCGGGTTGGCTTTCACCCTCGCCCGCTGCGCGGCGGCGGCGTTGCTGGCGCGTCAGGCGGCGTGGTCGGGGCGCAGCGGCGAGCGGCGGCCGGGGGCCGCGTTGCGCCGGTTTGTCAGCCATGGGCTCAATCGGTTGATTGCGCCGGATGCAGAGGACACTGGGTTGTTGCTGGGGTGAAGACGGTCGCGGCCAAAAAGCGTCGCGGCTGAAGCCGCTCCTACAGGGGTGCACGGCGCAGATGTGCGGGCGGGCTAAAATGCGTCATTCCCTCTATTGGCCGACCCCATGCAGCATCTGACCATCGTCACCACCGGCGGCACCATCGACAAGATCTATTTCGATGACAAGTCGGATTACAAGATCGGCGCGCCGCAGATCGGCGAAATCCTGACCCAGCTGGGCGTGGGCTTCCAGTTCGACGTGATTCCCATCCTGCGCAAGGACAGCCTGCACATGGCCGCCGAGGACCGCGCCCTGGTGCGTTCCACCATCGAGGCGCAGCCGCACCGGCACGTGCTGGTGACGCACGGCACCGACACCATGGTCGACACCGCCAGGGCGCTGGCCGACATCAAGGGCAAGGTGATCGTGCTGACCGGCGCGCTCAACCCGGCGCGCTTCCAGGGCTCGGATGCAGTGTTCAACATCGGCTGCGCGGTGGCCGCGGTACAGACCCTGCCCGACGGCGTCTACATCACCATGAACGGCCGCGTGTGGGACCCGGCCAAGGTGCGCAAGAACCGCGACGCCAACCGATTTGAGGAAGCGTCGGGGGCCTGAAAAGCCCGACATGTTGCTTCCCCCGCTTGAGGGGGAAGCTGCCCGGAGGGCTGATGGGGGCGCTCTTCCATCCCGCAAAAGCCAAGATCAAGAGCACCCCCATCCGCCTTCGGCACCTTCCCCCGCAAGCGGGGGGAGGAAGCTTGTGGGGTGCTACAGCGAGCGCCTTGGCGAAATCAGCAAATCGCCGAACATCAGCCCGGCCACGATCGACACCAGCAGGGTCAGCAGCAGCATCGCGGTGTCCAGGCCCAGCGGCGTATCGCGCTCCAGCAGGAACGACATGCTGCGAAAGCCCACGCTGCCCGGCACCAGCAGCAGGATGCCCGGCTCGCGGATCACGGCGCCGGGCTGGTGCGCATAGCGCGCGTACAGGTTGGAGAACGCGCCCAGCAGCAAGCCTCCCAGGAACACGCCGAACGGCGCCGCCGGCAACGCGCCGGAAATCTCTCCGCCCCAGCGCGTGGCCAGGTAACCCACGATCACCGCGCCGATCACCGCCGGCCAGTCGCGCAACGCGGCGCGAAACAGGATGGCGAACGCGACTGCGCCCACCAGCAGCGCCACGTAGTCGGTCCATGGCGGCAACGCCGGCAAGGCGTAGTCGCGCGCGTGGATGCCGGCGGCGGCGCACAGCTGCGTGGCGGCCACGGTGCCGAACACCAGTTTCAGCAGCGTCGCCATGGCGCCGCCCATGCGCGCCATGCCGGAAACCAGGTTCTGGCTGGAAATCTCGCGCACCGCGTTGGTCAGCGACATCCCCGGGACCAGGATGATCAGGCCCGCCAGCACCACCGATTTGATCGCCAGCGGCACCACGAAGGCGCTCACCACGATCGCCACGGTAGTCGCCACCATCGCGCAGATCACGTCGCTGGCCACCGCCAGCCGCGGGCGCGTACCGGCGAGTATCGCGATCCAGCCGATGAGCACGCCGATCACGCCGGCGACCACCAGGTCGACCCACGAACTGTGCAGGAACAACGCTGCGATCGCGGCGGCAGACAAGCCGTAGCTGGCGATGGTGCCCGCCTGCTCCCACGGCGTATCGGGGCGACCCAGCAGCCGCAACTGGCGAAAGCCTTCGCGCAGATCCAGCTCACCCGCGATGGCGCGATCAGCGATATCGTCGGCGCGGCACAGGCGCGCCAGGTTCACCTCGCCCGGCGCCAGCCGCATCACCTGGGTGGTCTGCGCCACGCCTTCCTCGCCCTGCGCCATGTCGGTGAACGAGATGATGATGGCGGTGGGGCTGGACCACACATCCGCCACCAGCTCCAGCCGCTGCGCTGCGCCTGAAATGGCCATCTCCAGCCGTGGCGCGGAGGTGCCGTATTGATGCAGCCGCCGCGCCAGCTCCACCAGGAAGGCAATGCGCGTGTTGAGCGCGATGGCCGCGAACGGCTGGCTGACGACCGCACTCATGCCGCGGCGCGGACCTGCAGCGTGGTGCCCTGCACCGCCACCACCTCGACCGTGCTGCCTGCGGGCAGATCCGGCCCGCTGACCAGCCACTGACCGTCGCCCACGCGCGCCTTGCCGCGGCCGTTGATGATCGGTTCGATCAACTCGTAGCGCTGGCCGATCATCTGCTCGCCACGACGGTTCAAGCGCTCATTGCCCGGCTCGCTGCGCTCCAGCCGCGGCCGCAGAAACTTCGCGTAAAGCACGCAGGCCGCGAACGCCAGCACGCCAAACACGATCGCCTGCGCCAGCATCCCCAACGTCGGCACCACCCACAGCACCACGCCCATCGCGGCGGCGGCAATGCCTATCCACAACAGGAAATACCCCGGCAACAACAACTCCCCCGCGATCAGCAGCAAGGCGAGTATCCACCACAGGTAATGCGTAGAAATGGCCTCGAACATGATGGTTTCCGTGAGAGTTTTGCTCCCCTCTCCCATTCATGGGAGAGGGGCGGGGGGAGAGGGCACCAGCGCCGGGAAAGCCCGTTCGTCGACGACCTGCCGAATGCGGTCCAGCACACTCTCCGTTTGATTCAACACATCGTGATTCCAAAACCGCAGCACGATGAAACACTGCGATGCGAGCCACTGGTCACGCCGCTGATCATAAGCAACATCGTCGCCATGTTGTCCGCCATCGACCTCGATCACCACCCCGCGCTCCAGGCAGATGAAATCCACGATGTAGGGACCGAGGGGTTTCTGTCGCTTGAACTTCAGGCCCATGAAGCGATTCGCGCGCAGGTGATACCAGAGGTGCTGCTCCGCGGGTGTTTGCGTGGAGCGCATGGATTTGGCGTTGGTGAGGTTGTCCATGGTGTTCTTCGGCTCCTTGCCCTCTCCCCCGGCCCCTCTCCCGCTAGCGGGAGAGGGGAGCAAATCAGCGTAGCGGCGGCTGAACGACGGTTTTCTGCTGGCCCAGCGACTCCTTCGCCAGTTCCGCGATGCCCGCCAGCGAGCCGAGGATGCCGGTGGCCTCGATCGGCAGCAGCAGCATTTTCTGGTTGGGGGATTTGGCCATTTCCTTCAGCGCGTCGACGTAGTTGTTGGCGACGAAATAGTTCAGCGCGTTGACGTTGCCGCCCTCGATCGCGTCGGACACCATTGTGGTGGCCTTGGCTTCGGCCGCGGCGGTGCGCTCGCGCGCTTCGGCGGCGCGGAAGGCGGCCTCTTTCTCGCCCTCGGCGGCCAGGATCACCGACTGCTTTTCGCCCTCCGCCTTCAGGATCGCCGCCTGGCGGAAACCCTCGGCGTCGAGGATGTTGGCGCGCTTTTCGCGCTCGGCCTTCATCTGCCGCGCCATCGCGTCGATCAGGTCGCGCGGCGGCGCGATGTCCTTGATCTCGATGCGGTTGACCTTCACGCCCCACGGGTGGGTGGCCTCGTCCACCACGCGCAGCAGCTTGGCGTTGATGGCGTCGCGCTGGCTGAGGCTTTCGTCCAGATCCATCGAGCCCAGCACGGTGCGGATGTTGGTCATGATCAGCGCCAGCGTGGCCTGCTCCAGGTTGGAGACTTCATACGCCGCCTTGGACGCGTCCAGCACCTGGTAGAACACCACGCCATCCACGCCGACCACCGCGTTGTCCTTCGTGATCACGTCCTGCGAGGGCACGTCCAGCACCTGCTCCATCATGTTGATCTTGCGTCCGACCGCCTGGTAGATCGGGATCAGGAAATGCAGCCCCGGGGTCAGCGTGCGGGTGTATTTGCCGAAAGTTTCCACGGTCCATTCGTAGCCCTGCGGCACGATGCGCACCAGCTTGACGATGCCGACCACCACCAGAAAAACAATGACCAGCGCCAGCAGTTGTCCCAATCCCATGACGTAACTCCATCCCCTGAAGAAGTCCTGAGTATAGGCGAGCGTCGCGGGCCAAAGCGGTTATCTCGGCGTGGTCTGCGGCAGCACCAAGGTCACCCGCAAACCACCGCCTTCGCGGTTGGCCAGCAGCACCCGGCCGCCGTGCGCCTCGGTGATTTCGCGCGCCAGGGCCAGGCCCAGGCCGGTGCCGGCGCGCTTGGTGGAATAGAACGGCAGCAGCGCCTGCGCCAACACGGTCTCGCTCATGCCCGGGCCGCGATCGGCCACCTCGATGCGCAGGTCGCGCCCGGCCTGCGTGATGGCGAGCGACACCTCGTCCTCGTCGCCGCCGGCTTCGTGGGCGTTCTTGATCAGGTTGATCAGCACCTGCTCGACCTGCACCGCGTCGAACACGCCCGGCCGCTCCGGCGCCTCCCCCAGCAGGTGAAAGCGGCAGTGCAAGGCCAGCGCGTCGAGGAAAGGCTGCCATGCCACCGGCGCCAACCGCGGCGCGGGCAACTTGGCGAAACTGGCGTAGCCGGCGATGAAACCGTGCAGATGGTTGGCCCGCTCGCCGATGGTGGCGAACACGCCCGGCAGCCGCGCCACGTCGCCGCGGCGGGCCAGCTCCGCGCCCGAGTGCGCCAGCGAGGAAATCGGCGCCAGTGAATTGTTCAACTCATGGCTGATCACCCGGATCACCCGCTTCCAGGTCGCCACTTCCTGCCGCGACAACTCGCGCGTCATGCGGCGAAACAACTGCAAGCGGTGCGGTCGCCCCTGCAACCGGAACGCGCGCTGGGAAAGGTGGAAGGTTTCCTCCCCGCCATCCATTTCCACGCTGAGCAGGGCATCCTCGCCGCTTTCTACCGCCTGGCGCAGCGCGTCGGGGCCGGCGGCCAGCAATTGCGAGAAATCCATCCCCTGCAGGCTGCGGCCGTTGTTGAACAGGTGGCGCGAGGCGATGTTGGCGTAGGCCACGCGGCCGATCGCATCGGTCAGCACCAGCGCCACCGGCGTGTTCTGCACCACGGTGTCCAGCAACAGTTCGCGCTGCACCAGGTGCTGGCGCTGTTCGCGCAGGGTCTGGCCCAGCGCGTTGTGCATGCGGATCAATTCACCCAGTTCATCGCGCCGGTCCACGGCGATGGAGAAGCTGAAATCGCCATCGCGGTAGCTGGCCACCGCACCTTCCAGTGCGCGCAGCAAGCGGCTCACCGGCGCCATCACCACCCCGGCCAGCCAGAGCGCCAGCGGCAACAGCACGAGCAGGCTGATCAGCACGCCCCCATAGACACCCGCCGACGACGCATGCGCCGAAAACGACTCCTGGGTCTGCAGCCAGTGCAGCACCTGCGGCACGGGCCAGCGGCTGACACCGGCATAGATCAAGGCCCCCGCCACACCGGCCACGACCAGCAGGATGGTCAGCCGCATCCGCAGCGAGGTCAGCCAACGCCACATGGCGAGCTCCAGCCTGTGGGAGCGACTTCAGTCGCGATGCTTCTGCATGATCCGAAAGGCATCGCGACTGAAGTCGCTCCCACAAGAATCACACCCCTCAATGGCACTTGGCATCCATCGGCGTCTGCGCGCAATCCAGCGGCGGGCGGCCATCGGTCCACGGCAGGCCCAGGCCCAGCACCACGTTGCGGTCGTTGGGTCGCGGCGGCGGCTGGCCCACCGGGCCGCGCGGGCGATGGTCGTCGAACTCGAACGGACTGGGCGGCGGCGCGTCGAGCCGCGGCGATCCGACGCGGTAGTCGATGGCGGGCGACTCCGTTGCCGGGATCGTCCACTTTTGCGCGATGGTTGGCTGGGTCAAGGCGGCCTGGGCCACCAGCGCACCCAGCAGCAGTGCCGACAGCGGTGCCATTACGTATCGCATGACAGTTCTCCCCCGAGACAGACGGCGCCCATCTTTCTACGACCAGCGCGGCGCGGCAAGGCCATTGCATCTCAGTTTGACGACGCCAGGCCGTAGCGCTCCATGCGCCGGTACAGTGCCTGTCGCGACAGGCCCAGTTGTTGCGCTGCACGACTGACCACCCCGTCGGCCTTGTGCAACGCGCTTTCCACCACCTCGCGGCTGGGCTCGTCCAGGCTGCGCGCCACGCTGGAAACGTGCTGCGGCAGGTTGAGCAGCTCCGGTGTGATCGACCCGCCGCCCGAGAGCAATGCGGCGCGCTCGATGGCGTTTTTCAGCTCGCGCACGTTGCCCGGCCACGGGTAGCCGAGCAGCAGCTCGCGCGCCGCATCGCCCAGTTCGGCGCGGCCACCGAGGAAAAATTCGGCCAGCGGCAGGATGTCGTCGCTGCGCTCGCTCAACGGCGGCAGGTTTACCTCGATCACGTTGAGCCGGTAATACAAATCCTCGCGGAAGGTGCCGGCACGCACCATCGCCTTCAGGTCGGCATTGGTGGCGGAAAGCACGCGCACCTTCACCTGCCGCGTGCGCCCGGAACCTAGCCGCTCGTACTGGCCGGTTTCCAGCACGCGCAACAATTTCACCTGGCCGGACAACGGCAGGTTGCCGATCTCGTCCAGGAACAAGGTGCCGCCATCGGCCAGCTCGAAGCGCCCCTCGCGCGCCTTGTTGGCGCCGGTATAGGCACCGGCATCGGCGCCGAACAGCTCGGCCTCGATCAGCTCGCCGGGCAATGCACCGCAGTTCACCGCGATGAACGGGCCGCGCTTCACCGCGGAGTTCGCATGCACGATCGCGGCGATGCGCTCCTTGCCGGCACCATTGGGACCGGTGATCAGCACCGGTACGTCCGAACGGGCGATCTGGCAGGCCAGCTCCAGCGTGCGCGCCATCGCGTCGGAGGCGAACACCAGCCCGTCGAGCTGGTAGTTCTTGCGCAGCTGATCGCTGCGCTGGCGCCGCTCGCGCCGGCTGCGCGACACCTCGCGGGTGGATTCGGACAGCTCCAGCAGGTTCTCCACCGTGGCCAGCAGCTTGTTGTCGTCCCACGGCTTGGCCAGGTAATCGGCGGCGCCCGCCTTGACCAACTCCACCGCGGTTTCCAGGTGCGTCCACGCGGTCAGCAGGATCACCGGCAAATCCGGATGCCGCTCGCGGATGGCGCGAAACAGCGCCACGCCCTCCTCGCCCGAGGTGGTATCGGCGGTGAAGTTCATGTCCTGGATCACCACATCCACCTGGCCACGCGCCAGCAACGCCAGCCCCTCGTCAGGCGTGAGCGCGGTAAGCGGCTTGATCTCGTTCAACGACAACGCCAGCGACAACGCCTCGCCCACGGCCGGGTTGTCGTCGATGACAAGGACAGTTCTCATAGGCTTTCTGCACATGCGGTCATGGATGCCGCCAAGGCCGGGAAGGTTGCCATGACTTTCGGCGGACGTACGTCAATGATGCCTGCAGGAGCGACTTCAGTCGCGACGCTTTTCGGTTCGCGCAAGAGCATCGCCACTGAAGTCGCTCCCGCATGTCGGTTTTGGTGGCGTTTCATCACACCGACCTCGTCGCCACCACCGGCGGTACCGCCGAGGCGCGCAGCGCGGGGCCGAGTACGGCGAGCTGGCCCAGCAGCCACAGCGCCAGCGCGCCGATCGGCAGATAGAACAAAGGCAATCGCGACACTTCGTAATGCGTCATCAATACCGCGTTCAAGCCGAACGCCAGCGCCATGCCCAATACGATGCCGGCGCCCACGATCAGGAAATTCTCGGTCTGGAAGTAGCGCAGGATGTCGCCGCGGGTGGCGCCGATGGCGCGGCGGATGCCGATGCTGCGCGTGCGCTGCTGTACCCAGAAATTGGCCAGGCCGGCGATGCCCAGTGCGGTGACGAACAACAGGCCCAGCCCGGCGGCGACGAGCAGGCCGATCATGGTCGTGTCGCGCTGGAAGAAGCGCGCGCGCATGTCGGTGTATGGCTCCATCCGGTCGGGGTTGACCAGGCGATTGGGACTCGCCGCCAGCAGTGCCTGGCGGCCTTCGCGGAGCAGCCGCGCGCGATCCTGCGGCGCGCTGCGCAGCACGTAGGTCACGGTGCGCCCGTCGGGTTTCTGCGGCCAGACCACGCTGTAGCCGTCTACGGCTGGCGTGCGCAGATTGGGGCGCAACAGAGTGTCGACCACCCCAACCACACGGATCACCGCATCACCCAGGTACATCGACTGACCCAGCGGGTCCTTGCCGGGGTACAAGCGCTGCGCCAGTGCGCGTGTGATCACCGCCACCGCCGGTTTGTGCGCGCTGCCAACCACGTAATCGTCCGATGTGAAATCGCGTCCCGCGATCAGGCGCAGGCCGAGCGTGCCGATCAGGCCCTCGGTCCCGTCGTACATGCTCGGCTGCACGCAACTCGTACCGTCTGCCGAACGCCGCGCCATGGCCTGCTTCCTCGATGCGTCGTCAGGGCAGACCCCGTACGAATCGTCGCTCTGGCTCAACGGCAGCGACCAGCTCACCGCCGCCACCGAACGCACGCCCGACATGGCGCGCAACACGGCCAGGTCGGTGGCATGTCGGGCCTGCGCATTTTCACGCGCGGTATAGCCGGAACTATGGATCACCGACAGCTCGTTCTCGGCGATGCCGGTGGCGACACTCACGCGCTGTACTCGCTGCGCGACGAGAAAGACCACGTTGCAAACGATGGCGCAGGTGAAAGCCACCTGCAGTACCAGCAGTACGGCGGTAAGCCGGTGCCGGCGCAACGAGGAGAGGATGGGAAGGATCTGCACGGGAATCTCCTCACGACGCCTTGAGTTGCAATGCCGGCGCCACACGGCAGGCACGCCACGCGGGCAGCAGGCCGGCCAGCACACTGGCCAGCACCGCCAGCACGAACGTGCCGGCGAGCATGGAAGGATCCATCTGCGCGATTCTTGCGTAGTCATCGGGCCGGTGGCGCACGCTCCACAGGCCGAGCTGGGCTATGGCGAGCCCGAGCGTGCCGCCGGCCACGCCGATCAATGCCGATTCCACGCCCAACTGCACGAAGATGTCGCGCCGTCGCGCCCCGAGCGCACGGCGCACACTGATCTCGCCGCTGCGGCGCAGGAATTTCGCCAGCAACAGCGCCACGATGTTGACCATGCACACGAACAGGAAGCCCAGGGCCAGCCATAGCTGCAGGTGTACGTCGTTCGGCACCAGGTTCCGGTGTGCCAGCCAGTCCATCAGGCCGAACAGCGCCGCTTCCGTCGGCGGCCGCTGGAATCGACCCAGCGCCTTCTGCTGCGCCGAGTAGTTGACCAGGTAGCGGCGGTAGTCGGCGACCTGTGCCGGCGTGTCCAACTGCACCCAGAACTGCAGCCAGCTCATGGCGGCGCCACGCTTGCTCGACCCGGCCTTTTCATCGTCGCTCCAGCCGGACTCGTTCCCACTGACCGGCAGGTCCTCGTTCACGGCCACCGACAGCGGCAGGAAGAAGGTATCGATGTCACTGAACTGGGAACCGGTGCTGTCCGCGTAGAACTGGGGCGCTGGATCCCACCGGGAAACCACGCCGA
Source organism: Rhodanobacter sp. Root480 (assembly GCF_001426645.1). Lineage (GTDB taxonomy): Bacteria > Pseudomonadota > Gammaproteobacteria > Xanthomonadales > Rhodanobacteraceae > Rhodanobacter > Rhodanobacter ginsenosidimutans. The sequence goes on from NZ_LMEX01000002.1 coordinate 31,067, forward strand.
CCACGCGGTAGTCCAGCTCGCCGAGCCGCGCCGTGCGACCCACCACGTCGGCGCGGCCAAACAGCTTGCGCGCCAGCTCGTCCGACAGCACGACCACGTGGGCACCGGCCGCATCGTCCTCCGCGCTCCAGCCGGCACCGTACTCGAACGGCACGCCGAACAGCGCAAAGAAGTCCGCCGTGGTGTAGCGCCCTGCGGCGTAGAGCGCCTGCAATCCGGACTGGACCGGCAACGCCAGCAAGGTGCCGCCCGCCATCGCCGCCTGGCGCACGCCGCGGTGCGCGCGCAACAGGGACATCGCATCGGGCCAGGTGAGGTTGTCGGCAGGATCGGGACCGTTGCCGCCGTGCGTGTAATCCAGCGGCAGCGGATCAAGGTGCGGCGTATAGAGATGCGCGCTGCGCTCCGGCAGCGGGTCGTTGGTCATCACGTGCAACACCGTGATCATCGTCATGCTGGCCCCGATGCCCAGGCCGATCGCTAGCACCATCAGTGCGGTGAGCACCGGGTTTCGCTTCAGGCTGCGCAGCGCAAGTTCCATGTAATAAGCAAACATCCCATTCCCCTTGAATGGCTGGCGGAAGCGTGGACGATCAATCGCCGCGGGTGATTTCCGCCGGTGCCGCATCGCCGGCTTTCCGGGCAAACGGCAACGCATCCGTCACCAGGTGCATCAGGAATCGGCCCGGTTGATCCTGCATCACCATGTGCGCCGATTCCGCGAACAGCACCAGGTGCTTCGACGGCGCCTGGATGCGGTCGAACCATTGCTCGGCCAGTTCGTGCGAGGTGGTGTAGTCGTGCTGCCCGACGAACAGGATCACCGGGCAGCGGAACGCCGTCACGTTGTCGAGATTCAGGCTGAGCAGCGGCTGCAGCAGGTGATGGAGCGTGTACAGGCTGCCCTTGCCGATCGCAGCGAGCTCAGCCTGGCTGTAATCGGGCGAGAGAGCGCCGGCGTCGGTGTCGTAGGAGAAGTCCCTGCGGCCATAGGCCAGGCCGCCGTAGTAGGCCTCCCACTTGCTGCGCGTGCCAATGCGCGGGATCGTCATGGGCCCCGTGCCCGGATAGGGCATCAACGCCTCCAGCTCGCGCACGGCAGCCTGGTTGTGGTCGGCCTTAGCCTTGCGCAGGGCGAAGGCGAAGCCGATCTCCTCGTTCCTGCGAACGTTCACCACCTGGCCGACGCCGATGTAGGCGTAGAACCAATCCGGATGCCGCTGCGCCAGCCGCGTACCCAGCACGGTGCCCCAGGAATGACCGAGCAGGAAAATCTTCTGCTTGTCGTAGTGCTTGCGCAGGTATTGCACGAGTTGCGCAGCGTCATCGGTCATGCCGGCGACGGTCATGCCCGGCGACATCTGCGCTTCGGTGTTGGCCGCGTAGGTCTTGCCGGCGCCGCGCTGATCCCACTGCACGACGGTGAAGTAGTCCTCCCACGGCGACTGGAACGTGTAGCTGGTCGGCATCACCACCGACGCCGGGCCACCGTGGAGAAACAGCAGGATCGGATTGCGGCGGTCGCGCCCGCGAATCGACACCCACTGGTCGATGCCGCCGATACGCAGCTTGATGCGTTCGTCCACGCCGTTGGGTGAAACGATGCGACGGGTGTTGTCGATGATGCCGGTGATCTCGTCACGCGAAAACATTCGGGGCGTGGCACTCGATGATGCCGACACTGCCGGGGCATCTGCTGGCGCGGGCGTCGCCCACGCCGCACGCGCCATCGTGGCCACGGCGACGGTCGCCATGCAAAGAAGTGTCATGCGGAAAGTGTTCATTGAAACTCCATGTTGGAAGTGCCGGAAACAGAACCACCGATACGAGCCTTCACCGCGACATGTCCCGAGAGGCAACCCATCACACGCTGCGCGTGGCCACCACCGGCGGCACCGCTGCTGCACGCAGCGCGGGGCCGAGCACGGCAAGCTGCCCCAGCCCCCACAGCGTCAGTGCACCGATCGGCAGGTAGTGAACCGGCAGGCGTGGCAATTCGTAGTGCTGCATCAGCAACAGGTTCAGGCCGAACGCCAGCGCCATGCCCAGCACGATGCCGCCGCTGACGATCAGGAAATTCTCGATCTGGAAGTAGCGCAGGATGTCGCCGCGCGTGGCGCCGATGGCGCGGCGGATGCCGATCTGTCGACGGCGCTGCTGCACCCAGAAGCTGGCCAGGCCGACGATGCCCAGCGCGGTGACGCCGAGCAGGGTGACGATCACGCCAAGCAGCAGGTTGATCATGATGCGATCGGACTCGAAGTAGGTCGTGCGCAGGTCGCTCACGGTCTGGCTGTTTTCCTGATCCAGCACCACATCGGGGGCAATCTTCGCCACGGCGTCGCGCGCGTTGTGCAGCACGCGCGGCAGATCGTGCGGGTCGGCACGCAGCAGGTACGTGCCGGCCAGCGAGCCGCCCGGCAGCGTGGGCGTGAACACCGTCCACTCCGTTGCCTGCGTGCCCCAATCATGCGGATGCGCACGCGCCAGATGATCGACCACACCCATCACGCGGAAGTGCAGCTTGTCGCACCAGAAGTCCTTGCCCAGCGGGCTTTCCCCCGGCCAGGCGTGATCCGCCAGCGCGCGACTGACCAGCACCTGCGCATCCGGCGGCGCGAAGTTGGTGGCAGGGCGATAGTCGTCCGCCTGCGGCAGGCGGCCCTCGACCAGCTTCAGGCCCAGCGCCTGGTACGTGCCCGGGCCACCCAGCACGAAATCCACCACGCCGATCGTGTTCTTGAAACTGCCGGGGTCGTGCGAAATGCCGGCAGCGCCGGCCTGGGTCCCGAACGGCACCTGGTTGATCAGGGTGACCGACTGCATGCCAGGGATGGTGCGCAAGCCGGTCAGCATGCGTGCATTGAGGTCTGCGGCCTGGCTGGGGTCGAAGCCATTGACCGTCAGCACCGCCAGCGCGCTTTCATCGACACCGCTGTTTATCTGGATCAGCTTCCAGCGCTGCACCACCAGGAAACACGCGTTGCACAGCACGGCGCAAGCCAGCGCAATTTCCATGGCGATCAGCAGCGTGGCGAGCCGATGGCGACGCAAGGCGGCGAGTATGGGTCGAATCTGCATGGTCATCCTCCTCACAGCGCCTTGAGTTGCCAGGCGGGCACCACGCGGCTGGCGCGCAGCGCGGGTATCACCCCGGCCAGCAGGCTCGCTGCTATCGCCATGACGAAGGTGGCCAGGAACATGCCGGTGTCCAGATGCGCGAGATGGGCGTAATCCACCGGTTGCTGTCGCACCAGCCACAAGCCGGCCAGCGTCAGCAGCCAGCCGAAGAACCCGCCAAGCAGACCGATCACGCCGGCTTCCACCAGGCACTGCGCAAAGATCGCGCGACGGCTCGCGCCGAGCGCGCGGCGCACGCCGATCTCACCGCTGCGGCGCAGGAACTTCGCCAGCAACAAACCCACCGCGTTGAACAGGCAGATCGCGAGGAAAGCCGACGCCAGCCATGCCTGCAGGCGTACATCGCCAGGCACCATGCCGCGTGCGGTCAGCATCGTCATCACGTCACGCATCCGCACATGCTCCCTGCCCGTCGCAAACCGCCCCGACGCCTTCTGCTGATCCGCGTAATCGCCCACGAAGCGCGCATAGGCCGCCGCCTTCGCCGGGCTGTCCAGCTCCGCCCACAACCACACCCACACGCAATCCGCGTTCTGCAGGTGGTGCGTATCCTCCGGCACATGCCAGCAGGTGTAGGGCAGGAAATTGCCCTCGTTGATTTCCATGCTGCTGGTGAACGGCGCAAATACATCCTCCGTCTTGCTGAAGTTCTGCGGCCACGGGTCGTAGAACAGCGGCGTGGGTCGCCATGGTTTGAGCACGCCCACGATGCGCACGTCGGTGTCGCGCACTCTCAGGCTGCGGCCGACGCTGTTGGCGCCACCGAACAGCTTGTCGTTCAGATCGTGCGAGATCACCACCACGCGTGCGTGGCGAGCGTCGTCTTCCGCGCTCCAGCCGGAGCCGTACTGGAACGGCACCTGGAACATCGGGAAGAAATCCGCGGAGGTGGAAAGCAGGCCCAGCATCAGCGGTGGTCGACCGGTTTCCGCTGCGCGCACCTTCACGGAACTGCTGGTAAGGATGGCCTGGCGATCGGCGCGGTGCGCGCTCCACAGATCCACCGCCGAGCGGTAATCCATCATGGCATAAGGCTCGGCGTGGTCCGCTCTGGCAGGATTCTCGGGATCGAGCTGCGGGAAATACAGCACGCTGCTCTTGCCGGGTATCGGGTCGCCGGACAACAGGTGCACCACGGTGAGCGTCGTCATGCTCGCGCCGATACCCACGGCAATGGCCACCACCATCAGCGCGGTGAGCACCTTGTTGCGTTTGAGGCTGCGCAGCGCGAGGTTGAGGTAGTAGGTGAACACCTTCGGTGACTCCTTCGGAGGAGGGAATGGGGAATCGGGAATAGGGAATGGGAAAAGCCAGAGCGGGCCGCTGTTGCTCTACCGATTCCCTATTCCCGATTCCCCATTCCCTGCTTGTTGATCACACTGATCGCGTGGCCACTACCGGCGGCACCGCCGCCGCGCGCAATGCAGGCCCCAGCACGGCCACTTGCCCGATCAGCCACAACGCGATCGCGCCCACTGGGAAATAGACGGCCGGCAGGCGCGGCAATTCGTAATGCATCATCAAAAACAGGTTGATGCCGTAGGCCAGCACCATGCCCAGCGCTATGCCGATGGTGGCCAGCAGGAAATTTTCGGTCTGGAAGTAGACGAGGATGTTGCGCCGGGTGGCGCCCAGCGCGCGGCGCACGCCGATGGTGCGGCGGCGTTGCGCCACCCAGAAACTGGCCAGCCCCACGATGCCCAGCGCGGTGACGATCAGCAGCGCGGCAATCGCTCCCACCAGGATGCCGGCCATGGAGCGGTCGTTCTCGAAGAACTTCTCGCGCACCTCGTCATAGGTGCGCTGGGTGGTGACCACACGCCGCGGGTCGGCCTTCTTCAACGCGGCCACCGCCGCCTTCAGCACGGCATGGCGATCCTGCGGATGGGTGCGGATGAGATAGCTCTGGTCTTTCCCGGCGCCCATGAACATCGGCAGGATCATCGAATACTGCGCGGTGGCGTCGTCGTAGGCGTTGGCACGCGCCAGTTGCTCGATCACACCGACCACCCGCACGCCGATCGGCCCCAGGTAGACCATCTTGCCCAGCGCCTCGCCGCCCGGCCACAAGCGTTGCGCCATCGCCTGCGTGATCACCGTGACCGGGGCGATGACTTTCGTGTCGCCATCGGCCAGTGCCTTGAGCACGACGTCCGAGTCGAGCACTTCTTCGGGACGCAGGTAGCGCCCCGCCAGCAGGCGCAGGCCCATCGTGGGGCCCAGGTCCACGCCGAAATAGGTGCCGGCGTTGAGGGTCGGCTGGCGCTGCGTGGGCTCGAGCATGATGTTGGCGTTCGATGACGACGCGCCCAGCGGTACCTGGTTCACCAGCGTCGCGGCCTGCACGCCAGGCACCTGCCGGATGACGGCCAGATCCTCCCGCGCCCGCGCGTAGATATCCGGCAAGGGCGCCACTTCGGCCACCTGTATCTGCACCAGGGCGTGCTCGTCGATGCCGGTGGACATCTGCATGTGCTGCAGGCGGTGGTTGATCATGAACACCGCGTTGCAGACGATCGCGCAGGTCAGCGCGATTTCCAGTATCAGCAACCATGCGGTGGTCTTGTGCCGTCGCAGTGTGGAGAGAATCGGTCGCAGTTCCATCCGTGTCGTCCTCAATTGCTCTTGAGCTGCAGGGCGGGCGGCACCTGGCAGGCGCGCCAGGCGGGCAGCATGCCGGCGACCAGGGTGGAACCCAGCGCCAGTGCAAAGGTGACCAGCAACATGCTGCCGTCCAGATGCGCCAGCGCGGCATAGCTGGACGGGCGCTGCCGCACCGCCCACAACCCCAGGCCCGCCAACAGCAGACCGCCCACGCCACCGACGATGCCCACCACGCCCGACTCCACCAGCAACTGCGCGAACAGCGAACGTTTGGACGCCCCCAGCGCGCGACGCACGCCGAGGTCGGCGGCGCGACGCATGAACTTGGCCAGCATCAAGCCGATCGTGTTGACCAGGCACACCAGCAGGAAGCCGAATGCCAACCCGGTCTGCAGGCGCACGTCGTCCGGCACCACTTTTTCGTGGGCCAGCCACTGCATCACGTTGCGCAGGCGCACGTTCGGCGGCCTCACGAAGCGTCCCAGCGCTTTCTGCTCCTGCGAGTAATGCACCAGGAACTGCTCGTAGGCGGCAACCTTCGCCGCGCTGTCCAGCTGCACCCAGAACTGCAACCACACGCAGCTTTCGCCGGGGTAGATCCGGCCCACACCACCGGCGCCCTTGCCCCAGCAGTCGTTGGAACCGTGGCGCTCCAGCTTCAAACCCATGGCCGTCTGCAACGGCACGAACACCTGCTCGGTACGGCCGAACGAGCCGGTATTGAGATCGTAGAAATGCGGATTGGGCGCCCAGTCGTCGAGCACGCCCACGATGCGGAAACGGGTGTCGGCGATGCGCAGCGTGCGGCCCACGCTGTCGGCGCCACCGAAGAGGCGGCCGTTGAGCTCGCCATTGATCACCACGTCGCGTGCCCTGGTCTCGTCGTCGAAGGCATTCCAGCCGCGGCCATAGCGAAACGGCGCGCCGAACATAGGGAAGAAATCGGCGGTAGTGAAACGCGCCTCCACGTAGAACGGATCGACCACCGCGGAATCGGACTGCACCGGCACGTAACCGCCGGTCATCAACGCCTGTCGATCGGCCCGCTTGGCATGCAGCAGGTTGAGCCCGTCGATCAGGGTGACCTGCTCCGGCGGCTCCTCGCCCGGCATCTGGCCACTGTCGTCGCGCGGATCGATCTGCGGGTAGTACAAGGTATCGCTGCGCCCGGGCAACGGATCGCCCGACAACACGTGCAGCACCGTAAGCGTGGTCATGCTGGCACCGATGCCCAGCGCGATCGCCAGCACCATCAGCACGGTAAGCGCCTTGTTGCGCCTGAGGCTGCGCAGGGCCAGGTCGAGGTAGTAACCGAACACCTTCGGTGTCTCCTTTGGAGATGGGAATGGGGAATCGGGAATCGGGAATGGGAAAAGCCAGGGCGGGCCGCTGTTGCTCTACCGATTCCCCATTCCCCATTCCCCATTCCCTGCTTGTCGATCACACCGCCCGCGTCGCCACCACCGGCGGCACGTTCGACGCGCGCCGCGCCGGCACAAACACCGCGGCCTGGCCAATCGCCAGCATTGCCAGCACGCCCGTGAGCACGTACAGGACAGGGATGCGGGTCATCTCGTAGTGGCTCATCAGCCACTGGTTGAGCCCCACCGCCAGCAGCACGCCGATCACCACGCCGGTGCCGGCGATCAGCAGGTTCTCGATCTGGAAGTAATGCAGGATGTCGATCTTGCGTGCGCCCAGCGCGCGCCGCACGCCGATCTGCCGGTGCCGCTGGCCAACCCAGAAACTGGTAAGCCCCACGATGCCGGCGGCGGTGACGCACAGCAGGATCAGGCACACCACGCCCATCAGGATCGCCATGCCAAGATCGGCGCGATACGCCTTGTCGCGGATCTCGCCGAACGAGCGCACGCTGTCGTCGTCCAGCACACGCATCGGGTTGACCTTGTACAGCGCCGGCATCACCGCGCGCATCACGTCGTCCAGCCGACCCGGCTTGGTGCGCACCGCGTAGCGGGCGAAGTTCGCGTTCAGACGCGCGGGTATCAGGGTGGAGTTCCACGCCACCTCGTCGCCGCCACCGGCATACGGCACCTGCATGCGCTCGACCACACCGATCACGGTGACCGGCTTGTTGCCGCCGTTGAGGTAAACGGCCTTGCCCACGGCGCCATCCGGGAACAATTTGTCGGCAAGCGCCTTGGTCAGGATCGCGATGTCCGGATCACGCTGGTCGCGGAATCCCTGGTGCACCACGTCGCCGGCATTGAACGCGCGTCCGGCGACCAGCCGCACACCGAGCGTGGGCAATACCTGCTCGTCGCTGAAGTAATACGTGGTGCGGGTAACGCTTTTGCCGCGGAATTGCGTATCCCCGGGCTTGGTGGCGATGGCGCCGTTCCACGACGAGTCGAGCAGCGGCATCGAATTGATCGGCGCCACCGACACCACATCGGGCAGTTGGCGCAGCGCGGCAAGATCTTCGAGCTGCATGGCATCGAGCTTGTCCACGCCACCGGGCACGTCCTCGCCGGGCGCGCCCACCCACTGCTGGGTGACCAGGAACAGGTTGCTCTCGTCCAGCCCGGTCGGGCGGTTCACCCGTTCGATGCGCTGGCCGATGATGAACACCGCATTGCAGACGATCGCCAGGGTCAGCGCGATCTGCATAGCGATCAGCACGACGCCGGCCTTGTGCTTGCGCAATGCGGCGAGGATGGGATGGAGTGTCATCGTTGTGGTTCCTTGCGCGGACCGGGTGGAGTGCGTCGACCTTGCTGTTTGCTCGTCACCCCAGCGAAAGCTGGGGCCCAGTGGCTTTCGCCCATCGAGGGAAGGCGCTGGATGACCAGCATTCGCTGTTGAAAAGCGCCTCCAGCTTTCGCTGGAATGACGAGCCGGGAGATGACGGGAAAATTCACGGCATCCCTCCTCAGTTGGACTTCAGTTGCCACGCCGGCTGCACGCGCGACGCACGGAAGGTGGGGTAAAGCCCGGCCAGCAGGGTCGCCGATACGGCCACCAGCAGCGTGATCACCAGCAGTGAAAGGTCGAGCCGGGCCAGGTCGGAAATGCTCTTGGGCAGCACCAGGCCCACGCTGGCCACACCCACGCCGGTCAGCAGCAGGCCCAGCACGCCGCCGGCCGCGCCGACCATGCCCGCCTCGGTGAGAAACTGCAGGTAGATCGCCTTGCGCGGCGCACCCAGCGCGCGGCGCACGCCGATCTCGCCGCTGCGGCGCAGGAACTTGGCCAGCAGCAGGCCCACGGTGTTCACCAGGCACACCAGCAACAGGCACAGCGCCACCAGCAGCGACACCTTGGTATCGCGCGGCACCACCTGCTGCTGTTCCAGATAGTCCGGCAGGTTGCGCAGGCGGTTGTTGGGCGCCCAGCCGAAACGGCCGGCCTTCTGCTGGTTTTTCGCATAGGCGTCCAGGTACTGGCGATACGCGCTGACCGCCGCCGCATCGTCCAGCTCGGCCATGTAGGCGATCCACACGCATTCCGAATGCTGCAGGCCCACGAAGCCCGACTCCTTCGGCGTGGCGTTGCAGTTGGTGTTGCCGTTGTTGGGCAGGCCCACCGAGATCGCGCGCTCGAACGGCAGGAAGACGTCCTCCACGTTCTCGCTGAAACCGCCCGTGTTGGTCACGTCGTAGAAGCGTGGCTGCGGGTTCCAGTGATCGAGCACGCCGACCACGCGGTAATCGCGGCCTTCGATGTTCACCGTGCGGCCCACGCTGTCGACGTTGCCGAACAGCTTCTCGTTGAGCTTGCTGCTGATCACCGCCACCGCGGCGCGCTGCGCATCGTCCTGCGCGCTCCAGCCGTTGCCGTAGAGGAACGGCACGTCCAGCATCGGGAAGAACTCGCTGTACACCGCATGGCCGGTGACGTTGAGCGGATGCTTGCCGGCCTGCGTGGGCACCACCGAGGGAGAGATCTGATACATCGCCGATTGCCGCTTGGCGCGGTGGTCGCGCATCAGCGTGGTGGCGTCCAGATAGCTCATGGCGCTGGGTGGCTCGCCATCGGTATCGCGATCCTTCGGACCCCAGTTGTCGATCTGGGGCACGAACAACTGCGCCGACTTCCACGGGATCGGGTCACCCGAAACCGCGCGAAACACCGAGTACGTCGTCATCGACGCGGCCACGCCGAAGCCGATCGCCAGCACCATCAGTGCGGTGAGGCCGGGGCTTCGCCTGAGGCTGCGCAGCGCCAGTTCGAGGTAGTAGGCAAACATTCCATTCACTCCGTTGTTTGTCTCCTCCCCCTGCAAAGCAGGGGGAGGTTGGGAGGGGGTGCTCTTTGAGCTATCCCGCGAAAAGCAAAAGCACCCCACCCCAGCCCTCCCCTGCATGCAGGGGAGGGAGTAGAAACTCACACACTCCGCGTTGCCTCCACCGGCGATACGTGCGAAGCACGCAACGCCGGCGCCAGCACCGCACCCTGGCCGAGCACCAACAACGCCACCACGCCGGCCGCCACGTAAGCCAGCGACAGCCGCGCCATTTCGAACTGGCTGACCATCCACACGTTGATACCGATCGCCAGCACCGCGCCGACCATCACCCCGCCGATGCCGATCAACAGGTTTTCAGTAAGGAAATAGTTGAGGATGTCGCGGCGCGTGGCGCCCAGCGCGCGGCGCACGCCGATCTGCTTGCGCCGCTGGCCGACCCAGAAACTGGTGAGGCCCACGATGCCCGCGGCGGTGATCGCCAGCAGCACCGCGCTGATGATGGCCATCAGGATCGCCATGCCGCGGTCGGGCCCGTAGGCGCGTTGGCGCACCTGGGCGAAGGTCATCACGCCGTCCTTGTGGTCGATGATGCGCATGCGGCTTTGCGCGAACAGCGCCTTGGGCGCATCTCGCATCGCGGCATCGAGCTGGCCCGGTCGCGCACGCACCAGGTAGTAGGTGTAGTCGTTCAACAGCTGCGCCGGCACCAGCACCGCGTTGTACGCATAGGGGCCGGCCCAGCTCCCGGTCATGTGCGCCTGCAGCGTGTCGGTGATGCCGATGACGGTCGATGGCGTGCGCCCCATCGTCACATAGATGGTCTTGCCCAGCGCGGAGCCGTCGGGATAGAGCCGGTGCGCCAGGTCCTTGCTGATGATCACCTGCGCCGCATGCATCGCATCGCGCGGCTGCTGCGCGCCAGCCTCGCTGGCGGTGAAATTGCGTCCGGCGATCAGGCGCGTGCCCAGCGTGGCCAGGGCGTGTTCATCGGAGAAAAATATCGCCGAGTCGGTGGTCATCTTCACCTGGTCGGGCTGCAGTTTGATGAAGTTGTCCCAGCCGCTGCCAAGCAGTGGAAAACTGTTGATCGGCGCGGCATCCTGCACGCTGCCGAGCTGGCGCAGGGCGATCAGGTCGGCCCGCATCTGCGCATCGATGCGCTGCGGGTCGGACTTGTCGGCCCAGTCGCTGCGGATCACGAACAGGTTGGTTTCATCCACGCCGCTGGGGCGCGCCATGCGCTCGATGCGCTGCTGGATGATGAACAGCGCGTTGCACACGATCGCCAGGGTCAGCGCGATCTGCAGCGCGATCAGCACGGTGCCGGCCTTGTGGTGGCGCATCGCCGCGAGGATGGGTTTGATCTGCATGATTAGAGCCTGCCCCATGCCTTCAGTTGGATTTCAGCTGCCACGCCGGCTGCACTTTCGCGGCGCGCCAGGTGGGATAGAAGGCCGCCAGCACGGTCGCCACGACCGCCACCAGCAAGGTCATCGCCACCAGCGACGCGTCGAGATGCGCCAGCCGGGCGATCTGCGGCTCGAACAGCAAGCCCACGCCGAACATGCCCAGCGCCGTCAGCAGCAGGCCGAGCACGCCGCCTGCCAGGCCCACGGTGGCTGCCTCGATCAGGAACTGGCGGTAGATCTCGCCACGCGGTGCGCCGAGTGCGCGGCGCACGCCGATCTCCGCCGCACGGCGCATGAACTTGGCCAGCAACAGACCGATGGTGTTGACCAGGCAGATCACGAAGAAGCCCAGCGCCACCATCAGCGAAATGCGACTCTCCGGCGGCACCACCTGCTTGTAGTCGAGCCAGTTGTTGACGTCGCGCAGGCGCACATTCGGCGCCCAATGGAAGCGGCCGGCACGCTGCTGCTCGGCGGCGTAGTGGGTGAGGAAATCGCGATAGGCGTTCGCAGCCGGCTGGTCGGCCAGCTCCACCCACATCGGTACCCACACGCACTCGCCATGCAACCAGGCATCGCGGCCGCTACCGAAATCCACGTTGCTCCCGCAATTGTTGCGCCCCGCGGTGTCCATCTCCACGTCGACCGCGCGGGCGAACGGCAGGTACACCTGCACTGGGTCGCCGAAGGCGTTGCCGCTGAACAAGTCGTAGAAACGCGGTTTGGGATCCCAGTGCGCCGTCACCCCGACGATGCGGTAGCTGTGTCGATCCAGGGTGATTTCGCGGCCCACGCTGTCGGCGCCGTTGAAAAGCTGCTGGTTGAGCGCGTGGCTGATCACCACCACCGCCGCGCGGCCCTCGTCGTCGCTGGCGCGCCACGCGCCACCAAATTCGAACGGCACCTCGAACATGCCGAAGAAGTCCGTGTTGGTGGCGTAACCGTGAGCGATGAAAGGCAGGCTCTGGTTGCCTTCCGGCAGCACCGACGGCGCCACCTCGAACAACAGCGTCTGGTGCGCGGCCTTGCGCGCGGCGACCAGCGCGGTAGCGTCGGTATAGGTAAGCGCCTCCGGCGGCTCACCCTTGTCGTTGTATTGCGGACCGCGGTTGTCGACCAGCACCGTATAGAGCTGGCCGGATTTGCCGGGTATCGGATCGCCCGACACCGCGCGAAACACCGACCAGGTGATCATCGACGCGGCCACGCCAAACCCGATCGCCATCACCATCAACGCCGTCAGCGCCGGGTTGCGGCGCAGGCTGCGAAGACCGAGTTGGAAGTAGTAGGCGAACATGCGTGGGTTCCGGGAATGGGGAATCGGGAATGGGGAATCGGAAAAGCGGCGGTCTCGCGAGCTTGCGCTCTCAACGATTCCCTATTCCCGATTCCCCATTCCCTGCTCTTCAGCCACGCACTTCGCCAGCGGCGACTTGCGCCGGGTGAAAGCGCGGGTCTTCCGACAACTCCACCACCTGGCCGTCGATGATGTGCACGTTGCGCTGGGCACGTGCGGCCAGCTCGGGGTCATGCGTGACCATCACGATGGTGGCGCCTTCGCGGTGGATGTCTTCCAGCAGCTCCAGCACGCTGCGCGCCATCTGCGTGTCCAGGTTGCCGGTGGGCTCATCCGCCAGCAGCAGGCGCGGCGAGCCAGCCAGGGCGCGGGCGATGGCCACGCGCTGCTGCTGGCCACCGGAGAGTTCGGCCGGGTAATGCTTGGCGCGCGAGGCCAGGCCCACGCGCTCCAGCGACTCCATGATCCGCTGCTTGCGCTCGGCCGCCTTCATGCCGCGGTAGCGCAGCGGCACCTCGATGTTGTCGAACACGTTGAGGTCGGGGATCAGGTTGAACGCCTGGAAGATGAAGCCGATCTTCTCGTTGCGGATCTTCGAGCGGGCGTTGTCGTTGAGATTGCTCACCTCGATGCCATCGAGGTGGTACTCGCCACCGCTGAAGGTTTCCAGCAGACCGGCGATGGTGAGGAAGGTGGTCTTGCCCGAACCGGACGGACCGGTAACGGCCACGAACTCGCCCTCCTTCACGTCGATGTTGAAATCGCGCAGCGCGTAAGTCTCCACCACTTCGGTGCGGTAGACCTTGGACAGGTGGGTCATTTTCAGCATGGTTGCGTCCCTTGGTGGTGGTGTCTTGGCTCCTCCCCCTGCGTGCAGGGGGAGGCTGGGAGGGGGTGCGGGCTTGCGGAAGAGCTACCCCACCCCAGCCCTCCCCTGCGAGCAGGGGAGGGAGAAAATCGTCAGTTACTGATCGCGACTGTCGTCGCACCCTTGAAGCTGTCGGTACCGGAAATCACGATGCGGTCGCCTTCCTTCAGGCCTTCGAGGATTTCCACTTTGTCGATGCTGGAGGCGCCCACGCGGATCGGAGTCTTGGTGGCGATGTCGTCGCGCACCAGATAGGCGTAGCTGCCGCCGGATTCGTCCACGAACGAGCCGCGCTGCACGGTCAGCACGTTGTCGCGCTTGTCCAGCAGCACGCGCACGGACAGGCGCTGGTTCTGCCGCAACTGTTTGGGCGTATCGCCGGCGAAGCGCAGCCGCGCGGCCACTTGGCCGTTGACCACCTCGGGCGAGATCGCGCTGACCAAACCTTTCCAGGTATGGCCATTGCCGCTGATCTCGCCAGCCATGCCAATGCCCAGATCGCGGGCAAAGCTTTCCGGCACCTGCATTTCCACCTGCAGCGCGGACAGGTCGATGACGCTGAGCAGTTGCGCGTCCTTGGCCACGGTGGCGCGCTCGGCGATGAACAGCTGGCCGACCTGCCCGTCCACCGGTGATTTCACGTTGAGGTCGTCGACCTGGCGCTGCAGATCCTTCACCAGCAGCAACTGGCGCTCGTGCGCCAGCTTCTTCGACTGGATGTCGAAGTTGAGGCTGGCGTTGTCCATGCCCAGGTCGGCCTTGGCGTGCTGCAGCGTGATCTGCGCCTTGTGCAGGGCGTCCTTGGCACGGTCCACGTCCATGCCGGGCACCGCGCCCTTGCCGAATGCCTTCTGGTTGCGATCGAGATCGCGCGCGGCGGCCTGCTCGTCGATCTTGGCGTTGTCAAACGCCTTCTGCAGTTCGCCGCGCTGCTTGCGCGCATCGATCTGGGCGCGCTGGTAATCCACCTCCATCGCGTCGGCGTTGCTCTGCTCCTGCGCCAGCTTGTTGGTCAGCTCGGGGCTCACGATGGTGGCCAGCACCTGGCCCTCCTTCACCGTATCGCCCGCGTGCACCTTCAACGTCACCGCGCCGCCGGAGGTGGCGTACAGCGTGGGGCTCACCGCCGCCACCACCTTGCCCTCGGCCGCGATGTCGCGCACGAACGGCCCGCGCTCCACCGTGGCGAACGACAGCCGCGAGCTGCTGACCGACGCGGACGCGGAAAACATGCGCCCGATCCCCGGCGCCAACCAAACCAGCAGGGCCAGCACAGCCACGCCAACGCCCGCCAGAATCACCCGTCGCCGACGGTTGGGTTTGACCTCGACCATGCGGTCTTGCGCGGAGGTATCACGAATCATCTTGCCCTTCCCGACCGCGGACAGCGCGGTTGCGAAGGGATGATTGCAAACGCTGTGCCAGCAGTACCCGGTACTGATTTGGCCTACCAATCAGTCAGTTGGATCACAGCTGCGGAAAGGTTCCAGTGTCCGCGGACAATGGGGCGGACAGGCGGACAGCCAAGGCGCCCTCATCCGCCTTCGGCACCTTCTCCCGCGAAGCGGGAGAAGGAAACGGCAAAAGCTCGCGGCGCAAGCCCGCGACGCGGTAGGGCGGGATGCCCCCTTCTCCCGCTTGCGGGAGAAGGTGCCGAAGGCGGATGAGGGCGCTCTTCTAAACCCTCGCCACCCGCTGCAGCGGTAACGCCTCGGCCAGCGCCACCTGTGCGGCCAGCCGCTGCCCCACCAGCGACACGACGGACGCGGGGCAGGCATCGAACACCTTGAAACACGCCTGCGGCCACCAGCGAAAACCGCACAGCCGGGCGCTGGCCGGTCGAAATCGGCGCGACGCACGCCACGACGCGGCCGCAGGCACGCCCTCGCCCGCCGCCAGCAACCGGTCCCAGGCGAGATAGTCGGTATCCGGCAACAGATGCAACCGAGCCTGGGTGGCGCCGCGCACATCCACGCATTCGATCCATTCGCGCGGGCCTTCCGTGGTCACTTCGCCCACTTCCGCCAGCCAGTGCGTGCGCAACAACGGTTGCAGATCAGCCGAACCCAGCAGCCAGCCAGGCGGTGACCGGGTGTCGGCGCACTCGCCCGGCAGGTACAACACGCAGCCGAGGGCCGGCAGCCGGTGCATCAACTCCAGCGGCGTGAGCCGCCGCCAGCGCCGGGTGACGTGGGTGGGTGCGGGGTGATAGCCCAGACATTGCAAGATGGAAAATGGACGGCCAAACATGGATCACCTCGACGGTGGCCCGGCTGGCGCATGCGCACTGGCTGAGGCGTGGAAACTGGGGGTGGCGCGAGCTACTTGGTGAGGATCAACTTGTCGTTGCGCGTGAGGCGCAAGTGGTATTCGTTGCCCTGGTGCTGGATCACCAGCTCACGCGCGCCATCGAGCAGCGCGAGGCTGTTGACGCGGCGCACCGCACTGGTGGTCATCGACAGCGGGCGTCGACGTGATTCGCCGATGGAAACGACGGGGGACGACAACAACTGGGAGGAAGGCGACATCGGGAGCTCCAGCGCGGCGACGGTTTAAAGATGATAATGATTCTCATTAACCTGTCAACCGTACCGCAGCGAAGCTCACGGAAATCCCGCTCAGCCCGCCATCGCCTGCTCGATCCGCTGCGCCACGGCGGCATCCAGCCGCGGCAGCACGTCCATCGCGCCCAGGTTGTGCTCCAGCTGCTCCAGCCGGCTGGCGCCCAGCATCACGGTGGACACGTGCGGGTTCAGCAGGCACCACGCCAGGGCCAGTTGCACCTGGCTCACGCCCAGGTCGTCGGCGATCGTCTTCAGCGCGCGCACCTTGCCGATGCGCTTGTCCAGGCCATCGCCCAGCAGGCTGTCGCGCAGCCATTCGTAACCTTCCTGTGCCAGCCGCGAATCCGGCGGCACGCCGTTGTTGTACTTGCCGCTGAGCAGGCCGGACGCCAGCGGCGACCAGATGGTGGTGCCCATGCCGTAAGCCTCGTACAGCGGCGCGTATTCCACCTCCACCCGCTGGCGATGCAGCAGGTTGTATTCGGGCTGCTCCATCACCGGCGCGTACATGTGGTTTTCGCGAGCCACGCGATGCGCCGCGTGGATTTCCTCGGCCGACCATTCGCTGGTGCCCCAGTACAGCACCTTGCCCTGGCGGATCAGCGTATCCATCGCCGCCACGGTTTCCTCCATCGGCGTTTCCGGATCGGCGCGATGGCAGAAATACAGGTCCAGGTAATCCACCCGCAACCGCTGCATTGCCTGGTGGCAGGCTTCGATCACGTGCTTGCGCGACAGCCCGCGCTGGGTCGGCAGCGGGTTCGCGGCCGAGCCGAAAAACACCTTGCTGGAGACACAGTAGCTGTCGCGCGGAAAACGCAGGTCGGCCAGCACGTCGCCCATCACTTCCTCTGCCACGCCGTGGTTGTAGATCTCGGCGTTGTCGAAAAAATTCACCCCGCGCGCGTGCGCCAGCGCCAGCAACTCGCGCGCCTGCGTGCGGTCCACCTGCTTCCCGAACGTCACCCACGCGCCAAACGACAATGCGGAAAGCTGCAGGCCGGATTTGCCAAGGCGACGGTATTGCATGGGCGTTTCTCCATGGGTCGGGTGAGTTAGCGCGCCGCAGCTAGCTGCGGCGACGAACTGCCGACATTACCTCAGCTGACCTCAGCGCCGCGAGAAAGTGGGAAAAGCGCAGGGTGCGTTCCCCGCGCCTTCAGGTCGACGGTCGCTTGTACGTGGTCACCTGCGTCCACAGCGCCCGCGTCAGGGCAAGCACCTCCTCGCGGCTCAGCTCGGTTTCGGCGCCGATGAACACCTCCATCATCACGCCACGCTCAGCCACCACCACCTGCCGAAGGGATTGGGACGGATCGCTGCCGAAACCCAGCGCCACTTCGGCCAAGTCGCCCAATGCAGGCGACCCCGCGTTGCCGTAAGTCTGCGCGGCCTCGGCCAGGATCAGGCGCACGGATTGATCAAACTGGCGCGAACCGCCCGCCGCGGCACGCGTGAGAAGCCCGACCTGGATGCGCCCGCCGCTACCGTCGCCGTCGTCGACATGGAACTCGCAGGTACCCGGTCCGCGCTCGGTGATCGGCACGCCATGCAGCGCTGAAGTCGCCGCCTCCAGCATCAGCGCGCAAACGTCGACGGTCTTCTCCGACGCCACCCGATGATTGCAGCCGGCCAGCAGCAACAGCGGGAGAACCATCAGTACGTGGCGTGACCGATGAAAGGCCCGAGACCACGCCTTCCCCGCCCGCACGGAAACCGGGCCCGGAAAGAATCCGCCCCCATGAGTGTCTGCAGCATGCATCGGTCTATCCCCTGTCGATGATCAAGCGGCTCAAGCGTCTTGCGGACCATACGCGACAACCGGGGGCGCCGGAATGTGCATGCCCCTCCCCCAGCAACGCCCGCACCCGCACAACCGCTAGATATTGGTCCCGTCGGACGGCGCCTCGCTGCCCAGAGGCGATGCCCCGGGCAAACCCGCCGCGGCAGGCGGGCACGGCACGCCCACGCCAAACGACGTCATCGACAGCGAGCCATAGGCGTAACCATCCACCAGCACCTTCGGCGTGTCCCCGGTGGCCGCGCTGAACCCGGCGATGTACAGCAGCGGCAGGAAATGCTCCGGCGTGGGCGCCACGCGGCTGAAGTCGCGATGCGACACCAGTTGCGCCGCATCCGCGGGCCTGTCCGTCATCACGTCGATCGCCTCCTCGCTGAACGGCCGCACCCAGTCGAAACCCAGGTCGGGCGAGCGGCCGTCCATCGCGCGCAGGTTGTGCACCACGTTGCCACTACCCATCAACAGCACCCCACGCTGGCGCAGCGCCGCCAGCCGAATGCCCAGCTCCATGTGATAACGCGCGGGCTCGGCGGCGTTGATCGACAACTGCACCACCGGCACGTTCGCATCCGGAAACGCATGCACAAGCACCGACCAGGTGCCGTGATCCAGCCCCCAGCTGTCCGCATCCGCGCCCACATAATCGGGCTTCGCCACCTCCGCCACTTCCTCGGCCAGCTCCGGCAAGCCGGGCGCCGGGTAATCCACATCGAACAGCGCCTGCGGAAAGCCGTAGAAATCGTGGATCGTCTTCGGCCGCGCCATCGCCGTCACCGCCGTGGCGTTGACGTACCAATGCGCCGACACCATCAGGATCGCCCGCGGCTTCGGCACCGATGCGCCGAACGCACGCCATGCCTCCGTATAGCGGTTGCGCTCCAGCGCATTCATCGGACTGCCGTGGCCGATGAACGCGGCGGGCATGATGGGCGTGGGCATGGCTCATCCTCGGGCGACGATGGCTGAAGCTTACGCCTCCCAGTCTGATTTGGCCGATGTGGTTTTCGGGCGAAGCCGGTGCCGCGCCGAATGGCACTTACCTAAGCGAAGGACCTTTTTTCTCGTCATTCCTGCGAAGGCAGGAATCCAGTGACTCGGGCCTTCCGCGAGCCGCCAAAGGGGACAAAAGGGGGAATGTCCATTTACCGACGAAAATGACCTCTAATAAATGAACCCAACCCCTTCCCCGGTCGGCGGGACAGTTGTGTTCACGCCTAACACCGGAGTTAAGCTGCGCGCTTCTTTTCGCGTGTCGGCTTGGGCGAGTGGTTAGCACGGGTATGCTGATCTATCAGCCACCGCATAGTGCCGAACAACCAGTACGCCAATAGCAACGTAATGCACGATACGCAAAAAAAGCTAAACCAAAAAGCGATCGGAGTAAGCGGTAACGAGACCAAATGCTCATAACTATGATGAAATTTCCCGTTAGCATCGAGTAAATTTACGCCACAAGAGTACCGTCGCCTAGAAAAGCATCTTATATAGCCGTTAGAGAGTGAATGGTACGAATAGGAAATAGTAAGCGACATGTACAATAAGGCTTGAAAGACTATGAACGCTGCGCCACGTTGCGTGGTCGGGCGCAGTTTATTGCTCGGTGCCCACTGTTCAATAATCCAGGCAACGAGTAAGGTCGAAAACAAAATTGCCAGAATTCCAAATAAGCTGACATGATATTCGGCGCGATGACCTATGTAGTGGAAATAAAGATAGGAAATCTTTGCGATTTCTTGTGTTGGGTCCATGGATTCATATGCTAACGCTTAGTTAATCTCAACACACGCTGTAATCTTGGAGCTAAACCAGCCTCGGAAGCGCTTATCTCGACCACGTGCCCCGCAAAATCAGGTAGTTGGCCACTATGACGCAATCTAATCCTTCTACCTATCCCGGCATGTCGACAAATGGGCTCCGCGCATCAACCCCACCGTCAAACGTTGATCCGGTCGCATGCACGCTTCCCCAGCGAGCGACTTCGGCGAGCACTCACCCCAATCCCCACACCCCTACGCCCAGCACCACCGCCGCAAACACCCCCGCGATCACGTCATCGATCATCACCCCGAACCCGCCCTTCACCCGCCGGTCCAGCCAGCGGATGGGCCAGGGTTTCCACACGTCGAACAAGCGGAACAGCGCGAAGGCGGCGAGGGGCATCCACCAAGCCAGGCCGGTGGGCGGCAGCAGGGTGGCGATGCCCAGTGGCAGCAGGGCGATCCATTGGCCGATGAATTCGTCCCAGACCAGGCTGCGGTGGTCGTCCACGCCCAGGGCGCGGCCGGCGATGGTGCAGGCCCCTACGCCGATGGCGAAGCCGATGGCCAGCACGGCGATGTAAAGCCACAACGGCAGCTGGCGCAGGGCCAGCCAGGGGATGAAGGCGGCGACCGAGCCGAAGGTGCCTTGGGCGATGGGTGCCAGGCCGGAGCCGAAGCCGCAGGCCAGCCAGCCGGCGGGAGTGGCTAGCAGGGCGCGGCGCTGGTCGCGGCTGAGGGTCTTTTTGGCGCTCATGCGAAATGCTCCCAGCCCTTCATGGTGACAGTGAGAGGGCTGCCATCGACGGCGCGCACGCGCACGTCGTGACCTTCGACGATGCGGCCGATGCGGGTCACGGGGCAGCCGGTTTCGGCCAGCGCCGCCAGTGCGGCCGCCAGCCGCTGCGGCGGCACGGTGAAGCAGAGTTCGTAGTTGTCGCCGCCGCTCAGCGCCAGTTGTATGGATTCGTCTTCGCCATGCAGTTCACGCAGCGCGGGCGAGCGCGGCAGTTGTGCCGCCTCCAGTTCCGCGCCCACGCCGCTGGCGCTGCAGATATGGCCGAGGTCGGCCAGCAAGCCGTCGGAAATATCCACGCAGGCACTGGCCAGCCCGCGCAGGGCGATACCGGCGGCCACGCGCGGCTCGGGGCGGGTCAAGCGTTCGATCAGGGATTGGCGGAGAGTGGCCTGGTGCACGTTGTCGTGCGGCGGTTCGCGCAAGGCGTACAAGCCGGCCAGCGCATCGCCCAATGTGCCGGTAACCAGCACCTCGTCACCCACCTGCGCACCGGCGCGGGTCAGCGCCTGGCCCGGCGGCACGAAGCCGTGCACGGCTACGCTGATGCAAAGCGGCCCGCCGGTGGTATCACCGCCAACCAGGGCCAGCCGGTGCGGCTGCGCCAGTTGCGCGAAACCTTCAGCGAAACCGTCCACGAAGGCCGCGTCAGCCTTGGGCAAGGTCAGCGCCAGCAAGGCCCAGGCGGGCGTGGCGCCCATCGCGGCGAGATCGGAAAGATTGACCGCCAGCGCCTTCCAGCCCAGGTCGGCCGGTGCGGTGCCGGGCAGGAAATGCGTGCCTTCCACCATGGTGTCGATGGCCACCACCAACTCCTGCCCCGCCGGAACCGCCAGCACGGCGGCGTCGTCACCGATGCCCAGGCGCACGTCGTCGCGTGGCTGGGCGGTGAGTTCGCGGATGCGATCGATCAGCCGGAATTCCATCGGGGCCCTTTGTGTTTTTTGTAGGAGCGGCTTCAGCCGCGATGCTTTTTGGCCGGGAATCGGGAATCGGGAATCGGGAATCGCGAAAAGCGTCGCGGCTGAAGCCGCTCCTACAGGTGTTTTGCGGGTGGGGTCAGCCGCGCTTCTCGACCGCGCGCAGTTCGCTGGCGAGTTTGTCCAGCACGCCGTTGACGTAGCTGTGGCCGTGGTCGGCACCGAAGCGCTTGGTGACTTCGATAGCCTCGTTGATCACCACGCGGTACGGCACGTCGGGGCGGAATTTCAGCTCGTAGGCGGCCAGGCGCAGCGCGGCGCGTTCGATCGGATCGATCTGGGCGACTTCGCGGTCGATGTGCGGGCGCAGGCTTTCGTCGAGCGCATCGACGTTGGTTTCCACGCCGTGCAGCAGGTCTTCGAAGTATTCCAGGTCGGCAATCTCCATGTCCTGCTCGTGGCGGAACTGGTCGATCACCGCGTTCATGTGGCTGCCGCTCAACTGCCACGCATACAGTGCCTGCAGCGCGCGGCGGCGGGCGCGCGAGCGCGCCTGCATGTCGATGCCCTGGTTCATGCCAGCTTGCCGTACAGGTTGGCCATTTCCAGCGCGGCCATGGCCGCGTCGGCGCCCTTGTTGCCGGCCTTGGTGCCGGAACGCTCGATCGCCTGCTCGATGCTGTCGGTGGTGAGCACGCCGAACGCCACCGGCACGCCGGAGGCGTAGGCCGCCTGCGCCAGGCCCTTGGCGCATTCGCCGGCCACATAGTCGAAATGCGGGGTGGAACCGCGGATCACCGCACCCAGCGCGATCACCGCCGTGTACTTGCCGCTGTTGGCCAGCTTGTGCGCGGCCAGCGCGATCTCCCAGGCGCCGGGGACGCGAACCAGGTCGATCGCATCGTCCGCCACGCCGTGGCGCACCAGCGCGTCGCGCGCACCGGCCACCAGCGGTTCGACGACAAAGCCGTTGAAGCGGCCGGCGACGATGACAAAGCGGCCTTTGGGCGTGGCGAAATCGCCTTCGATGATCTTCATTGCGGATTCCTTGGGTGGGCACAGCCCATGCTGGCCGGTCATTTTACGGGTTTGGGGCTTCGCCTGCTCTCTTTGCTCCCTCCCCTGCTTGCAGGGGAGGGTTGGGGTGGGGTCGCTTTTGATCTTGGAAAGTCAAAAGCTAACCCCCTCCCAACCTCCCCCTGCAAGCAGGGGGAGGAGTAAAGAGCTTCAGGTCAGGTGGGGATAACCGCTGAAACTCAGGCTGGCCTCGCCGCCGCCCACGCGCAGCCGTGCCGGCGCGCCGAAGGGCAGCGTGAACTTGTCCGGTTCGTGGCCGGTGGGCAGGCCATCGATCACCGGGATGCCGCAGGCGGCGCGGATCTGCTCGAAGCTGTGCTGCAGGCCGTAGCCGTTGTCGTAGGCGCTGCCGCGGCACTGGCTGAAATCGCCCAGCAGCAGCGCGCGCTGGCGCCCCAACACACCGGACAGGTGCAGTTGGTACAGCAGCCGCTCGATCCGGAACGGCGGCTCGCCCACGTCCTCCACGAACAGGATGCCGCCCTCGATGGCGGGGAAATACGGCGTGCCGATCAGGCTGCACAGCACGGCCAGGTTACCGCCCCACAGCGGGCCTTCGACCTCAGCTTCCGTTGCGGCCCTGGTGCGCCATGCGACCTCGGTCGCCGGCGAGCGCGCTGTCTGCCAGAAGTGTTGCCAGGTGAAGTCGCTCAAGGCTTCCGCGCCGAAATCCGCGCCCAGCATCGGGCCGCTGAAGGTGCACAGCCCGCTTTTTGCATGCAATGCCAATTGCAGCGCGGTGAAATCGCTGTAGCCGACCAGCATGGTGTTGCTGCCGCTCAGCCGTTCGCGCAAGGCGTCGTAATGCAGATCGGCCAGCAACCGCGTGGCGCCGTAACCGCCGCGGATGGCCAGCGCGATGTCCGGCAGTGCATCCAGCGTGGCCAGCGCATTGATATCGGCCGCCCGCTGGGCGTCGCTGCCGGCGTAGCGCTGCTCGCTGCGGTCAAGCACGTCCAGCGCATCCACGACGCAACCGGCCTCGCGCAGCCGTTCCACGCCGCGCGTCATGGCGGCGCGATCGTGCGGATAGCCGGAAGGGGCGATCAGGCGGATGCGGGTTTCGGGCATGGGCTTGGGTTCGGTTGGCGACAGTCGATTATGCGGGGATGGGGTGGCGGTTGCAGGGCGGAGACGGGCGCGATGCGGTGATTTTCTGTAGGAGCGGCTTCAGCCGCGACGCTCTTGGCTTCACCGAATCCCGAATCCCGAATCCCGAATCCCGTAAAAGCGTCGCGGCTGAAGCCGCTCCTACACGGGCGGGTGCGAGTCAAACGTACTCGACCACCTCCAGATCGAAACCGCCCAGGCCCACCAGCTTGCGCGGGGTGCCGAGCACGCGCAGGCGGTGCACGCCCAGGTCGGACAGGATCTGCGCGCCAAGGCCCAGCTGGCGCCATTCCTGCTGGGTGTCGCGGCGGCGGTTTTCCGTTTGCGGCTGGCGTTGCAGCCCAGCCAGCAGGGCATCGGGGCTGTCGTCGCCCGACAGCACCAGCAGCACGCCGCGATCCTCGTCGGCGATGCGGCGCAGGGCTTCGGTCACGGTGATGCCAAGATCGTCGCGTTGCAGGTGCAGCACGTCGGACAAGGTGTTGCGCACATGCACGCGCGACAGCACCGGCGCGCCGTCGTCCACCGTGCCGCGCACCAGGGCGAAGTGCAGGCCTTTGCGGATCACGTCGCGATACGCGACCAGCCGGAACGCGCCGAACTCGGTCTGCACGTCTTCCTCGTGCACGCGCTGCACGGTCTTCTCGGTTTCCAGCCGGTGGCGGATGAGGTCGGCAATGGAGCCGATCTTCAACCCGTGCTTGCGCGCGAAAACCTCCAGCTCCGGTCGGCGCGCCATCGAGCCGTCCTCATGCAGGATCTCGATCAGCACCGCCGCCGGCTCCAGCCCCGCCAGCGCCGCCAGGTCGCAACCGGCTTCGGTGTGACCGGCGCGGCTCAGCACGCCACCCGGCAGCGCGGTGAGCGGAAAGATGTGCCCGGGCTGGGTCAGGTCCTGCGGCTTCGCATCCGCCTTCGCGGCCACCTGGATGGTGCGCGCGCGGTCGTGGGCGGAGATGCCGGTGGTGACGCCTTCGGCCGCCTCGATCGAGACGGTGAAGTTGGTGTGGTAGGCCGAGGTGTTGTCGCTGACCATCGGCTTCAGGCCCAACTGGCGCGTGCGCTGCTCGGTGAGCGTGACGCAGACCAGGCCGCGCGCCTCGCGCACCATGAAGTTGATGTCTTCGGGGCGCACTTTCTCGGCGGCCATGATCAGGTCGCCCTCGTTCTCGCGGTCTTCGTCGTCGACGATGACGACCATGCGGCCGGCGCGGATGTCTTCGAGGATTTCGGGGATGGTGTTGAAGGGCATGGGTGTATCCGTTTTGGCGGTTCCCTTCTCCCGATGGGAGAAGGTGCCCCGAAGGGGCGGATGAGGGTTCGGGCGGAGCGAAAGCGCTGCGCTCCGCCCGAACCCTCACCCCAACCCCTCTCCCAGGGGGAGAGGGGCTTCAGGATCAGGCGAAACCGTTCTGCTTCAAAAACGCCTCATCCAGCTTCGGCGCCTCGCCGCTGGACAGCAGCCGTTCGATGTAGCGCGCCACCACATCCACCTCGATGTTCACCGCATCGCCCACGCGGCGGGCGTGGAAGGCGGTGTGCTCGACGGTGTGCGGGATCAGGTTGACGCCGAAGCGATGGCCCGACACTTCGTTGACGGTGAGGCTGGTGCCGTCGATGCAGACCGAGCCCTTGGCGGCGATATAGCGCGACAGGCTGGCGGGCACTTCGAAGGTCCAGCGCTGCGAGCGGCCATCGGGCGTGACCGACACCACCTTGCCCAGCCCGTCGACGTGGCCGGACACCATGTGGCCGCCCAAACGGTCGGCGAGGCGCAAGGCCTTTTCCAGGTTCACCGGATCGCCGGCTTTCAATTTTCCGAGAGAAGTCAGCGACAGCGTTTCGTTGGAGACGTCCGCCGCGAAACCGCGCGCTTCCAGCGTGACCGCCGTGAGGCAGACACCGGAGACGGCGATGGAATCGCCCAGTTGCACGTCGCGGAGATCGAGGTCGGCGGTATCGACATGAAGCCGCACGTCGCCGCCACGCGGTTCGAGCCGCGCGATGCGGCCCACGCATTGGATGATGCCGGTAAACATCAGCGCACCTCCGGCGGGAGGGCGAGGCGATGCCGTGACTGAACGATTTTCATGAAACGTTTCCCGCGTCGAAAAAAGCGAAAAACGCCTCAAGGCATGAGGCCTGACGCACGCCGCGAAGCGTGTGCCGTGCCGTCTTCTCTTTATCCGGACTTTGAGGATGCGGTTGCCCGCATCCAACCGTCGGCTCCGGAGTCTGACCGGATCTGCTGACCTTCCAGTGGGACTGGAAGCGCTCGCGGGCTCGCCTCGAAAGGCCTACCGCCGGTGGGGAATTTCGCCCCGCCCTGAAGACGTCGTACTGCCGGCCGAAGCCGGATGCGGCAGTCTAGCACCATCGCCGGCAGGCCCCTGCGCTTTCTGGCCTTCTGTGGGAGCGACTTCAGTCGCGATGCCTTTGTTTCAGCATCCCGAATAAGAGCATCGCGACTGAAGTCGCTCCTACAGAAGGCGGCGCGTGCTGCGCTACAGCCCGATCTGCTGCCCCGTGGCGCGCCGGTAATCGCGCAGCACCTGATCCATCACCCACGTGGTGCGCACGCCGCTGGCGGCAAGGTCCGGGCAGACGGCTGGTTGGCCGTGGAGCTCGGCCACCAGGGTTTCGATCAGCGGCTGCTGGATGGTGCGCGGGTTCTCGATGTGGAACTCGCGCACGCCGGCGGCATTCTCCAGCCGGATCGGACCGTCGCCGAAGGTGGCGAAGGAAAGCCGGCCCGCATCGCCCGTCACCTCGGTGAGGTCGTGCCGCTGCAGCGCGTCGAAATTCCACAAGCCGGTACCGACCATGCCGTTGCCGAACGCGAACGCCATCGCCACGCTGTCCTCAGCCGGATAGCTGCCGCGCTGGTTGCTGGCGTGGCCACTGACGCGGGTGATGGGGCCGAACAGCCAGTCCAGGATGTTCAGCGTGTGGCAACCGATGTCCACGAACAGTCCGCCGCCGGAAATCGCCGGGTTCACATGCCAGTGCGGCGACTGCGGACCGTCGTAGCGCGGGTTGTGCGAGGCGGTATGCACGCAATGCACCGAGCGCGGCGTGCCGATGGCGCGCTCGTCGAACAGCAACTCGCGCACCTTGTGGAAGCGCGGCAGCATGCGCCGGTAATAGGCCACGAACACCGGCACGTTGGCGGCACGGCCGGCAGCCACGATGGCCTCGCACTCGGCCGTATCCATCGCGAAGGGCTTCTCCACGTAGACCGGCTTGCCCGCCGCGATGCTCATCAGCGCGTAGTGCTTGTGCGATGACGGCGGCGTGGCGACATAGACCGCATCCACGTCGGGATCGTCGACCAGCGCCTGGCCATCGTCATACCACTTCGCCACGCCATGGCGCTGCGCGTAATCGCGCGCCTTGTCGCCGTCGCGGCGCATCACCGCCACCAGCGCGGACCCTTCCACCTTCTGGAAGGCCGGACCGCTTTTCACCTCGGTCACATCGCCGCAACCGATGATGCCCCAGCGGATGGTTTTCGGGTTGGCACTGCTCATGGCGATGGGCTCCTTGTGTGACGAACGGCCGCGGGACTTCGGCGGCTCACGCGGGGCGCAGGCGCAAGCGGATGTCCGCGCCGAGCATGCGCTGGTCCAGCAACTGCAGCGACCAGCGTGAGGCCATGTCGGTCAGCCCCGGCAGGTTCATCAGGGGCGCGGCTTCGCTGCCCAGCAGCACCGGTGCGATGTACAACAACAGCTCGTCCACCAGGCCGGCGGCGAACAATGCGCCGCACAGGGTCGGGCCAGCTTCGACGTGAATTTCGTTGCAATCGCGGCCGGCCAGCAGGGCCAGCACGGCATGCAGGTCGAGTGCGTCGCCCTGCTCCGGCACGCTGACGTATTCGACATGGTTGGAACGCGTTGCAGCGGGCGTTGCGTTCGCCGCGTGCAGCAGCAGAGTGGGGGCTGAGCCATCCAGCACATGGCTGCCGGCGGGCGTGCGCAGATGGCGGTCGAGGATCACGCGCAGGGGCTTGAAGCCCTCTCCCCCGGCAGCGCCGGGGGAGAGGGAGTTTGAAGCCCGCCGTACGGTGAGCCGGGGGTTGTCGGCCAGCACGGTGCCGCTGCCGCTGAGGATCGCGGAGCTGCGTGCGCGCCAATGCTGCACGTCGGCGCGGGCAGCCTCACCGGTGATCCATTTGGAATCGCCATTGGCCAGCGCGGTGCGGCCATCCAGGCTCATCGCCAGCTTCACTCGCACGAATGGACGTCCACGCTCGATGCGGCTGAAAAAGCCGATGTTCAGTTCGCGCGCGGCATCGCGCATCAAGCCGGTTTCGACCGTGATGCCGGCGGCGCGCAGGCGCGCCACGCCGCGACCGTCCACCTGGTCGAAGGGATCTTCAGCCGCCACCACGACCCGCCCTACGCCGGCCGACACCAACGCGTCGGCGCATGGCGGCGTGCGGCCGTGGTGGGCGCAGGGTTCCAGCGTCACGTAGGCGGTGGCACCGCGGGCGCGTTCGCCCGCGTCACGCAGGGCGAAGACCTCGGCGTGGGGTTCGCCGGCGCGCTGGTGGAAGCCGGTGCCAAGCACGGTTTCACCGTCCGCGATCACGCATCCCACGCGTGGGTTGGGCGCCGTGGTGTACAGGCCGCACGCCGCGAGGCGCAAGGCGTGCGCCATGTGGGTGTGATCGGTTGCCGAAAACATCAGCCCATTCATCCGCATGTCAGCCGATCTGTGGGAGCGACTTCAGTCGCGATGCTCTTGATCTTTGCAGCAAAGGCATCGCGACTGAAGTCGCTCCCACAGGGAAAGCGCGGCCTCATGCTATTTGGGTTTGCCGCCGCCAAGCAGCGGCAACTGCAGATCGGACAAGCCCGGCAGATCGCGCTCCAGCTTCTCGATCTCTTCGCGAAACGCGTGCACGTCTTCGAACTTGCGATAGACCGAGGCAAAGCGCACGTACGCCACCTGGTCGAGATTCTTCAGCTCGCGCATCACCAACTCGCCCAGCTGGCGCGACGGGATCTCGCGCTCGCCGCTGCGGCGCAGGTCGTTGATGATGGTGCGCACGGCGCTGTCCACGTCATGGCTTGGCACCGGCCGCTTCTGCAGCGCGCGCTCGAAACTCACGCGCAACTTGCGCTCGTCGAACGTCTCGCGCCGCTCGCCACTCTTCACGATCGTCGGCAACTTCAACTCGGCCGTCTCGAACGTGTTGAATCGCTCACCGCACTGCGGACATTCGCGTCGCCGACGCACCGTGCTGCCGTCCTCGGTCAGCCGCGAATCGATCACCCGCGTGTCTTCGTGCTGGCAGAAGGGGCAGTGCATGGTTAGGGGAATCGGGAATGGAGAATGGGGAATGGGGAAAAGCAAAAGCGCCCGGGAAACCGGCTTTCACCGATTCCCCATTCCCCATTCCCGATTCCCGGCATTTCAGCCATACACCGGGAACTTGCGGCACTGCTCGGTAACCTTGCCGCGCACCGCCGCGATCACCGCCTCGTCTTCGGGCGCGTCCAGCACGTCGCAGATCCAGTTCGCCAGCTCGGTCACGTCCGCTTCCTTGTAGCCGCGGGTAGTGACAGCCGGGGTGCCGACGCGCAGGCCGGAGGTGACGAAGGGCTTGCGTGGGTCGTTCGGCACGGCGTTCTTGTTGACGGTGATGTGGGCCTTGCCCAGCGCTTCCTCGGCCGCCTTGCCGGTGACGTCCTTGCCGATCATGTCGACCAGCATCAGGTGGTTTTCGGTGCCGCCGGAGACGATCTTGTAGCCGCGCTCGATGAAGGTTTTCGCCATCGCCTTGGCGTTCTTCACCACCTGCGCCTGGTAGCTCTTGAACTCGGGCTCCAGCGCTTCCTTGAACGCCACCGCCTTGGCCGCGATCACGTGCATCAGCGGGCCGCCCTGGATGCCGGGGAACACGATCGACTGCAGCTTCTTCTCGATTTCCTCACCCGCGCCCTTGGCCACGATGAGGCCGCCGCGCGGGCCGCGCAGGGTCTTGTGGGTGGTCGAGGTGACCACGTGCGCGTGCGGCAGCGGGCTGGGGTAGACGCCTGCGGCGATCAGGCCGGCGACGTGGGCCATGTCGACGAAGAACAGCGCGCCCACCGAATCGGCGATCTTGCGCATGCGCGCCCAGTCGACCACTTGCGAATACGCGCTGAAGCCGCCCACCAGCATCTTCGGCTGGTGCTCGGTGGCCAGGCGCTGCACTTCGTCGTAATCGATCAGGCCGTTCTCGTCGACGCCGTACTGGATCGCGTTGAACAGCTTGCCGGAGACGTTGACCTTGGCACCGTGGGTCAGGTGACCGCCGTGGGCCAGGCTCATGCCCAGGATGGTGTCGCCCGGCTGCAGCAGCGCCAGGTAAACCGCCTGGTTGGCCTGCGAGCCGGAATGCGGCTGCACGTTGGCGTAGTCGGCGTCGAACAGCTGCTTCAGGCGCTCGATGGCCAGCTTCTCGGCCACGTCCACATACTCGCAGCCGCCGTAGTAGCGCTTGCCCGGATAGCCTTCGGCGTACTTGTTGGTGAGCTTGGAGCCCTGCGCTTCCAGCACGCGCGGGCTGGCGTAGTTCTCCGAGGCGATCAGCTCGACGTGATCTTCCTGGCGCTGGCCTTCATCGGCGATGGCCTTGGCCAGTTCGTCGTCATAACCGGCAATCGTGCAGTCCTTGGGGAACATTCTGGCCTCGGCGGGGTGGTGGCGGGATTTAGCCGGAAATTGTAGCGCTGCCGGGCTTTTGCGGCCACCGGCAGCTGGCTACACGCGGGTTCATCGGTGCGATGGCACAAGCCGCTATAATGCGCGGTTTGATGAATTCCCTTTCCGCGCCGCCCGTCGGTGGCGCGGTGCACGCTTTCGGAGGTTGCATGAGCTCGCAGTACATCTACACCATGAACGGGGTCAGCAAGATCGTCCCGCCGAAGCGGCAGATCATCAAGGACATTTCGCTCAGCTTCTTCCCCGGCGCCAAGATCGGCCTGCTCGGCGTCAACGGCGCGGGCAAGTCCACCGTGCTGCGGATCATGGCCGGCGTGGATACCGACTTCCAGGGCGAGGCGCGCGCCCAGCCGGGCACCAAGATCGGCTACCTGGCGCAGGAGCCGAACCTGGACCCCGAGAAGACCGTGCGCGAAGTGGTCGAGGAAGGCGTGTCGGAAATCCTCGACGCGCAGAAGCGGCTGGAAGAGGTCTACGCCGCCTACGCCGAGGACGGCGCGGATTTCGACAAGCTGGCCAAGGAACAGGAACAGCTGGAAAACCTGCTGGCCGCCAACGACGCGCATGCGCTGGAGCGCCAGCTGGAAGTGGCCGCCGACGCGCTGCGCCTGCCGGCGTGGGATGCCGTCGTCGGCCCGCTTTCCGGTGGCGAAAAGCGCCGCGTGGCGCTATGCCGCCTGCTGCTGTCCAAGCCGGACATGCTGCTGCTCGACGAACCCACCAACCACTTGGACGCCGAGTCGGTCGACTGGCTGGAAAAATTCCTGCACGACTACCCCGGCACCGTGGTGGCGGTCACCCATGACCGCTACTTCCTCGACAACGCCGCCGAGTGGATTCTGGAACTCGACCGCGGCCGCGGCATTCCGTGGAAGGGCAACTACACCGAGTGGCTGGAGCAGAAGGATGCCCGTCTGAAGCAGGAAGCGAACCAGGAGAAGTCGCGCCAGAAGGCGATCGCGAAGGAGCTGGAGTGGGTGCGCTCGGCCGCCAAGGGCCGCCAGTCCAAGGGCAAGGCCCGCCTGGCCCGCTTCGAGGAACTGAACTCGGTCGACTACCAGCGCCGCAACGAGACGAATGAAATCTTCATCCCGCCGGGCGAGCGCCTGGGCCAGGAAGTGATCGAGTTCAAGAACGTCACCAAGTCGTTCGGCGACCGCATGCTGATCGAGGACTTGTCGTTCAAGGTGCCGCCGGGCGCCATCATCGGCGTGATCGGCCCCAACGGCGCCGGCAAGTCGACCATGATGAAGATGATCATGGGCAAGGAACAGCCGGACTCGGGCGAGGTGAAGCTGGGCCACACCACCAAGCTGGCCTACGTCGACCAGTCGCGCGATGCGCTCGACCCGAAGAACAACGTGTGGCAGGAAGTGTCCGGCGGTTCGGACATCCTCACCATCGGCAATTTCGAGATCCAGTCGCGCGCCTACATCGGCCGCTTCAACTTCAAGGGCACCGACCAGCAGAAGATCGTCGGCAGCCTGTCCGGCGGCGAACGCGGCCGCCTGCACATGGCCAAGACCCTGCTGCAGGGCGGCAACGTGCTGCTGCTCGATGAGCCGTCCAACGACCTGGACGTGGAAACCCTGCGCGCGCTGGAAGACGCGCTGCTGGAATTCCCCGGCAGCGCGATCGTGATCTCGCATGACCGCTGGTTCCTCGACCGCATCGCCACCCACATCATCGCGTTCGAAGGCGACTCGCACGTCGAGTTCTTCCCCGGCAACTACAACGAGTACGAGGCCGACAAGAAGCGTCGCCTGGGCGACGATTCGGGTCCGAAGCGCGTGAAGTACAAAAAGCTGGCCTGAGCTCTGCTCCTCCCCCTGCGCGCAGGGGGAGGTTGGGAGGGGGTTGTCCGGGCTGGCGGGGAGATCAAAAGCACCCCACCCCAACCCTCCCCTGCATGCAGGGGAGGGAGCAAAGGCCACAAGCGAGAAAACACTCCGCCGCAGCGGGGTGTTTTCGTTTCAGGCCTCGACGGTCAGGAGGGCGGCACTGCCACGCGGCAGCGACAACGCGCCCCGCCCCGCATCGATCCGCAGCGTTTCATCGGAAACCGGCGACCACTCGCCCGCATGCCCCACGGCGGCGCCAGCCAGCGTGGTGTGGTGCACGTCGTCGATGCCCGGCGCCTGCAGACGCCACACCTTGGCCGCACTTCCCGCGTGGCCGAAATCCACCTGCAGATCCACATCACGCTGCAGATCCTTGTTGAACACCGCCAGCAGGCGCTGTCCGCCACGGTCGGCCGCGTAGGCGGTGAGGTTGGCGCCGTTCGCACGGAGCGCGGCATCGACGAAACCCGCCCCCGCGAACTGCCGCGCCAGCAACAACCCGTAATACAGCGGGCGGGCGTAATAACCCTCCTCCGCATCGCCGGCGATGGGCGTGTAGCGGCCGCTGATCGCATCCAGCCGCTGCTCGTAGGTGGCACCCTTCGGCGCCGTCGCCACGTTCTTGTTGAGCGATGCCTCCAGCACCGACAGCGTGCCGGAGTGGATGTTGATGCCGTCCACGCCGGCCTGTGCGCAAGCCAGCGCGAAATCGCCGCCCCACAACGCCGAAGCGAACGTATTGCTGACACCCAGCTTGCCGCCGCCCCAGTAGGAGTTCGCTTCGGTCAGCAGGAACGGCAGCTTCTTCGCCGCCGCCACCTTCGCAACCTGTTCCGCCTGCTGGATGAAGTCGGGGTCGCCACCCAGCATTTGCGCCACCGTGGTGGTCGGTTGCGGCGCGCCGCCGCGGTAGTAGTGATGCGTGAGTGCCACGATGTCGTTGGTGTCGTGGGCAAACTTCCGCACCCAGTCGATTTCATTGCTGGTGTCGGGGCCGGCGATCGGCACGGGCGCGCGCTGGCGAATCGCCTCGGCGGTTTTCCGCCACAACGCCAGGTACTCGTCGTAGCTGAAGGCGCTGCCATCCGCGTGCTTGTACAGGCTCGGCTCGTTGCCGATCTGGATCGCCTGCAACCGGTCGCCCACCGCGCGCTGCACCGCCTCGGCCAACTCGGCCGCCATCGCCGGCGAGCCGCGACGCAGGTTGACGCCGAACACCAGCCACCAGCCGGTGGCATCGAGGAAGCCCGCCAGGTTCGTCAGCTGCTCGGGCGTAACCATGTACGGCCGCTTGAACACCGCGTGCGGCAATTGCTCGAACGGCGGCAGCGCGCCGGTGTAACCGCTCCACGCCGAGTAATCGCTGGAATTGCCGCCGATGCGCAACACGCCCTGCGGATTCAACCGGCGTAGCATGCCGATCAGCGCCTTGTTCGATGCCGAGAAGTAGCTGGTGTCGTGCATCTGCAGCGTTTCGAAACTCAGGCCGACAAGGCCCGATGGCACGGTGCGACCAGTCGCCGACTTGCCCAGTTTCAACATGGCGCGCGTTGGCGTTCCGCCGGAACCACCGCCGGCTCGCGCGGCAAACGGGTTGATCAGCGCCATGGTGGCGGCAGTGGCACCGACCTGAAGGAAGCGACGGCGGCTGGCGGAAATCTCGTGCGTCATGGGCAAGGCCTCGCAGTTTCGAGATGAACAGATCACTCCGGTCGACGATAAACGAAAAATCCCGCCAGCCGCTAAAATGGCCAACCGATCCCGCCGACCCGAGAGTGACCATGCGCTTTTCCGACGCCCTGCAGCAACGCTGGCGCCAGCACGACACCCTGGTCTGCGTGGGGCTCGATCCGGACCCGGCGAAATTCCCCGCGCACATCAAGGGCGCGCCCGATGCGGTGTTCGCCTTCTGCCACGCCATCGTCGACGCCACCGCCGACCTGGCCTGCGCATTCAAACCGCAGATCGCCCACTTCGCCGCCCTGCGCGCCGAAGACGCACTCGAGCGCCTGATCGCCTACATCCACCAGCGGCATCCCGGCGTGCCGGTGATCCTGGACGCCAAGCGCGGCGACATCGGCAGCACGGCGCAGCACTACGTCACCGAGGCGTTCGATCGCTACGGCGCCGACGCGGTGACACTGAACCCGTACATGGGCCGCGATTCGATCCAGCCGTTCCTGGACCGCGCCGACAAGGGCGTGATCCTGCTGTGCCGCACCTCCAACCCCGGCGGCGCGGATTTCCAGGCACTGGACTGCGGCGGCATGCCGCTGTACCTGCGCGTGGCCGAGACCATCGCCCGCGACTGGAACACCCACGGCAACTGCGCCCTGGTCACCGGCGCCACCTGGCCCGAGGAAATCCGCCAGGTTCGCGAACTGGTGGGCGACATGCCGCTGCTGGTACCGGGCATCGGCGCGCAAGGTGGCGACATCGAGGCGGTGATGCAGGCCGGCCGTACCACCGACGGCACCGGCCTGATGATCAACTCCTCCCGCGGCATCATCTACGCCGGCAACGACAAGGACTTCGCCCTCGCCGCACGCAACGCCGCCATCGAACTGCGCGACACGATCAATCGCTGCCGCTGACGCGCCTGCTCCGTCAGAAGAAAAGGGCTGACGGCAATCAGGGCCTTTTCTTACAGCGTCACTGCGCCGGATGGTTATCCTTTGCGTTTGGCAACGCGCGCTTGTCGGCTCCGTCGCAAGCGGTCTATGGACAGCATCCACCCATGCAGGGAACAGCGATGATCATCCGTTCTGCACTCCTGATGCTTCTGGTCGGCGTCACCCTCCGGCCAGCTGCTGCGGAGGCCCCGCACATCACCACTCAACGGGAGAACGCGACCAGCGTCTTGGTCATCTCACCTATCTTCAGTCAATTGGTGGCTTTCAAGATGCCGCTTGACTTCAAGGTGGTCAACGAAGAAACCAGCGCCCACGGCTACATCCGGGAATCCGTACCCATGGGGGAGAACGTCGAACACTGGAGCCGAATGATTACCGTCACCGGATACAAGGATGTCGCCGCCAACCCCGGACCGCCGCCCGCGGTATTGCTCAATACGATTGCGGAAGGTTTCAGGAAGGCCTGCCCCGACAGCGTAAGCGTCGGCGATCTGGGAAGCCCGTCCGTCGACGGCTACCCCGCCGCGGCCGCTTTCATTGCCTGCGGCACCACCATTTCCGGTGGCAAGCCTCATAGCGAAGCGGCACTCGTGATGGCCATCAAGGGTGCGCGGGACTACTACACGATCCAGTGGGCCGAACGCGGAGCGGCGCAGGCGACTCCCGTCGCCTTCGACGGAAAGCACTGGGTGGGCCAGTTCAAGCAGTTGATGCCGATTTTCCTGTGCCAGAGGATCCCCGGGGAGCAAGCCCCCTACCCAAGCTGCATATCGCGCTTGTCCAGTGATAACCAGGCTCCTGCGACGCATGGAAGCCAGGCGGTGCCGCCGTTGAATGCCGCGTCGCCAGCTTCATAAAGCTCCTCGCCTGCATGCGACTTGCAGCCAGCGTTGACGGCCAGCGGATCACCCACGCTCAACCTTCCAATCGCAGGAAAAAGCGACACTTGGGTTTCCCGATGGCGCCGACGCCACGATAGAAACGTGCGGCATGGGTGTTCCAGTCCGGCGTCTGCCACTGGATCTCTGCGCAACCGCTGCGGCGGGCGGCCGCGATGACGGTAGCCAGCAAAGACGCACCGATGCCCGTACCACGTCGGCCTTCGCGCACGAACAGGCAGTCCATGTGCAGGAATTCCCGCGCCCGCCACGTCGAGAACTCGACCGTGGCGGTCGCGTAACCAAGCAGGTCCCCGTCGGCCTCGGCGACCCATGCCTGCAGCCGTGGCGAGGGCGCAAACAACGCGTGCGCCAACCCGTCGAGCATGTCCGCCGCGGTGCCGAGTGTTGCCCGCTCGTACAGCGCATGTTCGCCACAAAGCGCGACCAGCGCCATGAGATCCTGCCGCTCTACGCGCCGCACCACGCAAACTGCTGCAAGCGCTTTCACAATACCTCCATCGCCAACGCCTGCTCGCGCGCCGGTCGGGCATCGCACTGACGTCCCGCCCGGTGGCTTCGTGCCCTGTAAGACGCCACCGATCCGGTCGATTGCCATGCGCGCGGTGCCTGCATCACCCCTAATTCGTCATGCTGCTCAGTCATGCCCGGTACCCTCGGCCAGCTCGAAACCCTCATCGATCCAGCCCGTGATACCACCGGCCATCAGCTTCACCGGCCGTCCCAGCCGGGCCAGCCGCACGGCGGCACGCGCCGCGCCATTGCAATGCGGGCCGGCGCAATACACCACGAACAAGGTCTCCGCGGGGTACTTCGCCAGCCGCGATTCGATGATCTTGGCGTGCGGGATGTTGATCGCGCCGGGGACGTGCCCGCGCTGGTAGTGCGCCGGGCCGCGGGCATCGATGAGGACGAAGCCCGGCTCGGCCTGCTGCAGGGCGTCGTGCGTATCCCAGCAATCGGTTTCGAAGGCGAACGCCGCTTCGAAATGCTGCAGCGCCTGCGCGGACGGCGCGGCGGGAATCTGGGTGACGGCGTTCGACATGGGTGCTCCCGGGTGCGGATGGAGACTCATTGTTCGGCCGCGGCGGGGCGCGCACAATTGGCGAAAACGACACGCTTCGATCAGATCATGCCAATCTCCCGTCGCCGCCGAACCCCACCCAACCCACTGGTCGCCGCGCTGGTCTACGACGGCTTGTGCGGCTTCGAGTTCGCCTGCGCGGCCGAGGTTTTCGGCCTGCCGCGACCCGAATTGCAGCCCGGCTGGTACCGCTTCGAAACCTGTGCCGCCGAGCGCGGCCCGCTGCGTGGTCAATACGGCATGCGGGTGACGGCGGACGCGGGACTGGCGCGACTCGCCGACGCCGGCACCATCATCATCCCCGGCTGGAAAGGCCTCGACGTGCCGGTACCGACACGCGTGCTGGACGCCCTGCGCGAGGCGCATGCACGCGGCGCACGGTTGCTGACGATCTGCTCGGGCGCCTTCGTGCTGGCCGCCACCGGCCTGCTCGATGGCCGCCGCGCCACCACCCACTGGCGCTACGCCGACGCGCTGCAACGCAGGTACCCGAACATCAAGGTCGATCCCGCGGTGCTGTACGTGGACGAAGGCCAGTTGCTCACCTCCGCCGGCAGCGCGGCGGGCCTGGACCTGTGCCTGCATCTGGTGCGCCGCGACCACGGCGCCGACATCGCCAACCAAGTGGCGCGACGGCTGGTGATTCCGCCGCACCGCGACGGCGGCCAGGCGCAGTTCGTCGAGCGGCCGGTGGCGAAACGCGAATCCAGCGCGCTGTCAAAGGTGATCGACCACATGCAGCGGCGGCTGGCCAGCCACCAGCCGATCGCCGAGCTGGCTGCGATGGCGGCGATGAGCGAACGCAGCTTCATGCGCCACTTCAAGCAGGCCACCGGCACCAGCCCGGCGGACTGGTTGATCGCGGCGCGGGTGGACCGCGCGCGGGAATTGCTGGAGGGTTCGTCGCTGTCCATCGACGCCATCGCCGGCGAGTGCGGCTTCGGCAGCGCGATCACCCTGCGCCATCATTTCCGCCGCAAGCTGGGCGTCAGCCCCGGCGCCTACAAGGCGCGCTTCGCTGCCGTGGAAACACGGCGGGAACCGACCACCGCGTGACGGCCGATGCGCCGACGCCGCAGCGTCGCTGCACTCAATCCGCCGCAACGCAAATCAGGCAGCCGTCTTGGCCGCCTGCAGGGTTTTCGCCTTCAGGTCCAGCGCATCGGCTGCGTCCAGCAGCGCTCGCGCAAAGCTGCGCACCTCACCGGGACGCAGGGCATACCAGTTGCCCTTCTTGCTCACGTCGCCCACGGTGCGGCCGACGCGGGATACGCAGTGCGGTCGAAAAATCACCATCCCGGTCAGCAGTTCCGAGCTGATATCCGCGGACACAATCTGCATGTGCGTTTCATCTTCTTTCTTCACCAAATCTCTCCCCGGCGGAAAGCCACCGCTCTCCAGCTTACGCCACCGGTGATTTGGCGGTTGCCACCGCAACGGTGTGCGGCGCCGAACGCGAGAATCCTATACTCGCCGAGGGCCTACTGCTGGATGCGGTATCCAGCGGCATGTCCCTCCCTCCATCACACAAGGATTCCCCAAGATGAATGGACTTGCCGATGTGCGTATCGAAGACTGGAACCGCCTGCAACATGAAGTAGCCCGTTTGCGCGTGCTGGTGATCCTCGCCCTGCTGGCGGTGGTTGCGCTGGCCGCCGTGTCCCTGCTGCGCAAACCCGAGGCGCCGGCCAAGCCCGACGCGATCATCCGCACGCAAGGCCTGGTGATCACCGATGCCCAGGGCCACGACCGCATCCTGATCGGCGCGCCGGTGCCCGCCAGCAAGGACCGCACCCGCAAGGACGACGCTTCGGACGGCATCATCTTCCTCGGCAAGACCGGCGCCGATCGTCTCGCGATCGGGCAAATGCCCGCACCGGTGATTGGTGGCCAAACCCTGAAGCGCATCGGCGACGGCGACAACTACGGCCTGGCCTTGTTCGACAAGAAAGGCAACGAGCGTGGCGGCATGGCCTTCCTGGGCATGGGCCGTGTCGTGATCGGCCTGGACCGTGCGGCGCCGCTCAGCGACGCGATCGGCCTGATGGTCGATGACCGGGATGGCTTCGCGGGCATGATCATGAATTATGCCGACGGCAAGGTGCAGGCGCCGGCACTCGAACTGGGCACCACCGCGAACGAGGTGCACATGCAGTTCTACGGCAAGGACAACCTGCCCCACGCGCAACTCAATTTCGACGGCAAGGGCAAACCCGCCTGGCAGTTCGACGACGCGGCATCAGCGGCGAAGGCGGCGAAGGCCGCGTCGACCACCGCAAACTGACACGCTGCTCGCATCGTCCATGCGTAACCCGCTGCATGGACGATGCGTATCCACGCTTGCGCTGACAGATTCCTACTTCGTCGGCGGATACGGGCTGCCCTGCAACAGCCTCGCCAGATGCGCCGCATTGCAGGCCTGGGTCTTGATCGCACCGGCCAGCGCCTTGGGCGTTTCCTTCAGGTCGATGTAGTTGGTCTTGTGCATCGCTTCGCCGACCCAGTAGCTGGAACTGCCGCCGGGGATACTGAAACCGACATCGGCCAGCGCCTGGTAGAGCTCCGCGGTGACGTGATGCGCACCGTCCTCGTTGCCGACCACGCAGACCATGGCGACCTTGCCGAAGGTGGGATAGACGCCGTGCTCGTCGATCTCGCCGAATACCGCGTCGAGACGTTCGCACACCCGTTTGGCCACGCTGCATGGCTGGCCCATCCAGATGGGCGTGGCCAGCACGAAGATGTTGGCGTCGTCGATGCGTTTGCGCAGCGCGGGCCACGCGTCGCCCGGCCCCTGGTCGGTCTTCACGCCGGGCTTGATGTCGTGGTTGACGGCGCGCTCGCTGGCGGTGGTCACGTCGTAGCCCTGCAGTGCTTCCAGCACCTGATCGAGCAGCTTCTGGGTGGACGACGGTTCGTTGCCGGTCTTGAGGGTGCAGTTGAGGCCGAAGGCGGAAAGCATGGCGGCTCCTTGAATCAAGGGGCTTTCCACCCTGTACCTGCGGATGTCGAGATGCGGTCGGCGTAACGTGTTGCTGCCGTGTGGGGACAGCGTCCGGGCAACGCCCGCCGTATCAATCGACGACGCGCACCCCTTTCCAGAATGCCACCCGACCGGCGATCTGCGCCGCGGCTTCCTTCGGCTGCGGGTAGTACCACGCGGCCTGGGCATTCACTGCATCACCGACCACCACGTCGCAATAGCTGGCCGTGCCCTTCCACGGACACACGCTGTGATGATCGCTTTCGCGGAAATATTCCTCTCGCAACGAGGCGGCGGGAAAGTAGTGATTGCCTTCGACCACGACGGTGTCGTCGCTGTCGACCAGCACGGTGTCGTTCCAGATGGCTTTCATCTTTCATCTCCGGGAGGTAGTTGCGTTATCCGGCCACATGAACGGGACAACGAGCTCAGTTAACCGGCATGGCCTTTGCGGCCGTCTCTTTCCGCAGGACGATCACGCCGTCCAGCACTCGCGACCAGTCCAGTGCGTGGAACTTTCCGTAGTCCAGGGCGCGGGCAGGTATCTTGCCCATCGACGCGAGCTCTGTGTGATCGACGAAGCGCAATGCGACCAGCCCCGCTGTGGCAAAGGCTCGTGACTCCATGGTGCCCGGTGCCGCCGCGGCAAGGGATCGCGGCGTTCCATGCCCACCCACCTGACCGTAACTGCCGCCGAGTGCACTGAAGCCGATCGCGGCGGCGCGATCGCCCAGCGATTCGGTCAGATAACTTCCCAGCGGGCGGACACTCGGTTTGACGTCATCAAGTGTTTTCGCCGCATGCACGCTGGCGCACCACACCACGATGCGCATGTTCGCCGGCCAATGCGCGCGGATCCAGACGAAGTTCTGATACATCGCCCGATCGCGCAGGCCAAGGGGGTCTACCCCCGCAAAATCCAGGTAGCGGGTATACGAGTCCGCCATCGCG
This sequence comes from Rhodanobacter sp. Root480, assembly GCF_001426645.1. Taxonomy (GTDB): domain Bacteria; phylum Pseudomonadota; class Gammaproteobacteria; order Xanthomonadales; family Rhodanobacteraceae; genus Rhodanobacter; species Rhodanobacter ginsenosidimutans. The sequence continues at coordinate 71,726 of NZ_LMEX01000002.1, forward strand.
ATCAGCGCAGGGGATGGCTTGGCATCTTTCGCCCCGAGCTTCGTCCGGATATCCCCCAGGCAACCGCGCAACTGCTTCAGCGCGCTGGCATCGAAGGAATGGGTATCGTCGTATTCCCAGCGGTTGTGGCGCCCGATGATGATGCTGCACGCCTTGCGTCGGTCGCCGGCCAGCACGGACGACAAATCCGTCGGTAACTGTTGTTGCGAATAGTGGGCGGTGATACCCCCGACTTGAGGGTCCATGCCTGCCACCCGTACACGCCCTGCTTGCGCCTCGGTGAACAGCCAGCGCTCGAGCGGCGCGAACGCAGCGTAGCGCGACCACAGTGCACCGATGGCATCCGCGAGTTGCTCCCGAGTTGCCGTACCCCTAGCAATGGATTGGTCGAAATCCAGCATGTCGTAGAACTGGCTTTCGAAAACCACACCGCTGAAACCGCATTCCCCGACCAATCGCCTGACCAGCAACGTCTTCACCGCGATGGTTGTGGCGCCCGCATGGTGCCCATCCTCGCCAAGCAGCACGACCTGCTTCGAGCAGACCGCCTGGATCACAGGGTCAAGTCCGGCTGTTGCTGCACCGGCATGCTCGGGACGGACCGTGGGCTGCGCCCATGCCGATGTCGCTACCGTGCACACCAGCAGCCGCACCATCAAGGTGGCCACCTGTCGTCCGGCCCTGTTCGTCAACGACAACGCCCCTCTCCCGTCCGCTCAATCGTCTCCCAGGTCCTGCCCCGGAAACAGCACGTCGGTGTAGCCGAACTTGCTGAAGTCGGTGATGCGCGAGGGGTACAGGCGACCGATCAGGTGGTCGCATTCGTGCTGCACCACGCGGGCGTGGAAGCCTTCGGCGGTGCGGTCGATGCGGGTGCCTTGCGGGTCGACGCCCTGGTAGCGGATGAGTGAGTAACGGCTCACCGCGCCGCGCAGGCCCGGTACGGACAGGCAGCCTTCCCAGCCTTCTTCCATGTCCTGCGACAGTGGGGTGATCAGCGGGTTGAGCAGGATCGTGCGCGGCACTGCCGGTGCGTCGGGGTAGCGCTCGTTGTGGTCGAAACCGAAGATCACCAGTTGCAGGTCGACGCCGATCTGCGGCGCGGCCAGCCCCACGCCGCCGGCGTCGTGCATGGTTTCGAACATGTCGGCGATCAGCACATCCAGCTCCGCGCTGCCCAGCATCGCCGTGGGCACGGCCGGGGCGACGCGCAGCAACCGTGGGTCGCCCATCTTCAGGATTTCGCGAATCATGCAGAACCTCGACGTGGAATCGCCATCTCTTGACGATCTAGGGGCGGTGCGGCGCAATGCAAGCGATGTGGTTCACGAGCCACGAGAAGCACGAGCCCCGGCGAGCCACAAAGCCTGAGCGTTGTGTTTGTTGAACCCGCAAGCGGGTTCAACGGCCGCCGAACACCTTTTTCAGCAACTCGGTGCTGCGCGCAGCGGGGTTCTCGCGGATCGATTGTTCCTGCGCGCCGATCTCGGTGAACAGGCCATCCAGTGTTTTCGCTGTCACGTAGTCGTCCAGGTCCAGCGGGCTGCCGCCCTTGTTCGACTTTCCGCCGCCCAGCGCCCCGAGCACGCTGCCGAGCTGGCCACCACCGCTGCCAGAGGTGAACGCCTTGTATTTCCGGGTGACGCCGGCGCTGTCGGTGGCCTGGGCCACGATGGGATGGATGCGCGCGGTCAGTGCATCGCCGACCACGCGACGGAAGAAATCGGTGGCCGCGTGGTCACCGCCGGTGAGGATGCCGCGCGCGTCGTCCAGCGTCATCTTGCGGATGGCGTCGCCGAAGATCCCGGCAACCTGTGGCACCGCCTTCTCGGCGGCGCGGTTCATGCTCAGCTCGAACGCATCCACCTTGGCGCCCTGGCCCAGTTGCCGGGCCAGGTTGCCGGCCTGCTCGAGCTTGCCCGGCAGCGGGATGCGCACCCTAGCGTTGTTCCAGAAGCCGCCGTCGCGGCCGAGACTGTTGATGGCGTTGGTGGTGCCCTTGGCCAGCGCTTCCTTGAGGCCGGCGGCGATGTCGCTGGTCGGCAGGTTGCTGCCCGCCTGCGACGTATTCGAGGTGTGCGTCGACTGCTTGACCTTGTTCAACAAGTCCTTGAATTGATTGGACCCGACGGCGCCCACCGGCAACGCCAGAGCCACCAGGGCAAGACCGCACAAACCGTGACGTATGGCGATGCGCATGGCGTATTTCCTCGATGGCGGCAGGCCGGGCAGTGTAGCGCCGGCCCTGTGACGCGGTGTGCACGGATCTCGCAATTCGACCAATGGCTAATCCGGCTGGCCTTATTTGGCATTGACCATCGCCGCCGCCGGGCGGAATCTTGCGGTATTGCCGAGGAGGAGTTGCCATGCAGACGATGCAAGCCACCGTTCCCCCGCCGAGCGCCGCCAGCAAGATTGTCTGGGTCGCGATCGCCATCATCGGTGCTTTCTGCCTGGGCGTGGTGGCATTGAGACGGGGCGAACCGATCAATGCGATCTGGCTGGTAGCTGCCGCAACGGCGATCTTCGCCATCGGCTACCGCTTCTACGGCAAGTTCGTCGAACACTCCGTGTTGAGGTTGGACCCCACCCGCGCGCCGCCCTCCGTGCTGCGCAACGACGGCCTCGATTACGTGCCCACCGACAAATGGGTGGTGTTCGGCCACCACTTCGCCGCGATCGCCGGCGCCGGCCCGCTGGTCGGCCCGGTGCTGGCTGCCCAGATGGGTTATCTGCCCGGCACGTTGTGGATCCTGTTCGGCGTGGTGTTTGCCGGCGCGGTGCAGGACTTCATGATCCTTGGCCTGTCGCTGCGCCGCGACGCGCGTTCGCTGGGCCACATGCTGCGCGAGGAACTGGGCCCGGTGCCCGGCATCGTGGCGATGATCGGCGTGCTGGTGCTGATGATGATCGTGCTGGCGGTGCTGGCGCTGGTGGTGGTCAAGGCACTGACACACAGCCCGTGGGGCACGTTCACCGTGGCCGCCACCATTCCGATCGCGTTCCTGATGGGCGGCTACATGCGCTGGTTCCGGCCGGGCCGCATTCTCGAAGTGTCGATCATCGGCCTGGTGCTGCTGCTGGTCTCGATCTGGGCCGGCAAGTACGTGGCCGACTCGGCCACGCTGGCGCCGCTGTTCGACATGGACGCCAAGGCGCTGGCCTGGTGGCTGATCGGCTACGGCTTCGTCGCCTCGGTGTTACCGGTGTGGCTGCTGCTGGCACCGCGCGATTACCTTTCCACCTTCCTGAAGATCGGCACCATCGCGTTGCTGGCGCTGGCGATCCTGATCGCCGCGCCGGATCTGCAGATGCCGGCGGTGACCCGCTTCATCGACGGTACCGGCCCGGTGTTCGCCGGCGACCTGTTCCCGTTCCTGTTCATCACCATCGCCTGCGGCGCGGTGTCTGGCTGGCATTCGATCATCGCCTCCGGCACCACACCCAAGCTGCTGGCCAACGAAAGCCAGGCGCGCATGGTCGGTTACGGCGGCATGCTGTGCGAAGCCTTCGTGGCGATCATGGCGTTGATCGCCGCCACCTACCTGCACCCGGGCGTGTACTTCGCGATGAACTCGCCCAGCGCGATCATCGGCACCACGGTGCAGGAAGCGGCCACCACGATCAGCCAGTGGGGTTTCGTGGTGACACCGGACGAGTTGATCAAGACGGCCCAGGACATCGGCGAAAACAGCATCCTCAGCCGCGCCGGCGGTGCGCCCACGCTGGCCGTGGGCATGGCCCAGCTGCTGCACAACATCCTGCCCGGCGGCGGCATGATGGCGTTCTGGTACCACTACGCGATCCTGTTCGAGGCGCTGTTCATCCTCACCACGGTGGACGCGGGCACCCGCGTGGGCCGCTTCATGATCCAGGAGATCGCCGGCCTGATCCACCAGCCGCTGCAGGAAACCGAATCGTGGGCCGGCAACCTGCTGGCCACTGCGATCTGCGTGTTCCTGTGGGGTTATTTCCTGTACCAGGGCGCGGTCGACCCGCTGGGCGGCATCAACACCTTGTGGCCGTTGTTCGGCATCGCCAACCAGATGCTGGCGGCAATCGCGCTGATGCTGGCCACCGTGGTGGTGGTGAAACTCAAGCGCGAGCGCTACGTGTGGGTGCCGGGCATCCCGGCGATCTGGCTGATCATCTGCACGCTCACCGCCGGTTACCAGAAACTAGTCGGCCCGATCAGCTTCACCGCCGCCGCCAACAAGTACAACGCGGCCCTGCAGCAGGGCCAGCTGCTGGCGCCGGCCAAGACCCCGGTCGCCATGCAGCAGATCGTCACCAACAACTACGTGGACATGGCGCTCACCGGCCTGTTCATGCTGCTGATCGTGGTGATGGTGGTGTTCTGCCTGCGCGCGCTGATCCGGGGCTGGCAGGCCAACCATCCGACCGCGCATGAAGAGCCGTACGTGGCGCTGGGCAGCGTGGCGTCATGATGGCCAGCACGTTGAACGCGGTACGCAAGTGGGCGGTGCAGACCGCCCGCCTGTGCTGCGGCATACCCGACTACGACGTCTACGTGAAGCATCTGCGCGAGCATCACCCCGAGCGCAAGGTGCCCAACTATGGCGAGTTTTTCCGCGAGCGGCAGGAAGCGCGCTACAAGGGCGGCGGCGGGCGCTGTTGCTGAGGGGTTACTCAATGTAGGAGCGGCTTCAGCCGCGACCGCTTCTGTCTCGACGCAGAGCGGTCGCGGCTGAAGCCGCTCCTACAAGGTAATGACATTGCGCATTGGTCAACCGGTGCGAAGCGAGGACAATGGGCTGCTTATCTGCTCGATGCCCACCATGTCCCCCACCGAAATCACCCTGCCGTCCCCGCTGAAATCCGCACCGCTGCAACGCCACCCCGGACTGCGTGTCATCGCAGCCTACGAGGTGATCAAGACCGTCTGTCTGATACTCGTGGCGATGGCGGCGTTCCATCTGGACCATCAGCAGAATTTCGAACACCTGGTGCATTGGCTGGAACATCTTTCGCTGGCCGACAGCAATGGCCTGCGCTGGAAACTGGTGGGCGTGCTGGTGGCGTTCGGTCCCAGCAAGTTCGTGGCGGTCGGCGCGGTGGCGTTGGGTTATGCGGCGCTGTTCGGCGTCGAGGGCATCGGCCTGTGGCTGGGCAGGCACTGGGCGGAATGGTTCACGGTGATCGCCACCGGTTCGCTGATTCCGCTGGAGCTGTACGAGACGCTGCACCGCTTCGGCTGGTTGAAACTGGCCACCCTGGTGGGCAATGTGGCGATCATCATTTACCTGGTGCGGATCGCGTTGCAGCCGCGTGGCGGCGCATCCATCAGGACGCAACAGCCTCACACCTCGTGATGCGCCGCCTCGGCTTGCAGCGCGGTCGCCGTGTCGGACCGGCGCGGCGCCAGCTCCACCAGATACATCGCCGCCAGCACCAGCGCGCCGCCTGCCAGCATGCGCCAGCCCAGCACGTCACTGCCGAACAGCACCGCGAACGCCGCGGCGAACACCGGCTCGGTGGTCATCACGATGGCGGCGCGGGTGGCCGGCAGGTGTGACTGCGCCCATGTCTGCATCAGCATCGCGCCGGCGCCGGCGATCAGCGCCATGTACAGAATCGCCAGCCACGCGTTGCGGTCGGGTGGCCACACCGGGCCGTGCGGTGCGGTGGCCAACAGGCAGACCGCGGCGATCGCCAGCATCTGCACCGCCGACATGCCGAACGCCTCGCCCGGCCGCGACCATTGCCCCAGCCCCACGATGTGCAGCGCATACAGCACGGCCGAGGCCAGCGTCAGCCACACGCCCAGATCCACCGAAAGCCCGTTGAGCGACAGCAGCGCCAACCCCGCCGTGGACAAGGCCACCGCCAGCCACGTCACGGCAGGCATCCGCCGGCGCAACAACAGCACCGCCAGGATCGGCGTGAACACCACATACATGCCCGTGACAAAACCGCTGATGCTGGGCGCAATCAGGGCCAGGCCCCACGTCTGCAGCAGCTGCCCAACGCCGTAGAGCGCACCCAGCAACAGGCCGCGCACCAGTTGTTGCCGTCCAAGCCGCCACACCGGCCGCGCGAACAACGCCAACATCACCCCCGCGCCGATCAGGAAACGCACGGCCAGAAAATCCGCCACCGGCATGCGCCCCACCACGTCCTTGATCAGCACGAAGGTCGAACCCCAGACGGCTGTCATTGCCAGCAGGCCGAGGGTCGCGAGGGTGGTGGTCTGGCGTGGGTTGGGCATGGCGTGCTGGATGGAATGGGGAATGGGGAATGGGGAAGCTCCCATCGATCGCCCTGAGCGTAGCCGCCCAGCGGCGGAGTCGAAGGGTGGTTATGCGGCAGGGCTTCGACTACGCCGCTGCGCGGCTACGCTCAGCCGGAACGGTTGAGGAAACTGTTGCGCGAAATCAGGCGTTCCCGCCCCGAACCCGTTGCCTCGCACGCCACCACTGCCCCGGCACCAGCAACAAAAAGTGTCCCCAGATACCGAGCCACACCGCGGCCGCCAGCAGCGGGTTGCGCGCAGCCGGGTCGAACTTGCGGAACCAGCGCCACATGCCACGGTGCTTGTAGCGGCTGACGAACACCGGCCGGTGGCGGCTGGAACTGCCCTTGCCATGCGGCACACGCACGTCGCCCGCCAGCAGCACCTGGTAGCCGGCATCACGCACGCGGCGGCACAGATCCAGATCTTCGCAATGCAGGAAATAGCCTTCGTCGAAGCCTTCCAACTGCTGGAAAACCCCGCGCGGCAGCAGCATCACCGCGCCGGAGACGGCCTCGGCTTCCACCACCCGATCGGGCATGGCGCCGTCAATCGCCACGCCTTCTCCCGCGCCACCGAACAGGCTGGTGAGCGCGCGCCGCAACAGCGGATCGCGGCGGAACGAGGCCGGGTCGGGCTGGCCGTCGGCGTCGCACACCACTGCTCCCACCAGTCCCGCACGCGGATGCGTTTCGAGGATATCGAGCAACCGTTGCAGCGCCGTTTCCTGCAGCAGGCAATCGGGGTTCAACACCAGCAAGGTTTCGCCGCGTGCCTGCGCAGCGGCCCGATTCACCGCCGGCCCAAAACCCAGGTTTGCGTGGTTCTCGATCACCCGCAGGCGCCCGTCACCCGCGTGCGCCCGCGCGATCGCCTGCGGCATGCCGTCGGTGGAGGCGTTGTCGATCAGGACCAGTTCCAGCGGCAAGGTACTGGCCAATACCTCGCGCACACCATCGCGCAGCGAGGGACCGCTGTCGGCCGACACGACGATGATGCTGACCGCGGGCGCGGAAGCGGAAGAAGAAGGAGGATTCACCGGCGCAAGTATGCGTGAGACGGGGCGATGTGAGAACCGGATGGGTGCATCGGTGGGAGCGCTCCTACCGTCGCCCGCGGGAGCCGGCGACGTGTTCCAGCGGCACCGGCATGTCGCCTTCGCGCCGTTGCAGCCAGGGCTGTTCGCCGTCCCAGCCATACAGGTTCCAGCCGCGCAGGCGGTGGCAGCGGTGATGGTCGCGATCGCATAGCAGCAGGCGACGGCCGTGTTCGGGGCGGGCAGCGAACCAGCGTCCGCCCGGGCTGAAATCGCATTGCTCGCCGGCTTCCACTTGCATGCCGTCGGCAAACAGGTAGCTGCCTTCGCGCCACTGCAAGCGGCCGCCGCGTGGGTCGGCGAGTTCCGCTGACGCGGCGTGCCACTCGGGTGGGCGCAGTTCGATGATGCGGGCGGGCGGGCCGATCGGCGCGCGGGCCAACTCGGGCCATTCCGCGTCGGAGGTGGTACCGGCGGGGGCGCGGCGCAGGTCGCGATCCAGCCACGCCTCCATGCCGGCCAGCAAGGTGTAGCCGGCGAGTGCGCCCAGCAGTGCGGCGCCCACGCCGAACGCTCCGCCACCCAATGCCCGTTGCAGTGCGACCATCACGCCGGGCAGGCCCCAGCGCAACGCCTGCCGTAACAGCCTGGCGTGTTCAGCCGGCCAGTGCAGTTGCAACAACAACGCGGCAGCCAGCGCCAGCAACAGGGGCAGCCCCAGCCACCACGGCAGCAACGCCAGCGCCGCCAGCCATGCCAGCATCGGCGCCACGGCATGCCACTCGGGTAAGCGCCACCGGGCCATGGCTCAGTGGCGTTCTGTGGGCGGTGGAACGATCAGTCGCACCACACGCGGGCGTTGCGGAACATGCGCATCCACGGTGAATCCTCACCCCAGTTTTCCGGATGCCAGCTCAACTGCACGCTGCGGAACACGCGCTCCGGATGCGGCATCAGGATGGTCACGCGGCCATCGGCGGCGGTGAAGCCGGCCAGGCCGCCGGGCGAACCGTTGGTGTTGAGCGGGAAGTTCTCGGTGGGCTTGCCGCGGTTGTCGACGAAGCGCACTGCGCCGTGCGACTTGGACGGGCTGCATACCTGCGGAAAACTGACCCGGCCCTCGCCGTGCGCCACCGCCACCGGAATCCGCGAGCCGGTCATGCCCTTGAAGAACAGGCTGGGCGAATCGAGGATTTCCAGCGTGGCCACGCGCGATTCGTACTGCTCCGACGCGTTGCGCAGGAACTTCGGCCAGTGCTGCGCGCCGGGAATGATTTCCTTCAGCTGCGACAGCATCTGGCAGCCGTTGCACACGCCCAGCGCGAACTTCGTCTCGTCGGCGAAGAACGCGGTGAACTGCTCGCGCAAGTCGTCGTTGTAGAGGATCGAAGTGGCCCAGCCGCGGCCCGCGCCAAGCACGTCGCCGTAGGAGAACCCGCCGCACGCCGCGAAACCGCGGAAGTCGGCCAGCTTCACGCGGCCGCTGGCGAGATCCGACATGTGCACGTCCACCGCGTCGAAGCCGGCGCGGGTGAACGCCGCGGCCATCTCCACCTGGCCGTTGACGCCCTGCTCGCGCAGTATCGCGATGCGCGGCCGCTGGCCCTTGGCGATGAGCGCGGCGGCAACGTCCTGCGTCGGGTCGAACGTGAGCTTTGGCGAGATGCCCGGGTCGGCATCGTCCAGCCGCCATTCCAGCTCGGCGTCGGCGCTGAGCGGGTTGTCGCGCAGGCGCTGCATGGCGTGGCTGGTTTCGTTCCAGGCCGCGTACAGCGTGCTCCAGTTCCACTTGAACAAGGTGTCGCTGCCGTTGAACAGCTTGATGCCCAGCTTTTCTTTTGGACGTCCAATCCGGTGGCTGCAACCGGCGAGGTCGTATTTCACCAGCAGGCTCTCGAACGCCTCGCGGTTGGCATCCGCCACCTGCAACACGGCGCCCAGTTCCTCGTTGAACAGCGCGCGCATGGCCGCTTCGGCCCAGCCGTCCAGATGGATTTCCAGGCCGCAATGGCCGGCGAAGGCCATCTCCAGCAAGGTGACGATGACGCCGCCGTCGGAGCGGTCGTGATAGGCCAGTAACAGGCCGTTGGCATTCGCCTCCTGCACCAGTTCGAACAGCGCGCGCAGCCGCTTCGCGTCATCGAGATCCGGCGGCACGCCGCCGCCGCGGTTGAATACCTGGGTCAGCGCGGAGCCGCCCAGGCGGTCGCGGCCGGCGCCCAGATCGACCAGCCACAGGGACGAGTGGCCGCGATCGAGCTTCAGTTGCGGGGTCAGCGTGCGGCGCACGTCGCCCACGCGGGCGAAGCCGGTGATCACCAGCGACACCGGCGACACCGTGCGCTGTGGCGTGCCACCGTCCTGCCACACCGTCTGCATCGACAGCGAGTCCTTGCCGACGGGGATGGAAATATCGAGTTCGGGGCACAGCTCCATGCCCACCGCGTGCACCGCATCGAACAACGCGGCGTCCTCGCCCGGATGGTTGACCGCGGCCATCCAGTTGGCCGACAGCCGGATCTCGCCGAGTGAGGCGATCGGTGCGGCGGCCAGGTTGGTGATCGCCTCGCCCACCGCCAGCCGCGCCGCATCGGCGCTGCTGAGCAAGGCCACCGGCGCGCGTTCGGCCATCGCCATCGCCTCGCCCGCGTAACCGTCGAAATCGGCGATGGTCACCGCGCAATCGGCGACCGGCACCTGCCACGGGCCGACCATCGGGTCGCGCGCATTGAGGCCGCCCACGGTGCGGTCGCCGATGGTGATCAGGAAGCTCTTGCTGCCCACGCCGGGCAACCGCAGCACGCGCAGCAGCGCCTCGTCCATGCCGATGCCGGTGAGGTCGGGCACCAGGTCCACGCGCGGCTTGATGCGGGTGGCGTCGCGATGCATGCGCGGCGGCTTGCCAAACAGCACGTCCATCGGCAGGTCGATCACGGTCAGCTCGCGGCGCGGATCGGTCAGCACCAGTTGGCGTTCGGCGGTGGCGTCGCCCACGACGGCATACGGGCAACGCTCGCGCACGCACATGGCTTCGAATTGGGCCAGATTTTCCGGCGCGATGGCCAGCACGTAGCGTTCCTGCGACTCGTTGCTCCACACCTGCATCGGCGACAGCGAAGGATCGTCGCAGGGGATTTTCGACAGGTCGATCACGCCGCCCACGTCGGCGTCGTTGAGCAATTCCGGGATGGCGTTGGACAGGCCGCCCGCGCCCACGTCATGCACGCTGACGATGGGGTTGGCCTCGCCCAGCGCGCAGCAGGCGTCGATCACTTCCTGGCAGCGCCGTTCCATTTCGGGGTTGTCGCGTTGCACCGAGGCGAAGTCCAGCTCCGCGCTGGACGCGCCGCCGGCCACCGACGAGGCAGCACCGCCGCCCAGGCCGATCAGCATCGCCGGGCCGCCCAGCACGATCACCTTGTTGCCCGGCTGCACCGGATGCTTCAGCACGTGGCCCGCGCGCAGGTTGGCCAGACCGCCGGCCAGCATGATCGGCTTGTCGTAGCCGCGGCGCAGGCCGGCTTCGCCGGTCTCGTGCTCGTAACTGCGGAAATAGCCGCCCAGGCAGGGGCGGCCGAATTCGTTGTTGAACGCGGCCGCGCCCAGCGGGCCGTCGCGCATGATCTCGAACGCGCTGGCCATCCGCGGCGGCAGAGGGCGCTCCACTTCCCACGGCTGCGGGTGGCCGGGGATGCGCAGGTCGGAGACCGAGAAACCGGTGAGACCGGCCTTTGGCTTGCCGCCGCGACCGGTGGCGCCTTCGTCGCGGATCTCGCCGCCCGCGCCGGTGGCCGCACCGGGCCAGGGCGCGATCGCGGTGGGGTGGTTGTGCGTTTCCACCTTGATCGCGAAGTCGATGCGCTCCTCGATGCCGCGCCACACGCCATCATCCGGGTCGGTGAAGAAGCGCTTGCCGTTGCTGCCCTCGATCACCGCCGCGTTGTCCGAATACGCAGACAGCGTGTACGCCGGCGAGCGCTGGTGGGTGTGCTTGATCATGCCGAACAGGGTCTTGTCCTGCGCCTCGCCATCCACCGTCCAGCTGGCGTTGAACACCTTGTGCCGGCAGTGCTCGGAGTTGGCCTGGGCGAACATGAAAAGTTCGGCGTCGGTGGGGTCGCGGCCCAGTTCGGCGTAACGGTCGGCCAGGTAGTCGATCTCGTCGTCGGCCAGCGCCAGGCCCAGCCGCTTGTTGGCCTCGGCCAGCGCGCCGCGCGCGTCATCGCCCAGCGCGATGTATTGCAGATCGCCCGGCGCGCCACCCAGGAACAGGCTGTGTGCGTCTTCGATACGGCTCAACACCGATTGCGTCATCGCATCGTGCAGCAGCGCCATCACCGCTTCGTGGGCAGGCGTGCCGGCGTCCGGCAGGCCACCGATCTGCCAGGCCAGGCCGCGCTCCACTCGCCGCACGTCGGCGCCGAAACCGGCGCCGTGCAGGATGTCGGTGGCCTTGCTCGACCACGGCGAAATCGTGCCCAGCCGCGGCACCACCCACAGCGTGGCCGGCTCCGGCGCGGCATCCTTCGCTTCCAGCACGGCCAGCAACCGCTGGCGCAGCACGCCTTCGGGCGCGGCATCGGCGTCGATGAAATAGACAAACCACGACGCCTGCACGCGCACACCGTGATGCAGGGCATCCAGGCGGGCGTTGAGGCGTTCGAGGCGGAACGGCGAGAGGGCGCTCTGCCCGTCGAGTGCGATCATGCGGGGAACGGCGCTATGCGAGGGGAAACGCCCATTCTAACCGACCTGCCCGCCCGAGGTCTGCTGATGGGGCATCCTGCGGCAGAAACCCGGCATTACCTGTAGGAGCGGCTTCAGCCGCGACCCGCCTCCCCGCACAGGCCGGTCGCGGCTGAAGCCGCTCCTACAGAACAGCCAGCTCAGCTGCCTTTCTGCAGCGCGATCAGCATTTGCTCGGGGGTCACATAACCGCCCAGCGTGCGGCCATCGGGCGCGACGATGGTGGGCGTGCCGCTGACGCCCAGTTTCATGCCCAGGTCGAACTGGTCCGCCACCGGGTTGGTGCAGGTGGCAGCGGCCGGGGCCTTGCCTGCGATGGCGGCGCTGAAGGCCGCCTTGCGATCGGCCGCGCACCAGATCGACGCCATTTCGCTATAGGTCGCGGTGGGTTTGCCCGAGGTGCTGGCGATGCCTTCACGCGGCCAGGCCAGGTATTCCACCGCGATGCCGGCCTTGTTGAAGGCGGCGATGTGCTCATGCAGCGCGCGGCAATAGCCACAGTTGATATCGGTGAACACGGTGACGGTGTATTTCGGGTTCGCCGGCGCGAACACGATGCGCTGCGAGGCGGGCACCTTGGCCAGTTCCGCCTTGCGGAAGCGGGCCCACGCCGCGTTGCTCAGGTTCTTCTTCTGCGTCAGGTCGATCAGGTCGCCGTTGAGCAAGTAGCGGCCGTCGCTGCTGAGGTACATCAGCTGGCCCGAGGCGATCACCTGATAGAAGCCCGGCAGCGCCGCCGGCTCCACCGCATCCACCTGCACGCCGGGCGCCAGCGTTTTGAGCGCGTTCCGCACCATGGTGTTGACGGCGGGAGTGACCTTCAGGGGAGCCGGCTCGACCGCACTCGCAGCACCCATCGCTGTCGCGCTGGCGAGCATTGCGCTGGCGACCATCAGGCCGGCGCACGTCGCCAGCAGCCATTTCTTCGACATCACGACCTCGTTCGATCCGGCTTGGCCGGGCATGACCGGCGATTCTCGCATAGTCCGCTGAACCGGCCTGGTCCGCGCACGATCATCCGCGCGGGTGGTGCTGCGCGTGCAGCCGCTTCAATCCCTCCTTCGCCACCAGGGTGTAGATCTGGGTGGTGCTGAGCGAGCTGTGGCCCAGCAGCATCTGCAGCGCGCGCAGGTCGGCGCCGTGGTTGAGCAGGTGGGTGGCGAACGAGTGGCGCAGCACGTGCGGCGATATGCGCTTGGGGTTGATGCCCACCTGCGCCGCGTAGCGCTTCACCAGCAACCAGAACATCTGCCGCGTCATGCCGCTGCCGCGCTGGCTGAGGAACAGCGCCGGCGGCTGGCGCGCGCCGGCCAGTGGCGGACGCGCGTCGGCCAGATAGTTGCCGATGTGTTCCAGCGCCACCTCACCCACCGGCACCAGCCGATCCTTGCCGCCCTTGCCGGTGACCCGCAGCACGCCCTGGCGCGCGTTGAACCCGGCCAGCGGCAGCTCGACCAGCTCCGACACGCGCAGGCCGCAGGCGTACATCAGCTCCAGCATGGCGCGGTCGCGCAGCCCAAGAGTGCTGCCTAGGTCGGGCGCGGCCAGCAGGCTTTCGATCTCACGCTCGGCCAGCGCCTTGGGCAGGCTGCGCGGCAGGCGCGGCCGCTCGATCAGGGCGGTGGGATCGACGAACGAGGGCTCGTCGCGGGCGATGGCCGCGTAATAGCGGCGAAACGTGGATTGCCGCCGCGCCATCGAACGGATCGCCCCCGCGCAGGCCGCGTGGTAGGCGGAGATGTCCTCGCGCCGCGCCGTGCGCAACTGCCGCCCGCGTCCGGCCAGCCACGCGGCCAGCGCCTGCAGGTCGCGGCGATACGCTTCCAGCGTACGATCCGCCAGGCCGTCCTCCGACCATAGCCGTTCGAGAAACGCGGCAATGCCCGCGCGGTCGGCTTCGGCGATACTGGCCGGGTTTTCTTCCTTCGTCATGCGCTCGATGCTGGCCATTGCGCGCGCAACACGCAAGCGATCCACACTGATGTCCAGCACCTTTCCCACCGCCCCGCCCTGCCCGCTGTGGCGCCGATTGACGGCGCTGGTGTACGACCTGCTGATCGTGCTGGCGATCATGATGGTGGCGAACATGCTGGGCCTGCTGGTCACCGGCGGCCGGCTGCTGGACGAGCAGCAGCATCTGCGCGCCTGGTGGTTTCCGCTGTTCGAGGCGGCCTGCGTGGGCGGGTATTTCGTGGCGTCGTGGCGACGCGGCGGGCAGACCATCGGCATGCGACCGTGGCGCATCCGCCTGACCACCGCCGCTGGCGACACACCCTCGTGGCCGCAGTCGCTGATTCGCCTGGGTGTCGCCGCCGCACCGTGGTTTTTGCTGGGCCTCACCCACTGGGTCGGGCTTCGACTGGCGCTGTGGGCCGTGCTGGTGGCGTGGGTCGTCTGGTACATACCGGCATTGATCGATCCGCGCCGCCGCGCCGTGCACGATATCGTTGCCGGCACCGAAATCCGTTCACCACCCTGATTCCCACCGTCGCCCCGCCCGCGCAGGACCCCAACCGCCCATGCCAAGCCCCGCCCGCGACAGCCGCAGCAACGATGACCTCATTCGTGCCAACCGCGGCTTCTATGAATCGCTGTGGGCCGACGCGCATCTGATGGAACCGCAACGCTTCAACACCTGGCCACTGGTGCGCGAACTGGTCGCCACCGCACCGCGCCGGCTGGAGGTAGCCCCGGGCCTGCGTCCGCGCCTGCCGCTGGAAGACACCTGTTTCATCGACCTCAGCCACGCCGCCCTGCGCCAGTTGCGCCAGCGCGGTGCGAATGCCGCGCACGGCATGATCGGCGCGCTGCCCTGCGCCAGTGCCAGCTTCGACCTGGTGTGCGCGCTGGACATCCTGGAGCACGTGGCCGACGACGAAGGCGCACTGCGCGAACTGGCGCGCGTGGCCGCACCGGGCGCGACGGTGTTGCTTTCGGTGCCGCTGCATCAGCACGCGTGGACGGCGTTCGATGAATTCGTGGGCCATTGCCGCCGCTACGAGCCGGACCGGATCATGACGCTGCTGGCACAGCACGGCTTCACCATCGAGCAGAGCGCCGTGTACGGCATGCAACCCAAATCCTCGCGTCTGCTGGAGCTGGGCCAATGGTTCCTGGTGCACCGGCGCCAGCGCGCGATGTGGTGGTACAACCGCGTGTTCATGCCGCTGGGCGTGCGCTTCCAGAAGCCGCTGCAGTGGCGCGACGGCATGGGCGACACCGAGGGCGTGGATGAGCTGCTGCTGCGCTGCCGTTTCTCGCCAAGTGATTGATTAGGCAGGCCACCACTGCTTTTGCGGCGACGCAACACCCGGCGCTCAAAAGGGCTAAGATGGCGCCTTTCGTCGCAGGCACACCCGCCCCATGCTTTATCAAATCCACGAATGGCAACGCTCGTTTCTCGGCCCGTTGAGCTACTTCGCGCAGGCCAACGCGCGCATGCTCAATGACCATGCCAGCCCGCTGTCGCAATGGCCGGGCGTGCAGCGGATGGCGGCGGGTTTCGAGCTGATCCACCGGCTGGGCAAGGATTACGAGAAGCCGGAATTCGGCATCCACAGCGCGCTGGCCCACGAGCACGAGATCGCGGTGATCGAACGCGTGGCGCTGGACAAGCCGTTTTGCCAGCTGAAGCGCTTCAAGCGTTTCAGCGACGACCCGGCCACCATCGAGAAAATGAAGGCCGACCCGGTGGTGCTGGTGGTGGCGCCGCTGTCCGGCCATCACGCCACGCTGCTGCGCGACACCGTGCGCACGCTGCTGCGCGAGCACAAGGTCTACATCACCGACTGGGTCGACGCGCGCATGGTGCCCGCCGAGGCCGGTACCTTCGGGCTCGACGATTACGTGGCGTACATCGAGGAGTTCATCCGCCATATCGGCGCGCGCGAGCTGCACGTGATCTCGGTGTGCCAGCCCACCGTGCCGGTGCTGGCAGCGGTGTCGCTGATGGCCGCGCGCGGTGAGGACACACCGCTCAGCCTCACCATGATGGGCGGCCCGATCGACCCGCGCCGCAGCCCCACCGGCGTCAACAACCTGGCCACCACGCAGCCGCTGTCGTGGTTCAAGAACAATGTGGTGCAGACCGTGCCGCCGAACTATCCCGGCCACGGCCGCGAGGTCTACCCGGGCTTCCTGCAGCACGCCGGCTTCATCGCGATGAACCCCAGCCGGCACCTCAGCTCGCACTGGGACTACTACCAGAACCTGCTGCGCGGCGATCAGGAAGACGCTGCCTCGCACCGCAAGTTCTACGACGAATACAACGCCGTGCTGGACATGCCGGCCGCGTTCTACCTGGACACCATTGCCACCGTCTTCCAGCAGTTCCTGCTGCCGCGCGGCCTGTGGGATGTGGCCGGCGAACGGGTGAATCCCGCCGCGATCACGAAGAGCGCGCTGCTCACCGTGGAAGGAGAACTGGACGACATCTCCGGCCTGGGCCAGACCCAGGCGGCACACGACCTGTGCAGCGGCATTCCCGCGAAACGCCGCGCGCACAAGGTGATCGAGGGCGCCGGCCACTACGGCATCTTCAGCGGCCGGCGCTGGCGCGAGAAGGTGTATCCGCAGGTGCGCGACTTCATCCGCAAGTTCGACCGCGCGATGAAGTAAGCCAGTTACGCGGTGACACCACGAACGACAAAGGCCGGCAAGTTGCCGGCCTTTGTCGTTTTTGCATGCCTGGTGCCCCCGAGACGATTCGAACGTCCGACCTGCCCCTTAGGAGGGGGCCGCTCTATCCAGCTGAGCTACGAGGGCGAACGGCAATTTTCGCATGGATTCGCCGGGGCGCGAAGAACGCCAGCGAGAGGCTCGGTAAATGACCACCTGCTAGAATGGTTTCTTTTTAAACCATTCAATGGAGACGCTCATGTCCCATGCGATCCTGAAGTCGCTCGGCCTCGACCAGACCTTGTCCGGCACCTACCTGGGCCAGGGCGAATGGTCGGCCACGACCGACGCCGGCACGCTGCAGCCCACCAACCCGGCCACCGGTGAAGTGATCGCCAGCGTGCCCGCCACCAGCGCGGCCGATTACGAAAAGCTGATCGCGCGTGCCCAGGCCGCGTTCAAGATCTGGCGCACCACGCCCGCGCCGCAGCGCGGCGAAGCGGTGCGCCTGTGCGGTGAGGCGTTGCGCAAGCACAAGGACGCGCTGGGTTCGCTGGTGGCGCTAGAGATGGGCAAGATCAAGCCCGAGGGCGATGGCGAAGTGCAGGAGATGATCGACATCGCGGACTTCGCCGTGGGCCAGAGCCGCATGCTTTACGGCTACACCATGCATTCGGAGCGCCCCGGCCACCGCATGTACGACCAGTACCATCCACTGGGCCTGGTCGGCATCATCAGCGCGTTCAACTTCCCCGTCGCGGTGTGGGCGTGGAATGCGATGCTGGCGACCATCGCCGGCGACATCTGCATCTGGAAGCCGTCGCCGAAGACACCGCTGTCGGCGATCGCCACGATCAGGATCTGCAACGAGGCGCTGAAGGCTGGCGGCTTCCCGGACCTGTTCTTCCTGTTCAACGATGCCGGCAGCGAGTTGGCGCAGAAGTTCGTGGATGACCGGCGCATCCCGCTGATCAGCTTCACCGGTTCCACCAAGGTCGGCCGCATGGTCGGCGAGCGCGTGGCCAAGCGCATGGGCCGTTCGCTGCTGGAGCTGGGCGGCAACAACGCCATCATCCTGGACGAGAGCGCCGAGCTGAAGCTGGCGATCCCCGCGATCGTGTTCGGCGCGGTGGGCACCGCCGGCCAGCGCTGCACCAGCACGCGCCGGCTGTTCGTGCACGAGTCGATCCACGACACCGTGGTCGACACGCTGGTGAAGGCGTACAGCCAGGTGGAAGGCAAGATCGGCGATCCCACGCTGGCCACCACCCTGATGGGCCCGCTCAACAGCCCGGACGCGGTACAGGCGTATCTGGCGGCGATCGAGAAGGCCAAGGCCGCGGGCGGCAACGTGCGCAGCGGCGGCAAGGCGCTCACCGATCGCAAGGGCAACTTCGTGCTGCCCACGATCATCACCGGGCTGAAGAACGACGATGAGGTGGTGCAGACTGAAACGTTCGCGCCGATCCTCTACGTGATGCCGTTCAAGACGCTGGACGAGGCGATCGAGTTGCAGAACAGCGTGCCGCAGGGTTTGTCCGCGGCAATCTTCACCCAGAACCTGAAAGCGGCCGAGCAGTACCTGTCGGCGGCCGGCTCCGATTGCGGCATCGCCAACGTCAACATCGGCACCAGCGGCGCGGAAATCGGCGGCGCCTTCGGCGGCGAGAAGGACACTGGCGGCGGGCGCGAATCGGGTTCGGACGCGTGGAAGGTCTACATGCGCCGCCAGACCAATACCATCAACTACTCGGACGCGTTGCCACTGGCGCAGGGCATCAAGTTCGAGTTCTGATGCAGGCGACCTGGCCGCGGCACCCGCCGCGGCCGGCGCCACGCGAGACCGCGTTGTATCCCACAAGAGTGCGCGATCGATGAGCTACCAACCGTCCCACCGCCCCGCTACAAACAGCACGTTGGCGATCGTGAGCCTGGTCTTCGGCATCCTGGCGTGGTGCGTGTTGCCGTTCGTGGGTGCCCTGGTGGCGATCGTCTGCGGGCACATGGCGCGCGCGGACATCCGCCGCGCCAGCGTGGACGCCCCGATCGAAGGCGATGGCCTGGCCATCGCGGGCCTGGTGCTGGGCTACGTGCAAGTGCTGTCCGGCGTGGCGGTGGTCGCCTTCATCCTCGCCATGCTCTTCACCGGCCTGGGCTGGGTGACCTGGTAGCGGCCACGGCATCGGCTGCGCAGATATTGAACGGCTGACCGACCGGCCAGGAGCGGGGGCGGTAGAAACCAAGGGAGCGAGGCGAAGCGCTTTTGCGTCGGGTTTTTCGATCGTTTGAGGAAGATAGCCGTAGCTATCTGACGAGAAGGAGCGGAAAACCCGGCCAAAAGCGCAAAGCCGCAGCCCCTCGCGTTTCTGCCGCCCCCGCTCCCGAGCGCGATAAACTGGCGCGACGACTCCCGCACTTCGCGGACAACCGGTTCGACACATGTACGACTACCTGCGCCCGCTGCTGTTCAAGCTGGATGCCGAAACCGCGCATCGCGCCACCTTGTATGCACTGGGCGTGGCCCAGCGCAGCAACGTCGCGCAGTGGATCGCCAAGCCGCCGGCCGACCTACCGACCACCGCGTTCGGCATCAGTTTCCCCAACCCGGTCGGCCTGGCCGCGGGGCTGGACAAGAACGCCGAGCATCTGGACGCGCTGAACACCCTGGGTTTCGGTTTCATCGAGGTGGGTACGGTGACGCCGCGGCCGCAGTCGGGCAATGAAAAACCGCGCATGTTCCGGCTGCCGCGGCACGAGGCGATCATCAACCGCATGGGCTTCAACAACGAGGGCGTCGATGCGCTGGTGCGCAACGTCCGCGCATCGAGCTACCACGGCGTGCTCGGCATCAACATCGGCAAGAACAAGGACACGCCGAACGAGAAAGCCGCCAGTGATTACCTGTTCTGCCTCACCCGCGTGTACGAGCACGCCAGCTACATCACCATCAATATCTCCTCGCCCAACACGCAAGGCCTGCGCGACCTTCAGCAGGAGGCCACGCTGCGGCGCTTCATCTCGGTATTGCGCGAGGCGCAGGAGCGCCTGGGCGCCCAGCACGGCCAGCGCAAACCGATGCTGCTGAAGATCGCGCCCGACCTGAACGAGGCCGAGCAGGACGCCGTGGCCGAGGTACTGCTGCACACCGGCATCGATGGCGTGATCTGCGGCAACACCACCATCGACCACAGCGCCGTCGCCGACGACCCGCACGGCGACGAGGCGGGCGGACTTTCCGGCAAGCCGCTGTTCGCGCACTCCACCGCTGTGCTGGCCGGCATGCACAAGCGCCTGCAGGGGCGCATTCCGCTGATCGGCGTGGGTGGCATCCTGGATGGCAGTGACGCGGCCGAGAAGCTCGACGCCGGCGCCTCGCTGGTGCAGCTGTATTCGGGGCTGATCTATCGTGGACCAGCGCTGGTCAACGAATGTGTGGACGAAATCCGGCGCCAGCGCGGGGCCGCGCATGTCGAGTGAATACGAGCGCATGCCAGCGGAGCGCACCGACATGGGTGGTTACACGCTGATCGAAAACGCCCCGCTGGCCAACCGCAACACCTTGCGCGTCGATGCACGGGCCCGGCTGCTGGCCGAGATCCACGACGCCAGCAAGCTGCCCGAGCTGCTCGACTTCCCCGCCGTGCGCAACAGTCGCCTGCTGGTCTTGGGCGAAGGCAGCAACATGCTGTTCACCGGCGACTTCGACGGCACCGTGCTGGCCATGGCCACCCGCGGCGTGCAGGTGGAAAGCGACGGCGACAGCGCCCGTATCGCCGTGGCGGCCGGCGAACGCTGGGACGACTTCGTGCGCTGGACCCTGGGCCAGGGCTACGCCGGACTGGAAAACCTGATCCTTATCCCCGGCACCGTGGGCGCCGCCCCGATCCAGAACATCGGCGCCTACGGCTGCGAAGTGGCCGAATTCGTGGAAAGCGTGGAAGCATGGGACACCCGCGAGCGCTGCGTGGTCACGCTGGATCACGCCACCTGCGCCTTCGGCTACCGCGACTCGCTGTTCAAGCACAAACCCGGCCGCTACATCGTCACCGCCGTACGCTTCCTGCTGCCGCGCAACCGCCCACTGCGCACCGACTACGCCGGCATCGATGAACAACTGGCGCGGATGGGCGTGGACAAGCCCGCCCCGTTCCACGTCGCCGAAGCCGTCGTGCACCTGCGCACCAAAAAACTGCCCGACCCCGCCGTGATCGGCAACGCCGGCAGCTTCTTCAAGAACCCCATCGTTGACGCCATCACCGCCGCCACCTTGAAACGCAACCACCCCGACCTGCCCGCCTGGCCGATGGCCGACGGTCGTTGCAAACTCTCCGCCGCCTGGATGATCGAGCAAGGCGGGTTCAAAGGTCTGCGCGACGGCGATGCCGGCATCTCCAACCGCCATGCGCTGGTTCTGGTAAACCACGGCCACGCCACCGGCCCGCAGTTGTGGGCATTGGCGCAGCAGGTGATGGATGGCGTGCGCGGGAAGTTCGACGTGCAACTGGAACCCGAGCCGATCGTCATCGGGTCCTGAGTCCCCGTAGAAGCGCGCTCCGCGCGCGATGCTTTGCTCTTCCTCTGTCCTGTGGGAGCGACTTCAGCCGCGACGCTTTGCTCTTGGATGTGACTTCAGAGCGAGAGCTTCGGGGCTGCGCGAAAACCGGAAAAGCGTCGCGACTGAAGTCGCTCCTACAAATACCCAAAGCAACAGCAAGAGCATCGCGCACGACCGAAGGAAGCCCCTTGTGGACATACACGGAAGCGGCAGGAACGAGGGGCATCTATCGCAAACGACCGGCGCGAAAACCAGCCTGATCGCGAAGACTCACACCACCCGCGCAAACCATGCGCCGTAACCCGGCAAACGCAACCCATCGCCATGCACCGCACCGGTCAATAACCCGTGGCCTTCCAAGGCGTGCAACGCACCCAAGGCAGGCAACGACACATCGACCGCCGCGCCGCCGAGGTTGAATATCACCAGCACGGTCTCGCCAGCGACGCGGCGTGTGAATGCCAGCACCGGTTCGGGCATGTCGATGAAGCTGATTTCGCCCACGCACAACGCCGGTTGCGCCTTGCGCCAGTGCATGAAAGTGCGGAAGCCGTTGAGTACCGAATGCGGATCGTGTTCCTGCCGCGCGACAGCGAGTTCGCGATGTTCCTGCGGCACCGGCAGCCACGGCGTGCCGGCGCTGAAGCCGCCGCTGGTTTCGTCGCTCCAAGGCATAGGCGTGCGGCAACCGTCGCGGCCTTTGAACTGCGGCCAGAACGCGATGCCGTAGGGGTCCTGCAACGCCTCGTAGGGCACGTCGACTTCGGTGAGGCCGAGCTCCTCGCCCTGGTATATGCATACCGAGCCACGCAGCGAACACAGCACCGCCGTGAACAGGTTGGCCAATGACGTCGATGCGTGCCCCCGGCCCCAGCGCGTGATCACCCGCTCCACGTCGTGGTTGGAAATGGCCCAGCACGGCCAGCCCTGGTCCATCTGCGCTTCCAGCGCCTGCACCGTGTCGCGGATGTAGGTTGCGCTGAAATCGTCGGTGAGCAGCTCGAAGCTGTAGCCCATGTGCAGGCGGCCGGGGCGGGTGTATTCAGCCATCGTGGCCAGCGAATCCTCCGACGAAATTTCGCCCAGCGCGGCCACATCCGTATAGCCGTCCATAAGTGCGCGGAGATCGCCGAGGAATTTCAGGTTCTCCGGCTGGGTGTTGTTGTAATGGTGGTACTGGAAGGCGTACGGGTTGTCCGGGCTGAAGCCGCGGCCCACGCGCTTTTCCTTCGGCTTGGGCGGGTTGTCGCGCAGTGCGCGGTCGTGGAAGCAGAAGTTGATGGAGTCCAGCCGGAAGCCGTCCACGCCCTTGTCGAGCCAGAAGCGCAGGTTGGCCAGCACCGCCGCGCATACATCGGGGTTGTGGAAGTTGAGATCCGGTTGCGAGGCCAGGAAGTTGTGCAGGTAGTACTGCCCGCGGCGCGGCTCCCATTGCCAGGCCGAACCGCCGAACAGCGACAGCCAGTTGTTCGGCGCGCTGCCATCGTCCTTCGCGTCCGCCCACACGTACCAGTCCGACTTGGGATTGTCGCGGCTCTCGCGGCTTTCCTTGAACCAGGCATGCTCGTTCGAGGTATGGCTGAGCACCTGGTCGATCATCACCTTCAGCCCCAGCGCATGCGCCTTCGCCAGCAAGGTGTCGAAATCGGCCAGGGTGCCAAACAGCGGGTCGACGTCGCACGGGTCGGCAATGTCGTAGCCGAAATCGGTCATCGGCGAACGGAAGAACGGCGCGATCCAGATCGCGTCGACGCCCAGGCTGGCCACGTAATCGAGCTTGCTGATGATGCCGGGGAGATCGCCCACGCCATCGCCATCGGTGTCCATGAAACTGCGTGGATAAATCTGATAGATGGCGGCTCCGCGCCACCAGGATGCCTCACTCATTCCGCATGTCCCCTTGTTCTTGTGCCGCGGCGCCGACGGATTCGGATCGGCTCGACTGCATGACATGGGGGCAGCTTAATGGCAGCGGACGACGCTCAATACGAGCGTGCATACGTATTCATTTGCGGCATGTAACGCGTCGCAACACGACGACAAAACGCTCCGGAACATGCCCTGCTTCATCGACGAAAACAGCTGGAAAACAGTGGTATTTCACACATGAACATACGTCATCGACCCCTGCCGTGTTAGCGCAAACATTGATGCGAAGCACAAAAATGAATACGTATGCACTACCCGCTTGAACGCGCGTTTCCGCGCCTACCATGGCCCCGCATCGACAAGCCGCATGCAACTCCAAGGGAGTACGCGGGGGAAAGTCGATCAGTCATCGATACGCGCAACCAATCATAGAAACTGGGGAGGGGGCACCATGGTATTCAAGCGAAACGTACTTGCCTTGGCATTGGCATCCGTCGGCTTTTGCGCTGCATCGAGCAGCTACGCAACGCCGCAAGTGAATGACGGCAACGACCAGGCAACGCAGGCGGCCGCGTCCAGTGACGTAGCCACCGCCAAGGCCAAAGCGCAGGCGAAGGAAGACCAGCACGTCAAGAACATGAGCACGATCACGGTGACCGGCTTCAGCCGCAGCATCGAGACCTCGATCGACGTGAAGCGCTACGCCGACACCGTGGTGGACGTGGTGACGGCGGCGGACATCGGCGGCCTGCCCGACGTTTCCATTTCCGATGCACTGACCCGCCTGCCCGGCATCTCGGCCGAGCGCATCAACGGCGAGGCCAGCGCGATCAATATCCGCGGCATGTCCGGCGGTTTCGTGGAAACCACCTTGAACGGCCGCGAGCAGGGCGCAACCAGCGGCAGCCGCGTGATCCAGTTCGACCAGTACCCGTCGGAGATGATCAGCCAGGCGACGGTCTACAAGTCGCCCAAGGCCTCGTTGATCGAGGGCGGCGTGGCCGGCACCGTGGCGATGGAAACCGCCAACCCGCTGGAGAACTCCAAACAGTATTCGGCCGTGTTCAACCTGCGCGGCAGCTACAACGACCGCGGCAACGAAACCGACGGCGCCAATCCGCGCGGCTATCGCGCCAGCGCATCGTTCCAGGGCAAGTTCCTCAACAACACGCTGGGCCTGGGCCTGGGCGTGGCGCAGATGTACCAGCCGCACGTGGCCGACCAGTTCAACGGCCTGGCCTACAACGGCTCCAAGGATGTCGACGGCGACGGCGTCAACGACTACACCAGCGAAGGTTTCGAGATGCAGCAGAACGGCGGCTCGGCACGCCGCAACGGCTACATGGCCGTGGCGGTGTGGGAGCCCAGCGATTCGTTCACGCTGAAAGCGGACGGCTTCTACTCGCATTTCGACGCCACCAACTTCGGCCGCGGCTTCCGCGTGAAGACGCTGTCCAACGGCATCATCACCAACCCGCACCTGCAGCCGGATGGCCAGGTCACCGGCGGCACCGTCACCACCGACCCGTCCAATCCGTACTACACCATCCAGACCACCAACGACGACGACAGCACGGTCACCAGCGTATTGTCCGGTGGCTTGAACGCGACATGGAGGACCGGCTCGTGGACCATCGCCGGTGACGTGGGCATGTCACGCGCCAAGAGTGACATGACCAACGCGGTGTCATGGACGCTGCCGTTCAACGGGCTCGGCACCGACAGCCCCACGGTGGCCAACGACCTTTCGGCCACCTATCAGCTGAAGAACCTCAACATCCCGGACGTCAGCTTCAACCGCGATCTCACCGATCGCAACCAGATGGCCCTGGCCAAGGTTGGCGTCTATCCGTACATCTACGAGGACACCACGAAGGCGGCGAAGCTGGACGTCCAGTACGACCTGTTCAACAACTCGGTCATATCCGCGATCCAGGCCGGCGCCCGCTATTCAGAGCGCCGCTACGAAGCGGACCGCGCCATCTGGGAATACGGCAACGACTTCGGCCAGTACGCCAACGGCCAGGTGCCGCTGGCCTTGAACGATGGCAACTCGCACACCGCCTGTTTCAAGGGCAACCTCTCGGGCTTCCCCTGCTTCCTTTCGGTCAACAGCCTGGCCGTGCTGGAAGAGAACGGCATCACGCCCACCCCGACCCGGCAGTGGGCCAACGACTGGACCCAGATCCAGAGCGCCACCGTCAGCGAAAACGTGCTGGCCGCCTACGTGATGGCCGACGTGGACACGATGATCGGCGACCACAACCTCACCGGTAACTTCGGCGTGCGCATGGTGCGCAGCTCGCAGTACAGCGAGGGCCTGCAGAACATCGGCGACGGCAGCGCACCGCCGCTCACCGACGGCCTGGGCGTGGTCAGCACCAACTACCTGATGGTGCGCCGTGGCAAGAAATACACCGACTACCTGCCCTCGCTGAACCTCAACTACCACTTCGACGACGCCAACCAGTTGCGCTTTGCCGCGGCCAAGGTGATGTCGCGCCCGCCGCTGAACAAGCTGATGGCCGGCGGCGGTTCGTGGATCGACGGCAACAAGTACAACATGTGGGGCAACACCAGCCCGTTCCTCGACCCGTTCTACGCCAAGGCGTATGACCTGTCGTTCGAGCACTACATGGACGACAACGGCGGCGCCATCGTGGCGGCCTTGTTCTACAAGAAGATCGATTCGTTCATCGAAGACCGCACCATCGATCCGTTCGACTTCGCCGGCGCGGGCATCCAGGTGCCAATCAACCCCACCACCGGCGCGCCGTACGAGAACGGCCAGTACCAGACGGCGGTGAACAACGACAAGGGCGGCTACGTCCGCGGCATCGAGCTGGATTACTCCAAGGTGTTCAAGTCGTTGCCCGGCGCATGGTCCGGCCTGGGCTTCACCGGCAGCTTTGCGTACTCGCAGAGCAAGGTGACGGAAACCTCCACACTTGGCGGCACGCCGGTCCAGATCGGCCTGCCCGGCCTGTCGCCGCGGGTGATCAACGGAACGCTGTTCTACGGCCACAAGGGCTTCGACACACGCCTTTCCGCGCGCTATCGCGACCGCTTCGTCTCCAACCAGATGTCCGAAGACAGCCAGACGGTCTACTACGCGCCGGAAACCGTGGTCGATTACCAGGCCTCCTACGCGTTCCAGTCCGGCAACCTGAAAGGCCTGAGCCTGCTGTTCCAGGTCAGCAACCTCACCGACCAGCCGACCCGCACCTACTTCGGCAGCGAAGACCTGACCGGCACCCTGCAGTGGTTTGGCCGCCAGTACTACGTGGGCTTCACCTACGCGCTTTAATCGATGGATCACGGGCGCCGCGCAAGCGGCGCCCGGCAGTTTTCCTCTTCAGCCCGGACCGGTCGCACGCTGGATCCGGGCTTTTTTTCGACAGGCCGCACCGCGCATCATGCGTAGCTGCCGTCCACCCGCACTCCATGGGGAACGTCCATGTTCTGGCGACAGTCCGTACTCAGCTGCACCACCACGCTTTTCGCCGCGCTGGCACTTGGCCTTGCCGGCAACGTCGTTGCGGCCACGCCCACGACAACCAGCCACACACCCGCAACCCGCGCGGCGTCGTCGGATGTCTGGTACGAGATCTTCGTACGCAGCTGGGTCGACACCAACGGTGATGGCATCGGCGATCTCAATGGCGTCACCGCCAAACTCGACTACCTGCAATCGCTGGGCGTCAGTGGTATCTGGCTGATGCCGATCAACCCCTCGCCCAGCAACCACGGCTATGACGTCACCGATTACTACGGCATCAACCCGCAATACGGCAACATGCAGGACTTCGAAAAGCTGCTGGCGGAGGCGCACAAGCGCGGCATCAAGGTCATCATGGATCTGGTGATGAACCACTCCAGCGACCAGCACCCGTGGTTCCGCGCCGCACTGGACCCGGCCAGCAAATACCGCAGCTGGTACCAGTGGTCGCAGCCCGGCACCGACCTCGACGCGATCAGCGCCACCGGCACGCCGGCGTGGCACGCGCGGGGCAAACAGCATTACCTGGGTGTATTCACCGGCGCCATGCCGGATCTGGATTTCGACAACCCCGCCGTGCGCCAGGAGATGATCCGCATCGGCCGCTATTGGCTGGAAAAAGGCGTGGACGGTTTCCGCGTGGACGCCGTGCAGCATGTCTATCTCGACTACAAGGCTGACACCGACAACCCGCAGATACTGGCGAAGAACATCGCCTGGCTGACACAGTTCCGCGCCGGCATGGATGCGGTGAGTCCGCAGGCCTATATCGTGGGCGAGGTCACCCAGCCGTCGGCGGAAAAGCTGGCGCCGTATTTCAAGCCGCTCAGCGCCGTGTTCGATTTTCCGCTGGCCGAAAAACTGATCGACAGTGCGCGGCAGGAACGCAACGATGGCCTGGATCAACTGTTAGCGCATATCGACACTACCTACCGCGCCGCCACCGGTCGCTCCGGCGTCGACGCACCCTTCCTTTCCAACCACGACCAGAATCGCGTGATGAGTCAGCTCGACGGCAATGTCGAGCACATGCGCATGGCCGCCGCGATGCTGCTGACCCTGCCCGGCGAACCGTTCATCTATTACGGCGAGGAAATCGGCATGCAAGGGCGCAAGCCCGATCCCGACATCCGCACGCCGATGCGCTGGAATCGCGCCACCCACGCGCCCGGCGAAACCACCTGGCGTGCCAGCCATGACGATCCCGCCATCTCGGTGGAAGCGCAACACGGCGACCCGGATTCCCTGCTGAATTTCTACACCCGGCTGATCCACTGGCGAAGCCAGGTCAGCGCGCTGCGCGGTGGCCGGCTCACGCCGTACAACGTGGACAACAAGCAAGTGGTCGCCTACCGCCTCGACGACGCCAGCAGCCATGTGCTGGTGACGCACAATCTTTCCGGTACGCCGCAGACGATCACGCCAGACAAGACGCGCAACGTGCTGCTGCAAAGCAAACCCGGCGTGGCACTGCAGGATGGCGTCCTGCACCTGCCGGCCTACAGCACGGCCGTGCTGCAGTGATGGTGCTGGCCACTGCCCTGGCGATGGCGCTGTCGGGTGCCGCGGCGCCCGCAGCCGACAGTATCGAATGGCGGCAGCGCCGGGCCAGCATGAGCATCGCCGGTGACGGGTTCGTACTGCACGCCCCCGGCGGGGAGCGCCACATCCCGGCCCAGCCGATCGCCACCCATACCGCCAGCCCGTTGTTCGACGGCCTGTTCGCGATGGCGCTGGATGACTTGCACAAGGACTCGGTGGCGGCGATCCGCGACGACGCGTTCGACCACGGCCAGTCGATGCCTTGCCCCTGTTTCGAGACGGGTGAGAAATGGCATTACGTGTGGACGCGCGACCTGTCTTACGCGGTCGACCTGGGTCTGTGGCGGATCGACCCGGCACGGGCGAAAGCCTCGCTGCTGTTCAAGCTGTCCGACGTGCGCGAACCCGCCGCGCCGCCGGGCCTGTACCCGATGCAGGACACCGGCTCGGGCGGCAGCTGGCCGATCAGCACCGATCGCGTGGTGTGGTTCCTGGGTACGCGGCATCTGCTGGGCGACCCGGCGTTTGCCGACAAGGTGTATCGCGCGCTCACCGACACGCTGGCGCAGGATCAACACTACGTATTCGACGCCGCGATGGGGCTTTATCGCGGCGAGACCTCGTTCCTCGACTGGCGCGAGCAGAGCTACCCCGGCTGGACCGCCAACGACGTGCGCTTCATAGCGCAGTCCTATGCGTTGTCCACCAATGTGCTGTATTACGAGGCGCTGCAATTGGCCGTCCAGATGGCCGAACGCCACCACGACCCCAAGGCCGTCGACTACCGCGCCCGCGCCGGCGCCTTGAAGGCCGCCATCAACACCCGCTTCTGGCGCAGCGACCGCGGCTTGTACATGAGCTACATCGGCAACGACGGCATGCCGATCGAGGCCTACGACCTGCTGGGCACCTCGCTGGCGATCACCAGCGGCGTGGCCGATGCCGATCGCGCCCGCCGGGCGCTGGCCAACTACCCCACGTATCCGGCCGGCAGCCCGGTGATCTGGCCCGAGCGGGCGGATCAGCCGATCTATCACAACCGCGCGATCTGGCCGTTCGTCAGCGCCTACGCCCTGCGCGCCGCGCGGGCGGTGAACGACCCCGGGCGCATCGCGCACGAGTTGCGCTCGTTGCTGCGCGGCGCCGCTTTGAGCGGCTCCAACATGGAGAACTTCGAACTGCTGAGCCAGCGCGTGCATGTGGAAGACGGCAAGCTCAGCGGCCCGGTGGTCAACTCGCCGCGCCAGCTGTGGTCGGTGGGCGGTTACCTGGACATGGTGATCGAAGGCGTTTTCGGCCTCGGCGCCGATGGCCGCATCGCGCCGAAGCTGCCCGCCTCCCTGCTGCCGATACTGTTTGGTGACCACGAGCGCATCAGCCTGCAGTTGCGCGACCAGCGCATCACCCTGCAACGACCGGCCTCGGTGAACGGCAACCTGCTGGTGGCCGGTGACATTGAACAGCACGGCAACGAGACGGTGGTGACGCTGAAGGCGATCCATGTCGATACGCCGCCACTGCGGCTGGACGCACCGCTGTTTGCGCCGGCCACGCCGGCGGCGCCGCAAGCCACTCGCGCCGGGAGTGACTGGAAAGTCAGCTTCAGCGAGCATGGCCAGTTGTATGTGGATGGCAAGGCCGTCGGTGCCATCGACGGCCAACGCCTGGTTCCCGCCAGCACCGCGCAGCAATGTTTTTCCGTCACCCGCCGCGCCGGCGAACTCGAATCGCTGCCCAGCCCCGCCACCTGCGTCGGCCCGGCGCAGCGCCTTGCCGGCACCTGGCCACGCACGTGGACAGCGCCCGCCGGCGGCCGCTTCCAGGCCACCTTGATCTACGCCAACGATCACGGCCCGATCAACACCGGCATCACCGCCGCGGTGAATAACCTGGTCATCGCGTGCAAGGGCGCGCCAGTGCAGACAAGGCCCCTGGTGATGCCGCACAGTGTCGGCATGCAGCCATCCACCGATGTCACCTTCGACGCAGCCGCGGGCACGCCTTGCACCTTCTCGATCAGCCAGGGGTTCAACATGAGTTTCCTGCGCAGGTTCGCGCACTACACCGGCGGGCAAGGTGGCATCGAGGGATCATTGAATGAAGCGCGCATCGGCGATCTGCTTGTCACACCGTTGACCAGGGCCACACCATGAGCAAAAAACCCGAGCTGTCGTTCTGGCAGATATGGAACATGTGCTTCGGTTTTCTGGGCATCCAGTTCGGCTTTGCGCTGCAAAACGCCAACGTCAGCCGCATCTTCCAGACGCTGGGCGCGGACGTCACCGACATACCCGCGTTGTGGATCGCCGCGCCGCTGACCGGTTTGCTGGTGCAGCCCATCGTGGGTTACTGGTCCGACCGTACGTGGAACCGGCTGGGGCGGCGGCGGCCGTATTTCCTGGCCGGTGCGGTGCTGGCCACGCTGGCCCTGCTGGCGATGCCCAACTCGCCTGCACTGTGGATGGCCGCGGGCCTGCTGTGGGTGCTGGACGCGTCGATCAACATCTCGATGGAACCGTTCCGCGCGTTCGTGGGCGACCAGTTGCCGCCGCGCCAGCGGCCATTGGGTTACGCGATGCAGAGCTTCTTCATCGGCCTCGGCGCCATCGTGGCCTCGGCCCTGCCGTGGCTGCTGGCGCATGCCGGCGTGGACAACGTGGGCGCCGCCGGCGTGATCCCCGATACGGTGAAATACGCGTTCTATATCGGCGGTGCGGTGCTGCTCTGCTCGGTGTTGTGGACCGTGCTTTTCACCCGCGAATACCCGCCGGAGACCTTGCTGGGTTTCGAGCAGGGTGACGAGCACGCCGCCGCCGTGACGGAAGCCGTCATCGACCGCCACGCCGCATGGCGCAATGCCGCGATCTGGTGTTTGGCAGGCATCGTCGGCGCGCTGCTGATCAGCCATTACAACCTCGAACGCGACCTGTACATCCTGGCCGGCAGCCTGATCGCCTACGGCCTGGCGCAGGCATGGCTGGGCCGCTCGCGCGGCGACGGCATGCTCACACAGGTGTTGCGCGACCTGCACCACATGCCGGACGCGATGCGTCGGCTGGCCTGGGTGCAGTTCTTCTCCTGGTTCGCGCTGTTCGCGATGTGGATCTACACCACCGCGGCCGTCACCGAAGTGCATTTCGGCAGCACCGATCCCCACTCCACCGCCTACAACGACGGCGCCAACTGGGTCGGCGTGCTGTTTGCCGCCTACAACGGTTTTGCCGCGCTGGCCGCGCTGGTGATTCCGCTGATGGTGCGCCGCTGGGGCCTGCGCATCAGCCACCTGCTGAACCTGTGGATAGGTGGCATTGCGCTGCTCTCGTTCCTGTTCATCCGCGACCCGCAGTGGCTGCTGCTGTCGATGGTGGGCGTGGGTTTCGCCTGGGCCTCGATCCTGTCGCTGCCGTATGCATTGCTGTCGGACAACCTGCCCGCCGCGAAGATGGGCGTCTACATGGGCATCTTCAATTTCTTCATCGTGATACCGCAGTTGCTGGCCGCCAGCGTGCTGGGCATGGCGCTGAAAACCTTCTTCCACAGCCAGCCGATCTGGGCACTGGCGATGGGCGGCGTCAGCCTGATGGTCGCCGGCGTTTTCACTTTGCGGGTGCAAGAACCACAGGCCGCATCAATTTCGCGCTAGCACCCACTTGTGGGAGCGACTTCAGTCGCGATGCTCTCGGAACGAACACAAAAGCATCGCGGCTGAAGCCGCTCCTACAAGGGCCTCGACCGCGATGCCGCACAGGACACCAACATGCTTTGCAAAACCATGCTCCCCATCCTCGCGACGATGCTGGCCACCAGCGCAGCCCAAGCAGCCGCCCCACCCGACTTCTACGGCACCGATGCCCCCTTCGCCGCGGACGCGATCTACTTCGTGATGACCGACCGCTTCGTCAACGGCGACCCCGCCAACGACCAGCGCCACCAGGGCGGCGCGCACCCCACGTTCAACATCCCCGTGGCGGGTGCGCCCGAAGGCCGCAGCGCGAACATCGGCTACCTCGGCGGCGACTTCAAGGGCGTGCTGGACAACGCCGGCTATATCCGCGGCATGGGCTTCGGCGCGGTGTGGATCACGCCGATCGTGGACAACCCCAACGAGGCGTTCACCGGCGGCGATCCGGTGCAATGGGCGTCCAAATTCACCGACCGCGGCAAGACAGGTTTCCACGGCTACTGGGGCGTCAACTTCTACAAGCTCGACGAACACCTGCCCAGCAAGAACCTGGACTTCGCCCAGTTCACCGCGGACATGCGCACTCAGGGCTTGAAGACCGTGCTGGACATCGTCGCCAACCACGGCTCACCCGCTTTCACCATGCCGACAGCGCAGCCGATGTTCGGGCAGATCTACGACAAGAGCGGCACGCTGATCGCCGACCAGCAGAACCTGCCGCCGTACCAACTCGATCCGGTGCGCAACCCGCTGCACCGCTTCTATCACGCGTACGACGACCTGGTGCAGCTCTCCAACATCGACGACGCCAACCCGGCTGTACTCGACTACTTCGTTGGCGCGTACGAGCAATGGATCGAACGCGGCGCCGACGCTTTCCGCATCGACACCATCAGCCACATGCCCACCGCGTTCTGGCAACAGTTCGCCCAACGCATCCGCGCCAAACACCCCGGCTTCTTCATGTACGGCGAAGCCTTCGACTACAGCCCCGACAACATCGGCAAATACACCTGGCCCGAAAACGGCGGCATCAGCCTGCTGGACTTCCCCCTGCGCGGCCGCATCGCCGAACTGTTCGAGCACCCCGGCAGCGACTACGCCAGCGTGCTCGACCGCCTCTACCTCACCAACGGCCCCTACGCCAATCCGTATGAGTTGGTGACCTTCTACGACAACCACGACATGGCCCGAATGAACGCCAGCGACAACGGCTTCATCGACGCCAACAACCTGTTGTTCACCGCACGCGGCATCCCGGCCATCTACTACGGCTCGGAAACCGGCTTCGAGCGCGGCCGCGCCGAACACGAAGGCAACCGCAACTACTACGGCCAACCCCGCATCGACGCCGCCCCCGCCAGCCCCATCTACCAGCACCTGAAACGCATCGCCCAGCTGCGCCAGCAAACCATCACCCTGCAACGCGGCCTGATGCTGCCCCTGCACTTCGCCGGCAACCAAGCCGCGTTCTACCGCGTCTACCAGCACAAGGGCGTGCATCAACTGGCCCTGGTACTGCTCAACAAGGGCGACCAGCCGGCAAGCTTCAACCTCAGCGAAAAACTGCAGCCCGGCCATTGGAAACCCGCACTCGGCGGCAACCCCATCGACGTATCCGACGGCGGCAACCTGCAAACAACCGTCGCCCCGCACGACGTACAGGTCTACCTGCTCGACGCACCCGCCACCCAACCCGATCTGGTTGCCGAACTGACCCGACTGATGCGCGAGCGTGGGCATCCGCGGCATTAGAGATGTTGACGCCCAACCCGTCATTCCGATGCACTGGTTTCAACAACAACGCCGATCGAGTCGCAACTCGGTCTATCGAGGGCCAGTCGGGTCACTGGATCCCAGCTTTCGCTGGGATGACGGCGGTTCGTTACGTGCGGGTGCGTGCCGAGCGTCGAAGGCGGTCGAAAGCTCTGGCTCCGAATCAATGCCGAACCACAAAGCGTCGCGACTGAATTCGCTCCCGCAGTTTGCTGTTTGGCTATCGCACCCATGCCGCAACCCGATCAATCCAGCGTCGGATAGTCCGTATAGCCCTGCGCACCACCCCCATAAAACGTCTTCTGATCCGGCGCATTGAGCGACGCGTTTTCGCGCAGCCGGCGTGGCAGGTCGGGGTTGGCCAGGAAGGGGACGCCGAACGCCACCAGGTCGGCCTTGCCGTTGGCCACCGCGTCGATAGCCATGTCGCGGTCGTAACCGTTGTTGACGATCCAGGCGCCGCGGAACGGCTTGCGCATGGCGGCGTAGTCGAACGGTTGCGGGTGGCGATTGCCGCCGGTTTCGCCTTCGATCACATGGATATACGCCAGGCCCAGCGTGGCCAGCCGCTCGACAGCGCGGTTGAACAGGGCCTGCGGATTACTGTCGGCGATGTCCCCGGCCGGGGTCAGCGGCGACAAGCGCACGCCGGTGCGACCGGGGCCGACTTCGCGGGCTACCGCGTCGCACACCTCAAACAACAAGCGCGTGCGGTTTTCGATGCTGCCGCCGTAGGCGTCGGTGCGATGGTTGCTTCTGTCGCGCAGGAACTGATCGATCAGGTAGCCGTTGGCACCATGCACCTCGACCGCATCGAAGCCGGCCTCGCGTGCGTTGGCGGCGGCCTGGCGATAGCTGTCGATCACGCCGGGAATCTCGTCCAGCGCCAGCGCGCGCGGCGCGGACACATCGACGAAACCTTCGGCCACGAAGGTCTTGGCGTCGGCGCGGATGGCCGACGGTGCCACCGGCGCCTGGCCGTCCGGTTGCAGCGATACGTGGGAGATGCGACCCACGTGCCACAACTGCAGCGCGATGCGCCCGCCCTTGGCGTGCACCGCGTCGGTGACCTTCTTCCAGCCGGCGATCTGTTCGGGCGAATGGATGCCCGGCGTGGCGATGTAGCCCTGGCCTTCGGGGCTGATCTGGGTGGCTTCGGCGATGATCAGCCCGGCGCTGGCACGTTGTGCGTAATAGGTGGCGTTGAGCTCGGTGGGCACGTTGCCGGCGCTGGCGCGGTTGCGGGTCAGCGGCGCCATCGCCACGCGGTTGGGCAGGTTCAGGTCACCGACCTGGATCGGCTGGAACAGGACTTCGGCATCGGATGGGCCGGCGTGGGAAGAGCTCATGGGATTTCCTTGTGGGTCGAAGAGCGGGCAGGCGCGCGTGGGGAACGCGCATCCTGCCCGAGGCCATGTTTGCGTTTCATGAGCGCCGGCCACATCGCCGCCGGGTGGTGACCGTTATCGCGGGCAGCGTCCACTACAATGGCCGCTTTCCGCGCTGATCATTCCCATGCCGCCGCTGCGCCTGAAACGCTACCTGCTGACCGGCTTGCTCACGTTCATCCCATTGTGGGTGACGTGGCTGGTATTCAAGTTTGTGCTGGGTGTGCTGGTGGACATCGGCGCGCCGCTGGTGGGCGCGTTGCTGGGTGCGCTGGCGCTGGTGGCGCCGCGCACGGCCGCCGTGCTGGGCAGCGCGTGGAGTACGTACATCGTGGCGCTGCTGATCACATTGGGCGCCTTGTACCTGCTGGGCGCGCTGGCCAACCGCGTGATCGGGCAGCGCGTGATCGGCGCGTTCGACGGTGTGCTGGCGCGCATCCCGGTGGTGCAGACCATCTACGGCGGCACCAAGAAGTTGATGGCGGTGCTGCAGAACAAACCCTCCGGCGTGCAGCGCGTGGTGCTGGTGGAATTTCCGCGGCGCGGCATGCGGGTGGTCGGCTTCGTCACCCGGGTGATGGTCGAGGAAGACAGCGGACGCGAGATGGCGGCAGTGTTCATCCCCACCACGCCCAACCCCACCGGCGGCTATCTGGAAGTGGTGCCGCTGGCCGAGCTGACACCCACCGACTGGACCATGGACCAGGCCATGGCGTTCATCATCTCCGGCGGCGCGGTGGCGCCCGATACACTGCCGGCCTCGCCCGTGCGCCTGCCTGCCGAACCGTAAGGCGTGACGGGCCTCTTCTGTAGGAGCGACTTCAGTCGCGATGCTCTTGCGCTTATCGAAAAGCGTCGCGACTGAAGTCGCTCCTACACAGTCACACAGGAGCTCCCATGCATCGATGGCTGCTGATTCCCCTGCTGGGCCTTGCGACCCTCACCGTCCACGCCGCCGACTGGACCACGCCCGCCGAAGCGGCGCAGTTCCGCACCACGCCCAGCTATGCCGACACGCTGGCGTATCTGCAGCGGCTGCAGAAGGCGGCGCCGGGCATGATCCATCTGGAAACGTTCGGCACCACGCCCGAAGGCCGGCCGATGACGGTGGTGATCGCCAGCGGTGGCGGCACGTTCGATCCGGCCGCCGCGCGCGCGGTGCACAAGCCGGTGGTGCTGGTGCAGGCGGGCATTCATCCCGGCGAGATCGAGGGCAAGGATGCGGGGCTGATGCTGCTGCGCGATATCGCGGTCACCGGCAAATACCCACACCTGCTCGATAAGCTGGTGCTGGTGTACATCCCGGTGTTCAGCGTGGACGGCCACGAGAACGCCAGCCCCTACCATCGCATCAACCAGAACGGCCCCGCGTCGATGGGTTTCCGCGGCCAGTCGCAGTACCTCAACCTCAACCGCGACTACATCAAGGCCGACGCGCCGGAGATGCGCGCGTGGCTGAAGCTGTGGCAGGCGTGGCTGCCCGATTTCCTGATCGACGTGCACACCACCGACGGCGCCGATTACCAGTACGACCTCACCTGGTACACCGAGGACCCGCACAAACTCGACCCCGCCGTGAGCACCTGGCAGCACGACGCCATCGTCAACCACGCCATGCCGGCATACGAGCAACGCGGCCATCTGGCCTCCAGCTACCTGGAGTTCAAGGACGGCCGCGACCCGCTCAAGGGCCTGGAGAACTTCGGCTCCGGCCCGCGCTTTTCCACCGGCTACGCGGCGCTGCAAAACCGCCCCGCGCTGCTGATCGAAACCCACATGCTGAAGCCGTACGCGAATCGCGTGCGCGCCACCTACGACATCGTGGAACTGATGCTGGAACAGATCGGCGCACACCCCGCCGCCCTGCTCGCTGCCACCGCCAAAGCGGACGCCGACACCATCGCCCGCGCCCACGCTGCAAAGGCGAGTGTGCCGCTGACCTTCAAGCTCGATCCCCAACCCACGAAGTTGGAACTGAAGGGCTACGCGTTCACCCGCAGCCACAGTGACATCTCCAACAGCGAGTGGATCCGCTACGACCCCAGCCAGCCAAAAACCTACACCATCGACAACTGGAACCGGCTGCTGCCCGACCTGTCCATCTCGCCGCCCGCCGCCTACGTGGTGCCCGCGCAGTGGACGGTGATCATCGACCGGCTGGACGCGCACGGCATTCGCTACCGGCGCACCACGCAGCCGCTGACGGTTCATGCCGAGGGCTACCAGCTGGACGAACCGCGCTGGGCCGACAAGCCGTTCGAAGGCCACCTGATGCTGCGCGACTTCCGCTTGCGTGCGTTGCCGCGCGAGGTGCGCCTGCCCGCCGGCTCGGTGATCGTGCCGATGGATCAGCGCGCCGCCAACGTGGCGATCAACCTGCTCGAACCACAGGCGCCGGACTCGCTGCTGCGCTGGGGCTATCTCGACGCCATCTTCGAGGCCAAGGAATACGGCGAGCCGCGCGTGGTCGAGAAACTTGCCCGCGAGATGCTGGCGAAAAGCCCGGCGTTGAAAGCCGAATTCCAGCGCAAGCTGCACGACGATCCAGCCTTCGCTGGCGACAGCCGCGCGCGGCTGGCCTTCTTCTACGAACGCTCGCCCTGGTACGCCGCGCAAGACGTAGGCGCCTACCCGGTGCTGCGCCTGGACGCCGCGCAGTGGCGGTCGTTGTCGGCACAGGATGAAACGGTTGACGGCGCCCGCCACTGAGGCCCCGGCCGGCGGCCATACCCCTTACCTTTGACACTGTGCCCACCATGACGATTGACCTAGCTTGGCTCGTCATTGTCGCAGCCTGTGTCCGACCCACCATCAGCCACGCTCGCCATCCAAACGCCGCGCTCGCGGACCACAATCACGAGGGAAATCCATGACCAAGCCGTATTTGAAACCGCTGGCGCTGGCCGTCAGCCTGGCCTTGTCGCTGACCGCCTGCGGCAAACAGGAGCCGGCCGAATCCGCTGCGCCGGCGCCCAGCGCCAGTGCGAACGCCGCGGCAGCGCCGGCCGCGTCGGGCGGCATTTTCGATGTCAGCGAGCTCGACCCGAACATCAACGCCTGTCAGGATTTCAACGGCTTCGTCAACGACAAGTGGGTTGCCGCCAACCCGATCCCCGCCGACCACACCAGCTGGGGCGCGTTCAACAAGCTGGCCGAGGACAGCCTCAACACCCAGCATGACATCGTCGAGGCCGCGGCCAAGAATGCCGCCTCCGCCAAGGCCGGTTCGATCGATCAGAAGATCGGCTACCTGTACCAGTCCGGCATGGACGAGGCCACCATCGACAAGGCCGGCTTCGACCCGATCAAGCCCCGCCTCGACGCGATTGCCGGCCTGAAGAACACCAGCGACATCGTCGACTTCATCAACAAGAGCTACGCCGAAGGCAACGGCCAGGTATTCGGCTTTGGCGCCGGCGCCGACTTCGACAACGCCAAGCTGCAGATCGCCTACGCGATGCAGGCAGGCCTGGGCCTGCCGACCAAGGACTACTACACCGAGCCCCAATTCAAGGAGATCCGTGACGCGTACGTGGCCTACATCGCCAAGTCGCTGGAGTTGACCGGCGTGTCGGCCGCCGACGCGAAAGCGCAGGCCGACCAGGTGATGAAGCTGGAAACCTCGCTGGCCGCCGCCTCGCTGGCGCCCACCGAAATGCGCGACCTGGACAACCAGTACCACTTCGTCAGCGTGAAGGAAGCGGACAAGATCACCCCGCACTTCAGCTGGGAAAAATTCTTTGATGCCCAGGGCGTCAAGATCGACAAGGGCTTCTCGCTGTCGCAGCCGAAGTTCTTCGCCGAGTTCGACAAGCTGCTGGCCAACGCGCCGGCCTCGCAGTGGCAGGCCTACCTGCGCTTCCACACCATCGACGACTCCGCCAACGCGCTGTCGAAGAATTTCCGCGACAACAAGTTCGACTTCTACGGCAAGACCCTGGCCGGCCAGCCGCAGCAGCAGGAGCGCTGGAAGCAGGTGCTGGGCGCGGTCAACGGCGCCATGGGCCAGGCCCTGGGCCAGTTGTACGTGGCCAAGGAGTTCACCCCGGAAGCGAAACAGCGCGCCGAGGAGCTGGTCACCAACGTGCGCGATGCGCTGAAGACCCGCATCGAGAACCTGGACTGGATGAGCGCCGACACCAAGGCCAAGGCAGTCGAGAAGTGGGAGCAGTTCCTGCCCAAGATCGGCTACCCGGACAAGTGGCGCGACTGGTCCGGCCTGGAGCTGACCCCGGACAACTACTACGCAAACCTGCAGGCGGCGGCCAAGTTCAACTACGACTACGACATCGCCCACATCGGCAAGGCCACCGACCGTGGCGAGTGGTACATGACCCCGCAGACGGTCAACGCGTATTACGACCCCAGCACCAACACGATCAACTTCCCGGCCGCGATCCTGCAGCCGCCGTTCTTCGATGCCAAGGCGGATGACGCGATCAACTACGGCGGCATCGGCGCGGTGATCGGGCACGAAGCCAGCCACGGTTTCGACGACCAGGGCAGCCAGTTCGACGGCTTCGGCAACCGCCACAACTGGTGGACCAAGCAGGACAAGGCGCAGTTCGACGCGCGCAGCACCAAGCTGGTGGATCAGTTCAACGCCTATGCGCCGATCAAGGACAAGCCGGACCTGCACGTCAACGGCAAGCTGACCCTGGGCGAGAACATCGCCGACCTGGGCGGCCTCAACGTGGCCTACGACGCGCTGCAGACGGCGTTGAAGAACCATCCCGAGGAAGCGAACAAGAAGATCGACGGCTACACCGAGGATCAGCGTTTCTTCCTCAACTGGGCCCGCGTGTGGCGCGGCAGCATGCGCGAGAAAACCTCGATCGTGCGCCTCAACACCGATCCGCACGCACCGATGGCACTGCGCGCCACCGCCGCGCCGTCCAACATGCCGGAGTTCGCCAAGGCGTTCCAGTGCAAGCCCGGCGACACGATGGTGCGCCCGGCCGACACCCAGGTGAAGATCTGGTAAGGCGTTCGCGCCCACGCTGCAACAGGTGAAACAAAGAGGCCCCGCATGCGAATGCGGGGCCTCTTTCATTGTGGGAAAGAGGCTGCCTCGCAACAACGCTATTGCAAATCATTCTCATTCCTTTACCATGCGTCCGGTCGCGCCCGCCCCGATCCACGGGTAGCCAGCGCTCCACCCTCCCGTAATAAGTACGCCTCGGCACGACCCGGCGGCTGCGCCGTTCCGCCGTTCGCCCGGCGTCGGCAGCGGGATACATCGCAGATGGCAAAGGAACCCCACGCATGTCCTTCATCAAGAGCCGCAAGCACGCCGTTTCCACGAGCGCGCGCCGCCTGTCGCTGGCCGGCACCACCACCGCCACGTTGCTGACCAGCCTGGCGCTGGCGCAATCCGCCGTGGCCGCGGACGCGTCCCCGGTCGCGCAGCTGACTGACGCACGCACGCTGCCGGGCATCAAGGTGCAGGCCACGCGCGGCGCCGATTACCGCGCCGACAAGGTCGAGTCGCCCAAATTCACCCAGCCGCTGCTGGATACGCCGCAGACCATCACGGTGATCTCCAAGGACCTGATCACCGACCAGGGCGCCACCACGCTGACCGAGGCACTGCGCAACAGCCCGGGCGTGGGCACCTTTTATGCCGGCGAGAACGGCGCCACCTCCACCGGCGACTCCGTCTACATGCGCGGCTTCGACGCCTCCAGCAGCATCTTCGTCGACGGCGTGCGCGACCTCGGCTCCATCTCCCGCGACGTGTTCAACATCGAACAGATCGAAGTGGAAAAAGGCCCAGCCGGCACCGACAACGGCCGCACCTCGGCCGGCGGCGCCATCAACATGGTGAGCAAGCAGCCGTTCCTGATGAATGCCGTCTCCGGCTCGGTGTCCTACGGCGACGCCAACCGCAAGCGCGTCACCGCCGACTGGAACCAGGCGATCGGCGAACACGCCGGTTTTCGCCTCAACGTGCTGGGCCAGGATGGCGGCGTCAGCGGCCGTGACGGCGTCCAGGACAACCGCTGGGGCATCGCGCCGTCGCTGGCCTTCGGCCTGGGCACGCCCACCCGCGTCTACCTGAACCTGCTGCACGTGAAGCAGAACAACGTGCCCGACGGCGGCGTGGCGACCATCGGCCTGCCCGGTTACCGCAGCCCCGATCCGGACGCCCGGCCGTGGCTGGACAACGCGCCACGCGTCGACCCGGAAAACTTCTACGGCACCGACGCCGACCACGACCACGTCAAGGCCGACATGGCGACGGTGCGCGTCGAACACGATTTCGCAAACGGCGCCACGCTGCACAACACCACCCGCTGGGGAAGGACGCATCAGGACTACCTGCTGACCTCCTTCATGTACAGCGCCGCCAACCTGGTCACCCCCGACCCGGCCGACCCTTCCAGTTGGACCGTGGCGCGCAGCAACCCCACGTTCAAGGACAACACCAACACCATCCTCACCAACCAGACCAATGTCACGGCGACGTTCCACACCGGCGCGGTGGAGCACGCGCTCAGCACCGGCATCGAGCTGACCCGCGAAAAACTGTCGACCACCGGCATCGCCGTGCTCAACGGCAGCGCCTGGACGCCGGCGAACATCTATCACCCCACGCCGCATGCCACCGGCCTGGCCTGGGGCCGCAACAACGCCGACAGCAACGGCAAGACCACCACCGAAGCGGCGTATGCGTTCGATACCTTGAAGTTCGGCGAACAGTGGCTGCTCACCGGCGGCCTGCGCCTGGACCATTACAAGACCGAATTCACCAGTCGCGTGCCTTGCGGTGGCCGCCGCGGACCGGACTGCGGGGCGCTTGCCACAGGCACCGCGGTGCCTGGCGTCAACGCCACCGTTTCGGACAACCTGCTCAACTGGAAGCTGGGCGTGGTGTACAAGCCCGCCGCCAACGGCAGCATCTACGCCGATTACGCGGTGTCCGCCCAGCCGCCCGGCGGCGCGCAGCTGCAGCTGAGCTCATCGGCCAACAGCGCCGACAACCCCGCGTTCGATCCGCAGAAGGCGCGCACCGCCGAACTCGGCACCAAGTGGGATCTGCTGGGCGAAAACCTGCTGGTCAGCGCGGCCGTCTATCGCACGGAAGTCAGCAACGATATCGCCCAGGGCGATGACGGGCTGTACTACCAGACCGCCAAGAAGCGCGTCAGCGGCGTGGAGCTCACCGCGGTGGGCAAGCTGACCGAGCGCTGGTCGGTCAGCGCCGGCTTCACCACCATGGACACCAAGGTACTCAAGGGCACGGTGGTTTCGCAGGACGGCTCCGACGATCTGGCGTACACCCCGAAGTACGCGTTCACCGCCTGGACCACCTACCAGCTGCCGTTCGGTCTCTCCATTGCCGGTGGCGCGCGTTACGCGGGCCAGTTGAAGCGTGGCACCGACGGCGCCGTGGGCACGCCCAACTACACCAAGTCGTATACCGTCTTCGATGCGATGGCCGGCTATGCGATCAACAAGCATTTCGACCTGCAGTTGAACGTCTACAATCTGTTCGACAAGACCTATGTGTCGGCCATCAACAAGAGCGGTTACCGCTATACGCCCGGCACGCCGCGCTCGGCGATGCTGACGGCCAATTTCCGGTTTTGATGAAGGCCGGGCGTTGAACGGGGAGAATCCTTTCAAGCCGTTCACCCTGAGCGTAGCCGCGCAGCGGCGAAGTCGAAGGGGCTCCAGCACCAGGCTTCGACTCCGCCGCTACGCGGCTACGCCCAGCCCGACCGGTTGAGCGATACGCTTCTTCCCGATTCCCGTTCCTGCTCACCGACGGAACCGCCCATGCTCCTGCACATCCCCGCCGTTCTCGCACCCGATCAGATCACCCGACTGCGGGCCGCGCTGAGTACCGCCGAATGGGTCGACGGCCGCGAGACGGTGGGCGCACAGGGCGCGAAGGTGAAGCGCAACCGGCAATTGCCCG
This sequence comes from Rhodanobacter sp. Root480, assembly GCF_001426645.1. Taxonomy (GTDB): domain Bacteria; phylum Pseudomonadota; class Gammaproteobacteria; order Xanthomonadales; family Rhodanobacteraceae; genus Rhodanobacter; species Rhodanobacter ginsenosidimutans. Next base: position 114,613 of record NZ_LMEX01000002.1, read on the forward strand.
ATGGCTCGCCGCTGCGGCGGCAACTGGGCCGCGTCGTGCTCGATGCGCTGGCGAAGCACTCGCTCTATCACGCCGCCGCGCTGCCGTTGCGCACGCTGGCGCCGCGCTTCAACCGCTACGAAGGCGGCGGCGAATACGGTTTCCATGTGGACGGCGCGGTGATGGCGCTGGATGGTGAGGGCGCGCAGATTCGCAGCGATGTTTCCTGCACGCTGTTTCTCAACGAACCGCAGGAGTACGACGGCGGCGAGCTGATCGTCAGCGACACCTACGGCGAGCACGAGGTGAAGCTGCCGGCCGGCGACCTCATCGTCTATCCATCCAGCAGCCTGCATCGCGTGGCGCCCGTCACACGTGGCGCGCGTATCGCCTCGTTTTTCTGGGTGCAAAGCCTGATCCGCGACGACAGCCGCCGTCGCCTGCTGTTCGAACTGGACGGCTCGATCCAGGCACTGACCGCCAGCGGCGCCGACGCCACCGCCGTGCTGCAACTGACCGGCATCTACCACAACCTGCTCCGCCAATGGGCCGAAACCTGAGCAACCAGGACGTGCGACATCGCACCGATCCGCATCACAACGGTTCCCAGCAGGGACCGCGCGGCGGATAATCGTCGGCCCTCGAATGCAACACGGCGGCGCAATGTTCGTACCTGGTCAACGCTGGATCTCCTCTGCCGAACCCGAACTGGGCCTGGGCACCGTCTTGCGCGTCGAAGGACGCGGCGTACAGGTGCTGTTTGCCAAGGCCGGGGTGCTGCGTCCGTACGCGATCGACTCGGCGCCGCTGTTGCGAGCGGAGTTTCGCGCCGGGCAGCGGGTGGCCGGCAAGGGCATCGCGTTTCTGGTCGAGCGGGTGGAAATCCGCGACGAGTTGCTGATCTACCGCGGCGAAGGCCGCGAACTGGAAGAAGGCCAGCTCGACGACGAGCAGAGCGTGAGCCAGGCCGATGACCGCCTGATCGGCGGGCGCACCGACCCGGTGGCGCAGTTCGAACTGCGGCTCGATGGCATGCAGCGCCGCGCGCTGGCGCGCCGTTCGCCCAGCTGGGGCCTGGCCGCCGCCCGCATTGGGCTGGTGCCGCACCAGTTGCGCGTGGCCGGCATCGCTTCGGCACGACGTCCGCCACGTGTATTGCTGGCCGACGAAGTGGGACTGGGTAAAACTATCGAAGCAGGCATGATCATCGCCCGCCAGCTCGCCACCGGCCGCGCCTCGCGCGTGCTGTTGCTGCTGCCCGACACGCTGGTCTACCAGTGGTTCGTGGAACTGCTGCGCCGCTTCAACCTCAGCTTTGCGATCTACGACGAGGAACGCTGCGAGGCGCTGGAGCAGGCCGGCGAACACGGCAATCCGTTCGAGGACGAGCAACTGGTGATCGCCGATTTCGGCTTCCTGGAAAACTCGCCCAAGTACGCCCAGCAATTGCTGGAGGCGCCGTGGGATCTGCTGGTGGTGGACGAAGCGCACCATCTGGCGTGGTCGCCCACGGAGGCCAGCCCGCGCTACACCATGGTGGAAAAACTTGCCGCGGTGATCCCCGGCGTGATCCTACTCACCGCCACCCCGGAGCAGCTCGGCCGCAGCGGCCACTTCGCCCGGCTGCGTCTGCTCGACCCGCAGCGCTACCACGATCTGGACGGCTATCTGGCCGAATCGGACAGCTACCAGGCACTGTCGAAAGTGGCCGACCGCCTGCTCGACGGCGAGCCGCTGGACGACAACCAGCGCGCCGCCCTGGCCGATGCCTTCCGCGGCGACGGCGCACTCACCGCGCTGCTGGCCGACTCGACCAAGCCGGCCAACGCGCGTGAGCTGCTGGCCGCGTTGATCGACCGCCACGGCACCGGCCGCGCGATGTTCCGCAACAACCGCGCCGGCGTGGGCGGCTTTCCCCAGCGCGCACCGGTATGGCACCTGCTGGATGCGGATGATATCGACGAGGCCACCCGGCAATCGCTGCTGGCCGAATTCCACGCCGACATCCAGCAACCGGCCGGGTTGATCGAGGTGGATTACAGCGCCGACCCGCGCGTGGATGCGCTGATCGCCCTGCTCGACGCGCACCCGCAGGACAAGTTCCTGCTGATCTGCCGCAGCCAGGCCAAGGTGCTGGCGCTGGAGGAAGTGCTGCGTACGCGCAGCGGCGTGGGCCTGGCGCGTTTCCACGAGGGCCTGGGCATCGTGCAGCGCGACCGCAATGCGGCGTTCTTTGCGCAGCCCGACGGCGCGAGACTGCTGCTGTGTTCGGAGATCGGTTCGGAAGGACGCAACTTCCAGTTCGCCCATCGGCTGGTGCTGTGGGATCTGCCGCTGGACCCGGACCTGCTGGAACAGCGCATCGGCCGGCTCGACCGCATCGGCCAGCAGCACGACATCGCCATCCATGTCATCGCCGTGGCCGACAGCGCCCAGCACATGCTGGCGCGCTGGTATGACGAGGGCGTGGACGCGTTCCGCCACAGCCCCGCCGACGGCCGTGAACTGCTGCGCCGCTACGGTGCGACGCTGACCGAACTGGCCGAGGAACATGCCCGCGGCGACGACAACCGCGACCAGGAATTCGAGGCGCTGCTGGCCGAAACCCGCGCCAGCCACGAGGAGTTGGCCGAGCTGATCCGCGGCGGCCGCGACCACCTGCTGGAACTGGCCGCCAGCCGCGACCTGCACGCCGACGAATTGCAGCAGGCATTCGCGCGCGAGGACAACGACCCCAGCCGCGACGCCTTCATCCAGCGCCTGCTGGAAGCGTTCGGCATCCACCCCGAGGAGCTGGGTGGCCAGGTGCTGCTGCTCGATCCGCAATACCTGTCCACCGACGCCCTGCCCGGTTTTGCCGATGGCCCGCAATCCGTCACCTTCAGCCGCGACGTGGCGCTGGCGCGCGAGGAGCTGCCGCTGCTGCGGCTCGACCACCCGCTGGTGGCCGGCGCGCTGGACCTGGCGCTGTCCGGCGAACAGGGCAACGCCGCCTTCATGGTGGACGACGTGCTGCCGCCGCGCACCGCGTTGCTGCAGGCGGTGTTCGTGCTGGAGTGCGTGGCCGACCGCAGGCTGGACGCGGAGCGTTTCCTGCCCAGCCTGCCGATCATCGTCACGGTTGACACCAAGCTGGCCGAGCGCGCCGATTTCACCCCCAGCGAAGTGGCCTTGCGCAAGGCCGCCGATCGCAATATCGAGGTGGCGCGCTACCGCAAATTCCTGGGCAAGCTGGTGCCGCCGATGCTGGAGCGCGCCGAAACACTGGCCGCCAACCGCGGCCAGGCGCGCATTGACGAAGCGCTGGCGCTGGCCAGCGAAACGCTGGACGCCGAGTTGTCGCGGCTGCTGGCGCTGCGCGCGGTAAACCCGTCAGTCAGCGATACGGAGATCGGTGCAGTCACCGACGAGCGCACCCAGTTGCTGGCCGCACTGCCGCTGTCGCGGCTGCGCCTGGACGCGGTGCGCTTCGTGGTCAGCGCGGATTTCCTGGCGCTGCGTTGACCTGTGGGAGCGGCTTCAGCCGCGATGCTCTTTCTCAGTGCCTGGAGAAGAGCGAGAGCATCGCGGCTGAAGCCGCTCCCACAAAAAACCGGCCCGGCAACGTCAACGCAGCAGCCTGCCCTTGGGCTTGATCGGCAGCCGCCCGCGCCAGTACTGGATCAACACATAGCCGCCCACCATGCCGCCCAGGTGCGCGAAATGCGCCACGCCGGCCTGGGTACCGGTGACGCCCATCACCAGTTCCACCAGCGCGTAGCCGATCACGAACAGCCACGCGGGCATGGGTACCGGCAGGAACATCAGCATCACTTTCTCGTGCGGGTACAGCATGCCGAAGGCCAGCAGCAGCCCGAACACCGCGCCTGACGCGCCCAGCGTGGGATAGAAGCCGTGGGTGAACCACTGCACCACGATCAGTTGCGCCACCGCCGCCACGATGGCGCAGACGAAGTAATAGATGACGAAGTTGCGCGCGCCGAAGGTGCGCTCGATGACGCCGCCAAACATGTACAGCGCGATCATGTTGAACAGGATGTGGGTTACGCCGCCATGCATGAACGCGTAGCTCACCACCTGCCACGGCCGGAAACCCACCGACGCCAGCGCGCCGCTGGACAGCTGCATCACGTGGTCCGGCCCCCACGGCCACAACGCGAAATACTGCAACAGCATTTCGCCGAATACCTGCTGCAGCAGGAACACCACGACATTGGCGATCAGCAGGTTGCGGGTGACGGGCGGCAGGTTCAAAGGCATGCGGCGGATTCCAGGAAGCAGGTGGCAAGCATGACAGCAGACGCGCCGTGGCCGGCGCGCGCATCAACCCAGTGAGATGGGGCGGCCACGACGATGGCACAAGCAGCGGGCGGGGCGTGAAAACCAAAAGCCGCCTTGCGGCGGCTTCATGCGGTGCGACGGCGGTGGTGGATCAACCGTTGTGCGCGGCCATCGCCATCGCTTCCGGACGCTTGGCGCCCACGAAACGCTTGGCCCAGTAGCCGGTCTCCAGGCTGGAGATTTCCACCGACTTGCCGGTGGTGGGCGAATGGATGAAGCGGCCGTCGGAGATGTAGATGCCCACGTGCGAGACGCGGTGCTTGCCGCTCGTGCGGAAGAACACCAGGTCGCCGGGCTTCATGTCGGCGCGCTTGACCTTCAACCCGGCCAGGAACTGCGCCGCGGAATTGGTCGGCAACTGCATGCCCACCGCGTGGGCAAACACGTAACGCACGAAACCGCTGCAATCGAAACCGGTCGAGGGGTCGCGGCCGCCACGTACATAACGGGTATCGCGCAGCTTCATCGCCATCGCGATCAAGGCCTTGCGCAGGTCGGTGACGCCGACGACGTCTTCCGCCTCTTCGTCCGCGGCAGTTGCCATGTCCGGCTTGACCGGCGCGACGTGGGCCACGTTGCGGTGGGCCAGCAGTGCGGGGAACGCGGCCGCATCGGCGCCAGCCAGGGACACGCTGGCGAAGATCGGCAGCGGCGCTACGGCCGGGGCGGCAGCGGTGGTGGCGGGCTGAACATCGATATAGGCGCTATGCGTGACGGCAGCATGCAGCGAACCGCAGAGTGATGCGGCAACAACGGCCGCAGCAACGGTCAATCGGTGGCTTGGCATGCGGGACTATCCCCTTTTGCGGTTCACGGACTGTCACCGAACGGTGTCGATGACGTGACGAAGGGGTGAACTTAGCAAAGGGAGATAGGCCGTATGTTCGATCCGGGTTAACTGAACTCCGTCGTTTCGGGTTTCCGAGACGGCGCGCACAGTTGGAATGGACTGATTCGACAGGGAAAATCGTCGCACGCCGGCTGAGATCGCGGCGAACCGCCTTCAGCCAGCAGCAGGTATGACCGTCGGCTGGGGGCGCTGGCCGAAGATCGCCGTGCCGATCCGTATCTCGGTGGCGCCCTCGGCGATCGCCAGCGGGAAATCGCCGCTCATACCCATCGACAGCCGCTGCAGATCGTGCCCGCGGGCCGCCGCCTGGTCGCGCAGCTCGCGCAACTGGCGGAAACAGCCGCGAACCACGCGCGGATCGTCGGAATGGGTGGCCAGCGTCATCAGCCCGCGCGGGCGCAACGTCGGGTAGTCGCGCAAGCTGTCCAGGAACGCCGGCAGCTGCGCCGGCTCCAGCCCGTACTTGCTTTCCTCGGCGGCGGTCTTGACCTGCACCAGCACGTCGATCGCCCGCCCCGCGGCCACCAGTTGGCGGTGCAGCGCCACGGCGAGTTGCGGCCGGTCCAGCGACTGCACTTCGCTGGCCAGCCGCGCCACGTCATGGGCCTTGTTGGTTTGCAGGTGGCCAATCACCACCCACTCGATGCCGCAGCCATCCAGCGCGGCGGCCTTGTCGCGGATTTCCTGCACCCTGTTCTCGCCGAAGCGACGCAAGCCCAGCGCCATCGCGGCGCGAACGGTCTCGGCGTCGAAGGTCTTGCTGACCGGCAGGATCGTCACCCCGGCCGGATCGCGCCCGGCGGCATGGCAGGCTTCGTCCACGCGCCGACGGACGTCGGCCCAGTTGGCGGCGAGATAGGTGGGGTCTGGCAACGTTGGAATCTCCTTTGAAGCGAGGAGTGATGAGTGAGGGAAAGCCGGGTAACGCGTGCCCTCCCTCACTCCCCTTGGCTCACTTCTCCGCCGTCACGCCTTGCCGCCGTTCTCGCCATGCCGCGCCACCACCTCGGCCACCACCATGCTCACCTTCTTGCCGGTGGGGATGTGCAGGAACTCGTTCGGGCCATGCGCGTTGGAATGCGGCCCCAGCACGCCGGTGATCAGGAACTGCGCCTTGGGGAATTTCTCGCCCAGCATGCCCATGAACGGGATGCTGCCGCCCTCGCCCATGTAGGTGGCGGGCGCGCCGAAGTAGTGCTGCGAGGCGTCGTCCACCGCCTGCTCCAGCCACGGCGACAGCGCCGGCGCGTTCCAGCCGCTGCCGTCCTTTTCCAGGTCGAAGCTGACCTTGGCGCCGTACGGCGGGTCCTTTTCCAGCAACTGCTTCACGAACTCGCCGGCCTTGGCGCCGCTCAGCGTGGGCGGCACGCGCAGGCTCAGCTTCACCGCGGTCTTCGGGCGCAGCACGTTGCCGGCGCTTTCCAGCGGCGGGATGCCGCCGATGCCGGTGACCGCCAGCTGCGGGCGCCAGGTGCGGTTGAGCACCAGCTCGGACAGGTCGTCGGTGACCGGCTGCATGCCTTCCACCCACGGGAACTTGTTGAAGATTTCCTCGCCCAGCACCTCGGCCGAATGCTTCGCCTGCTCGACGCGATGCGGCGGGATGTCGACGTACAGTTCCTTCGGCTTGATCGCGCCGGTGGCCGGGTCCTCCAGCCGCGACAGCAAGTCGCGCAGGATGCGGAAGCTGGACGGCACCACGCCGGAGGCGTCGCCCGAATGCACGCCCTCCTCCAGCACCTGCACGGTGAGGTTGCCGCCGGTCATGCCGCGCAAGGACGTGGTCAGCCACAGCTGGTCATAGTTGCCGCAACCGGAATCCAGGCACACCACCAGCGACGGGCTGCCGATGCGGGCGGCCAGGTGGTCGACGTAATGCGGCAGGTCGTAACTGCCCGACTCCTCGCAGGCCTCGATCATGATCACGCAGCGGGCATGGGCAATGCCCTGGTCGTGCAGCGCCAGCAGCGCGGCCAGCGAGCCGAAGATGGCGTAGCCGTCGTCGGCGCCACCGCGGCCGTACAGCTTGTCGCCCTTGAGCACCGGCGTCCACGGGCCAAGCCCGTCGGCCCAGCCGGTCATTTCCGGTTGCTTGTCGAGGTGGCCGTACAGCATCACGGTGTCGTCGCTTTGGCCGGGGGCCGGCGCGCCGTTCGCACCGCAGGCGGGAATGTCGATGTAGATCAGTGGCGTACGCTTTTCCAGCCGCACCACTTCCAGGGTGGCGCCGGGAAGCTTCTCCAGCTTGGCGCGGGCCCAGGTTTCCATCAGCCGCACCGCCGCATCCATGTGGCCGTGCTCGGCCCACTGCGCGTCGAACATCGGCGACTTGTTGGGAATACGAATGTATTCAACCAACTGCGGCACGATTTCGGCATCCCACAGGTCACCGACGTAGCGGGAAAGGCGGGCAGTATCCATCGCGAAACTCCAACAGCGGCAAATGCGCATTCTATCAGTGGCATATGTTGCCCCTGCGCCGACGTGTCGTAAGTCATGCCTCACAGTTCTCCACGCATGACGCGCACGGCCTGTCTGCGCGCGGTCCGGCTGTGCCCGCCGCGCGAAGCGGCCAGTGTGGGGAGGCGGCCATCGGCGCCGCCTCGATTCTTTCGCAAGGAGCAAACCCATGATCCGCAAACTCGCCACCCTCGCCTTCGTCGCCCTGGTCTCCCTGCCCGCACTGGCGTTCGCCGCCACGCCGGTCAATATCAACCAGGCCGACGCACCCACCATTGCCAAGTCGCTGGACGGCATCGGCACTTCGCGCGCCGAGGCCATCGTGGCCTGGCGCGATGCCCACGGCCCGTTCAAGAAGGCCGACGACCTGCGCCACGTCAAGGGCATCGGCAAGGCCACCATCGAGCGCAACCGCGACGCCATCCTGCTGGCCGATACCGCCGCAGCGCCGGCCATGCACAAGAACGCCACTCGCAAGGAGTGACCCTTTCCTTTGCCCCCTCCCCTGCGTCAGCAGGGGAGGGCTGGGCGACCGCAGGGAGTGCTTCAGCTGAGGGGTCGCTTTTGATCCTCCCCTCCGGACCAGGCGCCGCCCCGCTCCCGCCACCCCAACGTCCACCCACCGCACCGCTGCGCTAAACTCGCGCGCCCTGCTGCCGTTGTACTGGACATGATCCTGCCGCGTTACCACGTTGCCGCCTCCGCCATACCCGGTGCAGGCAAGGGCCTGTTTCTCGATGAACCCGTCGCCGCGGGCCGCGTGCTGACCGCGCCCGACGGCATCGACCGCACCTTTCGCCACGCCGAAATCGCCGCCTCCCCCGCGCTGAGCGCCCAATGGCACGCCAGCGCGCGCTGGTTCGAGGATCGCTACACGCTGTCGCCGGATTGGCCCGACGAGTGCTACATCAACCACAGCTTCGCGCCAAACGGGCTATGGCACCTGGGCTTCGTGTTCGCGCTGGCCGACCTGCCCGCAGGAACCGAGCTGACGGTGGATTACCGCCACCTGCTGCCGCCGGGCCAGAGCGAGGATTTTGCCGATTCGGTGACAGGTGAGATAATTACCGGCTTGCCCTGGCACGAGAGTCTTGCCAGCACTACCCAGGCGCTGGCCCGTTTGCTGGCCGCCACCGACGCTGACCGTGATGTTTGACATTCCTACCCTCCAAACGGCGCGCTTGCGCCTGACCGCGCTCACCGAGCGTCACTTCGACGATTACGCCGCCATGCTGGCCAATCCCGAAAGCACGCGCTGGGTCGGCGACGGCCAACCGCTGGACCGCACCAACGCCTGGCGTTCGCTGGCGATGCTGCTGGGCCACTGGCAGTTGCGCGGTTGCGGCATGTGGGCGCTGGAGCTGAAAAGCACCGGCGAGTTCATCGGCCGCGTGGGTTTCATGTACCCGGAAGGCTGGCCCGACCTGGAGCTGGGCTGGATGTTGAAACCCGAACACCAGCACATGGGTTACGCCACCGAGGCAGGCAACGCCGCGCTGGATTTCGTGTGGAACCGCCTGCACGCGCCGCGGGTGATCAGCCTGGTGCGGATCGGCAACGAAGCCTCCGACCGCCTCGCCGAACGGCTCGGCGGCGAGCATATCGAAGACATGGATTTCTACGGCAGCCACAGCCACGTGTTTGCCTACTACCCGCCCCATCGCGAGCATCGCCGCGCCTACGCGTAAGCGCCGCGCGCTTCAGTAAACGTCGCGGCGATAGCGGCCTGTTTCGCGCAACTGCTCGACGGCCGTCTCACCCAGCACCTCGCACAACACCGCATCCACCGCCGGCGCCATGCCCTGCAGGCTGCCGCAGACCTGGATCGCCGCCCCGGCGGCCACCCATTCGCGCAACGTGCCCGCCTGCTCATGCAGGCGCCGCTGCACGTAGATGCGCTCGGCCTGTTCGCGCGACCAGGCAAAATCCGCGCGTTCCAGCTGGCCCTGAGCCAGCCAGCGGTTGATCTCGTCGCGGTAGGGCAAGTCGTGCGCCTGCTGGCGCTCGCCGTACAGCAGCCAGTTGCGGTAGCGGCCCGCGTCGATCCGCTCCTTCAGCAACGCGCGCAGGGCGGCCATGCCGGTGCCGTTGCCGATCAGGATCAGCGGCCGCGCATCGGCGGGCGCATGGAAGGCGGCGTTGCGGCGCACGCGCAAGGCGATCTCGCTTCCGATCGGCGCATGCATGGTCAGCCAGCCCGAGCCAATGCCCGGCGTTCCATCCGGCGTGTTCTGCTGGCGCACCAGCAGGTGGATGGCACCATCGGCCGGTACCGAGGCGATCGAATATTCGCGGTGCGGCAACAGTTGCAGCCGGGCCGCCACCGCAGCCTCGTCCAGCCCCGTCATCTCGCCGGGCGCCGGCAGGCGACAGCGTGCCAGCAGGCTGGACAGGGTCAGTGATTCCTTTCCAAACATCACCATGGCGTTGCCGTCGAGCGCGTGCGCCGACAGCCACTGCACCACGTCGGCGGGCGCATGCCGCGGCCCGATGTCCACCAGGTCGCCAGCCTGCCACGACGCCGCGCCGTGCAGCGGTCGCAAGGCCAGATGGAAGCAGGGGCCGCCCAGGCTGCCGGCATTGAGTAGTTGCCGTTCCGCCAGCTGCCATGGCTGATAGCGCGGCGGCTGCCAATCCGGCAGGTCGCGCACGTCGCACAGCGCGGCCAGATGGTGCTGCCAGTGGCGCAGCGCGGCGGCGTCCTCGTCGTCCACTTCCACCGGATCGAACAGCGCCTGCGCGCCGCTGGCCCGCAGCCAGCGCTGCAACTGGCGGCCGAAACCGCAGAACTCGTCGTAGTCGCTGTCGCCCAGCGCCAGCAGGCCGTAACGCACGCCGGCCAGATCCGCCGCGTTCGCCATCGCCTGATGGGCGAAGGCGACGGCCATGTCCGGCGGCTCGCCATCACCGGTGGTACTGACCACGAACAGCGCACGCGAGGTATCGCGCAGGGCCGCCACGGTCGACGCGTCGATGGCATCCACGCGCGACGGCACGCCCGCCGTTTGCAGGCTTTGCCAGGTTTGCCGCGCCAGTTGCTCGGCCAGGCCGGTCTGGCTGGCGTAGAACACGCGCACCGTATCCGCCGCGGCCGGCACGGGTGCCACGGCGGTTTGCGCTGCCGGGGCGGCCGCTACGGTTTCACCGCCTTCGGTCCGTCCGCGGCGGTGACGGAACCAGCCCACCAGCGCCATCCAGCTGCCCAGCAATCCTGCCGCAGCCAGCCAGCAGTGGCGGCCCGGATCGTGCCACTGCACCACTTCGACGCGGCAGTACCACAGCAGTGCGGCCAGCAGGCCGAACGTCGCCAGCAACATGCCGTTGCTGACGGCGGCCAGCCGGCCGAACGTGTCGTGATCGCGTTTCATCGGCGCACCGCCGCAGCGAATGCCGGCGACATCCGCTGCACGAAACCGTCTGCCGTTCGCACGATCATCAACACGGCCAGCCCGTGCGCCCGCGCGTACGCCATGCCCTTGTCGGCGCCCATCACGCTGAGCGTGGTGCCCAGCGGATCGGCCTGCATGCACTCGTCCGCCAGCACGCTCACCGAAGCCACTTCGTGCGGCACCGGGTAGCCGCTGCGCGGATCGATGTGGTGCGAGTAGTAGCGGCCGCCGTCCTCGAACACGTGGCGGTAGTCGCCCGAGGTGGCGATGGCGTGCTCGTCCAGTGAGACCGTGTCGATCAGTTCATCGGCATCGACCACCGCGCCGGCTGCCGCGTCCGGCCGCTCGATGCCCACCCGCCACACGCTGCCGTCCGGCTTGCGTCCATGCGCCCGCAGCTCGCCGCCCACTTCCACCAGGTACGCGCCCACGCCCATCCGCTGCAGGTAGCGCGCGACCTGATCCACGCCATAGCCCTTGGCCACCGCGGACAGATCCAGGTACACGTTGCCCGGCTGGCGCACGCGGCGGGTGGCAGGATCGGTCTGCACTTTCCACCAGCCCACCCGCGTTTGCGCCGCTGCGATCGCCTGCACCGTGGGTGGATGACGCGGGCGCTGGTCGGGGCCGAAACCCCACAGGTTCACCAGCGGCCCCACGGTGGGGTCGTAAGCGCCGTCGCTGTCCTTCGCCAGTTGCAGCGCATGCCGCAGCACGGTGAAGAATTCCGGCGGCAGCTGCTGCCAGCTGCCGGCCGGCGCGCGGTTGAAGCGCGACAGGTCGGAGTCCGGCTTGTACGTGCTCATCTGGCCATCCACCCGATCCAGCTCAGCCTGGATGCCCCGCTGCAACACGTCCGTGGCGTGCGTCGGCGACAGCACCACCAGTACCGACCAGGTGGTGCCCATGGTGCGCCCATGCAGGCGCTGCAGTTCCGCCGCCGCGACGGGTGCGGCCGCAATCAGTGCAATGAGGAAAACCAGGCAGGCGAGCAGACGGAACCGCATCATCGATTACTCGGGCAAGACCTCGAGCGTGGCGGTGTACGACAGCCGGCGCTTGCTGGCCTGCTTCACGCCGGCCTTGTCGTCCTGCGTGGCCGCGTTGACCCAATACATGCCCGGGTGCGGCCAGGTCAGCGTGAACCGGCCGTCCGCACCGGTCTGCGCGGTCATCTCCTCCTGCGCATTGCGGTAACGGGTGGCGCCGGCGATGGCGCTGACCTTGAGGCCCGCGGCCGGCTTGCCGTCCAGCAGCAACTGGAACGTGGCCGGCTCGCCTTCCACCAGATCGGTAACGCCGGAAACCGGCAACAGTTCCAGCCCCTGCCCGCTGGGCTTCAGCGCGGTGGCGTTGGGCTTGCCGTTGGTGACGAAGGTTTCCACGCGACTGCTGGAGGCGGTGACCTCGACGTCCTTCGCGCCTGCAGGAATCGCCGTGGCCAGCTCAGCGGCATCGCCGCGCCAGCGCTTCTTCTGGCCGTTCAACTCATAACGGGCGAACAGGCCCCGGTTCACCAGCGCCAGCTTGTAGGTGCCTTGCTGGCTCAGCTCGACGTCGAACACGCTGCGGTACTTGCCGGTGGCCGCGTTCTGCGGTTTGGCCGTCTGGCCGTCCGGTGCGGTGATCACCAGCTGCTCCAGCGGAGCCGCATGGTGGTCGGGAAAAAACAGGTCGTTGGAGATCGCCGCATCCACCGTTACCCACGGATCGGCGCCAGCCACGTTGGTGGCCGAGGGCACCATCCACATCTTGTGCGCCTGGGCCGCCAGCGGCGTGGCGATGGCGGCGGCAAGGACGATCCACTTCAGTGTGCGCTTGTGCATGTTCGCTCCAGGGTTCGGCATGTTCTAGGGGTTGAGGTCGAGACTGACGGCGCCGAGTTCGCTGCTGCCTTGCGCGCTCAGGTGTTGGGTGGCGCTGACCGGCCAGGTGAACGGCAAGCGCACCACTTCGCGGCCACCGACCTCGCGCGCGGCCTCGACCACCAGCGTGTAATCGCCCGGCGCCAGCGTGCCCAGCGGCGCCTGGCCGTCGACGAACTTCAGCTGGTACTGTCCGGCCGGCCGGGTGGCGCCGGACACGCCATCGACCGGCAGCGACAGTTCGCGGCCACCGCGTCGCCACCATTGGCGCAGGTCGGGTAGCCACTTGGTGCCGGCGCCTTCCTTGCTGTCTTTCTGCGCGTACCACGCCGCGAGCTGGGCGGCCACGCTGCGGTCGGAGCGCTCGATCCAGATGGCGGCGTAGGGCCGGTGGTACTCGGCGACCTTCTGCTCCGGAATCTGCACGGTAAGGTCCAGCTCGGCCGCCGCCAGCGGCGTGGCCAGCAACAGCGCGAGGGTGCAACACAGCAAACGACGCATAGGCGTGGGCCTCGTCAGTGAATGAAAAGCAGCGCCAGCAACGCGGGCAGCACCAACCCCAGCGCCACCAGCGGCCAGGTGGATGCGCGGCGCGCGGCGTGGAACTTCAGCAGGAACAGCCCGGTGATCGAAAACACCAGGCAGGCCAGCGCGAAGACATCGATGAACCAGCCCCACACCGGCCCGGCATGCCGGCCCTTGTGCAGGTCGTTGAGGTAGGCCACCGCGCCGCGACGGGTCACCTCGAATTCCACCGCGCCGCTGGCGCGATCGATGCTGAGCCAGCCATCGCCGCCGGGGCGCGGCAGCGACAGATAGATCTCGTCCGCCGACCATTCGCCCGCATGGCCGGCAACATGGGCCGACAGGGATTCATCCAGCCAGTCGGCCACCGCGTCCGGTAGCGGCGCCGCCTTGCGCGCATCCTCGCCCGTCACCATCGCCAGCAGCGCCGGCGGCAACGTCGCCGCGCGGTCGACGACCTTCGGCGTGGCCTCGATCTGCCGCGCGTGATTCAGGGTGATGCCGGTCAGCGCGAACAGCAGCAGACCGATCAGGCACAGCGCCGAGCTGATCCAGTGCCATTGATAGAGCTGGCGCATCCAGAACGCACGGCGTTGCGGGCGAATTGAATCGGCAGATGCTTGCAGCTGAGCCATGGTTATCCGTAGTTCGCACACCCGCACTCACGCCGGGAACTGCGGCGAACAGGCAGGGTCAGGATGAGCGCACACTCGCCTCGGGGCGAGCGCGCCGACTAGTGCATATTAGACAGTAAATAAGAATCAATCTCAACTTCAAACGCCCTGAAACAGTCCGTGGTTTCCCACCCTGCGGGGTAACCCATGCGAATTCTTCTGGGCCGAGGACGATGGCTCCATCGCCGAAGGCATCAGTGCGGCGCTGCGCCATGGCGGCCACACCGTGGATCACGCCGCACGCGGCAATCTCGCCGATGCGGCGCTGCGCGAGCACGACTACGACATGGTGGTACTGGACCTGGGCCTGCCCGCGCTCGACGGCAGCGAAGTGTTGCGCAGGTTGCGCAGTCGCGGCACCAGCATGCCGGTATTGGTGGTGACCGCACGCGATGGCCTGGCCGAACGTATCCGCGTGCTCGACCTGGGTGCGGCTCATCTGCAGCAGGTCGACCTGGCCGGCCATGCCTTCGCACGAGCCGATGCGGCTGGCGCGCCAGTTCTGCTCCAGCACTTCCCAACCGGGTCGGCCGAAACGATCGAGCAGCGAGTCGATCACGTCCTCGACGGAAATGGTGCCGTCGAAATCGCACAGGATGGTCCAGCCGGATACGGGCATCGCGAGCTCACATCGGCAGCAGTCCAGCAAAGCTTAGGAAGGCTGCCTTCCTGCGCCTTTCCTGGTTTCTAAGCCAACGAAAAGCTGGCGCGCGTAGCGTCGCCCGATAGAAACCAGCGGGCTTGCTGGCCGGGAGGGTGTGGACATGCGCGCTGCCAATCCTGTTGTTCGGCCTCGACAATCGCCACTGATCATCGAATGGCTGCCAGGCGGCTTCCAGATCGGCTTCATCCATCATTTCACGTGACCACCAGAATCCGCCCGCCGCACGCCAACCCTCGTCGCACGCGTACCGATCCGGTCGCGACACCCACCGCCGTGCGCCCGCGCCCGGCCGTTCGCAGCCGTTCACTTCGCCACGGCATCCGCATAGGCCTGTTGATCGGCACCATGCTGATCCTGACCGGCTGCGCCACCTACTCCGCACTGCCGCTGGGCGACGGGCACGGCGCATCCAGCGTGGCGCAACTCACGACGCCGACGTCGGCGATGCCGCTGCCCGCGCTGTCGACCCATCGCTTCGATCCGTCCGATGGCCTGGATGCAACCGAGGTGGCGATGCTGGCGGTGGCGAACAGCCCGGCGCTGAAACTCCGGCGCGACGAACTGGGGCTGGCCCGCGCGCAGGCGTTCGCGGCCGGCCTGCTGCCCGACCCGCAGCTGAGTCTGGGTGCGGATTTTCCGCAGCACTCCGGGCCGGGCCTGAGCAAGGCATTCAACCTCGGCATCAGCGAGGACATCAGCGCGCTGCTCACGCGCTCCTCGCGCACAGCCGAGGCGCGCAGCCACGTCGAGCAGGTCAACCTCGAGCTGCTGTGGGTGGAATGGCAGACGGTGACGCAGGCGCGCCAGCTGTTCGACCAAGTCGTCGCGTTGCGCGCGCAACAACATCGGTTGCAGCTGGAAGCGGATGCGCTGGCGCCGGTGGACCGCCATGTGCAAATGGCGCTGCAAGAAGGCAACCTCAGCTACGACACGGCCAGCGCCGGGCTCAATGCCGACGCCGACGTGCGCAAACGTCTCGGCGACACGGCAACACAATTGCACCAGGCGCAGAGCGATCTGCACGTGTTGCTGGGGCTGGCCGCCAGCGCGCCGATCGAACTGGTGGAGGGTACCGATCCCGTTGAACCCACTGCCGCGCAAATCCAGCAGGCATTGACCGACCTGCCCGCGCGGCGGCCGGACCTGCTCGCGCTGAAGGCCGGCTATGCGGCGCAGGACGCCGCGCTGCGCGGCGCCATCCTGGCGCAATTCCCTGCGCTTACGCTGGGCTTCAACACCGCACGCGACACCAGCGCCGTGTACACCAAGGGTTTCAGCATCGGCATCAACCTGCCCTTGTTCAACCGCAACCGCGGCAACATCGCGATCGAACGCGCCACCCGCGTGCAGCTGAAGGATGCGTACGACGAGCGCGTGCTCACCGCCCGCAGCGACGTGGCGCGGTTGCAGGCCGACCTGGCCACGCTGGATGCGCAACGCGCGCCACTCGTCGCCCACGTTGGCCAGCTGGACGCGGCGCGCCGCGCAGCCGAAACGGCGTGGCGCGGGCAGTTGCTGGATTGGCCCACCTACCTTGCCATCCGCAGCAACGCGCTCAGCGCCGACCTCGATCTGCTCGGCTTCCGTCAGCAGCGCGCCAACGCTGCCGTTGCACTGCAGGCGCTGCTGGGCAGCACCGACATTCCCGCCGCCAGGAAATCTTCCCCATGATTCGCCGTCGCCTGACCTCATACCTCGGCGCCCTGGCCGTGCTCGGCTTGCTGGCCGGCTGCGACGGCGCCAGCACACCCCAGCCCACTGACGACAGCAACACGGTGACTGTCACCACCATGACGCCGCGGCAGCAGCTGTTCCACGACACGATCGAGGCCATCGGCACGGCCGTAGGCGATCCGAACCGCGCGCGCACCTTGAGCCTGGCCCATGGCGGTCAGGTCGTCAGCGTGGCCGCCAATGCGGGGCAACGCGTGCAGCGTGGCGGGACGCTGTTGACCATCAGTCCCGACCCGACCACGCGCCAGGCCTTCCAGCAGGCGCAGACAGCGCTGGACCTGGCGCGCGGCGACCTGCAGCGCACCGAAAAACTTGTCGTGCAGCGGCTGGCCACGCAATCCCAGCTGGCCGCCGCCCGCAAGAGCCTGGCTGATGCGCAGGCCGCACTGGAGGCCCAGAAGGCTATCGGCGGCAGCAGCGCCAGCGAAGCGGTAACGGCACCGGCCGACGGTGTGGTGACCGCGTTGCGCGTGGGCATGGGTGAGCGCGTGGCGGCGAACGCGCCGCTGCTGGATTTCACGCCGGCGCAAGCCCTGGTGGCGCAACTCGGCGTGCAGCCGCAAAGCGGCGGGAAGCTGAAGGCGGGCATGCCGGTGCAATTGAAAAACGTCTACGCGCCCGCGGAAACTTTTGTCGGCACGCTGCGCATGATCGGCCAATCCATCGATCCGCAGAGCCATCTGCTGCCCGCGCAGGTCGAGCTGCCAGCCAGTACGGGCACCAGGCTGCTGGCCGGCACGGCCGTGACGGCGCAGATCGACGCCGGCGATTTCCGCGCATGGGCCGTGCCGCGCAAGGCCGTGCTGCACGACGACCAGGGCGACTATCTGTTTCAGGTGCACGATGGCCACGCCAAGCGCGTCGACGTGACGGTGCGCAGCCCCGATGGCGACACCGTCGGGGTGCAGGGATCGATCGACCCACGTGCGCCGATCGTGGTGCTTGGCGTCTACGAACTCGGTGATGGTGACGCGGTAACGGTCGGCGCGCCGAAGGAGGGCGTAGCGGCCGCCGCCATGCAGCCCCCAGCCAGCTCGAGTTCGTCGACGTGAACTTCAGCCTGTGGATGCAGCGGCATCGCCGCTCGTTGCTGTTCCTGGTTTTCATGCTGGCCGTGGGCGGCATCGCCAGCGCGTTCTTCATGCCGGTGGCGCTGTTTCCCGACGTCGCCTTTCCGCGGGTGCAGATGAGCCTCGATGCGGGCGACCGGCCAGCCGACCAGATGGCCATCCAGGTGACCACGCCGGTTGAAGTGGCGGTGCGTCGGGTACGTGGCGTGCGCGATGTGAAGTCCACCACCAGCCGCGGCAGTGCGCAGATCGAGGTCAGTTTCGACTGGGGCTTCGACATGAACGCGGCGCTGCAGGAGATCAACGGCGCCGCCAGCCAGGTGCTGGCGCAGCTGCCCGCCGGCACGCAGCTGACCACCCGGCGGATGGACCCCACCACCTTCCCCGAACTCGGCTTCAGCCTGCGCTCGCACACGCTGTCGCCAAGCGACCTGCATGACCTGGCCCAGTACCAGTTGCGGCCGTTGCTCAGCTCCGTCACCGGTGTGGCGAACGTCGACGTGCAAGGCGGCGCCGCGGCCGAATTCCATGCCGACGTGGACCCGCAGAAGTTGCGCGCGCTGGACCTGAGCCTGGCCGACGTGACCACGGCGGTGAGCCACGCGGCCACGATCCAGGCGATGGGCCGCGTGTCGGATCACTACAAGCTGTACCTGCTGCTGGCCGACAACCAACCGACCACGCTTGCCGCGCTGGGCGACATCGTGGTGCGGGCGAACCTGGGTGGCGTCATTCGCCTGAAGGATGTGGCGCGGGTCAGCCTCGGCCATGTGCCGCAGTGGATCCGGGTCAACGCCGACGGCCAGAACGCGGTGCTGCTGCAGGTCTATCAGCAACCCGGCGGCAACAGCGTGCAGATCGCCAGGGACGTGAGGCAGAGGCTGGCCGACTACGCGCCACAACTGCCCGCGGGCGTGCACATCGCCAACTGGTACGACCAGACCCAGCTGGTGACGGCGGCGGCCGGCAGCGTGCGTGATGCGATCCTTATCGGCATCGTGCTGGCGGGGCTGGTGCTGTTCGTGTTCCTGCGCAACACGCGGGTGATCCTGATCGCGCTGATCGTGGTGCCGGCGGTGCTGGCCATCACCGTGCTGCTGCTGTCCGTGCTGGGCATGAGTTTCAACATGATGACCCTGGGTGGCATGGCGGCCGCCGTAGGCCTGATCATCGACGACATCATCGTGATGCTGGAACACATCATGCGCCGGGTTGCCGGCGGTGCTGGCGAGATCCACCAACGCGTGGCCGAAGCGGCGTGGGAATTCACCCGGCCGCTGAGCGGTTCCAGCGCCGCCACCATCGTGATCTTCCTGCCGCTGGCGTTCCTGACCGGCGTTACCGGCGCGTTCTTCAAGGCGCTGTCGCTGACCATGGCCAGCGCGCTGATCATTTCCTACCTGCTGACCTGGGTGGCGGTGCCCCTGCTGGCCGAGCGCTTTCTCGATCGGAAACATCTTGCCGAGCCCACGCAAGACCGATTCGCCCGCCGCATGATGGCCGGCTACCAGAACACGCTGGCGCGCGGGTTGAAGCGGCCGTGGCTGGTGCTGGTCATCATCGTCCCGCTGCTCGCGCTTGGCGGCCTGGCTTTCACCCAGGTCGGCTCCGGCTTCATGCCGAAGATGGACGAGGGCGGTTTCATCCTCGATTACCTGTCGCCGCCGGGCACCTCGCTGGAGGAAACCGACCGCCTGCTGCACCAGGTCGAAACCATCATCCGCGCCAATCCCCACGTCGACACCTACTCGCGGCGCACCGGCCTGCAACTCGGCGGCGGCCTGACCGAAGCGAACACCGGTGATTTCTTCGTGCGCCTGAAGAACGGCGCGCGGCCCTCGACCGAGCTGGTGATGGAAACGGTACGCAGCCAGATAGAAAAGCAGGTGCCGGGGCTGGACGTCGACGTGGCGCAGTTGATGGAGGACCTGATCGGCGACCTGGTCGCGGTGCCGCAACCGATCGACGTGCAGCTTTCCGGCGCCGACGCCGCCACCTTGAACGCCACCGCGAAAAAAGTCGCGGCGAAAATCAGCAGGATCGATGGCGTGGTCAGCGTGCTCGACGGCATCAACCCGGCCGGCGATGCGCTGACCATCAAGGTGGACGAAACCAGGGCCGCACTCGAAGGGCTCGACCCGGTCAGCGTCACCGACCAGGTGGCCGCGGCAGTCGACGGCACGGCCGCCGCCAGCATGCCCGAGGGCGACAAGCTGGTGGGCGTGCGCGTGCGGCTGCCGGAAAGCGCGCATCGGCGCATCGAGCAGATCGACCAGTTGCTGATCCGCGCCCCCGATGGCCACATGGTGCCGCTGTCGCGCGTGGCCACCATCACCCCCGTGCAGGGCCAGCCGGAGATCACGCGGATCAACCTGAAGCGGACGGTCTCGGTGACCGGCCGCCTCAGCGGCCGCAGCCTGGGCGCCGCCGTCGCCGATGTGAAAAAGGTGATGAGCACCCCGGGCCTGCTGCCCAGGGGCGTGGTCTATCAGCTGGGCGGCACTTATCAGCAGCAGCAACAGGCGTTTCGCGGATTGATGATCGTGATGGCGGCGGCGATCGCGCTGGTGTTCACCCTGCTGCTGTTCCTGTACGAAAGTTTCCGCGTGGCCATCACCATCCTGGCGATGCCGCTGCTGGCCATTCCCGCCGTGTTCGTGGGGCTGTGGGTTACCGGCATCGAGCTCAACATCTCGGCGATGATGGGCATGACGATGATCGTCGGCATCGTCACCGAGCTGGCGATCTTCTATTTCTCGGAGCTGCAGGAAGCGGAGAAGAAACACGAACTGCACGCCGCACTGCACGCGGCCGGCGAACACCGCATCCGGCCGATCCTGATGTCCACGCTGGCGGCGGTCCTGACCCTGCTGCCGCTGGCGCTTGCCATCGGCCGGGGTTCGCAGATGCAGCAGCCGCTGGCCATCGCGATCATCTCCGGCATGCTGGTGCAGCTGCCGCTGGTGCTGCTGGTGATGCCGGTGCTGTATGCGCTGCTGCGTCGCCGTGACAACACGCAGGGTCCGGATTCGACGCGTCAGTGACCCAGCTCGACCTCGCCGCGTTCGGGCGCTGGCGGTGTGCTGACCGCGGGACGATCGTGATCGCATCCGGCGTGGATTCGCACCGCGTGGCGAGGCAGGTCAGCCCCGCGACGACGTGCCGCCGGCCACCTGTTTCGGCGAGAGCTTCGCGCACCATTCGGCGGCGGCTGTCGCCACCACCACGGCATGCATCCCGCGGGTATCCAGCGCGGCGTTGGCACCGCCGCAGGGCGCGTACTTGGTCGGGTCGGTCACCGAAAACAAGCCAAGCGTCGGCGTGCCGCTGGCGGCAGCCAGGTGCATGACGCCGCAGTCGGCGCTGATGAAGCCATCCATGCAGGCAATCATCGCGGCCAGCCGGCGCAGGTTCTGCGAGTAGAACGGCGTCAGCCGCGACCCCAGTTGCGAGTGCCCATGCGCGGCCAGCAAATCCACCAGCTGCACATGCGGGCACAACGCCTGGAACGTGTCCACGAACTGGTTCCACCAGCTTTCGCTGTAACACTTGGCGCCGGTGGCATTGGGAAAGATCGCCACCGTCATGCTGTGCGACCCACGCGACGCGCCACAAACGCGGCCCATGACCTTGGCCGCCTCCTGTATTTCGCGCGGCGTCAGATCGAGATTGAGTGGCGGGTAATCCGCACGCGTGGGGCCGGCATATGCCTGGCGCAGCAGGAAAACACTTCGATCGGCGAGATGGCGCGGCCATGCCAGCGCATGCCATGCCGACCCCGGGTTCATCCTCGGGTCCGGAAACCCCAGTTTGTATCGCGCATGCGACAGGGCCAGCGCGATCCGCCCGGACTGCGACCCATGGCAGGCGTCGATGGCCAGATCGTAATGACACCGCCGCAGCGCCCGAAGCGCGCGTATCGAAACCCACAGATGGCGGGCGATCTTCTGCGGCAGCACGAACACCTCGTGCACGCTGAACCGGTTGTCGTAGAGGCAGGCGGTGGCGTGGCTGCCCAGAATGTCGATCTCGGCCCCCGGGTACAGCGTCTCGATCTCGGCGATCAGCGGACTGATCAACACGCTGTTGCCAAGCCGATGGTTCGGCCGGCAGACCAGTACCCGATGGATGCCGACCGTCGGCAGGCCACCCGGCTCGCACAAGCCACGGCCCACCTTGCGAAACATGTGGCCAAGCACCCGCGCCACCGAATCCCGCCGCCACGCATCCCAGGGGAACGAACATCGGAAAGCGCGCGGCAACGCGGGTCGCGCAATGGTGACGTGGCGAGCGAAGGGCACGATAGTCATGACCAAAGCATGAAACCGCTCGCTTTCAATCTGCTTACGCTGGTGTGTGCTGGACGTTAACGCCGGCGCGCATTCTCGCTACGCCTGCAACACCGCGACCCGGGGCTTTACCGGTCGTCGCGGGTCCAGATGGCGCCGTCTTCCTCGCGCACGGGGAAGCTGGCGATCGGCTCGTAGGCCGGTGGTTTTGTGACCGCGCCGGTGCGCACGTCGAAGCGCGCGCCGTGGCGCGGGCATTCCACTTCGAAACCGAATACCTCGCCACCGGCGAGGTCACCGCCGTCGTGGGTGCAGGTGTCTTCGATGGCATACAGCGCGCCGTCGATGTTGTACACGGCGATCGGCGTGTCGCCATCCCACACGACCTTGTACTCGCCGGGCAGGAAATCGCTGCGCGTGCCAACGCGGATCCAGTCGTGCACGTTCCAGTCGCTCATGCCGCGGCCTCCGTCAGGTTCTTCAGCAGTACTTCGAAGCGCAGGTCGTCGCGGCGGGGGATGCCGAAACGCTCGTCGCCATACGGGAACGGCTCGAACTGGCCGGTGCGCCGGTAGCCGCGGCGGCCATACCAGGCGATGAGTTCATCGCGCTGCACGATCACCGTCATGCGCAACGTGGCGCAGCCCCAGGTTTCGCCCACGATGCGCTCGGCCTCGGCCAGCACGCGTTTGCCCAGGCCCGCGCCCTGCGCCAGCGGGTCGACGGCGAACATGCCGAAATAGCCGCTGTCGCCGCGTTGTTCCAGCTGGCAGCAGGCCATCAACTTGCCATCGCGTTCGGCCAGCAGCAGCTGGCTATGCGGCCCGGCGATCAATGCCAGCACGTCATCGACATTGGTTCGCCGGCCATCGAGCAGGTTGGATTCGGTGGTCCAGCCGCGCAGGCCGGATTCGCCGCGATAGGCGGATTCCACCAGGTCGACAATGGCGGCGGCATCGGCGGCGCGCGCCGTGCGAAAGGTCAGGGCTTCAGTTTCCGTCATGCCCGACATGATAGTGGGCGGCCGCGTTCCGCCACCATGACCTGCGGCATGACCTTGGGCACTTCTGGCACCCTGCGTTGCTGCCTACGGTGCGGTTTCGACATTGACCATGCGCCGCGCGCACCCAGGAGATTCCATGACCTTCCGCATCGTCCGGCCGCTCGCCCTCGCCATCGGACTGGCCCTGTCCGTCCCGGTCGTCGCCGCATCGCACAGCGCGTTCGACGTGAGCGAGATCGACACCACGCTCAACGCCTGCAACGACTTCAACGGCTACGTCAACGCCAAGTGGGTGGCGGCCAACCCGATTCCGGACGACCGCACCCGCTGGGGCTCGTTCGACCTGCTGCGCGAAGACAGCCTGAACGTGCAGCGCACCATCGTGGAGAACGCCGCGCACCACGCGGCCACCGCGAAGCCCGGCTCGATCGAGCAGAAAATCGGCTACCTGTACGCGTCGGGCATGGACGAGGCCGCCATCGACAAAGCCGGCTTTGCGCCGATCAAGCCTCGCCTGGCGCAGATCGCCGCGCTGCGCGACAGCGACGACGTGGTGCGCTACATCCGCGACAGCCATGCGCAGGGCGAGCCGGTACTGTTCCGCTTCGGCGGCAATGCCGACTTCAAGGATTCCAACCGGCAGATCGCCTACGCCAACCAGGGCGGCCTGGGCCTGCCCACGGCGGACTATTACCGCAAACCCGAACAGGCGGCGATCCGCAGCGCCTACGTGAAGCACATCGCCAGACTGTTCGAACTCACCGGCACCGCCAGCGCCGACGCGCAACGCCAGGCCACCGCCGTGCTGGCCTTCGAAACCCGTCTTGCCGCCGCCTCGCTGGTACCCGTGCAATTGCGCCAGCCGGAAAACCGCTACCACTACGTCAGCCTCGCCGAGGCCGACAAGGTGACGCCGAGCTTCGACTGGGCCGCCTTCTTCAAGACACAGAACGCCAACGTCACCGACGGCTTCTCGCTGTCGCAGCCGAAGTTTTTCGCCGAAGTGCAGCAGATGCTCGGCGACGAGCCGGTCGCCACCTGGCAGGCCTACCTGCGTTATCACGCCATCGACAACGCAGCGCCCTACTTGTCCACACCGTTCCAGCAGGCGGATTTTGCATTCCACGAGCAGGCGCTGAACGGGCAGAAGGACATCAAGCCACGCTGGAAACGCGTGCTGGAAGCCACCAACGATGCGATGGGCATGGCGCTGGGCCAACTCTACGTGGCCGACCATTTCTCGCCGGTGGCCAAGCAGCGCGCCCAGCAACTGGTCGACAACCTGCGCGCCGCCTTCCGCACCCGCATCGAACAGCTGCCGTGGATGAGCGATGCCACCAAGCAGAAGGCGCTGCAGAAATGGGCCACCTTCGTGCCCAAGATCGGTTACCCGGACAAGTGGCGTGACTGGTCCGGGCTGACGCTGGCGCCGGACAACTACTACGCCAACATGCAGGCCGCGTCGAAGTTCGACCACAACTACCGCATGGCCAAGATCGGCAAGCCGGTGGATCGCGACGAATGGGGCATGACGCCGCAGACGGTGAATGCGTATTACAGCGCGCAGAAAAACGAGATCGTGTTTCCCGCGGCGATCCTGCAGCCGCCGTTCTTCGACGCCAACGCGGATGACGCGATCAACTACGGCGGCATCGGCGCCGTGATCGGCCACGAGATGGGCCACGGCTACGACGACCAGGGCAGCAAGTTCGACGCGCAGGGCAACAACGTCAACTGGTGGACCGACGCCGACCGCGCCGCATTCGAGGCACGCACCAAAAAGCTGGGCGCGCAATTCGACGCCTACGAACCGCTGCCCGGCAAACACGTCAACGGCCAGCTGACGATGGGCGAAAACATCGGCGACCTGGGCGGGCTCAACGCGGCCTACACCGCGCTGCAGATGGCATTGTCGAAAAACCCGGCCGAGGCCAACCGCAAGATAGACGGCTATACGCAAGACCAGCGCTTCTTCCTCAACTGGGCGCGCGTGTGGCGCGGCAACATCCGCCCCAAGGCACAACTCACCCTGCTCAACACCGACCCGCACGCGCCCGCACCATTCCGCGCCATCGGCGCACCATCGAACATGCCGGAGTTCGCCAGGGCATTTCAGTGCAGGAGCGGCGACGCGATGGTGCGCGATGGGGAGAAGCAGGTGAAGATCTGGTAGGCGACGTGGTTTGCTGACCGACTTACCGTTCGGGCCGCGCGGTTGCGAAAATCGGAGGACCCGCTTGCTTCCCCTGCGTAGCGGGGGAAGCTGCCCGGAGGGCTGATGGGGGCGCTCCTCAGTCGGCGTAAAAAGCCAACAGCGGCGCGGCTTTTGCCGCGTGCCCCTTCCGCCTTCCGGCACCTTTCCCCCGCAAGCGGGGGAAGGAACAGCATCGCGCTTCGCGACTGCTCAGACCGACCGGCGAGCGCTCAGGGTCAGACTGATCGCGTCTCCGCCATGCCCGCCTCGTACACCTTCAGATTCGCGTAAACCACCGCCAGCAGCGACGACGTGGCGTGTTGCGAATCAGCTCGCGCCAGCATGTCGCCGATGACGTGATCGGCCTCGATCGCATGGCCATGTTGCAGGTCGCGCAGCATCGACGCGGTTAGGCTCGAGCCGGCTTCGGTGAGTATCCCGCGGGCACGTTGCAACGTGGCCTCGCCCGACGCATGCCCGGCGCGTTCCGCCACCGCGCGGCACTCTTCCAGCAGCGCCAGCGCCGCCGCGATGCCGCCGGGTGCGGCGACGATATCGCCGACCGGGCCGCGCATCAGGCAGGTGATGCCCGCCAGCGACGCCAGGAACACCCATTTGTCCCACATGTCCTGCAGCACGTGCTGGCTGGGGCGGGCGTCGAAACCGGCATCGCTCAGCTCGCGCGTGATGCGCTGCATGCGTTCGGACGCGCTGCCATCGCGTTCGCCAAAGGTGAGCCCGTGCGTCTGGTTCAGATGCCGCACGGCGCCGGCCCCATCCAGCGTGGCGGCGATCACGCACTGCCCGCCCAGCACATGCTGTGCGCCGAAACGCGCCTCCAGCAGATCGAGCTGGCGCATGCCGTTCAACAACGGAAGGATCGCGGTATCCGGCCCCACCGCCGGCGCGATGTCGGCCATTGCCTGTTCCAGGCCGTAGGCCTTGCAGCTGAGCAGGATCAGGTCGTACGGCTCGCGCAGCGCCGCCGCCACTACGGTCGGCGGCGCCGGCAGGTTCACATCGCCGGCGAAGCTGTGGATCGCCAGGCCATGCTGCGCCAGTTGCGCCGCACGGCGCTCGCGCACCAGGAAGGTGACATCGCGCCCGTGCTGCAACAGACGCCCGCCGAAATAACCGCCGGTGGCACCGGCACCGATAACCAGAATACGCATGACTCAAGCTCCGTGGAGATTGCGGTCGATCGGGAGGCATTGATGTTCTGAATGCCGCCACAGCATTGCCCGACGGCAAGCGAATAAATCGATCGTGAAACAAATCCCAGAATAGCCGTTCGACGATTGACGGTCGGAAATCACGAGGTCGCCACGATCAACCCTTCGACAACTTCCATTGGCAAGCCTTTGTGCAGCAACCCGTTGTTCCCTGAACGACCTCAAGAGTTATTCCCTGGCGCCGATGAATTGACAAGGGAGATACCGTTCGGCGCAAAAACGGCAAATCGGCCTCCCTGAAATCGAAAGAAATGAGATGTGCATCACATTTTGTTCTTTCTCATGGGTTCAATGCACGAAACGCAAATGCTTTAGCCCATTTCTTGCTTATGGATTCAAACCGGCCAACAAGCCATCGAAGTTTCACGCCACCAGCAGTTGAAAGTGGTGGCCACCTTACTTACTGGGGAAAGAAACATGCGAACCAAGACCCGCTTTACCCGTTCCATCCTGGCTGCGACATTGGCCATGGCATTCGCCGCAGCCAGCAGCACCGCGGTCGCCGGTACGGCCACGGACAATATCAATGTGAGTGCCTCTGTCGTCGCCAGTTGCACCATCGCCGTTTCCACTCAGCTCGCCTTTGGCGATTACGATCCGATCGTCGCCAACAAGTCCACTCCTCTGGACGCGCAGGCGGCGATCGACACGACGTGCTCCACCGGCGCGACGCCCACGATCACGTTGGGCCTGGGCGACAACGCCGTGGGTTCGGTCCGGAACATGGCCAACGGGGCCAATACCCTGAGCTACGAGATTTACACGGAGAACACGCATACCAACGTCTGGGACGACACCACGGGGCTTGATTTGGCCACTGGTACCGGGACGCTGGTTACCACTCCCGTATACGGACGGGTAGCCGCGGATCAGAACGTCGCCGTCGGTGACTACACGGATATCGTGGTTGCCACCGTTACCTTCTGATGACGATGAAACTGCTTTTCCGCCGGGCCGCTTGCGGCCTGGCGCTTTCTCTCCTGGGAGCCGCCGGGATGGCGTCGGCCGGCTCGTTCCAGGTAAGTCCAATCAACCCCACGCTCTCGACGGGCAAGCCGGTCAGCGCGCTGACGGTGCGCAACAACGGTGCGAGTCCCGTCGTCATCCAACTGGAAGCCCTGAGCTGGTCGCAGCCAGACGGCAAGGACAACTATCGTCCGGCACCGGAGATCCTGGCCACTCCTCCGATCTTCACCATCCCCGCTGGTTCCAGCCAGATCATACGGGTGGGCTCGCGGGTCCCTTCGGATGCCCGTAGCGAACGCGCTTACCGCCTGATCCTGCGCGAGATTCCGCCACCAGCCAAGCCCGGTTTCAACGGCCTGCGGATGGCGCTGCAGGTCAGCCTGCCACTATTCATCCTGCCTGTTGCGCCCGCCACGCCACAACTGCAGTGGCAAGCCACCCGTACGGCGGACGGCCAACTGCGGATCAGCGCAACCAACGCGGGTCAGATGCATGCTCATCTGAGCGGATTCAAACTTGTCACGGCGGCGGCCAAGCCCCTGCACATGCCAGCTGGCGCCGTTTATGTGCTTCCCGGCGCATCGCGCGAGTGGCTGGTGAATGCGGACGTGGCAAGTGGCACCGCCTTGAAGCTCGTTGCCCAGAATGATGCCCGCCCCGTGCAGGCTGATCTGGTCGTGGCCGACCGCTAGCGGCGTGGCCGGGGCTCACGCATGGATCGATCAGGGCGAGCCTTCAACGGTCGGGCAATGACAGGTTGGTGGCCAACCTGCGCTATTCCGCATGCACGCCCGCTCGTCGTCCGTCGTCACGCGTCGCGGACGGCCGCACACCGTACCTGCCGCCCAAACCACGGCTGTGCCGTCCTCGTGGGCGCGGCACTGCTGCTGATCGCTTCCGAACCACTCCGCGCAGGCGTGCCGGTGCGTGCCGTCAGAGTCGGCCTGGACACAAGCCATTCCCGGCTGGTGCTGGTATCGGATCAACCCATTCGCGGCCGGATGACGCGCGATCCGGCCACAGGTGCAGTGCTCATCGATCTGGATGGCGTGGACAACGGCCCGACGCTGGCCGGGCTGGGCAAGATGGTTGGCGCCAACAATCCGTTCATTGCCGGCGTCAGGCTCTGCACGACGAGTACAGGCACCCGCCTTCAACTGGCCGCACCGGCCGCCGTTGTCCCGCGACTCTCGTACTTGCAGCCGGCCGGCGGCTATGCCAATCGCCTGATCATCGACCTGTATCCGGACTCCGAAGCGTGGAGGCCCAGGTACGCGTCGCCCGCACAACGCCAAGCCATGCCGGCATGCTCCTCCATGCCAACATCACCAGGACATGGCCCTGCAACAACTGCCACGCCAGCGGTTGCCCCTGCGGCGCGTATCAGCACGGTGGGCGTCGCCATTGCGCCCGACCGCCTGCGACTGGTGTTCGAATCGGACCGTGTGTTGAAGGCCAGCATCGCCCACCCCACGGAATCGGGCGACCCACTCTCCATCGATCTGGGCCACCTGGCAACGACGGACGCGCTGGCAAGCTTGCCTGGCAAGATCGCCGACAATCCCTTCCTGACCACGATCAGGCTTCACCGCGAAGGCAACAACACCCGGCTGGAACTGGTGACGCCCTCAGCCGTGACGCCGCAGATTTTTCACGTCGACCCGGTCAATGGACGCGGCGACCGACTCGTGGTCGATATTGTTCCGGACATATTGCCGACCGCCCCGCCAACAGAGGTAACAGCAGCGCCGGTCTCGGCGTCCCCCGCCGCGGTCGCGACACCCGCGCCCGCACCCCCTCCAGCCGGGCCGGCGACCTCCGACGCGTTGGCGGAGGCCTGGCTGGAAGCACACGTCAATGGCACGCCCGCGGACACGGTGCTGGTACTGCGCGATGCCGCAGGGGACGTGCTGGTGCGTGGGACGGATTTGCAACACTGGCGCATCCAGACCCCCACGATGGGTGCACTAACCCGCGATGGCGACGACTTCTGGCCGTTGTCCGCCATTCCTGGATTGACGTATCGCGTCGACGACGCCCAGGGGACGCTGCTACTGGATGTGCCGGCCACGCTGTTCGCCGACACTCGCTTCAGCGGCGTATCGCGTGCAGCGGACGCGGCGACACCCCCGCCGCCAGGTGGCTACGTCAACTACGATCTGTTCGCCGCTCGTGGCGTCCATGGATCGTCAAGCGCCAGCGCCCTCGTGGAGACCGGGGTGTTCGGCCGCTGGGGCAGCGGTTCCAACACGTGGCTCATTCGTGATGTCGGTGGCGACCGTCGTGGTACCCGCCTGGACACCACCTGGACCTACGACCGCCCCGCGGACATGGCCAGCCTGCGCGTCGGCGACGTGATCAGCGCGCCCAGCAGTTGGGGCCGCGGCGTGCGTTTCGGTGGCGTGCAGTGGGGCACCAACTTTGCGACCCAGCCGGGCTTCATCAGCTTTCCGCTGCCCACGCTGGACGGCGTGGCCGCGGAACCGTCCACCGTGGATTTCTACGTCAACAACGTCCTGCGACTGCGGCGCAACGTGCCCAGCGGGCCGTTCACCATCCAGGATCTCCCTATCGTCACCGGCCAGGGCGACATCCGCATGGTGGTGCGCGACATGCTGGGGCGCGAGCAAGTGGTGACCCAACCGTTCTACGCAAGCGGCGGCTTGCTGGCGGCGGGGCTGCGCGATTATTCCTATGAACTGGGTTTCGAGCGCGAAAATTACGGCCGGGTCAGCAACGACTACGGACGGCTGGTTGCCGCCGCCACCGAGCGACGTGGCTTCTCCGACAGCTTCACCGGCGAGCTGCATGTGGAGGCCACGCACGATCAGCAGAGCCTGGGCATCGGCAGCACCGTGTTGCTGGGCAATGTCGGCGTGCTGACGGCATCGGTGGCCGGCAGCCACGCCCGTGCCGGCACGGGCGCGCTGATGGAGCTGGGCATCCAGCATCAGTCGCGCTACCTCAGTTACGGTGCGCGCACCCGGGTGACCACCGACGGCTTCACCCAGCTGGGCTACCTGCCGACGACACGTCCACCGCAGCAGACGTCCAGCGCCTTCGTGAGCATGTCCGCCGGCCGCGTCGGCTCGCTGAGCCTGAATTACACGCACCAGGATCTTCGCGACCAGGACGACGTCGAGCTGGTCGGCCTCAGCTACAGCCGTTCGCTCGGCTGGCTTGGTTATCTCTCGCTGTCGGCACTACGCTTTCTTGGCGACGATCCCGCGCCACTGTTCTCACTCAACCTCACCGTGCCGTTGGGCGCGGCCGACAGCGTCAGTTTCAGCGGTCAGAGCCACGCCGGTGACAGCCACGGCAGCGTGCAGTATCGGCGTAGCCTGCCGGTGGGTACCGGCGTGGGCTATCGCCTGCAGGCGGGGCTTGCCGCGAACGATCCGCGCCAGGCCGACCTCACTTTGCAGAACGACGTAGGTACGTACAGCGTTGGCGTTGCATCGAACCCGGACGGGCAGGCATATCGGATGGGCGTCCGCGGCGGCATCGCGCTGCTGAGCGGCAAGGTATTTCCCAGCCGCCACATCGATGGCAGCTTTGCGGTAGTCCAGGTGCCCGGTTTTGCCGACGTGCGCGTCTACGCCGACAATCAGCAAGTCGCCACCACCGACAGCGATGGTTACGCGCTGGTGCCGCGCCTGCGCCCATATCAGAAGAACCCGATCCGCATCGAACAGGCCGACCTGCCGATGGATGCACAGATCAAAGGGCTGCAACTCGACGCGGTGCCGTACTACCACAGTGCGCTGGCGCTGACCTTCCCCGTCACGCGTTCGCGCGGGGCGATCGTCGTCATCAAGCTGGATGACGGCAGCGATCTTCCCGCTGGTGCCGAAGTGACCGTCGACACTCAGGCAGCGGCTTTCCCGGTCGGCCTGCGCGGCGAGGTTTACCTGACCGGGCTGGACGAAACCAGCCAGCTGCGCGCTAGCTGGAACGGACAGAGTTGCGACATGACGATAAGCTTTCCCGATACCACCGACCCACTGCCCCGCCTGGGGCCGGTCACCTGCCAAGGGATCGATCCATGAACCCTTCACCATGCGGACAGGTTGCCTTTCACCCTGCGCGCCGGCGTCTCGCGCGCCTGCTGGGCGCCATGGGAATGCTGGCGATCGCGCCGCTTCACGCAGCCACCTGCAGCCTCAGCGTCCAACCACTGGCTTTCGGCAACTACGACTTCCAGAGCAGCCAGGATCTGGAGAGTGTCGGTCACGTCATCGTGACCTGCGATGTCAGCAGCAGTTTCACCATCGCGTTAAGCCCAGGCAACGGCAGCTTCGCCGTACGCAGCATGCAGAACGGCGCGCACCAACTCTTCTACAACCTCTACACCGACCCCACGCGAACCATGGTCTGGGGCGATGGCAGTGGCGGCAGCACGGTGGTTGGCGACAGTGGCATCGAGGTGGACCGGGCCGTGTACGGAAGCGTGCCAGCGGGGCAAAACCCGTATATCGGCGTGTACAGCGACGCGATCACCGTGACGCTTTCCTTCTGAGCGACAGCCACGGGGCGGTGCGCCGTGCAGGCTTTCACTCCCCCTCAGCACCCGTCCGAACAGAATCCACCGGTCGTCGCTGCGCAGAAACTCCCATGCCAGAAGGTCCATCCATCGTCATCCTGCGCGAGGAAGCTGCCCGCTTCGTCGGCCAGCGCATCCTCACGGCCGAAGGCAACGCGAAGATCGACATGACGCGGCTGCCGGGCAAGCGCATCGAAAGTCTGCGCAGTTTCGGCAAGCAGACGCTGATCGAACTCCCCGACGTCACCATCCGCATCCATCTGCTGATGTTCGGCAGTTACCGCATCAACGAACACAAGGATGCGGCACCGCGGCTGGGTCTGGGTTTCGACAATGGCGAGCTGAACTTCTATAGCTGCTCGGTGCGCTTGCTGGACGGCGACCTGGACGAACTCTACGACTGGCGCGGCGACGTGATGTCGGAGGCGTGGGACCCCGCGCTGGCCCGGCGCAAGTTGCGCGCGATGCCCGACACGCTGGTCTGCGATGCGCTGCTGGACCAGAACGTATTCGCTGGCGTGGGCAACATCATCAAGAACGAGGTGCTGTACCGCATCCACGTGCATCCCCTGTCCACCGTGGGCGCTTTGCCGCCGCGCAAGCTGGGTGAACTGGTGAAGCAGGCGCGCGAATACAGCTTCGAATTTTTGGCGTGGAAGAAGGCGTATGTGCTGCGCAAGCACTGGCTGGTGCACAACCGGAAATGCTGCCCGCGCCATGACATACCGTTGACCCGCGCGTATCTCGGCAAGACCAACCGGCGCACGTTCTTTTGCGAGAAGTGCCAGAAACGCTACGGCGACGGATGAACCGCCGCAGTCGCCAGCCGTTTCAGCGCCGCATAGGTCTGCTCGACATCGGCATCGGTGGTGCGCCAGTTGCACAGCGCCGCGCGCAGCATCGGCTGGCCGTCCAGCACCGATGGTGAAAGGTACGCGGTGCCGTCCTCATGCAACGCCTTGTGCAGCCGCTGCAGGGCCGCCGCATCGCCGTTGGCCAGCGTGAAGCACACCACGTTGAGCCGCACCGGCGCGGCCAGCCGGAACAGCGGATCGGCCGCCAGCAATTCACCCAGGTAACGGGCCGACGCGCAATTGCGTTCGACCAGCTCGGCGTGGCCCTCGCGGCCGTAGGCCAGCAGCGTCATCCACAGTGGCAGGGCGCGGAAGCGGCGGGAGTTCTCCGGCGCCAGGTGCAGGTAGTTGTCCTCCACCGCCAACGGCGCCGGCAGGTAGGCGGAGCGGTTCTGGAAGACTTCCAGTTGCAGTGGCAAATGCGCGGTGTACGTCAGCGCGCAGTCGTAGGGCACGTTGAGCCACTTGTGCGCATCCACGGTCACCGAATCGGCGGCCTCGATACCCGCCAGCAGGCCGCGATACTTGTCGGAAGCCGCGGCAATGCCGCCGAACGCGGCATCCACGTGCAGCCAGAACGGGTGGCGCGCCTTCAAGGCGGCGATGGCCGCGAGGTCGTCGAAATCCACCGTGTTCACCGTGCCGGCGCTGGCCACCACGGTACACGGCGCACCGCCGTGTGCCGCCAGTGCGCGTTCGAGCGCAGCCACGTCCAGCGCCTCGCGCCCCGGCAGCAAGGGCAGCGCATGCAATTGCCCATGACCGATGCCAGTCATGCTCAACGCCTTCGATGTACTCGAATGGCTCGCGCCGGCGAACACCGTCATTGGCGGCAAACCCCACACACCGTCGACGGCGACATCGCGGCCATGCTGTTTGCCGTACCACTGCCGCGCCAGCGCCATACCCACGTAGTTGGCCATGGTGGCGCCGGTGACGCACAGGCCCGTCCAGTGTTCCGGCCAATGCAGCAGCTGGCGCAGCAAGTCCACCGCCTGCGCCTCGATCGCCGCCGCGCCGGTGTCGCCGTTGCGCTGGGCGTTCTGGTCGTAGCTGCTCACCAGCCAGTCGGCCGCCAGCGCGGCGGGCGTGGCGCCACCGACCACGAAACCGAAATAGCGCGGGCCGGGGCTGCCAGACATCAACGGCAGCCAGTCCTTCTCGAAACGCTGCAGCGCGGCGTGCGCACCAAGGCCGTGCGTCGGCAGAGGTGTGCGCAATGACAGATCGGCCGGCAGGTTGGCCGCGACCGGACGTTGCGGCAGTTCGTGCAGATAGGTGCCGGCCATCTCGCGAGCACGATCAAGGATGGCGTCGAAGTCGGCGAGGTCGCTGCTCAGCGTGGGATGCATGGATTCGCCCTTGGAAAAACGCGGTCTGCCGATGGCTTCGCCACAGTCACATCAGCAGCTTGCGCACCTTCAGCAAGGCCACCACGAACGCGTCGATTTCCTCACGCGTGTTGTAGAACGCCAGCGATGCCCGCAGCGTGGCGGGCACGCCGTAGAACTGCATCAGCGGATGGGCGCAGTGATGGCCCGAGCGCACAGCTACGCCCTGCAGGTCGAGCAGCGTGGCCATGTCGCTGGCCTGTGCACCGTCGAGCAGGAACGAGATCACCGGTTCCTTCTGCGCCGCTTCGCCGAAAATGCGCAGGCCCGGTACTTCGCGCAGGCGTTCGGTGGCGTAGGTCAGCAGTTGCTGCTCCCACGCGTGGATCGCCTCGAAACCCAGCGAATCGTAATAGTCGATAGCTGCACTCAAGCCCACGAAGCCGGCGATGTTCGGCGTGCCGGCCTCGAACTTGTGCGGCACGTCGGCGAAGGTGGTGCCGCTGAAACGTACTTCGCGGATCATGTCGCCGCCACCGAAGAACGGCGGCATCGCCTCCAGGTGTTCGCGCTTCGCCCACAGCGCGCCGGTGCCGGTGGGGCCCAGCATCTTGTGGCCGGTGATGGCGTAGAAATCGCAACCCAGCGCCTGCACGTCCACCGGCCGGTGCGGCACCGCCTGCGAGCCATCCACCAATAGCGGGATGCCGCGCTTGTGGCATGCCTTGGCGATCTCGCGTACGGGGTTCACCGTGCCCAGCACGTTGGAGACGTGTGCCACGCAGGCCAGCTTCACCTCCGACGTGAGCATGGCGATGTATTGCTCCACGTCCAGTTCGCCGCGCTCGTCGATCGGCGCAGCCTTCACCGTGGCGCCGCTGCGCGCGGCCACCAGCTGCCACGGCACGATGTTGGCGTGATGCTCCATCACCGTGGTGAGGATGGCGTCGCCGGGTTCAAGCCGCGGCAGCGCATAGCTGTAGGCCACCAGGTTGATCGACTGGGTGGTGCCGGAAGTGAGGATCAGTTCATCGCGCGACGGCGCGTTGATGAAACGCGCCAGCTTGTCGCGCGCGCCTTCGTACGCCGCGGTGGATTCCTCACCCAGCTGGTGCACCGCGCGCGCCACGTTGGCGTTGTGGCGGCGGTAATGCTCGTCCATCGCCTCGATCACCGAGGCCGGTTTCTGGCTGGTGTTGGCGTTGTCGAAATACACCAACGGCTTGCCGTGCACGCTGCGCGTCAGCAGCGGGAAATCCGCGCGGACGCGCTGGACGTCGAAGACGGTGGAAGGCGTGGGTTGTGCATTCATCTTCGATGTTTTCCATGAGTGGCCCCTCCCTGCTTCGCAGGGGGGGAGAAAAGCTTCAGATGTGGCTCCCTCCCCTGCTTCGCAGGGGAGGGCTGGGGAGGGGGGCTTTTGATCTTGAAAGTCAAAAGCGTAACCCCCTCCCAACCTCCCCCTGCGTAGCAGGGGGAGGAGCTAGAGCATCAGCCAGGAAGCTGCGCGATCAGCAGCGACGACAAGTGCTCGCGCAATACCGCGTTCGGCAGATCGTCGAGCACGGTCCGACAGAA
The DNA here is from genome assembly GCF_001426645.1 of Rhodanobacter sp. Root480. Taxonomy (GTDB): domain Bacteria; phylum Pseudomonadota; class Gammaproteobacteria; order Xanthomonadales; family Rhodanobacteraceae; genus Rhodanobacter; species Rhodanobacter ginsenosidimutans. The sequence continues at coordinate 150,154 of NZ_LMEX01000002.1, forward strand.
CGCCGCCGTCAGCAACGCCCGCGCCTCGGCCAGTGGAATGCCGCGCGAACGCAGGTAAAACAGCGAGCGTTCGTCGAGCTGGCCCACCGTGGCGCCGTGTGCCGCTTTCACCTCGTCGGCGTAGATCTCGAGCTCGGGCTTGGTGTCGATCTCGGCGCTGCCGGACAGCAGCAGATTCTTGTTGCTGAGACTGGCATCGCTGCCATCGGCACCGGGCGCCACCACGATCGCGCCGCGGAATACACCACGGGCGCGATCGCTGGCCACGCCGCGCCAGGTCGAGTTGGAGGCGGTGTTCAGCGCCTGGTGACGGATCGCCAGCTGCGTGTCCACATGCTGGCGGCCATGCGGCATGAACACGCCGCGGGTTTCCAGTTGCGCACCATCGCCGATCAGTTCGGCACGCAGGTCGTGCCGCACCAGCGCGCCGCCCAGTTCCGCCAGATGCAGCGTGGCGTGGGCACGTGCGTGCAGACGCAAGCCGGTGCGGCGGATCAGGCTGGTGCCGCTGGCGGCCTGCTGCAGCACGGTGTGGTGCAGGTGCGCGCCTTCGCGCAATTCGATGTCGCCGACCACGGTGGAAAGATGTGCCTGCTCGCCGCTGGCCAGATGATGCTCGACCAGCGTCAGCGCGGCACCCTCGCCCAGTTCGATCACGTTGCGCAGATGCCAGGCCAAGTCGCCCTCGGCAGGCGCGCCCAGGAAGACAAGATGCAGCGGCGCGTCGATCCTCACGCCATCGGCCACGCGCAACACGGCGCCGTCGCGGGCGTGCGCCGCGTTGATCTGGGTGAACGCCTCATCGGCTTCGTAATGCCGGCGCGACAGCACGAAACGCAAGGGGTCCGGATCGGCATGCAACGCCTGCGACAGCGGCTGCAGCGTGAGGCCGGCCGGCAAGGCGTCCAGTGCGGACAAGTCGGCACGGAACGCGCCATTGACGAACACCAGCCGCGCACCATCGACACCGGGCAATGCCAGCGCCGACGGGTCGACCGCCCGCGTCAGTGCGGCCGCGTCGCCATCGACGAACGGCCGCCGCGCCAGGCCGCGCAGCGCGGTGTACTTCCACGCTTCCACCCGCGCCAGCGGCAGGCCGCCGGCGACGAAGACCTCGCGGTTGTCGCGCCGCATCGCATCCAGCCAGGCGATGCCGCTGACGGGCAGCGGTGCATCGACCAGTGAGGCGACCAGCGGCAGCAGTGCCGGTTCGCTCATGCCGATGCCCTCGCCGGCTGGCGTTCGGCGAGGCCGGCGTAGCCGTGGGCCTCAAGCTTCAGCGCCAGCGACTTGTCGCCGGTTTCCACGATGCGCCCGCCGGCCAGCACGTGCACCACGTCGGGCACCACGTAGTCGAGCAGGCGTTGGTAGTGGGTGATCATCAGGAACGCGCGATCGGGCGAACGCAGCGCGTTGACGCCGTCGGCCACGTGCTTCAGCGCGTCGATGTCCAGCCCCGAGTCGGTCTCGTCGAGGATCGCCAGTTGCGGCTCGAGCACCGCCATCTGGAAGATCTCGTTGCGCTTCTTTTCGCCGCCGGAAAAACCTTCATTGACGGCGCGGTGCAGCAGCTCGTCGGAGATCTGCATCACCTTCAGCTTCTCACGCACCAGCTTCAGGAACTGCATCGAATCGAGCTCCTTCTCGCCGCGCGACTTGCGCTGCGCGTTGAGCGCCGCGCGCAGGAAATAGGTGTTGTTGACGCCGGGGATTTCCACCGGGTACTGGAACGCCAGGAACACGCCGGCGGCGGCGCGCTCCTCCGGCGCCAGCGCCAGCAGGTCGACGCCGTTGTAGATCACGGTGCCCGCGGTGACTTCGTAGCCGTCGCGACCGGAGAGCACGTTGCCCAGCGTGGATTTGCCCGCGCCATTCGGCCCCATGATGGCGTGCACCTCACCCGCATTCACGGTGAGGCTGAGCCCCTTGAGGATTTCCTTGCCCTCGACACGGGCGTGCAGGTTTTCGATTTTAAGCATTTCAGTATCCGGGAATGGGGAATCGGGAATGGGGAATCGTCAGAAGCGAAATCGGGCCGCATCGAAGCTCTTGCGATTCCCGATTCCCCATTCCCGACTCCCGTTTCAATCAGCCAACGGCGCCTTCCAACGACACCTCAAGCAGCTTCTTCGCCTCCACCGCGAATTCCATCGGCAGTTCGCGGAAGACCTGCTTGCAGAAGCCGTCGACGATCATCGACACCGCGTCTTCCTCGGCGATGCCGCGGCTGCGGCAATAGAACATCTGGTCGTCGGAGATCTTCGAGGTGGTGGCTTCGTGCTCGACGATGGCGGTGGGGTTTTTCACTTCCATGTAGGGGAAGGTGTGTGCGCCGCATTGCTTGCCGATCAGCAGGCTGTCGCACTGGGTGTAGTTGCGCGCGTTGTCGGCGCCCTTCTCCATCTTCACCAGGCCGCGGTAGCTGTTGGAGCTCTTGCCCGCACTGATGCCCTTGGAGACGATCTTGGACTTGGTGTGCTTGCCAAGATGGATCATCTTGGTGCCGGTGTCGGCCTGCTGGAAATGGTGGGTCAGTGCCACCGAGTAGAACTCGCCCACCGAGCGGTCGCCGCGCAGGATCACGCTGGGATATTTCCAGGTGATGGCCGAGCCGGTTTCCACCTGGGTCCAGCAGATCTTGCTGTCGTCGCCGCGGCAATCGCCGCGCTTGGTGACGAAGTTGTAGATGCCGCCCACGCCGTTCTCGTCGCCGGGGTACCAGTTCTGCACGGTGGAGTATTTGATCTTGGCGCCTTCCAGCGCCACCAGCTCGACCACCGCCGCGTGCAGCTGGTTTTCGTCGCGCTTGGGCGCAGTGCAGCCTTCCAGGTAGGACACGTGGGCGCCCTCCTCGGCCACGATCAGGGTGCGTTCGAACTGACCGGTGTTCTGCGCGTTGATGCGGAAATACGTGCTCAATTCCATCGGGCAGCGCACGCCCTTGGGAATGAACACGAAGCTGCCGTCGGAGAACACCGCCGAGTTCAGCGCGGCGAAGAAGTTGTCGCCGGTGGGCACCACGCTGCCCAGGTATTTCCGCACGATCTCGGGGTATTCGCGGATTGCCTCGCTCATCGAGCAGAACAGCACGCCGGCGTCGGCCAGCTGCTTGCGGAAGGTGGTGCCGACGGAGACCGAGTCGAACACCGCATCCACCGCCACGCCGGCCAGCGCGGCGCGCTCGTGCAGCGGAATGCCGAGCTTCTCGTAGGTTTCCAGCAGCGCCGGGTCGACATCGTCCAGCGACTTGGGCTGCTTCTTGGGCGCGGCGTAATAGCTGATCGCCTGGTAGTCGATCGGGTCGATATTGAGCTTGGCCCAATCGGGTTTCGGCATGGTCAGCCAATGGCGAAAAGCTTCCAGCCGCCACTCGGTCATCCACTCCGGCTCGCGCTTGACCGCGGAAATCGCGCGGACGGTGTCCTCGTCCAGGCCCGGCGGCAGGCCGGTCATCTCGATGTCGGTGACGAAGCCGGCGGCGTAGCTGCGGCCCAGGGCTTCGGCCACATCCACATTGTCGCGGAGCGTGGTGGCAGTGCTGCTTTCGATGGTCATGGCGTCTTTCATTCCGTGGTGGCCGCGCCGGCGGGGATGGGCGCGCTCTCGATCATTTGCATGGCGATGCGGCGTTTCTTCGGCGGCGGTTTCATCATGTCGGCCAGGCTTACCGCGCGCAGTGCGTCGTCCAGCACGTGGTTGATCTGTTGCCAGCTGCCGCGCACGCCGCATTGCGCCTCGCGGTCGCACTGGCCTTCGGCGATGCTGCATTCGGTCATGCCCAGCGGGCCTTCCAGCGCCTCGACGATTTCGGCCAGCGAAATCTCGGTGGCGGGCCGGGCCAGCCGGTAACCGCCGTTGGCGCCGCGAAAGGATTCCACCAGCGTGGCGTGCCCCAGCGCCTTCAGCAATTTGCTCACCGTCGGCAGCTCCAGCCGGGTTTCTTCGGCGATCTGCACGGCGCTGTGCACGTGGTCCGGGTGGGTGGCGATGAAGGCCATTACCACGGTGGCGTAATCGGTCAATCGGCTGACGCGGAGCATGGAAACCGGCCGGATTCAATCGGGACCAAAATGGTACTGATTAGCGCCGTCGCGGTCAATGCCGCTGCAGCGCACCATCGGGGGGAAAGCATGGATCGCAATGCCCGATCACCGTGCAAATTTTCGCGCGGGTGAGCCGCAAGTCATTGAAAAACATGTTGCCGGCCGGGTACGACGAGGTGGCACGCATCGTGCTGATTCCGAAGCCTCACCGCCGAGGAAACTGCCATGAAGTGGATCACAGCCATCATCAAGCCTTTCACCCTGGACAGCGTGCACGAGGCCCTGTCGGAAGCAGGCGTGCAAGGCATGACCGTCACCGAAGTGAAGGGTTTCGGCCGACAGCGCGGCCATACCGAGTTGTATCGCGGCGCCGAGTACGTGGTCGATTTCCTGCCCAAGCTGAAGGTCGAGGTCGCGGTGGCCGACGATCAGCTCGAGCAGGTGATCGAGGCGATCAGCGGCGCCGCCCGCACCGGCAAGATCGGTGACGGCAAGGTTTTCGTCAGCGATCTGGAACAGGCCATCCGTATCCGTACCCAGGAGTCCGACGTCGATGCGCTCTGAAACGGGATTTGGAATTCGGGATTCGGGATTCGGCCGCCGCCTCGGAGTGCGGTGCATGCTGGCGCTTGCCGGCGGCCTGCTGGCGTTGCCGGCGATGGCGCAGACGGCGGCCGCGCCGGACAGCGGTGACACCGCCTGGATGCTGACCGCCACCATGCTGGTGCTGCTGATGACGATACCGGGGCTGGCGCTGTTCTACGGCGGCATGGTGCGGGCCAAGAACCTGTTGTCGGTGTTGATGCAGTGTTTCGCCATCACCGCGCTGGTGAGCGTGCTGTGGCTGCTGTACGGCTACAGCATGGCGTTCAGCACCGAGGGCATGCAGGCCGGCGTCACCAACCTGCACTCGTTCATCGGCGGTCTGGACCGCGCGATGTTCGCGGGGATGACGCCAGCCAGCCTGTACGCCCATGTGCCGGAAAGCGTGTTCGCGATGTTCCAGCTCACGTTCGCCATCATCACGCCGGCACTGATCGTGGGCGCGGTGGCCGAGCGCATGAAGTTCTCGGCGCTGATGCTGTTCACCATCGGCTGGTTCACCTTTGCCTACCTGCCGATGGCGCACATGGTGTGGGGCGGCCCCGGCTCCTTCCTGGGCGACATCGGCGTGCTGGATTTTGCCGGCGGCACGGTGGTGCACATCAACGCCGGCATCGCCGGCCTGGTGGCCTGCCTGGTACTGGGCAAGCGCCGCGGCTATCCGCACGCACCCATGCCGCCGCACAACCTGGGCTACACCCTGATCGGCGCCAGCATGCTGTGGCTGGGCTGGTTCGGTTTCAACGCGGGCTCGGCCGTCGCCGCCAACGGCACCGCCGGCATGGCGATGCTGGTGACGCAGATCGCCACCGCCGCCGCCGCGCTGGGCTGGATGGGCGTGGAATGGATCATCCACCGCCGCGCCAGCGTGCTGGGCATCGCCTCGGGTGCGGTGGCCGGGCTGGTGGCGATCACCCCCGCCGCCGGCACCATCGGCCCCGGCGGCGCGCTGATCCTTGGCGCGTCGGCGGGCGTGATCTGCTTCTTCTGCGCCACCCGCCTGAAGCACTACTTCGGCTATGACGACAGCCTGGACGTGTTCGGCGTGCACGCCGTGGCCGGCATCGTGGGCGCCCTGCTCACCGGCCCGTTCGCGGCGGCGGCGCTGGGCGGCTTCGGCGCCGTCGAGCATCCGTGGCTGCAGCTGTGGATCCAGGCCAAGGGCGTGGGCTTCACCGTGCTGTGGAGCGGTGCGCTGACCTGGTTGGTGCTCAAGCTGATCGACTGGACGATCGGCCTGCGCGTCGATGAGGAACAGGAGCAGATCGGCCTGGATCTGGCACTGCACGAGGAGCGTGCCTACAACCTGTCGTAAGCAACGGTCATGGAGATGGGTAGCGGACGGTCGACGGATCGACAAGAATCGTCCGCTGCCCTCTTCTCCGGAGTAACCCTTGCGCACCCACCTTCAATCCGATCTCGCGCGATGAGCTCCGGCCTTCCGGACCGCGCCGCCAGCCGCCTAGCCTGGACCCGCGACGTACTCGCCGACCCCGGGCTGACGCTGGAGCCCGCCTCCGCCGACGCCAGCTTCCGCAGCTATTGGCGGACCCGCCATGCGGGGCAGAGCTGGATCGTGATGGATTCGCCGCCGGCGCTGGAAGACCCCGCGCCGTGGCTGGCCATCGGCACCCGCCTGGCCGCTGCCGGCCTGCATGTGCCGACGGTACGCGCGCAGGATCTGCAGCAGGGTTTCCTGCTGATCGAGGACCTGGGCTCACAGCTGTACCTGCCTGCGTTGAACGACGCCACTGTGGACGCCCTGTACGGCGACGCGTTGCGCGCGCTGCTGCACATGCAGCGCGACGTGGATACCGCGGGCATGCAGCGCTACACCCGCGACTTCCTGCTGCGCGAGCTGGAAATCATGCCCGAATGGTTTCTGCGCCGGCACCTGGGCCACACCCCGACCTGTGCGGAATGGGACGTGCTGGAAGCGGGCTTCACCACGCTGCTGCACAACGCGCTGGCGCAGCCGCAAGGCTTCGTGCATCGCGATTACCACAGCCGCAACCTGCTGATCGTGCCGCACGACCAGCCGCAGAACATCGCCACGCGATTGCCCAACCCCGGCATCATCGATTACCAGGGCGCGCTGATCGGCCCGATCACCTACGACCTCGCCTCGCTGCTGCGCGACTGCTATATCGCGTGGGATCGCCAGCGGGTGGAAGCGTGGGCGGACGGCTATCGTCTGCACCTGCAAACCGCCCAGTTGATCGACGGCTCGGTGGACCGCGGCCAGTTCCTGCGCTGGTTCGACCTGACCGGCCTGCAGCGCCACATCAAGGTGCTCGGCATCTTCTGCCGCCTCTGCTATCGCGACAACAAACCCGGCTACCTCGATGACCTGCCGCGCGTATACGACTACGTCATCGACGTCGCCGCGCGTTACCCCGAGCTGGCCGACTTCGCAGCGCTGCTGCAGCGCTGCGTGGGAACGCGCGACCTGCGCCAGGTGACGACCGCATGAGGCATGCACTGATCTTTGCCGCCGGCCGCGGTGAACGCATGCGGCCGTTGACCGACACCACGCCCAAGCCGTTGCTGCCGGTGGGCGGCAAACCGCTGATCGTCTGGCACCTGGAAAAGCTGGCCGCCGCCGGCGTGAACTACGTGGTGATCAACACCTCGCACCTGGCCGAACAATTCCCCGACGCGCTGGGCGACGGTTCGCGCTGGGGCCTGCGCATCCGCTATGCCTACGAAGGCGCGGAGCCGCTGGAAACCGGCGGCGGCATGCTCAATGCGCTGTCGCTGCTTGGCGATGCACCCTTCATCGCCATCAGTGGCGACATCTGGACCGACGCCGACTTCACTACCTTGCCGCTTGAACCGACCGGCCTCGCCCACCTGTTGCTGGTCGACAACCCGCCCCATCATCCCGACGGCGATTTCGCGCTGGATGCGCATGGGTTGGTGCACGACACAGGCACGGCGCGGCTGACCTTCAGCGGCATCGGCGTCTACCGCCCGCAGCTGTTGAACAACTGGCGTGATGTGGTGGAGGCGACGGATACCCAACCAACTCGCTTCAAGCTGGCCCCGCTGTTGCGCGCAGCGATGGCCGATGCTGCGGTCAGCGGTACGCATTTTCGGGGTACCTGGACTGACGTGGGCACGCCGCAGCGACTGCAGGAATTGGGGCAGACCTTGGACTCCAGGCAAACCTAACTCGCCGCGTAGGAGCGCACCCTGTGCGCGATGCTTTTGATGTTGCTTTGCGCATTTGTGGGAGCGACTTCAGTCGCGATGCTTTTTGATTTGGTGTGGTTTAGAGCAAAGAGCTTTCGATCGCCTGCGGCGCTCGAGTCACTTTCTCTTTGCGTGCTCAAAGAGAAAGTAACTCGGCTGCCGTAGGCAGACGAAAGCTCTTCCTCGGAGCCACATCCAAGAGCAAAGGCGTCGCGACTGAAGTCGCTCCTACAGAAAGCCAAAGAACAAGAGCATCGCGGCCAAAGCCGCTTCCACAAGGACCGACGGACCGCCGCCCGTTCGGCAACCGCAAAACAAAAACGGCACCGCGAGGTGCCGTTCTTGTTTCATCAGAAGCGCAGGCTCAGTGTGCCGCAGCATCCGGCGCATGAGCGTGGCCGTGCTTCAGCTCATCCTCGGTCGGCTCGCGCACTTCGCTGATGCTCACGTCGAAATGCAGCGTCTGGCCGGCCATCGGGTGGTTCATGTCCACATCGATGGTGCTCATGCCCACCTTGTGCACGGTGACCGCGCGCTGGCCGCCTTCTTTCATCCGCAGCACGGTGACGTCGCCGGGCTTGAGGCGGTTGGCCTGCGGCACGTACTTCTTCGACAGGCGCTGGACCTGGCCTTCCTGGCGCACACCGTAGCCTTCCTCCGGTGACACGTCGACCGCCAGCGTCTCGCCGGCTTCGTGGCCTTCCAGTGCTGTTTCCAGCCCCGGAATCAGCTGGCCGTGGCCCAGCAAAATCCACAGCTGCTGATCGCGATCGCGCGAGCTTTCCACCGCTTCGCCGTTCACCGTGAGGGTGTAGTGGAACGCGATGACCTTGTCCTTGCCAGCCTTCATTGCCTGTCTCGTCGATGGGAACAAACGACGGATTCTAGCTTACCCTTGGCTCGCCGGGACCCTGCGGGGGCACCTCGCCGCCGCCGGCCATCATCCGCCCGTCACGCCGCAGCCGGACATTGCAATGCGCAGTGCCTGCCGTAACTGGTAAATGGCGGCGCTTCCCCCACTGCAATGGAGACAGGCATGGCGCTCGATCGCGCACAGCGAAACGACATCGCCCACCATTACGCCCACCGCGGCCACCAATGGTATGCGCGCTGGAAACTCGCCTGCGATCCGGCCTACGGCGCCGTGGACCCTCTGTTGCGCGGCTCGTCGCTGCCGCTGCTCGACATCGGTTGCGGCATCGGCCTGCTGGGCCAGTACCTGCACGCTGCGGGGATACGGGCGCCTTACATCGGCGTCGACCACGACCCGCGCAAGATCACCGCGGCACGCGAAGCCGCTGCGGCTGCAGGGCTTGGCGATCAGATGGACCTGCGCTGCGCCGATGCCGCCACGCTGCCACCGGTGCATGGCCACGTGGCGCTGCTGGACGTGCTGCACTACCTGGGCGCCGCGCAGCAGCAGGCGTTGTTGCAGGTGGCCATCGCGCATCTGGCACCGGCGGGCACGCTGGTGATCCGCAATGTCCTGCGCGAACCCAACTGGCGTTTCCACGCCACCCGGGTGGAGGAATTCTTCCTGCGGGTGTCGGGCTGGATTCCCGGTGGCGCGCAGCACTACCCGGATGCGCAGGAACTGTGCGCGCCGCTGCGCCAGGCCGGCCTCGACGTGCAGGTGGGTTCCCTGCGCGGTCGCACGCCGTACAACAGCTATCTGCTGGTGGCCCGATTTCACGATACGGAACAAAAACGCGCGTGAGCGGCCCCAACCCGTTATACTCGGCGGCGCAGTCCCCCTGATTGCTGCGGCATTGCCGCCCTTTCCCCCTTAGTCTGCAACACGGTATGAACACTCCGGGTTGCTCAGGAGTGTTACATGTCTTTTGATTCGCTGGGCCTTGCGCCCGCGTTGTTGCGTGCGCTTGCCGAATACGGCTACACGCAGGCTACCCCGATCCAGGCCGCCGCCATTCCGGCCGCGCTGGAAGGCCACGATCTGCTCGCCGCCGCCCAGACCGGCACCGGCAAGACCGCCGCGTTCGCGCTGCCGTTGCTGCAGAAGCTTTCCACCAGCGGTCAGACCATGACGCGCCGCCCGCGCGCGCTGATCCTCACCCCCACCCGCGAGCTGGCCGCGCAGATCCACGACAACATGCGCAGCTACGGCAAGCACATCCAGGTCAGCGCCACCACCATCTTCGGCGGCGTCAGCATGGGCCCGCAGATCAACGCGCTGCGTCGTGGCGTGGACGTCGTCATTGCCACCCCCGGTCGATTGATGGACCACATGCAGCAGCGCACGCTGGACCTGTCCGCGGTGGAAACGCTGGTGCTGGATGAAGCCGACCGCATGCTGGACATGGGCTTCCTGCCGGCCCTGAAGCGCATCCTGCAGTCGGTGCCGAAGCGCCGCCAGACGCTGCTGTTCTCGGCCACCTTCGCGCCGGCGATCAAGACGCTGGCGATGGAGTTCATGCACAACCCGAAGGAGATCTCGGTCTCCGCGCCGAACACCGTCACCACCCTGGTCAGCCACCAGGTGCATCCGGTCGACGCCGCGCGCAAGCGCGACCTGCTGCTGCACGTGCTGTCGCAGGACAGCCGCCGCCAGACCCTGGTGTTCAGCCGCACCAAGCATGGCGCCGACAAGCTGGTGACGTACCTCAACGCCTCGGGCCTGCGCAGCGCCGCGATCCACGGCAACAAGAGCCAGAACGCCCGCACCCGCGCACTCAGCGATTTCAAGAGCGGCCGCGTCACCGTGCTGGTGGCCACCGACATCGCCGCCCGCGGCATCGACATCGAGCAGTTGCCGATCGTGATCAACTTCGACCTGCCCTCGGTGGCCGAGGATTACGTGCACCGCATCGGCCGCACCGGCCGCGCCGGCATGGAAGGCCTGGCGCTGTCGCTGGTCAGCCATGACGAGAGCGGCCTGCTGTACGACATCCGCAAGCTGCTGAAGCAGGAGATCGCGATCACCGCGGTGACCGGTTTCGAGCCGTCCGCGCCGCTGCGCATCGATGCCGGCGCGCCGCGTCCGAAGCAGGGTGGCGGCGGTCAGCGCCAGCCGCGCCAGGGCAAACCCTCCGGCTCGGCCCGCCCGAACGGCTACGCCGCGCAAGGCCGTGGCGAGCATGCCGCCGGCAACCAGCGTCGTCGCTCCAGCCATCGGCCTGCTGCCAAGGCTTGACCGTAATTTGTAGGAGCGGCTTCAGCCGCGACCGCCCTTCCATCGAACCGGAGAGCGTCGCGGCTGAAGCCGCTCCTACATTGGTTGGCTATGCCAGCGCCTCCGCGTGATGGCGCAGGTGATCGTCGATGAAGCTGCTGATGAACCAATAGCTGTGGTCGTAGCCGGCGTGCCGGCGCAGCAGCAGCGGCTGACCGGCTTCGGCGCAGGCCTGGTCGAACAGCTCGGGTTTCAGCTGGGCTTCCAGGAACGTATCCGCTTCGCCCTGATCGATCAGGATCGTGCCGGGAAAGGTTTGCCGCCGCACCAGTTCGCAGGCGTCGTAACCGGCCCAGGCTTCCGGGTTTTCGCCCAGGTAACGCGGCAACGCCTTGCGCCCCCACGGCACCTGGCTGGGCGCCACGATCGGTGCGAAGGCGGAAACCGAGCGGTAACGCGCGGGATGTTTCAGCGCGATGGTCAGCGCGCCGTGACCGCCCATAGAATGGCCGCAGATGCCGCTTCGCGTGGTATCGGCGGGGAAGTTGGCGGCGATCAACGCGGGCAGTTCATCGACCACGTAGCTGTGCATGCGGAAGCGCGCTGACCACGGCGCCTCCGTGGCATCGACATAGAAACCTGCGCCTTCGCCGAATTCCCAGTCGCCGGTGGCGCCGTCGAAACCGGTGTCGCGCGGGCTGGTGTCGGGCATCACCAGGATCAGCCCCAGCTCCGCGGCCAGCCGCTGCGCGCCGGCCTTGATGGCGGCGGTTTCCTCGGTGCAGGTGAGCCCGGCCAGGAAATACAGCACCGGGCAAGGCCGATATTCGGCCTGCGGCGGCTGGTACAGCGCGAAACGCATCGGTCCGGCGCAAGCCGTCGAGGCGTGGCGATAAAACCCCTGCACACCGCCGTGACAGCGGTGGCGGGACATTGTTTCAAGCGTGCTCATCGTGATTCCTGTGGGTCCCGATGTGCCGAGCATATCCGCGCGTGGCTGAAGCACCCGTTCAGCCCGCGCCCGTAACGCGGCGCCAGCAGGCCTGATAGAATGGCCGGCTTGCGCGCCGCCTCTCCGACGCTGCTTTCTGTTTTGAGGTACCCCCCATGTCATCCCCCGTTTCCGACAACGCCCCGGTTCCGTCCGGCTTCGGCGCACTTGCGCTGCATCCCGATGTTCTGCGCGTGCTGGCCGATGTCGGCTATGAATCGCCCTCGCCGATCCAGGCCGCCACCATCCCGCCGCTGCTGGAAGGCCGCGACGTGCTGGGCCAGGCGCAGACCGGCACCGGCAAGACCGCCGCGTTCGCGCTGCCGATCCTGTCGCGAATCACCCCGCGCGCCGGCAAGCCACAGGCGCTGGTGCTGGCGCCCACGCGCGAGCTGGCCATCCAGGTGGCTGAAGCGTTCCAGCGCTACGCCGCGCACATCCCCGGTTTCCAGGTGCTGCCGATCTACGGCGGCCAGAGCTACGGCCCGCAATTGCACGCGCTCAAGCGCGGCGTGCACGTGGTGGTGGGTACGCCCGGGCGCGTGATCGATCACCTGGACAAGGGCACGCTCGATCTCTCCGAGCTGCGTTTCCTGGTGCTCGACGAAGCCGACGAAATGCTGCGCATGGGCTTCATCGACGACGTCGAGAAAGTGCTGCAGGCCACGCCGCCCGAGCGCCAGGTGGCGCTGTTCTCGGCCACCATGCCCACGGTGATCCGCAAGATCGCCCAGCGTCACCTGAAGGACCCGGTCGAGGTCATCATCAAGTCCTCCACCACCACCGCGGCCAACATCCACCAGCGCTACTGGTTCGTCAGCGGCATGCACAAGCTCGATGCGATGACACGCATCCTGGAAGCCGAGCCGTTCGACGCGATGATCATCTTCGCGCGCACCAAGCAGGCCACCGAGGAGCTGGCCGGCAAGCTGCAGGCACGCGGCCTGGCCGCTGCCGCGATCAACGGCGACATCGCCCAGGCGCAGCGCGAGCGGGTGATCCAGCAGCTGAAGGACGGCAAGCTCGACATCCTGGTGGCCACTGATGTGGCCGCCCGCGGCCTCGACGTGGAGCGCATCAGCCACGTGCTGAACTACGACATCCCGTACGACACCGAGAGCTATGTGCACCGCATCGGCCGTACCGGTCGCGCCGGGCGCAACGGCGAGGCGATCCTGTTCGTCAGCCCGCGCGAGCGCGGCATGCTGCACGCGATCGAGCGCGCCACGCGCCAGCCGATCGAGCAGATGCAGTTGCCGTCGGTGGAAGTGGTCAACGACGTGCGCATCGGCAAATTCAAGCAGCGCATCAGCGATACCCTGGCCGTGGGCGAACTGGGTGATTTCCAGAAACTGATCGAGCAGTACGAGCAGGAGTACAACGTACCCGCGATCGAGATCGCCGCCGCGCTGGCGCGCATCGCGCAAGGCGACCAGCCGCTGCTGCTGGCGCCGCCGCCGAAGCGCGAGAAGTACGAGCCGGCCACGCGCGAGCGCAGCGATCGCACCTCGCGTGAACGCAGCGACACCCGCGCACCGCGCGAGCACAAGCCGCACCTTCACGAGCGCGCCGCACACGATCGCACCGGACAGGAGCAGGCACCGCGCGAATTCGGCCAGCGCCCCGTGCGCGCCCACGCCACCGAGCAGGGCAAGCGCACCTACCGCATCGAGGTGGGCCACGAACACGGCGTGAAACCCGGCAACATCATCGGTGCGATCGCCAACGAGGCCGGCCTGGACAGCCAGTACATCGGCCGCCTCAGCATCCGCGACCACTACAGCCTGATCGACCTGCCCGACGGCATGCCGCCGGAAGTGTTCGATCACCTGAAGAAGGTGTGGGTGGTGCAGCAGCAACTGCGCATCCACGAATGGGACGGCAACGACACCGCATCCAGCAACGCGCCGCCCACGCGCAAGCCTGGCGGCTACAAGAAACCCGGTGGCTTCAAGCCCGGCGGCAAGCCGCCGCATCGGCGGTAAGCCGCCCACTTTGTGGGAGCGGCTTCAGCCGCGATGCTTTTGCCTTGGAGCTTCAGGGCAAGAGCGTCGCGACTGAAGTCGCTCCCACAGGTCCATCGGGCTTCAGGCGCTTTGCGGCAACGGCGGCGTGTCCGCCGTAGACGGGTCCAGCCAGTCCTGCGGCGTCAGCACCGCCAACCCGTGCGCAAGTCTTGCCTTGTCGCATTGCGGGCTGACCGCACCGAATTCCCACGACGGCGCCACCTCGCGACACACCGATGGTCGTTGCGGGTAGATGCTGCAATGCGCCGCCTCGCCCACCGTGCCCTGCAATGCGGTGCAGCGCGGCGCCGCGGTATAGGTGCCGCGCATGGCCAGCCGGTGCGGATCGAGTTTTTCGGTGAGTTCGGCCGGTACCACGCCACCGAGGAACGGCTCGGCTTCCGACCAGTGAAACGCCACGCGGAAATACGCGCAGCAGGCGCCACAGCGCAGGCAGGGATGATCCATCGAACGAACCAGGGCGCACCCCGAGGCGCGCAGCGGCGCATTCTAGAACGTGCCGCGTTCGCGTGACAGGGTATCCATGCAAGCCGGGTCAGGTGCGATTGCGGTCGCTTCCTGCCGCCGCAAACGACCCCGCACCGGCGAACCAGCCTTCCGTCCGGTTCACGATGCGCACCACCGACAGCATCACCGGCACTTCGACCAGCACCCCCACCACCGTCGCCAGCGCGGCGCCGGAGCGCAGGCCGAACACGCTGATGGCGGCGGCGACGGCCAGCTCGAAGAAATTGCTGGCCCCGATGAGCGCAGCCGGCCCGGCGACGCAGTGTGGCACCTTCAGCCAGCGGCTGAGGCCGTAGGCGATACCGGCGTTGAGATAGACCTGGATGATGATCGGCACCGCGAGCATGGCGATGATCAGCGGTTGCGCCAGGATCGCCTCGCCCTGGAAGCCGAACAGCAACACCAGCGTGGCGAGCAAGGCGATGGTCGACAGCGGATCCATGCGTTTCAGCGTCGCTTCCAGGGCCGCGTGCCCGCCGCGGCGCAACAGGCTGGCGCGCCACGACTGCGCCACCACCACCGGCACCACGATGTACAGCAACACCGACAGCAGCAGCGTGCCCCACGGCACATGGATCGAGGCCACACCCAGCAGCAGCGCCACGATCGGCGCAAACGCGACCACCATGATGGTGTCGTTGAGCGCCACCTGCGCCAGCGTGAAATTCGGCTCGCCGCCACACAACCGCGACCACACGAAAACCATCGCCGTGCATGGCGCCGCCGCCAGCAGGATCAACCCGGCGATGTACGAATCATGCTGATCGAGCGGCAGCCAACCGGCAAACACATGCCGCACGAACAGCCAGCCCAGCAAGGCCATCGAAAACGGCTTGATCGCCCAGTTCACCAGCAAGGTGACGCCGATGCCGCGCACCTGATGGCGCACGCCCGCCAGTTGCGCAAAATCGACCTTGAGCAGCATCGGCACGATCATCAACCACACCAGCCCGGCCACCGGCAGGTTGATGTGCTGAATTTCCGCACGCGCCAGGGCCGCGAACACCCCGGGCAACCCGTGCCCAAGCGCAATGCCGACCACGATGCACAACCCGACCCATAGGCTGAGGTAACGGGCGAAGCGGCCGATCGGCGCAGGCGCGGCGAGCACCGCGTCGCTCATGCGGATTCCACCCTGCCGATGTCACGCAACGCCTGCTGCAACGCCGCGCGATCGAGCGTCTCCAGCGGCAATGCCAGCAACTGCTCGATACGCTGGCGCAGCATCGCCCAGGCCGACTGGAATGCGCTCCGGCGCTGTGCGTCGGAGCCTTGCACGCCTGCCGGATCGGGCACGCCCCAATGTGCGCTTACCGGCTGGCCGGGCCAGATCGGGCACACCTCGCCGGCCGCGTTGTCGCAAACGGTGATCACGATATCGATCGCCGGCGCATGCGGCCCGGCAAACTCGTCCCAGGATTTGCTGCGCAATGGCGCGGCGTAGTCGAACGCGCGCGCCAGCTCCGCCGCGATCGGCTGCACCGCGCCGCTGGGAAAACTGCCGGCGCTGAATGCCTGGAAGCGGCCCTCGCCCAGCACATTGAGCAAGGCCTCGGCCATCACGCTGCGGGCGGAATTGCCGGTGCAGAGGAACAGCACCTTGATCGGTGGACGCACGACCATCTCAGCAGCAACCCGTATTCGGGCCGCACCCGGATGCGGTGCGTTTCGTGGTCGCCGGCCCACAACACGCGACGCCCGCTTCGTTCGGCGCGCCGGTGTAAGTGGTGGCCTCACCGTGTGTGTGGAAGCTTTCCCAGCGCACGCCCTGCGGATCCTCGGCCCAGAACTTGTCGGAGTGGGCGTAGCAGCAGGTGGTGCCCTGTTCCGCCAGCGCCACCGCGTCGGCTGCCTGCAGGCGTGCGCCGATGGCAGCCAGGTCGGCGGGATCGCCCGCTTGCAAACCCAGGTGATCGACGCCGGGCTGGCGGCAGCGTTGCGAGATCGCGAAGTTGACGTGCGGATCGTCCAGCATCCATTTGGCGTAATCGGGCCGGGTCACATCCGGGGCCGCGCCGAACAGCGTGGTGTAGAAGCGGATGCTGTCGTCCAGCCGCGCGACGTTGAGATGCACATGGAAGCGTTTCATGGTTTTTTCCGTGGAGGTTTGCATGCCACCGTCGTGCAGCCATCAGCTGCCGCCGAGCCCGCGCAGCAGTTTTCGGTGAGGAAGCCCAGCAAGCCGTTCATCTGCGTGTAGCGCGCGCGGCACTGGATGACGCGACCACGGCGCTCGTCGCTGACCATGCCGGCACGACGCAGTACGTGCAGATGACTGGTCAGGGTCGCGCCGGCCAGGCCGGTTGCGGCGGCCAGCTCGCCCACCGAAAGGCCTTCATCGCCCGCCTCCACCAGCAGGCGGAACAGGTTCAGGCGATGTTCCTGGGCGAGCGCCGCGAGACAGGCGAGGGCTTCTTTTGATTTCATATTTCTAATATTATAGAAATAATAAAAAGCCGTCAAGCGCCCGCCGAAAAACCGAAAGGTCGGCATTCGCGATTTGCAGAAGCAGGAGCATCGTCCGCGGGAGGGCCCTAGCTACCTGGGGGCGACTTCAGTCGCGATGCTTTTGGAATGCGGAGGCGAAAGGCATCGCGGCTGAAGCCGCTCCTACAGGGATGTCGCCGATGTTCAGAGCGCGCCGGCAAACGTGTCGCACTGGTCCATGTCGCCGCTGTCGAAGCCGGTCTTGAACCAGTGCACGCGCTGCGCCGAGGTGCCGTGGGTGAAGGTGTCCGGCCGCACGCGTCCCTGCGCCTGTTGCTGCAAGGTGTCGTCGCCGATATGGCTGGCGGCGTTCAGCGCCTCCTCGATGTCGCCCGGCTGCAGCCACTGCAGGCGTTGCTGGCTGTGATTGGCCCACACGCCCGCGTAGCAATCGGCCTGCAGTTCCTGTCGCACCGAAAGTCCGCTGGCGCCCTCCATCGGCGCACCGCGGCGGCGGGCGGCATCGGTGCGGGCGAACACGCCGGTGAGGTTCTGCACGTGGTGGCCCACCTCGTGCGCGATCACGTAGGCGCGGGCGAAATCGCCGGATGACTGCAGTTCATCCTGCAGTTGCTGGAAGAAGGCCAGGTCCAGATAAACCTTCTGGTCGCCGGGGCAATAGAACGGCCCCACCGCCGTGGTGGCACCGCCGCAGGCCGTGTTCACGCCGCCACTGAAGATGTGCAGCTTCGGCTCCACGTAGGTGGCGCCATGGGCCTGGAAGATCGCGCCCCAGGTCTGTTCCGTGGAATGCAGGATGGCGCTGACGAATGCCTTCTGCTCCGG
The DNA here is from genome assembly GCF_001426645.1 of Rhodanobacter sp. Root480. Classification (GTDB taxonomy): domain Bacteria; phylum Pseudomonadota; class Gammaproteobacteria; order Xanthomonadales; family Rhodanobacteraceae; genus Rhodanobacter; species Rhodanobacter ginsenosidimutans. The sequence continues at coordinate 167,923 of NZ_LMEX01000002.1, forward strand.
ATCGACCTGGGTCGGCACGCTGTTCTGGGAGCCCGAGTCCAGCGCGGCGCCACCCTGATCCAGCAGCGCCATCGGGTTCTTGAAGAAGATCCAGCCGATCAGGGCCATCACCACCAGCCCGCCCAGGCCCATGCCGCGACCGCCGCCGAAACGCCTTCCGCCGCCGCCACCGCTGCCGACTTCGATGTTGCTGCTGCTGCCGCCTTTGCGCCAATCCATGAGAAACCTCGTTGAGCGATGCATGCGTCGGAGTACGCACGGCGAAGATAGCGACTGACGGGTGATCGCGCCATGCACGCGCACCGGCGTGGCCGCTACAGTAGGGGCTACTTCCGAGGAGCCGCCCATGACCCATCTGCCCGCGCTGGTGACCTTGCTCACCGTATTGCTGTTGTCCGGCACCATGTTCATTGTCGGCAAGATGCGTGGGCGCCACGGCATCAAGGCGCCCGCAACCAGCGGCCATCCGGCCTTCGACCGCGCCTACCGCGTGCAGATGAACACGCTGGAAGGCGCGGTGATGTTTCTGCCCACGCTGTGGCTGGCGGCCACGTACGGCTTCAGTGGCTGGGCCGGCATCGCGGGCCTGGTCTGGGTGGTGGGCCGCGTGTGGTACGCGTGGAGCTACATGAAAGACCCGGCTTCGCGTGGGCCGGGCTTCGCCGTCGCCATGATGGCCTGGGTGGCCTTGCTGGTGATGGCCGCGATCGGCGTATGCCGCGCGCTGATGCTGGGCTGACAGCCGTGGCCGGATACGGGCACCACGCCAGGCACGCAGGCTGATGGAAACGGCGCCGGACGCCACCCCGCCCTTGCCGCCCTCACGCCCATGGCCGGTGCCCGTGCTACGGGCGCCCGGCCTGCTGACGGCGCTGGGTTTCATCGCGCTGTACTTCCTGCTGCAGGCCACGGTGGGCGCGCTGGTGGCGTTCGTGCTTGGCCTGTGGCTCGGCCTGCGTGCCGGTCTGCAGCATCTGGCCTACGACGCCAAGACCATCGGACACCAGGTGCGGACCCTGCTGGCGCAGCCGGATGCGCGCGCCGCGATGGTCATGCTGGTGTTGTGCGTGGCGGCCGGGTCGATGCTGTGGCTGGTGCATCGCAAATGGCCACAGCTGTGGTCGCTGGCGTCACCGCCGGGTTTCGCCGTGGCACGGCCCGCACAACCGCTGTTCTACCTGCTGGCTGTCGTCATCGGCCTGGCCGCACCGGTGCTGGGCGGCTGGCTGACCCAGCTGCTGGCGCACGGCCACAAGGTGCCGCAGGACATCCAGCGGGTCGGCGCCGAAGCGGCGTTGTCGCTGCGGGTGGCGCTGATGGTCATCGTGGTGACGGTCGGCCCGTTGGTGGAAGAGTTGCTCTTTCGCGGCGTGCTGCTCTCGGCACTGATGCGGCGACTGCGCGTGGGCTGGGCCGTGGCCGCGTGCTCGCTGTTGTTCGCCCTGGTGCACCTGCCCGACCTGGGTTTCCTGTGGTACGCGCTGCCCGGCCTGGCACTGCTGGCGGCAGCACTGGCGTGGCTGCGCTTGCGCTCTGGCTCCATCTGGCCGGCGGTGGTGGCGCATGGCGTCAACAACCTGCTGGCGGTGGCGGCGTGGTTTCTGGCGGTCAAGCCGGCGGGTTGATGCCGAAGCCGCGCAGCAGGCGCGCGGTCTCGAACAGCGGCAGGCCCATCACGCCGGAATAGCTGCCTTCGAGGTGTTCGATCAACACCGCGCCACGGCCCTGGATCGCATACGCACCGGCCTTGCCGAACGGCTCGCCGGTGGCCACATAGACGGCTATATCGTTCTCGTCCAGCGCGGCGAAACGCACCTGCGATACGCAGACGGCGCACTCCTGCCGTCCGTCGCCCAGCGCCCAGACCGTGGAGATCACCGCATGCGTGCGCCCGCTCAGGCGACGCAGCATGGCCACCGCATCGGCCGCATCGCGCGGCTTGCCGAACACGTCGTCGCCCAGCACCACTTCGGTATCCGCACCCAGTACCACGCCACCCGGCTTCACCAGCAGCGCGCCCGCGGCGGCCTTGTCGCGCGCCACGCGGCTTACGTAAGCCGGCGGTGTTTCGCCGGCGGCGCGCTGCTCGGGCACATCGACATCCAGCACATCGAACGCCACGCCAAGCTGCTGCAGCAACTGATGCCGGCGCGGTGATTTGGAGGCGAGATGGAGCATGGGTCAGAGCGTCAGGTTGTAATCGCAGAACTGCTGGTCGCGCTGCCAACCCAGCGACGCGTACAACGCCTGCGCCGAGGCGTTGTCGCGCGCGGTCGACAGCGACAGGCTGGCGGCGCCCAGCGCGCGGGCGTGGTCGGCGGCAGCCGTCAGCAAGGCGGCGGCCACGCCCTGGCGGCGTACGCGCAGCAACACGAACACATCGTTGAGCACATAGGTGCGCACCGTGCGCACCGACGAAAACAGCGGATAAAGCTGCACGAAACCTACCCCTTCGCGCTGCGGGTCGAGCGCCAGCAGGATCAGCGATTCATGGTGGCGGAACCGCTCGGCCAGGAACTCACGCGCCCGCGACAAGTCGCCCGGCTGACCGTAGAACTGGCGATATTCGTCGAACAACGGCGCCAGCTTGTCGAGATGGTGGATGGTGGCCTGGCAGATATGGAATGACATGGGGCGGGATTCGGGAATCGGGATTCAGAAGCATACCTTCACGCGCGGCGGCTTTTGCCTTTGCTGTTGCCTTTACGATTCCCCATTCCCGATTCCCCATTCCCGGCACTCAAGCCCGATGATACGGATGCCCGGCCATGATCGTGGTGGCCCGGTACAGCTGTTCGGCCAGCACCAGTCGCACCAGCATGTGCGGCAAGGTCAGCGGGCCCAGCGACCAGGTCTGGTCGGCGCGGGCCAGCACTTCGGGCGCGTGGCCATCGGGGCCGCCGATCAAGAAGGCCAGATCGCGCCCGGCCATGCGCCATTGCGCCAGCTGCTCGGCCAGCGCTTCGCTGGACCAGGGCTTGCCGCCGCCATCGAGTGCTATCACATGGGTATCGCGCGGCAGCGCGGCGAGAATCGCGGCGCCTTCGTCCTGCATCGCCCGCGCATCGTCGCGACCCTTGCCGCGCGTGCCGGGCTTCAACTCCAGCAACTCCAGCGGCAGCTCATGCGACAGGCGCTTGCGGTATTCGGCAAAACCCTCGGCCACCCAGCCAGGCATGCGCTCACCGACAGCAATGATGCGCGCGCGCATCATTGCCGTGGGGCCAGGAAACACCGGTGCGCAGCACCCGCGTTCGCTTCCTCTCCCCTGTGGCGACCGAAGGGAGTCCCCTTGCGGGTGGAGGAGGATCGAGGAGAGGGGGCGGGGCTAGCGGGGACATTCATCGGATGGGCTCGCTTCGTAGCAAATGCGTCGCAAGAGCGTCCCCTCTCCCCGGCCCTCTCCCCACGGGGGAGAGGGAGAAAGTCATGCGCTATCCAGCCTGCGCCGCTTCGCTTTCATCCTCATCGCGATCACCCACCGTCCACAGCCGCTCCAGGCCATAGAACTCGCGGATGCGCGGCAGCATCACGTGCACGATCACGTCGCCCAGGTCCACCAGCACCCACTCGCCTTCGCCCTCGCCTTCCACGCCCAGCGGATGCACACCCGCTTTCTTGGCGAATTTCTGGACTTCGTCGGCAATGGATTTGACGTGGCGGGCCGAGGTGCCGGAGGCGATCACCAGCAGGTCGGCGATGGAGGTTTTGCCGCGGACGTCGATCTCGCGCACGTCCTTGGCTTTCAGTTCGTCCAGCGCGTCGACGACGGATTGACGCAGGGTGGCCGTGGTGACGGCCTTGTTGGTGCGGGCAGTACTCAAAAGGGAGAGCCTCGATGGCGGTATCGCTGCGCAAAATGGCGCAGCCGCAGTATACCGTCCCGGCCGCAAAGGGAAGTCAAGGCGGCCATGCCGCCGCACGGTGACCGTGCGGCGGCATGGGGATGGCCCGAAAACGACGCTCGAACGGGCCTGGCTGTTCGCGGCAGCGCTACACCAGCCCAGCGCAGCGCGTTCAGTCGCCCATCTTCCCGTCGGTTTTCTTCATGCCGGCTTTTTTCATGGCGCCCATCTTTCCGGCGTCGTGCTTCATGGCACCGTGGTGCATGGCATCCATCTTCATGCCGTCTTTCTGCATGCTGTTTTTCTGCATGGCGTCGTGCGACATGGCGCCCTTCATGGCGTTCGCGTGCATGGCATCGCCGTGCGCCATCGCGGTGCTGGAACTGGGGGCCATCGCGTCCTGTGCGAAAGCCGAGGTAAAGGCGAGGCCACTGGCGGCGAGGATCAGGGCGGCAAACAACGTGGTTTTCATGGCGTTGACTCCTGCAGGAAAGGGATGGAGACAGGCGTCTCCATCCTTTTCTTCGCCAGCGTCGCGACCGTGGTTACGTCCTGGATCGTTGCCGCCAGCCCGCAAGCACCGCTCAGTGCCTCGACAGCAATCGCCCACCCATGGCGGCATTCGCCGCCACCACCACGACCACGGCGGCGGCGTGGGCCAGCAGGTCGGTGGCGGCGGCGCCGTAGGCGTGGCAGATCTCCAGCAGGCTGGCCGAGGCCGCCGCGCTGGCCAGGCCGATCAGCACCGCGGTGAGCACCGGCCGCAACGGGCAGGCGCGGCGCAGCAGCCAGATCAGCAGAGCCGACAGCGGGATCGAGAAGGCCAGGATGAAATACAGGCAGTCGGGCGCGGGATGGGTGCGGGTCAACTGCGCCGCTGGCTCCACCCAGGTACGCAGGCACCCCAGGCCGCTGGCGCCGATCCACAGCAGGGCCGGCGGTAGCGGCAGCCAGGCCCAGATCGCCCGCCGCCCGGGCATGCCCGAGACGAACGCCGCCCACGCCGCGCAGATCGCGGTAAGCACCGCCCCGGCGGTGGCCCAGCCCATGTCCGGCGACGCCTGCCAGCGCTCCATCGCGATGCCGGTGCCGTAGCGCAGCAGCAAGGCCACGGCCAGCGCCGCCACCACCAGCAGCCACCCCAGCGTACGCAGCCACGGCGGCGGCAACCGGCGCACCGGCACCAGGCCAGCGCCCAGCGCGTGGATCAGGGTTTCATGGCGGGGTGAGTCGGACATGCTGCTCAAGGTTCTCCGTTGAAATGGCGGCGCAGCGATTTCAGCCCGCGATGCAGGTTCACTTTCAGCGAGCCGGCGCTGCGCCCGGTCTGCCCGGAGGCTTCGGCCAGTGTGCGTTCGCGCAAGCCCAGTTGTTCGACCGCCTCGCGCTGGCCCGGCGGCAATTCATCGATGGCCGCGCGCAGGCGTTGCGCGTCCTGCTGGCGCTCGCTGGCGGCACTGGCATCGTCGGCGTCGGGGTGGCGATCCAACGCGAACTCGTCGTGCAACTCGCGGCTGTCGCGACGCCCGCGGCTGCGCAGCGCATCGATGGCGCGGCGGCTGGCGATGGCATTGAGCCAGGCGTCGTACGAGCGCGACGGGTCGTAGGTATGCCGCACGCGATCCACGGTGATCAGGGTTTCCTGCACCACGTCATCGACGTGATCCCGCGCCACACCCTGCCGCCGTGCGGCCGCGCGGATCAGCGGGATCGAGTCGGCCAGCAGCTTCTCGTACGCGATCCGATCGCCGGCCTGCGCGGCCGCCATCCACGCCGCCCGCCGCTGGTCGGCGGTTTCGATGGCGCTGGTGGCGGGGCTGGCTGGCACGCGGTATCTGACGCTCGATCGACGGGGGAGCGCATCATCAGAGACCATCGGGCCCGCGGCGGTCAAGGGCTGCAACATTTTCTCCGACCAGACTTTCTCACCCTGCATTCGCTGCGCACGCGACCAGGGTTACCTCGTCACCGCATGTAACCGCACAGCGCCGCCCGGCGAATAGCTGACAAACCCCTCGCGGACGACGCTCATGCTCGTACTGATCATTGCCTACCTCGGCGGCGTGCTGACCATCCTCAGCCCGTGCATCCTGCCGGTGCTGCCCTTCGTGTTCGCCCGCTCGGACCGCCCGTTCAAGCGCAACGGCCTGCCGATGCTGCTAGGCATGGCGATCACGTTTGCGGCGGTGGCCACGCTGGCCGCGCTGGGTGGCGGCTGGGTCATCCACGCCAACCAGTACGGCCGCTACGTGGCGATGCTGGTGCTGGCGTTCCTGGGCCTGGCGCTGCTGTCCACGCGGGTGGCCGAGTGGATCAGCCGGCCGTTCGTGGCGCTGGGCGGACGGCTGACCCGGCAAGCGGGCGAGCGCGATTCGATCTGGGCCTCCGCCGGCCTGGGCGTCGCCACCGGCCTGCTGTGGGCGCCGTGCGCGGGGCCGATCCTGGGCCTGCTGCTGACCGGCGCGGCATTGAACGGTGCCAGCGTGCAGACCACCCTGTTGCTGCTGACCTACGCCGCCGGCGCCGCCACTTCGCTGGGCCTGGCGTTGCTGCTGGGCGGCAAGGTGTTCGCGCTGATGAAGCGCTCGCTGGGCGCGGGTGAATGGGTGCGTCGCGGACTGGGCGCGCTGGTGCTGTGCGGCGTGGCGGCGATCGCGCTGGGCCTGGATACCGGCCTGCTGACGCGCGTATCGCTGGCCAGCACCGGCGGCATCGAGCAGAAGCTGCTGGATGCGGTGCGGCCGGCGCCGGTGAACGCCGCCACCGTGGTGAAACCCGGCGAACCGCTGCCGGTGGAAGGCGAACTGCCGTCGCTGGCTGGCGCCACGCAGTGGCTCAACAGCCCGCCGCTGACCGCGCAGTCGCTGCGCGGCAAGGTGGTACTGGTGGATTTCTGGACCTACTCCTGCATCAACTGCCTGCGTTCGCTGCCCTACGTGCGCGGCTGGGCCGACAAGTACAAGGACCACGGCCTGGTGGTGATCGGCGTGCACGCGCCAGAGTTCGCCTTCGAAAAGGATCCAGCCAACGTGGCCAAGGCGGTGAAGGACCTGGGCGTGGATTACCCGGTAGCGCTGGATAACAACTACGCCATCTGGCAAGGCTTCAACAATCAATACTGGCCGGCGCATTACTTCATCGACGCCCAGGGCCGCATCCGGCACCACCATTTCGGCGAGGGCGCCTACCCGGAAAGCGAGGACGTGATCCGCCGGTTGCTGAGCGAAGCGGGCTACAAGAACCTGCCCGGCGGCTATGTCAGCGCGGACCACCGCGGCGTGGAAGCGGCCGATTCGGGTGATGCCACCCGCTCGCCCGAGACCTACGTGGGCTACGCCCGCGCCCGCAACTTCGTCAGCGGTCGCGTCGCCCATGACGACGCCTGGAACTACCGCGCGCCCGACGCGCTGGGCACCAACCAGTGGTCGCTGGACGGCCGCTGGAACGTGCACGCGGAAAACGCGCAACTGCTGCAGGCCGGCGGCCGCATCGTCTACCGCTTCCGCGGCCGCGACCTGCACCTGGTGCTGGGCCCGGCCAGCGACGGCAAGCCCGTGCGCTTCCGCGTCACCCTCGACGGCAAGGCGCCCGGCGCCGACCACGGCATGGATACCGACGCCGGGGGCAACGGCGTCATCACCGGCCAGCGGCTGTACCAGCTGGTGCGCCAGGCCAACGGCAGCGGCGAGCGGGTGTTCGAGATCACCTTCCTCGACCCGGGTGTACAAGCGTTCGCGTTCACCTTCGGCTGAGGAAACGCCCACCAATCCCCCCTGTAGGAGCGACTTCAGTCGCGACCGCTTTTCGCGGACCCAAGCCAAGAGCGTCGCGGCTGAAGCCGCTCCTACCGAAGTGCCGATCCACGTCCCAACGGAGGCAAGCCATGTCACGCATCGATGAAACCCTCGCGATGGACCGGCGCCGCTTTCTGCGCGCCGCACTGACCGGTGGCGCCGTGCTGGCGGTGGGCGGTGGTCTGCTGGCGCCGAGGTTGTTCGCGGCCGCCGCTACACCGGTCGGCAAGCCGGGCAAGGTGTTGCTGGAGATTTTCGCCGACGACGGCCGCGACCTCGGTGCGCGCGAGGTGCCCAGGCTGGTGCTCAGCAACGCGCAGTGGCGGCAGCGGCTGTCGCCGCCGGCATTCGGCATCCTGCGCCAGGCGGGTACCGAGCGGGCGTTCACCGGCGCCTATTGGAACCTGTTCGCGCCCGGCCTGTACCGCTGCGCCGGTTGCGGCACCGCGCTGTACGACGCGGCCACCAAGTTCCACTCCGGCACCGGCTGGCCCAGCTTCTACCAGCCGATCGCCCGCACCAATGTCACCCGCCACAGCGACCACCAGTTCGGCATGCAACGCACGGCCATCAACTGCGCCTGCTGCGGCGGCCACTTGGGCCATGTCTTCAACGACGGCCCGCGGCCCACCGGCCTGCGCTACTGCATGAACTCGGCGGCGCTGCACTTCATTCCGCACGCCGCCTGAGCCCAGCCCAGCACGTCGCGATGCGGGTGCGCTGAAACGACGCACCCCGACCGAAGCGCGCCACGCCTTGCGTGGCGTGCGTTCCCGCGTGGATCCCCCGCAAAAAGTGACGCGGGCGCAATTGCCGTCCGTCGCGCCCACTTCTACAATAAGAATCATTCTCACTTCCGATACGCCGGTTGCTCACCGTCGTCTTGGCAGTGCGGAAACAACCTCGCGCGCCTGGCGCGGTCGATCCATCGACCACGCGGCGCTTGCGCGGCTGCCTCTCCCACGTCTCAGAAACAGGGCCTCCATGTCATCGTCCCCCGCTCCGACCGCCGCTGCGCGCCGCCACTCATCCCTACACCGTGCCATCCGCGCCGCCCTGCTCGGCGTGCCGCTGCTCGCCGCACTGACGATGGTGACTCCGGCCCACGCCGATGACGCCGACGCATCCACACCGCAATCCGCCACCGCGCTGTCGGGCGTGCAAGTCACGGCGCCGATCGCGCGGGAAAGCGATTCGGTGACCAAGACCGACACGCCGATCATCGAGATCCCGCAGTCGGTGTCGGTGATCACCGCCGAGCAATTGAGCCAGCGCGGCATCCAAGGCATCGAGGAGGCCGTGTGGTACACCGCCGGCGCCCAAGGCGGCGGCTACGGTGCCGACGCGCGCAGCGACTGGATGCTGGTGCGCGGCTTCACTCCCGCCCGCTATCTCGACGGTTTGGCGCTGCCCGAAGGTTCGGGCACCAGCATCACCCGTATCGAGCCCTACGGGCTGGAGCGGCTGGAGGTGATCAAGGGCCCGTCGTCGGTGGTTTACGGCGCGATGCCGCCCGGCGGCATGGTCAACATGGTGAGCAAGCGCCCCACCGCGCAGCCGCTGCACGAAGTGGGCGTGGAGGTGGGCAGTTTCGACTTGCGCCAGGGCACGTTCGATTTCGCCGGCCCGCTGAACGATTCGGGCACGCTGCTCTATCGCCTCACCGGCCTGGCCCGCAACAGCGACACCATGACCGACTACATCAAGGACGACCGCTACTACCTCGCCCCCGCGCTGACCTGGAAGCCGGACGACAACACCTCGTTGACCGTGCTGTCGCGCTACCAGAAGGCCGAGACCGCCTCCGGCGCCGGCTTCCTGCCCGCGGAAGGCACCTTGCTGCCCAGCCCGCACGGCAAGATCCCGCGCGACCGCTTCACCGGCGAGCCGGGCCAGAACGACTACGACAAGACGCTGGCCTCGATCGGCTACGAATTCCACCACGACTTCGCCAACGGCCTGGCGTTCAACCAGAACCTGCGCTACGGCACCGCCGACGTGGACAACAACGGCGCCAACGTGGGCGCCTTCGGCCTGCTCGGCGACGGCCGCACCCTGCTGCGCTACCTGTTCCCGAACGAGAACCACACCAGGACCTTCGGCGTCGACAACAACCTGCAATACGTGTTCGACAACGGCCGCGTGCAGCACACGCTGCTGGCCGGCGTGGACTACCGCCGCGCCAACGACGACTACGCCTCCGCGTTCGACTTCGGCGTTGGCGGGCTGGACGTGTTCGACCCGGTCTACGGCAGCCCGGTCACCGTGCCTGCGTACACCGTCCACACCGTGCAGGTGCAGTCGCAACTGGGCGTCTATCTGCAGGACCAGATCAAGGTCGGCCGCTGGAGCATCACCGCGGGCGGGCGCCAGGATCATGTCCGCACCGACACCGACAACCAGCTGGCCGGCACCAGCGCCGGTCAGACCGACCGCGCGTTCTCCGGCCGCGTGGGCATCAACTACCTGTTCGACAACGGACTGGCACCGTACGTGTCGTGGTCGCATTCGTTCCAGCCCACGGTAGGCACGAACTTCGACGGCAACGCGTTCAAACCCACTACCGGCGACCAGTACGAAGCCGGCCTCAAATACCAGCCCGCCGGCGGCAACGGCCTGGTCACCCTGGCGGCCTACCAGATCACCCAGCAGAACTCGCTGACGGTCGACCCGAACCATGCACTGTTCCAGGTGCAGCAGGGCGAAACGCGGTTGCGCGGCGTGGAGCTGGAAGGCCGCTGGAATCTCGGCACGCACCTGGCCATCTACGGCGGCTACACCTGGAGCGATTCGGAAGTCACCCGCACCAACGACCTGCCCTCGCTGGGCAAGCAGATCGCGCTGTTGCCCAAACAGCAGGCTTCGCTGGGGCTTGATTACACCGTGGTCGCCGGGCCGCTGGCGGGCCTCGGTTTCGGCGGCGGCGTGCGCTACATCGGCAGCCATTACGGCGACATCTACAACGAGTGGAAGACGCCTTCGTACACCCTGTTCGACGCCGCCGTGCATTACGACGTGGGCGACTGGCGGCTGCAGTTGAATGCCAGCAACCTGTTCGACAAGGAGTACGTCTCCGCCTGCAACAGCGCCGCGTGGTGCTACTACGGCTACGAGCGCAGCGTGACCGTCAGCGCGCGCTACCGCTGGTAAGGTGGCGCGATGATCAGCCTGCTCGGCTTCGTGCTCGCGGTGTGCGCCGCCATCGCCTGGTACGCCGGCTCGCCGCATTGCATGTGGTCCGCGCTGCGCGGCCACTCGCGCGCGGCGCGCATCGCCGGCAGCGTCTTGATGCTGCTGTCGCTGGCGTGCTGGATCGGTGTGGCCGGCATCGCGGTCGGGCTATGTGCCACGCTGGCCAGCGGCATGCTGGGCCTGATGGCGCAGCCGTGGCTGGCGATGTTCTTCGGCACGCCGGCCGCGGATGTCACCGCAGTGGAGAAAGAGTGATGTGCAACGGGGATAATCCCCACGCCGGCGAGGCATCGCACTGATGTGGGCGCGCGCCAGCGCCGGTGTGCTGCCGGGTTTCTTTCTCGCCGCCGCGCTGGTCGGGCTGGGTTGCTGGCTGCTGCCTGGTGCATGGCAGTCGACCATCGTGGTGGGTCTGCTGGCGTTTTTCCCGGTGTGGATCGGCGTGATCTGCGCGGCGTTCCGTTTCCCCAGTGGCGCTCGCGCGTGGCGCTGGCTGAGTGCGCTGGCGCTGCTCGGGCTGGGCCTGCTGTGGTTGTTGCAGCTGTCCGGCTGGGTCCGCTGAGGTTGTCACCATGAAGTTGCCCACATGAAATTGAAGCCCACCACCTTGCGCACCTTCACCAGCCTGCATTCGTGGATGGGGCTGGTGGCCGGGTTCGCGCTGTTCGTGGCGTTCTACGCCGGCGCGATCACGGTGTTCCAGCCGGATGTGCAGCGCTGGGCGAACCCGCATGCCACGCCGTCGACCGCCACGCTGGCCGATGCGCAACAGCTGCTCGACGAAGTGCTGGCGCAGCACCCCGAAGCGCGCGATCACGTGGGCATGACCTTTCCCGGCTACGAGCTGGCGCAGCCGATGGCCTACTGGCAGGACAGCGACGGCACCTGGCTGTTTGCCTCGCCGGGCAACACCACCGGCAGCACCGTCGAACCCGGCGTCGCACCGCTGCCCGAGCTGATCAACGAGCTGCATTACGCGCTGGGCATTCCGCAGGTGGGCACCTGGTTGATGGGCGTGGTCAGCCTGCTGTACGGCGTGGCGCTGGTGTCCGGTTTCGTGATCCATCTGCCACGGCTGGCGAAGGACCTGTTCGCGCTGCGCCCCGGGCGCAATCTCAAGCGCTTCTGGCAGGACACGCACAACGTCATCGGCGTGCTGAGCCTGCCGTTCCACGTGATGTTTGCCGTCACCGGCGCGGTGCTGTGCCTGCTGCTGGTGGCGATGCTGGCGCTGAATCCGCTGATCTACGAGGGCAAACTGATGGCGGCCTCGGCAGCGGCGATGAATACCGCACCGACGGTCGCCAAGGCTGGCGTTGCGGCACCACTGGCGCCACTGGCCACTTGGCATGCGCGCTCGATCACGGTGGCACGCGAGCATGGCGATGCCGCGTTCCAGCCGGGTTATCTCAAGCTGGCCCATGCCGGTGACGCGCACGCCGTGGTCGAGATCACCGGCAGTTCACCGCACGCGCTGGGTGGCGGCTCGGTGGCGCTGGACGCGGTCAGCGGCGCGGTGCTGGCCACGCAGCTGCCGGGTTCGCGCGACGCCAATCACGCCACCCTGGCCGCCGCGTATGCGCTGCATTTCGCCGATTACGGCGGCGCCGCCGTGCGCTGGTTGTACTTCCTGCTGGGGCTGGGCGGGGCGTTCCTGTTCTATTCCGGCAACCTGCTGTGGATCGAATCGCGCCGCAAGCGACGGCAGGCGGAACAGGGCCGTGCACAACTGGGCATGGCGCGCGCCACGGTGGGCATCTGCATCGGTGTTTGCGTGGCGATTTCCGCCGCGTTCGTGGCGGCGCAGATCCTGCCCATGCTGGGTTGGGACGTGGCTGCCGGTCAGCGCTGGGTCTGCTTCGCGAGCTGGGCCTTGTGCGCGCTGTGGGCCGCACGACGGGCGCCAGTGAAGGCGGCGCGCGAGCTGTTGTGGCTGGCGGCGATCGTTACCGCACTCGTGCCGGTGGTCCACGGCATCGCCACCGGCTGGTGGCTGTGGCGCAGCGCGGCGGCGGGGCATGGTGCGTTGTTCGCCATCGACGTGGGTGCGCTGGCGATGGCTTTCGCCTTTGCCTCGTTGGCCCGTGCCGTGGCGCGGCGGGCGCGCCGCGATCAACCGAACAGCGTATGGGCCAGCACGGCGGCCTGAGCCGTCGCTACTGCCGATACGGCGCCAGCAGCGCGGGATCGTCGAACACACCGCACGGCAGCAGGTAGCGTGGGTCCCGCCCCGCCGCCAGCAACTCGCGGATGCGGGTGGCCGAGATTTCCAGCGGCGTCACCGCCAGTTCGATCACCTTGCCCGCCGGCTGATCGCGCAACGCGTCCGCCGTGGTGACGCGACGACCGGTCACCGCCTCTTCCAGCTCGGGCGGCAGGATCGATGAAACGCCAGGCCGGCTGAGCACGCCGATGTGCGCAATCTCGAACAACTCGCGCCAGCGATCCCAGCTGGCGAGGTTGGCGAACGCATCGGCGCCGATCAGCAGCACCAGCGGTCGCGCGCCCTGCTCGGCGCGCAGGCCGGTCAAGGTGTCGACGGTAAACGAGGGACCTGCGCGATCCAGCTCGCGTGTATCCAGACTCAATCGCGACTGACCCTGCAGCGCGGCGCGCAGGATCGCTACGCGTTGCGCGGCGCTGGCGATCGGCGGCTGGCGGTGCGGCGGGATGCTGGCGGGCATCAGCCGCACTTCGGCATCCAGCAGCTCGGCCGCTTCCCACGCCACGCTGAGGTGGCCCAGATGCACGGGGTCGAAGGTGCCGCCGAAGAGCGCGAGGGGTTTCACGCTGAAGTTACGCCAGCGCCCGCGCGGCGCGCGGCTCGGCGATGGCGGCGATGAGGCGTTCGGCTTCCTGCCACGGGTTGCCGGCTTCGCGGCCTTTCACCATGCGGTCGATGCGCGAGGCACGGGCCAGGCATTGCAGCCAATGATCGCGCGGGGCGCGGCGCAGGGCCTGGCGGAACAGTTGCTCGCGCGCCTGCCACAAGCGTTCGGCCTTGGCCTGCGCGGCGAAGTTCTGCGCGTTGGCCAGCCGCAGCGCCAACTGCAACTGGTTCACCAGCCAGCCCATCAGCGCCAGCAGTTCATCGCCTTCCGAACGCAGGCCGGCGAGAATGCGCAGCGCGCGGGCGCCATCGCCCAGGAACGCGGCGTCGGTGAGCTTGAACACGTCGTAGCGGGCGCTGTCGGCCACCAGCGTTTCCATCTCGGCGGCGTCGATGCGGCCCTCGCCGTGCAGTACGGCCAGCTTGTCGATTTCCTGCGCGGCGGCCAGCAGGTTGCCTTCGACGCGCTCGGCCAGCAGCGCGATGGCGTCAGGCGTGGCGGACAAGCCGCGCGAGGCCAGCCGCGCACCGATCCAGCTGCTCCACTCGCCGGGCCGCGGTGCGTTGAACACCACCATGGTGCCGCTGGTGTCCAGCTTGCGGCTCCAGGCGCCGTCGTGCTTGCTGCTCCACTCCATCGCCGTGACCAGCAAGGTCACGTCCGGCGGTGGATCGGCGCAGAACGCAGTGATTGCCTTGGCGCCCTCGACACCCGGCCGGCCGGTGGGCAGGCGCAGGTCGATCAGGCGTCGGCTGGCGAACAGCGACATGCTGGCGCCGGCACGGGCCAGGTCGTTCCAGTCGAAATGCTGGCCCACATCGAACACCTCGCGTTCGCCGTAGCCCAGTTCACGGGCACGTGCACGCAAGGCGTCGGCCGCTTCCAGCACCAGCAACTGCTCACCGGCCAGCATGTACACCGCGTCCAGGCGATCGGCCGCCAGCGCCTTCTGCCATTGGCCGGGACTCAGCGGCATCAGTGCGTGCTGGCAGCCGGCGCCGGCGCGGCCAGCTGGTGTTTGCTGGCGGCCTGCAGCCGGAACAGGATCGCCTGCACCATGTCATCGTTGAGGCTGCGCTGGATTTCCTGCACCTGCGACGCGTCGCCGATGGTGTTGCCGGCGTCGTAGCTGTATTCGCGCGACATGGTGATCGTCTGCGTGGGCACCAGCGCATTGCCGGCGCCGTCGACCACGTCGAACCTCACCTCGTAGCGGATCGCGTACTCGGTGATGCGCACGTAGCCGCCGGCCGATACCTGGTCGGTGCTGAATGTCGCCACCGGCACCCGCAGCTCGGCGATACCGGGGCCGCTGTCGTCCTCGATGGTGACGCCCGAATGCTGCAGCGCGCGGGTCAGGCTGCGCTGGAAATCACCGCCACGCATGTCCAGGTGAACGCGCTGCATCGACGCCGGCAGCGCGGCGGTCTGGCGCAGGTGGAAGCCGCAGGCGGTCACCACCGTGGCGACCAGCAACATCAGCAGGGGACGAAACAGACGGCCAAACTGGGTGACATTCATGGGTTCATCCTGCAACGATGTTGACGATCTTGCCGGGCACCACGATGACCTTGCGCACGGTCATCTCCTGCAGGAAGTTGACCACCTGCGGTTGGGCGCGCGCCAGCGCCTCGGCCTCTTCCTTCGAGGCGCCTGCGGGCAGCTCGATGGTGGCGCGCAGCTTGCCGTTGATCTGCACCGCCAAGGTCACGCTGTCGCGCACCAGCGCGGCACTGTCCACGGACGGCCAGGCCACATTCTCCAACACGGTTTCGGCATGACCCAGCAGTTGCCACAGCGCATGGCTGACGTGCGGCACCACCGGGTTCAGCAGCAGCACCATCGCCTCCAGCGCCTCGTGGCGCACGGCGCGGCCCTGCTCGCTGCTGTCGTTGAACTTGTTCAGCGCGTTCAGCAGTTCCATCAACGCCGCGATCGCGGTGTTGAACGCGTGGCGGCGACCGAAATCGTCGCTGACTTTCTGGATGGTTTCGTGAAGCTGGCGGCGCAGGGCTTTCTGGCCGGCATCCAGCGCGGCGGGATCGACCACCGCGTGATCAGGCCCCGCAACATGCGTGCTCACTTCACGCCACAGCCGCTTCAGGAACCGGGCCATGCCTTCCACGCCGGCTTCGCTCCATTCCAGCGACTGCTCCGGCGGCGCGGCGAACATCGAGAACAGGCGCACGGTGTCGGCGCCGTATTTCTCCACCATGGTCTGCGGGTCGATGCCGTTGTTTTTCGATTTGGACATCTTTTCGATGCCGCCGATCTGCACCGGCTTGCCGTCCGCGATCAGCACCGCGCCGGTGACGCGGCCGCGCTCGTCGCGCTGCACCTCGACCGCGGACGGGTTGATCCAGTCCTTCGAGCCGTCGGCGTTGTCGCGGTAGAACGTCTCGGCGATCACCATGCCCTGGCACAGCAGGTTTTGCGCTGGCTCGTCCGAATGCACCAGGCCCGCGTCGCGCAAAAGCTTGTGATAGAAGCGGAAGTACAGCAGGTGCAGGATCGCGTGCTCGATGCCGCCGATGTATTGGTCGACCGGCAGCCAGTAGTTGGCGCGCGCATCGACCTGGCCCTGGGCGCCGGGGCTGGTGTAGCGGGCGTAGTACCAGCTCGATTCCATGAAGGTGTCGAAGGTGTCGGTTTCGCGCTCGGCCGCGCCGCCGCATTGCGGGCAGGAGCACTTGCGCCACTCGGGGTCGGCCTTGATCGGCGAGCCGGTGCCCATCAGCACCACGTCCTCGGGTAACACCACCGGCAACTGGTCTTCCGGCACCGGCACCGCGCCGCAGGCGGCGCAGTAGATTACCGGGATCGGGCAGCCCCAGTAGCGCTGGCGGCTGACGCCCCAGTCGCGCAGGCGCCAGTTGACCCGGCGCTGGCCCTGGCCCGTGGCCTCCAGCCGCTTGGCGAGTGCATCCAGCGCCTGCTGGAAATCCATGCCGTCGTAGTCGCCCGAATTCACCAGCACGCCGTGCTCGGTGAACGCGCACTGGGTCAGGATGCGCTGCTCGAAATCCTCGACCACCTGCACCGCCGACCGGGTCTCGTAGGCGTCGGTGTCGCTGCCGCCCAGCGCCGCGCGCATCGGATCGGCACCGACGCCACGCGACAGGTCGTGGCCGATTTCGCGCACCGCGTCGAGCACGCTGCGGTCGACCACCACCATCTTGATCGGCAGCAGATAGCGCTGGGCGAATTCCCAGTCGCGCTGGTCGTGCGCGGGCACCGCCATCACCGCGCCGGTGCCGTAGCCCATCAGCACGAAGTTGGCCACCCATACCGGCACCGGTTCGCCGGTGACCGGGTGGATCGCGCGCAGGCCGGTGTCCATGCCGCGCTTGTCCTGGGTCTCCAGCTCCGCCTCGGAGACACCGCCGTGTTTCAGCTCGGCGATGAAGCTCGCCAGTTGCTCATTGCCCAGTGCCGCCTTCAGCGCCAGCGGATGCTCGGCGGCGATCGACAGGAAGGTCACGCCCATCAGCGTGTCGGGACGGGTGGTGAACACGCTCAGCGGCTCGGTCTCACCCTCCACCGCGAAGTGGATCTCGAGCCCTTCGCTGCGGCCGATCCAGTTGCGCTGCATGGTTTTCACCGCGTCGGGCCAGCCCGGCAGCGTGTCCAGGCCGTCCAGCAGGTCCTGCGCGTAATCGGTGATCTTCAGGAACCACTGCGGGATCTCGCGCTTTTCCACCACCGCGCCGGAGCGCCAGCCGCGGCCGTCGATCACCTGCTCGTTGGCAAGCACGGTCTGGTCGACCGGGTCCCAGTTCACCACCGCGTTCTTGCGGTAGGCCAGGCCCTTTTTCAGCAGCCGGGTGAACATCAACTGTTCCCAGCGGTAGTAATCCGGGTGGCAGGTGGCGAACTCGCGGGTCCAGTCGATCGCGTAGCCCAGCGATTTCAGCTGGCTGCGCATGTGGTCGATGTTGGCGTAGGTCCACTTGGCCGGCGCGGTGTGGTTCTTGATGGCGGCGTTTTCGGCGGGCAGGCCGAACGCGTCCCAGCCCATCGGCTGCAGCACATTCTTGCCCTGCATGCGCTGGTAGCGGCTGATGACGTCGCTGATGGTGTAGTTGCGCACGTGGCCCATGTGCAGCGCGCCGGAGGGGTACGGCAGCATCGACAGGCAATAGAACTTCGGTCGGCTGTCGTCTTCGCTGACTTCGTACGCGTGCTGGGCATTCCAGTACTGCTGCGCCGCCGCCTCCACGACCTGCGGGCGATATCCCTGCCCGGTGGCGTCCTGGGTGGCGTCCTGGCGGGGGGAGTTCGGGTCTTGAATGTCCTGCATGATTCCGGTGCCGTTGTGCGATGAGCCCAGCCTGGCGAAAGTCGGCTGCAGCGAACGGATCAGACTAGCCCAGCGCAGCCCCTGCGCCAAGCCTGCGGCGCACCGTCACGCCGCCGGGCAGGCCGCTTTCTGCCCGTCCGCCAGCGCACGCGCGGCGGTGGCGATCTGCGCTGCGATCTGCGCGATCGCCCGTTGATGGCCCTGCACCAGCGCGGGATAGCCCGCCCCCACGGCCTCGCGAACGCGGGTGGTGCAGGCCAGCGCGGCGGGCGAATCGCCGGCGGCCGCACGCACGCTCCAGGCCGCGTCGATCAGCGCGTAGGCGCCGGGTGCGGAATCGAAGCGGCGTACGTCCAGCTTGATCCGCAGCCGCGGCTTTTCACCGACCGCCATGCCGCTGAGGTCGGCGCCATGCAGTTGCCGCACCAGATCCGCCGACAATGCGCCGCGCACCTCGTCGGCCAGCGGCGCGATCCAGCGCTCGCTGCCCAACAGCGCCACACCCTGGCCGCCTTCGCGCACCACCAGCTGCGGTTGATCCACCTGCGCTGGCACGTTCACCGGCATCAGTTCGAACGACAGCGGTGAGGCGGCGGCCACCGGTTCCGCTCCACCGGCCGGTGCCACCAAGGTGTAGTAATGCAGCGGCGCGGAGGCGCACCCGGCCAGCAGCAGGCCCAGGGTCAGCCCATGCAGGCGTGTTCGGATGCGGATCATGGCTGGCTCCCCTGGCCGGGTTGGACGGTGGGTTCGGGCGCGGCACTGGCGGGCGGGCTGACGGGCTTGTCGTCGGCGCGGCCGCGGATCAGGGCCTCGGGATGACCACCGAGGTAATCGGTGAGCACGCGCAGTGAACGCGCCATGCGCTGTACCTGCTGCAAGGTCGAGTTGAGGTTCTGCTGCAACGGCGAGTCGCCGGACAGCGCATCGTCGGCGGTGCCCATGGTCTTCTTAACACCCTCGAGCGTGTCGCGGAACGCCGGCAGGGTCTGCGCGTTGACCTGCTTGAGCGTGCTATTGAGGCTGGCCAGGGTCTGGTCCAGATGCTTGCCAATGCTCTCGAACGGGATCTTGTCGAGCTTGGCGACGATGCCCGCCAGTTGCTCCTGCAGCTTGTCGAAACTGCCCGGCGCGGTGGGGATGGTCAGCGGCGTGGCATTGGCGTCGAAGGCCACCTTCGGCGTATGCGGCACGAAGTCGAGCGCCACGTACAACTGGCCGGTCAGCAGGTTGCCGGTGCGTGCCTGCGCGCGCAGGCCATGGGCGATCAGCGGCGCCATCAACTGCGCCAGGTCGGCCTTTTCACCGCGCGCCTTGGCCAACGCCTCCAGCTTGTCGTAGGCGCTGCCCAGACGCTGGGGATAGACCACCGCGCCCACCACCACCGGGAAACGACCCTTCTTCTCGTCGTAGTCCAGCCGCACCGACACCACCTTGCCGATGTTGATGCCCAGGAACTCCACCGGTGCATCCACCGCCAGCCCACGCACCGATTGCTCGAAGCGCATGCGCAAGTAGCGCGGCTCGCCATCGGGTGGCGCCATCGCCAGGGCGCGCTCGCTGAACAGCCTGTATTCCGTGTCTTCCGCCGCCGGCGTGCTGTCATGCGGCCCCGGCGGGTCCTGGAAGGCCACGCCACCGGCCAGCACCGTGGCCAGCGACTGGGTGTTGAGTTTCAGGCCGTTGGCGCCGATCGACACGTCCACGCCGCTGGCATTCCAGAAGCGGGAATCGGTGGTGACGAAGCGGTCGTTGGGGCCGTCCACGAAGATGTTTAGCGAGACGCCCTTGCCATCCTTGTCCAGCTGGTACGACGCCACGCGGCCCACCTGGATGCGCCGGTAGTAGACCGGCGAGCCGATGTCCAGCGAACCGAGATCGTCGCTGTGCAGGACGAAGCTGCGGCCCGGTGCGCCGTGGTTGACGGCCGGCGGGCTCTCCAGGCCCTTGAAGGTGTACCGCGACTCCTTCGAATCGCCCACGTCCGCGCCGATGAACGCACCTGACAGCAGCGTGTCGATGCCGGACACGCCGCCCAGGCCGATGCGCGGGCGCACCACCCAGAAGCGGGTATCGCGGGTGGCGAAACCTTCGGCGCTCTTCTCCAGCGCCACCCGCACCAGCACATGGCTGCGGTCTTCGCTGAGCCGGATCTTGCTGACCCGGCCGATCACCACGTTCTTGTATTTCACCGGCGTCTTGCCGGCATCCAGGCCTTCGGCGCTCTGGAAGCTGATGGTGACTTCGGGGCCGGCCTGCAGCCAGCTGTTGACCACCAGCGACAACGCGATCACGGCCGCCAGCACCGGGATCAGCCAGATCAGCGAAACGCTGACGCGCCGACGCTTCACCACCGGCCGCGGCAGGTTCTCGCGCTCGGGCAGGTCCTGATCAGTGCGGTTTTCGTCAGTCATCGGTGTCCTTGCCGTCCCAGATCAATCGTGGATCGAAGCTCATCGAAGCCAGCATGGTCAAGACCACGGTCAGGCCGAAATAAATCACCCCGGGCAACGGTTCCACCCGGCTCAATACGCTGAAGCGCACCAGCGCGGTCAGCAGTGAAACCACGAACACATCCAGCATCGACCAGTAGCCCACCAGCTCCACCAGCCGGTACAGGCCGGCGCGCTGCTGCCGCGCCCAGTTGCTGCCGCGCCGGCTGCTGACCAGCAGCGTGCCCAGCGCCAGGAACTTCAGCATGGGCACCACGATGCTGGCGGTGAACACGATGATCGCCAGGTTCGGCGATCCATTCTTCCACAACTCCACCACGCCGCTGATGATGGTGTTGTCGTCGATGTCATTGAGGCTGGCGGTGCGCATGATCGGCACCACGTTGGCGGGGATGTACATGATGAAGGCGGCAATCAGCAGCGCCCACGTACGCGAATAGCTGGCCGGCTTGCGCCGATGCAGCGCCACGCCGCAGCGCGGGCACGCCACGACCTCGGCCGCACCGGCAGCGGCATGCGCATCGCGACACACCAGCCCGCACACATGGCAGCCGATCAGGCCCAGCTCGGCGGCGCGCGGCAACGCGTTCATGCAGCGACCTCGGGTGTACGCCACAACTGCCGCAGATCGATGCCGGCGAACACGGTGATCAGCACGGTCAACACCGCGTAGGCATAGATACCCGGCTCCGGTGTCACGTCGAAATACGTGTGCGCCTTGACGATCGCCACCAGCGCGCCCAGCACGAACACCTCGCTCATCGTCCACGGGTTCAGGTAATGCAACCCCACCATCATCGGCACGAAGCCCGGCGCGCGACGGCCTTGCCGGGCAAACCACAGCAGCCAGCCCAACTGCAGCATCTTCAGCAACGGCAGGAAAAACAGCGTGGCCGCCACCAGCACCGAGACGATGCCCGCGTCCTCGCGCCACATCGCGATGATCACGCCCCACAACGTGGAGCTGCTGTGCTGGCCGCTGAGTCCCAGCATCACGATCGGCCACATGTTGGCCTGCACGAACACGATCAGCGCGGTGACGATCAGCGCCAGCATCGCGTTCGTGCTCAACCGGTAATGGCGCTGCAACACCTTGCCGCAACGCGCGCAACGCGCCACCTCGCCGCGCGAAAGCGCCAGCCGCTGGTGCACCGTGTCGCAATGTTCGCAGACGATCAACGCTTCGGACGTCGTGCCCATGCACTCCAACCCCTGCCGGCCGCGGATGCGGCGACCGCGCAATTCTCGCAAATCCGCCGTGAACGCGCTCAGATGCGGTCGCGCGGTTGATATGCTGGGCGGCGCCCTGATCTGAATCGGCATCCGCCAAGCTGGAGTTACCCGTGACTGACGCCCCCACATTGCCTGTTGTTTTCGACGTCGATACGCAGACCTTCGAAGCCGATGTATTGCAGGCCTCGCTGACCACACCCGTGCTGGTGGATTTCTGGGCGCCCTGGTGCGAGCCGTGCAAGACGCTGGGGCCGATGCTGGAAAAGCTCGCCGCCGAGTACAACGGCGCCTTCCGGCTGGGCAAGGTCGACGTGGACCAGCAACAGGAACTGGCCGGCATGTTCGGCATCAAGAGCATCCCGACTGTGGTGATGGTGAAGGACGGCCAGGTGCTGGACGGCTTCGCCGGCGCGCTGCCGGAAGGCCAGTTGCGCGAGTTCCTGTCGCGCCACGTGCAGCCGCTGGAAGCCACCGATGACGGGCTGGACGACGCCACCCCGGAAACCCCCGAGCAGGCGCTGGGGCGCATCCAGCAGGCGATCGCCGCCGAGCCGGACAAGGCCGAGCTGAAACTCGACCTGGCCCTGGCCCTGCTGCGCGTCGGCCAGACCGCCGCCGCCGAAGCGGAACTAGCCGCCCTGCCCGTCAACCTGGCCACCGACGCCCGCGCCGTACGCCTGCGCAGCGAACTGGATCTAGCCCATGCGCTGAAAAGCGCGCCCGAGCTGACTACGCTGCAGCAACGCGTGGAAGCCGACGGCAACGACTGGGAAGCACGCGACCAGTTGGGCGTGCGCCTGTTGCTCGAAGGCGACGTCGAAGCCGGCCTCGACCAGTTTCTGGTCATCCTGCAGAAGGCACGGGACTGGAACGACGGCCAGGCCAAGAAGCGTCTGCTTGCCGCGTTTACCACGCTGGATGATGCGGACGTGGTGGGTCGTTACCGGCGCAAGATGGCGTCGCTGTTGTTTTGATGGTTTGAGGAGCAGCACGAGCGTCGCTCCTCACCGATCACCCTGAGCGTAGCCGCGCAGCGGTGAAGTCGAAGGGCATGGCCGAGGAAGACTTCGACTTCGCCGCTGCGCGGCTACGCTCAGTCCGAACGGTTGGAGGGAATGCTTCCCGCCCCATTCTCGCGTCCATCTCTCCCAATCACCGAGCCCTCATGCGCGCCTCCACCTTCCGTCGCCTGTTCAACCTCTGGCCGCCGTTCCTGTGCAACAGCATGCGGCTGCAAATGCTCAGCGACGACTGGCGCGAGACGCGCGTGGTATTGCACCTGCGCCCGTGGAATCGCAACTATGTGAAAAGCCAGTTCGGCGGCAACCTGTTCGCCATGACCGACCCGTTCTGGATGCTGCTGGTGATGCACCAGTTGGGCAGCGACTACTACGTATGGGACAAGGCCGCCGCGATCGACTTCGTGGCACCCGGGCGCGAGGACGTCTACGCGCATTTCAAGCTGGAACCGGCCGTGGTGGATGAATTGCGCGCCGCGGCGGCGAACGGCGAAAAGGTGCTGCGCTGGTTCGAAACCGAGGTGGTCACCAGTAGCGGCAAGGTGATCGCCCGCGTGCGCAAGCAGATCTACGTGCGACTGAAGCCCAAGGCGCGCTGAGTCGCGCGTACGGTGGGAGCGGCTTCATCCCCCGCTCGAACGCCGCACCATCAGCTTCACCGGCAGCACTGCGCTTTCCACCGGCTCGCCGCGGATCTGGCTCAGCAGGCTGTCCACCAGCACTTCGCCGGCACGCTTGGTGTCCTGCAACACGGTGGTCAGCGGCGGGCTGACGAAGCTGGCGGTGGCGATGTCGTCGAAGCCGGCCAGCGCGACATCCTGGGGCACCTGCAGGCCGTGGTCGCCCAGTGCATGCAGGGCGCCGATGGCGATCAGGTCGCTGGCGGCAAACACCGCGTCATACGGCGTGGCGCGGCTGATCAGCGTGCGCATCGCCTCGTAGCCCGATTGCTCGGTGCTTTCGGCGTTGACCTGCAGCGAGGCCTCGACCGGCAAACCCGCCCGTTGCAAGGCATCGACGTAACCGCGGTAGCGCTCGAAGAACTCCGGGTAGTGGCTGGTCGCGTCGCCCAGGAAGGCGATGCGGCGACGGCCGCGTTCCAGCAGGTGCTCAGCCACCGCCTGGCCGCCGCGAAAATTGTCGCAGCCGATGGAAACGCCGGGCTGGTTGGGCAGCACCGCGCCCCAACGCACGAAATGCGTGCCTTGCGCCACCAGCTTTTCCAGCTTGTCGCGATAGGCCAGGTAATCGCCGTAACCCAGCAGGATGATGCCGTCGGCTTTCTTGCTGTCGGCGAAATCGGCATGCCAGTCGCGCGAGAACTGCTGGAACGAAATCAGCAGGTCGTAGCCCTGCCGCGCGCAGGCGCGGGTGATCGAGCCCAGCATCGACAGGAAGAACGGATTGATATGCGACTCATCCGCCGTGGGGTCCTCGAAGAACAGCAACGCCAGCGTGCCCGAGTACATGCGGCGCAGGCTGGAGGCGTTCTTGTCCACCGTGTAGTTGAGTTGGTCGGCCGCAGCCTGGATGCGCCGACGGGTTTCCGCGCTGACCAGGGTGCTGCCACTGAGCGCCCGCGACACCGTGGCCTGGGAAACCCCGGCCAGGTGGGCGATGTCGAGCGATGTGGCTTTTCTTTTCATCCGCGGTCGATCCGGGAAAACTGGCCAGAAGGCGGCGCCCCATCCGGATGCCGGCGGGCTGTCTTCGAATCCTAGCTGTTTTGCCCGAGGCGCGGGGCGAGGCCCGCCCGCCTATTCCTGCGCGTTGATCACCGCCAGGAAATCGCGGCCATAGCGCTTGAGCTTGGCTTCGCCCACGCCACTGATGGTGGCCAGTTCGTCTTCGGTGGTGGGCAATGCGCGCAGCATCGCCAGCAAGGTGGCGTCGTGGAAAACCACGTACGGCGGCACGCCCTGCTGTTTGGCCAGTTGCGTGCGCACGGCGCGCAAGGCATCCCACATGTCCTGCTCGTAAGCCTCGATGCCCAGACTGCCGCCGCCCGTGACCAGCTTGCTGTCGCGGCGACGACGGGCAGCGCGCTCGGGCCGCGCATCCTCGCGCAGCTTCACCGATTGGCCGCCGCTGAGCACACCACGGCTGGCGGCGGTAAGGCGCAGGGTGCCATAGCCTTCGGCATCGGCCTCCAGCAAACCAGCCGCAAGCAACTGGCGGAACACCGAGCGCCACTGCTTCTCGTCCATGTCCGCGCCGACGCCGAAGGTGCTGAGCTGGTGATGGCCCAGGCTGCGCACGCGCTCGGTTTCCTCGCCGCGCAGAATGTCGATGACATGGCCCGAACCAAAACGCTGGCCGCTGCGGTACACCGCCGACAGCGCCTTCTGCGCGGGCACGGTGGCATCCCAGGTTTTAGGCGGCGCGATGCAGTTGTCGCAATGACCGCAGGGGCCGGGATAACTTTCACCGAACGCGCCCAGCAGCAACTGCCGACGGCAATCGGTGGCTTCGGCATACGCCAGCAGCGATTCCAGCTTCTGCCGCTCCACGCG
Organism: Rhodanobacter sp. Root480; assembly: GCF_001426645.1. Taxonomy (GTDB): domain Bacteria; phylum Pseudomonadota; class Gammaproteobacteria; order Xanthomonadales; family Rhodanobacteraceae; genus Rhodanobacter; species Rhodanobacter ginsenosidimutans. Next base: position 193,103 of record NZ_LMEX01000002.1, read on the forward strand.
CTTGCGCTCATCGGCCGATTCGGACTGCGCGATCATCTGGCTCATGGTGACCACGTCGGACAGCCCGTAGATCATCCACGCTTCGGCCGGCAAACCATCACGACCGGCGCGGCCGGTTTCCTGGTAATAGCCCTCGATGCTGCGCGGCAGATCCAGATGCGCCACGAAGCGCACATCGGGCTTGTCGATGCCCATGCCGAACGCCACCGTGGCGACCATCACCACGCCGTCCTCGCGCAGGAAGCGCTTCTGGTTTTTCGCACGCGTCGCCGCATCCAGCCCGGCGTGGTACGGCAGCGCCTCCACGCCCGATTCGGCCAGCCACGCGGTGGTGTCGTCCACCTTGCGCCGGCTGAGGCAATACACGATGCCCGATTCGCCCTGATGTCCCAGCAGGAATTCGCCCAGCTGGCGCTTGGCGTTGTGGCGCAGGCCCACCCGGTAGCCGATGTTGGGCCGATCGAAACTGGATACGAACTGGCGCGCGTTCTGCAGCGACAACCGCTCCACGATCTCCTCGCGCGTGCGCGGGTCGGCGGTGGCGGTGAGCGCGATGCGTGGCACCTGCGGAAAACGCTGCTGCAGGATCGCCAGCTCACGGTATTCGGGCCGGAAATCGTGGCCCCACTGCGAGACGCAATGCGCCTCGTCGATGGCGAACAACGCCACTTCGGTGCGCTCAAGCTGAGCCAGGAACCGGCCGGTGAGCAGCCGCTCCGGCGCCACGTAAAGCAGGTTCAGCTCGCCCGCTTCCAGCTGCCGCTCCACCTCGCGCTGCTCGGCGGCCGCCAGGCTGGAATTGAGAAACGCCGCGGCCACGCCCGCTTCGCGCAACGCGTCGACCTGATCCTGCATCAGCGCAATCAACGGCGACACCACGATGCCCGTGCCCTGGCGCAGCAGCGCCGGCACCTGGTAGCAAAGCGATTTGCCGCCGCCCGTGGGCATCAGCACCAGCGCATCGCCGCCTTCGCTGAGATGCTCCACCACGGCCTGCTGCTGGCCGCGGAAACTGGAATAACCGAAAACGCTTTGCAGCAGGTCGAGAGCGGGGGAAGTCATCCTGCAATGCTAGCAAACCGCGGGATGGCGTCTGTCGGCGGATGGCGCACGCATCGTTCAGCCATGGCGTGCCGACGACGGCGATTTCGCCTGCGCGAGTTACCGCCCGGCGAGCCCCGGCCCCTGCTGGATAGCCGCGCTTTGCGACGTGGCCCAGCCCGCCATTTGCGGCTGCTGATCGTATTGCCGGATCTGCAGGATGGATTGCTGCGGCTGGGGTGACGGGACCCTCACATCGACGCTGGCCGGCGTGGCCAACATGCCCGATCCCCGGAACAGCATTTGACCACCGGCCCGGTCGAAATGGACCTGTTGCAGGTTATGCGCCGTGATCTCGTGCGCATGACATGCAGCCGTGAATTGCAGCAAACGGGCTTCCGAAGCATCGGGAATACGTCGATGCAGCTCGTTGTAAAGCGCATGGTTGGTGCTGTCTGGATGGCGCGGATCGCTGACCTCGTGAGCCGGATCGGCCGGAACGACGGCGCGGACCTGGTCGGGTAAAGGCTCGGCCGGCTGCGAGGCCGCTGGCGTCTGTCCAAGCCACCGTCCTGGATGTGACAAGGCGTCGTAGGCTTCGCCAGCGGCTCGCTCCGCCGCATCAATCCCATGTGACACCGTCCGTTTGACATCTGAATAGGCATGTCCGACGGCATCCACCATCTCTCCGAACCGCGCGTGGTTTTCGATAGAGCTATCGATACGGCGCACCAGGGTCGCCTCGGCCTGATGCACCCCGGATTGCACCGCACTGGCATAGGCATGAACGCCTTGTTCCACGCCATGCTTGAGTTCCTGCCCCAACCCGGCAACGAATTGACCCGTAGCGTGAGCGGCCTGGCCGGCGAGGTGGCTGGTCCGCGCCAGCCCCTCCGCTTCGACATGCGTAGCAAAACCGAGAGCCTTCGCACCCAGGGCGACACCACCGGCAACGCCTGGGTCCAGCGGCGCAGCTGCCCAGGCGATACGTGAAGCCTCATCTGCCCGCTGCTGCACGGCGTGCCCCGTCGAGCGGATACCATCCGCCAACTGATCAGCACCCCGCTGCACGTACTGGCCGCCAGCCTGAGACAAGACACTGCCCTGCTCCAAGGCACCCGTGGCGCCCTCGACGACGCGGTTGTGCTCCAGCGCATCCCGGATCGATGAATCAACCAGGGATGCGTGATATTCCATCAGCTGCTGCTGCATCCGTGGAGACAAGTGCGCGTAAGTGGATTCCAGATTCAGATGTTCCGTACTGTTCAATGCCACCGCCAACTCGGCGCGCGAGTCGTACACATCACCTCGGAAATGGTCGATGGCGGCCTTGTTCTCCGCGTAATTTTTCCTGGCGTGCGCCATGTTCTCCGGCTTCAACACGCTATCCGGGCCGGTGAAATGGGTGCCGCTGTGATCACCCAGGCTCATGGCTAGCAACGGGTTTGGCCCGATCACACCTGGATCTGCATCGAGGTAGCGTGCACCACGCAGTTTCGTCAGATCCTGATCACTGGCGAGTGTCACCACCTGTCCATAGTGGCGACTGGCTGCACTTACCGGGTCGCCAGCCATCACATAATTGATGACCCTGTCGCCACCCTCAGGCAGGCCGTAGCCCAGGTCTACGGCGCCGTACCCATTGATCGTCATGCCTCGCAGCCCGAATTCCGACGCCAGAACCTCGACCTCCGCACCTGCCAGGGAGTGACCGGCGAGTGTGATCTTGTCCCTGGGAACACCCGCCTTTTCGGCTTTGTCGAGTATTTCTCTGACGAAAGAGCGTGCGTCGTCCATTTGTGGATTGACGCGATCCCTGACCATCCGGTAATCGGCAATGGCGTCCTTTACCGTGACACTGGTGTGATGCAAGACATCCGGATCCGTGCCGCGAGGGGCGATGATGATTTCACCCGTAGCCACGCTTTGATAAGCCGTGCCATGAAACCCACTTGGATTCGCCGCGTAGCCGAACACCCTGTATTTGTGATCATGCAAATCCACTTCCTTTTGCTTGCTCACCTGTATCCGCGAGCGATCCTCATAAGCATCAACGGCCGCAGCAGCAGAAACTTCCGGATCGAGGCTCATGGATTAGCCTCTTTTATAGTCAAAGTAACTGGAAAGAAGTCATCAGGATTCTTCTTATATTCAGGCCTCGTGGCGGAGAAAGCGGGCGCACTGTCCAGATCTTTCACCTGTTCGGAAAGATCGCTTTTTCTAAAATAATCAGTTTGCGGAGATCTAAGAGCATCACCCACCAACTGGGATGAGCCGAATCCAACTCCGTCCACCTTGAAGTCAGGCGCAACTTGAGTCGCATCCCAGTGACAAACCCCCTTTCCAAAATAATCATCATCTCGCAAGGCGTCTCGATAAAAATACCCACGCCACGTGTTTCTTCCAATGGGCACCATTTCAAAATCGTAACTGGTATTCGGAACGTTGCGACCTCCAGTAAAGGTATCTTGGGGCACGCACTCCGCATTGACGACATCAAAAAAAACCACGCCCTTTACTGAGTCCCACGGTCCGGGCGAATCCACTGTGGCGGTAACTTCATAGCGTTTGACGGGATGAGGATTTTTCTCTGGATTCTTCGGGTCACCGTGCATGGCGGAGCATCCTGTGGTCAGAGCGATGGTCAAAATGAGTGCGGCAGCGGCTCTAAGCGGCATCGTAAGGATCCTTTCGGCCATGATGGAGCTCCTCGTTGGACGGCAGGCGAGGACGGAACGATACGACACCGAGCCTCCTTTTTTGTTGATTCCTAGCTTGCCAGCCATTGAGCTTCCTTCGCATCATTCGGACGGATGACATCCTTCGTGGATGCGTCCTGCTGCATGCTTGCCCTCGCCCCCTTGATCACCGCCGGCGCCACGCCAGCCCGCTGCTTGAGCTGCTTGTCCCTGAAATACCAGTTCTTCCTGGCGCGGATCGGTTTGCAGCCTTCGTAGAAGATCAGCTCGTCGTCAGCGGGTAGCTCCTTGATTTCCTGGGGCAGGAACAGGGCGCGCTTTTCTTCGGTGTGGTTGATCGAGACCTGGTTGGTGCCGCGACCGCGGCTGGTGCTGCGGTGTTCCTTGCGGATGGTCTTGTAGCCGAGCATTTCGCTGTATTCGTTGGCGTCGCTCTGCTCGCGCGGGGCGAACACGATTTGTGCGCCGTGGTTGGTGATGAAGTTCTGCGCGTCGTCGTCACCGTAGGCCGAGCGCAGCTGGGCGCGGCTCTGCACGATGCACAGGTCGCGCACGCCGTAGCTGGCGGAGATCGAGATGCGCTTGGCCCAGACGTCCATCCGGCCCATGGCGGTGAATTCATCCATCAGCAGCAGCATCTGGTGTTTCAGTTCCGGCTCCTCGCCCAGTTGTTTCGTGAGATTGCCGCCGATCACCGTGCTGAAGAAGATGTTGAGCAGCTTGCTGCTTTCGTCCAGCTTGTTGGTGGGGATGATGACGTACAGCGTGGTGGGCCGTTTGCGCAGGCTGGCCACGTCGATGTCGGTGGCGTTGGTGGCGGCGGCCAGGATGGGGCTGAGGAACTGCTGCAGCGGCGCCTGCATGGTGGCGAGGACGGAGGAGAAGGTCTGTTCGGCCAGGCCGGCGAGGTTGCCGAATACGGTGCGGGTCTGGGCGCTGACGAAGGCGTAGCGCGGGTCCTTCAGGATGATCTGCAACATCTCCCGGGTGCCCTGGCCGTCGGCGCCGCTGGACAGGCGCAGGATGCGCTCGAAGCTGGGGAAACCTTCGTGGGTATTGGGGTGCATGTCCGGCAGGCCGCTGCGGCAGCCGTGATCCCAGCCCTCGAACAGGAACGACGCGAAGGCGGTGAAGGCGGCGCGGCTCTGTGCGGTCCAGAACGGGTCCTTGCCGGCTTCGTCCGGGTACAGGATGGCGGCGATGGTCTGGATCTCGCCGATGCGCTTGCCCGGGTCCATCCCCGCCAGCGGCGTCATCGGGTTGAAGCGATGGGTGTTGCCCGCCTCGTCGTACGGCGCCCAGACGCGGATGGCGTGGCCTTGCGCCTGGCGCCAGCCGCTGGTGGCCTTGAACAGCTCGCCCTTGAGGTCCAGCACCACCATCGATTCCTGGTACGAGAGCAGTACCGGGATGGCGACGCTGGTGGTCTTGCCCGAGCGGGTCGGGCTGATGGTGATGACGTGCTGGGCGCCGCCCAACCACAGGTAGCGGCCCTTGTACGAGCCGATGAGGATGCTTTGCGGGGTCTGCGTGAGCAGCCCGGCCTTTTTCAGGTCGGACAACGTGGCGAAGCGGGCATCACCATGGAGGGAGGCGGATCGGGTCTTCAGCAGCGGAATCAGCGCACCGGCCCACGCCAGCAACGGCAGGCCGAAACCGATGGCGCCGCTGAGCTTGATCCGGGAAGCGAAGGGCGCGAACTGCGGCAGATCCATCGCCTGCAGGTATTGCCACCAGGTGTTCCAGGCCAGCGACGTATCGCGCAGGCCGAGCAGAAGCAACACCAGCCAGTTCGAGAGAAACCATCCGCCGACCAACCCCACCAACAGCAACGCCAACACCCAACCCAGCTTGTTCCGGCTCATCCCTGGCCTCCCCCGCATGTGGATTTTCGATGCTGGTGGAACCGCTTCCGTCGTGTCAATGCGTCGATAGCGCCTCACGCTGTCGGCGTTGGATGAAGCTTCGCGTAGTGACGATCAGGTCCGGGAATCCTCAATCCCCCGGCATGCCCCACAGCGCCCGGTCCAGGTCGCCATCCAGGCCGAAACGGGACAGCGGCACGCGGCCGCCTTTTACCTCGACGCCCTCGGCACGCAACCGCTGGCACTGCTCGCGGAAGCCATCGCTGTCGCGCGGCAGCGCGATCTGGCCGCTGGCGCGAAGCACGCGGTACCACGGCAGCTCCAGTCCGTCCGGCGTGTCACCCAGCAGCTTGCCCACCAGCCGCGCCCGCCCCGGCAGCCCGGCGCGGGCCGCGATGGCGCCATAACTGGCCACGCGGCCGGGCGGAATGGCGGCGATCGCGGCATAGATGCGGCGGGCGGCATCGCTCATGGTTCACAAGACGCAAGCGGGGGGACGTGGCAGAGTACCAGTGTTCGCTCGCCACCCCGGAAGCCTCCATGCGCCATTTCGAAGCCGTGCGTTCGCATATCGGCAGCCACTACGCGCTGCGCCACAACGATCCCTACCTGATCAGTTTCGACCTGGGGCTGGCGAAGGATCGTTACCAGGGCATCTACCTGGCGGAGCTGGAAGGCGAGGACGGTCGCCGCTACCTGCGTATTTCCACCCCGGTGGGGCCGCTGGCGGGTATCGATCCCAACCGCTGCCTGCGCTTCAACTGGCTGCAGCGCACGGGGTTTCTTGCGGTCACCGACCTGGACGGCTCGCCCTACCTGCATCTGTGCGAAAACCGCCCGTACGAGACGCTGGACGAAGGCGAGCTGCAACGGCTGATCAGCGAACTGGGCTCGCTGGGCGACGAACTGGAGCAGGTGATCGCCGCCGACAGCGATTCGCTGTAACGAACGTCAGGACAGTGCGTGGGCTACCAGCACCAGGCCGTACGCCAGCAACGCGGTGATCGGCAGGGTCAGGATCCACGCCCAGACCATCCGCTCCACCACCGACCAGCGGATCGCATTGAAGCGCTTGGCCGCGCCCACGCCCATGATCGAGGCCGACACGTTGTGCGTGGTCGACACCGGGATGCCGAAGGCCGAGGCCACGAAAATCACGAAAGCCGAGCCGGTTTCCGCGGCAAAACCATTGATCGGATGCAGCTTGACCATCTTGTGGCCCAGCGTCTTGATGATGCGCCAGCCACCGCCGGCGGTGCCCGCGGCCATGGTCAGGGCGGAGACCACTTTCACCCAGACGGGAATCGCGAAACCGCCGGCGGGATCACCGTCGATGCGCAGGAAATCCAGCCATTCAGGCAGGTGATCGAACTGGTGCGCGGCGGTGGCGCCGGCCAGGGCCAACGCGATGATGCCCATGCTTTTCTGGGCGTCGTTCATGCCGTGCGCCACGCCCATGGCGCTGGCCGACACGATCTGCGCCTTGCCGAAGAACGAGTTCACGAACGGTGTGCGGCCAAACCGGCGCAGCCAGCCCTGCCGGTTGGCGAACCAGGCCAGCAACGCGTACAGCCCGCCCATCAACGCGAAGCTGAGGATGAAACCGGCCAGGGGCGAATAGACCATCGGCAGAATGACCTTGGGAATCACGCCTTCGCCTCGCGCAAAGCCGTTCTGCGCCCAGATCACCGCTGAAAAATTGTTGTCTGCCGCCGCCAGCGCCGCACCCACCAGCGAGCCGACCAGCGCATGGCTGGAGCTGGAGGGAAGGCCCAGCCACCAGGTGATGAGGTTCCAGATGATCGCCGACAGCAATGCGCAGATCAGGATCTGCGAACTCATCTCCAGCACGCCGGCGTTGATCAGGCCCGAGGCGATGGTGGCGGCCACCGCCGTGCCCATCAGCGCGCCGATCAGGTTGGTGCCGGCCGCCAGCAACACGGCTTGCCCCGGCGTCAGCACCTTGGTCGCCACCACGGTGGCGATCGAGTTGGCGGTGTCGTGAAAACCGTTGATGTAGGTGAAGACCAGCGCGATCACCACCACCGCGATCACCAGGGTCATGGCCGGTATCCGGTGTGAAGCGGGCAAGTGGTCGTCGCGGTCGCGCGCCGGCGGAAGAACAAGGCAAGGGACACGGCGAAAGCCCTCAGGAGTTCTTCAGCACGATCGAATAGACGATGTTGCCCACGTCGCGGCATTTGTCGATCGCCTTCTCGATCAGCTCGAACAGGTCCTTGGCCAGCACCGCGCGCATCACGTCGCCGCCCTCCACATACAACGTGCGGTACGGCGCCAGCAGCATGCGGTCGCCTTCCGACTCCAGCGCCTGCAGGCGATCCTGCAGTTTTTTCACCGGGTCGATGCGCAGGCCGCGGCGCAGCTCGCCGATCATCTCCACCACCACGGCGCTGGAGCGCTCCAGCACCAGCGCGCGCTGGGCGAAATCCACGCCGTCGAGGCGATCGGCCACGATCTCGAAGCGTTCGGCGAATTTCTCCACCGTCTTGGGAATCTTGTACAGCGCCGAGTTCAGCGCCTCGATGTCCTCGCGATCCAGCGCGGTGACGAAGGTGTTCACCAGTCCCTCGCTGATCTGCGCGGCCAGCTCCTTTTCGCGGGCACGGGTGGCGGTGAAGCCGGCCATCACCGAGCCTTTGCCGGGGTTGGTGAGCAAATCGTGCAGGGCCTTGGCACTTTCATGGGCGGCGCCGGCGCTCTGTTCGAGCAAGCCGTAGAATTTGTCGCCTTTTCCGAAAATCGTCTGCAGTGAAAACATGCGGCCTTGCCTGGAGGAAGCGGAATAGTGGAATGTTACAGGACACACGCCCCGTACGGTTACGCCCGCAAAAGGTGAACTGCGGGCCTCGCTGCCCTTACACTGCCCCCATGCCTCCGCCCCCAACCCCGCCGCGATGCTGATCGAAATCGCGCTCGTCTTCGTGCTGGCACTCTGCAACGGCTTCTTCGCGCTGTCGGAGATGGCGCTGGTCGTCTCCCGCAAGGGCCGCTTCAAGCAGATGGCGAAAACCAGCCGCGGCGCCGCCCTGGCGCTGCGCCACGCCGAATCGCCGGAGCACTTCCTGTCGACCGTGCAGGTGGGCATCACCCTGGTGATGCTGATCACCGGCGCCGTGGCCGGCGATGCACTGGGCGCCCACATCGCCAACGCACTGCGCGGCGACAACGTGGCATGGCTCCTCCCCTATGCCCGCATCATCGGCATCGTGTTGGGTTTCGTGCTGATCTCGTTCATCCAGATCGTCATCGGTGAACTGGTGCCCAAGCGGCTGGCGCTGGCGGCGCCGGAGAAAGTCTCCGTCATCGTGGCGTTCCCGATGCTGCTGCTGTCGCGCCTCACGGCGCCTTTCGTGTGGTTGCTGAACATCTCCAGCAATCTGCTGCTGCGGATGCTGCGGATCAACCAGCAGGGCCGCGGCGTGGTTACCGAGGAGGAGATTCGCCTGCTGGTGGCCGAAAGCGCCGAGCAGGGCGTGCTGGACGCCGACGAACACAACATGGTCAACCGCGTGCTGCGGCTGGGCGACCGCACGGTGGACAGCGTGATGACCCCGCGCATGCGCATCGCCTGGCTGGATATCGCCGGCACCCGCGAGGAAAACGTGGAAGTGCTGCGCCAGACGCCCTACTCGCGCTACCCGGTATACCGCGGTGACGAGAGTGAGGTGGTGGGCGTGGTCGAGGTCAAGCGCCTGCTGTACAGCTTCGCCCAGGGCCGCCCGGAGTTGTTCAGCCACCTGTCCAAACCGCTGTTCGTGCCCGCCACGGCCCGCGCGCTGGATCTGCTGGAGGAATTCCGCGACGCCGAGACGCCGCTGGCCTTGGTGGTGGACGAATACGGCGACATCGAGGGCGTGGTCACCGTCAACGACCTGCTGGCAGCCGTGGTCGGCGCCAGCCAGATCGGCCACGGCGGCAGCGATGACCACTCGCCGATCGTGCAGCGTGAAGACGGCAGCTGGCTGATCGACGGCAGCCTGCCCACCGACGACCTGCGCGAACTGCTGCAACTGAACCATCTGCCCGGCGAAGACGAACACGACTTCCGCACCGCCGCCGGCATGGTGATGGCTGCACTGGGCCACATCCCGCAAACCGGCGAAACCTTCACCTGGCACGGCATCCGCGTCGAGGTGGTGGACCTGGACGGCGCGCGGATCGACAAGCTGCTGGTGACGCTGGAGCCGACGTTCGAGGCGTCGGAGGACGAGTAGGTCAGGAGCTGCCCCCATCCGCCCTGCCGGGCACCCTCCCCCGCGAAGCGGGGGAGGGTGCCCGGCAGTTTCGAGGAGGCCCGATGACTTCCTTCTCCCGCTCGCGGGAGAAGGTGCCCACTGCGAAGGCAGGATGCCGCCGAAGCGAACGGCGAAGCCGGCCCGTAGGACGTGCCGCAGGAGCGGCACGTAAAGGCGGAAGAGGGCGCTTTTCGCCCTAGCCGCTCAGCCCTTCTTCACCCCGGCCAGCCCCGCCATCCGCTGCGCATCGGCCAATATCCCGTGCAGCATGCGCAGTTCGCGTTCATCCATCTGAGCGCGCTGGAACAGCTTGCGCAGCCGCAGCATGATCGTGGTCGGCGTGCGGCCCTTGTGGAAATCGATGTCGTCCAGCGTCCGCGACAGATGGTCGTAGAACTGTTCCATCTGTATCGCGTCGGCGGGCGGTTCGTCATGCACGGGCGGCGGTGGCGCCGGCGTTTCCTGCAGCATGGCGATGCGCAGCTCGTAGGCCATCACCTGGACCGCCTGCGACAGGTTGAGCGAGCTGAAATCATCCACGCTGGGAATGCGCACCATCGCGTGGCAATGCGCCAGCTCCTCGTTTTCCAGCCCGGTGCGCTCGTTGCCGAACACCATGGCCACCTGCTCGCCGCGTGCAGCGGCGGCAAGTGCCTGCGCGGCGGCCTCGCGCGGCGAGATTTCCGGCAGGTTCACCCCGCGCCTGCGCGCGGACAAACCCAGTGCCAGGTTGCTGCCGGCCAGGCCATCGACCAGGGTGCGGTGGATGCCGGCGGCATCCAGCACCGCGTCGGCGCCCGCGGCCAGCGCGGTGGCGTCCGGGTCGGGAAAGCGCGCGGGCAGCACCAGATCCAGTCGCTCGAAACCCATCGTGCGGATCGCCCGCGCAGCACTGCCGATATTGCCCGGGTGCGAAGTGCGCACGAGCACGAAGCGCAGGCGGGCGGCGAGGTCGAGGGTATCGGTCATGGGGTGTGGGCGGTGAAAGAAAGCCTGCAAGCATAGTGCGAAGCCCGACACGGCACGAATGCGGAGGGCCGACGCCAGCCTTCCGTCTTCGATGCACCGGGCGCCCTCGCCCGCCGCTGCCCCATCGCGCCTCTGCTAGAATGCGCGGTCGCAACCCCGCTCTCTTCCAAAGTCGAAACCCCATGGCCCGACCCCACGTCACGATCGCGGCGCGCGCCGCGCGTTCCGCAGGCAACATCATCCTGCGCTACATGAACCGCATCGACGGCCTCAACGTCGTCGAGAAGCAGCAGCTGGATTTCGTCTCCGAGGTCGACAAGCTGGCCGAGGCGGAGATCATCAAGGAACTGCGCCGCGCCTATCCCGACCACGCGATCCTGGCCGAGGAAAGCGGCGCCATCGGCAAGGGTCCGCTTACCTGGGTAATCGACCCGCTGGACGGCACCCACAACTACCTGCGCGGCATCCCGCACTTCAGCGTGTCGATCGCGCTGCTGGAAAAGGGTGTGCCGATCCACGCCGTGGTGTTCGACCCGCTGCGCGACGAGCTGTACACCGCCAGCAAGGGCGACGGCGCCTACCTCAACGACCGCCGCATGCGCGTGGGCAAGCGCGAGAACCTGGGCGGCGCGATGATCGCCACCGGCTTCCCGTTCCGCCAGCGCCAGCATCTGGTGCCGCAACTGGACATGACCCGCGCCATCCTGGGCCAGGCCGAGGACATCCGTCGCTCCGGCTCCGCCGCGCTGGACCTGGCCTACGTTGCCGCCGGCCGCTACGACGGCTTTTTCGAGATCGGCCTGAAACCCTGGGACATGGCCGCCGGCGTGCTGCTGGTGCACGAGGCGGGCGGACGCTACTGCGACTTCGCTGGCCGCGACGGCATCCCCGCCAGCGGCAACATCATCGCCGGCAACCTGCACGTGGCCAAGGCGATGGTGGACGCGATCGGACAACAGGCGACGCCGGAACTGCTCAAGGCCTGAGCCACGTTTCATCGACACATCGAAGGCGCCGCAAGGCGCCTTTTTTGTGCGGATTCGTCCGCAGGGTTTGCGCCTACGGTTCGGCGGCGTCGCGCAGGAAATCGCGCAGGAACGGCACGGTGATCCGTCGCTGCGCGGCCAGTGAGGCCTGGTCGAGTTTGTCCAGCAGGTCGAGCAAAGCGCCCAGGTCGCGGGCGTAGCGGGAGAACAGCCAGTCCAGCACCGCGTCGTCCAGCTGGATACCACGCAGCACGGCCTGGCTTTTCAGCACCTCGCGGCGATCCGCGTCGTCCAGCGGTTTCAGCGTGAACCGGGTGCAGGCGCCCAGGCGCGAGCGTAGATCGGGCAGGCCCAAGGCCAGTTGCGCCACGCCGGCTTCCGCGGCGAACAGCAGGGCACCGCCCTCGGAGCGGGTACGGTTGTAGAGGTCGAACAGGGCGTGCTCGGCATCGCGATCGCCGGCGATGGCCTGCAGGCCATCCAGCGCCAGCAGTTCGCTGCCGGCGACACCACGCAGGGCGGCGGCGCGGTCGACCTGGCTGGTCAGCGGCAGGTATTGCACGGTACGCCCGAGCGCGCTGGCGGCATGGCAGGCGGCGATCAGCAGATGGCTCTTGCCGCTGCCGGTCGGGCCGCCCAGATAAACCCACGGTGCGCCGGGCTGGCGCGCCAGCGCCTCCACCGCGGCCAGCGCGGCCGCGTTGGTACCGGCATGGAAATGCTCGAAACGCTGGCGCCGCGGCCAGCGCAGCGCCAGCGGCAACTGCGGAATCATGGGGTCGTTCCGTCGTCCGGTGGCGTCGTGATATTCGATTCGACGTCGCCGTCGCTGTGCACGCTGACCTCGACTTCGGCAATCACCGGGTCGTCCGGCCCGGCCTCGTTGTACAGCTCGCTCATGCGATAGCGTTCGAGCAGGTAGCGCAACAGCACCATGATCACCGACGCCGCCGGCAGCGCCAGCAGCACACCGAGGAAACCGAACAGGTAGCCGCCGGCCAGCACCGCGAAGATCACCGCCACCGGGTGCAGGCCGATCTTGTCGCCCACCAGCTTGGGCACCAGCACGTAGCCTTCCAGCAACTGGCCCAGCACGAACACGCCGCACACCAGCAGCACGTGCATCCAGTCGCCGTATTGCACCAGCACGGCCACGATCGCGGCCACGAAACCGATGATGAAACCCAGGTACGGCACGAAGCTGAGCAGACCCGCGACCATGCCGATCAGCGGCCCCACGGTGAGCCCGACCACGCCCAGCCCGGCGCCGTAGAACACGCCCAGCGCCAGCATCACCAGCAGCTGGCCGCGCACGAATGCGCCCAGGATGCTGTCCGACTCGCGCGCCAGGTGCGCGATGGTGGGCTGGATCGAGCGCGGCAACATGCGGTCGATGGTGGCCMCCAGCCGATCCCAGTCGCGCAGCAGGTAGAACGCCACCACCGGGATCAGCACCAGGTTGGTCAGCCACATCGCGATACCCAGGCCCGAGCGCGACACCCGCCCCAGCACGGTCGCGGTGACGGTGCCGATGGAGCCGATGTGGGCCTTGATCGCCTCCAGCAGGCGATCGCTGTCGAAGGTGTCCGGGTCCAGGTGCAACCGATCACGCAGCCACGGCCAGGCGATGTCCTGCGCCCAGTCGCCGTAGCGCGGCAGGTTCTCGATGAGGTTTTCCACCTGCCGCGCGATCAGCGGAATCAGCAGCAGCAACACGCCGCAGACCACCAGCAACAGCACCACGAACACCACCGTGGCGGCCCATATGCGCTTCAGGCCCAGCCGCTCCAGCCGGTCGGCCAGCGGGTCACCCAGGTAGGCCAGCATGGCGGCCACCGCGAACGGCATCAGCACCGGCGCCAGCAGCCAGATCAGCCAGCCGATGATCGCGATGATCGCCAGCATCTGCCAGCGATGCGAGGTGTCCTGGTTCACGAGTCGTTTCCCGGCGCCATCGACGGACATCAATGCAGCCAGCGCAGGCTGGCATCGGCGCCATCGTGCGGCGCATCCAGCAGCAGGCGTCCGCCGGCGGCCAGGCTGGTGGCCAGTGCCGCCGCCGGCAGCGCCGCCCTGATCTCCAGCATGATGCCGTCATCCTGCGCGCCCAGCGTGGTCACGCTGCGCACGGTGGGGTCGGCGTTGAGCATCGACAGCAGGTTGGCATACGCCATGGCCGAACCCACCCCATCCACCCACAGCCGGCTGGTGCTGACGGTGGCGCTGACCACATTGAGTTGCTGGCCCACGCGACCGACGGCGCCGGTGCCGGCATCGGCCAGCACGGCATCTTCGGTAGCGCCCTGATTGCTCCAGCGCTGCGCTTTCCCGCCGGACACCAGCACCCAGTCGCCACCGCCATCATGCAGGTTGCCGAGCAGGACCAGGCCGGTGTGATATTGCTGGTTGATCGACGCCAGCGCGGCCGGGTCCGCCGCGGCCACACGCGCCAGGTCCGGCGTGCTGGCAGGGGCGGGATACACCACGCCGGTGCCGCCCGCCGTTACTGCCTGGGCCAGGCTGCCCAGGTCGTCCTGCTGCAACAACTGGCCGTCGCTGCCCTTCACTAGCAACAGTACGGGCGGTTTCACGCCGGCGCGGGAGACACCCAGTGTGTCGATCAACCGCCGTACCGCGCCGGGTTCGAAATTTACCTGCAGCGAAAGGCCGCCGCCGTCCGCCTTGGCGTACTGGAACTGCTGCACCAGCGAGCGCGCCTTGCCCAGCGCGTCGGCGTAACCGGCCTTGTTGCGCAGATCCTGCCCGCCCGCCACGCGTACCAGCACCTGCCCCAGCGCCGTGGCAAACGCCTCGTCGCGCTGGGCGCTGCTGGTGTCGCTGACCGGTACCGTGACCGAATACGGCGAACCCGGGACCTGCGCGTGCAGCGGCGACCACGCCACAAACGCCAGCAACAGGGCGACAATCGACAGACGGGGCAGGCGCATAAGCATGGATTCTTGGCGGACAACTGCGGGAAGTCTGCCCAATCGCGCTGCCAGCGTCCATGACAGCCATGGCGGATATGGAAAAGTCCGCGCCGCCAACGGCCAGCCGCCGCCACATAACTGCTAAACTTGCGCGTTTCATCCAGCCGGTTTACGCCATGTCAGACGCCCTCACCTACCGCGCCGCCGGCGTCGACATCGACGCGGGCAATGCCCTGGTCGAACGCATCAAGCCACTGGTCAAGCGCACGCAGCGCCCGGAAGTGATGGGCGGGCTGGGCGGCTTCGGCGGCCTGTTCGACCTCTCCGGCCGCTACAAGGAGCCCGTGCTGGTGTCGGGCACCGATGGCGTCGGCACCAAGCTGAAGCTGGCGCAGATCCTCGGCCGCCACGACACCATCGGCATCGACCTGGTCGGCATGTGCGTCAACGATGTGCTGGTGCAGGGCGCCGAGCCGCTGTTCTTCCTCGATTATTTCGCCACCGGCAAGCTGGACGTGGACACCGCCGCGGCCGTGGTCGGCGGCATTGCCAAGGGCTGCGAACTGGCCGGCTGCGCCCTGATCGGCGGCGAGACGGCCGAAATGCCCGACATGTATCCACCGGGCGAATACGACCTGGCCGGCTTCACCGTGGGTGCGGTGGAAAAATCGCAAATGCTCAGCGGCGCCGGCATCGTCGCCGGCGACGTGATCCTGGGCGTGGCCTCGTCCGGCCCGCATTCCAACGGCTATTCGCTGATCCGCAAGATCCTGGAGCGCGCCGGCAATCCATTGGACCTGGACCTCGGCGGCATGAAGCTGGCCGATGCGCTGATGGCGCCAACCACGATTTACGTGAAGCCGATGCTGGAACTACTGCGCGCGCAGTCGGATCAGGTGCACGGCATGGCCCACATCACCGGCGGCGGGCTGAAGGAAAACATCATCCGCGTGGTGCCGGACGGTCTGGGCATCGCGCTGCAAGCATCGGCGCTGCCCTTGCCGCCGGTGTTCGACTGGCTGATGCGCGAGGGCAACGTGGCGCGCGAGGAAATGTGGCGCACGTTCAACTGCGGCGTGGGTTTCACGGTCATCCTGCCGGCCGACGCGGTGGCTGCGGCCTCGACGCTGCTGGCCACGCACGGCCTGGCCAGCGCGGTGATCGGCGAAGTGGTAACCGCTGCGGGCGACGAGCGCGTGCGAATCGGCTGAGTACCCACGTTGATCGCCACGCTTTCTTCCACCGACGCCACTGACGCAGGCCAGGTGAGCGCGACTCCACTCAAGGTCGCCGTGCTCGCCTCCGGTCGCGGCAGCAATCTTGCGGCCTTGCTGGCCGCGCGCGACCGCGGCGAACTACCGGTGGATTTCGTACTGGTGGGCAGCGACAAGGCCAGCGCGCATGCCTTGCAACTGGCCAAAGCAGCGGGCATCGCCACGCTGGCGCTGAGCCCGCGCAACTACCCGGACCGGCGCAGCTTCGACCTGGACCTGCTGGCCTGCATCGCCGCCAGCGGCGCCGAAATACTGGTGCTGGCCGGCTTCATGCGGGTGCTGGATGGCGAAGCGCTGGCGCCGTGGATCGGCCGCGTGATCAACATCCACCCCTCGCTGCTGCCCAAGTACCGCGGCCTGCACACGCACCGCCGCGCGCTGGAAGCCGGCGACCGCGAGCACGGCGCCAGCGTGCATTACGTCACCGCCGAACTCGACGGCGGCCCGCTGATCGCCCAGGCCCGCATCACCGTCCACCCCGACGACGACGAGGACACGCTGGCGCAGCGGCTGCTGCCGCTGGAACACCGCCTGCTGCCCACCGTGCTGAGCCTGATGGCGAGCCGCCGCCTGCGCTGGAGCGACGACGGCGCGCTACTGGATGGCCAGCCGCTGCGCACCCCGCTGGCACTGGGCGAGCACGGCCTGCACCTGCCTTGACGCGCGGTTCAGCCCGGTCGCGGCAGACTCGGCCGATGATCATCCGCTCCCTGTTCGTTCCGCTTGTTGGCGCTGCGCTGCTGTTCGGCAGCACGGCCATGGCCGCTGCCGCCAAAACGCCCACGGCCTTTACCGCCACCTATCGCGTCACCCAGGGCGGCATGCCCCTGGGCGACGCCAAGGTCACCTTGCGCCCGGCCGGCGACGGCGAATGGGTCTACAGCAAGAGCATCAAAGGCAGTGGCGGCATGGCAGCGCTGCTGGCGGCCAATCTTGAGGAAAGCTCGCGTTTCCGCTGGAAAGGTGTCGCGCCGGAGGCGGTCAGCTACGACTACCAGCTGACGTCGGCGATCAAGAGCAAGCAACGCCACCTGCGGGTGGACTGGGCGAAAAAGCAGGTCAGCGTGGACGAAGGCAAGGGCGCAAACACCTACCCGGCCGCGCCCGGCATGGTGGAGCGCAACACCCTGGCGCTGGCCATCGGCATGGCCCTGCGTGATGGCAGCAAGAACCTGGCGTTGCCGGTGGCCGTCAAGCAGCAAGTCGAAACCCAGAACTTCAAGGTGACCGGCAAGGAGACCATCAAGGTGCCGGCCGGCAGCTTCGACGCCGAACGGGTCGAACGCACCGATGCCGATCGCGGCTTCAGCGCCTGGTACGTGCCCGACCAGTACCCGCTGCCGGTGAAGCTGTCGCAGCACGATGGCGGCAACGTGGAGATGGAGTTGCTGAGCTACCGCGCCGACTGAGGCGTTGCCTTTTGTAGGAGCGCACCCTGTGCGCGATGCTTTCCGTCACGTCGGGCGAGAGCATCACGCACGGGGTGTGCTCCTACAACGCCGGTAATGACCGGCGCGGCACCCGCTGGCTCAGTTCGGCAGCCGGCGAATCTTCGCGCCCAGGGTGCCGAGCTTCTCCTCGATGTTCTCGTAGCCGCGATCGATGTGGTACACGCGATCGACGGTGGTGTCGCCGTGAGCCACCAGGCCGGCCAGCACCAGGCAGGCCGAGGCACGCAGGTCGGTGGCCATGATCGGCGCGCCGCTCATCTGGCCGACGCCCTTGATCACCGCGGTGTTGCCTTCCAGGTGGATGTCCGCCCCCAACCGCTGCAGCTCGTGCGCGTGCATGAAACGGTTCTCGAACACGGTCTCGGTAATCACGCCGGTACCCTCGGCCACGCAGTTGAGCGCGGTGAACTGCGCCTGCATGTCGGTGGGGAACGCGGGATACGGTGCGGTGCTGATGTTGACCGCCTTCGGCCGCCGCCCGCCCATGTCCAGCTCGATCCAGTCGTCACCGGTGGAGATGTGCGCACCGGCCTCTTCCAGCTTGGACAGCACCGCATCCAGCGTGTTGGCGCGCGCATGCCGTGCCCGTACCTTGCCGCCGGTGATCGCCGCGCCGACCAGGAAGGTGCCGGTCTCGATACGGTCGGGCAGCACCTGGTAGTCGGTGCCGTGCAGCCGCTCCACGCCGTGGATCACCAGCGTGGAGGAACCGATGCCCTCGATCTGCGCGCCCATCGCGATCAGGCAATGCGCCAGGTCGACCACCTCGGGCTCCTGCGCCGCGTTCTCGATCACCGTGGTGCCCTGGGCCAGGGTGGCGGCCATCATGATGTTCTCGGTACCGGTGACGGTGACCATGTCCATCAGCACGCGCGCGCCCTTGAGCCGCTTGGCGCGCGCCTTGATGTAGCCATTTTCCACGCTGATGTCCGCGCCCAGCGCGCGCAGGCCGCGGATATGCTGATCCACCGGCCGCGAACCGATCGCGCAGCCGCCGGGCAGCGACACCTCGGCCTGGCCGAAGCGCGCCACCAGCGGGCCCAGCACCAGGATCGAGGCGCGCATGGTACGCACCAGGTCGTACGGCGCCACGCAGGTATTGGTGGTGCGCGGGTCGATGTGCATCTTCATGCGATCGTCCAGCACCAGTTGCACGCCCATTTGGCCCAGCAGTTCGATGAAGGTGGTGACGTCGTGCAGGTGCGGCACGTTGCCCACGCTGACCGGCTCGTCAGCCAGCAGGCAGGCGGCGAGGATGGGCAGCACGGCGTTTTTCGCGCCGGAAATGCCCACGTCGCCGTGGAGCGGCGTGCCACCGCTGATCAGGATCTTGGCCATCGTTGTCCTTCGAAAAGATGTATCGGAAGCGCGGCGACTTCAGCGGCGCGCCGCTTCCTCGGACGTCAGCGTTGTCAGGGCCAGTGCGTGAATTTCCCCACCCATCAGCTCACCCAGTGTGGCGTATACCATCCGATGGCGGGCCAGCGGCAGTTTGCCCGCGAATTGATCGGCAACCACGGTGGCCTCGAAATGGACGCCATCGGCGCCACTGACCTCGGCCCGCGCGTCCGGCAACCCGGCTTCGATCAGCGATTTGATGCGGTCAGTATCCATGGACTTCACGACTGATGGCACATAACCGGGGCAATTCGACCCTGCCCAACGGCTTATGACTGTAAAATGCGAATCGGCCATGATAGTGGAAATTTCATGTCGCAGAAACGACGATGAGCCGTCTCGTCGCCCGGCCGACCGGCAATACGCCACGATGACTCCCTTATTCGAGCTCCCATGAACGCACGCATCGCCCCGCCTGCCACCGTCGCGCTGCAGCCCGACGCCATCATTCGCCATGCGCGGGCCGTGATCGCGACCGAGGCGGAGGCCATCGGCGCGCTGGAGCCGCGCATCGGCACCGATTTCGTGGAGGCGTGCCGGCTGATCCTGAACTGCCACGGCCGCGTGGTGGTTACCGGCATGGGCAAATCCGGGCATGTGGCGCGCAAGATCGCCGCCACCCTGGCCTCCACCGGCACGCCGTCGTTCTACGTGCACCCGGGCGAGGCCAGCCACGGCGACCTGGGCATGATCATGCCGCAGGACATCGTGCTGGCGCTGTCCTATTCCGGCGAAACCGACGAGGTGCTGTTCATCCTGCCCACGCTCAAACGCGAGGGGATACCGCTGATCGCGATCACCGGCAAACCCGGCTCCTCGCTGGCGCGGCAGGCCGACGTGCACCTGGACGGCAGCATCAGCTGCGAAGCCTGCCCGCTGGGTCTGGCGCCCACCACCAGCACCACCGCGGCACTGGTGCTGGGTGACGCCCTGGCCATCGCCTTGCTGGAAGCGCGCGGGTTCACCTCGGACGATTTCGCCCGCTCGCACCCGGCCGGCAGCCTGGGGCGCCGCCTGCTGCTGCGGATCAGCGACGTGATGCACACCGGCGAGGAGATCCCTCGGGTGGCGCCGGACGTCAGCCTCACCACCGCGCTGGTCGAGATGACCCGCAAGCACCTGGGCATGACCGCCGTGGTGGATGCCGACGACCGCCTGCTGGGCGTGTTCACCGACGGCGACCTGCGTCGTGCGCTGGATGACGTGGGCGTGGACCTGCGCGGTGCCACCGTCACCGAACTGATGACCCGCGGCCCCAAGACCATCGGCCCGGAGAAGCTGGCGGCCGAGGCTGCGCAACTGATGGAAAAGCACCAGATTCACGCCCTGCTGGTGGTCGACGCCGACCAGCGCGTGGTCGGCGCGCTGAATATTCATGACCTGCTGCGTGCCCGCGTGGTTTGATGGGGTCTTCGACCGCGTTCGCCAACCACCCATCACGCATGACCGACAGCTATCTCGCCCACCTCCCCGCCGACCTGCTCGCCCGCGCCGCCGCCATCCGGCTGGCGGTGTTCGACGTGGACGGCACACTGACCGATGGCCACCTGCATTACAGCGAGGACGGCCGCGAAACCAAGGTCTTCCACGTGCATGACGGACTGGGCCTGAAGCGGCTGCAGGCCAACGGCGTGCAGGTGGCCATCATCACCGCGCGAATCAGCCACCCCGTGGCGCTGCGCGCCGAGGAGCTGGACATCGCCCACGTCTACCAGGGCCAGGGCGACAAGCGCGCCTGCCTGCGCGAACTGCTCGAAGCGCTGAAGCTGACACCGGCGCAGGCCGCCTTCGTGGGCGACGACCTGCCCGATCTGGCCCCGATGCGCATGGCCGGGCTGGCGGTGGCCGTGGCCAACGCGCATCCCTGGCTGGCTGCGCAGGCGCACTGGCAAACCAGTCGCCGCGGCGGCGAGGGTGCGGCGCGCGAAGTGTGCGACCTGATCCTGCTGGCCCAGGGCAAGGCCGACGCGGAGCGGGAGCGCTGGCAATGAATATCCGCCGCTACCTGCGCGACCGCCGCCTGCCGGTGGCGATCGTGGGGCTGGGGCTGGCTGCGGGGCTTGCCCAGACCTTGCTGTGGTGGATGGGCCCGCCGCCGAAAACCAACGACTTCGTGGGCCCGCCGCGTTCCGGCTACACGCTCACCGATGCCCGCGTCACGAAATACAACACCGAAGGCCTGGCCGCCTTCCACCTGACGGCGCCGCACGTCGAACGGCGCGAAGGCGACGATTCGCTGTACATCAACTCGCCCACCTTCGACCTGCCCTCGAACCAACCCGGCGTGCCGGACTGGAAAGGCGAATCGCTGTACGGCTGGGTCGACAAGGGCGGCACGATGCTGAAATTGCAGGGACCCGTCTACATGCACCGGGCCGCCTACGACGACACCCCCGCCACCGAGCTGCGCAGCGCCGACATCACCGCCTGGCCCAAGGACAACCGCATGCAGACGGCGGCAGCGGCGCAGATGGTGCAAGGGGGCACTAGAATCACCGGTCTTGGCATGCGTGCCAACCTCAACGACAAACACCTGGAGCTGCTCGATGACGTCCACGCCACGTTCCCGCCGCGCAAGCGCTAGCGCCGCCTGGCTCGTGCTGGGGCTGCTTGCGCTGTCGCCAGCCTTCGCCAAACAGAGCGACCGCGACCAACCGATGCAGGTCGACGCCAAGCACTTCGATGGTTTCCAGAAGCCGAACACGGTCAGCACCCTGACCGGCAGCGTGGTGATCCGCCAGGGCTCGCTCAAGGCCACCGGCGCCGAGGCCAAGGTCCACTTCGATGGCGAAAGCCAGATCGACCGTGTCGTCATCACCGGCAACCCCGCCCACCTCGAACAGCTCGACGACAACGGCAACCTGATGCAGGGCGAGGCGGCCACCATCGACTACCACGCCGCCAAGGATTACGCCGTGCTGTCCGGCAACGCCGTGGTGAAACAGAAAGGGCGCGGCGAAGCGCGCGGCGACACCCTCACCTACAACACGCAAACCAGCCAGATGACCGGCGAAAGCAACGGCGATGGCATGGTCCACATGACCTTCCAGCCCAAGGCCCGCGCCGCAACCACGCCCGCCGACAAACCCGCCGCACCCGCACCGGCGCCAGCCAGCACGGTCGCCGCGCCCACTCCGGCGCAAAGCAGCGCCACGCCGGGAACGCCGTAACCGATGCTGTCCGCCGAAGGTCTGCAAAAGAGTTTCCGCGCGCGCAAGGTCGTGCGCGATTTCGGTTTTTCGATCCGTGAAGGCGAGGTCGTGGGCCTGCTGGGGCCCAACGGCGCCGGCAAGACCACCTGTTTCTACATGGTGGTTGGACTGATCGAAGCCGATGCCGGCAGCATCAAGCTCGACCAGCAGGACATCACCGGTCTGCCCATGCACGCGCGGGCCAAGCTGGGCATCGGCTACCTGCCGCAGGAAGCCTCGGTGTTCCGCCGGCTCAGCGTGGCGGACAACATCATGGCGGTGCTGGAACTGCGCGCCGGGCTGGATGCGAACCAGCGCGGCACCGAGCTGGAAAACCTGCTCGACGAATTGAAGATCGCCCACATCGCCGGGCAGAAAGGCATCAGCCTGTCCGGTGGCGAGCGGCGGCGCGTGGAAATCGCCCGGGCGCTGGCGGCCAAGCCGCGCTACATGCTGCTGGACGAACCGTTCGCCGGCGTCGACCCCATCTCGGTGGGCGAAATCCAGCGCATCGTGCGTCACCTGAAAGAACGTGGTATCGGCGTGCTGATCACCGACCACAACGTGCGCGAAACCCTGGGCATCTGCGATCGCGCGTACATCCTGAACGACGGCGAGGTGCTGTCGCGCGGCACGCCCGCACACATCCTGGCCGACGAAAAGGTGCGCGAGGTTTACCTGGGGCGCGAATTCCGGCTCTGAGCGGCGCGTTCGGCCGACCGGGTCGGAACACCACCGTCACGCTCTGGTCGCTTCGGCAGCGACCGGTTAGGATGGTTGCGAGCTCACTCGATCAAGTTGGCATGAAACCCGCGTTACAGTTTCGCCTTCATCAGCAGCTGACCCTCACGCCGCAATTGCAGCAGGCGATCCGGTTGCTGCAGTTGTCGCAGCTGGAACTCGAAGCGGAACTGCGACAGATCGCCGAAGGCAACCCGCTGCTGGAATTCGCCGACGAGGCCGAGGAAGAAGCAGCGGACGACGAAGACGACTACGCGGCCGCCGAAAGCGTCGCCGATACGGCCAGCGTCGAACACGATGTGAACGATCCGGCCGACGACTGGGCCGACACCGGCGGCACGGCGGAATCGCCGATCGACTTCTCCAGCAGCAACAGCAGTGTCAGCAGCTCACCCGGCTCGCGTGGGGATGAGGATTTCGAACCGCAGAACGCGGCGCCGGAAACCTTGCAGCAACACCTGATGTGGCAGCTCAACCTGTCCCCGTTCAACCCGCGCCAGCATGCCATCGCGACCGTGCTGATCGACGCGTTGAACCCCGCCGGCTACCTCGCCGAAGGGCTGGATGCCGTGCTGGCGGCCCTGCCCGCCAGCCTCGACGCCAGCATCGAGGAGATCGAGGTGGTGCGCCGCCTGCTGCAGGGTTTCGACCCGGTCGGCGTGGCCAGCCTGGACCTGCGCGATTGCCTGCGGGTGCAACTGGAACAGTTCGACCCGGACACACCCCACCGCGACCTGGCCTTGCGGCTGATCGACGGCGAGCTGGAATTGCTGGCACGCAACGACATCGCCAAGCTGGCCCGCCACCTGCGTGCCAGCGAGGAAGACGTGGCCGGCGCGGCCTTGCTGATCCGCAGCCTGGACCCGCGCCCCGGCGCCGCGCTGGACACCACACCAGTGGAATACGTGGCGCCGGATGTCTACGCCCTGCGCGACGGCAACCACTGGCGCGTGAGCCTGAACGCCGACGCCCAGCCGCGGCTGGGGCTGAACCAGCATTACTGCGGCCTGATCGCGCAGGCTCGCGGCGAAGACGCCAGCTGGATGCGCGGCCAGTTGCAGGAGGCCCGCTGGCTGATCAAGAGCCTGGAGTCGCGCGCCGAAACGCTGATGAAAGTGGCCAACGCCATCGTGCGCCAGCAAAGCGCCTTCCTCGACTACGGCCCCGAAGCCATGCGCCCGCTGGTGCTGCGCGAGGTAGCCGAGGAGGTCGGCATGCACGAATCGACCATTTCACGGGTCACCACGCGCAAATACATGCACACGCCGCGCGGCACCTTCGAGCTGAAATATTTTTTCTCCAGCGGCGTATCCACCGAGGACGGCGGCAGCGCCTCGGCCACCGCCATCCAGGCCATGCTGCGCAAGCTGATCGATGCCGAGGACAGCCGCAAACCGCTATCCGACCAGGCCATTGCCGAAGAATTGCAACGCCGCGGCATTCAGGTAGCGCGCCGCACCGTGGCCAAATACCGGGAGGGCTTGCGCATACCCAGCTCCAGCGAACGCCAGCGCGCCAGCTAGCTGACCAACAGGCTCGCGGGGGAACTTGCCCGCGCCCGAAACGTCCCCACTACATGAGTGTGATTCATCAGACATGCCGGCCCCACGCGGCATGTCCACCCGCCGCGCAACGCGGCACTGCACCAGAGGAGGCGACCCATGCAACTCCAACTCAGCGGCCAGCAGATTGAAGTCACCCCGGCCTTGCGCGATCACGTCAACGGCAAGATTGACCGTCTCACCCGCCTCGACGAGAAGCTGATCGGCCTGGCCGTCGTACTGGCCGTGGACAAGCTGCAACAGCGTGCCTCGGGCACCCTCACCACCACCGGAGCCACCTTGCACGCGGAGGCCGCCGAGGCCGACATGTATGCCTCGATCGACGTGCTGTTCGACAAGCTGGTCGACCAGTTGCGCAAACATCGCCAGAAAGTCAGCAACAAGCATCAGCGCCAGGCGCGCGAGGAACGCCAGTACGGTTGAGCCTCGACGGCTGACCCGCAACAAACGGCGGCAACGCGGTTCGACTTCGCCGCGTTGTCGCCGAGCCCAGCCCTCCATCATGGCAACGCAAGGCAACGGGCTCCCCACCCGTTCACCCCGAAAAGGGGCGCACGCCGAAGCCCTCATCGGCCCCAGGAAACCATCCCGTCCGGACGCCGTTTCCGCCAAGCTGGCACAATGTCCGTTCACCGACGCGGCATCTCGCCCGGCCGGGAATGCGAGGGACATACGCTTGGATCGGCTCAGCGCGCGCCAACTCTACGACAACGTCTACGAGCGCATGGCCCTGCGCTGGGTGTCGGGCATGCGTGGCGAATCGCGCGCCCTGGAGCCCGGCGTGGCGCAGGCGCGACGGCCGTCGCTGGTCGGTTACCTCAACGTCATCTACCCGAACAAGATCCAGATCATCGGCACCGAGGAGCTGAATTTCCTTGATGCACTGGATTCGCGCCAGCGCTGGGAGGTGATCCACAAGATCGCCGCGCACCAGCCGGTGGCGCTGATCGTCACCAAGGACCAATCGGTGCCTTCGGACCTGCGCGAAGTGGCCGAGGAAACCAACACCCCGTTGTGGAGCAGCACCAAGCGCGGCCACGAACTGCTGACCTACCTGCAATACCACCTGGCGCGCATGCTGGCCGCCAAGGCCACCCTGCACGGCGTGTTCCTGGAAGTGTTTTCCATTGGCGTGCTGATCACCGGCGAGGCAGGCTCGGGCAAGAGCGAGCTGGCGCTGGAACTGATCAGCCGTGGCCACCGCCTGGTGGCCGACGACGCCACCGACTTCACCCTCATCGCGCCGGACGTGATCGACGGCACCTGCCCCGAATTGCTGCAGGACCTGCTGGAAGTGCGCGGACTGGGCGTTCTGAACGTGCGCGAGATGTTCGGCCATACAGCCGTAAAGACGTCCAAATATCTACGCCTCATCGTTCACCTCAAGCCGCTGCGCGATGGCGAGGAAGTGGACGCCATGACCCGCATCACCGGCGACATCGGCCATCGCAACATCCTCGACGTAGCGGTGCCGATGATCACCATTCCCGTGGCCTCGGGCCGCAACCTCTCGGTGCTGGTCGAGGCGGCGGTCCGCAACCACGCACTGAAAAGCAAGGGCATCGACCCGGCACAGACCTTCATCGACCGCCAGGCGCACCAGATGCACCGACTGCCCCCATGGTGAACCCATGAACGACGAAAACACTCCTCTGCTCAATCCTCTCGTCGACCCGCACGAGATCCACCTGATCGTGCTCACCGGCGTTTCCGGCGGCGGCAAGACGGTAGCGCTGCGCGCGCTGGAAGACCTGGATTTCTACTGCGTGGACAACCTGCCCACCACCCTGGTGGCGCCGCTGGTGAACGCGGTGATCCAGGGCAAGGGCGGCAACCATCGGCGCATCGCGGTGGGCGTGGACGTGCGCAACCGGGGCGTCGATTTCGCGCAGATGCCGAACGTGCTGTCCGAGCTGGCCGGTGCCGGCGTGCAGGTGCACCTGATCTTCATCGATTGCCGCGACGAGGTGCTGATCAAGCGCTACTCGGAAACCCGTCGCCGCCATCCGCTGGCATCGCGGGGGCGTTCGCTGGGTGACGCGATCACCGAGGAGCGTCGCCTGCTGCGGCCACTGATGGCGATCGCCGAAAAGGTCATCGACTCCAGCGAACTGAACGTGCACCAGCTGCGGCGCCTGGTGGCCACCGGCTATGCGCAGGCCACCGAAGGCCTGACCCTGATGTTCCAGTCGTTCGCGTTCAAGCGCGGCCTGCCGCTGGATTCCGACTTCGTGTTCGACGCGCGCTGCCTGCCCAACCCGCACTGGCAGCCGCACCTGCGGCCACTGTCGGGCAAGGACGCGCCGGTGCGCGAATTCCTCGAGGCCGAACCCCTGGTGGGCGAGTATTTCGCGGACACCGCGCGCTGGCTGGATGCATGGTTGCCGCGCTTCGAGCAGGACGACCGCAGCTACGTCACCATCTCCATCGGCTGCACCGGCGGGCGCCATCGGTCGGTGTACCTGGTGGAAAAGCTGGCGGCGCATTACCGTCATCGCCGCGACGGCGTGTTGACCTTCCATCGCGAGCTGGATTGATCACGATGTCCCGGCAAAGCGCCATCACCCCGGCCTCCGATAAAGGCTTCACCGTGCTTGCGGGGCAGCGGGCATGAGCGTCGGCGTCCTGTTGATGACCCACGAGGCGGTCGGCCATGCGCTGATTTCCGCCACGCACCACGTCATGCCGAAACTTCCGCTGCGGGTGATGGCGGTGGAGATTCCGCCGCAGGCCGATCCGGACGTGATGCGCACCCTTACCGCGCGGCATGCACGCGAGCTGGACGAAGGCGATGGTGTGCTGGTGCTGGCCGATCTCTATGGCGCCACGCCGTGCAACATCGGCCTGTCACTGGGCGCGCTGGGCGTCCATTTGCGTTGCGTGTCGGGGCTCAACCTGCCGATGCTGCTGCGCGTACTCAACTATGCAGACAAATCGCTGGACGAACTGGCCGAGATCGCGGCCAGCGGCGGCCGCGGAGGAATTTTCATCGATCATGCGTAACCCTATTTATGCTTGAACAGGACATCGTGGTATCGAACCGGCTCGGCCTGCACGCCCGCGCCTCGGCCAAGCTGGTACAACTGGTCCAGGGCTTCAAAGCCACCGTATGGCTGGTCAACCGAGGCCGCGAGGTCAACGCGCAGAGCATCATGGGCGTGATGATGCTGGCCGCCGGCATGGGCACGCCGCTGACCATCCGCGCCGACGGCCCGGACGAGGAGGCGGCACTGGCCGCCGTGGCCGAACTGTTCGAGCGCAAATTCGACGAGGGGGCGTGAGATGCGGGGAATCGGGAATAGGGAATCGGGAATGGTGGAAAGCGGAGTGCGCGCGAGCGCCCTGCTTGCCGCAAAAGCCCGGCTGTCCGCTTTTCCGATTCCCCATTCCCCATTCCCCATTCCCGGCGTCACAAGAGGCGCCAAGTGAGACACCTCCTCCCCGGCACGATCGCGGCGCGCGGCATGGCGTTGGGCCGGGCGCGGCTGGTGCAGCCCAGCCGTTACGCCGTCGATACCCGGCCGCTGGCCGACGAGGAGATCGAAGGCGAGCTGGAGAACCTGCATCGCGCGCTGGACATGGCGCGGCAGGAATTGCGCGACTTGCGCGGCAAGTTGCAGGGCGCGCTGGCGCGCGAGGTCAACGAGTTCATCGACGCGCACAGCCTGCTGCTGGATGACGCGGAGCTGTTGCGCGGGCTGGACGAACTGGTACGTGTGGGCCATTACCGCGCCGGCGCCGCGTTGAAAAAGCAGCGCGAGAAGCTGTCGGCGATGTTCGAGGCGATGGACGACCCCTACCTGCGCAGCCGCAAGGAAGACGTCGAGCAGGTCATCAACCGGGTGATCGCCGCGTTGCAGCGGCAGACCAGCCCGGAGGAGCGCAAGCTGGCCGCGCGGGTGGGCGAGATCCTCATTGCCGATTCCATTGCGCCCGCCGACATGGCGCAGCTGGCCGGCAATGGCCTGCTCGGCGTGGTCGCCAGTTCCGGCAGTGCCTATTCGCACAGCGCGATCCTGGCACGCAGCCTGGGCCTGCCGATGCTGGTGGGCACGCGCGACGCGCTGTCGCACATCCACGACGACGACCTGCTTCTGCTGGATGCCGAGCGTGGCGAAGCGGTGGTGCATCCCACCGCGCAGGACCTGGCCCGCTATCGCGCCTGGCAGCGCGAGGCGGTGATCGAAGGTCGTCGCCTGGCGTTGCTGGCGAACGCGCCCACGCGCACCCGCGACGGCCTGGACATCCGCCTGCTCGCCAACGCCGAAAGCCCCGCCGACGTGGCGCTGGCGCGCACCCGCGGCGCCGATGGCGTGGGGCTTTACCGCACCGAATTCCTGTTCCTGCGGCACAAGGATCTGCCCTCCGAGGACGAGCAGTTCATCGCCTACCGCGACCTGGTGCTGGGCATGGGCGGCCTGCCCGTCACCATCCGCACGCTCGACCTGGGCGCCGACAAGGCCGACGCGGCCGGGCTGGTGATGCAGGGTGAGGAAAACCCCGCGCTGGGCGTGCGCGGCGTGCGCTTGTCGCTGCGCTATCCGGCGGTGTTCTCCACCCAGATCCGCGCCATCCTGCGGGCGGCCTGCTACGGCCCGGTGCGCGTGCTGGTGCCGATGGTGACCCAGCCCGATGAACTCATCGCGGTGCGCACGCTGTTCAAGCTGGCGCGGCAGGAGTTGAAGCGCGAGAACATCGACCTGCCCGAGAAGCTTCCGCTGGGCGCGATGATCGAAGTGCCCGCCGCGGCGATCAACGTGCGCGCGCTGATCGAGCACGCCGACTTCCTGGCCATCGGCACCAACGACCTGGCGCAATACGTACTCGCCGCCGATCGCGGCAACGACGCGCTGGACAACATCTACAGCCCGCTGCAGCCCGCGCTGCTGCGGGTGCTGTCGCACGTGATCGGCGCCGGCCGGCGGGCCGGCAAACCGGTGAGCTTGTGCGGCGAGATCGGCGGCGACGTGAACTTCACTGCCCTGCTGCTGGCACTGGGACTGTGCGAATTCAGCATGCATCCCGGCCAGATCCTGCTGGTGCGCGACCGCCTGGCCACGCTGGATCGCAGCGCCCTGCGCCATCACGCGCCGCGCCTGCTGCGCGCGCATACGCACGAGCAGGTCGCCATCCTGCTGGCCGAGATCAGCGACGCCACTGCCTGAGACCTGTTGGACAAAAGACAGAGGGGAAGTTTCTACTCCAGCGGGGTCAGTGCGCCCTTTCCGAAGAGGGCATCGACCTCCTCTCGGCTTCACTGCCCCCCTTGAGATAACGCATCGCCTATTCGGACAATGCAAGTCCATGGCCGGCAGCGTTGCACCGCTGTCGGCCACACGACTCACGGCGGCGACAGCGTCTTCTGCACGCCCAGCAGGATGCTTTGATTGTCGCGGCTCGTGCTGTCCAGTTGATTCTGGTACTCAGCACGCAACGTCCAGCCTTTCAGCGTCTGCAGCGTGATGCCAGCGCCCATCAAAGTGTGGTTGCGGGCCTGGCGCGCCAGCGTGGCGCGGTACAGTGGGCCGGACAGCAGGTCGGCGTAATGCATCGTCGCGATGCCGGAACCCTGCATGTCGTGACCGAATTCCGCGCGCAGCTGCGGTGCCCACATGCCGTAGTCACTCTTGACCGTCCATTGCGCCAGCAGGCCCAGGGTGCCCGTGCTGGTCTTGACGGTTTGGCCCCGGTAGTTCAGCGCGAACACTGCATCACCGGCCTCGGTGTAACCGTCGAGCGTTGCGTGGGCGGCGTCCAGCCTGCCATAGGGCGTGAGCAGCAGACGGGCCGCCTGATATTGGTAGCCCACGGCGAGCGAGGCGAACCACTGCTTGCCATCGCGGCTGCCGCGCACGGTGTTGCCGTTGTCGGTGACGAAACGGCGTGCGTCGAACTGCAGCCATTGGTAACCGGCCAGCGCATCCACATAGGCCGAGTCGCCGAACCGATAGCTGCCGTAGGCAGCGACGTTGTAGCTGTCCACGGTGCTGCGACTGTGCCGACCGACGTCGGAGGCGTCATGGCCGTAGCCAATGCCTCCGCCCAATGTGAGCGCCTCGGTCACCTGCTTGTCCGCGCCCAGGCTCAGGCCCGAGGTGGTGAAGTCGATGCCGTTGCTGCTCGCGCCGGGTTGCAGCTTGCCGAAATTCACCGCGCCGCCGGTCCAGAAGGCCACGTCGTCGGTGGGCACTTCCTGGCCGCTGGCGACCGGACGGTCGGTCACCGTGGCGTCGGTGGGCGCCAGGAATGGCTCGCCGGCGCTACCCATCCCTTGCCGCATGCCGACGTCGAATGGCGTCTCGACATGCCGCTGGCTGCTGGCCGAGTTCATGGTGATGCCGTTGGTGAAGACGCCGTGGCTGCCGCCGCCGTGCAGGCTTTCCAGGCGGCGCTGGAAGTTGCCGATCTGGCCCATCGCCAAGCGGCGGGTGGCTTCGGCCTGCGCTTCCAGCATACCCAGGACCTCGGCGTCCTTCGACGGATCGCTGCGCAGTTGCACGGTCACGTCCACCGTGCCCGGTGCGGAAGTGGCGAACGCGTTGCTCAGGGTGTAGATGATCTGCGCTACACCACCAAAGGCGGGATCCGCAGCAAACGCCAGCGTGTAGTGGCCGGCGTCGGTGGCGGTGATGGTGGCCGTACCCGCATTCACCGGCGAAACGGACACCACCTTGGCCGCAGTGAACGGACCGCCATGCGCTGCCGCCGTCAGGTCGACCTGCACCGTGGTGCCGGCAGTGGCGGTCGCCGTCAGTGCCGGCGCCACCGGGCGCGGGTTGACCGTCAGTGTGACGTGCGCCGGTGCCGAGGTGCCGAAGGCGTTGCTCAGCGTGTAGTCGAAACCAAAGGTGCCGGCGGCATCAGGGTCGGCGGTGTAGACGATGTCGGTGCCCTGCACCGCCACGGTGCCTGAAGTCGGCGCGTTCACCACGGTGGCGGCGGTGAACGGGCCGTTGGCCGCATGGGCCGCCGCATGGATCGTGACCGATTGGCCGGCCAGTACCGTGGTGCTCTGCGCGGCGGCTACCGGAGTCGCACCGCCAACGACCGTGACGCTGACGGTCGCCGCTGCCGAGGTTCCCCCGGGGCCGGTGGCGGTGTACTTGAACGTGTCGCCGCCGAAGTAGCCGTGGGCCGGCGTGTAGACGATGTTCAGCCCGTCGACGGTCGCCGTGCCCTGTGCCGGCTGCTGGGTGACGGCGATGCCGGTGATCGGGCCGTTGTCGTTGCCGGTCACGGCAATCGTGGCCGTCCCATTGGCGCTCACGTTGGCGCTGTCATCAACCACTACTGGCGCGGGCTCACCGATGACGATGGTGTAGTTCTGCGTCCCGAGGAAGCCGTGCTGGTCGGTCGTGGTGACGGTCGCGTTGAAGCTGCCCGCTGTGGTCGGCGTGCCGGAGAGCGCACCCGCCGGGTTCAGCGTGAGGCCGGCGGGCAGCACGCCTGTGGTCACGGCAAAGGTGTACGGTGCCGTGCCACCACTCGCGGTCAGGTTCTGTGCATAGGTTTGGCCGACCGTGCCGCCCGGCAGGCTCGCAGGCGCCACGGTGATGGCTGGCGCGTCGACGACCAGCTGATAGCTCTGGTCGGCAGTCTGGGTGGCCGTGTCGGTGACGCGCAGCGTGAAGTTGAACGTACCGCCCGCCAGGGGTGTACCCGCCAGCACGCCCGAGGGGCTGAACGTCATGCCGGTAGGCAGGGTGCCACTGACCAGGGTGAAGGTGTACGGCGTGGCGCCGCCGGCAGCCGCGATGGTCTGGCTGTAGGCCACGCCACCGGTGGCGTTCGGCAGGGGCGAGCCGGTGGTGAACGCGACCGCCCCACCTGGCACCACGATGGCGAACGCTTGCGTCACCGCCGGTGCGGCCAGCCAGGCACTGTCGCCGGCCTGGTTGGCGTCGATGCGGCAGGTGCCAGGCGACACGGTGGTCAGGACGCCCGTGGAAGTCACCGTGCATACCGCCGTCGTGGTGGAAGTGAATGCCACCGCAAGGGTGGAGGTGGCGGTGGCGACCAACTGCGGCGAGGTGCCAAAGTTCGTTGCGCCGGGGTTGTTGAAGGTGATCGTCTGGATGCCTTGTGGCGTGACGCTGTTGGATGGCGCCGACGTGCCGCTGGGGCCGGCGCTGTTGGTCGCGGTGACGGTGAAGGTGTAGGTGGTGCCGTTGGTCAGGCCGGTCACCGTGATCGGGCTCGCCGTGCCGCTGCCGGTGATGGCGCCAGGGCTGGAGGTCACCGTGTAGCCGGTGATCGCATCGCCGCCGCTGCTCGCCGGGGCAATAAACGACACGGTGGCACTGGCGTCGCCGGCCGTTGCGGTGCCGATCGTCGGGACGCCAGGCATGACCGCAGCGACGGAGAAGATCTGCGTCACGGTCGCCGCGGGCAGCCAGGCAGCGTTGCCCGGCTGGTCGGCGTCGATCACGCAGGTACCGGCGGCGATGAACGTCAGTGTGCCGCCGCTGGTGATCGTGCACACGCCGGGAGTGGACGCGGTGAACGTCACCGCGAGGGTGGAGGTGGCCGTGGCGGTGAGGGTCGGCGTGGTGCCGAAGTTCTGCGTTCCCGGGTTGTTGAAGGTGATCGTCTGCGCGCCCCTGGGGGTCACGCTGTTGGAGGCCGCCGACACCGCGCCGGTGCCCTCGGAGTTGGTGGCGGTGACGGTGAAGGTATAGGTGGTGCCGTTGGTCAGGCCGGTTACGGTGATCGGGCTGCCCACGCCACTGGCGGTGATGCCACCGGGGCTGGAGGTCACGGTGTAGCCGGTGATCGGGGTGCCGCCATCGCTTGCCGGCGGGGTGAACGACACGACGGCACTGGCATCGCCCGCCGTGGCGGTGCCGATGGTCGGCGCATCCGGCGCAATGGCCGCCACGTGTACCACGTAGGTGCGGTTGCCCGTAAAGCTTTGCGCATCGGTCGCGACGATGCTGAAGGTGAAGTCGCCGGCAATGGTCGGCGTGCCGGACAGCGTGCCGTTGCTGCTGACGCTCAGTCCGGGCGGGATGCTGCCCGTGGCGGCAAAGCTGTAAGGCGCGGTGCCGCCCGAAGCCGACACCGTCTGGGTATAGGCCGTACCCACGGTTGCGCCGGGCAAGCTGGCTGGCGCCACGTTGATGGTTGGGCCGATGATGGTCAGCGTATACGCCCGCGAGCCACTGTAGGGAGCGTCTGGACCGGTGCTGGAGTCGGCTGCGGTGATGGTGATGGGGAAGGAGCCTGCCTGCGTCGGTGTGCCGCTCAACACGCCGCTGCTCGACAGCGTGACGCCGGTGGGCAGCGTGCCTGCCACGGTGTAGGTGTACGGTGCCGTGCCGCCCGTCGCGATGATCGGCAGGGGGGTGTACACGGCATTGACGGTGCCACTGGGCACGGAAGTCGGTGCCAGTGCGATGGTCGGGGCGTCGACGGTCAGCGTGATGCTGGCCGGCGCCGAACTGAATGGACCGGTGCCGTCCGAGTTGTCTGTTGCCACGACCTGGAACGTGAACGTACCGACGGCGGTGGACGTACCGCTGATGGTGCCATCGCTGGCCAGGGCCAGGCCTGACGGCGGCACACCGGAGGACACCGCATAGGTATAGGGTGCGGTGCCGCCGCTGGCATTGGCGATGGAGTGGCTATAGGCCGCGCCCGCGACGGCGTGCGGTGGCACGGTCGGCGTGTAGAGGATCGTCGGCGGCGACACCGTGACGGTTACGGTGGCCGGGCTTGAGGTGCCTGCACTGTTGCTGGCGGTGTAGGTGAAGCTGTCCGGTCCGGCATAGCCAGGCGTCGGCGTGTAGGTGATCGAGGTGCCGCTGGCCGTGGCGGTGCCGTGCACTGCAGCTGCGGCGACGGCGACGGAAGTCGCCGGTGCACCGGTGATGTTCAGCGTGATCGGGTTGTTGGTGCTGTTGTAGGCCACCGTCGTGCTGACCGGCCCGGCGGTTGGCGGCACGTTCTGCACTGTCAGGCTGAGGTTGATTACCTTGAAGTAGGGGCCTGGATTCAGCCCGGCCAGGTTGGGGCTGCTGTCGGTGGCCACGACGGCGAAGCTGAATGTGCCTGCCGAGCTTGGCGTGCCACTCAGGGTGCCGTCGCTGGCCAACGACAGGCCCGGTGGCAAGGTGCCGCTGTTGAGCACGAAGGTGTAGGGCGCCAGTGCACCCGAGGCGACCAGGATGTGGTTGTACGGTGAGTTCAGGAAGGCGGCGGTTGGTGCTGCGATGGTGATCCCGGGTGTGGGGTCGGGAACATCGAGTGTGTAGGACTTGGTGCCCGTCGTGCCGCCGTTGTCGGTCACGGTGATGGAGACCGAATACGGGCCGGCCTGCCGCGGCGTGCCGCTGATGGTGGCGCCGCTCAGGCTCAGGCCCGGCGGCAGGACGCCGCTGGCCAGGGCGTAGCTGTAGGGCGCGGTGCCGCCATTGGCGGTAAGTGTCTGGCTGTAGGCCGTGCCCACGTGCGGCATGGGCAGTGTGCCGGGCGAGACCGTGATCGGGCTGACGGCGGGCCCGATCGCGACGTTGACGGTGAAGGGAATACCGCTGGCATCCTTGACCACGAAGGAATCGCTGGTCGCGCCGTCACCGTTGTTGGCATAGGTGATGATGCCGGCGGGCGGATCCGATACCAGCGCCGTCCCGTGCAGAGGCGGTGTGACGTCGCTGGTCGGGTTCAGGCCGAAATCGTCGCACAAATTGCCGAGGGTAATGGTGATCGTGTCACCGGACGCCATCGGCGAAGTCGCTGGCACCGTATGCGAGTCGGGGACGTTTAGAGTACCGCATGCGGCGCTGGCGACCCCGGGCAGCAACGCCAGCAGCGCGATCATCGGCAGCCAGGCACGTGGCCGGCGGATGAACGACGAAAGGCGCGTCACGACGCGCTGCAACGACCAACAATAGGACATGATCCCCTGACTCCCTGCTCTGAAAACACGCATTTCCCCCAGGGCCGTGCCAGCTCTCCCGGGTAAGCAACGCCCACCCTCAGCCACGGCTTTCTCCACGCCCCTGAAGGCTTAGATGCGGAAGCACTCCCTTGCGTTCCCATCCGCAAGAACGCGGCCAGGAACGAGGCCAGGTTGAGCCGGCCCAGCTTCAACGGACACGTTGATCTGGGACTCATCACCTCGTCGTCAACGCGGCGCCTGCGGTACCGATGGCCGAGATCAGCGACGCCACTGCCTGAGACCTGTAGGAGCGACTTCAGTCGCGACGCTTTTCTTCGGTGTTCGGTACCCTCTCCCCAACCCCTCTCCCGCAAGCGGGAGAGGGGCGAAAGAGCAGGAGCATCGCGACTGAAGTCGCTCCCACAGAAGCTGCCCCCCGAAAAAGCAGCGGGAGTGCTTCAGCGGCCGGTGGCGGCGTCGCGCAGAAATGCATCCAGCAAGGCGCCGCGGTATTTTTCCTTGTGCAGCAACAGCGACAGTTTGCGGCGCAAGTCGAGGAACGGGGTTTTCAGCGCCTTCAGCCGGCCAGTAGCCAGCGCGTCGGTCAGCGCCACCTCGGGCAGGCAGGCGATGCCCAGTCCCGCCGCCACGGCCTGCTTGATCGCTTCGATCTGATCCAGCTCCAGCACGGTTTCGCCGGGCGGCAATTGCGAGAGCACGCGCTCGCTGGTGGCACGGGTGGCCGAGCCCGGTTCGCGCAGCACCCAGCGAGCGCCCACGAAATCGGCGGGCTTCAATCCACGCTTGCGCGCCAACGGATGGTCCGGCGGCGCGCACACAACCAGCCGGTCATCGCGCCAAGGGCGTATCTCCAGCGAGGGATGTGTCACCGGGCCCTCGACGCAGCCCACGTCGAGGCTGTGGTCGATCACGCCGGCGGCGATCGTGGCGGTGTTGCCCACGCGCAGGCGCACGGCCACCTGCGGGTGAGCGCGCACGAAATCGCCCAGCAGTTCACCCACCCGATAATTGCCCACGCTGTTGCTGGCGCCGATGCGCAGCTCGCCACTCAGCTCCACGCCTTCGCCGCCGCGGCGCGCGAAGTCGGCGTGGCGTTCCAGCAGTTCCTGCGCCAGCGGCAACAATTCGCGGCCGCGGGTGTTGAGGCGCAGGCGCCCGCGCTCGCGGGCGAATACGGGTGAGCCGAGCTGTCGCTCCATTTCGGCCAACGCCATGCTGGCGGCCGGCTGGGTCAGGTGCAGGCGTTCGGCGGCAATGCGCACGCTGCCGTGCAAGGCCACCTGCACGAAGACTTCGAGTTGCCGCGGGCTGATGTTGATCATCATTCCATCTTATACGCCACATCAAATATTCGAAATTTTGTTGATCGCCGGCGGCGACCACAATGCACGGGTTCCCACGGAATCCCCATGCACGCCACCGCTTTTGCACCCACGCATCCACGCACTGTTCTGCCCGGCCTGGCGCTGGCGGTGGCGGTCGCCGTGATTGCGCTGCTGCTGGGTCGCTGCCTGCCGCTGATCGGCGGGCCGGTGTTCGGCATGGTGCTGGGCTTGCTCGTGCGCAGCGTGTTGGCGCCTGACGCGCGGTTTGTCCCGGGCATCGCGTTTGCCAGCACCACCGTGCTGCAGGCGTCGATCATCGCGCTCGGCTTCGGGCTGAGTCTCGATCAGGTGGTGGCGACCGGAATGCGTTCGCTTTCGGTCACCGTGGTCACCCTGAGCGTGGCCTTCTTCAGTGCGTGGCTGCTGGGCCGCTGGCTCGGCGTGCACGACAAACTGAAGATCCTCGTCGGCGTGGGGACGGCCATCTGCGGCGCCTCGGCGATCGCCGCGGTGACACCGATCATCCAGCCGGATGAACACGACACGGCGTACGCGATCTCCACCATTTTCCTGTTCAACATCGTGGCCGTGCTGTTGTTTCCGCTGCTCGGCCACCTGATGCACATGGGCGACCTGGGCTTTGGCCTGTGGGCCGGCACCGCCATCAACGACACCTCGTCGGTGGTCGCCGCCGGCTACAGTTTCAGCAAGGCCGCAGGCGACTACGCCACCATCGTGAAGCTGACCCGCGCCACGCTGATCATCCCGGTGTGCCTGCTGCTGGCGCTGGTAGCGGCCGTCCGCGCGCGGCGACAGCGCCGGCTGGACGGGTCGGCCAGCCAGTTCAGCCTGCTGCGCATCTTTCCCTGGTTCATCCTGTGGTTTCTGGTGGCGTCGGCGCTGCGCACGGCGGGACTGGTTCCCACCGCGATCCAGCCCGACCTGCACCTGGCCGCAGAATTCCTGATCGTGGTGGCGCTTGCCGCCATCGGCCTGTCGGCGAACCTGCGCAGGATGATCGCCAGCGGCCCGCGCCCGATCCTGCTGGGCCTGGGCGTATGGATCGCGGTGGCGACGAGCAGCCTGCTGGTGCAGGTGATCACCCGCCAGCTATAGCGGCAGGCTCAGGCTTTGCCCTGCTCCACCAGGGTCAACGCCACCTTGTCGCGCAGATAGACGGGCAAGGCCAGTTCGGGCGCCTGCGCGCGGCCGGCGTTGAATTCCGCCAGCGCCAGTTCGGCCACATGCGCGGCCTGCGGATAACGCACGCCATCGGCCGAGTGCAAGGTGCCGGTGAGGCGCTGGCTCAGTTCGGTGGCGTAGGTGGCCCAGCCGGTGCCGACCACTTGCCACGCGGATGCCGCGGGCAGTTGCAGCGAATCGGCGGTGCAGATGCGCTCCTCGTCCAGCGCGATCAGGCCACCGAGGCCGTCGCGCCGATAGCTGGCCGCGTAGATCTCGCCCATGCGTGCATCGATGACCGCCAGGATGGCCGTCTCATCGCCCTCTTCCGGCGCCTCCAGCGCCAGCGCAGCCAGCGAGGAAATGGTGATCACCGGCAGGTCCAGCCCCAGCGCCATCCCTTGCGCCAGCGACACGCCCAGCCGCACGCCGGTGAACGCGCCGGGGCCGCGGCCCACGGCGATCGCATCCAGCGCGTGGCGATCGATGCCGGCCTCGGCCAACAAGGCGTCGGCCATCGGCAGCACCAGCTCGGTGTGGCGACGTGGCGCGATCTCGCTGCGGGCGATCAGCTCCTGGCCGTGGATCAACGCAACGGAACAGGCTTCGGTGGCGGTTTCTATCGCGAGCAGGTTCATGATCCGCCCATGATAGCGGCTGGCGCTTCGGTCGACGCAGCCGACGCTTCCGGAATGCTCGCGTACCAGTCGATGCGGCGGGTCAGATACATCATCAGCGCCACCGTCGCCAGCAGCACCAGCGCGCCGATCAGCAGCGCGTATTGTTCGGCCGCGATCAGCCCGTACAGCATCGCGTAGATCAATCCCAGCACGCCGCCCAGCAACGCACCGGCACGCCACGCGCGCAGTACCGCCATCGCATAGCCGC
Source organism: Rhodanobacter sp. Root480 (assembly GCF_001426645.1). Classification (GTDB taxonomy): domain Bacteria; phylum Pseudomonadota; class Gammaproteobacteria; order Xanthomonadales; family Rhodanobacteraceae; genus Rhodanobacter; species Rhodanobacter ginsenosidimutans. The sequence goes on from NZ_LMEX01000002.1 coordinate 231,761, forward strand.
CCACCATCAGTACCACGGCGGACGCGGCCAACGCGTAGGCCGGGCCGAAACCGATCTGCTCGGACAGCGCCAGCAGCACCACGTAAAACGTGGCCAGCGCCGCGCCCACCAGCAGGTACTGCACCGGATGCACGCGCAGGCGCTTGAGCACCTCGAACAGGAAGAACGCCACGAAGGTCATCGCGATGAACAGCAGGCCGTATTTCCCCGCGCGCACGTTGCGCTGGTACACGTCGACCGGCTGGTACAGCTGCACGCCGAAGGTCGACGCCCGTAGAGCATCATTCATCCCGGCATCGCCATCGCTCCAGTGCTGGCCATAGCTGCGGTTGAGATCGAGCAGATGCCAGTGCGCGCTGAAACCGTCGGCATCGATGGTGTGTTCCAGCGGCAGCGCGGCGCCGATGAAACCGGGATCGCTCCACGGCGCACGCATGGTCACGTCGGTGCTGCGCGCCAACGGCAGCAGCTGCAGCGCTTCGGTGCCGGCCAGTTTTAGCACGATCTGCACGTCGATCGGCTGGTCGCCCAGCGTGTCCGGATCGATCGGCACCACCACGGTCGGCCAGTGGCCCAGTCGGTCGGCCGAGGATTCGAAGCGCGCCGGCTGGCCGTTGACGCGCAATGCGGAAATCTCCTGCAGGCCGCGCAGATCACCGATCGGCAACCGCAGCTCGGCTTTGCCACCCTGCCACGACGCATCGCCGGCGTGGCGATACTGAGCGACGTCCTGTGCGCGGAACTGCGCCGCGAGTTTCACCGTGGCCACAAACACCGGCGCGCTGTAGATGCCATAGCTGCGCGTGGTCACCACCATCGCCACGTCCTGCTTCAGCGTATCGGCCAGCACGCTTTCGCTGTCGGTCTGCCAGCGCGGCGTCAGTTGCCCTTCCACCGCCACCTGGCGCAGCGTCGGCACCACCAGCACCGGCCCGCCGATGACCTGCTTGCCGCCCCAGCCCTGCGCGATCTGGCTGATTGCATCGCTGCGCAATTGCTGGCGCTCACTCACCAGCTCGCGCACCTGCAGCAGCGGTATCGTCATCAGCAACGCCAGCGCGCCGATGCCCAGCACCTTGGCGGTAACGGTCTGTGTCCACTTGCCCATGCCGCGGCACTCCCGTGATCGGAGCGTCCATCACAACAGCGCCGGCGGCGCCGCAGCGGGCAGACAGGGGCGAAATGCGGGCGGACAGGCGGCGATGGCCTGTCCGCGGTGGTGGGTCAAATCACGCGATGCACCTACGGGTGCTGCGTCGCGCCGACCAACTGATGCACGGGCGCGCTCGCGTACAGCTTCCACTCCAGCAGACGCACGGCGCGCTGACCAGCCGGCGGGGTGAGCTGCACGCGGAATCGGCGCGCCGTCACCGGTGCCCAGCCGAGCGCATTCACGCCATTGGCCAGCGGTTTGCCGACCGGTTCGCTGCCAACCGCGTGCCAGGCGCCATCCTTGAAATACTGGATGGCGTAGGACGCGGGCGCGGCAAAATGCGTGGCGTCATCGAGGAAGAAGATTTGCGACGAAGCGATCGTGGTCGGCGTTCCGAAATCGAGCGCGTACCACTGCGGCTTGTCCGCCGCACCCGCCGTGCTCCAGCCTTCCTGAATCTGCGGGAAGAACCACATGCGGCCGTCGATGCTCTGCCGCAGGGCTTTCTTGTCATCGCCATTCACCGACGCCGACGGCTGGGGAAAGCCGTCGGCGACAAGGTTCACCGCCAGGTCGACGTGACGCGTCACCGGCGGCAACGGCGCCTGATCGATCGGGACAGTCAGGCGCGCAAGCACGGGCGATGACGCCACCTTGCGACCATCGATGAACACCTGCAGTCCTGCACCACGGTGATAGTGGCTGCCATCGCGGTCGTACAACACCGAAACCAGGTGGCCGTGATACGGCGCGTTCTCCAGCGCAAACCAGGCCATGGCGTTGGGATCGGATGCATCGCGCGGCAGCAGCGGATTGACCTCGAGCACGTTGTCCGCGCGCGGGCGAATGCCGACCAGGCCGGTGATGATCAGGTCGTCGTAGGCGGAGTGGTAATAGTGGTGGCTGCGCGGCAGGCCGACGATGGGCTTGCCGGTGGCCGGGTCGTAGTCTTCCTGGATGTCGGGATGACCGTCGACATAATGCAGCTCGGTGTACTGCTTCAGCAGCGACATGTAGTCGGAGCGGGTGATCACCGTCTGGCTGCTGGTGTTGAGCAGGTTGGCCAACCCGATCAGCGCCTGCGTGGTCTGGAACGGCCAGACCGGCCCATTCCACTGGCATTCGCGCAACCCGGTGGCCTCGTCGTAGCGGAATTGCTGCATGTAGTGCTTGTAGCTGGGCTCGACCGTGCGCAGGCCATGAGGCCCATGCAATTGATCGGCCTTCAGCGCGTGCGCCCATGCCACGGCGTATTTCGGATCGTCGACGAGCCCGAACGTCCACGGCGTATAGCCGGCCAATTCACGGCCGCCGACCGGGTCCCAGTAATGCACGAACGCGTTGTCGACCTTGTAGCGGTCGATGAAGTGGCCCAGCTCCGTGCTCCACAGGTGCTGTTCGACATGGCGACGCAGATCGGCTGCCTTGGCCGCGTAACGGCTGGCGGTGGTGTCGTCGCCAGCCAGCGCCGCCAACCGGCTGATGGCGCGGGCGTTGGCAAACATGTAGCTGTTGATCGAGGGGCGGAACGCGTCGCCGCCCCGGAAACCATCCTTGCCGCCGCTGGCGTCGATCGAGGCGATCGAGTACTCGGTGGCATCCAGCAGGGGTTCGATCCAGTACAGGTGCTTGTCGAAATCGTAATGGTCGTCCCACAGGTTGTAGGTCTGCTCCATCGAGGGCAGGAAGCGGGTGGCGAACGCCGCATCGCCGTCCACTTCATAGCGCTGCCAGGTGGCGTCCGCGATGGATTCGGAGAAGTGCCGGTTGTTGCCGCCACCGGTCCACAGGTAGCTGATCCAGTCGTCCAGATAGCTGCGATCACGAAGCCAGCGGCCGTCGTAGATCGGGAAGATGGCCGAGTCGTTGAGCGTGGAATAGGGGTCGCGATCCCACGTCATGTCCTGCAGGAATTCGGTGAACAAATTCCCCTGCGCACCCACCGCGCGGATATGCGCGCGGAATACTTCCCAGCGGTAGTAGTAGATCTGGTTGGTTTTCGCATCCGGGGAATCGAAGAACGGGATGTTGTTTTCGTACCAGGGCGCGTCATTGCCGAAGTAGCGCCGCGCGATGGCGGCTTGCGGAAGCATCGTGGGAGCGCTGCTGGCCGTGGCGGCCGGCGTGGATCGCGCAGCGCCGCCGCCGTTCATCCCTCCGGCCCACAGTGCAAACGGTACCCATGCAGATACAAGAAGAACGGCCAGGCGCATGAAGATCCCCATCGAATGATTTGCCGCGCGGCGGCAGCGGTTGGCGAAACAGCATCGTCACCCCAGGCATGAAACCCATCCAGCCGCGGCCGGTTCAATGTTCCGCCTGAGCCCCGGCCGGCCTTCCATACCGGGCCGAGGTTGAACAGTACCAACCCCGACGCCCGATGCCACGCCCTTCGTCCACAAGACCGCAACGATGGACGTATCAACGCCCCCTTTGGCGACAATAGTTTCATGCCGTCGCCCCCAGCGCACATTCGCTGCCGCCAGCAGACCGAATGACCGCACGCCGCAGGTCGTACAGTCCACGAAGGTGTCGATCGATACCAAGGCATCATCCTGCGACGGTGGCCGGAGAGTCGGCTGCAGGAATCAGCGCCCGATGTCCTCCACCAATTGGCCGTCCGTCAGTTCGAGCCAGCGGTCCACATCGATTTCCGCCAGGAACGCCGGATCATGGCTTGCCACCACCAGCGCACCTTCATAGGCGCGCAACGCCTGGATCAGCAGGTCCACCGCATCGAGGTCGAGGTTGTTGGTCGGTTCATCCAGCAGCAGAAGCACTGGCGGCGGCGTGGCATGCAGCACGCAGGCCAGCACCGCGCGAAGGCGCTCGCCGCCAGACAACGCCAGCGCAGGCAGATCCATGCGATCGCCCGGGAACTGCAGCCGGGCGAGCAGGTTTGCGCGCTCCTGCGCCGGCATGTCGGGCGCGGCAAGTGCAAGGTTCTGCGCCACCGTGCGCGCGGGATCGAGCAGGTCCAGCCGCTGCGAAAGATAAGCCACGCGACCGGCGCCCCGACGCACGCTTCCATCGGACGTGCATTCCCCGGCGATAACCCGCAACAAGGTGCTTTTGCCCGCGCCGTTGACTCCGCGCAGCGCAATGCGTTGCGGACCACGGATCGTAAATGCCAGACCGTGCGCGCCGAACAGGTCGCGACCACCCCGCCGCACTCGCAAGCCTTCGGCCGAGAACAGTACGCGATCCGCCGGCACGCGCGTGGCCGGCAGCGAGAGATCGAGCACTGCGTTCTCGCCCAGCGCCTGCGTGGCATCGTGCAGGCGCGAGCGCACCTGTTGCACTCGCGCCGCATGGGTGGCATCCGCCTTCGCCGCGGTGGTCTGCGCGGCGCTCTTGCGATTGCCGGCCACGATCCGCGGCAGTCCGGCGTCAGCCACGTTTCGTGCGGCGTTGCCTGCCCGGCGTGCGGTACGTTCGCGTGCCTGCTGCATGTCGCGCTTCTCGCGCTTGAGCTCACTGCGCAGGTTGCGCGCCTGCTGTTCGGCGGCGCGTCGCTCGGCTTCCTGCGTTTCGCGATAGAACGCGTAGCCACCGCCGTACAACCGCAAGCCGGAAGGCGTCAGCTCCGCGATCTGCTCCATTCGATCGAGCAGTTCGCGGTCATGGCTGGCCACCAGCAGGCAGCCCTTCCACTCCTGCAGCGCCCCGTACAGGCGCTGACGCGTGGCCTGGTCGAGGTTGTTGGTAGGTTCGTCCAGCAGCAGGACGTCGGGGCGTCGCAACAGTTGCGCGACCAGACCCAGCGACATCGCCTCGCCGCCGCTGAAGGTGGCCAGCCGACGTTCCGGCGCGACATCTTTCAAGCCAAGACGCGCCAGCGCCGCCGCGCTGCGCTCGCGCAGATCCCAATCGTCATCGACGACATCGAAATGCGCGGGATCGACGTCACCGGCGGCAATCGCGTCCAGCGCCCGCAGCTTGCTCGTAACGCCAAGCACGTCGGCCACGGTGGCCTCGCCATCGAGCGGCAGATTTTGCGGAAGGTATCCAACGACACCGTCGACCGTCACCTGGCCGGACAGCGGCGACAGTTCGCCCACCAGCAGTTTCAGCAGGCTGCTCTTCCCTGCCCCGTTGGGTGCGACCAGACCGGTGCGAACCGGACCCAGCACGAATGAAAGCCCATCCAGCACGGGCGTGCCGTCGGGCCATGAAAAAACGAGATTGGAAACGCGAATGCGAACATCCGACATGCAGGGATCTCCCATGGAACGCGCCCGCTTCGGCGGGCACAGCCAGAAACCGGACGGCACGCTTCGCACATGCCATCGAGGGTCAGGGATGCATCGTGCTGCTCACATGTGGATCGCGATCTCCTGCAGGAACGGACATTCTATGCCACCGGAGAACCGTCGACGCACTGCGCTCGCGCCATCGATCGGGTTCATTCAACCTGGCGCGATCGGATGAGATGGCCGAACCGCGCCCCGGCCGCCGAAACTTCAGGCCAGCGGCGCGGTCACCAGTTGAACGACCATCCATGCCAGGGGAAAGCCATGCGCACGATCGCGAAGTTTCTGCTCCGCAACCGCGGCTTCATGGCCTTCATGCTGTGCATGGTCGTCTTCCGCAGCGCGGTGGCCGACTGGAACGTGGTGCCGACCGGCTCGATGCAGCCGACCATCCGCATCGGCGACCGCATCCTGGTCGACAAGCTGGCTTACGACGTGCGCCTGCCGCTGACCCACGTCTCGCTGTACCGCCTGGCCGATCCGCAACGCGGCGACATCGTGGTGCTGGATTCGCCGGCAGCCGACGAGCGGCTGGTGAAGCGGGTGATCGGGCTGCCCGGCGACGAGGTGGCGATGCGCGCCAACGTGCTCTACATCAACGGCCAGGCGGCCAGCTACACGACCAGCGGGTACCAGGGCATCCACGATGACCTGCGCGATCCCGCGCATTACGCGACCGAACGCTACGGCGCGCTGCACCACGCGATCCGCCTGTCCAACCGCCACCCCAGCCCGCTCAGCAATTTCGGCCCGACCAAGGTACCGCCCGGCCAGTACCTGCTGCTGGGCGATGACCGCGACAACAGCATGGACTCGCGCTATCTCGGCTTCTTCGCCCGCAACGAGATCGTCGGCCGCGCGCACCGCGTTATCGTCTCGCTCGATTCCCAGCATCACTACCTGCCGCGCGGGAATCGCTTCGGCACGGCACTGCGCTGATCCGGGAGTTGGGGTTCGATTTCGGGCAGGATGCGCGCGGCCCGCACGGCGAACCCAACCCGGGTGCGGTCAGCGCCACGTTGGCGTCGAGGTTGCCGCCCACGCCGTGCAGCAGCACCGGTAGCGACGTTGGCCGTCGCGGCGGCGGCTGCAGGGGCGGAAGGTCAGTACGAGGCGGGATCGTTCCACAGGGGTGGCACGGTCTTCATCCTGCCTTCCCTTGCGCCGCATGGGGCAGGCCGAACGCGAACGAATCCATCGACAGCACGCCGTAGGTCATGCCGCCTTCGACCAGCCGCGGCGCATCCGTATCGACGCTGGCGCCCACGGCCACCAGCAGCGGCAGGTAGTGTTCCTCGGTGGGATGTGCACGCTCGGCGTGCGGTGCGCGGCGGCGGTAATCCACCAGCGCCTCGACGTCGCGCGCGGCCACCGCATCGCGAACCCAATCCACGAATTCCTGCGCGTATTCAGGGTTGCGAATCTCCTGGCGGAATTCGTACAGGTTGTGGGTGAGGCTGCCGGAACCGACCACCAGCACGCCACGCTGGCGCAGCGGCGCCAGGGCCTGCCCCATGCGCAAGGCGCCGGCCGCATCGATGTGCTGCGGCAGCGACACTTGGAACACCGGCACGTCGGCGCGCGGGAACAGATACCGCAGCGGCACCCACGCGCCGTGGTCCAGGCCGCGGCGTTCGTCGAGTGCCACTTCGAAGCCGGCGTCCGAAAGCAGCCGCGCGGCATCCTGCGCCACCGCCGGTGCACCCGGCGCGGCGTACTGCAACTGGTACAGCGGCGCGGGGAAGCCACCGAAATCGTGGATGGTTTCCGGCGCGGCACTGCTGGCCACGCGCACGCCCCGGGTCTGCCAGTGCGGCGACACCACCAGCACGGCGGTGATGTCCGCCAACGACTCACCCACCGCGCGCAGGTTCGGGCCGAGCAAGCCCGGCTCCAGCGCAAACATCGGCGAACCGTGGGAGATGAAGAGCGAGGGGGCGGTAGTCATGGTGTTTCCTCCACAGACGGCGGGCGCAATGGCGCCCGCCGGGTTGAACTGCTCGTTGCGGAACTCAGGCGTTGCGACGCCTGGCCCACAGGTGATCGAGGCTGAGCGCGCCGGCGCCATGGGCGGCAAGCATCAGGAAGCCACCGGCCATCGCCACGTTCTTCCAGAAGTTGATCGCCTGCGCAGCGTCGCCGAGATTGGCGTGGAACAGCGCGGCACTGGCCACCGAGAACGCGGCAAGCGCCAGTGCAATCCAGCGCGTGAACAAGCCGCCCAGGATGGCCAGGCCACCGCCCAGCTCCAGCGCGATCACCAGTGGCAGCAAGGCGCCGGGCACACCCATCGCCTCCATGTATTGCTGGGTGCCGGCGTAGCCGGCGATCTTGCCCCAGCCGGAGATGATGAAAACAAGCGAGAGGCCGATGCGGCCGAACAGTGCGAGCGAAGCGTTCATGAGGATTCCTTGGATGACAAGAAGTAAGTGGATGACGCGGACGCATCAGGCCTTGCTGATCCAGGTCGGCGCGATCGACGTGCCAAGACCGGCGCCGTAGCCAAGGTAGATGTTCAGCGCGGCCAGCGGTTCCAGATAGCGAGAATTTTTCAGCGGGCCGGCATCGACCGGCGTGTAACCGAGGCTTTCGATCAGCGCCTTCGCCGTCTGCTTCGCCCGCTCGCTGTCGCCCGCAAAGAACGCGGGGGCCACCTGGCCATCGGCAAACTGCGGGCCATCAGCCAGCACCTGCGCGAACAGCGTGTTGAACGCCTTCACCACCTCGGCTTCGGGCACGGCCTTGGCGATCTCCTCGGCGGCCGAGGTGTCGTAGCCCAGGGTCAGGCCCATGTAGTCGGCGGTCAGCGGATTGGTGATGTCGATGACGACCTTGCCCGCCAGCGAACCCAGCGAGCGCAGCGCCGGCACCGCATCGGCGTAACCGGTGGCGACAACGACGACGTCCGAACCGGCCAACGCCTCGGCCGGGGCCGCAGCCACGGCGCCGGGGTTGGCGGCGGCCAGCGCCTGCGCCTTGGCCAGGTCGCGGGCGGTGATGCGCACGGTGTGGCCAGCGCGGGTGAGTTGTTTGGCAAGCGCCGAGCCCATGTTGCCGGTGCCGATCAAAGTGATGTTCATGGAAGTCTCCGTCAGTGGCCCAGGGCGTCCAGGCATGGGACGTACTCTATTGACCAACCAAACATCGATAAACTAGCTTTGCATTGACTTACTGTCTCGTTATTCGAGATAAAAGGAGGCGACGTGGACAAATTCCAGGAAATGACCAGCTTCGTGGCCGTGGTCGACGCCGGCAGCTTTGTCGGCGCGGCCGATGCCATCGGCATGTCCAAGGCGGCGGTATCGCGCCACGTCGCCGAGCTTGAACAGCGCCTGGGCGCGCGCCTGCTGCACCGGACCACGCGTCGACTGTCGCTGACCGACGACGGCCAACTGTTCTACGCCCGCGCCAAAGAGATGCTGGCCGCCGTCGACGAGGCGGAATCGGAAATCAGCTCGCGCAGCGGCGAACCCAGCGGACGCCTGCGCATCAACGCGCCGCTCAGCTTCGGCGTGTTGCACCTCGCCCCGCTGTGGCCACGCTTCGCGCAGCTGTACCCCAAGGTGTCGCTGGACATCGAACTCAGCGACCGCGTGGTCGACCTGGTCGAAGAGGGCTACGACCTGGCCATACGCATCACCAACCTGCCCAACTCGCAGCTGGTCAGCCGGCAACTCGCCACCACCCGCATGATCGCCTGTGCCTCACCGCAATATCTCGCGCAACACGGCACACCCGCGCACCCCGACGAACTGGCGCAGCACGAAGTCATCTCCTACAGCTACTTCGCCGCCCGCGACGAATGGACCTTCACCGCCCCCCACGAAACCCCCGTCGTCGTGCACACCCACGCGCGCATCCACGCCAACAACGGCGACACCTGCCGCGCCGTCGCGCTGGAACACCAGGGCATCATCCTGCAACCCGATTTCATCGTCGCCGACGACCTGCGCCGCGGCGACCTGGTCGAACTGCTGCCAACCTGGCGCACGATGACCCTGGGCATCCACGCGGTCTATCCCTCACGCAAACACCTGCCGATCAAGACGCGGAGGCTGGTGGATTTTCTGGTGGAGGCGTTTGCGGTGCCGGGGTGGGATGTGGGGCGTTGACGGCGGCGATGGCCTCAAGGCAACAGGATCCTTCCGTGCAGCCCACTCTGTCCACAAGGGACTTCCTTCGGTCGTGCCCGATACTCTCGCCGTTGCTTCAGATCTTTGCAGGAGCGACTTCAGTCGCGACGCTCTTTGACAGCGAAAGAGCAAAAGCGAGAGCAAAGGCAAGGAGAAAGAACACTCCGCTTACGCCGCCTTGCGGACATCGGGCAACCGCTCCTGCGTTGCCTCAACTCCGGCATCCACCCTCGCATTCGCTCTCACCGTTCACTCCGAGCGAATCGCCACCACGGGCGGCACCCTGGCGGCATATCGCGCCGGTGCCCATACGGCGGCCTGACCGAGCAGCCGGAGAAAACGGGACGGAGGAAGCTAAACGGAGAAGGTAACAGCCGGCTCTGCTCTGGCTCTTCTGAGAAGTGCGGGCCAAGATGGCCGCGCTCTACCCGGGCCCGTGTGCGGCGGTGAGACGAGGCAACAAGGCCGCGTAGCGAGGGTAGCCTCTCTTTGCGCCGGTCATCCTGCCCTCTGCCCTTCGGGCCGGCTTCGCCGTTCGCACCGCTCCTGCGACGCAGTGGGCCACGTTTCTCTGGCCACACAGAGGAGAAAGAGAGCTGGCCCAGCAAGAGCGCACTCATCAACCAGAGCGCGCCCTTGCCGCCAGCAGCTTATGGCGCGCTGGACGGCGCCGCCGGCGCGGGCGACGATGTCGCTGGTGCCGGAGGTGTTGCCGCCGGCGCGGCGACAGCCGCCGTCGGTGTGACGCGCCAGATCGTGTTGGAGAGATCGTCGGCGACGATCAGCGCGCCGCGTGGGTCGACGGTGACGCCGACCGGGCGGCCGCGGGTCTTGCCGTCTTCCGTGCGGAAACCGGTGACGAAGTCGATGGGTTCGCCGGATGGACGGCCATCGTGGAACGGCACGAACACCACCTTGTAGCCCACCGGCGGGTTGCGGTTCCAGCTGCCGTGCTCGCCGACGAACACACCGTCACCGAACTGGCCGCCCATCGTGGGTGCCGAGAACGCCACGCCCAGCGCGGCCACGTGCGAGCCCAGCGCGTAATCGGGCTTGATGGCGGCGGCGACCTTGGCCGGGTCCTGCGGCATCACACGGGTGTCGACATGCTGGCCCCAGTACGCATAGGGCCAGCCATAGAAGCCGCCCTCGCGTACCGAGGTGAGGTAGTCGGGCACCAGGTTCGGGCCGATCTCGTCGCGCTCGTTGACCACCACCCACAAGGTGTCGGTGCCGGGCTGGATCGCCAGCGCGGTGGGGTTGCGCAGGCCGGTGGCGTAGACCTTGTGCGCGCCGGTGGCGGCGTCCACCTGCCAGATGCGCGCGCGGTCGACTTCGGCGGTCATGCCGCGCTCGGTGATGTTGCTGTTGGAGCCGATGGCCACGTACAGGTAGCGCCCATCGGGGCTGGCCGCCAGCGCCTTGGTCCAGTGGTGGTTGATCGCCGATGGCAGGTCGGTGACCTTCACCGGCGCACCGCTGGCGTGGGTCTGGCCCGCCTGGTAATCGAAGCGCACCAGCTCGCCCTGGTTGGCGACGTACAGGTTGTTGCCGACGAGGGCGAGGCCGTAGGGCGCGTCGAGGTTGTCGGCGAAAACGGTCTTCAGCTCGTACTTGCCATCGCCATCGGCGTCGCGCAGCAGGGTCAGGCGATTGCCGCTCTTGACCGAGGTGTTGCCCTTGGCCTTGATCTTGCCGGCGATCACGTCCTTGGGCTTGAGCTTGGGCGCATGGCCACCGCGACCTTCGGCCACCAGGATGTCGCCGTTGGGCAGCACCAAAGTCTGCCGCGGAATGCCCAGGTCGGTGGCGATGGCGGTGACGCTGTAGCCCTGCGGCACGGTGGGCACCTGGTCACCCCAGGCGGCGGGTTTGGCGATGATCATGTCCGGCATGACGCCGCGCGCTGGCGACGGCAGCTCCGGGCTGGCGCCGTATTGGTTCAGATCGGGTGCCTTGCCGCAGGACGCAAGCAACATCACGGCGGCGGCGATGGGCAGGACTTTCAGGCTGGAAATTTTCATCGTGCACCTCCCGCGCGCAGGCTTGCGAAACCGATCCAGGTCGCCACGAAGGCCAGCACGACGACAATCACCGAGAACACCAGCGCCATGGGCATGATCGCCCACGCATCCCTGGCGTGATACAGCGCATCGAAGAAGCCGACCAGCCAGGTCGCCACCAGCACCACGATATGAACGATGCTGCGCCCGCCACGGACGAGGGCGAAGATTTCGCAGATGACGGCGACGGAAGTGAGCACCATCGCACCAACCAGCAGCCAGGAGGCGAAGTTGCTCCACTGGATCAGGTAGGTGGTCCAGTAGGCGTAGTCGGTCAGCAGCGCACCGAGGAACAAGGCCAACGCGCCGGCCAGGACAGCCGCATGAAAAAGACGCGCGCCGCCGGGGCGCACGCGATCGACGATCGAAACCATATCAGTCTCCTCCGGACGAATGCCGAGCCCCATGCTGCATGAGTCAAGGGACGTTTGGCGTGAAGACGACAGCCCGGCGACTACTTGAGGTAGCTTTTCAGCACCGCCAGCACCGGCAGCAACTCGTCCTGCCGTTTGCTGCTGCCGGGCCCGGCCACGTGGGCGCGCAGATGACCTTCCATCACCTGCAGGATCAGCCCGTTGACCGCGCCGCGCACGGCGGCCAGTTGCTGCAGCACGGCGCCGCACTCCGTATCACCTTCGATCGCGCGCTCGAGCGAGGCCATCTGCCCATTGATGCGGCGCACGCGGGCGACCAGCTTTTTGCGATTTTCATGGATATGCGACATGGGGTGGCCTCGCGCTCATATACTGCGGGGGAGTATATGACCCGAGACCACCTCATGCCCGCGCCCGACATCGCCCCGTTCACCCACAGCCACCAGTTCAACCACGTCGATGCGAAGGCGGAGCGCAATACCCGGCGCGTGGTGTACATCACCGCGGCGATGATGGTGGTGGAGATCGTTGGCGGTTACTGGCTGAATTCGATGGCGCTGCTGGCCGATGGCTGGCACATGAGTTCGCATGCGCTGGCGATGGGGCTGTCCGTCATGGCTTATGCGCTGGCGCGGCGCTACGCAAAGGACGGCCGCTTCGCCTTTGGCACGTGGAAGATCGAGATACTCGGCGGCTACAGCAGCGCCATGCTGCTGGCGGTGGTTGCCGCGCTGATGATGATCCAGTCGCTGCAGCGCCTGTTCGTACCCGCCACGATCCACTACGACGAAGCCATCCCGATTGCCGTGCTCGGCCTGGGCGTCAACCTGCTGTGCGCATGGCTGTTGAAGGGAGAGCATGGTCACGGGCACGACCACGGCCATGCGCACGGCCACGCGCATGGCCATGGTCACCACCACGACGTGAACCTGCGCGCAGCCTACCTGCACGTGATCGCGGACGCGGCCACATCCGTGCTGGCCATCGTGGCGCTGGTGGGCGGCAAGCTTTACGGCGCCGCATGGCTCGACCCGGCGATGGGTATCGTCGGCTCGATCCTGGTGGCACGCTGGGCGCTCGGGCTGTTGCGCGAATCCGGCAAGATCCTGCTGGACGCGGAGATGGATCAGCCGGTGGTGGAGGAAATCCGCGACGTGGTGCGCGAGCAGTTTGCCACCGCCGCCGTCAGCGACCTGCATGTGTGGCGCGTCGGGCGCAACAGCTACGCCTGCATCCTGGGGCTGGTGGTGACGACGCCCATCAGCGCCGAGGACGTGCGCCGGCAACTGGCCATCCACGAAGAGCTGGTGCACGTGACCGTCGAGATCGCCGCCACCTGAGCGCCGTGCGGGCCACTTTCGCCCCGGTGCGCCAGGGCAAGTAAGCTGGGCCGACGGATTTACCCGAGGCGACACGTCAGATGATCGAAGCGCTGAACGCATTGCTGTCGACCTACGGGCTGTGGCTGGTTTTTCTGGTCGTGCTGCTCGACCAGGGCGGCATCCCGATTCCCGCCTGGCCGCCGCTGGTCGTGGCCAGCGCGCAGGCAATGGAGCGCCAGGAGCCGGTCTGGCCGATCCTGCTGGCCGCCACGCTGGCCGCGTTGTTGGCCGATACGTTGTGGTACCTGGCCGGGCGTCGGCATGGCGCGCACATGTTGCGGCTGATCTGCCGCGTTTCGCTGTCACCCGACAGCTGCGTGTCCAGCACGCGTGCGATCTACGCGAAGTGGGGGGCGCCGTCGCTGGTGCTGGCCAAGTTCATTCCCGGCTTTGCCGCGGTCGGCACCACCCTGGCCGGCCACCAGCGCACGCCGCTGCGCCGCTTCGTGGCGTATGACGGCACCGGCGCCGTGCTGTGGGCGGGCGTGGCGATCGCCACCGGCGTGGTGTTCCATGACGCCGTCAACGAGGCGCTGCTGACGCTGGAATCGCTGGGCCGGGTCGGCATCGGCGTGGTGCTGGTGGCGCTGGTGGTTTTCATCATCCGCAAATACTGGAAACGCCGGCTGTTCCTGCGCGAGCTGCGGATGGAGCGCATCTCCGTGGCCGAGCTGCAGGCGCTGATGGACAAGCCCGGCCGCCCGCTGCTGATCGACGTGCGCAGCGCAGCCGAACGCGATGCGACGGGCTGGATACCCGGCGCGGTCCACGCGGCGCGCGTGGCCGACCTCGTCGCCGACGCCAGCGCTGAAGTGGTGGTCTATTGCGACTGCCCGAACGAAGCCTCGGCGGCGCGCGTGGCCAGCCAGCTCAAGCAGCTGGGTTTCGTGCGCGTGCGACCGCTGGCGGGTGGGCTGGAGGCGTGGCGTTCGCACGGCCTGCCGGTGGAAACCACCTCCGCCTGACCTTGCCGCACCCATGGTGCGATAGTGGTCGCCTGCATTCCCCTGCTGCCACCCGGAGGTACTCCATGATCGAGCTCATCATCGAACAGCGCCGACGCGACCTGGGTTCCTTCGAAGTCGGCCGCGTGCTGCCGTTCGCCCAGCGCCGCATGGTCGGCCCCTACATTTTCTTCGACCGCATGGGCCCGAAGCAGATCGCGCCCGGCCTGCCGCGCGAGGCGGACGTGCGCCCGCATCCGCACATCGGGTTGTCGACCATCACCTATCTTTTCGACGGCGAGATCATGCACCGCGACAGCCTCGGCTCCGAGCAGGCCGTGCGCCCCGGCGAGGTCAACTGGATGACCGCCGGCCGCGGCATCACGCATTCGGAGCGCTTCGAGAAACTGCGCGCACAGGGCGGGCCGCTGGACGGCATCCAGGCCTGGGTGGCGCTGCCGGACGGGCGCGAGGAGATGGACCCGGGCTTCTGGCACTACGCCAACCATGACTTGCCGGTCTTCGACGACGACGGCCTCACCGGGCGGCTGATCGCCGGCAGCCTGGTCGGTGTGACGTCGCCGGTGAAAGTCGATTCGCCGCAGTTCTACGTGCACTGGCAACTGCGCGCTGGCGCGCGGGTGTCGCTGCCGGCCGAGTACCCCGAGCGGGCGGTCTACGTGGCCAGCGGCGACGTGGAGATCAACGGCGAGCGGGTCGAAGCGGGCAAGATGGCGGTGCTGGTGCCCGGCAAGGCCGCCACCATCGCCACCCACAGCGGCGCGGTGGTCATGGCGCTGGGCGGCGAACCGGTGGGGCCGCGCTACATCGACTGGAACTTCGTCTCCTCGTCGCCCGAACGGCTCGACCAGGCCCGCGCCGACTGGGCCGCCGGACGCATGAAACTGCCGGACCTGGACCACGAGGAATTCATCCCGCTACCGCCCAAGCTGGGTGCCAAGCCGGAGCCGATGTCGTAGTGACGGGATTCGGGATTTGTAAAAGAAGCAAGCCAGCCGTTGTAGGAGCGGCTTCAGCCGCGACGCTCTTGCCATGACCGAAGGGCAAAGGCGTCGCGACTGAAGTCGCTCCTACAGTGAGGCGGTGGCGTCATCGAAGAAGGCCTGCACGTCGGCCAATTCGCGGGTGCGCGGCATCGGCGGCACGCTGGCGAGGAACAGTTTGCCGTAGCCCTTGCCGGTGAGGCGCGGGTCGCACAGCATCAGCACGCCGCGGTCGTGCACGTCGCGGATCAGGCGGCCGGCGCCCTGCTTCAGCGCGATCACCGCGCTGGGCACCTGCCAGCCCATGAACGGATTGATGCCGGAGGCTTCCAGCGCGGCGAGCCGCGCCACCAGCACCGGATCGTCGGGCGCGGCGAACGGCAGCTTGTCGATCACCACCACGCTCAGCGCCTCGCCCACCACATCCACGCCCTCCCAGAAACTGGCCGCGCCCAGCAGCACGCCGTGGCCGCTGGCGCGGAAGTCTTCCAGCAGCCGCGGCCGCGGCGCGGTGCCCTGCACGAACAGCGGCCAGGGCACCTTGTCCTCCAGCAACTCGGCGGCGCGGCGCAACGCGCGATGCGAGGTGAACAGCAGAAACGCGCGGCCGTTGGAGGCGTGCAGCACCGGCAACGCGGCCTCGATCACCTGCTCGGTGTAGTCGCGCGCGTTGGGGTCAGGCAGGCCCGACGGCAGGTAGCACAGGCCTTGCCGTGCGTAATCGAACGGGCTTTCCAGGCTCAGGGTCTGCGGGTCGTCCAATCCCAGCTGGCGGGCGAAATGATCGAAATTGCCCGCCACCGACAGCGTGGCCGAGGTGTGTATCCACGCCGCCTGGGTGCGTTCGCGCAGGGCACGCATCGGCGTGGCCAGATCCAGCGGCGTGGCATGCAGGGCGAAACCGCGCGTCCATGACTCGTACCAGCGCACGTCGCGCTCGCTGCGATCCTCCACGATGCGGTCGAGCCTTTCGGCCAATGCAGTGGCACGCTCGCTGAGATTGGAGAAGCCGCGCGAACGCTCGGCCTGGGAGACCAGCAGCTCGGTCAGCGTGGCCAGCAGCTCGCGCAAGTCGTGCAGGGCATCGCGCACACCGGCGCGATCCTCCAGCTCCTGGAACGCGCCACGCTGTGGCAGCGGCGCCATCGCCAGGCGCAGTTGGCGGAGGGATTCCTGCAACGCTTCCACCGGCTCCAGCAGCAATCCGATGGCGCCGGTAACGCCGGTGCATTCGGCCAGCGCATCGTGCGCCAGGTCGGTCAGCTGGCGCGCGCTGAGGCTCTGCGAAAAGAACTGCCCGGCCAGCTCGGGCACCTGATGCGCCTCATCCAGGATGAAGGCGGCGGCGCCGGGCAGGATCTCGCCGAAACCTTCCTGCTTCAGCGCCAGGTCCGCGAACAGCAGGTGGTGGTTGACCACCACCACGTCGGCTTCCATCGCCTCGCGGCGCGCCTTCACCACGTGGCAGTCGTCGAAGAACGGGCATTCCACGCCCAGGCAGTTTTCCGGGGTGGAGGTGACGCGCGGCCACAGCGGCGACTCCTCCGGCACCTCGGCCAGCTCCATGCGGTCGCCACGGCGGGTGCGCGCGGACCAGGCGCGGATGGTGGCCAGTTGCGCGGCCTGGGTACGCTCGAAGGTGGCGCCCTCGCGCACGGTCTGGTCCAGCCGGTACAGGCACAGGTAGTTGGCGCGGCCTTTCAGCAAGGCGGTCTTCAGCCGCGCGCCCAGCACCGAGCGCACGCGCGGCAGGTCGCGGAAATACAGCTGGTCCTGCAGCGTCTTGGTACCGGTGGAAATGATCACCCGCTCGCCCGACAACAACGCCGGCACCAGGTAGGCGAAGGTCTTGCCGGTGCCGGTACCCGCCTCGGCAATCAGCGTTTCACGCCCCGCAATGGCCTGCGCCACGGCCTGCGCCATGCGCTGCTGTGCCTCACGCGGGGCGAAGCTTGGCACCTCGCGGGCAAACGGGCCATCGCTGCCCAGCAGCGCCGCAACATCCATGGTTGCGGGGTCGTCGTGATCAATCATCACGCCAGTATCGCCGAGCGGCCGCGGCGACGAAACCTTAGCGCGCCGCTTTCGAGCGGATGCCGCTTGCGGCGACAATGCGTGTACGCGGCGCGGAGGTTCACATCATGCGGTTATGGACACTGCATCCGAGTTATCTGGACCGACAAGGCCTGGTGGCGCTCTGGCGTGAGGCCCTGCTGGCGCGCGCAGTATTGCGGGGCGAGACGCGCGGCTATCGCAATCATCCACAACTGCAGCGTTTCCGCGCCCATCCCGCGCCGTTGTCCGCGATCGAATCCTATCTGTGCGCCGTTTACGCCGAGTCGCTGGCGCGCGGCTATGTCTTCGACCGCAGCAAGATCGAACCGGTTCTCGCGGTGACCCCCATCCCCGCCAGCGACGGTCAGTTGGCGCACGAATGGGCGCACCTGATGGCCAAGCTGCGACAGCGCTCGCCGCAGCTGCACCGGCAATGGCAGGCCTGCAAGCAACCAGCCTGTCACCCGCTGTTTCGGCTGGAACCGGGTCCGGTGGCGGAGTGGGAACGCGGCGGCATCATCGAGGCCTGAGTGCCGCCAGACCACCACTGAGCCGGCGATCAATGACTTCAGCATATGGACGCCTTGACGTCCATATCAGTAACGCGGCACGCCCGCCTTGTGGCACTGGGCCAGCCATTTGCGCGCGGTGGCAGCGCCGGCCTCGTCCCTGGCGTGCAGCCGCAACTCCACGATGGTCTGCCAGTTGCGGGCGCACAACGGGCCCAGCTTCGGCCCCAGCGACCATGAGCGATGGGCCAGTTTTTCGGCACCGCTGAAATCACCCAGCCGGATGGCGATTTCGGCGCGGTCCTGCAGCAGGGCGGGCGAATCCGGGCTGAGCCTCAAGGCCTGGTCGAGCTTGGCCCCGGCCTCGGCATAGCGGCCGGCGTTGGCGTCGGCGCGGGCGGCATCCTGCAACCCGGTGACGCCGGGATCGCCCAGCGGATTGACGGCGATCACCGAGCTTTCGCGGTCACCGGCGGCACGGATGGCGGCCACCATGTCGTGGGCAGGAGCGGCCGCGCGCGATGGGGCCGGCGGCGGCGGCGTGGCACAGCCGGCAAAAAACGCGACAGCCACCAACAAGGCGCCGCTACGCGCGGTGTTTACAAGGTACGACATGGTCAATTCCGGTACGGATCAGCGGGGTTCGAGGGGGCAGTGGGAGCAACCGGTGCCGCCGGGGCGGCCGGGGCGCCGGGCGCGCCGTTGGGGGTGGGCTGACCGACACCGAACAGGCCTTGCACGGTTTCCCAGGCGCAGCCATCGACATCAGCGGACAGGCTGCCGGCCACCACCGGCACCTGTTGCGCGCCAGCGCATTGCGGATCGGTGCGGCGGCCGCTGGTCGGGTTGATCCAGGCCATCTCCAGGCCGCTGCCCGGTGCGCTGGACAACGGCCGGGTGGGCAGCTTGGCGAACAGCTCGCGCCACGCACGCAAGGCACCGGTGGAACCGAACAGGCCGGCCGGCTTGTTGTCGTCGCGGCCCATCCAGAACACCGCCAGGTGTTCGCCGGTGTAGCCGGCAAACCAGCTGTCGCGCAGGTCGTTGCTGGTACCGGTCTTGCCGGCGGCGTGCAGCCACGCCAGCCCCGAATTGCCGATCGAATGCGCGGTGCCGTACACCGCCACCTGCTGCAACGCCCAGGTGGTCAACCGCACCGCGCTCTGGTATTCGCCGTCGCCGGGCTGCACTTGATAGCGCTTGATCGTGCGGCCGTTGCCGTCGAGCACGCCGCTGACGGCAACCAGCGGCAGCGCGTGGCCGTCGGCGGCCAGGTACTGGTAAAGATGGGTGACCTGCAGCGGCGAAAGATCCAGCGCACCAAGCAGCAACGACGGGCTGGGGTTGACGCCGGTCAGCCCGAACGACTGCAGGAACGACCTGATCCGCGGCAGCCCCAGCGCCATGCCGAGGTGGATGGTGGCCAGATTCCACGACTTCGCCAGCGCATCCACCATCGGCACCATGCCGTGGCTCTGGTTGTCGTCGTTCTGCGGGTTCCAGACGGTGCCATTGGGCTGGCGCAGCGAGATCGGGCCGTCATCCAGCAAGGTGGCCAGGTTCCAGCGCTCGGGCTGGGTCAGGGCCACCAGATAGATGAACGGCTTGATCGTGGAGCCGATCTGCCGGCGCGCATCCAGCGCCCGGTTGAAGCCCTGCGCGCCCGGCCGCTTGTCGCCCACCACGGCCAGCACGTTGCCGGTTTGCGCACTGGTCACCACCGCCGCCGCCTGCACCGCCTCGCCCCGCTTGCCCAGCGCCTTCACCGTGCTGCTGATCGCCTGCTCGGTGTAGATCTGCGCCGCCGGGTCGAGCGTGGTGAACACCGACAGATGGCCGCCGCGCAGCGTTTCGTCATCGAAGTCGCTGGTGATCTGCTCGCGCACCAGTTGCATGAAAGCCGGGAAACGGTTGTGCGGCAGCTGGCCGTTCTTGATCACGTCCAGCGGCGCCGCCTGCGCCGCATTGGCCTGTGCACCGGTCAGCAAACCGGTGGTCTCGAACTCCTGCAGCACAAGATTCCGGCGCGCCAGCGCACGCTCGGGATAGCGGCGCGGGTCGTAATAGCTGGGGCCTTTCACCAGGCCCACCAGCATCGCGATCTCCTGCGGCCGCAGCGCTTCCAGTCGGCGCCCGAAATAGAACTCCGACGCGGCCGCGAAACCGTGCACCGCCTGGTCGCCCTGCTGGCCGAGGAAAACCTCGTTGATGTACGCCTCCAGGATCCGACCCTTGCTGTAGTGCAGCTCGATCAGCACCGACATCAACGCTTCGTTGATCTTGCGGGTGAAGCTGCGCTCGCGGGTGAGGAACAGGTTGCGCACCAGTTGCTGGGTCAGCGTGGACGCGCCCTGCACCGTGCGACCGGCGCGCAGGTTGGCGAACGCCGCCCGCGCGATGGCCGAGAAATCGACGCCGATGTTGTGCTTGAAATCACGGTCTTCCACCGCCTGCAAGCCGCTGACCAGCAGCGGCGGCACATCGGCCAGATGCACGATGCGCCGCTCCACCTGGCTGGCGCCGTACAACGTGGCGATGCGCGCGGGGTCGAGATGCGCGATGGCCATCGCCTTGTCGCTGGCCGCGTCGGTGACCGAACGCACCTCGCCCTTGCCCAGGGTCACCTCGATCCGCTTCGGCAACTCGCCGCCGGCCGGGCCGGCGTAACCGCGCGAGGCGATGGTGTAGCGCGATCCGTCCTTGACCCAGCTACCGGGCAAGTTGCCGCGGTCGCCACGGCGGTAGCCGGCAAAGGTCAGCTCCAGCTCCAGCGCGGCAGGCGTCATCGGCACGCCCGCGGCCAGCGGCAGCGGCCGCGCGTACACCCGCGTGGGCACCGCGAACACCAGGTCGTTGAAACGCTCCTGCACACGCTTGTTCAACACCAGCATGTACGGCAGCACGAAACCCACCAGCAGGCCCATGCCGATCCAGAACGGGATGCGCAGCCACGGCCACGTGCGGCGCGCCAGGGAACGGGTACGGGTCAGGAAGGCCAACGGCGGGGAGTCCTCGATCAAATGCGTCGATCATAGGGCCTGCTACCCGAGGCGCATATGAATGGTGCGGGTATTTTGCGGGCAAAACGCGGTCATCGCGGCGAATGTTGGGGTGACCATCAATAATGTGGGGGCGACTCCTGTGGGAGCGACTTCAGTCGCGATGCTCTTGCTTTGGAGCTCCAGAACAGAAGCATCGCGACTGAAGTCGCTCCTACATGTCCTCGTACAACCCCGCCGCTCGGGCCTGGCGTCACTGGCCAGCCGGAAACCACATCGACGGATCGGGATCGAATGCGCGGGGGTGGATGCCGAGCAGGTAATGCAACTCGCTGTTGTCGGCGATCAGGTCGGTGTCCAGCCGGTTCAGCGGCCCGCGCAGGCGCGGCAAGGCGCTGGCGCATGCACGCAACAAACCGCCGGGCAGCGGCAGCGGCAAGGTGGCGCACGGCTGGCTGCGGCGCACGCGGCGGAACATCTCGACAAAAGACAGGCGCTCGCCGCCGCCGATCGGCAGGATGCGGCCGGCAACCGCCGGGCAAGCCAGCGCCGCCACCACGGCCTGGGCAATGTCGTCCGCGTGCACCGGCTGGCGCAGGCCATGCCCGCCGGGCAGCGGGAAAACCCGCAGGCGGCGGGCGCGGCGGGCGATTGGTGTCAGGCTCTTGTCCAGGCCCGCGCCATAGATCAGCGTGGGCCGCAGCACGGTCCAGGCGCAGCCATGACGGGCACAGGCGGCCGCCAGCGCCGACTCGCCATCGCGCAGCAACTGCGAGATGGCGCGCTCGGCCGGTACCGCCGAATCACGCTTGGTCTCGGCGCTCATCGAGCTGGTGGCGATCACTCGCGGCGCGCCTTCCAGCGGCGTGGCCGCCAGCCAGTCCGCGAACGGTTGCAACGGGCCGAAGCTGATGATCGCCGACAGCGCCGGCAATGTGGGCACCTGGTCGGGAAGCTGGCCGTGCAGCCAGGTCACGCCAGGCTGCTCCGGTCGCGGTTGCCGGCTCAGGGAAATGATCGACTCGCCGCGCTCCAGCAGCCGCGGCAACAGGAAATGGCCGATCTGGCTGCTGCCACCGAACACCAGGATCGTCATGGCGCGCTCGATGGGCGACTGACCAGCGCACGACGCCAGCCTGACGCTGCGCCGTACCCGGTCGTGGATTGGATGCCGCCAGCAGGGCTCACGGACCGCCCTGCAAACGGACGGCCATATCCTGCACCCGCGCGCTGTCGGGCGTGAGTTTGCGGGCGCGATTCAGCGATTGGGCAGCGCCCACGCGATCGCCGCTGGCCAGCTGGCGGTCGGCCTGATCGAGCCACGCGCCGGCCAGTCGATTGGCCAGCGCGCCCTGCGCGGGGTCGCCCGGTGCCAGCTCGGCCAGGTTCGCCAGCATGTCGGTGGCCTGGCCCAGCTGGCCGGCGGCCAGCGCCTGGTTGAACCGCTGCTCCACCTGCACCGGCAAGGCCTGCAAACCACGGCGCGCCTCGACGTTGTTGCCATCGATGGCCAGTGCCTGGCGATACAGGTCGTAGGCGCTGCCACCTGGCGGCAGCATGATGTCGCCGCGCGTGGCAGCCGCCTGCGCGCCTTGCAGCAACTGGGTGATCTGCGCCTGCTGGGCGGCCGACAAGGTTGGCGATACCAGCCCCGCATCATCCGGCGCGGCCGCGGCGGTTGGCGTGGCCTTCTCGTCCGGCGACGACGTGGCGGCAGTGGCCGCGTCGATACGTGCCCGCGCCGCGGCGAGATCGGCGGATTTGGGGGCCAGCGCCGCTGCCTGGTCGAGCAGGCCGGCGGCCTGGCTGCGGTCGCCCGCTTCGATCGCGGCGTTGGCGCGCACGATCATCGCCTGCGCCACCATGCCGAGGCCGGCATGCGCCTCGCGGCTGTCGGGATCAATCGCCAGCGCCGCCTTGAAATGCGCCAGTGCGGTGTCGTCGCCGGCACCGCTGACGCGGCCCTCGGCGAGCGCGGCGCGACCCTGCTTGATCGCCTCGTCCAGCGCCTCGGTGTTTTGCTGGCGCTGCTGCGCCTGCTGCGCGCGCAAGGCAGGCAAGGCGCCGTGGTTGGGTTGCAGCGCAGCCAGCCGATCGATCAGCGCGGCGGCTTCACTGTCCTGCTTCGTATCGAGCGCCTTGCGCGCCTGCTCGGCAAGCGCGTCGCCGACCTGGTTGAGGCCGTGGGCGGCGACTGCATTGCCGGGGTTGGCGCGCAGCATTTTCTGGTACAGCGCACCGGCGCCCTGCTCGCCATCCAGCTGGCCGGCGGCAAAGGCCTGGCGCGCGCGATCGACGAGATCATCGGTCGGCAAGTGCGCCGCGCGGGCTTTATCGATGGCGCGGTCGAGCCGGTCGATGTCGCTGCCGCCACCCAGCAGCTGGCGCGCCACGGCGGCGTGCTGCGCGGCCTGGTCGAGCTGGCCGGCCTGCAACGCCGTATCGCCTTGCGACAGTTCGGCGCGACCGACCTGATGCAGGCCGTTGCGCGCGGCATCGTTGTCCGGCTCCAGCGCCACGGCGGCCTGGTACAGCTCGCGGGCACTGGTACCATCCTGGCCGTCCAGACGTCCATCCTGCAACGCCTGTTGCGCCCGGCTCAGCACGTCGTTCAACTCGGTGCGCGGCAGCATGCCGCGCAGGTCGTTCTGCTTGAACCAGACGGTGGCGATCAGCGCCACGAACACCAGCAGCAACAAGGCCATCAGCCAGCCGCGGTGGCCGGACTCCGACCGCGGTGCGCGGGTACGGGGGCGCGACACGCGCGGCTCCACCGTCACCTGCGGCAATCCGTCGGATGCCGGCGCGGGCGCCGGCGCATCCATCCGGTCGATATCGCCGAGCGTAGGCTCGGTGCGACCGCGCGGATCGTTTTCGTGGTTTTCCCTGTTTCCGCTCATGGGCCCATCGTCCGGAACAACTGGCGCAGCTTAACATCGGCCCGACGACACCCCGGGGTTGCGGGCGCCGGTATTGCAGGTGGATTCAGCCGACGCCCACGCGGCGCGCGTCGATCACGTTGGGCAGCGCCTGCAGCTTGGCCAGCAGGATCGACAACTGCTCGTAATCCCGCACGCGCAGGGTGAAGCGCATTTCCACCTCGCCGGTGTGCACGAACAGCCGGCTGGACGAGGCGATGATGTGGGTGTTGGCGTTGCTGATCACGCTGGTGATGTCTTTCTGCAGACCCTTGCGGTCATAGCCGCGCACTTCGATGTCGACCTCGTACGCCTGCGCCGACGCGGTACCCCAGTTCACCTCGATCACCCGATCCGGATCGCGCCGCGCCAGCCGCGCCAGGCTGGCGCAATCGGCCCGGTGCACCGATACGCCGCGGCCGCGGGTGATGAAGCCGCGCACCGGATCGCCCGGCAGCGGCTGGCAGCAGCGTGCCAGCGTGGTCAGCAGGTTGCCGATGCCCTGGATGCTGAGCGCGCTGTGATCGAGCGTGGCGTGGCGCGACGCCACCGGCGTGGCCGATTGGGTGACGAGCGGCGCCGGTGGTTGCGCCGCCTCCTGCAAGACGCGGGTGAGCTGGCCGGGCGTGACTTCGCCCAGCGCCACCGCCACCAGCAGGTCGTCCGGCGTTTTCAGGTTGAAATGGGCGGGCAGTTTCGCCACGTCGGCGGCGGAAACGGCAGGCAGCGCCATGCGCTTCAGCTCACGCTCGAACATGGCGCGGCCGGCCGCCACGTTGGCGTCGTGCGCCAGCTTGCGAAACCACACGCGCACCTTGTCGCGCGCCCGCGAGGTGTTGAGATAACCGTGATGCACCGACAGCCAGTCGCGGCTGGGCTCGGCAATCTTGGTGGTGAGAATCTCCACCCGGTCGCCACTCTGCGGCTGGAACGTCAGCGACACGATGCGGCCGTTGACCTTGGCGCCGCGGCAGCGGTGTCCCACCTCGGTATGCACGTGGTAGGCGAAATCCAGCACGGTGGCGCCGTGCGGCATGTCGAACACCTCGCCCTTGGGCGTCAGCAGGTAGACGCGGTCTTCCAGCAATTCGGTGTGCAGGTCGGCGGCGAGTTTGCTGTCGTCCTCGCCGCGTGCGTCGAGCAGCTTGCGCATCCAGGCGATCTTGGCCTCGAACTCGGCGTCGGCGCTGCCGCCCTCCTTGTAGCGCCAGTGCGCGGCCACGCCCAGCTCGTTGGCGCGATGCATCTCGTGGGTGCGGATCTGCACTTCCAGCGTCTTGCCCGACGGGCCCAGCACGGCGGTGTGCAGCGACTGGTAGCCGTTGCCCTTGGGCCGCGCGATGTAGTCGTCGAACTCGCCTGGCAGGTGCGGCCAGCGCGCATGCACCACGCCCAGCGCGGCATAGCAGTCGGACACGCTGTCCACCAGCACGCGCACCGCGCGGATGTCGTACAGGTCGGAAAACTCCAGCGCCTTGCGCTGCATTTTTTTCCAGATGGAATAGATGTGCTTGGGTCGCCCGGCCAGCTCGGCATGGATGCCGGCGGCCTCAAGGTCGTGCTGCAGTTCGTCCAGCGACTGGCGGATGAACGCCTCGCGATCGGCGCGGCGTTCGTCCAGCAACTTGGCGATGCGGCGGTAGGTGTCCGGTTGCAGGTAACGGAACGCCAGATCCTCCAGCTCCCACTTCAGTTGCCAGATACCGAGCCGGTTGGCCAGCGGTGCATGGATGTCGCGGGTGAGCCGGGCCAGCGCGGCGGCCTCCTCGGCTGGCCACGCCACGGCAGCGCGCATCCGCGCCAGCTGCCGCGCCAGCAGGATGAACACCACGCGCAGGTCGCGGATGATCGCCAGCAGCAGCCGGCGCAAACCTTCGGCCGCCCGTTCCGGCGTGCGCTTCTGCGCATGCAGCGCCCATACCTGCTCGGCCGCCTGCTGGCCGGCCACCAGCCGTTGCACGTCGGCCGGCAGCGATTCGCTGCGGGCAGTCCATACCGCCGGCGCCACCCGCGCCAGCTCGAACCACAGCGCCGCCGCCAGCGTCTGCGCATCGCAGCCGAGCATGTCCAGCAGATCCAGCACATCGGCGCAGCCGGCCTCGTCCAGCGGCTGCCCGGCGCAGGCATCCAGTGCGTCGGCCAGCAGCGGCGACAACGCCGTGGCGCGATCGCGCCAGCGATTCAGGCTGGAAGGTTGGGCGGCACGAACCATGATGGGGAATGTTCCAGGCGACGCTTCATTCTAGGACACGGCGAGCGCCAGCCCCGTGTCAGCCAGGCTGACCGAGAAACGCCCGCACCGCAGCGGCATCGAACGGCCAGTCCAGCTCGCGATCGGCGCGGTTGTCGCGCAGCACCGGGACGCGCACGCCATAGCGCGCTTCCAGCTCGGCCGAATCGTCCACCCACGCGCTGTCGAAGTCCGGCGCGCGCGCCTCGGCCAGCACCGCCAGGGCCAGGTCGCAGAGATGGCAGTAGTCGCGCTGGTACAGGATCAGGTCGGGCATGCTTTTCGGCAGGGGCTGCGTTCAAGGGGGCCCGCGTAGAATAGCGCGCACCTTTCCTCCCTCGGCAGCCACATGGCCGTCAGCGTATTCGACCTGTTCAAGATCGGCATCGGGCCGTCCTCCTCGCACACGGTGGGCCCGATGCGCGCCGCCGCGCGTTTCGCCGAACGCTGGCTGGAGGAAAAGGGCGTGCTGGACCAGGTCGCCCGCGTGCGCGCCGAACTGTTCGGCTCGCTGGCGCTGACCGGCCGCGGCCATGGCACCGACAAGGCCGTGCTGCTGGGACTGGAAGGCCAGCATCCCGACACCATCGACCCGGATGGCATCCCCGCCACGTTGGAGCGCATCCGCTCCAGCGGCCGGCTGCAGCTGCTGGGCAAGCGCGACATCGCGTTCGACGAGAAAAGCGACCTGGTGTTCAACAAGCGCCAGAAGCTGCCGTTCCACACCAACGGCATGCGCTTCTCCGCGTATGACGCCGACGGCAACCTGCTGGCCACGCGCGACTACTACTCCGTGGGCGGCGGTTTCGTGGTCAACAAGGACGAAGCCGCCGAAGACCGCATCGTGGCCGACACCACCGAACAGCCCTACCCGTTCAGCAGCGGCGACCGGATGCTGGCGCTGTGCGAACAGCACGGCATGACCATCGCCCAGTTGATGATGTCCAACGAATCGGTGTGGCGCAGCGAAGCGGAAACCCGTGCCGGCCTGCTGACCATCTGGCAGGCGATGCAGGATTGCGTGACCCGCGGCCTGCGCTCACCCGGCACGCTGCCCGGCGGCCTGCACGTGGCACGCCGCGCGCCGGCGATGGCGGAGGAACTGCGCAACCAGCCCGAGGCCGCGCTGCGCGATCCGCTCACCATCCTGGACTGGGTCAACCTCTACGCGCTGGCCGTCAACGAGGAGAACGCCGCCGGCGGTCGCGTGGTCACCGCGCCCACCAACGGCGCGGCCGGCATCATGCCGGCGGTACTGCATTACTACCAGCGCTTCTGCCCCAAAGCCGACGAAAACGGCATCATCGAATTCATGCTCACCGCCGCCGCCATCGGCATCCTGTACAAGGAAAACGCCTCCATCTCCGGCGCTGAAGTGGGCTGCCAGGGCGAGGTCGGCGTGGCCTGCTCGATGGCCGCCGGCGGCCTCACCGCCGCGCTGGGCGGCAGCATCTGGCAGGTCGAGAACGCCGCCGAAATCGGCATGGAGCACAACCTCGGCCTCACCTGCGACCCGATCGGCGGTCTGGTGCAGATCCCCTGCATCGAACGCAACGCGATGGGCTCGGTCAAGGCCATCAACGCCAGCCGCATGGCGCTGAAAAGCGACGGCAAGCACCGCGTCAGCCTCGACAAGGTGATCAAGACCATGCGCGACACCGGCCGCGACATGAAGGACAAGTACAAGGAAACCAGCCGCGGCGGGCTGGCGGTGAACGTCATCGAATGTTGATGACGGACGCGGCCGTGTGCCTGCGTGAGCCGTTGCCCTACCAACCCTTCGACTTCGCCGCTGCGCGGCTACGCTCAGGGTGAACAGGGCCGGGTGCGTCATCCCATGAAGTCGCGTCACACCCACGGCGCCAGCACGCGCAACCAGCGCGGACGCCAGGCCAGGGTGAAGGCAACCAGCAGGGCGGCCCCCGTCGAGGCCATCACCCAGACCAGGACCGCCATGGAGGCGTGGTCCGCGCCCAGACACAAGGCCAGCGCGGCGACGATGCTCGCCGCACCAAGCCATCGCAGCAGACGGGCCATGGCCGACGAGGGAGTGCGCCCCCACACTTGCTGCGCATGCACCGGCATCGACCCGGCCAGCCAGCCCATGCCGGCCACGCTGGCAAGCCATGCCGCCAGCAACAGACAGGTCGCGAGCGCGGCTTCAGACACGCGCCATCCCCATGTCGGCGATGCGTGACTGCGCGGCGCTGGCGCGGCGCTTCAGTGCACGAGCCGTCAGGCAGGCCACGGCGGCGCTGCACAACAGAAACAGGTCGATGCCAGCCACCGGCCAGTAGCCGGTGGCGATCGTGCGCCACACGTAATCGCCGGTGGTGATGCCGTTCAACACCACGGCTGCCAGCGCCAGCGTCGCGATCGCGATGCACTGCTCGCGCCAGGCCGGGTTCGCGCGTCCTTGCGCCACCGGCGCGCTGCGCCAGGCGGCATGCAGCAGCGCCAGCGCCCAGATGCACCAGAACGCGTAACGCTCCCAGTCGCCGCGTGCCGGCAGGTTCTCCGGCAGCAGGCGATTGGCCACCAGGATGCCCAGCGTGGCCAGCAGCATGCCGGTCACCGTGGTGACGGCCAGCGCATCCACGATGCGTGCGCCCTGGCTGCCCCGCTGCGCATGCTGGCGCTTGCGCTTTTCGACGAAGAACACAAAGCCGGTCGCAATGCAGACCGCGCCTGCCAAGCCGCCCAGCATGTAGAACCAGCGCAGCAGCCAGTGGCGGAAATGCTGCAGGTGCAGCCCGGTGAGGAATTCGCTGACGCGACCCGTCGGCGTGGCCGGCGGGTCCACGCGGATCAGTTCGCCAGTCGACGCCTTGAAGTGGATGCCGTCGCCCACCAGCGCGATGCGGTCGGTGCCGGCGCGGTAGACGCTGACGTAGCCGTTGGCGTCGCCCACGTGCTGCATCATCAAAAAGCCCACGTCGCCGGCCTTGCCGTCGGCGGCCCAGCGGCGTTGCGCCTCGGCCACCATCGCGTCCACCGACGCCAGCCCCGCTGGCACGCCGGCGCGATCGTGCGGCAGGCCGGTTTCCTGCGCTTCCACCTGCTCATGCAGCTCGTGCAGGCCATGCAGTTGCGTTTGCCCGACGGGAAAGTAGTAGGTGCTGGCGAAGATCACCAGGCCGGTGAAGGCAAAGAAGAAGTGGAACGGCAACGCCACCACGCCGGTGAGGTTGTGCAGATCCAGCACGCTGCGCAGCCGCGCCTTGCCTGGGCGGAAGGTGAAGAACTCGCGGAACAGCTTGCGGTGCATGATCACGCCGCTGACCAGCGCCGCCAGCATCATCAGCGCGGAGAAACCCACGATCCAGATGCCCAGGTTTTTCCAGTCCAGCGTGAGGCTGTAATGCATCGGGTAGAAGAAGCCGCTGCCGATCTTCAGCTGGTCATCGGACAGCGCCTTGCCGTTGCGCGGATCGATGGTGCCGTAGGCCCAGATCGCCTCCTCCGGGTCCTTCGCGTTGGGCACTTCGTAGCCGGCGTACAACTCCAGCACCGGATCGCGGTGGGTGGTGTAGGCGCTCCAGTTGACCACGGTGTCGAAGTGTTGCGGCATCGCGCCGTCGACGCGGGGACGCATGGCGTCGATCGCCGCGGGCGTGGGATGCATGCGCTCGAACGCCGGTCGCAGTACCTGCTCGAACGATGGCATCGGTTGCGGCGCGATTCGGGTGGTGGGGACCGTCCACCGGTCGATCTCGCGATCGAACACCGACAGCGCGCCGAAGAAGAATGCCGCCATCAGCACGAAGCCCAGCACCAAGCCGAACCAGGTGTGCAGCCATGCCATGGCCTGCCGGAAACTGGAAAACATCACGCCGCCTCCTCAGGTCAGCAACGATTGCACGAACGAAGCGGCGGCCGTCATCAGCGCGCCGGCGCCCAGCAGCACCAGCCAGGCCATCGCCAACCGGCGCGTGGCGACGGTGCACAGGAACGCCACGAGGTAGGCGAGCAGCCCCGCCACGGCGCCCAGGAACTCGGCGTCGTGGAATTCCATTCCCGTTGCGGACAACAGGCCGGTCACGGCCGCGACCGTGCCCCACGCGAAGACGTAGCCACCGAGCACGGCGGCAGCAACGCGCGATGCGACGCGAAGGCGGGTCGCGGACGAACCCTGGACAGCGAGTGTGTTGGACATCGGCTACTGCCTTCCCACGGTGAAGTCGCTCAGAAGCGCCAGTCGAGGCTCAACATGTAACTGCGCGGTGCGCCGTAGAAGCCGCTGTAGCGCAGCGTGTTGATGTACTTCTCGTTGGTGATGTTCCTGGCGTTGAAACGCAGCGTGGCATTGGGGCGAAAATCCCAGGCCACGAAACCGTTGACCACGGCGTAACTGTCCTGGCGCACGGCGAAGCCACTGGTTTCCACGTTGGAGATGGCGCTCTGCCAGCGCCCGCCGATGCCGAACGACAACGGCGCGTAGCTGGGCAGGTGCGCGCTGAGCATCAGGTTCGCGGTGCGGCGCGGCACCCAGCGGTAGGTGTCGTCACCGTCTTGGCCGGTCAGTTTCAGGGTGGTGTAGCCGAACACCAGGTCGACGTTGTCGCCGAGCTTGCCAGTGGCTTCAAATTCGATGCCCTTGGATTCGACATCGACGCCGCCGTAGTAGTACTGGCCGTTGTCGTTGTAGCCGATGCCGGTGGCCAGTCCGTCCTGTTCGGCCTTGAACACGGCCAGCGTGGTCAGCAGGCGGTGGTCGAGCCAGTCGGCCTTCACGCCCACTTCGTAGTTGGTGCCCTTGGTGGGATCGAGGTAGCGCTGTTCCTTGTCGGCCTGATCCTGCGGCTGGTAGATGTCCGAATAGCTGACGTAGCCAAGCACGTGCTCGTTGAAATCGTAGGTGAGGCCGCCGTAGGGACTGGTGTGGCCCTCGGTCTGGTCGAAGGGCACGCCGTAGTTGGCGCCGTCGCGGTGATAGTTCGCGTAGTTGAAGCCGACCACGGCCTTGAGCCGGTCGGTGAGCGCGAGCCGGGTGGCGCCGAACGCGCGCTTCAGCCGCTGGTCCAGCGTGCCGTAGACGGAGAGCCCGCCCCACTGCGGTTCGGCGATCGCGTCACCGGCCCACGGGAAGCCGGGCATGGCGATGTAGCCGCAGGTTTCAGTGCCGCACATCGCCTGCGCGTATTCCCGATTGGCCGCTTCGCTCTTGCCCACGCTCACGCCCAGCATCAGCTCCTGATCGCGGCCGAACAGCTGGAAATGACCATTGAGGGTGGCCGCTCCCAGATGCGACGTGGTGGCGTCGGGACCACCCCAGGGATAGCCGTACAGACCCAGGTTGGTGCCCGGCTGCATGCCGGTGCCGTCGACGTCGGTGGCGTAGAACATCTTGGTGTCGTTGCCGATGCGGCGGTAGTTGTAGGAGAGCTTCAACTGCCAGTCCGCCGCCAGCTG
The DNA here is from genome assembly GCF_001426645.1 of Rhodanobacter sp. Root480. GTDB lineage: Bacteria > Pseudomonadota > Gammaproteobacteria > Xanthomonadales > Rhodanobacteraceae > Rhodanobacter > Rhodanobacter ginsenosidimutans. The sequence continues at coordinate 263,190 of NZ_LMEX01000002.1, forward strand.
GTGGGTGTATTCGAGGAAGCCGGTCTGGCTGGTGGTGTTCCAGTAGGTCCAGTCCTGGGTGGTCGATGCGCCGCGATCCCATTCGGCCTGGCTGCCGTCGCTGTACATGAAGCTCAGCGCGCCCCACATGTTGCCGTTGGTTTTGGCCTTCTGCCACGAATATCCGGCCGACAGGGTGCCGTTTTCGCCGACCTGCCCGTCGATCACGCCGTAGATGAAGTCACGCTTGTCGTCCTTGCCGCGCAGGTAGGAGTCGCCGTCTTCATGCGCCGCAACGATGCGCCCAGCCCAGGTGCCTGTCGCGGTGAACGGCGTCGAATAATCCGCCTGGACGCGCTTGGTGCCCCATGAGCCGTAGCTGATGCCGACCGCGCCCTGCTCGTCATTGGTCGGGCGCTTGCGCACGTAGTTGATGGTGCCGGCCGCGTTGCCCACGCCGGTCAGCAGGCCGTTGGCGCCGCGGATCACTTCCAGCTTCTCGTAGCCGTACGCATCCATCGCGCCGGTGGCCACGCCCCAGCCATTGGGCAGGCCGACACCATCGATCTGGGTGTTCTGGATATCGAAACCGCGCGAGGTGTAGGTGGTGCGGTTGGTTTCCCACTCCTCCACCTGCACGCCGGTGGCCAGGCGCAATGCATCGTTGACGCTGGTGGCGCCGAATTGCTGCATCTGTTCGTCGCTCACCACGCTGATCGACTGCGGCGTGTCCTTGATGCCCAGATCGAGGTTGGTCGCGCCGTTGCTGACACGGTCGGCGCGCTGTGCCACGACCATCACCGCGCCCAGATCGGTGGCCGCGCTGCTGCCTGCCTCATCGGGTGCGGCCAGCAATACGCCCGGTGAACATGCCAGCGCCACACAGATCGCGAAGCGCAAACGGCCAGGGGCTGATGCGGCCGAACGATTTTTGGGCGCACTGAGGGACGGCAGACGAATGGAACTCGTGGGGCGCATGGGGATCCCGGATGGAGAGGAACGGGCGTCGCTCCGGGTAGCGCGATGGCATGCGCCGCCGCGGCCTGGAGGCAACGAATCAGCGCGCTATTAAATGAGAATGCTTCTCATTATGCAAGTCTTTGTCGGCCGGGGGGCGCGGCCGGCTTGCGACGGAAAAAGTGCGAAGGTCACGCCCGGTGGCGAATGCGGCTGGATAGCCGTCGTTTTCCGCGTTGCGCGGATTCACTCAGTCACGCGCGCGCCAACCGCCAACAATCGCTGCAGCAAGGTCATTGCGCCATCAGGGCGCGACGGCGCCATCGATCGCCCTCAGTGCTCTGCCAGCGCCTTGTCGATCGCCGCCACGAACACGGGATCGACCCGGCCGATGACGGTGGTGCGGGCGGCGATGCGGCCGTCGGTGTCGAGCAGGATCAGTTCGCTGCTGTGGTTGAAATCGCCATCGGGGAGCTGGCGGTATTGCAGGCCGAACAGCGCCGCCAGCGGGCGCGCGTCTTTGAGTTCAGTGCGAGCCAGGGTCCAGTAGCGCATGTCGAGTTTGCGCGTGGCGGCGTAGCTGCGCAGCGCGTCCACGCTGTCGCGTGCGGGGTCGAAGCTCACCGCCAGCAGGGCCAGCTTGTCGCGGCCGGGCTCGGCCACGGCCTTGCGGGTGAGCTTCATGGTGTCCACGATCATCGGGCAGACCATGGCGCAGGAGGTGTAGATCATGCTGACCAGTTGCACCTGCCCGCGACGCGCGGCCAGCGGTTGCGCGTGGCCGTCCTGGTCGGTGAGGGTGACGTTGAACTGGTAGACCGAATCGGGCGGCAACGGCGTGGCGGCGGAGGCCTGGCCGGCCAGCAGCAGCGTCAGGAGCAACCACGGGGCAAGGCGTTTCATGGAAAGACCTCAGTCGGGCTTCGCACAGCGGAAGCCCATGTTGTTGGTGGTGTCCACCGCCTTCAGCGCGCTCAGCATGGCGATGCGCATCAAGGTGGCGTAGTTCTCTTTTTCCTGCATGCTGACGGCGCCGGCACCGCAGAACTTCATCTTGTCGGCACCGTCCTGGTCGCGGCTGTCGCTGCCGACCAGCAAGGCGTTGAAGTCGTCCACCCACTCCCACACCACGCCGTTGAGATCGCGCACGCCGTGCACGTCCGCCGCGCCGCCCACGCTGGGCAACGCCTGGCTGGAGGGGCGGCTGTACCACTGCAGTACGCGTTCGCGCCAGGCCGGATCACTGCGGGCGTCGGCGCGGCGGGCATCGGCCGCGGCGGCGTATTCCCATTCGTACCAGCTGGGCAGGCGGGCGTGTTCGCTTTCGCAATAGGCCTGGGCGGCGAACCAGCTCACCCGCGTCACCGGCTGTTGCGGCAAGGCATCGCCCAGCGCGTCGGGCGCGGCCCAGTGGGTGAGGTAGCGGCGGTCGGCGAAGACCGGGGCCACCTGGTCACGCCGCCACTGCGGATGGGCTTTCACGAAAGCCAGGAATTCGGCGTTGGTCACCGGCTCGGTACGCAGGCGGAACGGCGCGATCTTCGCCGGTGCCGCCTTACCGTCGGCGGGCAGCACGCTGGTGAACGTGCCACCCGGCAGTGGGGCGTATTCCGCCGCCACCACCGGGCCGGCCAGCAGCGCGCCCAGCATCAGCATCGACAGCTGCCAGGCGCGCATCCTCAGAGTCTGTGAAGAAAACCACTTCCTGTGGTTTTCTTCTATCGCGAGTCCGGTACACGCCCGGACTCGCTCACGCGGATCAGTCACTTGCGTGACCGATCCGCGCCCGGCCATCGGGCAACTGCTCCTGCGTTGCCTCAACTCGGGCATCCATGCCCCTCGCCTTGGCCGCGACTGAGAAGTTGAAAAAATCACTTCTCAGTGCTCCGGTGCCGCGGCGGGTGCCGGCTGCGCGCGGACCTTGGCCACCTCTTCCTTGGTGATCTGGCCGCCGGCGTTGTCCCAGCTGTTCAGCACGTAGGTGAGGATGTTGGCCACTTCATCGTCGTTGAGCTGGCTCATCGGCGGCATCACCGAGTCGTAATCCACGCCGTTGACGGTGATCTTGCCGTGCAGGCCGTGCAGCGGGATCGAGATCAGGTGCTCGCGATCCTGCTTGACCAGGTAATCCGACTTGGCCAGCGGCGGGAACACGTTGGTCATGCCCTTGCCGTCCGCCTGGTGGCAGACCGAGCAGGTGCCGGTGAACAGCTGCTGGCCGGCCTTGACCTGCTCCTCCTTGGTCAGCGTGCCGGCGGCATGTGCCTTGGCCGCCGCGCTCACCGCCTGGAGGTTGGGTTCGGCGCGGTCGCCCAGGTAGACCGAATCCACCTCCTTGCCCGAGTAGATCGCCTTGTTTTCCGGCCCATCCACCTTGAGGATGCCCAGCGCACCCTTGTTGAAGGCGCGGAAGATCGAGTGGTCCACCAGCACGTAGCTGCCCGGCACGTCGGTGTGGAACTCGACAATGGCGGCGCCGCCGGACGGGATCAGCGTGGTCTGCACGTTCGACTGCGGATGCGTGCCGCCCTCCTGCTGCACGCGGTCGAAGATCTCGCCGATCACGTGGAAGCTGGAGATCAGGTTGGGGCCGCCGTTGCCCACGAACAGGCGCACCGTTTCGTTGGTTTTGGCGGTGAGCGCGTTGTCACCGGTGAGCGCGCCTTCGTGGCCGTTGAACAGCACGTAGGTCGGGTGCTCGTCGATGGCCTTGTCCATGTCGAACGGCTGGTGACCCTTCTCGCGGTACTTGCCGGTGGTGTAGAAATCGCCCTGCATCACGTAGTACTCGTGATCGACCTTGGGCAGGCCCTCCGGTGGCTCGACCAGGATCAGGCCGTACATGCCGTTGGCGATGTGCATGCCCACCGGCGCGGTGGCGCAGTGGTAGACGTAGATGCCGGCGTTGAGCGCCTTGAAGGTGAACTGCGACGCATGCCCGGGTGCCGTGAAGCTGGACGCCGCGCCGCCACCGGGGCCGGTGACGCCGTGCAGGTCGATGTTGTGCGGCATCTTGCTGTCGGGCGCGTTCTTCAGGTGGAACTCCACCGTGTCGCCCTGGCGCACGCGGATGAAGCTGCCCGGCACGGTGCCGCCGAACGTCCAGTAGGTGTAGCTGACGCCTTCGGAGATGGGCATCTCCTTTTCGATCACTTCCAGCTCCACGATGACTTTCGCGGGGTAGTTGCGATTGACCGGTGGCGGGACGTGTGGCGGGCTGGTGAGTACGGCGTGGATCGGCTCGCCCTGCGGCGGGCCGAAGCTTTCCGGCGGGGTGATGGCCGCCGCCGCGGCACTACCGAACGGGACTTCGCCGGCGCCGCCACTTGCGGGCTTTTCGGAGCAGGCTGCAAGGGCCATCAGGCCGGCTGCAGCGAGGATGAGTGACAACTTACGTGTCATGGCGCTTCTCTCTGTGGAGTTCGGCGCCAGACTAGGTGATCGCTGTTTGTCCCAATTGACGCGGGTCAACTTCCGCCGTCGAAACCCTCTTCTGCGTCAAGCTGCCACAGCGCCCTGCTCACCCCGGTTTGCCGTCGCGGCGCGGGGTCAGGTAGATCCATGCCGAGCGCAGCACCCACGGCAGAAATGCCACCAGCCAACCGTAGGCGGCGATCACCAGCCACAGGTACACATCACCGCCCAGTTCGGCGCGAATGCGCAGCAGCGCCACGATCTGCAACAACGCGAAACACAGCCACGCGATCTTGCCCATCTGCAATGGCCGGCCGGAGTGGCCCATCGTCACGCGCGTCACCATCGCCACCAGCATCGAGCCGAAATAACCGATGGCCAGCGCGTGCAGCGGCGCGCGCATGAACAACAACTCGCCGCGCGTGGCATAGATCACGTCCTGCACCGCATACAGCACGAAGGCGATCGGCAGCCAGGCGAACGCCAGGTGCAGCACCGCCAGGATGCCGGGGCGCATCGCCTTCCACGGCTGCCACGCCACCGCATGCCACGCAAACACCAGCGCCAGCGGCACGTCGACCACCCAGCGCCAGGCCAGCAGCCCGCGCCACTCCATCAGCAGATGCCCCAGCAGCAGCACCCACACCACCGGCAGGCTCCAGCGCGGGCGTACCACGTGATAGTCCTTCACCACGTTGCCGCTGAAGAACGGCAGCATGCGGTGCGTCACGGTGAAGAAGATCGGCAGCAGCAGGCCGAACGTGCCGATGTGTATCGCCAGCAGCGCACAGGTCTCCGGGCCGCCGAACAGGTACACCAGGAACGCCACCAGGCCCACGCAACCGAGCCCCAGCGCCAGCAGGCACGATTTTGCGTGATCAATACGGTTGCTGGCCGCCAGCAGCACCCGGCCGAGAATGGTGGTGCCGATCAGGTAACCGGCAAGCATCACGATGAAGCCGGCCTTGACCAGCCACGGCATGCCCACCAGACCGACATTCGCCAGCACGTAGCCGCCGAACACGCTCGCCGCCACCGGCACATAGTGACGCCGCGACAGCGCCGGCAGGTTCATCCAGCGCGGAAACACCGTCAGCAGAAAGCCGAACATGAACAGCGGAAACAACCCGTACTGGATCACCATCGCATGCGCCCAGCCCGGCGGAATCGATGGCTGCGGCCAGCCGCCCAGGCCGAAGCGCATCCAGGTCAGCTCCACCGCCCACCACGCCATGCTCAGCAGCACCGCGATGGCGCCGGCCAGGAACAGCAAACGGTGCGGCGCCGAGCTGAGCAGGGCGGGCAGTTCGGCGAACGTCGCCGGCTTGACGCTGGAAGTGCGTGATTCGGCCATGAGCCATCTCGAATGAGAATGATTTCCACATAGTGGCAGATCGACGTACGCCACGACATTGACCTGTATCAGCGCGCGCACCGCGCGCTTTTGCCGCGCCGGCGCAGGGCGGAAGGTTGACCACGATCAACACCCACTCGCGCGATCGGGGTCAGGCTGTACCTGACATCCACATGGAGACACGACCATGGGCAGACTGAGCGGCAAGGTGGCGCTGGTGACAGGCGGCGCATTGGGCATCGGCGCGGCATGCGTGACACGGATGATCGAGGCCGGTGCGAAAGTGGCCATCGTCGACCTGCACGACGACGCAGGGCAGGCGCTGGCCGCGCAGCACGGCGGCAACGCACGCTATTTCCACGCCGACGTATCCAGCGAGGCCCAGGTGGCCGCGGCGATCGCCGGCACGGTGGAGGCGTTTGGACGTCTGGACGTACTGGTCAACAACGCCGGTATTGCCGGGGCGAACAAGCCCACGCACGAACTTACCGAAGCCGAATGGGACCGCGTGCAGGCGATCAACGTGAAGGGCGTGTTCTTCGCCACCAAGCACGCGATCGCGCCGCTGCGCGCGGCCGGTGGCGGCAGCATCATCAACCTGTCGTCGATCTACGGCCTGGTCGGCGCGGCGGATTCACCGCCCTACCATGCGTCCAAGGGTGCGGTGCGGCTGATGAGCAAGACCGACGCCATGCTGTACGCGGCCGACAGGATCCGCGTCAATTCCATCCACCCCGGTTTCATCTGGACACCGATGGTGGAACAGCACATCGCCTCAATGGGCGGCGACCCCGTGCAGCATCGCCACGAAGTCGGCGCCCTGCATCCGCTGGGCCACATGGGCGACGCGGACGACATCGCCTGGGGCGTGGTCTATCTCGCCTCCGACGAATCGAAATTCGTGACCGGCAGCGAGCTGGTCATCGATGGTGGCTACACCTGCCACTGATTTGCCCCGACATAGAGGAGTTCGCCATGTTCAAGCGCATCCTGCTACCCATCGACGGTTCCGAGCTGTCGCTGCGCGCCGTCGACCTCGGCGTGGGGCTGGCCGCCAAAGTCGGCGCCAGCGTGTACGCATTCCATGTGATCGCCCCGTTGCCCGCCTCCGCCTACGCGGTGGAATTCATCCAGGTCGATCCCGAGTACACCATCGAGGCCAGCGCCGCCGCCGAAAGCTACCTGGCCGAGGTGCACCAGCGCGCCGAAGCCGCCGGCGTCCACTGCGACAGCAGCTACCAGACCGACGCACGCCCCTACTCCGCCATCGTGGAAGTGGCGCGCAAGCAGCACTGCGACCTGATCGTGATGGCCTCGCACGGCTGGCGCGGCTTCGACCGGCTGCTGCTGGGCAGCGAGACGCACAAGGTGATCCTCAACGGCGACGTGCCGGTGCTGGTTTGCCGCTGAGCACGGCCCGCAGACCGCGGCATGAAAGAGAAAGGAGCAGCGCCCGCCCGCCCCGGCCTCGACCCGGCCGAGGCGGCGCGCCGGCTGGCCGCGCACGGTCCGAACCTGCTGCCGGGCAACGCGCCCCGCAGCATGCTCGCGATCGTCGGCGGCGTGCTGACCGAGCCGATGTTCCTGATGCTGCTGGTCGCCGGCGGCCTGTATCTGGCGCTGGGCGATCGGGCCGAGGCGGCGTTCCTGCTGTCGTTCGTGTTCGTCGTCATCGGCATCACGCTGGCGCAGGAGCGCAAGACCCAGCACGCGCTGGAATCGCTGCGCGAGCTGTCCGCGCCGCGCGCGCTGGTGATTCGCGGCGACGAGGAAGTGCGCATTCCCGGCCGTGACGTGGTGGTTGGCGACTTGCTGGTGCTGCACGAAGGTGATCGCATCGCCGCGGATGCGGTGCTGCTGGACGGGCATCTGGACGTCAACGAATCGCTGCTCACCGGCGAGGCGGTGCCGGTCACCAAACTCCCCGGCGAAGACACCGGCCAGCTGTTCGCAAGCACCGTGGCGACCAAGGGCGTGGGCGTCGCCGAGGTCCGCGCCATCGCCGGCGCCACCGCGGTCGGCCGCATCGGCCAGGCGCTGGTCGATACAGCCGAACCGGTGTCCGGCCTGCAGCGTGCGTCGCGCCGGCTGATCCGCAACCTCACCGTCGGCGGCCTGCTGCTGGCCACGGCGTATACGCTGCTCGGCTGGTTGTGGGACGGTCACGGCCTGCTGCAGAGCGTGCTGGCCGGCATTGCGCTGACCATGGCGATCCTGCCGGAAGAGATCCCCGTGATCCTCACCGTGTTCCTCGCGCTCGGTGCGTGGCGGATCTCGAAACACAAGGTGCTGACCCGGCGCGTGCCGGCAGTGGAGGCGCTGGGCGCGATCTCGGTGCTGGCGGTGGACAAGACCGGCACGCTGACCCAGAACCGCATGCAGGTGGCCGAGCTGAACCTGATCGGCGACAGCTTCCGCGATGCGGGCGCCACCGAGTTGCCCGAGCCGTTCCACGCCCTGGTCGAGTTCGCCATGCTGGCCACGCCGGTCGACCCGTTCGATCCGATGGAAAAAGCGATCCAGCAATTCGGCCTGCGCTGGCTCACCAACACCGAGCACGTGCACGCCGAGTGGGCGCCGGAATTCGAATACGCGCTGTCGCCCGAAATCCTGGCGATGACCCACGTGTTCCGCGGCGACACGCGCGATGCGCATCTGCTGGCCACCAAGGGTGCGCCCGAAGCGGTGATCGACCTGTGTCATCTGGATGCGGACGCGACGTCTGCGATCCTGCGCCAGGTCGAGACGATGGCCGAGCGTGGCCTGCGCGTGCTCGGCGTGGCCCGCGGCGAATGGCAGGGCGACGCGTGGCCGCGCAGCCAGCACGATTTCGACTTCCGCTTTCTCGGCCTGCTCGGCTTCGTCGACCCGCCGCGCCCGGAAGTGCCGGCGGCAATCGCCGAATGCCGCAGCGCCGGCATCCGCATCATCATGATGACCGGCGACCACCCGGCCACCGCGCGCGCGATTGCCCGCGAGGTCGGACTGAGCGAGCGCGCCGAGGTCATCACCGGCGCGGAAATGGCCGCGCTGGACGACGCCGCGTTGCGCGAACGCCTGCATCACGTCGACCTGTGTGCACGGCTCAAGCCCGAGCAGAAATTGCGCCTGGTGCAATTGCTGCGCGAAGGCGGCGACGTGGTGGCGATGACCGGCGACGGCGTCAACGACGCGCCCGCGCTGAAGGCCGCCGACGTCGGCATCGCGATGGGCGAGCGCGGCACCGACGTGGCGCGCGAGGCCGCCGCGCTGGTGCTGCTGGACGACAGTTTCGCCAGCATCGTCAGCGCGATCCGCCAGGGTCGGCTCATCTACGACAACATCACCAAGGCCACCCGCTTCGTGTTCGCCGTGCATATGCCGATCATCGCGCTGGCGCTGGTGCCCACCCTGCTGCACTGGCCGGTGCTGCTGATGCCGGTGCACATCGTGCTGCTGGAACTGCTGATCGACCCCGCCTGCTCGATCGTGTTCGAAGCCGAGCCGGCCGACGACGACATCATGCAGCGGCCGCCGCGCGCAGCGTCGGACTCCCCGTTCGCCGCCGCCAGCCTGCGCTACGCGGTGATCCAGGGGCTCGGCTTCGCCACCATCCTGCTGCTCGGTTACGGCGCGCTGCTGGGCCAGGGCCTCGACGCCGCGCAAAGCCGCGGCGCGGTGTTCATCGCGCTGATCGTGGGGCTGTTCCTGCTGACCCTGGCCAACCGCGACCTGGCCCATCCCGCACTGGCGCGCCACCCGGTGCACAACCCCTGGCTGCTGCGCATGTTCGGTGCCGTGGCGGCGATGCTGGTCGTGGTGATCGGCGTGCCGTTCTTCCGCGGCGTGATGGCCCTGGCGATACCGAACGCGCCGATGCTGCTCGCCAGCGCAGCGATGCTGGTCGCCGCCGTCCTGTGGCTGGAACTGTTGCGTCGCGCCACGCGCACCCGGCCGCGCGCGTTTGTGCCGCATTGACCCGCGACCGCGCCACAGGCGATATCTTCAACCCTGCCGGCCCACCCCCCCATCTCGCGCCGGCCCAGCGGAGGCCACGCCATGACCACGACGCCCGCCCACACCACCGTCGGACAGCCGCTGCTGGAACGCGCGCGGCAGCTGGGTGCTCTCCGCATGGCGGTGGTCCATCCCTGTGACGCCACCAGCCTGGCCGCCGCGCTGGATGCCTGGCGTTGCGGATTGATCGAGCCGGTGCTGGTGGCGCCACGCCACAAGCTTGAGCAGGTCGCGAAAGACGGCGCGCTCGACCTGGCCGGCGTCCCCATCGACGACGTGCCACACAGCCACGCGGCGGCAGCCCGGGCGGTGGCGCTGGCCGCCAGCGGGCACGTCGACGCGTTGATGAAAGGCAGCCTGCATACCGACGAACTGATGACCGCGGTGATTGCTACCACGTCCGGCCTGCGCACGGCGCGGCGCATCTCGCATTGCTACCTGATGCACACGCCGGCCTACCCCCGCCCGTTCATCATCACCGATGGCGCCATCAACATCGCGCCGACGCTGGAGGACAAGGCCGACATCGTGCGCAACGCGATCGACTTGGCCCACATCCTGGGCGTGGCCACGCCGCGCGTGGCCATCCTGGCCGCGGTGGAGACGATCAACCCGCGCATGCAGGCCACGCTGGACGCGGCCGCGCTGTGCAAGATGGCCGATCGCGGCCAGATCACCGGCGCGATCCTGGACGGGCCATTGGCCTTCGACAACGCGATCTCAGTCACCGCCGCGAAGATCAAGGGCATCGCCTCGGAGGTGGCCGGCCGCGCCGACATCCTGCTGGTGCCCGACCTGGAAAGCGGCAACATGCTGGCCAAGCAGTTGGAATATCTCGGCGGTGCCACCAGCGCGGCGGTGGTGGTAGGCGCGCGTGTACCGATCGTGCTGACCAGCCGCGCCGACTCGAGCGAATCGCGCATCGCCTCCTGCGCGCTGGCCGTGCTGATCGCCCATCATTACCAGGGCTCGCCGCCATGACCGACGCTGCCGGCCACCCGCTGATCCTGGTGCTCAACTGCGGCTCCTCCAGCATCAAGTTCGCGCTGTTCGATGCCAGCCACGCGCCGCTGTCGCGCACGCCGTACTGGAGCGGCGCGATCGAGGGCATCACCGGTGCCACGCCGGTGTTCAGCGCCATCGACGCCGCTGTCGAGCCGCTGACACTGGACGCCGAACGTCCGTATTTCTCGGCCCTGACGCTGTTGCGCCAGCGCATCCGGGATCGGCTGGACGAGCGCCGCATCGTGGTGGTCGCCCACCGTGTCGTGCATGGCGGCAGCAAGTATTTCGAGCCGACGCGGGTCGACGCCGCGGTGCTGGCTGAGCTGAAAAGCTATATCCCGCTGGCGCCGTTGCACCAACCTTTTGCGCTGGAAGCGATCGCCGCGCTGCTGGCTGAACAGCCGCAGCTGCCGCAGATCGCCTGCTTCGACACCGCGTTCCACCAGACCATGCCCACCGTGGAAAAAATGCTGCCGCTGCCACGGTCGGCCTGGCAGCAGGGCTTGCGTCGCTACGGTTTCCACGGTTTGTCGTATGCCTACGTGGCGCAGGTGTTGGGCGAGCGCCACGGCACCGCCGCGCGCGGCCGCACGATCGTGGCGCACCTGGGCAGCGGCGCCAGCCTGTGCGCGCTGCAGGACTTGCGCAGCGTCGCCACCACCATGGGTTTCTCCGCGCTGGACGGATTGATGATGGGCACGCGTTGCGGCGCGCTCGACCCCGGCGCGCTGATCTACCTGATGGAGATCCGCAAGCTGTCGCTCGAACAAGTGGCGCGGATGCTGTACCACGAGTCCGGCCTGCTCGGTGTTTCCGGCATCTCCGCCGATCCGCGCGTGTTGTTGCAGCACGAAGACGACGCAAACGCACGCGAAGCGCTGGACCTGTACGTGCGCAGTGCGGTGCGCGAAGTGGGCGCGCTGGCGGCGGCGCTGAACGGTTTGGACATGCTGGCGTTCACCGCCGGCATCGGCGAGCACAACGCGGTGATCCGCGAACGCATCTGCGCCGGGCTGGGCTTCCTCGGCGTCGAGCTGGACCCTTCGGCGAATGCCGCCCACGCCGCGGTCATCTCCAGCGCCTCCAGCAAGGTGCGCGTGGTGGTCGAACCCACCAATGAGGAATGGGTGGCGGCCAGCGCGGCGGCGGCCATCATCGGTCACTGAAGCGCCGGCTCCCCGCCACCACATCCCACCGGAAGCACCCATGGCCGAGCGCAGGAACACCGAAGATGGCGGCGCCGTGAAGCCGGTGTGGGCCAATCTGAGCACGGGCCTGGTCACCGGCGCGGCGGGCTGGAATACAAGCCGCGGAACGCCCGGTTTTTCTACACCGTGCTGATCGTCGCCAGCCTCGCCGGCATCGCGCTGAACCTGACGCCGCTGGACCCGATCAAGGCCTTGTACTGGAGCGCGGTGATCAACGGCGTGACCGCCGTGCCGCTGATGATCGTGATGATGCTGATGGGCTCGCGGCGCAAGGTCATGGGCAAATTCACCCTGCCCTGGCCACTGAAAGATTTTCGGCTGGCTGGCTACTGCGGCAATGGCCACGCGGCCGTGGTGATGTTTGCCACCTGGTGAAGTCGCCGACGACAGCCGATTCTTCGCATCCGCCCGACAGACCGGGCAGTACACTCCGCCGCAACACGTACCCATCCGCACCGCAACAGGAGCAAGCGCCATGTTGACCTTGATCGATGGACTTCCGGACCACGTCATCGGCATCCGCATCACCGACAAGCTGCGTGCGGAGGATTACGAGAAGCAGCTCATCCCGCTGGTCAACGAGCGGCTGGAGAAACACGCCAAGCTCGATTTCCTGTGCTGCATCGACGGCGAATGGAAAGGCATGGAAGCCGGCGCGGTGTGGCAGGACCTGCGGCTGGGCCTGGGCCGCATCGGGCACTGGGCGCGCCTGGCGATCGTCACCGACATCGGCTGGATGGAGAACGCGGTCAAGCTGTTCAGCGTGTTTTCGCCCGGTGAACTGCGCCATTTCGACAGCGACGATTACGACGAGGCCAGGGACTGGGTCTGCGAAAGCGCTCGCGCCCGTATCGGCATCGCGCTCGATGTGGACACCGGCATCCTGGTGCTGGAGCCGGCTGCCGACAAGGCGCTGAGCGAAGATGATTTCGAGGCGGTCGGCAAGGCGATCGGCCACTACCTGGAAGACCACAAACGGTTGCGCGGCATCATGATCCACAGCCGGCGTTTTCCCGGCTGGCGGAGCATCGGTGCGCTGTTGGCGCACCTGAAGTTCGTCAACAGCGTGCATGACAGGATCGACAGATTGGCCATGGTCACCAGCAGCCCGCTGGGGTCGATCGCCGACCATGTGCTCGACCCGTTGATGCTGGCCAAGGTGCGCAAGTTCGATTACGACGAGCGCGACCAGGCCATGGCCTGGCTGAAGGAGCCGTAGCGCGCTTCGTCACTCGTGCCCGGGCGCCGCCATCAGCGGTGCGGCGAAGGCTTGCCACGGTGACGTCCGCGCACGATCCAGCGCGGTGAGCACGGGCGCATCGCGCCGGTAGATGTCGGGCCGGAAACCGATCCTGTCGCCATCGCGCAGGTCCACCGTCCAGTACGCCAGCAACACCGGCACCGGCTGGCGCAAGGTCACGGCGCGCGTCTTGCCGCTGTCGATGGCGGCGTCGATCGCCGCCCGATTCCATTGCACCGGGTCATCCAGCAGCAACTCGGCCAGCTCGCGCGGACGTTCCACCCGGATGCAGCCGGAGCTGTTGGCGCGTTGCGGGTTGGCGAACAATTCCTGGTGCGGCGTGTCGTGCAGGTAGATCGCGTAGTCGTTGGGAAAGCGGATCACCAGCCGGCCGAGTGAGTTGCCCGGCCCGGCGTCCTGGCGCAGCACGATGCCACGCGGGTTGGCCCAGTTCACGCTGCCCGGCGACAGCTCACGACCCTGGCTGTCCAGCACGCGGATGCGGTTGGCGGCGAGGTAGCCGAGGTTCTTGCGGACCTTCGGCAGGATGTCGTTTTTCAGGATGGTGGGCGGCACCGTCCAGGTCGGGTTGAGCGTGAGGTAGGTGATCTGCGACTTGAACACCGGCGTGCTGCGGTACGGCTTGCCCACCTGCACGCGCGCGCGCCAGGCCGGCTTGGCATCCTTGTAATAGGTGACGCCGTAGCCGGCGATATCCACCATCACGAAGTTGCCGTGCAACTGGTGCAGCAACCAGCGCGCACGCTCCAGGTTCACCCGCAGCTGGTCGACGCGCGCCGCCGGCGCCACGTTCAACGCGGCCCACGTGTTCGCCCCCACCCGGCCATCGTCGCTGAGGTATTGCTCGCGCTGGAATTGCCTGAGCGCCTGCTGCAACGCCGGGTCGTAACGTTCCGCCGCATCGGTGGCGACGCCCACGTCGTAGCCGATCCGCTGCAGCCGAAGCCGCAATGCCGGCACGCGCGGATCGAGCGCATCGGGCTCCAGCGTGGGGCCGCTGGCGATCGGCTCCCAGTCACCCTGCGCCGCTATCTGCCGCCACCGGGCCAGGGCATCACGCAGCCTGGCGTACAACGCGTTCTGCGGTCGCGCCTGCGCAAACAACTCGCCGATGCGGCCCTGCGCCAGCGCGTCGCGCACACTCTGCACGCCGCGTCCTGCCACCGGTTGTCGCGCGTCGAAATTCCAGTGCGTATCCAGCGACGCCGGATCGACCTTGCCGCGGTACAGGTGGGTCAGCGCGGCGAGGCAGGCGTCGGTGGCGAGCAGGTCGAACTGCGCGCGTTGCAACGCGGTGGCGTGCGGATCGGTCAGCAGCGCGCGGCCACGCGACAGCGCGTCCACTGCATAGTCGTCCGGGTTCAACCCGTCGGCGGCCACGCCACGCAAGGCCGCCAGCAACTGGTCGACATCGGCCGGCCGTGTCCACGCGGGCGCAAATTGCGCTTGCGCGTAGAACGTGGCCAACGCCTTGTCCATTCCCGCACCGGGCCCATTGAGGGCCGGCTCGACGTGCTCGCGGATCAGCTCGGCCACCGGATCGGGCGGCGGTACAGGGTCCGCGTGCGCGGGCTGAACCACGCCGAATGCCAGCATCAGCACGGCGATGAAGGGCAACACCCGGATAACAGGCACGGCGGTTTCTCCCGATGAACCTTGTTGCATGGTGCCACGCCCCGGCGACCACACGCGAAGACTCGCTGGCTGGCGTGGAAGTGTCAGTCCTCCTCCGTCTGGCGTCGCAGCACGCCGGAAAGCCGGGTGCCCGGCGCCACGGTATTGAACACCGTGCCGTATTTGCGCACGTTGTCGTGCAGCAGGGCCAGGCGCTGCTCGCTCTCGTCGCTATCCACCAGGATTTCGTAGTCGATCGATTCCAGCTGCGGCGGCACGTCCTGGCGCACACCGCTGATGCGTACCTGCACGCCCCGCAACCGAAACTTCAACATCGGCGTGACCCGCTCGATGCCCTTGATGATGCAGGCCGACACGGCGGCCAGCAGCAGTTCGGCAGGGTTGAACGCATCGACGCGACCGGCCAGGTCAGTGTCCAGCGACAGTTCGGCGCTCTTGCAGCGGGCGATGCTGCCGTGGGCATCCGTGCGGCGCGCCGCGACATGGAAACTGAGTTTGCGGGTGGTTTCAGTCACGTGATTCTCCGTGGACGCCCGATGCAGGGGCCGATGGCTCAGACATAACCGGGCACATGCGGCGCCTGGCCGGCCACGCGGGGCAGGCTCAGGCTGACCTGTGCGCCGCCCAGCGCGGAGCGGCCGAAGCTCAGCTCGCCGTGGTGCAAACGGGCGATCGCCTGGGCGATGGACAGGCCCAGCCCACTGCCCTCGCCCACGCTGCCCTCGGGTCGATGGAAACGTTCGCCCAGCCGCATGGTATCGACCGCAAAACCGCCGCCGTTGTCGTTCACCTGCAGCGTCACCCGTTCGCCGTTGCCACCGACGCGCACATTCACCTGGCCGTGTTCGGGTGCGTGGCGCACGGCGTTGTCGACCAGGTTCTGCACCAGGATGCCGAGCAGGCCGCGGCTGCCCAGCACGAAGTCGTTGCCGTCGTGATCCAGCGACAACTCGATGGAGCGCGCCGCCGCGCGCTCGCTGGCGTCGCGCAGGGCCGCTTCGGCCACGCCGACCAATCGCAACGAACCGGCGTCGTCCAGCTCGACCAGTTTCTCCACCCGCGCCAGCATCAGCAGTTGGGTCACCAGCCGCTGCATGCGGTCCAGCGCCCCCTGCGCGCGCTGCAGGTGCAGCGCGCGAGCGGGCACATCGTCGCCGTGGCCGGCCAGATCCAGCTCCAGTCGCAGCGCCGCCAGCGGGTGGCGCAGTTCGTGCGCGGCGTCGGCGGTGAAGCGGCGCTCGTGTTCCAGGCTCAGCCGCAGGCGATCGACCAGTTTGTCGATCGCTTCGGTGAACGGCGCCAGTTCGATCGGCACCTGTGCGTCGGTGAGCGAGGCGGCAGTGGGATCGGTGCCGACGGCGAGGTTGCGGGTGAGCCGGCGCAGCGGTTCCAGGCCACTGCGCAAACCGGCAAACACCGTCGGCGGCACCAGCACCAGCAGCGCCAGCAAGGCCAGCAGCGCCGGCGCCAGCAGCTTGCGCATCAGCTCATCGCGCTCGTCCAGCGGCGCGCCGACCTGGATCCAGTAGCGATGCTGCCCATCCCAACGCTGGAACACGCGCCAGCGCCGCTCGTCGTGCTCGATCGAATGGAAATGCGCATCGCCCGGATCGAAGCGCAGCGGCGGCAGCTCGGCACTCTCCACCAGCAGCTCGCCGCGCGCATCACGCAACACGATGGCCGGCCGCTGGGCAGTGGTGTCCGACTCGACCAGCCGGCCATCCGGCAGGCGCACCGCACCCGCGCGCGATGCCTTGTCCGGCATCACCGCGAACACGCTGGCGGCGGTGCGCACCAGCATCTGGTCGAAGATCTCGTCGACCTCGTGCAGGCTGCGCCAGGCCAGCCAGCCGGCGGCGGCGCACCACACCAGCACGATGCCGGCCACCAGCCGCAGCACCAGCCGCCGGTTGAGCGAGGGACGGATCACGCGGGCGACCCGCCGGGACGGTTGATCGCGTAGCCGATGCCGCGCAAGGTGCGGATCCAGCCCGGCCCCAGCTTGTGGCGCAGGTGGTGGATGTGCACTTCCACCGCGTTGCTGGCCACTTCCTTGTCCCAACCGTACAGCGCTTCCTCCAGCTGGTCGCGCGAATAGGCGCGGCCGGGATGGCGCACCAGGGTTTCCAGCAGCGCGTATTCGCGCGCGGTCAGCTCCAGCGGCGCATCGGCCAGCGTGGCGCTGCGTGCGGCCGGGGTGACTTCGAGTGCACCCAGGCGGATCGCCGGCTCCACCTGGCCGTCGGCGCGGCGCAACAGCGCGCGCAGGCGGGCAGCGAGTTCGTCCAGATGCACTGGCTTGACCACGTAGTCGTCGGCGCCGGCATCCAGCCCGGCGACGCGATCGGCCAGTTCGTCGCGGGCGGTCAGCAGCAGTACCGGGGTGGCGTCCTGGCGACGGCGCATGCCGGCGATGATCGACGGGCCGCTGCTGCGCGGCAGGTTCCAGTCCAGCACGGCGGCGGCGTAGGTCGTGTCGGCCAGCGCCGCGGCGGCCTGGTTGCCGTCGGTGATCCAGTCCACCGCATAGCCGAGCTGGCGCAGGCCATCGGCCAGCGCCTGCCCCAGTGCACGGTCGTCTTCGGCGAGCAGGATGCGCATGGCCTCATTCTTGTCGCGCGATAGGGTCATTCAATTGACTTGCAGCAATTGGCGCCGTTTTTTCGCCGGCTGCGGCATCCTGCCCCAGCGCCCGCTTGCGACCGTGGATCATCGAGGCGACCAGGTTCTCGCCGTAATGCACGCTCTCGCCCACCGCGGCCAGCACGTGCAGCACCACCAGCCCCAGCACGCCGTAGGCCAGCACTTCATGTAGCTCCTCCAGCCACCCTTCGCCGAAGAATCGGTCGGTGGTCTGCAGCCAGCCGGTGACGCCCACCAGCAGCACGCCGGCCAGCAGGGCCAGGATCATCACGGCGGCTGCCGGGTTGTGCCCGAGCTGCCGCCGCGAGCGCCCGGCCAGGCGCTGGCGCAGGTAATCGCGCACCCGACGCGGGCCGGGCACCCAGTCGGCGAAGCGCGCGTGCCGCGTGCCGATCCAGCCCCACACGAAGCGGACGGCTATCAGGACCAGGATGGCGTAACCGAAACCGCGGTGGACCAGCTCGCCCTCCTCGGTGAAAAAGTTGGCGAGGAACAAGCCCGCCAGCGACCAGTGGAACAGGCGGACCAGCGGGTCCCACACCTTGACCATCGCGTTCATGGCTTGTCCTCGCTGAGAGTCAGGTGACGATCAACCGCCCTTCTTCTTCACGATGCGGCCGTCGGTGGGGTCGAAGTAGATCTCCACGTTCTTGCCGGCCTTGTCCTTGCCATAGATCTCGTAGCAGTTGCCCGAGACCTGGAACACCTTGATGGTGTAGCCCTGGTCGAGCACCTTCTGCTTCATCGCCGCTTCGGTCAGCCACTGCGCGCGCGGCGCACTGGTGCACTGCGGCGCGGCGAAGGCGGACGCCGACAGGACGGCGGCGGCAAGGAACAACGGTGCGATGACAATGCGCTTCATGGTGCGTCTCCGGTATCGGCAGGGATTTGCCTTGGGGGACATTGCAACCGCGAAGGCTTATGCGGGTCTTAAGGCGTGGCCACGACCGCCTGGTTGCGGCCCGCGTTCTTGGCCGCGTACAACGCTGTGTCCGCACGCTGGACCAGATCCGCGGCGGTGTCACCGCAGGTCGCCTGCGTCACGCCGATGCTGACGGTGACCGCACGCTGCGGCCATGCGAAGTCGCGGAACGCGTGCAGGATGCGCTCGGCCGCTTCGCGCGCGCCAGCCGCATCGGCCTCGGGCAACAGCAGCACGAACTCCTCGCCGCCATAGCGCGCGGCCCGATCCGACGGCCTCAGTGCGGCGCGCAACAGGTGGCCGGTGATGCGCAATACCTGGTCGCCCGCCAGGTGACCGTAGTCATCGTTATAGGCCTTGAACCGATCCAGATCGAGCATCAGCAGCGAGAATACGGTGTCGCGTTCGCGCTGCCCGTGCAGCAGGCTGGCCAGCGCGCCATCAAACGCGCGCCGGTTGGCCAGCCCGGTCAACACATCGGTATCGGCATCGTTGCGCAGCAGCGCCGACTCCATCCGCTGGCGCTCCAGCTTGTCCAGCAGGCTGGCCACCCACCACACCAGCCCGGCCACGGCGCCGCCACTGCCCAGCGCCACAAAGGCGAAAGCCAGCGTCTCCGGCAGGCCCAGCAGCGACTGCAATGCCTCCAGCACGAAGATGAACATCACCGGCAGCAGCAGCCGGCGCGCCAGCGCGCCACCGAACGTATCGGCCGTGGCCACCCGCGTGAGCCCGGTGGTGGGCGATGAGGAAAGCCAGCCCAGTACTGCCAGCAGCAGCATGAGCAAGGTCGGCAACGGCACCTGCGCGAACGGCCCGCCGATCTTGCCGGCCAGGGCAACCGCATACGAGGCCAGGCCGGTCACCACGATGGCCAGCAGCACCATCGCGATGGTTTCTCGCAGCACCAGGTAACGCTGCGTGGACACCAGCAAACCCAACACGCCCAGCAGCGTCAGCGCGAACGCGGCGGGCACCGCCATGCGCCCCTGCGGCAAACCGGCGGCCCGTGCGACGGAGTCGTCGAACAAATGGTCGAAACCCGGATCCAGCGACCACAGGTACTCGCCCAGCGTCACCGCGCCGATGCCCGCCACCACGATCGACAGCCATGGGCCAAGACGCCACCGCGGGGTTACGAAATCCTGGGTCAGGAAAAGGGCCAGCCCGGAAAGCGCGAACGCGATCGCCGCGTTCGCCTTCATGGCATGTTGTCCCGGCACCAGCGTGGTCAGCAGCGGCACGCCCAGGCACCAACCTGTCAGCACCACCAGCGCGACCGTGCCGATCAACACCGCCACCACGCGCGAGAACACGACGAAGCCACGAACGGCCGTCGCGTTCTGATGAAATGGCACTGCGATCATGCCCCGTTGTCCCAGCAAAGAGTGATTGTGGTTGGTTTGCCAGACTATTCCGGCGTCGACAAGCCCGGCCAAAAGATCGCGGCGAGCCCTGTATCTGACGCCAGTCAAGCCGCCCCGTGCCCCGCCCTGCCACAGTGTCGTTGCATCCACCCAACAACTGCCGCCCGGAGCGTGGCCGATTATGATCATTTACAGCTGTCACGGTGCAGCCAAACAGGTAACCGGCTCCTGCCATCTCGTCACCTGCAACGACCGCCGCGTGCTGATCGACTGTGGCATGTTCCAGGGCAGCGAGGAGGTGGAACGGGCCAACACCGAGCCGTTCGGCTTCGACCCGGCCGGCATCGACGTGTTGCTGCTGACCCACGCCCACCTCGACCACTGCGGGCGGATTCCGCTGCTGGTGCGCCAGGGTTTTCGCGGCCGCATCATCACCACCGCCGCCACCCGCGAACTTGCGCGGGTGGTGATGCTCGATTCGGCCGGCCTGCAGGAGGAGGAGGCGCGCCGCGCGCAACGCCGCAACCGCCGCAGCGAGGAGCTGGCGCCGCCGCTGTACACGCTGGATGACGCGCTGCACGCGCTGGATTTCTTCGGCCCGGATGTCGGCTATGACGAAACCGTGCCGGTGGTCGAAGGCGTCACCGCGCGCTTTCTCGACGCCGGCCACATCCTCGGCTCGGCCTCGATCCTGCTGGAGCTCGACGACGGCAAGCTGCAACGCCGCATGCTGTTTTCCGGTGACCTCGGCAACCCCGGCCGACCACTGCTGCGTGACCCGACACCCGCGCCACCCGCCGACTACGTGGTGATGGAAAGCACCTACGGCGACCGCCCGCACCGCTCGGTGCCGGATTCGATCGACGAGATGTACCAGGCGATCCGCGACACGGTGAACCGCCGCGGCAACGTGGTGATCCCCACGTTCGCGCTGGAGCGCACGCAGGAACTGCTCTACTACCTGCACCGCGGACTGCGTGACGGTGCGATCCCGGCGCACGTGCGCGTGTTCCTGGATTCGCCGATGGCGATCTCCGCCACCGAGATCTTCCGCCGCCACCCCGAGTGCTTCGACGAACGCTTCCTGGACGAACTGCAGCACGGCGACCCGTTCGCCATGCCCGGCCTGCATTTCACCCGCGACACGGCCGAGTCGATGGCGATCAACAACATCGACGGCGGCGCGATCATCCTGGCCGGCTCGGGCATGTGCAACGGCGGCCGCGTGCGCCACCACCTCAAGCACAACCTTTGGCGCGAACGCAGCAGCGTGGTGTTCGTCGGTTACGCCGCCGAAGGCACGCTGGCGCGGCGGATCATCGACGGCGCCGCCAGTGTGCGCGTGTTCAACGACGAGATCCCGGTGCGCGCGCAGGTGTGGACGATCAACGGTTTCTCCGCCCACGCCGACCGGCCCTCGCTGCTGGCCTGGCTGGGCGATGCAGCGCGGCGCAAGGTGTTCCTGGTGCACGGCGAATACGACCGTGGCATGCGCGCCATGCAGGACGTGCTGGCCGAACGCGGCGTCGCCTGTCAGCTGCCGGGCCTGCACGAGCCGATCAAGCTCGACTGAGCGTATTGCTCACGCGGTTCCGTTTTTCCGCCCGCATGCGGGTCGATCGGGTAATAGCCGATCGTGCCGATGGTTTCGTGGATATCCCAGGCAAGCGTTTCCGGTCACGGGGCGATACATGGGCGCCCCCATGCCGGATAACACGCCGCCAGCATGGCCGTGCCCGCAAGGTGCCGGCTTGAGCCTGGTCGAGTTCGCGGGCGATGGCTGGGCGCCGCTTGCGTCGTTTCGTCACGCGCGGCAGTCCCCTTTCACGACAGAAAGAGCCTTATGCTAGGGCTTGAAGATGGTGATTTCCCCATCAACTGGCCGCTTCGGCCTGTGCGAGCTCCGATGGAACCTGCCGCCACCGTGCTCGACCTCAATCAGCTGCGCCGCAGTTGCAGCTCGTGCGCGCTGTATGAACTGTGCCTGCCGGCCGGCATTGGCGGCGACGACCTGGACCGCCTCGACGCCACGGTGAAGGACAAGCGCACGCTGGAACGTGGCGCCATGCTGTACCGCGAGAACGACACGTTCGAGGCACTGTACGTGGTGCGCTCCGGTGCGCTGAAAACCTTCGTGCAGAACGAGGCGGGCGACATGCAGATCCTCGCCTTCCATCTGCCTGGCGAGATCCTGGGTTTCGACGCATTGGCCACCAACCTGCACGTCAGCCAGGCGGAGGCGCTGGAACGGTCCAGCATCTGCGAGTTGCCCTACGCCAAACTGCAGCAGGTCACCAGCGAGGTCCCCGCGTTGCACCGCCAACTGATGCGGGTGATCAGCCGCGAGGTGGTCGAGGAGCACCGGCACCTGGTGATGATGGGCAAGCAGCAGGCACAGGAGCAGCTGGCCAGCTTCCTGCATGGCCTCGCCGATCGCTACCAGCGCCTGCATCGCGACGGCACCGCGCTCAACCTGCCGATGTCGCGCTATGACATCGCCAATTACCTCGGCCTGGTGGTCGAAACGGTGAGCCGCCTGTTTTCGCGCATGGAGGAAATGGGCGTGCTGGAGGTCAACCGTAAATCGGTGCGCATCTTGCGGCCTGACCTGCTGGCCGCCCTCTGCCGCACCGATACCGTCTCCAGGCGCAACGACGTCGGCTGAACAAGGCGTCGACCGAGCAAGGCGCACCTACGCCCTCATGTCCGCGCTCGCCGTGTACCGATCGCGCGGCCAGTTGACGGAAGTCAACGGGCTGCGGGCATGGCCGGCGTACAAGTGGACCTTGCAGCACCCGGGCCACCTGGACGCCTGTGCGGCGTCGTGGCCTTCACGATCACCTGCCGTGAGGATCCCACCATGTCCAACCCATCCCCGGGCGCCCCGCCCGCATTCCCGGAAAAACTGGACGGCTCGCACTGGATCGAGTCACTTTCGGACGGCAGCCAGGTGTTGATCCGTCCGCTGCGTGAAGACGACCGCGAGCGCGAGGAAGACTTCATCCACCGCTTGTCGCCTGACTCGCGCCGGCTTCGTTTCCTGGGCGGATTCAAGGAAGCGAGCCCGGCACTGATCGACCAACTGATGGATGTCGACTACAACCAGCGCATGGCGTTCGTGGCACTGGCCCACGAAAACGGCAAGCTGCGCGAAGTGGGCGTGAGCCGCTACAGCGCCACCGACGCGCTGGGCCGTTGCGAATGCGCGGTGACCGTGGCCGAAGATTGGCGTCAACGCGGCCTCGGCGTGTTGCTGATGAGACACCTGATCGACTTGGCGCGCCGCAACGGCTACAAGCAGATGATTTCGCTCGACGCCGCCGACAACGAGGCGATGCGCGATCTGGCCAGCTATCTTGGCTTCCATCGCCGGCTCGACCCCGGCGACTTGGGCCAGGTCATCCATACGCTCGACCTGTGAGTTGGCGTACGGCGGCGGGAGCCGTGGTCGCGCCTAGTCGGGCAGAAGCGCCTGGCCGATCTTGCGCAGGCCGGCCGGGTCCAGCAGGTGCAGTTCGCGCCCTTCGATCTGGATCAGCTTCTGGTTGCGGAAACGGCTCAGCACGCGGCTGACGGTTTCCGCCGCAAGGCGCAGGTAATTGGCGATGTCGCCGCGCGACATGCTGAGGTGGAAGCGGGTAGCGGAGAAGCCGCGTGCCGCGTAGCGACTGGCGAGATCCATCAGGAACGCGGCCACGCGCTCGTCGGCGCTGTGATCACCGGCCAGCAGCGAGGCGGTGCCCAACTCCTTGCTCAACATGCGGAACAGGTGCTGCTGCACGGCCGGCACGCGCGCGGCCAGCGCGCTCATCGCGGGGAACGAGAAGCGGCAGAAGAAGGCCGTATCCAGCGCCACCGCGTCGCAGGGGAAATGCTCGGGGTAGATCGCGTTGAGGCCGATCACCTCGCCGGGCAGGTAGAAGCCCAGCACCTGCTCGCGTCCTTCCTTGTCCACCATGCGGGTTTTCACGGTGCCGCCGCGCACCGCGAAGATCGCGCGGAACGGATCACCGGTGCGGAAGATGTGCTCGCCGGCCCGGAACGGCCCCACGTGTTCCACCAGACACTGCAATTCGGCCAGCTCGGGCTTGTCGTAGCCGGCGGCGATGCAGGCGCTGGAAAACGCGCAGGTGCCGCAGAAATGCGTCTCGTCACCGTCGTCGGCGATCGGGCTGGGCGGCTCAGGCAGGCGGCCTGCCGGGTACTTGGATGACATGATGTCGGGGACGCCGGTTCTGGAGCGCGGATCAGATCGCGCGTGAATAACGCGGTGTGTGCGACTGCCCATCGAGATAGGCATCGAAGCACATGGCGATGATACGCAACAGCAGGCGCCCCGGCGAGGTCACCTGTAGCGATGTGGAGTCTTCGAGCAGCAGGCCGTCGGCGATCAACGGTTGCAGCCGCTGGCGTGCGGCGGCGAAATATTCGTCGAAAATCAGCCGGTGGCGCTCGCCGAAACGCGGCTTGTCCACGCAACCGTGGCACATCAACTCGCCGATCAGCTCGCGCCGGATCACGTCGTCCTCGTCCAGCAGCAGGCCGCGGGCCACCGGCAGGCGGCCGGCATCCAGCGTGGCGTAGTAGCCGGTAAGGTCGCGCGCGCTCTGGCTGTAGCTGTCGCCGATGCGGCTGATGGCGCTGACGCCCAGGCCGATGATGTCGCAGTCGCCGTGGGTCGAGTAGCCCTGGAAATTGCGCTGCAGGGTGCCGGCGCGCTGGGCCACAGCCAGCTCGTCGTCGGCACGGGCGAAGTGGTCCATGCCGATGTAAACGTAGCCGGCGGCGGACAACTGCGCCAGCGCGCGGCCGAACAAGGCCAGTCGCGTGCCGGCATCCGGCAGCTCCTCCGCGACGATTTGCCGCTGCGCCTTGAACATCTCCGGCAGGTGCGCGTAACCGTAAACGGCCACCCGGTCCGGGTGCAGCGCCACGACCTGGTCCAGCGTGCGGCTGAAACCATCCAGGTTCTGTTTCGGCAGCCCGTAGATCAGATCCACGCTGACCGAGCGAAAGCCCGACTCGCGCGCGGCCACGATGGCTTCCTGTGTCTGCTCGAAACTCTGGATGCGGTTGACCGCCTCCTGCACCGCCGGATCGAAATCCTGGATGCCGACCGACATCCGGTTGAAGCCCAGCTCGCCCAGCGCATGCACGTATTCACCATCGGCAAAGCGCGGGTCCAGCTCGATGCCGTACTCTCGCTCGGCCTGCTGGCTGAAACTGAAATGGCGCGCCAGCGATTCCATCAACTCGCGCATGCGCGGCACGTCGAGGAAGTTGGGCGTGCCTCCGCCGAAATGCAGCTGGCGCACCGGCCGGTCGCGGTCGAACAGCGGTGCCGCCAGCTCGATCTCACGGTACAGGCGCTCCAGGTAGCGATCCGCCTGGCCGATGTCGCGGGTGATCACCCGGTTGCAGCCGCAGTAGAAACACGGGCTCATGCAGAACGGCACGTGCACGTACAGCGACAGCGGCCGCGGGATCGGCTCCTCGTTGGAGGCGCGGATCACCTGTCGCAAGGCCGCCTCGTCGAACGAGGGCGTGAACTGCGGCGCGGTGGGATAACTGGTGTAGCGCGGGCCCGCCACGTCATAGCGGGCAACCAGCGCAGGATCGAATTCGGGAGGGATGATGGGAGTGGCCATGGAGCAAGTCTGTCGGGGTGCCCGCCGCGGCACCTTGATTCGGATCAATTCCCGCCATGATCGCGACAACCCACCGCAGGCTTTTCGCAGGAGTGCACCCTGTGCGCGATGTCTTTGTCGCAACGTGCTGAAGAGCTTCGCGCACAGGGTGCGCTCCTACAAAAACATACTGGACCGTCAGCGCGCCAGCGGCTCGACCCGCTGCTCGATCGAACCGAAGATCGAGCGGCCGTCGGCATCGGTGATGTCGATCTTCAGCCGGTCGCCGAATTTCAGGAACGGCGTGCTGGGCTGGCCGTCGCGCAGAGTTTCCACCGTGCGCTGCTCGGCCAGGCAGGAGGCGCCCTTGCCGATGTCCTGGTTGGCGATGGTGCCCGAGCCGATGATGGTGCCGGCGGTGAGCGGGCGCGTGCGCGCCACGTGCGCCACCAGTTCGGCAAAGCTGAACTGCATGTCCACGCCGCACTCGGCTTCGCCGAACCACGCGTCGTTGAGCCAGGTGCGCATCGGCAGGTGCAGTTTGTCGCCCTGCCATGCCTCGCCCAATTCATCGGGCGTCACCAGCACCGGCGACAACGCCGAGCGCGGCTTGCTCTGCAGGAAGCCGAAACCCTTGGCCAGTTCGCCGGGTATCAGGCCGCGCAGGCTCACGTCGTTGATCAGACCCACCAGCTGGATGTGTGCCGAGGCCTGCGCCGGCGTGGCGGCCATCGGCACATCGTCGGTGACCACCACCACCTCGGCCTCCAGGTCGATGCCGACATCCTCGGCGGGCACGACCACCGGATCGCGCGGCGCCAGAAAACCCGCACTGGTGGCCTGGTACATCAGCGGGTCGGTATAGAACGACGCCGGCACCTCGGCGCCACGGGCGCGACGCACGCGCTCGACGTGCGGCAGGTAGGCGCTGCCATCCACGAATTCGTAGGCGCGCGGCAAGGGCGACGCCAGCGCGTGCATGTCCAGCGCGAACGCGCCCGTCGCGGTGCCCGCATTCAGATCCTCGGACAGCGCGTTGAGCCGTGGCGCGGTGTTGGACCAGTCGTCCAGCGCGGCCTGCAGCGTCGCGGCGATGCCGCTGGCGCGAACCGCGCGGGTGAGGTCGCGGCTGGCCACCACCAGCGTGCCGTCGCGGCCGCCTTCCTTGAGAGTTGCAAGTTTCATCGGGACTCCGGATTCATCTAACCACAACCTTCCACGTAATCGATTTGTGGTGGCACACCGACGCGCCACCGCGTGATCCTGCCCTGCGCATCGGTCTCGAACACCAGCACCTCGTCGCCGTGCGGCGCTGCGATGCGCAGGTAGTTTGCGCCGCTGACGTACTTGTGTGGCTGCGTCACGATGCGCGCACCGTACAGCGCGCGAATCTGCGCCTCGTCCATGCCGACCTTGCCGCCGCCCGGCGCAGTCCCCTTCGCGGTACCGACGTCGTAGCGCACGAAATGGCCGCCCTCGAACATGAAGGCGATATCCGCCGGCGGCGTCACCCCTTTCGGCGTCTTGTAGAAACAGCCCGACCCCAGTGACGGTGCGCCCTTCAACTCACCACGCCAAGCTTCGGCGAACGCCGCTTCGTCCATGCCGAAACGCACATCACCGTAGCCGTCGTAGCGCGCCAATGAGGCAGGTGCGGTGTTCGCCATCGCTGGCGTGACAGCCGAGCTGACCGATGCCACCGGCGCGGCCGCCGGCTGGTCGGGGCTGCCGCAGGCGGCCAGCAGCAGCGCGCCGGCGACGACGAAAGCCGTACGCATCACGGTTTGTTTCCACCATCGAAATGCTTCGCGATGCCCTGCCAGCAGGTGTAGTAATCGCCCTGCAATTGCGGCGAGGCCAGCGCCTGCGCGGTGGGGCGGATCACCTTGCGCGTCTCGAACATGAAAGCCATGGTGCCGCCGATCACGTCCGCTTTCGACAGGTCGGCGTTCGACGCCTTCTCGAACGTGGCCGCGTCCGGCCCGTGCCCGCTCATGCAATTGTGCAACGACGCGCCGCCGGGCACGAAACCCTCGGCCTTGGCGTCGTAGACGCCGGCGATCAGCCCCATGAATTCGCTGGCCACGTTGCGATGGAACCACGGCGGACGAAACGTGTGCTGCGCCACCAGCCAGCGCGGCGGGAAGATCGCAAAGTCCACATTGGCCGTGCCCGCGGTATCGCTGGGCGAGGTAAGCACGGTAAAGATGGACGGATCGGGATGGTCGTAGCTGATCGAACCGATCGCGTTGAAGCGGCGCAGGTCATATTTGTACGGCGCGTAATTGCCGTGCCAGGCAACCACGTCCAGCGGCGAGTGATCGATCTTCGCCGACCACAGCGCACCCTGGAATTTCGCCACCAGCTCGAACGCGCCATCGACGTCTTCATAGGCAGCGCATGGGGTGAGGAAGTCGCGCGTGTTGGCCAGGCAATTGGAACCGATCGGCCCCAGCTCGGGCAGGCGCAGCAGCGCGCCGAAGTTCTCGCAAACATAGCCGCGCGCCTCGCCGTCGATCACGTCCACGCGGAAACGCACGCCGCGGGGAATCACCGCAATTTCCTGCGGCTCGATCTCGATCACGCCCAACTCGGTCGCCAGCCGCAAGCGCCCCTGCTGCGGCACGATCAGCAGCTCGCCGTCGGCATCGTAGAAAAACCGGCCCTGCATCGAGCGGTTTGCGGCATAGAGGTGGATGCCAACGCCCGCCTGCTCGGCCGGCCCGCCGTTGCCGGCCAGCGTGGTGAGGCCGTCGATGAAATCGGTGGGTGCGTCGGGCAGCGGCAACGGATCCCAGCGCAACTGGTTGGGCGTGGCCGGCGCTTCATCGAACCGGTTGTGGAAGGTGGCGTGCGTCAGCGGCAGGAACGGCTCGTGTACCGCGGCGGGGCGAATCCGGTACAGCCAGCTGCGCCGGTTGGCGTGGCGCGGCGCGGTGAACGCCGTGCCGGAGAGCTGCTCGGCGTAGAGACCGTGGGCTACGCGCTGCGGGGAATTCTGACCGACCGGGAGCGTGCCTTCGATGGCTTCGGTGGCGAACTCGTTGGTGAAACCGGATTGGTAGTGCGATGGCACGTTCACTGCTGATTCTCCGAATAGGCTGTTCGCTGGCTTGCCCTTCGACTTCGGCCCTGCGGGCCTACGCTCAGGGTGATCGGTGTGGTGCGGCTGTTGCTTTTCTGCCGTTCTCCCTGAGCGTAGGCCCGTAGGGCCGAAGTCGAAGGGCCGCCACCTAACGCTGATGCCTGTGTTTACCCTTGCCAAGGGCACCGATCTCCTTCCAGTCACCCGCCATGTACGCCAGCTTCTTCGCCCGACTCCAGCCTTTCAGCTTGCGCTCCATGGTCAGGGCTTCATAGCGCGTCTCGAAACCCTCAGCATGGATCAACTTCAATGGACGCCGAGTCGAGGTGTATGCGCAACCCTTGCCCTGATCGTGCTGCGACATCCGTTGATCGAGATTGTCGGTGTGACCGATGTAGAAGCTGCCGTCGGCGCATTCGAGGATATAGAAGGTGAATTCCATCTCTTTGGCTTCCTTGCCGTGTCAGTGATTCGCCAGCTTGCCCTTCGATTTCGCTGCTGAGGAGCTACGCTCAGGGGGATCGGTTTCTGGGACAACGGAATGTCTCCACACCGATCACCCTGAGCGTAGGCCCGCAGGGCCGAAGTCGAAGGGCCACGCGCCCCCGACCTTACAGCACCCCCCGCTTCATCTGATCCCGTTCGATGCTCTCGAACAGCGCCTGGAAATTGCCCTCGCCGAAACCCTCGTTGCCCTTGCGCTGGATGATCTCGAAGAAGATCGGGCCGATGCAGTTCTGGGTGAAGATCTGCAGCAGTTTGCGCTGGTGCGTTTCCGGGTCGGCGTCGATCAGGATCTTGTTGCGCGCCAGCCGCGGCACGTCCTCGCCATGGTTCGGCACCCGCTCGTCGATCACCTCGAAATACGCGTCCGGCGTGTCGAGGAATTCCACCCCGGCGGCGCGCATCTTTTCCACCGTGGCGTAGATATCGTCGGTGAAGCAGGCGATGTGCTGGATGCCCTCGCCCTTGTACGCATCGAGGTATTCGTTGATCTGGCTTTTCGGGTCGTCCGATTCGTTGAGCGGGATGCGCACGATGCCGTCGGGTGCGGTCATCGCCTTCGATACCAGGCCGGTCTTGGCGCCCTTGATGTCGAAGTAGCGGATCTCGCGGAAGTTGAACAGGCGCTCGTAGTAGTCCGACCACTTCTGCATGTTGCCGAAATACAGGTTGTGGGTCAGGTGGTCGATGAAGGTGAGGCCGAAGCCGGCCGGTTTCTGCGCCGCGCCCTCGATGGGTTGGTAATCACCGTCGTAGATGCTGCCCGCGTCGCCGTAGCGGTCCACCAGATACAGCATGCAATCGCCGATGCCCTTCACCACCGGTGCGTTCACCGCTCGGCTGTCGGCCTTCTCGGTGAACGCTTCGCCGCCATTGCCCAGCACGGCACGCAGCACCTCGGCGGCCGGTTTGCGGAAGCGGATGGCGAAGCCGCAGGCGCTGGGGCCATGCGCCTGCGCGAAGGCCACGGCGAAGGAGTCGGGGTCCTCGTTGACGAGGAAGTTCACGTCGTTCTGGCGATAGACGATAATCGGGCGGTGCTTGTGCCTGAGCACGGCGACGAAACCCATGCGCTGGAAAAGGGTATGCAGTTCGGCGGCGCGCCCGGGCGGCGCGGCAAATTCGACGAATTCGAAACCGTCGATACCCATCGGATTCTCGAACGTGGCGACCTGCATGCCGGGATCGGGCTTGGTGTTCATGGCACTCTCCGGTTCAACACGGGCGAATTGACTCTGAGCGCCGCAAGGATGCGCTGCCGCCCGCGAAAGGATTTGCATGCCAATGTTATAGTTACAACTGAAACCAGTTGCAAGGAGCACTGCCGCAGTGTCGACCGACCGCAAACGCATTCCCGCCAGCGCCGAGCACGCGCCGCTCGAACTGGAACACTTCCTGCCGTACCGGTTGTCGATCCTGTCCAACGCGATCAGCCAGTCGATTGCCGACGACTACCAGCGCCGCTACGACCTCAGCATGACCGAGTGGCGGGTGATGGCCGTACTGGCCCGCTTCGATGGTTTGTCCGCCCGCGAAGTGGCCGAGCGCACCCTGATGGACAAGGTGGCGGTGAGCCGCGCGCTGGCACGATTGGTGGAAGCGGGCCGCGTCACCCGCGCCACCCATGCGGGCGACAAGCGCCGCTCCGTGCTCGGCCTGTCCGAAGCCGGCTGGGCCCTGCACGATGAAGTGGCGCCGATGGCGCGTGCGCGCGAACGCGAAGTGCTGGCGAAACTGGATTTCGAGGAGCAGCACTGGCTGACGCGGATCATCGACAAACTGATGGTCTGACGGCTCACGTCCCGGCCGCGGCCGGCGCAGGGTCCAGCAGTTGGCGCAGCATGTAGGGCAGGATGCCGCCGTGACGGTAGTAGGCCGCCTCGGCGGGCGTGTCGATGCGAACGATGGCGTCGAACGCGACCTCCCTGCCCTGCGGATCGATGGCTTTTACCCGCACCTCGCGCGCCGGCGCCTCGCGCCCGGCCAGGCCGGCGATCTCGAACGTCTCATCGCCGGACAAACCCAGCGTGTCCGCGTTCTGGCCGTCATGGAACTGCAGCGGCAGCACGCCCATGCCGATCAGGTTGGAGCGGTGGATGCGCTCGTACGATTGCGCGATCACCGCACGCACGCCAAGCAACGCCGTGCCCTTCGCCGCCCAGTCACGCGACGAGCCGGAGCCGTATTCCTTGCCCGCCAGGATCACCAGCGGCGTGCCGGCGGCGATGTAGTTGACCGACGCGTCGAAGATCGTGCTCACCGGTGCACCCGGCCGGGTGAAGTCGCGGGTGACGCCGCCCTCGGTGCCCGGCGCCAGCTGATTGCGCAGGCGGATGTTGGCGAAGGTGCCGCGGATCATCACCTCGTGGTTGCCGCGACGCGAGCCGTAGGAGTTGAAATCCTTGCGCTCCACGCCGTGCGCGACGAGGTACTGCCCCGCCGGTGAATCGAGCTTGATCGCACCGGCCGGGCTGATGTGGTCGGTGGTCACCGAATCACCCAGCCGGGCCAGCACGCGCGCGCCGCGGATGTCGGTCAACGGCACCGGCTCGCGACCCACGCCATCGAAATACGGCGGTTGCCGCACGTAGGTGGAATCGGCATTCCACTGGAAGGCATTCCCTCCGGGCAGCGGCAGGCTGCGCCAGTTGTCGTCGCCGGCGAACACGTCGGCATAGCCACGGGCGAACATGTCCGCCTTCACGCAGCTGTCGATCACATCCTGGATCTCGCGGGTCGAAGGCCAGATGTCGCGCAGGTACACCGGCTTGCCATCACTACCGGTACCCAGCGCATCCCGCAGCAGGTTGACGTGCATCGTGCCGACCAGCGCGTAGGCCACCACCAGCATGGGTGACATGAGGAAATTCATCTGCGTCTGCGGATGGATGCGGCCCTCGAAATTGCGATTGCCGGAAAGCACCGAACACACATTGAGATCGTGCTCGGTCACCGCCGCCGCCACTTCGGGAATCAGCGGGCCGGAGTTGCCGATGCACGTGGTGCAGCCGTAGCCGACCAGGTTGAAGCCGAGCTGGTCCAGGTACGGCGTGAGCCCCGCGCGGTCGTAGTAATCGGTAACCACGCGCGAACCCGGCGCCAGCGAGGTTTTCACCCAGGGCTTGCGGCGCAGGCCTTTCTCGACCGCGCGTCTGGCCAGCAGGCCGGCACCGATCATCACCAGCGGGTTGGAGGTGTTGGTGCACGAGGTGATGGCGGCGATGACCACGTGACCGTTGTCGAGCCGCGCGCTGCCGCCGTTGGCCAGGGCCACGTCGACCGGTGCGTGTGGCCAGTCGTGCTTGAGGTCGCAATGGCCGGGCGAATGCGGCGCGTCGCTGGCGCTGCTGCGCACGATCGACACCGGGTCGCTGGCGGGAAACGATTCGTCGATCGCTTCGTCCAGACGGCCCTGAATGGCATTTTCGTACGTCTGCCCCGCCAGCAACGCGCCGACGGCGCCGGGCGCCACCCGCACGGGGATGCGGTCCTGTGGCCGCTTGGGGCCGGCAATGGACGGCTCCAGCGTGCCCAGATCCAGCTCCAGCGTCTGCGAGTAGTCGGCTTCCTGGCCGGGGTCGTGCCACAACCCCTGTGCCTTGGCGTAGGCCTCGACCAGGCGGACTTGCTGCTCCGAACGACCGGTCAGGCGCAGGTAGGCAAGCGTCTCGTCGTCGATCGGGAAGATCGCGCAGGTGGCGCCGTATTCCGGGCTCATGTTGCCCAGCGTGGCGCGGTTGGCCAGCGGGATGCGGGCCACTCCCGGTCCGTAGAAATCGACGAACTTGCCCACCACGCCGGTCTTGCGCAGCAGTTCGGCGACGGTCAGCACCAGGTCGGTGGCGGTGGTGCCGGGCGGAAATTCGCCAGTGAGCTTGATGCCGACCACCTGCGGAATCAGCATGCTCATCGGCTGGCCCAGCATGGCTGCCTCGGCCTCGATGCCACCCACGCCCCAGCCCAGCACGCCCAGCCCGTTGACCATCGGCGTGTGCGAGTCGGTGCCCACCAGCGTATCGGGATAGGCCTGCAGGCCGTCCGGCCCTTCGCGGGTGAACACCACGCGCGACAGGTATTCCAGGTTCACCTGATGGCAGATACCGGTGTCCGGCGGCACCACCTTGAAATTGTCGAACGCCTGCTGCGCCCAGCGCAGCATCTGGTAGCGCTCCACGTTGCGCTCGAACTCAAGCTGCGCATTGGCGGAAAAGGCGCCGTCGTGGCCGAAGGCATCGACGATGACGGAGTGATCGATCACCAGCTCGCTGGGCACCAACGGGTTGATCCGCTGCGGGTCGCCACCCAGCGCGATGATCGCGTCACGCATCGCCACCAGATCCACCACGCACGGCACGCCGGTGAAGTCCTGCATCAGCACGCGCGCCGGCGTGTACTGCACTTCCTTTTGATCGGTCGCCCCGGGTTGCCAATCCGCCAGCGACTGGATCTGCTCGCGCGTCACCAGACGGCCATCTTCATTGCGCAGCAGGTTTTCCAGCAGCACCTTGAGACTGTAGGGAAGTCGATGCGCAGTCTCGACCCGATCAAGCCGGTATATCTCGTAACCGGTACCGTCGACGACCCACTGGTCGCGCGCGCCGAAGCTGTCGCTGCTCATCGAAATCTCCTCATCGGGCTTGAACCAACCACTGCCACCCGCCTGCGGCGCCCCTGCCACAAGCGGGGTCAGCGAAATATCGGATGCATGCGGGTGAACACACCGATGGCCATCAATGCCACGCAGATAAGGACACCGCGACCAGCGCCGCAAACTTCAGGACGCGCAGGCCCGGTTTCATGTGCCGAACAACGCCGCCAGCGGCACCGCCATGGTCGCGGTCACCGCGGATCGCCCAGCTCAGGCAGCGCTGTCTACCCGGCCATCGTGGTCTGGGGAGGGTGAAACCGCGGTCAAGAAGCGCGGTTCCTGCATCGTCGACAATGTACCGGCCGGTCGCGCGCCCCAACCGGCGACAGGCCGCGTCACGCGCCACCCTCGCGCGCAATCACCAGTGATCGGTTACCGGGGAGAACTGCGGGGCACTCAGCGCACCCCGTGCATCAGCTTGTTGATCAGCGGGGCGATCAGGAACAACACCACGCCGCCGCCCAGCAGGATCCAGAAGCCCATGGTGTAACCGGACAGCGCCGATTCCACCGTCATGCCGGTCTCGCCGCTGACGTGGCCGGCAAACAGCCCGGCCAGGTTGTTGCCGATGGCGGTGGAGAGAAACCAGCCGCCCATCCCCAGGCCCACCAGCCGCAACGGCGCCAGCTTGGTCACCATCGACAGGCCGATCGGCGACAGGCACAACTCGCCGGCGGTCTGCAGCACGTAGCACAGCACCAGCGTCCATAGCGGGATCATGCCGTCGCTGCCGACCAGGTTGGACAACGCATACATCAGCACCGCAAAACCCAATGCGTTGCCGATCAGCCCCAGGCCGAACTTGCGCGGAATGGAGGGCTCGGCGCGACGCTTGTCCAACCATGCCCACACCAGCGTCACCAGCGGCGCCAGCAACACGATGGCCACCGGGTTCACCGACTGGAACCAGCCGATGGGGAAGTCCCAGCCGCCAAGGTTGCGGTCGACGATGTGCTGGGCCAGGAAGTTGAACGAACTGCCGGCCTGCTCGAAGAACATCCAGAACAGTACGTTGAAGGTGAAGATGATCAGCATCGCGATCACCCGCTGGATCTGCACGCGGCCGGTGCGGATCGCCTCGGCCACCAGCATCACCGCCACGCCCAGGAACAGCACCGTCAACAACCACTGCAGCACCACCGCGCCGGCACGATCCATCAGCAGGTACACCAGCGGAATGGCCACCAGCACGCCCAGCGCCACCCACACCACGCGCACGCGGCTGGCGATTTCCGGTGCCGGGCGGCCCACCATGCCGAGCTGGCGGCGACCAAACCAGAACCACACCAGGCTGATCAGCATGCCCACGCCCGAGGCGGCGAAGACCACGTGGTAGTTCTGGTGCCCCGGCGTGCCGAACACGCGCGTCGCCAGCAGGCTGGTCAGCACCGGCGCAATCAGCGCGCCCGCGTTGATGCCCATGTAGAACAACGTGAACCCGCGGTCGCGGCGCGAATCACCCGGCGCATACAGCTGGCCCACCATCGAGGAAATGTTCGGCTTGAACAGGCCGTTGCCCACGATGACCGTGGCCAGGCCGAACATGAACACCTGATGGTTCGGCACCATCACCATGAACAACCCTGCCGACATCACCACCGCGCCCAGCAGGATCGAACGCTGGTAGCCGATGATCTTGTCCGCCACGTAACCACCGAACACCGCGGTGGCGTACACCAGCGCCAGATAGGCGCCGTAAGTGCGACTGGCGGATGCCTGGCCCGCATCGTCACCGCCGTAGAACTGCGCCACGATGTACAGCGTGAGCGCCCAGCGCATGCCGTAGAACGCAAAGCGCTCCCAGAACTCGGACATGAACAGCATCCACAGCGGACGCGGGTGGCCGAGCATTTGTGGATAGGCCGGCACGCCGTTCGATGCCGCGTTGGTAGTGGCTGGAGTCATGGTTTCCGTACGCATCAATTCAATGGATGCGCGAAGGTGTACCTGCCCACCGCGCAAGCCGTCAAATGCGCCGCAACAAATCCGCGTCAGCCGATGGGATCAACTGCCAAGAATGGTGCGCACGTCCAGCAGCTCGGGGAAGAACTCCAGCTCCAGCGCTTTTTTCAGGAAACCCACGCCCGACGAGCCGCCGGTGCCGCGGCGGTGGCCGATGATGCGTTCCACCGTCTTCATGTGGCGGAAGCGCCACAGCTGGAAGCTTTCCTCCACATCCACCAGTTGTTCGCACATGTGGTATTCGGGCCAGAAATCGGCGCGATGCTCGTAGATGCGCTTGATCGCCGGCAACAGCGCCTCGCTGCGCTGGTACGGCTGGGCCCAGTCGCGCTGCAGCAGTTCCGCCGGCACGGCGTGGCCGCGACGCGACAGGTAGCGCAGGAATTCGTCGTACAGGCTCGGCGCCTCCAGGATCTCGCGAAGCGCGGCCTGGGCCACCGCATCGTGGGCAAACACGGCCAGCATCGCCGGCTGCTTGTTGCCCAGCAGGAATTCGATCTGCCGGTATTGCAGCGACTGGAAGCCCGACGACGGGCCCAGGGCGTGGCGGAACTCCAGGTACTCCGACGGCGTCAACGTCTCCAGCACCGCCCACTGCTCGAACAGCTGGCGCTGGATCTGCTTCACCCGGGCCAGCACCTTGAGGCAGGCATCGATCTGGTCATGCTGCAGGTGATCCACCGCGGCCTTCATCTCGTGGATCATGAGCTTCATCCACAGCTCCGCCACGTGGTGCTGCACGATGAACAACATCTCGTCGTGATAAGGCGGATCGCTCAACGGCCGCTGCGCCGACAACAGCGTGTCCAGCTGGAGGTAACCGCCGTACGTCATCCGCCCGTCGAGATCGGTCTGGATGCCCTCCTCAAGCTCACGCTGGTTGTCGCTCATGCCGATTCCATGCATTACAAAGCGGCCATGGTAACGGCTGCCCGGCGGTGCGGTCTTGACCTATGGCAGACGTATCGATCCGGGCGGGCAATTACAATGTTCGTTCCGCGCCCTGAGGAAGCGCCTGAAAACCTCCACACAACAGAGGCTTACACGATTTTCATACAGTGACCGATGTTGCGCTGTACCTTGCCGCCCCACGAACGGGCCTGTTATCAAGCGCGGTCTTGTCTGGGCGGTTTCGTGCGCCGGGATGATTTTTCAGCTGCCATGGCGCCATCCACCGCCTTTGTTCCCCCTAGATTCCCCACCTCGGAGCGAGTCGTGACTATCGCCGCCAAGTTTGAAATTGAATACCTGCAATACCTCGATGCCGAGGGCAAGCAGATCCGGGACGACCTGCCCGCGTTCGCCAATGACCTCGAGCACATGGTCGGGCTGTACAAGACCATGCTGTCCACCCGCGTGTTCGACGCCAAGTCGGTGGCGCTGCAGCGCACCGGCAAGCTGGGCACCTACGCCAGCTGCCTGGGCCATGAAGCAGCGCACGTGGGCGTCGGCAGCGCCATGAAGCCCGAAGACGTGCTGACCCTGAGCTATCGCGAATACGGCGCCCAGCTGTACCGCGGCGTGCAGCCGCGCGAGGTCTACATGTACTGGGGCGGCGACGAGCGCGGCAACGATTACCAGCGCGAGCCCGCCCGCCACGATTTCGCCTGGTCGGTGCCTATCGCCACCCAGTGCCTGCACGCGGCCGGCTCCGCGCTGGCGTTCAAGATCCGCAAGGAACCGCGCGTCGCCGTCTGCACGGTGGGTGATGGCGGTTCGTCGAAGGGCGATTTCTACGGCGCC
Organism: Rhodanobacter sp. Root480; assembly: GCF_001426645.1. Taxonomy (GTDB): domain Bacteria; phylum Pseudomonadota; class Gammaproteobacteria; order Xanthomonadales; family Rhodanobacteraceae; genus Rhodanobacter; species Rhodanobacter ginsenosidimutans. Next base: position 300,500 of record NZ_LMEX01000002.1, read on the forward strand.
ATCAACATCGCCGGCGCGCAGAACCTGCCGATGGTGGCGGTGATCGTGAACAACCAGTGGGCGATCTCGGTACCGCGCCGGATCCAGTCCGGCGCCTCCACGCTGGCGCAGAAAGGCATCGCCGCGGGCCTCGACTGCATCCAGGTCGACGGCAACGACATCATCGCCGTGCGCAAGGCGATGGGCGACGCGCTGGACCGCGCCCGCAAGGGCGAAGGCGCCAGCGTGGTCGAGCTGGTCACCTACCGGCTGGGCGACCACACCACCGCGGACGACGCCCGCCGCTACCGCGGCGAGGATGAAGTGAAGGAAGCCTGGACCAAGGATCCGATGAAGCGCCTGCGCAACTGGCTGACCGCCAAAGGCGTGTGGGACGACGCGAAAGAGGAAGCCTGGAAAGCCGAATGCGATGAGTGGATGGACAACGAAGTGAACGCCTACCTGGAAACCCGCACCCAGCCGGTGACGGCGATGTTCGACTACATCTTCGCCGAGGTGCCCGCCGACCTGGCCAGGCAGCGCGACTATGTCCTTTCGCTCGAACAGAAGGGGCACTGAGATGGCACAGATCACACTGGTCGAAGCAGTCACCCAGGCACTGGCCTACGAGATGGCCCACGACGACAGCGTCGTGGTGCTGGGCGAGGACGTGGGCGTCAACGGCGGCGTGTTCCGCGCCACCCAGGGCCTGCAGGAAAAATTCGGCGAACTGCGCGTGCTGGACACGCCGCTGGACGAAGCCACCATCGCCGGCGTCACCGTGGGCCTGGCCGCCCAGGGCATGAAGGCCGTGGCCGAAGCGCAGTTCGAAGGCTTCATCTACCCGATGATGGAGCAGATCGCCTGCCACGCCGCACGCATGCGCAGCCGCACCCGCGGACGCATCACCGTGCCGGCGGTCTTCCGTGCGCCGTGGGGCGGCGGCATCCGCGCGCCGGAGCATCACTCCGAGGCCAACGAGCACCTGTTCACCAACATTCCCGGCCTGCGCGTGGTGCTGCCCTCCTCGCCCGCACGCGCCTATGGCCTGTTGCTGGCGGCGATCCGCGATCCCGATCCGGTGATCTTCTTCGAGCCCAAGCGCATCTACCGCCAGTACAAGGAAGAGGTGCCCGACGACGGCGAGGCGCTGCCGCTGGATGTGTGCTTCGTGCTGCGCGACGGCACCGACGTGACCCTGGTGACCTGGGGCTCGCAGGTGAAGGAATGCCTGGAAACCGCCGATGAACTGGCGGCCGAGGGTATCAGCGCCGAGGTGATCGACGTGGCCACGCTGACCCCGCTGGATTTCGACACCATCGCCGAATCGGTGCAGAAGACCGGCCGCTGCGTGATCGTGCACGAGGCACCGAAAACCGCCGGCTTCGGCGCCGAGATCGCCGCGCGGCTGTCCGAGGAATGCTTCTACGACCTGCTGGCCCCGGTCGAGCGCGTCACCGGCTACGACACCCACATCCCGCTGTTCCGCCTGGAAATGAAATACATGCCCAGCGTGGAACGCATCACCGCGGCAGTGAAGCGTACATTGGCGGTCAGCTGAGCTGACCGCCGGGAATCGGGAATAGAGAATGGGGAACAGGCAAAGCAAAATCGCGCTGCCAGCCCGCTCTTCCGATTCCCCATTCCCGATTCCCCATTCCCGGATGAAATCAAATGGCTGATCTCAAGACGTTCTACCTGCCCGACCTCGGTGAAGGCCTGCCCGATGCCACCGTGGTCGAGTGGCACGTGAAAGTGGGCGACAGCATCAAGCTGGATGCGCCGCTGTGCTCGATGGAAACCGCCAAGGCGATCGTCGACGTGCCCTCGCCCTACACCGGCAAGGTCACCAAATTGCACGGCGCCCCCGGCGACGTGATCGAGACCGGCGCCGCATTGGCCGAGTTCGAACCGGACCCCAACGCCAAGCAGCGCGCCGAAGCCGAATCCACCGGCCACCACCACGGCCCGCGCAAGAGCGTGGGCAGCCCGGCCCCGGACAATTCCCGGAAAGTGGTGGCGTCCGATGAAGGCGGCGAAGTCGCGGTGAAAGGCGTGGATCGCGAGGACGAAGGCACCGTGGTCGGCGCCATGGTCAGCGGCAACACCGTGCATGTGGAACAGGCCGCCTCGGTCGGCGGCGTGAAAGCCGTGCCGGCCGTGCGCGCGCTGGCGAAAAAGCTGAAGGTCGACCTGACCCGCGTGGCACCCAGCGGCGCCGACGGCGTAGTCACGCTGAAGGACGTGAAGAACGCGGCCGCCAACGGCAGCGCGCCCCTGCTCCCCTCTCCCTCCGGGAGAGGGGCTGGGGGAGAGGGTACGGCCGAAGCGCGGCGCTACGCTTCGCCCGAACCCTCATCCGCCCTGCGGGCACCTTCTCCCGAAGGGAGAAGGGAAGACCAGCGCGGCCCCGTTTCGCTCGCCGGCAAATCCGTCCGCACCGCACCGCCCTCGCAGCAGGCCAGCGGCCAGCCCGAGCAACTGAAGGGCGTGCGCCGCAACATGGCCCGCGTGATGGCGGACGCCCATGCGCAGGTCGTGCCCACCACCCTGGTCGACGACGCCGACCTGCACGCCTGGATCGGCAAGCAGGACATCACCGCGCGCCTGATCCGCGCCATCGTGGCCGCCTGCAAGAGCGTGCCCGCGCTCAACGCCTGGTTCGACGGCAAAAACCTCAGCCGCACCCAGCACCCCCACGTGGACATCGGCATTGCCGTGGACACCGACGACGGCCTGTTCGTGCCCGCGCTGCGCAATGCCGACGTGCTGGACGCCGCCGGCGTGCGCGCCGCGATCAAGCGCCTGCGCGCGCAAGTGGAAGATCGCTCGATCCCCTCGTCGGAACTGTCCGGCCACACCATCAGCCTGTCCAACTTCGGCATGTTCGCCGGCCGCTATGCCACCCCGGTAGTGGTGCCGCCGACCGTCGCCATCGTCGGCGCCGGCAAACTCAGCCACGACGTGGTCGCAGTGATCGGCGGCATCGAAGTACACCGGCGGATGCCGATCAGCCTGACCTTCGACCACCGCGCCGCCACCGGCGGTGAAGCCGCGCGTTTCCTCAAGGCACTGCTGGACGATCTGGCACAGCCGAACTGATCGGGCCGGCTATTGCGACGTTGAAACCCGGGCATCCCACGATGCCCGGGTTTCTTTCCTACAGAAATCGCGCAATCAATAGTCGCGCACGTCCAGCACGATGAAGCTGCGGGCGGTATAGGCAAGCTCGTCGGACGGCCACGCCAGTGTGGCCAGCGCTTGCGTGCCGGCGGTCCACGGCTCGTTGTCGAGCAGGGCCTCGCAGCGCACTTCGCCATCCCCCGTGCGGCGATAGGCCAGCCGCAACCAGTGCAGCTCGGGCTTCAACGCCTCGTTGTGCAGCGCGGCCTCCATCGCGGCGGGCACCTGGTCGAGCATCTCCATGTCGGTGATGTCCACGCCGCGCAGCGTGAACGGGCCGATGAACACATCCCAGGTGCGAACACCCATCTCCCAGGAGGTGATCTGCATACGGCGGCTGTCGGTGACGTACCAGCAGGCGGCCAGCAGTACATGGAACGCATCGCGTTCGAACCCTTGCAGCGCGTCGCGGCAACCAGCCTCACCGCCACCGAAGCCCGCGAAACTTTCCTCGATGCGGCGCTCCTCGCTCAGCACCACGTCCACGTCCAGCCGACCGGGTTCGCCGGCGACGCCTTCATGCCATTCGGCGCGGATCGCGGGGAAATCGTCGTCGGTGACCAGCCAGCCATCCTCGTCCGCCTCCAGCTCCACGCCGTGCTTCTCGAACAACCGCAACAGGTATTTTTGCAGCGCCGCACTTTCCATCGTCGTTCCGTTCGGTGGGTAAGGATTCCGCAGCCGTTCTCCCTGAGCGTAGCGCAGCGGAGTCGAAGGGCAATCACAGGGGAAAGCTCAGCGTTCGCCGCCCGACCCGGGCAGCTCGCGCCAGGTGAGGTAGATGCGCAAGTCCAGCTCGAGTTGGTGATAGTCCGGCAGCATGTAGGTGCACAACTGGTAGAACGCCTTGTTGTGGTCATGCTCTTTCAGGTGCGCCAGCTCGTGCACCACGATCATGTTGAGGAATTCCGGCGCGGCGGCCTTGAACACGCTGGCCACGCGGATCTCCTTTTTCGCCTTGAGCTTGCCGCCCTGCACGCGCGAGATCGCCGTGTGCAGGCCCAGCGCCCGCTGCACCACGTCGAGCTTGCTGTCGTACAGCACCTTGTCGATGCCGGGAGCGTTCCTCAAATGTTGCTGCTTCAATGCCGCCGTGTAGGCATACAACGCCTTGTCGCTCTGCACGTCGTGCCGGTCCGGGTAGCGCCGCGCCAGGTGCTCGCCCAGGCGCTGCTGCGCGATCAGCTCACGCACCTTGTCCTGCAGCGCGACGGGATAGGCCTGAAGGTATTTGAGGGGGATCATGCCGGCCATTCTCGCATTGCCGGATGTGGTGCGGCCTCAGATGTCGAAGCGATAGCTCAGCTTCACCAGCAGTTGCTCGTCGTCGCGCAGCGAGAAAGTGTTGCCGAAGACGCCGCCGGTGCGGTACGGGTAATCCTCATCCTGCGCGTAGCCGCCGCGGCCGTAGACCACGTACAGGTACGACAGCGGCGCCAGCTCGTAGCGATAGCGGATCTGCAAGCCCAGGTTGCGCACGCTGAAATCATCGACGTCCTCGGCGCTGGCCACGGCACGGCCGTCGCCACTCACGCGATACGCATCGCGCAGCCGCGCATCCAGACCGATCGCCTGCAGTTTCAGGCGCAGCTCCTGGCGGTCGTCGATACTCCAGTCGAAACCCGCGTTGAGCTGCAGCGTGTGCTGGTCGAAGCTGCCGATCAGGTTGTCGCGCTGCCATACCAGCCAGTCCGGCGTGTGCTCGAAATACGGCCCGGCGTAAATGCTGAAGGCGTCGCTGATGAAATAGGTGGGAATGAACTCGATGTCGTAGCCGAGCCGCCGGTTGCCACTGAGGCCCCCGCTGACCACTTCCGCCTCCAGCTCGAACGCCCAGTCGCCGTGGCGTGGGCTGCTGCGGTCGTAGGCCAGTGCCAGCGAGGGTGGCAGGAAAACGGCGCCATGGCCGCGCGTCAGCAGATCATCCCAGGCGGCCGTGTTGAGGTTGAGTTGCACATCCTCGGTGGCGCCGTTGCGCAGGTTGCTGGAGCGGCTGATGCGCAACTGGCGGCGCAGGCGCAGGCCGTGGTCGTTGTCCAACCCGTCGATACGGAAGTGCCAGTCGTGCGAGCTGTAAGCCGAATCGGGCGACAGGCTGGTATTGCGCTTGCGCACTTCCCAGTGGCCGTAGTTGAAATTGTTGCGCTCCAGGTAGCCGAAGTCGTTGACCTGCAGCTGATCGCCGAAATGCATGCCCAACCACTGCTGGCGCCAACCGTCGCCCATCTCGTAGTCGGCAAGCACGGTGCCGCCGCTGCCGCGGGTGTGCGTGCCGTGCTGCAGGATGTCGCTGGCCACCGCGTTGGTGGCCACGGTGAGCCGCGCCGTGGGTTGCCAGTGATGGTCGACGCCGACCACGGTGGCATGCCGGTCCAGCCAGGGGCGGTCGACGCTGGTCAGCATCGCGCCCAGGCTTTGCGTGCCGAAATCATGGGTGACGCGGGCGGCGCCGAAGAAACGGCCGGCCTCACCGTCCTCGTCCGCCGCGATCACGCCGTAACTGGTGCCGCCCACGCTGCCGTTGAGCTTGACCGCCGCGTTGATGTCGGCCGCGCCGTGGCCATCGTCGGCCAGCGCGCCGACGCGGCGGGTGTAGATCAGCTGGCTGTTGTCGTCCAGCAGGCTGAAATCGAAAATGCCCTGGTTCTCGGTGAAAAACGGCCGCTTGTCCCTGACATAGGTTTCGGTGGCGCCGAAATTCACCACCAGGTCGTCGCTTTCCACCTGGCCGAAATCCGGGTTCAACGCGGCGGTGAGCTGGAACTGCCCGCTGGGCTTCCACAGGATATCGGCGCCTTCCTGGAAGTGGCTGCGACCGCGCACGTTGTCGTACAGGCCGGACACGTACGGCGTCACCGCCAACAGCGACTGGCTGTAGGCCGGCACCTCCACGCGCTGGAACTCCGACAGGAACCGCGGCCGCTTGAAGCTGGCCGTGGGCCACGCGTCGCGCTCGCCGCTGGAGCCGGTGACGCGGTCGAGATAGATGCCCAGCGTGCGCTTGCCGTCGCGGCTGGCATGCATCGGCGCGATGTACCACGGAATCAGCATCTCCACCGTCCAGCCGGCGGCATCCTCGCTGACGGCGTGTTGCCAGTTGCTGTCCCAGTCCTTGTTGAAGTCGCTCTCGTTGGTGATCACGGCATCGTTGATGCCGCCGGTGGAACTGACCACGAAGTTGTAGCCGGTGCGGCCGGTGCCGTCGAAATCCACCATCAGGTTGACCCGATCGACCTGATCCTCGAAGTCGCGCTGCACGCGCTGCGGGGTGCGCGGCACGCCGGGTGGCTGGTCGCAACGAAACGCCACCGCCAGACCTTCGGGTGTGGCCAGCAGCCATGCCTCGGTGCGCAACGAGGCCGGTTCACCGGTCAGTGGCTGCACCTTGCGGAAATCAGTGATGTGCTGCGCGCCCTCCCATTCGGTTGCATCGATGCGGCCGTCGACATCCACCGCCAGAACTGGCGCGGATACGGCGGAAATGGCCATGGCGAACAGGCATGCAAGACGCATGTCGGGGATTCCGGAAGAAGGCGCTGGATTACGCGAAGGACGATGGCACAGCGGGGACGTGCTCACCGGTAGATGCACAGCATGCCCAAAGCGTTTGAGCGTCTCGACGGCCACAAGTCATGCGCCGTGCTCGCTGGCCGCCACTCCGCCCGCGGCCGCAAACCGGAGAATCAGCGGCGACGTCCCCAACACAGATGACGCCAGACCATCGCCACCGCCAACACTGCGGCGAACGCGCCGTAGCCATACAGCGCTGGCAGCACCTGTTGCCAGATGGCACCGCTGGCGCGGCCGAACCCGTCCACCGACGGCAACGCCGCGTGATCGAAACCGAGCAACGCACACTGCACCGCAGTAACCAGTGCCAGCAGCAAGGCCGCCACGTCGAACGTGCGCCGGCCCGCCGATCGCGGCAGGCTTTTCGGATATGCCCAGTAACCCCAGCACAGGATCAGCAAGGGGGGCGCAAGCAGCATCAGGGCCAGATAACGCATCGATCAGATACTCCACCGCACCATGCGGTATGTCATGCCTTGGTGGCCAGTTGGCCGAGCGCCTCGCGCAAGCGCAGCAGCGCCTCATCGCGGGCGGATGCGTCGGCGTAATCGGGGGTTTCCGCCACCGCCTCGCCATCCACGTCCAGCGTCATGCCCTGCTCCTTCATCTGCAGCACGGCCCCGGTGGCGCCAAGGCTGCCGATGCGCTTCTGCAAGGCGCCCGCTGCCTTCGGATCGGCGAACGCCATCGACAGCAGCAACTGCTCGCCATCAGCCGACAACAGGCGAAAGCGGAACTTGCCATCGGCATCGCGGAAACTGGCGAAGCGCGCCATTTTGCCCGCCCCGGCAACTTTCTTCGTGCTCGACGCACCGGACGCGGCGCTGGAACGCAAGCCCAACACTTCGCGCAACGCCGCCAGCTTGGGGGTGGCGATGGCGCGCGCCTTGGCGGCACCACGCAACAGGATCGTTTCGATGCCGGCCGGATCGGCCATCAGCGCCTCGTAGCGCTCGCGCATCGGCGCCACGTCGGTTTCGATCCGTTCGTACAACACCTGCTTGGCCTCGCCCCAGCCCAGCCCTGCTTCCAGCGCCTGGCGATAAGCGACCGTTTCGGACTCATTGGCGAACGCGCGAAACAGCGTGAACAAGGCGCTGCCGTCCGCATCCTTCGGCTCGCCCGGCGCGCGCGAGTCGGTGACGATGCGCATGATGGTGTCGCGCAGCGCTTTCTTGCCACCGGCGAACAGCGGAATGGTGTTGTCGTAGCTCTTGGACATCTTGCGGCCGTCGAGGCCGGGCAAGGTGGCCACCTGCTCGTCGATCTGCACCTGCGGCAGCACGAAGAACTCGCCGCCATGGAGATGGTTGAAGCGCTGTGCGATGTCGCGTGCCATCTCGATGTGCTGGATCTGGTCGCGCCCCACCGGCACCTGGTTGGCGTCGAACGCCAGGATGTCGGCCGCCATCAGCACCGGGTACATGTACAGGCCGGCGGTGATGCCCGCATCGGCGTCCTCGCCGGTTTCCGCATTGCGATCCACCGCCGCCTTGTACGCGTGCGCGCGGTTGAGCATGCCCTTGCTGGTGATGCAGGTGAGGAACCAGGTCAGCTCAGGAATCTCGGGGATGTCCGACTGCCGGTAGAACGTGGCTTTTTCCGGGTCCAGCCCCGCCGCCAGCCAGGTGGCGGCGATCTCCAGCCGCGAGCGTTCGATCCGCGCCGCGTCGCCGCTCTTGATCAGCGCGTGGTAATCGGCCATGAAGAAAAACGCGTCCACGCCCGGCTCGCGGCTGGCCGCGATGGCCGGGCGGATCGCACCCACGTAGTTGCCCAGGTGCGGAGTGCCGGTGGTGGTGATGCCGGTGAGGACTCGTGTGTTCATGCCGTGCTGCGCGGGGAAAACGCCAGTTTACGACATACCCTCAACCGCGCAGCAGGGTGGACTTGCCGAACATCGATTCCACCAGATCCACCGCCACTTTCGCCGTCTGGTTGCGCTTGTCGTAGGCGGGGTTCAACTCGACGATGTCCAGCGACGCCAGAGCGCCGGTGTCGGCGATCATCTCCATGCACAACTGCGCTTCGCGGTAATTGGGCCCGCCGCGCACGGTGGTGCCCACGCCGGGCGCGATGCTGGGATCGAGAAAGTCGACGTCGAAGCTGACGTGCAGGTGGGTGTTTTCATCCATGCCATCGAGCGCCTGCTCCATCACCCGGCGCATGCCGATCTCGTCGATCTGGCGCATGTCATGGATCGCCACGCACGCCTCGCGCACCAGCTTCTTCTCGCCCTCGTCGACCGAGCGGATGCCGACCTGGCGAAACACGGCGGGCGTCACCGCGGGAGTGGTGCCGCCGATGCCGGTCAGCACGTCCGGCCCGTAGCCGCACAGGCACGCCACCGGCATGCCATGGACATTGCCTGAGGGCGTGGCCTGGGCGGTGTTGAAATCGGTGTGCGCATCCAGCCACAGCACGCGCAGCGACTTGCCCTGCTCGCGGCAATGACGCGCCACGGCGCTGATCGAGCCGATGCCCAGGCAATGATCGCCGCCCAGCATGATCGGCAGCTTGCCGTTGGCAAGCTCCTCATAAATAGCCGTATGGACGGCCGTATTCCACGCCACCACTTCGGCCAGGTGACGATACCCATCCACCGGCGGCAGCCACGGATTGAACGGCCCTTGCAGATTGCCGCGATCGACCACCTGCAACCCCAGCTTCGTCAACTTCTCCGCGATCTGCGCCACCCGCAACGCCTCCGGGCCCATTGACGCACCGCGATGCCCGGCGCCGATGTCGGTCGGCACACCAATCAGGGAGAGGTTTTTACTGCTCATGCCAGCGGTCTCTTGGTAACGAATCAAGAACCAGTCTAGCGGCTCGACCTGCACGATTTGGTGACAGACCCGTTGCCGCGATAGGCAAAACGTGAGCGGTGTGGGAGTGTGGTGCCGGCACCAGGAGTCGAACCCGGGACCTACTGATTACAAATCAGTTGCTCTACCAACTGAGCTATGCCGGCGCACTGGCGGCGGATTCTAGCAGGCGGGGCTATTCCGGGCCATGTGCGAGCGGCTCGCTTCAGAAACAGGGGATGCGGCGGGAATCGATGCCGCGCGGCACGCGGCTGCGCCAGCGGGTACCGGCATCACCGGGCAGCACCAGGTCAAGCCAGTATTCGGCCACGGTTTCGCTGCGCTCGGTCACCTGGGCCGGGAAACCGGCGGCGATCACCTCGGCGCGGCGCTTGCGCGCATTCCCCTGATCCTTGAACAAGCCCAGCGAGATGGTGTTGGGCTGTTCACCGGAACTGACCACGAAATAGTCGTCGATGTGGTGCTCGGCCAGTTCGCGTGCCCGCGCCAGCGCCTGGGCGCGGGTGGCCATGGCGGGCAGATAAACCCACCAGCCATGCGATTGATTGACCTGCTCCTGCCGCGAGCGCATGCGCCGGGCCTGGGCCGAGAGGGCTTCCCGCGCCCGCCGCACATCCTCCGGCGTGGTGAACGGGCCCAGCGCCACGCACGATGGCGCGGGCGCCGGGCCTTCGATCTTCGCCGCGACCACCGGTTGGGGCGCGGAAGCCGGAGGTGCGGTGGGAGCCGGATCAGGCACGGTCGCGGGTGCGGCCGGTTCGGGCAATTCGGACAGCAGGCGCAGCTCGGGCACGCCCGGATCGGTGGTCATGCCGGTGCGCGAATAAGGCTGGCCCAGCAGCAGCCACGCGCCCACGGCAATGTTGAGGGCGATCAGCAAGACGAACATCAAACGCAGAAACATCGAACCCCCGTACCCGTGCCTAGCGCATTCACCGGATGCTACTCGTCCGCATCGGCCCACAACGCCAGGCCGCGCAACACCGCATTGTGGGTGACCTGCGCCGGCATGGACAGCAGCGGCACCAGTTGCTCCGCGTCGCCGCCGCTGAGGCACAGCGTGGGGCGCGCACCAAGGTCATCGGTCGACTGTCCGACAAAACGTTCGATCAGCGCCACCGCCGCCAGCCAGCAACCGGACACCACCGCGTCGGTGGTGTTGTCCGCCCGCTCCTGGACCCGGCCCGCCGCATCCATCCGCACCTGCGCGGTGGCGCTGAGCAGGGTCTGCTGCATCAGCATCGGTCCGGGTGCGATCAAGCCCCCCAAGTGACGACCGTCGGTCGCCAGCGCATCCAGGGTCAACGCCGTACCCACGCCGACCAGCACGTGCGGCCCGCCACCATGCGCGTGCGCCGCGACCATCGTCAGGAAGCGGTCCACGCCCAGCCGCTGCGGCTCGGCATACGCATTGCGCACGCCGCAGGCCGCCGCGGGCGAACGTCGCCAGTCGATCGGCTGCGCACACAGCCGCATGACGATCGCGGCAATCAGGGCTTCACGAGTGGAATCCACGACCGAAGCGGCCAGCACGATGTCGGGGCGCGGCCACGACGTCAGTCCTTCGGTCAGCGCCGCGTCGAGGTCCTCGTTCCAACCCACGGCGCCGTGCGCCAGCCAGCGGTCCGACGTCAGCGCCCATTTCAGGCGGGTGTTGCCCAGATCCAGCAGCAGTTTCATGCGCGGCGCACCGAGACGTCGGCGCTGTCGACCTTGCGCCTTTCGCCATCCGGCAGGCGCACCAGCAGGGCGCCGCGGCTGTCCACGCCGTCACCGGTGCCTTCGAATTCCCCTTGGCCACCGCTGACGGTGAGCGGCTGTCCACGCAGCAGGTCGTAACGCGCGTAATCCGCGGCGAAGGCGTCAAAACCATCGCGCTCGAACGCTTGCAGACCGTCGATCAATGCCCCGACCAGCGCGGCGGCCACGCGGTTGCGATCCGGCGGTGTTCCATCAGCCAATGCAGCGAGATCGCATACCGGCTGTCCCGCCTGCTCGCGCAATTGCGGCGTCAGACGCACGTTGAGACCTACGCCGATCACCGCCGCACACGGCCCCTGGTATTCCCCGCTCAGTTCCACCAACACACCGGCGAGCTTGCCTTTCGTGGCGAGCACGTCGTTGGGCCATTTCAGCCCGGCCCCCGCGATGCCCAGTTGCTCCAGCGCGCGCAGCACCATCACGCCGATGGCGAGGGAAAGGCCGGACAAGGCGGCGAAACCGGCATCGAAACGCTTCAGGCAGGACAGATGGATGTTGAGCCCGGGCGGCGACAGCCAGGTACGCCCGCGGCGTCCGCGCCCTGCGCTCTGGGTTTCGGCAAACACCATGCTGAGGTCCGCGGCGGCAGCGATGTGCCGCTGCAATTCGCTGGAGGTGGAATCGAGTTGCCAGTGCACCTCAAGCCCGCCCAGGGCGGCAACATGATCGGCGCTCAGCGAGGCACGAATGCGCGCGGCATCCAACACCTGCAGCGGCCACGGCACCTTGTAACCGGCGCCGCCCGATTCCACCGGCAAGCCGAGCGCACGCAGGGTTTCGATCTGCTTCCAGATGGCCGCACGGGTCAATCCGGCCCGCGCCGCCAATTCCACGCCAGACACCGTCTCCCCGCTGGCCAACAGCGGCAGCAACGCCTCGATCGCCATCAGAAACCGCCGCTCGTGGCGGCGCGGGGGCAGCGGGATCGGGGAGAAACGGAGAGAGAAATGCACATTGCGCAAATAGTAACGGGACAGTTCAGGGAGCGGCAGATCCAGTTGTTAAAACCAAGTTATTCAAGGCACTGGCACTGTCCGAACATTTCTGACACGATCCCGGACCTTCGCATGCGGATCAAGGATTTGAGTCGCCATGAATGTAAAACATTGGTTCATTGGCTGTGTTGTGGGCTTGGCGGGCGTAGCCGCCACGCTGACCGTGCACGCCAATCAGGCCGACCCCACCACCAGCGCGCGCATGTCCCCTGACCGTGGGGCGCGCATCGTGGCGGACACCGATGGCGCCTGCCCCGCGCGCGAATGCCCGACGACGGACGAAGCCGCCGCAAGCGATGCAAGCCGGCCGGATACGCGCAGCAACCGTTCGGGCGGGGGATCGGCCACGCCATCCACTTCCGGCCGTCGTTCGCACCTGGGTTGGCAGTCGTTGCTGCCGGGCTCGATCCAGTAACCGAAAGCCGCCGCGCTCAGGCGTGGGTCAACTTCACGCAGAAGCGGGCACCGCCGAATTCCGGCGAGCGGTCCACGCCCAACTCGCCGCGATAAGCCCGCACGATGTCCTGCACGATGGACAGCCCGATGCCATGGCCCTGCACTCTCTCGTCGCCGCGCACGCCACGCTGCAAGACCTTGTCGATCTTGTCTTCCTCGATGCCGGGGCCGTCGTCTTCCACGCTCAGCACCAGGTTCGGCCGCAGGCGACCGGGCTGCGGCTCTGATTTCACCACCAGCAACACATGGTGGTTAGCCCACTTGAAGGCGTTCTCCAGCAGGTTGCCGAGCAACTCCAGCAGGTCGCCCTGCTCGCCGTAGAACACGGCGCCTTCGTCGATATCGAATTCGCACAAGACGTTCTTGGCGGCGTAGACCTTTTCCAGGCTTTGCACCAGATCCTCGGCGTGGCCGGCGATCGGCACCGCACTGGCGAACGTCTGGCGACCGGAGGTGGCCGCGCGGGACAACTGGTAGGCCACCAGCTCGTCCATCCGGCGCACCTGGTCGAGCACCGCGCTGCGCCGCTCCTCTTCCTCGCCGGTGGTTTCCAGTTGCGAACGGATCACCGCCAGCGGCGTCTTCAGGCTGTGCGCCAGGTCGGCCAGGGTGTGCCGATAGCGCGTGCGCTGCTCGCGCTCGTTGTCGATGAAGGCGTTGATGCGGTGTGTGAGGCCAGTCAACTCCAGCGGATACTGGCTGTCCAGGTGTTCGCTGTCGCCGCGCTCGACCCGGCTCATGTCGTTGGCCACCTTGCGCAGCGGGGTGAGGCTCCAGCGCAGCAACAGCATCTGCAGCACGATCAGCATCACGCCCAGGATCGCCAGCCACATCACCAGGGTGCGCCGGTACACCGCGTTCTCGCCTTCGAACTGATCCTCCGTCTGCGCCACCATGAAGGTGAGCTTGACCGAGCGGTTGTCCGAGCTGTCGAAGGCCACGCCGTAAGCGTAGTAATAGAGCCGGCCCATGCGGGTATCGACGGGGCCCACGAACTGGCTTTCGCCCGGCTGCAGCGGCTTCAGGAAATGGAAATCACGGCCGATCGCCGACGAGGACTCCCAGTGGTAGCCACGCTCGCCCAGCGCCATCGCGTACAGGCCGGAGCCGGGCCGCATGAAATTGGGGTCGGGCGGGGAATCGGGCAGCAACACCTTGCCGTACCGGGTCACCTCGGTGCCGGCCAGGTAGGCGATCACGAAATTCTGCAGCCGATCCTGCAGGCTGCTGCGCGCGGCCCGGTATTGGGCCTGCGACAGGGTCAGCCCGACGATGCCCAGGAACGCCGCCAGCGCAAAGCCGGTGGCGATCGCCGCGCGCGCCGCCAGCGACAGCGGGCGGCGCGGCGGTACCGGGTTACTCGTCGTCGCCGTCGGTGCGCGGGATGGCAAAGCGATATCCGCGTCCACGTACCGTCTCGATGGGTTTGAGGGTGCCTTCCGGGTCCAGCTTGCGGCGCAGGCGGCCGATGAACACTTCCAGCACGTTCGAGTCGCGGTCGAAATCCTGCTGGTAGATGTGCTCGGTGAGGTCGGCCTTGGAAACCAGCTCACCCGCATGCAGCATCAGGTATTCCAGCACCTTGTATTCGTAGCTGGTCAAATCCACCAGCTTGCTTTCCACCGACACCGTCTGGGCCGTGGTGTCGAGCTTGATCACGCCGCAGGCCAGTACCGGCTTGGACCAGCCGCTGGCGCGACGCACCAGCGCATTGATGCGCGCCAGCAGTTCCTCGACGTGGAACGGCTTGACCAAGTAGTCGTCGGCGCCGTGCTTCAGCCCCTCGACCTTGTCCTGCCAGCTGCCCCGCGCGGTGAGGATCAGGATGGGATAACGCTGGCCGTGCTCGCGCAACGCCTTGACCAGCTCCATGCCCGACATCTTGGGCAGGCCCAGGTCGATGATCGCCAGGTCGAACGGCACCTCCCGCCCCAGGTAGATGCCCTCTTCGCCGTCCTGCGCCGCGTCAACCGCAAAACCGTCCCGCTTCAGGCGGGCCGCCAGCGTCTCGCGCAATGGCGCCTCGTCCTCCACCAACAGGATGCGCATCAGTGTTTCTCCTTGCTGCCTCCGGCCTTGCCGGACGAACTTCTGGTTGACCGGGTCGAGCCCGGTGTCTTTCCCGTTTCCGACGATACCGCGACCACCCGCACATGTCCTTCCGGCGTGAGCACCTTGATGCGGTACTCCAGGCGCCGGCCGAGGCGATGCGGCTCGGCCGACAATACCTTGCCGCCGGTATCGCTCTGCACCTGCCTCACCGCCTGGTCCAGCGTCACCGCCGGCGTCACCGGTGGCTCGGCCATGGCCGCGAAGGCCCACATCAGCAGCGCCGTCAGCGCCACGCTCCTGCCCATGTTCATTCTCAACCGCCCGCACGTTACCTGCCCAATTGTGCAGCCTAGGTAACAAGGCCTGAATAGCGCCCGGCCGGGCGCGTCGACGCCACCCATCAATTGACCTGCAACGCCGCCTGTTCCAGCACGTTCCAGCCCGCCTCCGGCAGGTGCGCGTTCTCGCTGATGACACGGCGAAACCCGCGCGCACCCGGCTCGCCCTGATAAAGCCCCAGCAGGTGCCGGCTGACGTGTTTCAGCGCGGTCCCGCGCGCCAGCTCCGCCTCGATATAAGGCCGCATGTGCCCGAGGATGTCGCTGCGCGAAGGAAGCGTCTGACCGTAAAGCGCCGCCTCGATCTGCGCCAGCAGGTAAGGATCGTGGTACGCCGCCCGACCGAGCATCACGCCATCCACCTGGCGCAGATGCGCCTGCACCTGCTCCAGCGTGACGATGCCGCCATTGATGATCACGATCAGTTGGGGAAACTCGCGCTTCAGCCGGTAGACCCGTTCGTAATCCAGCGGCGGGATGTCGCGGTTCTCCTTCGGCGACAGCCCTTGCAGCCAGGCCTTGCGCGCATGCACCGCCAGCACGCCCACGCCCGCCTCCAGCATGGTTTCGGTGAAATGCTGCAGATCGGCGTAGTCGTCCTGGTCGTCCACGCCGATACGGCATTTCACGGTGACCGGGATGTCCACCTCCTGCTGCATCGCCCGCACGCAATCGCCCACCAGCGCGGGCTCGCGCATCAGGCAGGCGCCGAAGCGCCCCGATTGCACCCGATCGGAGGGGCAGCCGACATTGAGGTTGATCTCGTCGTAACCCGCATCGGCGCCCAGCCGCGCCGCCAGCGCCAGCTCGCGCGGATCGCTGCCGCCCAGCTGCAACGCCAACGGATGTTCCTGCTGGCTGTGCTCCAGCAACCGCAACTGCCCGCCACGCACCAGCGCCGCGCTGGTCACCATCTCGGTATACAAGCGCGCCCGCGGCGACAGCAGGCGGTGGAAATAGCGGCAATGGCGGTCGGTCCAGTCCATCATCGGGGCGATGCAGACGCGCCAGTCGGCGGCGTGGAGAGGCGACGGTTGGGGCAAGGAAACGGCAGACATCCCTACATGTTCGCCGAAAATGGTGCCGCTGTCGCCACATAACGGCGCCTGCGCCGGAAGCGGCCAGCGCACGGCCGGACCGCGTATGGTGGTTCTACGCGATGCGGCTGGGGGAGCGATGTAAACCTTTCCCAAACAGAAGGCATAGATCGTTCAAAGTGTGACGCAATTCACTTGCTTATGTTACCTTTCCCGTTCTCAAACCCACCAATATGGCCGTCATGAAGAGTCTCTGCAGTCTCCTCACGTTGTCTCTCGTCCTGCTGCTTGCCGGATGTGCCTCCACGCGGGGGTCGAACCAGGCTCCGGTGCTCAACCCCGAGGCCCACGCGGTGAGCTCGTACCACATTGGTGTGGACGACCAATTGCAGATTTCCGTGTGGCACAACCCGGACCTCAGCGTCAGCGTGCCGGTGCGTCCGGATGGCAGGATCACGGTGCCGCTGATCGGTGACGTCGAGGCCGGCGGCCATACGCCCGAGGAAGTCGCCGCGGTCATCAAGGAGAAGCTGCAATCCTACGTGCGTGATCCGCAGGTGGCGGTCATCCTCACCCAGCTTCGCAGCCATGAATACCTCTCGCGCGTACGCGTGACGGGCGCCGTGCGTACGCCGGTATCGGTACCTTATCGCCAAGGCATGACCGTGCTGGATGCCGTGCTGGCGGCCGGTGGCACCACCGAGTTCGCCGCGCCGGACCGGACCGAGCTGTATCGTAAAAGCGACGATGCCACCACCAAGGCCTACGCTGTCCACCTTGGTGACATCCTGCAAAAAGGCGCGTTGGACACGAACTACCCGGTGCAACCGGGCGACGTCATCACCGTGCCACAGCGCTCGTTCTGAGCCGGACCGGGGATGCAGGGGATCAACATGAATGAACAACCCACCTCGTTGCAGGCCCTGGTGCCTGTATTGCTGAGCGAGGCACGGCGTCATCGCGTCAGCCTTGGCGTGCTGTTTGCCGTCATTGCGCTGGCCGCCCTGATCGTCGGGGTGCTGTGGCCGAAGAAATACGACGCTTCCGTCACCATCCTGGCGCAGGAAAGCAGCATCATCACGCCGCTGATGGAGGGAGCCGCCACACCCACCGGCACGGCAAACCGTGCCGGCATTGCGCGCGCCGTGATCTTCAGTGCCAAGGTGATGGATGAGATCCTCGTCGCTGGCGGCTGGATGGCAACGCATCCCAGTGCGATCGAGCAGGACCGCATCATCGACGGCATCAAGGGCCGCACGACCATCCGGTTCGGTCGTGACAACCTGATCACCATCAGCTACCACGACGTCGACCCCAAGCGCGCCTACATCGTCACGCGCCAGTTCGGCCAGCTTTTCATCAGCGAAAGCCTGGCATCCAAGCAGCGCGAAAGCCGCGATGCCTACGAATTCATCAATGGCCAGGTCGAGACCTACCGGGAGAAGCTGACCACGGCCGAAAACAAGCTCAAGGAATACAGGGAGGCCAACGTCGATGCCAGGCCCGGCAGCGAAGCCGATACCGCCTCGCGAATCAGCCAGCTGCGCACTCAGGTCGAAAATGCGCACATGGACCTGATGGAGAAGCGGTCGCAGGAGGCGTCCCTGGTGGCCCAGCTTTCAGGTGAATCGGAGATCAGCTCCGTACAGACCGTCGAAGGCGTCTATCACGCCCAACTGGCAGACCTGCAAACCCAGCTCGACAAGCTGTTGATGACCTACACGAGCGAATATCCCGACGTGGTGCGCGTTCGCCACCAGATGCAGGATCTGCGTCAGCAGCTGGCGCAATCCGAACAGCGCAAACAGAGCGCGCGCCTTGCCGGTACGCCCACCACTATCGACAACAACGCGAAATTCAACCCGCTTTATCAGCAATTGAAAAGCCAACTGTCGGCGTTGCGCGGCGACATCGCCGCCACCAACGCCCGCATGGCTGCAAGCCAGACCATGCTGCAGGCCGAACTGGAGCGCAGCAAACGCATTGCCGGCTCCGAGAACGCCACCTCCGAGCTTACCCGCGACTACGACGTCAACCGGGATGTCTACCAGGACCTGTTGAAGCGGCGCGAGAACGCACGGGTTTCGATGAACCTCGACGCCGGCCAGCGCGGCCTTACTTTCGTCGTGCAGAATCCGGCCGTGATGCCGCTGACACCTTCGGGCCTGCGCTTCATGCATTTCGGTCTGGCTGGCATGCTCCTGGCGCTGGCCGCTCCATGCGGCTTGCTTTTCACCATTGCCCGGTTCGATCCACGGGTCCGTTCGGCGGAACAGCTTGAGCGACTGACCGGCCTGACCACGCTGGCGACCGTTCCGTTCTATTCCACGCCGCAGGACCAGCGAAAGGGACGGTTGCAAAACATGGCTGTCGCATTGACCGTGGCTGGCGTCTTTGCCGCCTACGCGATTCTTTTCTGGCTCAAACTGCGGGGGATGGCATGAACGCGAAGAACCGCGGAGCTGCACCGCCCGGAAACGGGGCAGGCACCGAAAGCGACGCCACCGTTGTCGTACCCGCTGGCGCGCTCCCAAACCAGGGTTCGCCCAGCAACTCGATCGCGCTGATGGCCGAGCCGGGTCAGCTTGCACCACAGCAGTTGGGCCAGCGGCGGCTCATCCACCGCGATCCATCGGTGCGCAAACAATCGGACGCGTTTCGCGAGATCCGCACACGTTTGCTGGAGCTGGCGGGTACACAGAATTTCGTGACACTGCTCGTATCGGTAAGCCCGCGATCCGGCAGCAGCTTCGTGGCGCGCAACCTCGCCGCCGCTTTCGCCTTCGATGAAAGCAAGACCAGCTTGCTGATCGACTGCAACCTGCGCTACCCGGAACAGCACAAGGCGCTGGGCGTGGACGCCAACCAGGGCGGATTGATCGACTTCCTCGAACACCCGTCGCCGGGCATCAAGCCCATGATCTACCACACCGGCATTCCGCGGGTGCGGCTGATCCCCGCGGGACAAGCCCGCGAGAACAGCGGCGAATATTTTTCATCGTTCCGGATGCGCGCGGTCATCGATTCGCTGCGCTGCCGCTATCCCGACCGCTACATCTTTCTCGACGGCCCTACGATCAAGGGCTCGCCGGATGCGCGCATCCTGTCCGAATTGGCTGATTTCGTGGTTGTCGTTGCCGGCTATGGCCGCGACACGCCCAAGGCGATCAACCAGGCCGTCGCGCATTTCGACCCGGAGAAGCTGGCCGGCGTCGTATTCAATCACGCGCCCTGAGCGGGCGACGCAAGGGTCGAGGTTGGCGCGCGGTCATCCGTAATCGCGCGCTCGGCGCGAACCGTGAAGTCATCGGCAAATCAGTTTCAACTTAAAAAAAATACGCCGCAATACCGCCATCGACCGTCATCGCACGCTCGTCCACAGGGAGGGATGAACATGTCGACACCCAGCAAGCTGGCCAGCGCCATTGCGCTGACCTTTGCCCTCGCCCCGGGCGCAACCATCGCCGGCCAGCTCGATTACAGCCTGTATGGTGGCGTCGCGCACAGCGACAACATCAACCTGACCACGCATGACCCGATCAGCCAGACCATGCTGATCCCCGGCGTCAATTTCTCCTATAACCAACAGGGCGAGGATCTGCAGGCCAACGTCATCGGCGACGTTGAATACCGGGATTATCTCGGCAACCGGTTCAGGGACCAGACCCAGGTCGAATTGGCCAGCCAGCTCAACTGGAGCGTCCTGCCTGACCGGCTGGATCTCGCAGTGCAGGACTACGCCGGCATCCAGCCGCTGGACACGCTGGCCAGCGATGCACCGGGCAACCAGCAGCAAACCAACGTGTTTGCCGTGGGCCCCATCTACCATTTCCGGCTGGGCAGCACCGTACGCGGCCAGGCCGAGTTGCGCTATATCGACAGCTATGCGGAAAAAACCCGAGAGTTCAATTCCCACCGCAACCAGGGCGCGTTGCGCTTCGCCAAGATTCTGGGGCCGACCAGTCAGCTGTCACTCAACGCTACCGTGCAACAGGTCGATTTCTACAACAACACCGATTCGAACTACGACCGCAACGAGCTGTACGTCCGTTACGTCAGTCAACTGACTTTTTTCGACATCGACGCGGCGCTGGGTGAATCACAGATCAATTACGATCGCGCCGGCGCGCGCACACAGTCGAGTCCGTTGGCACGTGCCACGCTTAGCTGGCGCCCCACTGAAAGCAGCACCTTCTCGGCCAACGTCATCCGGCAGTACTCCGATGCCGCGCAGGACATGATGCTGATGCCGGGTCAGTCGCCGCTCGCCAACACCACGGGCATCAGTACCGGCGACGCCGTGGTCAGTTCCGAGGTCTATCTGGAACGCAGCCTGCAGTTGACCTACGCGTTGCGCACGGAGCGTGTGACGTTCTCGATCAGCCCGAGCTACCGCAAGCTCGGTTACGGCAATGACCCCACCTATGACCAGACCGGGCGCGGCGGCAATATCGCCATCGACTACCGACTGCGCCCGACCATGACGCTTTCGGCCTTTGCCAATGGTGAGCAACTGAAATACCACACCCTTTCCCGACGCGACAAAACCGTCACCTACGGACTGGAACTGGCAGACCAATGGACCCAGCACTGGAGCTGGCGCGCGGCGCTTACGCAGCAACGGCGCACGAGCAACGTGCCTGATCAGGGTTTCCACGAAACCCTGGCCTACGTCGGAATCGTTTTCAAACGATGATTGCGCGGCTCGATGCCGAGCGCCCCCTCTTTTTCGGGGCGGACCAGGGCTTGTTCGGCATCTATCATCCGCCCGTTGCGCCTGCCACGCAGGCTGTCCTGCTGTGTCCACCGCTGGGGCAGGATCACATCCGCAGCCACCGGCTTTATCGCCAACTGGCCAATGCGCTGGCCGCCGCTGGCATGCCGGCGCTGCGTTTTGATTTCCATGGCAGCGGGGATTCGGCCGGCGACAGCACGGACATCCGCTGGGATCGCTGCCTGGCGGACACCACCGCTGCCGCCGCCGAACTGCGGCAACTCAGTGGCTGCGACCGCATCGCGCTCTTTGGCGCGCGCCTCGGCGGAAGCGTCGCCCTTGCCGCCGCCGCAAACGTGAAGCCCGATCGGGTCATCGCCTGGGACCCGGTACTGAACGGCGCTGACTACGTGGCCCGGCTCGATGCACTGCAGGACAGCTTGCGCATCGACACCCGACGCTTCGACCAGGCCAGGACGGCAGAGGCGGCCGCCGGGCAATGGCAGGGTTTCACGATCGATGCACGGCTGCGCCAGCAACTTGCGGAACTTCAGTTGGAACCGCCTTCCACACAAGTGCGCCTGATCGAATCCGCGCTTCCGGTAACGACGTCGGCGGATCGGCAAAGATTGATCGCCAACGGCGCGACGGTCACGACCCTGTCCTCATCCACACCCTGGGAGGAACTGGATCGGCTGGAGATCGCGATCATCTCGCATGAACTCGTTCAATCCGCCAGCGGGCTTTTGCGGGAGGCGACATGACCGAGCAGGCTTTCCGTTTCGGACGCGCGGGACATCTGGTCGGCATTGCCGGACTGCCGTCGGCGGCATCGGCGCAAACTGGCATCATCATGCTCAATGCGGGCCTGGTGCATCGCATCGGTCCCTTCCGGTTGCATGTCGCCATTGCGCGCCGACTGAATGCTTGCGGCTACCCCACGTTGCGCTTCGACCTTTCCACGCTTGGCGACAGTGCCGCCAGCGACGAATCCTTGCCCCGTGCGCAACAGGTCCGCGCCGATGTGGCCGAGGCCATGGACCTCCTGGGCAAACAGGCAGGCTGCACCCGGTTCGTGCTGATCGGGTTGTGCTCAGGCGCGGAGAACGCCCATCTGGTGGCATGCAGCGACCCGCGCGTTGCCGGTGCCATCTTCCTCGATGGCTTTGCCTACCGCACGCCGGGCTTTCTGTTGCGGCACTACCTGCCCAAGCTGGCGAACCCCGTCCGTATCTGGCGCTTCGTGCACCGCCGGCTGCGCCCCTCCGGGCGGATTGCCGCACCGGATTTCGGCGTGGTCGTACCACCGCTGGCACAGGTGCGAGCGGAGCTCGCCGACATGCTGCAGCGCGGGCTCAAACTGTGCTTTGTCTACAGCGGCGGCACCAGCGAGTATTTCAACCATCGCCGCCAATTCCGGGAATGCTACGGTGCCGTGGCTAGCCATCCGGGA
Source organism: Rhodanobacter sp. Root480 (assembly GCF_001426645.1). GTDB lineage: Bacteria > Pseudomonadota > Gammaproteobacteria > Xanthomonadales > Rhodanobacteraceae > Rhodanobacter > Rhodanobacter ginsenosidimutans. Next base: position 322,863 of record NZ_LMEX01000002.1, read on the forward strand.
ACCACCCTCGAATATTTCAAGGCGGCCGACCACACCTACATTCTTGAAGGTGACCGGCGGCAGTTGGTCGATACCATCGAACGCTGGCTCCTCCTCAATCTCCCGCAAGTCACCGCGGGCGGCGGTGCCTGCCCCACAATCAGCACAACGCACTTAACGTAGCCCGAGCCATGTTCTGACTGCGGCAGGGATGCCGCAGTAACGAAAAGCCCCATTCCCCAGACCGGTTGGATCCTCATGTTCCGCACTCTGTCATACGGTTCGACCCGCTGGGTGCCAGCCCTGCTCGCTCTTGTCGCGTGGATGTTCGCCAGTTGCCTCCACGCCACCCAGGTCACGACCCCAGGCAGCAGTGCGCCGGCCATCGCATCCAGCACGGCCGATCGCAGCGTGGTGCAACTGGGGCAAGTGGCCGTAAGCGCCATCGCCGAAGCGGATTCGCGCTGGCAGACGATCACGTTGCATCGCCACGGTGCCGAGGGCAACACCGTCGCGGTCACCCTGGGCATCCCGTTTCCGCCGCACATGCTGCGCGACGCCAGGCGCGTACTCATCCTCGATGAACAAGGCCAGACAATTCCGACTCACGTCGAAGCGACGCTGCACTGGTACGTTGGCGGCGGCGGCATCCGCGCCGTAAAGGTGCAGTTCCGGACCACGCTGGATGGCAACACCCGCACGCTCCGCTTCGCCGTAGGCGATCCAGATGGCAAGACCATTGACGGTTGGGCGTACACCGACGGTCTGATCAAGGATGCCGATGGCGTGCTGGTACCTGCCGTGCTTGCCACCTTGAGCCCCGAGTGGATGTCAGCCTCGCTGATCGCCGGACCACAGCGCCCCGCCGTACCCAAATCCGCCTACGATCGCTATTTCGCCACCCAGTTCCGCTGGGCCGAGGCGCTGCCCCGCGAGAACGGTGCCGCATGGCTGTTCGACCGCCCCACCACGTTGTTCCAGCAATACGTCCGCACCGGCCGCGTGGATTATCTGGCCGCGGCCACGCAAAGCTATCGCTTCTACATGGACCACATCCGACGTCACGGCGCGCCCGGCTGGCCGCTGTGCGGTGGCGGCTGGAGCCTGGGCGAGGTCAATGTCTGCGACCCCAAGTACGTCTATATCGAACCGATCCTGCTTGCGCTCGGGCTCACGGGCGACGACAGCGAGCACGACGCAGACCTGATCCAGCGCATGATGGGTGCATGGGATACCGGCGGCTGGAGCATCCCCGTCGGCCCCTACCTCAAGCCGGATCAGTTGTTTACCGAACGCCAGACCGGGCTCGGCCTGATCGCCGCGGTCAGTGCGTACGAAATCACCGGTGAGAAACGCTATCTGGACGGCATCAAGGATCGCCTGGGCTGGCTCTACCAGCACCAGCAACACAATCCCGATGGCCTCGGCGTTGACGGCTCCTGGCGCAACAGCTGGCAGGTGCATGAAGGCAACGACCACAACCCGGCCACCGACATCCGGGGCTCATCGCCATGGATGACCGAGAACATCATCGACGGCCTGTGGCACGCCTGGCTCGCCACCGGCGACAAGCGCATTCCGGTCATGATCACTGCCTTCGGCCGCTACATGGAGCGCTATGGCTGGATTGACCCGAAAGTGATGAAGGAAGCCGGCGTCGACTGGCGTAACCCGTGCAGCGGGCCGAATGGCCAGATCAGCTGGTACTGGTCGTCTGCCCACGCCACGACGCAACAGTTGGTTGCCGTGCAGAGTTCCGAAGGCTGGTACAGCGACTCGCACAACGTGGAAATGACCTTGCCGGTGGCGGCCGCCCGCTATTTCGAGACTGACCCCGTGCAGCAGAAGGCGCTCGATCGGCGGCTGAAACTGCTGTCCAGTTCGTACGACCTCGACTGCGCCGACGGACGTGCCACGCCGCGACGTTTCAACTGGAACAACCGCGGTGTGGGCGTGGTGCAATGGTTCATGCAGCAGTCCGAGCCAGACGCCGATTGAGCTTTTTCACAGATCAACGCGCGGCAAAACAACCGCCACTTTGCAGAGGTTCGCATGAGCCAGTCGACCAGCGATGACGATCGCCGATCCGCCGGCGCCGCCCCCGCGACCTATACCCAAATCGATGCCAACATTGATCAGGACAGTGCGTTGGCGGTCGATGTCTGGGAGGGGAATCTGGGCTGGACGGGGCGATTCCCGGAAATGTACAAGGCGTTCTATGTCGACTGCCCCATGGGACAACCGATATTGAAGTTACTGCGTTATGAGCCCACACGGGTGGTGGTTGGTACTGCCGGCGTCGGACCACGGCGCATCCTGTGGAAAGGGCGTGAGATACGCGCCGGCGTAGGGGCTCATCTCTGCGTGACGCAGGCGCACCGCTCGGTCAAGCCAGCCCTGTTGTTGTTGCGCTCCTGCGTGGAAGCCGCGCATGGCCACTTTGACGTGGTGTACGGGCTGCCTAGACCCAAGGGCGCAGCGATTTACAAGCTTGGTGGTATCAAGATCGGCGGATACCTGATACGACGCGTAAAAATACTGCGGCATGAAAACTACGCCGCGCGCTTCTTGCCACGTTTACTCGCCATCCCCGCCGGTCGACTGCTCGACCTGATCTGCCGCATCCGCGATCTCGCCCGCCACGCCGGGAAGTCTGCCGCGCCCTCCGCCGAATGGGCTGACACTGTCGACCCGCGCATGGGAGAGCTTTGGGAAAACACAGACCACGGAGACGGCTGGACCACCATCCGCGACACCGAAACGCTGCGTTGGCGTTTCGACCGCCTGCCGTCCACGAAACGTCGCTACCTGCTGCTCGGCAGCGCTCCTGGAGCGACGCTTTCAGCATGGTTCGCATGCGATACCAACCCGCGCGACGCAAGCATTCTCACCGTCAACGACTTCTGGTCCAACAACGGCGTGAATGCCATCGACCCCATCGCTATACGAACGCTGTGTTCCGCCGTGCGCGACGCAGGGTTCCATGCGCTGGAGCTGCGATTCACCGGCTCTGAGCAGGCCCAGAGAAGCTGGACCACAGAGGGATTTGTTGAACGGGGACGACAGCCACTGTACGTACGCTGGCTCAATCCAGACGTTGCCGGCGACCTTGAAGGCCAGCTACACATTACCGACATTGAAGACGACGGATAGTCGCGCGTTTCAGTTTCCTGCAGACGGCCGCGACCTCTCCAGCAACGTGCGCCGCACCCAGCGATAAAGCGGCCGCGCCCAGCGCTTGAGGAGTTTCTTCAAGTTCCACGCCAACCACTGGTGTTGACGCGCCACGCCGCTGCCCAGCGCCAAGTCCAGCGCTCGCTGTGCAGGCATGCCACGCCAAAGCGTATAGCGGCCAAGGATCAGACAACCATCCACGACCTGGGTGCGTACCGTTGGCTCCGAGGTCAGCAGATAACGGATACCGGCGGCCGCCGCCGCTTGTGCCACCTGTCGCGAATAAAATCCGCCGGGTACCGAGGCCACGGTCACTGGCGCGCCCAATAAGGCGGAGAGAATGTCGACGCTCTGCTGCCACTCCCGTTCGAGCTCGGCCATCGAAAGACGCGAGATTTCCGCCGGATGCGTATGCGAATGACTTCCCACCACATGGCCGGCGGAATGCAGCGCCACGACATCCGCTGCGCTGACAAATCCCTGCTGGCCGATCCGTGCCGTGGTGATCAGGAAGTGGCCAATCATGCCCCGCCGGGTCAATGCTGCCGCCACGGCGACGGCGCTCGCGCCACCATCATCGAACGTGAGCAGACCGTTGCCCGCTGCCGCAACAAACGTATCGGTTACTGCCGCAAAGCGTGAACCGCTCGCAGCCAGCGCCTCCAAGTGGGTATCGAACTCAGCCACATCCAGTTTGTAGTGGGCCGCTGCGCCGCCCGGAAAACCGCTGGCATCGGCCTGTCCCCGCTCCACCACGTCGTGGTACATCAGCGCCGGTATCTTCATCGTGCGGCCGCCTTCGCCACAGCGCGGCGCCAGCCCAGGTAACGGGTCAACCATGGCTGTCCCCAGTTGGCGCTGGCTCTGCCACGCGTATCGATCGGTTGCGCCGTACCGGCGGCGATCTCGCCGAAGCGGTCGGCCAGAGCGTCGAGGTTTTCCGACACCACGCGATACTGGATCACGTTGTACGACTCGTGCTTTTCATCGAACGGATAGCTGTAGTGGCCGTAGACCGGGCCGGTGTCGACACCTGCATCGACCTTCAGCAAGGTCATGCCAACCCGGGTCAGGTCGCGCTCCGCCAGGGCCCAGAAGCAACCGTGGGCATTGCGGTATTCCGGACAGATGCCTGGATGCAACACGAAACAGCCCAGCCGAGGCAGGTTGATCAATTTCTTCTTCAGCAACTGCTTGCAACGGGCCAGCATCAGATCGGGGGCGATACCTCGCAGAAACTCCAGCACTTTGGGATCGTTGACGCTGGCAGCCACGATCTGCGGCACCACGGGCGGAGCGCCGTAGCGGCGACACATGTCGGCCAGCGCCTGGCGCATCCATGCATGGTCGTGCGCGGCGATCGCCAGGCGCTGGTAGAAGCGCATCGCCACTACATCCAGAAAGCGCAGCGGTCCGACCCGGCGCAACTCGCGCCGGAAGCGCGCCCGCTTTTGCGCCGCCGTTTCATCCAGCACCACGATGCCCACCAGCTCGGTGAATGACGCCAGCCAGGCGGCCAGGCCTTCGCGGTCGAAGTCGTCGCCGGCATGACAGATCAGCACGCTGCGCACGGGGTTCATCGCGCACCGTGCGGCGGGGGCGGCAGTTCGAAGTCGCGCCAGTCGTTCGGGTTGCCGCTCTTGCCAGCTTCCGCTGCCTTGATGATGTTGTACATCTCGCGCGCGGTCACGTAGTGCAGCACGTGGCGGCTGCCGTCGTTGTAGGCCGTTTCCAGATGGCGATGCATGGTGTGCGCAGCCTCGCCCAGCAAGGTATCCATGTCGCGCTCCTGCGTGCCATGCGTGTGCACCTTGATGAAGATCCATTCCGGCCGACCCTCGACGTGGATGCCGGTGCGCACCCAGTCGTCCACCCGCGCCGGCGTGGGCGGACAGGCGCGGCGCACGTCCGAAGCCTCGATGCGCGGAATCAGGCCGAAGCGCCGTTCACGCCAGTTCAGGCCCAGCGGTCCCTGCACGATCATCAGGTCACCGCTGGGCTTGCCACCGACCCGCACCAACTCGCCGGTGTTGTGCGATTTCGGACGCAGCGGATCGTCGGTGGCGTAATAGATCGCATTGATCATCCGCGTCTGCGTGTCGCTCGGTGCCGACGGCAAGGTGAAATCGGCATAGCAGCCCAGCTCACGCAGCAAGGTCAACTCATTGTTGATGCCGCACCAGCGGCCGTCGGCGCGCGAGTTGTCCAGACTCCAGTTGCCGTGGATGAAACCGAAGCGTAACTGGCCGGTGCGCGGATCGCGGGGCAATGCCCCATGGCGCTCGTGCAGCAGCTTGTTGAAGCGGTCGATGGTGGCGTTGAAGTTTTCGGCGGTGTCGTTGTCGTGATGCAGGTGGATCTCGATCTCGCCGTAACCGTCTGCGCAAAGCTGCGCGAGCTTGTCGAGATGTTCCTCGACGTACTCCTCCTCGGGATAGAAGAAGCTGTGTTGCGGCGGGCGGCCATCCGCATCGCGATGCGCGCCCGCCAGGGCGCGATAGTCGCGGCACCAGCGATCCACCCGCGCGCGCTGGGTGGCCATGTCGACTCGGCCCCAGTTCGGCTCGAAATGGTCGACGAAGCAGAACATCACGTGGACCGGCCCATCGACCGCTGGTGGCCGTTTCCGGCGCAGGTAACTGCCCAGCCATATCTGCATGTTGCGGGCGCGGATCGCCCAGGTCAGCAATGCCACCGCCGCGATCAGCAGCAGCACCAGAAGCGACAGCACGACAGTCCACATCAGCGTGTTACCTCCGCCGGCACCAGCGTCAGCAACTGCTCGGCATTGTTGCGCCACTGGCGCTCGCGGGCGATATAGTCGCGCGCCGCTGCACCGACGCGGCGACGCTCCTCCGATTGGGTGGCAAGATCGAGCACGCGCTGCACGCAGGCGTCAGTCTGGCGGCACGGAAACAGCCAGCCGGTGCGGCCATCGTCGATCACCTCGGCAACCGGCGCATAGTCCGGTGCCACCACGGCCACGCCCATCGCCATCTGTTCGAACAGTTTCATCGGCGAACCGTACTGGTTGGAGTCGGGCAACACGGCGTAATCCATGCAGGCAATCCAGCTGGCGATTTCGTCATGCGCGACACGACCGGGCAACAGCACGCGATCGCTCAACCCACGGTTGGCCACCAGCTCGCGCACCGCCGGCAAGGTACGCCCATCGCCCACCAGCACCAATGCCAGCTGCGGCGCTTCGTCCAGGCGCTGCGAGATGGCATCGACAAAACCATCGACGCCATGCCAGCGCGCGAACACGCCAATATGGCCGCACACCACCCGCCCGGCCAGGCCGCGCTGCTCGCGCAGTTGCTCGCGGTCGAAACGGCTCGGGTCGAAACGCGCCAGGTCCGCCGCATTGGGCGAGACCACTGATGGCGCGATTTGCTGATAGGCCGCCTCGGCCTGGTCGCGGAAGTAGCTGGAGATGAAAACCAGTCCGGTGCAATGACGCAGGCACCAGCTTTCGATGCGCCGCGCAAGGCGTTTCAGCCGCAATGGACGTACGCGTTCCACCAGGGCCGAATCGTTTATCTCGAGCACCACGGGAATACCGTGGCGCCGCGCCAGCCAGATCGTGGCGCACAGGAACAGCGAATAGCGCTCGTAGATCAACTGCGGTCGCAGGCGGCGTATGGCTGCGGCCATGCGAAACAGGGTGACCACGTTGTAGGCCAGTTCCATGAACTCGAACAGCACGCCAGGCAACTTCGCCACGGCACCGGCCAGGCGCCCCTTGCCGGCCGACGCCTGCGCCGCCGGGGCAGGCTCATGTTCGGGATCGGCGCCGGGAAACGACATCACCGTGACCTGGTGGCCCAGCTCGCGCAACGCGTTGACGATGCCGCGGATATGTACGCCCTCGACATGCCTGCCGCGGGTTCGGTGGTGGTAGAGAATTCTCATGAGGCTTCCGGAAGCAGGGCCTGGAACGCGTGGCCTTCGGCACACCATTGCGGCAACAGCATGGCCAGTGCGTCACCGGCCAATGCACTGTCATCGTGCATCAATACGATGTCGCCGGCCTGCGGCGGCCGACGCCGCAACTGGTCGGCAAGTTCCATCGGCGACTGGCCGCGATAATCCATGCTGTCATAGGACCAGTAGGCAATGCTGCGGCCGCGACGGGCGAGGTGCAGGAACAGCGGCAGGGGCAGGACGCCTTGCGGCGGCCGCACGCGGTGTCGCGGTTGATGGTCGAAACCGGCCAGCAATGCATCCGTCCGCTCCAGCTCCGCCACCTGCTCGCGCAGGGGCAACCGTCCGAAGCGGTTGTGGCTCCAGGAGTGATTGCCCAGCAGGTGCCCCTCGGCCACGATCCGCTCGACCACGGCGGGGTACCGCTCCGCCCGATCACCCACCACGAAAAAACTTGCCCGGATGTCGTGCGCGGCCAGCAGGTCCAGCAGGCGCGGCGTGTGCTCGGGGTGCGGGCCATCGTCGAAGCTGAGAAACCGCGCATGGCCAGGGCCATGCGTCTGCACCAGCGTATCCGGCAGCAGGCTCAACAGATGTTGTTTTTTCAGTTTGAAGTTCATGCGGCCGAATCGATGCAAGGGGGATGGGCGGCTGCCTGCAGAATGCCGCTCAGCCGAGCCACATTATCGTCCCAACGAAAACCGCTCGCGTGCGCGGCGATCCGGCCACTGTCCCATTCGCAGGCAACGGCTTCCACCAGCGCCGCGGACAAGGCGGCCGGTTCCTGCGGCGGCACCAACAACCCGGCGTATTCGGGAACCACTTCGGGGATGCCGCCCACGCGGGTGGCCACCACGGGGATGCCGCAGGCCATCGCTTCCAGGATCACGTTCGGCACGCCTTCGTTGTGGCTGGGCAGGCACAGCAGGTCGGCCGCGCGAAACCAGCCGCCCAACGCCGCGTGCGCCACGGCACCGGCCAGCGATACGCGATCCGAACAGCCCAGCGCCGCCGCGCGTTCCAGCAGCGCAGGGCTGCACGGGCCGGCACCGACATAGATCAGCCGCGCCTGGGGCTGTTTGGCCAGCAAAGCGGGAAACGCCTCCAGCAGATCCAGGCAGCCCTTGCTGGACTTCAAGTTGCCCACGTAGAGCAGCAGCGGCTCTTGCGACGAAAGGCCCAAACGCGCGCGGGCCTCGCCGCGCGAACCGGGTGAGAAACGATCGCTGTCGACGCCGTTGTAGATGACGTGCACGCGATCGGGCGCCGCGCCGATCGCCAGCGCCTTTTCGGCCAACGCGCGGCTCACCGCCACCACCGCGCCCGCGCCGCGCAAGGCGGAACGAATCTGCCGGCGGCGCAGCGGATAGCTGGCCTGTACGTTGAGGTCGCTGCCGTGCACCTTCACGACATACGGAATGCGCAATCGCCGCGCCAGCCAGCCTGTTGCGGCGGCATCGGGATAGGCCCAGCTGACCAGGATGCAATCGTAGCCGGCCGCGCGGAGACGGCGTCCACGCTGCAGCCATAGCGACAGCAACCAGGTCATGGCATGCAGCGAGCGGCCGAAGCGCGGCGGATAGAAGAACGTGAAGTGATCCGTGCGCAAACCGTCTACGCTGACCTCACCACGCGCGCCGCGCAGGCGCTCGCGGAAATCCACCGCGGTGAGCACGTCGATATCGTGATGCTGGCCCAGCCGCTCGAATTGCTGGCGATTGAATGCACCGCGCAACGGGTCCCACGGCGTCGGAAACAGGTTGGTGAGGATCAGTATCTTCAATCGCATGGCTCAGCTCACCGATGCCTGATACAGATCGGCATAACGCGCCGCCATGTTCTCCAGCGAACCATGCGCCTCCACCCACGTTCGCGCCGCTTGTGCCACGGCGTCAGCCCGTGCCGGCTGTGCCAGCAGCTCCAGCATTCCCTCAGCCAGCGCCGCCGCGTTGCCGGCCGGTACCAGCCTGCCTGTTTCCCCATCACGAATGATTTCGCCGTTGCCGCCGACATCGGTGGCCACGATCGGCAACGCCACGGCGCAGGCTTCCAGCAAGGCCATCGAATAGCCTTCGCTCACCGACGACAGCACGAACAGGTCAAGCCCCTGCAGCAGCTCACGGACATCATTGCGATCGCCGAGAAAATGCACGCTGTCCGCCACTCCCTCGTCGCGCGCGGTTTGCTGCAGGGCGTCGCGCAACTCGCCGTCCCCGATCAATACCAGCACCGTGTCAGGCTGCTGTTCCCGCAGCAGGCGGAACGCGCGAATCATGCTGGCCTGATCCTTCGCCCAGTTCAGCCGGCCCACCGTGCCGATCACGCGAGTGGTGGAAGCGACACCGAGCAGTTGGCGCAATGACCGGCGCATGGCTTCCGATGCCTGGCGGAAGGACGCCAGCGGAATACCGTTGGGTACCACCCTGGCCTTTTCCCGCGGGACGATGCCGCGCTGGATGGCGTCGACGCGCGCCGCCTCGCACACGGTGACGACGGCATCCGTGCGCACCAGCGCGCGCCGGTAGAACCACTCGCGTCGCGCCGCCCGCCGGTTGCCACCCATGCCGTGGCGGGTATTGATGATCCGCCGCAAACCGAGCCCGCAGGTCGCCAGCACCGCCTGGTAATGGGCGACCGCGTTGTGGGTGTGCAGTACGTCGGTGGCGTGTTCGCTTATGCGGCGCCGCGCACGCGCCAGCGCGCGCAGATCCACACCCTGCCGCTTGCCGCAGGCATGCACCGGAATCTCCAGCGCCGCCAGTTCGTGCGCCAGCGTGCCCTCTTCGTACAGGCACACCACCTGGCAACGGTGCCCCTGCCGGTGCTGGATCTTGACCAGTTCCAGAACCATGCGCTCCAGCCCGCCACGATTCAGGTTTTCCACGAAGTGGGTGATGTTCACGACGATAGCTCGGACACGGTGACACGCAGCTTGCCACTGGGCGTCAGTGGAATGTCCTCGACGAAGCGGCAATCCAGCGCGACGCTGTCACCCAGTACCTTGGCGACCTCATGGCGGATGTAGGCCAGCGAGGCCTCATCGAAATCCGCCCCGCGCACGATGGCCAGGTCCAACCGGTCCAGTTGGCGCTGCACCAACTGGAAACGCTGCACGCCCGGCACGTCCTTCAGCATGTGCGGGAAAAATTCGCCAGGCAGCACGTGGCCCGACGGGGTGCGGATGGCGTCCAGCACGCGCCCTTCGACCCGGCTCAGCAGCGGCAGACCACGACCACAGCTGCAGGCCTCGGTGGCCGCCGTGGCCATATCGCCGTTGGCATAGCGCAGGAACGGCATGCCGTAGTTGAACAGGTCGGTGATCACCACCTCACCCGTGTGCGTATCCGGCGGTGCGTGCCGCGGTTTGTGCAGCTCAACCACCAGGTGATCGGCGTTTACATGCAGGCCGTGGCGCTTTTCGCACTCCGCGGCAATCAGCATGAATTCACGGCAGCCATAGGTATTGAAGGCCGGCGCGCCGAACGCCTGCTCTATGATTTCGCGCTGGAACTCATGCAGCGCCTCGGCCGCGCCGATGATGCCTTGCGGCCGCCAGATGCGACGCTTGTTGGCGATCAACCACTGCGCCAGCCGCACCAGCGGGCCCACATACGCGACGATGATTTCCGGGCGATAGCGATCGATGGCGTCGGCGTACTCGGCCATGTTGGCCTCGGTCATGTGGAAACTGTTCAGCACATGCCGCGCGAAAAGCCGGTTGTAGATGGCATCCTTCAACTGGTGCGTGCGGGTCGGCTCGCCCACCGCGCCGCCCCACAGAAACAGCGTGCGCCGGCCCATGCGCGATCCAGCCCACTCATAGCCACGCCACATCACCGCCGTGCGCCGGTCGTTGCTCTCGCGCGTGTAGCCGAAACGCATCGGCTCTCCGGTGGAACCACCGGTGGCCTTGGTCAGCAGGCGACCGCGCCAGGAGTCGGCCTGCAATTCGTCGAAGTTGGCGCGGATGTCCGCCTTGGTCAGCAACGGCAGCTTCGCGTAGTCATCGAGGTTGCGTATATCCGCCGGCACCACGCCCAGTTCGCGCCAGCGACGCTGGTAATAAGGCACTTCGCGATGGCAATGCTCAAGCAATCGCTTCAGGCGCTGCCACTGCAACGCGGCGATCTGCTCCGGCACCAGCCACTGGTCACGCTGATAGTCGGCCAGCCAGGTGAGCGTGTGGCGTCGTCGCAAGCCGCTTTCGTAGGCTGGAAACAATACACGCCGAAATGCCGTTTCATACCAACCGCTCATCATGAATGCCTCGCTGCACGCGCACCGGCCCAGCCCAGAAACTGCCCCAGCATGCGCGGATGGCCGCCTGCAAAACGCAGATGCAGCCCCTGCAACTGGCCGATGTCATCCTTGCTCCAGCATCCCAGCACCAGGGTCAGGCACAGATACGTGACCGATACCAGCACCCCGCCCAACAGCAAGGTCCACAACGGCAGCAGATGCAAACCGAGCACGGGGAGGGCAACCAGTGCCGCGCCCAGCCCCGAGAGAATGATGCGCAGCAAGCGTCCCCACTGCAGTCCCGTTCCACCCACCCGCACGCCGATGGCGACATACGCGGTCGAGCCGATCAGGGTTCCCGAAAGGATGGCGGCCACTGCGCCGTACAACCCGAAATGCCGGATCAACACGACATCCAGGATGACTTTCATCAATCCGAAAATGATCGTGAGTATCAGGATGGTCTGTTGCCGGTCGGCACTGATCAGGAGGCTGCTTGCTCCCTGGGTCGCCGTGCCCACGCCGCCGGAAAAAATGAGCAGCGCGAATACCGGGGCCGCAGCGGCGTAGGAACTGCCATACAGCAAGGCGATCACCGGGCCGGCGAAACACATGCCGAAGGTCACCACCGGAACCGCCAGCAGCACAAGGTAGGACGTCACCATCGCGAAACGCCGGCCGGCCACGGCCTGCCCCTGGCTCAACGCCTTGGCCATCATCGGCAACAACAAGGCACCGAACACGCCAGGCACCAGCAGGATGATGCCCGAAGCGAGCTGATAGGCCACCTTGAAATAGCCGGCCGACCTGGCGCTGTCGTACATGTTCAGGAACAGGATTTCCACGTCGCTGGCGATCAGGAAGCTGATGACGACCGTGGCCGAGACGATGCGCAAATGTCGGCGCATGCGTTGCACCAGCGCCGCCGGTAGCGCGGCAAGCTTTGGAAGCATGGCCATCACGCGTCGGGCCTGGACATGCGAAACCGCCAGGAAAACCACGCTGGAGACGGCATACACCACCACAAACAGGAAAATGTCCCCCTTCATCAGCATCGCGATGACAACCATGACCAGGTTCAACGGCGCCGCCACCAAGGCCACCTTGGCCGTCGCGTCGAACGCCTCGAAACCCTTGGCCACCGCGATGTTGAACATGTAGGACGCGCGCATCACCATCGCGCCCAGCAGCAGCACGAACTCAAGCCGCTTGATCGGGATGGGAAAACGGCTACCCATGGAGAAATACAGCACCACCCCGATGCCCACCGCCGCGAGCATGTGCATGCGTTGAACGCGGCGCAGGCGCCGGATTACGGGCACGATCAACTCGTCCTGGCCACTACCGCGCAGTTCGGCGACGAACTTGATCACGCCGGTGGTGATGCCCGAGTTGGTGATGACCATGCCCACCGAGACAAACCACATGAACAAGCCATAGACACCGTAGAACTCGGGGCCGAGATGGCGGGCGATCATGATCGCCGCGAGCATGCCAAGGGCATACTCCGTGTAGATCCCGACCGAGGAAAACACCGTATTGCGTAAGGTCAGCGCGCGATTGCTCATGAGGTGTGCATCAACACTTCGACGATGACGAACAACGCGAAGATGCTGCCCAGGGCTATCGGTATCCAGCGCCACCAGCCCTCGGCCAGGCTGAAGGAAGGTAGCGACGGGTAGCGTTTGCGCACGCCGACGTAATAGCCCACCAGCACCGCGATCAGCAGGTACATCACCACCGTATAGCTGCGACTGAGAAAGAAGGCGGCGGCAAACAGGCCCAACTGCGACAGCAACAAAGTCAGGGCCAGCTTGCGTTCGTCCGCCCACGCGCCCACGACACCCTCGGCCGCGGGCTGCGGCGGGCTCCGCAATACCTTCAACATCATCCAGAAGCCGTAGCCCACGAAGGCAAGCCAGGTGATGAAACCGAAGAAGCCGGTTTCGGCCAGCACCAGCACAAACGAGTTATGGGCGGTGAGGTAGTTGTATTCGGTGAAGTTGCCCGCGCCCACACCGAACAGCGGATGCGAAAGGAACATGTGCAAGCCTTCGTACCACGCGTCAACGCGACCGGCAGCCGACGACTCGTCGGCGTCCAGCTCCTGCATGCGCGATGACAGCAGCTGCATGGCGACCAGGCCGACACTGCCAAGGATTCCGGCGGTCACGATGCCGCGCTTGTACCAGACATACGCACCACCGATCGCCAGCACCGCAAGAAAGGCGCCGCGCGAATTGGTGAGGTAAACCCCGTAAAGCAACAACCCCGCGGCAGCCAGCCAGAAGATCCGGCGCAGAAAGCCACCCCGGCCGCTGAGAAAACAGGCCATCGGCAACACCGCGGCGAACAGCAGCCCCAGGTCGTTCGGGTCGTTGAAGATGCCCACGTACTGGATGCGACCGTCCTCGGCCATGCCCACGCCGGTCCAGCCGATACCGTTCAGCGACTGGTCCACGCCGTGCACGGCCAGCACGCACGCACACAGGACGAATACCGCGAACGTCGTCGCAATGCGGCGTGGACTGTTGGCCGTCACCGTGGCCAGTACGAAGAACGCGATCATGGTGGGGCCAAAGGCGGCCAGCACCTCCAGCGCACCGCCAACCCAGCCGGCGGCCACCTGCGACATCATCAATGCCAGCAGGAAAATGGGCAGGATAAAGAACTGAGGCGCGGCAAACGTCTTGGCCGACGACAGCAGCCAGCTGAAAAACGCCAGCAACAGCACCCCCGAAAGTATCGGCAGGCCGGTTAGCCCCGGCATGTAATCCTGCGGACGAACGATGGTCAACGCGAGATAAAGAAGAATGAAAATGAGCATGCAACAGCGAGCCTGATCAGGTAATGCGGCTGACGGTGGGATAACTCATCAGTTCCGGTAACGTCAGCATGGATGCGAACCAGCCCGCGCTCATCTCGCGCTCGACCGGCAAGCGGTACAAGGCGTAGCGGTTCGCCGATGGCATGGGGTTGGTGCCGCTGATATAGCTGCAGCCGGCGCGATAACCCGCTGCAATGGTGGCCTGCACGACGCGTTCGTCGAACGCCGCATCGCCGCCCACCGGATAGGAAATAAGCGTCGCAGCCCCGCCGAGCTCGCGCTCCAGCGTCGCCTTCGAATCGCGCAGCTCACTCTCGAGTTCGCTCTGCGGCAACTTCGCCAGCATCCGGTGATTGACGCCGTGCGAGCCGATCTCGAAACCGGCCGCGTGCATTTCGCGCAACTGATCCCAGTTCATCGGTTGGCAGGCGGGGTGCACGCCCTTCATGGGCACATCCAGGTCGGCGGCGAGCCGGGCCAGCAAGGCCGACTGGGTCACGGCCTGGAGCGTCTTCAATCGATTCAGCATCTCGCCGGCGAGCTGGCGCCGGCCGATGCGCTCTTCCGGCAGAGGCAAGTCCAGACCAAGCTCGGGGATCTGCAGGTGGCTTGCTGTTGTGCGCAAGACCATGTGCACCAGCCAGTCGTAGTCATAGGGGCGGCCGCTATCGATGTGCCCGGTCGACACGAAGAAGGTGGCCGGCAGGCCCAGTTCGCGCAATATGGGGTACGCGACATGGTAGTTGTCGTCGTAACCGTCATCAAAAGTCACCACCACGGCCCCGGCCGGCAGGCCCTGCCCCGCTTCCATGGCCGTCACCACGTCCCCGAGGCGCATGGGGACGAATCGCTGCTTCAGCAGCAGCATTTGTTCACGGAACTGTTCGGCCGAGGCACTGACAAGATCGAGGTCGAAATCGAACGTGCGCGCATCGGCCACCGTCACCACCCGGTGGTAGGCCAGAATGCGCAGGTCGCGGTACTTCCAGGCGCGCATCCGTTGCAGCACATGCAGCAGGCCACTGCTGTGACAGAGCTCCCCCAGCCGGCCTCGAATACCCGGCGAGTGAACCCTTTCATCCTTTTCTTCCGTGCGGTTCACCACAGGTGCAACCTCCGATTCCGGACGAAAGCGACGAGTGCCTGCGCGGCGAACAGATTGAGATAGAAGAAAGCCCCAAGCAGGCGAATCGGTGCCAGTTTCCCCAACGTCGGCCTCAGCTTTCCTGCCACGACCAAGGCCATGCCCACGGCCAGCAGCAGCACGGCTGCAGCGTAGATTACATGGCGCGATGCCAGCGCGGCGGAACTCAACGCAAACAACAGCAGCAACCAAGGCGCCAGCAATCGCAGCAGCTTGTGGCTGACGAAGCGGAACCACAGCGGATTGCGCGCTGGCGACAGCAACCAGGGTGCAAGCTGGATCAACTGGTAGTTGCCGGCCAGGGTGCGGATCTTGCGTTTCTGCTCCTGTGCCGGGTGTTGCGAGGGGCGATCCCAGGCCAGGGCCAGCGGTTCGAACACCACGCGCTTGCCAGCCGCAACCACCTGCATCGGCACCAGCACATCGTCGAGCACAGTGCCCGCAGGCAGTGACCGGAACAGATCGCGACGCATTGCATACAGCGCCCCGCTGACGCCGACGGTCGAGCCCCCGCGGCTTTCGGCATGACGGATCAGCTTTTCATAGCGCCAGTAGGCATCGACACCTCGCGCAAAGCCGGTTTGCGCATCCTCCAGCTGGAGTTCACCACTGACGGCACCCACCGACTCGTCACCAAGGTTGGCGGCCAGTTCGCGCAGCGCCACCGGCGCCAGTCGCTGGCGAATGTCCGTCAGCAAAAGCACCTCGCCAGTGGCGACGGCGATGCCATCGTTGAGGCAGGCGGCCTTGCCCCGACGTTCGGCAAACTCCAGCACGCGCAGGCGCGGGTCGCCAAACCGCCGGCAGCGTTCCGCCGTGTCGTCACCGCAGCCATCGCAAACGATCACGATGTCCAGCAGCTGCGAGGGATAGTCCAGCGCGTTGAGATTGGCCAGCTTGGCATCGACCTCGCCAGCACCATCGTGAACGGCGATGACAATCGTCACGCTCGGCGTGATGTCCCGCTTGCGCACGGGTCGCGGCATCAGGCTCGCCATCAGCCACATGCATATCGGGTAGCCCGCAAAGACATGCACGAGCAGCAGGGCGCTGCCCCAGAACGCAAGTTCCAATGCGCTGGTCATGGCATAGGTTTCCGGCGAGGCTGGTCCATGTCATTTGATCCCGAACAGCCGACGCAGGCGCATGCCCAGCGACGCGTTGCCCGAACCGGCAACCGCTTTCGCCTCGGGCAGCTCGGCGGCCAGCGCCGACAGCGTGCTGGTGGCCACATCGAGCAACGCAATGCGCACGCCGGTTTCACGTTGCACGCGATTGGCGAACTCGACGGCCAGCAGCGAATGTCCCCCGATATCGAAGAAATTGTCGTTGCGCCTAATGTCGCTTACGCCAATCAGATCGCTCCATACCGCGGCCAGGTAGGCTTCCCGCGGGTTATCTAGCGTGGGGGCGGTCGCCATCGTGGTGCTGTGGCCGACAGCACCGGCAGCCGAGGGTTCGGGCAAGGCCTTGCGATCGATCTTGCCGTTGGGCGTCTTGGGCAAGGCATCGAGCAACTCGACATGTTGCGGCAACATGTAGGCCGGCAGGCGTGCACGCAGGTGCTCGCGCAGCGCTCGGGCCACATCGGTGCGATCGCCATCGACGACGGCGTACAGCACCAACCGCAAGTCGTTGTCACCGAAGCGGTGCGCCACCGCGACGCATTCGCGCATGCCCGCATAGGCATCCGCCGCAGCCTCGATGTCGCCTGGCTCGATACGATATCCACGAATCTTGATCTGGTTGTCGACGCGCCCGTTGAAATACAGCACGCCATCGCGCCAGCTGCCGAGATCACCGGTGCGATACATGCGCGCGTCACCACCGACAAACGGGTCGGCGAGGAAACGTTCGGCGGTCAGCTCGGGCTGATGGAGATAGCCGTCCGCCACGCCATCGCCGCCGATCCAGATTTCACCGATGAGGCCGGGCAGCGTCGGCTCGCCGTTGGCGTCGAGCACGTAAATACGGGTATTGGCAATCGGCTTGCCCAACGGCACTTCGGTCAGCCCCGGGCGGACACGGGCCACGGTCGACCAGATCGTGGTCTCGGTGGGGCCATACAGGTTCCAGAACTCGCGGCAGCGACCGGCCAGGCTGTTGGCCACTTCCAGCGGCAGGGCCTCGCCGCCCACGAACAGGCGCAGGTTGCGCACCTCGTTGTCGCGTCCGGAATCCATCAGCAACCGCAACAGCGAGGGTGTCGTCTGCAGCACGTTGCAACCGCTGCGCTCCACCAGATCCCACAGCGGTTGCGGCTCGTGGTGTTCTTCCTCGGTAGCGATCACCAGGCGGGCGCCAACGATCAGCGGCAGATACAACTCCAGCCCGGCGATATCGAACGACAGCGTGGTCACCGCGCACAACACGTCATCCACCCCGAAACCGGGCTCGTGGCTCATGCTGAGCAGGAAGTTGACCAGGTTGCGATGAGTGATGCCCACGCCCTTGGGCTTGCCGGTGGAGCCGGAGGTGTACAGCACATAGGCCAGGTTTTCGCCGCTGACGGTCGGCAGCGCCATCTGTTCTTCAGGCTCCTTCAGCAACTCCGTGACGTCCAGCAGGAGACGATTCGACGCCACTTCCTGCGGCAACAATCCGGCGTCGGTCACCAGTACATGCTGCAGGCCGGAATGGTCCGCCATGTAGTGCAGGCGTTCCGCCGGGAAGGTGGGATCCAACGGCACGTAGGCCGCGCCGCTGCGCAGCACGCCAACCACCGCGATCAACATCTCCAGGCTGCGGGGCACGCAGATCCCCACCAGCTTGCCGCGCCCGATACCCCGACGCAGCAGCGCGTGGGCCAGGGTACGCGTCGTCCGATCCAGCTCCCCGTAACTGATCGATTTACCGCCGCACTCGGCGGCCACCTGCCGTGGAACCCGCTGCATCTGCGCTTCGACGAGCGCGGTCAAGCCCTGCTCGCGCGCGTACGGCGTCGCGGTGGCGTTCCATTTTTCCAGCACTTCGTGGCGCCCGGCGGCGCCCAGTAGGTCGATCTCGGCGACGCTGATGCCCGCGGTCGCCATGATGCTTCCGAGCCCTGCCACACAGGAAAGCAACGCCTCGTAGAAACCAATCCATCGGCGCACGGTGACCGCATCGTAACGCGCAGTGGCGTAGTGCAGATTGAGCGCCAACGCTTTGCCGCTGTCGCTCAGATTGAAGCTCAGGTCCCAATCCATGGCTGCACGCGGGCATTCCTGCAATTCGTAGCTCAATCCCTCGAAGGCCACGGAAGGAACCCGGGGCAACAGGTTGAACTCGACCCCGGTCAACGCTGCCTCACCATTATTGGCACGCACACCCAACATGCGCTGGATTGCGGTCAGCGTCAGTCCTTGATGATCAGCCGCCTCGAGCAAGGCCGCATGCGTTCGGGTTACCAGTTCATCAAACGGCAAGGCCGGCTCGACCTGCATGCGCAGCGGCAGCGAACTTACGCCGTCACCCATCAGCGCCCGGGTATCCGCAAGGGCCAGGCCGGCAAACGGTACGGCAACCGCAAAATCGCACTGGCCGGACAGGCGTGACAACAACACGCCAAAGCCGCTCAGCAGCAAGCTGCACAGACTCACGCCACGTCGGCGTGCCTCACTTCGCAGCAGAGCGGTCAATGCAGGCGAAAATTCATGCCGTTCGGTTGCTGCAGCGTAGTCCGGCTGCAACGGTGTCGGTCTGTCGGAGGGCAACTTCAGGGTCGTCGGTGGAACGGCATAGACCTGATGCCAGTACTTCAGTCTCTCCGACTCGCCGGAGAGACGACGCTCACGACCGTCGATCAGGTAGCGTCGGAACGACAATGGAGCTGCCAGCTCAGGCTCGCGCCCCAAACACAACGCATTGTAGACGACAGCCAACTCGGCAACGAGGACCGCCAGCGACCAGCCGTCAAACACCAGATGATGCGCGATCACATGCAGGGCGTAGCGCCGCTCGTCGAGCCGAATCAGGGTGAAGCGCACCAGCGGCGGGGCCGCCATGTCGAAAGGTTGGCGCACTTGCTGCTCGCAGTACGCCTTCAACCGCGCGTTACCTTCACTTGGCAACGAGCCCCAGTCCAGCTCGACCAACGGCAGTGGCACGTCTGCGTGGAAATGTTGGCAACTGCCATCGACGGCAAAGCTGAAACGAAGCGCCTCGTGTCGAGCCCATATCATGGCGAGCGCTTGTTTGAGTGCGTCGGTATCCAGCACGCCGTCCAGATGCAATACCGAAGACTCGTTGAACGTCAGGGCAGCCATGCCACCAAACTGACTGACAAACCATTTCTCCATCTGCCCGTCGCTCAACGGCACATCTGCCGGCAGATCGACACCATCCGGCTCCAACGGAGCCACCTCGACGCCTGTCATCCGTGGAAAGTCGATGGCCGACAACGCTTGCACCTGCTGCCTTGGCGTGGGCAAGGTGTAGATCGCCACCGTATCCGGCGCCCCACCGGCCAACGCGCGCAGACGTGTGACAAACGTCATCACCAGCAACGAATCAGCACCCTGATCAAACACGTTGTCGTCGGCATCCAGCAGGGGCGCAACCAACAGCTCGCGCCACAAGGCCACCACACGCTCCTCCAGTGTCGCATCGACCGCCAGAGGCAACGCTTCAAGAGACACCGGGGACATCGCTTCGAGCCGAAGCCGATCGATCTTGCCGTTTGGCGTCATTGCCAACGCGTCGCAGAAAAGCAATTGCTGTGGTTGTGCAAACGACGGGAGCCGGGCCTTTAGATACGGCATCAGTTCGGCGCGTAATTCCGCCTCGGTTCGCGCGCTGTCCATTGGAACTATGTGGCCGACCAGACGCCTTCCGTTTACGGTGACCGGCGCCACAACGGCGCCCGTACGTACCGCTGGATGGGCAAGCAATACCGACTCGACCTCACCAAGCTCCACGCGATAGCCGGCAATCTTGACCTGGTCGTCCATACGGCCCAGAAACACGAGACGTCCATCCGGTTCACGGCGTACGCGATCACCGCTTCGATAGACGCGTTCATCCACACCGTCGGAGTTACCGAACTGGGCGAAGCGTTCGGCATCGAGTTCGGGCCGGTTGATGTAGCCATCAGCCAGGCTTTTGCCGCCGATCAGCAGTTCACCCTCGCTGCCGTCGGGTACGGCTCGCAGGAACTCGTCGGCGACATGCAAGCGCACATGTGGCAGCGGGGCACCAATATCAGGACGCTCGGGCCATTGTGCAGGGTCTCCTGACAAGGGTTTGCTAGTGACAAATACGCACGACTCCGTCGGCCCGTATTCGTTGTGAAGCACGGCACCGGGCAGTGCCGCAAACAGCTTGCGGATCGCCGGAGTAATCGATAAAGCTTCGCCACCCGTCATCAGGTCGCGCAGTTCGCCCGGTAACACACCGCCTTCGGCGCGGGCCTGAGCCACAGCACGAAGTGCCACATAGGGAAAAAATGCACGCTCAATGCGTTGATCGTGCATGAGCTCCAGCAGGCGGAATGGATCAATCCGCTCGGGTGCGGCGGCCATCACCAAGGTACCGCCGGTGGCGAAGGTCGCAAACAAGTCGCGTACCGATGAATCGAAGCCAAGTGTGGCGAATTGCAGCACTCGCGCAGCTCTGCCTAGGCGCGGATGGTCTCGATGCCACGCCACCATCTGTTCCAACGCCCGTCGCGACAGTACGGCACCCTTGGGTCGGCCGGTGGAGCCAGAGGTAAACAATACGTAGGCCGGCAAACCGGCATCCACCGGCACCGGTGCAGCCAATGCATTGGCTGCCCCTGTCGCGCCGGATTCGACAAACAGCGACCCGAGCGAGCGCAGCAGGTCATCGGGCGCACCTGGCACCCGCACACCCAGCCGCGGGCGTGCGTCCTCGAGCATTTGGGCCAAGCGGGCCGGCGGATAGGACAAATCCAACGGCAGGTACGCCGCACCTGCGGCGTATACCGCAAGGATGCCAATCACACTCTCGACGGAGCGGTCGCAGGTAACCGCAACCACGTCGCCGGGAACCACCCCAGCCGCACACAACTGCCCCGCCAGAGCCAGCACGCGCGTGCGCAGTTCGGCGTAGTCGAGCACGGATCGATTGTCCGACAACGCCACGCACCCCACTTCCGCGTAAGTCGGACACAGAAAGCCCAGCGTCAAACCATCAACATCCATCACTTTCCCCTGTATGTAGGCATATCCATCATCATCGAACGGACTGCCTGCAATCCAACCCCGCACAGATGCAACCAGCAGCGGCGCGGGCATTCACGACACCCCGAGTAGCCGGCGCATCGTGATTACCTCTCCGGAAATCCCATAATTGTGACGTCTATCGCAGACCATTAAACGTCATCTATGGTCGCACATCGAAATTCCCGATCAAATCAAGCCGCGCGCAAACAGTTGCCGGCCTGGTGAGGGAGCTTTTCCGGCACCCTGCAGCGGCAGCCATTTTTCAGCGCAACCCCAGCAAACGACGCAGACGTGTCCCCAGCGAGGGAGCGCCGGATGCGGTGGTTGTGGCGGCAGCCGGCAGCTCGTTGGCCAGCGACGCCAGCGTGCCGGTGGCGATATCGAGCAAATGGATGCGCACCCCGGTTTCGCGCTGAACCCGGGTGGCGAACTCGACTGCCAGCAGCGAGTGACCGCCGACGTCGAAGAAATTGTCGCTCTCGCGGGCATCCTCGACCCCGATCAGCTCGCGCCAGATGTCCGCGATGTAGATCTCGCGCAGGCCCATCTGCGTCGACCGTTTCGCCGAGCCCGGTGAGGGCGCGGCGAACTCCGCCGCTCGCGTGGGCAGCGGCAATGCCTTGCGGTCGATCTTGCCGTTGGGTGTCTTGGGCAGGCTCTCGAGCCGCTCGATGTGTTGCGGCAGCATGTAGGCGGGCAGCCGGTCGCGCAGCCGATCGCGCAGTTGGGCGAGCCAGGCCGGGTCGTCCACCGCTGCCGCCACGTACAGCACCAGCCGCACGTCGTTGTCGCCGAAGGGCTGCGCTACCGCCACGCATTCGCGCACGGCCGGGTCGGTGCCCGCCGCGGCCTCGATGTCGCCCGGTTCGATGCGATAGCCGCGAACCTTCAGCTGATGATCCACGCGGCCGTGGAAGAACAGCACGCCATCACGCTCACTGCCCAAGTCGCCGGTGCGGTACATGCGCGATCCGTCCGTGGCGAATGGATCGGGGCGGAAGCGCTCCGCGGTGAGGTCGTCGCGGAACAGGTAGCCATCGGCCACGCCATCGCCGCCGATCCAGATTTCGCCGACCTCGCCTTGCGGCACTGCTTGCTGCTGCTCATCGAGGATGTGGATGCGCGTGCGGGCGATCGGGCGCCCCAGCGGCACCGGGCCCGGACCCGGCTGCACCTGCATCAGGGTGGACCAGATCGTGGTTTCTGTGGGGCCGTACATGTTCCACAGCTCACGGCATTTCCCGGCCAGCAGGTCGGCGGTGGCCCGCGGCAGCTCTTCGCCACCCACCAGCAATTTGAGCTTGCGCATGACGCCCGTGGCATCGTGGTCGGCCAACATCCGCAACAGCGCGGGCGTCGTTTGCAACACGCTGGCCTGGCACTCGCGCAGCAACTGCAGCAACGCGTCGGGGTCGCGCCGCTGCGCATCGCTGGCCACCACCACGCGGGCACCGGCGATCAATGGCAGGTAAAGCTCGAGGCCGGCGATATCGAACGACAGGGTGGTGACCGCGCACAACACATCCGCTTCGTCGATACCCGGCTGCGCACGCATGCTGGTGAGGAAGTTGGCCAGATTCCGGTGCGAAACACATACGCCCTTCGGCTGACCGGTCGACCCTGACGTGTACAGCACGTAGGCCAGGTCGCTGCCTTCGACGACGGGCAAGGCCGCCGCTGCGTGTGTGCCGGTTTCGATATCGGCGATGGCCAGCAGTTCGCGGCCACGGGCTACGCTGGCCGGCAGCGCATCGACCTCCGCCGTCAACACATGCCGAAGCTGTGCGTGCTCGGCCATGTAGCGCAGGCGCTCCTCCGGGAACGCGGGATCGAGCGGAACGTAGGCAGCACCGCTTTTCATCACGCCCAACACCGCAATCAGCATGTGCTCGCTGCGCGGCATGGAAACGCCAACCAGCTGACCCTTGCCGACGCCGCGCGCGCGCAGTGCCTGCGCAACGGCGGTGGCCCGTCGGTCCAGTTCGGCGTAGGAAAGCGTGCGTTCTTCGCACGCCACGGCAATGTGCCGCGGCGTTCTTTTCACTTGCGCGTCGAGCAGCGCGATCAAGGTATCCGCGGCGCCCGTCCGCTCGCCCCTCTGGGCCACTTGGGTACCGTTGCCAATCATGTCCGCAAGCACGGCTTCGTACGTCTGGATCCAGCGACGGATGGTGGCGTTGTCGAACCTGGCCGTGGCGTAGTGAAGATCCAGCGTGAGCGTTTTCGCTGTGTCGTTGAGGTTGAAGAACAGGTCCCACGCCAGCGCGGCGCGACGGCAATCGTGGAGCTCGTGCTCCAGGCCGCTGAAGGCGACGTCCGGCACACGCGGATTGAGGTTGAAAATCACCCCGGTCAATGGCGTGCCGCCGGCGCGGCGATGCAGGCCGAGCGCACGCAGAATGTTCATGAAGGTGATGTCCTGGTGCTCGGACGCGTCAAGCAGCGCTGCATGCGTGCGACTCACCAGCGCCGCCGTGGTCGCGGCGGGATCCACCTTCAACCGCACCGGCAGCGTGTTGACGCCATCGCCGATCAGCGCATGGCTGCCTGCCAGCGCCTGGCCAGCAAACGGGATACCGACCGCGAAGTCGTGTTGCCCGGTCAAGCGCGAAATCCACGCGCCAAAGCCAGCCAACAACAAGCTGTACAGACTCACGCCCAGCCGGCGCGCTTCCTGTTTGAGCGCGGCGGTCAGCGCGGGCGGGAACGCATGGCGCTCGGTTGCCGCGGCAAAGTCCAGCGCCGCCTGCGGGTGGTCGCCTGGCAACTGCAGCGCAGCCGGTGGCGTCGCGTAGACGGCCTTCCAGTAATCGAGCTGACTGGCCTGCGTGCGGATTTGCCGCGACCGCTCATCCAGTACGTAGGCACGGAACGACTCCGCCACCGGCAGATCCGGCGCGCGGCCGGCGACGGCAGCGTTGTAGCAACGAGCCAGTTCATCCATGAACACGGCCACCGACCAGCCATCCATCACCAGATGGTGCGAGATCACGTGCAGACCATGGCTTCGTTCGCCCAGCCGCACCAGGCTGAAGCGCACCAGCGGCGCCCGGGTGGTGTCGAAAGGCAGGCCCATCTGCGCTTCGCAGTACGCAGTGAAGCGCGTCTGCGCCTCGTCACCGTAGCCCGCGTAATCCATCTCGGCCAGCGGCAAGGGCGTGTCATCGTTGACCCGCTGGCTTTTGCCATCCGCCGCGAAACTCAGGCGGAACGCTTCATGGCGCGACCATACCGTTTGCAGCGCCTGCCGCAACGCGGCCACGTCCAGCGCGCCCTCCAGCCGCAAGGCCATCGATTCGTTGAACGCCAACTCGGCAGCGCCGCCGTACTGGCCGCCCAACCATTTTTCCAACTGCCCTTCGCTGAGTGGCACTTCCGCGGGAAGCCCGGTGGCGGAGGCATCTGCCTCGACGCCAACCGCGGACGCGTGGACCGGTTCGGCCGAGGCGTCGCGTGGCGTCAGCACGTGGCCGTCCATCAGCGCATCCACCGCCGCCGTAACCGCTTCCACGATCCGCGCCACCTCGGCGTCGCCATGTGCCACCGAGAGGAAGCAGTTGAATTGTTCGTAGACGTGCAGGCCTTCGTGGCGCAGGCGATACCAGAACAGGCTGGCGCAGGGCTGATCGTCATCGACCAGGATGCGCCACAGCGAGCTGTAGCCCAGCGCGGTGAGCGGCGCGCGACGTGCCTTGAATACCGCATTGAGCTGATCGATCAGGCCGGTCGTGCGCGCATTGAGGCCGGCCTGCAGCGCCGGCCCCTGCTGCTTGACCCAGCTCAGCGCGGCATGAGCCGCGGCCAGCGCCAGCGGGTGGCGCACGAAGGTGCCGGCGAAATAGGTGACGCCCGCTTCGGGGTAGCTTTCGTCACCGAACTGCCAATGGCCGCCATCCAGCGCATCCATCCAGCGCGTGCCGCCGGCGATGGCCGCGAACGGCAGGCCGCCGCCGATGATCTTGCCGTAGGTGGCGATGTCCGCACGCACGCCGTAGTACTCCTGCGCGCCACCGGGCGCCATGCGGAAACCGGTGATCACCTCGTCGAAGATCAGTGCGCAGCCGCCGTCGTTGCACAACTCGCGCAACGCGCGCACGAACGCATGTGGCTGCAAGGTGGGGTGCTTGCTCTGCACCGGCTCGATCATCACCGCGGCCAATTCGTGGGCGCGCTCGTGGATGACGCGCAGAGCTTCGTCGCTGCCGTAATCGAGCACCAGCACGTTCTCCACCGCATTGGCGAGGATGCCAGGCGCGGCCGCGATCGAACGCAGCGTGCGCGTGCCGCGCACGATCACCTCGTCGAAGATGCCGTGGTAGGAGTCGCGGAAGATCACGATGGTCTTGCGCCCGGTCACGGTGCGGGCGATGCGCATCGCACCCATCACCGCTTCGGAGCCGGTGTTGCAGAACGCCACGCGCGGCATGCCGGTCATGTCGTTGATCAGCTGCGCCACGTCGGCGGTCAGCGGATGCTGCGGCCCGATCTCCATGCCGGCGTCGAGCTGCGCATGCAGCGCGGCGGTGATGAACTCGGGCTGGTAGCCGAGGAAGTTCACGCCGAAGCCGTTGAGCAGGTCGATGTATTCGTTGCCATCCAGATCCCACAACCGCGCGCCCCGCGAGCGCTCGACCACGATCGGGTAGGTCAGCTCCTTCCACAGCGGATTGAAGCCGGTGACCACGCGCGGGTCGGCCATCAAGGCACGGTGTTGCTGGCTGAAGGCCTTGGAGCGCGCGGTGCGCTGGCCATAGGCCTGGCTGAACGTATCCACCCACGCGCGCTGCGCCGGGTTCAATTCGCCATGACGCGCGGTGACGATGCGGGCGGACGCGCCGAACGGCCGTTCCACCAGATTGGCTTCCGGCACGATTTCGCCGGCGGCGACCTGGGCTGGCGCTTCAACGGGCGCAACCGCCGCCGTTCCGCCGGCCAGCGCGCGCAGCAATTCGGCCTGCTGGTTCATCAGCGCCATCTGGCTCTGGATCAGCTGGGCCAGCGCCGACGGATCGGTGCCGGCACCCGTGGGCGCGGGCGCCGCGATCATCGGGGCAGCGGCCGCGACAGGCTCGGCGGGGAGCGTCTCATCGAGCAGCGCCACCAGCCGCGAAACGCTGTCCAGATCCTCCATCAGCCGACGGAATTTCAGCTTCACGCCGTAGCGCCGCTCGATCTCCAGCGTGGCCTGGGTGAGCGCCAGCGAATCGAGCCCGAGGCTGAGAAAGCTGTCGCCCTCATGCGCGGGCGCGATGGTTTCGCCGCTGAGGTTTTCGAACAGTTCGCGCAGCTCCTGCGCCAGACGCGACGCGCGCGCCGGCACTGCCGGCGTCGCGGCGGGCGCGATGGTCGATGCCAATCCTTCGTGCATGGTGATCTTCCCTTCCGTGACGTGTTGCGTTGCCGAGGCCGCGGCGGGTGGCTCGATCCAGTAGCGCTCGCCGCGAAATGGATAACCGGGCAACGGCACGCGCCGGCGCTGCTGGCCCGTGAAATAGTCTGCCCATGCTGGTGCGACGCCCGCGCACCAGCATTCGCCCAGTGCGCGCTGCAGGTGTTCCGACGCATCGCCCGGACGCGCCGCCGGGCCAAGCGATGCCACCGCGCGGCCACGCCCATCGAGCATGCCGCGCGCCAGACCCGTCAGCGCCTGCGCCGGCCCGACTTCCAGCAGCACCGCTTTTTCCTGTCGCGCCAGCACGTCCTGCACTGCCTGGACAAAATGCACCGGCTGGCGCAACTGGGCGCACCAGTAATCCATCGAGGTGGCCTCGGTGGCCGTGATCGGCGCGCCGCTGACGCAGGAATAAAACAGGCGCTGCGGCGCGTGCAACATCACGCCCTCGAAAGCCTGACGGAAAATCGGCAGCGCGCCGTCCATCGCGGCGGAGTGGAATGCATGGCTCACCCGCAAGCGGGTTGATGCGATGCTGTCGCTGGAAAGCGCCTGCGCAAAACCATCGATAGCCGCTTCGCTGCCGCTCACCACGGTCAACGCGGGTGCATTGTGACCGGCGATTTCCACACCGGGCGGCAACCGCGACGACAAGCTCTCCGCATCCAGCCGCACCGCCAACATCGCACCGCGGGGTTGCGCGGCCATCGCCGCGCCGCGGGCGACGACCAGCTTCAGCGCGTCGTCCAGGCTGAACACGCCGGCGCGGCACGCGGCCACGTATTCGCCGATGCTGTGGCCGATCATGGCGGCCGGCTGCACGCCCCACGACTCCCACAGGTCGGCCAGTGCGTATTCCACCGCGAACAACGCTGGCTGGGTGAAACGCGTATCGGCCAGCGCGGCGTTTGCCGTTTCCTCCTCTCCGGCCGCGGGCTGGATCAGCGAACGCAGGTCGCGACCCAGGCAGGAGGATGCGATGGCGCAGCAACGCTCGAACGTATCGCGGAAAACCGGTTCGCTGTCGATCAGCTCGCGGGCCATGTGGGCATGCTGCGAACCCTGACCCGGAAACAGGAACACCGTGGAAACCGACGACGCTACAGGTGCCTGCGCGGATAGTTCGGCCAGCCTGGCGCGCGCGTCGGCCACGTCGCGGGCCACCACGCAACCGCGCACCGGCAGCGCGCGCCGTCCCACTGCCAGCGTGTAGCCGATATCGGGCAGTGAGGCGTCGGGGCGATCCGCCAGTGCATCGGCCAGCTCGGAGGCACGGCGCAACAGCGCAGGTTCATCGCGTGCGGACAGCGGCAACAGCGTGAACGGCCGGCCCGGCCCGGCGGCCTCGGGCAACGGCGCCTCCTCCAGAATGACGTGCGCATTGGTGCCGCCCACGCCGAACGAGCTGACACCCGAACGCCGCGGCCGTGCGCCGCGCGGCCAGTCGATCAGTTGATCGGCGACCTTGAACCGGCCGGACGCGAAATCGATCTCCGGATTGGGCGTGCGGTAATGCAAGGTGGGCGGAATCCTGCCGTGGTGCAGCGCCAGCGCGGCCTTGATCAAACCGGTCACGCCGCTGGCGGCGTTGAGATGACCGAGGTTGCCCTTGACCGACCCCAGCCAGCAGCTATCGCCGGCAGCCGGCGACGCGCCGAATGCACGGGTCAGCGCGGCGACCTCGATGGGATCACCCAGCGGCGTCGCCGTGCCATGCGCTTCCACGTAACCGATCGAATCGGCCTCCACGTCGGCGCTGGCCAGCGCCTGGGCGATCACCGCCGCCTGCCCGCGCACGCTGGGCGCAGTGAAGCTGGCCTTGTCGCCGCCATCGTTGTTGACGCCCACGCCGCGGATCACCGCGTAGATGGTGTCGCCATCGGCGATGGCCTCGGCAACGCGCTTCAGTGCCACCACCGCGCCACCGGACGAAAACAGCGTGCCATTGGCCGCCGCATCGAAGGGGCGGCAATGGCCATCCTCCGACTCCATGCCGCCCTCGACCGGCAGGTAGCCGGACGCCTGCGGCACCACGATGTTGATGCCGCCCGCCAAGGCCAGGTCGCACTGCCAACTCATTAATGCGTACCAGGCCTGCGCGATCGCCACCAGCGAGGTGGAACAGGCGGTGTGCACGCTCAGCGCCGGGCCGGTGAGGTCGAGACGATGGGCCACGCGGGTAGCCACGTAGTCCTTCTCGTTGGCCAGCATGGCGGCGAATTCGCCGGCGGCCTGGATCAGGTCCGCGCGCGAATCCACCAGCTTGCGGTAGCCGTTGTTGGAGGTGCCGGCGTACACGCCGATGCTGCCGGGAAACCGTTGCGAATCCACGCCGGCGTTTTCCAGCGCGTTCCAGCACAGTTCGAGAAACACGCGCTGCTGCGGATCCATCAGCAACGCTTCGCGTGCGGGAATGCCGAAGAACGCCGCGTCGAAACGATCGGCATCGGCGATCACGCCGCGTGCGGGCACGTAGCGCGGATGCGCCCGCAGGTCGGCCGCGATGGACGGCGACAATTGCTCGGCGGTGAAGCGGGTGATGCTCTCGCGTCCGGCCAGCAGGTTGCGCCACAACGCATCGACCGAATCGGCGTCGGGGAAACGCCCGGCCATGCCGACGATGGCGACGCCTTCGATATCCTGGTTCATTGCATGCCTCCACGCCTGGGCGCAAACCGCGCCAGCGCCGCGCGCTGACGATTGCCACGTGCCAACTCATCGGCTGCCGACGGCACCACGGCCGGTGCGTCCGACAACAGCGAGGCCAACCGGGCGACGCTCGGATGCTCGTAGATTTGCGCGGCGCTGAGCGTGTGAAAACCGCGGCGGCGCAACTCCGTCAACGCCCGCACGACGGTCAGCGAACGCGCGCCAAGGTCAAACAAGTTCTGCTGCACGTCGATCTCGACCAGGCCCAGCAGCTGTTGCCACAAGCCGCGCAACTGCTGCTGCAGCGGTGCGTCCTCCTGCCAGGTCAATGGCGGGGCGGTGTTCGCGTTCGCCAAGGCACGCCGATCGATCTTGCCGCTCGCGGTGAGCGGCAGCAACGGCACCACCACGAACGCGTGCGGCTGCAGATACGCAGGCAACCATTGTTCGCCATGCGCGCGCAGCTCCCGCAGCAGCACGGTTTCATCCATCTGCGCATCGCGCGGCACCACATGCGCTACCAGTCGCCGGCCTTGCGCATCATCCACCGCCACCACGACGGCCTCGGCGACGCCGGGATGGCGGCCCAGAACCGACTCGATCTCGGCCGGCTCGATGCGGAAGCCGTCCAGCTTGATCTGCTGATCCAGCCGGCCGCGATAGGCCAGCACGCCGTTACCGGTATCGCACACGCCATCGCCGGTGCGATACCAGCGCTCGCCATCGAGTTCGATGAAGCGTTCGGCGGTGAGATCCGCACGATGGATGTAGCCGGCGGCAAGGCAATCGCCGCCCAGCAGCAACTCGCCTTCGGCCGGGGCGTCGACATCGCGCAGTGAATCATCGACCAGGCGTACCCGCACATGCGGCAGCGGTTGCCCGATCGGCGGCAGCTCGGGCCAGTTCGCTGCATCGCCCTCCAGCTCATGCGCCGTGACCACATGCGTTTCGGTGGGACCATAGTGGTTGTGCAGCGCGCCACCGTCGAGCCCGGCAAACAGCGTGCGGATCGCCGGCGTGACACGCAACTGTTCACCGGCCGTCACCACGTCACGCAAGGTGGAAGGCATCTGACCACCGGTCGCCACCGCTTCGGCCAGCGCCTGCAGCGCCACGTAGGGCAGGAATATCCGTTCGACGCGTTGCCGCGCGATCAACGCCAGCAGCGCGTACGGATCGCGGCGCTCCGCTTCCGTGGGCAATACCAGTGTGCCGCCGACGGCGAAGGTCACCAGCATTTCCTGGAACGACACATCGAAGCTCAGCGGCGCAAACTGCAGCGTGCGCACGGCGTGCCCAAGCCGCGGATGCGCCACATGCCACGCCACCAGATGCCCGAGCACGGCGCTGCGCATGGCCACGCCCTTGGGACGCCCACTGGAGCCGGAGGTGAACAGGACATAGATCCATTCACCCGGCGCCTGCGGCGCAGGCGGTGTCATTGCCTCTGCCGCCGTTTCGAGCTCGTTGCGATCAACGCGGGTTGTGCCGTCGGGAAGTTCGTAACCGGCCTGCGCATCCGCGATGAGCAATCGCGGCCGCGCGTCTTCGAGCATGGCCGCCAACCGGGCCGGCGGATAGGCTGCATCCAGGGGCAGGCAGGCACCGCCGGCCAGCACAATCGCCAGCATCAGGATCAGCGTGGCGGGGTCGCGCTCGGCCACCAGCGCGATCACGTCGTTCGGCCGCATGCCCTGTGCCTGTAGCGTGGCGGCCAACCGACCGGCCCGATCCAGCAGCTCGGCGTAATCGATTGAAGCGTCATGCGCGCACAACGCTATCGCCTGCGGCCGCAGGCGCGCCTGTGCGCGGATCAGATCCAGCATGTACCCGGCGGCATGCTCGCTGGATGGCATCGTGTCGGCAATCACGACGGACATTATCGGTTTCCCCAACCGCGCGACTGGTTGGCACCGAAAGCCTCGCCCACACTCAACACCGGGCCTAGCAAACGCAGGTACGCGCCCAGCAAGAATCCCTTCAGCGGATGTCCCAGCCGCTGTCGCTGCTCGACCACGTCGCCGATGAACGCCGACCAGTTGTCCGGCCCCAGCTGATCGAACGCGATCGAGATCGTCATGTTCAAGCTGCGCGCGGTATGCCACCAGCCGCACGGCAGGAACAGCGTTTCGCCGGCGCGCACCACGATCTTTTGTGATTTCGCCTGGCGCAACAGCGGGTAGCGCTCGTAATCGGGATGGTGGTGATTCTGGATGCTGGATTGCCAGGGCATGTCCGGATTGACGTAGAGCAGGTGCTCCTGCCCCGGCGCGTACACGGTGAATTCCTTGTCGCCATGCAACTGGGTGATCCACGCATGCAGGCGCATCACGTCGTAATGCAGGTAGGGGAACTCGCCACCCGGACCACCGAAGAAAATCTCCAGGTTGTTGACCGAGCGGAACAACTGCTGCGGCAGCAGCGGGTTGGCCTGGCGGTCGGGCAAGCTGTAACGGAACCGCGGCGTGACCTCGGGCACCAGTTCGCGGAAATCCCTGGCGATCTCGAACTTGCACGGATACGGCGCCGGCTGCTCCACGGTGGAGGCTTCCAGCAGATCGATCAGCTCGCCCAGCGCGTAGTCGCGGCCGCGTACCCGCACCGTGCGACTGCCGTAGGCGCGGCGAAAATCATCAGGCGTGGCGCGCCCGTAAATGGGCCACTCGCGGGCGGCGTCGACCAGGATGACCGGCCGCCGGGGCTTGCGATATTCGGCGATGAACTCGCCCACACCCATGCCGGCGATGCGCTGCACCGGTACGACATCATCCGGCGGCATCAGGGCCTCGGACGCAACCGCTGCGGAAATCTGCTCGTTCATTGCCTTCGTCCCCTGTGTGCCGCGCTCGTGTCGGCAATATCCATGATCAATGCACACCCCAGTCGCCGCGGCGACCGGCCTCCGACCGCCTGGCGTCCCACCGCTCGGAAAAATCCAGCCATGGGCCCAGCATGTGCAGATAGACGGCCAGCACGACAGCCCGACCGTTACGCTGCGCCCGGCGTTCGGCAGCGCACACCTCATCCACGAACTCGGCCCAGTTGTCCGACCCCAATTGATCGAAAGCGACGGTGATGCCCACGTTCAGGCAGCGCGCCGTGTGCCACGTACCGCAAGGTAGAAACAGCGCCTCGCCCGCATGCACCACCACCTTGTGGCAGCGCGCCTGGCGAAACAGCGGAAAGCGCTCGTCATCGGGGCTTT
Organism: Rhodanobacter sp. Root480; assembly: GCF_001426645.1. Lineage (GTDB taxonomy): Bacteria > Pseudomonadota > Gammaproteobacteria > Xanthomonadales > Rhodanobacteraceae > Rhodanobacter > Rhodanobacter ginsenosidimutans. The sequence goes on from NZ_LMEX01000002.1 coordinate 355,563, forward strand.
CCGAATGCTCCACGCGCGACAGCCACGGTTTCAGCGGATCTACATAAAGCAGCGGCTCCTGCCCGCGCTCGTACAGGGTGAACTCCTTGTCACCGTACATCTGCGCGATCCACGCATGCATACGAAGATAGTCATAGTGCAAATAGGGGAACTGGCCGCCGGGCCCGCCGAAGAAGATCTCCAGGTGGTTGACCCACTCGAACAGCGCCTTGGGAATCAGCGAACTGGCGTGGCGGCTTGGCAGGCTCTGGGCAAAGCGCGGGCTGATGTCCGGCAGCAGGCTGGCGCAATCGGAAAAGGTGCACGGGTAAGGCCCCGGATGCTGCTCGTCGGACGCCTCCTGCTGCTCGATGACCTCGGCCAGCCGGTAATCGTGGCCACGTATCCGGATCAGCCGGTCGCCGTGCTCGCGCTTGAAAAAATCGGGCGTGTAGCGACCAAGGGCCGGCCATTGGCGCAGCGCATCAGTGAGGATCACGGGGCGTCTTGGCTTGCGGTAGCGACGGACGAACTCCTCCTGACTCAGGCCGCTGACACGCTCGATCGGTTCAGCCGCGTCGACATCGACGCAAGGCGGGGCCGCGACGGCGCCGGAATCATCGAATGTCATGTTGCCCCCTTGTCCGCCCGGGACGTCTCATGCGGCGCGGCTCGCCCGCCGCTGCCACCGACCGTGTCGCCGCCCTGAACCGGCGGCGTCTGCCACCCGTATTTGTGTGATCCATATCACATATCGGGAAAGCTATCTTATACTTGTCGTTGATCAAGGGCGATGCCCGGACGCCGTTCCGGCCAGCCTTTGGTGGCGCCGCGCCACAACATCGAAGTCGCGTGACAGGGGCTCGCACGCGGCGCCGCACAGGGGGATGCACCGTGGCTCGCGACACCGATTTTCTTGAGCTGTACCGGGACCTCGGGTTGAACCCCGACTGCGGACTGATCGAGTTCAAGCAGGCCTATCGCCGTCGCCTGGCCGTCCTGCACCCGGATCGACAAACCGCGGCCACGCGTACGCCGCCGGCCGAACTGCAACGGCTGACGGCGATGTACGGCGCCGCCATGGAATTCCAGCGCCGCCACGGTCGCCTCCCGGGCGCGCCGCAAGCGCGTCCGGCCCGCAGCGTGAAGCCCGGCCGGTCGTCACGCCCGGCCATCACCGCGGCGCCCAACGGCCGCTCGCGACGCATGCTGGTGTTGCTGGGGGTTTCGGTCGCGGTGTGGCTGCTGTGGAACAACGAGCCAGCGCAACAACCGCACATGACCTGGTCCCTGGCCGCGCCGTCGCAGCCGACGTCACCGGCGAAAACCACGGCCAAGGTTTCTCCGCTGGCGCCGGGGCTGGGCGAGGACGCCGTGCGCGCAGCGGAAGGCGAGCCGCTGATCATGAGCGACGGCCGCTGGGAATACGGCCCCTCGTGGGTCCGCTTCGAGGATCACAAGGTGGTGGACTGGTACAGCTCGCCACTGCGCCCGCTGAAATCCGCGCCACCATCGTCGATCTCGCAACCATGAACTGCCCCGGCACGACATCACGCCTTCACTCCCACGCCGACAACCGTGGCGATGAAGCCCTCCCCGCCCCCTCCCGCCACGCCTTCATTCGGGCCTGATCACCAAGACACCGGAGTCCGCGTCACATGTGTGGAATCGCAGGTTTTTCAGGCGCTCCCGCAGCGCCCGAAACAGCTCGGGCCACGCTGGAGCGGATGATCCATACGCTGCATCACCGCGGCCCGGACGGCTACGGCTTCCATGTGGGCGACGGCGTGGGGCTGGCGCATGCGCGGCTATCGATCATTGATCTTGCCACCGGCCAGCAGCCGATCCACAACGAGCGGCGCACCGTGTGGACGGTGTTCAACGGCGAGATCTTCAACTACGTCGAACTGCGGCAGCAGTTGGAATGCCAAGGCCATCGTTTCTATACGCAATCCGACACCGAAGTGATCGTGCACCTGTACGAGCAGCACGGCGATGACTTCGTCAGCCATCTCAACGGCCAGTTCGCGATTGCGCTGTGGGACGCCGAGCGGCGCCGGCTGCTGCTGGCCCGCGACCGCACCGGTATCCGTCCGCTGTTCCATACCCGCGCCCACGGCCGGCTCTGGTTCGGTTCGGAAATCAAGGCCTTGCTGACCGTGTTGCCGCAACGGGCCACGCTCGATCCGACAGGCCTGGCGCAGACGCTGAACTACTGGGGCCCGGTCGACCCCGCCACGGTCTTCGAGGGCATTCACAGCCTGCCACCCGGCCACGTACTGACCGTGGACGACGGCGGCCGCGAAACGCTGCGCCGTTACTGGGACTGGCGTTTCCCCGCCGCCGCGGATCAGACCATGGCGAGCGCCCGGCGCATGTTCGGCTCGGAGGAGCAGGCCGCCGCCGAGCTGCGCGAGCTGCTGATCGACGCCGTACGCCTGCGCCTGCGCGCCGACGTGCCGGTCGGCGCCTACCTCAGCGGTGGGCTGGACTCGTCCGGCATCGTGGCGCTGATCCGTCGTTTCACCGACACGCCGGTGCGCACGTTCTCGGTCGCGTTTGCCGACAGCGAGTTCGACGAAAGTGCGGAACAGGCCGCCATGGTGCGTCACCTGGCCACCGAACACACCACCATGCACTGCTCGCGGCGCGATATCGGCATGGCCTTTCCGCAGCTGATCCGCCACACCGAAACGCCCATCCTGCGCACGGCGGCGGCGCCATTGATGCTGCTCTCCGCGCGCGTTCGCGCCGAAGGCTACAAAGTGGTGCTGACCGGCGAAGGTGCCGACGAGGTATTCGGCGGTTACGACATTTTCAAGGAGGCCAAGGTGCGCCGCTTCTGGGCACGGCAACCGAAGTCACGCTTCCGCCCACGACTGCTTGGACGCCTTTACGGCTATCTCGAAAACTCGCCGGTCGGCAACGCCGCGTTCGCCCAGGCCTTCTTCGGCAAGGGCATGGAACATATCGACCGGCCCATCTTCGCGCATGCGCCACGCTGGGCCACCTCGCAGCATGCGCTGCGGTTCCTGTCGGCGGACATGCGCGCCAGCATCGGCGACTGGCAGCCGCTCGACGGATACGAGCAACGGCTGCCGGCGTCCATCATGTCCTGGCACCCGTTGGCGCGCGACCAGTACGTGGAGGCCAAGTCGCTGCTGGCGGCATACCTGCTGCCGGCGCAGGGCGACCGGGTGGCGATGGCCAACTCGATCGAGGGGCGCTTTCCCTACCTCGATCACCGGTTGATCGAATTCGCCAACCGCCTGCCACCGAGCTGGAAGATCCGCGGCCTCACCGAGAAGTACCTGCTGCGCCGTGCGCTCGACGGCCTGCTGCCACCGGACATTCTTCACCGCACCAAACAGCCGTATCGCGCACCCGACCAGTCGAGTTTCTTCTTCGACGGCAAGCCGCTGGATTACGTGGCCGACCTGATGAGCAGCGAACGCATCCGCGCCGCCGGCTACTTCGACGCCGACGCCACCGGCCGTTTGTTCGACAAGTGCCGCCGCGGACGCGCAATCGGGTTCGCCGACAACCAGGCGTTCGTCGGCATCCTCTCGACCATGCTGCTCGATGAAACCTTCCTGCGTCGTTCCTCCCGCGATCCGCATCGCGACCTTTGCAGCGCCTGAATCTCCAACCCAAGGAAAACCATGTCGAACGAAGCCAAAGAAATCGAAGCCAAGGTCCGCGGCTACATCCTGGAAAACCTGCTTTTCAGCAACGACCCGGCCGAACTGCCCAACGGCGCCTCGCTGCTGGACCGCGGCATCATCGACTCCACCGGCGTGCTCGAGATCGTGCTGTTCCTCGAAGGCGAGTTCGATATCCAGATCAAGGCCAGCGAGATGCTGCCGGAGAATTTCGACACGGTGAACAACATGGTCGCCTTCGTGCAACGGCTGCGGGTTGCCGCGTAATGACGATGCCGCCCCAACGCCTGCTGCAGGATGCCCTGCTCGCCCGCGCCACGGATCCCGCGTTCGCGGACAAACCGGTGGTGGTGATCGAAGGGCAGCCTTACCGCTATGCCGAGCTGCTGGATCGCGCGCAGCGCCTGGCCGGCGTGTTGGTGATGCGCGGCGTGACGCGCGGCGATCGCGTGGCGATCTACATGGACAACAGCTGGCCGTGCGTGGTGTCCATCTTCGCCGTACTGCTGGCCGGCGGCGTGTTCCTGCTGATCAACCCGCAAACCAAATCCGAAAAGCTCGGGTTCATTCTTGATGACAGCGGCGCCCGCCTGCTGCTGACCGACGGACACCTGGCGCAGGAGTTCGTGCCGTTGTTCGGCCATGGCTTGTCCCCCGCCCAGCTGATCAGCTCGGGCAAGCTGCCCGATGGCCACGACGTCGCCGCATTCGACGCAGTGATCCACGCCGCCGTACCGCTGGCCGTGCCGCCCGCCACGATTCCGCTGGACCTCGCCGCCTTGATCTACACCTCCGGCAGCACCGGCACGCCCAAGGGTGTGATGCAGACGCACCAGTCGATGGTGTTCGCCCGCGACAGCCTGATCGAATACCTGCGCCTGGTCGCACACGACAACATCCTGTGCGCCCTGCCGCTGGCGTTCGACTACGGCCTGTACCAATTGCTGATGACGGTGCAACTGGGCGCCACGCTGGTGCTGGAACGCTCGTTCACCTACCCCGCGCAGGTCTTTGCGCGGATGGCTGAATTCGGCGTCACCGTATTTCCCGGCGTCCCCACCATCTTCGCGATGTTGCTGTCGGCACACCGGCGCGAACCGCTGCGTTTCCCCGGCGTCACCCGGGTCACCAATACCGCCGCCGCACTGGCCGACGACGCTGCCACCCGTCTGCGCGAGATTTTCCCCCACGCGCTGATCTACAAGATGTACGGGCTCACCGAATGCAAGCGGGTGAGCTATCTCGCGCCGGAACTGGCGGAGAGCAAGCCCGGCTCGGTGGGCAAGGCCATTCCCGGCACTGAGGTGTACCTGCTTTCCGCCGACGGCCAGCGCACCGCTCCGGGCGAAACCGGCACGCTGTACGTGCGCGGGCCGCACGTGATGCGCGGCTACTGGAATCGCCCGGAGTTGTCGGCGCGCATGCTCAAGCCCGGCCCGCTGCCCGGCGAAATGGTGCTGTGCACGCAGGATCAGTTCCGCATGGACGCCGAGGGCTTCCTGTATTTCGTGGGCCGCAGCGACGACATCATCAAGACCCGCGGCGAGAAGGTGAGCCCGGTCGAGGTGGAAAACGCCATGCACGCGATCGACGGCATTCGCGAGGTGGCTGTCGTCGGTATCGATGACGAACTGCTGGGCCAGGCCATCCGCGCCTACGTGGTGCTGGAGCCGGGCGTCGCCCTCAGCGCTGGCCAGATCCGTGCGCAGTGCATCAAGCGACTGGAAAACTTCATGGTTCCGCAGCAGATCGTGCTGTGTGCGGACCTGCCCCGTACCGCCACCGGCAAGGTCAGCAAGAAAGCCCTGCTGGAGCAGACCGATGCCTGAGGGAACGCCTTTGAACACTACCTATCTTGCACTGCGCGAACGCCTCGCCAACGACCTCGACGTGCTGCCGGACAAACCCGAGGAGACGCCGGACAGCACGCTGCGCGCACTGTGGTTCGCCGCCGCCGGCAGCCCGCGTTCGGCCACCGCCGCCGCCCTTGGCGAGCTGCCCGCATTGGCGCACGACCATGCGCATGCGCTGGAGCATTTCGTCACGCGCCGGCTCGCTGGCGAACCGCTGGCCCACATCACCGGCCGCCAGCGTTTCATGGGGCTGGAAATGCTCAGCGCACCGCAAGCGCTGATCCCGCGCGCGGAAACCGAGCAGCTGGCCGGCGCCAGCATCGACCTGCTGCAGTCCTCGACCGTGCCCCGTCCCGCGCGAGTCATCGACGTCTGCACCGGCAGCGGCAACCTGGCGTTCGCCATGGCCCATCACGTGACCGACGCGGAAGTGTTCGGCAGCGACCTCAGCGTGGAGGCGATCGACTTTGCGCAGCGCAACGGCCGCCACCTGGGGCTGTCGTCACGCGTGCAGTTCCGCACCGGCGATCTGCTGGCTCCGTTCGAGACAGCAGACTTCATCGATCACACCGACATGATCGTCTGCGCGCCGCCGTACATCCGCAGCACCAAGGTCGAGCAGATGGCCACCGAGATCGCCGACCACGAACCGCGCCTGGCCTTCGACGGCGGCCCGTTCGGCGTCACCATCCTGATGCGGCTGATCGAGGATGCGCCACGCTTTCTGCGCCCTGGCGGCTGGCTGACGCTGGAGGTCGGCCTGGGCCAGGGGCCGGCGCTGACCAGACGGCTGCAACGTGACGGGAACTGGCAGGATGTCCGTGCGCTGGCCGATGCCAACGGCGACACGCGCGTACTGCTGGCCTGCCGAAGCTGAGAACCGGGCGGCAATGCCCGGCAAGCACCACTGTGGTCAAGGGGGAATCCGTGGACGAATTGAACTGGGATGTGCTCGATCTCGACTACGCGCAGGAAGCCGAACGCATCGCCGCCCGCCTGCGTGAAATCACCGCGCGCACGCTGCACAAGCGCGGCCTGGTGGTGGCAATTTCCGGCGGCGTGGACAGCTCGGTCTGCGCCGCACTCGCGGTCAAGGCACTCGGTGCCGAACGCGTCTACACGCTCATACTGCCCGAGCGCGATTCGGCCGATGCCAGCGCCGACAACGCACACATCCTTGCCGACCACCTCGGCGTGCGCGCGGAAACCTTCGACATCGCGCCCGCGCTGGCCGCCATCGGCTGCTACCGCGCGCGCGACGAAGCGGTGCGCCGCGTGCTGCCCGGGTACGCCGACGACTGGCGCATGAAGATCGCCATCGCCGGGGGACTGGATGGCCGCATCAACCATTTCAACCTGATTGCGCAGGCACCCGACGGCACGCTGCACGAGAAGCCGCTGGGCCTGTCCGAATACCTGCAGATCGTGGCCGCCACCAGCTTCAAGCAGCGCCTGCGCAAGACACTGGAGTATTACCACGCAGACCGCCTGAACTATGCCGTTGTCGGCACCCCCAACCGGCTGGAATACGACCAGGGCTTTTTCGTGAAGAACGGTGACGGCTCCGCCGACATCAAGCCGATCGCGCACCTCTACAAAACCCAGGTCTACGGCATGGCCCGCCACCTGGGCCTACCCGAATGCGTCGCCACCGCCGCGCCCACCACCGATACCTACAGCCTTGCGCAAGGCCAGGACGAGTTCTATTTCGCCCTGCCATGGCAATCGATGGACCTGGCGTTGTGGGCACTGGAGCAACAGCTGCCGTCCGCCAAGCTGGCGCAAGCGCTGGATATTTCTCCGGCGGCCGCCGAGGCGGTGTACGCCGACATTCAAAACAAGCGGCGCAGCACGCGTTACCTGCATCAAGCGCCCATCCTGCTGGACGAAGGAATGGGAGCCACGACACCGTGACTGACGACACGCCCCGGGGCCCTCGCGATTACGTCGTCCACGCGGGCGACGTCACGCGCGAACGCGATGCCGTTATCGAGGCGTGGCGCGGCAACCTGGGCACACCCGACCGTCACGCCCCCAAATTCGACTGGTTTTATCTCCACTGTCCCTATGGCGAGCCGTTGGTGAAGCTGCTTCGCCACCAACCATCTTCGTGTTGGGTGGGTGCCTGTGCCGCCGGCCCGCGCCGCATGGAGTGGCGGGGGCGCGAGCTTCGCGCTGGCGTATTGGTGGACATGGCCGTCGATGCGCAACACCGGACGCTGGGGCCCGCGATGATGTTGCAGGCTGACCTCATCGAGACGGCGGCAGGGAGGTTCGAATTGCTCTATGGCTTCCCCAATCGCAAGTCGTTGCCGGTCGTCAAACGGCTGGGTTACGACGTGCTGGGTTACATCCCCCGCTTTTCCCGTGTATTGCGGCACGCCCGGTACCTCGAACGGCATCTACCGCGTTGGGCGGCACGATCGGTGGGATGGTTGGTCGATATCTTCCGCGATACATGGAGCGCAGCAAGCGGAGCGCGTGGTGCGCACCCCTCGGCCGTCTGGTCCGACCAGGTCAACCCGCGGATGGACGCGCTCTGGCAGCACTCCAGCCACGGCGACGGGCCGATCACCGTGCGCGACACCACCTTCTTGCGTTGGCGTTTTGACCAATCACCCGCGGCGGCAACGCGCTATCTGCTGCTTGGCGATCAACCCGATGGCCCCCTGCTGGCCTGGTTCGCCTGTCAGGTCGACGGCGACACGCTGAGGGTGCGCGATTTCTGGTCGATGGATGCCAGCGTGGGTGTTGGACGCCGGTGGATCGAGGCATTGATCCGGTGCGCACGACGCGATGGGCATTCCGCCGTTGCACTCGAATACGCGGCCTCTGCACGAAAACTCGCCCACTGGCTCGATGCCGGCTTCAGCGAGCGCGAAAGGCGACCGATCATTGGAAAGTGGTTGCAGGACGTACCCACCGACATGTCCGGCACCATCGAATGGCATCTGACGGCAGCGGACGAGGACGAATGACTGCACGCGCTGGCGGGTGTCGGGAGCTTGCTGTGCGGATTTCCGACTAGCGTGTCGAAGCTGCCGACCCGCCGCTCATTCGGGAAGCCGCGGTGTGCAACCCATCGCCGGGCCGAAATCGCAGTTGGCGATCATCTTCTGGCACGCCAGGTTGTCGGCCGAGGTGTCGATGTAGAACGTCGACAACCCACGCCCGATCAACTCGTTGATGGCGCGCTGGGTGGCGTACTTGGCCAGGCCCTGCCCTCGCGTACCCGTGGCCGACCAGATCGGCCCTATCACCACGTCGCCCGGGCCAACCTTGTAATGGTTGCAGAACGACACGCTCACCCAACCGCGGTGCAGGATCACCCCGTTACGAAGCAGGCAATAGAACATGCGCCCGCCCATGTTGATGCGAACCAGCGACTTTGCCCATTCCGAGGTGGTCACCACGCGTCGCAACGGCAGCGCCAGCGGTAGCAATTGCGGCAGGCTGGAGACAAACCGGAACTCGACATCGTCCCTGTCAGGAACATTGAACAGTGCCGTTCGATGCATCCGGTAAATCAACTGATACGGCAGATCCGCGGGAATCCGCAATTCAACCAGGTGATCAGCCATGCTGGCGGCAACAGGGTTGGACAAGATCAATCTCCCAGAATCCAGCGAGCCCGATGGGGCATGAAACCGAACTTGCGCTTGAAGCGCTGCATCGTTTCGGTGGCGCCGAAATACGTACCGTACGAATAATATTTGACGTCGGGGTGATGCTTGATCACCCACTCGGCCATATCGATGATCATCATCGGCACGATGCCATCGGCCTGATGATCGGCGTGACCATAGATGGTCTCGATCGAACACAGTTCGCCAGCGATCAGGCAGCTGGCAAACGCATAAAGATGCCCATCGCGAAGGATGCCGAAGTAAGGGTAATCATGCAGCGCGGACGTGGATGGCGGGTCTTTGGAAGCCACCGTCTCACGAGTGAACAACGCCGCCGGCATGGGTCGGCCCTGCCGCACCCGGGTCGAGCGCAGGATGGCCGTGATGTCGTCAAGATGGTTGTTGTAGTCGATGCGATCGAAGCTGTAACCCAGCCGCAAGGACTTCTTGTAGTTGCGCCGCGCCGCGCTCTCGATCGACTTGAAATAATCATTGAAGTCATGCGTGAGGTGGCAGGCGGTAACGCCATATTGGTAATTGCGCACCAGCGGAAACTTGGGATGGCGGCGCATCGCGTCACGATAGAACTGGCGCACGATCCGTTCGAAAAAGGGATCGTTTCCGGCCGTTTCCGCATAACGAAGGTTGACCTCCAGCGGTGGCAATGCACGCAATTCGGAGATCAATTTCGTAACGCGGTTGAACACAGTCCGATTCCCATGGTGGTTTTAGGTACGTTCGCCTGGCTCGGCGGCCTGACGCACAAGGTGGTGACCCCCTGCTAGGCACACGGTTCAAGGCCTGTAGCCTCGTGGATAGCCTTTCACCGGGAGTGAACTCACCGGCAGTCCGGTATCGCCGCCTTCGGTAACGGTGCCGCTGGCATCCACATAAAAGTTGAGCACGCCCTGCGCGCTGCTTACGTAGGTGCCGCCCGGGCTGATGCTCACAGTCTGCCCGGTGCCACTCGTGACGGTAATGTTGTATCCGGTGGCCTTGGCCAGCTCGGTGACGACATGGTGTGCCGGCCCGGGCACGGTATATGCCACCGTGCCGCTGATCGCGGTACCCGCTGCCCCGGTACTGTTGATCACCACACTGTCGCCGTCGCCGCCGTCAATCCACGCGCCAACGACGCCGCCCTGGGTGATCGTGACCGGGCTGATCGCCGCCACATCCGCCGCCTGGCTCGAAAGATCGAAAACCGTCATCCAGCGCTGGCTGACATCGGTGGTGGACGGGCGCACCTGCACCTGCCAGACCTTGGTGGTACTGCTGCTCGGATACAGCGGCACCGTGGTGATGGTTGTGTTTGCGGGCAGCAACGTGGTCATTGCACCGGCATACTGTCCGTTGTAACTCACGTCGAGTCGCTTCTGGCCCGCGGCGGCCACGCCCGCGACGGGATTGGCGGGGAAATGCCAGGCCATGTACTGGTCGTACGAGGCGCTACCCGACGTGGTGCGGTCATAGACCACGAAGCGGTTCGGCCGCAGATAGACGATCTGCCGCGACCATGCCGCCACACCCGGGCCGGCGGAAAATTTGCGGTACATGTCCTCGAGATTGGTCGACTGCACGTAGACGTAGTCGCCGCCGTCCTCGAACGCCGACACCTTCGTGCGGACGTTGTTGTCTTCGGTCGTGTAGGCGGCCTGGCCAAAGCGATCGACTACCGTGCTGCCGCTCATGTTGCGCACGTAAAACACGTTGTACATCTGCCGATTGCCCAGGTACAGCGTGTTGTTGAACGAGCCGAACAGATCGCTGTACAACAGGTTTTCGTCGGCCGAACCATTCGGTTCGTGGGCCATCCAGCCAAAGGTGTTGACCAGCAACGGCACATTGCCGCGCACCAGGGCGAGGCTGCCCTGATCGAAGCCTTCCTCGCCCTGGGCCGGATTGTTGACGTAAGCGGCGGCCCTGAACGACATCCAGCTGGCGCCTGTCGTCCAGTTCGAGCGCGCGGCAACTGCACCCAACCCCTTCGCGAGATAGGAACGCGGCATGGTGCCTACCTCGACCGTCGGCGCCGAAGGATAGGACTGCAGGAACAGCAACCATGGCGCTGCCGGGTTGTAGCCGGAGGTCGCCGCACTGACCTCGTTGAGATACTGATGAAACACACCGACGCGTGGCGAGCCCCAATAGTTCAGCGCACCAAACAGCTGTTCGTACATGCCCACCTGGGTCGTCCCCACCGGCGGGTTCGCCGTGCCGCTGGCGTGGTTGGTGTCGCGATCGTCGAAATAGGCACGGGAAGGCCAGGTGAAATGCATCGCGTAATCGGCGCTTTCCAGCGGGAAGCTGTACGGTGCCGCGGCGTGCACCAGATCCACGCCCGTCGCCGTTTTCACCTCACGCGCCGGCAGGCTCATGTTGAGGATGGCCAGCGGCGCATAGTTGCCGTAGCCCTCGGGCCAGCCGCCACCGCTCAGGTGCAGCGCAAAATACGGCTGGACCCGATTGCTGAACTGGTTGCCGTACCAATCGTCCCATTGCGCGGCGGCGCTGGGGTTTTCGCCATAGGTTGCCAGCGCGATTGCAGCCTTCGCATGGAAGTAACCGGCAAAGTAATTGCTGTGCGGATGCACGTATTCGAAATTCGCACAGGCCGACGGATTGGGATCTTCCCATGCGGTCAACCACGCGTTCGCGGCGGTATAGATCTGCGTGCGCTGGGAGGGGCTCAGCAACTCATACACCCAGTCGTAGCCAAGCCCGTAACCGACACCGAAGAAGCGGATACCGTAACCATTATCCGTGCACGGATTCTGTCCCTGGCTACCGCTGCCGGTATACGGCGCCGACATCTTCATCAGGATATCCACTGCCTTGGCACCGTAAGGCGCCGCCGCGGTGGGGTTGCTCGATTTCAGGACCTGGTAGCACATGCCCTCGGACAGCAGGGCTGGAAGATACGACTCTCCCTGATAACCCGAACCCAGGTTGGGGAGGTTCGGATAGCCGCTCTCGCTTGGATAATTGACCGTACCGCCGATGAAGGAATCGCACGTGCTTTTCAGCAGTTGCCATTCCGCCGTATTCGCGGCGGCGTGCGCGCGCATGTCACTCAGCGTTGCACTGTCCAGGATCAGGCGCGGGTGGGCTGCCGTGATCGCGGGCGCGACAGCGGCAGCCCGAACCGGAAGGGCGACCATCGCGCTCGCATCCAGCACCCGGCTCGGACGCGAGCCGACGCTGGCGATCGGGCCGGATTTCATCGGGCTTGCCCCGATCGGACTCGCGCCGACCGAACCGGTTTCGGTGGACGCAGGCGTTGCGTCCACGGGGGCCGAAGCTGACAGGAACACGCCAAAGCCGGTTGCCTGGGCTCGGTAGCTGTCTGCGCGTGGCAGCAACGGCGCATCGGATTTTTCTTGCGAAACCGATGTGTCGGCGTTGGACGATGACGCCACCTCGGTGATGACCGACGGGGACGGCAACGCAGCAACGGAAGATGACGGAGACGGTGCCGACGAGGCCGACGCCAACCCGGCAGACGCGGAAGAAACGGGCGTGCTCAGCGAAGAGACCGTCGAGCCTGCCTGTGCCGCAGCCTCCGATCCTTGGGATGGTGTTGGCGAAGGCGACGACGATGGCGCTGGCTCGACGACCTGTGCCATCGCGAACGCACCCAGCAGACAGGCGATGCCGACCGCGGCCAGACGCTTGTGCAAGCTGTAGCGGGCACGTTTCCCTGGCACGCGAACGATGGCGTGATCGACCGTTGAACGATGATCACGATTCAAATGTGGGTCATGGATGGGCACGTGGAGCTCTCCTGCATTGCCGCGCCGGCTATCGCCGATCGACCAGTCTTCCATCAGGGACGCGAGCTTGGCGCCCGCCTGAACCAAAGTTTGCAGCCAACGCTTTTTCACCGGCCCGGCCCCCACACTTCACGCCGAAGGCCTATCGGGCACCGCGACTGAACAACACGACCTCGATCGTCTGAATGAGTATCAGCAGATCGAACAACAGGTTGTGGTTTTTTACGTAGTACAAGTCGTATTTCAATTTTTCGGCGGCATCTTCATCCGATGCGCCATACGGATAACGCAGTTGCGCCCAACCGGCCAAACCCGGTTTCAGGCAGTGGCGCAGGTTGTAATAGCGGATCTTGGTGGCCAGGTCGGCCACGAATTGCGGGCGTTCGGGGCGCGGACCGATAAAGCTCATTTCGCCCTTGAGCACGTTCCACAATTGCGGCAGCTCGTCCAGCCGCACCTTGCGGATAAAACGGCCAACCCGGGTGACCCGGTCGTCGTTCTTGCTGGCCCAGCGCGCCACGCCATCGATTTCCGCATCGGTGCGCATGCTGCGGAACTTGGCCAGACGAAAGCTCTTGCCGCGCACGCCAACGCGCTCCTGGAGGTAGAAAATGGGTTGTCCGGCACCGGACTCGATGCGGATCGCCAGCGCCACCAGCAACATGATGGGCCAGGTCAGCAAGAGCACGAGTGTGGCGATACCCAGATCGAAACAGCGCTTGCTGAGCTGCCGCAGCGGCGTGGCGTTGAAGCCGCCGGAAAAAACCAGCCACGACGGGTCGGTGAGCGAGAGTTGCACGCGGCCGGATTCGCGCTCGAAAAAGGTGGTGAGATCGGTAACCGCCACGCCATGCTGGCGGCATTCCAGCAACTCCTCCATTGGCAGGCCGCCGCGGCGGTCATCGACGCCCACCACGACTTCGTCGACCTGTTCGCGCTCCACCAGTTCAAACAGCGTGTCCGCCGTCAGCACCTGTTCGACAGGCGCCACCAGTTGTTCGCCCGGGCGCGGCACGAAACCGACCACGGTAAACCCGCGCCGGTCGGAACGCCGACGCATGCGGCTATGGATTTGCGAGGCACGCACGCCGGCGCCGAGAATCAGTACGCGCCGCTTGAACGATTCCACTTCCACCAGGCGCAGGAACAACGCGCGCAAGGCGGTTACCGCGATGAAACCAATCACCAACGCGATACCCAGCACCCCGCGTCCCACGTACGCTTGCGGTACCACGTAATACGCCACGACCAGACCCAAACCGCCCAGCACGAATCCCACGCCCTGACGCGCAAGCAGGCCGAACCAGGTCGCCCGCATATGGGTTTGATATTGACCCAGCGCAGCCAGGCCAAGAAGCAGCATCACCGCGAACACCAGCGAACGCTCCGGCATGTGGCGGGAGAATTCCTCCAGTTGATCCGGATACCGGAAATAACGCAGATACGTGGCCACGTTCAAGGACGCCGCCAACAGCAATGCCTCGCCCAGGCCCAGCAAAAGGAGCCAGCGCATAGCTTGCTTATGCAAAAAACGAAACATCCCTATCCCCTGCCCGATTCAGCGGTGGCATTACGCGAGCCAACAGGCGAGAGTATCGCCCGTTTCAGCCGAGTTTCCACGCGCCGGTAAGTCTATGCCTTTCGATTATGTCGTGCGGATCCGGCGGGAAAAATCGCCACCGCACGGCCTGTCCAGCTGCGGACGCTGACCAGGATTTTCATTCGCCGGCGCTACCGTCCCCGGCCATGGGCCGGTCAAGTATATGCAAATACCGCTTGCCCGACCCGACCGGCAGAGCCAGCGCCCCCACCACCGCCGTGGGTAGCTGCAATTCGTGCACGCTGCATGGCGGGCACGCGAGCCCCGGTGGTGGAGCCACGCGAGCCTCAGGCAAGGCTTCGAATGTCGCCGGCGGCGGCCCGCTCAAGCCGGTGCCGAAAGCCTTCAGCAAGGCCTCCTTGCGTGTCCACAAGCGGAGCATGGCGTGCTCGCGCGCCACGAGCGGGAGAGCATGCATATCGATTGCCTCACGCGGCGTGCAGACAGTGGACACGAGATCGGTCAAGGCACGCAACGGCGGCGAACGCTCGATGTCCACGCCCACCACGGCGGTGCGGCCCACGGCCACCGCTACCCAGCTTCCGCTGTGGCTGAGGCTGGTTGCCCAGGGCGTGCCGGGCAATTGCGGCTGACCGGTGGGGGTGCTGGTGATCCGGACCGCCGCCGCTTCACACCCGAGGCACCAACCCAGCACCGAACGCCACATGGCGTGCGCCAGGACATAGGCCACACGGTCATGCGCGAACCGGAAGCGCGCCGCGCGTCGGCGCTCGCCAGAATCCAGCAGGTGCTCCGCGGCAACGGCCTGGTCGAGCCACGCCACAGAGTCGAATACCAGTACCGCCACATCGTCCGCGGTGGGCGGGCTGAAACCCGCCTGTAAAAAGGCGCGCGCCGCGAGCCGTGGAAACACCTCGTACACCCGATCCGCCGCGTTCATGATGACGGCGGCCCCGCCGGCAGACTCAGGCCTGGACACCTTCCCTGCGCGTAATGAAATCCACATACCATGGCATCGCCTCGCCTAACCCCAACTGCAGCGTGTGCGTAGGCGCGTAGCCCAGGCGCGCGTGCGCACGACCGATATCGGCCAGCGAATGGCGCACGTCGCCCGCACGGAAATCACGATAGACGGGCTGCTTGTCGTAGCTGACGCCCTGATCCGCCAGCTGCGTTGCCAGGCTTTCGAAAAGCTCGTTGAGGGTGGCGCGCTGGCCCACGGCAACGTTGAACACCGGCTCGCAATCGGGGTCGACCACCAGCGCCGCCAGCAGGTTGGCCTGCACCGCGTTGGCGACGTAGCAGAAGTCGCGACTGGTTTCGCCATCGCCGTTGATGAACACGTCGTCGCCGCGGATCATCGCCGCCAGCCACTGCGGGATCACCGCCGCGTACGCGCCATCGGGGTCCTGGCGGCGACCGAACACGTTGAAGTAGCGCAGCCCCACGGCCTTGAAGTCGTAGCAGCGGGCGAAGACTTCGGCGTAGAGCTCGTTGAACAGTTTGGTGGCGGCATACGGCGACAGCGGACGGCCGATGCGGTCTTCCACCTTGGGCATCGTCGGCTCGTCACCATAAGTGGAGCTGGACGCCGCGTAGGTGAAACTGGCCACGCCCGCGTCGCGCGCGGCCACCAGCATGTTGAGGAAACCGGTGACATTGGCCGAGTGGGTGTCCACCGGATCTTCGATCGAGCGCGGCACCGAACCCAACGCCGCCTGATGCAACACATGGCGCACGCCGGCGCAGGCGGCCTGGCAATCCTCGGGGCGGCGGATGTCGCCCTTGATGAAGCGGAACCGCGACCACGCCTCGGCGCCGACCAGCTGCTGCACCTCATCCAGATTGCGTTGATGGCCGGTGGCAAAGTTGTCCAGCCCGACCACGCGCTGGCCCAGCCGCAACAGCGTCTCGACCAGGTTGGAACCGATGAACCCGGCGGCACCGGTAACCAGCCACGGAGCGGTCTCGGCGCGCACCCGTGCCTGCAGTGTTGCCGGCAGCCCGGCTTCGATCGTGGTCATCACAGTCTCCCATCCACGGCTTCGCGTGGCAGTACGTATTTGACGTCGTAAAGCACCATGTCGGGCTTGCCGAATGCACGGATGCCTGTCTCACCCAGCGCCACAAACTGCTTGTGGCCCACCGCCACGACAACGGCATCGTAGGTGCCTTGCTGTGGCTCGGACACTGGCCGAATGCCGTATTCATGCTGCGCCTCGTCGGCGCTGACCCAGGGGTCGTACACATCCACGTTGGCGTTGTAGCCGCGCAACGCGTGCACGATGTCGACCACGCGGGTGTTGCGTAGGTCCGGGCAGTTTTCCTTGAACGCCAGCCCCAGCAGCAGGACGCGCGCACCGACCGGGTTGATCCCCTTGCACACCATCAGTCGCATCACTTCGTTGGCGATGTACGGGCCCATGCTGTCATTGGTGCGGCGGCCGGCCAGGATCACGTCGGGGTGATGGCCCACTTCCTGCGCCTTGTGGGTGAGGTAGTACGGGTCCACGCTGATGCAGTGCCCGCCGACCAGGCCCGGCCGGAACGGCAGGAAATTCCACTTGGTACCGGCCGCCTGCAGTACCTCCAACGTGTCGATGCCCAGCTTGTTGAACAGGATCGCCAGATCGTTCACCAGTGCGATGTTGAGATCGCGCTGGGTGTTTTCGATCACCTTGGCCGCCTCGGCCACCTTGATGCAGCTGGCCTTGTGCGTGCCGGCGGTGATGATCGAGCCATACAGGCGGTCGACGAAGTCGGCCACTTCCGGCGTCGAGCCGGACGTCACCTTGAGGATGCTGGTCACCCGGTGCAGCTTGTCGCCGGGATTGATCCGCTCCGGGCTGTAGCCGGCGAAGAAATCCTGGTTGAAGACCAGGCCGGAGCCCTTGGCCAGGATCGGCACGCACACTTCCTCGGTGCAGCCCGGATACACGGTGGATTCGTACACCACGACATCGCCACGCTTCAGTACCTTGCCCAGCGTTTCGCTGGCCTTGATCAGCGGCGTGAGGTCGGGCCGTTTGGCCGAGTCGATCGGCGTGGGCACGGTGACGATATAGACGTTGCAGTCGCGCAGATCGTCCAGCTGCGAGCTGAAGCGCAAATGCGTCGCTGCAGCCAGCTCCTCGGCATCGACCTCCAGCGTGGCATCACGGCCGGCGCGCAGCGCATCCACCCGCGCCGCATTGATATCGAAACCCATCGTCTTGTAGTGCTTGCCAAACTCGACGGCCAACGGCAAACCAACGTAACCGAGCCCGACAATGGCGATCCTGGCTTCTTCAAGATTCCGCATGCATAACTTCCCGTTCTGATGTCCATCGGAAAAGACGCCACGCCCACCAGCAACACCGCGAGCATTGCGGGTCAACGCAACATGATAGCGCGCTGTCTACTGAGTCTCACTTTCGAACTTTCCCTGTTCACCTGCCCTGAATGCGCCGTCGGCGATCGCGACATTTCCTGGCGACCACGGCCAATTCGCCGCACCCCGGCGGCGTGATGAAATCGTGGTGGCGGCCCCCGGCGTGGCATAATGCGCCGTCACGGTTGCGCGGCTGCGCAACACTCGTCAGGCACCGCGGCCATGCCCGCCCTCCCCACGCGAGTTTGTCATCCGGCCCGGGCCGGACGCCACCGTATGGCACTCCTGTTCATCGACCGACGGTAAAGATCATGGTGGCAATGGCGACCGAGCACGTGATTGACGTGCACCACTGGAACGACACGCTTTTCAGCTTTCGCACCACGCGCGACCCGGGCTTCCGCTTCGACAGCGGCCATTTCGTGATGATGGGGCTGGAGGTGGATGGCCGTCCGCTGCTGCGCGCGTATTCGATCGCCAGCGCCAGCTACGAAGAGCACCTGGAGTTCTTCAGCATCAAGGTGCCGAATGGGCCGCTCACCTCGCGCCTGCAGCACCTGCAGCCGGGCGACCCGGTGATCGTCAGCCGCAAACCCACCGGTACGCTGGTGCTCAACGATCTCAAGCCGGGCAAGCATCTTTATCTGCTGGGCACGGGCACCGGCCTGGCGCCCTTCCTCAGCCTGGTCCGCGACCCCGAAACCTACGAGCGCTTCGACCGGATCGTGCTGGCGCACGGCGTGCGCACGGTGAGCGACCTCGCCTATGCCGACTACCTCGAGCGCGAACTGCCGCAGCACGAATATCTGGGCGAACTCATCCGCGAGAAGCTGATTTATTACCCCACAGTGACCCGCGAAGCTTTCACCAACCGCGGCCGAATTACCGATGCGATCGCCGACGGTGTGATGAGCCGCGTCACCGGCCTGCCCCCGCTCAACCCGGAGACCGACCGCGTGATGCTCTGCGGCAGCCCGGCGATGCTGGAGGATCTGGCCACCCTGCTGGATGGTCGCGGCTTCCAGCCCTCGCCGCGCACGCGGGAGCCGGGTGATTACGTGATCGAGCGCGCGTTCGTCGAGAAATAAGCCGCCTGTCGGCAAGCGGGAGACGCATGCAAACGGGTCAGTCGCGCACGCGACCTTTCCCTTCGTTGTCCCAGTAGCCGAAAAGACGGCGCGCAATCAGCTTGTACAGGCGCTTTCCCGTGGCGCGCCATAGCCGCGAGTGCGGCGCGGGGGTGTTCAGGATCGCGCGCTGGCGAGTGCTCAACGCCTGCGGGCAATACGTGCGCTTGTGCTTGAGCAGGTGGCGCAGGTCTTCCCGCGCCAGCACACGATAAAGCGCGCCGCGGCGACCGCGCGTCCAGGCAATCTGGAAATCCACCAGCGCGGGGCTGCCGTCCTCGCGCACCAGCCAGTTGGGCTCCTTTGCCAGATCGTTGTGCACCACGCCACGACGGTGCAATTGCGACAGCAACGACAACGCCTGGCGGTAATAGTCGCGGTCGGTCGGCCGTGCCTGCTGCATCGGCGCGCCGGGAATGTAGCTGCGCAACAACACCGCACCGTCCCAGCCGAGCAATCGCGGTACACCGGCCACGTCGGCAAGCCGCACCAGCGCCCGTGCCTCCCGCGCTGCCGCGCGACGCGCCAGCGGTCGCGCCCACCAGCGGGCGGCCCGAATGTCGCGCCGTATCACCGGCACACCCTCGTGCACCGCCATCTCGATACGACCCAGTTCATCGGCTTTGAGTACAGTGGCCTCGGGAATGTTCAAGCTGACCTCGTCGACACGCGCATCAGCCCATGATGGCGCATCGTTGATGAAGGTTGCGGACTATCGCGCCGCATGAATCCGGCAGGGGGAAGCTTCGATGGAACTGGCGTTGTACGTTCTGGCCGCCGCACTGATCGTCGGTGGACTGCTCGGCTCGATCCTGCCCGTGCTGCCGGGTATTCCGATGGTGTTCGGCGGCATCTGGCTGGCCGCGGCGGTCGACGGCTACCGACATCTTGGCGTGTGGTGGCTGGTGGTCATCGGCGCGCTCGGCGTTGCCGGCATCGCGGTCGATTTCGTCGCCAGCACGCTGGGCGCCAAACGCGTCGGCGCCAGCCGGCGGGCGTTGTGGGGTGCGGCGCTGGGTACGGTCGTCGGCATGTTTTTCGGTATCCCGGGGTTGCTGATCGGCCCCTTCGCCGGCGCCTTGATCGGCGAACTTGCCTCGGGCAACAGCGTGCTGCGGGCCACGCATGTAGGTGTCGGCACCTGGCTTGGCCTGCTGTTCGGCACGCTCGTCAAGCTGGTGATTTCGTTCGTGATGGTGGGATTGTTCGGGTTGGCCCTGTTGTTCGGTTGAGCCGGGTCAGGCCACCGCATCCGGAATCACGTACAGCACCACCGCCAGAAAATGCAGCACGCTGCCGGCCAGCACGAAGACGTGCCACAAGGCGTGGTGATACGGCAGCCGCCGCCACAGGTAGAACGGCACGCCCAAGGTGTAGGCCAGGCCACCGCCGAGCAGCAGCAGCGTGCCGCCCAGTTGCAGGTGTTCGCTCAACGGTTTGAACGCCACCACGCCGATCCAGCCCATACCCACATACAACACCACCGCCCACCGGTGATAGCGCTTGAGCAGGCCCAGCTCCAGCACGCTGCCCAGCAACGCCAGCGCCCACACCGCGGCAAACAGGCGCCAGCCCCAGGGATCGGGCATGGCGATCAGGGTGAACGGCGTATACGTGCCGGCAATCAGCAGATAGATCGCAATATGGTCGAGCGCCCGCAGCGTGGGTTTGGCGGAGGCGAGCGGGATCGAGTGATAAAGCGTGGACGCGGTGTACAGCAACACCAGCGTCGCGCCATAGACCGCACTGGCCACCACCACCCGGATATCACCGTGCAAGGCGGCAAAAGCCACCAGGATGGCCAGCCCCGCGATACTGAGCACGATGCCCACGCCATGGATGATGCTGGCAGCCAGTTCATCACCGAAGCTGTAGCCGGTGTCGGTAGCGATGCGGGAGAAGGTGGGCATGGCGGCAAGAATACTGGAGCCGGATGCGAAGCGGAGATCCGCCCTGCCGGGCTTTCATGCGCGACGTCCCGGAATCGGCGTTTGCGCCCGATGCTCCGCTGCGGCGGGGGCAAGTCCGCCGGGGACCAAAGCCGGCAGACGGCAGGCAGAGGGCTGGAATGTGCGCAAAGTCTCAGGATCTTCGCGGATAAACACCGTTTTTACAGTATTTGAACGCTCGTTCGATATTCCTTAGGCGACACTAACTGTCGTGGATGCTTCAACCTCCCCGCATCCGCTTTCCCCGCCCCATGCGGGGATTTTTTTGTGCGCCGAAAGTCCGACTCGCGATGGCGACCAAGCCACCAGGCATCGTCATTTGCTGCGGCGAAAATGACCGAGACCACCGTGCGGCGACAACAGCCACCCCATGGCTATGCCGACCCCCACGCCAAGGAATTCGCACAGCACCCGAAGACCGATGCCGTCCGGGTCATGCACCATCGCCAACTTGGCCTTGAGCAACTGCAACGATTGCAGCTGGGCGTAATTGAAATAGAACAGATTCCACAGATCGCCACTGACCGTCAGCACCGCCGCCGACAGAAAGGTCCAGCCGATCTGCGGGCCGTAGCTCCATCCGTTGCGGCGACCCAACCAGTGGAAAAACCCAAACAGGAGCATGGCGGCCAGGGCGGCAATCGCGCCGGCCTGCAAACCACCGACGATGCCATAGCCCATCCACGTTTGGTCATACTGCATTTCGGCTCCGTTTGAGTGATTGGCTGCCGCATTATGCCTGCCGGTTCACCTACCCATCGGCCAAACCAGGGCTCAAGCTAGAATCCGTGATTGTGTTCAACCATGCGACGAAACCCTTCATGCCTGCCGATACCGCGCTGATCGTGGTGGATGTGCAGCCGGACTTCATGCCCGGCGGCGCGCTGGCGTGTCACCAGGGCGACACCATCGTGCCGGGCATCGATCGACTGCTCCGTCATGGCCGCTATCGCCACGTGGTGGCCACCCAGGATTGGCACCCTTCGGGACACGCTTCCTTCGCCAGCTCGCATCCGGGCACCGAGGCGTTCGGCCAGATCCTGCTGCATGGCCAGCCGCAGACACTGTGGCCGGATCATTGCGTGCAGGGTACGCCGGGCGCCGCGCTGCATCCGGGCATCGACTGGTCGGCCGTCGATGCGGTGATCCGCAAGGGCAGTCATCGCGAGGTCGACTCCTACAGCGGGTTTCGCGAAAACCACGGCCCGCAAGGAGAACGCCCCAGCACGGGGCTGGCCGGCTGGCTGCGCGACCGTGGCGTCACCGAAGTGCACGTCTGCGGGCTGGCGCGCGACGTGTGCGTGTTGTGGACCGCCCAGGACGCGGTCGCGCTGGGATTCCGTGCCAGCCTGCTGTGGGATCTCAGCCGCCCGGTTACCCCGCAGAGCGATGACGTCACGCGCGACGCGCTGCACGCTGGCGGCATCGCCGTTATCGGCACGGCGTACTGAGCGACGCGCCGTCGTTCGCTCAGGCGTCGTTTTCGCCGCTGGCGTGGACGCTCGGCATGCCCTCCTCGTCCACGCTCACATCCAGCGTGATCGGCCGGCAACAGACCTGGCAATCCTCGATATAGCGCTGATGGGGAACCGAGGCATCGAGAAAAATATCGATCGGCTCGCCGCAATACGGGCAGTCGATGGTGTGGGGAACGAGCATCGGCACATCTCTCCGGCTTGGGTGCAGTTACGACACGCGATCGGTCGCACCAGGCGACGGTTCAACCAGCGACCACGCCTGCGGCTGCAGGATCGCAAACCGGCAGTCGCGCTGGGCGCGGCTGGCCAGCTTCAGCAATTCCTTGTCCTTGCTGAGCAGCCACCTTGCTCCCGTTTCCAGGGCCAGTTCCAGAAACTTCTGGTCGTCGGGATCGGCGCAGCGCGGCAACGGCAGCGCCACCGCATCCGTCAGCGGTGCAGGCGCAAGGTGGTTCAAGGCGTCGAAGGCGGCCACCAGCGCCGGCCGGGAAGTGTCATCCACCGGCAAGCCGGGATAGTGCAGCACGCGCAGCCATTCATCGCGGCAATCCGGCCGGGTCATGGCGTGTACCGCGCCGCGCTGCAGTGCGTCGTGCAACGGCATGCAGGCGGGGTCGCGGAACACCAGCAGGTCCAGACACACATTGGTATCCAGCACGATGCGCGGCACGAAACAGTCATCACCAATCATCCTTCCATGATGACGCACTGGCGGCGCGCTATACACTGCGGGTTTTCATCGGGACAGGAACCATGGCCGAACGCGAGTTCCCCAACTTCACGGTACGCTCGGGCGCCACGCTGGAAGGCTCGCGCTATACCGCCTACCTCGCGGTGACGCCGAGCAAGAACGGCTTTCCTGTCTATTACGCGATCTGCGAAAACCGCAGTTTCCGGGCAAGTGATGTGGCGGAAGCCGCCGCCGCCAAGGCGCTCACCGACATGCTGGGCCTGGAGGACGACGGTACGCCGGTCTTCCCCGAGGATTACACCGGGTTTGATGACGAGTAGCTGACGCGACCGGACGGCTGACAGCAAGAGGCCCCGCATGCGGGGCCTCTGCCGTTTCAATAATGATGCGCCGTGTACTTACTGGCCGATGTCACGCAGCGGCTTGCCGGACATCAGGTTGCGCTCGATCTGCTCCAGCGTAACGTTCTTGGTTTCCGGGATCAGGAAGAACGTGATCAGGATGAACACCACGTTCAGCGCGCCATACAGCCAGAACGTGGCCGCGTTGCCGATGCCGTTGAGCAAGGTCAGGAACGTGGCGCCCACGATCATGTTGGCGACCCAGTTGGTGAAGGTCGAGGCGCCGATACCGAAATCGCGGCCCTTCAGCGGCTGCACTTCCGAGCACAGCGTCCAGATCAGCGGACCGGCCGACATCGCGAAGCCCACGATGAACACCAGCAGCATGGCCACGGTGAAGATCTGCTCGCCATGCGTGGTGATGCCCAGATGCATCATCGTGCCGACCAGACCCAGGCCAATCGCCATCACGCTGAAACCCGCATACAGGATCGGCTTGCGGCCGAGGCGATCCACGAAGCCGATCGCGATGAACGTAGCCAGCATGTTGGTCAGGCCCACCGCGGCGGTAAACCACATCTGCGCCGCGGTGGCGTAGCCCATGTCCTGGAAAATGCGCGGCGCGTAGTACATCACCACGTTGATGCCGGTCAGCTGCTGGACCACCTGCAGCAACACGCCCAGGCCCACCGAGCGGCGGAAATTGCGGTTTTCAAGGAACAGGTGCCAGCCCTTCTGCGGCGTCTTCAGCTGTTCTTCGATGTCGGCTACTTCGTTGCTGACATGCTCGGCATCACCACGCAGCTTCTGCAGCACGTCGGTTGCCGCCTGCTTGCGTCCGCGCATCATCAGCCAGCGCGGGCTTTCCGGCAGGAAAAACAGGCCAAGCAGAAACAGGACGCCGGGGATCGCGATGATGCCCAGCATCCAGCGCCAGTTGCCGGTGTAGCTGAAGGCCGTGTCGGACAGGAACGCCACCAGGATGCCGGTGGTGATCATCAGCTGGTACAGCGAGATCATCGCGCCGCGGATGTTCTCCGGCGCCACTTCGGCCAGATACAGCGGCGCGGTGAAGGTGGCCACGCCGATGGCGAGGCCCAGGATCACGCGCGCCGCGATCAGCGTCTCCGGCGACCATGCGCCACCACTGAGCAGCGAGCCGGCCACGAACATCACGGCGGCCAGGATCAGCGACCGCTTGCGCCCCAGCGTGGAGGACATCCAGCCGGCGCCCAGCGCGCCGATCGCCGCGCCCAGCATCATCGAGCTGACGATCCACTCGATCATGTGGTCGTCGATCAGGAATTCCTTCTGGATGAATTGGGTGGCGCCCGAAATCACGCCGATGTCCAGGCCAAACATCAGCCCGGCCAGCGCGGCGAGCACGCAGGTAAACACCACGGTGGTTTTTGGACGCGCAGTAACCGGTTCAGCGATAGCGTTCATGTCATTCCCCGTATTCGATAAACGTTCGACTTCTATGGATTGTTGTTATGCAGGCGGCAGATGAACCTGCCGCTGCGGTCGAGCGGAAAAGTCGCGCGCCCCGCACGCGCGACAGGATATTTCAATGGGTGGGGCAAGCCACCAGCTTGTCCACGTCCGTACCCAATGCCACCCGGGCAATCGACAGCGTGGCCTTGGCCGCGCTTTGCAGGCGAAACGGTACGTCAATCTTCGTCATGTCCGCTCCGGCCTCGCGGAAGCACTTCAGCGGGACGCCAACGCGCAGCCATTCGCCCTTGGGCAAGGTCGCCAGCGTGGCATCCAGCGGTACGCTGGCGCCACACTTGGCACCGCAAGCGACGGCAAGGCTGACCTTGCCCGGAGCCAGCGCATCCACCTTCATGGTGGTCACCAGCAAAACGTCGCCATTGGTCTGGCGATCCTGATCCAGCTTCGATGCCGCATGCAGTGCCACCGAAGCGGCGCCAGCGCCGGACCACTCGACACGGCGGGCGTCTTCCTGCGCCTGGTAGTCGATGGCGGTGAGGCGAATGCTGCCGTCGCGCGAACGTGCCGGTGCGACAACCTCGTCGAGGGTGGCGCCATCGGCCCCCGTCAATTGCAGCGTCAGCCCGGTGACAGGCTTGCCCCGCTGCAGGTAAAGACCCGGTGCAACGGCACTGTTCTTGACGCCGGAAACTTCCGACAACGTGCCGAGCGTGTCCTTGTCCTTGTAGGTCAGGCCATAACCGAACGCGAACTGCGGGTTGTAGTTTTTCTGGCCCACGTTGAGCGGCGTCTGCACGGCCGTACGCGGCCACGAATACGCCAGCTTGCCGTGGAAATCATGGTTGATCGCGCCGGCTGCGGTGCGCAGGATCACGTCGGCCACGCCGCCGCCCTCGGAACCGGGCAACCATGCCGCCACGAACGCGTTGGACGCGTTGATTTCGGGGTTCACCCACAACGGCCGCCCGGACAGGAACACCGATACCACCGGAATCCCCTGCGCGCGCAGGCGCTTGATCATGTCCAGGTTGCTGCTGTCGCCAGGCGAGAACAACAGGTTGGGGATGTCACCCTGGAATTCGGCGTACGGATTCTCGCCGTAGACCACGATGGCAACGTCGGGCTTCTGGGTGTACTTGCCGTCCACCGACAACTGCGCCGTACCACCGGCGGCCACAACCTGATCGTGGATGCCACCCCAGATGGATTGGCCATTCGGGAAATCGGCGTTGGTGGTGCCGGTGCCCTGCCAGGTCAAGGTCCAGCCACCGGACTGCTTGGGAATGTTGTCCGCGCCGTCGCCGGCCACCAGGATCCGCTGCTTCGGGTTCAGAGGCAGGATGCCGTTGTGGTTTTTCAGCAACACCAGCGTTTCACGAACCGCACGCCGTGCGATGGCACGATGCTCCGGGCTGCCCAGGGCATAGGACGGGTTGTCCGAAACCTGCGACGACGGCGAACCCTTGTCGAACAGGCCCAGGCGCATCTTTACGCGCAGGATGCGGGATACCGCGTCATCCAGGCGCGACATCGGAATCACCCCGGACTTCACTTCCGCCAGCGTGTTCTTGTACAGCCCGCGCCAGCTGTCCGGCGCCATGAACATGTCCATGCCGGCATTGATCGCCTGCGGGCAATCCTCGTTGGTGCAGCCGGGCACCTGGCCGTGGCCATTCCAGTCGCCAACGACGAAGCCCTGAAAATCCATGCGCCCCTTCAGCACATCGGTCAGCAGGCCCTTGTGGCCGGACATCTTCTCGCCGTTCCAGCTGGAGAACGACGCCATGACGGTCTGCACGCCGGCGGCGATGGCCGGCGGGTAGCCGGCGGAGGCCACGTCGCGAAGATTCTCCTCGCTGACTTCGGCGTCGCCCTGGTCCTTGCCGTCCTTGGTGCTGCCGTCGCCCACGAAATGCTTGGCCGACGCAATGACATGTGCATTGTCGAGGAAGTCGGCACTGCCCGGCTTGCCCTGCAAGCCCTCGACCACGGCGGCGGCATAGCTCGCCACCACGGCCGGATCTTCCGAATAACCCTCGAACGCACGGCCCCAGCGATCATCCTGCGGCACGGTGAGCGTGGGCGCGAACGTCCAGTTGATGCCCGTCGCACGCGCCTCCTCGGCGGTGGCGGCGGCGATTTCGGCAACCAGCGCGGGATCGCGCATGGCGCCCAGCGCGGAGTTCTGCGGGAAGATCGTGGCGCCGACCACATCGTTGTGGCCATGCACGGCGTCCACGCCGAACAGCACGGGAATCCCCAGGCCGCCGTCGGAGGTGTCGACGGACGCGTGATAGAACGCGTCAGACAATTCCAGCCAGGCCTGGCCGCCGGACAGCTTGCCGCCGGGCTTGGAGTTGCCACCCGCCAGGATCGAGCCCAACCGATATTTGCGCACCTCGTCCGGGGTAACGCTGGCGATGTCGGCCTGGATGATCTGGCCTACCTTGTCTTCGTCCGACATTTTGGCCAGCAGGCTTTTCACGCGCTGTTCCAGCGCCGCATCGTGCGCGAACGGCCACTTCACCTTGGGCCATGCGTCCGGGTGCACTACGGCCGAGTGCACCCCATCGGTCGGTGTGGGCTTGACGTCCGCGCTGCAGGCGCTGGCCACGGTGAAAGCGCAGACCAGCGCTCCTGCCGTCGTGAAAGCCCGTTTGATCGACACTCGTCGATCACGAAAGACAAGCTGCATGGTGACTCTCCCCAGCTGTGCGCCATGGCGTGATTGCCACACGACCTCGTATCCGTTCGAGTATTTGCCGAATGTGACAGCGCTGTCAATCAACCGCGGCGGCGCAACGCGTTCCAAAAAAAACGCCCGGGCGAATCCTCCCTCGCGTCAGGGGCGCACGCGTCTGGGCGCCGCCCCCGTGGACTGTCGCAGGCGCAACGTATACGGCACCGACACCATCTGGCCCGGCTTCCCACTCTTGATGGTGCGCAGCAATTGCATCGCAGCGATCCGCCCCATGTCCTGACTGGGTTGACGCACCGTGGTCAGCGCGGGCCACACCTGGCGCGCAAGCGGGATGTCATCGAAGCCGCAAACGGAAAGGTCCTTCGGCACCTTGAGCCCCCGTTCGGCCGCCGCCCAGAGGATGCCCGCGGCCGTGTCGTCATTGGCGCCGAAAATCGCCGTGGGCCGGTGTTCCAGCGCAAACAGGCGACGCGCTCCCGCCACGCCCGAATCGAAAGAGAACCGGCCTTCGACAACCAGTTCCGGATCGTAGGCAAGGTGCGCCTGCTCAAGGCCGTCACGATAGCCGCGCAAGCGCCACACGTTGCCACCATGCGTCGGGTGCCCGGTGATGTGGGCAATCCGCCGATGCCCCAGCGACGCGAGATGCAGCACCATTTCGCAGGACGCCGAACGCTCGTCCAGCGTGGCACCCACACCTTCGGTGTAGTTTTTGGGCGAGATGCTCGCCCAGGGGACATTGCGGGTGCGAAGCATATCCAGCAACGCCGGATGGTCGCAGATAGGTGGCGTCAACAGCAGGCCGTCCGGCCTGAACTGCGATATCAACACGTCCACCCTCTCGACGAAATCGGGTGCGCCCGATACGAGCGGCCGAACCATCATGCTGTACTGATGCGCGTCACAAGCCTCCAGCGCCCCCTGCTGAACTTCCATGACGTAATGGGGTGACGGGTTGTCGTACAACAAGGCAACCAGGAACGCCCGGTTGCTGGCGAGACTGCGCGCGGACGGATTGGGGCGATACCCAAGCATCTCCACGGCCGCAAGAATGCGCTCGCGCATTTCATTCCGGACGTTCGGCTCATTGTTGAGCACGCGCGAAACCGTCTTCGGGGATACCCCGGCTTCCCGCGCCACGTCCTCGATGCGCGCCCTCATCGGCAACCTCCCCTGGTATCCATCAATGAAATGCCCCTTCCCCTGGGTTCAACCGAGGCCGCCGGCATAACCATTTGGCATATGCATATATCAGCCCGGCATCTTCCCCTGTCTGACGCTGCCATGCGGATTCCCGAAGGCCATATTACGAAAAATTGACAGCGCTGTCACACTCATGTACACCGTCGCTACAGAAGCGCTTTCGCGGGGAACTCACCGGAAATGGGTCATCGCTATTCCGCACATCCCGTTGCACGAGAGGCAACGATTGCCGCCGGTTCCGACAACATCGGCGCTGGCGTTTCGCGTGTCCTGATCACTGACGTGACAGCGCTGGACAGGGCATGTGGGCTGTGATAAAGATGTTAACGCTAACATCAGCTGCACTCGCCATCCGTCCAACGCACATATGCGTTCGGTGGGCGAGTCAACGGGACAAAGGGTGCCCACAGGCGTCCGACTGAGGTTGTTCGGGGAGTCCGAGGGAGGCAGAAAAGGCGGACCAGCGTCCGCAGGCGTTTCGGGGATGGAAACGTCTATTGGTCAACCAGCAGTCACCTGAATGCCGGACCGGAATTCGGTGGCGCGAACTTGGTTGAAGGCCATGAAGTGGGTGGACCCACAACGTGGATAAGAAACTTCGCACGCACCATTGTTTGCTATTGAGTTCAATTAATTGGAAGGGGAGTGCACACGAATGAACCACAACAAGTTTAAGCACCTCAGGTCGAAGGTGATGTTCACCATCGTCGGTGGTGCCGTCATCATCAACCCGCTCTACGCGCAGGACACGCAGCCGGCCGCACCGGCAGCGCAGACGGCGGGTACGCACAACGATCCGACCACGCTGCAGACCGTGACGGTCAGCGGCGTGCGTAACAGTCTCGAACAGTCGATGAACATCAAGCGTTACGCCATCGGCGGTGTCGATGCGGTCAGCGCCGAAGACATCGGCAAGATGCCGGACACCAACCTGGCCGAATCGCTGCAGCGCATCACCGGCGTGTCGATCGACCGCCGCAACGGCGAAGGCTCGCAGGTCACCGTGCGTGGCTTCGGCCCGGACTTCAACCTCATCACCATCGACGGCCGCACCGTTCCTGGCGCGGACGCCTTCGGTGCCGCCGGCCAGGTTCCGATCGGCGGCGTCAACGGCGGTACGCGTTCGTTCAACTTCGCCCAGCTGTCGCCCAACGGTGTCAGCTCGCTGGAGGTCTACAAGACCGGTCGTGCCGACGTCGCCAGCGGCGGTATTGGTGCCACCATCGACATCCGGACCGATCGCCCGTTCAACCATGAAGGCGGCAAGCTCATCGGTTCGGTCGGTTCGAAGGCCACGCTCGACAAGTCGCAGCCGTTCGATACCAGCATCACGCCGGAATTCTCGGGCAACTTCAGCTACGCGAACCCGGACAAGACCTGGGGTATCGGCCTCGACGCCAGCTTCGCCAAGCGTCACGGCGGCGCGGTGGAAGCGACCGAGAACAACTGGGCCATCCAGCCCTGGACTGGTTTCGCCAACGGCTTCAATTTCGACCCCACCAAGGGTGCCGTCACCAACGTCACCAACGCACCGGCTATCGGCCAGCTCTACGGCATGCCGAACGACGTTCGTTATGCGGTCAACGACTTCGAGAGCAAGCGCACGAACGCTCATGCCGTGCTGCAGCTTGCTCCGGTCGACGGCCTGACCATGACGTTGGACTACCTGTATTCCCGGTACGATCTCACCTCCAACCGCGGTGAGCAGTCGATGTGGCTGCAGCAGCAGCACTTCAGCGACGTGACGTTCGACACCAGCGGCGCTGTGGCTACGCCGACGTACATTCGCGATGTCGTGCAGACCAAAGACTTCGGCATGGAGCAGCAGCACAACGCCCAGAGGTACAAGCTGGACGATATCGGCTTCAATACCGAGTGGCAGGCCACCGACAGCCTCAAGCTGACGCTTGATCTGCACGATGCGAAGAGCCAGAGCGTACCCAATGACGGGCTTACCGGTGGCGGCGCCACGGCTGTAGGCCTCGCGGGCACCAACAATTGCGCGACCGGCCCGCAGTGCGGCGGCTCGTGGGCGCAGGAATACCATTTCAACAACAGCCTGCCCATTGCCACCCGCACCTGGTACCCGACCACGGACTCCACCGGTCCTGGCCTGGTCAACCAGCCGTTCGGCGTCAACAATCTCGGCATCCAGCCCGTGCGCATCGACGCGCAATCGCAGAAGACCGAAGTCAAGGAAGCGAAGTTCGGCGGTGAGCTGGAGTTCGACAACGGTCGGTTCCAGTTCGGTGCCGACATCATGAAGACCAAGCTGCATCGCACCCAGGCGGCCCAGAACTATCAAGCGATGGGCGACTGGAGCGTGAATGACGCTGGCGCCTATCCGGACCTGGCAGATAGTCTCGTTCACCAGGTCAACACGGCCGGCCTGTTCAATGACTTCAACACCAACGGTATCGCGCAGAGCACCTGGATCGGCAACGCCGACGACCTGGCCAAGTTTGCGGTCAGCCAGTACCCGGGCACCAACTACATGGTCAGGGAGACCCTGGCAGCCGACAACACCGTGGTCGAGAACACGAAGGCTGCGTACGCACAGCTCGTGCTGGAAGGCCAGTTGGGCGACCTGCCGACCACCACGCGTTTCGGCATGCGCTACGAGCAGACCGACGTGAGCTCCAAAACGCAGCTCGCGTTGCCGAGCGGCATTCTCTGGTTGTCCAACAACGACTTCCAGAACCCGTCCGGCGCAACTGTGCAGCCCATCACCGGAAGCGGCAGCTACAGCAACCTGCTGCCTAACGTCGACTTCAGCATCGACTTCACCGACGCGCTGCAGGGCCGCGCTTCGTACAGCAAGACCCTTGCACGTTCGCCGTACAGCAACCTGTACGCGGGCTCCACCGTAGGCAACCCGAGCGGCTCCATCCTGGTCAACCCCTCGTCGCAGGCTACCGGTGCCAGCAACAACCCGGGCCTGAAGCCGCTCGAATCAGACAACCTGGACCTCGGCCTGGGCTGGTACTTCGCCAAGTCGAGCTACGTGTCGGTAACGTTCTGGGACAAGCGCGTCAGCAACTTCATCGGCACCACGGTGTCGGACGGAAGCCTGTACGACCAGCGTGACCCGACCTCGGGCCCGCGTGCTCTGCAGGCCCAGGCTTTCCTGGGAAGCGCACAGTGTGCAGCTCAGGTAGGGGCGCCATGCGCAATCAACGACACGACCCTGTTCGACGCGATCTCGTTGATCGACCTTCAGGGGTCGACCAATAAGTGGAACGGCGGTCTGGCCGATTTCAACGGCACCGACGCCCAGAACCTGGATCTGGAATCCAGCCACGACGTCACCGCCAACCCGGACGACCCGCTGTACATGTACAAAATCTCCAAGCAGGCCAACGTGCACAGCGCCATGCTGCACGGTTGGGAGCTTGGTGGTCAGTACTTCCTCGGCGATACCGGCTTCGGCATCCTGGCGAACTACACCAAGGTCGACGGCGACGTTCACTACAAAAATGGTGGCAGCCCGAGCGTCGATCAGTTCGCGCTGCTCGGCCTCAGTGACAGCGCCAACGCCGTGCTGATGTACGAGAAGTACAACTTCTCCGTACGCCTGGCCTACAACTGGCGTGCCTCGTTCCTGACGGCAGCCTCTGCCACCAACCCGACCTACGTCGCTCAGTACCACCAGACCGACCTGAGCGTGAACTACGACTTGAACGATCACCTGTCGTTCCAGTTCGAAGGCATCAACCTGACCGGCGAAGACGTGCGCTGGTATGGACGTACAGGCAAGCAGTTCGTGCGAGTGGTCGACCAGGATCCGCGTTACGGGCTTGGTGTCCGCTACAAGTTCTAATTGCGTCAGTAGGGTAAAAAACGGGGGCCACTGCTTGCAGTGGCCCCTTTTTTTGTGCCGCCTGCGGTAAGATCAAATGCTGACAACGATTCAAAATAAGTGTGCAAAAGCAATTCCTTGGGGGAGCCGAATGGCACGTTACGAAATGCTCAACAATGTGGCGCACAAGGGTTTGCGCGTTGCCACCCGCTTTGGGGCGTCCTACGGGGATGACATCGGCATGGTGCCGGCCTACCCCACTGAATATGCCGAGCTGGTGCGCGAATATCCGATCTTCTTCCGCAAGAACGAGGACGGTGAATACCAGTCGGTGGTGCTTCTTGGTTTCGGCGTCAACGAGAATCTTTTTCTCGACGGTGAACAGTGGAAAGCGACCTATTTGCCCGCTCACATTGCACGGGGTCCTTTCCTGATTGGTTTTCAGGAGCAGAACATCGACGGCGAATTGCGCCGCGAAGCTGTGATCAGCGTTGATCTGGACCACCCGCGCGTCAACTTCGAAGAAGGCGAAGCGGTGTTTCTTCCCCAGGGTGGCAACAGCCCGTACCTCGAACACGTCACCAGCATGCTGCGCGGCATTCGAGACGGCGTGGAAGGCGGCAAGGCCATGTACGCGGCCTTCGATTCCCTTGATCTGATCCAGCCCCTCACGCTTGATATCAAGTTCGACAACGAGCACGGCGCCAACGTCACCGGCCTGCTCGGCATCGACCGCGAACGACTGGCCACCCTGGACGCGGAATCGCTACATTCACTGCATCGCTCGGGTTATCTCGAGGGCGCCTACCTGGTGTTGGCCTCGATGCACAACATGCGCCGGCTGATGGCTGAAAAGCAGCGCCGCCTGAGCCAGGAGACAGTCGCCGCCAACGCGGGTTGATTGCCATGAGGGAACCAGTTGCCAGCGTCCGCGAGCGATCGGATGTTCGCGCCGACGCGCTTCCCGTCGACGAATTGCTCGAAGCAGGACAACCCGTTGTACTGCGCGGACTGGTGCGTGCTTGGCAGCTGACGCAGGCGGGACAGCGCTCGACGAGCGACGTCATGGCCTGCCTGGCCCGTTTTTACAATCAGCGGCCAATCCAATACTCCTACGGCGCGCCCGATATCGCCGGGCGCGTGTTCTACAACGACGACTTCACCGCCATCAACTGCCAGGTGATGCGCGGCACGCTTACCGAACTCATTGACGAGATCGGCGCACATCTCGATGACCCGCAGCCGCCTACCTGGTACATGGCCTCGGCGCCGGTCGACGCCTTGCTGCCGGGCCTGCGCGATACCGACGATCTGAATTTCGCGGCCAACGGAATCGATGCTCCGCCGCGCATCTGGATCGGCAACCGCACCATCGCCTCGGCACACTACGACGCGATGAACAATATCGCCTGCAACGCCGTAGGGCGCCGTCGATTCACGCTGTTCCCGCCGGAGCAGATCAAGAACCTGTATCCCGGGCCGCTGGAACCGACCCCGGGGGGCCAGGCGGTCAGCGTCGTCGATTTTGCCGCGCCCGATTTCGGGAAGTATCCGCGTTTTCGTGAAGCCCTTGCCTCGGCGCAACGCGTCGAGCTGGAGCCGGGTGACGCCATATTCATTCCGAACATGTGGTGGCACCATGTTGAAGGGCTCGAGCCATTCAACGTGCTGGTGAACTACTGGTGGAGCAGCGTGCCCCACTATGTGCCGACACCCATGCACGCGCTCTACCACGCGCTGTGGGCCATCCGCGACCGTCCCGAGGAGGAGAAACGCGCCTGGCGCGAGGTCTTCGATTATTACGTTTTCGGACCGTCCGAGCGTGCCGGCGAGCACCTGCCCGAAGGCGCACGCGGCGCGCTAGGGCCGCTCGACGAAACCAGTATCCGGCGGCTGCGCGCCATGCTGATCGACCGGCTCAACCGATGAACGCCATCGATGTTGACGGACGCTTCAAACCGCCCTAGAGCGGGCGCGGCAAAACGTCCCAAGTAATACGGATCCCTGCAAAAGCGGGGGAAAATGCGGTACGACCAAATGGGGAGGGGTAGACGTGGGCAACAACAGAATTCGCAAGGTGGTTATTGCCGGTGGCGGCACGGCGGGATGGATCGCGGCAAGCGCGCTGGCGTATCAGCTGAAGGACCAGATCGAGCTGACGCTGGTGGAATCGTCCAAGATCGCCACCGTCGGTGTGGGCGAAGCCACCGTGCCACCGGTTCGCAACTTCCACCGGTTCATGAACATCGACGAGCAGGAATTCCTGCGCGCGGTAGCCGGCACGTTCAAGCTGGCCATCTCGTTCGAAAACTTCGTCCGGCCAGGCCATCGCTACATCCATCCCTTCGGCAACACGGGCAAGGGAACACTGGTCGCCGGGTTCCAGCAGTACTGGCTGGAGAGCGTGCGCCGTGGCATGAAGTCGGATCTGGGCAATTTCAGCCTGGAAGCGATGGCTGCGCTGGAGGACAAGTTCGCGCTGACCGAAAACCCGGAAATCAACTACGCGTACCACATGGATGCTGCGCTCTACGTCGATTTCCTGCGCAAGAAATTCGAGCGTTACGGGATCAACCGGATCGAGGGCATGATCAAGGAAGTGCGCCAGAATCCCGATAGCGGCTACGTCGAGGCGCTGGTGCTGGACGATGGCCAGGTGATTGAAGGTGACCTGTTCATCGATTGCACCGGCTTCCGCGGCCTGTTGATCGAACAGACGCTGAAAACCGGTTACGAGGACTGGAACCACTGGCTGCCCTGCGACCGCGCGATTGCGGTGCAGACCCAGTCGGTCGATCCGTCGCCGGTGCCGTATACGCGCGCCATCGCCCATGAAGCGGGCTGGCGCTGGCACATCCCGGTGCAGCATCGCGTTGGTTGCGGGCTGGTATACGACAGCCGTTACATGTCCGACGACGAGGCGCGCGCCAAGTTGCTGCACGATGTCGGTGCCGAGCCGGTCAGGGATCCGTGGCAGGTGAAGTTCCGCACCGGCCGCCGGCTCAAGGCCTGGAACAAGAACGTGGTGGCGCTGGGCCTGGCCAGCGGCTTCATCGAGCCGCTGGAATCGACCAGCATCCACTTGGCGATGAGCGCGGTGATGCTGCTGGTTGAGCTGTTCCCGTCCGAAGGCATCCCTGATTCGCTGGTCAAGCGCTACAACGACGTTTGCCGTGGCGAACTGGAACATGTGCGCGACTTCATCACCCTGCACTATCACGCCAACCAGCGCGAAGAAAAGATGTGGAAGGACTGCCGCGAGATGACCTTGCCGGATTCCCTCCAGATCCGCATCGATGCCTGGCGTGACCGCGCGCATGTCTGGAAGGATCAGGGAGAACTGTTCGCAACCACCTCGTGGATGCACGTCTTGCTGGGCCAGGAAATCATGCCGAACCAGCATCACCCGGTAACGCGGGAGATATCCGACGCCGACCTGCGCCGCCTGCTCGACAGTATCCGCGGGCCGATCGATCGCACGCTGCCGCTGCTGCCGTTGCAGCAGGAGTTCATCGATCGCTACTGCAAGTCGCCGGATGGTATCTGGGACATGCACCGGTTGGGCTGAGAGGCTGGTTTTTTCAACCGCTCAACCCGCGGCCACGGCAACGCAAGGGCGTCGCGAGGGCATGGCGAGGGCATGGATGCCCGAGTTGAGGCAACGCATGGAGCAGTTGCCCGATGCCCGAGTTTAGGCAACGCATGGAGCAGTTGCCCGATGCCCGAGCGCGGATGGATCGCGCAAGTAACGAAATCGCGTGAACGCGTTCGGGCACGCACCGACGCGCCATGGAAAAAAGCCACGGAAAGTGGCTTTTTTCACAAACTCCGGGACCTTCATCATGCTGATCGAACGCCATGCCAACATGCGCATCGAGAAACGCACCTTCGGCAACGAAGGTGCGGTCCTGCTGGTCATCGACCATCTTGTCGCTGACCCCGAACGTCTGGTTCGCAAGGCCGCGCGGCGTCCCTTCGATCTCCGGAGCAACTACTTTCCGGGCCCGCGTACGCGGGCTCCGGCCATGTACTCGCCTTTTCTCGAGTCGGTGCTCAATCCGCTGTTGCCCGAGCATTTCGGGATGCAGCCCGGGCGCTTCAAATTCTCGATGTGCCATTACTCGCTGGTGGCCACGCCTCCGCAGGAACTGAAGTTCCTGCAACGGGTACCGCATATCGATTCGACCGGCAGCGACGGATTGGCAACCGTGCATTACCTGTTTCACGGCCATTGGGGCGGCACCGCGTTCTACCGCCACCGCCAGACCGGTTTCGAGTCCATCGACGATGCGCGCAAGGAAACCTATTTCCGTCAGCTTGAAACGGAAAGTCAGGGCGCCGACGCCCCGGCTCCCGGCTATATCAATGGCGACACCGCGCTGTTCGAGCAGACCGCCAAGGCCGATGCCGTGTTCAACCGCATGCTGGTCTACCGGCGCAATTCGCTGCACTCGGCATGCATCGAGAATCACGACATTCCACCACCCGATCCGGTATTGGGACGACTGTCGATCAACAGCTTCATCGACGTGATTTAGAGCAGCACGGCACAGCCGCGCCGCTCCATCAATGGCGACACCTGGACGCGGGCGAACGCACGGCCAATCCGACAGACAACGCGTTAGGCAATATTGAACAAACCCCAGGCGCAGGCTCGCTCCGCGCACTTTTAAGCCCTTCGTAAGCGAAGCCCGGGATAATCCGGCGACATGTCATGCTTGCCGCGGATCGGTTCGCGGACCTGACCTCGAAGGGAACACCGTGCACATCATTCTGGTGGAAGACGATACCCAGCTCGGCACCGCCATTGCGCGGGCGCTGGAACGTCTGGCCTATACCGTCACCTGGCTGCGTGACGGCCGCGAGGCGCTGAGCGCGCTGCGCGACCAGACCGCCGACCTGGTATTGCTGGACCTTGGCCTGCCCGGCAAGGACGGCATGGAGGTACTGACCGAAGCGCGCCGCAGCCACGTCACCACGCCGGTGATGGTGATGACGGCGCGCGACAGGCTGGATGACCGGGTTGCCGGCCTCGATGCCGGTGCCGACGATTACCTGGTCAAACCGTTCCACCTGGACGAGTTGGCGGCACGCATCCGCTCGTTGACCCGGCGCGCGCAAGGGCTGGCGGCAAACCGCATCGAGGCCGGCGCGCTGAGCCTCGACCTCGGCACGTCCGAGGTGAGCTTTCGTGGCGAAAGGGTGGAACTGACCAAACGCGAATTCGCCCTGCTGCAGATCCTGATGGAGCGCGCCGGACGGCTGGTGCGCCGCGAGAGCCTGGAGAATTCGCTGTACGGGCTGGACAACATCGTCGGCAGCAGCGCGCTGGAAGTCCTGGTGCACACGCTGCGTCGCAAGCTCAGCTTCGACACCATCCAGACCGTACGCGGCTTCGGTTACATGATTCCGCGCGAACCCAAATGACATCGACCAGCCCGCGAAAACCGGCGAGCCTGCACGGCCGACTGCGGCTGTTGATCATCCTCGTGTTGCTGGCGGTGCTGTTGCCGCTGGGCGTATTCAGCTTCCAGCGCACAATCACCGAGGTGGACGAGCTTTCCGACGGCCGGCTGGCGCAATCGGCACGTACCCTGCAGGTGCTGATCGAACACGCCGGCCTGTCCGCGCTGCAGGGCCGCGATGCCGCCGGCATGCTGGTGCCGATCGAGGTCAGCCAGGCCCAACAGCCCCGGCAACACCGAACCTACGAATCCGAAGTGGGCTTCCAGGTATTCGATCATGCCGGCCGCACCGTGCTGGCCACCACGAACATCGCGACCCTGCCACCACCGAACGATACCGACGCCGATTTCCGTGACGTGCGCCAGGGCAGCTATCGATGGCGCATATTCACCCTGCGCGACGACGTCGACAACGTGGTGATCCGCACCGGCGAGCGCTACGACAGCCGCAACGACATCATGCATGCGGTATGGCTGGAGCACAGCCTGCCGCTGCTGATCGGCCTGCCCTTGCTGGCCTGGTTGGTGGGTTGGGCGGTAAAACGCGGGCTGCGCCCACTGGAAACCCTGACCCGTGAACTCTCGACCCGGGAACCGGGCAGCCATGCACCGGTCCGCCTGCCCGCCGCGCCGCAGGAATTGCAGCCCGTACTCACCGCGCTGAACGGACAACTGGCGCGGCTGGAGGATGCGCTGGAACGCGAACGCCGTTTCAGCGCCGACGTGGCGCATGAACTGCGCACGCCGCTGGCCAGCGCCATGATCAACCTCGAAAGCGCCATGATCGCCACCGATCCGGCGGAACTCAAAACCGGCCTGGGCAGCGCCCAGCACGGTCTCGCGCGGCTGGCGCGGCGAATCGAACAACTGCTGGCGCTGGCCCGGCTGGAAGCCGGCGCGGCGTCGGGCCAACGCAACAACATCGACCTGGTCGCCGTGGCGATGGACGTGATCGAGGAGCTGTCGGCCGTGATCGCCGACAGCGGGGTGGATCTGAGCTTTGCGCGGCTGACACCGCACGTGCCCGTGCAGGGCTACGAAGCCGCACTCGCGGCGCTGTTGCGCAATCTGGTCGAGAACGCGCTGCGCCACGTTCCGCACGGCGGCCAGGTGCAACTTGCGATCGAGCAGGGCCAGGGCATGGCGCTGATCGACGTCATCGACGATGGCCCCGGCATCCCGGCCGAACGCCGCGCCAGCGTGTTCGCCCGCTTCCATCGCGAAGCCGGCAGCCACGGCGACGGCTTCGGACTGGGCCTGTCGATCGTGCAACGCGCCGCCCAGTTGCACGGCGCCACCATCGAATTGCTCGACTCGCCCTACGGCAGCGGCCTGCGCGTCCACGTGGCGATTCCGCAGCAGTAGCCTTGCCGCCATGGTCACTGTCGAAAGTGCCGCAGCGAGGATCTCGACCGGCGGGAAAAGCGCCATCGCCTGACCTGCCGCTGACCACCATCGACGATCTTTATTGAGCCCGATGCCAT
Organism: Rhodanobacter sp. Root480; assembly: GCF_001426645.1. Lineage (GTDB taxonomy): Bacteria > Pseudomonadota > Gammaproteobacteria > Xanthomonadales > Rhodanobacteraceae > Rhodanobacter > Rhodanobacter ginsenosidimutans. Next base: position 395,080 of record NZ_LMEX01000002.1, read on the forward strand.
CCATTGGTTAAGCTCCGTGGGCTTTATCGCCTGTTGCGCAGGCTTTCCCCGGGGTTTTTCTTTGAGCGCCAACGCAGCAAAGCAGCACAGCCGGTTTCCGTTGCTCTCCGCCGTGGTGCTGGCGCTGATCGTGGCGTCAATGAATATCGGGCTGTGGTGGTGGGGCAACCTGCCGCACGGGCCGGAGGATTGGCACGGCAAGATCGGCGGCTTCGCGCTGTCGGCCTTCCAGCGCTACCAGAGCCCGCTGAAGAGCGATTTCCCCAGCGATGAGGAGATCGACAGCGACCTCAAGCTGGTCAGCAAGTACACCTCGCGCGTACGCACCTACTCGATGCTGCAGAACCCGCAGGTGCCGCGGCTGGCCGAGCGCGAGGGGCTGAAGGTGATGGCCGGTGCCTGGATCGACCGGCGGCTGGACAACAACGAGAAGGAAATCGAAACCCTGATCGCCCAGGCCCGGCACTACCCGGGCACGGTCAACCGGGTGATCGTGGGCAACGAGGTGCTGCTGCGCAACGACATCAGCCCCGAGCAACTGATGACGTATCTCGATCGCGTGCGCGCCGCGCTGCATCAGCCGGTGTCGACCGCCGAGCCGTGGCACATCTGGGAGGAATATCCCGAGCTGGTGCAGCACGTCGACTTCATCACCGTGCACCTGTTCCCCTACTGGAACGGCATCGACCGCAAGGATGCGCTGGCCGACGCGCTGTCGCGCTACAACCATCTGCGCCAGCTGTACCCGAACAAGCCAGTGGTGGTGGGCGAAATCGGCTGGCCGTCCAACGGCGACCGTTTCCAGTACGCCACGCCGTCGGTGTCGAACGAGGCGATCTTCCTGCGCCAGTGGTTCAACGCGGCGCGCGAGCAGCACATCGACTACTACGTGATGGAAGCGTTCGACCAGCCGTGGAAAGAAGGCCTGGGCGAAGGCCGCACCGGCGCGTATTGGGGCATGTTCAATGCCGACCGGCAGCTGAAATTCCCGTTCACCGGCCCGGTCACCGAGGACACCGCCTGGCCGTGGAAGGCGCTGGCCGCCAGCCTGCTGGCGCTGCTGCCGATGATCCTGTTCGCGCGCCGCTTCAGCCGCTTCAAGCTGATGGGGCGGCTGTTCTTCTGCATGCTGATCCAGCTCGCCTGCGGCTTGATCACCTGGTCGGCCACGCTGCCATTCAACTTCTATCTCAGTTGGGTCGACTGGACCATGCTGGTGCTGTTGTTCCCGGCGCAGATCGCGATCCTGGCGATCCTGCTGATCAACGGCTTCGAGTTCACCGAGGTGCTGTGGCGACGGAAGTGGATGCGCCATGCCGGCATGCTTCGGCCCGACCCGCCGGAAAAGCAGCCGTTCGTGTCGATCCACCTGGCCTGCTACAACGAGCCGCCGGAGATGGTGATCGTCACCCTCGATTCGCTGGCCGCGCTGGATTACGCCAACTTCGAAGTGCTGGTGATCGACAACAACACCAAGAACCCGGATGTGTGGAAACCGGTGCAGGCGTACTGCGAGAAGCTGGGCAAGCGCTTCCGCTTCTTCCACCTGGAGCCGTGGCCCGGTTACAAGGCCGGCGCGCTGAACTTCGGCCTGAAGGAAACCGACCCGGCCGCCGACGTGGTGGCGGTGATCGACGCCGACTACGAAGTGCGCCCCGATTGGCTGGCCACGCTCACCGGGTATTTCCATGACCCGAAGGTGGCGGTGGTGCAGTGCCCGCAGGCGCACCGCGAGTTCGAGAACAACACCTTCCGCCGCATGACCGCGTGGGAATACGACGGCTTCTTCCGCATCGGCATGCACCATCGCAACGAGCGCAACGCGATCATCCAGCACGGCACCATGACGATGGTCCGGCGCAACGCACTGGAAGGTACTGGCGGCTGGTCGGAATGGACCATCTGCGAAGACGCCGAGCTGGGCCTGCGCCTGATGCACGCCGGCTACGAGCTGGTTTACGTCGACGAATTGATGGGCAAGGGCCTGACCCCGGCCGACTTCAAGGCGTACAAGAGCCAGCGCTATCGCTGGGCGTTCGGCGCCATGCAGATCCTCAAGGGTCGCTGGAACTGGATGACCCAACGCGGCCCGCTCACGGCCGGCCAGCGCTTCCACTTCCTCACCGGCTGGTTCAGCTGGTTTGCCGATGCGCTGCACCTGATCTTCACCCTGATGGCGATTTTCTGGACCGCCGGCATGGTGGCGTTCCCGCAGTTGTTCAGCCTGCCGATGCAGCTGTTCCTGATCCCGGTGATCGGTTTCTTCTTCGCCAAGGCGATCTTCGGCATCGTGCTGTACCGCGCCCGCGTGCCGTGCGGCTGGTACGACACCTTGATGGCGTCGCTGGCCAGCATGGGGCTCTCGCATGCGATCGCCCGCGGCATCCTGCACGGACTGACGCGCGAGAAAACATCGTTCGTGGTGACCGCCAAGAGCCGCCGGCTGGGTGAATCGGGCTTCGCCGCGTTCGCACCGGTACGCGAGGAATTGCTGATGGCGATCGCGCTGGTGCTGTGCGTGATCGGCATGGCCACGGGCTTCGGTACGCGCTACATCGAGGGCACGTTGTGGATCTTCATCCTCAGCGCGCAGTCGATCCCGTACTTCTCGGCGGTGATTGGCGCGTGGATCGCGCACAAGGCCGGCGACAAGGCCGGTTGATCCGGCATCGCCAGTATCCGGATGGGCGCCAGGTTCATACGACGCCCACGCGCGCTTCGGTAAGCTGCCCTCACGTTCCTGAAGGTTGCCATCGCGGATGCGCCGAATGTTCCGACGCCTGAGTCTCCTGCTGCCGCTGTGGCTCGTGCCGCTGCTGGCACAGGCAAACGTGCAGTTGGTCGTCGATGGCGTGAACGATCCCCTGCGCAACGCGGTGGTGGCGGCGGTGGATCTTTCGCAGTACGCCACGCGCGACGTCAGCGATGCGCAGGTGCGGCGACTGGTGGAGCGCGCGCCGGAGCAGGTGCGCACCGCGCTGGAGCCTTACGGTTATTACGATGCCACCGTCACCAGCGATCTCCTGCCGCGCGGCAACGACTGGCTGGTGACGCTGCACGTGAAGCCGGGCGAGCCGGTGAAAGTCACGGCGGTGGAATTGCAACTGGATGAAACCGCTTCGCGCATCGGTTCGATCCGCCGCGCGCGGCGCGTGATCGAACGATTGCAGGGCCAGGTGCTGAACCACGGCGTGTACGACGCCGCGCGCGATGACCTCTCGGCGGAATTGACCGCCCAGGGTTTCCTCGACGCACGCCTGCTCACCCATCGCGTGGAGGTGCGCCGTGCGGATCGCAGCGCGGTGATCAAGCTGGCCTGGCAGGCGGGCCCGCGCTACCGCTACGGCAAGGTGCGCTTCGAGGGCTCGCAGTTCAACGAAGGCTTTCTGGACCGCTACGTGCCGTTCAAATCCGGCGACTATTTCGAACAGAACGAATTGCTGGCACTGCAACAGGCGTTGAACGGTGCCGATTATTTTTCGGTGGTCAACGTGCTGCCCGATGTGGACGAAGCCCACGCCGGCGTGGTCGATGTCACCGTGCAGCTTGTGCCGGCCAAGCGCACGATCTACACCGGCGGCCCGTTCATCGGCACCGACACGGGCTTCGGCATGCGCGGCGGCATGGAGCGTCGCTGGGTCAACCGGCGCGGTCACAAGTGGAAGAACGAACTGGTGGTGGCGCAACGGTTGAAAACGCTGTCCACCCTGTATTCCATCCCCCTGCCCGGCCCCAACCAGCGCAGCTACAACTTCGGCGCCAATTTCCGCGATGCCGACACCACCACCTCGCAATCCCGCACGCTGGAGCTGGTGGGCAACGAGACGCGGCAATGGCACGGCTGGGTGCGCACCCTCGGCGTACATGCGCTGTCGGGCACGTTCACCGTGGGCAAGCGCGGCAACGAGCCGGACAACACCCCCGGCATCGATCACGGCCGCAGCACGCTGGTGTTCGGCGAGGCGTCGCTGTCACGCAAGAAGGCCGACAACGCCACTTTCGTGCGGCATGGCTGGGCGGTCAGCCTGGCCGCACGCAGCACCGCGGGCACGCTGCTTTCCAATGCCAGCTTCAGCCAGTTCACCGCCGATGCCAAATGGATTCGCGCCTTCGGCGAACGCAGCCGCAACCGGCTGATCCTGCGCGGCAGCGCCGGCATCACCCGCACCAGCGACTTCTCCGCGCTACCACCGCAGTTGCGCTTCTTTGCCGGTGGCGACCGCTCGGTGCGTGGCTACGGCTTCCAGTCGATCGGCCCGCGCAACGGCGCCGGCCGCGTGATTGGCGGGCGCAACCTGTTGGTGGCCAGCACCGAGATGGAGCACTACTTCACCCGTCGATGGGGCATGGCCGCCTTCGTCGACGCGGGCAACGCATTCACCGGCACCGACTATCGACCGCGCATCGGCGCCGGCCTGGGCGTCCGCTGGCTGAGCCCGGTGGGCATGATCCGCGTCGACGTCGGCACGCCGATCCACGACGCCAACGCCCACGGTGTGGAGTTGCACCTGGTGATTGGGCCGGATTTGTGAGAGGCCGGGAATAGGGAATCGAGAATGGAGAATCGGAGAACCTCATCCGTGAACATGGCGATCAACCTGAAGGATAGACAGCACGCGACGCGTGCTGTCTTTTCCCATTCCCTATTCACTATTCCCCATTCCCGGCCTCCTCGCGCATGAAGTGGTTCAAACGCATCGCCCTCACCCTCGCCACCCTGCTGCTGGTTGCGGCGGCGGCGCTGTGGTGGCTGCTTGGCAGCGATGCCGGGTTGCGCTTTGCGCTGGACCGGGCCGAAGGCTTTACCCAGGGCGCGCTGACCGTGCAGCAAGCCCGCGGCCATCTGGCCGGGCCGATCGATGTCGCCGGCCTGCGGTACGACGACGGCAACGGCACCGTGGTGAAGGTGGAAAAGGCACACCTGCACGTTCGCCTCTGGCCGCTGCTGGCCCGCCGTGTGCACGTGCTCGATCTCGACGCGGACGGCGTCGAGGTGGCGTTGCCGCAAAGCGCGCCATCGTCGCAGGAGGCCACGCCGTTCTCGCTGAAACCGCCGGTGCAGCTGGTGCTCGACCGCGTACGCGTGGGTTCGATGGCGATCCGCCAGGGCGGCGCGGTGGTGTTCATCTCCAATCAGCTCGATCTGTCCGGCAGCTGGACCGACAGCGGGCTGGTACTGAAACAGCTGGCGCTGCAGGCGCCGGACGGCCACGTGCAGCTCGGCGGCACGCTGGCCATCGGCACCGGCTACGCCGGCGACAGCAAGGCCAGCTTTCGCTGGAAGCTGGGTGACACCGATCTTGCCGGGCAACTGAACGCGCGGAGCGATGGCAAGCTCGCCCACATCGATCTGACGCTCACCCGGCCCAGCGCGTTGCATCTGCGACTGGAGCTGACCCAGAGCGCTGATTACCCCTGGACCGCCGCGCTCGATGTGCCGCGTTTCGACCCCCAGGTACTGTTGGGCGACAGTTCGCTGGATACCGTGGGCGCCACGCTGAAAGGCCAGGGCGATCGCTACGGCGGCACCCTGGAAGGTCGACTCGACCTCAACGATTACCCGTTGCTGTTGCAGCCGCTGCGCGCCCGCTTCGACCCCGCATTTGACACCTTGACGCTGCAGCAATTGAACCTCAGCTCGCCCCGGCTGAAGGGCAACCTCGCCGCCACCGGTACCGTACGCCTGACTGCGCAACCGGTCACCGCGGCGCTGGACGTCCGCTGGAGCGACCTGCTGCTGCCGCAGGAGCTGGTCGGGCAGGAGCTGGCCAGTCACGGTGCGATCAACGTCCATGGCAGCATGGCGAAGTATCACGCCGAGGGCGACGTCGCGATCGGACCACCCGGCAAGTTGGCCGCGTTGTCGCTCGATCTGGATGGCAGCACGCAGGCACTGGTGCTGCACACGCTGGCGCTGCAGCAGGCGCAAGGCAACGTGCGCGCCAGCGGCACGTTGACCCTGCAACCGATGCTGGCGTGGCAGGCCCAGGTCAATGCCGATCGCTTCGACCCCGGGCAGTTGTTCGCCGGCTGGAATGGCGCGCTGGATTTCGACCTTGCCAGCCATGGCTCGCTGCCCGACAACGGCCCCGACGCAACGCTGGAGATCCGCAAGCTGGGTGGCGAGCTGCGCCAACGCGCGGTCAGCGGCCACGGCAAGCTGCACCTGTCGCCAAACGAAGTTGTGGACGGCAGCCTCGACCTGGCCTCCGGCGGCAGCACGATCCGGCTGGATGCCAAACCCGGCGCCAGCAACGACGCGCAACTGAAACTGGCGATCGCCTCGCTGTCCGACTGGTTGCCTGATGCCAGCGGACGTCTGGACGGCCATTTCTCGATACGCGGCAAGCCGCCCGAACTCGCCATCAACGGACAACTCCATGGCCGCTCACTTTCCTGGCAGCAGCAAAAAGTCGACGCGCTGCAACTGATCCTTGGCGTGCGCGACATCAGCCGTCCTGCCGGGAAACTCGACGTGCAGGCCACCGGCGCCTGGCTGCAGGGGCTGGCGTTCCAGCAGATCCACCTGCTTGCCGAGGGCAGCCAGACCAACCACCGCCTGACCCTGGACGCGCGCGGCACGCAACTTTCCGGCCGGCTGGCGCTGCATGGTTCAAGCAAGGGCGCGAACTGGGACGGTACGCTGGAAACGCTCGACCTTGCCCCGCAGGGTATGCCCGAGTGGCGCTTGCAGCAAACCGCGTCGCTGCGCTATCGCAACGGCGCCGCGAGCCTGTCCGAACTTTGCCTCACCGCCGGCGATCCGCACCTGTGTGTGGCGGCCAGCCGCGACAAGGGCGGCAACCTGGATGCCAGCTACCGCCTGCATGCATTGCCGCTGGCCTTGCTGCTGAGCGCCAGCGGCAACGTCGACCTGCCATTGCGTGCCGACGGCACGTTGGAGGGCGAAGGCAAGGTTCGCCGTAGCGCCGCCGGTGCACTCACCGGTACCGCCGGAATCAGCTCGACCCGCGGCTCCATCACGTATACCGATCGCAGCGAAGAGCCCCTGCTCCGCTACGATCAGCTGCACCTTGCCGCCACACTCGCGCCAGGCAGCCAGCGCATCGAGCTGCACAGCAACCTTGACGACAATGGGCGTCTGGACGGCCATCTCACGCTGAGCGGCGCTCAACAGAACCTGGCCGGCCAGCTCGACCTGCGGCTGCGCAACCTGGCCTTCATCGAATTGCTGAGCACCGACGTGGCCAACGCCAAGGGCAAGCTCGACGGTAGCTTCAATTTCGCCGGCACCTTGCAGCAACCGGCCGTTACCGGCCATGCCGACCTGGCGGAGTTCGCCGCCGAATTGCCTGCCGTCGGACTCAAGCTCAGCCATGGCAATCTCGCCATCAACACCATCAATGCGCAGCAGTTCCGGCTGGACGGCAGCGTGCAATCCGGCAAAGGCAGCGTCGCCATCAATGGCGTGGCCGGCATCGGTGCCGGCGCGACTACCGCCATCACGCTCAAGGGCAGCGACGTCACGGCCGCCGACATTCCCGCGGCCAAGGTGGTGCTCTCGCCGGATCTGGTCGTGAAGCAGGACGCCCAGGGGCTGGATATCGGCGGCAGCGTGGGGATCGACAGCGCCGACATCAATGCCGACCGGCTGGCCGGCAACGGCAGCGTCAAAGCATCACCCGATGTCGTGGTGGTGGACGAGCAGCACGAAGAACAAGCGGCCAGCCGGTTGCCCATCACCGCCCACGTCAAGGTCGATCTGGGTCGGCGCACGCATGTGGTCGGAATGGGGCTGGACGGCCGCGTCACTGGCCTGCTCACCGTCAACGAGCGACCCGGTCATGCCACGACTGGGCAAGGCCAGGTCGCGGTGAGCGGCACTTATCGCGCCTACGGGCAGAACCTGCAGATCCAGCACGGCCAGCTGCTGTTCGCCAGCACGCCGATCGACAACCCGGGCCTGAACATCCGCGCCACGCGCAAGATCAATCCCAACGCCACCATCGACGAGGGCCAGGAGGTTGGCCTGTATATCGCCGGCACCGCACAGCGGCCGGTGCTGACGGTTTTCTCCAACCCGGTGATGGAGCAATCCGATGCATTGTCGTACCTGATCACCGGCAAGCCGCTGTCCGACGTGAAGGGCGGCGAAGGCGACATGGTGGGCGCCGCCGCCCAGGCGCTGGGTTCGGCCGCGGGCAACCTGCTGGCCAAACGCATCGGCTCGGAGATCGGCGTGGACGACATCGGCGTGTCCAGCAACGAGGCGCTCGGTGGCGAGTCGGCCTTCACCGTGGGCAAGTACCTGTCGCCACGGCTGTACCTGAGCTACGGCGTCGGCCTGTTCGAGCCGGGCACGGTGATCACCCTGCGCTACCGGCTCAGCCACCGCTGGAGTTTCGAGGCGCAGAACGCCACCGACTTCAGCCGCGCCAGCTTCAATTACCGGATTGAGAAGTAGCGCCGCCCGTCGGCAACGAAATCCGCCGACCAGGAATTTTCCTCCTGGCAGCTTGACCTGAACTCGGCACACACATATATTCACCCTTATGGATGAATATCAAGCCACTCACCTGGATGCGTTGTTCGGCGCCATGTCCGATGCCACGCGCCGCGCGATCCTGGCGCGGCTGGCGCAATCGGACGCGCGCGTGACCGAGTTGGCCAGCGCATTCACGATTTCGCTGAACTCCACCTCCAAACACATACGCGTGCTCGAACGCGCCGGGCTGGTCACGCGCACCGTGCAAGGTCGCGAACACGTGTTGTCGCTCAACGCCGGGCCGATGGCGGAAGCCGCCGGCTGGCTTGAGTTCTATCGCCAGTTCTGGACCGACCGACTGGCTGCACTGGAAGACTTCGTCGTCAAGAAACGCCACACGGACAAACACGGGAGCAAGCAATGACACAAACACTAACCCCCGTCGCCAACGAAGGCGGCAAGGTCGTGGTCAAGCGGACCATTCCCGCCACCGTCGACGAATTGTTCGATGCCTGGCTCGACCCCGAAAGCCTGGCGCAATGGATGCGGCCCGGCACCGACGCGCTCAGCACGGCCACGGTGGACGCGCGCGTGGGCGGAGCTTTCGAGGTGCTGATGCACTACCCCGACGGGCCAAAGCGCCACCACGGCGAATACCGCGTGATCGAACGCAACCGCAAGCTGGTCTTTACCTGGATTTCCGACGCCACGCACCACGCCGAGACGCTGGTGACGGTGGACTTCCACCCGGCCCTCTCCAGCACCGAGATCGTGCTCACCCATGAACGCATGCCGGATCACGACGCCGCCCTCAGCCACAGCCACGGCTGGACCGCTGCGCTGCAACTGCTGGAAACCCTGCTCGCCCGCTGAGTACCACGTGCACAAAGAGGAAACGAGATGACCACCGACACGCTCCCGATTACCGTCACCGCCTATCGCTGGGTGCCCGCCTTCGCGCAAGGCCTGGTACGCGACCTGCGCGTGCGCTGGGCGCTCGAAGAAGCCGGCCTGCCTTACCGCGTCGAGTTGATCGACCACAAGGAAAAGGACAGCGCGGAGTACCTCGCCTGGCAACCGTTCGGCCAGGTGCCCGCCTACGAACAGGACGGCATCAAGCTGTTCGAGTCCGGCGCCATCGTGCTGCACATCGCCGAGCAGTCAGACGTGCTGATGCCGCCCGACGCCGCCAGCCGCGCTCGGGTGCGGACATGGCTGTTCGCCGCGCTCAATTCGATCGAGCCCTCGGTGCAGGAACTGACGGGCATCGACCTGTTCCACGGCGACGAGGCGTGGACCGGGCAACGCCGCCCACAAGTGGAAGGTACCGTCAGGAAACGACTCGGCGCGCTCGCCGCCTGGCTGGGCGAACGCGAATATCTGGAGACACGCTACACCGCGGCCGATCTGCTGATGGTCACCGTGCTGCGCAACCTGCGCCATACCGATTTGCTGGCGCAGTTTCCCACGCTGAAAGCGCATAGCGAACGCTGCGAGGCACGCCCTGCCTTCCAGAAAGCCTTGCGCGACCAGATGGCGGATTTCGTGCCGGACCCGGTGGCGGCCTAGTACCGTCGTTGCCGGTCACCTGACCTCCGGCCGACACGATGTTCGGGTTTATGCAGGGGTAGCCAGTGCGCTCGGCGCGGGGTTCAAACGCTTTGCCTCCAATCTGCGGCTGCGTATAACATACGTTATAACCTGTCCGAGGCCGCCCATGAAACTGAAGATCACCACCATCGGCAACTCCGCCGGCGTCATCCTGCCCCGCGAACTGCTGGCCCGTCTGCGTCTGGAAAAAGGCGACGAACTGTTCGCGCTGGAAACCCCCAACGGCGTTCGGCTCACCACTTATGACCCCAAATTGGCACAACAGATGGAAGTGGCCGAGGAGGTTATGCGCAAGCGCCGCACCCTGCTGCACAAACTGGCGCAGTAGGCAGATGAACATGATCGTCTGGATCGAAAAGGCACTCACCGTCGCCATCCACGAACGCCAGTTGGCCGAGCATGGCGGCAGCGTCGGCGTGCGCGACGAAAGTCTGCTGGATTCCGCCCTTGCCCACCTACAGCAAAAGCATGCCTATGGCGACCCACCGCCAGACCTCGTCGACCTCGCAGCCAGTCTCGCCTTCGGCCTGGCCCGCAACCATCCCTTCGTCGATGGCAACAAGCGCACGGCTGCCGTGGTGTGCGAGGCCTTCATCATGCTCAACGGCGGCATCCTCGATGCTGACGATCTTGAACTTTATCCGTGCTATGTCGCCCTCGCCGAAGGCACCCTGACCGAAACCGACTTCGCCGACTGGTTGCGCGAGCATGTCCGGTTCGATACCGGCGAACGCGTGAACGAGCCGCGCGTTCGTTACGGGCGCCGCTAGCATCTGTCGCTCCGCCCCAAGACAAATCCGTTGCGCGGAACATGCGGTCAGACATCTCGCCCAGATCCCGCGCAACAGGCCACCGCCGTCCCTACTGCACGCTGATCGAACCCTTCATCAACGCCGAGTGTCCCGGGAAGCTGCAGAAGAACGTGTACGGGCCGCCGTCCTTGATCTTGCTGACCGGGAAGCTGACCGAGGTGGTTTCGCCGCCACCGATCAGCTTGGTATGGGCAATGACCCGCGGGTCGTCGGCTTTCACGTAGCCATTGTCCTGACCGGCAGCGCGGCCATCGGCGTCCACCGCTTCCATGTCGGAGGTCTTGGTGATCACCACGTCGTGGCCCATCGCCGCCACCGGCAGCTTGCCGGTGTGTTTGAGGGTGATCTTGAAGTCCGTGCACGAGGCCGGCACCACGATCGACGAGATGCTGTATTGCATCGCATCCGTGCCTTCGAATTCGGTCGAGCAATCCGTGATCTGCGCGGTCGGTTTGCCGTTGGCCGCGGCGTTCACATCAGCGGCGGGAGTGGCCGGAGCGGCAGATGCGGCGGGGGTCATCGCCTGCATTGAATCCTGCGGCGCCGCTTCGGTCGGTGCCGGTGCCGGTGTCGCAGCGGTGGGTGCGGCTTGTGGCGCCTCCGCGGGTTGCTTGTCGCTGCATGCGGCCAGCGCGAACGCGCAGGCGGCGGCGAGAATGCCGAGCTTGGTATTGATCATCGTCTCTTCTCCGTGGCCAAAGCGACATCATCCGGCGGCAATGCTGTCGGCGACGTGAAGATGCGTTCTCCCGTGCGTAACGAATCGCTTGCATGTCGCTCGCTTGACAGCATTGGGCGCTCGGTTGATGGTGGCGCGACCACCTACAGGGGATCCGCATGAAACGTCTTGCCCTATTCGCTGTGTGCCTGTTGTTCGCCTGCGCCGCGTCCGCGCAGGAGCGCTTCCCGCTCTGGCAGGGCGGCGTGCCGGGCTTCGAGGCGCGCGCCTCCATCCCCGAAATCTCCAAGGATTACTGGACCAAGCACGTCAACAATCCCAGCGTCACCGCCTACCTGCCCGACGCAGCCAAGGCGAATGGCACCGCGGTGCTGGTCGTCCCGGGGGGCGGGCACACCTTGCTGGTGACGACGAGCGAGGGATCGGCGGTGGCCGAATGGCTCAATCAGCGCGGCGTCGCCGCGTTCGTGCTGCGCTATCGCCTGTTCCGCGAGGAGGGTTCTCCGTACAAACTCGACGACGCCCGCGCCGATACCGAGCGCGGCATGCGCTTCATCCGGGCACACGCAAAGCAATTCCATGTCGATCCGCAACGCGTGGGCATCATTGGATTCTCCGCCGGTGGCGAACTGGCGCGGATGGTGACCTTGAGCCCGCCCGTCGCGGCGCGCGGCAAGGGCGACAGCATCGACAAGCTGAGCGCGCGTCCGGACTTTTCGATCCTGATCTTCCCCGGGCCGTTGCACGCCGCCGAACACGTTACCCCCGACTCGCCGCCGATCTTTCTGGCCGCGGCCAATGACGACCAGTGCTGCTCGCAACCACCGATCGACCTGCTCAACGCCTATCGCAAGGGTGGCGCATCGGCCGAGCTGCATATCTACCGGGCCGGCGGCCACGCCTACAATCTGGGCGAGCGCACGGATCTGGTGTCGCTGAAACACTCGCCCCAGCAGATCGAGGATTGGCTCAGCGACAGCGGCTTCCTCGGCCACCCCGCACCATCGACGTCGCCGCACCTCGATCCGCAGCCGAAGGCCAAATGACGGCAGGTTGATCGACTGCCCGCCGCTCATCATCAGGAGCGGCGGCGCCCGCGTGCATCAGCGCGGATCTTCCCGATCGTCCGCAGCCAGGTATCGACCAGCACACGCTTCAGGTGGCCTGGCGCACGCCCCCGGGTTCGCCAAACCATCGGGATGCGGCCCGAAAGGCTTCATCCCGATCGAAGCGGCCTGCGCCGACCCAGGCGACAAAGCCGTCCGGACGCACCAGCATGGCATTCACTCCCAGCCGATCATTGACCTCGCTGGCGACATACGTGATCCGCCCGCTCCACTGGCTCGCCAGCGACTGCAACGACGCATCCGCATCGAAGTCCAGCAGCAGGCCCTTCCCGTTCCGAAGGAGCTCGCCGAGCCTCCTGCCGTCGAGCAACTCGAAATCGGGAGCGCTGCGTCCCACCAGCGGATGGCTGCTACCGAGGTCGTAACGGATGGAAACGCCCCACACGCGCTCCGCGAAATACGTCGCGCCGTCGCGCGTGTCGATGATGTCCCGAATGATCGCCTCGAGCGCGCGCGCATTGCGGGTCGGACGCATCAAGGCGACCTGCGCGCGCGACCAGTCAAGTACCTGCTCGCCCACCGGCTGCCGCTCGCGCTCGTAGCTGTCGAGCAGATCGGCCGGTGCATCGCCGCGGATGACCGCAGCCAGTTTCCAGCCCAGATTCATCGCATCGCCCAGGCCCAGATTCAGCCCCTGACCGCCCAGTGGGGAATGGATATGCGCGGCGTCGCCAGCGAGCAGTACACGTCCGTTGCGGTACGTGGTGGCCTGACAGGCGCGATCCGTCCAGGTGGTGCCCGCCTTCAACGCGGTCAAGGTCACGTCGACGCCCGCAACGCGCCGCAAAACGGCCTGCACATGCTCCTGCGTGAGCGGCTGGTTACGATGGAATGCGCCGCCATCGAATTCGACCATCGCGATATCGCCGGGCTGCCCCTGCGCATACATGCCCGTCGGGGTGTAATTGCGACCCGGCCTGAGCTGGCCCGGATCGGCGAGCTCGACCTGGACGGAGTAGCCGGTGAACTCGGGCTCGGTGCCCGCAAACTCGAAACCGCCGGCCTTGCGCACCGTGCTGCGGGCGCCATCGCAGCCGACCAGCCAGCGTGCGCGAAACGATTCGCCACCGGCACGAACCGTCACGCCGTCATCGGACGACACAAAACCCTCCACCTCGATCCCGCGCCGGATCTCCACGCCCATTGCACTGGCGCGCGCGATGAGGCCGGCCTCGATGTGCGCCATGTCGGACGCCACATTCGTGATCGGCGAACCGGGCAGACGATAAAGCCACTTCGACGTATCAATGTTGTCGTAGTCGAACTGGATGCCCGCGAAATGCCCGGCTGGGCGGCGCGGCCGCCCGGAGCCTGGCGCGGTGGCCGACGCACCGCTGCCAAAGCCGATACCCGCCGCCTGCGGCATCATGATGTCGTCCAGCATGCCCCGCCGGTAGAAAGCGTCGGTGCTGGGCGCCCACAGGCCGCGCATGCCGAACGGCAGCCGTTTCAACGACGAATGCGGATCCTCGGCCCGCTCCAGCACCAGCACCGAGACACCGGCAAGGCGCAGCTCACAGGCGAGAAACAGGCCGACGGGGCCGGCGCCGGCAATCACAACGTCATGGGTCAAGGCATCATTCCTTACGCTTGGAGTCAACAACTGGCAACGGCGCGAAGGCCCGATTGAGGCACCACCGACCCGCCTGCATAATTGCACTGAGTGCAGTATTATTATTGCACCCAGTGCAACCTTGCAAGAAGGCGCGAGAAACATGGCTATGGAAACTGCGTCAGAACCGCCCCGGGGCCTACGCGAGCGCAAGCGTCATGAGACCCATGAACGCATCATCGAAATAGGCCTGAAGCTGTTCGTGAAGCACGGCTACGAAACCACCACCGTCGACGCGATCGCCAGCGCCGCCGGCATTTCGCGCCGCACCTTCTTCCATTACTTCAAGTCCAAGGAAGCGATTCTGCTGTCCGCCCACGACAGCGGTTTTCGCGAAGCACTCCGGCCCGCGATGCTCGCCGAGTCGCCTGACCAGGCACCCATCGATGTCGCCAGAAAGTGCCTGATCAAGCTCGCCGCCCGCTACGAGACAAAGGAATCCGTCGCCTTCGACCGCCTGATGCACTCCACCGAAGCCCTCCGCGCCCGCAAGGAAGCCGTCTTCGTGGAAACCGAACAGGTCCTGCTGGAAGCGATGTGCGAACGGTGGCCGTCGCCGGCACGACGGGAGGGGCTTCGACTGGTCGCCATGGTGGCGATCGGCACGTTGCGCCTGGCATTGGAGAAGTGGAAGCAGAGCGATGCGGCGCGGCCGATGGCGTACTACGTCCGCCAAGGTTTCACGCTGCTGGCGAAGCAGTTCGGCCATGGCTCCTGACATCGGTCGCAAACCCGTGCGGCTGGCGTCGGAACAGCGAAAGCATCGTGCGCGGATTACCGTCGGACAGCCTGTGCGGCCTGGTCAGTCGTGCGGACTTCCCTCGATACCCAGCCCGTCGATGCTGGCAATGTTTGCCGCATCAAAGCCGGCCAAGGCACTGAACCTCCGCCCGCGCTCCGCATAGTCCCTGAACTGGTCGAAACTCGGCGCACCCGGCGAGAGCAGGATCACACCGTTTTCGGGCGTATGGGTTTTGGCGGTTTCGACCGCACTGGCGAGATTGCCCACCAGCAGGACCGGACAGACGACCCCAGCCGTGCGCAGCGCGCTTTCGATGCGTGCGCCGTTGCTGCCCATGCAGATGATCGCGTGGGCCGGCGCGTGGCGCATCGCGTCGACGAACGGCGTCCAGTCCAGCCCGCGATCATGACCGCCGACCAGCACGGTCACCGCGCGGCCATGCAGGCTTTCCAGCGCGGCCAGTGTGGCCAGCGGCGTGGTGCTGATCGAGTCGTTGACCCAATGCCAACCGCCGTGTTCGCCCAGCGGTTGCAGCCGGTGCGGCAGTGGGCGGAAACGTGCAAGCGCGGGCGCAGCAGCCAGCGCATCCATGCCCAACGCTTCCAGCGCGGCCAGCGCGGCGCAGGCGTTCAGCGCGTTGTGCAAGCCTGGCGCGGCCAGTTGCGCGATCGGGAATACCTGCTGCGCGCCACGGCAGATGAAAGCGTCGACGACGTGCCAGCCTTCCGACCGGCCGAACAGCAGGCGATGAGGATGGTGTTGCGTGCGTTCCAGCAGCGCCGGCTGCAACGCGTTCACCAGACATTGGCGCGACACGTCGGCCAGGCGCAGTTTGTCGGTGACGTATTGCTCGCGCGAGCCGTGCCAGTCCAGGTGTTCCTCGTACAGGCTGGTGATCACGCCCAGTTCCAGCGGGCCGGCCTCGCCGGTCTGGAAGCTGGACAACTCGATCACCCACAGGTCAGCATGTTGGTCGAGCAACTCCAGCAACGGCAGGCCGATATTGCCGGCCAGCGCGGTGCGTACGCCCAGCGCGCGCGCCAGGTGCGCGATCAAGGCGCTGGTGGTGCTCTTGCCCTTGGTGCCGGTGACGGCGATCACGCGTGCCGCCGGATTCTCGCCGAACCACAGCGCGGTACCCGAGGTGAATCGCGTGCCTTGCGCCTGCGCGGCGAGCAGTGCCGGTTTGTAGGCGGAGATGCCGGGCGATTTCACCACGATGTCGAACCGGGCCAACGCGGCGGCATCCGGTTCGCCTGCGATCACCTCCAGCGCCGCATCGAACGCACGCACCGCCTCGACCTCGGCGGCACTGCAGAACACGGTGAAATGCTGGTCGGGGCAGCGCTGGCGCAGCGCGCGGAGGGCTGCGCGCCCTTCGCGGCCGAAGCCCCAGATGGCGACGCGATGGCCGGTTAGATCAGCGATGCGCATGGTAGCGGCCCCGTCACGCCGCGGATTCCTGTAGGAGCGACTTCAGTCGCGACGCTTCTCGTCGTGTTGCGAAAGCAAGAGCATCGCGACTGAAGTCGCTCCTACAAGGAGGCACCGAGGCGTTGGGCACATCCATCAACCGATGGTCGCCATCGCGCCCTGCAACCGGACCGGTACGCGATGTTCGCCCAACGGCTGCAGCCAGGGTTCCAGCGCCAACTGCGAGACATCGAGCTGGGGCAGGATGGTGTTGATGAAACGGGCCACCAGGGCGTCTTCCTGCCATTCCGGCCGCTGGCTCAGCGCGTACATCGCGGCACGCGCCTCGGCGCCCTCGCCCACGCATTCGAACGGCTTGTGGTCCTGGTATTCCAGCAGCGCATCGAAGCCGGCCGTCTGTGTTTCGTCATCCAGCAGGTTGCGGCCGAAGATCGACAGCAACCGGGGCTTGGGCAGGAACGGCGCCAGCGCCAGGAACACGAAATGGCATTTCGGGCACTGCCCGCACCAGCGATCCACCGGCTTGGGGCCAAGAATCCTGAAGTTGCGGTTGCAGCTGGAGAACACGTCGAAATACGGCGTCAGCTTCGCGAACGCACGGGTGATCGCCAGCTCGGAGTACGGGCGCAGCAGCGAGCAGTAATCGAGATCCGCGGCGACATGGCTGTGCAGCCAGTCGTTGAGCAAGGTCTCGAACAGGTAGCCCTTGCTCCACTGATGATTCACCTGCTGGCCTTCGTACTCCAGCGTGGCCGCCGAGGCGGAACGCTCGTTGGCGAAGGCGATGGAGTCGTGGCCGTACAGGATCGCCGCCACCGCGAGGATCGCCGAGTTCACCGCGGTCACCGGGATGTGGCCGTTCCACGCGCCGCGCTGGTTCAGCTCGAACAGCCCCGGCGCCAGTTCACGCTGGATGTTCAGCAGGGCCAAGCCGGTGCGTTCGGCGCAGGCGGCGATCAGCGGCGAGTTGCCCACCCATACGGCGGTGGCGTCACCACCGATGGATTTGATCGCCTCCACCGCCACCAGCGAATCCTTGCCGCCGCCGATGGGGACGAGGGTGTGCTTCGGGAGGCCCAGCGTGGGGGCACTGCCCTCTCCCCCGGCCCCTCTCCCGTCAGCGGGAGAGGGGGGAAGAGCGCGTGGGAACGCGATGCGTCCGCGCAGGTCCAGCCCGTTGCGGTAGGCAAACTCGGCCAAGCCATGCAGGTACAAGGTGTCGAGCAGGTCGGCGGTGGCCTCGTCGAGTGGGCCATCGGCCAGCTCGATCTTCGGCGGCACGCCGGCTTTGTAGTAGCTGATGCCGGCGACCAGATGCAGCAGCTTCAGCGCCGCCTCGAACGCAGCGGCGCGGGCGGCGGGGATGGCCGGCGCATTCGGAAAGCTGATCCGTTCGACCAGCTCCTCGCCATCGTCGAACTCGTACGCCAGCTCGGCCACGCCATTGGCGTAGTTGGCCCGCACGAAGCGGAATACCTGGGTCAGGCGCGGTTGAATTGTCGTTGTCACTTTTCACTCTCCGGCATGCCAAGCCCCCTCTCCCCGATGGGGAGAGGGCTGGGGTGAGGGGCCGGGCTTGCCACGGCCTCCAGAATCACCTCAAGCACGCTCTCGATATTGGCCAACACATCATTGTTCCAGAAACGCAGCACGCGGTAACCCATGGAGTGCAGATACTGCGTCCGATGCTCGTCGTAATCCACTAGCTCGGCGTGTTGACCGCCATCCAGCTCGACGACCAGCATGGCCTCCGCACAGACGAAATCGACGATGTAATGGCCTACTTCGTGTTGCCTGCGGAATTTCCATCCCGACAAGTGGCGGTTACGCAGGTATCGCCACAACAACCGCTCTACATCCGTCATCGCGCGACGCAATCCACGCGCGCGATCCACGTTGATGCGTTTCATCCTTGAACGCTCCTTCGTTGGGTATTTACGGCGGCGTGGCCCCTCACCTCAATCCTCTCCCCAAAGGGGAGAGGAGGCAGAAGCGCTACTCGATCACCACCTCTTCCGCCTCATCGCGCAAGTTGTACGGCGACGACATCACCTTGCCGTAGGCGCCTGCCTGGGCGATCAGCATCACGTCGCCTTCGTTGGCCTCGGGCAGGCGGCGGTCGGTGCCCAGCACGTCGCCGCTTTCGCAAATCGGGCCCACCACCTGGTACAGCGCGGTGGCCGGCGCGTCGAGCTGGGTGAGGTTGACGATCTGGTGCCAGGCGTCGTACAGCGCGGGGCGGATCAGGCTGTTCATGCCGGTGTCGATGCCGAGGTAACGGAACGCGCCCTTGCCCTTCTGCTGGGTGGTGCGCGCCAGCAGCACGCCGGCGTCGGCCACCAGGTAGCGGCCCGGCTCCATCCACAACTGGTAATGCGGGTAGGCGGTCTTCACGTCGCGCAGCACGCGGTCCAGGCCGGCGATGTCCAGCGCCGCCTCACCCGGGTGCGATGGCACGCCCAGGCCGCCGCCGATGTCGATGAAGCTGACGCTGCCGATGCGCTCGGCGAGGCTGGCCAGCTGGCCGTAGACCTCGCCCCAGTGGCTGTCATCGAGAATGCCCGAGCCCAGGTGTGCGTGCAGGCCGCGCACGATCACCCCATGCGCATCGGCCAGGCGCAGGAAGCTGTCGAGCTGGTCGACCGGCAAGCCGAACTTGCTGCCGCTGCCGCCGGTGCGCACTTTCTCGTGGTGGCCCAGGCCGCGGCCCAGATCGACCCGCAGCACGATCTCCTTGTCGCGGAACAGCTCGCCCCAGTACTGCAGCGGGTGCAGCGCATCCAGCGACACGGTGGCCCGGGTGGTCAGCGCGAACGCGTAATCCTCGCGCGGCGCGAAGTTGGGCGTGAACAGCAGCGGCGCGGATTCCGGCACCGCCGCGATGACCGCCCGCAACTCACCCGGGGACACGCACTCAAAGCCGAAACCTTCCTCGGCCAGCGCGCCCAGGATCGCCGGGTGCGTGTTGGCCTTCACCGCGTAATGCAGCCGGTCCACCGCCGCCAGCTTTTTCAGTTCGCGCGCCTGCTGGCGCACCGTGGGCAGATGGTAGACATAGCGCGGCGTGGCCTTGGCGGCGATGTCCAGCAGCCGTTGCCGCTCTTCGGTGCGCCACCACGATGCCACCGCGGGGGCCACGTCGCCGCGACCATAAAGCGCTTCCCAGCTGGGCCCGAACAGCGCGCTGTCGTCGGTGCGCAACGCGCCCGCGCCGATCAGCAGATCGTGCAGGTGCGGCACCAGCGCGTCGACCACCTCCTCGTCCACCACGAAGGTGAGGTTGAGGTTGTTCGACGACTGCGAGATCAGGTGCACGCGCAACTGGCCGAACTCCGCCAGCACGCCGGACAGCGTGTGCAGGATCGAACGCATGCCGCGCCCCACCAGCGAAATCGCGGCGCAGGGCGCGATCACCTTGACCCGGCACACCTTGGCCAGGTCGGTGGCCAGCGCGGCGATGGCGTCAGAATCGAGCAGGTTCTCGGCCGGGTCCAGCGACACGGTGACGTTGGTTTCGGCCGAGCCGATCAGATCCACCGACAACCCGTGCTGCTTGAAATAGGCAAACACGTCGGCCAGGAAACCCACTTCCTGCCACATGCCCACCGACTCCATCGAGATCAGGGTGATGCCCTTGCGCGCGCTGATCGCCTTGATGCTGGGCGCGTGCTCGCGCACCTCGGGGCCGATCACCGTACCCTCCAGCTCGGGCCGGTTGGTGTCCTTGATCAGCAGCGGCACACGCGGCTCGCGCAGCGGCGACAGGCAGCGCGGATGCAGCACCTTGGCGCCGGTGGAGGCGATTTCCTGCGCTTCCTCGTAATCCAGCCGCTGCAGCAGCCGCGCGCCGGTGACCTGGCGCGGGTTGGCGGTGAACATGCCGGCCACGTCGGTCCAGATCTCCACCCGCTGCGCCTTCAGCAGCGCACCCAGATAGGCGGCCGAGGTATCCGAACCGCCGCGACCCAGCAGCACGGTGCGGCCAGCGACGCCGTCGTCGCGGCCTTCGCGGGCGATGAAACCCTGGGTGATGAAAACTTCGCCCAGTCCCGCCAACCGCGCCGTCAGCACCGGATCGGGCTTCGCCTCCACCATCGCCGAGAGCAGGCGGGTGCGCTCGTTCTGGTTCGGCAAGGCGATCGCGGTGAGGCATTCGCGCGCGTCCAGCCACTGCGTGGCGACGCCGGTGGCACTGAGGAACGCCGCGCCCAACGTGCTGGACAGCAACTCGCCGTGCGCCTGCACCTGCGCCTGCCAGGCCAGTTCGCCCAGCACGCGCGAGCCGTCCTCGGCCAGTTTCGCCAAGTCGTCCAGCCGCGCCAGCAAGCCCTCGGGCGCCGCCAGCTGCATCTGCTCCAGCAGATCGTGGTGACGCTGTTTTATCGCCGCGGCCGCTTCGATCCGTTTGCTTTTGTCGCCCTGCGCGCACAGTTGTTTCAACGCGTCGGTAATGCCGGACAGCGCGGAAACGACGATCAGCACACGCGCGCCTTCGGCACGGCGGCTGGCCACCAGTTCGCGGATGTTCTGCCAACGCGGCAGCGTCGCCACGCTGGTACCGCCGAACTTCATGACGATCCAGGGGGCGTGGGAGGGCAAAGCTTGGGAAACGGAAGCGGTCACGGTCAGTCGCCGTTGGTTGTTGGAGGGATTGGGAAGTCTCATGCGCTGGCGCGTCATTGCCGCGCCGGGGTCGAATCAGTGTTGCAACGCGTCATGATGAATGAACGAGCGAGGAACGGCAACCCGTTTGGACGTCCAAAGTGGTGGCGTGGCTTTTGGTGTGGACGGCAAGGGAGGCGAGGATGCGCGTGGCCTCGCCGCTTTCCCCCTCCCCTGCTCGCAGGGGAGGGCTGGGGTGGGATGCTTTTGCTTGATGGGTGCTGCGGCTACCGGGCGCTCCCCTCCTCAATCCTCCCCCGCAGGGGGAGGAGGCAAACGGGTGCGCTGCGCGCACGGCTTTTACTGGATAAAGACGGGGATTTTCCCGATGCGGGCCTGCCACTCGCGCGGCCCGGTCTGGTGCACCGAGCTGCCGGCGGAATCGACGGCCACCGTGACTGGCATGTCTTCCACGGTGAATTCGTAGATCGCCTCCATGCCGAGATCGGCGAAACCCACGACGCGCGAGGCCTTGATCGCTTTCGACACCAGGTACGCCGCGCCGCCGACGGCCATCAGGTACACCGACTGGTGCTTCTTGATCGCCTCGATCGCGGCCGGACCGCGCTCGGCCTTGCCGACCATGCCCAGCAGGCCGGTCTGCGCCAGCACCTGCTCGGTGAACTTGTCCATGCGCGTGGCGGTGGTGGGGCCGGCGGGGCCGACCACTTCCTCGCGCACCGGATCGACCGGGCCCACGTAGTAGATGAAGCGGCCGTTGAAATCGACCGGCAGCGGCTCGCCCTTGTTCAGCATCTCCACCATGCGCTTGTGCGCGGCATCGCGGCCGGTGAGCAGCTTGCCGCTGAGCAGCAGGGTTTCGCCGGGCTTCCAGCTGGCCACGTCGTCCTTCGTCACCGTATCCAGATTCACCCGGCGCCCCTTCGAGGCGTCGTAGGTGAGCTTGGGCCAGTCTTCCAGCGAAGGCGGATCGAGCATCACCGGACCTGAGCCGTCCAGCACGAAATGCGCGTGGCGCGTGGCGGCGCAGTTGGGGATCAGCGCCACCGGCAGGTTGGCCGCGTGAGTGGGGAAATCCTTGACCTTGACGTCGAGCACGGTGGTGAGGCCGCCCAGGCCCTGTGCGCCGATGCCCAACGCGTTGACCTTCTCGAACAGCTCGATGCGCAGTTCCTCGGCGCGATTGGCCGGGCCGCGTGCGATCAGTTCCTGGATGTCGATCGACTCCATCAGCGATTCCTTCGCCATCAGCATCGCCTTCTCGGCGGTGCCGCCGATGCCGATCCCGAGCATGCCCGGCGGGCACCAGCCGGCACCCATGGTGGGCACGGTTTTCAGCACCCAGTCGACGATCGAGTCGGACGGGTTGAGCATGGCGAATTTCGATTTCGCCTCGGAGCCGCCGCCCTTCGCCGCCACGATCACCTCGACCGTGTCGCCGGGCACGATCGACATGTTCACCACCGACGGCGTGTTGTCCTTGGTGTTGACGCGCTTGCCGGCCGGGTCGGCCAGCACGCTGGCGCGCAGCTTGTTGTCCGGGTCCAGGTAGGCGCGGCGCACGCCTTCGTTGGCCATGTCTTCCAGTGACATGGTGGCATCGTCCCAGCGCACGTTCATGCCCACTTTCAAAAACACAGTGACGATGCCGGTGTCCTGGCACAACGGCCGGTGGCCTTCGGCGGCCATGCGCGAGTTGATCAGGATCTGCGCCATCGCATCCTTCGCGGCAGGGCTTTCCTCGCGCTCGTAGGCGGCGGCGAGCGCCTTGATGTAATCGACCGGGTGGTAATAGCTGATGTATTGCAGCGCGTCGGCGACGGACTGGATCAGGTCGGCTTGCTTGATGGTGGTCATGGCTGGCTTTGAATGGCGGGGACGAGGGCTGTGGGCGGTTTTTGCCGCATACAAGCCGCCTATTGTGCCGCAAGCGGGCCGCATCGTTCTGCTCCCGCACGGGCAAAACCGGGGCGCGCCAGCGTGCCGCACACGCCGAAAAAGCCGGCACAGCTTGCCGGGCGCGCAGCGCACCGCCATGCTGTCGCGCTTTTCAATTGCCGTCCGATTCGATGTCCACGCCCACGAAACCCGATACCTACCTGCGCAGCCTGCGCCCCTGGGACGCCGCGCTGATCGTGGTCGGCGGCATCATCGGTGGCGGCATCTTCCTCAGCCCGGGGGTGGCCGCGCAGCGTACGGAGTCGGGGCTGGCGCTGCTGCTGGTGTGGGCCGGCGCGGGCGTGCTGACCCTGATCGGGGCGCTGTGCTACGCCGAGCTGGGTGCGCGCCGGCCGCATGCCGGCGGTACTTACGTTTACTTGCGCGAGGCATTCGGGCCGCTGGCCGGGTTTCTGTTCGGCTGGACCATGCTGTTGGTGATCTACTCCGGCTCCAGCGCGGCGGTGGCGACGATCTTCGCCAGCTACACCGCGTCGCTGTTCGGACTTTCGACGGCGTGGTCGCTGCCGTTGACGGTGGGCGCGCTGGTGTTCGTGACCGGGCTGAACCTGTTCGGCCTGCGGCTCGGCGCGCAGATCCAGAACCTGTTTTCCGTGCTGAAACTGCTGGCGGTGGCGGCGCTGGTGGTGGCGGGCCTGTTCCTCGCCGGGGCCGGCCAAAGCCAGGTGCTGGCGGTTGACCCGGCGCGCCACGGGGTCGGCTTCGTCAGTGCGGCGTTGCCGGTGCTGTTCGCCTACTCCGGCTTCACCTACCTCAACAACCTGGCTGGCGAGGTGCGCGATCCGCAACGCACGCTGCCGCGCGCACTGACCCTGGGCATGCTGCTGGTGATCGTGGCCTACGTGCTGGTCAACGTGGCCTACCTCGCGGTGCTCGGCCACGACGGGCTGGCCGCCAGCATGGCGCCGGCGGCCGACGTGATGCAGCGCGTGCTCGGCCCCACCGGGGCGAAAGTGATCGCGTTGGGCGTGGCGATTTCCACCCTGGGCTTCTGCAACATCACCCTGGTGGCCGGCGCGCGCGTGTTGCAGGTAATGGGCGAAGACGGCCTGTTCTTCCGCGCGGTGGCGCGGCTGCATCCGCGTTACCGCACGCCGAACACGGCGCTGCTGCTGCTGTCCGGCTGGGCGGTCGTGCTGGCGCTGTCAGGCAGCTACGGCCAATTGCTGGATTACGCCACCTTCGGCGACTGGCTGGCCTGCGCCGCAGGCGTGGCCACGCTGTTCTGGTACCGCCAGCGCGATGGCGGCACCGCCAGCTTCCGCGTGCCCGGTTATCCGTGGTTGCCGCTGCTGTTCATCGGCATCGTGGCGTGGGTGGTGGTGATGACCATGCTGGACAACCCGCGCAATGCTGGCATCGGCGCGCTGATCATGCTGGCCGGCGTGCCGGTGTACGTGGTCTGGCGCCGGCTGTTCAGCCGCGCGGCACCCTGAGCCCGGGGCGGCAATGTCACAATAGGGCGATACCCGCCAAGGAGATGATGGATGCCGCCCGCGCAAGATCAGGCCATGCCGACCCCGGACAGCAACATCGTGCCCGAGAAGATCCGCGATGGTATCGAGGTGGTCATCAACGGCGAGCCCTTCCGTCATACCGGCGATCCCGCGATGCCGCTGCTGTGGTACCTGCGCGACGTGCTGCGCCTGACCGGAACCAAGTACGGCGGTGATGCCCAGGCCGGCAACGGCGCCGACCTGGTGCTGGTGGACGGCAGGCCGGTGCCGGCCATCGGGCAACCGATGAAGGCGCTGGCGGGCAAACGGGTCACCACGGTGGAGGGCCTGGCCGCCAACGACGGCACCCTGCATCCGCTGCAGCAGGCTTTCATCGACGAGGACGCAATCGGCTGCGGCTACTGCACGCCAGGCTGGCTGATTTCGGGAGTGGCCTTGCTGACGCGCACCGCGCAACCCTCCGACGACGACATCGACCGGCTGCCCAACCTGTGCCGCTGCGGTTCGCAGACGCGCGTGCGTCGCGCCATCAAGCGGGCGGCCGCCGGTAAGGCGGGCCAGGCATGAGTGGGCAGATCCAGCTTTCGCGGCGCCGCTTCCTGCAGGTGCTCACCGGCACCGCCGGGGCGTTGATCGTGGGCATCCGCACCGCCGGGGCGGTCGACCTGCCGCCGGCGTTGCTGGGCGGCACGTTCCAGTCGCTGGGCCCCTACGTGCAGATCGACAGCGACGGCAACGTGCTGATCGGCGCGCGCGACCCGGATACCGGCACCGGCGTGGCCACCTCCCTGCCACGCATCATCGCCGACGAACTCGACGCGGACTGGAACCGCGTCAGCGTGATTCCGCTGGGCCTGGGCGTGGAAAACGACCACGGCCAGCCGCGCTGGATCTACGGCCGCCAGCTCGGCGGCACCGGCGGCTCCATCCCCGCCGCCTGGCAGGAGCTTCGCCAGGTCGGCGCGCTGGCCCGCTGGCTGTTGCTGCAGGCGGCCGCGCGCCGGCTGGGCGTCCCGGCTGACCGCTTGCGCTGTGAATCGGGAACGGTGATCGCACCCGACGGGCGCCGCGTCACCTACGGCAGCCTGGTCGAGGTAGCCGGCAAGATCCCGCTGACCAAGAGCGTGCCCCCGGTGAAAACGCCGGAGCGCTACACCCTGATCGGCGCGCCGGCCGGTGACGTGGATGCCCACGCCATCGTCACCGGCCAGGCCAGCTACGCCATCGATCACCACTATGGCGATGCGCTGGTGGCGGTGCTGGTGCATTGCCCCTGGCCCGACGGCACGCTGGCGCGCATCGACACGGCCGCAACGCTGGCGGTCAAGGGCGTGGTCAAGGTGCTGCAGTTGCAGCCGGAGAAGGATCAGCCGCTCGGCGAGACGGCGATCGCCCCGGCCGTGGCAGTGCTGGCGCAGGACACCTGGTCGGCCTTGCAGGGACGCGACAAGCTGGAGCTGGAATGGAAGCCCGGCGCCAGCGGCACGCAAAGCAGCTACGCGCTGGAACAACAGGCGCAGGCCCTGCTCGACGGCGACGACGCGCCCACCACGCGCGTGCGCAACGACGGCGACGTGGATGCCGCCGGCAAGAAGGCCGCCCGCCGACTGGAAGCCACCTACGTGCAACCGTGGCTGGCCCACGCCACCGCCGAGCCGATGAACTGCCTGGTGCGGCTGGACAAGGACCGCGCCAGCCTGGTCGTGCCCACCCAGGCGCCGCAGCGTGCCTGGGCCGTGGTGCAGCGGCTGACCGGCCTGGCCCCCGACCACATCGACATCCGTGTGCCCCGCGTCGGCGGCGGTTACGGTCGCCGGCTCGATCACGACTACGTGGCCGAGGCGGTGATGCTGGCCAAGCTGGTCGACAAGCCGGTGCGGCTGTTGTGGACGCGTGCGCAGGATTTCGGCCACGACTTCTACCGCGCCGCCAGCGTGCACCGCATCAGCGCCATCGTGGGCCGCAAGCGCGAACTCATCGGCTGGAACCAGCGCATGGCCAGCGCTTCGGCACTGGTGCAACGCGGCGTGCCGGACAACCGCCTGTGGACGTCCGAAACCCGCGCCGACCAGCTGCCCGCGGGCCTGGTGCCGAACTACCGCAGCGACTGGTACGGCCTGGAATCAGCCATGCCACGCGGCCCGATGCGCGGCATGCCGCACCTCAGCAACGCATTCGCGGTGGAAAGCTTCATCGACGAAATCGCGCACATGATGCGCGAAGACCCGCTGAAAACCCGCCTGCGCCTGCTCGGCGAACCGCGCACGCTGGCGCTGGCCGGCGGCGGCACGCTCGACCTCGGCCGTCTGGCCAACGTGTTGAAACTGGTCGCCGATCGCATCGAATGGAAAAACTGGTTGCGCAGCGTCAACGGCCTGGGCATCGCCTGCTGGCATGTCGACGGCGCCTACGTGGCGCACGCGATCGAAGCGTCGATGCAGGGCGAAAAACTCACCATCGAACGTGCCGTGTGCGCGGTCGACGTGGGCCGGGTGATCAACCCGCTGGGCCTGCAAGGCCAGGTGGCCGGCGCCACCCTGGATGCACTGTCCACCGCGCTGAACCTGGCGGTGACCTACAAGGATGGCCAGATCCAGCAACACGACTACAAGAGCTACCCGCTGGCCAGCATGGCGCAGCTACCCAACGACGTGGAAGTGATCACCGTGCCCGGTGACCGCTCGCCCGCCGGCGCCAGCTTCCTGGCCATGCCCACCGCCGCCCCCGCCCTGGCCAACGCGGTGTTCCGCGCCAGCGCCGTGCGCGTGCGCCGGCTGCCGCTGATGAAGGAATTGCTGCGGCTCCTGTAGCGGCGGACTGCACCCTGTAGGAGCGGCTTCAGCCGCGACGCTCTTTGCCTTGCGGATTCGAAGCAGGAGCGTCGCGGCTGAAGCCGCTCCTACAGTGGTTGGCGGCGAGCTCAGCTGCCGCACAACCTCTCCAGCATCTCCACCTGCGCGTGCCGGCCCGGCGTCGCGTCGGGCGCGGCGAGGCGCAGATACTCACCATCGGGTTGCAGCAGGGAGGCACCGGTGTCGTCAGCGAGATAGCGCTGCAATGCACTGAACACGCGCAGCTGCAGCTTCTTGCCTTCGATCGGGAACGCGGCTTCCACGCGGCGATCGAGATTGCGTTCCATCAGGTCGGCACTGGCCAGGTACACCCGCGGCTCGCCATCGTTGGCAAACCAGTAGATGCGGCTGTGTTCGAGGAAGCGGCCGATGATCGAGCGCACGCGGATGTTTTCGGAAACGCCCTCGATACCGGGGCGCAGGGCGCAGATGCCGCGCACGATCAGGTCGATCTGCACGCCGGCGATGCTGGCCTTGTACAGCGCGCGGATCACGTTGGGTTCGGTCAGCGCATTGATCTTGAGAATGATCTGCGCCGGCTTGCCGGCCGCGGCATGCGCGGCCTCCTGCGCGATCAGCTCCAGCAGGCTGTTCTTCAGCGTGAACGGTGCATGCAGCAGCTTCTTCATGTGCAGCACCTTGCCCATGCCGGTGAGCTGGCTGAACAACTTGTGCACGTCCTCGCACAGCGCCTGGTCGGAAGTGAGCAGGCTGTAATCGGTGTACAGCCGCGCGTTGCCGGTGTGGTAGTTGCCCGTGCCCATGTGCGCATAGCGCACCAGCCCGCGACCCTCGCGGCGCTGGATCAGCATCAGCTTGGCGTGCGTCTTGATGCCCACCACGCCGTAGATCACCATCGCGCCGGCCTGCTGCAGGCGCGAGGCGAGGCTGAGGTTGGACTCCTCGTCGAAACGCGCGCGCAGCTCGACCACCGCGGTCACTTCCTTGCCGGCGCGTGCCGCATCGACCAGCGCATCGGCGATCTCGGAGTTCGCGTTGGTGCGGTACAGCGTCTGCTTGATCGTCAGTACCTGCGGGTCCTTGGCCGCCTGGCGCAGCAGGTCGACCACCGGCGTGAACGACTCGTACGGATGCAGCAGCAACACGTCCTGCCTGCCGACCACCTGGAACAGGTCTTCGGCATGCCGAAGCGCCTTGGGCAGGCTCGGCGTGAACGGCGGGTACTGCAATTGCGGATAGCGGACGTCGGTGGCGATGCGGAACAGCCGCGCCAGGTTCACCGGGCCGTTCACTTCGTACAACTCCGATTCGGTCAGGCCGAACTGCCTGAGCAGGTAGCCGATCAGATCCTTCGGGCAATTGTCGGCCACCTCCAGCCGCACCGCGTCGCCGAAACGGCGCGAGTACAGCTCGCCGCGCAACGCCAGCGCCAGGTCCTCGACGTCTTCCGGATCCAGCGTGAGATCCGCGTTGCGGGTCAGCCGGAACTGGTAGCAACCGAGCACGTCCATGCCCGGAAACAGTTCCGCCACGTGGGCGTGGATCATCGACGACAGCAAGACGTGGTTGTCGCCGCCATCGCTGATTTCCGGCGGCATCGGGATCAGCCGCGGCAGCACGCGCGGCGCCGGCACGATGGCCAGGCCGGAGTCGCGCCCGAACGCATCGACGCCGTCCAACTGCACGATGAAGTTGAGGCTCTTGTTGACCAGCAGCGGAAACGGATGGGTGGGGTCCAGCCCGATCGGCGTCACCAGCGGCGCCACCTCGTCGCGGAAATAGCGACGCACCCACAGCTTCTGCTTGTGCGTCCACTGCGTGCGGCGAACGATGCGGATGCCGTGCGCCGCCAGCTCCGGCAGGATGCGCTCGTTGAGGATCGCGTACTGCCGCTCGATCTGCCGATGCGCGATCTCGCTGATCATCGCCAGCGCGCGCTTGGGCCGGATGCCGTCCGGGCCGATCATCTCGTGATCCAGCGCCACCTGCCCTTTCAGGCCAGCCACCCGGATCTCGAAAAACTCGTCCATGTTGCGCGAGAAGATCAGCAGGAACTTCAGCCGCTCCAGCAACGGCGTGCGCTCGTCCAACGCCTGATCCAGCACGCGGATGTTGAACTGCAGTTGCGACAGCTCGCGATGGATGTACAGGCGGTTGTCACCCAGGTCCACCGCGGGCAGCACCGCGCCCGCATCGTTGGCCGCCGGCGCCGTGGCGTCAGGCGGTGATGTGTCGCGAATCAGGCGGCTGTTCATCACCGGCTCCGGCAAGAGGGATAAGGGTGGCGCGCATGCGCGCCGGACGCCCAGTTTGCGAAGTTTTCTTGACCGGAAGATGACAGTCGCGATGTTCGCCGCAGCAGGCCTTTTGATGCCTATTGCCGGATGAACTGGTCGCTGGCCGGCACCCACGAACTGGAGGAGCGCGCCGGCGCGGCGGGTTTGACCGCAGGCGCGAAGGCGCTTTCGCAGCCGGGCGGCAACGGGCCGCCGGCGACGCGGGCGGCGGCGCATTCGGCATCGTTGGTGAACACGATGGCCCGCTTGGGCGCGCTGGCCGCGGGCGCCGGCACGGTGGGCACGCCCGCCGCGGTCGAGGGCAGGTTGAGCCGGCGATACACCTCCTGACCCAGCGGCTTGGCCGGCGGGTCAGGGTTGCCGCAACCGAGCAGCGCGATCGGCAGCAGCGGCGAGGCGGAGCATTCGACGCGGATGCCTTGCGGAAGGTTGAAGGTGTGCTTGATGGTGGTTTTTTCCACCGCGCGACGCAGGGCGGTGTCGATCGAGCTTTCGTTCTTCGGCGCCCAGTATTTGTCGAATGATGTCGCCTTGTAGGTGATGCTGGAAGAACGGTGGCTCATCACGTCGGTGTCGCCGCGGGGTTTCAGCTGCACGTAATCGCCCAGCTCACCCTGCTTCTCGCCCTGCGCCGCACCGGCCTGCTCGGCGCCCTGCTCGCCGACGCCGCGGCTCTTGCCGGTGGCCGCTTTCGTGCTGCCCTGCGCCTGCGTGGGAGCGGGCTGGCCGGTGTCACTGGCGGCCGCCTTGGCGACGCCCGCGGGCTCGCCCGGCGTGGCGGTGTCGCTGCCTTGCGCGATGGCGTCGGGCGCGGTGCTGACGTCGCGACCGGCATCGGCCTTGCTGGTCGCGGCGGTGCTGGTTTCCGCGCTGGCCGTGGGCTCGCTGGTATCGGCAGCGCTGGTGTCAGCGGCACTGTTGTCCTTTGTCGCGGGCGCCGCCTCGGCACCGGCATCAGCGACGGCAGCGGGCTTGGCCTCGGCAGCCGGCTCCGGCGCGGGTTGCTCGCTGAGTTGCGGGCGCGCCAGTACGGGGCGCTCGATCGCCGCCATGGCCTTGCGCGTGTCCTGCACCTTCACCGCCGACGCTTCCGGCGGCGCCACGGCCGGACGCGCCAATGCCGTCTGCGGCACCGCGTCCAGTTGCGCCTCGGCCACCTCGACGGCGGGTGTCTCGATCCGCGGCGCTTCGCGCTGCACCACCGGTGTGGGCACGGTGAAGGTCGCCTGCAGGTTGACCTGCGGCGACGGTTGCGCGGGCAAGGGCACGGCCTGCATGTCGGGCACCGGCGGCGCGGCCGTCACGGTAGCGCGGATCGGCTGCACGCTGGGTGGCTCGGCGCTGCGCGGCACTTTCATGTCCAGCGCGATGCTGGGCGCGCTCACCGGAGGCGGCGCTTGCGCTGGCAACGGCGGCAGCGCCAGCGAGGCCGGCGGCGGCATCGGCTGGGTGCCTTCGAGCTGCGGCGGGCGCACCGCCTCGGGCTGGAACTTTGGCGGCACCGGCGGCTGCATCGACACCACTGGCGGCGTCACGCTGGGCGGCTCGGCGGCCAGCGGTATCGGTTGCAACTCGGGCGTGGGTGCGGGTGTGGGCAGGCTGATCGGTGGCAGGGGTGCGGCCGGTTTGTCCGGTGTCGGCGCGCGAACCGGCGCGGGCGGGCTGACCACCGCGGGCTCGGGCACGACCTTCGCGTCGCTGACGCGCGCCAACGACGGCGCCGCCGTGCTGGCGCTGGTGTGGCGCACGGACGGACGCGTCGCCGCCGGTCGCACGCGGGCCTGGTGCCGGGGGCCGATCTCCTTGGGCGGCGTGCCGCGCACGGGCGGCGGCGGTGGCGGCTCGGGCGCATCGATCAGCCGCACCCGCAGTGCCTTTTCCTGCGATTCCGGCGGCAGTTTCACCTGGTAAGCCGGACCCAGCACGAACACCAGCAGAAACACCACGTGCACCAGCATCGTGCCGACGATGCCAACGATGCGGCGACCCGTTTCGCGCGGCTCGACGCGGGTGCGCTGGCGGTAGGCAACGGCGCGGCGGGCCGCCAGCGGCGAATCCATCAGCACACGTGCCGGACGATCAGCTGGGGGGCCGGCAGGTTGGTCCGAAGGCGGCAAGGGCATGGGCGCAAGTGTAGCCGGGCGCGCCGCGCCGGTGCGGCGATCAATGGGCTCTGGCGGCGCCTGCGGCGCGATCACGCAACTCGGCATCCACCGCGCGGTTCGGCGTGTCGGTGGGGCAACCCCAGGGCAACGGTTTGTTGGCCCGGTAGATCGCGATGCAAGCCTCCACGCTGGGCGGTTTCGCTGCCTTGGGATCGGGTGCCAGCGGTTTGGATGGCGCCATGCTGAGGCGTGCGTCGCCATCCTTGGCCGAGGGCGGTGGCGGCGGATTGATGCAGTCGGGAATGGGCACGCCCACGACCGTCTTGCACTTCAGGTGGATGCCACCCGGCAGGTCCACATCCGTGTCCTTGACCACGGCATCCACCACATGCCGCAACGCGGCGCCGCCCAGGGTTTCGTCCGGCGGCGGAAAATACTTGTCCAGCGAGGTGCCCTTGTACTTGATCGGATCGCTGTTCTGCATGATCCGGCGATCACCCTGCAACGCGTGCGACACGTAACCGGGCGTTGCACTGCTGGCCGACGCGGCGGGTAGCAGCGGCTGGCCGTCGCGGCCGTACAAGGTCACCGGTTTGCGCGCCGGCGGCGTGGCCGGCAGCTGAATCGTCATCGCGCGCCTGGTCGCAGGTGTTGTGCGTGCCGGTGGCTCCCGCGGCGGCAAGGGTGGCACGACCGGCGGTGGCGGCGCGGCCGTTTCCACCGGCGCACGCGTGATGAAACGCACCTGCAGGACCTGTTGCGATTCGGCCTTGATCACGCGACGCCCCGGCCGCAGTGCCTGCCATGCCACCAGCGCCATCACCACGTGCAGCAGCGCCACCAGGCACAGCAACCAGCGATTCCATGGCAGCACGCGCGGTGAAACCCGCCAGCGCCGCCGCCGCAAAAGCGCCAGCGTTCCGGCGTCCAGATCGTTCCAGTCGCCACCTTTTTTCCGCTGCATGGAAGCGATAACAATGTCCCGGCCACAAAGGGATGTCGGCAGCATGGCAAACCCTGCTTGAACCCGACCCTTCCCCGACCACCGCCAGCACGCGCGGGTTCCCGCACCAAGATGCGCGAGACATCGATTGACGCCCTCGTCATAACCACATGACGGAAGATAACTTCCGTCAGCGAACCGTTTGGATACCGTTGTGCCCACTGCGCGTGAAGCGCTGGCGCCCCCCAACGAGAATCCCCATGCACACCAGAACCCTGCTTGCCCTGAGCCTTCTCGGCCTTGCTCCCCATGCTTTCGCCGCCACCGACGAGTGGCCGACACGAGCGCATTTCGACGACGGCATCGAGCTCGGCGTGAAGGGCAATTTCCAGTACGACGCCAACCAGTTCAGCACCAGCAACTTCGACGACGCCACCACCTGGCGACGCCAGGTCGTCACCCTGTACGGCGCAAAAAAAGGTGTTTTCAACGCGGACGTGGGCTACGACTTCCAGTCCAACGCGTGGCAGGACGTGTTCCTGGGCGCCACCACCGGCATCGGCAATTTCCGGCTGGGTGAATTCAAGACGCCGGTGGGCATGGAAGATGGCGCCACCTCGGCCAGCGCCACCACTTTCCTGGAAACCAGCCTCGCCGGCCAGGCGATATACGAGGGCCGGCGGCTGGGCCTGGAATGGAAGTACACCGGGCTGTCGCGCTGGGCGTTTCAGCTGGCGTATTTCGGTCGCCACGATCTGAACGACGCGGCCAGCGGAAATACGGCAGCGGCCCGCGCCGTGTTCAATCCCGTCAATGAAGGCAACGACGTTATTCACCTGGGGCTGTCCGCCTCACGCGAGGCGCGCGACGATCGCACGGCGCGTGTGCGCGCCCGCCCGGAGGTAAACCTCACCACGATCCGCCTGGTCGACACCGGCACCCTCACCGGCGTCGACCGCATCGATCGCGCGGGACTGGAAGCGGCGTGGCTGCACGGCCCGTGGCTGGCGCAAGCCGAATACCTCACGCTCGACGCCCACCGCAACATCGGCAGCAACTACCGCAGCGACGGCTACTACGTATCGGGCAGCTGGCTGCTGACCGGCGAATCCCGGCGCTATCGCAACAACGCGTTCGGTGCCCCGACGCCCGCACGCGACTGGGGCGCACTGGAGTTTGCGCTGCGCTATTCCGCGGTGGACCTGGACGATGGCGTCGTGCGCGGCGGCGAGCAGCACGACTGGACGCTGGGCCTGAACTGGTACCTGCCCCGCGGCTTCAAACTGCAAGCCAATTACATCCGCGCCTGGAGCGACCGACGCGGAGCAAGCGTGGATCCGGAAATCTTCGCGCTGCGTGCACAACTGTCGTTTTGAGGAAAGCCGCTACTGGCACCGCTGTAGGAGCGACTTCAGTCGCGATGCTTTTGCTCTTGGATCTGGCTCCAGAGCAAGAGCTTTCGATCGCCTGCGGCGCTCGAGTCACTTTTCTCTTGCGTGGCCAAGAGAAAAGTAACCAAAAGAGAAGGCCACCCCACTTGGCGCTTGCCGGGCTCCTGCCCGGCAAGTCCGTGAGTCGGGGTCGGGCTTTTCGACAGCACATCCATGTGCTGGCGAAAAGGCATCGGCATCCTGCCGATGCCCTCTTCGGGGCCTTGTCGCCCCCGCCTCACCGCCGCACAGGGGCCCCGGGTAGAGCGACGGGCCATCCTGGCCCGTACTCGGGATGAAGCCAGGGCAAAGGCAACGGCGAAAGCAGAAGCAGAAGCAGAAGCGAAGCTGCTCACCTCAGCCGTTCTCCCTGAGCGTAGGCCGAAGGCCGGAGTCGAAGGGCCGCTCGACTTCACCCTTCGACTCCGCCGCTGCGCGGCTACGCTCAGGGCGATCGGACGGTGAGGAAAAAAGCAGAGCTTCATGCGGCGACGCTCTCGCAGCGGCAACGCCGCTGCGCACCGAGTGCGCGCCAGGATGGCGCGCTGCTTTACCCGGGGCCCCTCTGAAGCGGCGGGCGGGCGAAGGATCAGCCTGCAGGGTGGTTCGCATGGATGCGAACCAGTTTGGCGTCAGTCCATGGCGAGGGCATGGATGCCCGAGTTGAGGCAGCGCAGGAGCGGTTGCCCGATGGACTGTCGACAAACCCCGCAGCCCGACCGCGGACCTTGCGGGCAGGGATGCCCGCAAGGCGCGCAAGCGGGGTGCTCTTTCTTTGGTTACTTTCTCTTTACTCCGGGCATCCTGCCCTCCACCCTTCGGGCCAGCTTCGCTGTTCGCACGCGCTTCCTGCGCGTGCGTGGCCACGCAAAGAGAAAGTGACTCGAGCGCCGTAGGCGATCGAAAGCTCTTTGCTCTAAAGACTCACAAAACCCAAAAAGCATCGCGACTGAAGTCGCTCCTACAAAAAAGCGGCAAGAGCATCCCGCACAGCGTGTGCTCTTACGGCGAGGGGTTGCTCTGTCTACGGAGCAGCTTGCGGCTGCAGCACGTGGCGCGCGGCCGCATCAGCTTCACCTTGTGCATTGAGCGGAAACGCGGTGATCAGGCGTGGTTGCACGACCAGTGCTTGCCCTGGCTGCAGGCCACGTTGGGCCACCTCGTCACTGGACATGTCCGCCTCCAGCACCTGCCCCAGCGCGGGCACATCCAGCTCGAGATGCGCCACGCCGCCGGCCAGGTAGATGTGCCGCAACTGCGCAGCCCAACCGCCTTGTGATGGCGCCGACGACACCAGCAGATGTTCCGGGCGCACGTAGCCGATGGCGCTGCCGACGGCGTTGCCCGGCCAGGGATCGGCACCGAGTTGCCGTTGCCCGCCGGTCAACACGCCGTTCGCGCGCTGCAGCGGAATCCTGTTGTTCTTGCCGATGAACTCGCACACGAACGGCGTGGCCGGCTGCTGGTAGATCGCCTCCGGCGTGCCGATTTGTTCGATGCGGCCGCGATTCATCACCGCCACGCGATCGGCCAGCTCCAGCGCCTCCTCCTGGTCGTGGGTGACGAACACGCTGGTCAGGCCCAGCTCCTCGTGCAGATTGCGCAGCCAGCGGCGCAGTGCCACGCGCACTTGTGCGTCGAGCGCACCGAATGGTTCGTCCAGCAACAGCAGGTCCGGCTCGACGGCCAGTGCGCGCGCCAATGCCACGCGCTGGCGCTGGCCGCCGGAAAGCTGGCTGGTGTAGCGCTTGCCCAGGTCGTCCAGTTGCACGCGCTTCAGCAGTCGCTCCACGCGCTCGTTGATCTCCGCGCGGCTGGGACGCGACTTGCGCGGGCGGATGCGCAGGCCGAACGCCACGTTCTCGCTCACCGTGAGGTGGCGGAACAACGCGTAATGCTGGAACACCAGGCCCACCTTGCGCTGCCGCGCGTCGACCGCCAGCAGATCGCGGTCGTTCTGGCGCACGCTGCCGCTGTCGGGATAATCCAGCCCTGCCAGGATGCGCAGCAAGGTGGTCTTGCCCGAACCGGATGGCCCCAGCAGCGCCAGGAACTCACCTGGTTCGATGCGCAGGCTGACGTCGTCCAGTGCGGCAAAGCCGGCGTAGCGGCGATGGAGATGGGACAGTTCGAGGGTCATGCGTTGTTTCTCAATGGCCACGCGTAGCACGCGCGGCAAGTTCGTCGCCGTAGCGCCATTCCAGCAGCGCCTTCACCACCAGCGTCAGCAGCGCCAGCAGGCCCAGCAGCGAGGCCACGGCAAAGGCGCCCATGTAGTCGTACTCGTTGTAGCGCATCTCCACTTCCAGCGGCATCGTGGTGGTCAAACCGCGGATGTGGCCGGATACCACCGACACCGCGCCGAACTCGCCCATCGCCCGCGCATTGCACAGCAGCACGCCGTACAACAGCGCCCAGCGGATGTTGGGCAGCGTGACGCGGAAAAACATCTGCCAGCCGCTGGCGCCCAGCGTGCGCGCGGCTTCCTCTTCCTCGCTGCCCTGCGCCTGCATCAGCGAAATCAGCTCGCGCGCCACGAACGGCAAGGTGATGAACACCGTCGCCAGCACCAGCCCGGGCACCGCGAAGATGATCGTGACGCCGTGATCGGTCAGCCACGGCCCGAACCATCCCTGCGCACCGAACAGCAGCACGTAGACCAGGCCGGCCACCACCGGCGACACCGAGAACGGCAGGTCGATGAACGCGCCCAGCAGCGCCTTGCCGCGAAATTCGAAGCGCGTCATCGCCCATGCCGCCGCCACACCGAACACCAGGTTCGACGGCACCGCCAGCACCGCCACCAGCAAGGTCAGCTTGATCGCCGACACCGTCTCCGGCTGCGCCAGCACGTCCATGAACGCGGCCGCGCCCTTGCTCAGCGCTTCGATGAACACCGCCGCCAGCGGAAGCAGCACCAGCACGGCCATGAGCGCCATCACCAACGCGATCAACGTGCCGCGCAGCAGGCGATGGCGCCAGCTCAGCGGGCGACTTGCATGCTGGCCACTCATGCGCCGCGCTCCGCCCAGCGCCCGCTCCAGCGTTGCAGCAGCGCGATGGCCACCAGCAGCAGCAGCGAGAAGCCGAGCATCACCGTGCCCAGCGCGGCGGCGCCCGCGTAGTCGAACTGCTCCAGCTTCTGCACGATCAGCAGCGGCGCGATTTCCGAGCGCAGCGGAATGTTGCCGGCGATGAAGATCACCGAGCCGTACTCGCCCACCGCCCGCGCCAGCGCCAGTGCAAAGCCGGTGAGCAGGGTCGGCAACAGCGCCGGCACAATCACCCGCACGAAGGTCTGCAGGCGGGTGGCGCCCAGGCTTTCGGCGGCTTCTTCGACATCGCGATCCAGTGTTTCAAGCACCGGCTGCAGCGTGCGCACCACGTAGGGAAAGCCCACGAAAATCATCGCCACCAGCACACCGGCCGGCGCGTACGCGATCTTGATGCCAAGCGGCAGCAGGTATTGCCCGAGCCAGCCGTTGGGCGCGTAGATCGCGGTCAACGCGATGCCGGCCACGGCGGTGGGCAAGGCGAACGGCAGATCCACCAGTGCGTCGATCAGCCGCCGCCCGGGGAAGCGGTAGCGCACCAACACCCAGGCCACCAGCAAACCGGCCACTGCGTTGAACAGCGCCGCGATCAGCGCGCCGCCGAAACTCAGCTTCAACGCAGCCAGCGTGCGCGGCGCGGAAAGCAGTCGCAGCCAACCATCCACATCCAGCGCCGACGCCTTCCACACCAGCGCCGCCAGCGGCAACAGCACGATCAGCCCGAGATACGTCAGCGCGTAGCCCAGGCTGATGCCGAAGCCGGGCAGCACCCGTCGTCGTTGGCGAGCCATGCGTCAGCTGCCCGGGCCGATCTGGTCGAACACGCCGCCATCGGCAAAGAAGCGCTTCTGCGCCGCACGCCAACCGCCGAAAGTGTCATCGATGGTGAACAATTTCAGCTTCGGAAACTGCGTGTCGTACTTGGCCTCCACCGAGGCCAGCCGCGGCCGGTAGAAATTCCTGGCGATGATTTCCTGCGCCGCGGGCGTGTAGAGAAACTTCAGGTAAGCCTCGGCCACCGCCTGGGTGCCATGCTTCTTCGCGTTCCTGTCGACCACCGCCACCGGCGGTTCGGCCAGGATGCTGATCGAGGGCACGACGATCTCGAAGGCTCCCTTGCCCAGCTCCTTCTGCGCCAGAAACGCCTCGTTTTCCCATGCCAGCAACACGTCGCCTACGCCGCGCTGCACGAAGGTATTGGTAGCGGCTCGGGCACCGGTATCGAGTACGGGCACGTGCTTGAACAGCTCCTTCACGAAAGCCTTTGCGCTGTCATCGGTGCCGCCGGGCAGCTTGCGCGCATAGCCCCACGCCGCCAGGAAATTCCAGCGCGCGCCGCCAGAGGTTTTCGGGTTGGGCGTGATCACCTGCACGCCCGGCTTGATCAGATCGCCCCAGTCGCGGATGCCCTTGGGGTTGCCCTTGCGCACCAGGAACACGATGGTCGAGGTGTACGGCGTGGAGTTGTCGGGCAGCCGTTTCTGCCAGTCCGTGGCCAGCAGGCCGCGATCGGCCAGCGCGTCGATGTCGTAAGCCAGCGCCAGCGTCACCACGTCGGCGGGCAGGCCGTCCACCACCGAGCGCGCCTGCTTGCCGGAACCGCCATGGGACATCCGGATCGCCGCCTTGTCGCCCGGGTGGCTGGCGTTCCATTGCGCCAGGAAAGCGGCGTCCACATCGCGGTACAACTCGCGGGTGGGGTCATAGGAAACGTTGAGCAGGGTCGCGGCGGCGACGGTTCCCGCCAGGGTCATTCCGCTCAGGAGGACAGCGGCCAGCAAAAGCAGTGATGGTCGTTTCATGGCGATTCCACGGGGATGGGGAGGGCTCAGCGTATCGGGGCCTTTCCGGCCCCGCGAAATGGTCAAAGGCGATGACGATATGCCGCCCTGCATGGTGCGGGCCTGATCGGGAGATGAATGCAATCACGTCGCCGGTTAAGGTTCCGCTAGGAACTCGCCGCGTTGAAAGTCGGGCACACCGATGCGGTGGCACCGCGTGTTTTTCCGCGCATCGCGACCGCTCCGCAGCCGCGCCGCACGCCCCTCCCTGCACTGCAGCTTGACCCGACCCGCGCTTCGCTCAAGTCTAGGCAGGCGGCATCTGCCGCTTCCGCCATGACCGTCCTCGCTGCGTGCGGGCGATGCGCGACCATGACGGCCCGCCATCGTCAGCCGCCAGCGCGGCCTCATGCGGCGCCGTTATGCCATGAGGCCACGCCCTTTCTGGGAGGGTCGCATCGTGTCGCATTCCACGGAACACATCCGCAACATCGCCTTGACCGGGCACGCGGCAGCGGGCAAAAGCACGCTGCTGGAAGCCTTGTTGTTGGCCGGCGGCGCGATCCAGTCGCCCGGCAGCATCGAGCGCGGCAATACCGTTTCGGACAGCGACACACAGGAAAAAGCCCGCGGCCATTCCATCGACAACTGCGTGGCCAGCGTCGATCACGGCGATTGCCACCTCAACCTGATCGACACCGCCGGCTACGACGATTTCCGCGGCGGCACCCTGTCCGCGCTGGCCGCGGTGGAAACCGCGGCGATCGTGGTCAACGCCGTCAACGGCATCGAGCACGGCACCCGCCGCATGATGCTGCACGCGCGCCAGCGCGGTCTGGCGCGCATGCTGGTGATCAACAAGATCGATTTCGAGGGCGCCGACCTGGCCGCGCTGGTAGATGCGTTGCGCCAGGAATTCGGCACCGAATGCCTGCCGGTGAACCTGCCCGCCGGGCACGGCAGCCGCGTGCTTGACTGCTTTTTCCACAAGGACGGCGTCACGGATTTCTCGTCGCTGGCCGAGGCGCACCAGCGCATCATCGACCAGGTCGTGGAGATCAGCGAAACCACGATGGACGTCTATCTTGATGCCGGCGAGGCCGCGCTCACACCGCAACAGTTGCACGACGCGTTCGAGCAATGCCTGCGCGAGGGGCATCTGGTGCCGATCTGCTTCGTCAGTGCCCGCACCGGCGCGGGTGTACGCGAATTCCTGGAACTGGCCGAGCGGCTGCTGCCGAATCCGGCCGAGGGCAACCCGCCGCCGTTCGCGCGCGCCGATGGCACGCCGTTGTCCATCAGCGCCGACCCCGCCGGCCACGTGGTGGCCGACGTGTTCAAGATCGTCAACGACCCGTTCGTGGGCAAGCTGGGTGTGTTCCGCGTGTGGCAGGGTACGGTGCGCCGCGACAGCCAGTTGCTGATCGACGACAACCGCAAGCCGTTCAAGGTCGGTCACCTGCTGCGGCTGCAGGGCAAGACGCATGTGGAGATCGAGGCCGCCATTCCGGGCGACATCGCGGCGGTCTCCAAGGTGGAGGACATCCACTTCGACGCGGTGCTGCACGATTCCCACGACGAGGATGCCATCAGCCTCGCACCGCTGGCATTCCCGTCACCGATGTTCAGCCTGGCAGTGCGGACGCGGCACAAGGGCCACGAGCAGAAGCTGTCCAACGCGCTGGCACGGCTGGCCGAGGAAGACCCCTGTTTCCGGGTGGAGCATCACAAGGAACTCAATGAAACGGTGGTGCGCGGGCTTTCCGAATTGCACCTGAAAGTGATGTTGGAACGCATGCGCGAACGCTACGACGTGGAGGTGGACACGCACCCGCCGCGCATCGCCTACCGCGAAACCATCGCCGCCAGCGCGGATGGTCATCACCGGCACAAGAAACAGACCGGCGGTGCCGGCCAGTTCGGCGAGGTGTTCCTGCGGGTCGAGCCGTTGGCGCGCGGCGCCGGTTTCGAGTTCGTCGACGAAGTGAAAGGCGGCGTGATCCCCGGCCAGTTCCTGCCGGCGATCGAGAAAGGCGTGCGCCAGGCGATGGAGCACGGCGCCATCGCGGGCTTCCCGCTGCAGGATCTTCGCGTGACCGTTTACGACGGCAAACACCACGCCGTGGACTCGAAGGAAGTGGCCTTCATCAGCGCCGGGCGCAAGGCGTTCATCGACGCCGTGGGCAAGGCCAAGCCGGTCGTGCTGGAGCCGATCGTGAACGTGGAAGTGGCCGTGCCCGAGCACCACGTGGGCGACGTCACCGGCGCGCTGGCCGCCAAGCGCGCGCGCATCCTGGGTACCGATACGCAGCGCGGCGGCGAGCGCGTGATCAAGGCACAGGCGCCGCTGGCCGAACTGACCGACTACCCCACCGAACTGAAATCGATGACCGGCGGCCGCGGCCGCTACAGCCTTGATCTGAGCCACTACGAAGCGGTGCCGCCGGCCGTGCAGAAGCAGCTC
Organism: Rhodanobacter sp. Root480; assembly: GCF_001426645.1. Taxonomy (GTDB): domain Bacteria; phylum Pseudomonadota; class Gammaproteobacteria; order Xanthomonadales; family Rhodanobacteraceae; genus Rhodanobacter; species Rhodanobacter ginsenosidimutans. The sequence goes on from NZ_LMEX01000002.1 coordinate 436,468, forward strand.
GGGGAGAGCTGGAAGCCGCGTGTCGAAGAGGATTGAGGCGAGAGGCTGTCCGTGGCCGACTGTCTTTCTGTAGGAGCGACTTCAGTCGCGATGCTTCGCTCAAAAGTTCGGGCAAAGAGCATCGCGACTGAAGTCGCTCCTACAAGGTCTTTTACGCCGCGCGAGGACGCTTGGGCTTCAGCAAGGTCCCGGTGCACTTGGGCGAACCGCACAGGCACTGCCACAGCTTCTTCAACCGCGGTGTATACGGCGCATCCAGCACGATGCCGTAGTCATAGGTGAGCTCCTCACCCGGCTTGATCTTGCGCAGCGCCTCGATCACCACCTTGTCGCGGCGACGATCGCCATCGGCATTTTCCTCCACCAGCGCGCGGCAATTGGGCGCGCAGCTGTGGTTGATCCAGCGCGCGCTGTTGCCGCCCTGGTTGGCGTCGATGATGTACTCGTCGTTCAACGTGAACAGGAACGTGTGCCCGGTTTCGCCACCATCGCCATACAGCGCGTCCGCCTCGGCGTGTGTCAGCAACTTGCCCTTGTACTCGACGACTTCCTCGCCCCGGGCAATCGTGTCGACAGCGAAAACGCCATTGCCGTGGATGGGAGAACGGCGGGCGACGAAACGTCGTGGCATGGAATGGAACCTGCGGAGGAAAAAACCATGATGCCCGTTTGGGCTGGCCTGCGAAAGCACATGCGGCGAGCATCGCGCGGCACCTTTCGGGTGACCTGTGTTCCAGCACCTTCGCAATGCGATAGTGGGCCCCGCCTTTTCCTCCGGGGTGCACGATGAAGACATCGCTTGCCGGTTTCCTTGTACTTTCCCTGCTCGCCACCTTTTCCGTTCAGGCCGCGCCATTGACGCCGGTCGCCCGCGACGCGCTGCAACAGGTGCTCGACCGCGGCCGACAGACCCACAGCGATGCAGTGCTGGTGCTGCAGGATGGTCACGAGATCGGCCACTACTATGCGAACGGCAAGCCACCCGGCCCGATCGAGCTGATGTCGGTGACCAAGTCGGTGGTGGCGCTGGCTATCGGTCAGTTGCTGGACCAGGGGCGCATCAAGTCGCTGGACCAGCCGGTGGCCGATTTCTACCCGGAATGGCGGCAGGGGCGGAAGAAGGACATCACCGTCCGCATGTTGCTCAACCACTCTTCCGGCCTGCAGAACGTGCGCCGTGCCGACGTGGAGATCACACCCGCGCCCGATGCCATCCAGCTGGCGCTGGCCGCCGAACTGGACAGCAAGCCAGGCACCAACCCGTCCTACAACAACAAGGCGGTGAATCTGCTGGCCGGCATCATCGAGCGGGTCTCGGGCCAGCCGATGGATGCGTTCCTCCGTGCCGGGTTGTTCAAGGCGATGGATATTCATCCCGGCCGATGGGAAACCGACAAGGCCGGACATCCATACGCCATGTCGGGGCTGCCGCTCACCGCCGCCGACCTGGCCAAGATCGGCCAACTGGTTCTGGACGGCGGGCAGTGGCATGGTCGCCGGTTGCTGTCGGCATCCTTCATCGACGCGATGCTGGCTGCCGGTCCGCTCGGGGACGGCGACTGCGGCCTGTTGTGGTGGCGGGTGCCGCAATGGCTGCACTTCGACGGCGATCCGGCGGGGATAGCCGCGCTGCGCCAGCACGGCGTACCCGAGGCAACGGTGGAACGGCTGCAGAAGGCGATGCAGGGAGCGCATTTCGACAGCATCGGGGCGATGCAGGCGGGTATCGCCAAGGCGCTCGGTACCGATACGCACGCCATCATGGTCGACCAGCTACTCAAGCGCGGCATCGGCCCATACCGGCTGTTCAAGCTGAGCCAAGGCCCCATCGTCGCCTATGACGGCAACGGCGATGGCGGCCAGTTCGTGGTGATCGTGCCCAAAGCCGGCTTGGTCGCCGTACGCCAGATCGACTCGAACATGGACGGGGAAGCTGAGGGCGAGAACTACGGCGATTTCGTCGATCGTGTCATCGCGCTGGCTGAAGCCAGCGGCAGGCTCCACGCTGCTCCCCACTGAGCTCGACGCAAGGTTTGCTTGTCGGCCGGCTAACCTGGTTAGAATGGAAGTTCAAACGATCGTTTGGAGAATCTGCAATGTCCGTATTGCGCTGGATCGTCCCCGCCCTGTTGTGCCTGGCGCTGGTCGCCTGCGGGCCGCCGAAGAAAAGCGTGTTTCCGCCGACGGTCACCGTGCAGCAGCTGACGGTGCTTCCCGGCGGGCAGTGGCAGCTGACGGTGCGCATCCAGAACAACAGTTACTCCAGCATGGATTTCAGCGTGCTGGAAGGCAGCATGCAGGTGGCCGAGCTGATGCCGATCCGGCTGCATGCCAGCTTCAAGCGGGACATTCCGGCGTTTGCCGGCGACGTGATCCAGCTTGACGTCCTGCCCACGGCGGCGATGACCCAGACGCTGCAGGCCGTCGCCGCAAAGGGCAGCCGCGGGTCGCTGCCCTATCGCATCGGCGGCAGCGCCCGCGCCCAACCCGAGCAGGAAGACGCGCCACGCGACTTCGATTTCAGCGGCAAGGACTGGCTGTCACCCGTCCCCGGCATGCCCGGCACCTTCCGCTAGCACCCTCTTCCCAAGGAACCGACATGACTGCTTACAAAGCCCCCCTCGATGACCTGCGCTTCACGCTTTTCGATGTGCTTGGCGCGGAACAGACCCTGCTGTCGCTGCCCGGCGGCGACGCCCACAGCCGCGACCTGCTGGATGCGGTACTGGAGGAAGCCGGCCGCCTCAGCGAACAACTGCTGGCGCCGACCAACGGCCCGGCCGACGCCGAAGGCTGCCACTTCGACAAGGCCACCCAGACGGTGACCACGCCGAAGGGCTTCAAGGAAGCGTTCAAGGCCTTCGCCGAAGGTGGCTGGACCGGCCTGACCAATCCCGAGATCTACGGCGGCCAGGCCCTTCCCGGCGTGCTCGGCACCGCCACCACCGAGATCTTCCAGTCCGGCAACCTGGCCTGGAGCCTGTACCCGCTGCTGTCCGAGGGCGCCACCCACGCAATGGCCATGCACGGCGAGGAATGGCAGCGCGAGCGCTTCATGAAGCCGATCGTGGCCGGCCGCTGGACCGGCACCATGTGCCTTACCGAACCGCAGGCCGGCTCTGACCTGGGTCTGCTGAAAACCCGCGCGGAACCCGCTGCGGCGGACGCGGACGGCCACGCCGTCTACAAGATCAGCGGCACCAAGATCTTCATCAGCGCGGGCGAGCACGACCTCAGCGAGAACATCGTGCACCTGGTGCTGGCGCGCCTGCCCGACGCACCGGAAGGCAGCCGCGGCATCTCGATGTTCATCGTGCCGAAGTTCAAGCTCAACCCCGACGGCACGCCGGGCGAGCGCAACACCGTGGCCGCCGGCGCGATCGAGCACAAGATGGGCATCCACGCCTGCTCCACCTGCGTGATGAATTTCGACGGCGCCGAGGGCTACCTGATCGGCAAGCCGCACAAGGGCCTGCCCGCGATGTTCACCATGATGAATGCGGCGCGTCTTTCCGTCGGTGTGCAAGGCCTGGCGCTGGCCGAACGTGCGCTGCAGAACAGCCTCAACTACGCCCGTGAACGCCTGCAGTCGCGCTCGCTGTCGGGCGCGAAGTTCCCCGACAAGCCGGCCGACAACCTGCTGGTGCAGCCGGACGTGCGGCGCATGCTGCTGACCCAGCGCGCCTTCGTCGAAGGCTCGCGCGCGCTGGTGCTGTACACCGCGCTGCAGACCGACATCGAGCATCGCGCCACCGACGAAGCAGTGCGCCAGAAGGCCGGCGAACTGGTGGCGTTCCTGATCCCGATCGCCAAGGGCATGACCACCGAGCTGGCGCAGGAGTGCACCAAGGAGGCGCTGCAGATCTACGGCGGCCACGGCTACATCGCCGAGAATGGCATGGAGCAGTTCGTGCGCGATGCCCGCATCATCACCTTGTACGAAGGCACCACCGGCATCCAGGCCGCCGACCTGCTGGGCCGCAAGATCCTCCAGCTGCAGGGCGTGGGCGCAAAGCATTTCCTGCAGGAGATCAGCGCGTTCTGCCAGCAGCAAAGCACCAACGCGGCGCTGCGCCATCTGATCGGCCCGCTGGCCGTTGTCACCAAGGAATGGAGCGACCTCACCGTGAGCCTGGCCCAGCGCGTGGCGGCCAACCCGGAGGAACTCGGCGCCGCGGCGACCGACTACCTGTACTACTCCGGCTACGTCACCCTCGCCTACCTGTGGGCGCGCAGCGTGGCGGCCGCCGAGGCCGGCAATCAATCCGCCGCGTTCAAGCAGGCCAAGCGCGACACCGCCGCGTTCTACTTCGCCCGCATCCTGCCGCGCACGCTGATGCACAAGGCGGCGATCGAAGCCGGCGTGGACACGCTGCCCGCGATCGACTGATCCATCGCTGGCATTCGCCATGACAAAAGCCCGGGGCGATCCCGGGCTTTTTTTCGACCGGGGCGGCCCCCCGACGCCCGCTACGGCGTGTGCTTCACCGCATCCAACTGCAACCGGAGAATCCGGCGCAGCTCCAGGATCGCCGCCGGGGTTTCCTGCACGCTGTGCCAGGAGGGTATGGCCAGTTCGGAATCGGCGCCGTCGAGATGGGCGCTCTTGTACGGCACCACGCCGTCGCTGCTGTCCTGCAGCGGTCCCTTGCTTTTGTAGACGCCCACGATGGTGTGGTAGTGCACGCGCGGCGAAATCGGCAATCCGGCCGAGGCGATGATGAAGGGGTCGGTGTCACTGAGGTTGTCGATGCTGTTGGGGATGCGCAGCAGCGGCGCGTTGTTGCCTTCGTCGCCGTCGGTCTTGATCAGTTCGGTGAGGCTGGCCATTTCCTTCAGCACGCCGACCGGCAGGCGGATCAGGTTGCCGATCCAGCGCGCCAGCCGATGCTGCGCATACGGCGTGCCGCGATGCGGCGAGGCGAGGAAGATGGCGCGATCCACCTGCGGCATCGGGGTGAACTGCAGGTAGCGGCTGAGCCGCGCGCGAAAGCGGGCGCGCTTTGCCGCCGGCAGGTTCGGCCGCAGCGGAATCAGGTCCCACAGCTTGTCGCCGCTGGAGGACACCAGCAGCCGTGCGATGACGCCGCCCATGCTGTGGCCGATCAGGGTCATGTCCCGCGAGGCGCGCGCCGTGCCGGTGGGGTCGTAGTGGTGCAGCGTGGCGTCCAGCGCCTTGCGGATATTGGCGAGATTGACGGCAACCGGCGCGTTGGTCGGGTAGTAGACCTCCCACACCTGGTAGTTGCGGCGCAGCGCCTCGTCGCCCATCACTTCGTTGGCAACGTTGATCCACGCCTCCGGGCTGCTGGCCAGGCCGTGCAGCATCACCACCACCAGGCGGTTCGGATCGTACGGCTGCATCAGCAGCACGCGCGGGGTCTGGATGCCGCCTTCGCGCCCCAGCAGCGAGCGGATCGACTGGCTGGCGAAGCCCGAGCGCGCCAGCCACACGCCATAGGCGGCGGTGAAGTTGGCGCCCAGCGGAACGCTGCGGCCGGCGATCGTGAGGGTGTCGTCGCGATACGGGTCGCGCACCACCAGTTGCACCTGCCGCGTCGCCAACACCTGGGCCAGCGTATCGCCGTCGAAGATCAGCGCGCCGGTCATCGATACGTAATCCGGATCACGCCATGCCACGTCATGGCCGGGCGCCTGGGGCGGTGCGACGGCGACGAAGTCCGAGCCGAAACCGTCACGTCGGTAGACATTGCGCAGGCCACGAAAACGCAGGCCCGCCGCGGGGATGAGTTCGGCCGGCACCCGCGCGTCGTCGGCCAGGCGCAGGTCGGTATCGGCGCGCAACACCGTCCAGCCGGCCAGCTCGGTCTTCGTCCATTGCCGACCCAGCTGCGGCAGCGCCTCGAAGAAGCGGCTCACCGCGCGCTGCACGGCGTAGTTGTAGAAGCCGATCACCTGCACCTGGCGCAGGTCGAAGGCGCGCGCGGCCAGCGGGCGCTCGGTGTGGAACAGATAGGCGTAGGCGTAGCGCGCGGATTCCAGGTACGCGTTGAGCGTCGCCGCGTCCATCGGCATCCTGTCGTTCGCGTGATCACCGTCGATGGCGCGGCCCATCCACAGCTCGGACAAGGCCGAAAGCCGCTGCTCGTCGGTGAGCCCGGGCGACTGCGCCACCGTGTCCGTGCAACCGATGAATTCGCGCTGGCAACTGTCGGTGGTCAACGCCACCACATTCAGCGCCTGCACCGTGCCGTCGCTGAGGCGGGCGGCACCGATCACGTCGGCGCGCCGCTCGTTGGCGTAGTCGTTGTGCTTGACGCGGCTTACCTCGACCATCGCGCAGGCATTGAGGCATAGCAGCACCGCGACGAGGGCGCAACGCGCCATCACGCGACCCCGGACCGGCAGGGAAAGCTGCATCGCTACACTCATCGGCCGAGTGTAGCCGCGAGGCGGGCACGGATTGCCTTGCCGTGGCCGAAGCCGCACGCTGGCGCCATGGATCGCTGGCCCGAGACGTGATGAAGCAGAGAATCAGGATGATCGCGCGGATGCTGCTGGTCGGCCTGCTCGCCCTGGCCACGCTGTGCTCGGGCGCGTGGGGCGCGCTGGCCCTGTGGTACCAGTTGCCGGGCGGCACCGTGGTCAAGACCCTGGGCAGCGTGGCCTGGTCGCTGGTGGTGATCGTGCTGGCCGGCATCGCGATCAGCCGTCGCAGCTGGCTTCCGGCGGGCATCTACCTGGCGCTTTACGCGCTGTTGCTGTTCTGGTGGAGCAGCATGGCGCCATCCAATCTGCGCGACTGGGCCGACGATGTCTCGCGCCCGCTCACCGGTCGCATCGAGGGCAACCAGGTGGTGTTGCACAACGTGCGCGACTTCGCCTGGCGCAGCAACACCGACTACGACGCGCACTGGGAAACCCGCCGCTACGACCTGGACCACCTCGCCAGCGCCGATGCCGTGCTGTCGTACTGGGGCAGCCAGGCGATCGCCCACGCGATGATCTCGTTCGGCTTCGACGACGGTCGCCACGTGGTGTTCTCGGTGGAAATCCGCCGTGAGCGCCACGAGCAGTACTCGCCGATCGGTGGTTTCTTCAAGCAGTTCGAGACCACCCTGGTGGCCGCCGACGAACACGACATCATCCGCGTGCGCACCAACGTGCGCGGCGAGGACGATTACCTCTACCCACTGCGCATGGACAAGCCCGCGATGCGTGCGCTGTTCCTGTCCTACGTGCGCGCCGCCAACCACCTGGCGACGACGCCGGCGTTCTACAACACGCTCACCTCCAACTGCACCACGATCGTCTACGACATGGCCCGCCAGATCGCACCGGGCCTGCCGTGGGACATCCGCCTGCTGCTCACCGGCTACCTGCCGGGATATCTGCACAAGGTCGGTGCGGTGGATCGCAGCGTGCCGGTAGATGTATTGCGCGAACGCAGCCGGATCACCGAGCGGGCGAGAAGCACGCGGGCGACGGACGACTTCTCGCGGGCCATCCGCGAACGCACGCCGTGATCGAGCCCGGCGTCTTGCTCAGCGGTTCAGCGCGAAACGCGTCACCCGCCTGACCGGATCGGCCTCCACCAGGCTCACCTTGACGTCGGCACCGAGTGGCAGCGCGCCGGTACCGGAAACGCCAGCCTCGATCGCCGGTTCGCGCACGATGACCGTGCCCTTGTGCGGGTCCTCGTGATCCACCTCCACGATGGCTCCCGGGAAAACTTCACCCACCCGCGACGCCAGCACCACCGCCTCGGCCAGGTTGAGCACCGCGCTTTCGTACTGGCCGGCGCGATGACCGCAGGACTGCATGGTGGTCGGCAACCCTGGCAGCGCCGCCAGCACCCATGCCGGCACGGGTTGCCCCGCGCATAAGGCCACGCAGATCTCGCCGGTGTACCGATCCACCAGCCGTCGCAACGGTGCGGTGGCGTGGGTGTATTGCGCGGCCAGCGCCGAATGCATCGACTGCTCCGGCAGTGTGCCGTTGAAGGCGGCGTAGCCGGCCCCGCGCAGCACGCTGGTGCAGGCGGTGAGCATCGCCACGTGCAGGCTTTTGGTCGGGTCCAGCGAACGGATGAAGCCGGGGTAGTCGAGCGCGGCCGGCCAGTTGATGGCCAGCGCTCGCGCCGTCACGCGCAGGCGTTCGATCGAGCGCGGATCGGGCGGCGGCAGCGTGCGCAGGATGCCGACCCCGGCCTGCACCATCAGATGCGCGGCAGCCATGCCGGTCAGCAGCGAGATCTGCTCGTTCCAGTCCTCCAGCGGCAGGCGCGCGCGAAAGGCCAGCTCCCACCGACCGTCCACCACGCCCACCTCCTGCTCCGGCAGCGGCAGGCTGACGCCGCCACGGGAAACCTCGCGCCGGCGGCGCAGCTCGCCGATTTCGCGCAGCACCGCCCACATCGGGTCGGTCGTGCCCGCATCGATGAGCTTCTGCACGCCGTCGTAGTCGAGCTTCGCCCGACTGCGCACCTTGGCCCGCCGCACGTCGACGGCGATGCCTTCGCCGGTGTGGTCCAGCTCGATCGTCCACAGCAATGCGGGGCGCGGCTGATCCGGCAGCAGGGACGCGGCGTCCTCGGACAGTACCTTGGGGTGCAACGGAATCTTCGTCTGGCCGCCATACAACGTTTCGCCGCGCCGGTGCGCTTCCAGATCGATGGGGTCGCCCGCGCTGACAAAGGCGGCCACATCGGCAATCGCGTAGTACACGCGGTAGCCGCCCTCGGTGCGCTCCACGTACATGGCCTGGTCCAGATCCATCGCACCTGCCGGGTCGATGGTGACCAAGGCGATCTCGCTGCGATCCAGCGCCGGCCAGCGCGGCTGGGCCGCGGCGGCAACCGCGGCCGCCTCCACCTCAGGTGGAAACGCCGACGGCAGTTTCAGGTCGCGCTGGATGTCATCCAGGCCCTGCGAAAACGCCGTGTCGGCTTCGGGCTTGATGTGGAGGCGGCGGGTGGTCGACATGAAGAGCTCCCTGGCTGGTGGGTTTCGATGATTCACCGCACGATCCGTCGCGGCAGCGGCCTTTTCAAGATAACCCACACCGTTCGGGCTACCGCGCCGCGGCGGCAAGGTGTAGAAACGACAGCTTCAGTCCCGCCTGATGGACCCATGACCGACACCAGCCTGCTGATCCGCCTGGCCGAAGAGGAAGACGGTGATTTCATCCTTGCGCAGGTCACCCGCTTCGTGAATTTCACGCTGCCACCGTGGCGGCGCAGGGAGGCATGCATCGGCGGGATCCGGCGCGACCTGTTGCGGCATCTGGACGACCAGCCACCCAACAGCTACCTGTTCGTGGCCGAGGATGCCGACGGCGAGCGGGCCGGGTTCATCCATCTGCAACGCACGGTGGATTTCTTCACCGGTTTCAGCAACTGCCACATTTCGGATCTGGCCGTCGCCTCGACGCATGAGGGCACGGGCGTGGGCAAGGCCTTGCTTGCGCATGCCGAAACGTGGGCGGCGGAACACGATTGCCGGTTGCTGACGCTGGCCGTTTTCCCCGGCAACGAGCGCGCGCGGGCGCTGTATGCGGCGGCTGGCTATGCCACGGACCTGTTGCGGCTGGCCAAGCCCGTGGGCTGAGCGGCTACCCGACAACGCAGCCGATCATTCCCCCCGAGCAGGGGAAGCGAAAGCCCGCTCCTCCCCTCGCTGCACGGGGAGAAGCGAAAGCCCGCTGTTCCTTCCCCCGCTTGCGGGGGAAGGTGCCGAAGGTGGATGGGGGTACGCGGCAGGGCCGCGCTGCTGTTGGTTTCACGACAACCGAAGAGCGCCCCCTTCAGCCCTGCGGGCAGCTCCCCCCGCAAGCGGGGGAAGCGAAAGCCCGCCCCTTCCCGTGGGTCGTGGGGCGCGGGTCGCTCAGTTGGTGGTCTTGTTGGCCGCTTCGGTCAGCTCGCGCTGGCTCAGGCGCTGGGCCACGCGATCGATGTTGATCAACGAAAGCAGGTGCGCGTAGATCCAGCCCATCGCGCCGCTGACCAGCAGCTCCTGCGTGACGGTGGCGTCCAGCGCGCGCAGCTTGTCCTCGTTGACCATGAACAGGCCGTTGAGGTTGATCGTCTTGCCGCCCTTCTCCAGCCGCAGGCTGCGCGACTCCAGCAGGTCGTGCTTGACGAGCTGCTCCATGAACCACTTGGTACGCGACACCTGGTCCTGGAACTCGCCCAGGAAGCCGATCGCCTTGGTCAGCATCTCGCTGTTGGTGCCGTCTTCCTGGAACAGGCGCTCGCCTTCGCTGGGGTTGAAGCCGCTGTAGGCCTCGTCCAGGAACACGGTGAAATCATCGCCCTCGGTGCCGGCCGGCTTCTCGGCCAGCACGAACGGGTAGCGGCGCACGAACGCGGGGATGTAGGTGTCCCTCTCCCACTTGCCCTCGGCGTCCACATAGAGGTTTTCGTTCTCGCGCAGGCCCAGCACCGCCATCGGGCCGGCCTCGGCAATGGTCTTGCCGCCGAACACGATCATCAGGTCGCGCGCGGCCACGGCGAATTCGGCACCGGTCAGGGGCACCGAATGCGCGTTGAGCGCGAATTTCAGGCTCTCAAGCGGTTTCAGCCGCAGATTCTTGTGTTCGTTGCGATTGAGCGGAACTGGACGCTCGTAGAAAAGGATTTCAGCCACGTTACTTACCTCTACCCCGCCGTGCCGGGGTCGCCACCGAAGCGCCCCCTACCAAACCCGGCGTCGGGGTCTGTGTTGATGGGCAACTATATCAGCGCCGATGCACGTCGGGAATCGGGGCAAGCCCTTGTAGAGACAGTGGCTTGCACGCGATGGAAGGGGCATTTGGTCTATGCTGGCTGCCGACTGCATCGCGCAAACGCTCTTTCGCTACCGCTGAAGGAATCCGTACATGCTGATGGAAGTAACGAATCAGCCTGATCTCCAGGCAACCCGGGTGCTGTCGCTGGATGTATCCGGCCGCATCCTGGACTGGATCAGCTGGCAGGACGCCGTCTGCCTGTACGTCCGCGAGGCCGTGGCCTGGACCCTGGGCGACCCCTGCCTCACCGTCCACGGTGGCATCAACCGCCTGCGCGGCGCGCAGAGCCTGCTGCACCTGCATCCGATCGTCGCCAGCACCGGCCACTGCCGCGACCACGCGGTGGACCCGGCGCCGGCGTTGACCAACACCGCCCTGTTCGCCCGCGACCGCCACCTGTGCCTGTACTGCGGCAACCACTTCACCCGTGCCGAACTCACCCGCGACCACGTGCTGCCGCTGTCGCGCCAGGGCAAGGACGAATGGGAGAACGTGGTCAGCGCCTGCGTGGCCTGCAACCTGAAAAAGAGCAACCGCACGCCGCAACAGGCCAACATGCCGCTGCTGGCGGTGCCATACCGGCCCAGCTGGGTGGAGCACCTGATCCTGTCCAACCGCAACATCCTGGCCGACCAGATGGAGTTTCTGGTCAGCCACCTGCCGCGCAGCCGGCGCGGGTTGATGGTGGAAGCGAACGCGGCATGACGGTCCGGTAGCCGAGGTGCCAGCTGGCTAGCTGGCTGGTTTCTCTTCGGCGGCGGCTTCGGCGGCCTTCTTTTCCTCTTCGGCGGCCTGACGCTGCTCGCGCAACTCGCGATCGATCTCCTTCATCTCTTCGCAGGCTTCCGTCTGTTCCTGCTCCACCTCCACTTTTTTTCCTTCGCGCGATCGGGTGGCTTCCTCCTTCCGCCGCGCGGCCAGCTTGCTGTAGTTCTCGCGGATGCGTTCCAGCGTGTCCTCGTCCAGGTTTTCCACGTCCAGCAGGCCGTTGTGCGCGGCGGTGGCGCGAATCAGCTCGTCCAGCTTGATCTGCAGCGCCGCGCTGTCGCGGTTCTGGCTGTTCTGGATCAGGAACACCATCATGAACGTGATGATGGTGGTGCCGGTATTGATCACCAGTTGCCAGGTGTCGCCAAAGCCAAACAGCGGCCCGGTGGCCGCCCACACCACGATCATGCCGGCGGCGAGCAGGAAAGCGCCCGGTTTGCCTGAATAACGCGCCGTGGACTCGGCAAAACGACGGAAAGATTGCGAAACTTTGCTCATGGTTCGATTACCGGTGCCTGGATCGGCGCCAGCTTGCCGTGACGATCGTGTGCCAAACGTGCAGGCGGAGCACCTTCGCACCGGGGATTTCACGGCTCCACGCTTGCCCCACTTCGCCGCTAGCCCAACAATACGCCGATGAACGACCTTTCCCGTTACCCCCATCTCGCCGCGATCGAGACCCCGGCGGATCTGCGCCGCGTGGCCGACGACGAGCTGCCCGTCGTGGCGGACGAACTGCGCCAGTACCTGATCGAATCGGTCGCCAGCTCGGGTGGCCACTTCGGCGCCGGCCTGGGCGTGGTGGAACTGACCGTGGCCCTGCACAGCGTGTTCGACACGCCGCATGACCGGCTGGTGTGGGATGTGGGCCACCAGTGCTACCCGCACAAGATCCTCACCGGCCGCCGCGACCGCATCACCACGATCAAGAAGAAGGATGGCCTGGCGCCGTTCCCGCGCCGCGCCGAGAGCGAATACGACAGCTTCGGCGTGGGCCATTCGTCCACCTCGATCTCGGCCGCGCTGGGCATGGCCATCGCGGCGCAGCGCCAGGGTGACCATCGCAAGGTGGTGGCCGTGATCGGCGACGGCGCGATGACCGCCGGCATGGCGTTCGAGGCGCTCAACCACGGCGGCGATGTGGAGCCGGACATGCTGGTGGTGTTCAACGACAACGGCATGTCGATCAGCGAAAACGTGGGTGCGCTGACCAAGATGATGGCCCGCGCCATGGCCAGCCAGCGGCTCAACGAGTGGCGCGAGCGGGCCAAGCGGGCGATCCCGAAGCAGTCGTTCTTCGGGCGCCTGTTCAAGAACTGGGAGGAGCACGCCAAGGGCATGTTCGTGCCCAGCACGCTGTTCGAGGAGCTGGGTTTCCACTACACCGGCCCGATCGACGGCCACAACATGCCGCAGTTGCTGCAGGCGCTGCGCACGGTCAAGCAACTGCCCGGCCCGCAACTGCTGCACGTGGTCACCACCAAGGGCAAGGGCTACGCACCCGCCGAAGAGGCGCAGATCAAATACCACGCGGTGGGGCCGTTCGATCCGCAGGCCGGGCTGACCAAGAAGGCGGCGACCAGGCCCACCTACACCGACATCTTCGGCGACTGGCTGTGCGACATGGCAGCCGCCGATTCGCGCCTGCTGGCGATCACCCCCGCGATGCGCGAAGGCTCGGGCCTGGTGCGTTTCTCGAAGGAATACCCGCAGCGCTATTTCGATGTGGCGATCGCCGAGCAGCACGCGGTGACGCTGGCCGCCGGCATGGCCTGCGAAGGCGCCAAACCCGTCGTGGCGATCTACTCCACCTTCCTGCAACGGGCCTACGACCAGGCGATCCACGACGTGGCGCTGCAGAACCTGGACGTGACCTTCGCGATCGACCGCGCCGGCGTGGTCGGCCCCGACGGCGCCACCCACGCAGGCAGCTTCGACCTCACCTTCCTGCGCTGCCTGCCGCACATGGTCATCATGGCGCCGGCCGACGAAAACGAATGCCGCATGATGCTGACCACGGCGTACCAGCATCCCGGCCCCGCGGCCGTGCGTTATCCGCGCGGCGTAGGCTCCGGCGTGGCGATTCATCACGAGCTGGAAACCCTGCCCATCGGCAAGGCGCAACGGCGTCGCCGCGGCCACGGCCTGGCCCTGCTCAGCTTCGGCGCGATGCTGGAGCCGGCGGCGGTGATCGCCGCCGAACTGGATGCCACCCTGGTCAACATGCGCTTCGTGAAGCCGCTGGACGAGGCGATGATCCTGGAACTGGCCAAGACCCACGAAGGCTTCGTCACACTGGAAGACAACGCCGTCGCCGGCGGCGCCGGCTCAGCCGTGGCCGAGTGCCTTGCGGCCAACGGCATCACCGTGCCGATCCTCCACCTCGGCCTTCCAGACGTCTATCTGGAACACGGCAGCCGCGAGGAAGTACTGAGCATGGCAGGCCTTGATCTGCCGCAGATCCGCGAGGCCATCCACGTACGGTTCCCCATGCTGACGACGACGTACGTGGCCCACGCGGGGTAAGCGGGATTCGGGATTGGGGATTCGCAAGAACCGTCTTGCTTTCCGCTTCTCGCTTCTCGCTTCTCGCCTTTTGCTTTTCGCTTTTTCGCTTCTGCTCCCCACCGAGTGCGGGCCAGGATGGCCCGCTGCTCTACCCGGGGCCCCTGTGCGGCGGTGAGGCGGGGTCGACAGGCCGCGTAGCGGGCGAGTCCATGGATGGACTCGCCTTTTCGCGCGGGCAGGAGCCCGCTCGAAAAGCCCGACTCCGACTCACGGACTTGCCGGGCATGGATGCCCGGCAAGCGCCAAGTGGGGTGGCCTTTCTCTTTGGTTACTTTCTCTTTACTCCGGGCATCCTGCCCTCCGCCCTTCGGGCCAGCTTCGCTGTTCGCACGCGCTTCCTGCGCGTGCGTGGCCACGCAAAGAGAAAGTAACTCGGCTGCCGTAGGCAGACGAAAGCTCTTGCCCTAAGGCCGCACGAAACCAAAAGCGTCGCGACTGAATTCGCTCCTACAAACATCAAAGCATCGCGCACGACCGAAGGAAGTCCCTTGGACACGGTGCGCTCCTACGCCGGATTGCGTGCGCCTGAAACACGGTCGCGCTGCTCCAGATCCTGCGCGGTGAACACATCGTCATAGCCAGCCTGATGCAGCAACGCCCTCGCCGCCTCGCCCTGATTCCAGCCGTGCTCGAACAACAGCCAGCCGCCGGGTGCCAGGTGTTCGCGCGCGCTGGCCACGATGCGGCGGATATCGTCCAGTCCATCGCGCCCCGAGGCCAGCGCCGTAGCCGGCTCGAAGCGCAGATCTCCACGCGCCAGATGCGCGTCGTCCAATTCGATATACGGCGGGTTGGAAGCGATCAGTTCGAACCGCGCATCACCCAGCGGCGCCATCCAGTCGCCCTGCACGAAGGCCACGTTGTCGATCCCCAGTCTCGCCGCGTTGCGTCGCGCGACCTCAAGCGCCGCCGCGCTAGCATCGGTGGCGGTCACGCGGCAAAGCGGCAACTCGCTGGCCAACGCCAACGCCACCGCGCCACTGCCGGTGCCCAGATCCGCCACTGCGCAAGCCGAATCGCGTGGCAGGTGTTCCAGCGCCAGCTCCACCAGCAGCTCCGTCTCCGGGCGCGGGATCAGCGTGGCCGGCGTCACCTCCAGGTCGAGCGACCAGAAGCCACGCAGGCCCGTGATGTAGGCCACTGGCTCGCCGCGCGCGCGACGCTCCAGCAGTTCCGC
The DNA here is from genome assembly GCF_001426645.1 of Rhodanobacter sp. Root480. Classification (GTDB taxonomy): domain Bacteria; phylum Pseudomonadota; class Gammaproteobacteria; order Xanthomonadales; family Rhodanobacteraceae; genus Rhodanobacter; species Rhodanobacter ginsenosidimutans. The sequence continues at coordinate 451,730 of NZ_LMEX01000002.1, forward strand.
ATAAGCCGTATGGACGTCCCTATCAAGTACGTCGTCGGCATGCGTGAACAGCCAGCTGCGCTGCTGCTGCACAACGTGCAGCAGCAGCAACTCGGCCTCGGCGCGGTCACCGAGTTGCCGCGCGGCATCGGCCAGCAGGTGGCGCACGTCAGGCATCGGGCGGCGACCCCGCGGCAGGCGGCAGCGGCGGCGGTGCCGCGACGGCTTTAGGCGTGTTCCTGCGCCAATAGCCGCCGTGCGTCCAGGCCTCGAAGCCCCAGCGCAGCCAGCCGATCAGCGCGTTCGCCAGCCACAGCGCCCACGCCAGCATGGCGATCTTGTAGACCCACAGCGAGACGCTGAGTACACCGGCGCCCGGCAGCGCGTTCGCACTCTGGTCGGCAAACCAGTGCAGGTTCCACGCGCTGGAACCCTGCCCGGCCACATGCATGTCAGGCAGGCCCAGCAGACCGGTCGGCACCGCCCCGATCAGCACGATCAGCGACAGCACCGTGAGCCCGGCAAGACCGGCCTGCAGCAGGTTGAACGTCGTCACGTTGAACCGCTCCGTCGACGCACGCGCACGCAAGCCCAGCAGGATCAGCCACAGCACCACCAGCGCATAGGCGCTCCAGGCAAACGCGGAGAAACCCAGCCCGAGCAGCAGCCAATGATGAAAGCGCAGCGGTGTGGGTGCGAACCGCGCCAGCAGCCAGGCGGCCAGCAGCAACACGATCAGCTGCGACCAGTACAGCACCGCCGGCCCCGCCGTCGGACCCCACGCCCACAGCACCCAGCGATCCTGCGGTAGTTGCAGGGTCAGGTCGACGTTGGCCACCGGCGCGTGCAGGGCGACGACCGGCGTGCCCACGCGGGTGGCGACGCCGTGCGGTTCGCGCAGCCGCAAACGGTAGCTGTGCTCGCCAGGCAGCAACGGCAGGCTGAGCTTGCCGTCACGCACGGCGAGGTTGATCGGCTGCTCATCGCGATGCGCTTCCAACAGCTCGGAGCCCACCGGCAGGTCGATGGCATGTTCGCCACCGCGCGTGCTGCGCGCCCGCAGGTTCAACACCGTTTCCGTCGCACGCTCGCCAGCCGTACTGGTGAGCTCGACACTGTCGAAGGCGAGGCTGTCGCCCTTCACGGCCACCGGCTGGTTGAAGGCGAGCTGCAGGGTTTCACCCGGCAGGGGCTGGTACAGCAGGCCATCGTCGCTGGCGCTGGTCGGCACCCCTTTCGCGTCGACATGCCACATCGGCGCCGCGTGGATCGCCCACACCTCCGCCCGCTCGCCCAGCGCCGGCGCCTTCAGCGCCAGCGCGGCGGTCTGGTCGAGGCGGCTGGTCCACCTGACCACATCGCTATTGGCGTTGAAGGTGATGCTGATCCGGCCATCCTTGACCCGCACATCGTCACCCTGCGGATGCTCGCCCGGCAGCAGCGGTACGGTGGTGCTGAAGCCGCCTTGCTGGGGCGCGATACGCTCGGCCACGTTCTGCACGGTCCAGTCTAGGCCCAGCACCAGCGTGCGGGTCAGCCGCACATACGGCGGAAAACTCTGGCTGGGCGGCAGGCTCTTGCCGTCGTCGGTAGTGCGCACGCGGTGCAGCGCGATGCTGTCGCCCAGCGCGCGGCCGCCGTCGACGCCGTCCAGCGACCAGCCTTCGCCACTGAACGTGACGCGCTGCGGCCGCGGTGCGAAACGCAGGCTGGCGCTATCCGTGTCGGCGATGCGGTAGCGCAGGCTGACGCGGTGCACGCCGCGATCCAGCCGCACCAGCACCTGCCCGGCGTCGCGGGTGAGCGGCGCATCCGCGCGGCCGTCCACCGCCACCGCGAGCAGCTGCAAGGCGTCATCGGCCTGCGGCAACGGCAGCGCCACCGCCGCGCCGATGTGCGCCTCCAGTTCGACGTCCAGCGCATCACCGGTGGCGCGCAACTGCGCCTGCGCCAGCTCGGCGCAGTTCGGTGCGCACTTCGGCGCCTCGGTAAGGCGCGTGCGCAACTGATCCAGCAATTGCTGGCTCGGCATCTCCTGCGCCCGCACGCCGTGCGGCAACAGCGCCAACGCCAGCAGCGCGGCACCCGCCACGCCGCGGCCGCGCCAGTGCGGCCAGCGACCACGCCACGGCAGTCCCAACACCATCACCAGCCGCCCCAGCAGCGCCGCCAGCAACAGCACCATCGCCACGCGAAGCACACGTACCAGCCACGCCGGCGCAATCACCAGCCGGCTGCTCTGCTCCACCGTCACCGGCCCGGACCAGCCGAGCCGGTAGTTGTTGCCCTGGTCCCAGCGAGGCATGCCGGCGCCGGCCTGGATCACGCTGCGCGGGTCGATGCGATCGGCCGACTTGTCCAATGTCACCGCAGGAATGCGTGCATTGGATTCGGCCATGTTGGCTGACTCCATCCGCGGCATCGCCGATGTAGACATCGACTTGGCCGAAAGCGCGCGCGACTGTGAGGGTGGAGCTACCGGGGCGGGTGGTGGTGCGTTTTGCAAAGCCTCCTCGACCTCGGCTGGCTCGGGGAATCTCACCTGTACGGGATAATCGCGCGGCATAACCTCGAGCTGCGGATGCAACGCGTACTGCAACTGGCCGGCGGAGAACGGCAGGGTCGACAGCACGGTGAGTGCAAACACGACGATGGCGCCGATACGCGCCGTCGCACGCAGGCGTCCTTCGGGCAGCGCCCGCAGCAGCAGGGCCAGCGCCAGCACGATGGCGATGCCCCACAACGGCGCGCCGTTCTCGTGCTGTGCCAGCACCAGATAGCCCGCCGCCAGCAGCGCCCACGGCCAGCCCAGCAACCGACCGGCCAGCAAGGCGATCAGCGCGAGCACGAACAGGTCCAGCAAGCTCCACTGAGCCACCCACGAATCGGGCGAACGATCCACGCCGACCGTGCCCAACAGGCGATAGCCGGCCGGCAGGTGCAAGGTGGCGTCGATGCTTTCCAGCGGCACCTGCCAGCCGCCACTGGGGATCGCACCTGCGTGCGCAGCCAGGCGCAACCCCGCGGAGAGATCGAGCGTGCGATCGCGCAACTCGACGCCGCCGGCGCCATGTTCGCCTTGAGTGACCAGCAGCGGATCGCCCGTCTGGCTGGCGCGCTGCAATTGCCACGGTGCCGCCACGTCCAGCCGTTGGTGATGGCGCAGTTCGCCCGTCAGCGTGTCGGCGACGCTGAGGCCGCGGCCATCGAAATCGAGCCACATCTGCCGCTGCAGATGCAGCTGGTCGCCCTGCCCGCCTTCATCGCCCCGGCTGCCCTGTTCGATCGCCAGGCCCGCATTGTCGTCAAGAACGAAAGCCGGCAGCTCGATCCACTTGCGCGGCACACCGGCTTGGGCGGCATCGGTGGCCTGGCCTTCGACGCGCGTGCTGCGCAGGTCGGTGTCGTCGGCATAGCTCCAGATTTCCTGGCGCGGCCACGGCGCCGCCGGCAGCTTCAGCGCCACCTTGTGCAGCGGCGCCACGCTGCGTGCGTCCAGCGACACGGTCCATTGGCCCGGACGCAGTTGCACTCTCAGCTGGCCATCGCTTTCCAGCCGGGCCGGCAGATCGCCCGACAAGGCGGTGGCAACGAAGCCGGCCGGCAGCACCGGTCCCAGCAGCTGTTCGCGCGCGCTGCCGCTGACGGTGAGCTGCACCTGCGTCTGCAACGTGGCCGGCAGGCCATCGCCGAGGCGGCGATAGACGCGCAGCGACAGCGCGTCGGCCGCACGCTGCGCCGCGGCCGCTTCACCCAGCGTGAGCTGATCGCCATTGCGTTCGGTACGCGCCACCGCCGCGCCATCGACGCGCAACGTCACCAGCCCGATCGTGGCCGGCACGCGCAGGCGCGCGGGACGCGCCGCCCACGGCAGCGTGCCGCTCAGCTGATAGTCGCCCGGCACCAGCCACAGCATCGGCGCACCGTCGCGCTGCAGCACCGTGGCCGCCTGCTGGTTGACGCTGACCTGTTGCGGCCAGGTCCTGGCGTCGCCCGGCAAGGCCACCCAGCTCGGCGCATCCACGTGCACATCCAGGTTGAAGCGGCCGCCGTCCTTGTCCGCATCCACGGTCAGGCGGCCCGGCCACGCGCATTGGTAACTGCCATCGTTCGGCATCTCGCTGGCGAGAAACGGGCAGCCGTGCTGCGGCACGTCGTGCAGCACCCAGCCCTGCCAGTCGCGCAGCGGCGGCGGTACCTCCTGTGCCAGCGACGGCACGGCGATCAACAACCACAGCAAACCCAACAGCCCGAGGCCGGGCAATCCTGGCGATCGACGACGCATGCATTTCTCCCTGTGTGCCTGCTGGCCGGCACAGTGTAGGTGGAACACGGCTTGGACGAGGCCCCACGGCCTATACAATCCGCGGCGATCGGCCCGGCGATCACCGCCGGCCCCCGAAACCCGCCATTTCAAATTCCCCCGGCTCGCACGTCTTTGACAGGAAGACGCCGAAAACCCGAGCCGAGCGCCATGAAACCCTGCTGATGGACGGTCCGTACCGCATGGAACATCCCCGCCCCGAGGCCCCGCGCCCAGGCGGCCCTTCCGCCCATGCCGGGCAGGTGGCTGCGCTGTATCGCGAGCATCACGACGCCCTGGTGGCGTTGCTGCAATGCCGTCTCAGTTCGCGCACCGACGCGCAGGAGATCGCCCAGGAAGTCTATGTGAAGTTGCTGACGATGAATGACCTCACGCACGTGGAATCCCCGCGCGCGTTCCTGTTCCGCATGGCGATCAACCAGTCGATGGACTACCTGCGCAAACGCGTGGTGCGCGCCAACGTGCCGCCCGACCCGATAGACGACAACGTGCACGCCACGCCGTGGCCCGAGCAGCATCTGTGGGCCAGCCAGCAGTGGAAGAAGGTGCAGGCCGCGCTGCGCGAGCTGCCCGCCAAGGCCAGCCGGGCGTTCGTGATGCACGTGGTGGAGGGCCGCTCGTTTTCCGCGATCGCGGCCGACATGAAACTCAGCGAACGGATGGTCCGCTACCACGTCAGCCATGCCATGGCGCACTGTCGAGAACGCTGTTTTGCACCGGAGGCGCCGTAATGGCCAACACGACTGGATTCGGGAAAGACCCCATGCACGCGGCGGCGATCTGGTGGACCCAGTTGCGTGATCCCGAGCCGTCCGCGGACCTGCTCGAACGCTGGAGCGCGTGGATGGCCGCCGACCCCGGCAACGCGCAGGCCTTCGCCCAGCTCAACGCCTTGGGCGAGGCGGTCGCGCACGCGCCAAGTGAGCAGCGCCAGCAGTTGATCGACGAGTTCGCGCCACCCCACGCCGCACGCCATCGCCGCCCGTTGATGGCCGCCGCCGCAGCCGCCGTGATCGGCCTGGCACTGGGTGGCTGGTGGCTGCTGCGCGGCGGGCTCGACATGGCCGCGCCGTCACAGCAGTACGCCAGCGCCGTGGGCGAAGACCGCGCCATCCAGTTGGCTGATGGCACCGCCATCCAGCTCGGCGCGGCATCGACGTTGACCACCCGCTACGCCGCCGATCGGCGCGACATCGACTTGCGTACGGGCGAAGCGTTTTTCACCGTCACCCACGACAGCAGCCGCCCCTTCGTGGTCACCGCCGGCCCGCTGCACATCGAGGATCTGGGCACCGCGTTCAACGTGCGGCGTACCGGGCAACGTGTCAGCGTGGCGGTGACCGAGGGCCGCGTGCGGCTGTCGCCGTCCGATGGCGCATCGCCCGGCGCCGCCGGCACCTCATCCGGCCGGCTGGATCTGGTGGCCGGACAGCGTGCCGAGTACGACCCGGCCACCGGCGCGATCAGCGTTTCCGAAGTGGCGGTCGAGCATGCGGCGGCGTGGCGGCAGCATCGGCTGGAGTTCGTCAACGAGCCGCTGGCGACCGTACTGGCCAACGTCAACCGCTACAGCCACCAGCCGATACAACTGGCCGACCCGCAGCTGGGCGAGCTGATGTTCACCGGCACCGTCAACACCACTACCATCGACAGCTGGGTTGGCGCCTTGCCGCATGTTTTCCCCGTGCAGGTAAGCACCTTCGCCGACCACGTGGTGCTTTCGAGCACCGGGCACCCCTAACCGGATCACACGTCGCATGCAGGGCAAGAAGGCAGTACGTCAACGGCGCCGCAGCGACCGGCACACGCCGCCCCTGCGCTGCCGGAAAACCGCTGCCTTGCGGGATGCGTCGACGTGCGGCGGATGACGTCGCGCCACTCCACACGATGGCGGCGGCAGGCGCTGATCGCCTGCATGGCGTGGGGCGTGGCGGCGGCCTGGCCGGGGCCGGCCGATGCCGCGCCGGCGCCCGCGCTGGTGAGCGGCACGACCCACTTCGCAATCCCGGCGCAACCGCTGTCCAGCGCGCTGATGGCGTTGGGTCGGCAGGCCGATGTGCAGGTGCTCACTTCCAGCGCCGCGATCGCGGGGCAGCACAGCACCGGCACTTCGGGCAGCTTGAAGGTGGAAGCGGCGCTCGCCCATCTGCTCAAGGGCACCGGCCTGGATTACGAGGTGATCGGCAAGCGCACGGTGGTGGTGCGCCAGCGCGATTTCACCCCGGCGATTTCCTACCGGAGCCCGCTCAGCGGCACCAAGCCCAGCGTGCCGATCGTCTCGGTGCTGGATGCCGTGCAGGTATCCGGCTTGGTGCTGTATGACGTCGGCTTCCTGGGCAAGGCCACCCGAGGTGCCACCCGCACGGATGCGCAGCTGACCGACCTGCCGCAGTCGGTGAGCATCGTCACCCGCGACCTGATGGATTCCCGCCAGGCCTTCGAAGTGGCCGACGTGGTGCGCCATGTGGCGGGCGTGGATTACGTGGATGGCTTCGGCGGCCCGCCGCTGTTTCGCATTCGCGGCTTCAGCACCGGCAACGGCCTGACCGACGGCATGCCCAACGGCGTGGCGCGCATCGAGGATCTGCCGCCGCTGATCGGCATCGAGCGGGTCGAGGTGCTGAAGGGGCCGGAGACGATACTCGGCGAAGCATCGGTGGCGAATAATTTCGGCGGCTCGGTCAACATCGTGATGAAACGGCCGCAGGCCGAGCCGGTGCGGCACCTGCTGTTTTCCACCGGGCGATACGACGGCACGCGGCTGGGCATCGACCTGGCCGGGCCGCTGGATCAACAGGGACGCCTGACCTACCGCATGGTGGCCGCCGGCAATCGCGCCGGTCGCACGGTGCAGGGCTACCACGGCCAGCGCAGCGGTTACCTGGCGCCGTCGCTGGCCTGGCAGGGCGACACCACGCAGTTGCTGCTGGGCCTCGAATACATCGACAACCGCGTACCGGTGGCGGATCACACGGTGCTGTTCGGGCCGTCGCTGGCGGAGTCCTCGTCATTCCATACGCTGCTGGGCAGCCCGGACGACCACGCGCGGTTCCGCACCCGGCGCGCGTTCTACATGGCCGAGCAGGCGCTGGGCGACACCTGGAGCCTGCGCAGCCGCGGGCAATACGTGAGCCAGCACAGCAACGGCCAGGCCTGGGCGTTCGCCGACACTCAGCGTTTCGGCCTCACCGAGGCGACGGCCAGCACCTATCGCTACGCCGACGCGTTCTACACCCTGCAGAACGAGCTGGCGGCCAGCTTCGACCAGGGCGCGCTGGTGCACGACGTGTTGCTGGGCATCGACTACGCGCGCACCCACACCGGCAACAGCGCCGCTTCCGGTGTCGTTACCGGCGCTGCGATCAACGCCGAGCTGCAGCCGGACAACCTGCTGCCATCGGTGAACTCGCAGGACGTCACCCTCATGCGGACACGGCCGCTGGGCGGCTCCTGGTCCAGCAACACCGGGATCTTCGCGCAGGATCAGCTGTCGATCGGCGAGTCATGGAACGTGCTGGCCACCGTGCGCCACGCCACCTACGAACTGACTGGCGGCGACGCCCCCACCACGCGCCGGTCGAAGTGGGTGTCACGGCTGGGCGTGGTCTACAAACCCGCGCCGGACGTGTCGCTGTACGCCTCCAGCAACACCGGCTTCCAGGTCGATGCCCTGCTGGGCGAGGATGGCCGCCCGCTGCCGCCCTCGGTGTCGCGCCAGATCGAAGTGGGCACCAAGCTCGACCTGTTCGACCAGCGCGCGCGGCTCACCGCCGCGTGGTACCGCATCCGCCTGGATCACAGCATCAACCGGATTTCGCCGGAGCCACCGCACTTCGCCGAGCCCGGCCCCGGCCAGACCAACAGCGGCGTGGAGATCGAGTTCCAGGGCCAGGTGATGCCGGGGCTGGACGTGTCCACCAGCTACACCGGCGCGCGCGTCCGCAACCACGACGGCAGCCTTCCGTATGGCGCGCCCCGCCATCAATGGAACGCCTGGGCCAGCTACCGCTTCCAACCCGGTGCGCTGCAATCCTGGGGCGTGGCCGGCGGCGTATTCGCGCGCTCGCGCACCCGGGGCCGCGTGGAAAGCGGCGGCTATTTCGCCATCCCCGGCCAGCTCAGCGCCGAGGCCAACCTCACCTGGTACGGCGACACGTGGTCGGCCACGCTGGGCATGAAAAACCTGTTCGCGCGCACCTTGTATGCGGTCAACGCCGAGTCCTCGTTCGTGCCGGTGCGCGAAGGACGCACGTTCCTGCTCAGCGCCACCTACGACTTCTAGAGCACGTCTCACAGACCGGCCACCAGCATGCCGCCGTGTTCCGACGCCGGCCTCTGGGTGGCCGTGGATCGTGCCCGGGTGGCATCGCGTGAAGCCATTGCCATTGCAGCGGGGAGCCGCCCGTCCGTGGTGCGGAACGCGGCAGCAAAAGCCGCGCAGGCCTTCTCGCGGAATGCCTCCCGCTGCTGCCGCTTCTCGCGGCGGCTGCGCGGCCCATCGGCGCATGGTGCCTGCGCCAGCGACAGCGGCAGTTCATGGCAACCCGACTCCGCAGGTAAACCGCCTTGCCGTTGCCAGAACGCGTCATCGCCGTCCGCGTCCGCCCCGTGCCACGCGCCCGCGACACGCGCCGCCGCCGCCACCGCACGGATGCGCTTCAAGCCATGCAGCGCCGCCAGTTCGCGCACCAACGACATCAGCAAATCAGTCGGATGCAGGCCGTGGCTGGCCTGGATGAATTCGCGCACCGCCTCGACCGGCGTGTGCGGACCGGCGCCGCCCACGGCGCCGATGATGACGCTGTCGCGGCGATCGAACGTCAGGATGCACGATGCCAGCACCTGCTTGTCCAGCGTCAGCAGCAACAGGCTCAGCTCGCCCGCCTCGCCCCGCGACGGCTTGCGCAGGCTCAGGTACGCCCCCGTCGCGCCGTCCAGCCGCAGCGTGGCCAGCCGCGCACTGCCGCCCGACACGATCCGCTCACACAACCGCGCCGGAAAACGCCGCATCACGAACGCATAGTGCGAGCTGACGATACGGCGCCGGGTATCCCCATCGAAATGCGTCGAGATATACGGCCGATGCCAGCGCTCATAGAGCCACGGATCCGCCTGCGCCGCCCGCCGCAGGGTGTCCCGCGCATCCAGCGCGCGCAGCCACCGCGTCTGCCGAACAAACAGCCGCACCCAGCCAGCCATCCGCAGGACAAACTGCCACCGACTCTCGCCCGCCGCCAGCCGCAACGACCAGCGGCGCCGCAACGCCTCCAGCCACAATGTGCCAGCCGCATTCATTTGTGCCATGCGCATCGATCCACCTCGCAACACCGGGTTGATCTGTTAGACGCGCGGGCGGGGGAATTTTGAAATGGGAGTTGGTTTGGTGCTGGCGTGGTTTGCACGCATCCGAACGGCGAACGCACAAGAGGCATCGAGCAGCAATCTCTTTCGTTCGCCGTCGCCGCGGCTCTCGACAGCCCGGTGCTCGGACGATCGTGTAGCACCTGGCTTCCGCGAAAGAAGGTCCGGCCGGCTGAATGGCAGGACTGTTGGGCAAGATCGTTCACGCCTGCATAGCGAGCGGAAGGCGCGAAATACGAACGCTCGGCAAAGTCCGCCCCAGTCGACTCGGAGCGGACGTCCGAAAGTGCATCGATCCGGGTTTTGCTTCGACGCCACGAACAAGTTTGGTTCGAGACGGACCGAATCGGAATTTGCATTTGATCTACATCACGACCGAGTATGAGAAAATTCATATAGGCCAGCAGGATCCGTCTTGCCTAGTTCGGCAACCCAGAGTTCTATAGCGCAACCCAAGTGTTCCGTTAGGTAGTTAGGTCTCCACAAGCGAAGTACTCACAATGCCATCGTTCACTGATATATCCGCGATTGAGGCAGAGATCGATGACGCCTTCGATGATAACGCTTTGACGAGGCTTCCATTTGCGCAAGGCATATGGACGCTGCTTTCAGTGGTGGAAGACCATCATTTTAAAATCGCTGCCTACTCGCCACTTGAAGAGAACCAAGCCGCAACATACGTCGACGGACTCATGAACGCTCTGACCCACCCCTTGCGGGCCTGTTATCGACGGGCAGCGAAAGGACCTCACCCATTCCGACGTATCCTCATCGACAATCACTATGAACTAGCGAACGAGTGGCTTGATGCCGCGGAAGACTACGATCATTTTTGCTCGATCTTCCCCCTATGTCATGCTGGCCAGATTGACATTCGCATTCTAGACAAGGAACTCATCCCGACAGATTGGTCAGCCACTGACATGTCCTACGAGGCCTATGACCGCTTAGTCGCAAAGCGTGATCCTAAGGAAGAGTCAGTGTTGGATGCAAATTTAATCCGCAATGAAGTAAGACTTGCAATGCGAGTGAGTGGAGGCATGTACTCGCTAGTCTTCACACGGAGACTCATGGACCTACTTCAATCTGCGTTCGGCGTTGCTTTGGCCAGTCGCCACTCCCTGCCTAAGAACTGGCAATTCTCCAGCTTCTCACTCCATCAGTACCGAAGAATCTTCACCTGCCTGCAGGCGATGGCATTTGCGTGGTTCACCGCACGGCAACTCGCTGCAGCAGATGGCGCGCCCGCGCTTGCTTTTGCTAGTGCACTCTGGACGCCGAGAAAAGGCGCGCTGGTCGCGAAAATTGAAAAACATACCGGGATCGAAAGATTCGCGGTCACCGAGGTTCTTCGGTACCTGACATTCGGTGAAGTCGGTATCCGCAATCCAGATATCGCCATTCAACCGATCGTCGATTTGACCAATGGAGAGTATGCAGTTTCCCCATTTGTACTCATCCACGTTCATGCGGAGCGAAACCTTTGCGTCCTGCTGAACCAAATTCCTACAGAGCGCAAGCTCTACTCGAAACTGGTAGATCAAAAGGAACAACAGGTGCGGTTGGAAACTATTGCTTCACTGTCCGGCCTCGATCTTGATTTTCGACATGGGCAGCTTACAGACACGGATATTGATCTCGCCATCATTGACCGAAAAGCAAAGGCATGCCTATGCCTCGAGATTAAATGGTTCATCGAACCAGCCGAGGTTCGAGAGGTCTTGGCGAGGAGTGAGGAGTTGGCCAAGGGCGTTGCACAAGCGCGGAAGATTGGTCTCGCGTTCAGTCGGAGCGATGAACGACTGATGTCTCTTCTGGACATTGACCAGAGCTATGACTTTCTGTCGATGGTCACCTCGGTTAACTTCATAGGTCGTTACCAAATCCAGCACCCAGAAGTACCCATAACCAAACTTTGGCACTTGGCTTCTGAGCTCCGGAAGCGTGGGCAACTCAGTGAAATTCTTAAATGGCTGAGGAATCGCAGCTATCTTCCTCGCGAAGGTTATGACTACAACATCCGCGAAGTCCCGATCCAATCTGGAGAGTGGCATTCACGGTGGTACGGAATTGCGCACGCCAAGCCCACTGCTCAACGCTAACGTCTGCTGTTGGCCGAAAGCTACCGTTTCAGGTTGTTTTCATTCACGAGCAAGGGTTGCAGCAAAACATTCTTGCACTCGCGGCGTCCGAGTTGCCTCTGTCTTACGTGCAAGAGAATGCGCTCGATCGTCGCAATCGAGCCAAGCCCTTCGCTTTACACCAGCAAGAGCGTCGCGACTGAAGTCGCTCCTACAGTTGGAGGGCATGGGGTGGCGGTGGCGTGGCGGTTGATGCTTGAACGACGTATGGTCGCTGTCCGGCACCTATCGGCTCATCCATGGCAACGGCAACGTCTTTTCCCCACGCGGGTTTTCTGCGCGAACTGGAGCATTCGGGTGCGGGCATTCCTTTGGTCGCGGCCGCGTCGTTGTCGCCGTCATTGGCGCGTGTTCTTTTCCCTGCGGAAGTCGGTCTTTCCGCGTCCGTGGCCGCCGATTTGATCGAGCTACTGAAGGCGCGGCGGGCGGTGGTGCAGGCGTCGCTGGATGGCGAGCGGGTGGCGGATGCATTGCGGCGTTACCAGAAGTTCGCCAAGCCCGGCCAGCCATCGGCGCATATCGTGCAGTTGCGGCAGCAGCAGGGGGCGGCGAGGCAGGCGGGTAGTCAGGCGCGGCAGGCTTTCATCAAGGCGGCGGCGGCTTTCGTGCGAACGGCGGGTATCGATGTGCCAGCGCGGGTGGCGCTGGAGCGGTTTGTCATCGAATGGCTGGACGCCAATGTGCCGAAGGGGCCGCTACCTCGCGATGAGGTGGCGGCCCCTTAGGGCTGAGGCGATACCGGCGCACGTGGCGCCGGTATCGATGCAGGGTGGCTCAGCGCAGGATGGCGCTGGCGTCCTGCTTTTCCTTCAACGCGCTGCACAGCTGGATCTTCTCGCTGGTTTGCGCCAGGCCGCGGTCGATGCCGGCGGCGTCTTTCAGGCGCGGCTGGAAGAAAGCTTGCAGGCGGTCGACTTCGGCCTTGCTGCAACCGTCCTTGCCGGCCAGTGACGGCAGGCGTCCGCCGGCGAAGCTGCCGGTGCGATCAAGGATCGGCTGGTAATGCGCGGTGAACCACTGCCACAACGCATCGCGCTGGGCCGGCGTATCGCGACCTTCCCTCAACAGACGCGCCATTTCGCCCACCTTGACCGGCTTGGTCAGCGAGAAGTCGCGCACCTGCTCCAGCACGGCCGGGTCTTGTGCCATGGCCATGCCTTCGAGCATGCCGTTGCGCAGGGCCGGGTCGCTGGTTTTCGGCAGTTCGGCCATCAGCGCATCAACCGCGCTCTTGCCGTGTTGCTGCACCGCCACGCCCAACGCGTCACCCAGCAGATCGGGGTCGGCGGCGGCCAGGTTCAGGTGGCCATCGGCGCCCGGCTTGAGCGCCGCCTCGCCCTGCTTGAGCAGCGCGGCACGCGCTTCGGGCAGCTTGAAATCGAGCGCCAGGCTGCTGGCCAGGGTGCTGCGCAACAGCGAGTCGCTCTCCGATTCACCGGCCTTGCGCTGGTAGCCCAACTGCTGCAGACGCGGCAGGTAGGCCGCCTTGATCCAGTCGGCAAGGCGGGCGCGCTGGGCGTCGGTGCTGGCGATGTTCTGGTAGATCCACTGGATCTGGTCCAGCGGCGCGGTGGCGACTTCGCGGGTCTTGGAGGCCGTCAGCGGCTGCAGCGCGGTGAGCACGTCACCGGCGTCCAGCTCGCCATGCTGGAAGCTGGCGTTGACCGCGTCGGCGTAGGCCAGCTGCTCGGCATCGCTGAGCTTGCCGACCTGGCCGACCAGGCTGCCCAGCGCCTGCTTGTCGAGGCTGAAGCGGTAGTAGCCGCTGGCGTTGGCGTTGGGCATCACCCAGGCCGACTTGCCGGCGCCGGCCAGCACCATCGTGCCGCTGGTTTTGTCGAGCATCTCGCAGGCGACCTTGCTGCCGTCAGCCGTGCCATAGCGCACGCATACGGGCACGCCCCAGATGCGCTGCGCGTCGCCCGTGCTGCCCACCGGCAGGTAGCGGCTCTGGCTGAGGTGCAGCACGGTCTTGCCGTTCTGCTGCTCCAGTTTGGTGGCGATGTACGGCACGCCGGTCTGGTTGAGGAAGCTGTTGAACGCGTGCTTGAACGCGTCGCCCTTGCCTGCCGCGGTGGCGATGGCCGAGACCAGGTCATCGGCCACGGCGTTGCCGAACTTGTGCTTCTGCACGTAGGCGCGCATGCCTTTCTGGAACGTCTTCTCGCCCACGTAGTTTTCGAACATGCCGATGACGCTGGCGCCCTTCTCGTAGGTGATGCCGTCGAACGCGGTCTCGATGTCGCCATTGCCGGTGATCGGCTGGCGGATCTTGCGCGCGCTGACCAGGCTGTCGTTGGCCATCGCCATCTGCGCGCCATCCACGCGATCGAGATCGGCGCGGTATTCGGGGTGCACCTGCATGGTGACTTTCTGCTGCATCCAGGTGGCGAACGCCTCGTTGAGCCAGATGTCGTTCCACCAGTTCAGCGTGACGGTGTCGCCGCTCCACATGTGCGCCAACTCATGCGCATTCACGTTGAACGAGGCGCGCACGTTTCTTGCGGGGGAGTCCTTGTCCAGCAACAGCAGCCAGTCGCGGAAGGTGACCAGGCCGGGGTTTTCCATGGCGCCGGCGGAGAAGTCCGGCGCGGCCAGCAGATCGAGCTTGTCGAACGGGTAGCCGAAGCCGTAGTAGTTCTCCAGCGCGTGGATGATGCTGGGGGTTTCGCTCAACACGTGCTGCATGCGGTGCGCCTCGCCGCTGGCGGCGATGCCGCGCAGTTGCAGCGGCTTGGCGCGGTAGGGGCCGGGCGCGATATCCGGGCCGGCGGCGATGTCCCACGGGCCCACGGCGAAGGCCACGAGGTAGGTGGGCAGCGGCACGGTCTGCGCGAAGGTGACGGTCTTCCAGCCATCGCCGGCCGGCGTTTCCTTCACCTGCTTGGTGTTGGCCACGGCGGTCTGCGAATCGGGCACGGTGAGGCTGATGTCGAACGGCGTCTTGAAGCCGGGCTGGTCGAAGCCGGGGAAGGCGAAGCGCGCGCTGATCGGCTCCATCTGGGTGACGGTGTACGGCTTGCCCTTGGCGGCAACCTTGTACAGGCCCTGCAACTGCGCGTTGAGCGGCGCGGTGTACTCGAACGCCAGGGTGATTTCCTGCGGCTGCAGGGTGCGGCCGAAGTCCACGCGCACCACGCCGGCCTTGGGCTCCACGCTGACGTACTTGCCCGGCTGCGACTTGCCGCTGGCGTCGGTGACGGTCACCTTGGACACGTTCAGCTCGCTGCCGTCCAGCCAAACGTGGTCGGAGGCGCGGGTCAGCTTGACCTTGATCGTGGTGGTGCCGGAGAAATCCTTCTGCGTCGGGTCCACCTTGAACGCGAGGTTGTACGACTGCGGCACCGCCCAGTCGGGCAGTTGGCCTTGCGGTGCCTTGTCGGCAGGAGCGGCCAGCGCGGCACCGCAACAGGCCGCCAGCGCGGCCAACACCATGGGACGAACGAGACGGGACATCGGAACTTCCTGGGCAAAAAGCCCACGCTAGGGCGGGCCGCGGGTCCGGCCCAGTGCCATAGGGCACGTTGCTTCCTGCGCGAAACGGGCAACATCGCCGGCGCGTCGCACGCAAAACGCATTGTTCGAGCCGATGGATGGCGCCACAATCATAGGCATCAACTATGACGATGCCTGAAGGCCGCCGATGAACCTGCGTGATCTGCACTACCTGCTGGCCCTGGCCGAACACCGGCATTTCGGCCGCGCCGCGGAAGCCAGCTTCGTCAGCCAGCCCACCCTGTCCACCCAGATCAAGAAGCTGGAAGAGGAGCTGGGCGTAGCCCTGGTGGAACGCACGCCACGCAAGATCCTGCTGACCGAAACCGGCCGCGAGATCGCCCGCCGCGCCCGCGCCGTACTGGCCGAGGTGGAGGAGATCAAGGCGATCGCACAGCGCACCCGCGACCCGGAAGCGGGCACGCTGCGGCTGGGGATTTTCCCCACCCTGGGCCCGTACCTGCTGCCGCACGTGATCCCGCTGCTGCGCGAGCGCTTCCCGCGGCTGGAGTTGCTGCTGACCGAGGAGAAGACGGAGCACGTGATCCACATGCTGCGCGAGGGTGCGCTGGACGCGGGCATCCTGGCGCTGCCGCTGCACGAGGACAGCCTGCACAGCGAGTTCCTGTTCGAGGAACCGTTCGTGCTGGCGGTGCCGGACCATCACCCGCTGGCCGGCCACAAGAACCGGCTGAAGCTGCACGACCTGGCCAACGAGAAACTGCTGCTGCTCGAAGACGGCCACTGCCTGCGCGACCAGGCGCTGGAGGTGTGCCAGCTGGCCGGCGCGGGCGAGAAAACCGGTTTCCGCGCCACCAGCCTGGAAACCCTGCGGCAGATGGTGGCGGCCAATGTCGGCATCACGTTGCTGCCCACGCTGGCCACCAAGCCGCCGATGGCGCGCACCGACAACGTGCACCTGATCGAATTCGCTGGCCATCCGCCCAGCCGGCGCATCGCGATGGTGTGGCGCAAGAGCTCGTCGATGGCGGGTTTCCTGCAGCGGTTGGCCGGCGTGTTCCAGAATCTGCCACCCGAGCTGTTCAAGCCCGACGTGGGCGCGCAACCGCGCGTGCAGGCGGACTGACCCATGCGTCTGCTGCCGGTGGTGGCGGTGTTGTTGATCGGCTGGGGCGGGCTGCACCATTGGCGGCACCGCGACGTGATCCAGCCGCCGGGCGTGCTGGCGCCCGATGCGCCGCACCAGGTGAACCTGACCGACGGCGCCAGCCTGCAACGCGACGGCATGACCCTGGCCACGCGGGCGTACATCGACCTCACCGCCCGCGTGCTGTCGCGTGAGGATTACACGTGGGACGCGGGCGCCAAGCTGGCGCCGACGGATCTGGCGCTGGGTTGGGGCCGCATGTCCGACAGCGCGGTGCTGGCGAGCTTCGACATCAGCCAGTCCGGTCGCTTCTTCTACTGGCGCACGAAGACCTGGCCGATTCCCCGCAACGAGATCGAGCTATCCACCGCCAACGTGCACATGATCCCCGCCGACGCCGGCGTGCGCGGCGCGTTGAAGCGCGTGCGCAAGGGCCAGCTGGTGCATATCGAAGGCTTTCTGGTGGACGCCAGCGGCCCCAACGGCTGGCGCTGGAAGACCTCGATGACGCGCGGCGATACCGGCGCCGGCGCCTGCGAACTGGTTTACGTGGAAAGCGTGCAGGTGGTCGACTGAGAGGTTGTGATTTTTCAACCTCTCAGGCCGGCCAGGGTTGGCCGGCCGCGGATCAGTCACGCAAGTGGCTGATTCGCGTGAGTACGTCCGGGCGTGTACCGGACGTGCGATAGAAGAAAACCACAGGAAGTGGTTTTCTTCACAGACTCTGAGCGACGCGACGCCTCAATAACGCAGCAGGCTGTGCAGCGGCTCGCGCGCCTGCCAGCGCAGACGCCCCTGCAATGCAGTCAGCTCCACTACCACGCAGGCGCCCACCGGCACCGCGTCGAAACGCTGCACCAGCGCCCATGCCGCCGCCAGCGTGCCGCCGGTGGCCAGCACGTCGTCCACCAGCAGTACGCGCTCGCCCGGGCGCAACGCATCGCTGCGCACTTCCAGCTGATCGCGACCGTATTCGAGTTGATAGTCGATCGACAGCACCGGCGGCGGCAGCTTGCCGGGCTTGCGCAGCGGTACGAAACCGGCGCCCAGTTTCTGCGCCAGCGCCGCGCCGAAAATGAAACCGCGCGCCTCGATGCCGCACACCGCCTGCACGTCCAGCTCCAGCCAGGGCTCGGCCAGCGCATCGATGCAACGGGCAAAGCCGCGCGCATCGGCAAGCAGCGGGGTGACATCGCGGAAGGTGACGCCGGGCTGCGGGAAATCCGCCACGTCGCGGATCAGCGCGGCCAGTTCCGGCATGGATGCGGGCGCAGCCGTCATACCGCGCAGGCGCCCAGCGGATCGTCCAGCCCGCGGTCCTCATCGATGGCAAGACGGGCGTCGCTGAGGCAGGCCTCGACCTCGCGCACGATGGCGCTGGCTTCGGGCAGGCTCGATTCGGGCACCATCACCGCCATGAAATCCATCGCCGGCAACTGGCCCACGCCGCCGGTGAGGTATTCGCCAGCGATGAACGCGGGGATGCCCTGAGCCTCCAGCGCATCCTTCACCAGGTGGGCGTCGATGAGGTTCTCGGCTCGGTAGACGGTTTGCATGACCCCACGCTAACCCTCGCGCGCGCCGCGGGCAAGCACGCTGGGTGCGTCACGGGCGACAGGGTAAACTTGCATGTTTCCGCCTACGCACGCGAGCTTGCCCGATGTCGACCGAGAACCCCGCCAACCCGACGCCCGCCGTGCAGCACCAGGATTTCATCCGGCAGATCGTGCGCGACGACCTGGCCTCGGGCAAGCACGTCGCCATCCACACCCGTTTCCCACCCGAACCGAACGGCTACCTGCACATCGGCCACGCCAAGGCGATCTGCCTCAGCTTCGGTATCGCCAGGGAATTCAACGGCTGGTGCAACCTGCGCCTGGACGACACCAATCCGGGCAAGGAAGACCCGGAGTTTGTCGAGGGCATCAAGGACGACGTGCGTTGGTTGGGCTTCGAATGGCATGAGCTGCGCCACGCCTCGGATTATTTCGAGGTGTTCTATCGCGCCGCCTGCAAGCTGATCGAGGACGGCGTGGCCTACGTGGACGACCTCAACGCCGAGGAGATGCGCGAGTACCGCGGCACCCTCACCGCCGCCGGCCGCAACTCGCCGCACCGCGAGCGCAGCGTCGAGGAAAACCTGGACCTGTTCCGCCGCATGCGCGCAGGCGAGTTCGCCGATGGCAGCAAGACCTTGCGCGCCAAGATCGACATGGCCGCCGGCAACATCAACATGCGCGACCCGGCGATCTACCGCATCCGCAAGGTCACCCACCAGAACACCGGCGACGCCTGGCCGATCTACCCGATGTACGACTATGCGCACTGCCTGTCCGACGCGCTGGAAGGCATCACCCACTCGCTGTGCACGCTGGAATTCGAGGATCACCGGCCGCTGTACGACTGGTTCGTGGACAAGGTCGACCTGCCCAACCATCCCGAGCTGTGGCAACCGCTGCTCGACGCGGGCCTGCCCACCCAGCCGGCCAAGCCGCGACAGATCGAGTTCTCCCGGCTCAACCTCAGCTACTGCATCACCAGCAAGCGCAAGCTGGCGCAGCTGGTGGCCGACCATTACGTGGACGGCTGGGACGACCCGCGCATGAACACGCTGCGCGGCCTGCGCCGGCGCGGCTTCACCCCAGCCGGCTTGCGCCTGCTGATCGACCGCGTGGGCGTCTCCAAGCAGAACAGCGTGATCGACTACGCCGTGCTGGAAGGCTGCATCCGCGAGGATCTGGACGCCACCGCCGCGCGCCGCATGGCCGTGCTGGAGCCGCTGAAGCTGGTGCTGACCAACCTGCCGGAAGGCCATGAGGAAACGCTGAGCTTCGCCAATCATCCCAAGAACGAAAGCTTCGGCACGCGCCAGGTGCCGTTCTCGCGCGAGCTGTGGATCGAGCGCGAGGACTTTGCCGAAGTGCCGCCGAAGGGTTTCCACCGGCTGAAGCCCGAGGGCGAAGTGCGCCTGCGCGGTGTGGGTATCGTGAAGTGCGAGCAGGTCATCAAGGATGCCGACGGCAACGTGGTCGAGCTGCACGGCACGCTGGATCCGGAAACCCGTTCCGGCCTGCCCGGCGCCGACCGCAAGGTGAAGGGCACCATCCACTGGGTCAGCGCGAAACACGCAGTGGCCGCCGAGGTGCGCGTCTACGACCGGCTGTTCAGCGTGGCCGCGCCAGACAGCGAGGACGACGGCAAGAGCTGGCTCGACCACGTCAACCCCGAGGCCAAGCGCGTGCTACGCGGCTGGCTGGAGCCGGCGGCGGCGGACGTGGCGCCGGAGCAGCGCTTCCAGTTCGAGCGGCTGGGTTATTTCGTGGCCGACCGCGTCGACCATCGCGCCGATGCGCCGGTATTCAACCGCACCGTCACCCTGCGCGACACCTGGGCCAGGCAGGCCGGAAACTGACGGAGCGATCGCATGCTGCCGCTGCAGATCCATCTGACCCTGCCGCCCTGGATCGGTGACGTTGCCGACGTCAACCGGCGCTATGCGACCGACGAAGAACGCATGGGCGTGGCGGTGACGCTGGCGCGCGAGAACGTGGATCGCGGCGGTGGCGGGCCGTTCGGCGCGGCGGTGTTCAACAACCACAGCGGACGGCTGGTGGCCGTGGGCGTGAACCGCGTGGTGCCGCAGCACTGCTCGCTGGCGCATGCGGAAAACATGGCGTTGATGATCGCCCAGCAGCGGCTGGGGCGGCATCGCATCAACGAGGACGGCGGCCATTACGTGCTGGCCACCAGCGCGCAACCGTGCTGCCAGTGCTACGGCGCCATTGTGTGGGCCGGCATCAACACGCTGCTGATCGGCGCCCGCACCGAGGACGTCGAAAGCCTCACCGAATTCGACGAAGGCCCGCTGCCGGCCGACTGGGCCGGCGAACTGGAGCGCCGCGGCATCGCGGTGCGGCGCGACATCCTGCGCGACGCATCACGCGACATCCTGGCCGCCTACGGCCAAAGCGGCCCATCCTATTGAGCCGTTGGCGTGCCGCGCTGCCGCTGATCCTGCTGCTGCTGGCCGGCATCGTGCTGTTCGCGTCCGGCTCGCTGAAGCAGCTCAGCCCGCACCAGTTGGTGGCCAACCAGGCTGAGCTGCATGCGCAGATCAGCGCGCATCCCTGGCTGAGCCGGTTCGCCTACATCGGCCTGCTGACGCTCACCATGGCCACCGGCATCCCCGGCACGATCGTGGTGATCCTGGCCGGCGGCTTCGCGTTTGGCGTGGTCGACGCCACGCTGTGTTCCTCCGTCGGGCTGACCCTCGGCTCGCTGATCCTGTACTTGGCCAGCCGTTACGCCTTCGGCGGCGGCACCCGCCAGCCACCCGCCGTGGTGGCGCGGCTGCGCCACGGCTTTGAACAGCATCCGGCCAGCTACACCTTGTTCCTGCGTTTCGTGCCGGTGGTGCCGTTCGGCGCGGTCACCGTGGCGCTGGCCTGGCTGCGCTGCCCGCTGTGGCTGTTCCTGGGTGCCAGCTGGCTCGGTGGCACCGTCACGCTGATCTTCGAAACCTCCATCGGCGCGGGTTTGGGCGATGCGCTGAGTCAGAGCGACTCCCTGGGTCTTGGCCTCTTCATGCATCGCGAAGTGCTGCTGCCGCTGGGCGCCATCGCGCTGCTGGCCTTGCTGCCGTTGCTGCTGGGGCGGCTCACGCGTCGGTACCGACGTTCGCATTGATCGTCGGCGCGCAATGCCGAACCGATCATTCGCGCTAGAACGGATGGCCGAGGCCATCGCCGGAAGCCGTACAGTCAGCGACCGTCTTTCGCGCTAGGCTGGCCGAGCAACGCCCGTTGCGGCGCGCCACGACGGCGTGGATCGGCGGGCATCGACGCGGCGCTGGCGGACCTGAAGCGACAATCGGGCGGTGACAGGCATGGGGAGCAGCAACTTCGCGATGCGCCTGTGGCGACGCACGTCGCTGATGCAGCGACTGGGCTTCGTCGCGCTGGTGCCCACCCTGGTCACCGCCGGGCTGCTGGTCACCACGCTGACGCGCCACCAGCTCGTCACGGTGCGCGTGATGGCTCAGGACACTGCCAACGCCATCGCGATCCAGGCAGCCGCCGTTTCCGCTGAACCGCTGCGCCAGTCGCACCGCCGGGAGCTGGCGCGCATTGCGCAGGCGACGGGTGACCTGCCGCATGTGTCGCTGGTACAGATCCGCTCGGTCGACGGCGAAATCCTGGCCGGCCACCACGATACGCGGGCCGGCGGCACCACCGGCGGCCTCACCGTCATTCGCGAAGTGATCGATCCGCACCGCCCGCTCGGCCCGTCGCTCGGCTCCGTATTGGTACGGGTCAGCCTGGCGGACGCGATCGCCGCCCAGCGATCGAGCCTGCACAACGCGCTGATCACGCTGGCGATCAGCCTGCTGGTGGCCGGCATCATCGGTTGGCAGGTCGCGCGCTGGCTGAGCGCGCCGCTGCGCCGGCTGGTGGCCGCCGTGCAGCAACTGGGCCGCGGCGATGCGCCGGTGGCGGTGGAGATCACCGACCGCACCGAGATCGGCCAGTTGCAACGCGGTTTCAACGCCGCGTCGGCCACGTTGTTCGACATGCATCGCGACATGGAGCGCGAGATCGACCAGGCCACCCGCGCGCTGGCGGACAAGAACGCCGCGCTGGAGGCGGCCAGTATCGCCAAGGCGCGCTTCCTGGCCGCCGCCTCGCACGATCTGCGCCAGCCGCTGTACGCGCTCACCCTGTTTTCATCCGCGCTGGCCGTGGACGAGGACGACGTCGTCCGGCTGGACCGCATCGCGCATATCCAGGAATGCGTGCAGGCGCTCGACCACCTGTTCAGCGAGCTGCTCGATCTGTCGCGGCTGGAAACCGGCACGATGGAAGTGGAGATCAGCGAATTCCCGCTGGATCAGGTCTTCGATGAAGTCAGCCGCAATTTCCGCATGATCGCCGAACAGCACGACCTGCGGCTGGTGATGCGCACCACGGATGTGTGGGTGCGCAGCGACCGCACCATGCTGGGCCGCATCCTCAACAACCTGGTCAGCAACGCGCTGCGCTACACCCCCGAGGGCGGCGTGCTGGTGGCCGCGCGCCGACGGCCCGGCAACCAGGTTCGGGTGGATGTGTGGGACACCGGCATCGGCATCGCGGCGGAGCACCAGGCGCGCGTGTTCGACGAGTTCTACCGCGTTGAGAATCATTGCGACGCGGCGCCCAGCGACGGCCCGCGGCGCGGCCTGGGGCTGGGCCTCTCCACCGTCCAGCGACTGGCGGAACTGATCGGCAGCGACGTGCAGTTGCACTCGCGCCCCCACCGCGGCAGCGTTTTCAGTTTCGTGTTGCCGGAAGTCGCACCGCAAGCGCACGCCGACCCGTCGGCCGCCATGCCGCTGGATGTTTCGGGCATGCGCGTGCTGGTGGTGGATGACGAGCCGGCGATCCTGTCGGGCATCCGCTACCTGTTGCGCAGCTGGGGTTGCGACGTGGCCACCGCCGAAGACGGCGCCCAGGCACTGGATGCCGTGGAACCCTGGCGAACCGCACCGGACCTCGTGATTTCCGACCTGCACCTGCGCCATGGCGAGAGCGGCCTCGAGGTGCTCGCCTTGCTGGATGCGTACTACAAGCGCGAAGGAACGCGACCGTTCGCCCGCCTGCTGATCACCGGTGAAACACGCCGCGACCGACTGCAACCGATCTTGACGGCCAACATCCCCCTGCTCTACAAGCCGGTATCGCCCGCGCAATTGCGCGAAAGCCTGATGGCCGTCTGGGCGTCCATACAGGAAGTGACATGAAAGCCGCCTCCACGCCACTCCAAGCGATGACAACCACCCTCGACCCTGATTGCCCGCGGCAATCGCCTCCACCTCCCGGAACACATGACATGCGCATATTGATCGCGGACGACCACCAGCTGATTGTCGAGGGAGCCAAGCTCAAGCTTGCCGAACTCGGCCCCGGCACCGAGTTCACGATCGCGCTGGATGTCGCCGAATTGCGCCTGGCACTGCACCAGGAATCGCCCCCCGCACTGGCACTGATCGACCTGACCATGCCCGGCGTGCATGGACGCGAGCATCTGGCCGAAGTAATCGCCGCGTGGCCCGGTGTGCCGGTGATCGTGTTGTCCGGCGCCGAGAGCCCGGCGCTGATCCGCGAGCTGCTGGCGATGGGCGTGCAGGGTTTCATCCCCAAGGCCTACTCCGCCGACGTCATGCTGTCGGCGGTGCGGCTGGTGCTTTCCGGCGGCGTCTACATCCCGCCGATGATGTTGCAGGCCGACGAACCGCTGGCGCCTTCGCCGCCATCCACCACGGGGGACGGTGCCGCCGCGCGACTGGAGGATCGCCTGCACCAACTGCTGACCGAACGTCAGCTCGACGTGTTGCGGCTGCTGTCCACGGGCAAGCCGAACAAGGTTATCGCCAGTGACCTTGGCATCAGCGAAGGCACCGTGAAGATCCATCTGGCGGCGATCTTCCGCGCACTCAACGTACGCAACCGGGTGGAGGCCGTGGTCGCTTCACGCCGCATCGGCGAGGTTTGACGGAGCCGCCCACGGCTTTCCCGCAAGCACCGACCCCTCCCCTCTCTCCCCAAGGGGAGAGGAGGTCAAAGTGTCCTCGGACTTCTCCGTTTATCGGAGGCCTGACAAGGCAACCCACCAAACCGCAAAACCGCAAAACCGCAAAACCGGAAGAAGCCGTAATCCCCTCTCCCCCGCGGGGAGAGGGTAGGGAGAGGGGGACGCGCCGCGGGATAATCCCATCGAAGCGCTCGTCATAACACCACGCCGCTTGTATTTCCTCCCCGCCAGCCCGCAGACTCGACCGCAGGGGGACAAGGATGGCAGGGGACGAAAGGTGCAGGACATACACCACACGACATCCATCCTGGCGACGCACCGCCGGGTACCGGCCCGCCGCTGGGGGTTGCTTGCGAAGGCGCTGCTCCTGCTCGCGCTGACCGGCGCCGTGCCGGCGACGGCGGCTCTGCGCGGACCACCCGTGCCCACCCCGGCACCACTCACGTTCGGCATCCTGCCCATTGGCGGCCCGGCCGAATCGCTGACCGCCTGGCGCCCGATGCTGGACGACATGGAACATGCCCTGCGGCAACCCGTCCGCAGCATTTCCGTGAGCACCTACGAAGGCCTGGCGCAGGCGTTGAACGAGGAGCGGGTGGATATTGCGTTCGTCTCCGGCCGCCTCGCGCTGCAGGCCGTCACGCAGGACCGCATGCAGGTGATCGCCCAGTTGACCCGCGGTGACGGTTCGCACGGCTACAACGCCGTTCTGCTGGTCCGCCGCGACTCCCCGCTGCACAGCGTGGCCGACTTGCTGCGCAAACCCGGCCACTGGCGCTACGCCCGTGGCGAGGCGCTGTCGGTATCGGGCTATCTGGTTCCCGAGACCCAGATCTTCGCCAGCCGCAACCTGGACTCGGACACGTTTTTCGCCACCGTCGCGATCGACAACCACCAGAACAACGCGCTGGCCGTTGCCAATGGCGAAGTCGATGTGGCGACCAACAATACCGCCGACATGCAGCGCTTCGCCCAGCACTTCCCCGACCAGTTTTCCCGGCTGCGCGTCCTGTGGACGTCCACCCTGATTCCACACGCGGTGATCGTGGTTCGCCGCGATCTCGACCCGGCCGTGCGCCGGGCCATCGTCACCTTTGTGACCAGCTATGCCCGCACAGGCCCCCATGTCGCCGCCGAACTGGAGAAGCTCAAGCGGATCCACGACATCAGCGGCTTCGCGCCAGCCGGCAACAGCGCGCTGGCACCCTTTGCCGACATCGACTACCAGCTGGATCGCCGCCGCGCACTCAACGCCCAATGGGTGAGCCCGGCAGCCTTGCAGGCGCGCCTGGAAAAGATAGCCAGCGATCACCGTCAATTGTTGCAGCAACTGCGCGCGAACAAGCCGTAAGCCCCAACACCGAGCGCCACGGCGCCGATGCAGGAAGTGACAAACAGGCCGCAAAAAAAACCCGCTCGGCTTGCGCCGGCGGGTGGTATTGGTGGGTCGTCCGGGATTCGAACCCGGGACCAATAGATTAAAAGTCTACTGCTCTACCAACTGAGCTAACGACCCGTCGTACGAAACCGTGGCAAAACTCAAGCCGACAATTTTACGGGCTGGGCGCGAGGGGCACAAGCAAGCTCGGTTCAGACGTAGTGCGTGGGGTCGGGCAAACCCGCTTCGCGGAAGCCCTGCGCCCGCAACCGGCAG
The DNA here is from genome assembly GCF_001426645.1 of Rhodanobacter sp. Root480. Classification (GTDB taxonomy): domain Bacteria; phylum Pseudomonadota; class Gammaproteobacteria; order Xanthomonadales; family Rhodanobacteraceae; genus Rhodanobacter; species Rhodanobacter ginsenosidimutans. Next base: position 477,361 of record NZ_LMEX01000002.1, read on the forward strand.
GCATCGCAATGGCCACAGGCGCGGCCTTCGCCATCGGCCTGGTAGCAGCTGACGGTGGCGGAAAAATCGACGCCCAGACGCTTGCCTTCGCGTGCGATGTCGGCCTTGCTCATCTTCATCAACGGTGCGTGGATGCGCAGCCCGGCGCCTTCCACGCCGGCTTTGGTGGCGACGTTGGCGAGCGATTCGAACGCCTCGATGAACGCGGGCCGGCAATCCGGATAACCCGAGTAATCGACCGCATTCACCCCGCACCAGATGTCGCGCGCGCCCAGCACCTCGGCCCAACCCAGCGCGATGGACAGCATGATGGTGTTGCGCGCCGGCACGTAGGTCACCGGGATATCGTCACCACCGGCGGCATCCAGCGGCACGTCGATATCGGCAGTGAGCGCCGAACCGCCGATGCGACGAAGATCGACCGCCACCGTCTTGTGCTCGAACGCGCCAAGCATCTGCGCCACGCGTTCGGAGGCAGCCAGCTCGGAGTTGTGACGCTGGCCGTAGGCCACGCTCAGCGCGTGCACCTGATAGCCCTGCTCGCGGGCGATGGCGATGGTCACCGCCGAATCCATGCCGCCGGAGACGAGCACGACGGCCTTGCGGGAGAGTTTGTCGGTCATGGTTGTTGCATCCTTCCGTACGGCCGGTCACCGGCCGGAAAGCACCTGCGGCAGCACAGGCCCAAGCGCGTGAAACGGGTAGTCGAGGACGAAGGGAAGCACTTCCGGTTGCTGTTCGTCCCACCTCCCGGCTAGTGGCCGGCGGCGTCGTTCCAGAGCAGTTTGTGCAGCTGCAACTGGAAGCGCACGGGCAACCTGTCCTCGATGATCCAGTCGGCCAGCTGGCGCGGCGATATCGCGCCGTGAACGGGAGAAAAAAGCACCATGCAACGGGCCGCCAGCGCATGCTCGGCCAGCACGGCGCACGCCCAGTCGTAGTCGGCGCGGCTGGCAATGACGATCTTGACCTGGTCGCGCTGATGCAGAAACGCCAGGTTCGACCACAGGTTGCGCGCACTCTCGCCCGAACCGGGAGCCTTCAGGTCCATGACCTTGCGCACGCGCGGATCGACCGCCGAGACATCGAGCGCACCGGAAGTCTCCAGCGATACCTCGTAACCCGCGTCGCACAGCTTCTGCAGCAGGATCAGGCAGCGCTTCTGGGCCAGCGGTTCACCACCCGTGACGCAGACGTGGCCGACATCGTGCCTCGCCACCTCGGCGAGGATCGCGTCGATATCGTGCCATTGCCCGCCGTGGAACGAATACTCGGTATCGCACCACACGCAGCGCAGCGGGCAGCCGGTAAGACGCACGAAGACGGTGCGCCAGCCAATGGCGTCGGCCTCGCCCTGCAGCGAGTGGAAGATTTCCGTGATGCGCAATCGCTCGGCGCCAGCCGGCTCTGGCGTGGCGGCTTCCACGCGCGCGTCTGTGCCTGTCACCACAAGAACCTCAGTTGACCGACTGGATGCGCTGCAGCCGCTCTTTGGCGAGGTTTGCCGCATTGGTGCCGGGATACTTCGCACCGACCTCGGTCAATGTGGCCTTGGCCGCATCGACCTGCTTGAGCTCGTACTGGCTGTAGCCAACCTTGAGCAGCGCATCGGGCGCCTTCTCGCTCTGCGGAAACTGCTTCAGCAACTGCTGGAAAGCTTCCAGCGCCACCGGGTAATTCATGGTGACGTAGTACGACTCACCCAGCCAATAGTAGGCGTTGGGGGTGAGTGACTCGCTCGGGTACTGCTGCACGAACGAGCGGAAATCACGCGAAGCGGCGGCGTAATCGCCACCCCGCAAAGCCTTGAATGCAACGTCGTAGGCCGCCTGGACCGAAGCCGGATCGGCATTGCCGCCCTGGGCCTGGGTCGGGTTGCCCGCCGCTGCGGAAGATGAAGTTGCCGGTGCGGCTGCGGCTGCGGCTGCGGAAGCCGTCGGTGCAGCGCCAGCGGCGCCACCTGCGTTGCCGCCCTCCAGTCGCCCGATACGTGAATCCAGGTCGACGTACTGGGCCTTGTTCTTGTCTTCCAGCTGTTGCAACTGATGCTGGAGTTCCTCGATGCGGCCCTGTTGCTGGCGCACCTGCTCCTGCAGTTGCTGCATCTGGTTGACCATGCCAACACCGCCCTGGTCCTTCTGCGCCTGCTGCTCAAGGCGTGAAACACGGTCGGCGAGGCTCAGGCGCGAATCCTGCGAAAAAGCGGGAAACGCAAACAGCATGGCGGATGCAATTGCACCCGCCATGCCGAACCTGGCTGTGAAACGATTAGCCAGTTGCTTCATGCTTACTGCGCCGTGTAGACGATCTCGGCGCGACGGTTCTTGCTCCAGCAATCTTCATTGTGCTCGCGGCAAACGGGCTTCTCTTTGCCGTAGCTGATGACTTCAAGCTGGCTGGCCGAGCCACCGTTGGCCTGCAGCGCACTGGAGACCGCATTGGCACGACGCTCGCCAAGGCCGAGGTTGTATTCGCGGGTGCCGCGCTCATCGGTGTTGCCTTCGAGGCGGATATGCGCGCTCGGACGATCCTGCAGGTACTTGGCGTGGCACGCCATGATCTGCTGGAACTCCGGCTTGATCTCGGTCTTGTCGAAATCGAAATACACGACGCGCTGACGCAGGCAGGCATCGGTATCGAGGTCGGCGGGGGTGTACTTGCCATCGGACTCAGGGGCCTGAGTCTGGGCAACGGGCTCCGGTGCGGGGGCCTGCGGTTTGACTTCCTGCTTCTTGCTGCAAGCGGCCGCGCCGACACAGAGCAGGGCGACCAAAGCGACGCGAACGGTCTTATTCATGGTGACGTTCCTTCAAACGGGTTAGGTTCCAAACATACGACGACGATTATGACTACGGTTACAGGACAGCGATCGCCGGTGATTCCGGCTGTTATTTTTACACTCGATAGATCGACACCGCGTGATGCTTCTTCGTCGATTCGCTGGCGATAGCATCATGAGCGCCACTGTCGAAAACCGAGACGGTGCCTCTCGGCGCGTCTGCGGGCCCTTCCATGGACATCATGCCGGCACGCTCGCGCGCGCCGGCTCAATAATCATTGTTGAATCATTGTTGCCGATAGGGCCCCCAGGCCGGGTCGCTCACGTCGCCATCGGCCAAGGCCAGGCGCTGGCGAACCATGCCATCGGCAGAAACGGCATACAACACGCTGCGCGGCCCCTCGGTGGCGCCGTACAGCAGCATGCTTGCGTTTGGTGCCCAACTCGGCGAGAAATCCAGCGAACCGGGAGAAAGGAAGCGCACTTGACCACCCAGGCTGCGATCCATGACAGCAATACGATACACGTTCCCGTTGCCTTGCACCATGGCGATCTGTTTGCCGTCATAACTGACTGCCGGGTCGGCGTTGTTCTGCCCTTGGAAGGTCACCCGCTCGGCGCTGCCGCCGCTCGCGGAGACTTGGTAAATCTGCGGGCGACCGGAGCGATCCGAGGTGAAATAGATGCTCTGGCCATCCGGCGCCCAGACCGGCTCGGTGTCGATCGCGAGGTTGTTGGTCAGGCGGGTTTCATGCCGGCTGGCCACGTCCAGCGAGAACAGCTCCAGGTTGCCCACGTAGGACAAGGCCACCGCCAGCTTGCTGCCGTCGGGCGACCACGCCGGTGCGCCGTTGATGCCACGCGGATGCGCCGAGATCAGCTGGCGCGAACCGGTGGTGATGTCCTGCACATAGATCGAGGAATTGCCGCTTTCAAATGAAACGTAGGCGATCTTCTTGCCATCCGGCGACCACGACGGCGACAGCAGTGATTCCTTGGAACGCGCCACGACCTGCGGGTTGTAGCCATCGGAATCGGCCACGATCAGCGAATAGGTGGTGTTGTTGCCCAGGCCCACGGCGGTGATGTAGGCAATGCGGGTCCAGAACGCGCCACGCACGCCGGTGATCTTCTGGTAGATCTGGTCGGCGATCTGGTGGGCCACACCGCGCAGGTCACCGGTGGGCGCCGTGAACGCCTGCGCCAGCAGGCTCTGCTGCTTGTTGACGTCCCATAGTTCGTATTCGATCCGCACCGTGCCGTTGCCCGCGTCGCTGATGCGGCCAACGGTGATGTAGTCCTGCTTCATCAACCGCCAGGTCGGGAACTTGATGTCCGCCCCGCGCGAGGGGAATTCCACGATGTCGCTCTTGGCCAGCGAGCGGAATTTGCCCGAGCGGTTGAAGTCATTGCGGATCACGTCGGCCACGTCGGTGGGCAGCGGCGCGCCGCCAGCCTGGGCAAACGGCACCACCACGATCGGCGTGGCCGTCTTGACGCCACCGACGATATCGACGTTGAGCGACTGTGCCGCCGCCGGGCCGGCCAGCAATGCCGCGATGGCCAGCAGGACGAGGGCGAGAGCTGAGTTCAATTTGCGCATGGGCTTGATCATTGCGGCCTGAAGGTGAAAGTTAGGTTGCGACGGAACACGCTCTCAAAACCCGTGTACGGCAGAGTCTTGGTTCGCAGCACCGCATTTTCGACCGAACGACGGCCAGCCTCGTCATACGGGCAGCTCGGATCGACCGTGGCGCTCATCACGTCTCCCCCTGGCAACTGCACGATATGAACCTGGCATGGAACAGCGGGCATGTTATCCGGCCTTAACCAATTGGGTGTGACCGCATTCTGAATGGCCGCTGCGTACGCATCGCTGAGATCGCTGTGGTCGGCGTTGTTGCCCGTTTGCCGTTGGGCCGCTGCCGGCAGATCGGATTGGCCATCGTCCCTGGCGTTTTTCAGGTCCTCCAATTGCTGGCGCGCCTGCTTCGCCTTGTTGTCCAACTGCTTGGTGCGGTTGGCGGCGGCGTCCATCTTGGCGAACATCTCGTCGATCTGTTTCTGCTTCTCTTCCTTCTGCTTGGCCATCTTGGCGTCCAGCTCGGCCTGTCGTTGGCGCTGCTTTTCTTCCTGCAGCTTCTTGGCGTCCTCCGCTTTCAGCAGCGCATCGGCGACGATCCGCTCCTGGTCCTTCACGTCCGGATGCTCGGGCGGCGGCGGCAGGGTTTTCACCTGCGGCGCTTCCACCTGCGGTTTCGGCGGCGGCGTGGCGGGCGGTGGCGGCACCGTATTGGGGACCGGCTTGGTCTTGACCGACTTGGGTGGCGGACTGCCGGTGGGGCCGATCAGGGTGGCTTCGATGACCGGGCCCTGCAGTTGCAGCGGCTTGGAGCAGGTGATCGGGTTCATCCAGGCCGGCAGGCCCAGGGCGTTGAAGAAATTCTCGTAACTCGCGCACGGCAACACCGCGAGGAACAGAAACCCCACGATGCCGATGTGCAGGATGGCGGAAAGTACGACCGCCTTCGGCGTCGCCTTACTTTCGTCCATCGGAGCTGCTCTTGCCCTGGCCTTCCGTACCGGCGGGCTGCCCCATCAGGCCCACTTTGGCCACGCCGGCCTGCTGCAGGTCGGTAAGCACCTTGAACACGCCACCATAGTTGCCGCGCGTGTCGCCGGCCACCAGCACGCTGACCTGGGGGTTTTCGCGCACGAACGCGCCCACCTTCAGCTTGAGGCCGTCCTCATCGATCGGCTCCTGCTTGGCGCCGCTCATGGTGAGAAACAGCGAGCCGTCCTGGCCGACCGAAACCACGATCGGATCCTTCTTGTCCTGCATCGACTTGGCGTCGGACTGCGGCAACTGCACGTCGACGTTGGAATTGAGCATCGGCGTGGTGACCATGAAGATGATCAGCAGCACCAGCATCACGTCGATGTAGGGCACCACGTTGATTTCGGACTTCAGCTTGAAGCGCTTCTGGCGCCGCGGATTTCGCATGGCTGCTGCTCCGCTCAGGCCGCGTCGTCGGTCTGGATCTGCCGCTGCAGCACGGAGGAGAACTCCTCCTGGAACACGTCATAGCGCGAAGCGATGCGCTCGACCTTGTTGGCGTAGCGGTTGTACGCCCACTGCGCCGGGATGGCCGCGAACAGGCCCATGGCGGTGGCAATCAGCGCCTCGGAAATGTGCGGCGCGACCACCGCGATGGTCACGTCCTTCATCTCGCCCAGGCCCTGGAACGCGCCCATGATGCCCCACACGGTGCCGAACAAACCCACGTACGGGCTGATCGAACCGACGTTGGCCAGGAATTCCAGGTTGCGCTCCAGCAGGCCGATCTCGCGGGTGCCGGTGACCTGCATCGCGCGCTCGGCGCCCTCGATCACGCTGCGCGTGTCATGCGTCTTGCGCTGGCGCTGGCGGGCGAATTCGCGAAAGCCCGATTCGAAGATGTTCTCGATACCACCGTCGCCACCGCCGCGATTGCTCACCTCGCGAAACAGCTGCGCCAGGTCGCCGCCGGACCAGAAGCGCTCCTCGAAGCGTTCGGCGTTCTCCATCGCGGTCTTGGTCTGCGAATACTTGCGGATGATGATCACCCACGACAGGAAGGAGAACACCAGCAGGACCAGCAGCACCAGTTGCACCGGCAGGCTCGATTGCGCGACCAGCGTGAAAATATTCAGTCCACCGTTCATTGCTTGAAGGTTCTCCGCCAGTCGGCTGGGTTGTGGAAGCCAAGGTTATCGTCGTCAGATGCCGGCGAGCGCCATCAGAACAACCGCGCCACGTCCGGGGGAATCGGCGCCGGTCGCATCTGATGAATGTCCACGCAGGCCACGCGCACGCTGGCGCGAATCAGGCAGATGCCATCCGCGCGCGTGATCGTCTGGTCGAACAGGATACTGGCTGCGCGCCGCTCCATGACGGCGACCGTTGCCTGCAGTTCATCATCCAGCAGGGCCGGCTTGAGGAAATCGATCTGCATGCCGCGGACCATGAACGCCAGCCCGGTGGCCTGCTTCAGCGCGAATTGGTCGACCCCCAGCGCGCGCAGCCACTCGCTGCGGGCCCGTTCCATGAAGCGCAGGTAGCTGGCGTGGTAGACCACGCCGCCCGCATCGGTGTCTTCCCAGTAGACGCGGACAGGCCAGGCGAAAGGGGCGGTCGGGGACATGGGTGGCTCGCGTTTCGACAAAGTGCGACAGCATGCGGCCTGCCTGCGCGATGTTCAAATCCCGGCGACTCCCCGATGCAGCGCACGGTGGAAGCGACTTCAGTCGCGATGCTTCGTGCGGGAAAAGGCCCGGCATCGCGGCTGAAGCCGCTCCCACGGCAGCCTAGGGGCCGGCATCGAACAAGTCCGCCGCCTGCGCCTGGCGCGGCGGCGGCACCAGGCCCAGATGCCGCCACCCTTTGGCGCTGGCCATGCGGCCGCGGGCGGTGCGGATCAGGTAGCCCTGCTGGATCAGGTACGGCTCGACCACGTCCTCCAGCGTGCCGCGGTCCTCGCTCAGCGCGGCGGCCAGCGATTCCACGCCCACCGGGCCGCCGTCGAAATTCTCGATGATCACGCCCAGCAGGCGGCGGTCCAGCTCGTCGAAGCCTTCGGGGTCGATCTTCAGCATGTCCAGCGCGGCCTGCGCCGCGGCCAGGGTGATCTCGCCATCGGCGCGCACTTCGGCGTAATCGCGCACGCGGCGCAGCAGGCGGTTGGCGATGCGCGGCGTGCCGCGCGAGCGGCGGGCGATTTCCTGCGCCCCTTCCGGTGCGCAGGCGATGCCCAGGATCTTCGCGGCGCGGCGCACGATCGCGGTGAGCTCGTCGGCGGTATAGAACTCCAGCCTCTGCACGATGCCGAAGCGGTCGCGCAGCGGTGCGGTGAGCATGCCGGCGCGGGTGGTGGCGCCGATCAGGGTGAACGGCGGCAGGTCCAGCTTGATCGAGCGCGCGGCCGGGCCCTCGCCGATCATGATGTCGATCTGGAAATCCTCCATCGCCGGGTACAGCACCTCCTCGACCACGGGCGACAGGCGGTGGATCTCGTCGACGAACAGCACGTCGTTCGGTTCCAGGTTGGTCAGCAGCGCGGCCAGGTCGCCGGCGCGCTCCAGCACCGGGCCGGAGGTGGAGCGCAGGTTGACGCCCAGCTCGTTGGCGATGACGTGGCTGAGCGTGGTCTTGCCCAGGCCCGGCGGGCCGAAGATCAGCACATGGTCCAGCGCACCGCTGCGCTTCTTCGCCGCCTCGATATAGATCGACAACTGCTCGCGCACCGCCTGCTGGCCAAGGTACTCATTGAGCCGCTTCGGCCGGATCGTGGCTTCCAGCACCTCGTCGTCGAACTGGGCAGAGGCGGTGATGATGCGGTGGTCGGTCATTGGCGTTGCGGGAATGGGGAATGGGGAATGGGGAATAGGGAATGGAGAATGGGAAGAGCAACCGGCTCGACCCTCGCCGACGATACCTCAGCAGCAACGCTATACCGATTCCCTATTCCCCATTCCCGGCGCCTCAGATCTCCACCTGCGCCCCCAGCTCGATCAGCCGGTTGCCGGGGATCTGGAAGAACGCGGTGGCCGGCAGCGCGTTGCGCGACAGGATCACGAACAGCTTGTCGCGCCACAGTGCCATGCCGGGGCGGCGCGCATCGGCCACCACGTTTTCGCGGGACAGGAAGAAGGTGGTGTCCATCATGTCGAAGCCGAGCCCCTCGCGGCCGCACAGGCTCAGCGCCAGCGGCACATTGGGGTCCTCGGCAAAGCCGAAGCGCAGTTCCAGGCCGTGGAAATCGCTGCCCATCGCGGTGATCTGCACGCGCTCGGACGCTTCCGCCACCGGCGTTTCCAGGATCTCCACCGTCAGCAGCACGTTGCGCTCGTGCAGCACCTTGTTGTGCTTGAGGTTGTGCAGCAGCGCGTGGGGCACCGCGTTCTGGTTGGCGGTGAGGAATACGGCGGTGCCCGGCACGCGCAGCGGCGGGTGCTCGGCGATGTTCTCGATGAACGGCGCCAGGGCGAGGCCGGATTGCTTGATCTCGCGCACCACCAGCTCGCGGCCGCGGCGCCAGGTGGTCATCATGGTGAAGATCACCACGCCCAGCACCAGCGGGAACCAGCCGCCGTGCGCCACCTTCAGCAGGTTGGCGCCGAAGAACGACAGGTCGATGATCAGGAACAGCACGCCCACCAGCACCAGCGTGGGCCAGTTCCAGTGCCAGCGCTTGCGCGCCACCACCAGCGCCAGCAGCGTGGTCATGGTCATGGTGCCGGTCACCGCGATGCCGTAGGCGGCGCCGAGGTTGTCCGAACTCTGGAAAAACAGCACCGCCACGATCACCAGCACCATCAGCATGCGGTTGACCCACGGCACGAAGATCTGCCCGGACATCTCGCGCGAGGTGTGCACCACCGCCATGCGCGGCGAATAGCCCAGCGACATCGCCTCGCGGGTCATCGAGAACGCACCGGAAATCACCGCCTGCGAGGCGATCACGGCGGCCGCGGTGGCCAACACGATCATCGGGTACAGCAGCGCCTCGGGCACCATCCGGTAGAACGGGCTTTCGATCGCCAGCGGGTCGCTCAGCAACAACGCGCCCTGTCCGAAATAATTCAGCACCAGCGCGGGCAACACGAACCCGAACCACGCCACGCGTATGGGTTTCTTGCCGAAGTGGCCCATGTCCGCGTACAGCGCCTCGGCACCGGTCAGCGCCAGCACCACGCCACCCAGCGCGATGAACGAGGTGTCGCCGTGGCGGATGAAAAAGCGCACCCCGTGCCAGGGATTGAGCGCATACAACACTTCGGGGTTGGCCAGGATCTGTCGCGCGCCGAGCAGCGCCAGCACCAGGAACCACACCGTCATCACCGGTGCGAACGCCTTGCCGACCTTGTGCGTGCCATAGCGCTGCACCGCGAACATGCACAGCAGGATCACCAGCGCAATCCACACCACGTATTGCCCCAGCCCCGGCGCGGCAATCTGCAGGCCTTCCACCGCACCCAGCACCGAGATGGCGGGGGTGATCACGCCGTCGCCGTAGAACAGCGACGCGCCGAAGATGCCGAACGCGGCCAGCGTCCAGCGCGCCCGCGCCGAGCCGCTCATCGAACGCTGCGCCAGCGCCATCAGCGCCATGATGCCGCCCTCGCCCTTGTTGTCCGCGCGCATCACGAAGGTCACGTATTTCAGCGACACCACGATCACCAGCGACCAGAACACCAGCGACAGCACGCCCAGCACGGCCGCCGGCGTGGGCGTCATGCCGTGGGTGCCGAGGGTTTCCTTCATGGTGTACAGCGGGCTGGTGCCGATATCGCCGAACACCACGCCGATGGCGCCCAGCGCCAGCGCCGTCACCCGGCGCCTGGTCTCGGGCGATACCTCGCCGCCGGCGTTTTCCGTGTGCACGGTCAGGCCCCCAGCGCGGCGCGCAGCGCCTTGCGGATGATCGCCTCGGCGCTGTCGCCCTCGGCAGCAACCTTCTGCACCAATCGCGTGACTTCCACCGGCTTGTAGCCCAGTTGCTGCAGCGCCACGGTGGCTTCGCCGGCCGCATCCAGCGGCGCAGCGGCGCCGGGCAACGTGGTGCCGGGCAGGCTGGACAGGCCGTCGACGCGATCGCGCAACTCCACCACGATGCGCTCGGCGGTCTTCTTGCCGATACCGGGAATCTTGGTCAGCGCCACCACATCGCCCGCCTGCACCAGCCGCGCGAAGTGGTCGGTGGAAACGCCCGACAGCACCGCCAGCGCGATCTTCGCGCCGATGCCGCTGACCTTGAGCAGGTTGCGAAACAGCGTGCGCTCGCTCTCGCGCAGGAAACCGTACAGCGCCGCGCTGTCTTCCTTCACCGCGTAATGGGTCAGCAGGATCACTTCCTTGCCGATGCCGGGCAGGTCGTAGATGGTGGACATCGGCGCGTCCACCTCGTAGCCGAGGCCGCCCACCTCGACCAGCAGCGAGGGCGGTTGCTTCGACAGCAGCGTGCCGCGCAGACGACCGATCACCGGCGCCGCCTCCAGGCCGTGCGCGGGATGCCCACGCGGGCCAGGCTGGCGCGGGTATGCGCGTGCGTCACCGCAATCGCCAGCGCATCGGCGGCGTCCGCCTGGAGCGGGCCTTTCAGCCCCAGCAAAATGCCGATCATGTGCTGTACCTGCGCCTTGTCGCCGCGTCCGCTGCCGACCACGGACTGTTTCACTTCGGTTGCCGCATATTCGTGCACCGTGATCCCCTGGCTGACTACCGCACAGATCGCGGCACCGCGCGCCTGCCCCAGCTTCAACGCCGAATCCGGGTTGCGCGCCATGAACACGCGCTCGATACCGCACTCGGCCGGTTGATGGGCGGCGATGATGTCACACAGTTCGTCAAAGATGCGTTTCAGCCGCAACGGAAACGTGGCCTCGCCCGCCACCGCCAGCGCGCCGTGGAACACATGGGTCAACTTGCCCGTGCCATCCACGTCGATGATGCCCACGCCCGTGCGCTGGCTGCCGGGGTCGATACCCAGGATGCGTACCGCATGGGATTCGGGATTCGGGATTCGGGATTCGGTCAAAGCCACGACTCGCACCTTCTCACTTCGCGAGCGCTGGAGCGAGCCGTGGGGCTCGCCTGATCGCGCTTTTGCGAATCACGAATCCCGAATCCCGAATCCCGACGCCTTGCTGCTTCACGCCGGCAGCAAGGCGTTATGCGACACGTCGCTCACATCATCCAGCGCATCGAGTTTTTCGAGCAGGTCGATCAGGGTTTCCTGAGCTTCCTCCGGCACCGCCACGCGATTGTTGGGGCGCATCACCACGCCGGCGTGCGAGGCATCCAGGCCCGCGGCGATCAATGCCTGCTGCACGGCTTCGAAGCTGTCCGGCGCGCACAGCACGGCACTTTCGCCGTTCTCGTTGATGACGTCGTCGGCACCGGCTTCCAGCGCCGCTTCCAGCACCTTTTCCTCGGCTGCCTCGTCGCCGCCGGTCTCGAACACCAGCTCGCCGCAGCGGTTGAACTGGAACGCCACCGAGCCGGTGGTACCCAGGTTGCCACCGTGCTTGGTCAACGCGTGGCGCACGTCGGCCACGGTGCGTACGGGGTTGTCGGTGAAGCAGTCGATGATCAGCGCGATGCCGGCCGGGCCGTAGCCCTCGTAGCGCAGCTCCTGCATGTCGGCGCCGCCGTCGGTGCCGGCGCCGCGCTTGATCGCGCGGTCGATGGTGTCGCGGGTCATGTTGGCCGACAGCGCCTTGTCCACCGCGGCGCGCAGTCGCGGGTTGCCTCCAGGGTCGGCCACGCCGGCACGCGTGGCGACGGTGATTTCGCGGATCAGCTTGGTGAATACCTTGGCGCGCTTGGCGTCTTCGGCGTTCTTGCGACCTTCGATGGACGGGCCTCTACCCATGGCGTTGCCTGCACTCGACTCATTGGACAAGCGGCCAATTTTACCTGATTTCCGCCCCGGTGCCGGTACCTGCGTACGCGTGCCGCAGCCTGCTCACTCGACGGGGAAGTGGCCATCGCGCAGGAAAAGCCCCGCTCGCCGCGCCACATCGGCCGAAAACAGCAGTCCGGTGTGGTTGGCTTCCACCACGCAATGCGCGGTCAGGCCGGCCAGGCGGGTTTCCTCGACCGCCACGGTACCGTCGTGCTCGCCGTCCAGATGGCCGAGCACGGCCCCCAGCCCCAGCGGCGTGCAGCCGGCGATCACGCCCACTTCGCGGGTGCCGGTCCAGCGCTCGAAGCCCTGCTCCAGCAGCTCGCGGTTATGGCCAAGCAACACCTCGCCGCCGCGTCCCCACGCGGAAAAATTGCGGGCCGCGGCGCTGCCTTTCAGCGGCGAGCCCAGGCAGACGACACGCCCGGACGGCAACTCGGCACCCAGGCAGGCGCGCAGCGCCAGCAGGCCGCCGAGGCTGTGGCCCACCAGATGCACTGGCTCGCCATCGGCACCCAGCGCAAGCATGCGAGCCTGCAACTTGTCGAGGATGCGCTGCTGGGTGGCGGCCACACTCAAGTAGTCGAAGCGATCGACCTGGAACCCCGCCTCGCCCAGCCGGCGATGCAGCATGGCCAGCGCGAAGCCGCGCATCCACAGGCCATGCAGCAGGATCACGTGATCGGACATCGACATCCGGGGAATGAGGAATAGGGAATGGGGAATCGCAAAAGCGGGACATGGCGAACCATGCCCCGCGTTCTACACCTTATTCCCTGACGGCCACGTGCAGCTCCTTGAGCTGCGCGGCGTCCACCATCGAGGGCGCGTCGGTCATCAGATCCTGCGCGCTGGTGGTCTTGGGGAAGGCGATCACGTCGCGGATCGACTCGGTGCCGGCCATCAACGCGGCGATGCGGTCGATGCCGAACGCCAGGCCGCCGTGCGGCGGCGCGCCGAACTTCAAGGCTTTCAGCAGGAAGCCGAACTTGGCCTCGGCCTCGTCCGCGCCGATGCCCAGCAGTTCGAACACCGTGCTCTGCATCTCCGGTCGATGGATACGGATCGAGCCACCGCCGATCTCGTTGCCGTTCAGCACCATGTCGTAGCCGCGGCTGACCGCATTGTGCGGGTCGGCGCGCAACTGCGCGGCGTCATCCACCTTGGGCGCGGTGAACGGGTGATGCAGGGCCACGAAGCGCTGGGCCTCGTCGTCGTATTCGAACATCGGGAAATCGGTGACCCACAGCGGCTTCCAGCCTTCCTCGACCAGGCCGCGATCCTTGCCGACCTTCAGCCGCAGCGCGCCCATGAAATCGGTGACGGTTTTCCAGGCGCCGGCGCCGAAGAACACGATGTCGCCGGTCTGCGCACCGGTGGTTTGCAGCACACCCTCCAGCGCCGCGTCGTCGAGGAACTTCGCCACCGGCGAATTGATGCCGTCGCGACCTTTCGCCAGATCCTCGACTTTCAGCCAGGCCAGACCCTTGGCACCGTAGCGCGCGGCGTACTCGGTCAAGCCGTCGATGTCCTTGCGCGACAGCGTGCTGCCGCCGGGCACGCGCAGCGCGGCCACGCGGCCGCCCGCATCGTTGGCCGGGCCGGCGAACACCTTGAACTCGACATGCTTGACCGCCTCGGCCACGTCCACCAGCTCCAGCGCAATGCGCAGGTCGGGCTTGTCCGAACCGAAGCGACGCATCGCCTCGGCCCAGGTCATGCGCGGGAAGCTGGCATCGAGTTCGACACCTTGCACTTCGCGGAATACGTGGCGGATCAATTCCTCCACGAAGTCCTGCACGTCCTGCTCCTCGACGAAGGCGAACTCCAGGTCGAGCTGGGTGAATTCGGGCTGGCGGTCAGCGCGCAGATCCTCATCGCGGAAGCAGCGGGCGATCTGGTAGTAGCGGTCGAAGCCGGCCACCATCAGGATCTGCTTGAACAACTGCGGCGACTGCGGCAGCGCGTAGAACTGGCCCGGGTGCACGCGGCTGGGCACGAGATAATCACGGGCGCCTTCGGGCGTGGCCTTGGTCAGGATCGGCGTCTCCACATCCTGGAAACCGCGCTCGTCCAGATAGCGGCGCAGCGTCTGCACCAGACGGATGCGCTTGCGCATCATCGCCTGCATCTCGGGGCGGCGCAGGTCGAGGTAGCGGTAGGTCATCCGCATGTCCTCGTTCGGGTTCTCGTGCAGCGCGAACGGCAGGTCCTTCGCGGCGTTGAGGATCTCGACCTTGTCGGCCAGCAGCTCGATCGTGCCGGTTTTCAGCTTGTCGTTGACCGACAGCCGCGGGCGGATGGTGCCGGTGACGCGCAGGCAGTACTCGTTGCCGATCTCGCCAGCCACCGCAAACGCGTCGGCGTTGTCGCGCTCGACCACCACCTGTGCCAGCCCTTCATGGTCGCGCAGGTCGACGAAGGCCACATGGGCCTGCAAACGGATCTTGTTGACCCAGCCGCACAGGGTGACGGTCTGGCCGATCAGCGACTCGTCGATGAGGCCGCAAAGATGCGTACGCATGCGCTTGGAACTCCGGGCCGCGTTGGCGGCAAAAACGGGGGAAAAGACTGCGAATCTTACCACCGCCGCCGATGGCTGCGGCGGCGGCGACTCAGCTCTTGCTGCCGGCCGACGGCGCCGGAGCGGGCGATGGCGCGGGCGCCGGGGCCGGGCTGGCGGCCGGTTTCGCGGCGACGCTGTGGTCACCGGCGAGGTTGCGCTTCTTGTCGCCATCCTTCTTGAAGTCGGTCTCGTACCAGCCGCTGCCCGCCAGCCGGAACGACGGCGCGCTCACCATCCGGTGCAATTGCGGCTCGCCGCAGGCGGGGCAGACCGTGGGATCGGCATCGGACAATTTCTGCAGATGGTCGAAGTGATGGCCGCAATGCTTGCATTCGAATTCGTAGATGGGCATGAAAAACTCCGTAGTCGATCGATCGCGATGGCGATGGAAACTCGCCATTATCGACCCGCAACACCGGATTTCAACGTACCACCGTACCCATGGGCGCAACCGCCCCGCCGGCGTAGTCTCGGCGCCCGGGCATGCGAAAGCGCGGCCATCGCCGGGGTCGCAGCTCCATTTGGACGTCTATACGTCTATTGACGCGCGCGACAAGTAAGCCTAACCTGCAGCCCGTTGCACTGCAGCAATTCCTTCCCCACGGAAATCCCCCCATGAGCAAGCACTCCGATTCGAGCCGAACCGCCTGGCTGCCCGCACTGGCGTTGCTGGCGCTGTCCACCGGCGCCGCCGCGCAGGACGCCACCGCGCCATCCCCCACCAAGGCCCAGCGCCTGGACGCGGTGATCGTCACCGGCACCCGCGCCGACAACCGCACCGAAAGCAGTTCGCTGACCCCGATCGACGTGGTCTCCGCCAAGGTATTGCAGCAGACCGGCACCACCGAGTTGTCCACCGCGCTGGCCCGGATCATCCCGTCGCTGAACTTCCCCCGCCCGGCCGGCGGCGACACCGCCGACCAGCAGCGCCCGCTGCAGCTGCGCGGCCTTTCGCCCGACCAGGTGCTGGTGCTGGTGGACGGCAAGCGCTGGCACTCGGGCGCCCTGCTGCTGACCAACGGCGTGGTCGGTCGTGGCTCGCAAGCGGTCGACCTCAACACCATCCCAATGGCCGCGATCGACCACATCGAGGTGCTGCGTGACGGCGCCTCCGCCCAGTACGGTTCGGACGCCATCGCGGGCGTGGTCAACATCATCCTCAAGAAGGGCGCCCAGGGTGGCTCGGTCGAGGCGCTGGGCGGCCAGTACTACGCCGGCGACGGCCGGCAGTGGCAGGGTTCGGCCAATGTCGGCCTGCCGTTGAACGACGACAAGGGCTGGATCCGCTTCACCCTGCAGGACGGCAGCCAGAACTACTCCGACCGCTCCGCCCCCGAGCGCGTGGCGCCGTTCGAGATCGGCCAGCGCTACGGCGACCCGGCGGCGAAGAGCAAGAACCTGTTCCTCAACGCGCAATACGACATCACGCCCGCCGTGCAGCTGTACGCCTTTGGCCACTACAGCACCCGCGACACCACCTCGCCGGCGTTCTTCCGCGACACCCTCAGCGGCAACGCCGTCCTCTCGCTTTATCCGAACGGCTATACCCCGCTGGAGCAGGGCAATTCGATCGACCGCTCGCTGGTCGTCGGCCTGCGCGGCACCACCAGCGGCGGCTGGCGCTGGGACATCAGCGGCAACGCCGGCGGCAACCGGGTGTCCTACCGCACCATCCACAGCGTCAACCGCGCGCTGCTGAATGACTTCGGATCGACCCAGTCCAGTTTCCACGATGGCATCCTGCATGCCGACCAGCAGTCGTTCGACATCGACATCGCCAAGGATCTATCGGTGGGCTGGCTGCCCAACCCGGTCACCCTGGCCTTCGGTACCGAGTACCTGCGCCAGAGCTACCAGATCGACGCTGGCGAACCGGCCTCCTACTACGTCGGCACCTCCGGCAAGTCCGGCGGCGCGCAGGGTTTCGGCGGCTATCAACCTTCCGATGCCGGCTCGTATGCCCGCCACGACGTGGCCGAGTACCTGAGCCTGGAAACCAACCTCACCGATCGCCTGGGCACATCGCTGGCGGTACGCCATGAGGATTACAGCGACTTCGGCACCACCACCACCGGCTCGCTGTCGGCCCGCTTCGACTTCACCGACAGCTTCGCGCTGCGCGGCAGCGCCTCGACCGGTTTCCGCGCGCCGGCGCTGGCGCAGCAGTACTACGCGTACACGTCGTCCACCTACCAGGGCCCCGGCAACAACCTCGGCCTGACCCCGGGCATCTACAACACCGCACTGGTGTCATCGATCAGCCCGCTGGGCCGTCTGCTGGGTGGTGAGGCGCTGAAGCCCGAGAAGTCACGCAACTTCACCGTGGGCGCGGTGTGGAACCCGACCGACGCGCTCAGCCTCAGCCTCGACGCCTACCAGATCGACATCGACAACAGGATCACGTTGTCGAGCTACCTCGGCACCAGCTCCGCCGTCGTGCAGGATTACCTGACGGCCAACGGCATCACCGACAGCAACTACAGCAGCGTCGGCTACTTCACCAACGCCGTGGACACGCGCACCCGGGGCATCGACTTCGTCGGTGGCTACCACTTCGACTTCGGCAACGCCGGCAGCCTGCAGACCTCGCTGAGCTACAACTACAACTACAACAAGGTCACCGACATCAAGCCTAACCCCGCGGCGCTCGACGCCCTGGGCGTCAGCCTCAAGCGTGTCGACCGGCGTGATGTCCTCGGCCTGCTGGCAGACACCGCGCCGCGCAGCAAGCTGATCCTCAATGGCCTGTACAGCGTGGGCAACTGGAACATCAACGCGACCATCACCCGCTACGGCAGCTTCACCTCGTTCAGCAGCTCCAGCGCCACCTTTGACCAGGTCTACAGCGCGAACTGGGTCAGCGACCTGGCGGTCAGCTACAACCTCGACCACTGGACCTTCACCCTGGGCGCAGACAACCTGTTCAACAAGTACCCGAACAAGGTCAACGCCATCAACGGCTACGGCGCCAACAAGGGCACCATGCCGTATTCGGTCTACTCGCCGTACGGCTTCAACGGCGGCTATGGTTACGGCAAGGTCGTCTACCACTGGTAAGCGGCTGGCATCGGGATGACGAAAAGCCCCGGCACTGTCCGGGGCTTTTCGTGTCGGCAACCCCGCTCAACCCGCCACGATCCACGCCGCCAGCACGGCCACCTCGACCAGCTCGGTGAGCGCGCCGCAGGGATCGCCGGTCATGCCGCCCAGGCGTTGCAGGCAGGCACGGCGCCACGCGAGGAAAACCAGCGTGGCCACCATCGCACCGAGCAGCCCACGCCAACCCGGCAACAGCAGGCAACCCGCGCCGACCAGCAACAATCCGACCATGCAGGCGCGACGCGGCGCCCCCAGCAACCCACTACCCAGGCCGCCCACGCGCACATAAGGGGTGGTCAGGAAGGCGGCGGTCAGCGCACTGCGCGCCAGCATCGGGGCCAGCAGCAGGGCGACCCAGTCCCACAACGGCAGGCTGGCCAGCGCGGCGAATTTCAACAGCAGCACCAGCACCACGGCGACCACGCCGACCGGGCCGCTGCGCGGGTCCTTCATGATTTCCAGTGTGCGTGCGCGATCACCCAAACCGCCCACCCAGGCGTCCGCGCTGTCGGCCAGGCCATCCAGATGCATCGCCCCGGTCAGGCCGACCCAGGCCAGCAACAGCAGCGCGGAGGCCAGCAGCGGCGGCACGTCGCGCAAGGCCCAGGCCAGCGCCGCCAGGATCGCGCCCAGCAGCAGGCCCACCAGCGAATACCAGGCCAGTGATTGCGACTGCGCCCGCGCGTCGTCGAACACCTTGACCGGTACCGGGATGCGGGTGAGGAAGCCCAGCGCCGCGAGCAGCCCGCGCATCACGCGCAGCCGGCCACGGAAGGCCACGGCAACGGGTGCAGCGAGGCGTGCGGCACGTCGATACCGGCCATGTCACCGTAGTCGCGCCCCTCAACCAGGCAACGCAGCAGGCGGATCGCGCCGCCGTGGGTGACCACCAGCACGCGTCTTCCCTTCCCCTCATCGGCAATGCGGTCAAGCGCGGCGGTGAGCCGGCCACGAAAGGCGGCGAAGGTTTCCGCACCGGGCGGTGGATGCGCCACCGGGTCGGCCCAGAAGCGCCCCAGCGCATCGCCATCGCGCTCGGCCAGGGTCTCGATCGGCACGCCCTGCCAGTCGCCGAAATGGTATTCAGCCAGCCGCGCATCGAGCCGCAACGGTAGCCCGCGCTGGTCGGCCAGTTCGGCGGCGAAGCGGGCACAGCGCTGCAGCGTGGAGGACACCACCGCATCCCATGCGTGGCCGACCACCGCCGCGCGCAACTGCGCCCAGCCCTGTTCGCTCAGCGCGTCATCCAACTGTCCGCGGTAACTGCGCTGGCCGGTATCGCCGTGACGCAGCAGCTCGATATTCGCCGTGGTCATGCCTCGGACACTCCTGCCTGTTCGAACGTGGCCATGCCGTTGTGCAAGGCGCAGGCCAGCCGCAACAACGGAAATGCGATCGCGGCACCACTGCCCTCGCCCAGCCGAAGCCCCAGATCCAGCAGCGGCTCGGCATCGAGCGCGGCCAGCACGCGGGCGTGGCCATGCTCATGCGAGCAATGCGAGAACAGCAGCCAGTCGCGGCAACCCGGATTGATGCGTACCGCCGCCAGCGCCGCCACCGTGGCGATGAAGCCATCGACCAGCACCGGCAATCCGCCCTGGGCCGCGGCGACATACACGCCGGTCAACGCGGCGATCTCGAAACCGCCGAGGCAACGCAGTTGCTCCAGTACCGTCGTCGCGCCCGCATGCGTGGCCAGTGCCTGCGCAATCACCCGTGCCTTGTGCGCGACGCCACCGGCATCCAGCCCCGTGCCGGCGCCGCTCAGCACGCCGGGCGGCAAGCCAAGCAAGGCACAACCCAGCGCGCTGGCCGCGGTGGTATTGGCGATGCCCATCTCGCCGCCGATGAATATCCGCGCGCCGCCTGCCTGCGCCGCCGCCACGCTGTGCGCGCCGGCATCGAGTGCCGCCTGCAACTGCGCCGTCGTCATCGCCGGCTGCAGGCAGAAATTGGCCGTGGACGCAGCGATGATCGCGCGGCGCACGCCAGTGATTTCGCCCGGATCGTTCACGGTGCCCAGGTTGACTACCTCCAGCGTGGCGCCCAGCTCGTGCGCCAGCACACTGATTGCCGCACCGCCGTTGGCGAAATTGCGCAGCATCTCGCCGGTGACCGCCTGCGGAAAGGCCGACACGCCCTCCTCCGCCACGCCGTGGTCGCCGGCGAAAATGCTGATCCACGCGGGGTCCACGGCCGGCCGTGACGAGCGTTGCAGCGCGGCCAGCCGGACCGCCGCCACCTCCAGTGCGCCCAGCGAACCGGGCGGCTTGGTCAGGCTGGCCTGGCGCGCGCGGGCGCCGGCTTCGATGGACGCGTCGGGTGTGCGACAGGGTTCGAGCAACCAGTTCGACGTCACGGCAAAGTTCCTTTCAGAGTCAGCGGCAAACCGGCCGCCACGAAAATCACGCGGTCACACATCGCCGCCAGCGCCTGATGCAGGCGACCGGCTTCGTCGACGAAGCGGCGGCTGAGTTCGCCCAACGGCACCACGCCCATGCCGATCTCGTTGCTGACCAGCAGGATCTCGCCGGGCAACTGCGGCAGCGTGTCGAGCAAGGCCGCACGTTCGCGCTCAAAGCGCGATGCATCGGCATCGCCGAGCAGGTTGCTCAGCCACAGCGTGAGGCAATCGACCAGCACACAGCGATCCGCACGTGCGTGTTGCCGCAACACCTCGGCCAGTGCCAGCGGCTCTTCCACGCAGAGCCAGTCGGCCGGGCGGCGTGTGCGGTGATGGGCGATGCGTTCGGCCATCTCGCCATCACGCGCCTGCGCCGTGGCGATATAGACCACCGGGCGCGTGCTGGCGAGCGCGAGGCGTTCGGCCAGCGCGCTCTTGCCCGAGCGGGCGCCGCCGAGAATCAGGTTGCGCATGCGTGCTCCTGTCCCAGCAGCCGCGCCAGCGCGGTGGTGTCCAGATGGTTTTCCACGGCATCGGCGAGCCGCTCGATGCTGGCCTCGCGCAACGCGTCCATGTCCAGCGGCTCGGCATCGCGCAGGCCGGCCCAGCGCAACAGCGCGGCAAGTGCCGGCGGCGCGTCGAACAGGCCGTGCAGATAACTGCCCAGCACTTGGTTGTCGGCCGAAATCGCGCCGTCGTGGCGGCCGTCGTCGAGCGCGCTCGATGGCCGTTCCAGTGCCGCTCCGTGACTGATGCCGCAGTGAATTTCGTAGCCCCGCACCTCGGCTCCGTCCAGCGCCAGATGGCCGCGTACCTGGCGCAATTGCTTGGCCGGCGACAAGCTGGTTTCCAGCGCCAGATGGCCCAGGCCCGCGCTGGAGCCGGCGGCGCCCTCGATGCCGTGCGGGTCGTGGATCGCGTTTCCCAGCATCTGCAGGCCACCGCAGATGCCGATGACCTTGCCGCCGTAACGCAGGTGGCGCGCGATCGCCTCGGCCCAGCCATGCGCGCGCAGCCACGCCAGGTCGGCACGCGTGGACTTGGAGCCGGGCAGCACGATCAGATCGCACGGCGGTGGCGTTTCGCCGGGGCCGACAAACTGCAGTTGCACCTGCGGGTGCGCGCGCAGGGCGTCGAAATCGGTGTGGTTGCTGATCCGCGGCAGCGCCGGCACCGCCACGCGCAACGTCGCGCGCGGCTTGGCGGCGACTTCGCGCGGCAACGCGTCCTCCGCTTCCAGTTGCAGCCCGTGCAGGTACGGCAACACGCCGAGCACCGGCTTGCCGGTCTCGCGTTCGAGCCAGTCCAGCCCTGGCTGAAGCAATGCAAGGTCGCCGCGAAAACGGTTGATCACGAAACCGGCCACGCGCTCGCGCTCACTGGGCGAGAGCAGTGCCAGCGTACCGACCAGATGGGCGAACACGCCGCCACGGTCGATGTCGGCGATCAGCAGCACCGGGCAATCCACCGCCTCGGCATGGCCCATGTTGGCGATGTCGTTGGCGCGCAGGTTGATCTCGGCGGGGCTGCCCGCGCCCTCGACGATCAACGCGTCGTACTGCGCCACCAGCCGCGCATGCGAGGCCAGCACCGCCTCGCGCGCGATGCGCTTGTAGCCGTGGTAGCCCACGGCATCCATGTTGGCCACCGCGTGGCCGTGCACGATCACCTGGGCACCGGTGTCGCTGTTGGGCTTGAGCAACACCGGGTTGAAATCGGTGTGTGCGCGCACGCCGGCCGCCTGCGCCTGCACCGCCTGGGCGCGGCCGATCTCGCCGCCATCGACGGTGACCGCCGAGTTCAGCGCCATGTTCTGCGGCTTGAATGGCGCCACCGCCACGCCGCGCCGGCGCAGCCAGCGGCACAGCGCCGCGACCAGCGTGCTCTTGCCCGCGTCGGAGGTGCAGCCCTGCACCATCAGCACGCGGGCGCTCACGCAAGCACCTCGCCCAGCGCATCGTTCAGCCGTCCAAACGCTGCTTCGTCGGCGGGCAGGCCGAAACGCAGGCTGGCCGGCGTGTCGAACAAGCGGGTGAGGATGCCGCGCGCCGCCAGCGCGTGGTGCAGCATGGCGGCGCGGTCGTCGCGGCACCACTGGAAGAACGCCGTGCCCGCCGTGGGCGGCAGGCCGTGGCGCGACAGCAAGGCCTGCAGCTGCGCACTGGCGGCGTGCAGTCGTCCACGCGCTTCGTGATGCCAGCGGCGATCGGCCAGCGCCAGTTTCAGCACGTGCCGTGCCGGCCCGCTCACCGTCCACGGGCCGAGCCGCGTGTGCAGTGCATCGAGCAAGGCCGGCGCCGCGCAGACGAAGCCGACGCGCGCCCCGGCCAGGCCGAAGAACTTGCCCACCGAGCGCAGCACGATCAGTCCCTCTGTCGCCGCATGGCCGCACAGGCTGTGCGTGGGCGTGGCATCCATGAAGGCCTCGTCGACCACCAGCCAGCCACCGCGTGCAGCCAAGGCCGCATGCAGGCGCAACAGCGAGGCCGTGTCGAAACGCTCGCCACCTGGGTTGTTGGGATGGATCAGCACGATCACGTCGTGCCGCGGCGGTGCGGCCAGCAACGCGCTGGCGGGAAGCCGCTCCACCTCATGCCCTGCCCGCTGCCACGCCTGCGCATGCTCGGCGTAACCGGGCGCGATGATGCCCACCCGCGATGGCGGCCGCAGCGTGGGCAAGGCCTGGATCGCCGCCTGCGAACCGGCCACCGGAAGCAGCGCCGGTGCACCGTAGTAAGTGCATGCCACCTCGACCAGGCCGTCGTCATCCTCGGGCAGGCGTTGCCATGCGGTGGCGGGAATCGGCGGCATCGGCCAGCCGAACGGATTGATACCGGTGGACAGATCCAGCCACCGTTCCGGCGCGATACCGTGCTCGCGTGCCGCACGCAGCAGGCGGCCGCCGTGCTCAAGCATGTCGCAGTCCCTCCCGCAGTGCCGCCGCCGATACCAGCACGAGCAACCACAACCCCACGCTCCGACGCACCAGGCGCACGGCGCGAACGATCGTCCCGGCGTCGGGCGGCAGGCCTTCACCCAGTTCGGGGCGCGGCTCCCACACGCCGTGATACGGCGCCGCGCCACCCAGCCGCACGCCCAGCGCACCTGCGCCGGCAGCCATCACCGGGCCGGCGTTGGGGCTGTCCCAGGCGGGCGCCTGCGTGCGCCAGCAACGCCATGCCGGCGCGGTGCAACCCAGCAGCGCGTAGCTCAACGCGGTGAGCCGCGCCGGCAGGTAGTTCAGCACGTCGTCGATGCGCGCCGCGGCCCAGCCGAACCGGTGATAACGCGGCGTGCGATAGCCCCACATCGCGTCGAGGGTGTTGGCCAGCCGATACAGCAGCGCGCCCGGCGCGCCGAGCAGGACAAACCAGAACAGCGCGCCGAACACCGCATCGTTGCCGTTTTCCAGCACCGATTCGGTAGCCGCCGCCGCCACCTGTTGCGGGTCGAGCGCCGCAGTGTCGCGACTGACCATACGCCCCACCGCCACGCGCGCCGCGTCCAGATCACCCGCGCACAAAGCCGCCGCCACCGGCTGCGCATGCTCGCCCAGACTGCGCAGGCCGATCGTCAGATACAGCAGCACGGCACTGAAACCGGCCGACAACCACGGCGACCGCGCGGCCAGTCCATCTGCCAGCCACGCACACAAGACCACCGGCGGCAGCACGGTGATGACCCAGGCCAGCACGCCGGCGGCGCGTCGATCCGCATGGCAACGTGCCTCGACCCGGCGCGCCACGCGTCCAAACCCCACCAGCGGATGCGCCCGACGCGGCTCGCCCAGCCAGGCGTCCAGCAGCACCGCGCCGAGCACGGCCAAGATCATGCTCATGGCTGGAACAAGCCGATGGCCGCAGCCGGGTTCGACGGGAAATAGAAGTGCACGAAGCTGGCCGTCATGCGCTGCCGGCGATACACCGCCTCGCGGCTCGGGCCCTTGTTCGGGTTGATTGCCAGCGCCAAAGGCTCGACCGGAATCTCGGCGCGTGCGTAATGGAACGCATGCCCGCGCAATGTGCCTTCGGGCAACTCGACACCCTGCAGGCCCAACCCGCACAACCGCGTCTGCATGGCCGCGTCGCCACGCAGCAGGCCGGCCATCGGTGAGGCATGGCCTTCGCGGTCCGCCAGCGTGTCGAGCGCGAACAGCAGGCCGCCGCACTCGGCCAGCAACGGCTTGCCGGCATCCACATGTGCGCGCAGGGCCTGGTGCAGATCGTGACGCTGCGACAACGCCGGCAGGTGCAGCTCCGGATAGCCCCCGGGCAACCACACCGCATCGCATGGCGGCAGTGCCTCACCCGCCAGCGGCGAGAAGAATGCCAGCGTGGCGCCAGCTGCGCGCAGCAGGTCGAGGTTGGCCGGATACAGGAAGCAGAACGCGGCATCACGGGCGATGGCAATGCACTGTCCGCGCAAGCTTGCCGGCACCGGTGCCAGCGCGGCGGCATCGAAATCGACGGCTGGCGGCAACGTGGTTGCAGCGTGCTGCGCCCACGCATCGGCCAACGCATCCAGCCGCGTGTCGACGTCACCCACTTCATCGGCCACCACCAGGCCCAGGTGCCGCTCCGGCAAGGCCAGCGCCGCATCGCGTGGCAGTGCGCCCATCCAGGCGATATCCGCCGGCAGGCTCCCGTGCAACAACTGCGCGTGGTAGGCGCTGCCGATGCGGTTGGCGGCTACGCCATGCAGCCGCACGTCCTGGCGATAACGCGCCAGGCCAGTGGCCAGCGCACCAAACGTCTGCGCCATCGCCGCGCCGTCGATCACCGCCAGTACCGGCACACCCAGCCGCGCCGCCAGATCGGCGCTGGACGGGTTGCCGTCGAACAGGCCCATCACGCCCTCGATCAGGATCAGATCCGCCTCGCCCGCCGCCGCATGCAGCCGCGCACGCACGTCGGCCTCGCCGCACATCCACAAGTCCAGTTGCTGGACCGGCGCGCCACTGGCCTTCTGCAGCAACAAGGGATCGAGAAAATCCGGTCCGGTCTTGAATGCCCGCACGCGGCGACCCTGCCGTACATGCCAGCGCGCCAGCGCCGCGGTGACGGACGTCTTGCCCTGGCCCGAAGCCGGCGCCGACACCAGCAGCGCCGGGCACGGCACGCTCACAGCTCGATACCCTTCTGCGCCTTGATGCCGGCCTTGAATGCATGCTTGACCACGCGCATCTCGGTCACCGTGTCGGCTACTTCGACCAGGCCATCGGGCGCACCGCGGCCGGTGATCACCACATGCTGGTTCGGCGGCCGCGCAGCCAGCGCATCGGTCACCTGCTGCAGCTGGATGTAGTCCTTGACCAGGGCGATGTTCAACTCGTCCAGCAGCACGAAGTCGTAGGCCGGATCGGCCAGCATCGCGGCAGCCACCCGCCACGCCGCCTGTGCCTTTTCGATGTCGCGCGACTTGTCCTGGGTCTCCCAGGTAAAGCCCTCGCCCATCACGTGGTAGTCGAGCCCATCGCCTTCGAAACGGCGGAAGAACGCCTCCTCGCCGGTGGAAAAGCTGCCCTTGATGAACTGCACCACGCCGCAACGGAAGCCGTGCCCGAGCGAGCGCGCCAGCATGCCGAAGCCGGACGAGCTCTTGCCCTTGCCGTTGCCGGTGTTGACCACCACCACGCCGCGCTCGATGGTGGCGCGGGCGATCTTGCGATCGACCAGGTCCTTCTTGCGCTGCATGCGTTCGCGGTGGCGCTCTTCCGCATCGATCTCCCCGGCGCTCATGCGCCCTTGACCTGCGGCACGGGACGCCGCACCGCGACCCGAGGCACCAGCGCGTGCAGCGCCACGCCCACGCCGACATAGCCGGCCAGCGTGCCCAGCTTCTGCGGGTAGTAATGCACGATGCGCTCGCCGAAGCCGGCCAGCGTTGGCGCGGGATAATGGCCAGAGAAGACGTAGAAGCCGCCACCGGAAAACACGTACGCCACCAGGGTCGTCACCACCAGCACCAGCGCCAGCCGCGCCAGTCCGGCCAGGTCGGGCGCGTGCCGGCGGGCGTGCAAGCGACCGGCCAGCCACAAGCTGCCGTAGGCCGGCAGCAACGCCCAGTACGCAGGCGACACGCACCATTGGCCGATGGTGCCGGTAGCCAGGCTGCCGAAATCCAGCAGCGAGGCCAGCGCGAACAGCGCGCCGAAGATCCACGCCGGCCGCAGCATCAATCCGGCCAGGAAGAACACCGCCCACGACGCGCTGGGCAGCGCGTTCACGCTGACAACGTGCTGGCCGCGGGTGCAGATCATCAGCATGGCCAGCGCGATACCCGCGATCCAGGACGCTGCCACGCCTTGCAGCGGAAAGGCAGCGGTCGAACGAGAAACGCCGTTGTCGATCATGTCTCAAACCCCCGTCGTCGTTGCGGCGGGCCGACGCGACAGCCGCGCCTGCACACCATGGATCGCCAGCGCCACCGCCACGTAAGTCAGCGTGGTACGCACGAACAGCGGCCCCCACTGCCACAGCCGCGCCACGTACTCGCTGAAATGCGGTTCCGGGTAGCGACCCCCCAGCCAGTAGAACGAGCCGTTGGAGATGACAAATGACGCCGCGGCCGCCAGTGCGGCCACGCCGAACGCCAGCAGCAGCGATGCGGACGATGCCTGCAGCCGGCCGGCATACCAGCGCCCGGCGTACCACAGCGCCGCATAGGCCGCCGGCAAAAACGCATACGCCGCGGTGATACAGAAGTCGCTGTTGCCGGCGTAACCGACCGAGGCCCAGTCGACCGCCACGGCCAGCCCCAGCATCAACGCGAACTGCCCGTGCTTGCGCAGGTACAGGCCGCCGAGGAAGAACACCGCCATCGACGCATCGGGCAGATGCAGCAGCGAACCCAGGTGATGGAAGCGGGTGGCGACCATCACCACGGCCAGGGTGACGAACAGGTTGATCGAGGTGTTGCGGGACAACGGTTTCATGGCAGTCCTCTCGTGCTGATGGGGCCCGCTCAGCGGGCCGGGCGGTAGTTCAGGGTGAGCAGATAGTTGCGACCGGGCTGGTTGTAGTAGCGCGCGGTTTCGTAGTGGCGGTCGAACAGGTTGTTGAGCGACAGGCACAGGTTCCACGCCGGATCGATGGCGTAGCCGATCCGCAGATCGCCCAGTGCATAGCCGCCCAGGCGGTTCCTGTTGGCGAGGTCGTCGTAGCGCTCGCCGGCGCCGTACAGGCTGCCGCCGATGCTGAAATCGCCGAGCTGGCGGTCGAGGTCGATCCGTCCGCTGCGCCGTGCACGACGCGGCAGCACGTTGCCGTTTTTGCTGCCCGGCGCGACGTCGCGCGGATCGAGCCAAGTGGCGCTGGTGCGCCAGATCCAGTCGGCAAGCGTGCCGCCCGTCGCCAGCTCGACGCCACGGACGCGCGCACGGTCGATATTCGCCGGCGCCATGCTGGCCGCGTTGTAGGCGATCAGGTGATCGATGCGCGTATCGAATCCGTTGAGCGACCACTGGCCCCAGCCGTGGCTGCCGCGCAGGCCCAGCTCCGCGCTGCGCGAGGTCTCCGGGCCGAGATCCGGGTTGCCGTAGCCGGGAAAGTACAGCTCGTTGAAGGTCGGCGTCTTGTACGCCGTGCCATAGCTGGCGGTGAGGCGCAGGGTATCGTTCATCTCCCAACCCCACAGCGCGCTGCCGGTGGTCTTGCCGCCGAACTGGGCGTTGGCGTCGCGGCGCACGCTGGCCTGCAGCGACTGCGTGCCGAAGCTCTGCTGCCACTGGCCAAACACACCGTGGTTGATCCGGTGGTCGGCCGCGTACGCCGTGTCGCTGCCGACGCGGTCGCGCTGCCAGTCATAGCCCGCGCTGAACAACCCGCCCCACATACCAACGTCCGCTTGCAGCGAGCCGAGGTCGCGGCGGGTATCGAAATTGCCGGCGCGGACACCCTTGAGATAGTTGTCGCTGAGGTCCGCGCTGCGGCCGAGATTGGCGGTGATCGACACTTTCTCGGTTGGCGCATAGCGCAACCGCGCGCCAGCCACCTGCTGCACCGTCCTGGCCACGTCGTTGACGGTGCCGTCGTATTCATTGCGACCCGCGGCACGGAACAACCGCATCTCGCCATCCCACGCCTCGTTGAAGCGGTAACCGCCTTGCAGGGTGAGCGAGTTGTTGCGGTAGCCGTCGCGATCGGGGGCGATCACCGGGCAATCGCCGTTCGCCAGCGGCTTGCAGCGGCTGACGTTGATGCCGTCGGTGTGCTCATGCGCCGCGTTGATCGAATACCAGCCCTGCCCGCTGCGACCGGCCATGCCAGCGCTCACCCGCTGCTCGCCGTCGCTGCCTACGCCGAGGCTGGCATGCGGCGAGAACGCGCCCTCGGGGCGGCGGGTGAATATCTGGATCACGCCACCCAGCGCCTCGGAGCCGTACAGGCTGGAGAACGGCCCGCGCACGATCTCGATGCGCTCGATCTGGTCGACCGGGATGTCCTGGATCGCCGCACCGCCGGCCGTGGCCGAACCGATGCGCACGCCATCGACCAGCACCAGTACGTGGTCCGATTCGGTGCCGCGCAGGAACATCGAGGTGGATTTCCCGGGCCCGCCGTTGTTGGCCAACGACATGCCCGGCGTGCCACGCAGCAGATCAATCAATGAGTGGGGTTGCAGCCGGTCGATCTCGGCGCGATCGATCACCGTGACCGCAGCGAGGATGTGCTGCTGGGCCTGCTCGGTGCGGCTGGCGGTGACCACCATCTGATCGAGATCGGTGGCGGCAGCAGCGGCGAATGCCGGTGCAAGGAAAGACAACAGGGCAGCCGCCAGAACCGACTGACGGAAAAACACGACGCGCAACGACACGTGGGTAGCTCCTTTAGCCGCATCAACCCGTACGGCACCATTGAGGTGGCGACAGGCGGCAAAGGAAGCGTGGCGGCAGCATGCACGCGAGGCATGGCCCCCATGACATCGCCCACCGCATGTCTGGTCATACCCGTGGCCGGTCTCCGGGCTCGCGGGCGAAGACTTGCGTCTTCCGGATCAACGCCTTCCCATGCGTGGCGCACAGTGGCTTTGTGTCGATCCGACGGCCGATGAAGGCCATGACCCGCCCACCGTTGCGGGGGCAGCTCCGGAATTGCCATGCGTGCTTGCACACGCACCGCGCACCGGATTCCCGTTTCAACCACCGGCCAGACCGGCAGTCACCTCAGGCAGCGCGCATGGTAGTGCAGATACGACAAGGCCGCCATGACGGACGTCATGGCGGCCTTGTCGGTTTTCACGTCGGCATGTGCAGGCCCGCTGGCGGGCTGGTGCAAGCCGCTCGCGGTTTATCCGCGGAACACTAACTGGCCGCCTTCGGCGCCGACGTGGATGGTGTCGCCGCTCTGGAACTGGCCCTGCAGGATCTGCCGCGCCAGCGGGTTTTCCAGCTGCTGCTGGATCGCCCGCTTCAGCGGCCGCGCGCCGTAGACCGGATCGAAGCCCACGTTGCCCAGCAAGGTCAGCGCCTCATCGCTGACGTCCATGCGCAACTGGCGCTCGGCCAGGCGCTTCTCCAGATACTGCAGCTGGATGCGCGCAATGGCGCGAATCTGCGTCTTGTCCAGCGGACGGAACACCACGATCTCGTCCAGCCGGTTGATGAACTCGGGCCGGAAGTGCGCCTGCACCACGCCCATCACGGAGGCCTTCATCTGGGTGTACTGCTCTTCCGCGTCGCCGCCGTTTTCGGACGCGTCCTGGATCATCTGCGAACCCAGGTTCGAGGTCATCACGATCACCGTGTTGCGGAAATCCACGGTGCGGCCCTGGCCGTCGGTGAGGCGGCCATCGTCCAGCACCTGCAGCAGGATGTTGAACACGTCCGGGTGGGCCTTCTCCACTTCGTCCAGCAGGATCACGCTGTACGGCCGGCGGCGCACGGCTTCGGTGAGGTAACCGCCTTCCTCGTAGCCCACATAGCCCGGGGGCGCACCGACCAGCCGCGAGACGGAGTGCTTCTCCATGAACTCGCTCATGTCGATGCGCACCATCGCGTCGGTGGTGTCGAACATGAACTCGGCCAGCGCCTTGCACAGCTCGGTCTTGCCCACGCCGGTGGGGCCCAGGAACAGGAACGAGCCGTTCGGCCGGTTCGGGTCGGACAGGCCCGCGCGTGAGCGGCGGATGGCGTCGGCCACGGCATGCACCGCCTCGTCCTGGCCGACCACGCGCTTGTGCAGCTCGTCTTCCATCTTCAGCAGCTTGTCGCGCTCGCCTTCCAGCATCTTGCTGACCGGGATGCCGGTCCAGCGCGCCACCACCTCGGCGATTTCCTCGGCGGTGACTTTCGTCTGCACCAGCTTGAAATCCTGCGTTTCGGCGGTCTGTGCCGCGGCGAGCTGCTTCTCCAGCGCGGGCAGCTTGCCGTACTGGATTTCACTCATCCGCGCGTAATCCTGCGCGCGCCGGGCGGCCTCCAGATCCTGGTTGGCTTGCTCGATCTGCTCCTTCACCTTGGTGGTGCCTTGCAGCGCGGCCTTCTCGGATTTCCAGATTTCGTTGAGGTCGGAGAACTCGCGTTCCAGTTTCTCGATATCGGTTTCCAGATCGGCCAGGCGCTGCTTCGACTCGCTGTCCTTTTCCTTCTTCAGCATCTCGCGCTGGATCTTGAGCTGGATCAGCCGACGTTCCAGTCGGTCCAGCTCCTCGGGCTTGGAGTCGATCTCCATACGGATGCGCGAGGCGGCCTCGTCCATCAGGTCGATCGCCTTGTCCGGCAGCTGGCGGTCGGCGATGTAGCGATGCGACAGCGTGGCGGCGGCCACGATGGCCGGGTCGGTGATCTCCACGCCGTGATGCACGGCGTAGCGCTCCTTCAGCCCGCGCAGGATGGCGATGGTGTCCTCGACGGAAGGCTCGCCCACGAACACCTTCTGGAAGCGCCGCTCCAGCGCGGCGTCCTTCTCGATGTACTTGCGGTATTCGTCCAGCGTGGTGGCGCCGATGCAATGCAGCTCACCGCGGGCCAGCGCCGGCTTCAGCATGTTGCCCGCATCCATCGAGCCTTCGCCCTTGCCGGCGCCGACCATGGTGTGCAGCTCGTCGATGAACAGGATCACCCGACCTTCCTGCTTGGACAGGTCGCTGAGCACGGCCTTCAGCCGCTCCTCGAACTCGCCGCGGAATTTCGCCCCCGCGATCAGCGCGCCCATGTCCAGCGCCAGCACGCGGCGGCCACGCAGGCCCTCCGGCACTTCGTCCTTGATGATGCGCTGGGCCAGGCCTTCGACGATGGCGGTCTTGCCCACGCCAGGCTCGCCGATCAGCACCGGGTTGTTCTTGGTGCGCCGCTGCAGCACCTGGATGGTGCGGCGGATTTCCTCGTCGCGGCCGATCACCGGGTCGAGCTTGTTTCGCTCGGCGCGTTCGGTGAGGTCGATGCAGTATTTCTCCAGCGCCTGGCGCTGCTCCTCGGCGTTCTCGCTCTGCACCTTTTCGCCGCCGCGCAGCTTCTCGATGGCCGCTTCGAGATTCGCCTTGTTCGCGCCCGCCGCCTTCAGCGCCGTGCCCAGCTCGCCCTTGTCCTCCAGCGCCGCCAGCACGAACAGCTCGCTGGCGATGAACTGGTCGCCGCGCTGCTGGGCCAGCTTGTCGGTGAGGTTGAGCAGGCGGTTGAGGTCATTGCCGAGGTTGATGTTGCCTTCCTCGCCGCTGACCCGCGGCAATCGCTCCAGCATGTCATTGACGCGCTGTTGCAGCGCCGGCACGTTGATCTGCGCCTGGGTCAGCAACGGCGCGGTGGAGCCGCCCTGCTGGTTGAGCAGCGCGGCCATGACATGGGCCGGTTCCAGCATGTTGTTGTCGCGGCCCACGGCCAGCGATTGCGCGTCGGCCAGCGCCTGCTGGAAACGCGACGTGAGTTTGTCCATTCGCATCGTGATGTCCACCATCGAGGTTGGCGCGAGGCGCGCCGCTGACATGCGACATGCGGACGGACGTCGATGATTCAAGCGCATCGGCAGCCATGCGAGTCGCTCGACCGCGCCTCCTCGCAAGCTTCCTTTCACACCGCGTTTGCTAGAGTCATCCGGATGTCGACCGCGAATCCCGCCACCGCGAACGCGCCACCGGCCGCACTTCCACCGCCGCCCCTGCCCACCGCCGATGCGCGCTGGGCGCTGTTCCTCGACGTCGATGGCACCTTGCTGGATTTCGTCGACGACCCGTTGGCGGTATCCGCCGGCGCCCCGCTGCGGGAGCTGCTGCACGCGCTGCATCGGGCGCTCGATGGCGCCATGGCGCTGGTCAGCGGTCGTGGCGTGGCTGACCTTGACCGCATCTTCGGCGCCTCGCACTGGGCCGCTGCCGGCCTGCACGGCCTGCAGTTGCGGCGTGCCGATGGCAGCGTTCGCGAGATCGCCACCGACCCTGCGCAGCAGGCGCAGCTGTGCCGCGCCGCGCAGGCGCTGGCCGCCCGTTTCGAAGGTGTGACGTGGGAGGACAAACACAACGGCGTCGCCCTGCATTGCCGCCGCGCGCCCGCGCAGTTCGCGCCGCTGCAGGCGGCGGCCATCGCCCTGCTGCCGCAGCTGCCCGGCTACGAACTGCAGCCGGGCAACCTGGTGCTGGAGTTCAAGCCCGCGGGCATGGACAAGGGCAAGGCGTTGCTGGAGCTGCTGGACAGCGAACCGTTCCGCGGCCGCTTGCCGATCTACCTGGGCGACGACCTCACCGACGAGCATGCTTTTGCCAGCATCAACGAAGGTCATGGCATCAGCGTGCGCGTGGGCAACCGTGAACCCACCCATGCCCGTTTCACATTGTCTGGCCCTGCTGCCACGCAAGCTTGGCTGGATCGCGTCCTGGACGCCCTGATGCAAGGAACCCCCGCCCATGCCCCAATCCCCGGAGGCCACACTGCCCGCCAGCCTTGAGCTCGGCGTGATCGGCAACGGCAGCGTTGCCGCACTGATCGACAGCCACGCGCGCATCGTATGGTGCTGCCTGCCCCGCTTCGACGATGACGCCAGCTTCTGCGCGCTGCTGTCGCCCACCACCGAGGGCGGCGACTGGTCGATCGAGCTGGAGGATTTCGACCACGCCGAGCAGTACTACCTGCAGAACACCGCCGTGCTGGTCACCCGCCTTTTCAGCCGCCACGGCGACGCGGTGGAGATCATCGATTTCGCGCCCCGGCATCGCTCCAACGGCCGCTTCTACCATCCGGTGATGCTGGCGCGCCGGGTCAGTCCGATCAGCGGCTCGCCGCGCATCCGCGTGCGCCTGCGCCCACTGTGCGACTACGGCGCGCGCGTGGCGCCCACCACGTCGGGCAGCAATCACATCCGCTACCTGCTGACCAGCGTGGTGCAGCGCCTGACCAGCGACGTGGCCACGCCGCTGATCGAGCGCGGGCTGGCGTTCGGGCTGGATCGCCCGGCCCATTTCATCTTCGGCCCCGACGAAACCCTCAGCGAAAGCCCCACGGTGTTCTTCCACCTGATGCTGGAGCGCACGCTGGAATACTGGCGCGAGTGGGTGCGCTACCTGTCGGTGCCGTACGAATGGCAGGACGCGGTGATCCGCGCCGCGATCACGCTGAAGCTGTGCCAGTACGAGGCCACCGGCGCCATCGTGGCGGCGCTGACCACCTCCATCCCCGAATCCGCCGGCACCGCGCGCAACTGGGATTACCGCTACTGCTGGCTGCGCGACGCCGCGTTCACCGTGCGCGCGCTGAACCGTCTTGGCGCCACCCGCACGATGGAGGAATACATCCGCTACGTGTTCAACCTGATCGCGGCGCAACCGGACCCGGAAACCGGGGATGCGGAGATCGGGCCGGTGTTCGGCATCACCTTCGAGCGCGAGCTGACCGAGCGCCAGGTGCCCAGTCTGGCCGGCTACCGCGGCATGGGTCCGGTGCGCGTGGGCAACGACGCCTGGCGCCAGCGGCAGAACGATGTCTACGGCTCGGTGGTGCTGGCGTCAGCGCAGTTGTTCTTCGACCGCCGACTGGAGCACCGCGGCGACAAGCTCACCTTCCAGCGGCTGGAACGCATGGGCGCGCTGGCGCTGCGCACCGCCGAGGAGCCGGATGCCGGGCTGTGGGAGTTCCGCGGCCGCGCCGCCGTGCACACCTATTCGGCGGCGATGTGCTGGGCCGCCTGCGACCGGCTGGCACACATCGCCACCGAACTGGGGCTGGACGAGCGTGCGCGCTACTGGCACGACGAGGCGGTGCAATTGCATGCGCGCATCGAGGCGCGCGCGTGGAACGCCGAGCTGGGCCATTTCGTGGATGCCTACGATGGCCATCATCTGGACGCCAGCCTGTTGCTGCTGGCCGACATCGGCTTCGTCGAGCCGATGGACCCGCGTTTCATCGCCACCGTGGACGCCATCGGCGCGGCTCTGGGCCGCGGCGAATACCTGTTCCGCTACATCGCCCCGGACGATTTCGGTGCGCCGGAAACCAGCTTCAACATCTGCACGTTCTGGTACATCGAGGCGCTGGCCGCCACCGGCCGCAGAGACCGGGCGCGGGCGATGTTCGAGCACATGCTGAAGAAGCGCACTGCGCTGGGGTTGTTGTCCGAAGACCTTGCACCCGACAGCGGCGAGCACTGGGGCAATTACCCGCAGACGTACTCGCTGGTGGGGCTGATCCAGGCCGCCATGCGCCTGTCGCGCCGCTGGGAGGATGCCCTGTGATGGCCAACCGCAACACCAAGGGGCGCCTCGTTGTCGTCTCCAACCGCGTGGCCTTGCCGCGACAAACCGCGACCGGCGGCCTCGCCTCCGCGCTGCAGGCGGCGCTGCACGAACTGGGCGGCCTGTGGTTTGGCTGGAGTGGCAAGCTGGCCGCGGAAACCGGTGCCGAGGTGCATCGCCTGCACGACGCCAAGGTGGATTACGCCACCATCGACCTGTCGCGCGCCGACCACGACGACTTCTACACCGGCTTCGCCAACGGCACGCTGTGGCCGATGCTTCATTACCGCCCCGACCTGGTGGATTACCAGCGCAGCCATCTGGAAGGCTATCTGCGCGTCAACGAGATCTTCGCCCAGCACCTGTGCAAGCTGATCACGCCAGAGGACGTGCTGTGGGTACACGACTATCACCTGATTCCGCTTGCCGCGATGCTGCGCCAGCGCGGCGTCAGGAACCGCATCGGCTTCTTCCTGCATACGCCGTTGCCGGCCGCCGGCCTGCTGATCGCCCTGCCCAACCACCGCGAGTTGCTGGAAACCCTGGCCAGCTACGACCTCATCGGCGTGCACACCACCCGCGACCTGCGCGCGCTGGAGGACTATTTCCTGCATGAGGCGGGCGCCTCCATGCGCCTGGGCGGACGCATGCGCTCGGCCGGCGGGCGGATATTCCGCGCCGCGGCGTTCCCCATCAGCATCGACACCGCGGGCATCGCCAGGACGGCCAGCGACGCCGGCGCGCACAAGGAGATCAACCAGCTGCGCACCAGCCTGGATGGGCGCGCGCTGATCATCGGCGTCGACCGGCTGGATTATTCCAAGGGCTTGCCGCAGCGGTTCGAGGCGTTCGCGCGGCTGCTGGAACGCGCACCGGAGCTGCACCGCCAGGTCACCTTCATGCAGATCGCGCCGCCCTCGCGTGGCAGCGTGCTGGAATACCGGCAGATCCGCCGCGAACTGGAACGCAGCGCCGGCCACATCAACGGCAAGTACGCGACGCCCGACTGGGCGCCGCTGCGCTACATCAACAAGTCGTTTCCCCACCGATTGCTGGCCGGCTACTACCGCAGCGCGCGCGTCGGCCTGGTGACGCCGCTGCGCGACGGCATGAACCTGGTGGCCAAGGAATACGTGGCATCGCAGAACCCCGACGACCCGGGCGTGCTGATCCTGTCGCGCTTCGCCGGCGCGGCGCAGGAGCTCACCACCGCCTTGCTGGTGAACCCGGCCGATACCGAAGAGGTGGCCGACGCGCTGCAGCGCGCGCTCAACATGCCGCTGCCCGAACGGCGCGACCGCTGGCGGGCGATGATGAAGGTGCTCGAGCACAACGACATCACGTTCTGGCGCAAATCCTTCCTCAGCGCATTGACCGAAAAAGCGCCGGTGGCGCAACGGCGGGTTGCCGAGACGCTGGGCTGAGCGACGCGCGGTGCGTCAGCCGCGCCTGGATGGTTCCAGCCAGATCAGGCTGGCGAACCGGCCGCTCCCGGCAGCATCCCGGCGGTACGAATAAAAACGGGGGTCGGCAAAGGTGTCGAAGCCGCCGCCGCTGACCTGCCTCACGCCAGCCGCCTGCAGACGCTGGCGTGCCAGCCCGGCCAGATCGCACAACCAGTGGCCGGGACGCGTCGGCTCGAAGCACGCCGAGGCGGCGGCATCGCGTGCCACGAAAGCCGCGCGCACCTCGTCGCCCACTTCATACGACGCCGCGCCGATGCACGGCCCCAGCCATGCCAGCACGTCGCCGCGCGGCGACGCCATCTGCTCCAGCGTCGCCTCCAGCACACCGCCGGCCAACCCGCGCCAACCCGCATGCGCGGCGGCGATTTCACGCCCATCCACGGCGCAGAACAGCACCGGCAGGCAATCGGCGGTGAGGATGGACAGCACCGTACCCGGCACCCGCGACACCGCTGCATCGGCCACCGGCTCGTCGGCGCTGGGCAACGGCCCCAGCTCGGCCACCTCGCTGCCGTGCACCTGGCGCAACCAGCGCGGCGCCGCAGGCAGCGCCAAAGCCTGCTGCAGGGCGCTGCGGTTGGTCGCCACCGCCTCGGTCACGTCGCCATTGCGCAGGCCAAGGTTGAAACGCTCGAACGGCGCCGCGGACACACCCGGCCCATGCCGCGTGGTGACCGCCGCATGCACCTGCGGCGGCGCGGGCCAGTCGGGGAAAATCCAGGATTCGGTCATGACGGCACGGTCCAAAAACAATCTGACATCACGAGCCCTTGCTGCATGACGTTGCTCTGGCCGCTCATGCCGCGCCCTCGGATTGTCCGGCCTTCCGCCGCCGCACCCAGGTAACGAGGCATCCCAGCGCGAAGATCGCCAACAGATAAGTCAACGGCCGAAACGGCACGCTGTAGCGCGACAGCGGGAGTGCCGCCAAATGCACCAGCACGAAATAAGCATGGATGAAAGCTGCCGCCCGCATGCCCATAACGGCTGGCGCGGACAGCCACCGGGTTGCCGCCGGCACAAACGCAAGCAGCGTCCCGACAAGCCCCAGCAGCATCAGCAGCGGATGGAGACCAACCATCACCGACATCAGGGCGATCAAGCCGTGATTGGAGAGCCACGGCGAGCGGTGGACGGGGTACTCGAACAGATTTTTCCAGCCGCTCTGCTCCGTCCAGGCAAACAGCGCCATCGGCTTGCCCACGACATACCAGCGGAGCATTTGCCAGGGATGAGCGCGAAACTTGCCCTCAAGATCGACCAGCGCGGCGCGCACGCTGGACTCGGCTTGCGCCGCCGCCGGATCACCACGGTAGGGATAACCAAAGGTCGCAGGATCGCCTCCGCGCATCATGTCCGGATAGCTGCCCTGATGAATCGTCACCGCCATCGCATGCGACTGCTTCTGGTGCGAAACCTGCGTATTCCGCACCCACCATGGCGTCATCACGGCAACGAAACCGAGCAGGAATATCGATGTAATCATCCACTGGCGCCGCCACGCCGGCACGACGAGGGCCAAGCCGAGCACGACCCAAGCCAGTTGGTCCAGCGTGGGCCGAAGCAGGCAGGCCACGCCCAGGCAGAGGCCGGCAACTGCCATCAGCGCGGCCCGCGGCCTCGGCGACGGCGCCATCAGCCCGCACGCCGCCGCCATCACGAAACCCGTGAGCGCGAGGGAAAACGGCGTTTCTGTAAGCAGGTAGGGCACGTAGACCACCAGATGTGGACTCAGCGCGGTAAGCACCGCCACCGGGATCGCCCACAACCAGCCAAGCAACCGCGCCGCCAGCAGGCCGACGAGCCACACCACGAGCGCACCCAGCCATGCCTGCGCCACGACCACGTGATGGATGAAGCCACCCAGGTCGCCGAGATCGAAAAACGGTGCCAGGAACAGGGGGTAACCGGGCGGGCGCTTGGCGTCCGGCAACAGCTGTCCATTGAACTGGCCCACCAGCACATGGGGGTCGGACGAATACACGCCATGCAAGGTGAGATTGGCCGCATAACTCACGTAGTCGCGGGCGTCATTGCGGATGGGGACGTCAACCTGCGTACCCACCGCTGTCCACCAGCGCAACGCCAACCCCAGCAGGACGATGACGAAAAGCGCGGGCAGGAACCAGCGTGGTCGCGGTACGGCGGCGTTCCCGATGTCAGTTGTCGTCAAGGCTGCATACTCAAGTGTGCTGCCGCACGCACTCGTGGTGGCGTGGGCAGTTGGGAGAAATCCAGGATTCGGTCATTTTTTTGGGATCGACGAGCGTCGCATGCCTTGGGTTTTCTTCCCCGCCTCAGTAATGGTCCGAGCCGTGTTCGGCCAGGTCCGCCCGCAACGCCTCGATCAGCAACTGCAGGTCGGCCGGCCGCTCGGCGCTGAAGGACACCGTTTCACCGGTGGCGGGGTGGCTGAAGGACAGCTTTTCGGCGTGCAGCGCCTGGCGCCGAAAGCCGCGCAGCGTGGCAGCCAGTTCCGCTGAAGCACCCTTGGGCAGCTTCAGCCCGCCGCCGTAGAGCGGATCGCCGATCAGCGGATGCTGGATATGCGCCAGATGCACGCGGATCTGGTGCGTGCGCCCGGTTTCCAGCTGGCACTGCACCAGGCTGTGGGCGCGGAAGCGTTCGCGCAGGCGGTAGTGGGTGACCGCGCGCTTGCCGTCCTCCTCGTCGCGCACGGCCTGGCGCAGGCGGTCGCCCATGCTGCGACCGATGGGTTCATCGACCGTGCCGCCGGCCACCATCGTGCCCAGCACCACCGCCTCGTACTGGCGCTCCACTTCGTGCCGCGACAGCAGGTCGACCAGTGCCGTGTACGTAGGCAGCGTGCGCGCCACCACCATCAGGCCGGAGGTGTCCTTGTCCAGCCGGTGCACGATGCCCGCACGGGGCAGTTCGGCCAGCTTGGGATCGCGGAACAGCAACGCGTTGAGCAGGGTGCCCGCCGGATTGCCGGCGCCCGGGTGTACCACCAGGCCCGCCGGCTTGTTCAGCACCAGCAGGTGGTCGTCCTCGTGCACGATGTCCAGCGCGATGTCTTCCGGCGCGCTGGTGACCTCGTTCTCCAGCTCCGCCTGCAGCACCACCTGCTCGCCACCGCGCAGCAACTGGCGCGGCGGCACCTGGGCGCCGTCGAGCGTCACCGCGCCGGACTTGATCCAGCCGCTGAGACGCGAGCGCGAATAATCGGGGAACATCTCGGCCAAAGCCTGGTCGAACCTGCGTCCTGCGGCGGTCAATGGCACCGCCGCTTCCTGCCTGATGGTGGTCACGCCGGGCTCCGCGAGGCCGGGCCGGTTTCCGCTATCATGCCTTTTCGATCAAACATCTGAATTCTTTCCCATGCGCGTAATGAAGTTGCCGAAGTTCGACTTGCCTGTCCTGAAGGGGCTCGTCGTGATCGCCGTGGTCGTGTCGCTGAGCGCCTGCTCCATATTCCGGAACAAGCATGACTCGCTCGACACGATGCCGGTGGACGCGCTGTACAACAAGGCGCACGTCTCGCTGGAGAAATCCGATTACGCCGCCGCCGGCAAGGCCTTCCAGCGCCTGATCGCACGCTTCCCCTCGGGTGAGTACAACGAACAGGCGCAGCTCGAACTGGCCTATGCGCAGTACAAGGCCAACCGGCCCGACGACGGGCTTTCGACGGTGAACCGGTTCATCAAGACGTATCCGACCAACAAGCACGTCGATTATGCCTACTACCTGCGCGGCCTGATCAATTTCGATCGCACCAGTGGCGCGATCGAGCGCCTGCTCAAGCGCAGCGACCAGCAGTCGCGGCGCGACCAAGCTTACAACCTGCAGGCGTTCGACGATTTCTCCGAGCTGGCGCGCCGCTTCCCGGACAGCGCCTACACCGCCGATGCGCGCCAGCGGATGATCTACCTGCGCAACGTGCTGGCCCAGTACGAGATCAACGTGGCCGAGTTCTACCTGCGCAACAAGGCTTATGTGGCCTCGGCCGATCGTGCCCAGTACGTGATCGAGCATTACCAGCAGGCACCACAGACCGGCGACGCGCTGGCCATCCTCAGCCGCAGCTACCTGTCGATGGACCAGAAGGACCAGGCCGAGCAGGTGCGCAAGGTGCTGGCGCTGAACTATCCCGATCATCCGTATCTGGACGACCCCAAGTGGCCGCACCCGCCGTCCACCTTGCGCAAGATGGTGCCGTTTTCGGGGCATCATTGAGGGAGCGGTTGGGTGAAGGAAAAAAACCGGCGTTGAGCCGGTTTTTTTTGTGTCG
This sequence comes from Rhodanobacter sp. Root480, assembly GCF_001426645.1. Taxonomy (GTDB): domain Bacteria; phylum Pseudomonadota; class Gammaproteobacteria; order Xanthomonadales; family Rhodanobacteraceae; genus Rhodanobacter; species Rhodanobacter ginsenosidimutans. Next base: position 518,028 of record NZ_LMEX01000002.1, read on the forward strand.
GGTGCGGGGAGAGGGGGCGATGGCGGTGGGCGGGATCGCTCCATAGGCATGATCGCAGTCGTCAGCGGTGAGGATGAATGGATTGCGGAGGATTTATCACTTCCATCCGGAAGTGATGGGATACCTCCGCTCCCTTCCGAACGCCCGCGTGGTCACCCGCGGCCCCGGCGCGGACTGGCGGCGCTTGAACTCGTTGGCCAGCACCAGGCGCACCACACGGTGCACGGTGTCGGCGTCGAAACCCTGCGCCACGATCTCCGCCTGCGATTGCTCGCGTTCGATGAAGCGGTTGAGAATGCCATCCAGTTCGTCGTACGCAGGCAGCGAATCCTGATCGGTCTGGTTGTCGCGCAGTTCGGCCGATGGTGGGCGGTCGATGACTTCTTCCGGGATTGGGGATTCGGGATTTGAGATTCGTGAAAGGCCGCCGTCTGGCGAGGATTCGCTCTGCCGAATCCCGAATCCCCAATCCCCAATCCCGGCCTTGTTACGCCAGCGCGCCAACCGGTACACCACCGTCTTGTACACGTCCTTCAGAGGCGCATACGCGCCGCACATGTCGCCATAAAGCGTGGCGTAACCCACGGCCATCTCGCTCTTGTTGCCGGTGGCCAGCAGCAGTTGGCGGTGCTTGTTGGACAGCGCCATCAGCATCACGCCACGGGTGCGTGATTGCAGGTTTTCCTCGGTGGTGTCGGCCGCCTTGCCAGCGAACGCCGGGGTCAGCGCATCCACGAAGGCTTCGTACGTGGCCTCGATCGAGATCACGTGATATGCCACGCCCAGCCGTTCGGCCTGCACCCGCGCACCGTCCAGCGACAACTGCGAGGTGTAGCGCGTGGGCATCATCACCGCGGTGACGCGATCGGCGCCCAGCGCATCCACCGCCAGCGCCAGGGTCAGCGCGGAATCGATGCCGCCGGACAGGCCCAGCAGCACGCCGGGGAAGCCGTTCTTGTCGATGTAGTCGCGAATGCCGCGCACCAGCGCGTGATACAGCGTGGCGTCGGCGCTGGGGTCAGCGGCGAGCGGCCAGTCCTGCGCGGCCAGCATGCGCGTTTCGGTGTCGAACTCCGCCCACAGCAAGGCATCCACGAATGCTGGCGCCCGCGCAGCGATGGAGCCGTCGCCATTGACCAGGATCGAGGCGCCGTCGTAGACCACTTCGTCCTGGCCGCCGACCAGATTGAGATAGGCGATCGCGCAGCCGGTCTCCCGCGCGCGCGCCACCAGCACGGCCTCGCGCTCGGCCTGCTTGGCGTCGTCCCACGGCGAGGCATTGATCACCAGCAGCAATTGCGCACCGGCCGCCGCCGCCTGCGCGGCCGGTTCGCTGCGCCAGACGTCCTCGCAGATCAACAGACCCACGGTGACACCATCGATCACCGCCGTGGCGGTTTCGTGGCCGGGCTGGAAATAGCGCATGTCGTCGAACACGCCGTAGTTCGGCAACGCCTGCTTGTGCGCCGTCACCTCGATGCGGCCTTGGCGCAGCAGGCTGGCGGCATTGAACACTTCGCCTTCGCTGTGCGGATGCCCGACCAGCACGGCGACGTCAGCGGAACCCGCGGCCAGCACCGCCAGTTCGCTCTGGCAGGCCGCCAGGAAACTGGGACGCAGCAACAGATCCTCGGGCGGATAGCCGCTCAGCGTCAGCTCCGGAAACGCCACCAGCGCCGCGCCGCCCGCCGCGGCCTCGGCGGCGAGCTGGCGCACGCGATTCGCGTTGGCAGCCACCGCGCCGACCGGGAAATCCTGCTGGGCCAATGCCAGACGCAACTTTGCCATGGCGAAAAACGTTTCCGGAAAAATGGACGGCCATGGTAATCCATAGCGTTGGTCAAGAACCTTAGCGCAGCTGCGGGATGCCGCGATCGGCCGTCCAAATGGCTGCGGCCCAGCATGCCAAGAGCGCCCTCATCCGCCCTGTCGGGCACCTTATCCCGCGAGCGGGAGAAGGGAATGGTCGTGAGCCTTTCAACCGTGCCGGGAAACAAAAGGCCGCGCAATGCGCGGCCTTTCATCAACAACGTGCCATCACGGCTTACTTCATCAGCTTGGCGAGCGCCTTGCCCAGGTCGGCCGGCGACTTCACCGTGGTGACGCCGGCCTTCTCCAGCGCGGCGAACTTCGCTGCGGCGGTGCCCTTGCCGCCGGAGATGATCGCGCCGGCGTGGCCCATGCGCTTGCCCGGAGGGGCGGAGGCACCGGCGATGAAGGAAACCACCGGCTTCTTCACGTATTCGCCGATGAACTCGGCGGCGTCTTCCTCGGCGCTGCCGCCGATCTCGCCGACCATGATGATGCCTTCGGTCTGCGGGTCGTCCTGGAACAGCTTCAGGCAGTCGATGAAGTTGAGGCCGTTGATCGGGTCGCCGCCGATGCCGATCACCGTGCTCTGGCCGAGGCCTTCGTTGGTGGTCTGGAACACCGCTTCATAGGTGAGCGTGCCGGAGCGCGAAACCACGCCGACCTTGCCCTTCTGGTGGATGTGGCCGGGCATGATGCCGATCTTGCATTCGCCGGGGGTGATGATGCCGGGGCAGTTCGGCCCGATCAGCACCACTTCCGGATGCTGGGCCAGCACGTTCTTCACGCGCAGCATGTCCAGCACGGGGATGCCTTCGGTGATCGCCACGATGGTCTTGATGCCGGCGTCGATCGCTTCGAGGATGGAATCGGCCGCGAACGGCGGCGGCACGAAGATCACCGACGCGTCGGCGCCGGTTTCCAGCACGGCTTCGGCCACTTCGTTGTAGACCGGCAGGCCGATGTGCTCGGAGCCGCCCTTGCCCGGGGTCACGCCGCCGACGATCTGGGTGCCGTAATCAAGGCACTGCTGCGCATGGAAGGTGCCCTGCTGGCCGGTGAAGCCCTGCACGATCACCTTGGTGTTCTTGTTGACGAGTACGCTCATGTTTCGATTGCTCCTCAGGCCTTGGCCGCAGCCACGGCTTTCTGGGCCGCGTCGTTGAGATCATCCGCCGGCGTGATCGCCAGGCCGGAGTTGGCCAGCAGTTCGCGGCCCTTCTCCACATTGGTGCCCTGCAGGCGCACCACCACGGGAATCTTCAGGCCCACTTCCTTGACCGCGGCGATGATGCCCTCGGCAATCATGTCGCAGCGGACGATGCCGCCGAAGATGTTGACCAGGATGCAGTTGACCTTGTCCGAGGAGGTGATCAGCTTGAACGCCTCGGTCACGCGCTCCTTGGTGGCGCCGCCGCCCACGTCGAGGAAGTTGGCCGGCTCGCCGCCTGCCAGCTTGATCACGTCCATGGTGGCCATGGCCAGACCGGCGCCGTTGACCATGCAGCCGATGTTGCCATCCATCGTCACGTAGTTGAGGTTGCTCTGCTGCGCGGCGGCTTCGGCGGCGTCTTCCTGGGTCAGGTCGCGCATCGCGGCCAGGTTCGGATGACGGAACTCGGCGTTGTCGTCGGAGTTGACCTTGCCGTCCAGCGCGGCGAGATTGCCGTCTTCCAGCACGGCCAGCGGGTTCAGCTCGACCAGGGCCAGGTCCTGCTCGTTGAACAGCTTGTACAGGCCCAGCATGATCTTGGTCAGCTGGTTGACCTGCTTGGCGGTGAGGTCCATCGCGAAGCCGAGCTGGCGGCACTGGTACGGCTGCAGGCCTTCGACGAAGTCGACCACGATGGTGTGGATGTCTTCGGGCGTGTCCTTGGCCACCTGCTCGATGTCCACGCCGCCGTGCTTGGAGGCGATGAACGAGACGGCCTTGGAATCGCGGTCGACCAGGATCGACAGGTACAGCTCGCGGGCGATGTCGGTGGCGTCGGTCACCAGCACCAGGTTCACCGGCAGCGCGCGGCCGGCCGACTGGTAGGTTTCCATGTTGGTGCCCAGCATCGCCTTGGCGGCGGCGCGCACGTCATCGAAGCTGCGGCAGAACTTGACGCCGCCGGACTTGCCGCGGCCGCCGGCGTGGATCTGCGCCTTGACCATCCATTGCGTGCCACCCAGTGCCTTGGCGGCATCGACGGCAGCGTCGGGGGAGTTGGCGACCTTGCCCGGCGGCACGGCGATGCCGTATTGCGCGAACAGTTCTTTGGCCTGGTATTCGTGGAAATTCATTCGATACCTCGAGCGAACGGGGGAACATGGTGGCCGCACACGGTGCGGCGGCGTGGGTCACGAAGGCGGAAAGCGGGAAGATCGATGCCGTTGAAACGGGCAAAATCCACGCGATTCGGCCCGCCATTTTCGCGGATGGGGGCCGCAATGGAAAGAGCCAGCCCCCAAAGCGCGGCCTGCGCGGCGCGAAAGCCCCGGCCAGGCCTAGCCGGCAGGGCTCGTGCCGCCCTCCGCGGCCGGCACGTAAACCGCCCCATCCGCCCGCAAGGTGCGCACGGGCACCGCGAAGGTCAGTTCAAGCGCTTCCAGCCGTTGCATCAATGCCAGGTTGATGCCCTGCTGGATATCCATGTAGACGTTGTAGTCGGGGCTTTGCACGATGTGCACCACCTCGAAATCCAGCGAACTGGGGCCGAATCGCTGGAAGTGGGCCCGGTCCAGCCGGGTATTTTCCACGGCGCCGACGATATCGCGCACCGCCTCGACCACCTGCTCGACCTTGCCGCGCGGCGTGTCGATCGGCAAACCGAAGCCGAACACGATGCGCCGCGTCTGCATGCGGCTGTAGTTGCGGATGGTCTGATCCAGCAGCATCGAGTTGCTGATGCTGATCTCCTCGCCGCTGAGCGATCGGATGCGGGTGGTCTTGATGCCCACGTGCGCGATCGTGCCCAGGAAATCGCCGAACTGGATGAATTCGCCGATCTCGAACGGCTTGTCCAGGCCGATCGCCAGCGAGGCGAACAGATCCTTCAGCACGTTCTGCAAACCCAGCGCCACCGCTATGCCGCCAATGCCCAGGCTGGCCACGAACGCGGTCACGTTGACGCCCACGTTGTCCAGCACCGCCAGCAGCAGCAACGCCCACACCATGGTGCGCGCAAACCAGCTCAGCATCGTCATCACGACCGGGTTGCCCGCGCCTGTGCCGGTACGGCGGAGGCTGCTGGCCGTCCATGCGCTGATCGCATGGCTGGCCCACAGCCCCACCTGCAAACCGACGACGAGAAACATCAGGCTGTCGAGCCAGCGCGCCACCTGTGGCGACGGCTGCAGCACATGCAGCCCGATCAGTACGAAAAGCAGGAAAAGCAGGGTGGCGCTGGTCAGTTTGAGTACCGAGGCCATGATCGTCAGCGCGGCGCTGCCGGTGCGCTCGGCCAGTTTGCGCAAGCGGGTCGACACCACGCGCAACACGCCGCGAGTCAGCAGGAAGCCACCCAGCGTCACCAGCGCGGCATAGGCCCAGCGCAATACCGGGATGTGGAAAAACTGATGCCCTGAAAGCCAGTCATGCATGGCGTTCTACCTTGTTCGGGGAGAGGGGGCGGAGCAGCCGGATCAATCACGGCATGCGGTTGCGCAGACGGCCATGCTCGCAAATGCCCGCGCATGGCTCAACCCGCGACGCGGCAGCTGGCGCCTGCCAGTGCATCGAAAAACCGTGTTCCACGCACTGCGCGCCTGGCGCGCGCCGCTTATACTCGCGCAACTGCCACGGAGTGCCTTGCGAATGTCCAGCACGTCACTTTTGCCCGCCTCCAGCGGACCCGCCACGACGTTCTACAACGAACTTACCTTTCTCAACGTTTTCCGCCTGGTCCAGGCGCTGGTCTACATGGGCTTGGCCTTCAGCCCCACGGGACTGGGCTGGCCCAGCGTGCCCGACCCCGCCTTCGCCCACCACGTGGCCGAGGCCTATCTGCTGTTCGCGCTGGTGTCGCTGCTGCTGAACCGGCGCAGCATGCCGCATGCCCGGCTCGCGGTTTCAGTGGCGCTGGTGGTGGATATCGGCGGTGCGCTGCTGGCGATCACCGCGATGCGCGAAGCCCACATCGGCATCGCCATGATGCTGGCAGTGAACCTCAGCGCGGGCGCGCTGATCCTGCCGCTGCGCCTGTCCAGCTTTTTCGCGGCGCTGGCCACGCTGGGCACCCTCGGCCACACCTTGCTGGACACCAGCTCCGCGGGTGCCGGCGACCGCGACCTGCTGGAAGCGGCACTGTTCGGCCTGGCCTACTTCGCCACCACCACGCTGTGCCACGTGCTGGGCCGGCAACTGCGCGCCACCGAGGCATTGGCCGAGCAGCGCAGCACCGACCTGGCCAACCTGGCGCAGGTCAACGAGCTGATCATCCGCCGCATGAAAACCGGCGTGCTGCTGGTGGACGACGCCAACCGCATCCACCAGATCAACGAATCGGCCTGGATGCTGATGGGCAACCCCGGCGCCGACCAGCGCGACCTGGGCCAGCTGGCGCCGGAACTGTCGCGCCGCCTGTATCACTGGATGACCTCGGGCAAGCTGGACGAAACCGCCACCCAGCTGGCCGACGGCGTGCCCGAGGTGGTGCCGCGTTTCTCGCGCCTGGCGCCGAACGACGACTCCCACGTACTGATCTTCCTGGACGACACTTCGCTGCTGTCGCGCCGCGCCGAAGAGCTCACGCTGACCTCGCTGGGCCGGCTATCCGCCTCCATCGCGCACGAGATCCGCAACCCGCTGGCGGCCATCCGCTACTCCGCGCAGCTGCTGGCCGAATCGAAAAGCATGGACAGCACCGACCAGCGCATGGTCGAGATCATCAACAACCATTGCATCCGCCTCAACGAGATCATCGAGAACATCCTGCAGCTGTCCCGGCGCGAACGCTCGCGGCCGGAAACGCTGGACCTGGGCCACTGGGCGCAGTCGTTCGTGGAGGAATACAAGCAAGGCAACGACATCGGCGCCGACACGCTGCGCGCAGTCACCAACAGCGATGTCGAGGTCGCCGCCGTGGCCGACCCGCAGCAACTGCAGCAGGTGATCTGGAACCTGGTGCAGAACGCGCTGCGCTATGGCCGCATGCCCGGCCAGGCGGCGCGGGTGCTGGTGGTGGCGCGTCGTGGCGAACATGGCGTGCCCATCCTCGAAGTGATCGATCGCGGCCCCGGCATCGCGCCGAAAGTGGCCGCGCAGATTTTCGAGCCGTTCTACACCACCCACGAATACGGCACCGGCCTGGGCCTGTACCTGGCCCGGCAGATGAGCGACGCCAACCAGGCCGCGCTGGAATACGTGCGCGTACCCGGCGGCGGCAGCTGTTTCCGGCTGGTGCTGACGCCGCCGGCGCGCAATCCGGCCGACGCGGAGGTAGCCGATCGCGCCGCCACGCGTTGACCTTTCGCCCTGCCCTAGTAACCTGCACAGCACCGTTGCCAACCAAGAAGCCCATGACTGCACAGACCGTTCTGGTCATCGACGATGAACGCGACATCCGCGAACTGCTGACCATCACGCTGGGCCGGATGGATCTGCAGGTTGACGCCGTGGGCACCGTCGCCGACGCGCGACGCGCGCTGGCCGAACGCACGTACGACCTCTGCTTCACCGATATGCGCCTGCCCGACGGCAACGGCCAGGAGATCATCGAGCTGATCGCCGAAACCTGCCCGGACACACCGGTGGCGATGATTACCGCCTACGGCAACGTCGACGCGGCGGTGACCGCGTTGAAAGCCGGCGCGTTCGACTTCGTCTCCAAACCGGTGGACATCCAGATGTTGCGCGGCCTGGTACGCACCGCGCTGCGGCTGGCCGAGGAAAAGCGCAACGGCGGCGGCGCCACCAAGGCCGGCGACTTCGGCTCGCGCCTGATCGGCGACTCGGCGGCGATGCAGCAAGTGCGCACCACCATCGCCAAGCTCGCCCGCAACCAGGCGCCGGTCTACATCGCCGGTGAATCGGGCGTGGGCAAGGAGCTGGTGGCGCGACTGATCCACGAGCAAGGCCCCCGCGCGGCCGGCCCGTTCATCCCGGTCAACTGCGGCGCCATCCCGTCCGAGTTGATGGAGAGCGAGTTCTTCGGCCACCGCAAAGGCAGCTTCACCGGCGCCGGCGCCGACAAGGAAGGCCTGTTCCAGGCAGCGCAGGGCGGCACCCTGTTCCTCGATGAAGTGGCCGAACTGCCGCTGCACATGCAGGTGAAACTGCTGCGCGCGATCCAGGAAAAAGCAGTGCGCGCCATCGGCGGTCGCGACGAGATCCCGGTGGACGTGCGCATCCTCTCGGCCACCCACAAGAACCTGGGCCAGCTGGTTGAGCAAGGCCAGTTCCGCCAGGATCTGTTCTATCGCATCAACGTGATCGAGCTGCGCGTGCCACCGTTGCGCGAGCGTCGCAGCGACGTGCCGCAACTGTCCGGGTTCATCCTGCAGGCACTGGCCAGCAAGAACGGCGGTGGCGTCGGGCAGCTGTCGGCCGAAGCGAAACAGGCGCTGGAAGCCTATGATTTCCCCGGCAACGTGCGCGAACTGGAAAACATCCTGGAACGCGCCATGGCCATGTGCGACGGCGAACGCATCGACGCGGCCGACCTGATGCTGCCGCAGCGGACAGCTCGCCCCAGCCCCGAACCCGCCGCCGAACCCGCGCTCGGCCAGCCGCCGGCAGCGCCGGCACCGGGCGCCGATGGCGGTCTCGACGACTACATCAGCAACCTGGAACGCACCGCGATCATCAAGGCGCTGGAAGAATCCCGCTACAACAAGACCGCCGCCGCCAGAAAGCTCGGCATCACCTTCCGCGCACTGCGCTACAAGCTGAAGAAGCTGGGTATCGACTGAGGCTGGATAACCTTCCCTCCTTCTCGTGGAGGATGAGCCAGAACCCGCCATCTGCTTCGCCCCCTCCACTGCTTGCAAGGGAGGGTTGGGGGTGGGGTTCGCTTTTGATCCTCTCCGCCAGCCCGTACAACCCACTCCCAACCTCCCCCTGCGCGCAGAGGGAGGAGACAAGAGGGCTGCACTGGCTCACGCGTTCGAGGCCACCGCCTGCAGCGCCTTGCGCAAGGTACGCAGCAGCACCTGGGTCACCACGGGCTTGTCGACCACGAACAGGTTTTTCAGCGACGGCAGTTCGTTCGGGTCGGGCGGCGCGTCGGGGCGGGCCAGCAGGATCACCGCGCCAGCGTAGCCGTGGTCGATCAGGGCGGCCAGGGTGCGCACACCGGTGAACAGGTTCATGTCGGCGTCGAGCACGACCAGGTCGGGCAGGCCGCAGGCTTCGATCCATTGCAGCGCGGCGGTACCGCTCTGGCTGGCGTGCGCCTCGTAGCCGTAGGCATCGAGGGTGTCGACCAGCAGGGACAGCTGGCCGGCCTCTTCCACCACCACCAGCACGCTTTCGGCGGCGCCATCCAGATCCTCTTCCAGCGCGGTGTCGGTATCGGCGGCCAACGCTTCCAGCGGAATGTAGAGATCGAAACGGGTGCCGCGGCCCGGCGCGCTGTCCACCCGCATCACGCCGCCATGGCTGCCCACGATACGCTTGCACGACATCAGGCCCAGGCCGGTACCGGTTTCCTTGGTGGTGAAGAACGGCTCGAACAGGTGCTCCAGCACGGCGCTGTCCATGCCCGGGCCGCTGTCGATCACGCTGATGCGCAGGTAGCGGCCCGAATGCGGCTGTTCGCCGGCCATGAAAAAATCGACGGGAAGCTCGGCCTGGCTGGTCTGGATGCGCAGCCTGCCGCCGTCGGGCATCGCCTGGATGGCGTTGAGGCAGAGATTGAGCAGGCACTGCTGCAGCTCGGTGTGGTTGCCCTCGAACGTCAGCTCGGGGTCCTCGATCGCCAGCTCCATCGCCACCGAGCGGGGCACGCTGCCCTGCATCAGCAGGTCCAGCGCGCTGAACAGTTCGCCCAGCCGCACCTGTTCGGCGCGGCGTGCGCCGCGGGCGAACGACAGCATCGACTGCACCATGTCCAGGCCGCGCTTTCCGCAATCGCGCACCAGCTTGCCCAGCCGCGCCAGCCGCGGGTCGTCCTGGTAATCCTGCAAGCTGTCGCCGGCCAGCAGCAGGGGCTGCAGCAGGTTGCGCAGGTCGTGGCTGAGGCCACCGGCCAGCATCGCCAGGCTTTCGAAGCGTTGCGCGCGGATCAGTTCGGACTCGGCGCGGCGGCTGGCGCGGCGTGCGGCAGCCTCGGCCAGCGCGCGGCGCACGGCGCTGGCCAGCCGGGCCGGGTTCTGTTTCAGGATGTAATCGGTGGCGCCGTTGCGCAGTGCCTCGATCGCCGCCTCCTCGCCCAGGGTGGCGGAGACGAAGATGAAGGGCAGATCCTCGTCGTGCCGGCGCAGCAACTCCAGCGCGTGCTGGCCGGAGAAGCCCGGCAGGCTGAGGTCGGACAGCACGATGTGCGGCTTGAAGTCGCGCAGGGCGGCGCTGAAATGGGCTTCGTCGTCGACCAGCAGCACTTCGTAGGGAAGGCCGTCGTCGTCGAGCTCGGCCAGGACCAACTCGGCATCGAGATGGTTGTCTTCGACCTGCAGCACGCGAACGACCGGCATGGTGCGCGACGTTTCGTTTGACCCGGTGTGCTCCGCCATGATCCTCGTCCTTTCAACCCGCACCTGCGCGTTTTCAGTAGCCACCCAGCGCGGCCGTATCGCCCTGATTCGCGTTCGCTCAGTCCTGTTCGGGCGCCTGGTTCAACACGGCCCAGAACTGGCCCAGCGTGCGCACGGCGTCGAAGAACTGGTCCACGTCGACCGGCTTGATCACGTACGCGTTGGCGCCCAGGTCCCAGCTGCGCGCCAGGTCGCTTTCCTCGCGCGAGGAGGACAGGATCACCACCGGTATACGCCTGAACTGCTCGTCATTGCGCATCTGGGTAAGTACGTCCAGGCCATTCATGCGCGGCATCTTGATGTCCAGCAGCACCACCGCCGGATCGCCGGGTTCGCGCGTGGCCCAGGCGCCGCGCGCATAGAGGTAGTCGAGGCATTCGACGCCGTCTTCCACGTGGACCACCGGGTTGGCCAGATGCGCCTCGCCCAGCGCATCCATCGCCATTTCCGCGTCGGCGGCGCTGTCTTCAACCAACAGGATGGTTCGCAGGTCTTTCTTGTTCATGCCTTGTCTCGGGTTTGTGAGCCGGCCAGGTCGGTGGCCGGCAACGAAAAGTGGAAGTGGGCTCCGTGCCCGGGTTCGGCTTCGGCCCAGACGCGGCCGCCATGGCGTGCCACGATACGCCGGACATTGGCCAGGCCGATGCCATTGCCCGGAAACTCGGAAGCGCGGTGCAGGCGCTGGAACACGCCGAACAGTTTGTCCGCATACTGCATGTCGAAACCGGCGCCGTTGTCGCTCACGGTGAACTGGTACTCGCCCTGGCGACCCTGGGTCGCGCTGACCTCGATCTGCGCCACGTCGCAATGGCCGGTGTACTTGACCGCATTGCCCAGCAGATTCTGCCAGACGGTGCGCAGCATGTTCTCGTCGCCGATGACCATCGGCAGCGGCTTGATGGTCCACACGATGCGCCGGTCCGGTGCGCCCGATTCGGCCAGCGCGCTGGCTTCCTCCACCAGCGACTGCATGTCCACCGCCTGCAGCCGCAGCGCGCCACGGCCCAGGCGGGAAAACACCAGCAGGTCGTCGATCAACAGCGCCATGCGCTGTGCCGAGCCGCCGATGACATCAATGTAGTGGCTGGCCTTCTCGTCCACCCGTTCGCCCAGGTGCTGCTCCAGCTTGCGGGCGAACCCGGAGATGTGCCGCAGCGGCGCCCGCAGGTCGTGCGATACCGAATAGCTGAACGCCTCCAGCTCGCGGTTGACGTCGGAAACCTGCGCCACCTTGCCTTCCAGCTGGCGGTTGAGGTCGTTCACCTGCTGCTCGGCCAGTGCACGCGTGGTGACGTCGCTGACCGTCAACAGCAGCGTGGGCGCGTCGGTGTCCAGTTTCTGCAGGCGGCGCGCATTGATCACCACGTGGCGATCCATGCCGTCGACGGTGCGCTGGATCATGTCGTAATCCCACAGCTCACGGTCGCGCAGCAGCACATCCTTGAGACGTTGCAGCAGCACGCTGTCCTGCCACGCGCCTTCGCCGATCTGCGCCAGCGGCATTGAGCGCTGCCCGGCGTCCATACCGTACAGCTCGCTGAAGGCGTTGTTCACCAGCAGGCTATTGAGGCTCTCGTCGAACAGCGCGATCGGCTCGCGCACGGCCTGGAAGATCAGCTGCGAGCGCAGCACCGCCCGGCCCTCACGGGTCTCGGCCAATCGCCGCTGGCCGATCTGCCGCTCGGACATGATCACGATGATCATCAGCAGCACGAGCTGGGCCAGTGCGGTGATCGACAACACCACCCGGCCCGTCGTGGCCTGATCGCCGGCGATGAGCTGACGCTCCGTCAGCAGGTTGTCCTCGTTGGCCACGATCGCACTGATCCGCGCGTTCATCCCGAACAGATCGTCGCCATCGCGCAATGATTGCCGCGCACCGGCGGCATCTCCCTTGTCCAGCCGGGCCTGCGCCTGGGTCATCAGGGCGATGCGACCGTTGACGCTGCTTTCCAGTGCACTGACCAGCGCCTGTTGCTCGGGGCTGTCGCGCATCATCGCGTGCAGGGCCGGCAACAACTCAGTCGCTTCGTTTGCTGCCCTTACCGCCCGCTGACGCACGGCATCGGTGGCGTCGCCCGCCAGCAGGCGATAGCTGGCCGCCTCGCTGTCGTGGATCACGTACGCGATCCGGTAGGTAAGCGCCTTGACCTCGTTGGAATGAATGACCCACGCGTTGGCGCGCACGGTGTCGCGCTGACCGGACAGCGTCACGATGTATGGCAGGCCCACGATGATCATCATCGCCAGCAACAGCCCGGCCGTGCGCCAGCGCACGATACCGTTCAATTTCATGTGGCTCGCGTCATCGGCACGACCTGCCGCAAAGGGAAATATTCTTCATTCTTGCATGCTTTTGCAGGCTGTCCAGCTGGCGAGGTAACGTTGCACACGGCCCGCGCCTCGTGCGGCCGGCTGCCACAGGTGTCTGATTTTCAGGGAAAAGACCTGCCGTTGCCAGCACCCGGCACTATCCGCAAGCCATCGGGCGCGCGGCGTACGCCATGGCCTGCGGAGGTTGTGGATATCATCCCTGCCTTGCCCCTTTTCCCGAGGTATCCATGACTCCATCCACCGCGCGCGTCCTGTTCGGCAGTGTCCTGTTGTGGCTGGCCATGCCGGTCATGGCTGCCACGGCCGATAGTGCCGCGTTCAACCCGCAGCAGGCGTTCGCACCGTTCGATTACCCGCAGCCGGCAACGGCTTACCGCTCCGCCAGCGGCAAGCCCGGGCCGGCGTACTGGCAGAACCGCGCCGACTACCACATCACCGCCACGCTCGACCCGGCCAGCCGCGAGCTCGGCGGCAGCGAAGTGATCAGCTACACCAACAACAGCCCCGACGCGCTGGACGTGCTGTGGCTGCAGCTGGACCAGAACCGCTATCGCAAGGATGCCCGCGGTGCCTTCACCGGCGACAAGTTTCCCACCGAGTTCACCGATGGTTACCGGATCGCATCGGTGGCCGTCGAAGACGCGCACGGCCGCAAGCAGGCGGTGAAGTGGGTGGTCTCCGATACGCGCATGCAGGTGCGCCTGCCCGACGCGTTGCCGGGCCACGGCGGCAAGCTGCGGTTGCACGTCACATGGAGCTTCACCGTTCCCGGCGAGTTCGGCGGCCGCATGGACGTGAACGCCAGCAAGAACGGCGAGATCTTCGAGATCGCGCAGTGGTATCCGCGCATGGCCGTCTACGACGACCTGCGCGGATGGGACACCGCGCCCTACCTCAACAGCGAGTTCTATCTGGAGTACGGCGATTTCGATTATTCGGTCACCGTGCCGTCAAACATGATCGTGGTCGGTTCCGGCGAGCTGCTGAACCCCGAGGACGTGCTGACGGCCACCCAGCAGAAGCGGCTGGCGCAGGCGCGACACAGCGACAAGACGGTGATGATCCGCACGGCAGCGGAGGTGGTCCAACCATCCAGTCGTCCAAAGCCAGGCGGAACGCTGACCTGGCACTTCCGCATGCAGAACACTCGCGACGTGGCCTTCGGCGCCTCGGCCGCCTACGTGTGGGACGCGGCGCGCATCAACCTGCCCGAGGGCAAGACCGCGCTGGCGATGTCGGTGTATCCGGTGGAAAGTGCGGGCCCGCAGGCCTGGGGTCGGGCCACCGAGTTCCTCAAGGCGTCCACCGAATATTTCTCCAGGCAGTGGTACCCGTACCCGTGGCCAGTGGCGATCAACGAAGCCGGCACCGCCGGCGGCATGGAATATCCCGGCATCACGTTTGATTCCAAGCGGGCAAAAGGCAAGAGCCTGCACATGGTGATTGCGCACGAGATCGGCCACATCTGGTTCCCGATGATCGTGGGCAGCAACGAGCGCCGCGACGCGTGGATGGATGAAGGCTTCAACACCTTCATCGACGTGTACGAGGACGACGCCTTCAACCACGGCGAATACGCGCCCAAGCGCGACAGCGAATACGCGCCCGGCGGCGGCAACCCCGCCGACGAAATCGCCAAGGTGATGTTGGACGCCGACGCGCCGCCGCTGCTGATCGGCGCCGACATGGTGCCGGAGAAATACCGCCACCCGATCACCTACTTCAAGGCCGCCTTCGGCATGGTGCTGCTGCGCGAGCAGATCATCGGGCCGGAACGGTTCGACCCGGCCTTCCGCCGCTACATCGCCACCTGGGCGTACAAGCACCCCAGCCCGTCGGACTTCTTCCGCTTCATGGAAAGCGAAACCGGCGAAGACCTTGGCTGGTTCTGGCGCGGCTGGTTCCAGCACAACTGGACGCTGGATCTGGCGGTGCAGAAGGTGGCTTACACCGATGGCGATTACCGCAAGGGCGTCGACGTCACCATCGCCAACCTGGACCGGCTGGTGTTGCCGGCCACGCTCGACGTGCTCTACGACGACGGCAGCAAGCAGCAGGTGCGCGTGCCGTGGGAAACCTGGCAGCAACATCGCCACTACGTCGTGCACGTGGATGGCACGCGCCAGGTGTCATCCGTCAGCATCGACCCGGACCATGCCCTGCCCGATCACGACCGCAGCAACAACAGCCTGCAGGTGAAGTAGGCCGCTGACGGCAACGGTGTCCTGCCTGGCATGGGCACCATTGCTTGGCGAAACACTCAGTCGGTCAGGGTGCAGACGAATTCAAGGCGCGTCCCACCCGGTTCGCGCACCATGCAGTGCATGCGTGATCCTCCGGCGGCCACCGGTTCCGGCGCAAATTCGGTCTGCACGCCGGGCCAGGCCGACACGCGGGCGTAGATGTTCTGCAGCGTCGACGCGTCGGGCACTTTCAATGCCAGGTGATGCAGGCCGATGTTCTTGCGTCGATCGAACGCGACCGCGGTCGCGGACTTGTCGACCTCCCACAGGGACAATCCGACGGTGCCATCGGAGACGAATACCGCCGGGTACGCCGGTACACCGCCAATGACCTGCCACCCCAGGCATTCGACAAAGAAGCGGCGGGACTGCTCCAGGTCACCCACCGTGAGGCCGATGTGGTCGGCCCCCACTGTTTGCGCATGCTGCTCTTGCATGAATCAACTCCTTGCCCGGAAAACCCGGATTGCAGGCCGCCCTGTGAATTTTGTACTTCGTCGGATAATATTTAGACCGGCGCCGCAGGTCAATGTTTCCATACGCAACGGTACAAAATGAACGAAACAGCAAAGAAGCCACGCGGACGACCGCGCGCCTACGAACCGCAGGTTGCCCTGCGACAGGCCACGGGTGCGTTCTGGAAGTCGGGCTATGCCGCAACCTCGCTCGACGACATCACGGCGGCGACCGGCATGAACCGGCCCAGCCTGCGCGCGGCGTTCGGCGACAAGCGTGCGATCTACCTGCAAGCGCTGGCCGGCTACTGGGAGCTCCAGCTTGTCGCGACGCGCAAGGCACTCGATGGCGACCATGCGCTGGAAACCGC
Source organism: Rhodanobacter sp. Root480 (assembly GCF_001426645.1). Lineage (GTDB taxonomy): Bacteria > Pseudomonadota > Gammaproteobacteria > Xanthomonadales > Rhodanobacteraceae > Rhodanobacter > Rhodanobacter ginsenosidimutans. Next base: position 533,916 of record NZ_LMEX01000002.1, read on the forward strand.
GCTGATGCGCGTCTACGACGCGGCGTTGGCCATCTATTTCTCCGGGGACGGCCCGGCGCGCGGCTGTTTCGTGGTGGGTACGGCCATCACCGAAGCGGTCGACGACCCCGAGGTACGGCGCAGCGTGATGGATGGCTTTCGCACGCTCGACACCCGTTTCGAAGCCCGCCTGCGCCGTGCACGCGACAGCGGCGAACTCGGCAGCGATACCGACCCGACCGCGCTGGCCCTGCTCGCTACCGCAACCCTGCACACCCTGGCGCTGCGCGCCCGCGCCGGCACCTCCCGCAAGGACCTGCGCACATTGGCGTCGAAGGCGGTCGGCGTGATCTGCGGATGAACCCTCGACGGCAAAGCATGCATGGCGAGGCCGAAGGCACATCGACCGCATTGCCGGACCTCATGGCGACGCAGCTTGCCGTGGTGTTCTGTGGCATCAACCCGGGCCTGATGGCTGCCGCCACGGGACATCATTTCGTCGGGCCGACGAACCGTTTCTGGCGCGTCATCCACCTGGCGGGCTTCACCCCGGACGAAATCCGGTCCGAGGACGATCGGCAGATTCTCCGTTACCACTGTGGCCTGACCACCGTTGTCAGCCGGCCCACCGCCAGCGCCGACCAGCTGGCGCCCGAGGAATTCGCCTCCGCCGCCGCTGAATTCCGGCGCAAGATCGAGCACTACGCGCCACGCTTCGTGGCCTTCCTGGGCAAGGCGGCGTATGCCGCGTTATCGGGCCGGCGGGAGGTCGGCTGGGGACGGCAGGCCGACCTCATGGGCGGCGCAATCGTCTGGGTGCTGCCCAACCCGAGCGGCCGCAATCGAAGCTTCCGGCTCGACCGCCTCGTGGCGGCCTACCAGCAGCTTCGGCTGGCGGTGGGCGCCGCGCCATAACCCACCCTGCGTGAGTCACCTCACTGGTGCAGGGCGTCGATGCTGGCCGCCTTTGGTTGATCGGCAATGGTGAAACGCAAGGTGCGCGCGGCACGGTCGGACACCGCGTCGACGCGCCGCCCACCGACCATCGCGTGGCCTGCGCCATCCCAGCCATGGATTGTCACTGCCAACTGCTTCCACCATGGCTTGAACCGGCCATCGCGCGCCGCGAAGTCGATACGCACGCCATCGGCGCCCACCGTGCAACGAAGCGTCTGGCGCAGGAAACCCTGCTTGCGGTACGCCATGCTGTGGCCGTCGTCGGCATACAGCTGGCCGTGGCAATCGACGCCGGGATAGACGTCTATCTGCAACGCACCGGTTGGCGTTTGCGCGGTGCTCTGCACCAGCGGCTGGCGCGGCAGGATGCTGCCGGCGCGCACGAACACGGGCAGCTTGTCCAGCCGCGGCGTCTCTTTCACCACGATGCTGCTGGAGCGTTTCTCGTTGGTGGCCTGCGATGCCGACTGGATGGTCGGGTTGGCTCCATCGACAGCCGCACCATCCACTGCCAGCCCGGTCCAGTAGTCGTACCAGCCGCCCGCCGGCAGGCAGACGTCGTAATCCTGCGGCGATTCCGGATTCGGCGGCGGCGCCACCAGCAGCTGGCTACCTACGGTGAACGCCATCGACTGATCGCACGAGGCGCTGATCGCTTCCGGGTAATCGTAGAAAACCGGCCGCATGATCGGATCGCCCAGACGCGCGTTCTGGTCGGCCAATGCATAGAGATAAGGCAGCAGGCGGTAGCGCTCCTCCACGTAATGCCGGCGGATGGCCAGGTGTTGCGGCCCATCCACCCAGGGTTCGGCCCGCGGCGTGCCCTTGGCTGCATGGTCGCGGAATACCGGCGTGAACGTGGCAATCTCGAACCAGCGCGTCAGCAGGTCGGCGCTGGGACCGCCAGTGAAACCGCCGACGTCGGCCGCGCTGTATGAGAAGCCCGACAGGCCCAGGTTGATCAGTTGATGCACCGACAGCTTCAGCTGATCCCAGGTGGAGCCGTTGTCGCCGGTCCAGGTCACCGCGTAACGCTGGCCGCCGGCGTAGCTGGCGCGCGTCATCACGAACGGCCGCTCGTCCGGGCGCAGCTTGCGCAGCCCGTCATAGGTGGCGCGCGTGTTCTGCATGCCGTAGACGTTGTGGATCTCGGCATGGCTGGCGTTGCGATGGGCGAAATCGTCGCTGGCGATGCGGTGGACGGTGTCCAGCGGCATCGTCTTGGTCGGCGTCTCGAACACTGCCGGCTCGTTCATGTCGTTCCAGAAACCGGCGATGCCGTCGGTCACGAACGGTCGGTACAAGGTGCCCCACCAGTCGCGCACGCTGGCCTCGGTGAAATCGGGAAACACCGACGGCCCCGGCCACACCGGCGCCACGTAGACCGAGCCATCCGGGTTGTGCACGAACGCATCGGCGGCCGTGCCGCTGTCGTATGGCGCGTAACCCTCGCCCGGTGCCTTGGCGATGTGCAGGTCGGTGATCGCCACCAGCTTGATGCCCTCGTCACCAAGGTCGCGTACCAGTCCCGGCATGTCGGGAAACGCCTGCCGGTTGACGGTGAACGGGCGGTTGCGATCCTGGAAGTCGATATCCAGCCAGATCACGTCGGCCGGAAACCGGTCCGCACGCAAGCGCGCCGCCACCTGCCGCACCTCGTCGCCGCTCATGTAGCTGTAGCGCGACTGCTGATAGCCGAACGCCCACTTCGGCGGCAACGGGGCCTTGCCGGTGAGGTCGGTGTAGCGGCGCACCACGTCGGCGGTGGAGGGGCCGGCGATGAGGTAATAGTCGATCGGACCGTCCGGCGCGCCGAACGCCAGCGTGTCCGCATCGCGGTGGCCGAAGTCGAACCAGCTGCGCCAGCTGTTGTCGAACAGGATGCCGTAGCTGCCGCCTGAACCGCCCACGCCGATGAAGAACGGAATCGACTTGTAGATCGGATCGGTGGCGCTGCTGAAACCGTAGGCATCGGTGTTCCAGTCCACGTAGCTTTGCCCGCGCCGATCCAGCGAGCCACCGGTCTTGTCGCCCAGGCCGAAGATGTGTTCGGACAGCGGCAGCTGCTTGCGCAAGGTGAAAGCGCGTCCGTCTCCATCAAATGGCTGGGCCGCATCGGCCGAAATCGTGCGGCCCTGCAAATCTTCCACCACCATCCGCAACGACAGTGGATCGATGCGCACGCGCAATGCCTTGGTGGAAAAGCCGTCAGCATGACTTTCCACGGCGACGCGCGCGCGGCGAACCTCGGCCGGCACCGCCCAGCTGGCGTCTTCGGGGAACACGCCGTCGCGCGCGATCCGCACGCGGATGATGTGGTCGGTCAACGCCGTCACGCGCAGCGACACGGCACCGAGCGCCAGCTCCACGCCGTCGCGGCGATGGTCGAGGTGGGATGCGCGCTCCACGCTTCCGTTCGCGGCGATGGTGGAGGCAAGACTTCCGCCCGCCGCAAACAGCAGCGCGAGGGCGGCGATGACGCGAATCAACCGGATTTTTCTGGTCACGTTTCGATCTCCCCATGGCCAGGCATGGATGACATGTTTCGGAGGTGGTCGCGAGCGTCAGCAGCCAGCCATGCGGGGCTGGCGTTCACGCACAGACGCTCCGGCGGCCAGCCAGGGGAGTCTCGCATGGCAATCCGGCTTCGTTGCCCCCGACCGGCCCTCTTCGCGCATGAATACGTATGCACTCGCCACGCAAGCACCGGCCTTCCCCATGCACCGGTCGCCACAACCAATCTCCGGACAAAAAAAGGCCGGCGCACCCGCCGGCTCTCATTGACCTCTGCTCACCCGTTCGCACAATTGGGCAGCAGGCTGCTGCCCGAATGCTTGCGGCGCTGGCGATTCACCGGAGAACGCTCACGCGAATCCATCACCTGTGTGATCAACCCGCTTCCGGCCATCCATGGCCGGGCTGAGAGGTTGAGAAATCACAACCTCTCAGCGCATCTCCAACTTCAGTACCTTGGCAATCGACTCCCATGGCACGTACTTGTAGTTCTGGTTTTGCGAGGGCAGGACGTTGCGACCGTCTTGCGCCACCATGGCGCCGTGCTCGAAGCCAGGGCCCAGGTTGCGGCTGCTGACGTCGAGGCCGTCGGTTTCGGAGATGCCATCGATGCCGCGCGCGCCGTCGGCCACCACGGCGAATGAGCCCAGGTAGGCGTGATCGCCTTCGCGGCGGTACACGGCGTACGTGTCGTTGCCCTGGCTGGAAACCACCACATAGCCGCGGCCATTGCCCAGGTCGTAGATGCCCATGCCTTCGATGTCATCCTTGATCGCGGGGTTGCTTTCCACGCGGTCGACCGCCGTCATCGCGCTACCGCCGTCCGGTTCGGGATCCATCTTCCACAGCGCCACGTCTTCCTCGCCCACGAACAGCGCGCCGCCGATGTCGTCAGCCACGCAGCCCTCGGCCTGGCTGGGGATCTTGAACTCGCGCACCTGCGCGGTACGCACCTTGCCATTGCCCGCATCCCGCAGTTCCCACTGCCGCATCAGGCCATCGCCGCTGTTGATGAAGACGTACGTCTTGTGGCTTTTCGCGCTGCGGTACATGCACAGGCCGTACGGATCATCGAGGCCCGTGGGCTGCACGCCATCGGCCACGTTGACGAGTTGGCGCGCGTCGCCATCGAGACGGTAGATCGCGATCGACTTGTGAGTGCGATCGCTGGCGGTCACCAGCGTGACCTTTTTGCCGCCCAGGCTGAAACCATCGCGCAGGTCGGTATTGTTCATCTTGCCGTCGGGCAGGAATTGCACCAGGTCACCCTGCATGTCGTACACCACCATGCCGGCCTTCTTGTCGGTGGCCACTACCAGGCTTTTCGCAGGATCGGTCGGGTGGGCCCAGATGGCCGGGTCGTCGGCCGCATCGCCGTAGCTGCCGACAGGGCGGGTTTCCACCAGGGCGGTCACCGTGGCGATGGCAGGTTTCGGTGCGTTGCGCGGGTCCTGCGGCGTGCCAGACGAGAGCTTCAGCGCGCTGGCCACGTCGGCCATCGATACCAGCTTGTAGTTGCTGCCGCCATCCTCGTCGCCGATCAGCAGCACGCCATGCGGAAAACCGCTACCAAGCGCGGCGCTGGTGGCAAACAGCGGGCCGAGATCGGCTACGGTGTCCTTCTGGTCGCCAGCGCTGACACTGAAGCTGCCCAGGAGCGCGTTGTCGTGGGCGCGGTCGTAGACATTGATGCGGCCCTCCGAGGTGTTCGACACCAGCAGCCACTGGCTGTCCTTGCCGCCGTCGTACAGCGCTACGCCTTCGTTCTCCTCGCCCAAATGGCCCAACCGCGGCGCGTCCACCAAGGTGGCGGCGAGGTCTGCCTCCGGATTGCCGTTCAGATGCCAGACGCCCACCGTCTGCTCGTTGATATAGACGTCACCGGCACTGTTGGCGGTGCACTGTTTCAGCTTGGAGGGCAAGTTGATGCGGCGTACCTGGCGCGCATCCAGCTTGCCCTCGGCGTTGGCGTAGATCATCTGTTGATCCACCTCGCCGCCGTCACCGATCACGAAGGCGTAAAAGGCGTTGTCCAACTGGCTGCGATAGAGGCAAACGCCCTCGACAGCAAAGTCGAGCGGAATGGCGCGGGCGCCGGCTTCGACGGGCGTGTCACCGTGCATGGTGAACAACCGCAGGCTGTTGCCGGTGGATTCGACCGCGGCCAGGATGGTTGTGGGTTTGCCGTTGAGCGAAAAGCCGTAGCCCACGTCCACTCCCGCCACCTCGCCGGCAGGGGTGCTGTGCTGGCTCGCGCCGTCCATGCCGAACACTTGCAGCCCCCCCAGCGCCGCGGCCGCAACGACGTGTGCCTGACCGTCGGGACCAGCCACCACCACGGCCGCATTGGCCTTGCCGCTGCTGGTCGGCTGTGTCTGCACGCGTGCAGGGACGGTCGTCGTCCCCGTCGCTGGAGCGCTGCGTGTTGCGCCGCCGCAACCCACGGCGCCGAGCGCGAGGGTTGCCACCAAACCGTAAAGAAACAGTGCTTTCATCCCCAACTCCTCGCTATCGGCCACGCCCGTGCGCGGCCGTTTAGCCAACCATACGGGAGAAGATTACCATTTGCACGAAAAATTCCAAGAGTGTTGCAAATTAGAAAATTTATTCGTAATCTACGTTTGCCAGATGCTTCGCCATGGGGGCGCAGTCGAAGTTGGCACGTCTTCGGGGGTAGATGATCCATGACCACTTTTCGCCGAAATGCGTTGCACGCAGCCCTGCTTTTGAGCGGGTGCGTGCTCGCCACACCCGGCTTCGCTCAGGACGCCGGCGCCGGCACCGCAGCCAGCGACAACGAGCAAGCCGCAGCCACAGAAGATAAAAAGACCATCGACCTGCAGGGCATGGTCGTGACCGGCAACATCGAATACCGCAGCCACATCGACATTCCCGCGCCGGTGCTGGTGTACGACCAGCAGTTCTTCGCCAAATTCGAGCCGGTGTCGGTGGGCGACCAGTTGCGCCGCGTCCCGGGTGTGGCTTTCGTCGGCGACGTGGGCGAATCGGTGGCGCCGGAAATGCGCGGCCTGGGCAACGGCTACACACAGATCCTGATCAATGGCCGCTCGGTACCCGGCATCGGCAACGATCGTTCGGTGGCCGTTGACCGTATCCCAGCTGAAATCATCGACCGCATCGAGATTGTGCGTTCGCCGTCGGCGGAATTCGACAGCCAGGGCGTGGGCGGCACCATCAACATCATCCTGAAGGACGGCGCCACGCTGCCGCCGGGCGTGATCGTGCGCGTTGGCGAGACATGGGACAAGAAGACCGGCAGGATCCGGCCCAACGCTGCGTTTTCGTGGTCCGGCGGCAACGACGCGAAGAACCTTTTCTACTCGTTGACGTTAGACGCGCAAAAACGCTTCAACGAGAAGCATGCCATCCAGGAAGTAGTCGACGGCAATACCGTCGGGTTCGCCGACGCGATCGCCGCCCACAGCAACGGCCACGACCTGCAGAGCTGGAACAACGCCGCCAAGTCGCGTGCGGCGTCTCGCGAGGAGCAAGGCGATACGCGCGAATCGAGGGACCTTTCCTTCAATGGCGACCTGACCTGGCTGCTCTCCGACATGACCAGCCTGCGGGTGGACGCGTTCGCGATGCAGACGCGCCGCGATGAATACGAGAACACGCGTACCTACGAGGGCGACGGCACCGTGGGTGGCCTGGATCTGCAGAATCCGGAGCGCAAGTTCGAAAAAACGCCCATGGACGAAGACAGCTACGGCCTGTCGGCCGTGTTCAACACGTCGTTCAACGACCAGACCGATTTCGAGGCCTACCTGGGCCGCAACAGCACCAAGGGCAGCACCGTAAAGCACTACTTCAAAGACACACCCGATACCAAGGATAAGGTCAAAGGCACCTCGGCGGACGACAAGAATTGGCAGGCCGACGCCTCTGTCACACGCCGCATGCCGGGTCTAGCCAAGTCGCTGGGCATCGATGCGGCGACGCTGAAAGTCGGCGTGCAGCTGAAGAACAAGGACCGCACGTTCACCGAGTCGGAAATATCCGGCCTCAGCAAAGCGAAGCAGAAAGGCACGGCGGGCGATTACCAGTACGACGAAAACCGCTTCGACACGTATGCCAAGGTGGACTGGAACCTGTCTTCCGCGGTGACGTTAACCACCGGCGTGCGCGGCGAAAAAACGCGGACGAGCCAGAACTTCGTCACGACCGAATCCACCAACGGTGTGGCGGACGGGCAAACGAGGGGCAGTGCCGACAGCCACGCGTTCATGCTCAATCCATCAGCGCATCTGCAGTGGAAGCTGACTGACGCGGACCAGTTGCGTTTCAGCGTCGCGCGTACCGTGCGCCGGCCCGGCGTCGATCAGCTGGTGCCTTCGATCACACTCGAATCGCCGGGCGACTACGACGTTACAATTGGCAACCCGAATCTGAAGATGGAACGCGCGCTCGGCTTCGATCTGGGCTTCGAGCACAACATCGGCAAGAGCGGCGTGGTGGGCGTGAACCTGTTCCAGCGCAACATTACCGATCTCATCGGCATGGTGCGGACCCTGCGCCCGGTGACCGACGCTGGCCAGGACCCGGACGATTTCCCAGGCGGGCTGTACAGCTTCCAGAACATCGGCAAGGCCAAGGTCCGTGGTGCCGAGTTCGATCTGTCGATGCCGTTGACCTTCATGGGGATGGACCACACCGGCGTGTTCGGCAATTACACGCGGTTGTTCTCCAAGCGCCTCAATCCGATCACGAATCGCGACACGACCATCGATGACCAGCCCTCGTATGTCTACAACGTGGGCGTCACTCAGGAAATCCCTGCGTGGAAAGCCAGCTTCGGCGCCAGCTATCAGAAACAGGGCCCGGCCTACCAGCACAACTCGCCGGGCGAAATGCAGAGCACCATCTACGGCGGCAACCTCGAGCTGTTCCTGGAGAAGCGATTGGGCAAGTCGTACGTGGTTCGCCTGACCGGAAACAATCTGCTGGACTCTTGCAGCCAGCAGCTGGAGCAGGATTTTGCCGGTGACGATGCCGCCGAGATGATGGCCAACAACCGGGCATACAACGTCGATTTTATGGAGCTGGAACGTGAATGCTCCTCGCCACGTTGGTCACTGACGTTGCGCGCCGTATTCTAAATTACCGTCCCCACGGTGGCTGGCGGCGGTCCCTCGGGATCGCCGTTTTTTTCTGCATCCATCGCGAGCGAGGTCACGGCAACCTGCCGTTGGCCATGATCCACGAGGAATCCGACCATGCTCAAGACACGTCCGATGCTGCCTGCCCTGCTGGCAGGCGCCTTCGTGCTGGTAGCGGGCGCCTGCACGCGTCCGCATGAAGCGCCCCCCGCGCCGGCCCCCGCCGCTTCCACGCACGCCAGTTCCGCGCCCACCGTTGCGCCCAGCGAGTTGCGGCTGGAACGCGTGGTCATGTTGATGCGCCATGGCGTGCGCCCGCCCACCAAGCCGCAGGTCACCCCGCCAAGGACCAACGATCAACCGTGGCCCAAATGGACCACGGATTTCGGAGAGTTGACCACGCACGGTTACGACGCGGTGCGTCTGCTCGGCGAGTGGGACCGTGCCAACTGGGCGGCGCGCGGCCTGCTGCCCGCCGCAGGTTGCCCGGCAGTGGCCGACGTGGATGTGGCGGCGAGCTCCAAATCGCGCACCCAGGCGACGGCGCGTGCCCTGCTGGAGGGGCTTGCGCCGGGCTGCCACATCGACGTCTCGTTCCCCGCCGACAAGCACGACGACGTGGTGTTCCATCCTCTGGAGACCGGCGCGATGGCGATCGACGCCGACGAAGCCATGCGCGCGGTGGAGGCAGTGATGCCGCCCGGCGGCATGGCCGCGGAAGTGAAGGCCAACGCGCCACTCTTCGAATTGCTCAACCACGCACTGGGCTGCACGCCCGGCGCCGCGTGCGATATCTCGACCATGCCGGCTGGCCTGGTGCGCAACGAGAACGATCGCCCGGATGTGGGCGACCCGTTCGGCATCGCCTCCACCGCCAGCCAGACCTTCCTGCTGGAATACCTCGAAGGCATGCCCATGAAGGATGTCGCCTGGGGGCGCCTCGATCGCAAACGGATCGCGACCCTGCTCGAGTTCCATCCGATCAAGTATCGCTATGAAGGCCGCGTGCCATACGTTGCCGATCGTGCTGCCTCACCGTTGGCCGCGCGTATGCTCGCCGCCGTGGAGCACGGCCCCAAGCTCACGTTGCTGGTAGGCCACGACACCAACATCGCCGACCTCGGCGGCATGCTCGACCTGCATTGGCAGGTGCCCGGCTATCCGCGCGACGATCCGCCGCCTGCCGGCGCGATCGGTTTCGAGGTCCTGGCCGATGCCGCCGGCGAGCAGTTCGTGCGTGCGTTCTACCGCTCGCAGACGATGGACCAGGTGCGTGAGCTGCAGAAGCTGGATGAAGGCAACTCGCCGTCCTACGAATATCTGTCGATCCCGGGGTGCGACCAGCGCTGCCCCATCGCGGACTTCGAGCGGATCGTGGGCGCCAAGCTGATCGAGCCGCTGCGTACGCCAGCGGCGAAGTGAGCGTTGCACCGGGGCGGCATCTCGGCCCCGGTGGATTCATGCACTTCCCGGCAGGTCCTGTTCGCTAACCCGCGCGCAATTGCGACGGGCGAACCGGCTGGGTCGCGGGCACCGCGCTCGGCCAGACCCGTGCCGTGTTCAGCCCGCGTAACCGCCGCCCACGACGACCACCTTCGCTTCGTGCCGACCCTGCAACGTGGCGTACAGCGCATGGGCATGGGCATGGAGCACGGCGGTGTCGCGGTAATAGGAGGGTGGTGGCAAACCTCGGGTCATGTGGCGTACCCGACAACCGGTGCGCGCAAGGCGACGAGTGCCGGAAGGCTGGTTTGCCGCACGAGCCTCAGTTCATCGCTGCACTTGAATGCGTACGTGTCAGAACTTGTGAAGAAGACCACTTCCAGTGGTCTTCTTCCATCTCGCGTTCGGTACGTGCCCGGCCATCGGGCAACCGCTCCCTGCGTTGCCCCAACTCGGGCATCCTTGCCCTCGCCATGCCCTCTATGGCCGGGCTGAGAGATTGGAAAATCACAACCGCTCAGCCCGGCTTTCTGCTGGCGTCCCAGGTGAAGCAGACCTGCAAGCCGCCCAGTGCGGAGCGGGACATGCCGATGGCGCCGCCGGTGGCCTCGGCCAATTCGCGCGCGATCGCCAACCCCAGGCCACTGCCGCCCTGCGCCTCGTCCAGCCGGCCACCGCGTGCCAGCGCCGCCTTGGCCTGATCGGTGTCGATGCCGGGACCATCGTCCTCGATCGCCACGCGCGTCCACCCCGGCCCGGCCTCCGCTTGTATCCGCACTTGCCGACGCGCATAGCGCACGGCGTTTTCCAGCACTGCGCCCAGAATTTCCGACAGGTCATCGGGCAGCACCGCCAGCTGCAGGTTGGCGGGGATGTCCAGAGTGAACGCCAGTTCGCCGCCGCGATCGGTCTGCTCCAGCACCGTCACCAGCCGCTCCACCGTGGCGCGCACGGCCGCATTGCCACCGGGTTGGCGACGGATCGCGGCGATGCGTGCCCGTGCCAGTTCCGCCTCGACGGTGCGCTGGATGGCGGCGATGGCGCGATCCAGCCCATCGGCGGCCTTGTCGGCACCGGCGTCACGAGCGCGACGACTTTGCGCGGCCATGGCGGCCAGCGGTGTTTTCAAACTGTGCGCCAGATCCGCCGCGCGCTGGCGCGCCACCGCCAGGTCGCGCTCGCGCGTATCGGCCAGCGCGTTGATGGAATCGATCAGCGGTTGCACCTCGCGCAGGCGCGCTTCGGGCAGGCGCGCGCTGGCGCTGTCGCGCAACGCGGCCAACTCGCTGCGCACGCGGCCCAACGGGCGCAGACCCAACCGCACCTGCAACCACGCCGCGCCGGACAGCACCACCCACAGCACCGCCAGAAACGCTGCCAGTTCGCGGCCGAATTCCGCGCGCGCCGACGCGAGCGGGGCGCTGTCCTGCGCCAGTTGCAACAGCGCTGGCGCATCGTGGTCCGCCAGCGCCACGCGCCGTTCCAGCAGCGATACCGGTTTGCCGTAAGGCCCGTTTGCGTGACGCAGGCGCCAACCATCCAGCGGCGCGTCGGTGGGTGGCGGCAGGTCGCCATCCCACAGCGAGCGCGAGCGCAGCGTGCCAGCGGCGGTGGTCACCTGCCAGTAATAACCGCCGGCCGGCGTTTCCAGCCGCGAATCCACCGGCGGGCGCTCGATCCGCGGCGCCTCGCCGGGCGCCATCACCAGCCCGGCCACCAGGCGCAGGCCATCGCGCGTCATCTCCGCCTGCAGTCGACGCTCCAGGTGATGTTCGAACAGCACGGTCATGAACAGCCACGCCAGCACCAGCGCCAGCAGGATCGCCGCCATGGCACCGCCGAGCAGGCGCCAATGCAGCGAGCGGGCGATCATGCGCTGGGCTCCAGCAAATAGCCGAAGCCGCGGCGGGTGACGATGATGCCGGCGCCGAACTTGCGCCGCAGTCGCGCCACGATCGCCTCGATGGCGTTGGTGTCGCCATCCTCGGCCGCGCCGTAGAGATGCTCGGCCAACTCGCCGGCGGAAACCGCGCGGCCACTCTGGTGCGACAGGTAATCCAGCAGCCGAAATTCCAGCGGCGACAGCCGCGCCGGCGCGCCGTTGAACACCGCGCTCATGCGCATGGTGTCCAGCCGCAGGCCACCGATCGCCACCACGCTGGACACGCGCCCCGCGCCGCGGCGCACCAGCGCGCGCACCCGCGCCACCAGTTCGCCCATCTCGAACGGCTTGGCCATGTAATCATCGGCGCCCGCTTCGATGCCTTCCACCTTCTCGGTCCAGTCGCCGCGCGCGGACACAATGATCACCGGAAACGCGCGCCCGGCCGCGCGCCAGCGGCGCAACACCGAGAGGCCATCCAGTCGCGGCAGGCCCAGATCCAGCACGGCCGCGTCGTAATCCTCCACGTCGCCGCGATACCAGGCATCGTCGCCGTCACCGGCGCGGTCGACGACGAAGCCGGCGGCCTCCAGCGCGCGCGCCAGATCGGCCTGGATGTCCGGATCGTCCTCGACGACGAGACAGCGCATCAGTCGTCCTCGACCTTGCGCACCTCGCCGCTGCGCGCGTTGAGTTTCACCTCGCGCACGCGACCCTGCGCGGTGAGCACTTTTACCTCGTACTCCCAACCGTGGTGCTTGCCGTGTTCCAGCTCCACCTCCACCACGTCGCCGGGCACGCGCTGCTGCACGATGGCGAGGATGCGGCTGAGCGGCAATATCTCACCCCGCTGCAGCAGCGCGCGTGCCTCGATGTGGTCATCGTGGTCGTGGCTGCCGGCCAGCGCGCGCTGGGACAGGCCCAGCGCGGACGCGCCCAGCAACAACGCGGCGAGCGAAAAGGGAATGGCGATGCGGCGGATCAGAGGGATATTCATGGGGTCGATCCTGCGGCAACCGCGCTGACAACAAGCTGACATCGGGCGTGGCGTGGATGTCAGCAACGCCGGCACAGACTGCGGGGAACTCCTGCGGAATCCAGTCTCCATGTCCATCGCTTCGCGTGCAAGCTGGCTCGTCCTGGCAACTATTGCCGAGCTGTCGATCACTCCCCGCACGGCACAGGCGCAACAACCGCCGGCCGCACGCGGCGGCGACGTCAGCCTTTACCTGCCCGCCGATTTCGCCGACAACGCCCCGGCCAACGCGTGGGACATGCTCTCGCGCCTGCCCGGCTTCGTCACCGTGGATGCCGACGAAGACGTGCGCGGCTATGCCGGCGCCCGCGGCAACGTGCTGATAGACGGCGCGCGCCCCACCAGCAAACACGAGGACGCCAAGACGCTGCTCAAGCGCATCCCGGCCAGCGCAGTGGCGCGCATCGAACTGATCCGCGGCGGCGTGCCCGGCATAGACATGTCCGGCTACGCGCTGCTGGCCAACGTCGTGCGTCGGCACGACGCCACCAGCCAGTCCGCCATCGAAGCCGGCATGGTGGCCGCCACCGACGGCTGGATGGCGCCGAAGGGCCAGTGGGAATACGGCCGCCGCTGGGACGGCCACACGCTGGATCTGGCCTTGAAGCTCGATCCCGAACTGGACGACGACAGCGGCCGCGGCCACATCGATACCTTCTCGCCGGACGGCACGCGGCAGCAGCGCGAGCGGCTGGACACCCGCACCATCAAGAACAAGGCCGAAGCCAGCGCCAACTGGCGCCAGCCGCTGGCCGGCGGCCAACTCACCCTCACCGGCGCCGCCCGCGGCGAACGCGCGCGCACCGACACCCGCATCGACGCGCTGGCGCCCGCCGAGGGCAGCGAGCGCGTGCACGAGAACGAGGACACCAACGAAGCCGAAGCCGGTGCCCGCTACGTGCGCCAGTTTGGCGAGCGCACCCGGCTGGAATTGATGGCCACCCGCCACCAGGCCTGGCTGGACGATCGCGAGCGCGCGCACGAAGACGGCGACGACGAAACCTTCGACGAGAACACCCGCACCGCCGAAAGCATCGGCCGCATCAACCTCACCCACGCCTGGTCCGATGCGCTCACCTTCAACGGCTCGTTCGAAGGCGCGCGCAACACCCTGCGCAGCACCACCCACTTGCAGCAGGACGGCGTCGACGTCGCCCTGCCCGGCTCCGACGTGCACATCGAGGAGCGCCGCAGCGAAGCCGCCGCCGGCGCCACCTGGAAGCCCGCGCCCGGCTGGATGCTCGACGCCGACCTGCGGCTGGAGCAATCCACCATCGCGCAAACCGGCGACTCGCCGCGCCAGCGCCACTTCAGTTACCCCAAACCGCGCCTGTCCGTGCAATGGGACGTCGACCCCAACGACCAACTGCGGCTGGCACTCTCGCGCGAAGTCGGCCAGCTCGACTTCGAGGACTTCGTCGCCTCCGCCTCGCTGGAAACCGGCCGCATCAGCGCCGGCAACGCCGAACTCAAACCCGACCGAACTTTGCGCAGCGTCCTCACCTGGGAACACCAGCTCTGGCACGACGCCGCCTTCACCGCGAGCTGGACCCACGAGCGCATCAGCGACGTGGTCGACCGCGTACTGGTGATCACCGACGACGACATCTTCGACGCCCCCGGCAACATCGGCGACGGCCGCCGCGACACCCTGGCGCTGGACGTCTCGTTGCCGCTCGACGGGATCGGCTTCCACGGCGGCCGCCTCACCTCCTCCATGCAATGGCGCCGCAGTCGCGTCACCGACCCCACCACCGGCCTCGGCCGCTCCATCTCCGAAGAAAAGCCCGTCGAAGGCAGCATCGAACTCACCCAGGACCTCCCCACCTCGCGCACCCACTGGGGCATCCAGATCGAACACATCGCCGAACGCAAAACCGAATACCGCTACGACGAGATCAAACGGGAGTCGGAAGGTATGGGCTGGACGTTGTTCGTCGAGCAGGAAGTGGGGGCGCATTGGCGCGTGCGGGCTGAGGCGACTGACCTATTCGGGCGCGGGTTTGACGAGACGCGGGAGAAGTACGACGGGCCGCGTTCGACCGAGCCGCTGGAAGAGATTGAGCGGCGTCGGCGGCGGTCGCCGGGGTTTGTGAGTTTGACGTTTCGGCGGAGTGTGGGAGGTTAGGGGCGGTCGTTTGCTACGTGGCGGCTTGCGTATGGCTGCTGTCAGCGCCTGATTGGTGGCAATGGTCAAACCTGAAGAACACGCTGCTTTGGACAGGCAGCTTTGCGCTGGTCGCGGCGTTCAAGTACGAGAAGGTCGAATCCGGAACGTCGTATTTCCGCGCAACCGTCCTTGAGGCAATCAGCATCACTGCTTTCCTTTCCTTCGTTTCATCTAGCTATACCTTTGGCCTGATTGCCGAGGCGATCGTTTTTAGCCTAATCGTGCTGGGCATAACCAGCGCCATCGCCGAACGCGCCGGAAAGCTGAAATACGTCCACAACATGGCAACCGGGTTGTTAATTCTGCTTTCGCTTCTGATACTTGGCAATTCCATCTATTACATCGTCATTGACTTTAGCGATTTCGCCACATCCCACACGGCCAGGGACTTCACCCTGCCAGTGCTGCTCACAATCATGTTTCTGCCATTCCTCGGCCGGGCTTTTCGACAGGACTCCTGTCCTGACGAAAAGAAGCCGACATCGGGCAACCGCTCCTGCGTTGCCTCAACTCGGGCATCCATGCCCTCGCCGTGTCGACTCCCCTGCGGGCCTGTCGACCACGACTCACCGCCTCACAAGTGAGTGGAGGATCAAGGGCAGCAGCAACGGCAACCTACGGGGCGAAATGGGACAGAGGCTGAGGTTTCCCCGCGAACCTTCCTGTCCGATCACCTCGCCGCGGTACACGTCCAGTGCGGCGGCAGAGCGGGCGTAACTCTTCGCCTCAGCCTGATGCCTTGCCCGTAAAGGGCCGATCAGGCCAGCCTTCCGGCATGTCGGTGCCGTAGTAGCCACCGCCGCGCTTGAAGCGCTCCAGCCGCTTCAGTTCCTCCGGGTCGGATTTACTGTCCCAACTGCGCACGCCGTTGCGCAGGTCGTCCGGGGTCAGCACCAGCGGCTCCCACACCGGCTCGCCCAGCACGTCGTGCAGGGTGTACGTCATGCTGGGCTTGCCGCCAGTCATGCGGAAATGCATCAAGCCCACGTTGACGCTGCGCGTCCAGGTGTCGCGCACGCGCACCTCCGGCATCTGCCGCGTGTTCTTGTTTGCCGGCATCTGCGCCAGCGGCGATGAGCACATGTCGTAGATGTCGTAGCCACCCGCGGCAGAGCGCGGGATGCAGTTGAGCTCGCCCATGTGCGAGTCGCCGGAGATGCAGAACACGCCGCCGATGTCGTGGTCGCGGATGTGGTCGAAGATCTCGTTGCGCTCGGTCATGTAGGTGGCCCAGGAATCGCCACCCTTCTCGTTCTCCGCCGACGACCAGCCGCCACCGGATACCAGCACCTTGAACGGCGCGGTGCTGGCACTAAGCGCGCCCTTCAGCCAGCGTTTCTGACGCGCCCCGAGCATGCTTTTGGCGGCATTGTCCGGCTTGGTGATCGGGTCGCGGTTGTAGCGACCATCGAGGAAGAAAAAATCCACGCCGCCATGGGAATGCCTGAAATACACGCCGGGCGAATCGGGCTCGCCATAGGACGGGTTGGCCCAGAAATTCTTGAATACCTTCAGCGCCTCCTGCTTGCGCGGATGCCTGCCATCGGCATCGTTGTAGCCGAAATCGTGGTCGTCCCAGATCGCCAGTTGCGGCGTGCTGCGCAATAGCGGCGTCAGCCGTTCGACCACGCGGCCACGGCTGTACAGATCGGTCAGCACCGCCGGATCGTCGCTGTCACCGTAGATATTGTCGCCCAACCAGAAGAACAGATCCGGCTCCAGCCCACGCACGGCATTCCAGATCGGCTGATCGGCGTCGTACTGGATGCGGCAGCACGAGCCGAAGGCCACGCGAAAATCCGCCGGTCCGGCCGGCGCGGTGCGCGTCTTGCTGTTGAACCACTGGTAGCGGTCCTGCTGGCCGTCGTATTTCAGCCGATACCAGTAGGGCGTATCGGGTTTCAGCCCTTGCGCGCGCAGCACCACGCAGCAATCGTCCTCGGCGCTGGCGCGGATCGTGGGGCCGTCGATGACGGTGCTGAAATTGCGGTCGGTGGAATATTCCAGCTTGACGTCGAACGCACCGCTGGCGCGCACCCATACGTTGAAATGGTCCGGCCCGGAGGCGCCGACCATCGGACCGTTCAGCGCACGCGGATAACCCATCGCGCGGCCGATCGCGCGCGGCACCAGGGCAAACAGGCCGGCAAGCACGGAGCCGGCAAGAAAGGCGCGCCGGTTCGGATTCAATGCGCTGACTCCATGGTGAGTGCACGGTTCAACTGCTGGATCAAAGCCTCCTGAATCACACCGTTGGAAACGCACACATTGCCGCCATGGATATCCACCGGCGCGCCGGTGACCGAACTGGCCACGCCGCCGGCTTCGCGCACCAGGATGATTCCCGGCGCCATATCCCACGCGTTGAGCGCGCGCTCCCAATACGCGTCCCAGCGGCCAGCGGCAACGTACGCCATGTCGACCGAGCAGGCGCCGGTGCGGCGGATGCCGGCGACTTCACCGGACAACAGCGCCATCTCGCGGGCGAATACCGGGTGGTCCGGCTTGCCCGCAAACGGGATGCCGCAGCCGAGCACACTGTCCACCAGCCGGTGGCGGGTGGACACGTGGATGCGTTGCCCGTTCAACCAGGCGCCCTCGCCTTTCTCGGCCACGTACATCTCGTTCAGCACGGGCAGCCAGGTGACGCCGGCCACCACTTCGCCCTCGCGGGCCAACGCGACGTTGACGCCCCACAGCGGTGTGCCGAACAGGAAATTGGTAGTGCCATCGAGCGGGTCGACAATCCACGTCTGCGCGTCGTCGGTGCCGCCAGTAGCACCGCCCTCCTCGCCCAGAAAACCGTACGTGGGCCGCGCCTTGCCCAGAATCGCGCGGGTGGCGCGTTCGGCCTCTTCGTCGGCAATCGAGACCAGGTCGGCGGGGCCGCTCTTGGTGCGCACACCGAGCGAGGCGAGCTGGCTGAAGTGACGCATCAGGCCATCGCCGGCGGCCTGCGCCGCGTCGATCATCGCTTTCAAATCATCGGAAACATGCAGCATCGGAATCAGTCCCTTCGACGTGTGCGCCACAGGCTCAGCGCCAGCAGCATGGAAAGTACGGATGAGCCGATCCAGAACGTGATCGCCGGCCCAAAGTTGTAGTGACGTACGCCATCGATCATTTTCATGCCGTGCTGGATCAGCATGCCGGAGACCTGTTCCTGGATGCCCGCGCCGATGTAGCTGCAGATGCCGATCACGCCCATCGCGGCGCCGGCCACGCGCTTGGGCGCGATGTCCACTGCGAACAACCCGCCCAGCGAGGTCACCAGACCGGTCAAGCCCATGCCGAACAACACCATCGCGAGAATCAGCGACCACAAATGGTTCGGCCCGTAGAAAAACAGACACAGGCCGACAAGCTCCAGCAGCGCGAAGATCAGGTTTACCGGCGGACGACGGGCGTCGAACAATTTGTCGGAGATGAAGCCGAACGTGATCGCGCCGACCATGCCGGCCAGCGTGCTGATCATCAACAAGGTGCCGGCCATGGTCAGCGAGTAACCATGAATTTCCTGCAGGTACAGCACACCCCACGAATTGATCGCGTAGCGCGTCACATAGGTGGTGGCCGAGGCCAGGCACAACACCCAGATCGCCGGCATTTTCAGGATCGACAACTGCAACTTCAGCACCGAGGCGATCTTCGGCTTCGATGCTTCGCCGAAGTTGTCGTTCTTCCAATCGTTGACCGCGGGCAAACCCAGTGTGGGTGGGCGATCCTGCAGCAACCAGTAGGCGCCGATCGCCGTGATCACACCGATCATGCCCGGCCCCCAGAAGCCGAAGCGCCAGCCGAAGGTGGCCACGGTGGCGCCGACCACCAGGAAGGTCAGCCCTTCACCGATGGAATGCGCGGTGCTCCAGATGCCATAGGTGCGGCCGCGTTCGCGATTGGAAAACCACGCCGTCATCGCCACCACGCCGCCGGGCGCGCCGAAGCTCTGGAACCAGCCGTTCAGCCCCCACAGAATCACCGCCACCCACACCGTCGTGACAAAACCCATCGCCAGAT
Source organism: Rhodanobacter sp. Root480 (assembly GCF_001426645.1). Lineage (GTDB taxonomy): Bacteria > Pseudomonadota > Gammaproteobacteria > Xanthomonadales > Rhodanobacteraceae > Rhodanobacter > Rhodanobacter ginsenosidimutans. Next base: position 553,034 of record NZ_LMEX01000002.1, read on the forward strand.
TGCACAGCGCCGTAGCCAGAAACGCGAACGCCAGAAACCGCTTGATGTTGGCGTGGTCGGCCAGGAAACCGTTGGTGAGCTTGCCGATGGCGTAGGTGTAGAACAACGCCGAGCCGATCAGGCCCAGCTCGGTGGGCGTGAAAATGCCCGCGTCGATGATCGGCTTCTTGACCACCCCCAGCGCCAGCCGGCAGGTGTAGATCAGGCCGTAGCCCAGCGTGATCGCCAGCATCACACGCAAGCGATGCTTGCGGTACAGCCGGTCGATCGCGCCCCTGTCGGCCATCTCGGGCTGATCGGCGCCGGTTGCGAAAAGTGCCAGCCATCCACGCGCCATAGGATTCCCCCTTCAGCAGCCAGCGTGTGGGTACACTGGCATTGTTGCGATCAGACTATTTCATTTTTGAATGAATTGGAAGAATTATTCCATTAGTACCGATAACTTGCTTCCCCCGCCCGCGGGGGAAGCTGCCCGGAAGGCTGAATGGGGCGCCTTTTATGGGGTGAGAGAAGATCAAGAGCGCCCCCATCCGCCCTGTCGGGCCCCCTCCCCCGCAAAGCAGGGGAAGGAACATCCAGCTCTTTGCTGAAAGCACAGCCTCACAACGTCGGGATGACGAAACTCTGCTCGATCGCCTCCCCGCCCTTGGGCCAGCGTTGGGTCACGGTCTTGGTGCGGGTGTAGAAACGAATGCCGTCCATGCCGTACTGATTGAGGTCGGCGAAGCCCGAGCGCTTCCAGCCACCGAAGCTGTGGTACGCCACGGGCACCGGGATGGGCACATTGATGCCGACCATGCCCACTTCAACGCGGTCGGCGAATTCGCGGGCCGCGTCGCCGCTGCGGGTGAAGATGCTGACGCCGTTGCCGTACTGATGCTGGGATGGCAGCGCCAGTGCTTCCTCGAACGTGTTTGCGCGCACGATCTGCAGCACCGGGCCGAAGATTTCGTCCTGGTAGGTTTTCATCTCGGCGGTGACGTGGTCGAACAGCGTGGGCGCCAGGAAGAAACCGCCCTCGTGACCAGGCACTTTCAGGCCGCGGCCATCGACTACGAGCTCGGCGCCCTCGTCCACGCCGAGCTGGATATAGCCTTCGATGCGAGCCTTGTGCGCTGCCGATACTACCGGGCCGTAATGCGCGTTCGGGTCGCTGGACACGCCCACTTGCAGCGCGGCGATCGCCGGCAGCAGTTTGGCACGCAAGGCCTCAGCGGTGGCCTCGCCCACCGGCACGACCACCGGCAGCGCCATGCAGCGTTCGCCGGCCGAGCCGTAGGCCGCGCCCATCAGATCAGCGACAACCTGGTCGAGATCCGCGTCCGGCAGCACGATGCCGTGATTCTTGGCGCCGCCCATGCACTGCACGCGCTTGCCCTGCGCCGCACCGGCCGCATACACCGATTGCGCCACGTCGGAGGAGCCGACGAAGCTGACTGCCTTGATCAGCGGGTGCGCCACGATCGCGTCGACCACCTCCTTGTCGCCGTGCACCACGTTGAGGATGCCCGGCGGCAGGCCGGCCTCGATCATAAGTTCGGCGAGCCGCACCGGCACCGACGGATCGCGTTCGGATGGCTTCAGAATGAACGCATTGCCGGTGGCGATGGCCGGGCCAAACATCCACATCGGGATCATCGCCGGGAAGTTGAACGGGGTGATGCCAGCCACCACCCCCAGCGGCTGGTGCGCCGAATAGACGTCTATCCGCGGGCCGGCGCCCTGGGTGTATTCGCCCTTCTGCAGGTGCGGGATGCCGCAGGCGAACTCGATCACCTCCAGACCCCGCAACACGTCACCGTGCGCGTCGGAAACCACCTTGCCGTGTTCGCTGGCCAGCAGCTCGGCCAGTTCGTTCTTGTGCAGGTTGAGCAGGCGTACGAATTCCATCAGCACCCGCGCGCGACGCTGCGGATTCACCGCGGCCCAGGCCGGCTGTGCGGCGGCGGCATTGCACACCGCGCGATCCAGCTCGGCGGCGTTGGCCCGGGATACCTTCGCCTGCACTTTGCCGCTGTTGGGATCGAAGACGTCGCTGTAGCGGCCGGTTGTGCCGGCCACCGATTGGCCGTTGATGAAATGTTCGATGTTGCGCATGACTCACTCCTGGATGAATATTTTCTGGTGGGTGCCGAATCGCCGGCTCAAGAACCCGCTCCCCCGTGAACCGTGATTTTTTTGCTTCCTCCGCGTGCAGCGGGGGAAGCTGCGCGGAGGGCTCATGGGGGGGTGCTTTGCTGGGTGAGAGGAGATCAAGAGCGCCCTCATCCGCCCTGTCGGGCACCTTCCCCCGCAGAGCGGGGGAAGGAAGCTTGAGCACGCGAAATCCGGCGCTATTCCGGGCGTTGGGTGATCCAGTCGTGGGCCGGGTCGTTGCGGAAAATCCATTGGCGGTTCGGGCCCGCCATCACGTTGAGGTAGTACAGGTCGTAGCCGTGGGGGGCGCCGACCGGGTGGTAGCCGCGCGGCACCATCACCACGTCGCCGTCTTCCACCGCCACGGTTTCGTCCAGCGTACGGTCGTCGGTGTAGACGCGCTGGAAGGCGAAGCCCTGCGGCGGATTCAAGCGGTGGTAATAGGTTTCTTCCAGCGCGGTTTCGGCGCCCGGTGCGGCGGTGTCGTGCTTGTGCGGCGGGTAGCTGGACCAGTGTCCGCCGGGCGTGATCACCTCCACCACCAACAGGCTGTCGGCCGGCTCGGTCTGCGGCAGGATGTTGCGCACGTAGCGGGTGTTGGTGCCGCTGCCGCGCACTTCGCGACTCATCGACGATTCGGCGATCAAGCGCGGCAGACCTTCGCCCGAACCCGGGGCGGTGCATACGGCCAGTTCCACCGGACCCCACGCCGTCACCGTGTAGCTCACGCCGGCCGGCACGTAGACGGCCCCGGGCGCCTTGTCCTCGAACGGCGTGGTGCGGTTGCCGACGTGCACGAAATGCGCGCTGCCTGCGTGCACGTCGGCGCTGCCGGACACGATCACCAGGCAGGCCTCGCGCGCCGTTTCGTGGCCGCTGTAGCGCTGGCCGTTCAGCAGCTTCACGACCCGAAACCCGACGTGCTTCCAGCCCGCGCTGGCCGGTGTCACGTCCACCACGGTGCCGTCGGCGTCCGCCTCGTGGGGACGTATACGCAAGCCGCTCATTGCGACAGACCCGCCGTGGCGGCATCGCGCTTCAGCGTGGACAGGCCCAGCCGGGCGTATTCGAGCGGATTGGCGATGGCCGGATCCTGCTCGGCCTCGATCACGATCCAGCCGCTGTAGTCGATGGCGGCCAGCGCCGCCATGATGCGGGCGTAGTCCAAGCCGCCATCCCCCGGTACGGTGAACATGCCGGCCAGCACGCCGTCCAGGAAACTGGCGCCGGCCAGTTGCATGCGGGTGAACACGTCGCCGCGCACGTCTTTGCAATGCACGTGCGCTATCCGCCGCGGATGGCGCCCGATCACCTCCAGCGCGTCGATGCCGCCGAGCGCAGCGTGGCCCGTATCCAGCGTCAGCCCCACCGAGGGGCCGGTGAGGGCCAGGAACGATTCCAGGTCCTGTGCCGTCTCCACCACGGTGCCCAGGTGATGGTGATAGGCAAAGCGCAGGCCCTGGCTCTGCACGTAGTCCGCCACGTCGGTCATGCGCTGGCCGAACAATGCCCAGTCGCCGGGTCGCAGCCGCGGCGTGTCGCCCATGGATTGCGCGCGCCGGCCATGGATAGCGTTGCTGGTTTCGGCGAACACGAACACGGTGCTGCCCATCGCCTTGAGCAGCGCCAGGTGCGGTTGCAGCGCGGTGATTTCGTCGGCTGACGTCTGCGTCAACAACGATCCGCTGTACCAACCACCGATCAGGTCCAGTTGGTACCGCGCCAGCAGCGGCGCCAGCGTGGCTGCGTCGCGGGGAAACTTGCCGCCGAGTTCCACGCCTTCAAAACCAAGCTGTTGAATATCGCCCAGGATGCTTTCCAGCGGCGTGTCACCACCGAGCTCGGGCATGTCGTCATTGGCCCAGGCAATCGGGCTGACGCCAAAACGGATACTCATGACAAATCCCTCTTCATTCGTGTGCCTTGCTCGTAGGCGCGGCGCGCCGCTTCGACTTCAGGCCGTTGGGAAACTTCGGGCACCGCGACGTCCCACCACCAGCCGCCGGCTTCGGTGCTTTTCAATGGATCGGTATCGATGACGACCACGTAGCTGCGCTCAGCCTTGCGGGCGCGAACCATGGCGGCGGTCAGTTCGCCCAGCGAGGTCACGTGCTCGGACAGTGCGCCCAGGCTGGCCGCGTGGGCGGCGAAATCGATCTGCGGCAATACCTGATGCGTGGCGTCGGCCAGCAGGTTGTTGAAACCGGCGCCACCGGTGGCGTGCTGCAACCGGTTGATGCAGCCGTAACCGCGGTTGTCCAGCAACACTACGATCAGCTTGTGGCCCAGCATCACCGACGTCGCCAGCTCGGAGTTCGCCATCAGATAGCTGCCGTCGCCGACCATCACCACCACGTCGCGATCGGGCGCGGCCATCTTCACACCCATGCCGCCTGCAATCTCGTAACCCATGCACGAGAAGCCGTACTCGACGTGATAGCTGCCCTGCCGCGCGGAGCGCCACAACTTGTGCAACTCACCGGGCAGGCCACCGGCGGCGCACACCACGATGGCGCCATCGCCACAGCTGCGCTGTACCGCACCGATCACCTGGGCATCGCTGGGCTGCGTCTGCGCATCGATGCCGGTGGTGGCGGCATCGACGGCGGCGTTCCACTCTTCGATTTCGTGCTGCCTGCCCACTTCCACGCCCGCATGCCAACCCGACAATTCCCGGGCCAGGGCCTGCAACACAGTGCGTGCGTCGCCCACCACCGCCAGCGCGTCGTGCTTGTGCGCATCGAACGCCTGCACGTTGATCTGCGCCACACGTGCATCGACAAACAGGCTGCGCGAGCCGGTGGTGAAATCCGCCAGCCGGGTGCCGATGCCGACCACCAGATCGGCACGTGCGGCGGCCGCGTTGGCGGCGCTCGATCCGGTGACGCCGATCGAGCCCAGCGCGTTGGGGTGGTTCCACGGCAACGCACCCTTGCCCGCCTGGGTTTCAGCGACGGCCAGGCCGGTGGCTTCGGTCAGCGCTGTCAGCTCCGCTTCCGCCTCGCTGTAGAGCACACCGCCCCCGGCGATGAGCAGGGGGTGCCTGGCCGACTTCAGCGCGGCGACCAGCGCCGCCAGCTCGCCGCTGTCCACACCCTGCCGCCGCTCGCGCCACAACCGGGGCGCGAAGAAGGTTTCCGGATAATCGAAGGCCTCGGCCTGCACGTCCTGGCAGAACGCGATGGTGGCCGGGCCGCAGGTGGCCGGGTCGAGCATCGTCGCCAGCGCTTTCGGCAGGGCATCCATGATCTGCTCCGGCCGCGTGATGCGGTCGAAATAGCGCGACACAGGACGGAAGCAGTCGTTGGCCGACACGCTGCCGTCAGTGAAATGCTCCACCTGCTGCAGCACCGGGTCAGGTTGGCGGCCGGCGAAAACGTCGCCCGGCAACAGCAACACCGGCAAGCGGTTCACGTACGCCAGCGCGGCGGCCGTCACCATGTTGGTGGCGCCGGGGCCGATCGAGCTGGTGCACACCATCGCGCGACGGCGACGCATCTGTTTCGCGTAGGCAATGGCGGCGTGCGCCATGCCCTGCTCGTTGTGCGCGCGCCAGGTGGGAAAGCTGTCACGCGCGGCATGCAGCGCCTCACCGATACCGGCCACGTTGCCGTGTCCGAAGATGGCCCAGGCACCGGCGAAGTAAGGTGCCTCGCGGCCATCCACCAGCACGTGTTGTGCAGCCAGCCAGCGCACGGTCGCCTGTGCCGCCGTCAGTCGTCGCGTTGTCATCTCACACCGCCTTGCGCGTGATGCCCTTGGATGTGTCGCCGGACGCCTCGGCACGTGCCGCGCGCCATGCATTCACCAGCGTGCCGAAACTTGCGGCGAGATCGGCCACGGCCGCGTCATCGTCGATGTCGCCGGCCAGCCAGCGCGCAGCGGCATCGGCGAAGATCGTTCGACCCACCGCAAACCCTTTCACGATCGGACTCGCCGCAGCCACCCGGAACGATGCCGCCAGCGCCGCCTCGCTTGCCTGCAGGCCCAGCAGCAGCACGCCGCGGCACAGGGGATCGTTGCTGCGGATGGCGTGTTCGACATTCGCCCACGTCGCGCTGTCCGCCGCCGGCTCGAGCTTCCACCAGTCCGGTTTCATGCCCTGAGCATAGAGACGCTGGATAGCGCGCGCCGCGGTGTGCTCATCGACGGCGCCGTGGCGCGACACGATGACCTCCAGCAGCAGCTCATGCCTCGTCTTGCGACAGGCATCCTGCAAACGGCGCAACTGACGCTCCTGCTGCTCCAGCAGGTCGATCGGGTCGTCCGGATGATAGAACACCAGGCACTTCACCACGTGGTTGCGCGGCCAGGTAGCCACTTCGGTGGCCACGTCCGCGGAGCTTTCAAAAGCCAGCGGGCGCGAACCCGGCAGCTCGATGGGCCGGCCGATCCAGTACGGCGAATCGGCGGCCGCCTCCAGCCCGCGCATGCCATAGCGGCCATCGAGCAGCACGCCAAAATGTTCGCCGGGCTTTGCCAACTGGTTCACCGCGCGCAACGTCAGCGCCTTGAACGCCGGGATGCGCGCCGGGTCGGCGCCGGTTTCGCGGCACAGATCCTCGAACTGACTGCGATGATCCATCGCCAGCACGGTGAGGTCGTCGTAGACGCCGGTGCGGGTGGAAGCCCAGTGCACGTGTTCCAGCGCGGCATCGTCGCGCAGGCGGAAGGGTCGCGGCGTGCCATCGAGAAACTGCTGCAACTCGTCCCAGGTCGGCATCGCGGGCGCGCAGCCGTGGCGCGAAACCACGATGGCACCGCAGGCATTGCCGTATTCGCAGGACATCTCCAAGGGTTCGTCGCGCAACCAGCCGCGCAGGAAACCGGCCATGAACGCGTCACCCGCGCCCAGCACGTTGAACACCTCGATCTCGAAACCGCGCCCCACCACGCCATCATCAAGGCGGTCGGGGATGGCGTCTGGAAACGCGGAGCACCCGTGAGCGCCACGCTTGCAAACCAGCAGCGCAGGCGTCTTCTCGCGGATGGCGCGCATTGCGGCGATGGTGTCGGTGGAGCCGCCGAGGATGTGCATCTCCTCCTCGGTGCCCACGATCAGATCGCACAGCGGCAACACCTCCTGCAACCGGGCGGTGACGCCGGCATGGGCCACGAAGCGGTTCTCGCCCATGTCCTTGCTGGTCAACCCCCACAGCACCGGTCGATAGTCGATGTCGAAAACCACCCGCGCCCCGGCAGCACGTGCGATGCGGCAGGCCTGCACCGAGGCGTCGAACACGTTCAATTGCGACAGGTGCGTACCGTTGATCAGCACTGCGCCGGCCGAGCGCACGTAGCTCTCGTCGATGTCGTCGGTGACCAGCGCCATGTCGGCGCAGTTCTCGCGATAGAAGATCAGCGGAAACGTATCGGGATCACTGATCCCCAGAAACACCAGCGCGGTCAGTCGCTCGTTGTCGATGACAACACCATCGGTGGCCACACCCTCGCGCGCCAGTTGCTCGGTGATGAATCGGCCAAAATGGTCGGCGCCCACGCGGGTGATCAGCCCGCTGTGCAATCCCAGCCGCGCAACGCCAATGGCGGTGTTGGTGGGGCTGCCGCCAACGTATTTGGCGAAGGAAATCATGTCTTCGAGCCGACCTCCGGTCTGCTCGCCATATAGATCAATGCTCGATCGGCCGATGGTGATCAGATCAAGCTGCTGCGCTGCCCCTGGCATATGCACGTTCTCTCACGGGTACCCGACGCCCGTCGCGCCGAATGCACGTAAAATATATTCCATTTATTTCTTAAAAGCAACGTACGTTTCATTTTTTGGAACGCGTGTTCCCACCGAGTGTCGAACCATTGCGCGTCTGCGTGCTGGTGGCGAATGCGTAGGAGATCACCAGCGCCTGCGCCAGACACATCGATGCGGACAGCGAACGGAACGCACGGATCTCCGCCTCGCGCACCTGCAACACCACCGTCGCCGGCTTCGCCACCGGGCTGACCAGGCTGTCGCTGATCGACAGCACACGGCAACGCTGGGCGGTGGCCGCATCGATCAATTGCACGGCCTCCTCCGCGTACGGGTGATAGCTCACCGCAATCAGCAGGTCGCGTTTCGAGATGGCGTGCACCTGCTGCCGGGTCATGCCGCCGATGCTGTCGATGAACACGGTTTTCTTGTCGACCTGGTGCAACGAATAGGCAAGGTAGGCGGCCACCGGAAACGCGCGACGAAAGCCGGCCACGTAAATCGTCTCGGCCTCACGGATCAGCTTGACGGCGGCGGCCAGGTTTTTCTTGCCGATCGCATCGCCCAGGTTCTGCAGCGCCAGTACGTTGCCCTGCACGAATTCCGCCAGCACTTGCGCCGGGTCTCCTACCAGTTTGCTGTCCACGCTCTGGCTGAATTGGCGCACGCGCTCGCCATAACCCAGCGACGCATTGCCCGAGAGCAGACCGTCACGGAACAGGCGCTGCATCTGCGTGGCGCCCTCGAAACCGAAGGACTTGGCAAACCGCACGATCGCCGAGGGCTGCACGCCGCAACGCGCGGCCAGCACCGCCAGCGTTTCCAGCGCCACCGCGTTGGGTTCATCCAGGACATAGCGGGCGATCTGCTGCAGCCGCTTGCTGAGCCCTTCGTAGCGCTCGAGGATGGCAGCGCGCAACTCGTCGGCGTTGGTCGGGGGTACGTCCACTTCAACCATGATTTCCTTCCTCCCTAAATGCGACGTGCATCCAGGCTGGACGCGCATATTGAAAAAAAATACATCTTCCCAGAAATTCTATTACACTCGCAAACGGAACATACATTCTATTATCGCGCAACCCGATTTTCGGGGGGAGTGTACTCTTGGACCGGATCGACATCGCACTGATCGGAGCTGGCCGCATGGGTCAGATCCACGGCGGAAACGCCGCCCGCCACCCCCGGCTCCGCCTCAAGTACATCGTCGATCCGCGACCGGCCGCAAGCGCGTTCGCCGCGCAGTATGACGCCAGGTTGGTGACGCTTGAACAAGCGCTGGCGGATCCCGCCGTGGGCGGCGTGCTGGTGTGCAGCACCACCGATCTGCACCTGGAACATGCACTGGCGGCAGTCGGCGCGGGCAAGGCCGTGTTCTGCGAAAAGCCGATCGACCTGGACCTGGACAAGGTACGCGCTGCGCAACCGCGTTTCGACGGTGCGCGTTTCCTGCTCGGCTTCAACCGTCGGTTCGACCCGCAGTTCATACGCCTCAAGCAGCAACTGGATGCGGGCACGGTAGGCCAGCTGGAGTCGCTGCATCTGGTGAACCACGATCCCGCCGCGCCGCCACCGGGTTTCGTGCCCACCAGCGGTGGCCTGTTCAAGGACTTCACCATCCATGACCTGGACATGGCGCGCTGGCTGATGGGCGAGGAACCGGTACAGGTATTCGCCACGGCCAGTTGCCTGGTGGACCCGGACATCGGCCGCGAGGGAGACGTCGACACTGCCCGCTGCGTCCTGAAGACCGCCAGCGGCCGTCTGTGCGTGATCTCGAACACGCGCCGCAGCGGCTATGGCTACGACCAGCGCATCGAAGCACTCGGCGCCCTCGGCATGATTTGCGCGGGCAACGTGGCCTGCGACACCGTGCATACGCTCACCGAAAACGGCACCGTCGGCGCGCCGATCATGCCGGCGTTTGCGCAACGCTATCGCGACGCCTACCGCGACCAGATCGGCCATTTTGCCGACGTGGTGCACGGTCGCTCCGAACCTCTCATCGGTTACGCCGACGGCGTGGCCGCCCTGGTCCTGGCTGAGGCGTGCGGGTGGTCCGCGCGCCATCAGCAGGTCTTCAACCTCCCCAACGAGAATCCTCATGCATAAAGTCGTGCTTATCGGTGCTGGCCGCATTGGCCATATCCACGCGCGCAACGCCGCGCTGCATCCGCGCATCGAACTAGCCGGCGTGGTCGATGCGGTCGACGCTTCGGCCCAAGCGCTGGCCCGCGAATGGAATACCGCGGTAACGACGCTCGACGCGGCCATGGCCGACCCGACCGTCACCGGCGTGATCGTGGCCAGCTCTACCGACACGCACCTCGATTACAGCCTGCGCGCGGCTGCCGCCGGCAAGATGATCTTCTGCGAAAAGCCGATTGATCAGGATCTCGGCCGTGCCCGCACCGCCCATGCAGGCCTTTCGGGCGCCAACATGTTGCTGGCATTCAACCGACGTTTCGACCCCAATTTCCAGGCCTTGAAGGCCCGTCTGGACAGCGGCGCGGTCGGCGCGATCGAAACCCTCCAGATCACCTCCAACGACCCTGCCCCACCGCCGCCTTCTTATATCGCCGTTTCCGGAGGCCTATTCAAGGACATGGCGATCCATGACTTCGACATGGCGCGCTGGCTGCTGGGCGAGGAGCCCGTGCTGGTCTACGCCACCGGCAGTTGCCTGGTAGACCCGGCCATCGGCGAACTGGGCGATGTCGACACCGCGCGGACCGTGCTGAGGACCGGCTCCGGCCGCCTGTGCGTCATCTCCAACAGCCGGCGCAGTGGCTTCGGTTATGACCAGCGGGTCGAGGCGTTCGCCTCCGCCGGCATGGTGCGCGCGGACAACGTCAGCGAAAGCACTGTACAGCTCTGGAGCGAAAGCGGCATCGCGACCGACCGCTTTCAAAACTTCTTCCTCGACCGCTACGCAGAAGCCTATCGTTGTGAAATGGATCACTTTGCCGCGATGCTCGATGGCGCGCCCGCACAGGTTGGCTACGCCGACGGCGTGGCCGCACTGGCGTTGGCCGAGGCGGCGGATGAATCCATGAGAACCGGAGCGCCGGTGCAGCTATGAAGCACACCATGCGCAGAAAAATTGTGGCCGGAAACTGGAAGATGTACGGCAGTCGCTCCATGGCTTCGGACCTCGCCGGCGCCATTGCCGCCAATATGCCGGCCGAAATCGATATCGCCGTGTTTCCCCCGCTTCCCTACATCGCTGGCCTGCGCGCGCAACTCTTCGGCTCGGGGCTGCAGTTCGGTGCGCAGGATCTCAGCGAGCGCGAAGGTCAGGGCGCTTTCACGGGCGACGTAAGCGCCGCGATGCTCGTGGATGTCGGTGCGAACTACGTATTGGTGGGCCACTCGGAGCGCCGCAAATACCACGGCGAAAGCAACGAATGCGTCGCACGAAAATTCGCTGCAGCGCGGGCGGCAGGGCTCACGCCCATCCTTTGTGTCGGTGAAACAAGGCAACAGCGAGACAGTGGCGAAACAGAGGCGATTATTGGCCAGCAACTGGATGCGGTATTGAAACTCAACGGCATCGCGAGCTTCGACACAGCGTTGATCGGATACGAACCGGTCTGGGCGATAGGGTCCGGTGAGACGGCGACACCGCAGCAGGCGCAAGACGTTCACGCGTTCATTCGTAGCAAACTCGAAAAGGAAGATATTTCAATTGCCCGTCGGACGCGGCTGCTTTATGGCGGCAGCGTCACCACATCCAACGTTGCAAAATTACTTGCGCAAGCCGACATAGATGGCGGATTGGTTGGCGGCGCGGCACTGACTGCAATCGACTTCCTTGAAATTTGCGCCGCGGCGCAACAGACGCCATAGGTTCCAAGACATCATTTTCGTGATTTTCAGTGTCTTCTACATTCTAGTCGCGGCGGCAATGACCGTTCTGATCCTGATGCAAAACGGGCAGGGCGAGGCCGGGTTCGGCGGGGGCGGGACGTTGACGGAGCCATCTGGCAAGCCTAGCCGAGGCCAATGCCGGTTCCGGTTCCGGCGGCGGCGCATCCGCTACCGTGTTTGGTGGGCGTGGCTCGGCAATGTTCATCGACCAGCATCGACAGGCGCCACCATCCAACACTACGAGCTGAATTTCAAAGAAGTGGTTCGCTTCATGGAGCAAAGTACATACGGTACCTGGTAGGAAGACACCCCCCGCTCCGTTGACCAGCCCCTGCTTGCCGTAAAGAAAAAGGCCATGAAAATCATGGCCTTTTGGTCATACGCGACAATTTAACTGACGGTAGAAATCAGAACGGAATTTCATCATCCGCGAAGCCGTTGTCGGCCGGTGGCGGTGAAGAGCGCGACGCGCCCTGGTCGTCGTTGCCGCGTGACTGGCCACCGTAATTGCCGCCACTCTGGCGCTGCCCGCCGCCCTGCGAGCGCGGCCCGCCGCTACCGCCGCCCTCATTGCCGCCCAGCATCTGCATCTCGCTGGCGATGATGTCGGTGCTGTAGCGCTCGACGCCGTCCTTGCCGGTGTACTTGTCGGTGCGCAGCGAACCTTCGATGTAGACCTGGCGGCCTTTCTTCAGGTAATCGCCGGCGATCTCGGCCAGGCGGCCGAACATCTTCACCCGGTGCCACTCGGTCTTCTCGACTTTCTCGCCGCTCTGCTTGTCGGTCCAGCTTTCCGACGTGGCGATGTTCAGGGTAGTGACCGCGGTGCCGCCGCCGGTGTGGCGCATTTCCGGATCCGCGCCGAGATTGCCGACCAGAATGACTTTGTTGATGCCACGTGCCATGGGATGTCCTCGGTGAGCCAGCCGTATATATAAGGATGATTACGGCCGGAGTGATGTAGCAGGCTGGCCATCATAACTGCGCGCGGGCCGCTCAAGTAGTGCTCGATGACCCGCTTGCCGCCAGCCCTTGCCGGCACCTTTCGTGGGCGCCGAACCTCCGGCATGTGGGAGCGGCTTCAGCCGCGATGCCCTTGCTTCAAGCCCAGGGACAGGAGCATCGCGACTGAAGCCGCTCCCACAGGGATTCCCGGCGTCTGTTCCCAGCCTGCTAGATCGCGGGCACTTCGGCCGCGGCGGTCGCCCTGATGTCAGCGCCGATCCGGCGCGCGCCGGCCACCACCAGCGGTAGCCACAGCAAGGTCATGGCGGCGGCGCAGATGAAAATGCCGCTCGGCCCCAACCGGCCCAGCGCGATGCCGCCGAAGGTACCGCCGACAAACGCGCCGATGAACTGGCTGGTGGAATACGCGCCCATGGCCGCACCACGCAAATGCGCCGGCGCCAACCGCGAAACCAGGCTGGGCAGCGCAGCCTCCAGCAGGTTGAACGCGGAGAAAAACACCGTGGCGGCCACGCCGAACGCGATCAGGTGGTTGCCCGACAGCGCGAACCCCAGCAGCGCCAAGCCGATCGCCACCACGCACACCATCACGATGCGCAGGCTCTGCGCGATCTCGCGCATGTGGCGCAGGCTGCCGCCCATCACCAGCGCCGCCACCACCATCACCGGCAGGTACAGCTCCCAGTGCCGGTTCACCGGCAGGTTCAAGGTGTTCGCCAGCAACAGCGGCAGGCCCACGAAACTGGCGGTCAGCAGTGCGTGCAGGAAGAACACCGAACCGTTCAGCACCATCATGCGGCTGTCGCGCAGCATCACCAGCACATGGCCGAAACCGGCTGCGGCCGGCGCCTGCGCCCGTTCCGGCGTGGGCACGATCAGCCACAGCAGCGCCAGCGAGATCAGCGCCAGGATCGAGGTGGCCGCAAACAGGCCCGGCAGGCCGTCGATGGCTTCCAGCGGCGGCCCCAGGATCAGCGCCAGCAGGAACGCCAACCCGATCGACACGCCGATGATGCCCATCACCTTGCCGCGGTTTTCCTCGACGGTGAGGTCAGCCGCCAGCGCGATGCCGGCACCGGCCACCGCGCCCATGCCCTGCACCGCGCGACCGATCACGATGCCGGTCAGCGTATGCGACATCGCCGCGATCAAACCGCCCAGCGCGAACAGCAGCAGCCCCAGGGTGATCGCCGGCTTGCGTCCGATCCGGTCAGACAACAAGCCCAGCGGAATCTGCAACAGCACCTGCCCCAATCCATACACACCCAGCGCCAGCCCGATCATGAAGCCGGTGGCTCCCGGCATCGTCTTCGCGTACAGCGAAAACACCGGCATGATCAAAAACAGGCCGAACAGGCGCAGGCTGATCACGCAGGCCAGGGTCAGGGCGCTGCGCCGTTCCAGGCGGGAGAGTTTGCTCACCGGGGTACCGATTTCGGGGAAGGCATGGGCGGCATTATAGAGTCGCGGCCGACGCCGCGGTTTGTGGCGACATGTCGCGGCCGCGCATGGTGTGCGCTGATCAGACCATACGGGTGGCCGCCCGGCCCTATAATCGAACCGATAGCCTCCTTGAATTTCCCCATGACCTCGATGCCAGCCGACGCCAGCCGCCCCGCCGACTTTGCCCGGGTGCGCGATCTTGCCGCCACCGACATGCAACGCGTCGATGCGCTGATCCGCCACCGCCTTTCCTCCGACGTGGTGCTGATCAACCAGATCGCCGACCACATCATTGCCGGCGGCGGCAAGCGCCTGCGCCCGATGCTGCACACGCTGGCTGCCGGCGCGGCCGGTTACACCGGCGATCAGCACGTGAAGCTGGCGGCGGTGATCGAGTTCATCCACACCTCCACCTTGCTGCACGACGACGTGGTGGACGAATCGGACCTGCGCCGCGGCCGCAAGACGGCCAACGCGCTGTGGGGCAACGCGGCCAGCGTGCTGGTGGGCGATTTCCTGTATTCGCGCTCGTTCCAGTTGATGGTGGAGCTGGACGACATGCGCATCATGCGCATCCTGGCCGACACCACCAACACCATCGCCGAGGGCGAGGTGCTGCAGTTGCTCAACATCGGCAACGCCGACGTCAGCGAGGCGGCGTACCTGGCGGTGATCGAGCGCAAGACCGCGGTGCTGTTTGCCGCCGCCACCGAGCTTGGCGGCATCCTGGGCGGACTGCCGCAAGTGCAGGTGGACGCGCTGCGCCGCTACGGCATGGAGCTGGGCTACGCGTTCCAGATCGCCGACGACCTGCTCGACTACGTCTCCAGCCCCGAAGCGCTGGGCAAGAACATCGGCGACGACCTGGCCGAAGGCAAGCCCACGCTGCCGGTGATCTACGCGCTGGAAAAAGCCAGCCCCGATCAGGCGCAGTCGCTGCGTCATGCGATCGAGCACGGCGGCCTGGATTCGCTGGACCGGATCATCGCCTCGATCCGCAACTCCGGCGCGCTGGAGCGCACCCGCGAGCGTGCACTGGCCCATGCGCAGGCAGCCCGCGATGCCTTGGCCGCCCTGCCCGCTTCCGACTATCGCGACGCGCTGGCCACCCTCGCCGACTATTCGGTGCAGCGCACCTTCTGAGTCCGAGGCTTTTTTGCAGGAGCGGCTTCAGCCGCGATGCCCTTCGTCCATCTCGTCAGAAAGGCACCGCGACCGAATTCACCTTACGGCTTGCCCGCAAACGTCTCGTGCAGCCAGTCATGCATCAGGCGATAGCTGCGCTTGGCGATGGGCTCGTCATAGCGGCAACCGGGCGAGTTCTCGCCCACCTCGGTGAAGCAGTGCACCGCGTGGCCGATCACCACGAACTGCCAGTCGGCCGGGCTCTGGCGCATCTCATCCATGAACGCATCGGCGGCCGGCATGGTGCCCTTGTCGTCGGCACCGTTCAGCACCAGCACGCGCGCCTTGATGTTTTTCGCCAGCGCCGGGTTGTCGGTTTCCAGCCCGCCGTGGAACGACACTACCGCCCCCACGTCGGCGCCGCTGCGGGCCAGGTCCAGCACCGCGCTACCGCCGAAACAGAAGCCGATCGCGCCCAGGCGGGCGACGTCGAGCGGTGCCGTGCCGGCTTGCGCCTTCAACTGATCGAGCGCATGGCCGATGCGCTGGCGCATCAACGCACGGTTGGTGTACACCTCCTTCACCGCGGCCTGCGCCTCGGTGAAGGAGGTGGGCCGCACCTTCTCGCCATACATGTCGGTGAGCAGGATCACGTAGTCGCTGCCGGCGATCGCCTCGGCCTTTTTCACCGCGCCATCGTTGACGCCGTACCAGTTCGGCACCATCACCAGGCCCGGGCGTTTCGCCGTGGTGGCGTCGTCGTAGATCAGCACGCTGTGGAATTTGGTGCCGTCCAAAGTCCAGTCCACGGCACGATGGACCATCTTGGCGTTGGCGGAAAACGCCGCGCCGGCAAGCACGAGCAGGCAACACAATCGAACGATGCGCATGAGATTGGCTCCGGTGGGTGGTTATTGCCCTGCCGCGTGTCCCGACAGCAGGCGTTTCAAGGGCGTGAGGCGATCGAGCAGGCGGACACCGGCGCCGCGTGCGGCCACCAGCGGCGACGATTGCCAGGCGTAGACCCGCGCCAGCGCGTCGAAACCCAGCGCGTCCAGCGTGTCGGCGCTGCGGCGACGGCGGGCGTAGCGGCGCAGCACGTGCGCGGCGCCGATGTCCCGGCCCGCGGCGCGCGCGGCCAGCAGCGTGTCGCGCAGTTCGGCCACGTCGCGCAGACCCAGGTTGACGCCCTGCCCAGCCAGCGGATGCACCGCATGCGCCGCATCGCCCAGCAGCACGAAACGATCGGCCTGGTAGCGCTCGGCCAGTTGCAGCTTCAACGGAAACGAGGCGCGCGGCGTGGTGCCGGTGACGCGGCCCAGCCGGAAATCGCTGGCCACGCCCAGGGCATCCCGGAAGGCGGCATCGTCCAGCGCCAGTACGTGTTGCGCCTGCTCCTCGGGCAGCGACCACACCAGCGAGCTGCGGCCATCGGCCAGCGGCAGCAAGGCCAGCGGACCATCGGGCAGGAAACGCTGCCATGCGGTGCTTTCGTGAGGGCGCTCGGTATGCACGTGGGCCACCACCGCGCGCTGCGCATAATCACGACCACGCGTGCCGATGCCCGCCAGCTGGCGCAAGGGTGATGAACTGCCGTCGGCCGCCACCAGCAACGCCGCCGACAACGTTTCGCCGTTATCCAGTTGCAGCCGGACGTGATCCTCGCGCGCCTCGAAACCGTGCACCGCCGACGGACACAGCCGCCGGACGCCGGCGGCTTCCAGCGCCTGCCACAGCGTCCACTGCACCAGATTGTTCTCGACGATGAAGCCCAGTTCGCGCCGACCTTCGGCCGCCGCATCGAAATCGATCGCCGCGCCGCTGGCCGCGTCCCATACGTGCATGTGTGCATAGGCGGATGCACGCGCGTCGCGAATGGACGGCCAGACGCCGAGATCGTCCAGCAGCGCGATCGACGACGGCGCCAGCCCGACCACGCGCAGATCCACCTCGTCCTGCGGCTGCCACGGCGTCGGCGCACGCGCTTCCAGCAACACTGTGTCGAAGCCCGCGCGCGCCAGCGCCAGCGCGGTGGCGGCGCCAACCATGCCGCCACCGACCACGGCAACGTCAGGCATCGCAGCGCGCCGGCGCGGCATTTCCCGCAAGGGACGGTTCATGGCAAGCGCTCCAGCACGGCCAGCGGCGGCTCGCCGCGAAAGCCCATGCCGCGCCGCGCCAGCGCGCGTTGCAAGGGCGGCACCCGATCGCAGGCCAGCAGCGCCAGCGAGCGCAACGGTCCCAACAGGGGCTGCGGCAGGCAGGCAAGCTGCACCAAGCCATGGCTCATGGCCATGGTGCCTTCGCGATCCGCCGCACGCCGCGCCGCATAGCCTCGCAGCAGGTCGGCGGCGCCCGGATCGCTGGCGTTGGCCAGCAACTCGGACAGCGTCAGCGCATCGCGCAGGCCGAGGTTGAAGCCCTGCGCGCCGATCGGATGGATGGTCTGCGCCGCGTTGCCGACCAGTACCGCGCGCGGGCCGATCACCTGCTGCGCGGCAATGCGGTGGATGGCATAGGGATGCCGCCGGCCCGGCCGGCCCAGGCGACCCAGCCGCCAGCCGAAACGCTGCTGCGCCAGCGCGATGAAGTGCTCGTCGTCCATCGTCGCCACCGCCTCGGCCTGCGCGGCAGGCACGGTAAGCACCAATCCGCAGCGACGCTCGGCCAGCGGCAGCAGCGCCACCGGGCCGTCATCGGCGAAGCGCTCGTAGGCGCGGCCGGCGTGGTCGCGCTCCGGTGTGACGGTGCTGACAAACAGGGTCTGTTGGTAGTCGTGCCGTTCCGCATCGATGCCCAGTTGCGTGCGCACGAACGATTCGCTGCCATCAGCGCCCACCAGCAGCGCCGCATCGACGTGACGCACGCCATCGGCGGTGACGATGCCGGCACGCCAGCCATCCTCCAGCGGCTGCAAGGTCTGCAAAGTGGCCGGCGCCAGGCGCGTGAGATGGGTGCATTCGTCCAGCCGCCGCAACAAGGCGGTGCCCAGTTCGCGCGCTGGCAAGGTCCAGCCCAGCGCGTCCACGTCATGCCGCGCCGCGTCGATGCGCGCGCTGCCGAACTCGCCCGCGCGGCTCACATGGATATGCCGGATCGGCGTGGCGCGCGCGGCGGCATGGCGCCATACGCCGATGGCCTCCAGGCCGTTGACGGTGGCGCGCGCCAGCGCCAGGTTGCGCTCGTCGTAGCTGGGCTGCTGGTCGGCGCGCGGTGCGGCGGTTTCCACCAGGGTGGCGGCGATGCCGGCCGCGTCCAGCGCAATGGCCAGGCTGGCGCCGACCAGGCCGCCGCCCACGATCAGCACGCCGGAGTTCGAGTGGGGGAAAGGCAGCGGTGCGTTCATCCGCCGATGATACCCGCGGCTCTCGTCGCGGCCACATTGGGCTAAACTGCGCATCTCTCACCGCCGCACATGGAGCCTCCGCATGCCCAAGACATCAACCCAGCGCCTGGGCATTTTCGTGGCTCTCGCCGTGGTGATGGCCGCCACCCGCATGCATCACTCGATCCTGCATCACTTCGATGCGCTGCCGGACGCGTCGTGGGGCATCTTCTTCCTGGCCGGCTTCTGGCTGCGCGGGGCGGGCCGCTGGGCGTTCCCGTTGTTGATGGCCGAAGCGGTGCTGATCGATTACCTGGTGATTTCCGGCCAGGGCCTGGATTTCTGGAGTCATTACTGCGTATCACCGGCGTACCTCGCCCTGCTGCCCGCCTACTTCAGCCTGTGGATGGGCGGCAGCCTGCTGGCGCGTTACCAGGTGGGCCTGCGGTTGCAGACGCTGGGCATGGCGGCGGCGGCCTTTCTGGCGAGCTGGGCCGTCTGCTACCTGCTGTCCAACGGCAGTTTCTACTGGCTGAGCGACAGCGTGCCGCTGCCCCGCAGCATGGCGGCGTGGTCGGCCAACATGGCGGACTGGTACCTGCCATTCCTGCAGACCACGGCCTTGTACGTGGGCATCGGCGCCGTGCTGCATGTGCTGGCGACGCAGGTGTCGCGCGCACTGAGCGGCGCGGCTCACTCGTCCCGCTGATCGGCGATGGGCAACCGGCTGTCGCGGATCTACACCCGGACCGGCGATGACGGCAGCACCGGGCTGGGCGATGGCTCGCGGGTGGGCAAGGATTCGCTGCGCGTCACCGCCTACGGCACCGTCGACGAGCTCAACAGCACGATCGGCATGGTGCTGGCCACCGATGGCGTGCCGGATGACGTGCGCGAGGTCCTGACCCAGGTGCAGCACGACCTGTTCGACCTGGGCGGCGAGCTGTGCATTCCCGGCATGGCCACGGTGCAGGACAGCGATATCGCGCGGCTGGAATCGACCCTCGACGACCTCAACGAACCGCTGCCGCCATTGAAGGAATTCATCCTGCCGGGCGGCGGCATGGCGGCCGCCTGCGGCCACCTGGCGCGCACGGTCTGCCGCCGCGCCGAACGCGAAGTGGTGGCACTGGCACGCGCGGAAGACATCCGCGCGCAGCCGCAGCGCTATCTGAACCGGCTGTCCGACCTGCTGTTCGTGATCTGCCGCGTGCTGGCGCGCGCCAGCGGTCACGGCGAAGTGCTGTGGCAGCACGAACGCCGGCGGAAGCCCAAACCCGCCGCGGAATAGACCGCCGGATGATGCGGCTCTACACCCACGCCGATTGTCTGCAGCACGCTGGCGGCCTCGATCACGCCGAACGCCCGGCCCGCCTGCGCGCCGTGCTGCAGGCGCTGGATCACGACCGCTTCGCGGCACTCGACCGCATCGAGGCGCCGCGCGCCAGCCGCGAACAGTTGTTGCGCGTGCACAGCGCCACTCACGTCGACCGCATCCTGGCCCATGCCGGCGACAGCGAGTTGCATGCACTGGATGAAGACACCTGGATCGGGCCCGGCTCGGTCGAGGCGGCACTGCGCGCCGCCGGCGCCGTGGCGGCGGCGGTCGATGCGGTGATCGGCGGGCAGTGCGAGGCTGCGTTCTGCGCAGTGCGTCCGCCGGGCCACCATGCCACCCGCGATGAGGCGATGGGGTTTTGCCTGTTCAACAACCTGGCCGTGGGCGCGGCCCAGGCGTCCGCCGTGCACGGCTTGAAGCGGGTGGCGATCGCCGACTTCGACGTCCACCACGGCAACGGCACCCAGGCCATCTTCGAGCGCGAACCGCGCGTGCTGTTCCTGTCCAGCCATCAGTCACCGCTGTATCCCTCCAGCGGTGCCGAGGACGAATGCGGGGTGGGCAATATCGTCAACGGCACGCTGTCGCCCGGTGCCGGCTCGCTGGAGTTCCGCGAGCTGTGGACGCACCGGCTGCTGCCGCGGC
Source organism: Rhodanobacter sp. Root480 (assembly GCF_001426645.1). GTDB lineage: Bacteria > Pseudomonadota > Gammaproteobacteria > Xanthomonadales > Rhodanobacteraceae > Rhodanobacter > Rhodanobacter ginsenosidimutans. The sequence goes on from NZ_LMEX01000002.1 coordinate 573,587, forward strand.
TGCACGCGTTCAAGCCGCAACTGGTGCTGGTGTCGGCGGGTTTCGACGCGCACCGGCAGGACCCGTTGGCCGATCTCCGGCTGGGCCAGGAAGACTACGCCTGGATCACCGATCAACTGCAGGCGCTGGCCCGGCGCCATGCCGGCGGGCGGCTGGTCTCCACGCTGGAAGGCGGCTACGACCTCGGCGCCCTGGCCGCCAGCGTCAGCGCCCATGTCGGCGCGCTGATGGCGTGACGGGAACCGCCGAGACCTTCGGCCATCAGGCCGGCTTGAAATCCAGCGCCATCGAGTTGATGCAGTAGCGCAGCCCGGTCGGTGGCGGGCCATCGGGGAAGACGTGGCCCAGGTGCGAATCGCAGCGCGCGCACACGACTTCGGTGCGGTGCATGCCGTGACTGTCGTCGTCCAGCTCGGCCACCGCTGTCGGCGCGATCGGCTGGAAATAGCTGGGCCAGCCGCAGCCGGACCGGAACTTGCTGTCCGAACCGAACAGCTCGGCCTGGCAAGCCGCGCAAACATAGGTGCCCGCGGCATCATGCTCATAGAATTTGCCACTGAACGGCGCCTCGGTCGCCGAACAGCGACAGGTGGCATATTGCTCGGGGCTCAATTGCGCCCGCCATTCGGCGTCCGACTTGGTGATTTTCTGCTCGGCCATGCTGAATCCTCGCTCGGTTTCGGAAGTACCCGCCTGCCGTACATGGGGTCTTTCTGCTAGCTTAACGAGCCTTCGAAGTCGGCAGAATCCCATTGTGACGCGCAAGCTACCCCCACGACGCCTGCTGGCCGTTGCCGCCGCACTCGCCCTGATCGGCCATCAGGCCAAGGCGGAAACCGCGCAGCCGGGCCGCACCACCACGGAAGACACGGATACGGCATGTCCGCTGGGCACCTTCCATTGCCCGCCCAAGCCGCCCAGCTACGCGATGTGCCGGCCCAACGCGATGCTCGATTTCTACGACCCCGCGCTGAGCCGTGACCCGAGCCTGCGCGAAACCAGCCCCACCAGCGTGCTGGCGCAGCACGTGGACAGCTCCGACCAGTCGGTCTACCACCTTTCCGGCGACGTGAAACTCGACCGCGCCGACCAGAAGCTGCAGGCCGACAGCCTCGATTACAACAACGTCAGCACCGATTACGACGCCCGCGGCAACGTGCGCTACCAGGAAGCCGGCCAGCTGCTGTCGGCCAGCCACATGCAGGGCAACACCAACGCCAGCCACGGCATCGCCCATGACGTGAGCTATCAGATGCTGGACGCACGCGGCAACGGCGTCGCCGAGCAGGGCCAGATGTTCGACGCCCAGCGCACCCGCTATACCCGCGCCACCTATTCCACCTGCGACGTGGGCCACCACGTGTGGGAATTCCGCGCCAAGTCGATTGCCATCGACAAGACCACCGGCGTGGGCGTGGCGCGCAACGCCACCATGCGCCTGGGCAAGGTGCCGTTCCTGTACCTGCCGTACATTTCCTTTCCGGTGAACGACCAGCGCAAGAGCGGCTTCCTGTACCCGGTTTTCGGCAAGAGCAGCCGCGGCGGTTTCGAGCTGAGCACGCCGTATTACCTGAACCTGGCGCCGAACTACGACGCCACCCTGGACCCGCGCATCTACACCGCGCGCGGCCCGATGCTGGGCGGTGAATTCCGGTATCTGTTCCCGCGCACCCGCGGCCAATTCAACGTGCAGTACGTGCCGGACGATCGCGGTGAGCGGGTTGGTCTCGAAGATACCAAGGACACGGAACGTTACCTGGTCAACTTCAGCAACGTCACCAGGCTGTGGGGGAGCTGGAATCTGATCAGCTCGATCAACCGGGCCTCGGACAGCGGCTACTACTACGACTACGGCGAAGACCTGGCGACCACCGGCGCCGTGGTGCGCACGCTCAGTTCCAACGTGGCCGTGCGCGGAGCGGGAAAGTGGTGGAGTGCGGCCGTGGGCGCCACCGTCTATCAGAACGTAAACCCGTTCGTGACCGACGCGTCGCTGCAGTACCGGCAACTTCCCTACGCAACCTTTTCGATGGATGTGCCGCTGACGCCATGGCTTGAATTCGGCATGGATACGCAAGCCGTCGCGTTCCGCAAGCCCGGCTACATCGAGGGCGAGCGCGAGGATCTGTACCCCTACCTGGCCGCCTATTTTGGTACACCCGCGTGGTTCGTGCGGCCGAAGGTGGCGTACCGGTATACCGCCTACCAGCTTGACGGCGACTTCCAGAAATACGGAGGCTCACGCGGAGCCCTTCTGGGCGCGGGCGGGGTTTCGCAGTTCACCGAGCAATCGCCCACCCGTGCGTTGCCCATCGTCAGCGTCGACAGCGGGCTGGTGTTCGATCGCAGCACGTCGCTGTTTGGCAGCAGCTACACCCAGACGCTGGAACCGCGGCTGTATTACCTGTACGTGCCCTACCGCAACCAGAACAACCTGCCGGTGTTCGATACCAGGCTGATGTCGTTCGACTATTGGCAGCTGTTTTCGCCGAACCAGTTTTCAGGCGCCGACCGGCAGATGGACGCCAACAACCTCACCGCTGCACTGACCAGCCGGCTGCTGGACGAGAACGGCGTGGAGCGGATGTCGGTCAGCCTGGGGCAGATCCACTATTTCTCGCCGCAGCGTGTGGTCGGAAACGACTGGGTGCACTCGGCCTACGTGGCCCAGTTCGGCCTGCAGCTGAGCGACCGCTGGCGGTTGAACAGCAGCTACCAATGGAGCCCGAATACCCGGATGACCGAAATGGGCTCGTTTGAGTTGCAGCGCCGCGTTGGCGACGACGGCATCCTCAACGTGTCCTACCACTATCGCCGCAACCTGCTGGAACAATATGGCGTTTCGGGGGTCTACCCACTCTCCGACCGCTGGCGGCTGGTGGGCGCGGTGGCGTGGTCGGTGCCCGATGGCCATTCGGTGGAAGCCGCGGCCGGCGTGCAGTACGACAGTTGCTGCGTGGCGTTGCGGCTGGTTGAACGCAATTACGTGAAGCAGAGTGGCTACGGCCACCCTGCCGGCAGCGGCAACCAGCGCGACAACGCGATCATGTTCGAAATCGTCTTCAAGGGCCTCGGCTCATCCGGCCATCAGATCGACTCGCTCTTGCAGCGTGATATTCTCGGCTATCAATAATCGCATTACGCGGGCTTTCATCGATGAAGCAACTCCTCGTCTCCCTGCTGCTCGCCCTGGCGATCGCGCTCCCGGCCCATGCCCAGTTGCTGGCGCCTGCTGCACCGGCCAGCCAGCCGCTGGATCGCATCGTGGCGGTGGTGGACGAGGATGTGGTCCTGCAGAGCGAGCTGGACCAGGCCGTGGCCTCGGTACAGCAGCAGTACGCGGCCCATCCCGAACAACTGCCGCCGCAGCAAGTTCTGCAGAAACAGGTGTTGAATCGCCTGGTACTGATGAAACTGCAGATCGCGAAGGCACACGAACAGGGCATCCGCGTATCCGATGCCGACGTCGACCAGGCCGTTGCCGCCGTGGCAGCGCAGAACAGGATCACGCCGGAACAACTGCGCATGGAAGTGGAGCGCAGCGGCGACAGCTATGCAGCGTTCCGCAGCCAGCTGAGTGATCAGCTGATGGTGCAGCGCCTGCGCCAGAGCGTGGTGCAGAGTGCGGTCACGGTCACCGACAGCGAGATCAACAACCTGCTGAGCAGCCCCACCTACAAGGCCGGTGAAGTCCATCTGGCCCACATCCAGATCAGCATCCCCGGCGGCGCCGACGCGGCGGCCATCCAGGCCAGCGCGCAGAAAGCGCAGCAGGCGCTCGATGCCATCAAGGGCGGGATGGATTTCAACGCCGCGGCGATCCGCTACTCCGATGCCCCCGATGCGCTCGATGGCGGCGACCTGGGCTGGCGCAAGCTCGACGAGATCCCGCCTGCATTCGCCGAAACGCTGGCGCCCATGAAGCCCGGCGACGTCAGCAATGCACTGCGAGGCCCCACCGGCTTCCACATCCTCAAGCTGATCGGTCAACGTGAGCCGAGCAAGCAGATCGTCACCGAGTTCCACGCACGACAGATCCTGATCAAGCCCAGCGAACTGATGACGCCGGCCCAGGCCGAGCAGAAAGCCCGCGATCTGTACGACCGCATCGTCAACAAGCATGAGGACTTCGCCAAGCTGGCGAAGGAAGATTCCGACGACGACACCACCGCCAATGCCGGCGGCGACATGGACTGGTTCCCGCAGAAGGCCTGGGGCGCGACCATTGCCGCGCAGCTGGGCAACCTGAAAGACGGTGAAGTGTCCCAACCGTTCCAGAGCGAAGCGGGCTGGCACATCCTGGAGCGTCTTGGCACGCGCCAGAGCGACCAGACCGTCGAACTCGAGCGCAACGAGGCCCGCCAGGCCATCGGCAACCGCAAGGCCGAGCAGGCCTACGACGACTATCTGCGCGATATCCGCTCCAATGCCTACGTGCACGTCGTCGTGCCCGAGTTGCGCGACGCCGACACCGACAGCGCTTCCTCGTAATACCCGCAGCATGCCGATGTCCCTGCCACGGCTCGCCCTCACCGCGGGCGAACCCGCGGGCGTCGGCCCCGAACTGCTGATCCGGTTGGCGGCCACGCCGCTGGCCGCCACGCTGGTGGCGATCACCGATCGCGCCCTGCTGCAACGCGCGGCCGCACGATGCGGCGTGGCGATCGAATTGATCGACGACGATGGCAGCGCACCCGCCGACCGTGCGGCGGGTACTCTCCGCGTTCGGCACGTGCCGCTGGAGACGGAAGAAATCCCGGGCCAGCCCGATCCCCGCAACGCCGGGCATGTACTGACCACCCTCGCCATCGCCGCCGACGGCTGCATGGCGGGAAGCTATGCCGCCGTGGTCACCGCACCGCTGCAGAAATCATCGATCAACGAAGCGGGTATCCCCTTCAGCGGACACACCGAGTTCTTCGCCGAACGGGCGCAGGCCGATGTGGTGATGATGCTGGCCAGCCCCGAGCTGCGGGTGGCGCTGGCAACGACCCATCTGCCGCTGCGCGCGGTCGCGGACGCGATCACGGCCCCGTTGCTGACCCGCGTATTGCGCATCGTGCATGCCGAGTTGCGCGTGAAGTTCGGCTTGCCGCATCCCCGTATCGCCGTGCTGGGCATCAACCCGCATGCGGGCGAAGGCGGGCATATGGGGCGCGAGGAAATCGACACCGTGATTCCGGTGCTGGACCAGTTACGCGCCGAGGGCATGCAGTTGCTGGGTCCTCTGCCGGCCGATACCGCCTTCGTGCCGACCATGCGTCCGCGCTACGACGCCGTGCTGGCGATGTACCACGACCAGGCGCTGCCGGTGCTGAAAAGCGAGGCGTTCGACCGCACCGTCAACCTCACGCTCGGACTGCCGTTCATCCGCACCTCGGTCGATCACGGCACCGCGCTGGACCTGGCCGGTAGCGGACGCGCCGACCCATCCAGCCTGATAGCCGCCGCCAACATGGCACTGGACCTCGTGGCTCGTGGCTCCACGCAGCCCTCCTCGTCCCTCGGTGACGGGGAGCCCGGCGAGGGGCCAATCCTGCGGGGAACGACCCAGTGAACGCGCGCCCCAAGAAAAGCTTCGGCCAGCACTTCCTGCACGACAGCCGCTACATCGACCGCATCGTCAGCGCGATGGCGCCACGCGCCACCGACTTCGTGCTGGAGATCGGGCCTGGCGAAGGCGCGCTGACGCTGCCGCTGCTGGCAGCGGCCGGCAAACTCACCGCCATCGAACTGGACACCGACCTGATCCCGGCGCTGCAGGCGCGCGCGGCCAGCGTCGGCGAGCTGCAGATCATCCACGCCGATGTCCTGAAGGTCGATTTCACCGCACTGGCGCAGCGCCATGGCATCGACCGGCTGCGCATCGCCGGCAACCTGCCGTACTACATCTCCAGCCCGATCCTGTTCCATTGCGTCGAGCACTTCGGCGCGATCGCGGACATGCACTTCATGCTGCAGAAGGAAGTGGTCGAACGGATGGCCGCCGAACCCGGCAGCAAGGTCTACGGCCGCCTGTCGGTAATGCTGCAACTGGCCTGTCGCGTGGAGCCGCTGTTCACCGTGCCGCCCGAAGCCTTCCGGCCACCGCCCAAGGTGGAATCGGCGGTGGTGCGGCTGGTGCCGCTGGCGCCGCAGGATCGCCACGATGCCGATGCGGGTGACGTCTACACCGTGGTCAAGGCGGCCTTCGCGCAACGGCGCAAAACCCTCAACAATGCACTCAAGCAGTTGATGGATACCGACGCCATCCGTCGTGCCGGCGTCGAACCGGGTGCCCGCGCCGAAACGCTCGCGCCCGGAGATTTCGTGCGGCTGGCGAAAATCTACGGCGGCCAGTGACCGTTCCCGCATCCTCGCATGCAATTGCGCCACGCACCGTGCCCCATGCGCGGCGACAAGCCCTACAATCCGGACATGACTGAGAAATCTTCCTACACGATCGATGTGCAGGTCGAAACACGTTTCGTCCCCGATCAATCCAAACCCGGCGACAACCGCTACGTTTTCGCCTACACCATCACGCTGCGCAACGCCGGCGACGTGCCCGCTCGACTACTCACGCGGCACTGGATGATCACCGACGCAAACGGCAAGGTCGACGAAGTGCGCGGTGACGGCGTGGTCGGCGAGCAACCGTGGATACGCCCCGGCGACGCCTTCGAATACACCTCCGGCGCGGTGCTGGAAACCTCGGTGGGCACGATGGGTGGCAGCTACCAGATGCTGGCCGACGACGGCACCGAGTTCGACGCACCCATTCCAACCTTCACCCTGTCCATTCCGCGTACGCTGCATTGATGGACGCGTTCTGACATGGCCACCTACGCCATCGGCGACGTGCAGGGTTGCTACCCCGAGTTGCAACGGCTGCTGGAGAAGCTGCGTTTCGATACCGCGCAGGACGAGCTGTGGTTCTGCGGCGACCTGGTCAACCGTGGTGGGCAGTCGCTGGAGACGTTGCGGCTGATTCACGGCTTGCGCGAATCCAGCGTGGTCACACTGGGCAATCACGACCTGAGCCTGCTGGCGATCGCCCAGCGCAGGCCCGAGGCGCAGGCGCGGGTGAATCCCGAATTGCGCGAAGTCCTGTTCGCCCACGACGCACCGGTGCTGTTCGAGTGGATGCGCTCGCAGAAGCTGCTGCACCACGACGAGAAGCTCAACTGGACCATGATCCACGCCGGCCTGGCGCCGAGCTGGACCTTGCGCCAGGCACAACGCGCAGCGCAGGACGTGGAACGCGAGCTTTCCAGCCCACGCCATCCGCGACTGCTGCGCAACCTGTTCGGCAACCGGCCCGCCGTCTGGTCCAACCGCCTGCAGGGTATGGATCGCCAGCGCGCCACCATCAATACGCTGACCCGCATGCGCTATTGCGACGTCAACGGCCGCATCGATTTCGATGCCAAGGGCGTACCCGGCACGCAGAAGCCTGGCCTGTATCCCTGGTTCGAAGTCCCCGGCATGCGCCGGCGCGATACGCGCATCGTCTGCGGCCACTGGTCGGCGCTGGATCGTTTCGCCGGCTTTGGCGTCCACGCCATCGATACCGGCTGCGTCTGGGGCGGAAAGCTCACCGCGCTGCGACTGGATGCGGAAGAGCTCCAGTACATCACGGTCGACGCGGAACCCCATCGCGTGCGTCCTCCTGGCGGCGGCGACTAAGTCGATCGCATCACCTGCTGCGCGGCATCGGCGGTAACCATTCGACCACCCAGAACGCGGCGCATCGACCGGCGCACGCGCCTCGCATCGCGTGCTAGCTTTGCCGCTCCGCAACATGAGCGATGGCCATGGAACATCACGACAAGGTCGACCGGCAATTCGGTTCGCGCGCACAGGCCTACCTGGAAAGCGCCGTACACGCACGCGGGCAGGATTTGCAGCACCTGGCGGCACTCGCGGCGACGCTGCCGACCGACGCGCGCGTACTGGACATGGGCTGCGGCGCGGGCCACGCCAGTTTTGCGATGGCGTCCCATGTGGGCGAGATGGTGGCCTACGACCTCTCGCGCGACATGCTCGCCGTGGTGCGCGACGCGGCGGTGCAGCGCGGGTTGTCGTCGGTGCGCACCGAGCAGGGCCCCGCGGAACAATTGCCGTTCGAGGCCCACGCGTTCGACCTCGTCGTCAGTCGCTACAGCGCCCATCACTGGAGTGATCCGGCCGCCGCGCTGCGCGAAGCGGCCCGGGTGCTCAAGCCGGGTGGGCACCTGTGCTTCATCGACGTGGTGGGCCCGCAAGGGCCCCACGCGACGCTGCTGGACACGCATCTGCAGGCGCTGGAGCTGCTGCGCGACACCTCGCATGTGCGCGACTACAGCCCCGCCGAATGGCAGGCGATGTTGCAGCGTGCAGGTTTCGAGTTGACCGCCGAACAGACCTGGCCGCTGGAGATCGAGTTCGCGAACTGGGTCGCGCGCATGCGTACGCCGCCGGTACTGGAAGCAGCCATCCGCCATCTGTTGGCGGATGCACCGATGGAAGTGCAGCGTTATTACCGTATCCGGGCGACGCTCGATTTCACGCTGGAATCGTCGATGTTCACCGCGCGCCTGGCGTAAAAAAAAGGCGGCCACGCGGGCCGCCTTTCTCTTTCAATCACCCGACATGGTCAGGACAGCTGGCCATGGCAGTGCTTGTACTTCTTGCCCGAGCCGCACGGGCACTGGTCGTTGCGCCCGACTTTTTCGCCCGTGACCGGCCGCATGGATCCACCGCCGGCGGACAACGGGGATTCGCCCGGCGCACCGCCACCGCTGGCGAGCATCTGCTTCTGCATGCGCTCGGCGAGACGTTGCTGCTCGGCCTCCATAGCGGCCACTTCCTCCTCGCTGCGAATGCGGATGCGCGCCAGCATCTGCACCACTTCGGTCTTGATCCGGTTGAGCATCTCGGAGAAGAGCTTGAACGCCTCGCTCTTGAACGCCTGCTTCGGATCCTGCTGCGCGTAGCCGACCAGGTAGATGCCCTGGCGCAGGTAATCCATGTTGGCCAGGTGGTCCTTCCAGGCGTTGTCGACCACCGTCAGCATGATGTGCTTTTCCAGCTGACGCATGGTTTCCGCGCCGATCTGCGCTTCCTTGGCCACGAACAAGGTGTCGAGCGCCTCGCGCACGTGCGCCAGGATGGCGTCCGCGTCCACCTCCGCCTGCTGTTCCACCCAGTGGACGAGGTCGAGCGACAGACCGAACTGGCCCTCGAGCTCACGGTTGAGCGCGGGAACGTCCCACTGCTCGTCGATGCTCTCGGGCGGCACGTGGGTGCGCACGATGTTGCCCACGACATCCTCGCGGATGTCGGCCACGGTAGCGGCCACTTCCTCGCCTTCGAGCAATTCGTCGCGCTGGCGGTAGATCACCTTGCGCTGGTCGTTGGCGACGTCATCGAACTCCAGCAAGTGCTTGCGGATGTCGAAGTTGTGCTGCTCGACCTTGCGCTGCGCCTTCTCGATCTGCCGGCTGATCATGCGATCTTCCAGCGAGTCGTCGTCCTTCATGCCGAAGCGCTTCATCCAGCGCACCAGGCCTTCGCCGCCAAAGATGCGCAGCAGGTTGTCCTCCAGCGACAGGTAGAAGCGCGAGGAGCCCGGGTCGCCCTGGCGACCGGAGCGGCCGCGCAGCTGGTTGTCGATACGCCGCGATTCGTGCCGCTCGGTACCGATGATGTGCAGGCCGCCGGAGGCCAGGACCTGGTCGTGCAGCTTCTTCCATTCGGCCTTGACGCGGGCGCGATCGACCTCGCTGGCGCCTTCGGGCAGCGCGGCCAGCGCCACTTCCAGGCTGCCGCCCAGCACGATATCGGTACCGCGGCCGGCCATGTTGGTGGCGATGGTGACCTGCCCCGGCGCACCCGCCTGGGCCACGATTTGCGCTTCGCGCTCGTGCTGCTTGGCGTTCAGCACCTCGTGCGCCACGCCGGCCTTGTTCAACAACCCGGAAAGCAGCTCGGACACCTCGATCGACGTGGTACCCACCAGCACCGGCTGGCCGCGCTTGTGGCAGGCCTTGATGTCCTCGATCACCGAGTTGTACTTCGGTGTCTGCGACAGGAAGATCATGTCCGGGTTGTCCTTGCGGATCATCGGCTTGTGGGTGGGGATCACCACCACCTCCAGGCCGTAGATGCTCTGGAACTCGAACGCCTCGGTGTCGGCCGTGCCGGTCATGCCGGCCAGCTTCTTGTACATGCGGAACAGGTTCTGGAACGTCACCGTGGCCAGGGTCTGGTTCTCGCGCTGGATCGGCACGCCTTCCTTCGCCTCGACCGCCTGGTGCAGGCCGTCGGACCAGCGCCGGCCGGTCAGGGTGCGGCCGGTGAACTCGTCCACGATCACCACTTCGCCATCGCGCACGATGTAATCGACGTCGCGCTGGTAGATGCCGTTGGCGCGCAGCGCGGCGTTCAGGTGATGCACCACCGCCAGGTTCTTGGAGTCGTACAGGCCGCTGTCCTGGTCGATCACGCCGGCGGCGCGCAACAGCTCATCGGCGTGCTGCATGCCCTCTTCGGACAGGTGCACCTGCTTCTGCTTTTCGTCGACCCAGTAATCGCCGCTGCCGTCTTCCTCGGTCTGGCGGATCATCTGCGGCACGATCTTGTTCAGCGCGATGTACAGCTGCGGGGAATCCTCGGCCGGGCCGGAGATGATCAGCGGCGTGCGCGCTTCATCGATCAGGATCGAGTCGACCTCGTCGACGATCGCGTAATTCAGGCTGCGCTGGTAGCGCTGCTCCTTGCTGAGCGCCATGTTGTCGCGCAGGTAGTCGAAGCCGAATTCGTTGTTGGTGCCGTAGGTGATGTCGGCGGCGTACGCCGCATTCTTGTCGGCGTGATCCATGCCCGGATACACCACGCCCACCTCCAGGCCCAGGAAGCCGTACAACTGACCCATCTGGGCCGAGTCGCGCCGCGCCAGGTAATCGTTGACGGTGACCACGTGCACGCCCTTGCCCTCGAGCGCATTGAGGTAGACCGGCAGCGTACCGACCAGGGTCTTGCCTTCACCGGTACGCATTTCCGCGATCTTGCCCTGATGCAGCACGATGCCGCCGATCATCTGCACGTCGTAATGGCGCATGCCCAGCACGCGCTTGGCCGCCTCGCGCACCACGGCGAAGGCCTCGGGCAGCAGCTTGTCCAGCGACTCGCCCCCGGCGACGCGCTGCTTGAATTCCTCAGTCTTGCCGCGCAGTGCTTCGTCGCTGAGTTTCTCGAACTCGGGTTCCAACGCGTTGATGCGGGCGACGGATCGGGAAAGCTGACGCAGCACGCGCTCGTTGCGGCTACCAAACAGGCTCGTCAAGGCACGATTGAACATCGATCTTCCGGGTAGATAAACGGGATGCCCGCCGACTGGCGCAGGCCAATCAGGCATATTACTACACACCCCGAGGGCGATCGGGAATGTGGTGATTCGGAATGGCGGTCGCAGCGCCGGTATTCAAGGGCGACACGCCATGGTGACGGCCATCGGCGTCGGCCGAGCCATCATGAGGGGGATAGCGGGAGCTATTCAGCGATGGCTGCGCACGTAGGTGAGCGGATTGACCACCCGACCACCGCGCCACACTTCGAAATGCAGATGCGACCCGGTCGAACGCCCGGTCGAACCCGCATCCGAGATCACCTGACCCACGCGTACGCGCTGACCCGGATGCGCCAGCAAGGTGCTGTTGTGCGCGTAGCGCGTCATGTAGCCGTTGCCGTGGTCGATCTCGACCACCTTGCCATAGCCGCGGCGCACGCCGGTGAACGTCACCATGCCCGCGGCCACGGCGTGCACGGGCGTGCCCTTGGGCACCGCGATATCAATGCCGGTATGGCGCGCCATGTGGCCGTCGAAGGGGTCGGGGCGCGTGCCGAAATACGACGAGATATAGCCCTGCACAGGCATGCCCGTGGGTTTCAGGCTTGATTCGATGCGCGCGTCCAGCAACAGGCTTTGCAGCGCGGACAACTGCGCCTGCTGGCTGTCGAACTGTCCGGCGAGCTGGTCGATGCTGGCTTCCAGCACCGGCGGCAGCGCATAGCCTGTCTCGCCGGCTTCCTCGATGCCGCCCACCGGGGGTGGCTGGTCGAAACTGAACTCGCCGTCATCGAGCTTGCCGACCTGGGCCAGCCGCACGCCCAGCGCATTGAGGCGGGTCGATTGCGCCTGCAGCTGGCCGAGTTTCAGCGCCAGCGCGTCCAGTCCGCGCTCGGCGTCCTGGCGGACCCCGCTCAATTGCGCATCCTGTTGCTGGATCTGCTGCTGCAATTCGTGGATGTGCGCCAATGTGCGGTCCTGCGGACTGGCGATGGTCAGTGCCAGCGCGGCCCCCACGCCAACGCAGCCAAGCAGCACGAATCCCGCGGCCGCATAGAGCTTCCAGCGCAGCCAGCGCCGGGAAAGATCGAGCGTGCGTGGCAACTTTCGATGACGTGAGACGAGTATGATTTGCATGAGTTTCCCAAGTCGAATCCCGCCGTGACGCAGCACGCCAACCCCGCTTCGCGCCGCCACGGCCACGGCCCGAAAGCCCTGGTCGATTGCGGCTCCTTCGCGGCCCTGGCCCGAAAGGCCGGCGCGCTGGAAGCGCTCGATCGCGCATTGCGTCAGACATTGCCCTTGCCGTTGCGCGACGAAATACGTTTCGCCAATGTGCGCTACGGACGCCTTGTCTTCCTAGCAACCTCACCAGCCTGGGCGGCACGTCTGCGATTGATGCAGACGCAGATCCTGGCCGCCGCCGATGCCATTGGCACCAACGCCAGTGCGATTACCGTGAAAGTGGTCCCCCAACCGCCGGCCCCTACCGAGCCGTCCCGATCAAAACCGCTTTCGCCTGCCGCCGCCGCCCATCTTCGGGCCGCCGCCGCGTCCATGACAGACCCCGAATTGCAGGGACTGTTCCTTGAATTGGCGTCCATCGCCGAACCCGCTGATTCCCCTTTTCCCGGGGCAGAGTAGCCACGAGTCGCTCATTGCGTCCTCGTCGGCTTGTGCGCCAGGAACCCCCCGTTGGCCGCCTGCGATCGCGGCCGAGGGGTTTTATAGCACGCGTTTGTGCCGCCAAGCACCTTGTCGATCACGAAAGTGTGAACTGACCCGGCCCGACGAGCGGGCACGGCGCATGCGAAAACGGCCCTGTCAGGGGGCTGACAGGGCCGTCGGGGTGTTTCGGTTAGCCGGGTGGCGTCAGATCGCCTGGGCCGGATGCGCGTAGGAAATCGGCGAGGTGGCCGGATCGTCCTGGTAGCTGACTTCTTCCCACGCCGAGGCGTCGGCGATCAGCGTGCGCAGCAGCTTGTTGTTGAGTTCGTGGCCGGATTTGTGCGCGTCGTAGGCACCGATCAGGCTGTGGCCCAGCAGGTAAAGGTCGCCGATGGCATCGAGGATCTTGTGCTTCACGAACTCGTCCTCGTAGCGCAGGCCGTCTTCGTTCAGCACCCGGTAGTCGTCCAGCACCACCGCGTTGTCCATCGAGGCGCCGAGCGCCAGGTTGTGTTCGCGCAGCATCTCGATGTCACGCATGAAACCGAAGGTGCGGGCGCGGCTGACTTCCTTCACGAACGAGGTCGTGGAGAAGTCGATCTCGGCGCGCGAGGTGCGCTTGGAGATGATCGGATGGTTGAAGTCGATCGAGAAACCCACCTTGAAGCCGTCAAACGGGGTGAAGCTGGCCCATTTGTCGCCTTCCTGCACCTTGATCGGCTTCTTGATCCGGATGAAGCGCTTGGCGACAGCCTGCTCCTCGATACCCGCAGACTGCAGCAGGAACACGAACGGACCGGCGCTGCCATCCATCACCGGCACTTCCGGTGCGGAAAGATCGACATAGGCATTGTCGATGCCCAGCCCCGCCATCGCCGAGAGCAGGTGTTCCACCGTGGAAACACGCACGTCGCCCTTGGCCAGCGTGGTGGACCGGCGCGTATCGCCGACATTGTCGGGTCGCGCGTGGATTTCCACCGGTGGTTCGAGGTCGGTACGGCGGAACACGATGCCCGTATTCGGTGCGGCCGGGCGCAGGGTCATGTAGACCTTGTCGCCAGTATGCAAACCCACGCCGGTGGCCCGGATGATGTTCTTGAGCGTACGCTGCTTGATCATTTTTGTTGGTACCTGTGTAGGTAGCAGCCAATCAGGGAGCGGATGCTAACACAGATTTAACCTGTGATAAAAGCAAACCGAACCGTACAGTCTGATTAAGCCTTCATGATTCCTTCATCCCTGCAGAGAGCGACCCACGAAGCCGGGTCGAGCGGTGGCGGCGAAGCCGTACATATGAGCGCGCCGCAAGAGCGAAATGACCGTAAGTGACGTACACGCTTGATTAGGCGTGACATCACACCATCCGCTTGTCGCAGTGAACCCACGCCGACTTTCGCCGCACGACAATCACGTCTGCGCGGCAACGACGCAACGCTACAGCGCCGGATGCAACCGACCGACGCCAGGCGATGCAGAGATGGACAAGCTGTGCGTATGTTTGTTCAGTCTATGTGATACCTCAGTCGGCCTGGCGACGCAGGAAAGCGGGAATGTCGAGGTAATCGATGTTCGGCTCGGCGTTGCGGGCCGGCGCGGCACCAGCATCTGCACGGTTGTGACCGGCCACCGCGTCAGGCTGCGCATAATCGACCACTTCGTTGCCGGTGCCGGTACGCAGCACCACCGGGCGCGGACGCATCTGCACCTGCTGCTGGGTCTCGACCGCACGGATCGGCTGACGCGATGCCGCAGCGCGGTTCAGGCCGGTGGCGACCACGGTGACGCGCACGTCGTCCTTCATTTCCGGGTCCATCGAGGTGCCGATCACCACGGTGGCGTCTTCGCTGGCAAAATCGTGGATAACCCGCCCAATTTCGTCGAATTCACGCATGGTGAGGTTCGGGCCGGCCGTCACGTTGACCAGGATGCCGCAGGCGCCGTTGAGGTTGACGTCTTCCAGCAGCGGGTTCTTGATCGCCGCTTCAGCGGCTGCCTGGGCGCGGTCGTCGCCGCATGCGGTGCCGGTGCCCATCATCGCCAGGCCCATTTCCGACATCACGGTGCGCACGTCGGCGAAGTCGACGTTGATCAGGCCGGGGGCGGTGATCAGGTCGGCAATGCCCTGCACGGCGCCTTGCAGCACGTCGTTGGCGGCCTTGAACGCATTCAGCAGGGTGACTTCGCGGCCCAGCACGCTGAGCAGCTTTTCGTTGGGAACGGTGATCAGCGAGTCCACGTGCTGCTGCAGATCCTCGATGCCCTTCAGCGCCACCTGCATGCGGCGGCGACCCTCAAACGGGAACGGCTTGGTGACCACGGCCACGGTGAGGATGCCCTTTTCCTTGGCCAGCTGTGCCACCACCGGCGCAGCGCCAGTGCCGGTGCCGCCGCCCATGCCGGCGGTGATGAACACCATGTCGGCGCCTTCCAGCATCGCCTCGATGCGTTCACGGTCCTCCAGCGCGGCCTGCCGGCCGACTTCCGGGTTGGCGCCGGCGCCGAGGCCCTTGGTGACGTTGCCGCCCAGTTGCAGGTGCGTACGCGAGCCGCAGCTGGTCATGGCCTGGGCGTCGGTGTTGGCGACGATGAATTCCACGCCTTCAATGTGGGCATTGAGCATGTGCGCCACGGCATTGCCGCCACCACCGCCCACGCCGATGACCTTGATGACGGCATTGGGTGCGAGTTTTTCGATCAGTTCAAACATTTCCCGTTCTCCGTGGAGTTGTTGTCGTTGTAACCGCGAGTACGGCTCCTGCCGTTTCGCGGTGGGTGGGTGAATCCGTCACCCGCGGTGGCGCGTCCCGCGCCCCCTCAGAAATTCCTGGTGAACCAGTTGCGCCATTTGCCGACCAGGCCGCCCACGCTGCCGCCCATCGGGTGGCTGACGCGGGTGCCGCCGGCGCGCGAACCGTGCAGCAGCAGGCCCACGCCGGTGGCGTGCAGCGGGCTGGAGACGACTTCGCCCAGGCCGCTGATCTCCTGCGGCACGCCGATGCGCACCATCATGTGGAAGATCTCCTCGGCCAGTTCCAGCGCGCCTTCCATCTTCGAAGCGCCGCCGGTGAGCACCACACCAGCGGCCACGAGGTTCTCGTAACCGGAGCGGCGCAACTGGTCCTGCACCATCTCGAAGATTTCCTCGTAGCGGGCCTGCACGCTCTGCGCGAGGGACTGGCGCGCCAGCCGGCGCGGCGGTCGATCGCCCACGCTGGGCACCTGGATGGTCTCGTCGGCATGCGCCAGCCCGGCCAAAGCGCAGGCGTACTTGATCTTGATTTCCTCGGCATGCGCGGTGGGCGTGTGCACGCCCTGGGCGATGTCGCCTGTGACGTTGTCGCCGCCCACCGGCAGCGAGGCGGTGAAGCGGATCGAGCCGTGGGTGTAGATGGCGATGTCGGTGGTGCCGGCGCCGATGTCGACCAGGCACACGCCCAGCTCGCGCTCGTCGTCGGTCAGCACGGATTTGGCGCTGGCCAGCGCCGAGGGCACCAGCTCGTCCACCGACAGGCCGCAGCGCTGGATGCACTTGGTGATGTTCTGCACCGCCGCCGCGGCGCCGGTGACCAGGTGCACATTCGCCTCAAGCCGCACACCACTCATGCCGACCGGCGAGCGGATGCCGTCCTGGCCGTCGATGCGGTATTCCTGCGATTCCTTGTAGAGCACCTTGCGGTCGGCCGGGATCGCCACCGCGCTGGCCGCTTCCAGCACCTGTTCCAGGTCGCCCACGGTGACCTCACGGTCGCGGATGGCCGCGTTGCCGTGCGAGTTGCGGGTTTCCAGGTGGCTGCCGGAGATGGAGGCGTAGACCGAGCGGATATCGCAGCCGGCCATCAGCTCGGCCTCCTCCACCGCGCGCTGGATCGAGTGCACGGTCGATTCGATGTCGACCACCGAGCCGCGCTTCATGCCGCGCGACACGTGGGTGCCGATACCGATCACGGTGATCGGCTCGCCGATTTCGTATTCGCCGACGATCGCCACCACTTTCGAGGTGCCGATATCGAGGCCGACGACGAGTTGCTTGTCGTTGCGTGGTTTCATGAGGAAATGTTCATGGTGGGGGGCGAACCTCCAGCGTTGGCGGGGGCCGCTTGCGACCAGCGCACGGCGAATCCGTTGGTGTAGCGAAGATCGGCGTAGGCAAACGGCTCGGTATGGCCGGCCATCAGCTGCGGGTAGACATCCAGGAAACGGCGCAAGCGGCGGCCCGCCTGTTCGCGATCGCCGATCACGATGCGCGCGCCGGTGGCGGTGCTGATGCTCCAGCTGCCGCGCTCGCTCAATGCCACGCCGTTGATGCGCAGCCCGCTGCCGCCAAACGCTTTCTGAGTCTGCGCGTAGAAGCTCACCACCTCGGCCAGGCGATCGTCCGGGCCTTGCAGATGGGGCAACGCGACGAGGTCGCCCGCGACGGGCGCATCGAACACCAGGCCCTGGCGGCTGATCAGCCGCTTGTCGTTCCAGCGCGCGAACGGCTGGCGCTCGTAGATGCGCAGCGACAATGTATCGGGCCAGCGCTTGCGTGCCTCCACCGACTCCACCCATGGCAGCGCGGCAACGGCCTTCTGCACGTTGTCCAGGTTCAGCGCGAAAAATCCGCGGCCGATGCCGGGCAACACCGCGGCACGCACTTCCGCCGGCGTCACGTGCTTGAACTCCGCCTGCACGGTCAAATGGTTCACCGGCCACCGCGCCGCCGCAAACCAGCCGCGCAGCACGCCCACGATGGGCAGCGCCACCAGGGCGATGGCCAGGCACCAGGCGATCAGGCGGACGGAGCTTTTCACTCTGTGCCTCCTTCGGTGCCACGGGATTCGGGATTGGGGATTCGGGATTTGGAAGAGCTGGCGACCTGTGGCCCGAAACTCGTTTCCAGCACCCGCCAGCACAGTTCTTCGTAATCGATGCCGGCCGCGGCGGCGGCCTTGGGTACCAGCGAATGCGAGGTCATGCCGGGCGCGGTGTTCACTTCCAGCAGCCAGTTGCGGCCCTGGCGATCGCGCATCACATCGACGCGGCCCCAGCCGTTGCAACCGAGCGCATCGAAGGCCTGCAACGCCAGCGCGCGCAGCGACGCTTCGGCCTCGCCGTCCAGACCCGGGCACAGGTACTGGGTGTCTTCGGCCACGTATTTGGCGTTGAAATCGTAGAACTGCGCCTTCGGCACGATATGGATGCTGGGCAGCACATCGCGACCCAGGATGCTGACGGTGAGCTCGGCGCCTTCGATCAGCGTTTCCATCAGCATGTCGCCGGGATACTGCGTCGCCAGCGCCACCGCCTGATCCAGTTGCGAGGCATCGAACACGCGGCTTACGCCCACGCTGGAGCCCTCGCAGGCCGGCTTCACGATCAACGGGAAACCGATCGTCCGCGCCGCGGCTTGTACTTCGGCGCCGCGCGGCAACGGCATGAACGCCGGCGTGGGCAAGCCCAGCGACTGCCACACCCGCTTCGAGCGCGTCTTGTCCATCGACAAGGCGGAACCCAGCACGCCCGAGCCGGTGTACGGCACGTTCAGCGCTTCCAGTGCGCCCTGCAGCACGCCGTCCTCACCACCGCCATGCTGGCCGTGCAGGATGTTGAACACGCGGTCGAACCGGCCTGCCCGCAGCGCATCCAGCAAGGCCGGAATGCCGTCGACGGCATGCGCATCGACGCCGCGCGCCTGCAGCGCGGCCAACACGTTGCGGCCGGAATCCAGCGACACGCTGCGCTCGGTGGAACTGCCGCCCATCACCACGGCCACGCGGCCGAAGTCGGCGGGATTGTCGATGCGATGGCGTTGCATGGTGCTCATTTGCGTGTCCTCAGCTCACCGACCCGCCCCAGCTCGACCGCCACCGCGCCGATATCACCGGCGCCCATCAGCAGCAGCAGGTCGCCATCGCGCAGCAGCGCCGGCAGGGTGTCGGCGAATTCGCGCGGGTGATCAACCAGCACCGGATCGACCTTGCCGCGCGCACGCACCGCACGTGCCAGTGCGCGGCCATCGGCACCGGCGATCGGCGCTTCGCCGGCAGCGTAGACATCAGTCAGCACCAGCACATCGACCTCGGCCAGCACGTTGGCGAAATCGTCCAGCAGGTCGCGCGTACGGCTGTAGCGATGCGGCTGGAAACCCACCACCAGCCGCCGCTCGGGCCAGCCGCCGCGCACTGCGGCGAACACCGCCGCCAGCTCGCTGGGGTGATGGCCGTAATCGTCCACCAGCAGGACCGAGCCCTCGTCGAGCGCGATCTCGCCACGCCTATGGAAGCGCCGGCCCACGCCCTGGAACTTGCCCAGCGCATGCGCGATGGCTTCCGCCTCGACCCCGAGCTGCCAGCCGATCGCCGCCGCCGCCAACGCGTTCAGCACGTTGTGGCGCCCGGGCAAGTTCAGCATCACCGGCAAGGCTTCTCCACGACCCGGCAGATGCAGGTTGAAATGCATCTCGAAGCCGCTCTGCCGCAACCCGCTGGCGCGCACGTCGGCGTCCTGCGAGTCGATGCCGTAAGTCATCACCCGGCGGGTCGTGCGGCCGGCCAGTTCACGCACTTCGGCGTCATCCACGCACAACACGGCCAGCCCGTAGAACGGCAGCCGGTGCAGGAAATCGGCGAACGCCTTCTTCACCAGGGCGAAGTCGCCGCCGTAATTTTCCAGGTGATCGGCGTCGATATTGGTGACCGCCGCGATGATCGGCGACAGCAGCAGGAATGAACCGTCCGACTCGTCGGCCTCGGCCACCAGGTATTGACCGGTGCCCAGCCGCGCGTTGGCGCCAGCAGCGTTCAACTGGCCGCCGATGACGAAGGTGGGGTCGTAGCCGGCCTCGGCCAGCACGCTGGCGGTGAGGCTGGTGGTGGTGGTCTTGCCGTGGGTGCCGGCGATGGCCACGCCACGGCGGAAACGCATCAGCTCGCCCAGCATTTCCGCGCGCGGCACCAGCGGGATGCGCGCCTCGCGGGCGGCCAGCAATTCGGGATTGTCCTGCGGGATCGCGCTGGACGTCACTACGACATCGGCATCACCCAGGTTCGCCGCCGCATGTCCGATGTGCACGGTGATACCCAACTCCTGCAACCGCAACGCCGTGGGAGACGCGTTGCGGTCGGAGCCGGAAACGGCATAGCCCAGGTTGTGCAGCACCTCGGCGATACCGCTCATGCCCACGCCACCGATGCCGATGAAATGCACCCGGCGGAACGTGCTCATCAGATCTTCCTGGGCGGAGAGTCGACGCGGGTTCATGCGGCCACCTCCAGGCAGGCGCGGGCGATGACCGCGGCGGCATCGGGTTTGGCCAGCGTGCGGGCTGACTCGGCCATGGCCAGCAACCGGCTGCGGTCGCCAAGCAGCGCAGCGAGTTGCTGCGCCAGAAGTTCTACGTTCAAGCTGTTCCCTTTCAGATCGGATTCCGGCAGCAGTACGGCGGCGCCGGCCTGCACCAGTACGTCGGCGTTGCGGGTCTGGTGGTCGTCCACCGCGTGCGGAAACGGCACCAGCACCGCACCCAACCCGGCCGCCGACAGTTCGGCCAGGGTCAGCGCGCCGGCGCGGCAAACCGCCAGATCCGCCCAGGCATAGCTGGCCGCCATGTCTTCGATGAACGGCACCACCTGCGCGTGGACGCCAGCTTCGGCATAGGCCGCGTTGGTCTCGTCGATACCGCGCGCGCCGCACTGGTGCAGGACCTCGGGCCGCTGCGACGGGTCGAGCCGGGCCAGTGCCTGCGGCAGCGCCAGGTTCAATGACCGCGCGCCCAGGCTGCCACCCAGCACCAGCAACCGCGGCGGATCCTGGCGCTGCGCCATGCGCGACGCGGGCGGCGGCAGTTGGGCGATCGCCTGGCGCACGGGGTTACCCACCCATTCCGCCTGCGGCAGCGCATCGGCAAAACCGGTCAGCACGCGGCGGGCCATGGTGGCCAGTTTGCGATTGGTGAAGCCGGCCACGCGATTCTGTTCGTGCACCAGCAACGGCCGCCGCAACAGCCACGCCGCCAAGCCGCCGGGCCCGGCCACGTAGCCGCCCATCGACAACACGCTGCGCGGCTGTACCCGCCGCAGCAGCGCCAGCGAAGCGAACAAGGCCTGCAGCAGCATCGCCGGCGCCAGCAGGCGAGCCTTCCAGCCTTTGCCGCGCAGCCCGCGCACCGCCACCGTGTGCAGCGGAATGTTGTGGGCCGGAACCACGCGGGTTTCCATGCCACCGGCCGCACCCAGCCACATCACCGGTACACCCTGCCCACGCAGCGTTTCCGCCACGGCCAGGCCCGGGAAAATGTGGCCACCGGTGCCACCGGCCATGATCAGCACGGGGCGGGAATCGGCAACACGGGATTCGGGATTCATGCGGCCACCTGCTCACGCGGGGTGACCGCGGCATTCGCATCGACGGCGGTCACCGCCGCCGGCATCCGGGTCGCCATGTGCCGAGCGTCCAGCGCGCGGTTGATCTCGAACGTGGCGCGCAGCAGCACGCCGGCCATGGCGCAGGTCAGCACCATCGAGGAGCCGCCGTAGCTGATCAGCGGCAAGGTCAGGCCCTTGGTCGGCAACGCGCCGAGGTTGACGCCCACCGAGACGATCGCCTGCATCGCCAGCATCAGCGAGATGCCGAACGCCACGTAGCCGGCGAAGCGCTGCCCCACTTCCACGCCCTTGAGGCCCAGGTAAAGTCCGCGCCCCACCACCATCGCGAACAGGCCGATCACCAGCACCACGCCCGCCAGGCCCAGCTCCTCGCCGATCACCGCGAAGATGAAATCGGTATGCGCCTCGGGCAGGTACGACAGCTTCAGCACGCTGGAGCCCAGCCCCACGCCGGTCCACTCGCCGCGACCGATCGCCATCAGCGACTGGGTCAACTGGAAACCGTCGTTGAACGGGTCTTTCCACGGATCCATGAACGAGGTCAGCCGCTTCATGCGGTAGCTCTCGCCGGTGGCCGCGATATACAGCAGCGGCATCAGCGGCAGCCCCATCAGGAACAGGAAGATCGGCCGCGCGCCGCCCAGCCACACCATCGCGATGGTCACCGCGATCACCAGCGTGGCCGAGCCGAAATCCGGTTGCGCCAGCAGCAGCAATACGATCAACCCCGCCACCACCACCGGCTTGAACAAGCCAAGGAAGCGCGTTTCCACGTTCTCGCGGTGGCGCACCAGATAGCTGGCGATGTACACCACCAGGATCAGCTTCACCGCCTCCACCGGCTGGAAGCTGGTCACCAGCAGGTTCAGCCAGCGCCGCGCGCCATTGATGCGCATGCCCAGGTGCGGCACGAACACCGCCAGCAACAACACGAACGCCAGCGCCAGCAGCGGAAACGCGAACTTCTCCAGCAGCTTCATCTCGGTGCGCATGGCCACGCCCGCCACCAGCAGCCCCAGGCTGAGAAACACCAGGTGCCGCTCCAGGTAATAGAACGCCCCCAGGTGCTGGCTGTCCGCCACCGAGATCGAACTGGACGCCACCATCACCACACCGATGCTGGCCAACGCGATCAACGCCACCAGCAACAGCAGATCGAAGCTGCCGCGCGGGCCGTGCCGCCGTTTTGCCTGGGTGGTGTCAAACATGGGCTTGCTCCGCAAGCCGGGAATGGGGAATCGGGAATGGGGAACAGGTAAAAGCGCGCACGACACGATGAGCCGGCGCGCACGTGCCGTTCCTATTCCCGATTCCCGATTCCCGATTCCCGGCCATCACCGCACCTTCAACGTGGCGAGGCCGATCAGCACCAGCACCACCGAGATGATCCAGAAACGCACGATCACCCGGGGTTCCGGCCAGCCTTTCAGTTCGAAGTGGTGATGGATCGGCGCCATGCGGAAGATGCGTTTGCCGGTGAGCTTGAAGCTGGCCACCTGCAACATCACCGACACGGTTTCCATCACGAATACGCCGCCCATCACCAACAGCACGATCTCCTGGCGCACGATCACTGCCACGCAGCCCAGTGCCGCGCCCATCGCCAGCGCGCCCACGTCACCCATGAACACCTGCGCGGGATACGTGTTGAACCACAGGAAGCCCAGTCCCGCCCCCGACAACGCGCCGGTGAAAATCGCCAATTCGCCCGCGCCAGGAATGGAGGGAATGCCCAGGTATTCGGAGAACACCTTGTTGCCGGCCAGGTAGGCGAACACGCCCAGCGCGCCGGAAACCAGCACGGTCGGCATCACGGCCAGGCCATCCAGGCCATCGGTGAGGTTCACCGCATTGGAGAACCCCACCATCATGAAGTACGCCACCACCACGAAGAACAGCCCCATCGGCAGCACCACATGCTTGAACAGCGGCACGTACAGCGCGGTCTCCGCCACCGGCAGCGTGCCGGTCGCGTGGGGTGCGGTGTAGTACAGGAACAACGCGGCGCCGAGGCCGAACACGGACTGCCAGAAATATTTCCAGCGACTGGCCAGGCCGCGGCTGTCCTTCAGCACCAGCTTGCGGTAGTCGTCGTAGAAACCGATCACGCCGAAGGTCAGCATCACCGCCAGCACCACCCACACGTAGCGGTTTTGCAAGTCGGCCCAAAGCAGCGTGGCGACGCTCACCGACAGCAGGATCATCACCCCGCCCATGGTCGGCGTGCCGGCCTTGACCAGGTGCGTCTGCGGGCCATCGCTGCGCACCACCTGGCCGGCTTTCAGCGCGCTCAGCTTGCGGATCAGTGCCGGGCCCAGCAGCAGCGACACCGACAGCGCGGTGAGCGCGGCCATGATCGCCCGGAAGGTGATGTACTGAAACAGATGCGGTGCCACGAAGTGGCGCGACATCCATTCGGCCAGTTCATAAAACATCGGACGTGCCCTCCTTCGCGGGGCCGGACGCGCCCGAAGGCTGCGCCAGCGCCACCACTACCTGTTCCATGCCGGCCGAGCGCGAACCCTTCACCAGACAGGTCACGCCCGGATGCAGTTGCGAGCGCAGCGCCGCGATCAGCGCGGGCTTGTCGGCGAAATGCGTCGCACCGTCGCCGAACGCCTCGACCGTGGCCGCGCCCAGCGGGCCGACCGCGAACAACCGTTCCACCCCGCGCTCGCGGGCGCGTTGTCCTACCGAGGCGTGCAGGGCACGCGCATCGGCGCCCAGTTCCGCCATGTCGCCCAGCACCAGCCAGCGCTCGCCTTCGGCCAGCAGCAGCGTGTCGATCGCCGCCAGCATCGAGCTGGGGTTGGCGTTGTAGCTGTCGTCGATCACCGTCCAGCCACCGGCCGTCACCTCGCGACGAAGCCGGCCGGGTACGCCTTCGGCCGATTGCAGCCCCGCCACGATGGTGGCCAGCGGCACCTCCAGCGCCAGCGCGATGGCGCTGGCGGCCAGCGCATTGGCGATGTTGTGGCGACCGGGCAGCGGCAGCGAAACCTCGGCCTCGCCAACCGGCGTCTGCAGCACGAAACGCGATCCATCCGGGCGCTGCTCCAGGATGCGGGCGCTCACGTCGGCCGCATGATCCAGCCCGAAATGCAGCAGCTTGCGGCCACCGGCCAGGCCATCGAAAAAGCTGGCGAACGCATCGTCGGCGTTGACGATCGCCACGCCGTCGGCGGGCAGCGCCTGATACAGCGCGCCCTTGGTTTCGGCCACGCCTTCGATGCTGCCCATGCGCTCCAGATGCGCCGGCGCAATCAGGTTGACCACACCGACGTCGGGCCGCGCGATGGCTGCCAGATAAGCGATGTCACCCGGTTTGCCGGCGCCCATTTCCAGCACCGCGAACTGGGTGTCGAGCGGCATCGCCAGCAGGCTCAGCGGCAGGCCCAGCTCATTGTTGTAATTGCCCGCGCTGACGTGGGTACGGCCGTGCCGTGCCAGGATCGAGGCGGTCAGCGTCTTGACGGTGGTTTTGCCGTTGGAACCGGTGATGCCCACCACGCGCACATCGCGCTGCGCGCGCACCGCGCTGGCCAGGTCGCCCAGGGCCAGTGCGCTGTCGTCCACCACGATCTGCGGTAGTTCGTGCTCCAGCTTGTGCGTCACCATGGCGGCGACGGCACCGCGGGCGGCCGCGTCGGCCAGGTAGTCATGGCCATCGACGTGCTCGCCCTTGATCGCCACGAACAGGTCGCCGGGCTTCACCCGGCGCGTGTCGATGACCACGCCGGTGACCTTGGCGTCGGCGCCGTGCAGGCGGCCGTGGGTCCACATGGCGATGGTGTTCGCGGACATCATGCGCGCGGCTCCCGGCGTTCCAGCGCGGCTTGCGCCACGGCCATGTCGTCGAAGGGATGCTTGCCGGCGGCGTCTTCCTGGTAGGGCTCGTGGCCCTTGCCGGCGATCAGCACCACGTCGCCGGCGTGCGCGTCGCGCAGCGCGAGGGCGATCGCCGCGGCGCGGTCGCGTTCGATCGTCGTACCCTCAGGCATGCCGGCCACGATCTGCGCCACGATGGCGTCACCGTTTTCGCGGCGCGGGTTGTCGTCGGTGACGATGGCCACATCGGCCAGTCGCGCCGCGATTTCACCCATCAGCGGGCGCTTGCCGGCATCGCGCTCGCCGCCGCAGCCGAACACGCAGATCAGGCGGCCGGCGCAATGCGCGCGCAGCGCGGTCAGTGCCTGATCCAGCGCATCGGGCGTGTGCGAATAGTCCACCACGACCAGCGGCAGATCGCCCTGCCCGCCGAGGCGGCTCATGCGGCCGGGCACCGGCTGCAAGTTCTCAAGTGCGGCGACGATGCGCTCGAACGGCTCGCCCAGAGCGCCAAGGCAAGCGGCCACCGTGAGCAGGTTCGCCACATTGAAACGCCCCAGCAGCGGGCTCTTGACGGGCGCGGCACCCCACGGCGTGCGCAGGTCGAAGCTGAGCCCGTTGGACGAGGTGACGATGGTGCTGGCGGCGACATCCGCATCTGCGCTGTCGGCCATGCTGGTGCGCAGCGGCTGCACAGCGCCATCGAGCTGCGCCAGCAGTTCGGGACCGAACGCGTCATCCAGGTTGATCACGGCGGCGCCGAGGCTGGGCCACGCGAACAGCTTGGCCTTGGCCGCGCCGTAAGACGCCATGTCACCGTGGTAGTCCAGGTGGTCGCGGGTCAGGTTGGTGAAGGCAGCCACGTCGAAATCCACCGCGGCCACGCGATGCTGCGCCAGCGCGTGCGAGGACACCTCCATCGCCACATGGCTCACGCCCGCATCGCGGAATTCCGCCAGCAGCCGATGCACGGCCACCGCATCGGGCGTGGTGCGCTCGCCCTCGTGCAGCTGCCCGTGCACACCGGCGCCGAGTGTGCCGATGGTGGCGCTGCGATGGCCCAGGAAACTCAGCGCCTGCGCCAGCATCTGCACGCACGACGTCTTGCCATTGGTACCGGTGACACCCACCACGCGCATCGCTTCGCTGGCGCGCCCGTAAAGGCGCGCGGCGATCTCGCCGACCTGCGAAGCGAGGTGGTCGATCCACACCACCGGCACGCCTTCGATCGCCTCCGAGGACGAGGTGTCGATGTCGGCCGGTACCGGCGCCTCGGCCAGCACCACCGATGCGCCGCGTTGCACGGCGACGGGGGCGAAACGGATGCCATGCGTCTGCGTGCCGCGCAAGGCGACAAAGGCATCGCCGCGCACGATCTGGTGCGAGTCGATGGCGAGCCCGGTGATCGAAAGGTCACGCGCGCCGGCTACCTGTGCCAGCGCCGTATCGCCGATGCCCAGCAACAGGCGGTCGAGACGATGCATGCTCATGGCGCACCCTCGTCGATGGGTGCGTCATCGATCGGCACATCAGCCGGTGGGTTACTGCCAACCAGGCCACCTGCACCTTGCAGCGGGCCACCCACGTACCAGCGGCCCACGTTGTCCGGCGGCACGTCCAGCAATCGCAGCGCGCCTTCCATTACCTTGGCGAACACCGGCGCGGACACCATGCCGCCGTAGTAGCTGCGCTTTTGCGGGTTGTCGATCACCACCACACCGACCAGCCGCGGGTTCGACGCGGGCACGATGCCGGCGAACGCGGCGGTGTAATTGCTCTTGGAATAGCCGCCGGCGTTGGCCTTGTGCGCCGTACCCGTCTTGCCCGCCACGCTGTAGTTGGGGATGCGTGCCTGCGGCGCCGTGCTGCCGGGCCCGGTCACCGTTTCCATCATGCGCACCAGCTCATGGGCCACTTTCGGCGAGATGATCTGCTTGGTGGGGCCGTCGCTGTCCTTGATGAAGGCGGGCGTGTGCATCAGACCGCCATCGGCGATGGTGGCGTAGGCGTTCGCCAGCTGCAGCACGGTCACGTTGAGGCCATAGCCGTAACCGAGGATGGCCTTTTCCAGCGGCCGCCAGTCACGCCCGATCCGCAACAAGCCGGACGCCTCGCCCGGAAAGCCGCTGTTGGTGCTGTTGCCGAAACCGAAGCCACGATAAGTGTCGTACATCAACGTGGTATCCAGCGACATCGCGATGCGCGCCGCGCCCACGTTGCTGGATTTGGTGATCACGCCGGTGGGCGTCAGCAGCCCGTAGTTGTGCGTGTCATGAATGTCGTGGCCCTGGAAATACCAGTGGCCGCCGGTGGTGTCGATGATCGGCGTGGTGGGCGTGTACTGGCCGCTGGACAGCGCCGCCGCCATCAGGATCGGCTTGATCGTGGAGCCGGGTTCGAGCAGGTCGGTCATGGCCCGGTTGCGGCGCTGGCCGGGTTGGCTGTCGTTGAGCGCGTTGGGGTTGTAGGCCGGCAGGTTGACCATCGCCAGCACTTCGCCGTTGCGCGCGTCGAGCACCACCATCGAGCCGGAGTCGGCCTCGAATTTCTCCAGCGCGTTCTTCAGCTCGTTGAAGGCGAGGAACTGGATGCGCCGGTCGATGCTGAGCGTGAGGCTCTGCCCCGGCTTGGGCGCGCGCACCTGCTCCACGTCTTCCACCACGTGACCCATGCGATCGCGGATGACGCGCTTGGCGCCGGGCTTGCCGGACAACCAGTCGTCATACGCCAACTCCAGCCCTTCCTGGCCGTGGTCATCGATGTTGGTGAAGCCGAGCACGTGCGCGGTCAGCTCGCCCGACGGGTAATAGCGCTTGAACTCGCGCTGGCCGTTGATGCCCGGGATGCCCAGATCCAGTACGGCCTGCGCCGCTTCCGGCGCCATCTGCCGGCGCAGGTACACAAACTCGCGCTCGGAGCGCTGCGCCAGCTTGTTTTTCAGCTCGGCGGCATCGACACCCAACGCCCGCGCCAGCGCGGGGATGCGCTCTTCATTGGCCAGCACTTCGGGCGGATTGGCCCAGATCGAGGTGACCGGGGTGGACACCGCCAGCGGTGCACCGTTGCGATCGAAGATGGTGCCGCGCGATACCGGGATCGGCATTTCGCGCAGGAAGCGGGCGTCACCCTGACGCTGGTAGAACGCCTTGCGCACCACCTGCAGATCGAACGCGCGCGCCACCAGCCCCAGCCCGCTGAGGCTCAGCAGGGACACCACGATCAGCATGCGCTTGCGTGCGCTTGGGCCGGCCGCGTGGCGGCGGCCTTGCGGTGCGGCGATGTGATTGCGCCAGCCCATCAGCGCAGCAACCTGACATCTTGCGGACGCGGATCGACCATGCCGAGCTTCTCGCGCGCCTCGGCATTGATGCGGCTGGGGTCGGCCTTGGTGGCCTGCTCCAGTTCCAGCTTGCCGAACTCGATGTTCAGCTCGTCGCGCTGGTTTTGCAGCGCCGTGAGGCTGACGAACAGCACGCGGCTTTCGTGGCGCGTCCACACCACGCCCAACGCGCTGGCCAGCACGGCAACCAGCAACAGCAGGGTGGCGATGGCGCCGACTGCCTTCATGCGCCTTCCTCCGCCAGCCTTTCAGCCACGCGCAACACCGCCGAGCGCGAACGCGGATTGGCCGACAACTCGTCCGCCGAGGGGAATTGCGCCTTGCCCACGGCCTTCAGGCACGCCGGCGCGGCCTGCACCGGCGGGCCGCGGCGGGAGTTCTGCACGCGGCCGGACTGATCACGGATGAACTGCTTGACCGCGCGATCCTCCAGCGAATGAAAGCTGATTACCGACAGGCGGCCGCCCGGGTTGAGCCGCGACAGCGCCGCATCGAGGCCGTCGTGCAAGGCATCCAGCTCGCCGTTGACGCGGATGCGCAGCGCCTGGAACGTGCGCGTGGCCGGATGCTTGCCCGGCTCGCGCCGGCCCACCACGCGTTCGCACAACGCCGCCAGCTGGCCGGTACGGGTGAACGGCGTGGCGTCGCGATCGGCCACGATGGCACGGGCGATGCGCCGGCCGTGGCGCTCCTCGCCGAACGTCCACAGGACGTCCATGATCTCGCGCTCGCTGGCGTGGGCCAGGAATTCCGCCGCGCTTTCGCCGCGGCTGGTGTCCATGCGCATGTCCAGCGGGGCATCCGCCATGAAGCTGAAACCACGCGCGGCTTCATCCAACTGCGGCGACGACACGCCCAGGTCGAGCAGCACGCCATCGAGGCCAGGGGCGGTTTCGTCCCACTCGGCCAGGCTGGAGAAATTGGCATGGCGGATGGACACGCGCGGATCGGCGGCGAATTCGGCCTGCGCCGCGGCGATCGCCTGCGGGTCACGATCCATCAACAGCAGCCGACCGTCGGGGCCCAGGCGCGACAGTACGGCGCGGGCGTGACCGCCGCGTCCAAAGGTTCCGTCGAGATAACGCCCGTCAGAACGCACGGACAGACCCTCCACCGCTTCGCCCAGCATCACCGGGATGTGCCGCAAAACTTGCTCGGCCATGCCGCACTCCCGCCCTCATCCCACGTGTGTTGCCGCGCCCGCTTACAGGCGCAGTTCGGCCATTTCGTCTGTGATGTCGTTCTCGCCGATCGTCTGGCGGGTTGTCTTCAGGTGCTCCTGTTCGCTCCACAACTCGAATTTGTCGCCCATGCCCAGCAGCACCGCCTTCTTCTCGATGCCGGTGGTGGTGCGCTGACTGGCGGGCAGCAGGATCCGCCCGGCCCCGTCCGGTTCGACCACGGCCGCCGCACCCACCAACTTGCGTTGCAGGTTGCGGTGCTGGGCCCGGACGCTGGGGAGCGCATTGACCGAGTCGCGCACGCGCTCCCATTCGGCATACGGGAACAGCCACAAACAACCTTCGTCGAACGGGTTGTAGGTGATCACCAGACGGTTGCCACACTCGCCCGCCACCTGTTCCCGATACGCAGTCGGAATGGCCAGGCGGCCCTTGTCGTCGACGGTGATGGCGGTCTCGCCCTGGAACACGGTGTCAGAACTCCACTAAAACCCACGATTTCACACAGGAACCCACGATAGTCTCGCCCTATGAGACTGTCAAGGGAATTTCGCTTGTGAATCAAGGAGTAAAGGCAGAATGCTGACCGTACGTGCAGGAGTTTATGAGCTATGCCGGCAAGGTGGTTGAATGCAGGGAGTTTTCTTATCGGGAGCCGCCACCCTTTTCAGGCCAAATCGGCGCCGTTGCAGGGTTTTCCGGGGGGCGGGGATGAATCGGCGTTCACACAACAAACCGCCGGCGCGTGAATCCACGCGCCGGCGGTTTATCAGGCAAAAAAGAGGTGGAGTCGGCCTGTAAGCCGGGTTCTGTACGTCTTGCGACGCGACAGTCATTCCTCTCGGCCAGGCGTCGCCGCCTGGCTCCAGCAACCTACCCGGGAACAACGCGGGCCGCGTTATCGTTCCCCTATTTGGTCTTGCTCCGAGTGGGGTTTACCGTGCCGTACGACGTTGGCCCCGTACGCGGTGCGCTCTTACCGCACCCTTTCACCCTTACCTGTGCCCGAGCTACCCGAAAGTAGCCATGGCCATCGGCGGTCTGCTCTCTGTTGCACTGGCCGTCGGCTCACGCCGCCCAGGAGTTACCTGGCACTCTGCCCTGCGGAGCCCGGACTTTCCTCGATGCGCTTGCGCGCGACGCGACTGTCCGGCCGACTCCATGAGGAAGTGTAGCGCGAAGCGCTATCAATACTTCCCTCTCCCCCTGGGAGAGGGTGCCCGCAGGGCAGGAGAGGGTGCGCAGGTAGCCGCGCGCCTTCAACAGGAAACCGCAAAGCGTCGCGGCTGAAGCCGCTCCTACAACAGCTGGTGACTACCCCTCATACAACAGCTTCCGCGCCGCCCCGCTGATCGCCGCCGCCAGCTTCGCCGCCTTGGCCGGCGGCAGCTCCTCGCGCAGGATCGCGAAAATGCGCCGGCCTTCGGCCAACTTCGCGTCAGCCTCCTCGCCGCGGCCGGCCACCACGATCACATGCTCGCCGCGTTGCTGGTCGGGGTCGGCGACGACGTGCGCGGCCAGCTCCGCCAGCGGCTCGCCCAGCACGGTCTCGAACATCTTGGTCAGTTCGCGCGCCAGCACCGCCTCGCGCTCGGCACCGAACACGTCGCGCATGTCGGCCAGGCTCTCGGCCACGCGGTGTGACGACTCGTAGAAGATCAGCGTGCGCGTCTCGCTCGCCAGCTCCTGCAGACGACTGCGCCGTGCGGCGGCTTTCGATGGCAGGAAACCCTCGAACACGAACCGGTCACTGGGCAGGCCAGCCACCGACAACGCCGCGATGGCCGCGCAGGCGCCCGGCACCGGAATGCAGCGGATGCCGGCCGCCCGTGCCGCGCGCACCAGCCGGAACCCGGGGTCACTGATCAACGGCGTGCCCGCATCGGAAATCAGCGCGACGGATTCGCCGCCCTGCAGCCGCCGCACGATCGCATCCACCACCTCGCGCTCGTTGTGCTCGTGCAAGGCCACCAGTGGCGTCGCCACATTGTGGTGTTGCAGCAGCGGCCGGCTGTGGCGGGTGTCTTCGGCCGCGATCACCGCCACCGCGCGCAAGGTCTCGATCGCACGGGCGGACAAATCATCGCGATGGCCGATCGGGGTGGCCACCACCCACAGGCATGCGGGTTGAATTGCTGACATCGGGGAAGCTCCTGCGCCGTGGGTCGCGCGAATACGATCGGCTATGATCGCGCATTGCCGACCATGACGAACAAGGGACCTCCCATGCACCTCATGCGCCCGATTCGCGCCGCCGGATTCTGCCTGCTGGCGGCGCTGGCCTTGAGCGCCTGCGTACCCGGCAACGTGCAGCGCACGCCGGAGGAAACCGCCGCGGCGCAAAGCGCCAATGCGCTGGCCCAGCGCGGGCAGTTCGATCAGGCCGCACAGGCCTATCTCGCGCTGGCCGCGCAATCACCGGGGCGCGCCGATGAATACCGCCTGCTGGCCGCCGAAGCCTGGCGCCAGGACGGCCACATCGCGCAGGCCGCCCCCACCATGGCGGCCATCAACCGGCGGCGTTTGCGCGGTGACGAACCGTTTCGCCTGGACCTGTTGCAGGCCGAGCTGGCACTGGAACGCAACGATGCGGCAACCGCATTGCAGATCACCCTGCACCCGAGCATGGGCGCGCCCGATGCCTACCTGACGCGGCTGCTGGAACTGCGCGCGCGCGCCATGGCCGCCAGCGGCGATCGCTGGGGCAGTGCGCGTACGCGGGTGGGGATGGATACGCGGCTGACCGGCCTCGACCAGAGCCAGAACCGCCAGCAGATCCTCGACCTGCTCACCCAGCTCGGCGTGGGGCCGCTGCAGCGACGCGCGTCCGCAATGCAGCCGGGCAGCCGCATGCTGCCGTGGGTCAATGAAGCGCTGAGCCAACTCGGCGTGGCCGTGGCCCGTCCGCAGCCAACCCTGCAACAGCCGGTCGGCACCTTGTTGCCGGGGGCCGATGCCAACGTTCGCGAAGGCTACAAAGTCCCCGCGCACCTGGCCTTGCTGCTGCCCGCCAACGGCAACTACGCGGCGGCCAGCAGCGCCATCCGCCAGGGTTTTTTCGCGGCCTACCTCGACGCAGCGCGCAACCATGCACCACGACCCAGCGTGCGGGTCTATGACAGTCTGGGCAGCCCCGACGGCGCCGTGAAAGCCTACCGACAGGCCGTCAGCGATGGCGCACAGCTGGTCGTGGGCCCGCTGACACGCACGGAAGTGGCGGCCGTATTCGCCCAATCGCCGCTGCCGGTGCCGCTGCTGGCGCTGAACCACCCCGACGACAAACAGCTGCCTGCCGGCGACGTCAGCGAATTCGGCCTGCTGCCGGAAACCGAAGGCGCGCAAGCGGCCGACCACATGGTCGAACGCGGCATCCACCATGCCTATGTGCTGACCTCCGACGACGACTTTGCCCAGCGCGCGGCCAGCGCGTTCAAGGCCGAGATGGAATCCCACGGCGGCGACGTATCCGGCCGCACCATCCTGCCCAACGGCTCGGTGACCTATACCGATGCCATCGCCAGCCTCAAGATTCCGGGCGCCGGCACGCCAGCGACTCCTGTCGCAAACCCGGCCACCACTGACGACACCACCATCACCACCGTGCCGGCGCCTGTCAGCGACACCGGCATCTTCATCAGCATGCGGCCTGCCCAGGCACGCCTGCTGGTGCCGCAGTTGAAGATCGCCAACGTCACCCTGCCGATCTTCGCCACCTCGCACGTCTACGCCGGCGTGGACGACACCAGCGCCAATGGCGATCTGGACGGCGTGGAATTCTGCGACGCGCCGTGGCTGTTCGATGCCCAATCCGGCCTGCCGCGCCACGACGATGTGGCCAACCTCCTGCCCACCGCCCGCGGCGGCGCCGCGCGGCTGTTTGCGTTCGGCATGGACGCATGGAATCTGGTGCCGTACCTCGACTGGCTGCGCGACCACCCCGGCAGCTACCTGCCCGGCGCCAGCGGCCAGCTCACCGCCGACCAGTTCGGTCGCGTGCGGCGCGTGCTGATCTGGGCAAGATTCCAGGGCGGCCTGGCCCGGCCGCTGGGCGGCAGCCTGCAGATGGACGAGGTACCGGTCACCGTGCCGCCCGTCGGCGACACACCCGCACCCACCACCAGCACGTCCGCGCCAGCCAGCCAGCCCGTCAACTACTGATGCGCGCCGCCGGCGACGTCTTCGAGCGACGCGCCCGCGCCGAACTCGAACGGGCCGGCCTCAGCTGCCTCGCGCAGAACTTCACCACCCGCCACGGCGAGCTCGACCTGGTGATGCGCGACCGCCACACCATCGTCTTCGTCGAAGTGCGCTACCGCAAAAGCGCCACTCATGGCGATGCCGCGGCGTCGGTCACGCCGACCAAGCAGGCGAAGCTGATTCTCGCCGCACAGCAGTGGCTGGCCGCGCATCCGCAACACGCGAAGCTGCCGTGCCGGTTTGATGTGATGAGTTATGACGGCCCGGCCGGGGCAATATCGCAACAGTGGTTGCGCGGCGCGTTCGAAGCGGCCTGATCTATCCCTGCCGGCATCCGCCGACTTCCCCGCCCGCTCCGGGCCGCCCGTCCGTAGGAATAGGACTACGTCCTTCGGCGCATTTCTATGACTACCCCTACGCAAAACGCTTACTTGGCCGTCTAGACGTCTGTTCTATATTCACGGCTCCAAAACCGAGGCACGTTCAGCGGCTTTGTCGCCGATACACACGACGAAGTTTCCGCCGACCGGGGGCTTGCACGAACGTGCCCGACTCAACATGCAATTCGTGGCGCAGCTAGGGACCGGCTGTCGCAACGGTGAATCGGATTCGGGAAGGCCTTTCCCGGACAGGGGGATCGAATGGAATCGACGTGCGGGAGCTTGTTCTCCACCACCATCATGGCGAATCGGGAAGTAGCGACCGATGGCATCGGCCGAACCCGTCGCACCTCCCTTCCTTGCAGCTTCATCTTCAGGACCGGCCTGATCATCGCGGCTGGCGCCCTGGCCGCGTGCGGAACACCTCCCGCCAAGAACTTCGGTGGACGCTGGAAGGCCGTCAATCATTTTCAGGCACAACCCACCGAAATTCCGCTGGTAGCGGACTACACCTACTACGCGGCACCGATGGATGGGACGCTCAAGACCATGCTGGTGCGTTGGGCAAACGACTCCGGGCGCGAGCTGTCGTATCAGCTTCCCTTTGACGTCACCCTCTACACGCCGGTATCGAGTATTCACACCACCAGCATCGACAGTGCCGCGCAGCAGCTGACACAGATCTACACCGCGCAACACGTGCACGTTTCCGCAACCGATCAAAAAATACTGGTGCTCGCTTCCGACGCCGCCAGCCGTGGCGGCCCTCATCCGAAGATCGCTTCAACGGCACCCACTCCGGCCGAACACGCGGGTGCCAAGTGATGCCGAACAAGAAGCCTTCCTCCGGCCGGAAAGTCGACGAAGCGGTTTCCAGGTCCGTCAATTTCGAGCTGACTCTTGCCGACATCGCCCGGCGCAGTGAACGACGAGCGTGGTACGTGGCGTTCGCTGCCATGGCGATGGCGCTGATTCTTGCCGGCGGCTATTTCTACATGCTGCCGTTGAAGCAGAAAGTCCCTTATCTCGTCATGGCGGATGCCTATACCGGCACCGCCACCGTCGCCCGCCTCGATGGCGATTTCGCCATGCGCGGCATCACCACGCGTGAGGCCGTCAACCGCAGCAACGTCGCGCATTTCGTGCTGGCCAGGGAGTCCTATGACCAGGCTCTGGTGAACCTGCGCGACTGGAAAACCGTGCAGACGATGGCGTCCGGCGGGGTCAAGGCCGAATACATGGCGATGTTCTCGTCGACCAACCCGGACAGCTGGGTCAAGCAGTACGGGCCGTATCAATCCATCCGAATCAAGTTGCTCAGTATCCAGCTGGTGGGTGGCGGTCGTGGCAAGACGCCCCGGGGCGCGACCGTGAGGTTCCAGCGCAGCCTTTTCAACAAATCGAGCGGGGCGACCCGGGCGATCGACAACAAGATCGCCACCATCGAATTCACGTACAAGCAGAACCTCGAAATGGATGACCAGAACCGCATCGAAAACCCGCTGGGATTCTGGGTCACCAGCTATCGCGTGGACGATGATTACGCCACCGCGCCACCGGCGGAGATTCCCGGGCCGCCCATCGCATCAACAGCTGGCGCGCAAACCGACATCGCCCCTGTGGCGCCGGCGGCTACCGCCGTCACCCTGCCAGGGCCGGCGATGGCCACTGACTCCGCCACGGGAGCATCACGCCAATGAATCGATCGGTCCTCTGGCGTCTTGGAGCCATCCTGTGCATCGCCGCCACCGCCGCGCCTTCAGCGGCAACGGCACAGGTGCTGACGCGTTATCAATTCAAGCCGGACAGCATCTACCCGGTGAACACCGGCCTGGGCATCACCACCCAGATCGAGCTCAGCCCCAATGAAAAAGTGCTCGACTACAGCACGGGTTTCAGCGGCGGCTGGGACCTCACCCGCCGCGAAAACGTGTTCTATCTGAAACCCAGAAACGTGGACGTGGACACCAACATGATGGTGCGTACCGCCACGCACTCGTACATCTTCGAACTGAAGGTGGTGGCCACGGACTGGAAAACATTGGCGCAGGCCCGCCGCGACGGCGTGCAGTACAAGATCGCCTTCAGCTACCCGGCCGACACCAGCTTCGCCAATCAGAAGAAAAAGCAGCTGCAGGCGACGGCGCAGAACAGCGCCCTGTTGCCCGACCGCAGCTACAACTTCAATTACGACTACGCCACCAAGAGCAAAGCGGCCCCATGGCTGATCCCCGCCAACGTTTATGACGATGGCCGCTTTACGTACATCCGGATGAGTGACCTGAAGGCCTTTCCCACCGGCGACTTCCCTGCCGTCTACATGCGCGAGCAGGAGAAGAGTGAGGACTCGCTGGTGAACACCACGGTGGAGGGCAACACCATCGTCGTCCACGGCACCTACAACTATCTCGTCATCCGCCACGGCAGCGACGTGGTTGGCCTGCGCAGGAATACCAGAAAGTGAATACTCCCCCGTATCCCGACGGCGAGCGCATGGGCAACGACGCGGCGGCTCCAGCCAACCCCTACGCCAACCAGTACCAGCGCAGCGCCGAACCCGACCTGGACGCCAGCGCCCCCTCGCTGCAGAGCAGCGAACTGAGACAGATGAACCGCCGCGCACTATTCCTGCTTGGCGCGGTGGTGCTGCTGCTGTTGTTCCTGGCGTACTGGATGGTCAGCGGCGTCGGCAAGAAGGATGAACGTGCCAAGCCGCGCGAGGAAAAGGTGACGGTGGCGGACGCCCCCACATCGATGGCCTTGCCGCCACTGCCTCCCGCCGCAGCGCCAGCGGCGCCAACACCGCAGCCGGCTCCTCAATCCATCCCGCTGTTGCCTACCTCGACAGCCATGTCGGCGAGGCCGATGCCGGCGGCGCCCAGTGGCCCCACCTTGTTGCAGCGGCGCATCGCCGCCAGCAGCATCGATACCGGCGGTGGCGAACCGTCCAATCCACTCACGGCAGCGGGGATCGTCGGAAAGAAGCTGCCTGGCGATGTTGATTCAAAACCCACCAGCGCCCAATCGCTGCCGCACCCCGACACGCTGATGCAACGCGGAACCTACATCCGCTGTGTGCTGGAGACGCGCATCGTTTCGGATATCCCCGGTTTCAGCACCTGCCTGGTCACCGAGCCCGTCTATTCCTTCAACGGCCATACCTTGCTGCTACCCAAGGGCTCGAAGTTGTTGGGCAGTTACAGCGGCGGCCCCACGGGCGATCGCGAAGCCGTGATCTGGGATCGCATCATCACCCCCACCGGCATCGACGTGAACATGTCCAGCCCCGGCATCGACAACCTCGGCGGTGCAGGCCTGCCCGGCTATTACGACGCCCACTGGGGCAAGCGCATCGGATCGGCCTTGCTGATCAGCCTGCTCAGCGACGCCTTCAAGTACGAGGCCGCCGAACACGGGCCGCGCAACACCACCATCAGCAATGGCCTGGTGACCCAGACCCCGTTCGAAAGCAACACCGCCCAAACCATCCAGAACCTGGCCAATCAGGCCGTGCGCGAGGCCGCCAACCGGCCGCCGACCGTCACCATCAACCAAGGCACGGTCATCTACGTCTACGTGACCAAGGATGTGGATTTCAGCGGCGTGGTCGCCCGCTCCTGACGCCATCGTCAATCAACGGAATGACAGAAAGCACGTAATGGAAGACGTC
This sequence comes from Rhodanobacter sp. Root480, assembly GCF_001426645.1. Taxonomy (GTDB): domain Bacteria; phylum Pseudomonadota; class Gammaproteobacteria; order Xanthomonadales; family Rhodanobacteraceae; genus Rhodanobacter; species Rhodanobacter ginsenosidimutans. The sequence continues at coordinate 611,528 of NZ_LMEX01000002.1, forward strand.
ACCACCCACATCTCGCATGACTTTCTCGACTACCAGTACGAGGTGCTGGGCGTGCGCGAATACATGGCATCTGCCGACGTCACCGAGATCTGCATCAACCGCCCGGGCGAGCTCTATCTGGAGAGCCGCGGCAACTGGCAGCGGGTGGAAGTACCCACGCTCACCTTCGAGCGGGCGCGGCAGTTCTGCACGGCAGTGATCAACGAAAGCAACACCGGCCAGCGCATCACTGACGTGGATCCGGTGGTGTCGCTGACCTTTCCCACCGGCCAGCGCGCCCAGTTCGTGATTCCACCGGCCTGCGAAGCGGGCTTCGTCTCGATCACCATCCGGCTACCGTCCAAACAGCTCAAGACGTTGCAACAGTACGAAAGCGACGGCTTTTTCGACCAGATCGTGGAAATAGGTCACGGCCTCAGCGAGTTGGACACCCAGCTCCTGGAGCTTCGCGCCGCCCGCCGCTACGCGGACTTCTTTCGCCAGGCCGTGCTGGGCAAGAAAAACATTGTGGTTTCCGGCGCCACCGGCAGCGGCAAGACCACCTTCATGAAGTCACTGGTCAACCATATTCCCGCCGATGAACGTCTGGTCACCATCGAGGACGCGCGCGAGCTTTTCATCGACCAGCCAAACGTGGTGCACCTGCTTTATTCCAAGGGTGGGCAGAGCGCCAGCAACGTTACCGCCAAAAGCTGCATGGAAGCCTGCCTGCGGATGAAACCCGACCGCATCATCCTGGCGGAGCTGCGCGGTGACGAGTCGTTCTACTTCATCCGCAACTGCGCCTCGGGCCACCCCGGCTCTATCACCAGTTGCCACGCCGGCAGCACCAAGCAGACCTGGGACCAGCTCGCGCTGATGGTCAAGGCCTCGGCCGAGGGCGCCGGGCTGGAATTCAACACCATCAAGCGTTTGCTGATGATGACCATCGACATCGTGGTGCACATCAAGGCGCACGGCGGGCGCCGCTGCATCACCGGCATCGACTTCAACCCGCAGCGCGCTCACGAGGAGCACTGAATGCTGCCCGGGATGGAAATGCTGGCCTGCCCCAACCTCGCAGTCTCGCCCGAGGTGATGCAGCACATCGTGCATGTCGAATCCAGCGCCAACCCCTACGCCATCGGCGTGGTCGGCGGCCAGTTGGAGCACCAGCCCGGCAGCCTGCCCGAGGCGTTGGCGACCGTCCGGATGCTGGACGCCAAGGGTTACAACTTTTCCCTGGGTCTTGCCCAGGTGAATCGCGCCAACTTTGATCGTTACGGGCTCGATTCCTACACGAAGGCCTTCGACGCCTGCGCCAATCTTTCGGCCGGCGCACGGATTCTGGCGGACTGCCATACCCGCGCGCACGGCGATTGGCCCAAAGCCTTCAGTTGCTATTACTCGGGCAATTTCACCACGGGTTTCCGCGACGGCTACGTACAAAAGATCTACGCGTCGATCGACCACCAGGCCGGCAAACCGGTGAACCCGGCCGGTGCCGCACCGGCACCCGTCGGAACCACTGCGCGGCGCGCGCCACCAGCGGCCACACCGATGAATGTGGTGACAAGCCGCCATGTCGATCTCAAACCCGTCACCGTCTACGCCCCCCGCGGAGCCAACTATCGCGCGGCTCTACGCAGCATGGCGATCGACGCCACCGCTGCAGCAACGGTGCCTGCGACCGCGGCGATGGCCGACGCCCCCTCACCAACGCGGACGCCAACGTCAGATGGCGGCAGGACTGCGTTGCTGGCATCCCGCCAGTCGAACGTGCCTGGAAAGCCCACTTTCCCTCAGCGACAGGGCGCGGCCGACGGCAGTTCACCTGATGACGCCGTGTTCGTGCCCGAGGTGCGCGGACCTGATGATTTGCCTGGCATCTCCGCCTCCGCCCGAACCCGGATCACGGCACAAACAGGGCGTTCCAATCCCGGCGTTGATCCCGCCAACCCACGCCAGGAGCAGCGCGATGCCGCTTTTGTCTTCTGACGGGACCAGACCCAGTCCATCCCATCACATTCTTTCCAACCAGCGTGCACCTCGGTTCGCGTTGTCCTGGCCTCACGGCCGTCCAAGCGTCACGGGGCAACCCGGGACTTCAATCATCAAGAAAAGGAAAACTTAGATGGCCATCCAATCACCCAACGAAAGCATTCTCCACTCGCAGCGCACGCGTCTTTTCATGGTCATGTGCATCATGACCCTTATCGTGATGCCCGGTCTGGCGCTTGCACAGGACGCAGGCGCAACCATCGATACAACCTGCAACTTCGCCTCGAACATCCAGAAAATCCTCAATGCGCTGTCCATCGTCGTCGTCACCATCGCCGTGATTTTTTCCGGCTATCAGATTGCCTTCGCGCACAAGCGCATCGGTGATGTCGCACCCGTCATGATCGGTGCCGTGCTGATCGGCGCCGCCGGACAGATTGCCAAGATGTTCCTGGGTACCAGCGCGGGAGCTGACGCCTGCAAACCGACGGCGGACCTGCTCACGCACATCCTCACCAACTATGTATAAAAACCCGCTATTTCGCGGCTGCACCCGCCCGCCAATGTTCATGGGCGTGCCATATGTGCCCTTTTTCATGGGGGCGGGCGGGTGTTTTCTGCTGGCGGTCTACACCAACTTCTTCTATTTGCTGCTGCTGCCGGTGGTGATCTTCATCATGCGGCAAATGGCACGCCGCGATGAAATGATCTTCCGGTTGCTCGGCTTGCGCTTGCAGTTCCGCACGCGGGTAAGAAACCCGGGGGACAACGATGGCATGTGGGTATTCACCCCCAACAACCATCGCGGCCAAGGCAAGGACAAACCGTAGTTATCCCAGATGGCCTGGCCTTCAACACCAGGCATCACCCCGGACCGGACCATGGCCAAACCAAGCTTTACACCCGACACCCCCATCGCGGAATTCCTGCCGTTGTCGACGCACGTCTCACCCACGGTGCTGAAGACGACCGGCGGGGATTTCCTGCTGGTGTGGCGCCTCGGCGGGCTGCCGTTCGTGGGGCGCGAAGAATGGGAGATCGAGCACCGCCACAACGGCTTCAACCGCCTCTTGCAGACATTACGGGCGCCGGATTTCGTCAACGTGGCGTTCTGGGTGCACGACGTACGTCGCCGTCGCCGCTTGAAGGATCACAGCCGCTTCCGCCAGAGCTTCAACCAGCAGATGTCCGATGCCTATTACGAGGCCTTGTCGACGCAAAAGCTGATGCAGAACGAGTTGTACCTGACCATGCTGTACCGGCCCATCGTCAGCGGCAAACGCTTCGCGGAAAAATCCAGCGATATCGGACGCCTGGAGTCGCAGCAGCTCGACGCCGTAAACACCATGCTGGAACTGGCCGGCAACGTGGAAGCGGTGCTCAAGGACTACGCACCCTACCGCCTCGGCATGTACGAGGCGAGCAACGGCGTGGTGTTCTCCGAAGCGCTGGAATTCTACGGCTATCTTCTCAATCGGATCGACGAGCCGGTGCCGGTACTTGACGCACCTGTCTACAACTACCTTGCCGTGAGCAAGCAGCGCTTCTCGGCCAAGACCGGCGATTTCGTCATCACCACGCCGGAAGGCAAGAATCACTTCGGTGCCATCCTCAACATCAAGGAATACACCGACAGCACCTACCCGGGCATTCTCAACGGGCTGAAGTATCTGGATTTCGAGTACGTCATCACCCATTCCTTCAGCCCCATGGGTCGGCAGGACGCGCTCAAGGCGCTGGATCGCACCAAGGGCATGATGGTGTCCTCCGGTGACAAGGCCTTCAGCCAGATCGCCGAGCTGGACCACGCCATGGATCAGCTGGCCTCAGGCAACTTCGTGCTGGGCGAGTACCACTTTTCCATGGCGATCTACGCATCAAGCCAGGAAGCGCTTTCGCAGCAGATCGCCACCACCCGCGCGGAACTCTCCAACGCCGGCTTCGTCACGGTGAAGGAAGACCTGGCCGTCACCGCGGCGTTCTACGCGCAGTTTCCGGGCAACTGGAAATACCGCACCCGGCTGGCCAACGTCAGCTCGCTCAACTTCCTGGGTCTGTCGCCCCTGCACAACTTCGCCACGGGCAAGAAGGAAAACAATCCCTGGGGCAACTGCGTCACCACCCTGCAGACCACCAACGGTCAGGCCTACCACTTCAACTTCCACGCCACCCACCCCGCGGAAAACTCGCTGGGCGAAAAGGCCATCGCCAACACCATGGTCATCGGCAAGTCCGGTACCGGCAAAACCGCACTGATCAACTTCCTGCTGAGCCAGGTACAGAAGCTCGAGCCGTCACCCACCATCTTCTTCTTCGACAAGGACCGCGGCGCGGAGATTTTCGTGCGCGCTTGCGGCGGCAACTACCTTGCGCTGGAAAACGGCAAGCCCACCGGGTTCAACCCGTTCCAGTGCGAACACACCGAAGCCAACGTGCAGTTTCTGGCCGAGCTGGTGAAGGTGATGGTGGGCAAGAGCGTCTACAGCTCGCGCGAGGAAGAGGACATCTTCCGCGCCGTCGAAAGCATCCTCGACACCCCGATGCATCTACGCACCATGACCAACTTCCAGAAAAGCCTGCCCAACATGGGTGATGACGGCCTTTTCATCCGCATGCGCAAGTGGACGGCTGGCAATTCGCTGGGTTGGGTTTTCGACAACCCCATCGACACCATCGACCTGGAAAAGGCCAACATCATCGGCTTCGACTACACCGAGCTGATCGACAACCCCGAAGCGCGCGTACCCGTCATCAACTACCTGCTGCACAAGCTGGAAGCGCTCATCGACGGTCGCCCGCTCATCTACGTGATGGATGAGTTCTGGAAGATTCTCGATGGCAAGGGCGGCCTCAAGGACTTCGCCAAGAACAAGCAGAAAACCATCCGCAAACAGAACGGCCTGGGCATCTTCGCCACCCAGAGCCCCGAAGACGCGCTCGCCAGCGACATCGCGGCCGCCCTGATCGAACAGACGGCCACCATGATCCTGCTACCCAACCCCAACGCGAGTCGCGATGACTACGTGGGTGGGCTGAAGCTGACAGACGCCGAGTACCAGGTTGTCGTAAGTTTGGATGAACGCTCGCGTTGCTTCCTGGTCAAGCAGGGCCACGCCAGCGCCGTCTGCCAACTCAACCTGCGCGGCATGGACGACGCCTTGGCCGTGATCTCGGCCTCCACCGACAACATCGAGATCATGCACGAGGTGCTTGCAGAACGCGCAGAAGCCGAAGGCCTACCTGTCGAGGGGCTTCTTCCCGAGCAGTGGCTGAGTCGGTTCTATGAAACCCGCAAGGGAAGCGGTAAATCCAAGCCCAGGCCGTCTGACCCGCAGTCCGCCACCCGAGCCGCAAGCGCGGTCGTACGTTAGGCCGTCGCCAACGGCAACACGAGAGGAATGCATCATGACCAACTCAAGCACTCATACGACGCCTTCCAGCTTGAGGATCAACCATATCTGTCTGGTCACGTTGTCTGTGGTTCTACTCGTCGGCCTCTTCGCTGGAACCGCTCATGCCCAACAAGCAGTCGCGGTGACAGACCGCACGGTCGAAAACAACACCAGTGACATCAAAAAGAATACCGGTGACATCAGAACAAACACTGGCGATATCAAAAAGAACACCAACAACATCAGCAAGCAGATTGGCGGTAGCACCTCTGGTGGCTCCGACACAACCAATGGGCACCTGAAAAATATCGATACCTTAGGCGCTGCTCCCTCCAACGCGCTCAGCACCGTTGCCAAACCCGACGTCGATTTGGACACCATTACTCAAGGTACAGATGCCGGTTCGTGCGGTGGGCGTGCCACGGCGCAACAACAGAACTGCAAGGACATTCTCAGTACCAAGAACGCACAATTCACGTACATGAAAGCCATGTACGACATGGCGATCGAGCGGCAAACCACCTTGAACGATCTGCAAAGCGCGCGCCGCAATCTAGGCACGGAAGACTTCGGAAAACTGCAGGACAACACCAATCAGATCCTCACCCTTATTGCGCAAATACAGATCGATCACCAGAAAATGGAGTCCGTCAACAACGCCTACGCAGCACGCCTGACATACCTTCAGAACCAACAGACTCAGTTGGCAAAGTCGGCAACCGCACCCAGCTCGGCCACCATCATCAGCAATGTTGCTTCGCAAGCAATCGCTGGCATCGTCCTGAAAGGTGCATTGGACATCCAATCATCGGACGACACCAAGCCCTTGAGCATCGAGAATTCAAATGGCTGGTAGGAGACGCGTCGCGTCCAGTATTGCTTACATTGCAAATAAGCGAACGATCCGACGCATGGTCCACGCCTACCATTGTTCCGCCAGAAATACGCTCGGCAAGGAAGCCTGACCCATGGGATCGTTCGTTTTTTTCACCATCATAAACGAGTGGTTGAGCAACGAGATCTACAGCTTCCAGGGTGGGCTGTTGACGCGCATGACACTGCTCATCAGCGGCATCGCGTTGGTTGTTCTGACGATCTGGATCATGGTCCACGGCTATCGCGCCGTCACGGGTCAGTCACAGCAGCCAATGATGGTTCTGGTCGGCGATTCGTTGCGTGCAGTGGTAGTCGTGATGGCGGCCACCTCAATGGGCGTGGCTGGTTCACAGCTGTACTGGACACTGACTGACGGTACTTCCACCGCAATCGTGCAGGTGGTTACCGGCAACAACAGCGGGCCATTCCAGAAGATTGACGACAACCTTGCCGCAATGCAGATAGCCATGTCCACTATCGACACCATTGACGACGGCGGTAACAGCAATATCGCCAATGACCTCGCCCGTGACAAATGGATGTCTGGCATTGGCATCGCCGGTCCAGCTGTGGTTGCTGGCTCCCTATTGTTGCTTAACAAGATCGCGTTGGCGCTGTTCATCGGATTCGGCCCGCTGTTCATTTTGTGTCTACTTTTCAAACAGACCGCATCACTTTTCCAGAAATGGTTGATGTACGGAGTCGGCACGGTGTTTTCGCTGGCCGTCTTAAGCATCATGATTACCATCTCCATGAAAATGTTGGGGGCCATTACCGTCGCCTATATCGGCCAGTACGTCGCGTCGATGGCTTCCCACGGCATCACGGGTGGCGCAATTGATCTGTCTACCGACGGCCTCAACTCCATGGCGCTGCAACAGGGGGGCATCGGCCTGATCCTCACCACTTTGATCATCTCCGCACCGCCCATGGCCGCGGCGTTTTTCCAGGGAACCTTGGGGCAGTTCCAGTCGTATAGCCCATTCGGCCGCACCGGTGAGGGTCCTGCAGCTTGGCGGCAGCAGACTGCACTGGGGCATCATCCCGGTAGTGGCATGTCACCGACATCTAATCAGGATAACGGTCACGCTCGGCCCGGCCAGGCTGCATGGGGTACCCAAGAAACCGGGCGCGGCCACCGGCCAACCAGCAACGCTCAAGCCGTAGGCACTTATGGCTTGGCAAACGGATCGGGTGCCATGGGACCGGGCTCATGAAAATTTTCCTTGCAATGATCTCCCTGATCGCCGTTTTCTACGTGCCTGTGGTCCTGGGGCAATGCGCCACAGGCGTGAACACGGGCGGTCAATGCATTCCACCGGATGCCTTGGGGCCATACAACGGCTCACCTCGATATCGTCAACCGCAAGAACCTATGATCATTTGGGCAGATCGGTGGGGAGCGATCGCCGAAGACCCTCAAATTCTCGGCGCGATCGGGACAGTTGTTGGAAAGAAAAGCAAATCAAAGGCCAAGAAAGATGCGCTGGCCATTTGTGCCCTGCATAACGGAAGAAATTGCAAGATTATGTTGGCTTACTACAACCAGTGCGCGGCCGTCGCAGTGGATGATAGGGGCTTGGCTGTACGCGCCCACGCCTCTACGAGAGAGGAGGCGGAAAACTTGGCACTGACCGGCTTTGATCCGGGCGACAGTAGCACTCTCGTTTACAGCGCATGCAGCCTGCCTGAGCGAATTCAGTAGCACCTGTCAATGAAATACCTTCTTACCGCTCGTTTTACGCAGGGGAGCCCGGCGTAGAAGCGCCGCTCGTCAACAAAAGCACCGGCTTCTGCGTCGGTAGATCAAGCACCTGAAAAAATCCGTTGCAAGGGAATTCAACCGGAGAACCGTCATGAAACTGCGCGCTCTTTTTGCCACCGCTGCCATCGGCGCCTTTGCCAGCCTCACAACCACTCCCGTCTACGCTCAGGACGCCTGCGCAAGCTTTCTCTGCATGGCCGGCAAGACCCAGGGCAAGAACAACGTCCCGGGCTGCGCCTCCCCAGTTCAAGCTTTCTTTTCTCCCAATCTATATATTTACGATGAAGAGAGCATCGATTGGCCTGCCACTTCTGCCAATCGAGCTTTGTTCCTTGCTCAATGTCCCGGCAGCCAAGGTCAGAACTCCGGCGTCCTGACCACAATCATCAGCGAGTACGGCATGGAGGCCTCAGGCTAACTCGGTCTGACGGCAACGCGCTGGCACGGATCATCGACAAGAGCCTCGCCCGCATCTCAAGGGCCTTGGCTACCTTCGGCACGTACAGATCCGACGAGTGCTGTCGAAAGTACCGCCCGCGACGTGCATGGCCAGTTACCTGCCGCTGTCGGCATCATTTCGCTCTCCGTCGCGTGTGATGGCGCTAGGGAAACGGGGGTTGCAATAGGTTCAGCGTTAAACTTGGCAGATGCCGCTCCCGCCCGCTCTGCTCGACAGCCTTCGCTCCACCTTCCCCGCCGATGCGTTCGCCATCGGCGAAGCCGAGCGCATTGCCTATTCCTACGACAACTCGCGCCGGCATGCCTTGCCGGATGCGGTGGTGTTTCCGACGGAGCACGCGCAGGTGGAGGCGCTGGTGCGGGCGTGTCGGGAGCATGGCGTGCCAGTGATCGCGCGGGGCCGCGGCACCAACACTACCGGGGCCACGGTGCCGGTGGCCGGTGGCGTGGTGGTGAGCTTCGAGCGGATGAACCGGATTGTGCGCATTGATCCGGACAACCGCCTCGCGGTGGTGGAACCGGGGGTGCTGAACGCGGATTTGCAGAAGGCGCTGGCGCCGCACGGTTTCTTCTGGCCGCCGGACCCGAGTTCGGCGCCGTGGTGCAGCGTGGGTGGCAACCTGGCGTGCAACTCGGCGGGCCCGCGTGCGGTGAAGTACGGCACGCCGCGGGAGAACACGCTGGGCTTGCGTGCGGTGGCGGGCAGTGGCAAGGGTTTTCGTTGCGGCACTTACACCAGCAAGGGCGCGACGGGTTATGACCTGACCCGGTTGCTGATCGGCTCGGAAGGCACGCTGGCGCTGATCACCGAGGCCACGTTGAAGCTCACGCCGAAACCCTCCGCGGTGCGCACGTTGCGCGCAACTTATCGCGATGTGGGCAGCGCGGCGCGGGCGGTGGCGCGGATCATGGCGCAGCCGGTGACGCCGTGCGCGCTGGAGTTCATCGACGACGTGGCGTTGAAACTGGCGCATGCGCACGGCGGCGACAGTGTGCCGTTGGCCGGCGCGATGCTGATGATCGAGGCGGATGGCGAACCGGCCACGCTGGACAGCGCCGTCGATGCGGTGGCTGCGGCCGCGCGAGGGGACGGGCTGGAGGAGTTGCGAGTGGCGCAAAGCGCCGACGAGACGCGCGCGCTGTGGGCCGCACGCAAGGCACTGTCGCCGGCGCAGCGCACGATCTCGCCCAACAAGATCAACGAGGACGTGGTGGTGCCGGTCAGCCATCTGCCTGCGCTGGTCGACGGGATCAAACGGTTTGCGGCGAAGCACGATGTGTTGATCGTGACGTTTGGCCACGCGGGCAACGGCAACCTGCACGTGAACCTGTTGCCGCGCGACGACGCCGAGCGCAAGCGCGCGCATGCCTGCCTGGCCGAGGTGTTTGCGCTGGTTATCGAGCTGGAGGGCACGCTGTCGGGCGAGCACGGCATCGGCCTGGCGAAGCGTGAGTTCATGCCGCTGGCGGTTCCGGCCACCACGTTGGAATTGATGCGCAACGTCAAGGCGGCGTTCGATCCCGACGGCATCCTCAACCCGGGCAAGTTGTTGCCGTGAGCACGGCGTTGCCCACGAAACTGGAGCGCCTGCTTCGCGAGATTCGCGCCTGCCAGATCTGCGCCGCGCACCTGCCGCATGGCCCGCGGCCGGTGCTGCAGGCATCGGCCACGGCGCGCTTGCTGATCGTGAGCCAGGCGCCGGGACGCAAGGTGCACCTGAGCGGCGTACCGTTCGACGACGTCAGCGGCGACCGCTTGCGCGAGTGGATGCAGATCGATCGCGACACGTTCTACGACGCCAGCCGCGTGGCGATCGTGCCGATGGGTTTCTGCTTTCCCGGCAGCGCGCATGGCGGCGATCTGCCGCCGCGGCCGGAGTGTGCGCCCACGTGGCATCCGCGACTGCTGCCATTGCTGAGCCAGGTGCAACTGACCCTGGTGATCGGGCAGTACGCGCAGATGGGCATGCTCGGCGTACCGCGTGGCACCCGGCTCACCGATACCGTGCAGCGCTGGCGTGATTATCTGCCGAGCGGGCGGTTGCCGCTGCCACACCCCAGCCCGCGCAACCGGCCCTGGGTGATGCACAACCTGTGGTTCGAGACGGAGCTGCTGCCGGTGTTGCGCCAGCGCGTGGCCGACGCACTGGCTGCGCCGCGCTGAAGCGGATCTTATGTAACTCCAATAACCGTCATTCCAACGGGAGCTGGAATCCAGTAGCTCTGCTTTTCAAAAGCTTGAAGGCACTGGATTCCGGCTTGCGCCGGAATGACGGGCTTTTGGCATCCCTGAAACGGCACCACTGCGCTGCAGCGTGCCTTGCCGGTTTCGGGCCGCTTCTCTAACCTCCAAAATTTTATGGCCGTGTGCCGGATATCAGATGAGCATCAAGCTGCGCCTCGTGGCCATGAACTTCCTGCAGTTTTTCGTGTGGGGGGCGTGGCTGATCACCATCGGCGCCTACTGGTTCCAGTATCGCCATTGGTCAGGCGCCCAGTTCGGCGCGATCTTTTCCACCATGGGTATCGCCGCGCTGTTCATGCCCTCGCTGATGGGCGTGATCGCGGATAAATGGCTGAACGCGGAGAAGCTCTACGGCCTGCTGCACATCGGCGGCGCGGTGGTGCTGTTCATGGTGCCGACGATCGACGACCCGAACACGCTGTTCTGGGTGATGTTGCTCAACATGATGTGCTACATGCCGACCTTGTCGCTGGCGATCACCGTGGCCTACAACGCGCTGAAGGAAAACGGCGCCGACGTGGTGCGCGTGTTTCCGCCGATCCGGGTGTGGGGCACGATCGGTTTCATCGCGGCGATGTGGACGGTGAGCCTGCTGCACCTGGAAACCTCGGGCGGCCAGTTCCGCGTGGCGGCCGCGGCCGCGTTGCTGCTGGGGCTTTACGCGTTCACCCTGCCGCCCTGCCCGCCGCGCCTGCGCAGCACGGCGCGGCGCTCGTGGGTGGATGTGCTGGGGCTGACCGCGTTCAGCCTGTTGCGCAACCGCAAGATGGCGGTGTTCTTTGTTTTCGCGATGCTGCTCGGTGCGGCCCTGCAGTTGACCAATGCCTACGGCGACACCTTCCTGCATGACTTCGCCAACGTGGACGCGTACCGGGGCATGCTGGCGGTGCGTTACCCGGCGATCATCATGTCGATCTCGCAGGTATCCGAAACGCTGTTCATCCTGGCGATTCCATTCTTCCTGAAACGCTTCGGCATCAAGACGGTGATGCTGATCAGCATGGTGGCGTGGGTGCTGCGTTTCGGCCTGTTCGCCTATGGCAACCCGGGCAATGGGCTGTGGATGATCGTGATGTCGTGCATCGTGTACGGCATGGCGTTCGACTTTTTCAACATCTCCGGCTCGCTGTTCGTCGAGGGGCAGAGCGACCCGTCCATCCGCGCCAGCGCGCAGGGCCTGTTCATGCTGATGACGAACGGCATCGGCGCGATCCTGGGCAGCTCGATCAGCGGCTGGATCATCGATTTGTGGTTCACCGCCGCGGACGGCGCCAAGGACTGGCGTGGCATCTGGCTGACCTTCGCGGCCTACGCGCTGGTGGTGGCGGTGCTGTTCATGATCTTTTTCAAGCACCGGCATCATCGCGAGGGCGAGTCGGTGCCGCTGCCGCCGGAAGGCACGCTGCGGGTCTGAGCTGCGACCGCCGATCCAGCGCTGCCGCTACAATGGGCGGATGCGTATCGGCCCCTACCTGATCGACCCGCCGGTGGTGCTCGCCCCCATGGCGGGCGTCACCGACAAGCCGTTCCGGCTGCTGTGCAAGCGGCTGGGCGCGGGCCTTGCCGTGTCGGAGATGACCACCGCCGATCCGCGCCTGTGGCATACGCGCAAGTCGCTGCAGCGGATGGATCACGACGGCGAACCGGAACCGGTCAGCGTGCAGATCGCCGGCTACGACCCCACGATGCTGGCCGAGGCGGCGCGCTTCAACGTGGCCAACGGCGCGCAGCTGATCGACATCAACATGGGATGTCCGGCAAAAAAGGTATGCAACGTGTGGTCCGGCTCCGCGCTGCTGCAGGATGAGCCGCTGGTGGCGCGCATCGTGAAAGCCGTGGTGGACGCGGTCGAGGTGCCGGTGACATTGAAGATCCGCACCGGCTGGAACCGCGACAACCGCAACGCGCTGAATATCGCCCGCATCGCCGAGGACGCCGGCATCGCCGCGCTGGCCGTGCACGGTCGCACCCGCGCCGACAAATACGAAGGCGAGGCGGAATACGACACCATCGCCGCGGTGAAGGCGGCCGTGCGCATTCCGGTACTGGCCAATGGCGACGTCTGCTCGCCGCAACAGGCAAAACACGTGCTGGATGTCACCGGCGCCGATGCGGTGATGGTGGGCCGCGGGGCGCAGGGGCGGCCGTGGATCTTCCGCGAGATCGCCCATTACCTGGCCACCGGCGAACTGCTGCCCGAGCCGACGCCGGCCGAGGTCGCCACGATCCTGCTGGGCCACCTCGACCAGCTTTACGCGTTCTACGGTGAACAGCAGGGTGTGCGCATCGCGCGCAAGCATCTGGGCTGGTACGCGAAGGACCGGCCCGAAAACGCCGCCTTCCGCCAGGTGGCCAACCGGGCCGAAACCGCTGCCGAGCAGCGACGGCTGACGCGCGATTATTTCGCCGCGCTTGGCGACGCCAGCGCGCTGGCGGCCTGAGGCTTCAATCGGTGCCGGCAGGCACCCAGTGCCGGTGCAGCCGCTGCGCCAGCGCGTCCAGCAGGAAACCCAGCGCACCGATCAGCACGATCGCGGCCATCAATTCCGAATAGGCCAGCCGGTCGCGCGTATCGAGGATGAAATAGCCCAGGCCGGAGCTGACGCCCAGCATTTCGCAGGGAATCAGCAGGATCCAGATCATGCCGATGGCGACCCGCACGCCGGTGAGCACGTGGCCCAGGGTGCCCGGCACCACGATGCGCCACAGGATCTCGCCACGGGTGGCGCTGAGGCTGCGCGCCAGCAGCAACCAGCGCGGGTTGAGCTGACGCACGCCCGCGGAGGTGTTGAGGATGATCGGCCACACCGCCGTGATGGTCAGCAGGAAATAGATCGGCGCATCGCCGATGCCGAAGATCATCACCGCGATCGGCATCCACGACAGCGGCGAGATCATGCGCAGGAACTGGAACGCACCGCTGGTGCTGCTGTCCAGCGCGCGCGAACTGCCCACCGCCACGCCGATCGGCACGCCCAGCGCCAGCGCCGCCAGCAGGCTCACCATGACGCGCTTCAGGCTGGTCAACGTGTGCCGGGTCAGTTCGTTCCGTGCCAGCAAGTCGTACAGGCTGTGAAAGGTATCGCTGGGGCTGAGCGCGCCGGCCAGCGGCATGCTCTTGCCCAGCACGTGGATGCCCAGCGACCACAGCACCAGCAGCACGAACAGGCCGAACAGGCTCAGCCCGATGCGGGCGCTGGAACGGTGGAGGGGAATGCTTGTTGCGTTCATGGAGTTGCAGCCTGCATGCGGGCGCCGCGCCATGCGGCGAGCGGCGGCGGCATGGCGTTACGGGTTCAGGTGGTGATGTGTTCTTGGCGGGTGAAACCTTCGGGCAGGCCGAAGGCCGTCATGCCGCCCAGCCCGGCGATTGCCTTCTTCACGAAGCGGTCGTCGACCAGGTCGCGCGCCACGAAGGCGGGGTCCAGCCCGGGCAGGAAGTCGTTCTTGCCCTCGACGTAGGTGGTCTTGAGCATCGACACCAGGGTTTCGGTGTAGCTGGGGAACGGGTACGGCTGGAAGTCGATGCGGTGCTGCTTCCACTCCGGATGGTGGATCGCACCCGACGCGATGTAGGCCGCGTCATCGGACGGCGGCGGCGCCAGCACCTTGGCCAGGGTTTCGTAGCTGTGCGGGGTGTAGTGGTCGGCGGCGTCCTTGGCCAGCAGATGCGAAGTGTCGTCGCGATGGTCGCGTGCCCAGGCCTGCGCCTGCACGATGCCGTTGACCACTTTCTGCGACCACTCGGGGCGCTCGTTCAGATCGCGCTCGTGCATCTGCACAACACAGCAGGCGTGATCCTTCCACACATCGCCGGTGAAACGCAGCACCTTGCCGACCTTGAGTATCTCGGCCAGCGCCACGAAGGGTTCTGCCACGATGTAGGCGGAAATCTGCCCGCCGGCCAGCGCCGGCAGCATGTCCGACGGCGCCATCACCACCAGCTTGACCTGTTTGGGCCCGGGCGTGCCGCTGCCGATGGACTCGATGCCGCGGGCTTTCAGAAGATGTTGCAGCACCACGTTGTGCACCGAATACCAGAACGGGATCGCCACCGTGGTGCCGGCCAGGTCGTCCAGCTGCTGGACGTCCTTCTTGACCGTCATCGCCAGCGCGGAGCCGCAGACGTGGTTCCACGCCACCACCTTCGCCGGCGCCTTGCTGCCGTAGCGCGCCCAGACCGTCATCGGCGACAGCATGTGCACCACGTTCACCTGGCCGCTGAGAAAGGCCTCCACGATCTGCGCCCAGCTGCGGAACATGCGCGGCTTCTCCACCGACAGTCCCTGTTTCTGGAACAGGCCGCGCTGATGCGCCACCAGCAAGGGCGTGGCGTCGGTGATGGGCAGGTAACCGATGCGCACGGGTGCATCGGGCTCCGCCGCCACGGCGCGGTTGAAGCCCTGCAACAGCGGCAGCGCACCGGCCACGGTGAACATCGCCGAAAGCTTGAGGAAGCGGCGGCGGGAGGCGGTGCTGTCGGAATCGTGGTCTGTGGTCATGACGGCTCGATGATCGGATGGGGTGCCGAGGGGTTGCGGAAGGAAATCACCGCGGCCATTTTCTTCGTCGCTCACGCCACGGCGCGCTGGAGCTCGGCGGGTGGTGAACCGGCGCGGCGGGCGTCGCGCAGCGCCTGCACGATCTCCACGCGAACCCGGGTGAGTTCAGCAGCAACGGCATCGCGCGGATGCGGCTGCTCGATGCGCCACTCGCCGATCAACCCGCCCGGCTGGCCGCCCAGCAGCGCGATGCGGTCGGCCAACACCAGCGCCTCGTCGATGTCATGGGTCACCAGCACCGCCGCCGTCTTGTGGCGCGCGGTGATCTGCTGCAACAAGGTCTGCATGTCGCCACGGGTGATTTCATCCAGCGCACTGAACGGCTCATCCAGCAACAGGATTTCCGGCTGGCGCGCCAGGCAGCGTGCCAGCGCCACCCGCTGCGCCATGCCGCCGGACAATTCACTTGGGTAGTGACCCAGCGCGTGCTGCAAGTCGACCTCGGCGATCGCATCGCGCACCCGCTCGCGCCGCGTCTTGGCATCGAGCACGGGTTGGTGACGGAAATCCAGGCCAAAGCCCACGTTCTCTTCCAGCGTCAGCCACGGCAGCAGGCACGGGTCCTGAAACACCAGACCCACCCGCGGATGCGGCCCTTTCAGCGACTCACCATGCACCCGCACGCCGCCGTTGTCCGGCGTCTGCAGGCCCGCCAGCACGCGCAACAGGGAGGATTTGCCGACGCCGCTGGGGCCGAGCACGGCCACCACTTCACCCGCCTTGAGTTGCAGCGAGAAATCGCGCAGCACCACGTTGGTCGCGCGCCCGGCATGGCCGTAGCTCAGCGCGATGTGGCTGGCTTCCAGCACGGCGGGATGCAGCATTGGGGTGGGCTTGCTCATGCTTGCACTCAATTCGGTACCAGGAAGAAATCGTCCTTGCTCACGCCGCAGTCCGGGCAGCTCCAGTCATCGGGAATCGATTCGAACGGCGTACCCGGCGCGATACCGTCCTCGGGCATGCCTTCCGCCTCGTCGTACACGAAGCCGCATGGCCCGCACATCCACTTCGCCATTACGCGGCCTCGGCTTGCTGTTGCCGCTGCTCGAGATCGCGGATTTCCTTGCGCAGATGCTTCAGCGCCGGCGTCACGATGGCCACGAAAACCGCCTCGCGCAGCTGGCGCTGGGCTGGGTGGCGCATCAGGTAACCACGCGCACCCGCATGCAGCACCGCCGAGTTGGCCGCACGCAAGGCCAGCTCCGACGCGGCCGCGCGCAGCTTCAGCACCGGCAGGATGGCGACTGCGCCGGCCTGCGCCTGGCGCGACAGCGCATCGGCTTGCGTCTGCAGCGCCACCAACTCGGCCTGCAGATCGGCTTCCTGGTCGTCCAGCAGAGCATTCACGTGCGCATGGGTGACGTTGCTTTCGCGCAGCGTTTTCAAACAGCCCTCGACCACGCCGAAGCCCATGCCTGCCTGACCCAGCACGAAGCCGGCCTTGATCCGCGCCATGAAGGCCTCGAACTGTTCCGGATGCGCCAGCACGCTGTCGGCGCCCACCGCCACGTTCTTGAAACGCAGGTTGAGCGTGCTGGTGCCTTCCATGCCCGAGAAATCGGGGCACGGGTGCAGCTCCAGCCCTTGCGCACGGCCTTCCACGGCGAACATCAGGTAACCGCCGCCTTCGACCGCCGCGGCCACGATCACCAGGTTGTCGGCGCCGGCATTGGACACCCACGGCAGCACGCCGTTGACCACATAACCGTTGCCATCGCGACGCGCGTCGAGACGGATCTTCTCGATCCCGGCCAGATGCTTCACCGCATTGGACATGCCGGTACCCGCCAGCAGCGAGCCGCTGGCGACCTTGTCCAGATAGCGCTGCCGCACCGCGGCCGAAGGCGCATGTTGCAGGTACCAGGCGCAGGTGGACTGGCACCACACCAGGAACGCGGTGGAGCCGCAGACGCGGCCCACCTGCGTGGTGATGGCGATCTGCCGCGGGAGGTCGAGCGCATACGCATCCGTGCCGGTCGCGCCGAAACCGCCCAGCTTGCCCAGCTCACGCATGAAGTCGACCGGATAGAAGCCTTCGCGGTCGATGCTGTCGGCCAGCCGCGACAGCGACGCGTCGACCAGCGTGGCGATCGCCTGCAATGACGGGTTGTGGTTTTCGGACGGGCTCATGCCGTTCCCTCCGCTGATGACTCAGGCGTACGGTTGCAATTCGGGGTTGATCGGGGTCTTCGCCAGGTTGTTGGCGTAGTTGCACAGCGTGGCCAGGCTCACGCCCAGCACCACTTCCAGCGCCTGGCCCTGGCTGTAGCCGGCGGCAAGGAACGCCTGCAGTTCGTCGTCGGACACCTGGCCACGCTCCTCGATCACGGCCAGCGTGAACAAGGCCAGCGCGTTGAGCTTCGGGTCATCCAGCGCCTGCTTGGCGCGCAAGGCCTCCAGCAGGGGCTCGGGCATCTGCAGCTTCTTGCGCGCGATGGCGGTGTGGCCGGCGACGCAGAAGCCGCAACCGTTGCGGGCAGCGGCGGTGATCTGGATCACCTCGCGCTCGGTGTCGGACAGGCTGTTGCGTGCATTGATGGCGCTGACGGTCTGGTAGGTCTCGATCGCGGTGGGCGCATTGGCCAGCACACCCAGAAGATTGGGCACGAAACCGCTGTTTTTCTTGGCGGCGGCAAGGCGCGGGCCGGCTTCTTCCGGGGCGCTCTCGATGGTCTGGATGGCAATGCGGCTCATGGACTTACCTTTACTAATAGACGGCTAGACGTCCGTCCACCTTATCCTGCGGATCGCCGTATCACAAAGGATCGGTTTCCATGTGCTTATAACCAACGGGCATGGTCGTGGCGGTGGGCGACGAGTAACGGGCAACGGCCCGGACGGAATTGACATGGATCATTGATTCGCCCCTTCCGCACCTCTATCCTGCGCTCGCTGGTTCAGATATCTCTCTATTCGAATAGAAAGATATATGGCAGGGAATCCCGGTCCTGAAGCCGGAGCTGCCCCGCAACGGTAGGTGGACGCGACGTTCTGAGACGCGTCCACGAGCCCGAATACCTGCTCCAGCCGGAAGCGTTCGCGCTTCCGCCCGACTTGGTCCGGGCGCGCCATCACGGTGCCCGGCTCGATCGCCCGCGGGGGCGAAGGTCGCGGGGCGCGCGGACATTGCCCCACTCCTTCGTTCCTCTTTGCTCACTGTCTGCAAGAGGAATCACTACATGTCACAAGTCACCTACTCCGGCTTTCCGCGCATCGGCTTGAAACGCGAGCTCAAGCGCGCGCTGGAATCCCACTGGCGCGGCGAAATCACCGCCGACGCCCTGCAAGACACCGCCCGCGAGTTGCGCCAGCGTCACTGGCAACTGGCATCCAGCGCCGGTGTCGACGTCGTCCCCTGCAACGATTTCAGCCTCTACGACCATGTGCTGGACACGGCGGTGTTATTCGACGCAATCCCGGACCGCTATCGGCCGGTGTTCGCGTCTGGCCCTCTGGACGGCTATTTCGCCATGGCGCGCGGCCACAAGCGCAATGGCCATGACCTGCACGCGCTGGAAATGACCAAATGGTTCGATACGAACTACCACTACCTCGTGCCGGAGCTGCAGGCCGGCCAGCAGTTCCGCCTGGCCGGCGACAAACCCGTGGCCGAATTCCTGGAAGCGCGGGCGCTGGAACGTCAGGCGCGCCCGGTGCTGCTGGGGCCGGTCTCGTTCCTGCTGCTGGCCAAGGCGGTCGACGGCAGTGACCGGCTCGCGCTGCTCGACGCGTTGCTGCCGGCTTACGTCGAGCTGCTCGGCAAGCTGGCCGCCGCGGGCGCGACATGGGTACAACTGGATGAACCGTGCCTGGTGCTGGATCTTGATGACGAGGCGCGGGCTGCCTACCGCCGCGCGTACGCCGCACTGGCCACAGCGGGCGGGCCCAAAATTCTGCTGGCCAGCTATTTCGGGGCGCTGGGCGACAACCTGCCGGTGGCCGCCTCGCTGCCCGTCGACGGCTTGCATGTCGACCTGGTGCGCGCGCCGGGCCAACTCGACGCCGTGCTGGATGCGCTGTCACCGACACAGGTGCTCAGTGCCGGCGTCATCGACGGCCGCAATATCTGGCGCAGCCGGCCGGACAAGGTGCTGGCGCTGCTGCGCAAGGCGCAGTCGCGGATCGGTGACGAGCGGCTGTGGCTGGCGCCGTCGTGTTCCCTGCAGCATGTGCCGATCGATCTGGAGGCGGAAACCGCGCTCGATCCGGCTCGGCGTGCCTCCATGGCCTTCGCGCGGCAGAAGCTGGAGGAGCTGCGCACCTACGCCGACGCCCTGGCCGGACAGGCCGAGGCCACAGCCGCACTGGCCGCGCAGCAGGCATTGCTGGATGCCCAGGCGCAATCGGCAGGCGTGGTGGATGCCGGCGTGCGCGCACGGCTGCGCACCCTCAGCCCGCAGATCGCGCTGCGTCGTTCGGCCTACGCCACCCGCCACGCCGCCCAGGCCGAGACGCTGAACCTGCCGCCGCTGCCGACCACCACGATCGGCTCGTTCCCGCAGACCGACGACCTGCGCAAGGCCCGCGCCGCCCACCGCGGCGGCAAGCTCACCGATGTCGCCTACGACGATTTGCTGAAATCGGAAATCGCCCGCGTGGTGCGCTTCCAGGAAGCCATCGGACTGGACGTGCTGGTTCACGGCGAGCCCGAGCGCAACGACATGGTCGAGTACTTCGGCGAACAGATGGACGGCTATCTGTTCACCAGATTGGGCTGGGTGCAGAGCTACGGCTCGCGCTGCGTGAAGCCGCCGGTGATCTGGGGCGACATCGTGCGGCCGGCACCGATGACGGTGGCATGGTCCAGCTATGCGCAATCGCTGACCAGCAAACCGATGAAGGGCATGCTGACCGGGCCGGTGACGATGCTGCAATGGTCGTTCGTGCGCGACGACCTGCCGCGCGAAACCGTCTGCCGGCAGATCGCGCTGGCGCTGCGCGACGAGGTGCACGACCTCGAAGCGGCCGGCATCCAGCTGATCCAGATCGACGAGCCGGCCTTACGCGAAGGCCTGCCACTGCGTCGCGCGGAATGGCCGCATTACCTGGCGTGGGCAGTCGAGTGCTTCCGCATCACCGCCGGTGGCGTGCGCGATACCACCCAGATCCACACCCACATGTGCTACTCGGAGTTCAACGACATCATCGAGGCGGTGGCGGCGATGGATGCCGACGTGATCTCGATCGAGACCAGCCGCTCGCGGATGGAGCTGCTCGATGCGTTCGTGCGGTTCCGCTACCCCAACGGCATCGGCCCCGGCGTCTACGACATCCATTCGCCACGCGTGCCCGACCCGGCCGAAATGCTGGATCTGCTGCGCAAGGCGCTGGACGTGCTGAGCGTGGACCAGCTCTGGGTCAACCCCGACTGCGGCCTGAAAACCCGCGGCTGGCCGGAGGTTGAAGCGGCCCTGCGCGGCATGGTCGGCTGTGCCCGGCAACTGCGCGGCGAGTTGGCTGAAAAGGCGTAGCGCGTCCAAGGGCCCCCTTGTAGGAGCGGCTTCAGCCGCGATGCTCTTGTGGCTTGATGAAAAGCATCGCGACTGAAGTCGCTCCTACAAGAAGGCAAGAAGGCACGCAGCGGGGTGGACTGGATTTCGACGCCAGGCCACACCCCAAGCAAAGAAAAACCCCGCCGAAGCGGGGTTTTTCGTGGATGCAGCTGGTGGACTGGTGGAGCGGGACTTAGAAGCCCATGCCACCCATGCCGCCCATACCACCCATGCCGCCGGCGTCGCCGCCGTGGTTGTGGGCTTCTTCCTTCTTCGGCGCTTCGGCAACGATCGCCTCGGTGGTGATCGCCAGACCGGCAACCGACGCGGCGTGCTGCAGGGCCGAGCGGGTGACCTTGGTCGGGTCCAGGATGCCGAACTCGATCATGTCGCCGTATTCACCGGTGGCGGCGTTGTAGCCGAAGTTGCCCTTGCCTTCCTTGACCTTGTTCAGCACCACGGACGACTCTTCGCCAGCGTTGGCGACGATCGCGCGCAGCGGCGCTTCCAGCGCGCGGCGGGTGATCGCGATGCCCAGGTCCTGATCGGTGTTGTCGCCCTTCAGGCCTTCGACGGCCTTCAGCGCGCGGATCAGCGCCACGCCACCACCGGGGACCACGCCTTCTTCGACGGCTGCGCGCGTGGCGTGCAGGGCGTCTTCGACGCGGGCCTTCTTTTCCTTCATCTCGATCTCGGTGCCGGCACCGACCTTGATCACGGCAACGCCGCCGGCCAGCTTGGCCACGCGCTCCTGCAGCTTCTCGCGGTCGTAGTCGGAGGAGGTCTCCTCGATCTGCGCCTTGATCTGGCCGATGCGCGACTGGATCTTCTCGGCCTCGCCCGCGCCGTCGATGATCGTGGTGTTTTCCTTGGTGATGACGATGCGCTTGGCGCGACCCAGGTCGGCGACCGTGGTCTTCTCCAGCGACAGGCCCACTTCCTCGGACACGACCTGGCCGTTGGTGAGGATGGCGATGTCTTCCAGGATGGCCTTGCGGCGATCACCGAAGCCCGGCGCCTTGACGGCGGCGACCTTGACGATGCCGCGGATGGTGTTGACCACCAGGGTGGCCAGCGCCTCGCCTTCCACTTCCTCGGCCACGATCAGCAGCGGCTTGCCGGCCTTGGCGACGGCTTCCAGCACCGGCAGCAGGTCACGCACGTTCGACACTTTCTTGTCGTGGATGAGGATGTACGGGTCATCCAGCTCGACCTGCTGGCTCTGCTGGTTGTTGATGAAGTACGGCGACAGGTAGCCGCGATCGAACTGCATGCCCTCGACCACGTCCAGCTCGTTGTCCAGGCCCGAGCCTTCCTCGACCGTGATCACGCCTTCCTTGCCGACCTTCTTCATCGCGGTGGCGATGATGTCGCCGATGTTGGTGTCGGAGTTGGCCGAGATCGTGCCGACCTGGGCGATTTCCTTATCGTTCGCGGTCGGGTTGGACAGCTTCTTCAGCTCGCCCACGGCGGCCGAGACGGCCTTGTCGATGCCGCGCTTCAGATCCATCGGGTTCATGCCGGCGGCAACCGCCTTCAGGCCTTCCTGGATGAACGCCTGCGCCAGCACGGTGGCGGTGGTGGTGCCGTCACCGGCCACGTCGGAGGTCTTGGAAGCGGCTTCCTTGACGATCTGCGCGCCCAGGTTCTCGTACTTGTCGGCCAGCTCGATCTCCTTGGCGACGGACACGCCGTCCTTGGTGATCGTGGGGGCGCCGAAGCTCTTCTCGAGCACCACATTGCGGCCCTTGGGACCGAGGGTCACCTTGACCGCATTGGCCAGGGTGTTGACGCCTTTCAGCATGCGGGCGCGGGCGTCTTCGCCGAAACGTACTTCTTTAGCGGCCATAATTTTTTTGCCTCAAAAAAATTGAATTAAGAATGGAGAAAATCTTGCGAGGTACTACCGGAAGGAGCCAAAGGCGACTGGCAAGCGCGCTTTTTTGCTTCGCGCTCAGCCTGTCGCAGCCCCAGCCCATCAGCCCTCGATCACCGCCACAATGTCGTCTTCCTTCAGGAACACCAGATCCTCGCCATCGATCTTGATTTCCTGGCCGGCGTACTTGCCGAACAGCACGGTGTCGCCAGCCTTCAGCGACATCGGGCGCACCTTGCCGTCGGCCATGATCAGGCCGGTGCCGGCGGCGACGACCTTGCCGCGGGTGGGCTTTTCGGTGGCGCTGTCGGGGATGACGATGCCGCCGGCGGAGACGCGCTCCTCTTCCAGACGCTTGACGATGACGCGGTCGTGCAACGGACGCAGTGTGCTCATGGATGACTCCAAACGGTTGAGGTGGAACAAGGCTTCGAAGACCCGATCCTCGGTCTTGTTAGCACTCGGGGTATATGAGTGCCAATTTTAGCGATACAGCATGCCACTGCAAGCGGTTTGATCGGGTGACCCGACAGCTAATTGGGTGAATGGGCGACGCTTTCAAGGGCACCGGGGCAAATGACCTGGCGGCGACGGCAGCATCGCGTTTTCCGGTTACGCTGGCATGATGGTCGCCACCCCACCCCCCGCCGATGCCGTGCTGCTTTGCTATTGCAGTTGTCCCGACGCGGCCAGTGCCAAGGCCATCGCCGCGACGCTGGTGGACGAGAAACTGGCCGCCTGCGTCAGCTGCCTGCCTGGGGTCACCTCCACCTACCGCTGGCAGGGCGCGGTCACCACCGATGACGAGCATCTCCTGCTGATCAAGACCACCGCCGCCCGCTTCGAGGCGATGAAGACGCGGTTGCTGATGCTGCACCCGTACGAGCTGCCGGAGCTGGTGGGTGTACCCGTGGCGCAGGGCCACCGTGCCTACCTCGACTGGGTGCGCGAACAAAGCGCGGGATGATGAGGACACCAGCGGCCGGGCGCGCATAACGCCGCACGACACGGCTCGATCCCCGCCACTGATCCATAATGTGCAAGGGAGCGTATCGACGGCGCCGCTGCGGAACCGTTGCGGACACGCCGCCATCCATAGCCCGCCCTTACCTGTTGTCTGCCCGCGTCGCCCGCCGGAGTTGTAATGCAAGCGCTGCATTTCCCCCGTTTTCACCGCCTGCCGGTCCAGTTGATGCTGTTGCTGGGCCTGCTGTTCGCCGCGCTGCCCACCTGGGCGCAAGAGGACAACCTGCTGCCGGTGACCGAGGCCTATCAGCTCAGCGCCGACGTCTCGACTCCTGGCGTGCTGAAACTGCACTGGACCATCGCGCCGGACTATTACCTCTACCGCGGCCGCATGAAATTCAGCGCCGGCCCCGGCGTCACCCTGGGCACGGCACAGCTGCCCGATGGCGAAAAACACCACGACGAATACCTCGGCGACGTGGAGACCTACCACCACGGCGTGGATGCCACGGTGCCCTACACCGTGGCCGCCGGCACCACCCGCCTGAAGCTGGATGTGCAGTACCAGGGTTGCCACGAGGTCGATCCGAAGATCTGCTATCCGCCCCACACCGAACACCTCGACCTGCCGCTGCCAGCCAATGCCGTCGCGTCCCCGCCGGCCGCGCAAAGCCTGGGCGCGGCATTGACCGGGCTGGGCAGTCGCGGCGCCAGCGCGCCGGCGGGCATGGCCGCCGCACCGCTGCCCGAAGATGAGGCGTTCCGCTTTGAAGCCGTGGCACCAGACCCCGGCCACCTGCTGCTGCGCTGGTCGATGCCCAAGGGTTATTACCTGTATCGCGACCGCACCACGCTGAAGCTGACCGACGCCGATGGCTTGCGCCTGCGGCCGCCCGAATGGCCTGACGGCGTCACGCATGCCGATCCGCAGTTCGGCAATGTCGTGGTCTATTTCGACCAGGTCGACGTGCCGGTGGCGGTGGATGGCGACCTGGCCGGCCGCAAGCAGCTGACCGTGCAGGCCACGTTCCAGGGCTGCCAGGACGGCGGGCTTTGCTATCCGCCGATGACCCGCACGGTCACGGTCGATCTGGGCGGCGCCGCCACGGCTGGCGCATCGGCACCTGTCGACACCAC
Source organism: Rhodanobacter sp. Root480 (assembly GCF_001426645.1). Lineage (GTDB taxonomy): Bacteria > Pseudomonadota > Gammaproteobacteria > Xanthomonadales > Rhodanobacteraceae > Rhodanobacter > Rhodanobacter ginsenosidimutans. The sequence goes on from NZ_LMEX01000002.1 coordinate 636,278, forward strand.
GCCCTCCTCCCCGGTTCGAACCGGCCTGTTTGCCGCGCTGGCGCTGGCGTTGCTGGGCGGACTGGTGCTGAACCTGATGCCCTGCGTGTTGCCGGTGCTGTCGATCAAGGCGGTCAGCGTGCTGGAAAGCGGCGAGAGCCGGGCCGCGGCGCGGCGGCATGCCTTGTTCTATACGGCGGGCGTGCTGTGCAGTTTCGCCGCGCTGGGCATGGGCATCCTGGCGCTGCGTGCCGCCGGCCATTCGCTGGGTTGGGGTTCGCAATTGCAGCAGCCGCTGCTGGTGGGCGTGCTGGCCTGCGTGATGCTGGCGGTGGGGTTGTCGCTGTCCGGCGTGGTGCAGCTCGGCGCCTCGCTGGGCAATACGGGCGCCGGGCTGGCGTCGCGCTCCGGGCCGGCTGGCGATTTCTTCACCGGCGTGCTGGCCGTGGTGGTGGCCAGCCCCTGCACCGCGCCGTTCATGGGTGGCGCGCTGGCCTATGCGTTCGCGGCACCGATGCTGTCGGCGCTGGGGGTGTTCCTGGCGCTGGGCGTGGGCCTGGCGTTGCCGTTCCTGGCGATCGGATTCGTGCCCGCATTGGGCCGGCTGCTGCCGCGACCGGGCCGCTGGATGGAAACCCTGAAACAGGTGCTGGCGTTTCCGATGTACCTCACCGCCGCGTGGCTGGTGTGGGTGCTGGCCAACCAGCGTGGCGCGGACGCGGTGGGCCTGGTGCTGGTGGCAATGGTGCTGCTGGCGATGACGCTGTGGTGGTTCGAGCGCAGCCGTTCGCGCGGCATCGCCGGCCGCGCGTGGGTGCTGCCGCTGGCGTTGGCCACGCTGGCACCGCTCTATCTGCTGGCCCACGTGCCGCCAGTGGCGGCCGGCGCCGTGGCTGAGGAAGGCGTGGTGGCGTACAGCCCCGAGAAGCTGGCCGCGCTGCGCGCTGCCGGCACGCCGGTTTTCGTCGACATGACCGCCGACTGGTGCGTCACCTGCAAGGCGAACGAACACACCGTACTCAACACCGCCGCCTTCCGCGCGCTGCTGCAGCGCACCGGCGCGGTCTACATGAAAGGTGACTGGACCGACGTCAACCCGGTGATCAGTGCCTTCCTGCAGCAATACAACTCGCCCGGCGTGCCGCTATATGTGGTGTTTCCGAGCGACGGCGGGCCGGGCCGCCAGCTTTCCACCGTGCTGACCTCCTCGATGGTGGAGCAGGCACTGACGGAGGCGGCGAAATGATCTTCAGCCGCAGCAACTGGATCATCCTGGGGATGGCGGTGCTGGTCGCCGGCGTGGGTGGTTACTGGCAACGTCAGGCCGACGCGCCGCCAGCATCCACGCCCCTGGTCGGACAACCGGCGCCCGCGCTCAAGTTGCCCGACCTTTCCGGCACGACACACGACCTGGCCGACTACCGCGGCCACCCGGTCGTGCTGAATTTCTGGGCCAGCTGGTGCCTGCCCTGCCGTGAGGAAATGCCGGCACTGGATCGCGCCCAGCAGCGCCACGGCGCCGGCGGCGTGACCGTGATCGGCGTCGCGATGGACCAGCCGGCGCCCGTCCGCGCGTTCCTGGCCGCCCACCCGGTGAGCTACCCGATCGTGCTGGGGCAGCTGTCACACCCGAGCTCGGCCTACCGGTTTGGCGACGTCAGCGACGTGTTGCCCTACAGCGTGCTGATCGGCGCCGATGGTCGCGTACGGGCCCAGCATGCCGGCCCACTGGACGATGCCCAGCTGCAGCAATGGCTGGCGCCGCAGGCCGATTGAGGCGGCCAAACGTACGATTGCGTATCGTCGACGTCGCTGGGAGCGGGACTTCTTCTTCAAACATCGCCGATCTGCGCCGAACTGGACAACTTTGATGCCGACGCGCACACTGCGCGGCATTCCGGGCGTCCGGAGCAAGCAGTCAGGTGGTATGTGGCAAAGATCCTGGTTCTCCATGGGCCCAATCTCAATCTGCTGGGCTCGCGCGAGCCGCATATCTACGGGCACCTGACCCTGGTCGACATCAACGCCCAGCTCGCCGCGCAGGCGCAGGCGGCCGGCCACGAGCTGGTCTGGTTCCAGTCCAACGCCGAGCATGAGCTGGTCGGCCGCATCCAGCAGGCGCGCGACGATGGCACCGCGCTGATCCTGTTCAACCCCGCCGCGTTCACCCACACCAGCATCGCCCTGCGCGACGCGCTGGCCGCGGTGGCGGTGCCGTTCATCGAGGTGCACCTGTCCAACGTGCATGCACGTGAGCCGTTCCGCCACCACTCGTATTTGTCGGACCTGGCCATTGGCGTGATCTGCGGCTTCGGTGGCGACAGCTACCGCCTGGCGCTGGAGGCGGCGATTCACCGCCTGCAGCCGGCCGCGACCGCCTGACTTGGCCGTCAACATTTTTCCAGCCACCCACCGGTGGCATTCACTGAAACTGAAGGGCTGATCCGATGGATTTGCGCAAAATCAAGAAGCTGATCGACTTGCTGGAGGAATCCAACCTCGCCGAGCTGGAGATCAAGGAAGGCGAGGAAGTGGTACGCCTCTCGCGCGTCCCCAAGGGCACCGCGCCCGTCGCCGCCCCGGTCGCCGTGGCCGCCGCACCGGCCCCGGTTGCCGCCGCGGCACCGGCGCCTGTCGTTGCCGAAGCCCCCGCCGCCAACGCCCTGCCCGCCGGCAACGTGGTGAAGGCACCGATGGTCGGCACGTTCTACGCTTCCGCCTCACCGGGCACACCCGCCTTCGTCAAGGTCGGCCAGCAGGTGAAAGTCGGCGACACGCTGGGCGTGATCGAGGCGATGAAGATGTTCAACCAGATCGAGGCCGAGGTCTCCGGCACGGTCAAGGCAATCCTGATCGAGAATGGCCAACCGGTTGAGTTCGACGAACCGATGTTCGTGATCGCCTGAAGAGCCGGGAATAGGGAATGGAGAGTGGGGAATCGTTCAAGCGACCGCATGAGGGCCTGCATGTTTGGCAAGACGCCATGCAACTGGTCGAAGCCGTTTACGAATTCTCCGCGAACTTTCCCGACACCGAGCGCTTCGGCCTGACGTCCCAGATTCGCCGCGCTGCGGTCAGCATTGCGTCGAACATCGCAGAAGGCGCTGCTCGTCGCTCGAGACAGGAATACCAGCGCTTTCTCTCGATCGCCCGGGGTTCGCTGTCAGAACTGGATACCCAATACCAGATCGCGATTCGATTGGGTTTTGCACAGCAATCCCTACCCGTCAGCGACCTCACCAATCGCGTTTTTGCAAGAATCACGGCATTGCTCAACGCACTCGACAAGCCCAAGGGGGCGCGATGAACACGATGTTGACCTTCCCATTCCCCATTCCCGATTCCCGATTCCCATGCTAGAAAAAGTCGTCATCGCCAATCGCGGCGAAATTGCGCTGCGCGTGTTGCGCGCCTGCCACAGCCTCGGCATCAAGACCGTGGCCGTGCATTCCACCGTCGACCGCAACTTGAAACACGTAGGCCTGGCGGATGAAAGCATCTGCATCGGCCCGGGGCCGTCGACGGACAGCTACCTCAATATCCCCCGCATCATCGCGGCGGCGGAAATCACCGATGCCCAGGCGATCCATCCGGGCTACGGCTTCCTGTCCGAGCGGGCGGATTTTGCCGAGCAGGTGGAGCAATCCGGCTTCATCTTCATCGGCCCGACCGCCGACGTGATCCGCCTGATGGGCGACAAGGTCGAGGCGATCCGCGCCATGAAAGCCGCTGGCGTGCCCTGCGTGCCGGGCTCCGGTGGTCCGCTCGACGACAACGTCGAGGAAAGCCTGCGCATCGCCCGCGAGATCGGTTACCCGGTGATCATCAAGGCCTCCGGCGGCGGCGGTGGCCGCGGCATGCGCGTGGTGCGCACCGAGGCGCACCTGGCCAACTCCATCGTGATGACCAAGCAGGAGGCCAAGGCGGCCTTCGGCAACGACCAGGTGTACATGGAGAAGTACCTGGAAAATCCACGCCACGTGGAAATCCAGGTGCTGGCCGACGGCCAGGGCAATGCGATCCATCTGGGCGAGCGCGACTGCTCGATGCAGCGCCGCCACCAGAAGGTGGTCGAAGAGGCCCCCGCACCGGGCATCACGGCGGAGCTGCGCGCCGAGATCGGCAAGGTCTGCACCGATGCCTGCATCCGCATCGGCTACCGCGGCGCCGGCACGTTCGAGTTCCTGTTCGAGGGCGGCAAGTTCTACTTCATCGAGATGAACACCCGCATCCAGGTCGAGCACCCGGTAACGGAGTGGATCACCGGTGTCGATCTGGTGCGTGAGCAGTTGCTGATCGCCGGCGGCGAGAAGCTGTCGATCAGGCAGGAAGACATCGTGATCCGCGGCCACGCGATCGAGTGCCGCATCAACGCCGAAGACCCCGACACCTTCATGCCCAGCCCCGGCACGGTGAAGCGCTTCGAGGCGCCGGGTGGCCCGGGCGTGCGCGTGGACACCCACCTGTACGACGGCTACCGCATTCCGCCCAATTACGACTCGATGATCGGCAAGCTGATCGTGCACGGGCCCGACCGCGAAACCGCCATCGCCCGCATGCGGCTGGCGCTGGCCGAGACGGTGATCGAGGGCGTGAAGTGCAACATCCCGCTGCAGCAGCGGATCATGAGCGACGTCGGATTCCAGCACGGCGGCCAGAACATCCATTACCTCGAAAAGCGCATGGCTGAGCAGAAAGAGAAAGCCGCCAGCGGCGCCTGACCACCTGCAGGGGCGCACCCTGTGCGCGATGCTCTTCGTTACGGACGAAAGGCATCGCGCACAGGGTGCGCTCCTACCTGCCACAGAAAACTCCCATGCCTTTCCTCGAACTCTCTCTCGTCGTGCGCACCGAACAGCAACCCCGCGCGGAAGAGGCGCTGGAGGATCTGGGTGCACTCTCGGTCACCTTGCGCGACGCCAATGCGGAGACGCCTGACGAACAGGCGATCTTCGAGCCCGGCGTGGGCGAGTTGCCGTTGTGGCCCACGATCACGCTCGATGCGCTGTTCGACGAGCACACCGATCGCCGCGGTCTGGGCGCCGCGCTGGGCGAACTGCTGCCCTGGCTGGAACCCGACCAGCTCAGCTTCACCGAGGTCGCCGACCAGGATTGGGAGCGCGCCTGGATGGACCAGTTCAAGCCGATGCCGTTCGGGCGCCGGCTGTGGATCTACCCCTGGAACATCGAACCGCCGGCCGACGACGACCTGGTGGTGGTGCGGCTCGACCCCGGCCTCGCCTTCGGCAGCGGCACCCATCCCACCACCGCCTTGTGCCTGGAATGGCTGGACGGGCTGGAGCTGGCCGGCAAGACCGTGACTGACTACGGCTGCGGCTCGGGCATCCTGGCGATCGCGGCGCTGAAGCTGGGCGCCGCCAGCGCCGTCGGCGTGGACAACGACCCGCAGGCGCTGACCGCGTCGCGCGACAACGCGGAACGCAACGGCGTGGCCGACCGGCTTGCCCTGTTCCTGCCCGACGACGTGGACGCCGACGCGGCCGATATCTTCGTCGCCAATATCCTGGCCGGCCCGCTGGGCGCATTGGCGCCCACCTTTGCCGCCGCCGCGAAACCCGGCGCGCCGTTCGCCATCTCCGGCATCCTCGACGGCCAGCAGGATGAACTGCTGCAGCGCTACGACGAATGGTTCGACGCGTTGCGCGTTGACATCCGCGAGGGCTGGGTGCGCATCAGCGGACGGCGCCGCTGAGCATGCGGGCTCGGGCCCGCTGACCGCTGACCGCTGGCCGCTGGCCGCTGGCCGCTGCGCTAAGCTTGCGGCTCACCGAACGAAGGCGCCCATGTATACGCAGTGTCCCGCTTGCCTCACCGTGTTTTCGCTGGACGTCGGGACACTGACGCTCGCCGGCGGACAGGTGTCGTGCGGGCATTGCGGCGACACCTTCGACGCGCTGGCCAACCTCACCGACCAGCTGCCGCCGGAGCCATTCCGGGAACTGCCGCTGCACCCGCCGCTGATGCGTCCGCCGCTGCTGGAGCTGGCGGTGTATCGCCCGCCGGTGGAGCCGATCGCGGTCGTCGTGGCCGATGCCGCCGGCAACGCGATAGCCGATGCATCCGGGCCGCAGGCCTTTGCGCCACGCTTCGCGCGCAACCGGCGCGAATCGACCGAACGGTTCTGGCCATGGGTCTTCGCCTGCACCTTCCTGACCTTGCTGCTGGGCAGCCAGCTGGCCTGGGCCAAGCGGGATTTCCTGATCCGCGATCCACAAAGCGGGCCCATGCTGCAGCAGATCTGCAACACCTTGCATTGCCAGCTGCCACTGGTGGCCGCACCCGGGCAATTGCGGCTGCTCGCCAGCAACGTGCAAACCCACCCCAGCGTACCGGGCGCGCTGGTGATCAGCCTCGGCGTGCGCAATGACGCGCCCTTCAGCCAGCCCTATCCGGTGGTGGCGCTGACGCTGTCCGATGCACAGGGCAAGCGTGTGGCGATGCGGCGCCTGCAACCGGCCGAATACCTCGATGACCCGCAGGCCGTGCAGCGCGGGCTGGCGCCGGGCAGCCGCACAGCCTTGTTGTTCGAGGTGGAAGACCCGGGCACACGTGCCGTCGCGTTCGCGTTCGATTTTGAATAGGCGACATCCTGCCGCACGAACATGACTGCACACGTCATGGCGAACGCGAACTCTCGCATCAGCACTTAAAATTCCTGCCGCGCGCGGGTAGACTCGGTCCCTTCCCGCATGCGGCACATCGCCTTGCATGCGCGCCGCCATCGGCGGAGTCGAAAGAACTATAGCCAGCGGCCTATGCAGCCGCGCTTCGCATGCCAGAGGAAATGCTCGTGAACGCCGTCAGACTGCCTGTTGCCGAGGCCGCAAAACAGCCCCCGTCGCAGAGTACTTCGCAAAGCGCGTTGAGCGAGTGCGTCAGCCGCACCGTGCGCCGCTATCTCGCCGACATCGGCGATGCCGAATGCAGCGAGGGCCTGCACGCGATGGTGCTGCGCGAAGTCGAAGGGCCGCTGCTGCGCGAGGTGATGGCGTTCCACGAAGGCAACCAGAGCCGCGCCGCCACCGCGCTGGGCATCAACCGCGCCACCCTGCGCAAGAAGCTGGCCATCTACGGGCTGCTGTGATCGCGTCACCCCGCGCCACGTTTCCTCGCTGAAAACCGGGCAATCGTTCAGACGGCTATACTGTGACGTTTTCCCCGCTGGAAAACGTCATGCCCACACCCGATCTCGTCCCCGTCCGCCGCGCCCTGCTCAGTGTTTCCGACAAGAACGGCCTGATTGACCTGGGCCGGCGATTGAGCGCGCGCGGCGTGGAGCTGCTGTCCACCGGCGGCAGCGCACGCGCATTGCGTGAGGCCGGCATCGCGGTCACCGACGTCAGCGACGTTACCGGTTTCCCCGAGATCATGGATGGCCGCGTCAAGACGCTGCACCCGAAAGTGCACGGCGGCCTGCTTGGCCGGCGCGGCACCGACGACGCGGTGATGGCCGAGCTGGGCATCGCGCCGATCGACCTGCTGGTGCTGAACCTCTATCCGTTCGAAGCCACCGTGGCCAAGCCCGACTGCACGCTGGAGGACGCGATCGAGAACATCGACATCGGCGGCCCGGCGATGCTGCGTTCGGCGGCCAAGAACTGGAACGACGTGGGCGTGCTGACCTCGCCCGACCAGTACGTCGACGCGCTGGCCGAGATCGAAAGCGAGGGCGGCCTGCGCCGCGCCACACGTTTCAAGCTGGCCGTGGCCGCGTTCAACCGCGTGGCCAACTACGGCGGTGCCATCAGCGACTACCTCTCCGGCCTGCAGCTCGATGACGCACACACCACGGTAGCCGGCCACGCGACCTTCCCGGCGCAGGCCAACGGCCGCCACGAAAAGGTGATGGATCTGCGCTACGGCGAAAACCCGCACCAGCAGGCCGCGTTCTACCGCGACCTCGCACCCGTGCCCGGCACGTTGGCCACGTTCCGCCAGTTGCAGGGCAAGGAGCTTTCGTTCAACAACATCGCCGACGCCGACGCCGCGTGGGAGTGTGTGCGCAGCTTCGTGAAGCCGGCCTGCGTGATCGTGAAACACGCCAACCCCTGCGGTGTGGCAGTGAGCCTGGACGGCATCGGCAAGGCCTACGACCTGGCCTACCAGACCGATCCCACCTCGGCGTTCGGCGGCATCATCGCGTTCAACCGCGAGCTGGACGGCGCCACCGCGCAGGCCATCGTGGAGCGTCAATTCGTCGAAGTGGTGCTGGCGCCGGGCTATGCCGACGATGCGCTGAAGGCGTTCGCGAAGAAGGGCAACGTGCGCGTGCTGGAAATCCCGCCGCCGGCAGATGGCAACCTGCGTGCGCCGCATCCGGGCATGAACGTGAAACGCGTGGGCTCGGGCCTGCTGATCCAGACCGCCGACACCGGCATGATCGGCGCGGGCGACCTCAAGGTGGTGACCCGGCGCGCGCCCACGCCCGCACAGATCGACGACCTGATCTTCGCCTGGAAGGTGGCCAAGTTCGTCAAGTCCAACGCCATCGTCTACGCCCGCGACCGCCAGACCATCGGCGTCGGCGCCGGCCAGATGAGCCGCGTCTACAGCGCGAAGATCGCCGGCATCAAGGCCGCCGACGAGAAGCTGGAAGTACGCGGTTCGGTGATGGCGTCCGATGCGTTCTTCCCGTTCCGCGACGGCATCGACGCCGCCGCGGCAGCCGGCATCAGCGCGGTGATCCAGCCCGGCGGCTCGATGCGCGACAGCGAGGTGATCGCCGCCGCCGACGAACACGACATCGCGATGGTGTTCACCGGCATGCGCCATTTCCGGCATTGATGACAGCCCCAGCAGAGCGGCTTTTGTAGGAGCGACTTCAGTCGCGATGCCTTTGCTTTGGGTTCCGCAGCAGGAGCATCGCGGCTGAAGCCGCTCCCACAGGAAGCACTGCGCTCACGCGCTGTTGAAGCTTTTAGTCACAGCATTGGTGCCCCAGACGGGAGGCTGCCATGCGCTATGCGTTGTATTACTGGTCGGGTATCCAGGGCCGCGGTGAATTCATCCGGCTGGCACTGGAAGACGCCGGCGCCGATTACGACGACGTAGCCCGCGACCAGGGCGACGATGCCATGACGCCCTTTCTCGAAGGCAAACACGAAGGCGCGCTGCCATTCGCGCCACCGTTCCTCAAAGCGGGCCGGCTGGTGATCGCGCAGGTGGCGGAAATCCTGCAATACCTGGGGCCACCGCTGAAGCTGGTGCCCGACGGGGACTCGCGTCGGCTGTACGCGCACCAGTTGCAGCTGACCATCACCGACGTCGTGGCCGAGATCCACGACAGCCATCATCCGATAGCCAGCAGCCTCTATTACGAGGACCAGCGCAGCGAAGCACGACGCCGCGCCAAAGACCTGCGCGAAAACCGCCTGCCGAAATTCCTGGGCTATTTCGAGCAGGTGCTGGAACGCAACGGTGGCCGGCATGCGCTGCGCCAGCACTCGTACGTCGACTTGTCGTTGTTCCAGTTGATGAGCGGCCTGGACTACGCCTTTCCCCGCGCGATGCAGCGATTGAAGCGCGAACTGCCGCTGCTGTGCGCGTTGAGCCAGCGCGTGGCGGAGCGGCCGCGGATTGCCGCCTACCTGGCATCGCCGCGCCGCCTGGCGTTCAACAAGGACGGCATTTTCCGCCACTACCCGGAACTGGACGACCCGCGCTGACCTGCGCTCAGAACAGCGCGATCACCATCGCGCCGGCCACGATCAGCACGCCACCGATCAGCAGCGGCCAGCTTGGCCGTTCGCCCAGGAACACCAGCCCCAACACGATCGCCAGCGCCACGCTGAGCTTGTCTATCGGCGCCACCTTGCTCACCGGGCCGAGTTGAAGCGCGCGGTAGTAGCACAACCACGACAAGCCGGTGGCGATGCCGGACAACACCAGGAACAGCCAGCTGTGCAGCGGCAGGCCGGCAGGCCTGGCCCATTCGTGGCGCAGGCTGAGAATGCCGGCGGTGACCACAAGAATCACCACGGTGCGGATGAACGTGGCGAGGTTGGAGTTGATACCGACCACGCCGAGCTTGCCGAACAACGCAGTCAGCGCCGCGAACAACGCCGAGCCCAACGCAAACAGCAACCAGCTTTCACGCAATGGCATGGCGCGTCTCCGCTTCCAGTTGTCGCTCCTGGGCTTACGCGGTCAGGACGATCAGCGGCCGGTGTCGGCGGGGGTCGAGTCATCCGTGGCCGGCGGGCTCTTGCCCCACTCCAGCACCTTGTACATCACCGGGCGGGTGGGCTTCTGGCCGTGCTCATCCACCAGCCGGCCCTGCGGGTCGACGGTGTAGGTGTGGGGAATGCCGGTTTTCGGCGTCACCACCACCATGTAGAGCTGGCCGTTGCGGCGGTATTCCTGGATGGTGTTGTCGCCCTCCTTGCGCACGGCGACGTCGGGCAGCGCATCGCTGGTGTCCGGCGCCGCAACCACGTTCGCCTGCGTTGACGGCACCGCGTGTGGCTTCAGGTCGAGCGGCTTTCTAGCGGGCGTGGCGGCGGGAGCCGTGGCGTGCACGCCCGGATCGTTGATGCCCGGCGGTGGCAGCGCCTTGGTCGGCGGTGTCTGCGCGAACGCGCTGGCGGCGAACAGCAAGCTGGAGGTGGCCAGCAGGACAACGGATTTCATGACGGTATCCTCGATCGGAGCCCGCAGAATAACAGCGCCCATGCCCGCCAACCGTGAAGCGCAGCTGGCCACGCGTGCGAGAATGATCGGCCAACGGCCAGCGCGAAGCCGGCCGCCAGCAACGGTTGCCCTGTCATGCCCAAACTTGTCCTGATCGACGGCTCGTCCTACCTGTACCGCGCGTTCCACGCGTTGCCGCCATTGACCAACGAATTCGGCGAGCCTACCGGCGCGCTGTTCGGCGTGGTCAACATGCTGCGCGCCACCTTGCGCGAGGCGCCGGATTACCTGGCGTTTGTCTGCGACGCGCCCGGCCCCACGTTCCGCAACGAGCTGTACGACCAGTACAAGGCCAACCGCCCGTCGATGCCTGACGACCTGCGCAGCCAGGTGCAGCCGATGCTGGCGATCGTGGGCGCGCTGGGCTTCCCCATCCTGTGCGAGAGCGGCGTCGAGGCCGACGACGTGATCGGCACCATCGCGCTGCAAGCGCAGGCGCAAGGCATCGAGGTGGAGATTTCCACCGGCGACAAGGACCTGGCGCAACTGGTCGGATCGCAGGTGACGCTGGTCAACACGATGACCAATACCACGCTCGACATCGAGGGCGTCACCGCGAAATTCGGCGTGCCGCCCGAGCGCATCATCGATTTCCTGGCGCTTACCGGCGACACCGTGGACAACGTGCCGGGTGTCAACAAATGCGGCCCCAAGACCGCCGCCAAATGGCTGGCCGAATACGGCTCGCTGGATGGCGTGATGGCCAACGCCGACAAGGTCGGCGGCAAGATCGGCGAATACCTGCGCGACGCGCTGCCGCAGCTGCCGCTGTCGCGCGAGCTGGTCACCATCAAGACCGACGTGCCGCTGCCACTGGCGCCCACCGACCTCACCCTGCGCGAACGCGACACCGACACCCTGCGCGCGCTGTTCACCCGCTACGGTTTCAAGGCGGCGCTGAAGGATCTGGACGCGGAAGCCGGCGGTAGTAACGTGGTGGTCGAAGTGGTGGCGGTCACGGCCGCTGCCCAAACGCCCGCTGCCTCCGACGCGCCCGACCCTTCGCTGTCGCAGCCGGGCGAATACGAACTGGTGACCACGCCCGAACAGTTCGCGATCTGGCTGCAGCGACTGCACGACGCCGAGCTGATCGCGTTCGACACCGAAACCACCAGCATCGACGCGATGCGCGCCGACATGGTCGGCATCAGTTTTTCGGTGGAGCTGGGCAAGGCCTGCTATATCCCGCTGGCCCACGACTATCCCGGCGCACCCGCGCAGCTCGATCGCGACACGGTGGTGCGCGCACTGAAGCCTATTTTTGAAGACCCGGCCAAGCCCAAGCTGGGCCAGCATGCGAAGTACGACATCAACATCCTGTCGCACTACGGCGTCACGGTGCAGGGGCTGAAGTACGACTCCATGCTGGAGTCCTACATCTGGAACGCCACCGCCACGCGCCACGACATGGATTCGCTGGCGAAGAAATACCTGGGCTACGACACCGTCAAATACGAAGAGGTGGCCGGCAAGGGGGCGAAGCAGATCTCGTTCTCGCAAGTGGATCTGGACACCGCCTGCCGCTACGCCGCCGAGGACGCGGACATCACCTGGCGCCTGCACCACGCGCTGTGGCCGAAGCTGCAGGTGGAACCCAGCCTGCGCAGCGTGTACGAGGACATCGAGATTCCGCTGGTGCCGGTGTTGGCGGCGATGGAGCGGCGCGGCGTGCTGATCGACGGCGACGAGCTGCGCCGGCAGAGCCAGCAACTGGGCAAGCGCATGCTGGAATTGCAGCAGCAATGCCACGGCCTGGCCGGGCGCGAGTTCAACCTCGATTCGCCCAAGCAGCTGCAGGCAATCCTGTTCGACAAGCTGGGCCTGCAGGCGAAACTGAAAACGCCGAAGGGCCAGCCATCGACCAACGAGGAGGCGCTGGAGGCGATCGCGGACATGCACGAGCTGCCGCGGCTGATCCTGGAATACCGCGGCCTGGCCAAGCTGCGTTCCACCTATACCGACAAGCTGTCCGGCATCGTCAATCCGCGCACCGGCCGCGTGCACACCAGCTACCACCAGGGTGCGGTGGCGACCGGGCGGATTTCCTCGTCCGACCCGAACCTGCAGAACATTCCGGTACGCACCGAGGAGGGCCGACGCATTCGCCAGGCCTTCATCGCGCCGCCCGGCTGGAAGGTGATGGCGGCGGATTACTCGCAGGTGGAGTTGCGCATCATGGCCCACCTGTCGGCCGACGAAGGCCTGCTGCGCGCCTTCCGCGAAGGCGGCGACGTGCATCGCGCCACCGCGGCGGAGGTGTTCGGCGTGGCACCGCAGGAGGTGACCACCAACCAGCGGCGCGCGGCCAAGGCGATCAACTTCGGCCTGATGTACGGTATGAGCGCGTTCGGCCTGGCCCGCGCGCTGGGCGTGGATCGCGGCGAGGCCAGCGATTACATCGGCCGCTATTTCACCCGCTATCCCGGCGTGCGCGGCTACATGGATGCCACCCGCGAGAAGGCCCATCGCGATGGCTACGTGGAAACCATCTTCGGCCGTCGGCTGTATCTGGAAAACCTCAACTCGCGCAATCACGGCCTGCGCCAGGGCGCCGAACGCGCCGCGGTGAATGCGCCGATGCAGGGCAGCGCCGCCGACATCATCAAGCGCGCGATGATCGCCATGGCCGGTTGGATCGACGACCGCGACGACGTGCACATGCTGATGCAGGTGCACGACGAACTGGTGTTCGAAGTGCGCGACGACGCCGTGGACACCGTGCGCGCCGCGGTGATCGAGCGGATGTCCGGCGCGGCGGAACTGGAGGTGCCGCTGTTGGTGGACGTGGGCGTGGGCGCGAATTGGGACGAGGCGCATTGATGGGGAGAGCGATTCCCATGGCGCACAACGGCTTGCAGGTTAACGTTCCGTAAGCATGAATCGGCTCTGAATTCTTTCGGCCATCGTGCAACTTTGTGGGCCCGGCGCGTTCCAATCCATCGGATGCACGCAATGGCATCCACGGTTGGCTCACCTCCCTGAACCACCCGACCGGAATGCGAGCCTCTCCCCTGGGCCTCGCCTTCCCCCGGCCCCGAAGGTCCCCCCTGGCCTTCGGGGCCTTTTTTGTGGCGCATCTCCACCTTTCCTGCACACCCTCGGCCGGCATACTCCTCTGCACATCCACAGAGGGGACGTATCCATGCGTATGGGACTGATCATCGCCGGCATCATTGTGCTGATTGCCGGCATCTGGGTAACCGTGGGCAATGCCAGCTACAAGGACACCGACACGGTGGCGCAGCTTGGGCCGGCCAAGATCGAAGCCACCCACGACCGCGCCGTGCCGCAATGGGTGGGTATCGCCGGCATCGTGGTCGGCGGCCTGCTGCTGGTGGGCGGCATCGCCAACAAGAAACGCTGATCTCGGAGCTTGGGAAGAAACGAAAAGCCGCCGCTTTTGCGGCGGTTTTTTTTCGTTTGCGGCGCAACGCGCCCTTACAATGGCGCGATGGATGTTTCGTACCTGATCGACCCGCTCAACGACGCGCAGCGCGAAGCCGTCTGCGCCCCGCCCGGCCACTACCTCGTACTTGCCGGCGCCGGTTCCGGCAAGACCCGCGTGCTCACTCACCGCATCGGCTGGCTGACCCAGGCCGAGCGTGTGCCGCCATGGGCGATCCTGGCCGTCACCTTCACCAACAAGGCCGCCGGCGAAATGCGCGCGCGGCTGGGTGCGCTGATCCCCGGCGGCACGCAGGGGCTCACCGTGGGCACCTTCCACGGCATCGCCCACCGCCTGCTGCGCCGGCACTGGCGCGAAGCCGGGCTGCCCGACACGTTCCAGATCCTCGACGCCGACGACCAGCTGCGTCTGGTCAAGCGCGTGGTCGCCGGCCTGGGCCTGGATGATGCCAAGTTCCCCGCGCGCCAAGCCAGCTGGCAGATCAACAACTGGAAAGACGAGGGCAAGCGCCCGCACGGCATCGAACACCGCGACCACCCCGTCACCCGCACCTTCGTGCAGATCTACCAGGCCTACGAAGACGCCTGCCGCCGCGCCGGGCTGGTCGATTTCGCCGAACTGCTGTTGCGTGCGCACGAACTGTGGCTGAAGGATCCCGCCGTGCTGGAGCATTACCAGCAGCGCTGGCGCTACCTGCTGGTGGACGAATTCCAGGACACCAACACGCTGCAATACGCATGGATTCGCGTACTGGCGGGCGCCACCGGCCAGGTGTTCGTGGTCGGCGACGACGACCAGGCGATCTACGGCTGGCGCGGCGCCAAGGTGGAAAACGTGCAGCAATTCCTGCGCGACTTTCCCGGTGCGCGCACCATCAAGCTGGAACAGAATTACCGTTCCACCTCCACCATCCTGAAAGCCGCCAACAGCGTGATCCAGCGCAACGGCAGCCGCCTGGGCAAGCAGTTGTGGACGGCGGGCGACGAGGGCGAACGCATCGCGCTGTATGCGGCCTACAACGAGCAGGACGAGGCGCGTTTCGTGATCGAACGCATCCGTGAATTCATCGCCGAGCACGGCGATGCGAAGGACTGCGCCATCCTGTATCGCTCCAACGCGCAGTCGCGCAACTTCGAGGAGCAACTGGTCCAGCGCAACATCGCCTACCGCGTTTATGGGGGCCAACGCTTCTTCGACCGCGCCGAGGTCAAGGACGCGCTGGCCTACCTGCGCCTCACCGCCAATCGCCATGACGACGCCGCGTTCGAGCGCGCAGTGAACACACCCACCCGCGGCATCGGCGATCGCACGCTGGATGCGCTGCGTCGCCGTGCCCGTCGCGAGGATGTCTCGATGTGGGAAGCCGCGTTGGGTGAATTGAGCAGCGGCGGCGAACTGGCGGGGCGAGCGAAGAATGCAGTGAAGGCGTTTCTTGGCCTGATCGATGAAATGGCGCGCAGCTTCACGGGAATCGGGAATGGGGAATCGGGAATCGATAAAACAGATACCACGCTTCCCGCTGTTGATCCTCCCATTCCCGATTCCCCATTCCTGATTCCCGTCCTTACCCTCGCCGAACAGATCGACCACGCCATCACCCACACCGGCCTGCGCGATTTCTACGAGAAAGACAGCCGCGGCAATGGCGAGGCACGCGTCGAGAACCTCGACGAGTTGATCAACGTGGCCAGCCGCTTCGAACGCACCGACGAAGACAACGAGCTGGGACTCAGCGAGCTGTCCGCCTTCCTGTCGCACGCCACCCTGGAAGCCGGCGAAAACCAGGGCGAGGCCGGCGACGATTGCGTGCAGTTGATGACACTGCACTCGGCCAAGGGCCTGGAATTCCCCGTGGTCTTCCTGGTCGGCATGGAGGAAGGCCTGTTTCCCAGCCAACGCTCGGTGGACGACGAAGGCCGGCTGGAGGAGGAGCGCCGCCTGGCCTACGTGGGCATCACGCGCGCCCGCGAAAAACTCATCGTTAGCCACGCCGAATCGCGGCGCATGCACGGCACCGAGATGCTGGCCCGCCCGTCGCGCTTCCTGGGCGAAATGCCGGCCGAACTGATCGACGAAGTCCGTCCGCGCGTCCACGTGACGCGCCCAATGTACGCCGGCCGCCCCAGCGAAGTTTCCTCGTCACTGGAAGAATCCCTGCCGGTGAAACTGGGCCAGCGCGTGAACCATCCCAGCTTCGGCGAAGGCGTGGTGATCAGCGCCGAAGGCAGCGGCGCGCACACCCGATTGCAGGTGAATTTCGAAGGCGCGGGCAGCAAGTGGCTGGTGGCGGCGTACGCCAACCTCACGCCGCTGTAAAACGGCTGAAGTGGCGCCGGCTTCTTGTTCTTGTGGGAGCGACTTCAGTCGCGATGCTTTTGCTCTGAAGCTTCCGAGCCAGGAGCATCGCGACTGAAGTCGCTCCCACTGGCCACTCCGGCAAGCGCAGCAACACTATGCACATCGCGATCGTCCGATGCCGTCGGCTGAATAACCTGACGCGTGCGGGAAACCGGGAACTTGGCGCGTGATCGAACAGTCTTCCAAGTCTGTGCCAGGGTAAGGCCGACTTTGAAAAGTGTGCCGGAAAATTCCCGCAATCTGCGCGATTCGGCCCGCCGTATCGCGATTCTGGTTGTGGTGATCGCCGGGCATCTTGGTGCGTCGATAGTGTTGTTGCAGCCAGCCGTCTTTCATCGGAGCCCTCGCCTCGTCAGGAATGATCCGCGGATGCTCAAGTTGCGCTTCCTGCCACGCCCACCAACACCGACACATCCGACAAGTCGTCCCGTTGTGGCGACTTTGCAGAGCCAGACGATGACGCCGGCAAGGCCGTTGTCGAAGCCGCGAGCGGTTCAGCGACCCGCACGGCCTGACGTGCAAACGGAAGAGTTTCCGTCCCTCGCGCTGCACCCGAGCGGAAGTGGCGACGATTTTCCCGACGACGGAGGCTTTCACGCGCGATTACGCCGTGCCCAACGCGCCTACGACGTTCGCGGGTTGCCTGGATTCCATACGTCTCTTGTGCCGGGCATCCGTCTGGTCGATCCGATGGATCAGGGCCTCGGCGCCGTGATGCGCACGGCGCAGCGCGCCCTTGGTATCCGAAGCAGCCATTGCATCGATGTCGATGTCCGGCGCCAGCTCACCCCGGAGGAGTTGAGTACGCGACATCTCTCGCCCGGCGATGTGGACAAAGCTGACGAGAAGTACGACTGCAACAGGCCGCCGGGGCTGCATTTCTGATCCGCGAAGAGGAGGCGCGCCAAGAGGCACGCCACGTCATCGCGGCATTTGTACAGATGTTCCGCTGATCACTCCCGCAAACGCGGCACGCCATGCACGTCGCGTTCTTCCACCGCCGTCGGGTGGGTGTCGGGGTAGGCCGGGTTGGCGGCCGGTGCCAGCGGTGCAACGGTTTCGCCGCGGGTTGCGGCCAGCGCGTTGCGATAGCAGCGCTGTGCATTGGTGAAGTCGCCCCGCCCTGCGAAGGCGTCGCCGGAGGCTTCCCAGGCGGCACCGCTGGGGGCGAGCGCCAGCGACCGGTCCAGGTATTGATGGGCCTTGCCCCACAGCTTCAGACGTACGCACATGCGGCCCAGGGTGAGCAGCAGGTTCGCGTCGTTCGGGTGTGCGTCCAGCCAGCTTTCGGCGCGATGCAGGCGCGCCTCGATGTCCTCGCCGGCCAGCGCGCCGTAGGTTTCGATCAGCAGTGGCGACCATTCGCGGCGCAGCGCGGATTCCACTTCGTCCATGGCCGGCAGGGTCAGGCCGAAGCTTGCGGCACGGCGGGCATACGCATCGATGATGGCGGGTACACGACGCTGCGCCTTGGGCAGCTGCGACCACAGCGTATTGAGCGTGGCGCCATCGGGGGCGGCGTTGATGGTGGCGGACAGCACCTGGATTTCCAGCGCGGCGTAGCCGCGCGTGCCCAGTGCGGCGCTTTTCTGCAGCGGCGCCAGGGCCTCGCGGGCGCGGCGCAGGTCACCGCTGGCCAGTGCGGCCAGTGCCAGTTCACGCCACCCGGCCGGTGCCAGGCTGCCCTTGTCCGCCTCGGGTGCCAGCAGGGCCAGCGCCTCGGCCGACTTGCCTTCGCGGCGCAATACGCGGGCCCGCAACACGCGTGCTGCCTGCGGCGCCGACTGCGCCGCCTGGTTGAGCGCTTCCAGCGCGCGACCGTGTTCGCCGCGGCGTGATGCGGCCTCGGCGGACGCCAGCAGAGCCGGGCCGCGCACGCTGGGCAGGCGCGAGGCGCGGTTCAGATCGCGCTCGGCGTCGCCATGGCGGCCTTCGAAAAGGGCGATGAGACCTTCGCCCAGGCGTTGCTGGCTGAGCCGCCGATGGCGTCGCGAGAGCGCGCCGAACGGCCAGCGCAGCAGCCGCCACGCCAGGCTGAGCAAGGCCCACACCAGTACCAGGATGACCACGGCCGCCACCACCGTGGTCTCCACCCGCCAGCCGCGCAGGCGCAGCAGGACGTAGCCGGGGTCTTCGGCAATCCAATGCCAGCCGAAGGCAGCCAGCGCCGCCACGACCACCAGCAGCAGGATCCAGCGCCAGAGCTTCATCGCCGCGCTCCGCCCGCCGCGGCGCTGCCCGAGCGCGCCGGTGCCGCGTTGCTGGCCGCATGGGCGGGGCCACTACCGCCCGCATTCAACGCATGCACGGCGCGCAGGTTGTGCAACTCGATCAGGGCCGCGCCCAACACCACTTCGTCGCCGGCAGGTCGCGCGGCGATGAGCTTCTTGATGGTGGCCCGCGCCTGCTGCACGGGGCTGGCATCGGGGTCGAACCAGGTGGACAGGCTGGCGTCCACCCGCTGCAACGCCTCGGCGTAGGCCTTGCCGTCATGGGCCAGCAAAGCGGCTTGCGCCTGGGCCAGGTCGATCGCGGTCAACTCGCGCGCAAAGCGCGCGTCGGCTACGGCCAGCGGGGCACCGTTATCACGCTGCACGCTGACCACGCTGGCGAGCGCGCGACCGATGCGCGCCCAGCCATCCGCCGCCGGCGCCGAGGCGGCGCTATCCAGCGGTTTCAGCGGCAACTGGGTGAACGTGCCGCGCAAGTCATTCAGCTGCTGCAGCGTGCTGGTCAGATCGACCGGCTGGCTCTTGGCCAGGGCGTCGCGCTCGGCATCGATGCTCTGGCGCAGACCGGTGAAAGCGCCATCGTCCACGCCCGCCAGGGTCTGGTCGGCCAGCGTGTACGCGGCGGCGGCGCCTTGCGCGTCATGGAACAGGGTGTAGCGCTCGCTGGCCATCCGCAGCAGCGATTCGGTTTCGTCCAGCAACATGGCGTCATGGCCGGACAGGCTCTTTTCCGCCAGCTGCGCCACCGCGTCCTCCAGATGCCGCGTGCGCTGGGCCTGGCTGAGCAGGCTTTCGCGCAGTGACTGGTTGACCTGCGCCGCCTCGTTGAGGCGATGGTCGACGCTGCCGCGCTCGCCGCTGATGGTGGCCACGGTGGTCTCCAGCGCGTCGATGCGCTGGGTCAGCGCCACGGCGCCGCGACGGCTGGCGTCGCTGCCCTGCTCCTGTTGCCACTGCCGCCAGCCCACGTACGCGGCCACGGCGATGGCGACCAGCGCCAGCAGGATCGCCAGCGCCAGCATGCCGCCACCGGGGCGCGCGGCGGCGGGAGTCCGGGCGGGACGTGCCGGCACGGGGTCGGGGCGGGAATCGCGGGGCGCAATCGGTTCGTCTGGAGTGGTCATAACGGCATGCTAAGAGGCTGGAAGGGAGAAAGCGAGCGAGGATGAAACGCGAAACGCCGCGCGCTTTTTCGACGTGGAAGGGTGGCTCATCGACGGCCCCGGCAGCACACCGCGCGCCGTGGCTACCGCCAGCGACCTTAACCCGTCAGCCTGGCGACCCGGCGTGAAGACAGCGGCAAGTCATTTGCCCATGGCCGCCGCCAGCAGGTCATCCGCCATCGCCGAAGCGGCCTGCCTGATCCGCGCAAAGCCGGCCGCGGCCGCGATGCCTGCCAACCGCTCGCTGCTCACCACCGCGGTGGTGGCGCACAGGCGGCTCAACGCGTCCGGCGGTAGCGCGGTGGCAAGGTTGTGCCAGCTCTCGGCGCTGGACAGCAGCAGCGACGCCGACGCCGACAATCGCCGCACGGCGTCGACATGGCGCCGGTCCAGCCGCGCCGGCACGCGTCGATAGACATGCACCTCGCGCAAGGCGGCGCCGCGCTCGGCCAGCGTCGTGCGCAAGATGCCGCGACCGCCGGGTGCACTGATCAGCGCGACGGCGCGGCCATCCAGCTCGCGCAGTTCAGCCAGCGCCAGCAAGCCCTCGCTGTCCTGCCGCTGCGGCGCACGCACGTCGTTGAAACCGTGGCGCCGCAATGCCCGGGCGGTGCCCTGGCCCACCGCCAGCACCAACCCGGCCGTTCGCGGCGGCGCCAGCGCCACGGCATAGCGCACCGCCGCCGGGCTGGTGAAAATCAGCACCTCGCCGGCGCATGCCGCCTGCCATTCCCGGCGCGCCGCGGCTTTGTCCACCACCTCGCGCAGGGCAAGCCCGGGCAGCAGCAGCGGCAGCCCGCCCAGCGCACGCACCTTGCGCGCGAGCCCCGCGCCACTGCCCACCGGGCGCGTGATCACCACCGTGCGGCCGCGCAAAGGCCCCGCCGGCGACGTGCCGGCAACAGCGCGCGCGTGATTCGATTCACCGATAATCATGGTGACCAGTGTAGCGGCGCCCTACACTATGCGGTTTGCTCCTTTGGTTTGGATTCCACCGACGTGACCTTGCCCGATACACCGTTGCTGGCCCGGCAGCTGATCCAGTTCATGCGCTCGACGATTCCGCTGGCCAAGGCCATGGATCTGCAGCTTGGCGGCTGTGACGCCGACAGCCTCACCCTGTTCGCGCCGCTGCAACCCAACATCAACGACAAGGGCTGCGCGTTCGGTGGCAGCCTGGTGAGCGTGATGACCCTCAGCGGCTGGGCCCTGGTCGAGTTGGCCCTGCGCCAGCGCGGCGATGATTGCGACGTTTTCGTGGGCGAATCGACGGTGCGCTACCTGAGCCCGGTGTGGGCCGACTTCACCAGCGTGGCCCGCTTGCCGGTCGATGTCAGCTGGACCAGCTTCTTCCGTTCACTGGACAGCCGCGGCAAGGCACGCATCGAGGTCAGCTGCTTGATTCCGGGCGACAACAGCAAGCCCGCCGCCACCCTGATCGCGCGCTTCGTGGCCAAACGCCGCGACGCGTCGGCGGCCGTCGCCGACGGCACGCACTGAGAGCCGCGCGCAGCGACGCACGTCTTGCGGCAGAATGCGGGGTATCGCGCTTGCCGGGGGAGCCATCCATGCGTCGCATCCTTATCGTCGTTGCCGCCGTCGTTTTGCTGGCCGGCTGTGCCACGGCCCAGCGCAAAGACGCGCTGACCAGCACCCTCAACACCTACGCCGCCACCTTGCGCTGGGGCAATTTCCAGAGCGCGCTGAAATTCGTCGACCCCAAGGTGCTGGAGACAAACCCGCCCACCTCATTGGACATGGCGCGCTACCAGCAGGTGCGCGTGAGCGACTACGACGAGGGCGCCGGCCCGAGCGTGGTGGCGGAAAACGAGGTGCAGCAGGTGGTGCAACTTCACCTGATCAACATCCACACGCAGTCCGAGCGCACCGTGATCGACCGCCAGACCTGGCGCTACGACCCTGAAGCGAAGCGCTGGTGGCTCACCAGCGGCCTGCCGGACGTCACCCAGGAATAAGCCCGGCCACGGCGGCGCTGCCGCCACGCTGCCCGTATAATCGCCGGTTCACCCGAACCCGCGCGGTCGCCGCGCCTGTGGACACACGATGAACGAAATACTGCACAAGCTGCCGGAATTTGTCGGCAACCACCTGGCCTTGTCGGCCCTGTTCGTGATTCTGCTGCTGGCGCTGATCGTGATCCAGGTCAGCATGCTTTTCAGCAAGACGCGCGAGCTGACCCCGGCCGGCCTGACCGCGCTGATCAACCGCGAAAGCCCGCTGATGATCGACCTGTCCGCGATCAACGATTTCGAGAAGCGGCACGTGCCCGGCGCCAAGCACCTGCCGATGAGCCAGTTCGACCCCGAGAAAAAAGACCTCGCCAACGCGCGCGACCTGCCCGTGGTGTTGATGGACAAGGACGGCCGCGGCAACGCGCCGAAGGCGGCGCAGCGGCTGGTGAAGGCCGGCTTCAGCAAGGTCCACATCCTCGCCGGTGGCGTGCTGGCCTGGCAGGCGGCGCAGTTGCCGATGGCCAAAGGCAACAAATAACCGCCGCGTGGCGGCGAAAAGCGCCGCCGGTCAGAAGCCGGTGAAACCCGCGCGACCGGTGATGATGCGCGCCAGCACCTCGGGCGCGTAATCGAACGAGTCGTAGTACAGCCGCTCTTCCGGCAGGCCCGCCTCGACGAAAAGCTGGTGGCCGGCGTCGATCATGGGCGGCGGGCCGCTCATGTAGAGATCGTGGCCGGACAGGTCCGGGTGATCGGCCAGCACCGCCTCGTGCACCAGGCCGGGCCGCTCGCCGGCACCCACGTCGGCCCCTGAAATCACCGCGTGGAAACGCACGTTTTGCGTGCTCGCCGCCCAGCGCTCGGCCAGCGGTCGCAGGTACAGGTCGGCCGCGCTGCGCGCGCCCCAGTACACGTCGATCGGGCGGCGCGAACCCAGCCCGATGAAGTGTTCGACGATGGCCTTGACCGGCGCAAAACCGGTGCCGCCGGCCATGAAGATCATCGGCCGCTCCGAATCCTCGCGCGGCACGAACGTACCCAACGGCCCTTCGATGCGCAGCCGGTCGCCGACCTGCAGCTTGCCGTCCACCCAGGAAGTGAACTCGCCGCCGTTCACGTGGCGCACGTGCAGCTCGATCATGCCGTCGTCCTGTGGACCGTTGGCGATCGAGAACGGACGATGCTGGCCATCGTCCAGCACCACATCAAGATACTGGCCCGGCAACCGCAGCAGGCGGCGCTCGCCGGGGGCCGGCACCAGGCGCAAGCCGATCACGCCGGACGCCAGCGTCCATTTCTCCACCACCATCACGCTGAGCTGGCGACGGGCGATGTCCTCGACCGAGGTGACCTCGCGCGCGCGCAGCAACATGTCGCTGGTGGCTACCGCCTGGCACGGCAGGATTGCGTGCTGCGCCAGCTCGCCCGCACTCAGTGCCAGCGGCGGATTGCTGGGATATTCACAACTGCCTTCCAGCATGATCGCCTTGCAGCTGCCGCACACGCCGGCGCGGCACGAATAGGGCAAGGCCACTCCGGCTTGTTGCGCCGCCCCCAATACGGTTTCACCAACGGCCACGGGAAACTGGCGGCCAGACGCTTGGAGAGTGACGGTAAACAAGGCAAGCCCCGAATGATCCGCTGCACGCGGCAGCGTAAATACAACGACACAGGTGACGTATCGCATTGCTGCGGCGATATCAGCGATCAACAATACGGTTTCGACCGAGAGGAAGCAACGATGAGCATCTGGAAACAGCCGACCGATCTGGCCCGCATCAACGGCTGGAGCAAGGCCACCATGATGGAGACCCTGGGCATCCGCTTTACCGCCGTCGGCGACGACTGGCTGCAGGGCACCATGCCCGTCGACCACCGAACCCACCAACCCTACGGACTGCTGCACGGGGGCGCCTCCGTGGTGCTGGCCGAGACGCTGGGCAGCACCGCGGCGATGCTGACGCTGGACCCGGAGAAGGAGGTGGCGGTCGGCCTGGACATCAACGCCAACCACGTCCGCGGCGTGCGCGAAGGCACCGTCACCGGCACCGCGCGCATGCTGCACCTGGGCCGCACCACGCAGGTGTGGGAGATCCGCATCGAAGGTGACAACGGCGTGCTGGTGTGCATTTCGCGCATCACCATGGCGGTGATCCCGGCACGTGTGGTGGCGCCGCGTTGAACGCGCCTCGCCACGCTCCACCCAACCTCTCGGCGTGCGGCACGCCATGACCGCGCAAGCACCCTATGCGCGGCTGAGCCCCGACCTGGTGCTCGATGCCGTCGGCGCCTGCGGCCTGCGGCCCGATGGCCGGTTGCTGGCGTTGAACAGCTACGAGAACCGCGTGTGGCAGGTGGGACTGGAAGCCACGGGCGACGCGCCGGCGACGCCGGTCATCGCCAAGTTCTACCGGCCCGGTCGCTGGAGCGATGCGGCGATCGAGGAGGAGCACACTTTCGCGCAGGAGCTGGCGAACGACGAGCTACCCGTCGTGGCGCCGCTGGCGTTTGATGGAAAGACGCTGCTGCACCACGACGGTTTTCGCTACGCGCTGACGCCGCGACGTGGCGGACGGGCGCCGTCACTGGAATCGGCCGAACAGCTGCAGTGGCTGGGTCGGTTGATCGCCCGCATGCACGTGGTGGGCGCGCGCCAGCCGTTCGTCCATCGCAGCCGGCTCGATCGCGACACGATGGTGCAGCAGCCGATGCAGGCCGTATTCACCTCCACATTGTTGCCTGCATCGCTGCAAGGCAACTACCGCGCGGCCGCCCATCGGCTGGATAACGCCATCGCGCAGCGACAGGAGGCAGTGGGCGCGGTGCGGCAGATCCGCCTGCACGGCGATTGCCATCCAGGCAATGTGTTGTGGACCGACAACGGCCCGCACTTCGTCGATTTCGACGACGCGCGCAGCGGCCCGGCGGTGCAGGATCTGTGGATGCTGGCCGGCGACGATGCGGCGATGGAGGCGCTGCTCGAGGGCTACCAGCAATTCCGCGATTTCGATCCCGGCGAGCTGGCGCTGGTCCCCGCGCTGCGTGCCATGCGCCAGCTGCACTACGCCGGCTGGATCGCCGAGCGCTGGCACGATCCCGCCTTCCCCACCGCCTTCCCATTCGCCGCCGAGCCGCGCTGGTGGGAGCAGCACGTGGCCGACCTGCACGAGTTGGCCGACGATCTGGAATAAGCGCCACGCGCGCGAAAACCGGGCTTTCCCCCACGCGCGCGAGCAGGCATGCTTGACCGGATACTTTCCCCGAGCATCCCCATGAAGCGATCCAAGACCGCCGCCCTGTTGCTGATGAGCGCGGCCCCCTTGTTGTTGACCGCCTGCGACAGCGAAAGCCCGGCGCGCGAAGGCCTGTACACCTCGGTCGAGGCCTGCGTGGCGCAGACCAACGACAGCTACACCTGCCAGCAGGCCTATGCCAAGGCCGAGCAGCAAGCCGCCACCACCGCGCCGCGCTTCGCCAATCGCGAGGAGTGCGAGGCCAACTACGGCAAGGAAAAGTGCGCCGAACGCAGCGACGGTGCCCAGCATTCGTTCTTCGGGCCACTGATGACCGGCTTCTTCCTGTCGCAGATGCTGTCGCGCAACGGCGCACCGATGAACGGTTTCAACAGCGGCCCGGCCTTCCGCGACAGCAGCGGCAGCTGGCAGCGCCCGGCCGCCGGCGGCGCGACCGGCGGCGTGTATCGCGGCAGCAGCCGCACGGCGATGGTGCCGATCAGCGCCACACCAAACCGCGCCGTCACCACCAGCCGCTCCGGCTTCGGCACCTCCGGCCACAGCCGCGGCTTCGGCGGCTGATGCGCCGCGTCGCCACGGCCGAGCGCCCCGACTGGCGCGACAAGGCCGCCGCGTGCGGCTTCGGTTTCCACACCATCGACGATGCGCCGTACTGGGACGAGTCGGCGTATTACGCGTTCAGCCTGCGCGAGATCGAGGATGATCTCGAAGCGCCCACCGAAGAGCTGCACACGATGGCGCTGGACATGGTCGACCGTATCGTCGGCAGCGAAGAACACATGCAGCAGCTGGCGATCCCCGAGCCGTACCGCGACTGGATCGCGCAGAGCTGGCGCGACCGCCAGCCGCACCTGTACGGCCGCATGGATTTCGCCTACGACGGCAGCGGCCCGGCCAAGCTGTACGAGCTGAACTACGACACCCCGACCTCGCTGTTCGAGGCGGCGTTCTTCCAGTGGCAATGGCTGGAAGACCAGCTGGCACGTGGCCAGTTGCCCGCCGGCAGCGACCAGTTCAATTCGATTTACGAAACCCTGGTGGAAGCGTTCGGCACCATCGCGCGCACCATCGCGCGGCCGTTCCATTTCGCCGCGGTACGCGACTCGATGGAAGACCAGGGCACCGTGGATTACCTGCGTGACTGCGCGCTGCAGGCCGGCATCGAATGCGGCGCGCTGGCGATCGAGGACGTCGGCGTCTCCGATGACGGCCGTTTCACCGATCTGGACGACAACGTGATCGGCTGCCTGTTCAAGCTGTATCCGCTGGAAGACATGTTCCGCGAATCGTTCGGCCAGCACCTGCCGCGTTCCGGCCTGCAGCTGATCGAGCCGCCGTGGAAGGCGCTGCTCAGCAACAAGGGCATCCTGCCGCTGCTGTGGGACGCGCACCGCGGCCACCCCAACCTGCTGCCGGCCGAGTTCGACAACGGCGGCGCGTTGCCGCGCGGCTGGGTGCGCAAGCCGCTGCACTCGCGCGAAGGCGCCAATATCGCGATGCACCTGGACGACGGCCGCGAGCTGCGTACCGACGGACCCTACCTGCATGGCGCGAGCATCCGCCAGGCCTGCCATCCGCTGCCCCGCTTCGACGGCCATTACCCGCTGATCGGCAGTTGGGTGGTCGGCGATCGCGCTTGCGGCATCGGTATCCGCGAGGACAGTTCGCTGATTACCAAGGACACCGCCCGCTTCGTGCCGCACCTCATCGTCGAGGAACCCAGCGGCGTGTTGATCGCGTAACCGCCCGCTGCGGCATCGGCTAAGCTCGTCGTCTTTTCTGGACAGGACCCAAGCGTGCGCACTCTTCTGTTCCGCCTGATCGGCATCTTCGAAATCGCTGGCGGCCTGTACGGCGCGGTGAAGATGTTGAACCGCCTGCTGCCGCTCGGCTCCCATGACAGCGTGCTGGCGCTGATCGGCCTGGCCGTGTTCACCTTCGTGCTGGTGGCCGGCGTGCTGCTGGTGGAGGGCAGCGAACAGGGCGTGCGGCTTTCACGCTGGGCGCAACTGCTGCAATTGCCGCTGATCGCCACGCCGGTGTTCAGCTATGCGCTGCACAGTGGTGCCTTCGTCAATGTGTTTGCCACCTTGCAGGCGACCCCGCGGCTGGGCATCGACTGGCATGTCGGCTCGCAGGGTTTCGTGCTTGCGGTGGCCGGGCCGTCGGTCTCGCGGCTGGGCATCAACCTGCTGGCGCTGCTGTCGTGGCTGGTGTTGCGATTGCGCTGATGCGTTCAACCCCGGAGAACCCGTGATGGCACGTCCCAACTACATCGAACTGCCGGCCAGCGACATCGCGGCCTCCAGGACGTTCTACAGCCAGGCCTTCGGCTGGGAACTGACGGATTTCGGCCCCAGCTACGCGGCGACCATGACCGGCGACGTGGACGTCGGCCTGCAGGGCGATCCGGCCGAGGCCACCCGCGCGCCGCTGCCGGTGATCGCGGTGGACGACCTCGAAGCCGCGCTGCTCGCGGTGACGGCCGCGGGCGCCAGCATCGTGCGCCCGATCTTCGCCTTCCCCGGCGGCCGGCGCTTCCAGTTCCTCGACCCGCATGGCAACGAGTTGGCGGTGGTCCAGGCTGACTGAGCACTTCGCGCAGCGCAGCTGGCACCCGGCCACCAGCTATCATGGGCGGATGAATGCTCCCGCCACGCTCCCCGTCATCCGCCTGAAATCCGACCGCAGCCCCGGCCATCCGTGGGTGTGGTCGGCACAGATCTACAAGCCCGAGTCGAAACTGCCGCCAGGCAGCGTGGTTGAGGTGCAGGACGCGAAGGGCCGATTCGTGGGCCGCGCGTTCTGGAACGGCCACGCGCGCATCGCACTGCGCCTGCTGGAAACGCATCCGGATGAAACCGTCGACGCCGCATGGGTCGCCGCGCGCATCGCCCGCGCCGTACAGCTGCGTCGCGACTGGTTGCAACTGGACAAGGTCAGCGACGCCTGGCGCGTGGTGCACAGCGAGGGCGACGGGCTTTCCGGCCTGATCGTCGACCGCTACGCCGACGTGCTGGTGATCGAGTATTTCGCCGCTGGCATGTGGAAGTTCCGCGAGGCCATCCACGCCGCGCTGCTCACGCATTTCCCCGGCGCGCAGTTGTACTGGTTCGCCGAATCACACGTGCAGAAGCAGGAATCCTTCGACTGCCGCAGCCCCGACGTTCCCGCCGCGTTCGAAGTGCACGAGCACGGCTTGCGCTTCCACGCTGCGCCCGGCTCCGGCCACAAGACCGGCTTCTTCGCCGACCAGCGCGACAACCGCAAGCGCTTCGCCGAGCTGGCCAAGGGTCGCCGCGTACTCGACCTGTGCTGCAACGCCGGCGGCTTCGCCGTGCATGCAATGGCGGCCGGCGCACGCGAGGCGGTGGGCGTGGATCTGGACGCGGGCATCCTCGACGTCGCCCGCGCGAATGCGCAGGCCAACAACGTGGCGGTGACGTTCGAGCAGGCCGACATCTTCGACTGGGTGCGTGCCGCGGTGGCGCGCGGCGAACAGTACGACGCGGTGATCCTGGATCCGGCAAAGCTCACCCGCGACCGCAACAAGGTGATGGACGCGCTGAAGAAATACTTCGCGATGAACCGCATGGCGCTGGACATCATCCCGCCCGGCGGCCTGCTGCTGACCTGCTCGTGCACCGGCCTGGTCGGCGAGAGCGAATTCCTGGAAATGCTGCGCCGGGTGGCACTCAACGCCGGCCGCGAGATCCAGGTGCTCGAAGTGCGCGGTGCCGGCGCCGACCATCCGTTCCGCACCGACGTACCCGAAGGGCGCTACCTGAAAGCGGTGTTCTGCCGGGTGGATTAAGGCGACGCCTTAAGGCTCACATCGGCTTGACCGTGGCCTCGCGCACCATCCGCGCATGGCCAGCTCTCCCGATGACATCGACCCCGCCTTGCGCCGCGAAGTGCGCGCCGCCGGCCTCGTCTACGTCCACGACGACCAGCCCGGCATCCGCCGGCAGCGGTGCGGCAAGGGATTCAGTTATCGCGACGCCGATGGCTGTTGTGTGCGCGACGCAGGCCATCTCCAACGCATCCGCGCATTGGCCATTCCGCCGGCCTACGTGGACGTGTGGATCTGCGCCAGCCCGCGCGGCCACCTGCAGGCCACCGGACGCGATGCGCGCCAGCGCAAGCAATACCGTTATCACGCGCAATGGCGGGCGCTGCGCGACCACGGCAAGTTCGATCGCGTGCTGGCCTTCGGTGCGGCGCTGCCGGGATTGCGCCGACGTGTGCGCCGCGACCTGGCCCGACCCGGCCTCCCCCGCGAAAAGGTGCTGGCCCTGGTCGTGCGGTTGCTCGACGACACCCTGATCCGCGTCGGCAACGAAGGCTATGCCCGCGACAACAAGAGCTACGGGCTGACCACCTTGCGCTCGCGCCACGTACGCGCCGAACGCGGCCGCCTGCGTTTCGCGTTCCGCGGCAAGAGCGGCCAGGAGCAGGAAGTGGAACTGAGCGACCGCCGCTTGGCGCGTATCGTGCGCCGCGTGCAGCAACTGCCCGGCCAACGCCTGTTCCAGTACCTGGACGACGACGGCCAACGGCAGCCGATCGACTCGGGTGAGGTGAATGACTACCTGCATGAGGCCTGCGGCGAGGACTTCAGTGCCAAGGACTTCCGCACCTGGGGCGGCACCGTGAACGCCGCCGGCGTGCTGGCGCGCACGCCGCTGCCCGAAACCGGCGGAGAGCGCGCCGTACGCAGCACGCTGGCCGCGGCGATCAAGGAGGTGGCCGCGATTCTCGGCAATACACCGGCGGTGTGCCGCGCCTCCTACATCCACCCGCTGATCCTGCAGGGCTGGCAGGACGGCAGCCTGCAGCAGGCCATCGCGCCCACCGTGGCGGCCCATCCGCGCCAGCTTGAACAACACACGCTGCGCTACCTGCGCCGCCAGCTGCGGCTTGCCCGTCGCGGCGGCTGAGGTGCGCCTCAGCCCGCAGCTGGCAATCGCCCGCGCAGACTCGCCGCGTCGAACGGGCCGGGTTCGGCCAGCAAGGCGCGGGCGGCGTCGACCTGATCCCACACGTTCCACAGCAGCACGCCGCGTACGCGGCCACCGTCGAGGTAATAGATCACGCCCTCGCGGTTGGGCTCGCGCCAGTCCTCGACCACCTGCAGCCGGGTGTCGAGCAGGCCCACCGCCTCGTAGCCCAGGTCGAACAGGTCCGAGTAGAAGAACGGTTGGCTGACGTAATCCTCGGCGACGCCGGCCATGGCGCGACCGGCGTGCCGGCCCATGCCGATGGCGGCATCCTCGTGTTCCACCCGCATGCGCCGGTCCAGCGCCACGCTGTGGAAATTGGCCACGTCGCCGGCGGCCCAGATATCCGCGTCGCTGCTGCGCAACTGCGCATCCACCACGATGCCGTTGTCGACGGTCAGGCCCGCCTGTTCGGCCAGGGCGGTGTCCGGTGTCACGCCGATGCCGGCCACCACCGCGTCCACACGCAAGGTGCCGCCTTCGGACAGCTCCAGCTCCACGCCACCGTCGACGGCGCGACCGCCAGTCACCTTGGTGCCCGCACGCAGTTCGACGCCGTGCTCGCGATAGTAGGCATCGAGATAACTGCACAACCCGTCCGGGTAGCGGCCCGCGCCGATCGACTTGCCGGGAAACAGCATCGTTACCTTGCAGCCGATGCCGCAAAGCGACGCGGCCAGTTCGCTGCCGATGAAGCCGCCGCCGATCACCGCGATGTGCGCGCCGGGTTTCGCATAGCGGCGCAACGCCTCGTAGTCGGCCAGGGTGCGGAAATCGATCAGCCGCTCGCCGCCATCGAAGCCCAGCGCGCGCGGCGTGGCGCCCGTGGCCAGCAACAGGCGGCGATAGCGATAGGTATCACCCTGTTCGTCGCGCGCCACGTGGGCCGCGCGATCCAGCGAGACGATGCGCCGGCCCAGGTGGAAGCTCGCCCCGGTCTTCGCCGTGGCCAGGTCGATGTCCGCCGGCGACTTGTCGCCCTTCCACAACGCCTTGCTCAGCGGCGGGCGCTGGTACGGCGGCGAGACATCATCGCCCACGATGCCGATATTCGCGCCGCGCTCGATCTCGGCAATGGCCTTGGCCGCCGCATCGGCCGCCATGCCGCCGCCGATGATCAGGTAATCGTGTACGTATTCCATGATGTTCTCCTGGCTGACGTCAGCCCATGATGCGCCTAGTGACGGCGGCGGAGCGGCAAGCCCGACGCAGCTGGTGAGACGGCGCGACGTACACTGGATGCATCTACCCGGGAAAACGTTCCATGCCGCTCATCCAGATCCTGCTGATTCTCCTCGTTGTGCTGGTCGCCGCCGTGCTGCTGCTTCAGGTGGTGGCGCTGCTGCGCGGCCGCGGCGATCCCGGCCTGGGCGTGAAACTCGACGCCCTCAAGGATGACAGCGCTCGCGTGGAACGCACCCTTCGCGAGGAGCAGCGCGCCGGCCGCGAGGAGTTGCAGCAAGGCTTCGACCGCTTTCGGGGCCACCTGGGTGAACAACTCGGCAACGCCTCGCAACAGCAGGCCGAGCGCATCGAAGGCTTCGGCCAGCGCCTGACCCAGCTCACCGAACGCACCGACAACGGCCTGCAGTCCCTGACCCAGCGCCTCATCGACGACGCCCGCAAGGGCCGCGAGGAAGTCGCCGCCACGCTCAACCGGCTGGGCGAACAGCAACAGCAGCGGCTGGCCGCGCTCACCGCCGACAACGAAAAACGCATGGGCGAGATGCGCGCCACGCTGGAGGCCAAGCTTGGCGCGATCCAGCAGGACAACGCCGCGAAACTCGAACAGATGCGCGCCACCGTCGATGAAAAACTGCACGCCACGCTGGAAACGCGCCTGGGCGAATCGTTCAAGCTGGTGTCCGAACGACTCGAAGCGGTGCAGCGCGGCCTGGGCGAAATGCAGAACCTGGCCACCGGTGTAGGCGACCTCAAGCGCGTGCTGACCAACGTGAAGAAACGCGGCATCTTCGGCGAGGTGCAGCTGGGCGCACTGCTCGAGGACATGCTCACCGCCGAGCAGTACGCCTCCAACGTCATCACCATTCCGGGCAGCAACGACCGGGTGGAGTTCGCCATCCGCATGCCGGGCCAGGACGAAGGCGACCACGTCTACCTGCCGATCGACGCGAAATTCCCGGTCGAGGATTACCAGCGCCTGCTCGACGCGCAGGAGGTCTCCGACGCCGAAGGCGCGCTGGCCGCCGGGCGCGCACTCGAACTGCGCGTGCGCGAGGAGGCCAAACGCATCCACGGCAAATACGTGGCGCCGCCGCACACCACCGATTTCGCCGTGCTGTACCTGCCCACCGAAGGCCTCTACGCCGAAGTGATCCGCCGCCCCGGCCTGTTCGAAAACCTGCAACGCGAGCACCGCGTCACCGTCGCCGGCCCCACCACGCTGAGCGCCCTGCTCAACAGCCTGCAGATGGGCTTCCGCACCCTGGCCATCGCCAAACGCTCCAGCGAGGTCTGGAAAATCCTCGGCGCGGTAAAGAACGAATTCGGCAAGTTCGGCACGGTGCTGGACCGAACCCGCAAACAACTCGACGCCGCCCGCAACAGCATCGACAGCGCCGGCCAGCGCACCCGCGCCATCGAACGCAAACTGCGCGACGTGGAATCCTTGTCCGGCGGCGCCGGCGAGGCGTTGCTGGAAGACATGCCAGCCTTGGACGATGGCACCGAGGACGCGGGCGACGATTGAGGGCACGTACCCCGCGGATCACACCCCGCGGCGGGCACGCCACGGCCAGACCCGGCCCGCATGCGGGTAAACTGCCCGCTCGATCATTCAAGGATCCGGCATGAGCGACCACGCCAACCAACCCGATGTCACCCGCGAGCAGGCCGAAGAGGCAGTCCGCACCCTGCTGCGCTGGGCCGGCGACGATCCCGCGCGGGAGGGTCTGATCGACACGCCCAAGCGTGTGGCCAAGGCTTACCGCGACTGGTTTTCCGGCTACGAATCCGATCCGGCCGAGTTCCTGCTGCGCACCTTCGAGGAGGTGGGCGGTTACGACCAGATGGTGGTGCTGCGCGATATCCAGTTTGAAAGCCACTGCGAGCATCACCTGGCGCCGATCATCGGCCGCGCCCATGTCGGCTACATGCCGACCAACCGCGTGGTCGGCATCAGCAAGCTGGCGCGCGTGGTCGACGGTTTCGCACGGCGGCTGCAGGTGCAGGAGAAGCTCACCGCGCAGATCGCCCACTGCATCCAGGAAACCCTGCAGCCGGCCGGCGTGGCGGTGGTGATCGACGCCAGCCACGAATGCATGACCACCCGCGGCGTGCACAAGCGCGGCGTGTCGATGGTCACCAGCCAGATGCTGGGCTCGTTCCGCGACGACGCCCGCACACGGATGGAGTTTCTGCAGTTCATCGGCCTGCAGGGCGGCCATCACTGAAGAGTTTCCGGCACCGGCCGATGAGGAGCCACCGGCTGTAGCACGGCCGCCCTGACCCCTCCCCACTGTGCACATTGATCTGGTCACCCTGAGCCTGGTCGGCGCGCTGCAGGCCTTGCTGCTGGCGCCTTTGCTGCTTGCCGCCACCCGCGCCTACACCGGCGTGGCGCGCCAGAGCCTGCGCATCTGGGGCACGGTGCTGGTGTTGCAGGCGCTGGGCTGGGCGCTGATGGGTGCGCGCGACCAGATCAGCGGCTGGCTGTCGATCGTGCTGGCCAACGGCGTATTGATGATCTCCTACGCCGAGACGACGCGCGCCTTGCGCCTGCTGCTGGGCGTGCCGCCGCGACGCGGCCTGCTGGCGGCCATCGGCATCAGCGGCTGGCTCGGCATCGTGTGGTTCGCCCAGGTGAAACCGGATTACCCGATGCGGGTGTATATCGCGACCGTGTCGCTGGGCGGCTTCCTGCTGTTGTTGCTGTGGCCGCTGCGGCATGCGCTGCGACCGGGCGGGTCGACCGCGCAGCGGGTGATGCTGCTGGTGTTGCTGGGTGCAACGGCGGGCTGGTTTTTCCGCGTGTGCGAGTTGATATTCGGCGACGTGCCGACACCTGGCCTGCTGGCCGCCACGCCGGGCAATATCGCGCAGATGATCTACAGCGCGATGGAGCCGGTATTCGCCAGCGTCGGGTTCCTGCTGATGTACAACGAACTCGCGCAGGCGGAATTGCGGCGCCTGGCGCGCACCGATGCGCTCACCGGC
This sequence comes from Rhodanobacter sp. Root480, assembly GCF_001426645.1. GTDB lineage: Bacteria > Pseudomonadota > Gammaproteobacteria > Xanthomonadales > Rhodanobacteraceae > Rhodanobacter > Rhodanobacter ginsenosidimutans. The sequence goes on from NZ_LMEX01000002.1 coordinate 670,528, forward strand.
ATGCTCAACCGGTTTGCGCTGGACGAGATGGCGCAGCGGCTTTTCCAGCAGACTTCACCGCATTCCGGCGCGGTGTTGATGATCGACATCGACCACTTCAAGACGATCAACGACCGCTTCGGCCACGCCGGCGGTGACCGCATGCTGGCTGCGCTGGCCCGCGGTATCAGCCAGTGTCTGCGCGCGGACGACGTGCTCGGCCGCGTGGGCGGCGAGGAGTTTCTGGTGCTGCTGCCCGGTACCGGCATCGACGACGCGCTGACGCTGGCCGAACGGTTGCGCACGACGGTGTCCGGCATCCAGGTGACACTGGATGGCGAGCCGCAAACGGTAACGATATCGATCGGCGTCGCCGTGCGGCAGGCGGAAGACAAAGGCCCCGGCGCCCTGGTTCGACGCGCCGACCGCGCGCTTTACGCGGCCAAGAACGCCGGCCGCGATCGGGTGGCCACGCTGGACGCCACGCAGCCCACCCCGACCCGCGGCGTCGCGGAATGCGGCGGCTGATGGCAAGCGCGCGGCCAAACTGATCCAATGCGCCGATGCGCTTACCGCCGACCCTGCCGCTGATCCTGCTGTTTTCCCTGTGCTGCGCCGCCGCGCACGGGCGCGACTATCCGGCCACGCCGTCCGGGTATCTGGCCATGATCGATGCGAGCGGTGACGGCCGCATCAGTGAGGCGGAATACGTGGGCTACCTGAGCGCCGGCTTTCGCCGCATGGACCGCAACGGCGACAACGTGCTCGATGCCGATGAACTGCCGCCCGGCCCGCGCCAAACGCCGCGCAGCCTGGCGGCGTTCCAGGCCGACCTCGCCGCACAATTCCACCGGCTGGACCGCAACGGCGACGGCTCGCTGAGTGCGAAGGAACTGGCCCAGCCGCCACGCTGAACAGTCGGGCAGCATCCACATGCGAGCGTACGGCGCGGATGGCGAATGCGCGCCATGCCGCCATGATTCCGCTATCGTGCGCTTCTTTTCCTGCGCCACCCCATGAACCCGCCGACCGCCACTCGCCATCGCGCCGCGCTGGCCTTCATCTACGTCACCGTGCTGCTGGACATGCTGGCGTTCGGCATCATCATCCCGGTGTTGCCGCACCTGATCGAGCAGCTGGCCGGCGGCGGCATTGCCAAGGCCGCGTGGTGGGTAGGCATTTTCAGCACGGTGTTCGCGATCGTGCAGTTCGTGTTTTCGCCGGTGCAGGGCGCGTTGTCGGACCGCTTCGGACGGCGGCCGGTGATCCTCATCTCCAATCTCGGCCTGGCGGTGGATTTCGTGGTGTTGGCGCTGGCGCCCACGCTGTGGCTGCTGTTCGTGGCGCGCATCCTGCTGGGTATGACCGCGGCCAGCTTCAGCACCGCCAATGCCTATATCGCGGACATCACGCCCAAGGAGAAGCGCGCGGCCGCGTTCGGCATCCTGGGCAGCGCGTTCGGGCTGGGCTTCATCATCGGACCGGGGCTGGGTGGCTTTCTGGGCGGCATCGCGTTGCGGCTGCCGTTCTGGGTGGCGGCGGGGCTGGCGCTGTGCAACTTCCTGTACGGCTGCTTCATCCTGCCCGAGTCGTTGCCGAAGGAACGTCGCACCGCACGCATCGAACTGCACAGCGCGCACCCGTTCGGGGCGCTGAAGCTGCTGCGCCGCCAGCCGCAAGTATTCGGGCTGGCGGTGGTGCTGTTTCTGGTTTACCTGGCGCATTACGTGTTGCAGACGGTGTTCGTGCTGTACGCGGATTACCGCTACAGCTGGGGCCCGCAGGCGGTGGGCTATGTGCTGATGCTGGTCGGCGCCTGCGACGGTTTCGTGCAGGCGGTGCTGACCGGCAAGCTGGCGCCGCGCTTCGGCGAGCGCCGCGTGTTGCTGGCCGGCATGGCGTTCGGCGTCGGCGCGTTCCTGGTGATGGGTGTGGCTGACAGCGGCAGCGTGTTCCTGTTCGGCGTCCCGTTGCTGGCGCTGTGGGGACTGGCGATGCCGCCGATCCAGTCGATCATGACCCAGCATGTGGAGCCCTCCGAACAGGGCCGGCTGCAGGGCGCGATCGGCAGTCTCGGCAGTTTCGCGGGCATCTTCGGACCGTATCTTTTCGCGCAGGTTTTCGCGCTGTCGATCGCGCCCTCCGCGTCGATCCACCTGCCCGGTGTAGCCTTCGTGCTTTCGGCCACGCTGATGCTGGTGGGCCTGGTGATTGCCGCCCGCGTCACCCGGCATCCACCGCCGGCGGTGGCCGTGCCCCTTCTCCACGAAACCCAGGAACAACCATGACCCTGTCCATGTACCAAGCCTCCGCCCCCGTCTTCATCCGCGCCCTGGGCAACCTCACCCATGTGCTGAAAAAAGGCGAGGCCCACGCCAAGGCCAAGAACGTCACCGATGAAGCCCTGCTGCAAACGCGGCTGATCATCGACATGCTGCCGCTGATCAAGCAGATCCAGATTGCCTGCGACATGGCGACCCGCGGCATGGCCCGGTTGGCCGGCGTGGAACCGCAGAGCTTCGAGGACAACGAAACCACGCTGGAGCAGGCGTACGACCGCATTGCGCGCGCCACCGACTACATCAAAAGTTTCAAGCCCGAGCAGATCGACGGCAGCGAAACCCGCGCTATCCAGCTGAAAATGCGCAGCGGCGAATTGAATTTCGAAGGCCAGACGTACCTGTTGCACTTCCTGATCCCGAACGTCTTTTTCCACTGCACCACCGCGTACAACATCCTGCGCGAGGCGGGCACGGAGATCGGCAAGATGGATTTCGTCGGCCAGGCGTAAGCCCTGCTCCCTCTCCTCCGACGACGTCCGGGGAGAGGGTTGGGGTGAGGGGCGCTTTGATCCCACCCCACCCACATCTGCGAAAATGCAGTACCCATGCGCCGGATTTACCCATGTTGCGATTGACCGACCTCAAGCTGCCGCTCGACCACAGCGAGGCGGCACTCACCGCCGCGCTGCTCAGGCGGCTGGGCATCGAGGCGGCCGACCTCACCGGTTACCAGGTGGCGCGGCGCGGCTACGATGCGCGCAAGCGCGGCGCGATCGTGCTGATCTATGCACTGGATATCGACACGCCGCGCGAAGCCGAACTGCTGCAGCGCTTCGCCGACGACACGCATGTACGACCCACGCCGGATACGAATTACCACTTCGTGGCCAAGGCGCCACCGCGAATCGAACACCGTCCGCTGGTGATCGGCTTCGGGCCCTGCGGTCTGTTCGCGGGGTTGATCCTGGCGCAGATGGGTTTTCGCCCGATCATCCTGGACCGCGGCAAGGAAGTGCGCGAGCGCACCAAAGACACGTGGGATCTGTGGCGCAAGCGCGAGCTGCATCCGGAATCCAACGTGCAGTTCGGCGAGGGCGGCGCGGGCACGTTTTCCGACGGAAAGCTGCACAGCCAGATCCGCGACCCGCTGCACCACGGCCGCAAGGTGCTGACCGAATTCGTCAAGGCGGGCGCGCCGGAGGAAATCCTCTACGTCAGCAAGCCGCACATCGGCACGTTCCGGCTGGTGTCGATGGTGGAGAACATGCGCACCACGATCGAGTCGCTGGGCGGCGAGATCCGCTTCAGCCAGCGCGTGGATGATCTGCTGCTGGAAGCGGGTGCGGATGGCCAACAGCGGATCCGTGGCGTCGCGCTGGCCAGCGGCGAGCAGATCCGCGCCGATCACGTGGTGCTGGCGCTGGGCCACAGCGCCCGCGACACCTTCGAGATGCTGCATGCACGCGGCGTGTATCTTGAAGCCAAACCCTTCTCCATCGGCTTCCGCATCGAGCATCCGCAGTCGGTGATCGACCGCGCCCGCTTCGGGCCGCAGGCCGGTCATCCGATGCTCGGCGCGGCCGACTACAAGCTGGTGCATCACGGCAAAGGCGGACGCTCGGTCTACAGCTTCTGCATGTGCCCCGGCGGCACCGTGGTCGCGGCCACCAGCGAGCCCGGCCGCGTGGTCACCAACGGCATGAGCCAGTACTCGCGCAACGAGCGCAACGCGAACGCCGCCGTGGTGGTCGGCATCGAGCCCGCCGATTTCGCGCCGTATGGCGAAGGCCCGCTGGCCGGCATCGCCTTGCAGCGCGCGCTGGAGAGTCACGCCTATGTCCTGGGCGGTGAAAACTACAGTGCTCCCGCGCAGCTCGTGGGTGATTTCCTGGCCGGCCGCGCGTCGCGCGACTTCGGCGACGTGCAGCCGTCGTATCAACCTGGCGTGACGCTGGGCAACCTGGACGGCGCGCTGCCCGATTACGCCATCGCCGCCATCCGCGAAGCGCTGCCCGCGTTCGAACGGCAGATCCGCGGTTACGCGATGCCGGACGCCATCCTCACCGGCGTCGAAACCCGCACGTCCTCACCCGTGCGCATCACCCGCGACAACGACAACCTGCAAAGCCTCAACACCCGCGGCTTGTATCCCGCCGGCGAAGGTGCCGGGTATGCCGGCGGCATTCTTTCCGCCGCCGTGGATGGGATCAAGGTGGCGGAAGCGGTGGCGCGGGATATCGCGGCGCGAGGCTTGTCTGCATAATTTCAACCCAAGGGTTGAAATGCCGCATTTAAACCTGTAAGTTGAACATCACCATATCAACCTATAGGTTGAAGTGCATGCATTCGACGCCAATCCTCCTTCCCACTCAGTTGGGCGATATTCTGCGTAGTGCCCGGCTGAATCGCGGTCTGACCCAAACCGATATCGCCCGGCAACTCGGCATCAGTACCCAAGCCGTATCCAAGCTGGAGAACAATGCCGCCCGGGTCTCGTTCGACCGGATCCACCGGTTATGCCAGGTGCTGGGGCTCGAACTGCTTGTGCAGGACAAACCCACAATGAACTTGCGCGACGCAGGCGCGCCGGAGTGGTAACCACGCCGCGCTCGCTGGCCCTGGACCTATGGATGAACGGCCAGTACGTCGGCACCTGGGAACGCTCCAAAGGTGCCGCCGATCGGCTGACCTACGACGCCGGCTGGATCCAGTCCGAAGCAGGACGCCCGTTGTCACTGTCGCTGCCGTTCGGACACGCCCATGGACGCAGCAATGACATACCGGTCTTGCGCGGCGACAAGGTCGCGGCCTATTTCGAGAACCTGATTCCGGACAACGAGCGCATCCTGCAACGCTTGCGCGATCGCCATGGCGCGCGCTCCACGACCCCCTTCGACCTGCTCGCGGCGATCGGCCGCGACTGCGTCGGCGCCATCCAGTTGTTGCCCGCAGGAGTGGACCCGGGCGACATCCGCCACATCGAGGCCACGTCGCTCAACGAAGCGGGGGTCGCGGATGTATTGCGCAACACCACGCTGTCCCGATATCCGGGCCAAACGGCCGATGACGACGCGTTTCGCCTGTCGATTGCCGGTGCGCAGGAAAAGACCGCGCTGCTGCGGCATCGCGGACGCTGGTGTATCCCGCACGGCGCCACGCCATCCACCCACATTTTCAAGTTGCCCCTGGGATTGGTCGGCAATGTGCAGGCCGACATGCGCATGTCGGTCGAACTGGAATGGCTTTGCATGGCCTTGGTGCGCGAATACGGCCTGCCCGTTGCCCATGCTGAAATTGGCCGTTTTGAAGACCAGAAGGCCCTGATCGTCGAGCGCTTCGATCGCGTTCGCGCACGCGACGGCCACTACTGGCTGCGCATTCCGCAGGAGGATTTCTGCCAGGTCACCGGATTGCCGCCGAACCGCAAGTACGAAAGCGACGGCGGCCCGGGCATTCGTCAGATCATGGATGTCCTGCGCGGTTCCGAGAACGCCGACACGGACCGCGAGAACTTCTTCCGGACGCAAATAGTGTTCTGGATCATGGGCGCCACCGACGGCCACGCCAAGAATTTCAGCCTCACCCTGCTCGCCGGCGGGCGCTATCGACGCACGCCGCTATACGACATCCTGTCCACTTGGCCCATCCAGGGCCGCGGCGCAAACCGCATGGATGCGCGCAAGGCGCGGCTGGCGATGGCGGTGGAAGGCGACAACCGCCACTACCTGATTCACGACATCCATCGCTGGCACTGGGTCGGCATGGCCGAAAGCCTGGGACTCGGCGATCGTATTTCGGCGATGATCGAAGACCTCATCGACCGTACCCCGCGCGCACTCGATGCCATGGCAAAGCGCTTGCCGGAGGATTTCCCCGCGGAGCTGTTCGACCGTGTGGCAAGCGGCATGACCGATGCCGTCAAACGGCTGGCCAGAGAGCCTGATCGTCGATCAGCAACGTCAATCGGCAAACGTTGAGCTGAACCTCGCCCAGGCCCCACGCGCACATGCCTGTGGTTGCCATGCAGGTCGTCGCAAAGCGTCTGCCGGGCGCCGTGCAATTCGCTGCGCTTCCTGCAATGGGCGTCGCTGCAGCGCCTTGAAGCAGTCAGCCCCACCCCCAATCTCCTGTCTGTTCACTTCATTGGCAGACAAACCATGACCACTCCCGCCTCCGTCCGCATCGACTTTGTCTCCGACGTTTCCTGCCCGTGGTGCGCGATCGGGCTGACGTCCTTGCAGCAGGCGCTGACGAAACTCGATGGCGAGGTGGCTGCCGAGATTCATTTCCAGCCGTTCGAGTTGAATCCGCAGATGGCGGCCGAGGGCGAGGATTCCACCGAGCATCTGGTGCGCAAGTACGGCAGCTCGGCCGACCAGATCGACGCGAACCGCGCGATGATCCGCGAGCGTGGCGCCGCGCTGGGCTTCACCTTCAACATGGATCGGCGCAGCCGCGTCTACAACACGTTCGATGCGCACCGGCTGCTGCATTGGGCCGAGCTGGAAGGGCGGCACATCGCGTTGAAGCAGATCCTGCTGCGCGCGTATTTCACCGACGGCGAAGACGTCAGCGCGCACGACACGCTGGTGCGACTGGCGGTTGAAGCGGACCTCGATGCGGAGCGTGCGCGGCAGATTCTCGCCGGCGACGAATTTGCCGACGAGGTGCGCGCGCAGGAGCAGTTCTTCCAGTCGCGCGGCATCCATTCGGTGCCGGCCACGATCGTCAACGGTCAGCACCTGATTTCCGGCGGGCAGCCGCCGGAGGCCTTCGAGCAGGCGCTGCGTCAGATCGTTGCGGCAGCCTGAAATCCCCGCGCGGGTTGCTTTCGCTGACCGCGCAGGTACGTACTAGTCCAGCGTTTCAGGGGTGCTCGATGCCCATGTCGCGATGCGACTGGCGCTTCACTTCCTCGGCGCCTTTTTCCTTTTTGTCATCGCGGCGATCCTGCAGCTTCTCGTCGTGTTTGGCGACGTCGCTCTCGTTGCGATCGCCGGTGCCGTGCTTGCGGTCAGCGGGTGGACGGGTCATGGCGCTCCTCCGGGGTTTTCGCCCAGATTAGGCCGCCGCCACTGATGGATTCGTGATGCCGTGCGAGCGTCAGGCGCTCTCGGACGTCAGCCAGTGCGCGATGGGCGAGGGGTAGCCCATCAGATAACCCTGCCCCAGCTCGCAACCCATCGCCTGCAACGCACCGTATTGCACGTCGGTTTCGATGCCTTCGGCGATCACCTCGATACCCAGCGCGCGCGACAACGCCAGAATCGCGGCGACCACCGTGGTGCTGTTGGTGTTGGCGCCCTTGTCCAGCTCGTGCACGAAGGCGCGATCGATCTTCAGCATCCGCAGCGGCAGCGAGTGCAGGTAGCTCAGCGATGAGTAGCCGGTGCCGAAATCGTCCAGTGCGGCGCCGACGCCGGCGGCGCGCAGGCGCTCCAGCGTCGCGCGCACGCGTTCGGGGTTGTCCAGCAACGCGCCTTCGGTGACCTCGGCGATCAACCGCGCAGGTGGCAGGCCGGTGCGTTCCAGCAGGGCGATCAGTCGCTCGTCGAAATCGGCGTGGCGCAGGTGCAGCGCCGAAACGTTGATCGTCATGAAAGTGTCGGCGGCGCCGTCGCGCATCAGATGCGTGCAGCTCAGCTCGAACATGCGCCAGTCGATCGCCTCGATCAGGCCGCTGTCCTCGGCGATCTTGAGGAAGTCGGCCGGGCGCAGCACGCCGCGTTGCGGATGGTTCCAGCGGATCAGCGCCTCGTAACCAACCACCTTGCCACCATCGAGGTGGCAGATCGGCTGGAAGTACGGCTCGAACTGATCCTGCGCCAGCGCCTGGCGCAATTCGCCCTCCATTGCCAGCACGTCGATCACGTTCCTGGCCAGCGTCTCGTCGAACAACGCATAGCGCTTGCGACCCAGCGCCTTGGCGCGGTACAGCGCGATGTCGGCGTCGCGCAACATCTCGTCGGCCGCGTTGTACTGCCCGTCGCCGATGGCAATGCCCACGCTGGCGGTGGTCTGCAGCTCCTTGCCGGCGATCATCATCGAGGCGCTGAGGGCGTCGAGCACGCGTTGCGCCACCATCATGGCGTCGGCGGGTTTGTCCACCTCTTCCACCAGGATGGCGAACTCGTCGCCGGACAACCGCGCTACCAGGTCGGGGTAACGCACGCAGTTGGCGAGGCGGTTGGACACCTCTTTCAGCACCTCGTCGCCGGCCAGGTGACCGAGGCTGTCGTTGATGATCTTGAAGCGATCGACATCAAGGTAGAGCAAGGCGCAGCGGCGCGAGGGCTCGCGCCGGATGGCGGCCAGCACGCGATCCATGCGATCGCGCAGGTAGCCACGGTTGGGCAAGCCGGTGAGCAGGTCGTGCATGACCTGATGCTTGAGCTGGTCCTGCACGCGTTCGCGCTCGATGATCTCCTTGCGCAGCGCCAGCGTGCGCTCCTCGACGCGCTGCTCCAGCTCTTCATAGGCGCGACGCAACGACTCGGCCGAGCGCCGCCGCATCAGGCTGCTGGCGATCTGGGTGGCGACAAAGCTGAGCAGTTCCTGGTCCGCCTGGTCATAGACGACATCGCGCGAATAACTCTGCACGGTGACCACGCCGATCACCTCGTCACCCACGATCAGCGGCACGCCCAACCAGCAGGTCGCCTTGGCACCGGCCTGCGCCGACGATGCCTCGCCGCTGCGCACGAGCTTGCGGATGTCGGCCTTGTTGGCCAGCAGCGCCTTGCCGTGGCGCAATACGTATTCGCTGAGGCCACGCCCCAGCGGGCGCTCCGCCAGCTGCGGATTGGCCGCATCCACCGAGTACGGAAACATCAGCCGCTTGCCGTCGTCGGACACCAGCGCGATGTAGAAATTCTTGGCGTTGAGCAAATCGTCGACCACCGCATGCACGCGGCGATAAAACTCGTCCTGGCCGATGTCGGCGGTCGCCAGCTGCGCGATCTGGAACAGCGCCGCCTGCAGGTGCTCGGCACGCTGGCGCTCCACGATCTCCAACTGCAAGCCGCGGTTGGCTTCGGCCAGTTCCAGCGTGCGCAGTTGCACGCGCTGCTCGAGATCGGCCTTGGATTGCTTGCGCTCCAGCGCCGTGAGGATGTGGCTGCCGACGAACTCCAGCAGGGCCAGGTCCTCATTGGTGAAGCCCAAACCTTGCTGGTAGTTGTGCACCACAAGGGCACCGCCCAACTGGCCGTCGCGCAGCATCGGCACGCCCAGCCAGTCGTAACTTTCCGGGCCTTGCAGATTCATCGGGCCGGACACCTGGCTGCGCAGCTCGCGGGTGTTGCCCATGCGCGCCTTGCCGTCGCGGATTACGTACCAGGTGAGCGTGTGCTCGATGGCGCTCAGCGGCAGGTCCTGGCCATCGCCAGGTACGGCCGGCTCCTCCACGTCCACGAAATACAGGAAACGGATCGTGTCGTTGGCGGGGTGGTACATCACGATGCAGAAGTTTTCCGCGTACATCAACGTGCTGACGATGCCGTGGATGTCGCTGAGCATGTCCGGCATGTCGCGGTCGGAACCGGCCAGGTCGGAAATGGCGAACAGCGCACGCTGCAGGGTTTCCGAGCGCGCCAGTTGACGGTGGGAATCCTGCAGTTCGAACCATTCCAGCGCCCGGCGCAGGTGCTGACCGGCCAATTGCAGCGGCGCCGCCAGGCCATCGAGGAGCGCGGTGCCGTCCTGACCTTGCGCGATCGTCAGTACCAGCAGCACCGGCTCGGGCCGCTGGCAGATGCGCAGGGCCACGCGGTTCTGTTCCGGATGCGGGCACGCCGAACTGGAGCGCGCGGCATCCTGCAACCACGGCCAGTCGGAAGAATCGACCCAGCATGGCGGCGCGCTGTAATGGTTGGAGGGATCACCGAGCCCCCACACCACGAACGCCTTCTCGCAACCGGGCTGGGCCTGCGCCAGTGAAGCAATCGTCACGCCGACTTCGTCGGGCGTGTGCGCAGCGGCGAGGCGCGCCAGCCATATCAGCTGCAAAGAGCCTTCTGACGGCGTCGATCGCACAGCACCCGCCTGCATCATTCTGAGGTTCCCCAATCGCGGCCCGCCAACGCCTGTTGGCCGCCGACGGCTTATTGTCGCGCATCGCTCCCTTGCGCGTCGCATGAGCGTGCCCGCAAGCGGGCGTCGGCGCAATACCGATATAAACTGTGCTGCTCGCACCGCGCGCACGGCCGGTGCCCGCGGCATCATCCGCGCCTGCCATCATCGGCCGCGGCGATGCCCTTCCAGCGTCACAGGTTTACCCACGCATGCTTGCCGACACCACCAAAGATGCCATCCGCGCCGCCTATGCACGCCTGAAAGACGGCCTGCCGGGTTTCCGCGCGCGCGCCTCGCAGGGCCGGATGATCGCCGAGGTGGCCAAGGCGTTCGGCCAGGCAGGCGGCGTGGCGGTGATCGAGGCGCCCACCGGCACCGGCAAGTCGATGGCGTACCTGATTGCCGGGGTGGAAGTGGCGCGCTTCCAGAAAAAGAAACTGTTGATCGCCACCGCCACCGTGGCGCTGCAGGAGCAACTGGTACAACGCGACATCCCGCTGTACCTGCAGCTCAACGGCATCGAGGCGAAAGTGGCGCTGGCCAAGGGTCGCGGCCGCTATCTGTGTCCGCGCAACCTGGCACTGGCCGCCAACAGCATCAACGACACCGCGCAGATGGGCCTGGCCGGCTTCGATGCCGACCTGGTGCTGTGGACCAAGCCGCCGCAGCCACGCGACAAGCAGGCACTGGTCAAACTCGGCGCCGCGTTCGAGAGCCACGAGTGGAATGGCGACATGGACAGCGCGCCGGAGCCGGTCAGCGACCTGCTGCGCCCGATGCTCACCACCAGCGCCGGCGGCTGCACCAACCGCAAATGCGCGCACTTCATGAACTGCCCGTTCTTCACCGCGCGGCGCGCGGTGGAAGACGCCGAGATCATCGTGGCCAACCAGGATCTGGTGCTGGCCGACCTGACCATGCCGGGCGAGAGCGCCAGCAACGGCGAGCCAGCCTGGGGCGGCGTGATCCTGCCGCGACCGGACGAGACGCTGTACATCTTCGACGAAGGCCACCACGTGCCGGGCAAGGCGATCGATCGAGGCGCCGCCGAGGTGTACATGAACGTCACCGTGCGCCAGCTGAGCCGGCTTGGCCGGCAGGTGCACGCGGCCTATTCACTGACCGACAAGGAAACCCTGGGCAAGCTCAGCCTGGACAAGGGCGACGAGAAACTGCAGGAACTCAGCAATACGCTGGAGGAACTGGAGAAGGAAATCCACCTCGGCTGGCTGCCCGATCCATCCGAGACCGAGCCGATGTACCGCGGCTCGCTGGGCCAGTTGCCGGAGGCCTGGGTGGCGCACGCGCAAGTGCTCAGCGCATACACCAACGAGGTGCAGCGCTGGCTGGCCGCCGTGCGCCGCGCGGTGGTGGAAATGACCGACGGCGGCCCCACCCAGGAGGCGCTGTCGCGCGAACTGGGCATCGCGCTGGAGCGGATCGACAAACAGGCCCGCTGCTGGCGCGCATGGGCGGCGGAGGACCCCGACAACGCCCCACCGATGGCGCGCTGGGTCACCCTGGGCGGCGATCAGCAACTGGTCTGCCACGCCTCGGCCGTCTCCGCCGGTGGCCTGCTGCGCAGCGTGCTGTGGGGCAACGCCAGCGGCGTGGTGCTGACCTCGGCCACGTTGAGCGCGGGCGGCAACTTTCGTGGCTTCGCCGACGCGGTGGGGCTGCCCGGCGATGCGGTGACCTTGAGTTTGCCTTCGCCATTCGACCTCGCCGCGCAGGCACGGCTGGAAGTGCCGATGATGCGCACACTGCCCGACGCACGCGAGGCGCACGCCGAGGAAATCAGTGAATGGCTGGCCGAGCATCTGGACTGGGATGCGGGCAATCTGGTGCTGTTCACTTCGCGGGTGAAACTGGACCGCGTGTTGCAAAAACTGCCCATCGCGATGGTGCGCAAGGTGCGCGCCCAAGGCTCGCTGGGCAAGTCGCAACTGGTCGCCGAGCACTGCGCCGACATCGAAGCCGGCAAGGGCAGCACGCTGTTCGGGCTGGCCTCCTTCGGCGAAGGTCTGGACCTGCCCGGCAAGCTGTGCGAGACGGTAGTGATCACCCAGCTGCCGTTCGCCGTACCCACCGATCCGGTGGGCGCCACCTACGCCGAGTGGCTGGAATCACGCGGCCGCAACCCGTTCATCGAAGTCAGCATCCCCGAGGCCACGCGCCTGCTCACCCAATATTGCGGCCGCCTGATCCGCGCCGAAACCGACCAGGGCCGCATCGTGCTGCTGGATCGACGCGTGGTCACCAAGCGCTACGGCAGCGGCATGCTGAAGGCACTGCCTCCGTTCCGGCGGGTGATTGAGCGCACCGCCTGAACGGCGCGCGCCTTGCTGCCTCCCCTGCTCGCAGGGGAGGGCCGGGTTAGGTCGCTCTTGATCTCGCGCTCCCGCAACCCGGAGGTACCGAAAGTCATCTACGCCGCACGACGGCCCTGCGCTAGAGTGACCGCATTCTCCGATCCGCGAGGCACACGACATGGCCGGTTTCCTGCTTTGGTTGTTGCTGCTGGTGTTCTGCTGGCCGCTGGCGCTGCTGGCGCTGGTGCTGTACCCGATCGTGTGGTTGCTGTTGCTGCCGCTGCGGTTGGTGGGCATTACAGTGACGGCGGTGTTTGCCTTCCTCGGTGCGCTGATGATGTTGCCGGCGCGCGTGCTGCGTGGGCGTCCCGCCTGAGCGCGACCTGCACAATGCCGCCAAACCGGGTACAAGTGCGGCATGAAATCCATCGACACCATGACGCCGTGCCCGTGCGGCAACGACGCCGGCTACGCCGCTTGCTGTGGCCCGCTGCACGACGGCAAGCCGGCTGAGTCGGCCGAGCAGTTGATGCGCTCGCGCTACAGCGCGTATGTGCTGTTGCGTGAGGATTACCTGCTGGCCAGCTGGCATGCCGATACGCGGCCGGCGTCGCTGCGATTGGCCGCGCAGCAACCGGCGCCGACCTGGCTGGGGCTGGATATCCGCCAGCATCACGTCATCGACAGCGATCACGCCACCGTCGAGTTCGTGGCCCGCTACCGGCTCGGTGGAGGTCGCGCGCAACGCCAGCACGAAACCAGCCGCTTCGTGCGGGTAAACGATCGCTGGTTCTATCGCGATGGCGAGATCAAGGCCTGACCGCCCGCAGCGACGCGGCGGCTTTCTTCAAAACCCGATCACGCCCAGGGCATGGAGGTGCGCTGCCAAAGCACGCACGTCGGCATGCCGGAAGAACGCCAGCAGGTGCTGCGCCCGCCCCGGCCCGATGCCTCCGCTGGCTTGCCACTGATCATCGTTGCGCGCCGCCAGGGTGTGCCAATCAGTCAGTGCGATGGTGCCGCTGGCAGGCATGCCCAGCGCGTGCAGCCAACGTTTGAAAGGACGCGCACGGGCGGCGGCGAACGCGTGCAGCAGTGCCTCCGCACGCGCATCGCCGACGCCGGGCACCGCCGCCAACTGCGCGGCCGTGAGATCCATCCAGTCGAGCAGCCCGTGCACCAGTCCGGCGTCGATCAGGGCTTGCCACGTATCGGGACCCAGGCCATCCAGCTGCAATCCGGATTTGCCGCCCAGCCAGACCAGCCGCGCCAGGAACTGCCGCTCGCAGCCTGGCGCCCATCGCCAGCAACTGAGGGTATCGTGCTGCGCCGGATCGGGCGGCGTCACCGGCGGGCGTTGCTGCGCCCGCCACGCCACCGATTGCAGGCGCGGGATGGTCAGCCCGGCCAGCGCCACTTCCACCTGATCACCCGGACGAATATCCAGCTGCTGCCAGCGTCGCAGCGAACCCACGCTGACGCGTTGCACGCGGTGATCGTCCAATTGCACCGGCTCCAGTTCCAGCACGGGCGTGATGCGGCCGCTGCGACCGACGGTGAAGGTCACCGCACGCACTTCGGCCAGCGCCTGGGCGGCAGGATATTTCCACGCCACGGCCCATTCCGGCGGCTCGGCCCGCCAGGTCGAGGCTCCCGGCCGCCGGCTCTGGCGCAGCACGGTGCCATCGGCGGCAAACGGCATCGGCTGCCGGTACCACCGCCGACGCCAACGCTCAACATCGGCAAGTGTGCCCACCGGCTGGGTGTAATCCGCGCTGTCGGTCAGGCCCATCGCGCGCAAACCGGCCAACCGCGAGGGCATGTCGGCCGGGCCGCTGGGCCAGTCCCACACGAACAAGCCGATGTGTGCCGCGGTCGCCGCGTCCAGCGTGTCGCGCGCCATGGCGCCAGCCACCGCCGAACGTGCGTTGACGCCACCATCGCGCGCCTGCACATGGCTGGACAGGCGCCAGTAGAGCTCACCCTGCAATACCACCCGCGACGGCGCGTTGGGCAGGTGGCGCGGGATCGCAGCGATCCGCAACGCCTTGGCGGTCCAGTTCGATCCATGCAGGCCATCGCCGCGGCTGGTCGCCTGGCGCAGTTCGCCATCGCGATATAGCAAGGTCACCGCCACCCCGTCGGCCTTGGGCTGCACCCACAGATCGCTGCCGTGCGACCGCATCCACGTTGCCACCGCGGCGGCATCGGGCAACTTCGCCAGCCCCGTCTGCGCCACTGGCGCGGTGACCGCACCGCTCGCGTCAGCGAGATGCGCGAGGGGTGGGGGTGCCTGCTGGGGAAAGCAGGCGCGCCAGCGGTCGAACCGCTGCAGCGCCTGGTCGTACACCGCGTCATCGACCGGCGACTGGCCGGTCACGCGATAGGCGTGGTTCCAGCCATCCAGCCGGTCATGCAGCGCGCCGAGTTCCTGCCGGGCCTGCGCCGCAGGCCACTGGGGACAGGTCGCCCCCGCCATCGTGGCCGCCAGGAAACCGGGTACGCCCAGCCACCGCCATCGCTTGCGCATGTGTGTTCCGCATCGTGATCGTCACCGCAGCGTGATGGGCACGCCCGGTTGCGGAGTAGCGGCCCATGACCTGACCCTTCGTAGTCGGTCGCCGCAACGCGGCGCAGCCGATCGCTAGCCCGCGCCGCCGATGGGTATCGACGATTGGCCGTCCATACGGCCATTCGGTCCGTAGCGACGTTCGACGATCACGCCCGCACCGTGGCGGTCGATCGCCACCACCGTGCTGGCGCGCGTGCCGTAGTGTTCGCCGCGGATGAAGGCGGCCGAAAGCAGCCGCTCGCGCTCAAGCCCCACGCCGGTCTGCGGCAGTTCCGCATCGGCGGCGGGCTGTTCGTCGGCCAGCGCCTCGAACAGCGGCTCGAAACCGTCATCGCCGCCCTCGTCGATCCACTGCTGCAAGCGCTGCATCAAGTTGCGCGTCTTGGGCCACGGCGTATTGAAATCGGCGTTGGACAAGCCGTGCACGCCCGGCGTGATCGCCTGCGCCCGCGGCTGCGGCCGGTTGCCCAGGTAGAAGCCGTCACGGCCGTCGAAGGTGAGCAGATTGAATGGCCGGAACGTGGCCGCCGATGCCAGCAATTGGGTGGCGTGGGTGGCGGCATCGGCGGCACCGGCCAGATAGTCGGTGGCCAGCATGCCGCGCGACACACCCAATTGCGGATCGCTGGGATCGCGCACATTGGTGACCACGCAGCAGCGTCCCGCATCGGTGACGCCCAGCCAGGTGCCACCAGCCTGCAGGTCGCGCCCGCCGATGATCGGCAGGTCGTCCCAGCGCGCCAGCGCGGCGCTGGGGCGTGCGTGCATTTCGTCGCGATTGCCTGCCAGCAGCAGGCGCCAGCGTGGATGGGCATCCCAGGCGAAAGCGATCAGACACATGGCGGAACAATGATGGTCGACATGCCGACCATTGTGGGCGATGCGCCACGGCTCGGCCAGCCGTGGCCGGCCTCAGGGCGACGGCGCGACGGCATCCGTGGTGGAGAACGCATACACGATGTGGTTGCGGTAGGTCTGGCCGGGCATCAGGCGCGCCGAGCCGAACGCCGGCTGGTTCGGCGTGTCGGGAAACAGCTCCGGCTCCAGCGCGAACCCGGCGTTGTGCTGGTAGTGCGTCCCGCTGGTGCCGATCGAGGTGCCGTTCAGATGATTGGCGGAATAGAACTGCAGGCCCGGCTGGTTGGAATGCAGGGTCAGCACGCGGCCGGAAGCGGGATCTTCCGCCCGCGCCATCAGCCGCATTTTGTTGTCGGGATGGCGGCTGATCACCCAGTTGTGGTCGTAGCCATGGGCAATCAGCAACTGCGGCTCGCCGTTGCGATGGATGTCCTGGCCGATCGGCTTGCCTTGGCGGAAATCGAAAGCGGTGCTGGTGACGTCGGCGAACTTGCCGGTGGGGATCGCCCCCGCATCGACCGGCAGATACGTATCCGCGGGGATCGTCAGGCGCTGGTCCAGCACGTTGCCCGACGCCTCGCCCGCCAGGTTCCAGTAGATGTGGTTGGTGATGTTGACGATCGTGGGCTTGTCGGTAGTGGCGGTATAGTCGATCGTCAGCCGGTTGTCCGCGCCCAGCGTGTAGACGGCGGTGGCGGTCAGCTTGCCCGGAAAACCCATGTCGCCATCGGGGCTGACATAGCGCAGGGTGACGCTGGCGCCGTTGGCGTCGTGCGTGGTATCGACCACCGTCCACAACACCTTGTCGAAACCGATCGGGCCACTGTGCAGCGAATTGACGCCGTCAGTGAGCGGCAGTTGGTAGGTGTGGCCGTCCAGCGTGAAGCGGCCCTTGGCGATGCGGTTGGCATAGCGCCCCACCGTGGCGCCGAAGCACTGCGGCCTGGCCAGGTACTCCGCCAGGTCGATCGAGCCCAGCACGATATTGACCGGCTTGCCGTCGCGATCGGGCGCGCTGAGCGAGCGCACCGCGGCACCCAGCGTGATCACCTGCGCCACCAGGCCATGACCGTTGTCCAGCGTGACCTCGCCCACCTTGCGGCCGTCGGGCATGGTGCCGAAATCGCCACGGGTGACGCTGGTGGCCGTGCTGGCCACCGCGGTCAATGGCAGCGCGACCACCGCCCAACCCAACCACCGCCTGATCCGATTCGCTCGCTTCATGTCCGGCCTCGTTGAAGGGCACAGCACCATGCGCGGCCGGCCCGTGTGATAATATTGTATGACTAATTGAACTATCCGCCGGGCCGATACCCAACGCCATCCGGCCTTCCGCACACCCTTGCCAGCGCCCCTTCCGATCATCGTACTTACTATGACGACTGCACCCCGCTCTCAGCAAGGCGACCGGCAGCGAGTGGCTGGACGCCCGCTCGTCCGGCCACCCATCGATGCCGGTGCGGCAGGCCTGCGACCATGATCAGGTCGACATCTCCCCGAAACCTGCACGGCCACGTCATGCACGAGCTTGGGCGGCGCATCGTGGGTGGCGAGTTGCGCCCCGGCGATGTGCTGCCGCGCGAGGAACTGCTGGCCGAACAGATGAACGTGAGCCGCACCGCACTGCGCGAGGCGATGAAGGTGTTGTCGGCCAAGGGGCTGGTGGAGTCGCGCACCAAGGTCGGCACCCGCGTGCGCGACCCGCGCTACTGGCATCAGCTGGACGCCGACGTGCTGGCGTGGCGTTGCGCGCTGATGCCCACCGAGGATTTCGTGCAGAAGCTGGCGGAGATGCGCGAGATCATCGAACCCAGCGCCGCTGCCGCCGCCGCGCGGCGCGGCAGCGAGGAACAACTCAAACGACTCGAAGCCGCCTACGCCGCGATGGATGCCGCACAGACGCTGGACGCCTGGGCCGAGGCCGATCTCGATTTCCACGAGGCGCTGCTCAGCGCCACCAACAACGAGCTGATGATTTCGCTGTTCTCGGTGATCGAAACCGCGCTGGGCACGTTCTTCGTGCTGTCCGCGCGCACCGTGAAAAATTTCAAATATTCATTGCCCCACCATCGCAAGGTGCTCGACGCGGTGCGTCGCCGGCAACCCGAAGCCGCCCGGCGCGCCATGCAACGCATGATCGCCGACTCCAGCGCCCCCACGAACAAGACGCGCCGCCATGTGGAGAAAGGTTGAAACCATGGGCTGGCTGATCGGCCTCGACTGGGGCACCACCAGCCTGCGCGCGATGCTGTTCGACGGCGAAGGCGGCGTGCACGAAACCCGCCACCGCGCCTGGGGGATCCGCCAGTTGCCGGAAGGCGGGTTCGAGGCTGCGCTGTCATCGATCTGCGAAGGCTGGCCGTCATGCCCGGTGCTGGCCGCCGGCATGATCGGCAGCCAGCAGGGCTGGCACGAAGCGCCCTATGTCGACACGCCCGCCGACGTGCACGCGTTGGCTGCCCATCTGGTAACGGTAGCGGCCGCCGACGGACGCCGCATCCACATCATTCCGGGCGTGCGCGACGGCGTGGGCCCCAATGTGATGCGGGGCGAGGAAACCCAACTGATCGGCGTGCTGGATGCGCAGCCACGCCTCGCCGAAGGCACGCCGCTGGTGTTGCCCGGCACGCACAGCAAATGGGTGCAGTTGCACCGGCGCCGCATCACCGGTTTCACCACGATGATGACCGGCGAGTTGTACGGCTTGCTGCGCACGCACTCGATCCTTGGCACCGGCCTGCCCGATGCACGCGCCGCAGCACGCCACCACGAAAGCTTCGATGGCGGCGTGCGCGCCGCCCGCGCCAGCGGCTCGGCCGGCGTGCTGACGCGGCTGTTTTCCGCGCGCACGCTGGTGCTCGAAGGAAAGCTGGATGCCGCCGCCGTGCCCGACTATCTGTCCGGCCTGCTGATTGGCGAAGAGTGGCGCGCCGCGCTCGCCGCCGGCTGGCTCGATCGCGGCGAGATCCCGGTATTGATCGGCGATGAAGCGTTGTGCCTGCGCTACCGCCGCGCCGCCGCCTTGTTCGACCTGCCCGACCCCACCTGGATCGCCGACGCTACCGCGCGCGGCCTGTGGCGCATCGCCCGCGTCGCCGGCCTGGCCGTCGATCGCACACCTCCCGTCCCCATGGAGCTCCCCGGATGATCCGTTCCTGGCTCGACCCGTTACCGCTCATCGCCATCCTGCGCGGCCTCACCCCACGTGAGGCCGTCGCCATCGGCGAAGTGATTGCCGACGCCGGCTTCCGCATGCTGGAAGTGCCGCTGAATTCGCCCGACCCGCTGGAAAGCATCCGCTTGCTGCATGAACGGCTGGGCGAGCGCTGCCTGATCGGCGCCGGCACGGTGATGACGCCGGCGCAGGTCGACGACATCGCCGCCGCCGGCGGCAAGCTGATCGTGATGCCGCACGCGGACACGCAGGTGATCGCCGCCGCCAAGCGCGCCGGCATGGTCTGTACACCCGGCGTGGCCACGCCCACCGAGGCGTTCGCCGCGCTGGCCGCCGGCGCCGATGCGCTGAAGATCTTCCCGGCCGAACAGGTCAGCCCGGCCGTGGTGAAAGCGTGGCGTGCGGTCTTGCCGCGCGATCTGGCGCTGCTGCCGGTGGGCGGCATCACGCCCGACAACATGCAACCCTACGTCGACGCGGGCGCCAACGGTTTCGGCATCGGCTCGGCGCTGTACGCGCCCGGCCGCGACGTGGCCGACGTGGGCCGCCGCGCGCAGGCGTTTGCGCGAGCGTGGGCTGCGCTGCCGCGGGGAGAACGCGCATGAAGATCACCAAGCTCACCACCTTCCTGGTGCCGCCGCGCTGGTTGTTCCTGCGCATCGACACCGATGCGGGCATCTGCGGCTGGGGCGAGCCGGTGGTGGAAGGCCGCGCGCATACCGTGGCAGCCGCCGTGGATGAGCTTTCCGATTACCTGATCGGCAAGGACCCGCGCCACATCGAGGATCTGTGGAACGTGATGTATCGCGGCGGCTTCTATCGCGGCGGCCCGATCCTGATGAGTGCCATCGCCGGCATCGACCAGGCGCTGTGGGACATCAAGGGCAAGGATCTGGACGTGCCGGTGCATGCGCTGCTGGGCGGCCCGGTGCGCGACCGCATCCGCGTGTATTCGTGGATCGGCGGCGATCGCCCGGCCGATACGGCCAGGGCCGCCAGCGAGGCGGTGGGGCGCGGCTTCACCGCGGTGAAGATGAATGCCACCGAGGAAATGCAGTATGTCGACACGCACGACAAGGTCGAGCACGTGCTGGCCAACGTGCAGGCGGTGCGTGAGGCGGTGGGGCCGAACGTGGGCCTTGGGCTCGATTTCCACGGCCGCGTGCACAAGCCAATGGCCAAGGTGCTGATGCGCGAACTGGCGCCGTACAAGCTGATGTTCATCGAGGAGCCGGTGCTGTCCGACCATCTGGAGGCGATCCCCGAACTGGCCGCAATTTCGCCCGCGCCGATCGCGCTGGGCGAACGGCTGTACTCGCGCTACGACTTCAAGCGCGTATTGCAGCGCGGCGGCGTGGACATCATCCAGCCCGACCCGTCGCATGCCGGCGGCATCACCGAAACCTGCAAGATCGCCGCGATGGCCGAAGCCTACGACGTGGCGCTGGCGCTGCATTGCCCGCTGGGTCCGATCGCGCTGGCGGCCAACCTGCAGATCGACGCGGTGTGCCACAACGCGTTCATCCAGGAGCAGAGCCTGGGCATCCACTACAACGCCGGCAACGACCTGCTCGACTACATCAGCGACCGCAGCGTTTTCGCCTATGAAAACGGCTTCGTCACCATCCCCGGCGGCCCCGGCCTGGGTATCACGGTGAACGAGGAATACGTCGCCGAACGCGCCGCCGTCGGCCATCGTTGGCGCAACCCGATCTGGCGCCACGCGGATAACAGCGTGGCGGAATGGTGACCCGGATGAAACCCGCGTATGCCACTTATCCCAGCCTCGCCAACCGCGCGGTATTGATCACGGGCGGCGCCAGCGGCATCGGCGCCGCTTTCGTCCAGCACTTCGCGCGTCAGGGTGCGCGGGTGGCGTTTCTCGACCTTGATACCGCGTCAGCGCAATCGCTGCTCGATGACTTGGGCGAGGTGAATCACACGCCGCTGTTCATCGCCTGCGACCTCACCGACCTGGATGCGCTGAAGGGCGCGATCGACCAGGCGCGCGCGCACATCGGCCCGATCGCGGTGCTGATCAATAACGCCGCCAACGACGTGCGGCACGATTTCGCCGCCACCACCGCCGCCGACTTCGAGCGCAGCGTGGCGGTGAATCTGCGCCACCAGTATTTCGCCACGCAGGCGGTGGTCGAGGACATGAAATCGCTGGGCGGCGGCTCGGTGATCTGCCTGGGCTCCACCGGCTGGATGATCAAGAACGCGGGCTATCCGATGTACACGATGGCCAAAGCCGCCATTCACGGCCTGGTGGCGGGGCTGGCCCGCGAACTGGGCCAGCACCACATCCGCATCAACTGCCTGGTGCCCGGCTGGGTGATCACCGAGAAGCAGCAGCGGTTGTGGCTGGACGCCGAGGGCGAAGCCGACATCGCCCGCAATCAATGCCTGCCCGGCCATGTGATGGCCGAAGACCTGGCCCGCGGCGCGCTGTTCCTGGCGGCCGACGACAGCCGTATGCTGACCGCCAAGGATCTGATCATCGACGGAGGCTGGACATGAGCAACGCGGCACAACCCGTCGTCGAGGCGGCCAACCGGCTGGGTGAGGGCGTGCAGTGGTGCCCGCGCACGCAGGCGCTGTACTGGACCGACATCCTCGCCTCGACGCTGTGGCGCTACACGCCGCATGACGGGGCCACGCGCCAATGGGCGATGCCTGAGCGGCTGGCTTCATTCGCGCTGTGCGAGGCCGATGGCTGGCTGCTGTTGGGACTTGCCTCGCGGCTGGCGTTTTTCAACCTCGACAGCGGCGAACTGCAACCCATCGCCGCGGTGGAAGCCGATCTGCCCACCCGCCTCAACGACGCCGTCTGCGACCGCCAGGGCCGGTTCGTCTTCGGCACCATGCACGAACCCGAAGGCGATGCGCCGAAACAGGCCATCGGCGGCTTCTACCGGCTGAACACCGACCTGTCGCTGGAACGCCTGCCGCTGCCGTCGGTGGCGATCAGCAACAGTCTGGCCTTCAGCTCCGACGGCACCACGATGTATTTCTGCGATTCGCCCACCCAGCGCATCCAGTGCTGCGATTACGCGGCCGATGGCAGCCTGGGCGCCCCGCGCACCTTCGTCGACCTGGCCGGCATTGAAGGCGATCCCGACGGTTCCACGGTGGACGCCGAGGGTGGTTTGTGGAATGCGCAATGGGGCATGTCGCGCGTGGTGCGTTACCGCGCCGATGGCCGCGAAGACACCATCGTGCCGCTGCCCGCACGACAGCCGACGCGGCCGGCACTGGGTGGCGCGGCGCTGGACACGCTGTACATCACCAGCGCCCGCGACGGCCTGTCCGCCGCTACGGTGCGCGATGAACCGCGCAACGGCGCGCTGTTCGCCACACCTGCTCCCGCGGGCGTGCGCGGCCTCGCCGAGGCCCGCTTCGGCGGCAACCCTTCGCTCAGGTGAGCGGCTCGAACTGAGTCGTGCCAAACCCAGCGCGTATCGTTCGTGCCGGGTTTTGGTGAAACGGCCGTCTAGACGGCTGCTTTGCGCAGCGCCACTGCTTCGGCCCAGCGCGCGGCCACCTTTGGCGAGGTCATGCAGACGGTGGCGTCGGTCACCGTGGTCACCGCACGCTCCAGCAACTGGATATCAGCCTCGTGCTGGCGCGCCACGTGCGGGTCCTCGAAGAAGATCGCGCGCTGGCAGCGGCGTTCCAGCACCAGGTCGGCGATCTGCGCGTCACCACCCATCGGGCCGCTCTGGTAGCGCTGTACCCACAGCTCGTCCTGCGGCCAGCCGCGGCTCCAGGCCAGTTCGTTGAGCCGCTGGCCGGTGGTGCCGGTGGCCACGCGGGCGGCGAAGCGTGACAGCAGGTCGAAGTGTTCGGCGGCGAAGGCCAGCATCTGCGGCTTCATCGCATCATGGGCGATCAGCGCAAGCGTATGCGTCTCCAGCGCATGCAGGTCGCTGGCGCCGGGGTCCGGCGCGAAACCGGCGTGGATGCGCTCGATCTCCACCCAGTCGCGCGCCGACGCCACCGTCGAAATGAACGGCTTCTGGTGGATCACGCACTGGCGCTTCAACGCGATCGCCTCGGGGAAGATCGAGGACGGGTCGACCGGATCGATCAGGTAGATCGCACCATCCAGCGCGCGCTCCGATTCCTGTAGGCCGACGACCTCCGCCACCAGCTTCATCAAGCCGCCATCGCGGCCGTAGGGATAGCGGCGCAACGCCGGATAGTTGTTGAGCCAGCCGGCGCGGACGATGGCGTCGCAGGTTCGGCCCACCGCATGCAGGCCCAGTTCCAGCTCGCGGATACCCGGCTCGCAGGCACGCAGCCAGCGAAACAACGCCGCATCGTCGTGACCGTGGTGGCGTTGGTTGGCAGCCAGGCCCATGCGCATAGTGCTCTCCTTGAACATGCATCGATTGAGTTGTGTCGATCCATCGGCCAGCGTCGGGCGCCGCGCCATGAACATCTCGACAGACAGGAAGCTTAACCAACCTGCGTGACAATCGGCACGCCATGGCCGCTCGCTCCCACCGGCCGGCTCGGTGATAATCATGCGATGCCCAGTCCCGCCCGTTTCCTTCGCCTGCCCGCCTGCCTGGTAATCGCCGCGGTGCTGTTCGGCGCAGCCCCCGCGCTCGTCGCCAGCCCGCAGAGCAGCACGGAGCAGGCCGCCGCCCGCAAGAAGCTGGCCGACGTGCACAACAAGATGCAGGCCCTGGCCAAGCAGCAATCGGAGACCGCCGCGCGGCGCGAGCAGCTCAATGCGGAACTCGCCAAGCAGGCCACGGCGCTGGCCGTCGCCGCCCGCGCCCTGCGCCAGACCGAGGCCGAGCAGGCGGCCAAGCAGCAACAGCTCGACGACCTGCAGCAACAACGCAGCGCGCTGCAGGAAAAACTGTCGGGGCAACGCGCCGCCATCGCCGCGCTGCTGCGCGCCACCTACACCCTGGGCCGGGGCTCCGACCTGCGCCTGCTGCTGGGCGACGAGGATGTGGGCCGGATCTCGCGGGCGCTGGTCTACTCGACCTATTTCCAGCGTGACCGGGTCGAGCGCGTGCGCCTGCTGATGACCGACCTGGCCCGCCTGCAGGAGGTCGAAACCACCATCACCGCCGAGCAGCAGGCCTTGCAGGCGGTACGCGAAAAGCGCGAGGAACAGGCGCAAGCACTGAAAAAGCAGCGCGCCGCGCAGCAAAAACTCGCCCGCGAGGCCGATGCCACCTACCAGGACCAGGCACAGCGGCTGGCTGCGCTGAAAGAGAACGCGCAGGCCTTGAACGCATTGGTCGACAAGCTGCAGAAAGCCATCGACGAAGCGGCCCGCAAGGCCCGCCAGGCGGCGGCGCGCGAGGCGGCGAAACAGAAACGGGCCGGCCACAAGGCGCCGCCGGTGGAAGTGGGCAATGCCGGCGCCAATATCCGCGGCAACCTGCCGTGGCCGGCGGCCGGCGACGTGCGCAGCTACGGCAACGGCGTATTGATTCGCGCCAGCGGCGGCAGCGAGATTCACGCCGTGGCGCGTGGCCGGGTGATCTACGCGGGCTTTCTGCGCGGTTACGGCATGCTGTTGATCCTCAACCACGGTGACGGCTGGATGAGCATGTACGGCAACAACGAAACCCTGCTGCACGGCGTGGGCGACGCGATCGAAGCGGGCCAGGCCATCGGCACCGCCAGCGCACCCACCGGCGTCAACACCGGCGTGTATTTCGAGCTGCGGCACAACAGCCAACCGGTCGATCCGCGCAGTTGGCTGAGCAAGCACCGTTGACGCCGAAGGCGTGGCGCCGCAGGCTGGCCCGAACCGCGTCCCCGGCGACGCACCCCGTTTTCCTGGAGTCTTGCGTCATGCGTGTTTTCCTTCGCGGATCCCTCGCCGGCCTGGCCGGCCTGCTGCTCGCCGCACCGCTGCTGGCGCAGACAGCGGCACCGGCGGCCGCCCGCAGCGCCGCCGCCCCGATCGACCTGCCGGCCACCGCCAGCTCCGCCTCCGGGCCGAATGAGGATGCGATCGACCTGGACGACGTGCGGCGCTTCAGCCGCGTGTACGAGGTGGTGCGCCAGGCCTACGTGGAGAAGGTCGACAACAAGACGCTGATGAATGCGGCGATCAGCGGCATGCTCAGCCAGCTCGATCCGCACAGCGCCTACCTCGACAAGGAAGGCCTGCAACAGCTCAGCGAGGACACCACCGGCCAGTACAGCGGGCTCGGCATCGAGGTGCTGCAGACCGACGGCGGCCTGCACATCGTCACCCCGATCGACGACACGCCCGCCGCGCGCGCCGGCATCCAGCCGGGCGACGACATCGTGAAGATCAACGGCACCACCATCGACCCGCAGAATGTCGATGAGATGTTCAAGCAGCTGCGTGGCGACCCCGGCAGCAAGATCAGCCTGACCATCGTGCACGCCAACAGCGACAAGCCGATCGACCTGGACCTGGTGCGCGAGAACATCTCCATCGCCAGCGTCAAGACGCGCCAGCTGGAGCCGGGTTATGCCTATATCCGGCTGACCCAGTTCCAGAGCGACACCGCCGCCGACCTGGAAAAGAAGCTACCCGAACTGCTGCAGAAAACCGGCCCGCTGAAGGGCGCGGTGCTGGACCTGCGCAACAACCCCGGCGGCCTGCTGACCGCCGCCGTCTCGGTCAGCGACGACCTGCTCGATTCGGGCGTGATCGTCACCACCCGCGGCCGCCTGCCCGACGCCAACCTGCGCTTCGCCGCGCACCCGGGCGACCTGCTCGACGGCGCGCCATTGGTGGTGCTGGTCAACAACGGCACCGCCTCGGCCGCGGAGATCGTTTCCGGCGCATTGAAGGACAACCACCGCGCGCTGATCATCGGCCAGCGCACCTTCGGCAAGGGCGTGGTGCAAACCGTGCTGCCGCTGGACGCCGACCACGCGGTGAAGATCACCACCGCGCGCTACTACACGCCCAACGGCACCTCGATCCAGGCCAAGGGCATCACGCCCGACATCGTGCTGGCCGACCTGGCGGTGCGCAAAGCCGATCGCGCCACCGGCCCGGTGAACTTCGAATCCGACCTGCCTCACCACCTGGCCAACGAAAAAGCGGTGACCTCCCATGGCGACAGCGCCGACGAGGAGGCCAAGCTGGCCACGCAGGATTTCGCGCTGTCGCAGGCGCTGAACGTGCTCAAGGGCATGTCGCTCAACCGTGCGGCGGTCAAGTCGGCGCGGTGAAATTCACGCGTCGGGCGACGCCGCCTCGCGCGGCTTCACCAGCCAACCCACCGCCAGCACGCCCAGCTCGTACAGCAGGCACATCGGGATCGCCAGCATGATCATCGAGGTGATGTCCGGCGGCGTGATGAAGGCGGAGATGGCGAACGCGCCGACCACCGCATAGCGACGGCCGCTGCGCAACTGCTTCACGTCGACCACGCCGACGGCGGCAAGGATCACCACCCCCACCGGCACCTCGAAGCACAGCCCGAACGCGAAGAACATCAGCATCACGAAATCGAGGTAATGGGAGATGTCGGTCATCATCTCCACGCCTTGCGGCGTCACCGCCGTGAGAAAGCGGAACGCGGCCGGCAGCACCAGGAAATAGGCAAAGGCGCAGCCCAGATAGAACAGCCCCATCGCCGCCACCAACAGCGGCCGCGCCAGGCGCTTCTCGTGCTTGTACAGGCCCGGGCTGACGAACGCCCACAGCTGGTACAGGATCATCGGCATGCCGATGAACAGCGCCGCGTAAAAAGCCAGTTTCAGCGGCGTCACGAACGGGCTGGCGACTTCGGTGGCGATCAGGTGCGCCCCCTCCGGCAACCGGGCCACCAGCGGCGCGGCCAGCTCGGTGTAGAGGCGGTTCGCGAAGGGGATCAGCACCAGCAGGATCACCACCACCGCCGCCACCGCCTTGAGCAGGCGCGAGCGCAGTTCGATCAGGTGCGAAAACAGGCCTTGCTGCAGGTCGTCGACGGGATCGTCAGGCGTGGTCATGCGGAGTGATCCCTGTTCGGTTCGGCCGGCGCCGGCGCGCTCAGCGGCAGTTCCGCCTGCACCTGGCTGGACGGATCATCGCCTGCTTCCGTGCCCGTTTCCGCGCCATCCCCGGTCGCCGGGGCCTTGGGGCGCACCATTGCGGCCGCTTCGTCCAGCGCGCCGGCCAGCGGCTCGCGAACCTTTTGCACGCCGTCATTCAACTGGCTCTGCAGCGCTTCGGCGCGCGCCGCGGCCTCGCGCGCGGTGCGCTTGATCTCCTCGATCTCGAACTCCCGCTCCACTTCGGCGCGCACGTTGTCCCAGCCGCTGCGTACCCGCCGCAGCAAGGCACCGGCGGTGCGCGCCACGCCGGGCAGCTTCTCCGGGCCGAGCACGATCAATGCAACCAGCGCCAGCAGCACCAGCTTGCCGAAGCTGATCTCGATCATCGCGATGTATCCCGCCGCGCCCGCGCGCGGTTACTTCGATTCGGTGGAATCAGGTTGCTTCTGCTCGGCAGGTTTCGCGACCGGCGGGTCGGCCTGCAGGCGCTGCTCGTCCTTGGGCTTGTCGTCACCCTCCAGGCCCTTCTTGAAGTCGCGCATGGCGCCGCCCAGGTCCGAGCCGATGTTGCGCAGCTTCTTGGTGCCGAAGATCAGCACAACGACGATCAGCAGGATGATGAGATGGGTGATGCTCATGGTTTGACCTCAAAACGGCGACGGACAGCGATGTGCCGGAGCGCGCCGCAGCGCCGACGGCTCATCGCTGAGTGTACTCTTCCAGCCGGTCGCGGAAATCGACCACCGGCGCGGGGATATTGCTCACGCCACCTTCGAAAATGCGCCGCGGCGTGATGCCGGGGCCGTAGATGGCAGCATTCGCATCATAATCGATGCGCAGCGCCGAACCATCCAGTGCCACGCCGGCAAACAGCCCGCGAGTGCGCGAGTAGGAATAGATTTCCGCCTTCAGCTGGCCATCGGTGGCGGCGCTGGCGGTGCGGCCGACGGGGCCGGCGGCGGCCGACGCATCGGCGCCCAGGGTGAACTTGCCGTTGACGATGGAATCGACGCCGCGCTGGGTGCGAAACACCAGGATCACGTCGGTCGACGACACGCCCGCCTGGAAGCCCACGCTGCCGCCGGTCATGGTGATGAAGCTGGGGTTGGACCAGGTGCCGTCGCGGGTCTTCACCGAGATCAGCCCTTCGCCGCGGCGGCCGCCGAAGATGAAACCGGCCTTGATCATGTCCGGAATCACCGCGATCGCCTTGGCTTCGCGCAGCAGATCGCTGGGGATCGCCTTGTCCGGCGCCTGCATGATTTCGCCCAGGACGCGCACGGCATTGTTGGCACGGACCAACGGCGGATCTTCGGCGTGCACGGCCATGGCGGGCAGCAGCAGGGCAGCGCCGATCACAAGCAGACGATGCAGCGGGATCTTGAACATTGGCTCAGCTCCACGTGGGGTTGGGATGCGGGGCGACGATAGGCGTGCTCACGGCCCGGATGGGCGCTTGTGGCAGACTGCGCGATTGATCGTCTTCGACGCCATCGCCCTCGTCACGATGCCACCCAATTACTATACCGGCCCCACCGGCCATTCCCACACAGCCGACGTTCAGTCCGTTCAGACAGCCGTTTTGCTGGTCAACCTGGGCACGCCGACCGCACCCACCGCACAGGCGGTGCGGCCCTATCTGGCGCAGTTTCTCGGCGACACGCGGGTGATCGATTACCCGCGCTGGCTGTGGTGGCTGATTCTGCACGGGGTCATCCTGCGCATCCGGCCGGCGCGTTCGGCGCATGCCTACGCGCGGATCTGGACCGAGCGCGGCTCGCCGCTGCGCTTCGAAAGCGAGGCGCTGGCGGCGGCACTGCAGGCCAAGCTGGAGCGTGAGCAGCCCGGCACGCTGCGCGTGGCACTGGCGATGCGCTACGGCGAGCCCGCCGTGGCCGATACCATCGCCCAGTTGCATCGCGAAGGTGTACGCCGGCTGCTGGTATTGCCGCTCTATCCGCAATATTCGGCCACGTCCACCGGCTCGGTGATCGATGCCGTGGCCGACGCGATGAAGGCGATGCGCTGGCCGCCCGAGCTGCGCCTGATCAACGATTACCACGACGACGACGCTCACATTGAGGCGCTGGCGCAACGCATCGAGCGCTGGTGGGCCGAGAACGGTCGCGGCGACAAGCTGCTGCTGTCCTTCCACGGCATCCCGGAGCGCTACGTACGGCTGGGCGATCCTTACGCCGACCAGTGCCAGACGACGGCGCGGCTACTGCGCCAGCGGCTGCAACTGGGCGAAGGCGAACTGCTGGTGAGCTTCCAGTCGCGCGTGGGCCGAGAGCGCTGGCTGCATCCCTACACCGACGCCACCGTGCGCCAACTGGCAGCCGACGGCGTGAAGCGCCTCGACGTGGCCTGCCCCGGTTTCGCGGTGGATTGCCTGGAGACACTGGAGGAAATCGCGATGCAGAACCGCGATTTCTTCCTCGCCGCCGGCGGCCAATCGCTGCGCTACATCCCCGCCCTGAACGACAGCCCCGAGCAGATCGACAGCCTGGCCGCGTTGTTGCAGCGCCATCTCCGCGGCTGGCCGGCATCCCGCACCGGCGACGGCGCGGTGTGATCGAACCACGCGAACGGCGCATCGCGCTGCCGCACCTGACCCTGGCCGCGCAGGTCTGGGGCGACGACACGCTGCCGCCGCTGCTTGCCCTGCATGGCTGGCTCGACAACGCGGGCAGTTATGCACGGCTGGCGCCCCTGCTGGCCACGCGGTTCCAGCTGATCGCGCTGGATCTGCCCGGGCACGGGCACGCCGACCATGTGGCGGCGGGCGCGCAGTATCACTATGCGGATTACGTGCGCACCGTGCTGGCCGCCGCCGATGCGCTGGCGCTGGATCGCTACAGTCTGCTGGGGCATTCGCTGGGCGCCGGCATTGCCTCGCTGGTGGCGACAGCCGCGCCGTCGCGGATCGAACGGTTGTGGTTGATCGAAGGGCTGGGACCCCTTGGCGACGATGGCACGCGTACGCTGCAACGCTTTCGCGAGGCGCTGGCGCCGCAGGCCACACGCAAGCCGCTGCGGCTGTTCCGCAGTGTCGAACAGGCGGTCGACGCTCGCAGCATCGCCAGCGGTTTGCGCGGCGACCTGGCGCGACCGATCGTCACGCGCGGCCTCGTCGACGTCGACGGCGGCTGGCGTTGGCGCAGCGATCCGCGCCTGACCCAGCCCAGCGCCACGCGGTTGGCCGAATCGCAGGTGCGTGCCTTGCTGCAAGGCATTGCGTCGCCCACCGCGCTGCTGCTGGCGCGACCGTCGACATCCTACTTGCCGGCCGCCTTGATGCAGGCGCGCATCGACTGTGTCGAGGACATCGCCGTCAGCCATATGGATGGTGGCCACCATCTCCATCTGGAACATCCCGCCGCCGTGGCGACCTGGATCAAGGCCGCGGACGAACCCGCGCGTTAGCATCGATCACGATCGCCAGCGCACCTGAAGGTGTCGCGGCATTCGACCGCGCATCGACACCCGGGCTGCAAGGATGCAGCGACTGGCACCCGCCATCGCCGAAGGAGCCCCCATGCCAAACCGTCCGACCGATGATCCGGACACCCACGCGAACTGGCCGCATGTGCTGATCCTGGGCGGCGGTTTTGGCGGGCTCGCCGTGGCGCGGCGGCTGGCCGGCGCGCGGGTGCGGATGACGCTGGTGGACCGGCGCAACCATCACCTGTTCCAGCCGCTGCTGTACCAGGTGGCCACCGCCAGCCTGGCGGCGCC
Organism: Rhodanobacter sp. Root480; assembly: GCF_001426645.1. Classification (GTDB taxonomy): domain Bacteria; phylum Pseudomonadota; class Gammaproteobacteria; order Xanthomonadales; family Rhodanobacteraceae; genus Rhodanobacter; species Rhodanobacter ginsenosidimutans. The sequence continues at coordinate 701,521 of NZ_LMEX01000002.1, forward strand.
GGCCATTGCTGCGCCCTTGCGACAGATCCTGCGCCGCCAGCGGGACCTCACCGTGCTGCTCGACGACGTCATCGGCGTGGACACGTCGGCACGCGAGGTACGGCTGGCGCACGGCACCCTGCATTACGACATGCTGGTGGTGGCGACCGGATCGACGCATGCCTATTTCGGCCACGACGAATGGGCGCCCTTCGCACCGGCGCTGAAGACACTCGACGATGCCTTCCTGATCCGCCGCCGCGTGCTGCTGGCCTTCGAGCACGCCGAGCGCGAAAACGATCCGGCGCGGCGTCAGGCCTGGCTGAATTTCTTGGTCGTGGGCGGCGGCTCCACCGGCGTCGAACTGGCGGGCACGCTGGCCGAACTGGCGCGACGCACCCTGCCGCGCGATTTCCGTCGCAGCGATCCGCGCCGCGCCAGCGTGCGGTTGATCGAGGCCGGGCCGCGTCTGCTGCCCGCGTTCGATCCGCTGTTGTCGGAACGCGCCCGCCGCCAGCTGGAACGCCTGGGCGTGGCCGTGCATACCGGCACGGCGGTGACTCACATCGATGCGCAAGGCGTGAACCTGGGCGATCAACGACTGCCGGCGCGCACCGTGTTGTGGGCTGCTGGCGTGGCGGCCTCACCACTGGGTCGCATGCTGGGAGCGCCGCTGGATCGCGCCGGCCGGGTACAGGTTCGCCCCGACCTCAGCCTGCCGATGCATCCGGAGGTATTCGTCATCGGTGACCTGGCGGACGTGCAGCAACCAAACGGCAAACCAGTGCCGGGCGTGGCGCCGGCGGCCAAGCAGATGGGTGAATACGTGGGCGCGGCTATCCGCGCGCGACTCGACGGGAAGGACAGCCCCACGCCGTTCCGCTATCGCGACGCCGGTTCGCTGGCCACCATAGGTCGCATGGCGGCGGTGGCCCAGTTTGGCCGTCTGAAACTGTCGGGCTTTCCCGCGTGGGCGGTGTGGCTGCTGGCGCACATCTATTTTCTGATCGGCTTCCGCAACCGGCTGGTGGTGATGCTGGACTGGGCGTGGGCGTACTGGACCCACGAACGCCACGCCCGCATCGTCAGCGGGCAGGACGAAACGGACGAAGCGGAAAATCGCTGATCGTTTCGGCCACCGATCCCTCCGCGTTGCCCGCCAACGCAAACGGCCCCTTGCGGGGCCGTCTGTCAGTGCGTTTCGAGCCGCTCAGGCTTCGGCGAACAGCCCGCGCATCTTCTTCATCGCGTTCGCCTCGACCTGGCGGATGCGCTCGGCGGACACGCCGTACTCGTCGGCCAGATCCTGCAGCGTGGCCTTGTTGTCGTCGTCCAGCCAGCGACGCTGGATGATGTCGCGCGAGCGGGCATCCAGTTGCACCAGCGCGTCGGACAAGGCCTGCAGACGGTTGTCGCTGGCATCGGCATCGGACACGTTTTCGTACGGATCGGCGCCGTCGTCGACCAGGAACGCGGCCGGGGCAGGCTTGGCGTCCTCATCGTCGCTCACCGGCTCGAAACCGATGTCACGGCCGGACAGGCGCGATTCCATCTCGCGCACCGTCGCCTCGGGCACGCCCAGATCATTCGCCACCGTGCGCACTTCGGCGGCATTCATCCAGCCCAGCCGCTTCTTGCTCTTGCGCAGGTTGAAGAACAGCTTGCGCTGCGCCTTGGTGGTGGCGACCTTCACGATGCGCCAGTTCTTGAGGATGAACTCGTGCATTTCGGCGCGAATCCAGTGCACCGCGAAGCTGACCAGGCGCACGCCCTGGTCGGGGTCGAAGCGCTTGACCGCCTTCATCAGGCCGATGTTGCCTTCCTGGATCAGGTCGGCCAGCTGCAGGCCGTAGCCGCTGTAGCCGCGGGCCACGTGCACCACGAAGCGCAGGTGCGACATCACCAGTTTCTTGGCCGCGTCGAGATTGGCGTCCTCGAGGTAGTCGCGCGAGAGCGACTGCTCCTCTTCGGAGCTCAGTACCGGGATGCGATGCACGGCGGAAATATAGGCATCCAGACTTCCGACCACGCTCGGCAGCGGGAAGTTGGCGGTTACCAAGGCTTGAGACATGGTTGGAACCTCCAGAATGGCAACAAAGTTTAGCACTCGGTGGGTTGGAGTGCTAAGTCCGGACATTGGTTCCGGGCCTTTAATGAACTAAATGGTACACATATTGGTGGGCACTGTCCATCACCCTTCTATTCGTCGCCAGTCTGGCCAGAGTTACGTTCAGAACGCGTCATGTCCAGGTGTCCGTTTCCTGCACCGACGCCGGCCAACGGAGGCCAGGCGCGCTTGACAGCACGCAACCGTGGCCACCATCCTGCCGGCCATTCCGAGGGGTGCCCCGCAAGGGGCTGAGATAGCGCGAGCTGACCCTTGAACCTGATCCGGGTAATACCGGCGTAGGAACGGGAATCATCACCATGGGCGGCCGGCTGCGGCGCGTCCGTGCGCCGTTGCAGCGTCGCGTCCCGGATCTCCATCGAAGGAGGAGATCCATGAACCATTCCGCTGCCGCACCACTCAGCGTCACCACCGGGCCGATCGGCGGTTCGCGCAAGGTCTACGTGTCGCCTCCCGCGCATCCTTCCTTGCGGGTGCCGGTGCGCGAGATCGCGTTGAACGATCCGCTCTCGCCCGCGCTGCACGTCTACGATCCGTCCGGCCCGTATACCGACGACGCGGCGCAGATCAACCTGGCCGCAGGCCTGCCACCGGTACGCGATGCGTGGATCGCGGCACGCGGATTTCCGGTCACCGAAGGGCGCACCACTTGTCCGGAGGACAACGGCGGCGTCGGCCCGGACCGGCTGGTGGCGCCTTGCCCCGCGCACCACACATTGCGCCGGGGCGAAGCCGGGCAACCGGTAACCCAGCTGGAATTTGCCCGCGCTGGCATCATCACCGAGGAAATGATCTACGCCGCCCAGCGCGAGAACCTGGGCCGCACGCAGATGCATGAAGACGCGCACGCCCGGCTGGCCGACGGCGAAGCGTTCGGCGCGGCCCTGCCCGCCTTCGTCACGCCCGAATTCGTACGCAGCGAGATCGCGCTGGGGCGCGCCATCATCCCGGCCAACATCAACCACGGCGAGCTGGAGCCGATGGTGATCGGGCGCAACTTCCTGGTGAAGGTCAACGCCAACATCGGCAACTCGGCGGTGTCCTCCGGCGTGGCCGAGGAGGTCGAGAAGCTGGTGTGGGCGATCCGCTGGGGCGCGGACACCATCATGGATCTCTCCACCGGCCGCAACATCCACAACATCCGCTCGTGGATCATCCGCAACGCGCCGGTGCCGATCGGCACCGTGCCGATCTACCAGGCGCTGGAAAAAGTCGGTGGCGATCCCGCGCGGCTGACGTGGGAAGTCTTTCGCGACACCCTGATCGAGCAGGCCGAGCAGGGCGTGGACTATTTCACCATCCATGCCGGCGTGCGCCTGCACCACGTGCCGCTGACCGCGCAGCGGGTCACTGGCATCGTGTCGCGTGGCGGTTCGATCATGGCGCGCTGGTGCCTCAGCCATCACCGCGAGAGTTTCCTGTACGAAAACTTCGCCGAAATCTGCGACATCATGCGCCGCTACGACGTGGCCTTTTCGCTGGGCGACGGCCTGCGCCCCGGCTCGATCGCCGACGCCAACGACGCGGCCCAGTTCGGCGAACTGGAAACGCTGGGCGAGCTGACCCAGATCGCCTGGGCGCACGGCTGCCAGGTGATGATCGAAGGGCCCGGCCACGTGCCGATGCACAAGATCAAGCTCAACATGGACAAGCAGCTGGAGCACTGCGCCGAGGCGCCGTTCTACACGCTGGGCCCGTTGACCACCGACATCGCGCCGGGCTACGACCACATCACCTCGGGCATCGGCGCGGCGATGATCGGCTGGTTCGGCACCGCCATGCTCTGTTACGTCACGCCGAAGGAACACCTCGGCCTGCCCGACCGCGACGACGTCAAGACCGGCGTCATCACCTACAAGATCGCCGCCCACGCCGCCGATCTCGCCAAAGGCCATCCCGCCGCCCAGCACCGCGACAACGCACTGTCGCGCGCGCGCTTCGAATTCCGCTGGGAGGACCAGTTCAATCTCTCACTCGATCCCGACACGGCGCGCGCCTACCACGACGCCACGCTGCCGAAGGAGGCGCACAAAGTGGCGCATTTCTGCTCGATGTGCGGGCCGAAATTCTGCTCGATGAAGATCACCCAGGACCTGCGCCGCGAGGTGCGCGAGATGGAAGCCTCCACGGTCCGCGCGGGCATGGATGCGAAGTCACGCGAGTTCGCCAAGCAGGGCGCCACGATCTACGTGCCAGCCGGGGAATGAGCGCCATGCGCGTCACCGTCATCGGCGCGGGCGTGGCCGGACTGGTCACGGCCATCGAACTGGCCAGCCGCGGCGCCCGGGTGGAGATCGTGGAACGCGGCGCCGCGCCGGGCGCGCAGGCCTGTACCTGGTTTGCCGGCGGCATGCTGGCGCCATGGTGCGAACAGGCCACCGCCGAACCGCAGGTGGCGGCGTTGGGCGCCGCTTCCATCGCGTGGTGGCAACGTCATTTCGCCGATACCGTGCAGCGCGGCACGCTGGTGGTCGCCGCCTCCCGCGATGCCGGCGAACTGGAGTTGTTCGGCCGCCGCACCGACCGGTTCGAAGCAACCGACGCCGCCCTCATCGGCGCACTGGAACCGGACCTGGCCGGACGGTTTCACCGAGGCCTGTTCTTTCCCGACGAGGCGCACCTGGACCCGCGCCGCGCGCTGCAGGCGTTGACGGCGCAACTGGCTGCGGTGGGCGTGACGATCCGCTACGGCGTGGACGCCGATGTCGAACGGGTGGTGGCCGATCGCGTGATCGATTGCCGTGGCATCGCTGCACGCGACACGCTGGAGCATCTGCGCGGCGTACGCGGCGAAATGATCATGCTGCGCGCACCGGACATCCATCTCACCCGCCCCGTGCGCCTGCTGCATCCGCGCTTCGGGGTGTATGTGATCCCCCGCGGCCAGGGCGTTTTCATGCTGGGCGGCACCTTGCTGGAAAGCAGCAGCCACGGCCCGGTCACCGTGCGTTCGGCGATGGATCTGCTCAACGCCGCCTACGCGCTGCACCCGGCGTTTGCCGAGGCGCAGATCCTGGAACTGGGCGTGGGCGTGCGCCCTGCCTTTCCCGACAACCTGCCGCGGGTGTCCCGTCGCGGCAACGTCATCCACGTCAACGGCCTCTATCGCCACGGCTTCCTGCTCTCGCCTGCGATGGCGCAGCAGGCCGCGCAGATGGCGCTGGCCAACATCCCGGAGGCAAGCGCATGCATCTCCTCGTGAACGGCGCCGCGCACGACCTGCGCGCAACCACCTTGTCGCAGGCACTGGACGCACTTGGTTACCGGCAGGCCATCGTGGCCACGGCGCTCAACGGCATTTTCGTACCCGCCGACCGACGAGAAACCACCACGCTGGCCGACGGCGATGCGCTGGAAATCCTCGCGCCGATGCAGGGAGGCTGAGCCATGCAGCTTTATGGCATCGAACTGGCATCGCGCCTGCTGCTGGGCAGCGCCCGCTATCCGTCGCCGGCGATGCTTGCCGATGCGGTGCGCGCCTCGGGCACCGAGGTGGTCACCGTGTCGCTGCGGCGCGAATCGGGCGGACAGCGCAGCGGGCAGGGTTTCTGGTCGCTGATCCGCGACCTGGGCGTGCACGTGCTGCCGAACACGGCCGGCTGCCATTCGGCGAAGGAGGCGGTGACCACCGCCAGGATGGCGCGCGACATCTTCCAGACGCCGTGGATCAAGCTGGAAGTGATCGGCGACGCCGACACGCTGCAGCCGGACGTGTTCGGCCTGGTCGAGGCAGCGGCCGAGTTGTGCGCCGATGGTTTCGAGGTGTTTCCGTACACCACCGAAGACCTGGTCGTGGCCGACCGGCTGCTGCAGGCCGGCTGTCGCGTGCTGATGCCGTGGGGCGCGCCGATCGGCAGCGGGCGCGGGCTGAACAACACTTTCGGCCTGCGCACCTTGCGCGCGCACTTTCCCGACGTGCCGCTGATCATCGACGCCGGCATCGGCCGGCCATCGCACGCGGTGGAGGCGATGGAGCTGGGTTTCGACGGCGTGCTGCTGAACACCGCGGTGGCGCTGGCGGGCGATCCGGTGGCGATGGCCGCGGCGTTCGCCCGCGCGATCGAAGCGGGCCGCGCGGGTTTCCAGGCGAAGCCGATGGCGCCGCGCGATCTTGCCGAACCCTCCACGCCGATCGTGGGCAAGGCGTGGCTGGCGTGATCACCCTGCCCCCGTTCTACCCCATCGTGGACAGCGCCGAATGGGTGGGCCGGCTGGCGCCGCTCGGCATCGAGCTGGTGCAGTTGCGGCTCAAGGCGCAGCCGCCGGAAGTGATCCGTCGCGAGGTGCACGCCGCACTGGCGGTATGTCGCTGGCAGGGGGTGCAACTGGTGGTCAACGACCATTGGCAGATCGCGCTGGACGAAGGCGCCGAGTTCATCCACCTCGGCCAGCAGGACTTGCTCGACGCGGATCTGAAGGCGATCCGCGGGCGCGGCATGCGGCTGGGCATCAGCACGCACGACCACGCCGAACTGGACCTCGCACTGGCGGTGTCACCCGACTACGTGGCGCTGGGGCCGATCTATGCCACCACGCGCAAGCAGATGCCATGGGCGCCGCAGGGCCTTTCGCGCATCGCCGAGTGGAAGCGGCTGATCGGCGATCGAGCGCTGGTGGCGATCGGCGGCATCACGCTGGAGCGCGCCGCCGGCTGTTTCGACGCGGGCGCCGACAGCATCGCCACCATCGGCGACGTGACCGGCCACGCCGACCCGCTGGCCCGCGCGGCGGCGTGGCTCACCGCGACGGCAGCACATCCATGAGCGACCGTTACGCGCGCCAGACCGTGCTGCCCCACGTCGGCGAAGCGGGCCAGGCGCGGCTGGCGGCAGCGCATGTGCTGGTGATCGGTGCGGGCGGCCTGGGCTCTCCCGTGCTGCAGTATCTGGCGGGCGCCGGCGTCGGGCGGATCACCGTCATCGATCATGACCACGTCGAGGAGAGCAACCTGCACCGGCAGCCGCTGTATGCGATGAGCGATATCGGTTCGTTCAAGGCACAGGCGGCGCGCGCCGCCCTGCTGCGCCTCAACCCGACCATCGCCGTGGAAGCGCTGGCGCAACGGCTGACCCCGGCCAACGCGGCAGCGCTGGTGGCCGGCGCCGATGTCGTCGTCGACGCGGCCGACAGCCTCGCCGTCACCTACACCGTGAGCGACGCCTGCCTGCAGCAACACACACCGCTGATCAGCGCATCGGCCGTGGGCCTGGCCGGTTATGTCGGTGGCTTTTGCGGCGGCGCGCCCAGCTATCGCGCCGTATTTCCCGACATGCCCACGCGCGCGGCCAGTTGCAGCAGCGCCGGCGTGCTGGGCAGCGTGGTCGGCATGATCGGCAGCCTGCAGGCGCAATGCGTGTTGCAACTGCTGCTGGACATCGCGCCGTCGCCGCTGGGTCGACTGCTGAGTTTCGACGCGGGCCGCCTGGCGTTCGGCGGCTTCGATTTTCACCAGGCGAGCGAACCCGAAGGCGACGCGTTGCGCTTCATCGACCCCAGCGATGTGGCGCCCGACGACCTGGTGATCGACCTGCGCAGCCTGGACGAAGCCCCGATATCGCCACTGGCAACGGCCCTGCGTTTCACCCTGGAACACATCGACGCTTTCATCGACGCCCATCCACCCGCCGACCGCCGCGTGGTGCTGTGCTGTCACAGCGGCGTGCGCGCATGGCGCGTCGGTCGGCGATTGCAGTCGCGCGGCTACGCCAATCTGGCCTTGGCGACGCTCGCCGGGATACCCGCATGACGCAGGTATTGTCCATCGCCGGCTCCGATTCCTGCGGCGGCGCCGGCTTGCAGGCGGACCTGAAAACGTTCGCGGCCTTCGGCGTCGACGGCGCCACCGTGGTGACCGCCGTCACCGCCCAGAACACCGCGGGCGTGCGCGCCATCCAGACCATGTCCGCGGTGATGGTGCAGGCGCAGATGGACGCGGTATTCGAGGAGCTGGCCATCGACGCCGTGAAGCTGGGCATGCTGGCCAACGCGGACATCGTGGCCACTGTCGCACAGCAACTCGAACGCCGGCGGCCACCGTTCGTGGTGCTCGATCCGGTGCTGCTCGCCACCTCGGGGGCGCAACTGCTGGAAGCCGCGGCGGTGGATCTGTTGCGCACGCGATTGTTGCCGCTGGCCGATTGCCTCACCCCCAATCTCGCCGAGGCCGCCGCGCTGCTGGATACGTCGCAAGCAACAGACGAGGCGGAGATGGCACGGCAAGGGCAGGCGCTGCTCTTGCTGGGGCCTCGATCGGTGTTGATGAAAGGCGGCCACGCCGCCCTGCCCGAAGCGGTCGATCTCCTCGTCACCGCGCACGGCACGCAGCGTTTTGCCGCACCGTGGGTGGTCACCACGCGGCTTCACGGAACCGGCTGCATGCTTGCGGCCGGCATAGCGGCCGGGCTGGCAAAAGCATGCCCGCTGCACGAGGCAATTGATCGTTCCCGACGCCACCTGCGCCAGGTGCTGATCCAGCGGGCGCGCGGCTGACCGCCTGACGTCTGCTGCACCGCGCGTTTCCCCGCCAATCGGTGCCCGATACAATGATTTGCGCATCGAACGCGCCCTTCCCTCCACTGCGTCCAGGCGGCATCCCGTGATCCTTTGCGTCCCCAACGTGTTGACGGCCGACGAACTCGGCGCCCTTCGCAGCGAATTGCGCGATGCGTCGTTCACCGACGGCGCGCGCACCGCGGGCTGGTCGGCGCGGGAGGTGAAGAAGAACCTGCAGGCCAGCGACGACAATCCGAATCAGGAGCGTTTGCGCGACATGGTGCGCAACGCCTTCATGCGTAATGGCATGCTGCAGACGGCGTTGCTGCCGTCGGCATCGACGCTGCCGCTGTTCAACCGCTACGACATCGGGATGCAGTACGGGCAGCATGTCGACGCGCCGGTGATGGGCGGCATGGGCAATGCGGTGCGCACCGACGTGGCGATCACGCTGTTCATTTCCGAGCCGACCAGTTACGACGGCGGCGAGCTGATGATCGATTCCGGCGGCATGGAGTACGCGTTCAAGCTCGACGCGGGTGCCGCCATCGCCTACCCCGCCAATTCGCTGCATCACGTGACCCCGGTGACGCGCGGCAGTCGCCATGCGGCGATCATCTGGGTGCAAAGCCTGGTGCGCGACCCGGCCCGGCGCGAATTGCTGTGGGATCTGGAAAACGCCAAGCGGCAACTCTTCGGCCGCGAAGGGAAGAGCGTCACCTTCGACACGGTCAGCCGATCCCACGCCAACCTGCTGCGCATGTGGGCGGACGTCTAGGACGCCGCGGAACCCACGGCGGTTTTCACATCGCGGCCCGCGGCGGCAGCGACCAGTCGATCGGCGCCTGACCGCGGCTTTCCAGATACTGGTTGGCCGCCGAGAAATGGCCACAACCCAGGAAGCCTCGATGGGCCGACAACGGCGAGGGGTGCACCGAGGTCAGCACGCAATGGCGGTTGCGGTCGATCAGGCTGCCCTTGCGCTGCGCATAGGCGCCCCATAGCAGGAACACCAGGCCTTCGCGCTCGTGGTTGAGCGCGGCGATGGCCGCGTCGGTGAAGCCTTCCCAGCCCTTGCCCTGGTGCGCGCCGGCACGGCCTTCTTCCACCGTCAGCACGCTGTTGAGCAGCAGCACGCCGCGATCGGCCCAGGGCGTGAGGCAGCCGTGATCGGGGCGCGCAATGCCCAGGTCGCGCTGGATTTCCTTGAAGATGTTGTCCAGCGAGGGCGGCACCCGCACGCCCACCGGCACGGAGAAGCACAAGCCATGCGCCTGCCCCGGGCCGTGGTACGGGTCCTGCCCCAATATCACCACGCGCACGGCATCGAACGGTGTGTGGTCGAAGGCCGAGAAAATCGCCGGGCCGGGCGGGTAGATGCGTTTGCCCGCCGCCTTCTCCGCCCGCAGGAACGCCGCCAGTGCCTGCATCTCGGGGCGTCGCAGATAGTCCTCCAGCCGCGCCTTCCACGAGGCTTCCAGCCGGATCGGGGCGTCACTCATCGCCGGCCGCTTCACGCAAGTGGCGCGCCACCCGCAGCTGGAACAGCAGCTTGGTCACCAGCAGTTTTTCCTCCACCGGTTTCTCCACCAGGTCGTTGGCGCCGGCCTTGATCAGCGCCGCCTGGTTGACCGGGTTCTCGTCGCCGGTCATCACCAGCACCGGCAGCCGGCCCTTGCCGTAACCGTATTCGGTACGGATGCGCTCGAGCAGGTCGCCGCCGGTCAGCTCGCCCTTCAGGCTGACGTCGGTCAGCACCACGTCCGCACCGATCCGCCCCTGCGCGCGGGCGGTTTCCAGCAGCACCAGCGCGTCTTCCACGCTGATCACGTGACGCACGGTGAGGCCGTATTTCTCGAGCATGCGACGGGTGGCCAGCGCCACCACGCGGCTGTCTTCCACGTACAGCACGGTGCCCTCGACGCTGCTTTCGGGCCGTACGTAGCCGCGGATGAACTCGGCCAGCGCCTGGAAACCCAGGGACTTGTCGAAGTAGTCGGTGACGTGTTCGCCCAGCTCGCGGCGGTGCAGGCGCGAATCCACGTCGCCGGAAACCACCACGATGGGTACATAGAATTGCGGCGCCGACTCGCGCACGAATTGCGCCAGCTCCAGCCCGTCCATGTCGGGCAGGCGCAGCGCGATGGTGATGAAGTCGAACACGCCCACGCCCAGCAGTTGCTGCGCCTCGTTGCCGCTGCCGCAGCCGACGATCTCGACGCCCGGCAATTCCGCCTCCAGTACCCGGGTGATCAACTGCCGCACCACTCGCGAGCCGTCAACCACCAGCACCCGCGGCGCGGTGGTCAGCAAGCGGTTGCTGATCGCCTGGGGTACTTCCTGGTTGTCCACTCCATTCATGACGATCCCGATTCACGTCGCGGCACGACCCTGTCTGCCACCATACTTTACCGACACCGGGCGGGGTGTCGGCGCAAGTCACAAGTTCAGGCGGCCTTGCGCAATTGCCACGCGCTGACCAGCCGCGCGCCCAGCCAGCCCAGTGCGGCGGCAGCCAGCGGCACGGCCAGCAGCAGCCAGGTGGGAAGGCCGGCCACTTGCAGCTTGCCGTCGTAGGTCTGGCTCAGCTGCGCCACCGGCGCGGCCAGGCCCAGCTCGATCACCACCGCCAGCGCGGCGGCGAAAATACCGCTGAACAAGCCGTACCAGATGCCGGCGTACAGATAAGGACGGCGCACGAACGCATCGCTGGCGCCCACCAGCAGCAGCACGCCGATTTCCTCGCTGCGGCTGGCGATGTCCACCCGCACCGTGTTGCCCACCACCAGCAGCGCCGCCGCGGCCAGCATCAACGCCAGCATCAGCACCACGCGGTTGCCCACGCCGAGCAGCGCCTCCAGCCGTTTGCGCCAGCTGTCGCTGTCCTGCACCAGCTCGACCCCGCGCATCGCGCGCACGTCGGCCACCAGCGTCTCGACGGCGGCGGCACTGACGTCGGTACGCGGCTGCAGCTGCACCACATAAGGCAACGGGTTGTCGTCCAGCAACTCCAGCGCGCCGGAGAAGCCCTGCATCTTCGCCAGCTCTTCCATCCCTTGCTGCGGGCTTTTCACGGCGACGGACGCCACCTCCGGCCGATTGCCCAGCTGCGTGGCCAGCAACTGCGTGGCCTGGCCACTCTGCCCGGTTTGCATGAAAACACTGATCGCCTGGCTCTGGCCCATGGCGTCGCCCAGCTTCTGCACGTTGCCCAGCAGCAGGTAGAACGCCAGCGGCAAGGCCAGCGCCAGGCCCATCACGGCAATGGTCAGCAGGCTGCCCAGCGGGCGCGTGGCCAACCGGCGCAGGCTGGCCGCGGCACTCCAGCCGTGGTGCTCCTGCCAGCTGGCGAATCGCTGTGGCCGCGGCGCCTGCGCTGACGGCCCGTTGTGCCCCGAGGGGGATTCCGGCGACGCGTTCACAGCACCTCCTGCGCGGCAAGGTCGGCCACCAGCCGGCCGTGATCGAGCACGATCACGCGTTTGCGCATGCGCTTGATCAAGGGCAGGTCGTGGCTGGCGATCAGCACGGTGGCACCCACCTGCTGGAATTCGGCGAACAGGCCCATGATCTCCACCGCCAGCTGCGGATCGAGATTGCCGGTGGGTTCGTCGGCGATCAGCAAGGTGGGCCGCGCCACGATGGCGCGGGCGATGCCCACGCGCTGCTGCTCGCCGGTGGACAAGGTGGCCGGCAACTGTCGCTCGTAGGCCAGCAGGCCCACTTTCTCCAGCGCGGCACGCACGCGGCGCGCGCGTTCAGCCCGCGCCACGCCACCGATCATCAGCGGCAGTTCGACGTTGGCGAATACCGTGCGCTCCATCAGCAGCCGGTGATCCTGGAACACCATGCCGATCCGGCGGCGCAACTTGGGAATGCCGCCCCGGCGCACCCGGGCCAGGTTCTGGCCATCCAGGGTGATCACGCCGTGCGAGGGGCGCTCGATCAGGCCCAGCAATTTCAGCAGCGTGCTCTTGCCGGCGCCGGAGTGGCCGGTGACGAAGGCCATCTCGCCGGTAGGCACCTCGAAGGACAACTGCGAGAGCGCCTCGTGGCCGCCTTCGTAGCGTTTGCTCACTTGCTCGAATTGGATCACCGGTTTCCTCGCACCTGCATGGCCTGCCAGCGACAAGGATAAGGGAAGCGCATGCGAAGTGGCGGCCTCCGACAGCGGCGGCGACCGATCCCGGCCGCCGCACGCGGGGGTCGATCAGCGGCCGGTCAGCAACCGCGTCAGGCGGCTGAGCAAACCGGGCTTTTTCGCCGGGGCGTTGTCGCGCGTCTTGCCCGCCGTCACCGCCACCTGCCGCGAGGGCCGATGGTAGGCAACCGCTTCGGCCGGCGCGGCGTTCGACTCGCGCGCGGGACGATCGGCACGCGGTGCGCGCTCGGCGCCCGCCTGGGCCACCGATGCGCCGCCGGCATCCGCGGCGACTCCGTCACGACGGCGGTTGCGGCCACCACGACGGCGGCGCGGCTTGCGCGGCGCGTCACCATTGGCGTCGGCACCTGCCTCGGTGGCGTGCACCGGCACCGGAATCGGCTGCGCGGCGGCCACCTCGGCGCTGGCATCGGCGGCGGGAGCCGGCCGCGGCTTGCGCGGCGGGCGCGGGCCGGAGCGATCCGCCCCGCGTTCACCACCGTGACCACTGCGACTGCCGGAGCGGCGCGGCTTCTCGCCCGGCCGCGGCGGCACCACGTCGCCGAACGCGGCGCTGTCGGCAGCAGCATTGGCGGCGAATTCGGCATCGATGGCACGCGGCTTGGGCATCACCAGCAACTCGGCATCCATGTGCGCCACCGGGATGCTCTGGCCGATGTACGCCTCGATATCCGGCAGGCTCATCGCATACAGGTCGCAGGCGAAACTGATCGCGTCGCCCTCGGCACCGAGGCGCGCGGTGCGGCCGATGCGATGCACGTAATCCTCGGCCTCGTGCGGCAGGTCGTAGTTGAAGACGTGGCTGACCGCCGGGATGTGCAGGCCGCGCGCGGCCACGTCGGTGGCCACCAGGATGTCGAGCTGACCGTCCTGGAAACGCTGCAGCAGCTTTTGCCGCTTCAGCTGCGGCACGTCGCCGGAGATCGCGCCCACGCGGCAGCCGTGGCGCTTCACCCGCTCGGTGACGCGCTCGGCGGCGGCCTTGGTGTTGACGAAGATGATGCTGCGGGTGGGCTGGTGCTTGTCGATCAGGTTCAGCAGCAGCGGCATCTTTTCTTCCTTGGCCGGGAAGTAGACCAGCTGGCGCACCTTGTCGGCGGTGACGTTGTCGCTTTCCACCACCAGCTTCTCGGCCTCATGCATGTGCTCGTAGGCCAGCTCCAGCACGCGGTGGCTCAGCGTGGCGGAGAACAGCAGCACCTGGCGCTGCTCACGCGGCGGCAGCTTGCGGAAGATGAAGCGCACGTCCTTGATGAAGCCGAGATCGAACATGCGATCGGCCTCGTCGATCACCATCACCTCGACGCTGTTGAGGTTGAAAACCCCCTGCTTGTGGTAATCGAGCATGCGGCCGGGCGTGGCGATGATGATGTCGCAGCCGTCTTTCAGCTGCTGGCGCTGCTTCTCGTAATCGACGCCGCCGTAGATCAGGGCGATCTTCAGGCCGGTGTGACGGCCGATGGCCTGGGCGTCCTTGTCGATCTGGATGGCCAGCTCGCGGGTAGGCGCGATGATCAGCGACCGCGGGTCGGCATCCTTGCGCTCGGCCACCGCTGGCGTGGTCAGCAGGCGGTTCATCAGCGCCACCAGGAAGGCGCAGGTCTTGCCGGTGCCGGTCTGTGCCTGGCCGGCGACGTCCTTGCCGGACAGCGCCAGCGGCAGGGTCATTTCCTGGATCGGCGTGCAGCGGGTGAAACCGCTGTCGTCCAGGCCCTGCTGCAGCAGCGGGTGAAGATCGAAGTTGGTGAAAAAGGTGTCGGTGAGTACGGTTTGGGACATATGCGGATGGTTGACCTGGCCAGACGGCGGCGTGAAGCGCTGCACCCGCTTGATGCCGGATGTCGGCGCAGGGCGGTGCAGGACGGGATGCGCGGGTGAAGCGAGCGACCCAGCGCCAGGCCCGACGGGCCGCGCCGCAACGGGCGGCACCGGAGGTTGTCGGCTCCCTGGCTGGCGGCCTTCGCAGGCCGCCCTTGAATCGTGCCCGGAGTTGCGCTGGAATGAAGAACCTGCCGCAAGGCAGACCATCTTCCGGCTCGACCCGCGCTTCATGGGCACCCGAGTGTAGCTGATGACGGCTCCCGGAGTCTTTACCGGCCCGGCCGCCGCCGGCGCGGCGCGCCTGCCGTGGCCGAGTTGCATCCGAACGTGTTGCATTCGAGCGCGGCCGCCCCATTTTTCAACCACGCGGTTTACTTATCGCGTTTTGCCCAGTCACGGAGATCCCCGGTGAGCGACCTGATTACCCATGTGAACGACGATGCCTTCCAGCAGCAGGTGCTGGAATCGGATGTACCCGTATTGCTTGATTTCTGGGCGGAATGGTGCGGCCCGTGCAAGGCCATCGCACCGATGCTCGAGGATCTGGCCAAGGATTACGAAGGCAAGCTGCGGGTGGTCAAGGTCAATATCGACCACAACCAGCAGACCCCCCGCACCTATGGCGTCCGCGGCATTCCCACCCTGATGGTGTTCAAGAACGGCAAGGTCGAGGCGACCCAGATCGGCGCCGTCAGCAAGGGGCAACTGGCCCAGATGATCGACAAGGCCATCTGAACCGCTCCACCTGAACCATCCAGTGATTCCCGCCGCGTGCTTTACGGCCGCACGCGGCGGATGCTAGATTCATCGCGTCCGTCGGGACAGTCCTGTCCCCCAGCGCCCTCCGCGCGACGCACATCCTCCCTCCTGTAATTCAACGGCGCCCCGCGAGGATTGCCCGTGTCCGATACCGAAAACCACACCCCGAACGACGCCGTTGGCGCCGACGCCAAACCTGTTGCCGAAGGCAAGCCCGAGCCGCGCCCGCGCGCGCCGCGCCGCACGGCGGCAGCCATAGCGGCGGCAAACGCCGAGAAAGCGGCCAAGTCATCCGCGGCGGAAAAACCGGCCGCCGAAACCGCCGACCGGCCGGCCCCCGCGCCAGCCCCGACGCCGTCCGCCCCCGTGCAGGGCAACCTGCCCGTAGCGCCGCCGGCCGCCGCCTCATCCAGCGAGGCGCCCGCTCCACGCGCGCCGCAGGAATCACGCGAAGCGGGCCCGGCCGGCAACGCCAACCCCCAGAACCAGGGCCAGGCGTCGAACCCGAACCAGGGACAGAACCCGTCGTCCAACCAGGGCCAGAATCAGGGCCAGGGGCAGAACAACGGCAACGGCGGTCGCGAGGGTCGCGAGGGTCGCGAAGGCCGTGGCCGGCGCCGCCGCAACGAGCGCAACCCGCAGCAGCAACCGCCGCGCGGACAGAACAACAACCCGCGCCACAACAACCCGAACGGCTTGCCGGTGGACGACGACAACGCCGATCCGGGCAGCAACGACCGCGTCATCAACCTCACCGAACTGAAGCGCAAGAACGCGCCGCAACTGCTGGAATTCGCCGAGTCGCTGGGCATCCACGAAGGCATCGCCCGCGCGCGCAAACAGGACGTGATCTTCAACGTGCTCAAGGCGCACGCACGCTCCGGCGGCGGCATCTGGGCCGAAGGCGTGCTGGAAATCCTGCAGGACGGCTTCGGCTTCATGCGCTCGGCCGACGAAAGCTACCTGGCCGGCCCCGACGACATCTACGTCTCGCCCAGCCAGATCCGCCGTTTCAACCTGCGCACCGGCGACTACATCACCGGCCGCGTGCGTCACCCGAAGGAAGGCGAGCGTTACTTCGCCATGCTGCGGGTGGAGACGATCAACGGCGATCCGCCGGAAGCATCGAAAAACAAGATGCTGTTCGAGAATCTCACCCCGCTGTTCCCGCGCAAGGCGTTCAAGCTGGAACGCGGCAACGGGTCCAGCGAGGACATCACCGGCCGCATCCTCGATTTGATCGCGCCGATCGGCAAGGGCCAGCGCGGCCTGATCGTCTCCCAGCCGAAATCCGGCAAGACGATGATGCTGCAGAACATCGCTCAGGCCATCCAGTACAACCACCCCGAAGCGCACCTGATCATCCTGCTGGTCGACGAGCGGCCTGAGGAAGTCACCGAAATCGCCCGCACCGTGCGCGCCGAGGTCATCAGCTCGACCTTCGACGAGCCGGCCGTGCGCCACGTGCAGGTCGCCGAGATGGTGATCGAGCGGGCCAAGCGCCTGGTCGAGCACAAGAAGGACGTGATCATCCTGCTGGATTCGATCACCCGCCTGGCGCGCGCCTACAACACCGTGATCCCCAGCTCCGGCAAGGTGCTCACCGGTGGCGTGGACGCGAACGCGCTGCAGCGCCCGAAGCGCTTCTTCGGCGCGGCCCGCAACGTCGAGGAAGGCGGCAGCCTGACCATCATCGCCACCGCGCTGACCGAAACCGGCAGCAAGATGGACGAGGTGATCTACGAGGAGTTCAAGGGCACCGGCAACATGGAAGTCCACCTGAGCCGGCGCATCTCCGAGAAGCGTGTCTACCCGGCCATCGACATCAACCGCTCCGGCACCCGCCGCGAAGACTTGCTGATCGACCCGGACATGCTCGCCAAGATCTGGATCCTGCGCAAACTGCTGCACCCGATGGACGAGCTGTCGGCGATGGAGTTCATGCTGGACAAGATGAAGAACACCAAGTCCAACGACGAGTTCTTCAACTCGATGAAGCGCTGAAGAGCCGGGAATAGGGATTCGGGAATAGGGACTCGCAAAAGCCTCGAAGCCGAGCTTCTGCCCCCTCTCCCCCAAGCGACGCTTGGGGGAGAGGGCTGGGGTGAGGGGCGCTCTCCGCAAGGGCCGGCTTGTCGCCGGCTTTTTTTGTGCCGTAAGCTCTGTGCTGGAACGCCGCCACCGGCCAGGAACGTCACTGGCCACGATTGGCCGGAAGAATGGATTGCCCGAACCGCTCGTACAGCGACTGGCGTGTCCCGCCATCGTAGCGGCGCACTGAACGCATACCGCCTGATCCAGCTCAGGGCGTACGCGGCCCCGTGTTGGTTCAATGAGCTGTCCGACCCCGCATTCCACGACACCCCTTTTCGTCGCCTTGCGCCGCCCCCATAGTGTCGGCTTCCCCTGCGAGGCTATGCCGTGTCCATACCCAGTGCCGCCAAAAGCACGCCGATCGGCGGTCGCCAGCAACTCGCTGATTACCTGGCTGCCGGCGAAAAGCCCCGCGAAGCCTGGCGCATCGGTACCGAGCACGAGAAGTTCGGCTTTCTCACCGACAGCCTGCGCCCGCCCACCTTCGAGGGTGATCGCGGTATCCGCGTGTTGCTGGAAACGCTGGCCAGCCGCTACGGCTGGCAGATCGCCCGCGAAGGCGACATCCCGGTGGCGCTGACCCGCGGCATGGCCAACATCACGCTGGAACCGGCCGGCCAGCTGGAGCTTTCCGGTGCGCCGCTGGAAACGGTGCACGACACCTGTCGCGAAGTGAATTCGCACCTGGACGAAGTGCGCTCGGTGGCCGACACGCTGGGCATCGGCTTCCTGGGCATGGGCTTCCAGCCGAAATGGCCGCGCGACGAAATGCCGTGGATGCCCAAGGGCCGCTACAAGATCATGCACGAGTACATGCCCAAGGTCGGCTCGCTGGGCCTGGACATGATGACCCGCACCTGCACCGTGCAGGTGAACCTGGATTTCGGCAGCCAGGCCGACATGGTCAAGAAATTCCGCGTCAGCCTGGCACTGCAGCCGATCGCCACCGCACTGTTCGCCGACTCGCCGTTTACGGAAGGCCGTCCAAACGGCTATCAGTCCTACCGCTCGCACATCTGGACCGACACCGACAACGATCGCACCGGCATGCTCGATTTCGTGTTCGAGGACGGCTTCGGCTACGAGCGCTATGTCGACTACATCCTCGACGTGCCGATGTATTTCAGCCTGCAGAACGGCAAGTACCTCGACCTGGCCGGTCAGGATTTCAAGCAGTTCATGGCCGGCAACCTCGCCGCCCTGCCCGGCACCCGCGCCACCATGAAGGACTGGGCCGACCATCTCACCACCGCGTTCCCCGAAGTGCGGCTGAAGCAATACCTGGAAATGCGCGGCGCCGATGGCGGTCCGTGGAACCGGCTGTGCGCCCTGCCCGCGTTCTGGGTCGGCCTGTTGTACGACGATGAAGCGCTGGATGCCGCCTGGGACCTGGTCAAGGATTTCAGCCTCACCGAGCGCCACGCGCTGCGCGAAGGCGTGCCGAAGCATGCGCTGAAGCTGCCGTTCCGCAACGGCACCGTGCGCGACCTGGCCGAGCAGGCACTGAAGATCGCCGCACACGGCCTGCAGCGCCGCGCCCGCCTCAACGCCAACGGTGCCGACGAACGCGTCTTCCTGGAACCGCTGCTGGAAATCGTGCAAGCCAACCAGACCCCGGCCGATCGCAAGCTGGAGCTTTTCCACGGCCCGTGGAATGGCAGCGTGGACCCGGTGTTCCGCGAGTTCGCGTACTGAAACGTGTAGGAGCGCACCCTGTGCGCGATGCTTTTCGTTGCGGCGAAGAGCCATCGCGCACAGGGTGCGCTCCTACCGACGGTGTATCGAGCAACGGAAAAGGCCGGCTTTCGCCGGCCTTTTCCTCATGCGTCAGGCAACATCACTTTGCCGCCGGCGCATCCTTCAAGCCACGATTCTCCAGCATCGGCTCGATCTCCGGCTCCTGCCCGCGCCAGTTGCGGTACATCGTGGCCAGGTCTTCGGTGTTGCCGCGAGAGAGCACCATCTTGCGGAAGCGGTCGCCGTTGGCGCGGGTCATGCCGCCGTGGTCCTTGAACGCCACGAAGGCGTCGTCGGCCAGCATTTCGGTCCACAGGTAGGCGTAGTAGCCGGCGGCGTAGCCGTTGCCCCAGATGTGCTGGAAGTAGCTGGAGCGGTAGCGCGGCGGCACGTAGCTGAGGTCGGTCTTGTCCTTTTTCAGCGCGGCGGCCTCGAACGCGTCGGCGTCCTGCAGCGGCGCGCTGGCGGGTAGCGTGTGCCAGTTCATGTCCAGCAGCGCGGCGGAGACCAGCTCGGTCATGTTGTAGCCGGAGTTGAACTTGCCCGCCTTCTTCATCTTGTCGACCAGCGGCTGCGGCATCGGCGCACCGGTCTTGTAGTGCTTGGCGTAGTGCGCGAACACCTTGGGGTTGGTCGCCCAGTGCTCGTTGAACTGCGAGGGGAACTCGACGAAGTCGCGCGCGGTGTTGGTGCCGGACAGGGTCGGGTACTGCTCGTCGGCGAAAATGCCGTGCAGCGCATGGCCGAACTCGTGGAACATGGTGATGACGTCATCGAACGACAGCAGTGCCGGCTGGCCCGCGGCTGGTTTGCTGAAGTTGCCGACGTTGTAGATCACCGGTTTGGTGCCCAGCAGTTTCGACTGGGTGACCAGGTTGTCCATCCAGGCGCCGCCGTTCTTGTTGTCGCGCTTGAAGTAGTCGCAGTAGAACAGCGCCAGCGAGCTGCCGTCCTGATCGAACACCTCGAACACGCGCACGTCCGGCTGCCACACGGGGATGTCGTGGCGTTCCTTGAAAGTCAGGCCGTAGAGCTGGTTGGCGGCATAGAACACGCCGTTCTGCAGCACGTTGTCCAGTTCGAAATACGGCTTGATCTGGTTTTCGTCGAGGTCGTACTTCGCCTTGCGCACCTGCTCGGCATAGAAGTTCCAGTCCCACGGCGCCACCTTGAAACCACCGTGCTGCTGGTCGATGACGGCCTGGATGTCCTTCGCCTCGGTTTCGGCGCGGGCGGTGGCGGCAGGGACCAACCGCTGCATGAAGGCGATCGCCGTTTCCGGCGTCTTGGCCATCTGGTCGTCCAGCTTCCACCCGGCGTAGTTCTTGAAGCCCAGCAGCCTGGCCTGCTCGGCGCGGATCTGCGCCAGCCGTTCGATGGTCTTGCGGGTGTCGTTGGCATCGCCTTGTTCGGCGCGGTTCCACGAGGCCTTGAACAAGGCCTCGCGCGTGGCGCGATCGTTCAGATCCTGCAGTTCCGGCTGCTGGGTGGTGTTCTGCAGGGTCAATACGTACTTGCCATCCAGCTTGCGGTCCTTGGCGGCCGCGGTGGCGGCGGCCAGTTCGGCATCGGACAGGCTGGCGAGTTTCGATTTGTCATCGACCACCAGCGCGGCAGCCTTGGTCGCGGCCAGCAGCTTGTTGGTGAAGGCGGTGCTGAGCGTGGATTCTTCCTTGTTCAGCGCCTTCAGCTTGGCCTTGTCGGCGTCGGAAAGCTTGGCGCCGGCGTGGACGAAATCACGGTAGACCACCTCGACCAGCCGCTTCGATTCCGGATCAAGCTTGAGCGTGTCGCGCTGGTTGTAGACGGTTTCAATACGATGGAACAGCTTGTCGTTGAACGAGATCGCATCGCGATGCGCGGACAACCGCGGCGCTTCCTGCTCCTGGATTTTCTGCAGCGTGTCGTCGGTGTTGGCGCCGGTGACGGTGTCGAACGCGGCCATCACGCGGTTCAGCATGGCGCCGGATTTCTCCATCGCCACGAAGGTGTTTTCAAAGGTGGGTGCGGCGGGGTTGTTGGCGATCTTTTCGATTTCCGCCAGATGCTGGCGCATGCCCTCTTCGATCGCCGGCTGGTAGTCGCCATCACTGATCTTGTCGAACGGCGGCGCCTGGAACGGCAGCGTGCTGGCGGCGTAGAACGGGTTGCTGCCGAGGTCGGCGCCAGCGGTGTTCACGGCAGCCTGGGTGGAGAACGCGGCAAGCGACATGGTGGTGGCGATCACTAGAGTGCGAAGGGGAAACATCGTGCTTACTCCGTTGGGTACACCCAAACGTGCAACCTGGCAACAATGGGGTCAATGCCACTAACGGCACTGGTGATCACCACGACCAACCGCGCGTTCAAGCCGCCCGCAGATCGCGCAATTGCCACGCCGAGCCCACCAGCAGGTACAGGCGATGGCGCACCACGCTCATCGGCAGTGAGGTCACCAGGTCAACCTCGGTGTGCAGGCCGGCCAGGTGCGCGCTGACCTGCGCTTCGGGATCGGCATCGCCCAGGCTCGCATCCACGGCGTCCGGATCAGGCTGCACGGCGCGCCAGCGCTGGAACAGGCCATCGTCGCGCAATGATTCCTGCAGGATGGCGGCAAAACTGCGCGGATCGACGCCGTCGTAGCTGAAACGCGGGTCATCGCCACGTGCGTGGGCCAGGTCGGCGATGGAGAGGTAGTAGTGGTGTCGACTCATGTTCACTCCGGTGGGCATCGGGGATGTGCCCACCGGATATCGACGCATAGTGGCCGTGAAGCGCGCCTGACGGCGGCGCGTGAAATGCGCGACCGCAGCGCTGGAAAGGTCGTTACGCGGCCGCCATCCGGTTGGCGTCCTGCACCGCGGCGACGGCGGCAGTCAGTTGCGCAGCGGCCAGCGCCGGCACGACGCCATGCGGCAGCACGCCGAGGCAAGGCGCAGGCAACAGCTCGCGCAGGGTGGCCAGGTTTTCGTCCAGCGCATCCATCGCCGGGTCGATCCGGTTGCCGATCCAGCCGATCAGCCGGCAACCATCGGCGACGATCGCCCGCGCGCTCAACTGCGCATGGTTGAGGCAACCCAGTCGCAAGCCCACCACCAGGATCACCGGCAACTGCCACTGCCGTGGAATGTCCGCGGCGGATAGCCCGGGCGCCAGCGGCACCATCCAGCCGCCCACGCCTTCCACCACCACGCAGTCGTGCGTGCGTTCCAGTTGCTCGAACGCGGCGCGCAGCGGCGGCATCGAGATCAGCACGCCATCGTGGGCGGCCGCCAGGTGCGGCGACAACGGGTCGCGCATCGAGAACGGGTTGATCACCGCATACGGCAACGGCGCGCTGCTGGCCGCCTGCAGCGCCAGCGCATCCTCGTTGCGCAGGCCGTCGGGTGTTTCCTCGCAGCCGCTGGCCACGGGTTTCATGCCGCACGCCACCAGGCCGGCGGCGCGCAGCGCATGCAGCAGGGTGCAGGAGCTGTGGGTCTTGCCGATGCCGGTATCGGTGCCCGCGATGAAGACGGCGCTCATGCTGCTTGCCCGTAGCGCCGGTTGAAACGGCTCACCACCGGGCCGATCAGGAACAACAGCGCATACATGAAGCCGGGCAGCGCCCACATCCAGCCCGGCGCCGACAGCGGCAGCAGCAGCGCCACAAGGGCGGACGCCAGCCCGATCACGGCCGGCACGCTCCACACGCGCATCTCGCGGCGCGCGCCCAGCGTGTCGAAGCCCGCCCTGCCCGCGCGACGCGCTGCATGCCCGAACAGCGCCGTCAGCGTGCCGGCCATGCAGGCATAGGCCAGGCCGTAGCAGGCGAACAACGTGCGCATGTCGGCGGCGCCGCCGACGAGGTGGAAGTCGCTGGGCAGGCGGCCCGCGCTCAAGCCGTTGAACAGTCCCGCAAACACCATGTGCAACGGGTACACGAAGATCATCGCGAAAAACACCAGCAGCAACGACAGCCACCGGCCGGTGGTGGTGGCTTCATGGCAGCGTCGGCGCCAGCGCACGTGACCATGCCAGAAGAACGCGATGTGGAAGAAGCACACCGCGAAAGCGGGAATGCCGCCCAGCATCAGCAGCAGTTTGTCGGTGCTGTCGGGGATGGAACTGCCGCCAATCAGCAGCAAGGTAAGCGTGAACGCGAAAGCGCCGTCCACGAACGCATCAAGCCGCCCGGCCTCGATTCCTTCGCGTTGCCCGATCAGACTCATGCTCCCTCCCGCCACGATGGCTCGGCGCATAATACGAGCTTTGCCGCCGGACGCGTCGCATGTTCGAACTGAAACCACACACCTATGCCAGCAAGCGCGAGCATTACGACGACCTGGTGTCGCAGGCGCGCGGCCTGCTCGCCGGCGAGCGCGACCTGATCGCCAACGCGGCGAATTTCAGCGCACTGGTCTACCACAGCCTGCCCGACATCAACTGGGCCGGCTTCTATCTGTACGACGGCAACGAGCTGGTGGTGGGGCCGTTCCAGGGCAAGCCGGCCTGCATCCGCATCGCGCTGGGCCGCGGCGTCTGCGGCACCGCCGCGCAGACACGGGAAACCCAGTTGGTGGCCGACGTGAACGCCTTCGACGGCCATATCGCCTGCGATGCCGCCTCGCAATCGGAAATCGTGGTGCCGCTGGTTCGACCCGATGGCCGGTTGCTTGGCGTATGGGACGTGGACAGCCCGCATACGCGGCGCTTCGACGAGGACGACCGCGCCGGCATGCAGGCGCTGTGCGCGGTGTTCATCGAAAACCTGGGCGACTGAGCGCGGCCCTCAGGCCGGATCCAGCGGCGTGGTGCCACCGGTAAATTGCAGCCGCGCCTGCGCCAGGCGGTATTTGCGCTCGCGCCGCGCCCGGCGCCAGTCGCGCAGCGTGTAGACGGCATACACCAGCTTGAACAGCCGCAGTTTGCGCAGCACCAGCGGCATGTCGAACAAGTCGCCGGCCAGCATCGAGATCACGCCCTGCTCCAGCTGCCAGATGTTGCGCGGCTGGCGAAACATCTGCTGCATCACCGGGCCGTTGAAACGGTAGATGAAGAACGCGAAGCGCTTCATCGCCGCGCGCTGGCGCTTTTCCAGCTTGCGCATCAGCACCATTTCGCAGGTGGGGTCGCGCAGCGCCTGGTCGACCACCTCGACTGCCTTTTCCGCGCCGCTCATGGCCAGGTACACGCCGGAGGAAAACACCGGGTCGAGAAACGCGAACGCATCGCCCACCAGGATCCAGCCCGACCCGCCCATCGCGGTGGCGTCGTAGGAATAGTTGCCGGTGACGCGCACTTCGTCGCCGATCAACTCCGCCTGCTGCAGCCGCTGCCACAGCGCCGGCACCTGCTGCAGCGTCTGCAGCAAGAATTCGCGGGGGCTGCCCTTGCGCTGCTTCAGGTATTCCGGCCGCGCCACCGCACCCACGCTCATGCTGCCGTTCGGCAGCGGGATCATCCACATCCAGCCGTAATCGAAGTTGTAGATGCTGATATTGCCCGCGTCCGCGCCCTCGCGCGTCTGCGCGCCGCGGAAGTGGCCGAAGATGGCCGCGCTCTGGTGGGCGGCATTCTTGCGCCGCAGCTTCTTGCGGCTGGCGAAGAACGCGTCGCGGCCACTGGCGTCCACCACGTAGCGGGCGCGCAGGCGGTAGCTCTCGCCCTGGTCGGTGCCCACGTCGAGCAGGGAGTCACGCGGTCCGGCCTGCTCAACCTGCTTCACCTCATGGCCTTCGCGCGCATCGGCGCCGCACTCGCGGGCGTGCTCGTAGAGCATCTTGTCGAAATCCTGCCGCCATACCTGGAACGCGTGTGGCGGACTGTTGCCGATCGCCCGGTTGAACGCGTAGGTGTTGTAGCCGCGCTCGTTGTCCGCCTCGAAATCCGCGCCGGCCTTGAACAGGCCCATCGCGCGCACTTTTTCCAGCACGCCCAGGCGCTCGAACACCGGCAGGTTCATCGGTAGCAGCGACTCGCCGATATGGAAACGCGGGTGATGATCCTTCTCCAGCGCCACCACCTTGTAGCCGCGCCGCGCCAGCAAGGCCGCCGCGGTGCTGCCGCCCGGCCCGCCGCCGATCACCACCACGTCGCATTGCTCATCGGCATCCGCTGCCTGTGTGTCGTGTGCGTGCCCGTCCTGTGCCTGAGCCGTCATGCGTTTTCCCCCTGTGGATTGTCGGTCGCGGCATGGCCGCCAGCGGGTGATTATGCCCAAGCGTCCGCGGCCCGCCCAGATCGCATGGACGCCTCTGCTACCATCGGTCGCCCACCGATCCATCGCCCCGGCTGCCTCGATCCATGCTCAACCCGCAACAACAGGCCGCCGTCGAACATTGCGACACGCCGCTGCTCGTCCTCGCCGGCGCGGGCTCCGGCAAGACCTCGGTGATCACCCAGAAAATCGCCTACCTGATCCAGCGCAAGCGGCTGGCGCCGTCGCGTATCGCCGCGATCACCTTCACCAACAAGGCGGCGCGCGAGATGCGCGAGCGCGTGGGCAAGCTGGTAAGCGCCGACGATGCGGCCGCGCTCACGGTCAGCACGTTCCACGCGCTGGGGCTTAAATTCCTGCAGATCGAGCACGAGCGCGCCGGCCTGCGCCGCGGCTTCTCGGTACTGGACGCGGACGACAGCGGCGGCATCGTGAAGGAGCTGGCGCCCAAGGGCGTCAAGAACGATGTGCTGTTCGGCATACGCAATCTGCTCAGCCGGGCCAAGAACGGCGGCCTGTCGCCGGAGGAAGCGCTGGCCGCCGCACGCAGCCCGCGCGAGCTGGAAGCGGCCACGATCTACGATCTGTACCAGCAGCGCCTGGCGGCCTTCAACGCGGTCGATTTCGACGACCTGATCCGGCTGCCGCTACGCATCCTGGAAAGCGACGCCGAATGCCGCGACGCCTGGCGCGAGCGCCTGCGCTACCTGCTGGTGGACGAATACCAGGACACCAACGACGCGCAATACCGGCTGCTGAAGGCGTTGACCGGCGAGCGCGGCGGCATCACCTGCGTGGGCGACGACGACCAGTCGATCTATGCCTGGCGCGGCGCGAACCCGGAAAACATCGATCAGCTCGGCCGCGACTGGCCCAACCTGCGCGTGATCAAGCTGGAACAGAACTACCGCTGCGGTAAGCGCATCCTGCGCGCGGCGAACAAGCTGATCGCCAACAACCCACACCTGCACGAAAAGAAACTGTGGAGCGAGCACCCGGAGGGTGCGCCCATCCGCGTGCTGGAATGCAAGGAAGCCGAGCACGAGGCCGAGCGCATCGCCGCGGTCGCCACCACGCTGGCCGAGAAACACAAGGCGCGCTGGGAGGACATGGCGATCCTGTATCGCGGCAATTTCCAGGCACGTCCGCTGGAAAAGGCGCTGCGCCTGGCGCGCATCCCGTACCACCTCACCGGCGCGCTGAGCTTCCTCGACCGCGCCGAGGTGAAGGACCTGCTGTGCTACCTGCGCCTGCTGACCAACCCCAGCGACGACGCGGCCTTCCTGCGCGTGGTCAACGTGCCCAAACGCGAGATCGGCGCCACCACGCTGGAGAAGCTGGGCCAGTTCGCGCAATCGCGCCACTCGTCCCTGCTCGACGCCACCCGCAGCGACAGCGTGCTGCGCCAGCTCACGCCGCGCCCGGCCGCGGCGCTGGCCTCGTTCGCCACCCTGCTCGACGAACTGCGCAGCGCCTCGTTGCATGAAAGCGCCGCCGACCTGGTGGAACGCATCCTGAAACGCACCGGCTACGCCGCCCAGATCGCCGCCAGCACGCCCGACGCGGCCGTGCGCGAACGCAAGCTGGGCAACCTCAAGGAGCTGGCCGACTGGTTCCGCGCGATGCAGAAGGGTGGCAACACCGCCGGCGACCTGGCCTCGCAACTGGCCCTGCTCAGCCATGCTGACCGCGACGAGCCGGGCAATGCCGTGCGCATGATGACGCTGCACGCGGCCAAGGGGCTGGAATTCCGCTTCGTCTTCATCGTGGGCTGTGAGGATGGCACCCTGCCCCACGAAGGCGCCATCGACGAAGGCCGCACCGACGAGGAACGCCGCCTGATGTACGTGGGCATCACCCGCGCCAAGGAATTGCTGACCCTGTCGTGGTGCGCGCAGACCAAACGCTGGGGCGATATCCACCGCAACCAGCCCAGCCGCTTCCTGCACGAACTGCCGCAGGACGACCTGCACTGGCAGGGCAAGGACCCAGAAGCGGACAAGGAAATCACCCGCGAAACCGCCGAATCGCACATGGCGAAGATCAAGGCGATGTTGGCGGGCGGGTAAAACAGCGCAGAAGCCGCCTTCCCCGGGCAGGAGCCCGCTCGCAGGCGATGCTTTTGGGGCACAGGGAATAGCGGGACCGGGTAGATCATCACCTGCGAGTGGACGGTCAGATGAGGCCTTCTCCTCCAACTCACTTTTCAGAGACGCAGAGACGCGGCGATCGCCACTGCAGGGGGAAGCAAGGCGCCAGGCGCCTTTATTCGCAGCCGAATCCCGCTCGCTCAAGCGGGAAATAGAGCGCACAAAATGCAACCAGAATCTGCCCGCGCTCTTAATCCAGCTTCGGCGGCTGAGTTTGGAGGGTTTTCGTCCCACCTTTATCTACCGTAGGAATCGGTACATAAACGCCCGCCTTTCCGTGCATGTAGATATTGGCTGCGGTGGTCTGACCCCAGGTTCTTATCTTGTACGGATGGGTGTGACCGGGGAACTCTCTGATTACCTTGTAGGCGGAAGGCTCAAGCAGCGCAAGACGCTTCTCCAGCGCTGCCGTGCGCTCCTCGGCGGCGGCACTGCGCTTTTCGAGCGCAGCAATATGCGCCTTCAAATCCTTGATGACAGGATCCTCCATGACGATTACCGGTCTCTTACTCAGATCCGGATTCAACACAGTCTTGGCTCTCACTGCTGGAATTGTCGACTGCGGTTTGTCCGCGGAGCCAGGTGCTTTTTGAGCATTAATGTCTTGAGCGGCGATGAGCGACAGGGCCGCGATTAAACCGACCACAGAGATGGAGAGGGAGGTCTTCATGGAGACGTACCGTAAGACGTGGAGTGTCCCATCGTAGCTTGTGTCCCGCTGCCGTGAAAAGTGCGCGATTCACGTGCATCAAGGGGCAGGTCTAGATGAATCTAGGAGTCAGGCCTAGCATCGTAACATTTGCTGATTGTCGCCTACTTCCGAGTCCATCTCACTACGGTCGGACGCATCGTCCACCGGGACGATCCTATTGTAACCCCGGAAAAGCATGAGGTCGTCATACCTGGAATAGCGGGACAATGCAGGGAACAGCCTTGAAATATTGATTGTCCCTGAAACCGAACCCCTGGGTGGAATTTTCACCTCTTTGATTGGAAAGTTGGAAATCGGCCCTGCTTCCACAAGAGGCTGCCCACCCCGAGGGCCAGCTGCATACACAACGAGGCCGATAGCATTTTCGGCCCATGGCATATCCGCCAATTGCGGGGCCACGGGCCGTCGCGAACAATTCCAGACAGCCAAATCAAGGTAAAGAGACTTTTTGACGGCTCTGATTCGATTTGCTCTTCCACCAGAAATTTCGCGGCGGTCGCGTCAAGGCACGGCGTAAAACAGAGGATCATAAAAAGAGCGCAAGACGTCATTCTAGGAGAGGTGGATTTTGAGCCAGTTTTCCTAACCCGCCAGCCTCGCTTACTAGATATCGATAGCTTTTTTCGACGGTTTTCTTGCACTCATCGCAATCGGCAAGTTCTGCAAGCTTCCTTCGAAGACATGCCAATTGAATTATGTATGCCCGCACCTCGGATTGCGCTCTGTCCCATAAGGATCAATGCAAGCCTGATCGGGATCAGCGCCCTACCCAGCCCAGGCATGCGCACGACGTTGCCCACCACGTTGCTCAATACATAAACCGTCTTCCAGCCGCGCCAGCCTGGGGTGGCGATGTCGCCGAGGCGATGGGTATCAGGACGGTTCGCCAGTGGATTTCCGCGATCCGCAGCGTTACAGCAACTTCTCCGCCTCAAGCTCGCTTTTCAGGTACGCGTAGTAGATCGGCGCGGCGATGACGCCGGGCAGGCCGAAGGCCGCTTCCATCACCAGCATCGCCACCAGCAGCTCCCAGGCGCGGGCGCGGATCTGGGTGCCCACGATGCGGGCGTTGAGGAAGTATTCCAGCTTGTGAACCAGGATCAGGAAGACCAGCGCCGCCAGGCCCACGCCCAACGATACCGACAACCCGGCGATGGTGATGGCGGTGTTGGAGATCAAGTTGCCGACCACCGGCAGCAGGCCGACGATGAAGGTCACCACCACCAGCGTCTTGGCCAGCGGCACGTGCACGCCGAACAACGGCATCACGCCCAGCAGGAAGACCGCGGTGAACACGGTGTTGATCAGCGAGATCTTGACCTGAGCGAACACGATGTTGTGAAACGCGTCGGCCAGGCGGCGGCAGCGCAGGCTCAGTGCGGCAACCAGCGGCCCGACCTGATGCGCCGGCCGGGTGCGGCTGAGCGCGATGATGGCGCCCAGCACCAGGCCGATCAGCACATGCACGAAGGTATGCGCCGCCTCCTTGCCGGCCAGACGCAGGGTGCCAGCGTGCCGGTGGGTCAGCTCCATCACGCTGACCCGCAGGTCGTCGACGCTGTCGGGCAGGTGGTTGATCAGCACCGCGGGCAGTTGCTGGCGGGCCTTCTGCACCAGCGGCATCAGCTGCTGTTGCCACAGCAGCTCGGGGTTGCCGATCTCGGCGCGGAAAAAGCTGATGGCGCCCAGGATCAGCAGCAGCAAAAGCCCCACCACCAGCGCACCCAGCAGGGCCACCACCACCACGCGGGCGCGGTCGCCGGAGATGCGCCGGCCCAGCAGCGGCGTCATCGACTGCACCAGCTCGAACACCAGCAAGCCACCCAGCAGCGCGGGCAGCAGGTGCAACTCCACCACCAGCAGCAGCGCGATCGCGGCCAGCACGTAACTGATCTTGCGCAACATCGGGGACGGTGGGCGCCAGACGGGCGGCGAGGGGAAGGACGACGCGGGATCCATGCATATCACTGCGAGGTGGGGCGGCCAGTGTAATGCCTGGACGGGCTCCGCCTGGCGGACCGATGCATGCCGATCGGCCGATGTTTCGCACCCACCGGTTCGGCGATCATGGCGGCTTCACTCCACGCTTCAGGAACGCCATGACTCTTCGTCTCCCCGCCGGCTTGCTCGCGTTTGCCCTGCTGGCCGGTTGCGCCAGCGTACCGGTGCCGACGGCCACGGTGCCGGCCGATGACAACCTCAACGCGGTGGCGTGGAGCCAGACGGCCATCGAGCACGACCTGATCTACCTGCAGACCTATCGCGATGCGCAATCGCAGTTGCTGACCGCCCTGAACGACCCGCAGTGGGATGCACTGGCGAGTTCCGACCGGGTCGCGCCGCTGGCGCAACTGCCGCCCGCCGTGGTGCTGGATATCGACGAGACGGTGCTGGACAACTCGCCCTACGCGGCGCGCCTGGTGCGCAGCGGCAAGGAGTACGACGAGGCAAGCTGGCAAGCCTGGTGCCGTGAGGAGAGCGCCCGCGCGTTGCCGGGTGCGGTCGCGTTCACGAAGTTCGCCGCCAGCCATGGCATCGCGGTGATCTACATTTCCAACCGCAGCCGCGAGCTGGACCAGGTGACGCTGGCCAACCTGCGCAAGGTCGGCCTGCCGGTTTCCGGGCCGGACGCGTTCCTGGGCCTGGGCACGGTGGTGGCTGGATGCACCCAGGTGGGCAGCGACAAGAGCTGCCGCCGCCAACAGGTGAGCCGGCATTACCGGGTGCTGATGCAGTTGGGCGACCAGCTCGGCGATTTCGCCGACTTCCCCACCGACCGAGCCGCGCGGCCACAGGCCATGGCCCGCTACCTGCCGTGGATCGGCACCCGCTGGTTCGTGCTGCCCAACGCCACCTACGGCGCGTGGGAATCGGCGCTTTTCCACGACCAATGGAGCGCTCCGCGACAGCAGCGTCGGCGGCAGAAAATCGAGGCGCTGCGCTACTGATCGAACACGTCAATCAAAATCAACATGTTACGTAACAATAGATAGGTGTTGCCTTAACTTTCACACCAAAGTAATATCCGCCTTGCCGATCCTGCTCACCGCGAGTTTGCAGACGAGGCCGTTTCCCATCCGGTTTTGCCGGATTTCCCCGTGAGGCTCCAGCCCGCGGGGTTTTCTTTTTGTGGGCTGCCTGAAACCGGCTCCTCGCCCTTGTTCCGCATCGCGCCGGCCCTTAACCTGCCCGGTCACGGCGCG
The DNA here is from genome assembly GCF_001426645.1 of Rhodanobacter sp. Root480. Lineage (GTDB taxonomy): Bacteria > Pseudomonadota > Gammaproteobacteria > Xanthomonadales > Rhodanobacteraceae > Rhodanobacter > Rhodanobacter ginsenosidimutans. Next base: position 732,936 of record NZ_LMEX01000002.1, read on the forward strand.
CACCGGCGTTTCGCCCTGCTGCCACCCACCGCGAGAATCCGCCCATGCGCATCACCCTTGTTCGTCACGCCCTGCTGCCGCTGCTGGCCGCGTTCGTCCTGGCCGGCTGCCATGGCAAGGACGATCCGACCCAGCCCGGCGGCAGCACGCCGGTAGCTTCCGTGCAGAGTTCGGTCGAGCTGCTGAAGAAGGGCGACCTTGCCGGCCTGTGGAAGCACGCGCTGCCGCCGGCGGATTACGCCACGCTGCGCGCCGACTGGAGCAAGCGCGACCCCAACCAGCCGCCGATCACCGAGCAGGACCGCGCCCGTTTCAACGAGACACTGCAGAAATTCACCGCGCCCGATGCCGAGCAAAAGCTGTACGCCGAGCTGGAGCCCAAGCTGACCCAGATGGAGCAGCAGTACAAGGATCAGTTGCCGGTGCTGATCAGCATGGGCGACGCCCTGGTCAAGCGCGGCATTGCGCAGAACACCACGCTGGATGCGCAGCAGAAGACCCAGGCCAATGCGGTGGTCGACGTGCTGGCGCCGTGGGCGCAGAAGACCCCATGGTTCGACCAGGCCAAGGCGAAACAGGCCGTGCACGTGGCCGTCACCACCGTGCGCCAGCTCGACCTGAAAAGCCCGGAAGCGCTGCGCGCGATGGATTTCGACACCGCCATGAAGAAATACGCGGTGGGCTATGCCGGCGCCAAGCAGTTGCTGGCCATCTACGGCCTGTCGGTGGATGACACGCTCGATTCGATCAAGCTCAGCGAGCTGGAGAACAAGGACGGCCACGCGAAGGTGAAGATCGACTACACCCTGCTGGGCAAGCCGCTCTCCACCGAAACCGCGATGGTCGAGGTCGACGGCCGCTGGTATAGCGAAAGCATGCTGAAGAACGCCCGCCAGTCGCACCAGCAGCACGAAGACAACGCGGCAACCGCCGAGCCGGCACCGGCCGGCAGCACCGCTCACACGGACTGATCGGCGCAACCGTTTAGAATAGGCGGATGCCAAATCATTCAAACGCGGACGCCCCGCGCAGCCGTGCACCCTGGTGGTTCACCCTGGCCGGGCAGTTGTTGCAGTCCTGGGTGCGCATCCGCCGCGACCCGGCCGAACCGGCGACCTTGCTGCAGGCGGGCGTGCCCGTCTGCTACGCGATCGAGCGCGACGGCTTTTCCGACGCCCTGATCCTGCAGCGCGCCTGCCGCGAGGCAGGCCTGCCCAGCCCGATGCAGCCGCTGGCCGGCACCCGCCGGCGGCGCTCGGTGTTTGCGCTGGCGCGCCGCGACGGCTGGATCTTCGGCCGCATCCGCAGCCGCACGCCGAACGAACCACTGGGCCAGCTGGTGCACTCGCTGGAGGGCTTCCCCGAGCGTGACATCCAGATCGTGCCGGTATCGATCTACGTGGGCCGCGCGCCCAACCGCGACACCGGCTGGTTCCGCGTGCTGTTTTCGGAAAACTGGGTGATGGTCGGCAGTTTCCGCCGGCTGCTGGCACTGCTGTTGAATGGCCGCGACACGGTGGTGCAGTTTTCCGCGCCGGTGTCGCTGCGCAAGGTACTGGACGAATCGGGCGACATCGCGCCGGAGCGTTTCGCGCGCAAGATCGCCCGCGTGTTGCGTACCCATTTCCGCCGCATCCGCACCGCCGTGGTGGGGCCGGACCTGTCGCACCGGCGCACCGTGGTCGATTCGGTACTCAATGCCGAGCCGGTGCGCGCGGCGATCGCCGCCAGCGCCGCCAAGGAAAAAATCAGCCACGCCAAGGCCTGGCGCAAGGCGCACAAGATGCTGCTGGAGATCGCCGCCGACTACTCGCACCCGGTGGTGCGCTCGGCGTCGTTCGTGCTGTCCAGCTTCTGGAACAAGTTGTACGACGGCATTGCCATGCACCACTTCGACAAGGCGCGCGCGGTGGCGCCCGGCCACGAAGTGATCTACGTGCCCTGCCACCGCAGCCACGCCGATTACCTGCTGCTGAGCTACCAGTTGCACGTGTCCGGCGTGGTGGTGCCGCACATCGCCGCGGGCGTGAACCTCAACCTGCCGGTGATCGGGCCGATCCTGCGCCGCGGCGGCGCGTTCTTCATGCGCCGCAGCTTCAAGGGCAATGCGCTGTATTCGGTGGTGTTCAACGAATACCTGGCGCAGTTGATCGACCGCGGCGTGCCGATGGAATATTTCATCGAAGGCGGCCGCTCGCGTACCGGCCGCCTGCTGGCGCCGCGCGCGGGCATGCTGGTGATGACCATACGCGCCTTCCTGCGCGCGCCGCGCCGGCCGGTGCTGTTCCAGCCGGTCTACATCGGCTACGAAAAGCTGATGGAAGGCAACGCCTACGCCGGCGAACTCAGCGGCAAGCCGAAGGAGAAGGAATCCCTGCTGGGCCTCCTGCGCGGCCTGAAGGTGCTGCGCCAGCGCTACGGCCACGTGGCGCTGAACTTCGGCGAGCCGATCGAACTGAACCCATTGCTGGACGCCACCGGCACCGACTGGCGCGCCGCCAGCGGCGACCCGGACGCCCGCCCCGAATGGCTCAACGACGTGGTCGACCAGGTGGCCGAGCGCATCCAGGTCAACATCAACCGCGCCGCCGACGTCAACCCGATCAACCTGCTGGCGCTGGTGCTGCTGGCCACGCCCAAGCACGCGATGGCCGAGAGCGACCTGCTGGCACAACTGGAACTGAGCAAGGCGCTGCTGGAGGAACTGCCCTACTCCGACCGCGTCACGCTAACCCCGATGAACCCCGCCGGGATCATCGCCTACGGCGAGCAGATGGGCTGGATCCAGCGGGTCAAGCACCCGCTGGGCGACGTGCTGACGGTCAGTGGCGAGCAGGCGGTGCTGCTGAGCTATTTCCGCAACAACGTGCTGCACCTCACCGCCACCGCGGCGTGGGTGGCCTGCTGCTTCCTCAACAACCGGCGCATGGCGCGCGCCACCGTGGTGCGGCTGGGCACGCTGATCTACCCGTTCATCCAGAGCGAGCTGTTCCTGCCGTGGGACAGCGACGGTTTCGGGGCGCAACTGGAAGCCACGCTGGACTTCTTCATCCGCCGCGGCCTGCTGGAATCGCGCAGCGACGGCCGTACGGTCGAGCGCGGCCCGGGTCAGGAAGACAGCGCCTTCCAGCTGAAAGTGATCGCGCGCGGCCTGCTGCAGGCGTTCGAGCGCTACTACATCACCCTGGCGGCGCTGGCCAAGCACGGCCCGCACACCATCACCGGCGCCGAGCTGGAAACCACCTGCACCCTCACCGCGCAGCGGCTGGGCCTGCTCAACGAATTGTCCGCGCCGGAGTTCTTCGACAAGGCGCTGTTCCGCGGCTTCATCCAGAAACTGCGCGAGCAGCGCGTCGTGTGGACCGACGAAGGCGGCAAGCTCGATTACGACAGCGCGCTGGAAGGCATGGTGCGCGACGCGCGGGTGATCCTGTCGCGCGATGTGCGCCACTCAATCCTGAAGATCACGCAGGGCGCTGGCGAGAAGGAGCCGCCGGCGGGCGGCGACGCGGCGGAGCAGGCGGCGTAGCGCTGGCTTCAAGAGCGGCCCCCCTTCCGCCCTTCGGGCACCTTCCCCCGTAAACGGGGGAAGGAAGTCACAGGCCTCCTCGAAACAGCCAGCTTCCTTCCCCCGTTTACGGGGGAAGATGCCGAAGGCGGAAGGGGGCGCTTTTCCCATAACCACTTCAACCCATCCTGTAACATCGCACCCCATGACCGACCAGCCCACACCCGCTCCCACGCCAACCACCCATTTCGGTTTCCGCGACGTACCCGTCGGCGACAAGCAGAAGCTGGTGGGCCAGGTGTTCACCTCGGTGGCGCGCAGTTACGACCTGATGAACGACCTGATGTCGTTTGGCGTGCATCGGCTGTGGAAGCGGCATTTCGTGGCGATCAGCGGCGTGCGCCGTGGCGATCGCGTGCTGGACCTGGCCGGCGGCACCGGTGACATCGCCGCGCTGCTGAAGCCTGTGGTGGGCGCGGACGGTGAGGTGGTGGTGGGCGACATCAACGCCGCCATGCTGGGCGTGGGCCGCGACCGGCTGACCGACCGCGGGCTGGTGTCCGGCCTGCGCTGGGCGCAGCTCAACGCCGAGGCGCTGCCGTTTCCCGACAACAGCTTCGACGCGGTGACCATGGCCTTCGGCCTGCGCAACGTCACCGACAAGGACAAGGCGCTGGCCGACATCTGCCGCGTGCTCAAGCCCGGCGGTCGAGCGCTGGTGCTGGAGTTCTCGCGGGTGCAGAACGAGCTGTTCAACAAGCTCTACGACTTCCACTCGTTCAAGGTGCTGCCGAAACTGGGCCGCCTGTTTGCCGGCGACGCCGACAGCTACCAGTACCTGGCCGAATCGATCCGCAAGCACCCCGACCAGCAAACGCTGAAGGGGATGATGGAACGCGCCGGCTTCGGCAAGGTCGAGGTGCGCAACCTCACCAACGGCGTCGTGGCGATCCACCGCGCATACAAGCTGTAGACCGCAAGCGCGGCCCCGCTGATCCAGATCAGGGGCCCGGCGCGGATCGCGGCGTATGTTGATGACCTCCTGCAACGAGGTATCAACACCATGTCGATCGACGCCCTACCCGAAGCCAATGTCCACACGTTCGACGCACGCGGCGTGGCCCGGCGTTTCCGCCATTCGGCCATCTTCGCCGCCATCGGCGTGCTGCGCTCGGGCGAGACGATGCGCTTCATCAACGACCACGACCCGATCCCGCTGATCGCGCAATTGAACGACCGCCTCGGCGAAAACCTCACCGTGACCTACCGCCAGCGCGACCCCGGTGCGATCGTGATCGACTTCGGCATCGTCGGCCTGCCGATCGAGTGAGCGCCGCGATGCATTACCCCGCGTTCTACGACGAAGCCCCGCGCATCGCGATGCACGATCCGCTGGCCGCCCTGCTGGGTGCCGCCGACGACGGCCTGATCGACTACGGCTACGTTGATGCCGTGCGCCTGGCCGGCCACTCCTGCCCCACCGTGGCCGGTGCCTACCTGATGGCGCGCGCAGCATTGCGCGCGTTGTACCCGGACCAGCCGGCCGAGCGCGGCGGCATCTGCGTGCGCATGCCGGCGGCGGAAGACGAAGGTGTCACCGGCGTTACCGCGCAGGTGTTGACGCTGATCACCGGCGCGGCCGCCAGCAATGGTTTCCACGGCATCGGCGGACGTTTCGTGCGGCAATCGCTGCTCAGTTACGCCGCAGTGCGGGGCGCCAGCGCCGTGCAGTTCCATCGTCGCGACAACGGCAACGCCGTGTCCGTCGAACTGGACCTGAGCCGCATACCGCCAGCGCCGCAACTGCGCGAATTGATGGGCGCGGCACTCGACCCGGCCGCCACCGCGGCACAACGCACGGCATTCGGCCAGGCCTGGCAGGACCGCGTGCGGCGGCTGTTGCTCGATCACGCCGACGACCCCGAGGTACTGCGGCTCACACCGCTGCACTGAATCGCCGACATACACCTCAGAGGGTGTGAAAAATTCGGGCCAGGAATGGAAGCGCTATACCGTCCCTTCCCCCGCTTGCGGGGGAAGGTGCCGAAGGCGGACGGGGGCGCGGCAAGCCGCGCTGCTGTTGTTCTTCACGCCGACCCAAGAGCGCCCCCATCCGCCCTGTCGGGCACCTTCCCCCGCTTGCGGGGGAAGGAATCAAGGCTTGGCCAGACCCAACACGTCCAGGCCCTGCTCGAAGCGGATATCGACCGGGATGTTCGCCTCGGCCAGCCGGTTCAAATCACCCGCAAGCTTCGCATCGGCCGCGCCCAGCTGGTCGGTCAGCTGCTTGGCCGCGTCGTAGTCGCCATCGCCCTGGATGGTCAGCAGTTTGGTCGACAGCGAGCTCATCGCGGCGGTCATCTTGTCGAAATCGACGCGGTAGCGGCCGGTCTTGTCGTCGCGCGTGAACGCGCCCGCCTGCTTGAAATAGTTGAAGCGCACCATGTTTGCCCGTGCGTGCGCATCGCTGGCGCCGAAACGCACCGAGCGCAGGATGCCGGCCAGGAAGGTGACGTAGTTGTCCATCAACTTGGTCTTGTCCAGCTCGCCCTTCCCGGCCAGCCTGGTCACCATGTACAGGCCCAGCACATCGGCCTTGCCTTCCTCGAAGCTGGAGGCCTGATCCTTCAGCGCCTTGCGCACCGTGCCCTTGCCGTCCAGCGTCTGCTTGATGCCCAGCCCGTGCGCCACCTCGTGGAACATGGTGTTCTGGAAGAACGCGTCGAAGGTGAGGTTCTGCTGCTGGTCGTCGGCGATCAGCAGCTTGCCGATCGGCAACATGATGGTGTCGAACTTCGCCTTCATCACGTTTTCCAACTGCAGCCGGCGCGTGCCTTTTTTCAGCTGCACCTGCTCGTCGTTGGGCAGGTTGATGGCGATGGTCTTGGCACCCGCGTTGGCGTCGCCGCCGTAGTACACCGCGAAGTAGGCGTTGAGGTCGGCATCGGAGCCAGGCTTTTCCGCCTTGTAGCGGTCGGGCACGGGCAGGCCGCGCTGCAGCTCGGGCAGGTATTTGGCGAAGCGCGCCAGCTTGGCGCTCCAGGCCTGATCCTTGATCAGCACGTAGGATTCGTAGCTGGCCTTGTAGCCGTAGAGCTGGTCTTCGTAGGTTTCGATCGGGCCGATCACGATGTCGATCGGGTTTTTCTTCATGTCCATCCAGGCCAGGTCGCTGGGCTGGTAGTTGTCGTCAAGCAACGCGTCGGCGCGCAGCGTGAGGTATTTCCTGAAGCCCGCGTCCTGCGCCAGCTTGGCGGCCTCGCGCAGCAGGCCGGCGGCTTTCTGCAGCTCGGCCTTGTACGCCTCGTGATAGGGCACGGTGATCAACTGGCCCTGCGCATCGCGGCGCAGCAGGGTGTACAGCGAGGTCTTGTCTTTCAGCGGCGACTGGTCGAACTGCTCGCGGGTCATGTCGGCCGGATAGAACTGCGCGCCGGGCGGTCGCTCTTCGATGCCCCCGACGAAGGGCTTGTCGTTGTTCAACCGATCCCACGGGCCGTAGTTGAGCTGGGCGAACTCGCGCGTGGCCGGGTCGCTGATCCGGCTCATCAGCGCATCCTTGTCGCCCCACGACTGGCGCCAGTAGATCGCGTTCATGCTGTCGGCCGCCTCGACCAGCAGGGCAATCATCTTCTTCTGGCGCTTGTTGAACGCGGACAGGTCGGCTTCCAGTTTCACCGGCGCGTAGCTGGCCAGGCGCTGCGCCACGCTACCCTCTTCCGCCGTCGCGGCGGCCGCACTCGCGGCCGTGGCCGGCGCCGAGCTGGCAGGGGCCGGCGCCAGCTCCTCTTTCGACACCGGTGCGATCGGCGCCGCATCGTGACCGGATGAACAGCCCGCCAGCGCGAGCAGCAGGCACAACGGGAGCAGGCGTCGATACATGGAAAGTCCTCCGGCGAAAGGGTCATGGTATCGCCTGCGCCGGTGTCCGCAATGCGATGGTGATCGCATGCGGACGCGCGCTGTTCAGCCGGAAATGGCCAGCCGCTCCGAGCGGTACAACTGCATGCCGATCGCCACCGCCACCAGTGCGGCCGCCGCGGTACCCGCCAGACACAACAGCATGTGCATCGGCGCCACGCCGGTGCCGCGCAGCAGGTCGATGATGCCCAGGTGCTGGCCCAGCAGCGGCACGGCGTACATCCAGTCCTGCGGTTTGACCGGCATCACCATCAGCAGGATGCTGGGCAGGATCGGCAGCATCATCAACAGCGACAGATAGGTCTGCGCCTCGCGATAGCTCTTGGCGAACGCGGCCACCAGCGACTGCAACGCCGCCAGCAGCACGATCATCGGCCATTGCAGCAGCAGCACGTTGGCGGCGAAGTGCCAGCCCAGGTTGATCTCCATGCCCAGCTTGTCGGTGGGCAGGAAGCGCCCCACCAGCGAGAACGCCAGCAGGCAGATCAGCAGGCTCGCGGTGGAAAACGCGCAGATCGCGGCCAGCTTGCCCAGCAGGATTTTCCAGCGCGGCACTGGGTTGGCAAACAGCGGCTCCAGCGATTGCCGCTCGCGCTCGCCCGCGGTGAGGTCGATCGCCAGGTACATGCCGCCGATGAAGATGGTCAGCACGAATAGGTACGGCAGCATGTTGAACAGCAACACCGCCCGCGATTCCGCCGTGGCCTGATCGCGCCGCGCGACCTGCACCGGCCACGCTGTACCGGGCGAGAGGCCGCGCGCCACCAGCCGCATCACGCCTTGCTGGCGTGCGTACGACTGCACCAGCTGGTTTACGCGGTCCACCGAACCGCCGGCATCGCGCTGCGAGGAGTCGTAAATCATTTCCACCTGCACCGGCTCGCCCTGGCGCCAAGCCTTGGGGTACTCGGCGCTGAGGCGCAGCACCAGGTCGGCCTCCTGTTCGCGCACGGCTTTTTCGGGGTCGGCAATGGCCGGCTGCGGCACGATGCCGCCGGCTTTCAGCGCATCGATCAGATTGGGTGCGTACTGCGCGCCGATCACCGGCACTTTCAGCGGCTGCTCGGCCTTGTCCAGCTGGCGGTGGATGGACACGCTGATCAGCATCACGAAGATCAGCGGGGTCAGCAGCGGGCCGGTGACGAAGGCGCTGATCAGGGTACGGCGATCGCGCAGGTTCTCGCGCACTTCCTTCAGGAACACGGTGACGAACGCGCGGCTGCGGCGTACGCGGGTGGGCTGGATGGCATTCATGCGGCCAGGCCCTCGTCGCTGCCGATAATCTTCACGAAGGCATCCTCCAGGTTCGCTTCACCGGTTTGCGCACGCAGCGCATCGGGTGTTTCATCGGCCACCACACGGCCGCGGGCGATCACCACGATGCGATCGCACAACGCACCCACCTCCTGCATGATGTGGCTGGAAAACAGCACGCAACGGCCTTCGGCGCGCAGTTTCAGCATGAACTGGCGCAAGGCGCGGGTGGCCATCACGTCCAGCCCGTTGGTGGGCTCGTCGAGGATTACGTTGCCGGGGTCGTGGATCAGCGCACGGGCGATCGCGGTCTTCACCCGCTGGCCTTGCGAGAAGCCTTCGGTGCGGCGGTCGGCGATGTCGCCCATCTCCAGCGCCTGCACCAGCGCTTCGCGGCGGGTGCGCAGCTCGTCGTCGGGCAGGCCTTGCAGGCGTGCGAAATAGTCGATGTTCTCGCGCGCGGTGAGTCGTTTGTACAGCCCGCGCGCATCCGGCAGCACGCCCAGCCGGCGACGCACCGCCAGCGGATCGACAGCGGCGTCGATGCCGTCCACCAGCACCTGGCCGCGGTCGGGCGTCATCAACGTATAGAGCATGCGCAGCGTGGTGGTCTTGCCGGCGCCGTTGGGGCCCAGCAGGCCGGTGATCTCGCCATCGCGGGCGCTGAAGCCGACACCATCCACGGCGCGCACGTCGCCGAATGCCTTGTGCAGATCCTTTACTTCGATCATGGGGGCGGTCCTTTAAGGTGTTGAACCGTTGAAATCGATGAACAGCGGCGGGGCCTGCAACCGGTCCAGGCAACTGGCGTCCAGCGCCTTCGGCTGCAGATCCTCGATGAATTTTTTCACCAGCCGCGGCGCGCAGCCGGCCCCCATCACGTTGTGACCCTGGCCCTTGAGCACCAGGTGGCGCGCGTCGGCAAGCCCCTTCAGCACGGCCTCGCCATACGCCGGCGGTGTCACCGGATCGTATTGGCCCGACAGCAGCAAGGCCGGCGTGGCGCTGCGCAACGGCTGGTGGAAATCGGCCGGCCGCGTGCCGCGCGGCCACACGGTGCACACCGCCTGCAACGCGGTGATCATCCGCGTGCCCAGGATGGTGTCCTCATCCTGCGGGCGCGGGCGCAGCAAATCGGCATCCTCGCTGCAGATCACCGACGACTGCATGCCGCCATCCATCGAATCGACCAGATCGCCCTGCAGCAATTTCGCCTGGCCCAGCAGCGGTCCCACGTCGCCGTGTGCGGCCGCGTCGATCGACAACGGCAGCAGCGCGGCGGTGAGCGGCGTGTAGGCGAACATGCGCACCACGCTGGCCAGCGAATCCTCGCTCAGCACGCGCTGCACGCTCTGGTAGCTCTGCGGGTCGCGAAAACTCACCTTGTGCGGGTTGGCGCGCAGCGCATCGCGCAGTTGATAGAGCGTCTGGTACGGGTCGCCAAACCGCGCCTTGCAGGCAGGTTGCGCCGTGCAGCGGGCGAACTGCAGCTTCAGGGCCGCGTCGAGGTTCTGCGCAAAATCCTCCCCCAGCACCAGCGGGTTGGGCACCACGCCATCGAGCACCAGGCTGCGGATCGCGTCCGGATGATGCATGGCGTATTGCTGAGCCACGCGGGTGCCGTAGGACACCCCGACCAGGTCGAAACGCGGCGAACCCAACGCACGGCGCACGTCTTCCAGATCCTGCACCGCGATGGTGGTGGTGTAGTAGCGCGGATCGGCACGCGCCTGCACCTGCTGCAGGCAACGCGCCGTTTCCGCCCGTAGCGCCTCCGGGTCGAAGCCCACCTTTTCGTCGGTAGCCGCCTGCTCCGGCCCCTTGCAGCTGAGCGGGTTGGAATGACCGGTGCCGCGCTGGTCCAGCAGCAGCACGTTGCGGTGCGCCAGCAGCGGATCGAGCGCATTCGCCACCCCGGACCAGCTTTCCGTGGCGGCCTGGCCGGGGCCACCGGCCAGCAGCACCACCATGTCTTTCGCCGGCAGCTGCGCCGCCGAACGAATCACCGCCAGGTTCAGGCTGATCTTGCGGCTGTGTGGGTCGGCGCGGTTCTCCGGCACCTCGAACGGTGCACACCACGCCGCGCTGGACAGCCCGGTATGCGGCTGCGGCAATTCGCAGGCGGTCAGCGTGAGCGAGCCCAGCCGCCAGGTGCGCGGCTTTTGCGGCACGCTGGGGGCGGTGGGCTGGGTACTGGCAGCGGTCGGAGCCGTGGCGTCGGATGGCGCCTGATCCGTATGGAAATAGCTCCAGGCGAACCAGCCCAGGCCCGCTGCGGCGAGCACGATGCGGAACACGGTACGGGGTGCGAGCTTCATGGCATGGGCTCCTCGTGGGACCGGAAGGGAATGATGGCGGCATGGCGGCGCGTTGACCGCTCGGGACTGTGGGCCATGCTTTCGCCGTACATCGTCATCGCGGGGTTGCTCATGGAGAGGCCCTCATTCGCCCGGATCGAAGATCGATTCGATCGGACGGCCAAACAGGGCGGCAATCTTGAACGCCAGCGGCAGGCTGGGATCGTACTTGCCGGTTTCGATCGCGTTGACGGTTTGCCGCGAGACGTCCAGCCGCTCGGCCATTTCCGCCTGCGACCAGCCCTGGTCACCACGCAATTCGCGGACATGGTTATTCACGGTCGCGGTAACGCCTGGCGACCAGCGGCTTGGTGATACCGAAGATGGCGAAAAGGCACGGCATCACCCAGATCGCGACCGTATGGCCACTCACCTGCCACCCGATGTCCGCCAGCGGCAGCAGGCCGAAACTGAAGAAGCCGAATGCCGTCGACATCGCGGCGATCGCGATGGCCTCCAGGTCGATACGCCGCTCCAGTTCGTCCTGGTCGCGCAGCACGCGAACCATGGCGCGAACCAGCAGCGCGATCGGCAGCAGCGGCAGCGCAGCCAGCGCCACCCGTGCGGCGACACTTTCCATGCGGGGCACCAGCGCGCCGGACACCATCATCAGCACTACATAGCCCGCCATCGCCGGAAAAAATTCGCGCAGGTAGCGCACATGCACCGGGCGCATCACCTCCTCGCGGGCGAAGCGTGCGCACAGCAGCCACGCTGCACCGGTGGCGGCAACCACAAGGCCCAGGGTGACCAGCCAGCGGCGACCGGTGAGCATACCCGCGAGCAGACAGGGCAAGGCGCAAAGTACGGCCACGCCCCCCATCATCGCCAGTGCGCGGCGGTTGGTGAGTTTCGACGGTGATTTCGATGGTCCGGACATGCGGCGGCTCCTGTCATCTTCCATGCTGGCAATCATGGCCTAGTCTCCCAGCGCTGCCAGGAAGCCATCCAGCGTCCGCTGGAATTCCGTCGGCTGGTCGAGCATCACGAAATGCCGCGAAGGCGAGATCGAGACCACTTTCGCCTGCGGAGCCTGTGCCAGCAGGCCCTCGTAGTATGCGGTCTTCTGCGCTTCGCTCATCGCCTTCGGTGGCTGACTGAAGTCCGGCGCGTTGTACGGCGAGATCTCCAGGATCGGCACGTTCGCATTCTTCAACAGCGGGCGATAATCGGCCGCCATGTCTTCTGCCATGTACTGCGCGCTGGCCTTGATGTCGCTGCGCGCATTCATTGGCGCATAGCGCGCGGCCAGTTGCGGATCGATCACCCCGACGTTCTGCATGTAGGCCAGCGACTGCGCCGCAAACTGCCCGGGCGAGAGCGCGGCCACCTGCTGCTGTATCCGCGCGGCCATGGCCTTGCGCTGATCCACGCCCATCCGCTCCATGCCGGGGAAGACGGGCAACCCGTCGACCGCCACCACGCCGGAAATCATTTGCGGATGCTCCCCGGCAAAGCGCAACGCCAGCGTGCCGCCCAGGCTGTGGCCCACCAGCACCGGCTTGTCGATCTTCCGCAGCTCGATCAACTGCTTCAGCGACGCATCCGCCTGATCGAACAGGTTGCCGCCGCCGGCCGGAGGCGGCACGCCATCAAACCCGGCCAGCGTCACCGCATACACCACGTGGTCTTTTTGCAGCGCCCGAATCGTCCGCTCCCACACCCACGGCCCGCCCTCCAGCCCGGGAATCAGGATCACTGGTTGGCCATGGTTGCCATGGCGTTCGACTTTCAGCGTGCCGACCTTGCCTGTCGCCGCGAGCGGTTGCGCATACACGGGGCCATGCGACAGCCATGCCGCGAGCCCGAGCAACAGCGGGACCATCATCCGATATCCGATCTTGTTCATGGCCATGCCTCCGTCTATGTCAAGTAAACTTGACACAAGACTAGAAGCACCACGATCGTGATGTCAAGCAAACTTTACATGACGCGAAAGGGTGCGGAGGTCATCGCGCCATCGCCACGCCAAGGCCATTCCGATCGATACGAAACGCCTCTCAACGCGACGAGATGTATTTCTCGCGCCTGATCTGCGACACCGGCAGGCCGAATTCCTTCAGCGCGCCGAAGGCGGCGTCGACCATGTTGGGGTTGCCGCAGAGGTAGGCGATGTCGCGCTCGGCGGCGGGGCCCAGCTCGGCCAGCACGTTCTGCACGTGGCCGCTGCGATCGCCGGGACGCGGCACGGCACGCGCCTCGCGGCTGAGGCAGCCGTGGAACAAAAAGCCCGGGTGCGTCTGCGCGAACGCCTCGAATTGCTCGCCGTAGAGCAGCTCGGTTTCGTTGCGCGCGCCATACAGCAGCACCACTTCGCGATCACCGCGCGCCAGCAGTTGCTCGATCTGCGGCAGCATGGCGCGGTAAGGCGTAACCCCGGTGCCGGTGGCCAGCAGCAGGTAGCGCGGATGCGCGTCGGTGGCCTGCAGGCAGAAACGGCCGTAGGGGCCGCTGGCGTCCACGATGCCGCCGACGGGCAGGTCGCCGAGCAGCCTGGTGGCCGCACCGCCTTCCACGTAGCTCACGGCGATCTCGATGCGCGACACCGGCGAACTGCCGTCGCCCACGCTGGCCACCGAATAGCTGCGCTTGGTGGCCGTGCCGTCGTCGTAATGGAAATGGATCTGCAGGAACTGGCCGGGCGTGAACGCCAGCGGTTGCCCGTCGACCCGCTCGAACACCAGATGGCGTACGGCGGAGGCCAGCATGTGACTGTCGACGAGGCGGAGCTGGAAGTGATCGGCCATGGTGATTCCGGAAACGGTGTGTGCTTCTGGCACGGCCAGACGGCAGGATGTAGCCCGCTATAATAAGGGGCTAGCCTTTTCGGTGCAGCCCATGTCATTGCAGTCCCTTTCTTCCGCACCCGCGCTCGTGGTCGACAACCTGCGCAAGGTCTATGGCAACGGCGTGGAAGCGCTGAAGGGCATCAGCCTCACGGTGCAGCCGGGTGATTTCTTCGCCCTGCTCGGCCCCAACGGCGCGGGCAAATCCACCTTGATCGGCATTCTTTCCTCGCTGGTCAACTCCACCAGCGGCGACGCGAAGGTGTTCGGTGTGTCGGTCAACGACGACCGTAGCGCCGCGATGCGGCTGATCGGGCTGGTGCCGCAGGAAATCAACTTCAACCAGTTCGAGAAGCCGTTCGACATCTGCGTCAACGAGGCCGGTTTCTACGGCATCCCGCGCAAGGAAGCCGCCCGCCGCGCGGAGAAATACCTGAAGGAGCTGCGCCTGTGGGACAAGGCGCAGATGCAGGCGCGCACGCTGTCCGGCGGCATGAAGCGGCGCCTGATGATCGCCCGCGCGATGATGAACGAGCCGAAGCTCTTGATCCTGGACGAGCCCACCGCGGGCGTGGACATCGAGATCCGCCGCTCGATGTGGCAGTTCGTCAGCGCCATCAACGCGGCCGGCACCACCGTGATCCTCACCACGCATTACCTGGAGGAAGCCGAGTCGCTGTGCCGCAACATCGCGATCATCGACCACGGCACCATCATCGAGAACACCAGCATGAAGCGGCTGTTGGCGACGCTGGACGTGGAGACCTTCGTGCTCGACGTGATCACCATCCCCGACGAGCTGCCGAACCTGCCCAACGTCACCCTGCGCCGCCGCGACGAACACACGCTGGAGGCCGAAATGGCCCGCTCGCACGACCTCAATTCGCTGTTCGCGCAGCTCTCCACGCACGGCATCATGGTGACCTCGATGCGCAACAAGACCAACCGGCTGGAGGAGCTGTTCGTGCGGCTGGTGGAAGGTGGACGGGGAGCAGGCCGCATGAGCGCATCGAACAAAAGCGAGATCCGCGCATGAGCAACACCACCGCCAACCTGGTCGCCCTCAACACCTTGGTGCGCCGCGAGATCGTGCGCATCATGCGCATCTGGACGCAGACGCTGATTCCGCCGGCGATCACCATGACGCTGTACTTCGTGATCTTCGGCAAGCTGATCGGCAGCAAGATCGGCCCGATCCAGGGTCACTTCAGCTACATGCAGTACATCGTGCCGGGACTGGTGATGATGAGCATCATCACCAACAGCTACGGCAACATCTCCAGCTCGTTCTTCGGCGCCAAGTTCAGCCGCGCAGTGGAGGAGATGCTGGTGTCGCCGATGCCGAACTGGGTGATCCTGCTGGGCTACGTCACCGGCGCGGTGGCGCGCGGTCTGGTGGTGGGCGTGCTGGTGCTGCTGATCGCGCTGTTCTTCACCGACCTGCACGTGATGCACCCGCTGATCACGTTCGCCTCGGTGCTGCTGGGCGCCACCATCTTCTCGCTGGCCGGCTTCGTCAACGCGGTGTACGCGAAGAAATTCGACGACATCGCGCTGGTGCCGACTTTCATCCTGACCCCGCTGACCTACCTCGGCGGCGTGTTCTACTCGGTCAACATGCTGGCCGAACCGTGGCAGGCGATCTCGCGCGCCAACCCGATCCTGTACATGGTCAACGCCTTCCGCTTCGGCGTGCTCGGCATCAGCGACGTGCACCTGGGCGTGGCGTTCGCGGTAATGCTGGGCTTCGCGGTCGGCCTCTCGGCGCTGGCGCTGCAGCTGTTGAAGCGCGGCGTGGGGCTGAGGAGCTGAGAATCGGGAATGGGGAATAGGGAATGGGTGAAGCGCCGCGACCATAAGCGGCACGCTTTGCTCATGATCGGGCCGCCAAATCAGCACCCTCTCGCCTCACCTCATCCATTCTCCATTCCCTATTCCCCATTCCCGGCCTTCCATCCATGCGCGTAAACAAATACATCAGCGAAGCTGGCCTGTGCTCGCGCCGCGAGGCGGACGAGTTGCTGCTGGCCGGGCGCGTCACCATCAACGGCGAGGTGGTCACGACGGGCGCCAAGGCGCTGGACGGGGACGAGGTGCGCGTGGATGGTGAGGTCGTCAAGGCGCGCATCCTGGCCGCCACGCCAGCGGCGAAGAAGGCGGTCTACATCGCGCTGAACAAGCCGGTCGGCATCACCTGCACCACCGATCAGGGCGTGGACGGCAACATCGTGGATTTCGTGGATCACCCGCAGCGGATCTTTCCGATCGGCCGGCTGGACAAGGATTCCGAGGGGCTGATCCTGCTGACCAGCAACGGCGACATCGTCAACGAGATCCTGCGCTCGGAAAACCACCACGAGAAGGAATACCTGGTCGGCGTGAACAAGGCGGTCACCGACGACTTCCTCAGCGGCATGAGCAAGGGCGTGCGCATCCACAACCAGATGACGAACCCCTGCCGCGTGCGGCGCATCGCCAAGTTTGGCTTCTCGATCGTGCTGACCCAAGGCCTGAACCGGCAGATCCGGCTGATGGCCGCCGCCTTCGGCTACCGCGTCACCCAGCTGCGTCGCGTGCGCATCGACAACGTGAAGCTGGCCCACCTGAAACCCGGCCAGTGGCGCAACCTCACCGAAGCGGAATTGAAGGGCCTGCTGCCCGGCCGTACGCAGTGGTGATGCCGCGCCGATCTTCTGTAGGAGCGGCTTCAGCCGCGATGCTTTTCGGGCAGCCCCAAGAGCATCGCGGCTGAAGCCGCTCCTACAACAACGATCCGCTAGGCGGCAGGCAGCGTCTGCAGATCCCAGCGCGGGCGCACCTGCACGGTTTCGTCCTGATGCTGGCCGCTGGCCAGACGGATGGCGCCGGCCAGCGCAATCATCGCGCCGTTGTCCGTGCAGAACACCAGCCGCGGGAAATACACCTGGAAACCGTCTTTCTCGCCGGCCTTCGCCAGCTCCGCGCGCAGGTGCCGGTTGGCGCCCACGCCGCCGGCGATCACCAGCCGCCTGGCGCCGCAGGCCTGCAGCGCACGACGGCACTTGATGATCAGGGTGTCGACGATCGCCTCCTGGAACGCGCGGGCGATGTCGGCGCGGGTCTGCTCGCTCTGGTCCGATTTCTGCCAGGCCAGCAGGACCTGGGTCTTCAGGCCGGAGAAGCTGAAATCAAGCCCGGGCCGATCGGTCATCGGGCGCGAGAAGCGGAACGCGCCGGCCGTGCCCTGCTCGGCCAGCTTCGCCAGCGCCGGGCCGCCGGGATACGGCAAGCCCATCATCTTGGCGGTCTTGTCGAAGGCCTCGCCCGCGGCGTCATCCAGGGTATCGCCCAGGATGGTGTACTGGCCGATCGCCTTGACCTCCACCAGCAGCGAATGGCCGCCGGACACCAGCAAGGCCACGAACGGCGGCTCGGGCGGGTTTTCCTCCAGCAACGGCGCCAGCAGGTGGCCCTCCATATGATGGACACCCACGGCCGGTACGCCCAGCGCCCAGGCCAGCGCGCGGCCCGCCGAGGCACCCACCAGCAGCGCGCCGACCAGGCCGGGGCCGGCGGTATACGCCACCCCGCCCAGGTCCTGCACGGTGAGGCCCGCCTGGGCCAGCGCCTCGCGGATCAACGGCAGCAGCTTGCGCACGTGGTCGCGGCTGGCCAGCTCCGGCACCACGCCGCCGTAATCGGCGTGCAGCTTGATCTGGCTGTACAGCGTATGGGCCAGCAAGCCACGGCCCGGCGCGTCCGGCTCCCAGCGCAGCAGGGCTACACCGGTCTCGTCGCAGGAGCTCTCGATGCCCAGGATTGGCCGGTTGTTGACCGGCTTTGAAAATTCTTTGTTATCCACGGTATAATTCGCGGCTCGCTCTATCCAACAGTCCCGACAGCGGGACAGATTACCACTCGGAGTTTCCATGCCCAACGTAAAAGTTCGCGAGAACGAGCCGTTCGAGATTGCACTGCGTCGTTTCAAGCGTACCTGCGAAAAGGCCGGCGTCCTGGCTGAAACGCGCAAGCGCGAGTTCTACGAAAAGCCCACCCAGGAGCGCAAGCGCAAGCGCGCTGCCGCCGTCAAGCGTCACCTGCGCCGCCTGTCGCGCGACGTGTCGCGCAAAGTCCGCCTGTACTGATTCCTGTCTCGATCCACCGCCCGTCGGTGGGTCCGCACACAGGAAGCGCGGTCGGCGCCAGCTCTTTGACGAGAGCCGCTCGCAGCCACCGCAAGCACTCGGACGCGAATTGGCCGGTGTTGTCCTCGGGGCAACGCCGGCTTTGCCGTTTCCGTAAAATCGATTTTTCGCCCTACCCCACGAGGCTTTCGCCATGACGCTCAAGCAACAGCTTACCGACGACATGAAAACCGCCATGCGCGGCGGCGACAAGCACCGGCTGGGGGTGATCCGGTTGATGCTGGCCGCGATCAAGCAGCACGAAGTGGATGAGCGCGTGGAACAGACCGACGCCATGGTGCTGGCCACGCTGGAAAAGATGCTGAAGCAGCGCCGCGATTCGGTCAGCCAGTTCGATGCAGCCAACCGCGACGACCTGGCCGCGATCGAGCGCGCCGAGATGGTGGTGATCGAGGCCTATCTGCCGGCCAAGCTGAGCGAGGCGGAGATCGACACGCTGATCGACGCCGCCATCGCCGAAACCGGCGCCAGCTCGCCGCGCGACATGGGCAAGGTGGTGGCCGCGGTGAAGGACAAGGCCGCCGGCCGCGCCGACATGGCCGTGGTCTCCGGCAAGATCAAGGCACGCCTGGCACCCTGACCCGCCGCGGGGCGCCGATGCACCGCATTCACGCCTATCCCGCTAAAACATGACGGCATCTGCCGGCATACCGCCGCGCGAGACCTCATGGGTGGGAGAAACGCATGCTGAAGTGGGCCATCATTTTCGCCATCGTGTCGCTGATCACCGGTTGGCTGGGTTTTGGCGGCGTGTCCGGCGCCACCGCCACGATCGCCAAGATCCTGTTCGCCTGTTTCGTGATCCTGTTCCTGCTGGCGATACTGGCGGTCATCGGCGTATTCCACATCCTTTGAGCGCCATTTGGCGCTGTGGGAGCGACTTCAGTCGCGATGCTTCTGCTTTGCAGCTTCAGGGCAAGAGCATCGCGACTGAAGTCGCTCCCACAACCGACTAAACTAGGCCGCTTATGCGCGGCCTGATCCCCGACAGCTTCATCGATGAACTGCTTGCCCGCGTCGACATCGTCGACGTGGTCGAGCGGCGGGTGCCGCTGAAGAAGGCCGGCCGCGAATGGACCGCCTGCTGTCCTTTCCACGACGAGCGCACGCCGTCGTTCTACGTCAGCCCCGCCAAGCAGTTCTTCCACTGTTTCGGCTGCGGCGTCAGCGGCAGCGCAATCAAGTTCATCATGGACTTCGACCGCCTGGAATTCCCCGATGCGGTGGAGGAATTGGCGCAGACGGCAGGCATGACGGTGCCGCGCGAAGCGGGCCGCGACGCCGCCCCGCGCGAGGACAAGACCGATCTCTACAGCTTGCTTGAGGACGCGGCCAGCTGGTACGAGCGTGAACTGCCACGCCACGCCGACGCCCAGGCGTATTGCAAGAAACGCGGCCTGGACCCCGACACCATCAAGCGTTTTCGCATCGGCTGGGCGCCCGCCGGCTACGACGGCGTGATGAAGGCGCTGGGCAACAGCACCCGTCGGCGCGACCTGCTCGATCAGGCCGGCATGCTGGCCAGCGGTGACCGCGGCAAGTACGACCGCTTCCGCGAGCGGCTGATGTTCCCGATCCTGGACCGCCGCGGCCGCGTGATCGCATTTGGCGGCCGCGTGGTGCAGGCCGCGCCGGCGTCGGGCCAGGCGCCGCCGAAATACCTCAATTCGCCCGAGACGCCGCTGTTCCACAAGGGTCGCGAACTGTTCGCCCTGTGGCAGGTGAAGCAGGCCAACCAGAGCCTGGCGCGCATCGTGGTGGTCGAGGGCTACATGGACGTGATCGCCCTGCACCAGGCCGGCCTGCCGATCGCGGTGGCCACGCTGGGTACCGCGACCACGCCCGACCACACTGAGATCCTGTTCCGCGCGGCGCCCGACGTGGTGTTCTGCTTCGATGGCGACCGCGCCGGCCGCGCCGCCGCGTGGAAGGCGCTGGAGGCCGCGCTGCCGCGGCTGCGCGATGGCCGCCAGGCGTATTTCCTGTTCCTGCCCGATGGCGAGGACCCCGATTCGCTGGTGCGCAAGGAAGGCAAGGACGGCTTCGAGAAGCGCATCAAGGAAGCGATGCCGCTGTCCGATTATTTCTTCAGCGAGCTGTCGCACGACGTGGACATGGGCAGCCTCGACGGCCGCGCGCGGCTGGCCGAACGGGCGCGCCCGCTGATCGGCAGGCTGCCCGATGGTGCGTTCCGCGACTTGATGGTGCAGGAATTGGAGAAGCGCAGCGGCGTGGGTGCCAACCTCCCCGCCAGCGTGCTCCATCGCGCCGCGCACCAGCCCACGACGGTGCAGCGCAGCCTTGTGCGCAGCGCCATCTCGCTGCTGCTGGCCCAGCCGACGCTGGCCGACCGGGTCGAGAAGCCGTACCGCTTTCTGCGCCTGGACAAGCCCGGCGTAGGCCTGCTGGCCGAATTGCTGGACATGGCGCGGGCACGGCCGGGGATCAACTCGGCGATGCTGGTGGAGCATTTCACCGAGCGGCCCGAATATGCTGCGCTGAAGAAACTGATGGCCACGCTGTCGGTGGGCGAGCCGGAAGCGCAGGCGATGGAATTCTTCGACGCCCTGGCACGCATGGACGACCAGGCCACCACCCAGCGCCGCGACAGCCTGCTGGACAAGAGCCGCAGCGGTGCGCTGGACAGCGCCGAAAAGGCCGAGCTGCGCGAATTGCTGGCTGCTCGCGCGCGTCCACCCGTGGCGTCGACATGACGGTGCTGCACAGCCGCATCCGGGTATACGCACCGCGTCATCGTGCCTCGCCTCCCCTCCCCCGCCGACCGACTGTGGGATCATGCCGGCCCGCGATGCATGTCGCGCATGGCGCGCAAGGATATCGATGGATCTTCTGCAACAACTGATTACGGTGTTTGCCGAGAACGGCTACGTTGCCGTGTTCATCGCGCTGATGATCTGCGGCGCGGGCCTGCCGTTGCCGGAGGACATCACCCTGGTGGCCGGTGGCGTGATCGCCGGGCTGGGCTACGCCAACGTGCATGTGATGTTCGCGCTGACGATGTTCGGCGTGCTGCTGGGCGACGCGGCGATCTTTCTGCTGGGTCATCACTATGGCGCGCGCATGCTGAAATGGCGCCTGGTGGCGCGCGTGCTGACGCCGACGCGCTATGCACAGGTGCAGGAAAAATTCGACCGCTATGGCAACCGCATGCTGTTTTTCGCGCGCTTCCTGCCCGGCATGCGCACCACCGTGTACATCACCGCCGGCACCACGCACCGGGTGTCGTTCTGGCGCTTTCTGCTGATCGACACGCTGGCGGCGCTGATCAGCGTGCCGTTCTGGGTTTACCTCGGCTACATCGGCGCCAACAACCACGAGTGGCTGGTGAAGTGGATGCACCGCGGCCAGACCAGCCTGTGGGTGGTGCTGGGCATCCTGCTGGTGACGCTGCTGGTGTTGTGGTGGCGCCATCGCTGCCGCGCGCGCTGCAACCTGCCTTGATCGCCACCCGCCGCAGGCCGCGTTGCCGCTCGATCGGGTACTGATCCCATGTCGCTGCGACGCCTGCTCCCGGACAACTTCACCCTGGCCCTGCTGGCCACGGTGGTGCTGGCCTCGCTGCTGCCCTGTCGCGGCGAGACGGCACGGGTGTTCGACCTCATCACCGACGGCGCGATCGCGCTGCTGTTTTTCCTGCATGGCGCCAAGCTGCCGCGCCAGGCGATCGTGCAGGGCGTGACCCACTGGCGATTGCACCTGACCGTGTTCGCCAGCACCTTCGTGCTGTTTCCGCTGCTGGGACTGGCGTTGCAGCCGCTGGGCCAGGCGCTGCTGACGCCACAGCTTTATCTTGGCGTGCTGTTTGTCTGCGCGCTGCCATCCACCGTGCAGTCGTCGATTGCCTTCACCTCGATCGCCGGCGGCAATGTACCGGCAGCGGTGGTCAGCGCCTCGGTGTCCAACCTGATCGGCATCGTGCTGACGCCACTGCTGGTGGGCTTGTTGCTGGCCAGCCATGGCGGCGGCATCTCATGGCACGGCGTGCTGGATATCGTGCTGCAGCTGTTGCTGCCGTTCGTGCTGGGCCATGTCGCACGGCGCTGGATCGGCACGTTCGTGGACCGGCACAAGCCGCTGCTGCGCCTCACCGACCAGAGCACGATCCTGCTGGTGGTGTACACCGCGTTCAGCGCCGCCGTGGTGCAGGGTCTGTGGCATGACACGCCGGTCGGCGCGCTGGTTTCCACCCTGGCGCTGAGCGCGCTGCTGCTGGCGCTGGTGATGACCACCGTGACCTGGGCCGCGCGACGGCTGGGCTTCTCGCGCAAGGACGAGATCGCCATCGTGTTCTGCGGCTCCAAGAAAAGCATGGCCAGCGGCATCCCGATGGCCAAGATCCTGTTCGCCGGCCAGCTCGGCGGCCTCGGCGCACTGGTGCTGCCGTTGATGATTTTTCATCAGTTGCAGTTGATGGTGTGCGCGGTGGTGGCGCGGCGGTACGCGATGCGTGGCGATCACCCGAATTCCGAAGACCAAGCCACTTGAAGGTGTTGTGGGAGCGACTTCAGTCGCGATGCTCCTGCTCTGGAGCCCCAAGGGAAAGGCATCGCGACTGAAGTCGCTCCCACAGGAAACAGCGCGTGACGCTACAGCCAGCGGCCGTAGCGGCGGATGTAGATCACCTTCACCAGCTGGGTCAGCACGCAATAACTCGCCAGAGTGAGCGCCAGCCACGCGAAGTAGATCGGCGGCAGTGGCACCATGCCGATCTTCGCGCCCAGCGCGCTGAACGGAATCAGCATGCCGGCAATGATGATGGCGATGGTCAGGCCCAGCACCGGCGCGGCGGCCGTGCTTTGCAGGAACGGGATGCGACGGGTGCGGATCATGTGCACGATCAGGGTCTGCGACAGCAGGCCCTCGATGAACCAGCCGGACTGGAACAGCGACTGCTGCGCCGGTGAGTTTGCACCGAAGTAATGCCACATCAGCCAGAACGTGGTGATGTCGAATATCGAGCTGACCGGCCCCACCCACACCATGAACCGACCGATGTCGCCGGCATCCCATTGGCGCGGTCGGCTCAGGTAATCCTCATCCATGCGGTCGAACGGGATCGACAGCTGCGAGATGTCGTAGAGCAGGTTCTGCACCAGGATCTGCAGCGGCAGCATCGGCAGGAACGGCAGGAACGCGCTGGCCACCAGCACGCTGAAGACGTTGCCGAAGTTGGAGCTGGCGGTCATCTTGATGTACTTCATGATGTTGCCGAAGGTGACGCGCCCTTCCAGCACGCCCTCCTCCAGCACCATCAGGTTTTTTTCCAGCAGGATGATGTCGGCCGACTCCTTGGCGATGTCGGTGGCGGTATCCACCGAGATGCCCACGTCGGCATCGTGCAGCGCCGGCGCGTCGTTGATGCCGTCGCCGAGAAAACCCACCGTGTGGCCCAGCCGCTGCAGCGAGCGCACCACCCGCGACTTCTGCAGCGGCGACATCTTGGCGAACACGGTGACGCGCGCCACCTGCGCATCCAGCGCCGGGTCATCGAGCGCCTCGATCTCGCTGCCTTGCATCGAGTGGCGGACATCCAGCCCCACCTCGCGACAGATCTTGCGCGTCACCGCCTCGTTGTCGCCGGTGATCACCTTCACCGCGACACCGTGCTGGTGCAGCGCGCGGATCGCGGTGGCAGCCGAATCCTTCGGTGGATCGAGAAACGCCAGGCAACCGACGGCGATCAAGCCGCTTTCGTCGGCCACGCTGTAGGGCTGGCCGCGTGCGCTCTGGCGCTGCATGGCCACCACCAGCACGCGCAAGCCGTCCTCGTTGAGGCGGTGGGTCATCGCCTTGATGGCGCGGCGCCGGGCATCGGTCATCGGCTCGATCGCGTCGCCGGTCCGGGCGAAATCGCAGATCGCCAGCATCTCCTCGACCGCGCCCTTGCAGATCAGCAGGTGGTCGCCATCGCCTTCGGCCACCACCACCGACATGCGCCGGCGCTGGAAGTCGAACGGGATCTCGTCGATCACCCGGAAGCGCGCCGCCGCCGTCTCCAGCTCGCGGTGTTCCAGCACCGCCTTGTCCATCAGGTTGCGCAGGCCGGTCTGGAAGCGGCTGTTGAGATAGCCGTACTCCAGTGCCTCACCGGAGGCCTCGCCATCCAGGTCGAGGTGGCGCTCCAGCACGATGCGATCGAGCGTGAGCGTGCCGGTCTTGTCCGTGCACAACACGTCCATCGCGCCGAAGTTCTGGATCGCGTTGAGCCGCTTCACCACCACCTTGCGCCGCGACATCGCCATCGCGCCGCGGGCCAGATTGGCGGTGACGATCAGCGGCAGCATCTCCGGGGTCAGGCCCACCGCGATCGACAACGCGAACAGGAAGGCCTCGGTCCAGCTGTGCTTGTCCAACCCGTTGATCAGGAAAACCACCGGCACCATCACCGCCATGAAGCGGATCAGCAGCCAGCTGACCCCGCTCACACCGCGATCGAAACTGGTCTGCACGCGCTGGCCGGTCATGCTGTGCGACAGCGACCCCAGATACGTGCGCGGGCCAGTGGCAAGCACCACCGCCACCGCGGTACCGCTCACCACGTTGGTGCCCATGTAGCAGATCGTGGGCAACTCCAGCGGATCGCCATCCGCCTGCGCTTCGGCGGCGGCGACAGGTGCGGACTTTTCCACCGGCAGCGATTCGCCGGTGAGGATCGCCTGGCTGATGAACAGATCCTTGGCGCTGAGCAGGCGCACGTCCGCGGGCACCATGTCCCCCGCGCCCAGGTGCACGATGTCGCCCGCCACCAGCTCGGCCACCGGCACCTCGATCATCTCGCTGTGGCCGTCGGACGCGCGCCGGGTCAGGCTGGCGGTGTTGCGCACCATCGCCTTCAGGCTGTCCGCCGCGCGCGACGAACGGTATTCCTGGCTGAAGCTCAGCGCCACGCTGATCGCCACCATCACCGCGATGATCGCCGGCCCGGTCAGGTCCGTGCGATCGGTGAACAGCTGCACCCCGGCCAGCACCAGCAGCACCACAATGAAGGGGTTCTTGAACGCACGCAGCAGCTGCCGCGCCCAGTGCGGCGGCTTCTCGTGCGCCACCTCGTTTGGCCCGTCACGATGCAGTCGCGCCCTGATCTGCGCCTCGTCGAGGCCGCCGTGCGTGGTCTCCAACGCCCGCAGCAACGCATCGACGGGACGAAACGCCTCCGCCGCGGCGCCTGGCCGCGCACCCTTCTTTTCCGGTCGCTGGATCGTGAAGTTGTTCATCGGATACTGCTTTGAATGCGGTGAGGTCGCAGTCGCCACGCGTCATCACGAATGGACGTATGGACGTCCATTCGATGAAAAAACGGAAAAAGCCTTGATATCGCGCAGCGGTCAAGGCCCGTCTGCCGGGCAGTCGCCCGTCAGTGGCTGAGTGGCGCGAAAGACGGGCCAGTCGCAGGTGGCGTCACCGGCTCGGCGGCATGCACGCCATCGGCCACCGGCGCGGCCAGCGGGGGCGGCACGGTCACCACAAAGCCACGCTCGTGCCGGTCGGCGCCAACGGTCAACCAGGGCCGGCCGGCGAGGCGCCGGCGGCAGAATTCACGTATGAGCTTCATGGGCCCATCTCCTCGTAACGGCGCCAACGGTGTCGTCAGGGGGAGGGCCGGACTTCCCTAGCGGAAAGCACCAACCGTCCGCAGGCGATCGCTGCAGGCGTTCAATGTGAAATGCGACGCCGGCACCCGAAGCAAGCGGATGTCGACGGTGCGACTAGGGTAGACGTCCATAGGCCTTGATCAGTCAGGACTGGATACTCACCGGCGCGGGCGCGCCGGAGGGCGCGCGCATTGTTGTGCTGCATTGCGCGGCTGTCAATCCATTTCACGGCGACCGTCGATCGCCGCCATGAACCCGTTTGCTAAGATGCGCCGCTACCGGTTCATTCCCTCATGGCGCAGTTTGGGCGGCGGTGGAATCCACGGTCGCTGCCGAACGACACGTCTCATCTGGAAGCCCATGACCCCACCCGCCCCACCCAGGCCGCAGGCCGCGAAGTTGCTTGCCGAGGCCCACGCCGCCCTCCTGCAGGGAGACCCGGGCAAAGCGAGGGAGCTTGCATTGCAGGCGCTGCAGATGGATGTCGACCAGCCGGAAGCACGCTACATCGCAGGCAAGGCCGCGCTGGCGCTGCGGCGCTTGCCCGAAGCGCTGGATCATCTGCACCGCGCGGCCAGCGCCGTGCCCCGGCACGCGGCGTACGCCGTGCACTTCGCCCGCGCGCTGGCGGCGGCGCACCGCACCGGTGATGCCTTGCAGGTGGCCAACATCGCGCTTGGACTGGCGCCCGACGATCCCCTGTTGCTCCATAGCCTCGGCACCACGTACACGCAATGCCACGCTCACGAGCGGGCCGCCGCGGCGTTTCGCCAGGCAGCCACGCTGGCGCCGAACAACCCCGTATGCCGCTTCAGCTTCGCCACCTCATTGATCTTTTCCGGCGAGGTCGCTCAGGCCGAGGCTGAACTGGAGGCTTGCCTGGCGCTGGCACCCGGGCACTGGCACGCCCACGCCACGCTTTCGCGCATCCGCCGCCAGACCCCGGCCCACAACCACATCGACAGACTGCTCGCGCTGGCCGCGGAAGTCGGCGATGAGCCGGTGGCCTCGATGCATACGCACGTGGCGCTCAGCAAGGAGTACGAGGATCTCGGCGATTTCGCGAAAGCCTTCGATCACCTGGTGATAGGCAAGTCCGCGGTCAAAGCGGCCACCGGCTACACGGTCGATCGCGACCAGGCCATCGTGGACGCCTTGATCCGCGCGTTTCCCGAACCACGACCGCAACCGGCGGGCCACCCGTCGGCCGAGCCCATCTTCGTGATGGGCATGCCGCGCAGCGGCACCACGCTGGTAGAGCGCATCCTCTGCAGCCATCCGGAGGTCTACGCCGCCGGCGAACTGGAGAACTTTGGCGTCGCGCTGGAACGCCTCTCTGGCGCCAACTCACCGGTGATGCTGAGCCCGGATGTGATCCGTCGCGCCGGCAATATTTCGTGGGAAACCCTGGGCGAGGTCTACATCGCCAGCACGCGCCCGGCGACCAGCCTGAAACCGCGTTTCATCGACAAGCTGCCGCACAATTTTCTCTATGCCGGCTTCATCGCCAACGCCTTGCCGAACGCCCGCATCATCTGCCTGCGGCGCAATCCTCTGGACAGCTGCCTCAGCAATTTCCGCGAGCCGTTCTCGGAGACGTCGCCGCTGCATGGCTACTCGTTCGACCTGCTCGACACCGGCCGCTATTACGTATTGTTCGACCGCCTGATGGCGCATTGGAAAAGGGTCCTGCCCGGTCGCATCCTGGAAGTGGATTACGAAACCCTGGTGGCCACGCAAGAGGCCAGCACACGCCAGCTGCTGGAGCATTGCGACCTGCCATGGAACGACGCCTGCCTGCACTTCGAACGCAACCAGGCGCCGTCCACCACGGCCAGCTCGGTGCAGGTGCGCGCGCCCATGCATCGCGACGCCGTGAGGCGCTGGACGAAGTACGAGGACCAACTGAAGGACTTGCGTACCCTGCTGAGCGATGCAGGGATCGATTGCGACCGCTAGCCTTGAACCCGGCGGCCGATCAGACCGTCTGCTGCAGCATCTGCCCCTGCTGGAGGATCGGCTCCACCAGCCAGTGGTCGGCCAGCAGGAACGCGAACAGCGCCATCAGGTAGACGATCGAATAACTGAACACCTTCATCGCGAAGCGCTCGTCGGGCGGGTTCAGCAGGCGCACCGCGTAATACAGGAAGGCCCCGCCAAGCACGGCCGCGCCGCCCAGGTAGATCAGCCCGCTCATGCCGGTCAGCGCCGGCAGCAGGGTCACCAGCACCAGCAGCACGGTGTAGAACAGGATGTGCCAGCGCGTGTAGACCACGCCATGCGTCACCGGCAGCATCGGCACCTGGGCGCGCGAGTAATCGTCGCGGCGGAAGATCGCCAGCGCCCAGAAATGCGGCGGCGTCCACACGAAGATGATCAGGCACAGCTGCAACGCGTACGGGTGCAGCGAACCGGTGACGGCGGTCCAGCCCAGCACGGGCGGAATCGCGCCGGCCAGCCCGCCGATCACGATGTTCTGCGGCGTCGCGCGCTTGAGAAACGCGGTGTAGATCACCGCATAGCCGATCAGGCCCGCGAAGGTCAGCACCGCAGTCAGCGTGTTGACCAGCAGCACCAGCACCACCATCGAGGCGATGCCCAGCGCCATCGCGAAGACGAACACCTGACGCGGGTTGAGGTTGCCAGTGGCCAGCGGCCGGTTCGCGGTGCGCACCATCACCTTGTCGATGCGCTGGTCGATCAGCTGGTTGAATGCCGCCGCCGACGATGACGCCAGCCAGATGCCCAGCGTGCCGAACACCAGCGCACGCCATGGCGGCATGCCGGGCACGGCCAGGAACATGCCGATCACCGCGCAGAACACCAGCAGCGCCACGATGCGCGGCTTGGTCAGTTGCAGGTATTGGGATAAGGACAGCTTCACGGGCAACTCGGCAACGGGCGACTGCCTAGTGTAATGCCTGACGATGCCGGCGGCATGGCGTGTGGCAGTTCAATCCCCACGCACCGGTTCGTCCGCGGCGACCGCCGCCCGGCGCTGGGTGCGCGCCAGCGTGGCCAGCAAGGCGAACAGCAACAGCGCCGCCATGCCGTTGTGCGCAGTGGCCACGGGCAACGGCAGGCCGAAATGCACGTTGCTGATGCCCAGCAGCACCTGGCAGACCAGGGTCACCGCGATGGCGATGCCAAACCCGCGCAGGCCCTGCCGCGATGCCTTGAACGATAGCCATGCCAGATAGCAGAACACCACCAGCGCCCCCAAGCGATGCACCAGCTGGATCGCGCTGCGCGCCGGAAGGTCCAGCACGCCGCCCTCGTAATTGACGCCAATGCCGCGCCACAGGATGAAGCCCTGCTTGAAATCCGTCGCCGGCATCCATTGGCCAAGGCATTCGGGGAACGAGCCCGGGCCGTAGCCGCAGGCCAGCGCCGCGTAATTCGCCGAGGTCCACCCACCCAGCGCGATCTGGCAGGCCAGCAACACCACGCCGATCACCACCAGCTTGCGCAGGCTGGCCAGGCCATTGTCCGCCGCGCCCACGCCGGCAAAGCGCAGCGCCGCCCAGGCCAGCAGGCCGAACGTGGTCATGCCGCCGAGCAGGTGGCTGGTGACCACCACCGGCTTCAGCAGCAGGGTCACCGTCCACATGCCCAACATGGCCTGGAAGATGATCACCGCCAGCGCGAACACGCTGATCTTCCACGCGCCCGGCCGATGCAGGCCCAGCGACGCAAACAGCGGCAGCGCGATGGCGCAGGCGGCCAGCGCGGACGACCACAGGTGTTCGCCGTGCATGTACATGCCCACGCCGACGGCCGCGAAGACGGCGCCTGCCACCACTGCCGCCAGCGCGCGGCGACGGCGCCAGCTGGCCAGCAAGGCCAGCACGAGCACCATCACGCCGAGCGTACCGGCAAGAAAGCGGTGCACCTGCTCACGCCAGGCCTTGTGCGCCTCGTAGGGACGATCCGGGAAACTGGCGTCGGCATGCGCCACCGCCTGCGCATGCTGCGGCCAGGTGACCTGGCCATAGCAGGTCGGCCAATCCGGGCACGACAGTCCGGCATTGGACAGCCGCACGAACGCGCCGAACATCACCAGCCCGAACGCGAACAGGGCCGCAAAGGCCGCCAGCCAGCGCAACCATCCCTTCATTCGCGGCGACATCACTTGACCACCTTCTGCAGATCACGCGCCAACCCGGGGCCATCGAAGCCGGCCGGGTAATACGACAGCGCGGTGCCGTTGGATTCCACCAGCACCACGCTGAGGCTGTCCGGCGCGGACGGGCGGAACTTGGCCAGCTTGTCGCCCACGTCGTTGCCCAGCAGCCAGAACGGCTGCATCGCCTCGCGGCGTTGCGGGTCGGCCGGCGGCGCGCCGAGATAGAGCAGGCGCAGACGTCCCTGGTTGCGGTTGAGCATCACCCGCGCCTTGGCCAGGCCGGTGAGCAGGTCGAAACACTGCGCTGCGCAATCGGGCCCCGGCAGCGCTACCAGGGTCATCCGCGGCTTGCTGTCGCGCCAGGCATACGGATGGCCATCCGCCAGTTGCACGTCGAGCTTCTCCGCCACGAAATTCCGCTGCGGCACGATGGGCTCGCCGTTGCCCTTGGTGCCAGGCTGCCACCCCGCCAGGGTCAGCAGGCCGGCCACCAGCATGGGCGCGGCAAACACCAGCGCGATCAGCACCAGATACAGTCGGCTTCGCTTGCGCGAATGGGGCGACGAAGGGGAGCGGGTTTCATTCATGGTCAGGCATCTTCAAGGGGAACGGCGGCGCTTGTCGCGATTCAACACCAGCAGGATCGCCACCGCCGCCAGCGCAAACGAGAACCACTGGAACGCATAGGCGCGATGGCGCGCGGGCGTCATCGAAAGTTCAAGCGAATGCTGGCGGATGTAGCCGGAAGCGGGGTCTGCATCCAGCGCCAGCACGCGTGGAAACAGCGGGCGGCCCAGATCGGCGGCGAGCTCGGTCGGGTCGAGAAAAATGCTTTCCTTCGGCCAGTGCGTCTGCCGCGCCAGCGCGTTGCCGCCCATCTCGAAACCAACCGGCGGCGGCGGCACGTACAACCCCTGCAGCGTGGTTTCCTCTTTCGGCAAGGCTGGCAGCGTTGGCGTGGCGCCGTTGGCGCCGGGGTGCAGGAAGCCCGCGTCGACCAGCAGCAAACTGGTTTCACCCTCGACCGCAAACGGTACGAACACCTCGACGCCACCGCGATGATCGTGGTGCGGGTTGTCCAGCAGATAGATGCGATCGAGCAGATAGCGGCCGCGAGCGCGAACGCGCGGAAAGCTGTCCGTCGGCGGCCGCACCGCGACGCCGGCAAAGTCCTGCGGCGCGGCCGAAACGGATGTGGCATAGCGCCGCAGAAGCGCTTCCTTGTAGTCGGCCCGATGCAGCTGCCAGACGCCCAGATACACGAACAGCGCCGCTCCGACCACGGCAAGCAACAACGCCCACCAGGGCGGACGACGCAGCCGCATCATGCGGAACGCCCGCCGTCGGTGGTTATACTGGCGATGTCGAATTCCTTCGGATCAATCACGTGGAAACCATCTACAAATATGCGCTGGTGGTGATGCTGCTGGTGGTGATTTTCAGCCTCGGCCAGGCGCTGTACTTCATGATGACCGACAAGGACGACGACAAGCGCACGGTGTGGGCGCTGACCCGGCGCATCGGCCTGTCGATCGTGTTGATCGGCATGGTCGCGTTCGGCATCTGGATGGGATGGCTGCAACCGCACGCCGTCGGCGGCTGATTGTACTGCCCCCGCGGCGCCCGCGCGCCGCACGCGACATTCGCGCACGCTTTCGCAACGCACCCACCCCACACGCACGAACCGCCCCTTGCAGAACGCGCCGGATCACCGGCCAAAAAAAACCCGCCGACATGGCGGGTTTTTTCATGCGGCGGATCTGTCGTTCAGAGGATGTAGACGAACAGGAACAGGCACAGCCAGACCACGTCGACGAAGTGCCAGTACCACGCCACCGCCTCGAAACCGAAATGGTGATCCTTGTTGAAATGACCTTTCAACACGCGGAACCAGATCACCAGAAGCATGATCGTGCCCAGCGTCACGTGCAGGCCGTGGAAACCGGTCAGCATGAAGAAGGTGGCACCGTAGACGCCGCTACGCAGGGTGAGGTTCAGCTCGTTGTAGGCCTCCATGTACTCGTGCGCCTGGAAATACAGGAAGGTGGCGCCGAGCAGAACAGTGAGGCCCAGGAACAGCAGGATCTTGCCGCGTTGCCCCGCGCGCAGCGCGTGATGGGCGATCGTCACGGTGACGCTGGAGGTGAGCAGCAGCATCGTATTGAGCAGCGGCAGGCCCCACGCCGGCACGGTGCGGAACGCGCCACCGACCTGCTCCGGGCCGCCGCCACCATTGGCGCCCCAGGAGGCGACGTAATCGCTCCAGAGGAACTGGTGGGTCAGTACACCGTGGCCATGGCCACCGAGCCACGGCAGCGAGTACATGCGGACGTAGAACAGGGCGCCGAAGAAGGCGCCGAAGAACATCACTTCGGAAAAGATGAACCACATCATGCCCATGCGGAACGAGGTGTCCACCTGGGCGTTGTAGTTGCCAGCCAGCGATTCGTTGATCACCGAGCGGAACCAGCCGAAGAACATGCCGATGATGCCGATCACGCCGATCGTCAGCACACCCTTGCCGAAGCCGGCTTCGCCGGGGCCGGCGTTCAACCAGTGCGCGGCACCGAACACGGTGATGAACATGACTACTGCGGCCACGATCGGCCAGTAGCTCTTGGTCGGAACGAAATACGCGTCGTGCTGCTGACCCATGGTGAGACCCCGTGGATTTCTCTTGATGACTTTTGCCCCGTCGTGCCGCCCGGGGAACTGCATGCCGGTCAGTAACCGACCGGTTGAAAGGAAAGATGTGGCAACCGCTACTTCATCAGCAGGATCTGCACGAACGACAGCGCGAAGAACACCAGCACGATGACGAGAAGTATCTTCACGGTGCGATTCACACCCTTGCGGCTTTCGTCGTCTTGTTGATGCTCGCTCATGTCCTCGGCTCTCTTTGCACCCTTGCAGCCACGAAGGCGCAAGGGTGCGGGAAGAATCAGTCGTTCACGTGGCCGTGGGCCAGTTCTTCGTCACGAACCACCGGCGGCAACTCGAAGGTGTGATACGGCGCCGGCGACGGCACGGTCCACTCCAGCCCCTTGGCACCTTCCCACACGCGGTCGGTGGCCTTCTTCTTCGAGAAGAACACGCAATGGATCAGCACGCCGATGAAGATCAACTGCGAGGCGCCGAACAGGAAACCGCCGATCGAGCTGATCATGTTGAAGTTGGCGAACGCCACGTTGTAGTCGGGGATGCGGCGCGGCATGCCGGCCAGGCCCAGGAAGTGCTGCGGGAAGAACAGCACGTTCACCCAGATCACGCTGTTCCAGAAATGCACCTTGCCCCAGAACTCGCTGTACATGTTGCCGGTCCACTTCGGCATCCAGTAATACGCAGCAGCGATGATCGCGAACAGCGCACCGGTCACCAGCACGTAGTGGAAGTGCGCCACGATGAAGTAGGTGTCGTGATATTGGAAGTCGGCCGGCACCAGCGCCATCATCAGGCCGGAGAAGCCGCCGATGGTGAACAGGATGATGAAGGCGATCGAGAACAGCATCGGCGTCTCGAACGTCATCGAACCGCCCCACATGGTGGCGACCCAGTTGAACACCTTCACACCGGTCGGCACCGAGATCAGCATGGTGGCGTACATGAAGAAGATTTCGGCGCCCAGCGGCAGGCCCACCGCGAACATGTGGTGCGCCCACACGATGAACGACAGGAACGCGATGCAGGCGATCGCGAACACCATCGCCTTGTAGCCGAAGATGGGCTTGCGGGCGAAGGTCGGCACGATTTCCGAGATGATCCCGAACGCGGGCAGGATCATGATGTAGACCTCGGGGTGGCCGAAGAACCAGAAAATGTGTTGATACAGGACGGGGTCGCCGCCGCCGCCCGGGTTGAAGAAGTTGGTGCCGAAGTACTTGTCGGTGAGCAGCATCGTCACCGCGCCGGCCAGTGCCGGCATCACGGCGATCAGCAGGAACGCGGTGATCAGCCAGCTCCACACGAACACCGGCATCTTCATCAGGTCCATGCCGGGCGCGCGCATGTTGAGGATGGTGGCGATGATGTTGATCGCGCCCATGATCGAGCTGATGCCCATCAGGTGGATCGCGAACACCACGTACGCCAGCGAGTTGCTCTGCAGCGACAGCGGCGGGTACATCGTCCAGCCACCGGCCGGGCCACCGCCGGGCAGGAACAGGGTGGACAGCATCAGGATGAAGGCGAACGGCAGGATCCAGAACGACAGGTTGTTCATGCGCGGCAGCGCCATGTCCGGCGCGCCGACCATCAACGGGATCATCCAGTTACCCAGGCCCACGAAGGCCGGCATGATCGCGCCGAAGATCATCACCAGCGCATGCATGGTGGTCAGCTCGTTGAAGAAGTACGGCTGCATCAGCTGCAGGCCGGGCTTGAACAACTCGGCACGGATGCCCATGGCGAACGAGCCGCCGATGAAGAACATCGTCAGCGCGAAAACCAGATACAGCGTGCCGATGTCCTTGTGGTTGGTGGACATGCACCAGCGCTGGAAGAAACTTTTCGGCGCGCCGTGGTGATCGTCGTGCTGATCATGGGTGGCTGCGTAGGACATGGCCGTGCACCTCTAACCTGAAATATTGAATGCGACTGCGTGAAACTGCGGAGGGCGAAAAGAGTGCGGAGCGATCAGCCCTGCCCGCCAGCGGGTACCGGTGCGGGTGCGGCCACTTGCGCGGTCTGCGGCGCCGCTGCCGGCGCGCCGGAAGCAGCTTCCTGCGCGGCCAGCCAGGTGGCGAAATCCGCCTTGGACTTGACCACCACCACGATCGGCATGAAGCCATGATCCTGGCCGCACAGTTCGGCGCACTGGCCGCGGTACGTGCCCGGCGTGGTGAAGTTGGCCCACGCCGAGTTGACGATGCCCGGGATCGCGTCGATCTTCCAGCCGGTTGCCGGGACCCACCATGAGTGGATCACGTCGCCGCTGGTGATCACGAAACGGATCTTGGTGTCGACCGGAACCACCAGCGGCTTGTCGACATTCAGCAGGTAGGTGTTTTCGTCACCGACCTTGACCGCGTACGGGTCCATGCCCGAATCGAGCTGGCGGGTGTCGTCGCTCTGCTGGTCCAGCTTGGACATGAAGCCGACCTTGGCGACCGGCTTGCCCATGTAATCGACGTAGTCGTAGCGCCATTTCCACTGGTAGCCAGTGACCTTGACCGTCATCTGCGAGCCAGTGGTGTCCGCCCACGAGGTGACGCCGGTGGTGGCAAGCCAGGCCAGCGTGATCAGGATCAGCACCGGAATCGTGGTCCAGACCACTTCGACCATGGTGTTGTGCGACCACTTCTCGGCCACGGCGCCGCGTGATTTGCGGAAGCGGAACATCGCGACGAACATCGCGCCGAACACCAGCAGGCCGATCACCGTGCAAACGGCCAGCGAGATGTTGTTCAAGTGATATGGCACCGGGGACCAGGTGCTCGCGCCGCGAGTCAGGTTCAACTGCCAGGAGTGCGGATTGGCCTGGGCGGCGCCACCGAACAGCGCGAGCGCGCCAATGGTCAGTGTGGTGAATGCCCGCCTGATGCCGTGATGCCTGATGCTGCCAGATGTCATGTCTTGCACCTTTGTTGTACCTACTTGCGCGGCTGGCCGTGAATGGCGGACAGCAACACCATGAGTTTCTTCGACAGCTCGGCACGCTCCTGTTCGGCCAGGAACGCACCAATTTCCAACGCGTTTCCGTGCGATGCCAGCAAAAGCCGATGGCGTCCTTCGCCCGGCTCCAGCACCACGCGCACCCAGTACGACTGGAATCGCGTGCAACGCCGCCCAGGCAGCGATTGCACCTCCAGCGACGATTCGTCGAGGGTGATGCGTTCGCCGCGATCGCCAGCACGCCAGGCCACGCTCAGCGCGCAGGCCACGGCGACCGACTCGATCACGGCAAACAGCGGGGCAAACACATTCCCCTGCCACACGCCAAGCCCCGCCGACATCAACGCCAGAACCACCAGAGCCACGATGAGCCGTACCAGCCCCCTCCGGCTCAGCATGCGATTGGGCCGAAGCCACATCGTCACGCACGGCAGCCCGGCGGCGGTTGGTCGAAGCACGATCATGAACATCCGGCGCGCCTGGAACGACGGAATGATAGGCCGCGGCGAGGCAGTGGGCAAGAATGTCGCACCCTGCTGACCTGGATCAGCCCGAAAGACGCGCCGTCGCGCAACGCCAATAGCGCCCGGCGTCGCCCGTCAGGCGCATGCATGACAGCACGCCATACCCCCCCTTTTGGCAGGGGTCCGGGCGGTCATGCCGCGGCGTACAATCCGGCGATTCCCGCCCCTCCCCGGCGGATTCCCCAGCATACCTGCGGTCCTTCCGTGAACTACCCTCCCCCTGCATCACCCATCCTCAGCCCCGAATTGCCGGAGACTGTCGAACCCGCCCGCGCCCGCATCACCGCCGCCTGGCTGCGCGACGAAACCGAAGCGGTGAACGACCTGCTGGCGCAGGCCACGTTGCCGCCAGTCGAACGCGAACAGGTGATCGACGTCGCCGCCGGCCTGGTCACGCGCGTGCGTGCGCGATCGAATGACCAGAGCGCAATCGAATCCTTCATGCGCCAGTACGACCTCTCCTCCGAGGAAGGCGTGCTGCTGATGTGCGTGGCCGAGGCATTGCTGCGCATTCCCGACAAGGGCACCGCCGACAAGCTGATCCGCGACAAGCTGGGCGACGCCGACTGGAAAAAGCACCTGGGCCAGAGCGAGTCGCTGTTCGTCAACGCCTCCACCTGGGGACTGATGCTGACCGGCCGGCTGGTGAACCTCAGCGAGGACACCCGCCATGACTTCACCGGCTCGCTGCGGCGGCTGGTGGGCCGTGCAGGCGAGCCGGCGATCCGCCTGGCGGTGCGCCAGGCGATGCGCATCATGGGCCACCAGTTCGTGATGGGCCGAACCATCGACGAAGCGCTGGACCGTTGCGCGAAGAAGGAAAACGCGCGTTATCGCTATTCGTACGACATGCTCGGCGAATCGGCGATCACCGCCGAAACCGCCGAGCGCTACCAGGAGGACTACCGCCGCGCCATCGCCGCCATCGGCGCACGCGGCCCGTTCGCCAACCACACCGACGCGCCGTCGATCTCGGTGAAGCTGTCGGCGCTGTACCCGCGCTACGAAGTGGCCAAGCGCGAGCTGGCCCGTCGCGCGCTCGGCGAAAAACTGCTGGAGCTGTCACAGCTGGCGATGAAGCACGGCATCGCGTTGTCGGTCGATGCCGAGGAGGCCGATCGGCTGGAGCTGTCGCTGGACATCATCGGCGACGTCTTCGCCCACCCGTCGCTGGAAGGCTGGAACGGCCTGGGCATCGTGGTGCAAGCCTACGCCAAGCGCACCCCGTTCGTGATCGACTGGCTGATCGAAACCGCGCGTACTGCCAACCGCCGCTGGTACGTGCGCCTGGTGAAGGGCGCCTACTGGGATGCCGAAATCAAGCGCGCGCAGGAAACCGGCCTGGCCGGCTACCCCGTCTACACGCGCAAGCCGAACACCGACGTGTCCTACCTGGCCTGCGCGCGTCGCCTGTTCGATGGCGGCAGCGAGCTGATCTATCCGCAGTTCGCCACCCACAACGCGCACACCATCGCCGCCGTGCATCACATCGCCCAGGGTCGCGCGTTCGAATACCAGCGCCTGCACGGCATGGGCACCGACCTGTACGCCGAGGTGATCGGGCCGGACAACTTGAACGTGCCCTGCCGCGTGTACGCGCCGGTGGGGACGCACGAAGACCTGCTCCCCTACCTGGTACGCCGCCTGCTGGAAAACGGCGCCAACACCAGTTTCGTCAACCGCGTGGTGGACGAGAGCGTCCCGGTGCGCGACCTGGTGGCCGACCCGTGCGAGACGGTGCGCGCGTTCGCCTCGATCCCGCATCCGCGCATTCCCCTGCCGGTGAATCTCTACGCCGAGAGCACGGCGCTTGCGCAGAATCCCAACGCTGTCTCCAGGAAGAATTCCATGGGCGTCAACTTTTCCAACGACAACGAATTGAAGGCGATGGCCGAGGCGGTCAACGCGCATACCGGTCCGTGGACGGCCACACCGCTGGTGCCCGGCGCCGCCGCCGGCAACGTGACCGTGCCGGTGACCAACCCCGCCGACCGCCGCCAGAGCCTGGGCAGCTACGTCAGCGCCGATGCCGCCACCGTCGACAAGGCGCTGAACAACGCGCTGGCCGCGCAACTGGGCTGGGACCGCCTGCCCGCCGCCAGCCGCGCCGCCATCCTCGAGCACGCCGCCGATCTGCTGGAAGCGCGCCGCGGCGAATTCATCGCGCTGTGCGTGCGCGAGGCGGGCAAGAACCTGCCCGACGCGATCGCCGAAATCCGCGAAGCGGCCGATTTCCTGCGCTACTACGCCGCCATGGCGCGGCGCCTGTTCGGCCAGCCGGAGCAACTGCCCGGCCCCACCGGCGAAAGCAACCAGTTGTTCCTCAACGGCCGCGGCGTGTTCGTCTGCATCAGCCCGTGGAATTTCCCGCTGGCGATTTTCCTGGGCCAGGTCAGCGCGGCACTGGCCGCGGGCAACGCGGTGATCGCCAAGCCCGCCGAGCAGACCAGCCTGATCGGCTACCTGGCGGTGAAGCTGCTGCACGAAGCGGGCGTGCCCGCCGAGGTGCTGCAGTTCGTGCCAGGCGATGGCGCCGTGGTGGGCGTGGCGCTGACGAAGGACCCGCGCGTGTCCGGCGTGGCCTTCACCGGCTCCACCGACACCGCGTGGGCGATCAACCGCGCGCTGGCAGCGCGCAACGCGCCGATCGCCGCACTGATCGCCGAAACCGGCGGCCAGAACGCGATGATCGCCGACTCCTCCGCCCTGCCCGAGCAGATCGTGAAGGACGTGATGGCGTCCTCGTTCCAGTCCGCCGGCCAGCGCTGCTCGGCCGCCCGCGTGCTGTTCGTGCAGGACGACATCGCCGACAAGGTCGTGACGATGCTGGCCGGCGCGATGGCCGAGCTGGAGGTGGGCGACCCCGGCCTGCTGTCCACCGACCTGGGACCGGTGATCGACGAGGACGCGCTGAAGATCCTGGTCGACCATGCCGCGCGGATGGATCGCGAGGCGAAGAAGATCGCCGAGGTGACGCTCGACCCCGCGCGCACCGAGCATGGCAGCTTCTTCGCGCCGCGCGCCTACGAAATCGCATCGCTCGATGTCCTGCAACGCGAAATCTTCGGCCCGGTGCTGCACGTGATCCGCTGGAAGGCCAACGACCTGGCTGGCGTGGTGGCGCAGATCAACGCCGCCGGCTACGGCCTCACCCTGGGCATCCACAGCCGCATCAACGATACCGTCGACTACCTGGCCACGCACACCCGCGTGGGCAACTGCTACGTCAATCGCAACCAGATCGGCGCGGTGGTGGGTGTGCAGCCGTTCGGTGGCGAGAACCTCTCCGGCACCGGCCCCAAGGCCGGTGGCCCGCATTACCTGCTGCGTTTCGCCACCGAGCGCACGCTGACCATCAACACCACCGCCGCCGGCGGCAATGCCTCGCTGCTGACCATCGGCGAGTAAACAGGCGCGTGTCGCGTTGCCGACTGGCACGCGACA
This sequence comes from Rhodanobacter sp. Root480, assembly GCF_001426645.1. GTDB lineage: Bacteria > Pseudomonadota > Gammaproteobacteria > Xanthomonadales > Rhodanobacteraceae > Rhodanobacter > Rhodanobacter ginsenosidimutans. The sequence continues at coordinate 772,263 of NZ_LMEX01000002.1, forward strand.
CGTCGGCTCGGCATCACTCCGGCAACGGTTCCGGCGTCAGCGGCTCGCGTTCCACCGGGAATGTCGCCCACAGCTCGGCCATGCGCTGGCCGCTGATCGGGTGGCGGAAATCCGGTGCGATATCGGCGATCGGCCGCAGCACGAACGCGTGCTTCAACTCCTTGCGCGGCAGTTGCAGGTGGCCCGGACCGTCGATGACCAGCGCGTCGTAGAACACGATGTCCAGATCCAGCGTGCGATCGGAGTAACGCGGGCCATCGCGGCGACGGCCGTGGCGATCTTCCAGCGCGTGCAGCCAGTCGTTCAGCGCGGCCGGCGACAGCGGTGTATCCAGCCCCACCGCCAGGTTCACGAAATCCGCGCCATCGAAACCCACCGAGCGGCTGCGATACGCCGGCGATACCGTGACCGGGCCGAAGGCCTGCCGCAATTCCGCCAACGCGGCGGGCAGGTAGCGCTGCGGCTCGATATTGGAGCCCAGACTCAGATAGACACGTGCCATCAAGCGGGCCGCTCGCCGCGTTCGATCCGCACGCCCACCGCATGCGCGCCGCGCACCGCGCCTGGCTTGGACAATTTCAGCCGCACCCAGCTCACCCCGAATTCCTCGCGAATGATCGCCGCGCAACGCTCGGCCAGCGTCTCCACCAGGCCGAAGCTGGACTCGCCCACGTAGGCGCTGAGACGCTTGGCGATGTCCTTGTAGTTGAGCGTCTTCTCGATGTCGTCGTCGGCGGCGGGCACGGTGTTGTCGAACGCCATCTCCACATCCAGCGACAGGGTCTGGCGCACGCGACGCTCCCAGTCGTAGATGCCGATGACGGTATCGACGCGCAGATCCTCGATGAAAACGATATCCATGGCGGTGACCACTGATGACGGTAGCCGCACAGGGTCGGTCAGTGCGCGGGCGGATGCAAGCGTGGCGATGCATGCTCTTCGACTCCGCTGTGCTCAGGGCCATCGGCGTGTAGCGCTGCAATCCAACCACCGTTCTCCCTGAGCGTAGCGCAGCGGAGTCGAAGGGCCGCCAGCCGCACACCCAACGAGCGCGCGGCATAGATGCGATCATGGCGCATGACTTCCTTCAGCACGCTCCCGCTCAAACCCGCCCTGCTCGCCAGCGTGGAAACCCTCGGCTACACCGAAATGACCCCGGTGCAGGCGCAAAGCCTGCCGCCGATGCTCGACGGCCGCGACGTGATCGCGCAGGCGCAGACCGGCAGCGGCAAGACCGCCGCGTTCGGGCTGAGCCTGCTGCAGGCGATCGACGTGGACACGATCCGGCTGCAGGCGCTGGTGCTGTGCCCCACCCGCGAGCTGGCCGACCAGGTCAGCAAGGCGATCCGCAAGCTGGCCGCCAACATCCCCAACGTGAAACTGCTGACCCTGTGCGGCGGCATGCCGCTGGGCCCGCAACTGGCCTCGCTCGCACACGACCCGCACATCGTGGTGGGTACGCCCGGCCGCGTGCAGGAGCACCTGAAACGGCAGAGCCTGCACGGCGGCGGCATCAAGGTGCTGGTGCTGGACGAAGCCGACCGCATGCTGGACATGGGCTTCACCGAAGCCATCGACGACATCATCGGGCGCATCGCGAAGCATCATCAGACCTTGCTGTTCTCGGCCACCTACCCTGATGAAATCCGCGCCGTGAGCCAGCGCGTGCAGAACGATCCGATGGAAGTGACGGTGGAAGCGCCGGCCGATGAAAAGCCGGCCATCGAGCAGCGTTTCCACGAAGTGGAGCCGGCGCAGAAGATCGACGCACTGACCCAATTGCTGGGTGGCGCGCACGCCGAGCAGGCGCTGGTGTTCTGCAACATGCGCCGCGAGGTGGATGCGGTGGCGCAGGAGCTTGATCGCCGCGGCTTCTCCGCGCTGGCCCTGCACGGCGACATGGAACAGCGCGATCGTGATGAAGTGCTGGTGCGTTTCGCCAACCACAGCTGCGCGGTGCTGGTCGCCACCGACGTGGCGGCGCGCGGCCTGGACATCGCCGCGCTGCCGCTGGTGGTCAGCTACGACATCGCCCACGATCCGGAAACCCACACCCACCGCATCGGCCGCACCGGCCGCGCCGGCCAGGCCGGGCTGGCGATCACGCTGTGCGCGCCGCGCGAGCGGCCGAAAGCCGCCAACATCGAGGAACTCAGCGGCGCGCCGCTGCCGTGGCGTCCGCTGAAAGTCGCGCCGTCGCGCGGCAAGACCCTGCACCTGGCGCCGATGAAAACCCTGGTGATCGATGCCGGCCGCCAGGACAAGCTGCGCCCCGGCGACATCCTGGGCGCGCTCACCGGCGACGCGGGATTGAACGCGAAGGACATCGGCAAGATCGACGTATTCGCCACCCGCGCCTACGTGGCGATCAGCCGCGCACTGGCGAACAAGGCGCTGGAGCGGCTGCGCGCCGGCAGGATCAAGGGGCGGAATTTCCGGGTAAGGCCGTTGGGGTGATGAGAGCCGCGAACGAAGGCCTGTCCTTCGCTTCCTGACAACAGAGAAGCCCGAAGGGACCTTAATCTCCTCTCCCCATTGGGGAGAGGACACAGGAGAGGGGGCGGTGCTTGCGGAGAGGTCGGGCGGAGCTTTTCGGCGTCGTGGGTGGCTTCGTTGAAGCTTCCCCGCGGCGTGTCCCCCTCTCCCTGCCCTCTCCCCGCCGGGGAGAGGGTATTACGGCTCTTTTCGGCGCTGAGGTGCGGCGGTTACGGTTTTGATTTGCTGCGCGCCTGTTCCTGCAACCACTGCGCGGCGCCGCGGCCGGCGATCAGGCCGCTGGCGAAGCAGGCGGTCAGCAGGTAGCCGCCGGTGGGGGCTTCCCAGTCCAGCATTTCGCCGGCGCAGAACACGCCGGGGCGCGTGCGCAGCATCAGTGCATCATCCAACGATTCCAGCCGCACGCCGCCGGCAGTGCTGATGGTTTCGGCCAGCGGGCGCGGTGCGCATAGTTGCAGCGGTAGCGCTTTCAGCTGTGCGGCCAGCGCGACGGGATCGGCCAGGGTGGGCTTGTCGGTCAGCTCGAATACCAGTGCCGCCTTGGCGCCATCGAGCCCCGCCCGCCGTCGCAGCCAGTCGCCGATGCTGTGTTTGCCGCGCGGTGCCGCCAGCCGTTCGGCCAGCACGCTCTGGCTGTAGCCGGGGACCAGATCCAGCATGAGCTGCGCTTCGCCGCGCGTGGCCAGTTGCTCGCGCAGTTCGGCGCCGATGGCATAGATGAGACTGCCCTCGATGCCGTACTCGCTGATCACGCACTCGCCCTGGCGCGCGTGCGTCTGCCCGGCGCGATCGCGCCAGTGCGCCACCACCGGTTTCAATGGCGCGCCGGCGAAACGCTGGATCAGGTATTCGCTCCAGCGCACCTCGAAACCGCCGTTGGCCGGTTGCAGCGGCGCCACTTCGGCGCCGAGTTGCTCCAGCGCGCCGACCCAGGCGCCGTCGGAACCCAGCCGTGGCCAACTGGCGCCACCCAACGCCAGCAGCACGGCATCGGCTTGTCGTTCCTGTTCTCCCGCGGGTGTGGCGAAGCACAGTGCGCCGGAGGCGTTCCAGCCCAGCCAGCGATGATGCATGTGAAAGCCCACGCCCGATTCGCGCAGGCGTCGCAGCCACGCGCGCAGCAGCGGGGCGGCCTTCATGTCGCGCGGGAATACCCGCCCGGAACTGCCGACGAAGGTTTCCACGCCCAGCCCGCGCGCCCACTCACGCAGCGCGTCGGCATCGAACGCCGCCAGCCATGACGCCACGGCGTGCTGGCGTTCGCCATAGCGCTGCACGAAAGCGGCCAGTGGCTCGCCGTGGGTGAGGTTGAGGCCACCCTTGCCGGCGAGCAGGAATTTGCGCCCGACCGAACCCATCGCGTCGTACACGTCGACTGCCACGCCCGCCGCGACGGCGGCCTCCGCCGCCATCAATCCGGCGGGGCCGCCGCCGATGATGGTCAGGTGCGGTGAATGGTTTTCTTGCGTCATGCGTCCATGGTCGCACGGGCGCCCGCGATGGCATCCGTGCCATCAACATCAGCGTTGTATGGGCGCAACGGCGCCCGCGGATCAATGACCGGCGGTGGATGCCGGTGCCGGCTCGCTGCCCTTGGCGCTGTCGTCATTCATCGGCATGGCCGGGCTGGCCGGGCTGTCGCTGGTCGGGCTCGAAGCGCTGACGGCGCCGCGCGTGTAGACGATCTGCTGGTCACCCTGGCAATGCCCCACCACCTTGCCCGACGCTGCCTCCTGCCCCGCCGGCACGACGGCCAGCGTGTAGTCGGCCACGCCGTTGGCCTTGATCTTGGCGTCGATATCCGCCTTCACCGTGTCGCAGGACGCGTGGGCAAGCAGCGGCATCATCGCCAGCGCCAGTACTCCCAATCCGATACGCATGTTCATGGCGACCTCTCCTGGGTGGAATCTCGCCATCAGACGACAGCCGCGATGAACGCCGCGTCTAGGAACGTTGCATGACCTGGCCACGCCTGCGCATCACGGTGCAGGCGGATGCACCGTTCCGCCGGATTGGAATCGCGCCGGCTCCGGCGCATGCAGGCTGAAACCTTGCGCGTGGCCGACGCCCATCGCAGTGAGCACTCGCAGCGTTTCCTCGTCGGCCACCCACTCGGCCACCACTTCCAGCCCCAGCCGCTGGCCGATGTCGGCGACCGCACGCACGATGGCGTGGCTTACCGGGTCGGTGAGCATGTCGCGGATGAAGCTGCCATCGATCTTGATGATGTCGATCGGCAGGTTCTTCAGATACGCGAACGACGACATGCCGACGCCGAAATCGTCCAGCGCGGTCTTGCAGCCGACCTGGCGCAGTTGCTCCATGAAACGGGCCACGCGCGACAGGTTGCGCACCGCCACGGTTTCGGTGATCTCGAAACACACCCGCGACGGCGCCACCCCGTGTTTCTTCAGCAAGGCGATGATCAGGTCGGCCAGCGCGTCGTCCTCGACGCTGGCGCCGGACAGGTTGATCGTCGCCAGCCGCAGGTCGGCCCCAGCCGGGTGCAACTGGTCGAAATGCGCCAGCGCGGTCTCGACCACCCAGCGATCGAGCATCGGCATCAGGCTGTAGCGCTCGGCCGCGGGCATGAACACGCCCGGCAGCACCAGCGCGCCGGAATCGTCACGGAAGCGCAGCAGCAACTCCACCCGGGGGCCCGAGCCGGGCCGCGGCGACAGCGGTATCAGTTCCTGGTAGACCAGCACCAGACGCTTTTCATCGATGGCCCAGCGCAGGCGATTGGCCCACTCCATCTCACCGCGGCGACGCGCCGCCTCGTCGTCGCGCTCGGAATAGAAATGCACGCGGTTGCGGCCCAGCTCCTTGGCCATGTAGCAGGCGGTGTCGGCGCGCGCCAGCAGGTCCTTCATGGTCATGCCCGGCTGGTCGATCATCACCACGCCGATGCTGGCGCTGACCGTGTAGCTGCGCTGCTCCCACACGAAGATCCACTCGTCGATGCAGTGGCGCACGCGCTCGGCCACCGCTTCGGCGTCCTCGCGATCGCGCACGCCCAGCGCCAGCACGCCGAACTCGTCGCCACCCAGCCGCGCCAGCACGTCGGTGGCCGAAAGCTGCTTGTGCATGGTGGCGGCCAATTGCGCCAGCAGATGATCGCCGGCGATATGGCCGGAGGTGTCGTTGATCAGCTTGAACTGGTCCAGGTCGATGTACAGCAGCACCGCCATCGGCGCACCGGTTTCGGTGGCGTTGAGGATGCTTTGCAGGCGGCTCTCGAATTCGCGCCGGTTGTACAGCTCGGTCAGCGCGTCGTGGCTGGCCTGGAAGCTCAGCATCTCGTTCAACTGCCGCTGCTCGGTGACGTCGATCGCCACCATCAGCAACTTGTCGGCGCCGTCCAGAACCACCTTGGAGATGGCCACGTCGGCCCAGAACCGGTAACCCTGCTCATCGCACAGCTGAGCGCTGAGGCGGTGGAAATCGCGTTGGTCCGGTTGCCCCATGTCGGGATACAGACGCGGGTCCTCGAACAGGTCCGACAGCCGCCGCTCACCCACGTTTTCGCCAAGCCGCTCGCGGGACGCGCGGTTGGCATAGGTGATGGCGCCGTCATGCCCGTCGGCCAGCAGGACCAGCGCCGGCAGCAGATCGTTGAGCGCGCGAAAGCGCTCTTCGCTCTCGCGGTAACGACTGGTCATGTGCCACGCCAGGGCGATCGCCCGCTGGCGGGTGCTGGCGATGGTGAACACCAGCATCGCCAGCAGGATGCTGGCCAGCACGCCGACAGGCAGCGCCGAGTCGCCCAGGTCGAAGCCGGCCCGGGCGGTCGCGCGCGGTTGCAGGTCCAGGCGCCACACCCGCCCGCCATAGGCAAGCCGACGGTGGAAATCCTTGTCGTCATCGACCTTCGCCGTCGCGGCCGAGTCGAACAGCAGTTGCTGCCCGGCATCGGTGACGTCGGTGATGCGCACGCGGAACATCTGCGTGACGTCTTGCGAAATCGCATTGCCGATCAGGCCGCTGACCCGAAACGACACCGCCAGCGACCCGGCCTCGCGCCGACGCCGCTCCTCCACCGACGCCGGTGGCGACCCGGGGTTGAAGATCGGCATGCGCAGGGTGATGCCGTCGTTGCGCGGCAACGCACCCGTCTGCTGCGCCAGCCGGAACGGGGCCGACAAGGTGGGCAGGTCGGTATCACGCGAGGCGATCACGCCTTGCAGGTTGTTCGGCTGCGCGTTGACGTCCAGCCCGGCCAGGGCGGCATTGCCCGACAGCGGTTGCACCCAGGTAGTGACGTAGTGGACGCCATCCGCCTTTATCTCTTTTCGCGCATAGGCAAGCGCCTGCAGCGAAGGGAAGCGGCGGCGTGGCTGCAGGTTGGCGTAGATGTTGGCGAACTCCTGCTCGCTTACCTCGTCGGAGGAAAGGAACAGGCTCTGCACCGCGCGCAGCAGGCTTTCCGCCGCATGCAACTGCGTTATCAATGCGACCGAGCTCTTGTCGACCAGGGCGCTGCGGGTGAGCTCCAGCGCGGCTTGCTCCCGCTGGATCTGCTGGTAACGCAGCAGCATCGTCAGCGCCAGGCCCAGCAACAACGCCAGCAGGCTCCACCCGTAAGCGGAGGATCGCCGAGGCCCCGGCGCGGGCATACCCCGATCCGGGCCGAAGACTGCGGTGTCCGGCGCTGCTGGAGCAATGGAGCGTTTGGTTGTACGCAAGACGTCCCCCATGGATAGCCATGGCGTGATCGATGGTACAGATAACCACGCAGCGCGAACACCGCAGTTGACCGGCCACGCAGCCCGGTGAAGGTCGCCAGAATTCCTCGACAATCGTCAGCGCGGGCGAGGTTTGGCGCGATGGGTCGGTGGCGCCGTCCATGGATCGTCCGGCCACGGGTGGCGCGGATAGCGACCTTTCAGTTCGCGCCGGACCTCGGGATAGGTGCGCTGCCAGAAACCGTGCAGGTCCTGGGTCACCTGGATCGGCCGGCCGGCCGGCGACAGCAGATGCAGCGTGACTGGAATGCGTCCACCACCGATGCGCGGCGTGTCGGCCAGGCCGAACAGTTCCTGCAGTTTCACCGCCAGCACCGGTGGTTCGCCGGGCACGTAGTCGAGCCGCCGCTGCTGGCCACTGGGCACGGTGAGGCTTTCGGGCGCGTGCTGGTCCAGCGCCTGACGCTGCGCATGATCGAGCATCGCCGACAGCGCCTGCGACAGCGTGTCGGCGCGCAACGCATCGAGCCGGTGCACGCCGTCCAGATACGGCGCCAGCCATTGTTCCAGCGTGGCCAGCAACGCGGTGTCGGCAACGTCGGGCAGACCCAGCGCCGGCATCCAGGCGCGCAATGCCTGCATGCGGGCGCGCAAGCGGCGCGCCGATTCACTCCACGGCAACAGGTCAAGCCCGCCGTTGCGCACGGCGGCGAGCAAGGCCGGCAACGCATCGCGCGCGTCCACCGGCACGCTGCGACGCTCCAGCACGATGGCGCCGAAGCGGTGCTCCTCGAACGCCTCCACTGCACCGCGCTCGTCGTTCCAGCGCTGCGTGCGCTGGCGGGTGAATTGTTCCGGGTAATCGCGCTCCAGCACGTCCGTGTCCAGCGGTGCGGCGGCCAGGATCAGGCTGTCGCGCGCCTCGTGGCGCAGATCCAGCGCCACCAGCCATGGCTCGCCATGCAGGGCAGTGTTCTCATGCAGTCGTGCACCACGGCCGTTGGCCAGCGTGTAGCGCAGCGGATCGCTGCCGCTGCGATGCGCCACCCGGTCGGGAAACGCGTGCAGAAGGAGGTCGCCGACGGCATGGCTTCCCGGCGTACCGCTGGCGGACGTATGGACGTCCAGACGTCTGCGCCAGCCCTTGCTGGCCTGCTCGATCGCGGCCAGCGCGCCGGCATCCACCGCGCCCCGCGCCAGCGCGCCGCGCCGGTCGCGCCAGGCATGCAGGGCGGTGACCCGGTCGCGGAAATCATCGCTGCGCGACTGCTCGCCGCGCAGCGGCGAGCGCGCCTCCATCAGCGCCAGCAGGTCGGCGATCAGCGGGCGCAGCGTGGCCGGCGCGCGCAAGGCAGCGGCGCCCAGCCGCGGCGTGGCACCCAGTTCCAGCAGGTCGCGGCCCAGCGCGGTGATGCGGTGGTCGTTGCCCACCGCCGCCAGGGCGCGCAGCAGTTCGCGCGCCTGCGCCAATGCACCGGGCGGCGGCGGATCCAGCCACGGCAGTGCATCGCTGCCCCATGCGGCCAGTTCCAGCGCCAGACCGGACAGGTCGGCCTGGGCGATCTCCGGCGTGCGCGCGGTTTCCAGGCGCCTGCTCTGCGGCCACAGCCGGTACGCCGTACCCGCGGCCACGCGGCCGGCACGGCCTGCGCGCTGATCGGCGGAGGCCTGCGAGATGTTCACCGTTTCCAGGCGGCTGAAGCCGGAGTTCGGATCGAAACGCGGCTCGCGCGCCAGCCCGCTGTCGATCACCGCGCGGATGCCCGGCAGCGTGATGCTGGACTCGGCCACGTTGGTGGCCAGCACCACGCGGCGCGTCCCCGGCTCCGCATCGCTCAAGGCCGCCTGCTGTTCGGCCAGCGAAAGCTCGCCATGCAGCGGCACGATCTCCAGCGCGGGGTAGTCATCGGCCAGTGCAGCCAGCAAGGCCTGCGTCCGCGCGATCTCGCGCCGGCCGGGCAGGAAGGCCAGCACGTCGCCGGCGTTCTCCTGCAGCGCCAGCCGCGTCACCCGGGCCAGCTGCTGCTCCACGCTCTCCTGCGCGCGCGCGGGTGGATGCACGATGTGCACGGGAAAACTGCGGCCGGGGCTGGTGATGCGCGGCGCATCCAGCCACTGCGCGATGCGCTCGCCATCGAGCGTGGCCGACATCAACAGCAGCCGCAGGTCGGGCCGCAAGGTGGCCTGGATGTCCAGCGCCAGCGCCGCGCCCAGGTCGCCGGCCAGATGCCGCTCGTGGAATTCGTCGAACACGATCGCACCGATGCCGGCCAACTCCGGATCGCGCTGGATCAACCGGGTGAGGATGCCCTCGGTGATCACCTCGATCCGCGTGGCAGGACCGACCTTCGCCTCGAAACGGATGCGATAGCCCACCGTCTGCCCCACCGCCTCGCCCAACTGCTGCGCCATGTATTGCGCGGCCGCGCGCGCCGCGATGCGGCGTGGTTCCAGCATCAGGACCTTGCCACCCGCCAGCCACGGCTGGTCGAGCAGGGCCAGCGGCACCTGGGTGGTCTTGCCCGCGCCCGGCGGCGCCTCCAGCACCAGCCGCGGATGATCGGCGAGCGAGGCACGAATGCCGGGCAGCAGCGGAGTGATGGGAAAGACGGTCATTCAGCGAATGATAACGGCGAGGGGTGTGGCTACCCCGCGCCCCGCCTCAACGCTGGAAGAATCCGTAATCCCCTCTCCCCTTGGGGAGAGGGCTGGGGAGAGGGGACACGCCGCGGGAAAGTCCCAACGAAGTTGCCCACGACGCCGAGAGCCCCGTCACCAACTTCCCCGCGAGCACCGCCCCCTCTCCTCAATCCTCTCCCCGCAGGGGAGAGGAAGCAGAGCAGCTACTTCGCCCGCAGCGGCGCCAGCGATTCGAACTTGCGCTGGTACTCGTCGGTGACCTGGCGCGCATCGTTGCCGCTGGTGATCACGCGAGGGGTGATCAGCACCAGCAGTTCGGTGCGGTCGCGGTGGCGGTTGGTGGTGCCGAACAGGCGGCCGATCAGCGGGATCTTGTTGAGCACGGGGATGCCGGTGTCGGTGGTGCCTTCGTTCTGCTGGATCAGGCCGCCGAGCAGCACGGTCTGGCCGCTCTGCACGGCCACCTGGGTTTCCAGCAGGCGCTTCTGGATGGGGAAGTTGCCGTTGTTGTCCTTGATGCCGGGCGCGCTGACTTCCTGGCTGAGCTTCAGGTACACCAGGCCGCCGGGATTGACCCGCGGCACGACTTTCAGGATCACGCCGGTCGGCTTGTACTGCACCTCGCCCAGCGTGCTGATGCCGCTGCCCGCGTTGCCCAGGCCAGGGCTGATGAAGCTCTGGTTGACCGGGATCTCGTTGCCGACCTGGATGTTCGCCTGCTGGTTGTTCATCACCACCAGCGACGGCTCGGACAACACCTTGGTGTTGCCGCTGGTTTCCATCGCGCGCAGCGCCACCTGCAGGTTGCTGTTCATGAACGAATAGAAGAACGGCTCGCCGCCGAAATTCACGCCGCCCTGGCCCAGCGCGATCTGTCGCGGGTTGTTGGCATCCCCCGGCGAAAACGTGATGTTGCCGTTGCTGTCGGTGGTGCTGGTGGCGCCGCGGAGCCCCTCCAGATACCACTGCACGCCGAAGCTGAACTCGCCGGTGAGGCTGACTTCGAGAATGCGGGTTTCGATCTGCACCTGCAGCGGCACGCTGTCGAGTTTCTGGATTGCCGACTCGATCTCGCTCCATTGCGAGGGCCGTGCGCGCACCAGCAACTGGTTGTTGCTGTCGACCGCGCTGATGCGCACGCTGCCGTCGCTGGAGCTGTACGACTTGCTGGGCGCGGCATTGCCGTCGACAGGCTGCGTGGCCGATCCGGTCATGGCGCCGCCGTTGTCGATACCGCTGACCAAGGTGTTGCCGGTGTCGCCATCGGCATTGCCCAGGGTGGCGCTGCTCAGGCCGGGGCCGACCTGGCCGCCGTTGTCGCCAGCGCCGGTGCCGGCGCCGTTGGTGTAGATCTGCGCCAGGTAGCGGGCCAGGTCCGACGCCTTGATGTTGCGCACGTCGTACACGAACAACTGCGGCTCGTTGCCGCCGCCGCGATCGATGCGGGCGATCCAGTCGCCCACTTCGCGCAGGTAGTCGGCCTGGGTGCTGATCACCACCAGCGCGTTGGTGCGCTCGATCGGAATGAAGCGCAGCATGCCCGCCAGCGGCGTGTCGCCCTTGGGACCGAACATGTCGTCCAGCTTGGGCATCAATTCATCGACGCTGGCGCGCTGCAGGCTGAACACGCCCACCGACATGCCGCGCAGCCAGTCCACGTCGAACGTGCGCACGGTGCGTTGGTAATTGGCCAGCTCCTGCGAGGTGCCGGACATCACCAGCAGGTTGCGCGACGGATCGACCAGCAGGATCGAATCCGGCCGCGCGAACGGTTTGATCAGTTTCTGCATCTCGGTGGCCGAGATGTAGCGCAGCGGAAACAGCCGCGCCTGCAAGCCGCCTTGCGGCGCCGATGCACCGAGGCTGGGCACCAGGTTGCCGCCCAGCGCGTCCTTCGCCGGCAGCACCACGTAACTGCCGCCGCGCAGCACCAGCGCGTTGCCGGTCCACGACAGCAGCGTCTCCAGGATCGGCAACGCCTCGCTGGCATCGACCGGTTCGGAGGTGGAGAACGAGATGTTGCCCTGCACGCCGGGCACGATGGTGTAGTTCTTTTTCAGCAAGTCGCCCAGGATCGCCTTGACCACCGCCTGCACCGGCTGGTTCTCGAAGTTGAAGGTGACGCCATCGGGGCCGGCCGCGGGCGCGCGCGGCGTGGCCAGCCCGCTGGGATGGATGAACTGGCCGCTGCCCTCGCTCAGTTGTGGGCGCATTGCCGATGCCGAATCGGGAGCGACCGTGGTGTTCAGCGGCAACGGCGCCGGCACCGGGTTCCGGGTGCCGGCCACCGCCTCGCGTTGCAACGCATCGTTGTCGCGCGGTTGCGGCAGGCTGGAGCAGCCCACCAGCCATACCGCCAGCGCCAACCCCAGCGCACGTAGCGGATGGGTCTGTCTATGCGTGCGATGCATGCTCAATGTTCTCCTTCGTGGACCGCGGCGGCTTGCGCGGCGCGACGTTTCTGGATGATCTCGCGCAGCGCGCGGATGCGCTGCGTTTGGGTATTGGTTTGAGTGTCGGGAGACGTCTGCGCCGGAGCGCGGATTACACCCGCAACAGGCTCGCCGGGACGGCCGCCCGGCCCGGCCGCTGGAGCCGGGGTGACCAGCGACGTCGACGGCCAGGACACGCTGCTGCCGGGACCTGGCCCAACAGCCTGACCCGGCGCCGGCAACGGGCCATCGATCGGCGCACCCGCGCGCAGGGACAACTCCACGCGACCGCTGGCGGTGTCGAAAACCGCCGAGCGCGGCTTCACCTCGACCAGGGTGATGTCACCACCGGATACCCGCTCGCCAGCACGCAGCCGCACCTGCCGATTGCCCTGGTGGTCGTACAGCAGCGCCATTTGCATGGTCGGCGTGATGATCACCCCGGTGAGTTCCAGCTCGCCAATGCTGCCGCTGCCTGCCGACGGCGTCACGGGCTTGCGATCGGGATTGAACAGCGGTTGCTGCCAGACCACGGCGAACTGGTTGCGCGGCACCGGAGGCGGCAACGGCGCGGCACGATCCGCCACCGGCGCCACCGACGGCGGGCTGGCGGCCGGCCAGTGCGCGCGGCTGCCAGCGCCGGACAACAGCAGCAGCCACAAACCCGCCAGCACGGCCAGCAACAGCAGCAGGGCCGGGGTCAGCCGGCGCTGGCTGGCGGCATTCATGGCTGCACCTGCGTGGTGGTGCGGGCGGGGCGCAGATAGCCCGATACGGTGAGCTGCACTTCCAGCGGCGCGGTACCGTCCTGCTGCGCTGCCGTCGGGTTGCGGTAGATGTTGAGCTCATCGACGAACAGGTACGGCGTGCCCTGCTCCAGCGCGTGCAGCACCGCCGCCAAGGGTTCGATGGCGCAACTCAGGCTGACGCGAGCGGACGCCTTGCGATAAGGCTCGTTGCCTGCCGCCGGTGGATCGGGGATGGGCATTTTCTGGCTGACCACGCAACCCCGGTTGGCGGTCTGTGCGGCCACCACGTCGACCACGCGCTGCATCAAACCTGCCGCCGCGGTGTTGGTATCGCTTTCGGGAAGGAACGCACTGCTGGCCGCCTGGCCCGCGCCCAACGCAGCCAGCCGCTGCTCCAGCCGTGGCTGCTCGGCGATCGCCGCGGCGTAGTGGGCGTGCGTCTGTTGCAGCTCATCCATGCGGGCATCGATCTGCCGCAGCGGCGCCACCCACCACCAGTGCAGCAGCAGGAAATAGGCCAGCGCCAGCGCCGCCAGCAGCAACAGCATGGCGGCGATGCGGCGCTCGCGCGGGGTGGGCGAATAACTCATGGCGCGCTGCCGCTGCTGGCCGGCACGGCGCTGCCGGCTTGCGCCTGCGCCTGCCGCAACTGCGCCACCAGGTAGAAACGCTCCTTGCCGGTGAGCGCATCAGGCTGGATCGAGCCCTGGAAACTGGCGTCGGTGATCAGCGGTGAATCCTTCAAGGCATCCAGTAATCGTGCCGCCTGCCGGCTCTGGCCCTGCATGCCGACCTGGCCATCGGTATCGATGCTGAGCCGCTCCAGCCAGGCGCTGTCAGGCAGACGTCTGGTCAGGTCGGCAAGCAGCGCCAGCATGGTCGTCGCATGCTGTTTGCGCTGCACCAGGAAACCGGCGGCGCCGGCGTTGTCCTGCAGTTGCTGGCGCAGGGCGAGCACCTGCTGCGCATCGGCGTGCAGGCTTTCCACCTGCGCCTGCATCCGCACCAGCGCCTGCCGACGGTTGTGCAGGTATTGCCACAGCACCAGCGCCAGCAGCGTCACGCAGGCCACCGCCAACGCGCGATTCCAGCGGCGGCGCGGATGGACATGATGCGGCCGGCGCGGGGGCGGCAGCAGGTTGATGCCCAGCCGTCCATTCCCCTCGGGCAGATCCACCGCATCGATGACCACACCGACGGCCGCCAGGGACGCCAGCAACGGATCGAGCCTGTTGCGCGGCGTGGCCAGCAGCTCGGCACGGAAAAGCCCGGCCGCGGCCAGCGTGGCCGACGGCAGTTCGCGCGCGGCGTAATGCACCTGTTCAACGGTGAACGGCGTCTGCCGATCCATCTCGAACGCCATCACCTGCGCCAGCTGGCTGCGCGCGGCCAGCGGCAGCGAAACGGCGCGCCGCAATACCGTGCGCGGATCCAGCAGCAAGGCGAGGCGGCGGTCTTCGCGGTCCACACCTTGCAGCGCCGTGCTCACCGCGGTGCGTTGGGCGGGCGCGCCGTCGTCGACGGACCAGCGCGCCAGCGGCTGCACCTCGCCGACGCGGCGCAAAGTCCACTGCCCCTGTTCCTGCTGCAGCAGATGCCACGCCACGCCATCGCCCAGCCAGCCACGCCAGCGCGGCGGCAACAGCGCGCGCAGTTCAGTACCCCACCAGGCGAAAAACGCCGGGCACGGCGAGCTGCGCCAAGCCTGGCGCAGGCGATCGCGCCCCGACCGCAGCGGCGGCAGCAGCGTATTCATTCCTCGTCTCCCTCCTGCCAGCGCAACACCGCGTAAGGTTGCGCAGCGGCGCTCCCCGCCCGCCAGCGAACCGTGGCCCGCAATACCGCTTGCGTGCCATCCGCTAGCGTAGCTTGCGAACGCACGCTGTGGGTGACTCCGCTGCCAACGGTCAGCTCGGGATCAGCGGCATTGCGCTGCCGCGCGGCCAGGATTTCCTGCACGCGCCCGGCGGTCATGCCGGGAATCGCGGCCAGCGCCAGCGACGTGGCCACGTTCGGGTCCGGGCTGGCCTGGCCCGACCACAAGGTGATGTGCGGCGCCAGCGTGCGATACAGCGCCGGCGTCATGCCCAGCACCATCTGCAACTCCTCGACGCTGGCGAAGGGGGCGTGCCGCGGCCGGTAGCGGCGACCCTCCGCCGCGTATCCCGCGGCATCGCCGGTCGTGCCATCGAACACGGAAGGGCTGCGCCATTCCACCACCCGCACGGCCAGCGCCTGCGCCGCATCCGGGGCCACGCCCGCGGCCTGGAACAAGCCCTGCAACACCGCTGGCGTGGCGCTGTTCAAATCCACCTTGCCGCTCTCGTCCACGGCATGAATCCGCACCTCGGCGCCGTCGTAAGACATCGTGTACAGACGGCCATCACCGATCCAGCGCTGTTTGGCGCGCGTATCGTGCAACCCGCGCAAGGCGCGCATGAGGCCCGCCTCGGCGGCGTAGTGGGCGCGGGTCTGCGCCAGTTGATGGCGCGCCAGCACCGCCTCGGTATGCACCACGGCCGCGTAGCCGCCCAGCAGCACGGCCAGCAGCGCGCACGCCCACAACACCAGCAGCAAGGCCACGCCGCGCTGCCGTCGAGGTGATGGACATGCGCGCATCACTGCGTCCCCATGCGACGGATCGGGAGGGTCGACGCATCGCGACGGGTATCGCCAGCCTCCACGCGCAGCGGTACCTCCAGTGTGGGCCAGGGCACCATGCCATCCAGCTGCAATTCCACCCGCACCAGCCGCGGCAACACGCGGCCATCGGGCCAGCTGGCGAGCCACGGCGTGGCGCGCCCCCGCACGTCGACGCCGCGATAGCTGAAACGGCCGGCACGCACATGATCGACCAGCACCTGCGGTTCACCCACCGGCTGCGGTTCACTGCCATCGGGCGGCAACAGGGTCAGGCCAAGTTCCAGCCGGAAGCCGCCCGTGCCGTCATCAACCAGGCGCAGGGTTTGCAGCTGCGGCCCCAACTGGCCGAGGTAACCCGGCAACGGCGCTACGTAACGCAACCGCTGCGGCGCGCCATCGACAACCAGCGGCGCGCCGTGGTCATCGTGATCAATGGTCTGATTCAACGCCTGCGCCAGCTCGCGACGCAACAGCTGCTGCGCCGCGCGCACCTGGTCGAGCCGGTCGACCCGCGCATTGCCGGCATGCACGCTGCGCGTGGCGATGCGGACGCCGGCGTAGACACCCAGCATCAGCAAGGCCAGCAAGGCCAGCGAGGCCAGGACTTCCAGGAGGGTGAAGCCTTGTTGGAGCCGGGATTGGGAATTCGGGATTCGGGATTTGTTAGAGCAAAAACGCCTCTCAGCAAGCCGTGGAGTTGGCACCGTGCCGGCAGGCTGGGCACCGAGTGCTTTCCGAATCCCGAATCCCGAATCCCAAATCCCGGGCGCGCCCCGCCAAGCTCCGGCTCTCATCGCACCACTACCGCGCCCAATCATGGCTTCGGCGCCATCGGGTTGGCATCCGCGCCAGTCGAGAGCAGACGCAGGGTGCGGAAATTCGCCGTGTGCGGATGTGCGGCAACACCCCAGCTGACCTGCAGATCCAGTTGGTAGAGCTGCAGCGGCGTCTGGTCATTGGCCGTAGCGGCAGCGTTCCATGGCGTCACGTCCAGTTGCCACTGGAATTTGCGATTGAAACGACCGGCACTGTGACCCGGGCGCAGCGGCTCAACCACGTACACGCTGTCGAGCTTGCTGCGCGCCCACATCGCCGCCTCACTGGCATCGGCCGCCTGCCCGGTGAGACCGATGGCGCCACCGACGACCTGCATGAGTACTGCGAACGCGATGCCGAGCAGCGCGATCGCGGCCAGGACTTCGAGGAGGGTGAAGCCGTTGGCGCGCGTAGCGCGCGCCTGGGAATGGGGAATGGGGAATAGGGAATCGGAAAGCCCGGCGCGCGCCAGCTTTTCGCTCTTCCCATTCCCCATTCCCCATTCCCCATTCCCGGGCGCGCCCCGCCAAGCCCCCGCTCTCATCGCACCACCACCGCGCCCGTCAGCCACGCCACGTCGATACGCCATTGACGCTCGCCGCGCTGCACGATGATGTTGCCGCCGGTGGAGCTGCCGTCGGGAAAGAAGCGAATGCGGCCGGTATGGTCGTCCGGCGCATCCTCGCGGGCGCTGGTGATGCTCAACTTCATGTCCGGTGGCAGCTGCACGGTTTGTCCGCGCGCGTTGCGCCAGCGGTTGTCGCGGGTATCGAGGTCGAACACCTGCGCCTTGCCGCGCACGATCGCCTGGGCGCGGGTGGCGCGCAGCGCGGCGGCCAGGTCGGCGCTGGCCGCCGCGGCACGGGTGCCGGCCAGGCCCTGCGTCACCGAGAATGCCACCGCCGCCGTGGCCACACCGATCAGCAGGATCACGGCCAGCATTTCAAGGAGGGTGAAGCCTTGGGCGCGCGTTGCGCGCCCGGGAATGGGGAATGGAGAATGGGGAATGGGAAAAGCCGGCGAGCGCCAGCTTTTCGCTCTTCCCATTCCCCATTCTCCATTCCCCATTCCCCGCTTCATTGCCAGCTACCCACATCCTGGCTGTAACCGTCGCCGCCGGGCTTGCCGTCCTGGCCGTAGAAGACCAGGTCGAAATTGCCGTGTTCGCCGGGCACGGTGTAGCCGAACGCATGGCCCCAGGGATCCAGCAACTGCGACGGCTTGGCGTACGGACGCTGCCAGTTCGGCGCGTTGGCGGGCTTGGTCACCAGATCCTGCAGCTGCCGTGGCGGTGAGCCGTTGTCCAGCGCATAGCTGTCGATGGCCTGGCCCAGCACCTGCAATTGCACCTTGCCCGCGCCGTACTTGCCCTTGTCCACGCTGTTGCCCACCTGCCGCACCACGATGGTGCCCACGATGCCGATCAACACGATCACGGCCAGCATTTCCAGGAGGGTGAAGCCTTTGGCGCGCGAAGCGCGCCCGGGAATGGGGAATCGGGAATGGGGAATGGGGAAGGCTGGCAAGCACCGGCCTTTCGCTCTCTCCATTCCCGATTCCCGATTCCCGATTCCCTGCCCCACCGACGCCAGAAACTTCGCCATTGCCGTACTCCTCCTCATTGAATATTGCTGGTCAAACTCAACAGCGGCAGCAGGATCGCGGCCATGATGATCGCCACCAGTACCGTCATCACGATGGTCAGCGCGGGCACCAGCGCGGCCAGCAGGCGGTCGATGGCGCGGCGCGATTCGATCTCGAAAGTGTCGGCCACTTTCAGCAGCATGGTGTCGAGCTGGCCGGCTTCCTCGCCCACCTGCACCATCTGCAGCGCCAGCCTTGGAAACAGGGCCGGTTGCGCCAGCGCCAGGCTCAGGCCGGAGCCACCCTTGACCTGCTCGTGGGCGCTGGCCAGCGCCGCATCCAGTGCGCGGTTGCCGGTGACCTGGCGCGCAATGGCCAGCGCGCTCAGCAGCGGCACGCCGTTTTTCAGCAGCGTGCCCAGGGTGCGGGCGATGCGCGCGGTTTCCACTTTCAGCAGCAGCGGGCCGATCCAGCGCAGGTGCAGCAGGCGGGCATGCCACGCCAGCCGTGCCTGCGGATCGCGCAGCCGCGCGCGCCACGCCACCGCGCCACCGATCAGCAACAGTGCGATCAGCCACCACCACGCCTGCAAGGTATTGCCCAACAGCAGCACCGCGCGGGTGATCCAGGGAATCGGCACCTGCATGTCCTGGAAGATCGGCACGAATTGCGGCACCACGTAGGCCAGCAGCAGCACCAGCGAACCGAGCACACCCACCAGCAGGAACGCCGGGTAGATCAGCGCGTTGATGACGCTGCCACGCAGTTGCTGGGCGCGCTCCAGGTAATCGGCGAGGCGGCGCAGGGTTTCCTCCAGCGAACCACCGGCCTCGCCCGCGCGCACCAGGCTCACGTACAGGCGGGGAAACACGCCGTGCTCCTCGTCCAGCGCCGAAGACAACGTATTGCCGCCCCGCACCCGCTCGCGCACGCGCTCAATCAGTTTCCTGGCCCGCTCGCTTTCGGGCAGATCCAGCAGGATGCCCAACGCCCGGTCCAGCGGCTGGCCGGCGCCCAGCAAGGTCGCCAGCTGATGGGTGAACTGGGCCAGCTGGTCACCGCTGAACGGGCCGCGCGTGAACAGTGCCGCGACGCCAGCGCCACCGTCGGCCGCGTCGGCCGGCTGCGCTTCCAGCGGGGTGTGGCCCTGGTCCTGCAGGTGGGCGATCACCTCCTCTGCGCTGGACGCTTCCATCTGGCCGCGCAGGGATTCCCCCGCGCCAGTGATGGCGCGGTATCGAAAAAGGGTCATGGAACCCACTCCCCGCACAGCTCCGCGAGCTCACCCAGAAGCGAAACTGCACGGCACGTTTGCCCCCTCTCCCCGTGGGGGAGAGGGTTGGGGAGAGGGGCCGGGGCTTGCGGGGAAGACAGATAGGAAACCCTCCCGCAGCGTGCGTCGCTTCGTTGAGCTTTGCCGCGACGTGTTTTGCTTCGATGAGCTTCCCCGCGGCGTGTTTCGCTTCGATCAGCTTCCCCGCGGCATGTCCCCCTCTCCCTACCCTCCTCCACCCACAAGGGGACTCCCTTCGGTCGCCGCAGGGGAGAGGGGATTACGGCAGCTTCCAGCGGCGCGGCGGCGTGCTTTTTAGCCCTCCTGCGTAACACGCAGCACCTCCTCCAGCGTGGTCACGCCGGCGACGGCCTTGGCGATGCCGTCTTCGTACATGGTGCGCATGCCTTCGGCGCGGGCCTGTTTTTCGATGGCGCCGGCGTCGGCCTTTTGCATCACCAGGCGGCGCAGCGGGTCGGTCATGGGCAGGAATTCCATGATCGCCTGGCGGCCGCGGTAGCCGCTGGGGTTGGCGGTGCTGCTGCCCGGTTTCCACAGGCGGATGGGGCGCTGATCGGTGTATTTCTCCAGCTCGAACTGGGCGATGACTTCGGGCGCGGGCTCGTACGCCACGGCGGTTTCCGGGTCGAGCGTGCGCACCAGCCGCTGCGCCAGGATGCCGTTGACGGTGGAACCGAGCAGGTAATCCTCCACGCCCATGTCCAGCAGCCGGGTGATGCCGCCGGCGGCCGAGTTGGTGTGCAGGGTGGACAGCACCAGGTGACCGGTGAGCGCGGACTGGATCGCGATGCGGCAGGTTTCCAGGTCGCGCATTTCGCCGATCATGATCACGTCCGGGTCCTGCCGCACGATCGAGCGCAGCGCGCCGGCGAAATCCAGCCCGATCTGCGGTTTCACCTGGATCTGGTTGATGCCCTCGATCTGGTATTCGACCGGGTCCTCGACCGTGATGATTTTCACGTCGGGCGTGTTGATCCGCGACAGCGCGGTGTACAGCGTGGTGGTCTTGCCCGAGCCGGTGGGGCCGGTGACCAGCAGGATGCCGTGCGGGCGCTGCAGCACGTCGACGAAACGCTGCTGGAAGCTGTCAGTGAAGCCCAGCGCGGCGAAATCGAACACCACCGATTCGCGATCCAGGATACGCATCACCACCGACTCGCCGAAGCTGGTCGGCATGGTGGACACGCGCAGGTCCAGCTCCTTGCCCTGCACCCGCAACTGGATGC
Source organism: Rhodanobacter sp. Root480 (assembly GCF_001426645.1). GTDB lineage: Bacteria > Pseudomonadota > Gammaproteobacteria > Xanthomonadales > Rhodanobacteraceae > Rhodanobacter > Rhodanobacter ginsenosidimutans. The sequence goes on from NZ_LMEX01000002.1 coordinate 792,828, forward strand.
GGCCATCCTGCGGCAGGCGACGCTCGGCGATGTTCATGCGCGCCATGATCTTCACCCGCGAGATCACCGCGGCGGTGGACGACGCGGGCGGCGCCTCCACGTCATGCAGCACGCCGTCGATGCGGTAGCGCACTTTCAGCTGGTTTTCGAACGGTTCGACATGGACGTCCGAAGCGCGCTGCTCCACCGCGCGCTGCAGGATCAGGTTGACCAGCCGGATGACGGGGGCCTCGGAGGCCAGGTCGCGCAGATGCTCGACGTCGTCTTCCTCGGCCGCGCCGCCGTCAAGGTTTTCCACGATGGTGCCCATCGCCGAACGACCGCTGCCGTAATAGCGCTCGATCAGCCCGTCGATGTCCGAGCGCAGGCCGATGCGCAACGCCACCGGTCGCCCGGCGGCCAGCTCCATGGCTTGCCGTGGATAGGGATCGGCCGGATCGGCCACCACCAAGGCAAGGCCCGACGCGTCGTGCACCGGCACCACGTGCTGCTGCTTGAGGAAGCGCAGCGACACTTCCAGCTCCGCTGGCGGCAACTCCGGCGCATCGCGCGCGGCCAGCAGCGGCACCTGCAGCAGCTCGGCCCAGGCTTCGGCCAGGTCGCGTTCGGACACCAACCCCAGCCGCGCCAGCAAGGATGTCAGCGTGCCCTCGGGCGACTCCTCGTGCAGCCGCCGGGCGCGGCCCAGGTCGGACTCCTTCAAGCGCCCCCGCGCCACCAGCAACGCGCACGCCTGCACGTCGTCGACGGCCGTATCGCGTGGTTGCGCAGGGCTGGACAAGGCCGACATGGGTTCCTCCGGTGGGGCAACGCTCCAACGCGCCGCGAACCCGCATTGGTAGCACAACGCGGCGGCGGCGGCGATGGCATGGGTGCTGGCGTTGCAGCCTGATGGAGGCGACCCGACCCAGCCGCTGGCTGACGGCTGGGGAATCGAAAGAAGCGGCGGGCTCGCCGGGTGCGAGCCCGCCTGGTTCAACGGTGAATCAACGCGGCGCCCGGAAGCTGCCCACCACGTTCATCCCGGTAAACGCCGTCTCGCCCACCACGGTCACGTACCAGCTGCCTGCCGCGGGGCGCGGCACCACCACCGACTCGCGATTGCCCGGTCGCGCGGACTTGTAGTCATAGTCCGAGGCGCCGCCGGCGGCGCCGGCCTTGACGTACATCGACACGTTGCCGCGCCCGCCATCGGCGCGCAGGCTCAGCGTATGCACGCCGGCCGGCACCGACAGCATGTAGACGGTGCTGCTGCCGGTGCTGCCGGACTGGCCCATCAGCGGCACGCCGTTGGTCAGCACGGTGGCGTCGCCGTCGCCGACGGCGGCTCGCACCGCCGCGTCGGCATCGACGATGCCGGCACCGATGCGGCGGTTGGCCGGCGGCTTCACGCTGGGCGCGTGTGCCGTTTGCTGCAAGGTGGCCAGCACCTCGGCCGGCGTCATCAAGGCCATGCCGGCGGCCAGCCGCGCGCTCTGCATCAGGGCCACGACGCCAGCCACGTGCGGGGTGGCCTGGGAGGTACCGGCATAGCCGCCGTAGAGTGTGTCGTTGGGCACCGGCGTGGTGGCACCGCTGTTCAGCGCCTGCCAGATGAAGCCGTCGTTGACCGGGGTGCCGCTGTCGGCATCGTTTTCGTACACGCCACCGCCGGGTGCGGCGATCTCCACCGCCTTGCCGTAGTTGGAATAGAAGGCGCGCCTGCTGGTGATGCCGGTGGAGGCCACGGTGATCACGCCGGGGCAGCTGGCGGGCGAGGTTTTCGAGGCATCGATATCCTCGTTGCCCGCCGCCACCACCACCACCGCGCCCAGCGCGTTGGCCGCGGCCACCGCCTGCGCCGCCGGATCCTTGGCCTTGCACGTGCCGGGGCCGCCGAGGCTGAGGTTGATCACTTTCGCCGGGTGCGTGTTGTCCGGCACGCCGTCCACGTGGCCGCCCGCCGCCCACACGATGGCGTCGTTGATGTCGCTGTCATAGCCGCCGCAATGGCCGAGCACGCGCACCGGCAGGATCTTCGCGCCGTGGGCGATGCCGGCCATGCCCCGCGCGTTGTTGGTGAGCTCCGCACCGGCGGTGCTGGCCACGTGGGTGCCGTGCCAGGAGCTGTCTTCCGGCGGGTGGGTGGCATCGGTGCACTCGGTGAGCCAGGGCTCCTCGGTGGTCCAGTCGCCGGTGTCCCAGCCGCCCGGCACGCGGCCGTCGGTGGCGCGGCCAGAGACGAAACTGTCCACGATGAAGTCATAACCGGCGTCGCCCAGCGAGGTGTCCACGTCCACGTGCGTGGTGATGCCGGTATCCAGCACGGCGATCACCACGCCGGTGCCGTCGGCCAGGTCCCACGCGTTGTTGACGTTGGTGCCGCCCAGGTTGGCGTGGCCCTCGGTGGTGACGGTGCCGTCGGGCGCTTTCAGGTTCCACTGGTACTTGGCGTAGTAGGTGTCGTTCGGCGTCACGGTTTGCGGTTGCAGCAGCGTCGAGGCCGCCACGTCGCGCACGCGATGGCGCATCACGTCGGGCACCACGTAGGCCACCGCCGGGTCGGTCGACAACTGACGGATCAGCGCCTCCGCCTCGGTGCGGTCGAGCGACCGCGACGTGCGCAACAGGTCGCCGCCCACCGCCAGCTTGCGCTGGAAACGCATGCTGACCGAGGCCGGTGCGCCGGCGACGCTACGCCCGGCGCGCACCAGCCCGGCCCGGTTCAGCGCCGCGGTGGCGGTCTGCACGGCAGCGGCGCGATTGGCGCGCTCGCTGCTGCCCTGGCGGTAAGTGACGATGAAGCGGTTGAATGTTGGCTGGCCCTGCAGCGAGGTGAGGTCCATCCGCGCCGGATCGCCGGTCGGCGAAACCGCGGCGGCAAAGCTGACCGTGCTGGCCATGGCGGCGGCCAGCGCAGCGGCGAGTACGCCCCTGCGAAAAACGTTGTTGTTCATGTGAACTCCCAGACGGTGGTGATCGCTGTATCAAGCGGATGGCCGCTGCGTTGCCGCATGCGGAGGGCTACTGTTGGCGAGCGGCGGCCCGCGGATGACGCCTTCTCCCGGCACCGCGCGGCTCGTCGTGCCGGGCGACAAGGGATACGGGTGGGCTGCGTGCCGCGCGCGTGGTCGATGCGCCGCCAACGGCAAACGACGCCACCGCGAAGGCCGCGGAACGATGCGCAACGACAGGCATGGCCGGGCCATGAGCAGGAAAGCCGACGACAACCGGGGACGACAACGCGCCGCGATGACCACGGCCGCCACCGCCCGGACTGTCAGTCAGCTCTCAGCGCAGCAGCACCATGGGTCGGCGGCGAAGGGTTTGCGATACGACGGAAACGGAAACCTGGCTACGCATGATGTCTCTCTCCCAGACAACGGTATGCGGCTCGACACGAAAGCCGTCGGACGACGCCTCGTGCACTCTGTTGCAACCCCGAATGCCGCTTGCGATGCACGACCGCGCGAACGCTGTCGCCCCCTTCACCGCTTGCGGCACCGGGTTTTTATACGCAGCCCACCGTGACGAATCTGCATGCAGGTTTTCACGTCTTCCTGCACTTGCGCCGCCGCACCGGCACGCCACAATGGGAGTTTTGCCAGGACGCGGATCGCATGGATCTTGTCGACATCGGCGCCAACCTCGGCCACGAATCGTTCCAGCACGACATGGACGCGGTACTGCAACGCGCCGCCGCCCAGGGCGTGAATCGACTGGTGGTCACCGGCGCCTCGCGCGAAGGCAGCGAACACGCGCTGGCATTGGCCACCACCCATCCCGGTCGCCTGTACGCCACCGCCGGCGTACATCCGCACCACGCCATCGACTACGACGACGCCACTGACGCGCGACTGCGCGAGTTGTCACTCGACCCGATCGTGCGCGCCATCGGCGAAACCGGGCTGGACTACAACCGCAACTATTCGCCGCGCGATGTGCAACTGCGCGTATTCGAACGCCAGCTGCAGATCGCCGTCGACCGCGGCATGCCGCTGTTCCTGCACCAGCGCGACGCCCACGCCGATTTCCTGGCCCTGCTGCGCCGCTACCGCGACCGCGTGCCGGCCGCCGTGGTGCATTGCTTCACCGACACCGCCGACGCCTTGCGCGACTACCTGGCGCTGGACTGCCACGTCGGCATCACCGGCTGGATCTGCGACGAACGCCGCGGCATGCATCTGCGCGAACTGGTGCGCGAAATTCCCGCCAACCGGCTGATGATCGAAACCGACGCGCCTTACCTGCTGCCGCGCACCGTGCGCCCGCCGCCCGCGCACCGGCGCAACGAACCGATGTACCTGCGACATATCTGCGAGGAGATCGCCCACGACCGCGGCGAGAGCGCCGAGGTGACGGCGGCGAACAGCACGGCCACCGCGGAAGCGTTCTTCGGGCTGGCGGGCCTGTAAAGCGGCTCCGATGTGGGAGCGACTTCAGTCGCGATGCTTCTTCTTTGGGGCTCCAGAACAAGAGCATCGCGACCGAAGTCGCTCCCACAAAAAAGTCGCGCCTACAGAAGTCGGTTCTACCGTTGCAGCACGCGGGTCTGGCCAGGCGCCAAACCCTCCAGCGCGTAGTCGCCGATGCGCACGCGGATCAGCCGCAACGTGGGAAAACCCACCGCCGCCGTCATGCGCCGCACCTGGCGGTTGCGGCCTTCGCGCAGGGTGAGGCTGAGCCAGCTGGTGGGGATGCTCTTGCGGAAGCGTACGGGCGGATCGCGCGGCCACAGCCAGTCGGGTTCGGCCGCGTATTCGGCCAGCGCTGGCAACGTGGGGCCATCCTTCAGCGTGACACCACGGCGCAAGGTCGCCAGCGCGGCGTCGTCGATTTCGCCATCGACCTGGGCCAGGTAGGTCTTGGGCTGCTTGTGGCGCGGGTCGGTGAGGCGGTGGGCCAGCTTTCCATCGTCGGTGAGCAGCAGCAATCCCTCGCTGTCGTGATCCAGCCGTCCAGCCGCATAGACGTCCGTTTGGCGAACGAAACCGGCCAGCGTGGGCCGGCCGCGGTCGTCGGTGAACTGGCACAGCACGCCGAACGGCTTGTTGAGGGCGATCAGCATGCGGTGCGACGACTCAATGCGTGGCGGCGGCCGGCTTGACGAAACGCAGGGTCATGCGATCGGACTCGCCGATGGCCTGGTACTTCGCCCGGTCGGTATCGCCCAGCGCCAGGGTGGGCGGCAGCGTCCACACGCCCTTGGGATGGCCGTGGTCGTCGGCCGGGTTGGCGTTGATCTCGCTGCGCTCATCGAGCTTGAAACCGGCGTCGGTGGCCAGCTTGATGACCGCAGCGGTGGGCAGGTAGCCGCTGCTCTTCACCGCCGCCAGGGTGGCGCCGTCAGCGGCGCGGTGATCGACCACGCCCAGCACGCCGCCCGGCCGCAGCACCGCGTAGAACGCCTTGAACATCGCCGGCGCGGTGTCGGCCATGACCCAGTTGTGCACGTTGCGGAAGGTCAGCACCAGATCGGCCGAGGCAGGCGCACCGAACACCGGCTTTTTCGGATCGAAGCTGACGATGGCGGCGTTGCCGAAGTGCGCCGGATCGGCCGCGAATTTGCGCCGCAGCTTGCTGTCGTCGGTGCGTGCCTCGCTGTCGGTCGATGGCGCCTGCTCGGCGGCGATGTAGTGGCCGTTGTCGTGCAGCAGCGGCGCCAGCAGTTCGGCGTACCAGCCGCCGCCAGGGGTGATCTCGATCACCGTCTGGTCGGGCTGGATGCCGAAGAACTGCAGCGTGGCCTTGGGGTGGCGCCACGCATCGCGGGCGCGGTTGGCCTCGCTGCGCCAGCTGCCGGCCAGCACGTCGTCGAGCTGGCTGGCGGTGAAGTCGCTGGCGCTGGTAGGCGGCACCAGTGCGTCGGTGGGCTGGTCGGGCTCGGCCGTGCCGGCCGCAACCACCTGCGCGCTGGCTCCCAGACCGCTGCCCGCCAGCGACAGGGCGAGAAGCAGGCCGAACTTCTTCAAGTGCGTCATCGACATAATCCTGATCCCGGAGCGGTGGCGTCATGCACCGCCGGTGGCTGATGGGTGGAGACTTCGGGCGCGCAGGCCGGGCGCGAGACCCGTGGGGGAAGATGAATCCGGCCCGCCAGTGACAAGGATAATCGGTTCATCATTTTCTTGTACGCGGGCGTGACGATACCGTTTACATGCATGGCGGGCGCCGGCCGCTTACCATGGCCGTATCGCGCTGCCACCGCCGCAAGCGCATTGAAGGAATCCTCTCCCCCATGTGTACCCAGCGAATGTTTCGCCGCGGCCTGCTGTTGCCCACATGGGCACTGGCCACCACCGTCGCCGCCGCACCACAAACCGCGCCGCGGGCCGAGGTGGCGCCGATCACCGTCACCGCCACGCGCACGGCGCAATCGCCGTTCGACGTGGCCGCCTCGGTCGACGTGGTGGCCGCGCCGGCCAGCGGCTCGCTGGATGTGAACGCGTCCGAGCTGCTGCAGGGCGTGCCCGGCATCCTGGCGCGCGACCGGCAGAACTACGCGCAGGACACGCAGATCTCGATCCGCGGCTTCGGCGCGCGCGCCACCTTCGGCATCCGCGGCGTGCGCCTGTACAGCGACGGCATCCCCGCCACCATGCCCGACGGCCAGGGCCAGGTGTCGCATTTCAATCTCGATGCCGCCGACCACATCGAGGTGTTGCGCGGCCCGTTCTCGGCGCTGTACGGCAACGCTTCCGGCGGCGTGGTGCAGTTGTTCAGCGCCGAGGGCACCGACCCGCCGCAAGTGCGCCTCGGCCTGGCCGGCGGCAGCGACGGCATGCTGCGCGCCGCGCTCAATGCCCGCGGCGTGCAGGAGGCGCTGGATTACAACCTCGACTTCAGCCATTTCCGTACCGACGGCTACCGCGACCACAGCCGCGCGCAGCGCGAGTCGGGCAACGCCGTGCTGGGCTGGAAACTGGATGACCGCCGCAAGCTCACCGTGGTGCTGAACACGATGAACCTGCCCGGCGCGCAGGACCCGCTGGGCCTGACGCCCGAGCAGTTCCACGACAACCCGCGCCAGGCGGACGAGGCCGCCACCACGTTCAACACGCGCAAAAGCGTGTCGCAGCAGCAGGCCGGCCTGATCTACGACGACCAGCTCAGCAACGCCAGCCACCTGCGCCTGATGGGCTATTACGGCCAGCGCAGCGTGCTGCAATACCTGTCGATTCCCGCCACGGCGCAGATCAGTCCGCTGAGCGCCGGCGGCGTGGTCGACCTGGGCAACGAATATGGCGGCGGCGACGCGCGCTGGACCTGGGCCAGCACGCTGGCCGGGCTGCCGTTCGAGCTGACCGTGGGCGCCAGCTACGACAACCAGCACCAGCACCGCCGCGGCTTCGAGAACTTCGTCGACGACACTGTGGGCGTGCGCGGCGCCCTGCGTCGCGACGAGCAGGATCGCGTCCACGATTTCGACCAGTACGCCCAGGCCAGCTGGCGCGTGGCCGATGCGTGGACGGTGATGGCCGGCCTGCGCCACAGCGAAGTGAAGTTCGCCACCGACGACCGCTACATCACCGCCCGCAACCCCGACGACAGCGGCCGCGTGGACTATTCGGCCACCACGCCCGTGGCCGGCGTGCTGTATCGCCTGTCGCCCACCGCGCACCTGTACGCGTCGTACGGCAAGGGCTTCGAAACACCCACGTTTTCCGAACTGGGCTACCGCAACGACGGCGGCAGCGGGCTCAACTTCGGCCTGCAACCCTCGCGCACGCGCAGCGCCGAAGTGGGCCTGAAGCTGCGGCCGGGGCCGGGCACGCAAGCCGATATCGCGCTGTTCCGCGCCGACAGCCGCGACGAGGTCGCGGTGGCCACCAGCCTGGGCGGTCGCACCACGTACCAGAACATCCCGCGCGCCCGCCGGCAGGGGGCGGAAGCATCGCTGACCACGACGCTCGCCCCGCGCTGGAAACTGCAGCTGGCCTATACCTGGCTGGATGCCAGCTTCCGCTCGCCGTTCCTGGCCTGCGCCGGCCGCTGCACCGCGCCGAATACCCCCGTCGACGCGGGTGCGCGGATCGCCGGCGTGCCACGCTCCAACGGTTACGCCGCGCTGCGCTTCGGCGGCGAAACCGGCTGGCAGGCGGATCTCGATGGCAGCTACATGGCCGCCGTGCCCACCGACGACCTGGGCACCGTGCAGGCGCCGCCATACGCCGTGTTCGGCGCCGGCATGGGTTACGTCGTCGAAGGCGGCCACTGGCGCACGCACGCCTTCGCCCGCATCGACAACCTGGCCGACCGTCGCTACGTGGGCTCGGTGATCGTCAACGATGGCAATGGCCGTTATTTCGAGCCTGGCGCCGGCCGCACCTTCCTGCTGGGCGTGGACCTGCGCTGGCAGCCGTAACCGCCGACATTCAAGGCCGGCCAACCGGCGCCGTTAACCACAAGGAGCTTCTGCCGTCCATCCGACCCCCGTGCCGTCGCTGTCTCCTTGTCTACACGGCTCAACCATTGGCCATGCACAACACACTGAACACGCGGCGCCATGGCCTTACGCTGGTCGAACTCATGATCGTGCTTGCCATGGTGGCGCTGCTCACGGTCATCGCGTTGCCTACCTATTCGCGGTACATCAATCGCGTGAGGACCAGCCAGGCCGTGCAGTTCATGACAACGACGTCGCTGGGCCTCGAGGCGTACTACGCCCAGCACCTGAGCTACCCCGCCAGCTTGTCCGACATCGGCATCAAGGACGCCATCGATCCCTGGGGAAATCCCTACCAGTACCTGCCCATCGACATCGATCCGCCGCCGAACAAGGGGAAGGTGCGCCGGGACAAGAACATGAATCCGATCAACACCGACTATGACTTGTACAGCGCCGGCCCGGATGGTCGCAGCCAGACCCAGCTGATGGCGCGATTTGCCCGCGACGACATCGTGCGCGCCGGCAACGGCAGCTACGTCGGCAAGGCGCAGGATTTCTAGGTACGCGATGCGTACTTACCTGCGCGGAAAGGTCAGCCGGCGGCTCATCCTTCAATTCGTGCTGGCCGCGCTGGTCCCCATGAGCGGCGTGGCCTGGTATGCCTACCATCAGGCCAGCACGCTGCTGTTGAACTCGGCTTACGAGCACCTGCGCGCCGACAGCAAGTCGTTCGGCATGGCCGTGATCGAAAGCCTGAACGTTCACGCCAGCGCGCTGAAGCAGCTTGCGCACGCGGACGTCGGCAACGCGCAAGCGGCGACCCGATCCGGTTTCACCGGCACCTCCATGCAGCCGCTGGCAGCGCTGACGGCGGAGCAACGGACCCGGCTCGACCATGGCGGCGTGGTGTTGCGGCTGGCCGCCGGAAACCCCATCGAACTGGTTGCTCCCTCCGCCTCGCCGGGCACGGCCCTGGCCGGGGAAATCGAAGCCGCCTCGTTGTGGATCAACGATTTCTCACCCGAACGTTACTGCGTTCTCGATGCCGACCTTGTGGCGCTCTTCTGCACCCCGGGGCTGGTGCCGCCAAGCAGGCAGATGCTGTATTCGGCGTTGGGGACGGGCACGGGTGGCACCGTGCGCTGGACTCATGCCGGCGAGGATCTGCTGGTGGGCCTGTGGCGCCCCAAGTTTCTGCCCGCGTTTGACAGCCCGGGCTTCGTCATCATGCAGGTCGCGTCCCGCGCCGACGCCCTGCGCACGCTGAACAACTTCCGGCATTTCTTCCCGCTCACCTTCCTGCTGGCGCTGATCCTGGCCGCCGCCCTCGCGGTCAGGCAGGTCCAGCGCCAGATGAAGCCGCTCGACCTGCTCACGGACGCCAGCCAGCGACTTGCGGCGGGTGACCTGGGCGCCCGCATCGCGCTGGCCGGCAACGACGAGTTCACCGAGCTGGGCGAGACGTTCAACGACATGGCGGGCAACCTGGAATACAGGTTCCACATGCTCGCCATGCTGAGCGAACTCGACCGCGCCATCATCAGCGCATCCGGCATGGAGCAACTCGCCAGCGACGTGCTGCGGCATGTCCGCAAGGCGATCCCCTGCGACGGTGCCGGCCTGCTGGTACCCAGCGGCGAGCAAGGCCATTACCTGCTGACCGGCGACCCCCAGCACACCGCTGGCTGCCTGCGCACGTCGACCCGGAAAATCGATACGACCCGGCTGAGCCCCGCCCGGCCCGCCACCGTCCTCCCGCCCGACAGCCTGCCGAACGAATTCCTGGATCGGCTTTGCCCCACCCCGCCGGCGCAGTTGGTGGCCTTCCCGATCCGCCACGGCGATCGGCTTGAGCACGTGCTTGTGCTGGCCCATGCGAAGCGGCCCGAGCCCATCGACGACATCGTGCAGGGCGGCCGGGCGCTGGCCGACCGGCTGGGTATCGCGCTGTCCAGCCTGGCGCAGGAGGAAAAGCTTCATCACCAGGCCCACCACGATTCGCTGACCGACCTGCCGAACCGCGTGCTGCTGCGCCAGCGCTGCGAGCAAGCCATCGACCGCGCGCAACGCGAGCAGACCTCGGTCGCGCTGATCCTGATCGATCTGGACAACTTCAAGCAGGTCAACGACACCCTCGGCCACGCCGCCGGTGACGAGCTGCTGCTGCAATGCGCGACCAACCTCAGGAAGCGCCTGCACCAGGACGACACGCTCGCCCGGCTGGGCGGCGATGAATTCGTTCTCCTGCTGCAAGGCCTCGCGAACGGCGAGGAGCGCACCGTTCTCGACGAACGGTTGCGGGCATTGATGAGCGACCTGTCCGTACCGATCACCGTGCACGAGTACCGGATCAACACCCCGGCCAGCATGGGCGTGGCGCTTTATCCCGCGCATGCCGGCCATTTCAATGAGCTGCTGCAGATGGCCGACGCCGCCATGTACAAGGCCAAGCGCGAGCAGCGGGGCGGGTTCCAGTTCTACTCGAACGAACTCAACACGCAGTCGAAAGCCCGCTTCGACCTGACCCAGGAACTGCGCCGGGCGGTCCAGAACGACGAGCTCGTGCTGCATTTCCAGCCAAAGGTCGATGCCCGCACGCGGGAAATCGTGGGTGCGGAAGCGCTGGTGCGCTGGCTCTCGCCCACGCGCGGGCTGGTGTCACCCGGCGTTTTCGTGCACCTGCTCGATGAAATGGGGTTGGGCGTGTGGCTTGGCGAGTGGGTGCTCGACCGCGCCTGCGCGCAGATGCGGGAGTGGCAGGACAGCGGCCAAGTCTCGATTTCCGTCTCGGTCAACATGTCGCCCGCCCAGTTCGAACGGACGTCCATCCTGGAAGTGGTGCGGGCGAGCCTGGAGCGCTATCAACTGGACGCCAGCTGCCTGGAAATCGAGATACTGGAAGCCACCGCGGTCAATGACTCCGACAAGGCAAGGCAGACCCTGGTCGCGCTTCGGGCGGAAGGCATTCGGGTCGCGCTCGACGATTTCGGCACGGGCTACTCGTCGCTCGTCTACCTGACCCGCATACCGGCCGACGTGCTGAAGCTCGACCAGGCCTTCATCCGAAGCCTTCCCGACGACCCGCGGCAGCAGGAAATCGTCCGGCACATCATCGCCCTGGCCAAGACCTTGTCGTACACCGTGGTCGGCGAAGGCGTCGAGGACGAGGCCCAGCTGTCGGTTCTCGTCGCGATGGGTTGCGACCTTGTGCAGGGTTACCTGATCGGCCGCCCCGTCCCCGCGGATGAATTCGCCGGGCGCTGGCTGCGCTGAGCAGCCAGCCGCCCTTTCGTCAGTAGCGGATCACCGACCGGATCACCTTGCCTTCGTGCATCAGGTCGAATGCGCGGTTGATGTCGTCCAGCGGCAACACTTCGGTGATCATCTCGTCGATCTTGATGTCGCCCGCCATGTAGCGGTCGACGTAGCCGGGCAACTGCGAGCGGCCCTTCACCCCGCCGAACGCCGAGCCGCGCCACACGCGTCCGGTCACCAGCTGGAACGGCCGCGTGCTGATTTCCTGCCCCGCGCCGGCCACGCCGATGATGATCGACTCGCCCCAGCCCTTGTGGCAGCACTCCAGCGCGGAGCGCATCACGTTGACGTTGCCGATGCATTCGAACGAATAATCCACGCCGCCGTCGGTGAGCTCCACGATCACCTGCTGGATCGGCGTATCGGGGTAGTCCTTCGGGTTGATGAAGTCGGTGGCGCCCAGCAGTTTGGCCATCTCGAACTTGGCCGGGTTGGTGTCGACCACCACGATGCGGCCGGCTTTCGCCATCACCGCACCTTGCACCACCGACAGGCCGATGCCGCCCATGCCGAACACCGCCACGCTGGCGCCCGGCTCCACTTTCGCCGTGTTCAGCACTGCGCCGATGCCGGTGGTGATGCCGCAACCGAGCAGGCACACCTTGTCCAGCGGCGCGGCCTTGTTGATCCTGGCCAGCGAGATCTCCGGCAGCACGGTGTATTCGCTGAACGTGCTGGTGCCCATGTAATGCAGCAGCGGCTTGCCGTTCAACGAGAAGCGCGAGGTGCCGTCGGGCATCAGGCCCTGTCCCTGGGTGACGCGGATTTTCTGGCACAGGTTGGTCTTGCCCGAGCGGCAGAATTTGCACTCGCCGCACTCGGGCGTGTACAGCGGAATCACGTGGTCACCGACTTTCAGCGAGGTGACGCCTTCGCCCACTTCCTCGACGATGCCGCCGCCCTCATGGCCCAGGATCACCGGGAACATGCCCTCCGGATCGGCGCCGGACAGGGTGAACGCATCGGTGTGGCAGACGCCGGTGGCGACGATGCGTACCAGCACCTCGCCGGCTTTCGGACCGGCAACGTCGACCTGCTCGATCGACAGCGGCTTGCCTGCTTCCCAGGCGACGGCGGCGCGTGATTTCATGATGCGGCTCCTCGATGCGGTGCGGATGCGTTGAACGCTCCATGGTACCCGCTCGCCGCTTCAATCCTCGACCGCGCCGCAGCGGCTCGTGGCCGGCAGTTGCCGGCAGTAATCGTCCGCCTCGGCCAGCAGCCACTCGCGGAAAGCCTGCAGGCCGCGATGCTCCAGCGAACGCGGCGGATACACCAGCCAGTACGCCTCGGACACCGGCAGGTAGTTGTCGCCCAGCACCTGCAGGCGGCCCGCGTCGATCAGCGACTTCGACGTCACCATCCGCCCCAGCGCCACGCCCAGCCCTTCCAGCGCCGCGTGGCGCAGCGCATCAAGGCTGTCGAACTGCGCTACGTAGCGCTTCGGCGGCGTGCCGCCGCGATGCTCGAACCAGTCGAGCCAGCGCCGGGACGAGGCCGGCTCACCCAGCAGCGGCCAGCACGACAGGTCGCCGGGATCGGCATCGCCCATCTGCGCGATCAGCTCGGGCGCGGCCACCGGCGCGATCCACTCGCCGAACAGGCGCTCGCTATGCAAACCGGGCCACTCGCCACGGCCATAACGCAAACCGGCATCGACCGGCTCGCGTGCGAAATTGACCAGGGTCGAACCCGACTGCAGGGTGAGCTCCAGCTCCGGATGCACCGCCACCAGGCGCGGCAACCGCGGCACCAGCCAGCTCGACATGATGCCGGGGCTGGCGCTGAGCGTGAGCGCGTCGTGGTGGCGCGTGCGATATGCCGCCAGCGCCTGTTCAATGCCATCGACATGCCCGCCCACCGCCTCCAGCAGGGCGTGACCCTCGACCGTCAACGTGACGCCGCGCGGGCCGCGCTCGAACAGACGTCGATCCAGCCGCTCCTCCAGCTGTTTCATCTGGTGGCTGAGCGCGCTCACGGTGAGGTTCGCCTGCGTCGCCGCGCGCGACAGGTTGCCCAATCGCGCCACCAGCACAAACTGTTGCAACAAGCCCAGCGGAAGCTTCGCCATATTGAATTTCCCTCAAGCCTGGCTTGCGAATATATCGCTTTTTGGCGGCCCTTACCGCGCGTACCTTGAACGCCTACCAAGTCGTTGCGCACCCGCGGAGGAGCTTCGTCATGAGTTCGTTATGGAAGGATCTGCTGTTTCTGCATGGCCACCTGACCCACGCCCAGCTGATCTGGTCCGACGTCGAAGAGACCACGAATCAGGACGCCGCCACCACGAACAAGCCGAGGCCCGACGCACTGAAGTGCGGCGTGGCGTGCTGCGCGGTGACGACCGCATTGCCGCGCATTGCAGCGCCGCGCTGAGCGGCCACCATTCCGGGCCTGAGCGTCGGCCGCACCGCGACCAGAGTCGAAGCGCCCCGCTGAGTGTGAACACCCGCCAGAACACCGGCGATTTCGCAGCAAATGACCGCAAACGTCCAGCCCGATCATGGGCACGATTTGAAACTGGGTGCCGCAATGGCCACACTTGGGCCTCCCCACGTTTCGTTCGGACGTCTCCATGTCATTACGCCCGCTAGGCAACTCGCCGCTTTCCATCGCCCCGCTCGCCTTCGGCGGCAATGTGTTCGGCTGGAGCGCCGATGAAGCGCGTTCATTCGAATTGCTGGATGCCTTCGTCGACGCCGGCTGCAACCTGATCGATACCGCCGACGTGTACCCCGCCTGGGTGCCGGGCAACCAGGGTGGCGAGTCCGAGGCCATCATCGGCCGCTGGCTCAAGCGCAGCGGCAAGCGCGACAAGGTGGTGATCGCCACCAAGGTCGGCAAATGGGCCGAGCAGCCGGGCCTGTCGCCGGTGAACCTGCAACAGGCGGTGGACCGCTCGCTGCAGCGCCTGCAGACGGATTACATCGACCTGTACCTGGCGCACGAGGATGATGCCAGCGTGCTGCTCGCCGACACGCTGGGCGGCTTTGCGCGGCTGATCGAGCAAGGCAAGGTGCGCGCCATCGGCGCCTCCAACTACAGCGCCATCCGTTTCGCCGACGCGCTGGCGGCGGCCCGCGAACACAACCTGCCCCGCTACGAAGTGCTGCAACCGGAATACAACCTGCTCGAGCGCACCGGCTACGAAAACGAACTGGAGCCGCTAATCCGCGCAGAGAACATCGGCGTGATCAGCTACTACGCGCTGGCCAGCGGCTTCCTCAGCGGCAAGTACCGCGACGAAGCGGATCTGGCCAAGAGCAGCGCCCGCGCCAGCGCGGTAAAGCGCTACCTCAACCCGCGTGGCCTGCAGGTGCTGGCCGCACTGGACGCGGTGGCCGCGACACACCAGGCCACCGTGGCCCAGGTGGCGCTGGCCTGGCTGATCGCCCGCCCCAGCATCACCGCGCCCATCGCCAGCGCCACCACGGTGACGCAATTGAATGACCTGATCGGCGCCGTGAAGCTGCAGCTGAGCGCGGACGAAATTGCGGAGCTGGATCGCGTCAGCGCCTGACGCTTCCCGTACCTGTAGGAGCGACTTCAGTCGCGACGCTTTTGCTCTGGAAGCCCGGCGAAGAGCATCGCGACTGAAGTCGCTCCTACAAGGGCGAGCTCACTCCACCGGCGCCTCGACCGTGTAGCCCTCGGCCCGCAACTTCGCCAGGTAGCCATCGGGTTTCAGCAACTCCTCCATCGACAGCATGGCGAAGGTTTGCCGGTTGGTTTCCAGCGCCTTGCGCGCCGCGGCCAGCCAGATGGCTTGTACTTTCTCGGGGATGTCGTCGATACCCAGCTGGCGCGCAAAACCCGCGTCCGCCAGCGCATCGATGCAGGCCTGGCGGCGGTTGCTGTCGGGCAGTTCGCGCAGCAACTGCAGGTCGCCGGTGGCCCAGGCGTTGGCGCGGGCTTTCATCGACGGCAGGTCATGCTCGATCGCATCCAGCGTGCGGCTCATGCACATCACGTCGTTGGGTGCGGCCTGCTTGAACGCCTTGATCGCCGCCCGCGGGTGCTCGATCGTCACCGGATACTCGACCGCCGTTTCGGCCACGCCATGCTGCTTGGCCAACGCATCGACGGCGGCCTTCACCCCACCGGAATTGCTGAGGCCATTGGCCTTGATCGCCGCCTTGTACAACTCTTGCGCGGCAAAGATCGGCCGCCACCGCTCGACGCTGCGCTTGTCGCTGAGATAGGTCTGCTTCAACGCCTGCCAGCGCGCGTAGGTGGGCGCGGACAATACCTGCTGCAGGGTCTTGCCGTCCTCGTTCTTGCGCGCGCTGTAGGCCGACGGCAGCAGAAAGAGCTTGCCCAGCCAGCCGGTGTCCACCTTCATCTTCACCGAGGGCGGCAGCAGGATCTGCTGCGCGGAGGCGATCACCGATTCCACCTCGCGCGACTGCCACGTCATGCCGCGCGGCAGCGGCGACAGCGTGCCCAATATCCACAGCTCGTGATCACCGCGCGACACCCGCCACATGCCCGGCCCCGGCTGCACGCCGGTGACCAGTACGGCGGGGAGATCGGCCACGTTGGTCGATGACGGTGGCGGTGGTGGCGCGGCGCACAAGGGCGCGCCTGCCATCAAGGCGATCAGGGCGAACAGGGAAATCGCTGAGCGCAGGCGCATGGGATGCTCCAGCCAGGGAAGCCGCCATTGTGTCAGGGGAAGGCTGACTGGGGGCCTTTTCGCGGCGTGAGCCCTCTCCCCCCGCCCCTCTCCCGCAAGCGGGAGAGGGGTTTGCTCCTGGCCTCCTCTCCCGCTTGCGGGAGAGGACCGAGGAGAGGGCCCTTGCCTCTGGAAAACCCACCCCACACCCCAAAAAAGAGGCGCCCGAAGGCGCCTCTTTTCAACAAGCCGTAAAGACGGCCATATGCGCTACCCGATCAACCCTTCGAAAGCGTCGCCAACGCCGCATTGAACGTCGCGCTGGGACGCATCGCGCGGCCCACCTTGTCCATATCCGGGTGGTAATAACCGCCGATGTCCACCGCCTTGCCCTGCGCGCCATTGAGCTCCGCCAGGATGGCCGCCTCGTTGTCGGCAAGTGCCTTGGCCAGCGGCGCGAACGTCGCCTTCAGCGCGGCATCGTCGTTCTGCGTGGCCAGCGCCTGCGCCCAGTACATTGCCAGGTAGAAATGGCTGCCGCGATTGTCCAGCTCGCCCACCTTGCGCGCGGGCGACCTGTTGTTGTCCAGCACCTTGCCGTTGGCCTGGTCCAGTGCCTGCGCCAGTACCTTGGCCTGCGCGTTGGCGGTCTGCTCGCCCACGAACTCCAGCGAGGCCTGCAGCGCCAGGAATTCGCCCAGCGAATCCCAGCGAAGGTAGTTCTCCTCCACAAACTGCTGCACGTGCTTGGGCGCGGAGCCACCGGCGCCGGTCTCGAACAGGCCGCCGCCGGCCATCAGCGGCACGATCGACAACATCTTGGCGCTGGTGCCCAGCTCCATGATCGGGAACAGGTCGGTGAGGTAATCGCGCAGCACGTTGCCGGTGACCGAGATGGTGTCCTGGCCCTTGCGGATGCGCTCCAGCGAGAATTTCGTGGCGGCCACCGGATCCATGATGCGGATATCCAGCCCGCTGGTGTCGTGATCCTTCAGGTAGCGCTCGACCTTCTTGATCACCTGCGCATCGTGCGCGCGCTGCGGGTCCAGCCAGAACACCGCCGGCGTGGACGAGAGCCGCGCGCGACTCACCGCGAGCTTCACCCAATCCTGGATCGGTGCGTCCTTGGCCTGGCACATGCGCCAGATGTCACCGGCCTCAACCTCGTGCTGCAGCAGCACCTTGCCGGCGTCGTCGATCACCTTGACCGTGCCGTCGCCGGCAATCTGGAAGGTCTTGTCGTGCGAGCCGTATTCCTCGGCTTTCTGCGCCATCAGGCCCACGTTGGGCACGCTGCCCATGGTGGCCGGATCGAACGCGCCGTGCGCCTTGCAGTCCTCGATGGTCGCCTGGTACACGCCGGCGTAGCTGCGGTCGGGGATCACCGCCACGGTGTCCTGCAGCTTGCCTTCGGCGTTCCACATCTTGCCGGAGTCGCGGATCATCGCCGGCATCGAGGCGTCGATGATGACGTCGCTGGGCACGTGCAGGTTGGTGATGCCCTTGTCGGAATTGACCATCGCCAGGCTCGGGCGCTGCGCGTATTCCGCCTGCAGGTCCGCCTTGATCTGCGTCTGCTGATCGTCCGGCAGGCTGCCGAGGCGCGCGTACAGGTCGCCGATGCCGTTGTTGGGGTTGAAGCCGATCTGCTTCAGCGCGGCGGCATGTTTCGCCAGCGCATCGCGGTAGAACTCGGAGACCGCCACGCCGAACATGATCGGGTCGGAGACCTTCATCATGGTGGCTTTCAGGTGCAGCGAAAACAGCACGCCCGTTGCCTTGGCATCCGCCACCTGGGCGTCGATGAAAGCGGCCAGCGCGCGCTTGCTCATCACCGCGCCATCGATGATCTCGCCTTCCAGCAGCGCGGTTTTCTCCTTCAGCACGGCGCGGCTGCCGTCCTTGCCGAACCATTCGATGCTCACGTTGCCCGCGCGCTCGATCAGCGCCGATTTCTCGGTGCCGTAGAAATCGCCGTGGTCCATGTGCGCCACGCGGGTCTTCGAATCCGCGCTCCAGGCACCCATGCGATGGGGATGCTTGCGCGCGTAATTCTTCACCGAAGGCGGCGCGCGACGATCGGAATTGCCTTCGCGCAGCACCGGATTCACGGCGCTGCCCTTGACCTTGTCATAGCGCGCGCGGACGTCTTTTTCCTGCGCGTCCTTCGGCTCGTCCGGGTAATCCGGCAGCGCGTAACCCTGCTGCTGCAATTCCTTGATGGCAGCCTTCAGCTGCGGCATCGAGGCGCTGATGTTGGGCAGCTTGATGATGTTCGCCTCGGGCGTATTGGCCAGCTGGCCCAGCTCACCGAGATCGTCGGCGATGCGCTGGCTTTCCTTCAGCGCCTCGGGAAACAGCGAAATGATGCGTCCCGCCAGGGAGATATCGCGCGTCTCCACCGCGATGCCGGCGGTGCTGGTGAAAGCGTCGATGATCGGCAGCAGCGACTGCGTGGCCAGGAACGGTGCCTCGTCCGTCAGCGTGTAGATGATCTTTGGCGTGGAAGACATTGTCGGTATTGACCTCTCTGCGACGACAGTTCGGGATGCGCCAGCGCGATCGGCGGCGCTCGGGAAAGCTGCCCATTGTCGCGTTTTAGCCCCACAGGGGAAAGCGCGGGCGGCGGCGCACAAACAGGCATCGCCCACTGCGGCTCCGGGCAGGAGCCGTCGTGGGCGACTCGAGCCACGCGTCGATGCGCAAACGCGCTACCTCACGGACATATACGTGCGCGTGCTGCTGACTCCAATCGGCGCCCAATCAGCGCTTCGCGCGAAGACCCCGGGAAACCACCGTTGCCGATTTCCACAGCGTCAGGGCTTGGCGGGAATCTTCAACATCTGACCCGGCTCCAGCTTGTCCGGCGTGGTGAGCTGGTCGCGATTGGCGGCATAGATCCGCTCCCACGCACCCCCGTCGCCATAAACCTGTTGCGCAATGCTCGACAGCGTGTCGCCCTCCACCACGGCATGAACGCTCGTTCGATCCACCGTGGAGCCAAGATGCTCAGACAAACCACTGAAATCCGCCTTGTCCGCCGGCGCCATATGCGCCGCCTGCTCACGAACCACCTCGCGGGACTCGAAAATGCCCGGCTTGTCGTCGTTGGCCATGATTGCCTCCGTTGCGAAAGCCACCGTGATAGCGCTGGGGCGGTCAAGCGGCCGTGAGGCGGTGGTGATCCCAGATGCCTTCTGGAAGCCCGCGTGGTCCGCTCGCGCTGGAATTAAGCGGCGGCGAAGCCCGAGAGTTCCTCGCAAAAGTGGACACTCTTTGGTTATGCAGCGAAGGCTTCGAACTCGATGGGAGAGCGATAGCCAAGTGCCGAGTGTAAGCGCTTGCTGTTGTAGTAATCGATGTAGCTGCGTACGGCAGCTCGGAGCGTGCATTCGCTGGTGAAATTCTGGCGCTGGACCTGGTTTGGGCATGGTGAGCACTCCTGAAGTGGTAGTTCAGGGTGTCCACTAAAGCGTGGGAACTCTCCGTCGGCTTGGACGAATTGTTAGGGCGCACCGGGCTACACATGCTGAAGAATGTTGATGAGCTTGCCGAGTGGATCCCTGACATAGAACCGCCGAACGCCCCACGGCTCACTGGCGGGGCCGTACTCTACGGGAATCTTGGCTTTCTGGACTCGGCGCAAGGCCTCATCAAGATCGTCTACCTCAATGGACAGGTCAGGTACTGGAGTGCCAGAGCCGCCTTGACTGGCAAAGCTGACTTGTACTCCCATTTTGGTGGAACCAGAATACGTGCGAATCCAGCCATGATCCATGGCAAGTTCAAGGCCAAGAATGTTCCGATAGAAATCATCCGCCTCAGACGGCTCGGACGTCCGAATGTTGGCAATGATTCGTTTGACTTTCATGTGCTCCCAGAAGTGCTGACTGCGTGCCCTAACGCTAATTGGCCGAACAGACTCAATCTTTAAGGATTGAAGCCAACACGGATAGAGCAACCATGCATATGAGGCCAAGTACGAAATTAAGAAGAACAACCCCGCCAACAATTAGAGAAAGAAGCCCAATTAATTGAGCCCTTCGCCCACTGAGGCTAAAACTGGATTGCTCGCCGTCTTCGACTCCGAACGTCATTGTCTTAAACAATAAGCCGCTTATGCCGCCGTAGATGCAGAAGGCGCCAAGGATGTAGCTTGCAACGGCCCATGTGTGTTCCATTGGTACCTAACGCTGGAGTTAAGCGGCGGCGAAGCCGTCCGCCTTGGACGAATTGTTAGGTGCTGCTACAGCCAGACGTACGCAGCGCCGTTGACCAACTGCTTCCGCGCCTCTGCTGAGAGCCAGGGATAGCTTGCTGAAAGACGACCATCTGCGAGTGAGCAGCCGTGAGCTAGGTCTGTGCAGGTAGACCAGCCAACCGCGTCTATAGATGTAGCCCAGACGTGCGCAAACTCGGCACGTGCACTAGGACCCAGCAACGAAGACACCGTTGGGTAGAACTCCGAGGGACATGCCCAACCATCAAAGCTTTCAATGGTGACTACAAGATCGCGATGCACTTCCATTGCGACACCTAACGCTGGAATTGAGCGGTGGCGTAGCCGCCCGCCTCGAATGAACTGTTAGGCCGAAGCCCGGTTGAGCGAATTTGCCGATGCGACTGCTGTTGCAAAATTGGCAACAAAGGCAATGCTGATGAAACGCTCATCGTTGAACTCATACATATAACGCCAATCTTTAAAGGCTTCTCGTACATGATTCAATTGGCCCGCAAATTGTGGCGCCTCCATGCCCATACGGCCAAAGATATCCATCTGGACCTCGTCCGGCAATTTATTGAAAAGCTTTACCAAGTCATGCCCGCGCGCAGTCTTCCCAGCTTGAAGTAAGAGCGCTTTTAGCCCGACTTCCGCGGAGAACGCGGCGCAAACGAGCGCGGGAATGAACATTGCCTCACTTTTTCCGCTTTGTATCGTTTCATCCATGCAGCGCCGGTAGGCCTCAAGAAAGGCCGTTGATGTCATGCGTGCGTGGGGTGGGTACATGTTGCTGCGGCCTAACGCTGGAGTTAAGCGGCGGCGAAGCCGTCCGCCTTGAACGAATTGTTAGGTGAGCGGTGCCAAGCCCTGCCCCATCACTTCATCTCTGATTGCTTCAAGCTTCAGAGGCAAACTCAAACCCTGATTGTAGCGACTCAAGTAGGGAGCGTGGATGACGATTTGCCCGGCTAGAAGATCCGCCAAGCGTTCAGCGATCCCGGCAATCGGCGAACTCTTCGACCACAAAAACACGTCACACTCATTGTTGTATTGGGCGCCGATAGAAAACGCATTCCGTGTGAGGTTTGAGCTACCTACAATGCCAAACGATGGAACGCCTGACGATGAAGCGATGAACACCTTTGCGTGCCAACTCATGCCCGGCTTGTATAAGCAGGAAATGTTTGCACCTGCGGCGAGCATGTTTGCTTTGAAGTTCTTGTACGACTGCTTCCATGCGTAGTTGTGTATGCCGACAGTAGTGAGCTTAACGCCGCTGGTAGCGCAAGCGGTGCCAAGCTGCTGCTCATTGCTAGCTTGATACGTAGATCCCTTGAAATTCTCTTGAAAGAAACCGGAGCACAACAGCGCATTATCAATTCGACTTGAGCTGAGCGCGTCAACTATGGCGTCGCGAAATGCGTTCACGATGCCGGAAGTCCGCAAAACGATGGCAATTGGCATTCAATGTTTCCAAGCTCATCTAACGCTGGAGGTAAGCGGCGCGCGGCTTTTCGCGCGTCCGCTTGACTGACCTGTTAGGCCATGGGAGCGGCCAGGTGTGAATATGCGAGGTTTGCAACTACGGCTCCACGAGCGGATCAGCCGGCGCGTGCGATGCCGCCAGACGCGCTGATTGAACCGCCTTTAGCGCCATGCTTTTTGATGCGTAACCTCTGCCGCTCGTTGCAACTGGGACGGCAGATGGCGAGTTGGAAACGATTAGATGCCAGCGCCAAAGATTCCCGTCTTTGAACACCACGAAGCGATCTCCCTTGCCAGTCATCCCTTTCACTGTCCGTTCCCCTGCTGTGGGTGAGGCCTAACGCTTAAGTTGAGCGGCGGCGGAGCCGTCCGCCTCGAACGCATTGTTAGGCTTTGCCCGAGCCGTAACGGGTTGAGAGGTGGAAAATGTACCCGCCAATGCCACCTCCGATTGCCGCCCCAATGGCCGAATGCCCGTTAAGCTTGCCGATGTGCCCGCCCGCTGCGCCACAGATACCGCACGCTACGAGACCAAGCCATGGTTGCCAATGCCCAAACACGTTGCGAAGGTTTTTCATCTATTGAGCCTAACACCTGAGTTAAGCCGCGCCGCGAAGCGGCGTCGGCTTGGACGAATTGTTAGGCCGCAGCCCCGCTGCCCCAGCTTACGGCGCTGTTGGCTGAGATGCCTTGGGACCCAGTTGTTGCTCAAGGAGGGGGGCGAGGTCTCGACCCCCGGTTACCGGCGTGGCCTTGGCACACATGTCCGCGGCGGGGCCACCCAGCCATTGTTCATACGGGTCCGTCTTGATCGTGGCGAAATCCGCCCACTCCGCCTTTGCTCCGGTGCCGATATGCACCTGCCCGCAGAGCAAGTAGCTGCGCGTGCCCGTATCCGTTTCGCGGAAGCGCAGCTTCACGTGCCGAAAGCCGTCCGGCTGTGGGCCGTGAGACGCAAAGTCGGAAACCGTGTACGCGGCGATAGAGTCCTCTAGGCCCTCGACATAGGAATTGTTTCCTTGCGCGCCTGCGACTGTAGAGGCGCTGAGCAGCAAGGCAAGAGCTAAGGGGCGGAGCCTGAAAAGCTGCGGCATCGGGACTGTCCGTTACGGTGGAATAAATCAGCTGTGGGCGCGCTGCAGACGTTTCAATGCGGCCTAACGCTGGAGTTGAGCGGCGGCGCAGCCGTCCGCCTCGAACGAAATGTTAGACGGCTCGCCGATTGTGAGTGATGGAAAAATGGTGCATGAATGACTTTGCTTCAGCTTCTTTTCCCGCCACCAAAGCTACCTGGTAGCCTCGCCCACGAATCTAACATGTCCACTTTTTTAAGGCGCTTCTTTGGTTTCTTGGTTTCGACGATTGCATGTGCCGATGCGCTAACCGGCTTGGTGCCAGACTTTAGCCGGGCCGGCTTGGCCTTTATGACATCCAGGATCTTCAACGAGCCATTGGGTGCCGAAGCTGATTTGGTGAATGTGGGCACACCCTTTACATCCGCATACTCAAGGGCTGCTCTTGAGCAAAACCAGCCAACGGCAGAATAAAAATATTGAGAGCTAGTCAGTGGCCTTAGAAGCTTGACTATATAGCTATGGTCGCCATGCGCCACAGAATGGGTGGCTGCATATTCAGCCATACGCGAAAATTCCGTGGAGGTGACTAGCTTCTCGATGTTTAAAAACTTAGCCAGATCTTCGTTGGCCAAGAGGTTGATGAGTTCCTTGGACTGATCCATTTGTACAACCCGTATATGACGAGGTCATGGTGATGTCTAACGCTGGAATTAAGCGGCGGCGGAGCCGTCCGCTTGAATGAGATGTTAGGCGCTCCGACGCTAGCAGCGCACGCTAACGATGAACGCCAGAACCGCAATAACGAAGGATGCTGCTGCAAGCCATGTGGCCCACAGGAATTGGTTACGCGCCTCCCTGAGTTGCGCGATTGCTGAGGCGAGTATAGGAAACTGCACTTGATGCCGGTCGCTAGGCATCGCGTCTTCCTTGAAATGGAAGAATGGAACCTCACTACCGTCGGAACGGATGATCCGATACTTGTGGTCTAGGTAGTAGTAAAGCCGGCCATGAATTATGTCGCCGTCGATCTTGAAGTGCTTGGCAATCGCGGCGATGTCGATTGGCACATAGACCTTGGTATCCCGCTCCGGAGAGTCCCGAGAGAACGCGGCAAATTCACCGTAGTAGCGACGGTAGATCTCTTCAAGCACTTGCAGGTCAGTGGGTGGCCGCTTCATAGGTTGATTGGAGCCTAACGCTAAGTAGACCCCGAAAATGAGGTGTTGCATCGAGTATGCAGTCCGGCTCCTGGCCGCACAAGCGAGGGATTCCGCGACAGATCATGGGGTTGCGCGGAGGCTCTGCGATCAGCCGTTGCATACCTTCCCTTGTTGTCCGCCACTTTTTCGGGTGTATGAGTTACACCGGCAAAATAGGGATGTAACGGGCTCTCTCCATATCATCACTCGCGCAAGAACGGTTGCTCGGGCTGAACGACGTCCACGCCCAGGGGCGCGTGATCAGCAGGTGTCAGCCGCGATCAATAGGTGTGTACTCAATAAAAGTGGCGCCGGATCGATCACGGGCACCTTATTAGGTTGACGACGGCTCAGTCGCTGCAGCGAGCTAACTCGTCATATCGCTGCCGCCAAACGCGACGGCTTCGACTACTGCCGCGTCGGCAGCTCCGACACGCCCGCCTCGCCTTCCAGCAACGCCGGAGCCGGCCCGGCCACGGCCAGCAACGACATCGCGTAGCCGTCCTCGATGCTGATGGTCGAAACCTCATCCCACGCAAAGAACGAAGCCTCGCGCATCCACTCGGCGTCGGGGCTGAGTTCCTGCATGGTGAAGCCGTCTTCCTCGACGGCGACGAGGCGGCCGATGTAGCAGACTTCAGCCTCGTCTTCGCTGTCCACGTGCACGCCGATGACGGGCGACTGGGCGCCGGCGGCCTGGACGACGTCGCGGATGTTGTCGAGCGGGAAGCCGCGCGGGGGGCGCGGCAGGATGTGTTTCAGCGCCAGGGCTTTCTCGAAGAAGGCGTGGTGCTTGTCGGGGGCTTCCAGCTCGGAGATGTCGCGGTGCCGCATGATGTACATGCCGTCGTAGGTGATGCCGTCGCCGACCACCCACAGCAGGAAGAACTCGCGGCCGACGCCGCCCACGTAACCGCAGAAGCTGCCGTGCTCCAGCTCCTCGCGCCATAGCCGCACGAGGGTCTGCTTTTCTTGCGCTTCGCGCAGCTGGGCGCGCTGGCCGGTGCTCTTGAGTTCAATGATGTTGCTGTTCATGACGGTCATTTTAACAGAGCGGGCCCTTGGGCTTGTTTAAAGGATGTAGCGACTGAGATCCTCGTCCTGGGCGAGACTTTCGAGGCTTTTGTCTACGTGTTCGGCGTCGATGCGGTAGTTTTCACCGGACTTGTCGGCGGCCTCATAGGAGATTTTCTCCAGCAGCCGCTCCATCACGGTGTGCAGGCGGCGGGCGCCGATGTTTTCGGTGCGCTCGTTGACCTGGAACGCCACCTCGGCCAGCCGGTCGATGCCGGAGTCGGTGAATTCCAGCCCCACGCCCTCGGTGCCCAGCAGCGCCACGTATTGCTTGGTGAGCGCGTTGTGCGGCTCGCGCAGGATGCGCTTGAAGTCGTCCACGCTGAGCGCGTTCAGTTCCACCCGGATCGGCAGGCG
Organism: Rhodanobacter sp. Root480; assembly: GCF_001426645.1. Taxonomy (GTDB): domain Bacteria; phylum Pseudomonadota; class Gammaproteobacteria; order Xanthomonadales; family Rhodanobacteraceae; genus Rhodanobacter; species Rhodanobacter ginsenosidimutans. Next base: position 818,539 of record NZ_LMEX01000002.1, read on the forward strand.
GCCCTGCAGCTCGGGGATCAGGTCGGACGGCTTGGCCAGCGAGAACGCGCCGGAGGCGATGAACAGCATGTGGTCGGTCTTGATCGGGCCGTACTTGGTGGACACGGTGGAGCCTTCGACCAGCGGCAGCAGGTCGCGCTGCACGCCTTCGCGACTGACGCCGGCATGGCCGTGGTCGCCGCGTTGGGCCACCTTGTCGATCTCGTCGATGAAGACGATGCCATTCTGCTCGGCCGCTTCCATCGCCTGCGCGCGCAGCTCCTCGTCGTTGAGCAGCTTGCCAGCCTCTTCGTCGATCAGCAGCGGGCGCGCGGTCTTGATGGGCAGCTTGCGGCTCTGGGTCTTGGCACCGCCCAGATTCTGGAACATCTGGCGCAATTGCGAGCCCATCTCCTCCATGCCCGGCGGCGACATGATTTCCACGCCCACGTTCATGGCGAAATCCAGCTCGATCTCGCGCTCGTCCAGCGCGCCTTCGCGCAACTGCTTGCGCAGTTTCTGGCGGGTGTCGCTGTCGATCGCGGGCGCGGCGGCGGCGTCATGACTCCAGTCGGTAGGCTGGGCCTGGCGGCGCGGCAGCAGCGCGTCGAGGATGCGGTCTTCGGCGCGGTCCTCGGCCTGCGTGCGCACGCGCTTGACCGCCTGCTCGCGGGTGAGCTTGTAGGCCACGTCGGCCAGGTCGCGGATGATCGATTCCACATCCTTGCCCACGTAGCCGACCTCGGTGAACTTGGTGGCCTCCACTTTCACGAACGGCGCGTTGGCCAGCGTGGCCAGGCGCCGCGCGATCTCGGTCTTGCCCACGCCGGTGGGGCCAATCATCAGGATGTTTTTCGGCGTGACCTCGTTGCGCATGTCCGGCTCGAGCTGCATGCGCCGCCAGCGGCTGCGCAGCGCAATCGCCACGGCGCGCTTGGCGTCCTGCTGGCCAATGATGTAGCGGTCGAGTTCGTTGACGATTTCGCGGGGGGTCAATTCGGACATGAGGTCACCGGGAAGAGGAGTTTTCGGCCGTCGTCCCGGCGAAAGCCGGGATCCAGTGTCGTTGCCGTGAAAGGCGCTGGATTCCGGCTTCCGCCGGAATGACGGTGTGGGATCGAGGCGGCTTACAGTTCTTCGATCGACACGTTGTGATTGGTATAGATGCAGATGTCGCCGGCGATCTTCAGCGCCTTTTCGACGATGGTGCGGGCGTCGAGTTCGGTGTTTTCCAGCAGGGCCATGGCGGCTGATTGGGCGAACGGGCCGCCGGAGCCGATGGCGATGAGGCCGTGCTCGGGCTCCACCACATCACCGTTGCCGGAAATCAGCAGGGACACCTCCCTGTCGGCCACCGCCAGCATCGCCTCGAGCTTGCCGAAGCGGCGGTCGGTGCGCCATTCCTTGGCCATTTCCACGGCGGCGCGGGTGAGGTTGTTGTTGTGCTTCTCGAGTTTTTGCTCGAACAGTTCGAACAGGGTGAAGGCGTCGGCGGTGGCGCCGGCGAACCCGGCTACCACATCGCCCGCCTTGCCCAGCCGGCGCACTTTGCGCGCGTTGCCCTTCATCACCGTATTGCCCAGTGTGACCTGGCCATCGCTGCCGATGACGACGCGTCCTTCGCGGCGAACGCAGACGATGGTGGTGGCGTGGAACGATTCCATGGGGGCTCCGCGAGTCGTTGGCTTGGGCCGATGAGATGGGTTCGATAGCGGGGTGGATCAAGAGCGGCCCCTCCCCAGCCCTCCCCTGCGAGCAGGGGAGGGAGCAGAGCGCGGGGTTTGTCGCCTGTGCATGCAGCGCCGAGGACGGGAGGAGGTTGTGGGCTGATCGAAGACGACGAACATGAAAGTTCGAGGGCACCATAATCTCCTCTCCCCATTTGGGGAGAGGACACAGGAGAGGGGGCGGTGCTTGCGGGGGAGTGTGGAGGAAGAGGGTTTATGGCGGCGTGGCTGGCTTCGTTGGGAGCTTTGCGGCGACGTGATCCGCTTCGTTGGAGGCTTTCCCGCGGCGTGTGCCCCTCTCCCCTGCCCTCTCCCCGCAGGGGAGAGGGTATTACGGCTTTTTTGTGACGTTGAGGCGCGGCGTTTGCGGTTTGCCGCTCGCTTTTCGCGTATCGCGTTACGGCTTCCGCTTGGCCCTTGGATGCGCCGCGTCGTACACCTTCGCCAGGTGCTGGAAATCCAGATGCGTATAGATCTGGGTGGTGGCGATGTCGGCGTGGCCAAGCAGCTCCTGCACGGCGCGCAGGTCGCCGGAGGATTCCAGCATGTGGCTGGCGAAGGTGTGGCGCAGCAGGTGGGGGTGGACGTGTTTGGGCAGGCCCAGCGCCAGCTTGTTCATGCGCAGCTGCACGGTGCGCGGGTTGATGGGGGCGCCGCCGCGGCCGCGGAAGATAGGGCTGTCCGGCGGCATGCCTTCGGCGGCGCCCAGCGCACGCAGCGCGGTGATGGCCGGGCGGCCGACGGGCACTACGCGGGTCTTGCTGCCCTTGCCCAACACGCGTACTTCGCCGCCGTCGAGGTCCAGGTCGATCCAGCGCAGGTTGACCAGTTCGGACAAGCGCAGGCCGCTGGAATAGAACAGCTCCAGCATGGCGCGGTCGCGCACGGCCAGCTTGCCGCCGCTGTCGGTTTCCACCAGCGCGCCGGCTTCGTCCACGTCCAGCACTTGCGGCAGTTTGCGGCGCACCTTGGGGCCGCGCACGCCGGCCATCGGGTCGTGCGCCAGCGCGCCTTCGCGGATCAGTTGGCGGAACAGGCTGCGGCAGGAGGAGAGTAGCCGCTGCAGGCTTTTCGCAGCGAGGCCCGCGCGGTGTTCGGTGGCAATGAACGCGCGCATGCGGTTGGGATCAAGCGCATCGAACGTGGCCACGCCCTGCGCCTCCATGAAGCGCAACAGCTTGGCCAGGTCACGGCGGTAGGCGTCGACCGTGTGCGCGGACGCCTGGCGCTCGCTGGCCAGGCGCTGCAGCCACGCGTCGACCTGGCTGGCGGGGCTCATTGCCGGCTCAGAGGTTGTGAAAAATCCGACCGCCGTAGCGAGAGCGTCGCCGGGCGCCCGTGACAAGGTGCGGGGGTGGCAAATCCGGGGAGTTTGGTGAACCAAATGACCCGGATTTGCCAGCCGCGCACCGCCGACACGGGCGTTCGGCGGCGGTCGCAGTAGGCGGGCGGCTTTTTCACAAGCTCTCAGGCAACGTCCCGTGCGCGCGCCAGGGCGGCGGTGACGGTGGCGGCGATCATCTTCAGGAACAGCGTACCCATGCCGGGCTGGAAGCGGTCCGGGTCCTTGCTGCCGATGGCCAGCATGCCGGTGTGGTCCAGCCGCATCACGGCGGCGGAATGCACGTGATCGGCGTCATCGCCGAACAGCCGCTCCAGTTTCTGCGGCGACAGACGGCCGGAAACGGGCTCGAGCTGTTGCAGGAAATCGGCGAACTCCGGCAGCTCGGCGGCGCCGCCGGGAATCTGCTGCAGCCACGCCGCCCGCGGCAGTTCCGGCTGGTTGCCGAACAGCAGCAGGCGCACCTGGTCGGTGTGGAAATCGGCACTGAGCTTGGCCACCACGCTGCGCGCGGTGACTTCCACCGTGTTGGCGCGCAGCAGCGCCACGGTGAGCGCATGCACGCGCTCCATCAGCTTTTCGTTGTCGGCGGCGATGGCGATAAGGTCGGCCAGTCGCCGCTCCAGCTCCGCGTTCTTGTCGCGCAGGCTCTGCAATTGATACATCGCCAGCGACGCCACCGCGCCTTTTTCGTGCGGCATGGTGAGTTGCGCGGCCAGTTCGGGGTAGTCGCTGAGGAACTGCGGGTGGCTTTTCAGGTAGGCAGCGACCACGCGGCCCTGGGTGGCGTCGTCGAGCAGCGTTTCGGTCATGCGCGGTGATCCTCGGGGCTACGGGTGGCGGCAGAAACGATCCGCCAGCGAACGGCCAGTGTGCGATGGACGCCGCCGCGCTTCAATGGATGACGTCGACGGCCAGCCATTCGCCTTCGAACACGAACGCGGCCGGGCCGGTCATCCACAGGGGCTGGCCGGGGCCGGCCCAGTCGATCTGCAGCGCGCCGCCGGGCAGGTCCACCGTCACTGACTCGTCGACCTCGCCGCGCGCACGCAGCACCGCCATGGCGGCGCAGGCGCCGGTGCCGCAGGCCAGCGTCCAGCCGGCGCCGCGCTCGTGCACGCGCAGGCGCAGATGGCCGCGATCGACCGATTGCACGAAACCGGCGTTGACGCCTTCGGCAAAGCGCGAGTGGACGGACAACGCCGGGCCGATGCGCTCCAGCGCGGGCGCGTGCAGGTCGGGCACCGGAATCACGGCGTGCGGGTTGCCCATCGACACCGCGCCGATGCGCAGCGCCTCGCCATCGGCATCGATGACGTAATCGGCGGCGACGCCATCGGCCTGGAACGGCAGCCGCGCCGGATCGAACTGCGGCTCGCCCATGTCCACGGTGACACGGTGCGGATCGAGCACGCGGATGGTGACCGCGCCGGAGGGGCTTTCAATGCGCACATCCTCGCCCAGCGCCAGCGCGCCGGCGCGATGCAGCCATGCCGCCACGCAGCGCACGCCGTTGCCGCACTGGCCCGAGGGCGTGCCGTCGGCGTTCCAGATGCCGTAGTAGAACGCGCACGAGGGGTCACGCGCCGGCTCCACGCTGAGCAACTGGTCGAAGCCCACGCCGGTGTGGCGGTCGGCCAGCGCGCGGATCTGCGCCACGTCCAGCGCGAACGGCTGCTGGCGGCAATCCAGCACCACGAAGTCATTGCCGATGCCGTGCATCTTGGAAAACGCCAGGGACATGACTGTCCTCAAAGCTCGGTGGCGGGGAGCGTAGCCGTGCCCGCTGGCGTAGATGGCATGGCAGCCCCAGCCGGCGCGGGCGCGGGCAGTGCACTGCTCGCCGGCGCGGGCGCCGGTGCGCTGGCCGGCTTGGCCGGCGGCATCACCAGCGGACCCTTCAAGCCGCAGCCGGCAAGCGCGGTGACGGCGAGGCAGACGGGTAGCAGTAGGAGGGATCGGCGCATGTCGGTATCCGGAGGGCGGTGGAGGCGCCACGGCGCCAGACTCGCCGCAGTATAGCGAGCCGCCCGCGGCGCCTGCCCGCTGCCTTCATCCCGCTGCCGTTATCATGCGCGACTGCATTCGCGCATCACGCGCAACGAGGAACCACGATGGAATGGAGCACATGGCTGCGCCTGCCGACAACCGTGCTGCTGGTGCTGGCGGCGCTTTTTGCGCTGGCCACGCTGGTGCAACTGGTGATGGTGCGCCAGCGATTGCACGGCGGCCAGCCGTTTGCAGCCAGCGGGCGCGCGCTGCTGTGCCTGCTGTTCTTCGCGCTGACCGTGGTGCTCGGCGGCATGGGTTACGCGCTGCGCGGCTACCGGCTGCTGGCGCAGGAGAGCCCGGTGGTGGATATCGACGCGCGCATCCTGTCGCCGCAGCGCTGGGCGCTCACCTTGAGCTGGCCCGACGGCAGCACGCGGCAGGTGCAGTTGGCCGGTGACGACTGGCGGGTGGAGGCGGTGGTGCTGAAGTGGAAACTGCCGGCGCTGCTGAGCGGTCTGCCGCCGCTGTACCGGCTCGATCGCCTGTCCGGCCGCTACGACGATCCGGAACAGGAAGCCACCGCACCGCGCACGGTGATCAGCTTTCGTTCGACCGATGGTTTCGACCTGCTGAACCTCAAGCGCAGCTATCCGCAATGGCTGCCCGAGGTGGATACCGTCTTCGGCAGCGGCGCGTATCTGCCGCTGGTGGATGAGGGGCATTACAGCGTCAGCTTGATGCGCACCGGCGCGCTGGTGGCACGGCCGGATGAGGCGACGGCGGCGCGTATCGCCAGCCCGTTGTGACGACGCTGTTGCTCCCCGCTGCGCGGGGGAGCTGCCCGGAGGGCTGAGGGGGCTTTTCGTTCCTGCGGGAAAGCCCGGATCAAAAGCGCCCTCTTCCGCCCTTCGGGCACCTTCTCCCGCAAGCGGGAGAAGGGAAAGCGCTCCCCCATCCGCCCTGTCGGGCACCTACCCCGCGAGCGGGGGAAGGAACATCTCGCGCGGCAACCAACGCTTGCTTCCCCCGCCTGCGGGGGAAGCTGCCCGGAGGGCTGAAGGGGGGCCTTTGGCTCCTGCGGGAAAGCCCGGATCAAGAGCGCCCTCTTCCGCCCTTCGGGCACCTTCTCCCGCAAGCGGGAGAAGGGAAAGTGCGCCCCCATCCGCCCTGTCGGGCACCTTCCCCCGCGAGCGGGGGAAGGAACATTTCGCGCGGCAACCAACGCTTGCTTCTCCCGCGAGCGGGAGAAGGGACAGCTTCAGAACGTGCCGCGCTGGATGAAGGGGACCTGGGCGTAGAGACGGCGTTCGGCGCCGCGGGGGTCGTCGGCCTGGCGGGTATGGGTGTCGAACAGCATGGTTTGCCGGCGTGCCAGCGAATAGGCGTCCCAATGCGGCAGGCCCTTGTGGTTGGGGTTGCCGTGGCGGGCCAACGCCAGCAGCGCGTCGCTCATGGCGTCGGCCATGCGTGTGGCGTCCTCGCTGCGGCCGGTGCGTGAGCCCGGTTGCTGCGGGTTGTGGAAAACCAGCGGGATGTCGAGGGTGTGGAAGGCGCGCAGTCTGGCGGCGTCACCGTGGCGGTCGTACCAGTCCAGCTCGTACGCCCAGGTGGGTGCGCCCTGCCGCGCGCGGGCTTCCAGTTCCTCGACGGCGCCGCGCCAGGAGCGGCCGGCGGTGGTGGCGGCGAAGAACACGTCCGATGGTGTGTAGTCGGGGTACAGGCGGCGGTATTCGGCGATCACCACGGACGGCAGCAGGTCCACGTATTGCTGTTTTTCCAGCTTGGCCGGCAGGTCGTCCCAGGTCAGATTGAAGTTGGCCGGGTCGTGGCCCAGGAAGGCGCGGGTTTCGTCGTGGGTGTTGCCGATGACCATGGGGATGCCGGCCGATTGCGCCGGTGCCTGCGGCCAGAACGGGTGCGACGGCAGCGCATGCGAATCCAGCACCGGGCCGAGGTACAGGTTGGTGCTTTCCATGCGCGAGGGATCGTGGATCTTCATCGCCTGCAGCAGTTTTTCCAGCGGCATGCGGCGCAAGGCGTCGGCGTCGACGTGGAAGTGATCCAGCACCAGTTGCGCGCGCTGGCTGGCGGCCCGCGGTCCGGCGGCGGTGACCTGCTGGCCGCTCATGGTCCAGGCGCGATGGAACAGGCCCTTCGCTTCCGGCATCGCCATCAAGGTGGCGATCTTGGCGCCGCCGCCGGACTGGCCGAACACGGTGACATTGCCCGCATCGCCACCGAATTCGGCCGCGTGCTGCTGCACCCACTGCAAGGCCTGGATCAGGTCGAGCTGACCCACGTTGCCGGAGTCGGCGAACGCCTCACCGCCGAGCTGGGCCAGGTACAGATAGCCGAACAGGTTGAGCCGGTGGTTCAGCGTGATCACCACCACGTCGCCGCGCTGGCTCAGATGGGTGCCGTCGTAGAGCGGGCTGCTGCCGGAGCCGTTGCTGAAGGCGCCGCCGTGGATATAGACCAGCACCGGCCGCTTGCCGCCATCGCGCAGTGCGGGCGTCCACACGTTGAGATAGAGGCAATCCTCGCTACCCGGGCCCTCGGCGCTGGTTTGCGGCGCGGCGGGGCCGTAATCGAACGCGTCGCGCACACCGCGCCACGGCAACTCCTGCACGGCGCGCTGGAACCGGCGCGGCGCCGTGTCGGCACCGTAGGGAATGCCGCGAAATACGTGGATGCCCTGCTCCAGCTGCCCTGCGACGCGGCCACTGCGCAGGCGGGCGATCGGGCTGGATTTGGTGCTGACCGAACCGGCCATGGCCACGGCGGGCAAGGCGACGGCCAGTGAGCCGAAGGCGCCGGCGCGCAGGAAGTGGCGGCGTTGCGGGTCCATCTCTTCAGCGCTCATGGCGAAACCTTCCCGGGTTGCGTGGCGATCCAGTCCAGTGCCAGCCGCGGCCAGGCGGCGGTAGTCAGGCCGTGCGTGCCGCGCACACCGAAACCGTGGCCGCCGTGCGGAAACAAATGCATCTCGGCGGGCACACCCGCAGTCAAAAGGGCGCGGTAGAACTGCAGCGCGTTGCCTACCGGCACGGCTGGATCGTCCTGCGCGTGAACCAGGAAGGTGGGCGGCGTGTCGGGCCGCACCTGGTATTGCATCGAGTACTGGCGCAGCAGTTGCGCATCAGGATGGGGACCCAGCAGCCGATCCCGCGAACCGCCATGCGTGTCCGGCCCGGCCATGTCGATCACCGGATAGATCAGCAGTTCGAAATCCGGTCGCGCACTGACCTTGTCGATGGCATCGGTGGCCGGGTAGACCGCCTTGTCGAAACCGGTGCCCAGCCGCGCGGCCAGATGGCCGCCGGCGGAAAAGCCCATCACACCGATGCGATGCGGGTCGAGCTGCCATTGCGCGGCGCGGCTGCGGATCAGGCGCAGCGCGCGCTGCGCATCGGCCAGCGCCGCCTCGCGGTCAGCGCGGCCTTCGCCGGGCAGGCGGTAGCGCAGCACGAACAAGGTCACGCCGCCCTGCTCGACGAAGGCCGGCGCCATCGCCGAACCCTCCTTGTCCAGCACCACCCGCTTGTAGCCGCCGCCCGGCGTGACCAGCAGGCCGACGCCGTTGGGCCGGGCCGGGCGGTAGACGACCAGGTACGGCTCGCTGACGTGGGTGACGTAGCGATCCGGCAGGGCCGGATCGGCGCTGCGCTCGACGAGCTGCAGTGGTTGGTCGAGCGCTTTGTCTCCCGGTGCCAATCCGGCCGCCCACAAGCTGATCCGGTCGGCCGAGCCGGGCGCCGGCTCACCGTCGGCGGTGGCCGCCGCCAGCGGGGCGCAAAAACAGAGAAACAGCGTCAATGCCATGACAAACAGTCGCTTGCGCCGATGCGATGGGGACATGTGCGGCTCCGTGGTGAGCGGGATGGGCGAATTTTGTGCACTGCCTATTGCCAGATGACACCGGTTGACCATATATAGCAATCACCGTATTGTCGATGGGCAGTGCAGCAACTATCAGGAGAGTCACTTGAGCAACGAGCAAGGTCACCGGAACGCGACCGTTTCCGCATGGGAAGACATTGCCCACCGATTCGTGGAAGCGCGGCGCGCCGGTCGATCACTGCCGGATTTCCCCGGCGAGATTCCGCCGGATCTGGTCAGCGCCTACCGGGTGCAGGACCTGGCCATCGCGCAGTGGGACGACGCGGTGGTGGGCTGGAAAATAGGTTACATCGCCGCCGATCGCCGCGATGTCTCCGGCGACGAACGCCTGCTGGGCCCCATATTTCGCCGCAATCTCTGGAATGCTACCGGTGCCATCGTGGATATCCCGGTGTTTTCCGGCGCGGGTGGTTTTGCCGCGGTGGAAGCGGAGTATGTGCTGCAACTGGAAGCGGATGCGCCAGCCGACAAGCTGGACTGGACGCCCGAGGAAGCAGGACTGTTGCCCACCCGGCTGCATGTCGGCGTGGAAGTGGCCAGCAGCCCGCTGGCCACGATCAACAAGCTGGGCCCGCGCGTGGTGGTATCCGATTTCGGCAACAACAACGGCCTGGTGCTGGGGCCGGAAATCGACCACTGGACGACGTGCGACGAATCAAAGCTCACCGCGCGCACCGAAATCGACGGTGTGGTGGTGGGCACCGGCGGCGCGGCCAACCTGCCGGGTGGATTGCGCGGTGCATTCGCCTTCGCCCTGCGTCGCTCCGCCCTGCGCGGCCGGCCGCTGAAAAAGGGCGACCTGATCGCCACCGGCAACGCCACCGGCATTCATGACATCGACGTGGGCCAGCTGGCGCTGATCGATTTCGGCAGTGCCAAGATCGTCTGTCGGGCCACGCCCAGCCCGGCGGGTTGAGCAGACTTGATCCGGCGGGCTGAGGGGAAAACTTGATCATGCAGGGGAGGGGCAAATGATTACACGTCGCGGTTTTCTCGGTGCCGGCCTGGGCACGCTGGCCGCCTCCGCGCTGGCCGCCTGTTCCAACGGCGCCTCGGCCGGCATGGGTGGCAAGGACAGTGCCGGCGGCCACCTGCTGACTGCGTCGGATGTGCATGTCGCCAACTACCCCACCGTGACCGCGGTCGACTGGATCGGCAAGGAACTGGAGCGGCAGACCGACGGCCGCCTGCGCTTGCGCATGTACCACTCCGGCCAGCTTGGCCGTGAGTCCGAGGCGATCGACATGGCGCGCTTCGGCGCCATCGACATCACCCGCGTGTATTCGGGCGCCTTGAACAACGCCTTTCCGCTGACCCAGGCGCTGTGCCTGCCCTACGTTTTCGATTCGGTGGCGCACATGCGCCACGCGCTGGACGGCGGCGTGGCTGCGGCCGTGCTGCGCGGTTTCGAAAGCCGCGACCTGATCGGCCTGGCCATCTACGACTCGGGCACGCGCAACTTCTACAACACCAAGCACCCGATCGTGGAACCGCACGACCTGCACGGCCTGAAGCTGCGCGTGGCGCGCTCGGACATTTTCCTGGAGCTGATCCGCATGTTCGGCGCCAACCCCACGCCGATGTCGCTGGGCGACACGTTCTCCGGGCTGGAGACGCACATGATCGATGGCGCCGAGAACAACATGCTCAGCTTCCAGTCCAGCCGCCACTACGAGTCGGCGCGCTACTGGTCCGAAACCGAGCACTCCTACGCGCCGGACATCCTGCTGATGTCGCGCCGCAATTTCGAGAAGCTGACGCCGTCCGATCGCGAGTTACTGCTGGATCTGGGTCGCCGCTCGGTCACCGTGATGCGCCAGCAGTGGGATGCCACCGAGGGCAAGGCGCGGCAGACGGTGCTGGCGCACGGGGTGAAGGCGAACGCGGTGGACATGGTCGCGTTCCGCACGGCGGCCGCCCCGCTGCTGCAGAAATACCTGCAACAGCCGGATGTCGCCGAGATCTATCGCCGTATCCGTGAATTCACCTGAGGGGATGGCATCGATGTCCGAGACCGACGACCGCACGATCGTGACTGGCCCCCAGCGATGGCTGGAAGTGCTTGCGCGCATCGCCATCCACATCGCCGCGTTCGCCATGCTGGGCCTGGTGGCCGTGCAGGGCTGGCAGGTGTTTGCCCGCTACGTCATCAACGATTCGCCGGGCTGGACCGAGCCATTGACGATCCTGCTGCTGAGCACGGCGATGAGCCTGGGCGCCGCTGCGGCGGTGCACAGCAACCGGCATTTCGGCTTTTTTCTGCTGGCCGGTCAGCTCGGCCCACGGCTGAAGTGCGCGCTGGAAGTGGTGGTGGAGATCGTGGTCGCCACCATCGGCGCCGTGCTGGCCTGGTGGGGCTGGATGCTGTGGATGGATGGCGTGCACATCAAGACGGCCGGCGCGGATTTCCCGCAGAGCATCAACTACCTGCCGCTGAGCATCGGCGGCGCGCTGATGCTGGTGTTCGCGATCAACCGCCTGGTGCTGGCCTTGCGCCCCACGACCACTGCAGGGGGCCACTGAGCCATGGGCATCGCGATTCTTTTCATCGTCTTCGGTGTGCTGCTGGTGCTTGGCGTGCCGGTGGCGTTCTCACTGGCCGCGGCGGCGCTGGCCACGCTGTGGTACCTGGATCTGCCGGCGGTGGTGCTGGTGCAGCAGATCGGCGCCGGTATCGGTACCGCATCGCTGGTCGCCATTCCGCTGTTCATTTTCGCGGGCGAGATCATGATGCGCGGCGGCATCTCGGAGCGCCTGATCGCGTTCGCCGCCTCGCTGGTGGGGCGCCTGCGCGGCGGCCTGGGCCAGGTGTCGATCCTGTCCTCGCTGTTTTTCGGCGGCGTCTCCGGCTCGGCCATAGCCGATGTGTCGGCGGTGGGCGGCACCATGATTCCGCAGATGGTCAAGCGCGGTTACGACCGGGATTTCGCGGTCAACGTCAGCATCACGGCGGCGCTGGTGGCGCTGGTGGTGCCGCCATCGCACAACCTGATCCTGTTCTCGGCCGCCGCCGGCGGCAGCATCTCCATCACCGACCTGTTCGCCGCCGGCATCCTGCCCGCACTGCTGATGACCGTGGTGCTGATGGTGACCGGCTACTGCGTGGCGCGTCGGCGCGGCTACGGCGTGGAAGCGTTCCCCGGCTTTCGCAAGGTGGCGAAACTGCTGATCGCGGCGCTGCCCGGGCTGGGGCTGGTGGCCCTGATCTTCATCGGTATCCGCGCCGGCATTTTCACGGCGGTGGAGTCGGCGGCGATCGCGGTGGTCTACGCGTTGTTCGTCACCGGCGTGCTGTACCGCAATTTCAGTTTGCGCGGCTTCCTCGACACCGTAATCCATGCGGCGCAGGGCACCGGCGTGATCCTGTTCGTGATCGCCACGGCGGCGGTGTTCGGCTGGTTGCTGGCCTATCTTGAAGTGCCGGTGGCAATGGTGAACTTCCTGGGCATGATCGCCCACGACCAGACCACGGTGCTGCTGATGATCGTGGTGCTGCTGCTGATCCTGGGCACGTTCATGGATCTGGCGCCGATGATCCTGATCTGCACGCCGATCTTCCTGCCCGTGGTGAAGGCCTACGGCATCGACCCGGTGCACTTCGCGATGGTGCTGGTGATCAGCGGCGGCATCGGCCTGGTGACGCCGCCGGTGGGCTCGGTGCTGTTCATCGGCACGGCCATCGGCAAGATCAGCATCGCCGAATCGATGAAGACGATCTGGCCGTTCTGGCTGGCGGCCGTGGCCGGCCTGCTGGTGGTGACCTTCTTCCCGCAGCTGTCGCTGTGGCTGCCGGCGCTGATGCGGCACTGACAAGCGAGTACCCCATGACTCCACGATCGATCACCCGGTTACTCCCCAGCCACGGACGGCTTTTTGATACGACATGCAGGCGGCTGCTGATGCTGGCCGCCTGCATGGTGATGGCCGGCTCCGCGCTGGCCGCCGACGCCGCGCAGCCCTGGAAGCGCGGCATCGAGCACCAGCGCATGGCCGACCTGGGCGATGGCCGCTTCCTCAACCCGGTGCTGTCCGGCGACCACCCCGATCCGTCCGTGCTCAAGGACGGCAAGGATTACTACCTCACGCTGTCCTCGTTCGACGCCTACCCGGGCCTGCCGATCTGGCATTCGCGCGACCTGGTGAACTGGCAGCCGCTGGCGCACGCGATCCGCACCGACGTGGGCGCGATCTGGGCGCCGGACCTGGTCAAGTACAAGGGCCGCTACTACATCTACTTCGCGGCGCGCACCGCGGAAAAGCGCGGCAATTACGTGGTCTGGGCCGACGCCATCGGCGGGCCGTGGAGCGAGCCGGTGAGCCTGGGCCTGCCCCGCCACATCGACCCCGGCCACGCCGTGGGCGAGGACGGCAAGCGCTACCTGTTCCTGTCCGGCGGCGACTACGTGCAACTGGCCGACGACGGCCTCAGCGTGGTCGGTGTGCCCAAGCACGTCTACGACGGCTGGCATTACCCGGAAAGCTGGGACGTGGAGAGCTATTCGCAGGAAGGCCCCAAGATCAGCCAGCACGACGGCTGGTTCTACATGACCACCGCGGTGGGCGGCACCGCCGGCCCGCCGACCGGGCACATGGTGATCAGCGCGCGCTCGCGCTCCATCCACGGGCCGTGGCAGAACTCGCCGCACAACCCCATCGTGCGCACCGCCAGCCGCGACGAGCCGTGGTGGTCGCGCGGTCACGCCACCATCGTGGAAGGCATCGACGGGCGCGACTGGATGGTCTACCACGGCTACGAAAACGGCTATTACACGCTGGGCCGGCAGATGCTGCTGGACCCGATCGCGTGGACGGCCGACGGCTGGTTCGTGGCCAAGGGCGGCGACCTGGGCCAGCCGCTGGCCAAACCGGCCGGCGAGGCGTTGCCCCATGGCATGGCGCTGTCGGACGGTTTCAGCGGCGACAAGCTCGGCCCGCAGTGGGCATTCTTCAAGCCCGGCCCGGACGAGTACAGGCGCCTGTCGTTCAAGGACGGCGACCTCACGGTGCAGGGCAAGGGCCAATCCCCCCGCGACAGCTCGCCGCTGACGGTCATCGCCGGCGACCGCGCCTACGAGTTCGAGGTGGAGATGGATATCGCCCCCGGCGCCATCGGCGGCGCGCTGCTGTTCTACAGCGACCGCCTGTATGCCGGCGTGGGCAGCAACGGCGAGCAGTTCATCCTGCACCGCTATGGCGAGGACCGTCCCGCGTCACTGCCGCCCAGCCGCACGGGTGGAAAACTGTGGCTGCGGGTCACCAACAACCGCAACATCCTGACCGTGCACACTTCGCAGGATGGCAAGCACTGGCAGAAGTATCCCGTGCAAATGGACGTCTCGGGTTACCATCACAATGTGGCCGGTGGCTTCCTGGCCCTGAAACCGGCGATCTATGCGGCCGGAACCGGGGCTGTGACATTCCACCATTTCCGTTACCGCGCGCTGGACTGAAACCCGATGGTCGAAGGCCCGCGCAGAAGGATTCCAAAGGATTCCCTTGAGCAAGAAGGCCGATTCCAAAACCGTGACGATCAACGACATCGCACGGCTGTCGGGCGTTTCCAAGAAAACCGTCTCGCGCATCATCAACAACTCGCCGCTGGTGCGCAAAGACACCCGCGACAAGGTCGAGGCGTTGATGCGCGAAGTCGGTTACGCGCCCGATCCGCTGGCGCGCGGGCTGGCGTTTCGGCGCTCGTTCCTGATCGGCATGGTGTACGACAACCCCACCGCCCAATACGTGGTGGACATGCAGTACGGCGCGCTCGACGCGCTGCGCGGGTCCAGCTTCGAGCTGGTGGTTCACCCCTGCGATTCCCGCAGCGCTGATTACATCGAAGGCGTGCGCCGGTTTGCGCAGCAGCACAAGCTGCACGGCGTGATCCTGGTACCGCGCGCGTCGGAAGACCAGGCGCTGGTCGAGATGCTCAAGGACATCGGCTGCCGTTACGTGCGCATCGCCGCCGTGCCGATGGACGAAAGCTCGCAGATGGTGATCACCCATGACCGCGACGGCGCGGCGGAAGCGGCGGATTATCTGCTGTCACTGGGCCACCGCGACGTGGCCCTGATCACCGGCCCCGTGGCCTACCGCTCCACGCTGGAGCGCTCCGCCGGCTTCCTCGACGCCTTGCGCAAGCGCGGCATCACGCTGCCGGACGACCGCATTGTCGAAGCCGGTTACACCTTCGAATCGGGCCTGGCGGCGGCCGAAAAGCTGCTGCTGGGCGACCGCCGCCCCACCGCCATCTTCACCGGCAACGACGAAATGGCCGCGGGTGTGTACAAGGTGGCCCTGCGCGCCGGTATCGACATTCCGCGCGAACTGTCGGTGATCGGCTACGACGACAGCTCGCTGGCCTCGCGCCTGTCACCGTCACTGACCTCGGTCCGCCGCAACACGCGTGACACCGGGCGTACAGCGGCCGCCATGCTGCTCCAGCCCGAAGGCCAGGGGCCGCTGGCTTCCGCCAGCGTGCGGCCGCATGTGGTGGTTCGCGATTCCTGTCAGCCGCCGCAGCGTTAGGGTTGTAAACCCCGCTTGCGTTCTCGGCGCAACGGACGGCAAACGGCACTCCAGATTCCTTCCCCCGCGAGCGGAGGAAGGAAGCAGCCTGCGCTTTCATCCTTGGTCTGGACGGTTCATACGCACCGGCTTTCCGGACTCTGAGCACCCGAATGACCGGCCCTCTCCGGAAAAATGACACCGGTTACCAAAATAGGCATAATGAAACTCAGCCGCCTCATGACGGAAGCCCAAACCGTCGCGTGCGCACACGGCCGCGTCGACCACCAAAACCGTCGACCACGGCCGTCTTCCCAACCCACGTACACCGTTCGGAGAGAAGAACACCATGACGAATCCATTCAGTCTCGAAGGCAAGGTCGCTTTGGTAACCGGTGCCAATACCGGGCTGGGCCAGGGTATTGCGGTGGCGCTGGCCGCCGCCGGCGCCGATATTGCCGGCGCCGGCATCGTGCCGGCCGACGAGACCGGCGAGAAGGTGCGGGCGCTGGGGCGCCGGTTCGTCAACATCGACGCCAACCTGATCAGCGTGGAGCCGGTTGCTCGCGTGGTGGCCGAAGCCATCGAAGGCCTGGGTCGGCTGGACATCCTGGTTAACAACGCCGGCCTGATCCGTCGCGCGGACGCGGTGGACTTCAGCGAGAAGGACTGGGACGACGTGATGAACGTCAACATCAAGTCCGCCTTCTTCATGAGCCAGGCCGCGGGCAAGCATTTCATCGCGCAGGGCGGCGGCAAGATCATCAACATCGCCTCGATGCTGTCGTTCCAGGGCGGCGTGCGGGTGCCTTCCTACACCGCCTCCAAGAGCGGCATCGCCGGCATTACCCGTCTGCTGGCCAACGAATGGGCCGACAAGGGCGTCAACATCAACGCCATCGCGCCGGGCTACATGGCCACCGACAACACCGCCCAGTTGCGCGCCGACGAGGATCGCAGCAAGGCCATCCTCGACCGCATCCCGGCCGGGCGCTGGGGCAAGCCGGAGGACCTGGGCGGCACCGCCGTGTTCCTGGCCTCGCGCGCCGCCGATTACGTCAACGGCGCGGTGATTCCCGTCGATGGCGGTTGGCTGGCGCGCTGAGAAAACCAGTACGCCGTCATCCCGGCGAAAGCTGGGGGCGCTTTACAACAGCCGAAGACGGGTCATCCAGCGCTTTGGCAGCGACTGCAGTCACTGGATTCCAGCGTGCGCTGGAATGACGAGCAAGAGCCATAGCGAAAAACTGCTTCCCTTACCTCTGCACCACTTTTGAACCGAAGGAGTCACCCATGAAAATCGCCTTGATGATGGAGTTCAGCCAGGCTCCCAAAAACCCGATCGTGCTCGAGCAGCTGCAGGGCGTGGCCGCGGCCCAGGGCCACGAAGTGTTCAACGTGGGCATGGATGGCGAGAACGACCATCGCCTCACCTACATCCACCTGGGCATCTGCGGCGCGTTGATGCTGAACTCCGGCGCCGCCGACTTCGTGGTCAGCGGCTGCGGCACCGGCCAGGGCGCGATGATGTCGCTCAATGCGTGGCCGGGCGTGTATTGCGGCTACTGCATCGAACCCACCGACGCGTTCCTGTTTGCCCAGGTCAACAACGGCAACGCGCTGGCCCTGCCCTACGCCAAGGGTTTTGGCTGGGGCGGCGAGATCAACGTGCGCTACATCTTCGAGAAGGCGTTCGACGGCGAGCGTGGCCAGGGCTACCCGGCCTCGGGGCGCCAGTCGCAGCAGACCAATGCCGGCATCCTGGCGGCGGTGAAGCGTGGCGCGGCGAAGGATCTGGTCGAAGGCCTGAAGTCGATCGACCCGGAGCTGGTGAAGCACGCGGTCAGCGGCGAGCGTTTCCAGAAGGCGTTCTTCGACAACGCGAAGGACGAGAAGCTGCGCGCCTACGTCAGCAGCGTGCTGGGCAAGTAAAGCCCGCCTGGAAGCCCACTGCCCACGTCCGGCTTCGGCCGGACGTGGGCAGTGGGTTTTCTGCCAATCTGCATGGGTGTTTCATCGGAGGTGGCGTTGCATGAAATCGATCTGCGCTTCCATCGTGTTGGGGCTGCTGCTGGCCGCGCCGGCCTTCGCGGCCCAACCGGACAAGACCGCGCCGTTGAGCACGTTCCATTTGCCCGACGGCTACAGCCAGCTGGTCAACGCGCCGGCGCCGGCCAGGCTTGACCCGGACGTGCGGGTAGCAGGCCTCAGCAGCGGCGAATTTCACGGCTTCCCCGCGTGGCTGGTGGACACGCCCTACGCCACTGCCGCCATCAGCGTGTTCGGTGGCCAGTTGCTTTCATTCGTGCCGAAGGGTGGCCCGGACGTGTTGTGGCTGTCGCCGCTGACCCAACATCAGCCGGAACCGATCCGCGGCGGCACGCCGGTGTGCTGGCCGTACTTCGCCAAGATGGGCCAGGCTGGCGACATGCCGTCGCACGGGCTGGTGCGCACCACGGCATGGAGCGTGCACGAGGCCCGACGCGAGGCTGACGGCACGGTTGTGCTGAAGCTGGCGCCGCCCACCCTCGCGGGCTTGCCCTTGCGTCTGACGATGACGCTGCGCATCGGCCGCACGCTGTCGCAAACGCTGGCAACCGAGAACGTCGGCGACAAGCCGGTGGTATTCACCCAGGCCCTGCACAACTATTTCCATGTCGGCGACGTGCGCAAGGTGACTGTCGCCGGCTTGGACGGGCTGACCTATCTGGACAAGAAGGACGCCGGCCGCGCCCACGTGCAGCACGGCAACTGGCAGTTGCTGCCGGCGGGATACAGCGACCGCATCTACACCGGGGCCAGCGGCCCTTACGTGCTGCACGACCCGAGCCTGGGCCGCGACATTCGCATCAGCACCCGCGGCAGTCATTCGGCGGTGGTGTGGAATGCGGGCGAACAGGCCGTTCGCCGGATCGACGATATCGGCGCGGGTTGGCGCCATTACCTCAGCGTGGAAGTCACCAATGTGGCGCCTGATGCCATTGAACTGCAGCCGGGGGAGCGGCATGAGCTTGAGCAGGTGATCGAGGTCGTCGAGCGCTGAATGTGGGAGCGGCTTTAGCCGCGATGCTGTTGCTTCGAGACCGGAGCAAGAGCATCGCGACTAAAGTCGCTCCCACAAGGGGAGGTCTGCGATCAATCCAGCGGTAACTGGTTGTTGAGCCGGGTGACTTCCGCGGCATCGCCTTGCTGCGATACCTGCACGCTGGCGCCGGCACGCTTGAAACCCTGCGGTAGTTTCAGTTCAAGCTTGACGATCTTGGGCACAAGATCCAGCGGTGCCTGCAGTGCCGGGATTGCCACTCGCGCAACCTCGCGCCCGCTTGCATCCTTGACCACCGCCTGGCCCGGCAAGGTCGCGACGTGCCCCAAGCTGTGCACGGTGAGCTTCAGCGTTTGGCCGTCCATATGCAGATCACCACGGCCAATGCCCAGGTCGGCGCGGGTGGCTACGGGTGTGCCGGCCTTGATGCGTTCGAACGCGAACACCTGGGTTTGCCGTGGCGGGAAGCGCAGCGTGGTGCTGGCGCTGGTTTCCAGAGGCACGTCGTGTTGTGCGGTTTTGCCGTCGATCTTGCCGTCGCCGTCGCGGTCAATGCCGCTGCGGATGCGCCAGGTGCCCGGGTCGATGTTCCAGCCGGTCATGTGCGCATCCAGCGGCTTGTCACCGAGGTTGTAGGCGGTCACCGTGAAGCGGTCGCGCGAGGGTGCGTTGACCAGCAGCGCTACCTGCTCGGCGGCGCCGGGCTGGTCGAAGCGCCAGCTCACCGTGTTGCCGGGGTAGCTCTGGTTGCGCTTCAGCGCGATGCCGCCCAGGCGTACGCGCTGCAGCAGTTCGCTGGGCGCCTCGACACGGTCGCTCCACCAGTGGCCCTCGGTCATCATGTATTCGTGCTGGGCCTTGTCCTGGATGCCTTGGCCGAACAGTTGCTCCAGGTAGCGCTTGTCGCCGGTGAGCTGCCACGCCACCACG
The DNA here is from genome assembly GCF_001426645.1 of Rhodanobacter sp. Root480. GTDB lineage: Bacteria > Pseudomonadota > Gammaproteobacteria > Xanthomonadales > Rhodanobacteraceae > Rhodanobacter > Rhodanobacter ginsenosidimutans. The sequence continues at coordinate 837,956 of NZ_LMEX01000002.1, forward strand.
CTGGGGAAGCCGATCTTGCCGGCTTGGGCTTCGTCGACGAGACGCTTGCCCCAGTCGCCCTGGCGGCCCAGCACGTCGATGAAGTTTTCGCCCAGGTTGGCGATGGCATCCGGGCCGCCGCGTGCCACGCGATAGTCCAGCGCCTTTAGGTAGTCGGCGTCACCGCTCCAGCGCCACGCGGCCCAGAACAGGTGCATCAGATCGCCGGCGCCGGAGCCCTGATTGAGTTCGCCGCCGCGCGTCTTGTCGGTGGACCACTGGATTTCGTTGGGCAGGGCCCAGCGGCCCTTGGCGTCGGTGTAGGCATGGGCCAGATAGCCGTCCGCCAGACCGGTGACGAGTTCGCGGCCGGTGGGATCGGCGTTGTACACGCCGAGCAGGAAGGCCGGGTGAAGGATCGGGAACGAGTACGGTTTCTGCCACTGCCAGTTCGGATCGCGGTAGATCTTGTTGCCGCCGAACCAGTCGGTGGAGAAATGCAGGTGACCTTGCGGGTTGCGCCGGATGATGCGCTCATCGAGCGCCTTCACCGTGGCCATCAGGCGTTCGACGGTGAGCGGATCGCCCCAGTTGAGGTAGAGCATTTCCGAGTCGGCGTTGATGCCTTCCTCATAGGAATGCAGCTCGTCGGTCTCGATGGTGCTGAGACCGTTGGAGAACATGCCGTTCTTGTACACCGCGTCGGACAGCGCGGTCAGCGAGGCGTTGAGGCGATCGGGCTGCACGCCCATCAGGGCGAGCCCGGGCCACTGCTGGGTGAGGTCGGTGTCGTCGGAGATGCCGCCGCCGAAGTCGCCGTAGGCAATCTGGCGGTTGTCGATCCACCAGTCGACGAAGCGGCGCACGTACTTCAGGTCCTCCACCTGGCGGAACGCCCACAGCGGCACGCCGGCCGGCGGCTGCGGCTGCACGAACGGCGGCAGGCCCTGGCTGTTGTAGCTGATGTCGTTCCAGTACATGCGGCCCTGCTCATGCTCGGGGTCCACCCGCAGCAGGTCGCTGATGTCGGCGTACAGACGGTCGTACAGGCGCTGGCGGCGGGAGGTGGTGTGCTCTTCCACCATGAAGCCCCAGTTGTCGCGCACCTGGTTGAAGCGGTCAGCCACGTGTTCCTTGATCGCCTGCTGGCGATCCTTGAACACCAACCGGATCTCGGCGCCATTGAGCGACTTCGCGTTGAAGCCGGGCGCGGCCGAGGCGATGGAAATCCACAGGCTGTCGGCAGTGAGGATGCGGTCGCGCAGGTCCAGCCACAGCGTGCGCTTCTGGCCCGGCTTCACCGAGACGGACACGTCGATCATGTCGCGTCCCGGCCAGATCGGGTCCTTGATGCGGATGTCGAGCGGAATCACCTTGCCGTCGGGGCCGGTGTGCGTGGCCGGCAGGTCGAGCGCGGGAAGGTCGATGGCGATGCCGTCCAGCCCGTCGTACATGTTTTCCCAGCTGTAGGCCCAACTGCGGATCAGCGGCTGGGCGGCCGGTGCACTGCCGATGCCCGACGGGATCAGCACCTGCACGATCGGCAGCGGATGCGCGGGCAGGCTGTCGGCGCCGCGCTGGCGTGAGCCCGCACCCTTGGGCAGCGCCATCACCGTGGAACGTTCGTCCGGCGCAAAACGGCCGTCGATGTAGTCGCGCAGGCGGTCAAGGTTGGTGTAATCCGGTAGCGCGTTGCTGTCGATGATGTAGCGCTGCTTGACCGAGCCCGCGGGCTCGGCGGCGTTGCTGACGTCGTAGCCCCAGATCTCCTGGATAGGGGTTTCCTGGGCGACGTTGGTGAAGCGCAGTTTGCCGCCGGTTTGCGCGGCGAAACTGTTGACGCTTCGCACCACGCCTTCGGGCCGCGTGAACAAGGTGCCGGCGCTGCCCGACAGCGTGCCGTAGGCCGCGCCGCGGATCTCGATGCGATTGATCGCTTCGCCGGCAGGCACGGTCAGGTCCAGCGTCTTGCCGCCGTCGACGTAGGTGTTCCAGTCCGGCAGGGTGAAGTAGTCGTGGCGGCCGGCCAGGCGCGAGCGGTTGTAGACGCCGGGCCAGGTGGTTTCGGCGATGCCGTCGGTGCCTTTCCACATCCACTGCTTGTGGTCGCGCACGTCGGCGAACTCGACCTTGCGGATGCTTGTGACGGGCGCGGTCAACGCGGGCGGCGGTGTGCGATCCCAGCCGTAGCGGTGCCACCAGGCGCGCTGCGAGGTGACGGCGTCGGCCATGGTTTTCGGCTCGCCATGATGCGCCAGCGCGGAAACATCGCGTGCATCGAGCATGCGGTCGTACACGCGGATGTCGTCGACGTCGCTGCCGCGCAGGAAGTTGTAGCGGCTCTGCACCTGGTAGGGCGCCATCACGCGGCCGGCCAGGCCCAACTGGTCCAGCGCCGCGTCGTAATCGCCGGTGGTTTCGGCGCGCGCCACCTGCTTGCCGTCGACGAACAGGGTGACGCCCTTGTCCTCATCCCAGCCGAAGGCCAGGTGCATCCACTGTTTCGGGTCGGGGTTCTTGTCCAGCTTGAACGAGACGCGGGTGCGGGCCAGGTTGGCGTCGGTGACGAAGGCGTCGAAGCCGTGGCCGTTCCAGTCGATGCGCAGCCAGACCATGTCCCAGCTGCTGTGGTCGGCATAACCGACGCGGAAGATCACGAACGGCGCCTCACCCACGGGATAGCGTGAGCGCCAGAAGAACGAAAGTGTGCCGCGCTCGGCGCGGATATTGCCCGGCGCATTCCATGCCAGCACGCCGTTGTCCTGCCACTGGATCGCCTGCCCCATGGCGCCATCGGCAACCAGGCTGACCTTGTCCTTGAAGTTGGGAACGGCGTCGCCTTCGGCATGATCGGCGGTGAAGCCGTGGTCGGCCGAAACGTGGAACAGCAGCTCAGGCGAGGTGCCCTGCGCGGCGGCAGGCAGGGCGGCGGCGAAGGCGCCGACCAGTGTGAGGAGGTAACGCGAACAGCGGTTGAAACGTGGTGACATCGTGCATCCCCCGGCAACATGCGCGGAATGCCGTCTCGCACACGGTGGAAAGTGAGCGACACCCGCGGCGGGCGCAGGTGTCGCTCCTTGCGACAACGTCCCGGCCTTGCGACCGGGACGTCAGACGGCGTCAGAGCTTGTAACGGAAGCCCACAAGATACACGCGACCCGTTTCGCTGTAGTCCAGCGGCAGTTGGGAGCTGGCGCCGATCCAGGTCTGCGAGGGTTCGTTGGTGAGGTTGGTGCCTTCCAGGCTCAATTCCATCTTGTCGTTGAGCTTGTAGCGCAGCGAGGCGTCCACGAAGGTGTTGCCGCTCTGGCCATGCACATCGTCGGTGAAGCCCTGCTCCCTGCCCGGCACGTCGATCAGGTAGTCGTCGCGGTTGGTGGCCGAGACGCGGCCGGAGAAACGGTCACCCTCGTAGAACAGGGTGGCGCTCCAGGAATGCCGCGACAGGCCGGTCAGGTCCGTCTTCAGCGAATTGTCGCCCTTGCTGGTCATGTACTGGATCTTCGAATCGACGAAGGTGTAGTTCAGCTGTGCGCCCAAATTGCTGAACTTGCCGGGCAGGAAGGTGAACGTCTGCACGTAGTTCGCCTCCGCACCCTTGAGCGCGCCTCCGGGCGTGTTGATCGGCACCGAGAACGAGAAGTCGTCGTCGGGGCTGGCGCCCAGGTCGGTGGCCACGTTGTCAGGCAGGCCGCTGGTGTTGAACGGGCGGATCTCGTTGGTGTTCTGCGCGAAGCTGTCGATGTCCTTGTAGAACAGCCCGACGCTGAGCAGCGACGATTCCTGGAAGTACCACTCCGCCGCGAAGTCGTAGGTCTTGGCGCGGATCGGGTCCAGGTTCGGGTTGCCGCCCTTGACCGTGCGCGCACCGCCACTGACGCTGACCGTGACGCCGGGGGTGAGGCTGCCCAGGCCCGGGCGCGCCATCACCTTGGCGGCGCCGAAGCGCAGCAGGAAGTCCGGCGTCAGCTCGGCCACCAGGTTCAACGACGGCAACGTGTCGTTGTAGTCGCGCTTGGCCTCGACCGGGGTGTTTTCGCCATTGATGACGGCGATGCCGTGCGAGCTCTGGCTGGTCTTGACGTAACGCACACCGAGGTTGCCCGACACCGGGATCGCGCCGACGTTGAAGCTGAATTCACCCATCAGCCAACCGCCGCGATCCTTCTCGGTAACGCTGCGCTCGCTGGCCGCGTACGGGCTCAGCGCGAAGGTGTCCTGGCCGTTGAAGATGTTGAAATGGTCGGCGATGCCGCCGAAGTCCGGCACCACCCAGGTACCCGGCGAGCCGGATACGCCTTTCAGGCTGACCTGGTCGACCAGGTTGGTGGGAACCACCGTGGTGCCATCGGCAAAGTCGGGCACGATGGCCTCGTTGGCGGTGCGGCGCGCCTCCGTCGACGCGAACTTGTAGTTCTTGGCCAGCACGCCACCACGCAGCGAGAAGCCGTCCGACAGGCGCCAGTTGAAGTTGAGCTCGCCGGTGTGGAAGTCGTTGTCCACGGTGGACTGGCGCATGCGGATGGTGGAGAGATTCCAGCCGGTCGGGTCGGTCGGGCTGATGCCGTAGTCGATCACCGGCGCCCACTTGTTGCCGCGGTAGTCGTAGCTGTAACCGTCGACGTCGCGCTTGTCCATCATGATCGTCGTCTGCACCGGGTTGTCGTGATTGGACGACGACGTGCCGACCTTGCCGTCAATCATGAAATCATCGGTGAAGCTGTGCTTGCCGGTGAGCGAGAGCTGCTTGAACACCGTGGACCATTCGTCGTGGCGGTTTTCCGAACGCACGTCCACGTTGTCGAAATTGCCGTACAACAGGCCGCCGGTGGCGGGGTCGACGTAGCCGTCGTTGACCAGGGTCTCGGGCTTGCCGGTGAAGGAGGTGCCATCGGGCAGCTTGGTCACGTTGCGGCTGAACGAAATGGCTTCGATGTAATGCTCGTCGCGCTCGGCGTCGATCTTGGAATACATCGCATCCAGGGTGAACAAGGTGTCGGAGCTGGGCTTCCACTGCAATGAGCCGGTGACGCCCAGGCGCTTCTGGTCGTGCAGCATCTGCGTGTAACGGGGGAAGCGCGGCGTGTAGACGTCCTCACCCAACGCCTCCGTGAACGACGAATCGGGGTTGAAGCCACCGTTGCTGGGCCCGTTGGCCCAGCGGCCGGTGCCGCTGCCCTCCTCCAGCGTCTGCTTTTCAGAGTAGGCCACCGAAAGCAGGGCGCCGAAGGTGCCATCGGCCCAGGTGTTGGCGATCAGCGCCGACACGCGCGGATCGGTCTTCCCGGACATGTCGCTGTAGCTGGCCTGGGTATTGGCCGCCAGCGTGAAACCCTCGTAGTCGAACGGATGCGCGGTGTTCAGATCGACCGTGGCGCCAAGCGAGCCTTCTTCCACGTCGGCCGAAGCGGTCTTGTGCACGATCATGCTGGAGAACAGGTCGGCGGCGAACACATTGAAATCGAAACCGCGGCTGCGATTGGTGCCCCCGGTCTGGTCGCTGCTGCCGACGGTGGTCAGCGCCTCCATGCCGTTGATGCGCACGCGGGTGAAGTCCGGCCCCAACCCGCGCACCGTGATGTTGCGGCCCTCGCCGGCATCGCGGGTGATAACCACGCCGGGAATGCGCTGCAGCGATTCGGCCAGGTTCAGATCCGGAAACTTGCCCACGTCCTCGGCCATGATCGCGTCGACCATGCCCAGCTCACCGCGCTTCACATCCAGCGCCTTCTGGACGCTGGCGCGATAGCCGGTGACGGTCACCGAGGTGAGCGAGGTCACGTCCTTGTCGGCAGCGGCGGCGCTCGGCGCCACGCTGCTGTCCTGGCTGGACGTGTTGGTGTCCTGGGCCATGACGGCGCCCGTTTGCAAGGCCAGACCGATCGCCAGCGCAAGCGCGGTAACCGGTGTCTTTTTCTGGCTGTTGAGTAGATGCATGTTGTTCCCCTCCCGAAGGTTTGCCCGTTATCTGGTCACGCGACCTGGTCACGCGACATGTGAACAGCAAATGACACCGCTAGTCATACGGAAACGTAACAGCTACCTCCGGGCATCGCATCTTGCACTGCAGCAGAGTGATGAAATCCATAATAAACCCATCAAAAATAGCATGTTATGTGTCAACGCAATGGTAGCGGTAACACCGCAACCACACACATGACACCGGTACCCATCCATCTGTGCCAACATTCTCCATCGTCGTTCGAACGGGAAACCTCCATGAGCTCAAGTGTGCTTTGTTTTGGCGAACTGTTGCTGCGTCTTGGCGCACCCGGCCAACAGCAGTTGCTGCAGACGCCCTCCCTCGACGTGCATGTCGGCGGCGCGGAAGCCAACGTGGGCGTGGCACTGGCGTGCTTCGGTCAGGACGTGGCGATGGCCGGCGTGGTGGCCGACAACGCGCTGGGCAGCGCCGCGCTGGGCGAGCTGCGCCGGCACGGCGTGGACACCCGCCACGTACGACGCAGCGCCGGGCGCATGGGCCTCTACTTCATGACCGCCGGCGCCGGCCTGCGCCCGGGCGAAGTGGTGTACGACCGCGCCGAGTCGGCTTTTGCCACGGCGCCGGCGGACGGCTACGACTGGCCGACGTTGTTGCGGGGTGCGCAATGGCTGCATCTTTCCGGTATCAGCCCGGCACTGGGCCCGCAGGCGGCGCAGGCGACTCTTGCCGCCGCACGGGCCGCCGGCGACATGGGCATCAAGGTGTCATTCGACGGCAATTTCCGCCCCCGCCTGTGGGAGCGCTGGGGTGGCGACGCGCAGGCGATCCTGCGCGACTTGTTCGCCTGCGCGCACATCGTGTTTGCCGACCATCGAGACATCGGCGTGGTGCTGGGCGGCGAGTTCGCCCAGGGCGACGCGCAGGCTCGCGTGGACGCGGCCGCAGCCACGGCGTTCGCGGCCTTCCCGCAACTGCAGTACATGGCCTGCACCCAGCGCACGGCATACAACGCCAGCCACCATGCGCTGGGCGCGATGCTGCTGGGCCGTGACGGCACCCGCGCGCTGGCACCGGTGCGGGAACTGGATGGCATCGTCGACCGCATCGGCGGCGGCGACGCTTTCGCCGCCGGCGTGTTGCATGGCCTGATGGAAGACTTCGACGGCGCCACCACCATCCGCTTCGGCCTCGCCGCCGGCTGTCTGAAACACTCCATCCCCGGCGATTTCTGCCCGGTCGGCGTGGCCGATGTCATGGCCTTGATGGACGGGGAAACGTTCGACGTTCGTCGTTGATGATGCGCCTCTCCTCTGTGGGAGCGACTTCAGTCGCGATGCTCTTGCTCTGGAACTCCAAAGGAGGAGCATCGCGACTGAAGTCGCTCCTACAAAAAACCGCTTTGCCCGCTCAGCCGGTTTCCGCCGCCAGGTTTCCCAGCACCCGCTCGTAGCGCCAGCCATCGGCGCCGTCTTCGTAGTAGCCAGGCAGCTGGTCGATACGGCGATAACCCTGCCGCTCGTAGAGGCCGATGGCGGCAACGTTGTCGGCGCGCACCTCCAGCCGCAGGACGCGGCAACCACGATCGCGGACGGCCTTCGTGGTCGCCGCCATCAGCGCCGAGGCCACACCCTTACCGCGTGCCTCGGCGGCCGTGGCCAGCGAATACAGACGCGCCACCACGCTGCCCTTGCGGAAGAACACCACGGCGGCTCCGGTCAGGGATGGGCCGGCACCATCGACCACCAACACCAGTGCAGAGTCGCTGGCCAGATGCCGCCGGTATTGCGCGCGGCTGAGCTGGTCGCTGTCGAAGGTGTGCTGCTCCAAGGCGACCAGGGCGTCGAGATCGGAGGGGGTGGCGTGGCGGACTTCGATGCGAGGAGGAGGTGTGGGTTGCACGTTTCGGAGTGCGGTGATGGGGAGATTTGCAGTTTAGGGGAAAGCAGGAGCGGCCCCTTCCAAAAACACCCCACCCACCCATTTACCAAACCTTCAGCGCTCACCCTTGTACCCCGCCAACGCTGTGCCAAACTGCGCGCTTTGCGCCAGCCGGCCGCCCTTCATCGGGCACGCCGCCGAAAGTAGAACATCGCCCGAGTGGTGTCATGGCCCGTTTGGTCATCGTTGTGGAAAAGGCCTCCGACTGGGGCTCGTACTACCCGTCCGTCGACGTCATGAGCGCGATGGACTACCTGCGCCAACCGGTGGCCGCCGACGACGAGCGCACCCACGTCATCAATCTTTGCCGCAGCTACAAATACCTGGGCACCGGCTACTACGTGTCGCTGCTGGCCGAGGCGCGCGGGCACAAGGTGATGCCGTCGGTGCGCACGGTGAACGACCTGCGCCGGCGCTCGCTGTACGGGCTGGACATTGTCGACCTGAACCACAAGCTCACCCACTTCCTGCCTGCCGGCGGCCGCGACACCACCGACTTCGGCATCCTGGTCTACTTCGGCGAAACCGCGTATCCGGCGCTGCAGGATCTGGCGCGGCAGCTGTTCGAGATGTTCCCCTGCCCGCTGCTGCGGATCGAGTTCGAGCGCGATCGCGTGTGGCAGGTCAGCTCGATCAAACCGGTGGGCCTGCACACGCTGGACGACGCGCAGGAGGACGCCTTCGCGCAGGAGCTGGACCGCTTCTCCAGGAAGCTGTGGCGCAAGCCGCGGGCGCGCAAGCTGTACCGCTACGACATCGCGATGCTGGTGGACCCGAACGAGGCGATGCCGCCGTCGAACAAGCGCGCGCTGAAATCGTTCATCGCCGCCGGCCGCGAGCTGGGCATCGAAGTCGACCCGATCGACAAGAACGACTACCAGCGGCTGGCCGAATACGACGGCCTGTTCATCCGCGAAACCACCGCCTCGGACAACCACACCTACCGCTTCTCCCACCGTGCAGAGAAGGAAGGCATGGTGGTGATCGACGACCCCACCTCGATCCTCCGCTGCACCAACAAGATCTTCCTCAACGACCTGATGGTGTCGCGCAAGCTTGCCGTCCCCCGTACGGAAATTCTCTACCGCGACGACGCCAAGGGCACGCACGAGGTGGTGGAGCGGCTGGGCTTTCCGCTGGTGCTGAAGATTCCCGACGGCTCGTTCTCGCGCGGCGTGGTAAAGGTGGAAAACGAACAGGCACTGGCCGAGGCGGCGGGCCGGCTGTTCCAGCACAGCGCGCTGGTGCTGGCGCAGGAATATGTCTACACCGAGTTCGACTGGCGCATCGGCGTGCTCAACCGCGAGCCGTTGTATGCCTGCAAATACTTCATGTCACGCGGCCACTGGCAGATCTACAACCACGGCGCCAAGGGCACGGCCAAAAGCGGCGGCTTCGAGACGATCGCGGTGGCCGACGCGCCGCCGGAGGTGGTCAAGCTGGCCCTGAAAGCCACCCATCCGATCGGCAACGGGCTTTACGGCGTCGACCTGAAACAGGTCGGCAACAAGCCGGTGGTGATCGAGGTGAACGACAACCCCTCGATCGACGCCGGCGTGGAAGACGCGCACCTGGGCGATGAGCTCTACCTGCGGATCATGCGCGAATTCCTGCGCCGGATGGAGCACAAGCGACAGGGCGGCGGGCACTGACCGGCGCCCGATCCAATCCCACACTTTCAATGCCACACGGCGCCGTGGGTGACGCGTCGGCGCCGACGCGCTAGCTGTGGCAACAGCGCCGGCTCCAGCCCCAGCAAGGCGACGACAGGCGCGCCGACCAGCCAGAACAGCGGCGTCCAGCCCAGCAATTCGGTATGCGCTGGCACCAGCGTGGTCAGCAGCATCGCGGCACCGGCTACCAGCCATAGCAAGGCAACGGCCACCAGGCGCGGGTGGTGCGGTGAGGGCGGCGGAATACGCATGGCAGTCTCCGTTCGATGAAGTGAGCCGCAGCTTGCGACCCGCCCATCTCAAGGACTGCGACCCCGACACCAGCGCGTGGCACTTGCTCGTCATTCCAGCCTAAGCTGGAGGAGCTTTACAACAGCCGAAGGCTGATCATCCAGTGCCCTCATGCCGCTACCAAGGCGCTGGATCCCAGCTTGCGCTGCGATGACGGCTTGTTCAGGCTTTCCTTGGGCTCTTGCGAATCCCGAATCCCGAATCCCGCCCCAGTAGAATGGCGTCAATCACCATCAGGGAATCCGCATGCCAGCCGCCCAGTTCGCCGTGTTCGGCCACCCCATCAGCCACAGCCTGTCGCCGCAGATCCATCATGCCTTCGGGCAGCAGTTCGGCATCGAGCTGGAGTACCGCGCCATCGACGCCGCGCCCGAGGCGTTTGCCGAAGCCGTGCGGCGCTTTTTCCTCGACGGCGGCCGCGGCGCCAACGTCACCTTGCCGCACAAGGCCGCCGCGTTTGCACTGGCGAACCAGCGCAGCGAGTCGGCCATTCGCGTGGGCAGCGCCAACGTGCTGACCCTGCAGGGCGACGGCACGCTGGCCGCGCACAACACCGACGGCGACGGTATGGTGCGCGACATCACCGAGCGCCACAGCACTGACCTGCGCGGCCACACCGCCCTGCTGCTGGGCGCCGGCGGCGCGGCGCGCGGCGTGGCGTGGCATCTGCTGGACGCGGGCGTGGCCACGCTGACCATCGTCAACCGCTCGCCCGCGCCGGCCGACGCGCTGGCCGATGCCATCGGCGATCCCGCACGGGCGCATACCCGCTACTGGCAGGATCTGGCCGACATCGGCAGCTTCGACCTGATCATCAACGCCACCTCCGCCGGCGTGCTCGGCACTTCGCTGCAACTGCCGTTTTCGCTCGTCGGCGCGCGGGCACTTTGCTACGACCTGTCCTACGGCGCGGCGGCCGGCAGCTTCCTGGCCTGGGCGAAAACCGCGGGTGCCCGCTATGCGTTCGACGGCCTGGGCATGCTGGTGGAAACCGCCGCCGACGCATTCGAACTGTGGCATGGCAAGCGGCCGGATACCGACCCGGTCTACCACGCGTTGCGCCAGCAGTTCGGCTGATGGATGCACTGGCCTGTCGCAGCGGTTGCGGCGCCTGCTGCATCGCGCCGTCGATCAGCTCGCCCATCCCCGGCATGCCACATGGCAAACCCGCCGGCGTGCGCTGCGTGCAGCTGACCGCCGACAACCGCTGCGCGATTTTCGGCCGCGCCGACCGCCCCGCCGTATGCGCCAGCCTGCGACCGGAGCCGGCGATGTGCGGCAGTGATCGCCCCCACGCGTTGGCCTGGCTGGCGCAACTGGAAGCGGCGACAGCGGGCTGAAACACCGGCCGCCACAGGACTGAAACACATCGTCGCTACCGTGGCGCCCACCGCCGGGGTGCGCCGCAGGCGCCGGCCCCGCGAGCGGTCGCCCATGCAGCAGGTGTCATGTTCCGTTCCTTTCTGGCCACGTCGCGTCGCCACGCCCTGGTACTGATTCCGCTGGCGCTTCTGCTGGTGTCGGCCTGCGGCATCGTCTGGTACAGCCGCGTCAGCGTGGCGGCGTCGATAGCCCATATCGGCACACCCACGTCCACCGGGGCGAATGCCACCGGCGATGCCGACAGCGGGGTCACCATCCTGCTGGACCTTGCCCGCGATGCGATGCGCGACGGGCGACTGGTGGCGCCGCAAGGCAGCAATGCGTTCGAGTTCTATCTCAGCGTGCTGCAGCTCGACCCGTCGAACCTCACCGCACGGGAGGCGCTGCGCGAAACCTTTCCGCGCGCCGCGGTGGAGATCGAAGGCACCATCAACGGCGGCGAACTGGAGGAGGCCCGCCGCGAGATCGACCTGTTGCGCGAATTCGATCGCGACAACTTCACGCTGGCCCTGCTCGGCGGCAAACTTTCCGCCGCGCGCAACATCCTGACCCAGCAGCATGAGATGGAAGCCGAGCGTATCCAGGCCGCCCGCCGACGCTGAAGCCGCCACCGCGGGAAACGATCACACCCACGCTACCCGGCAGCCAGATAGACGTCTTTCAGCCGCACGTAGTGGTCGGCCGAATAGTGCAGCTGCTCGACCTGCGCATCGCTGAGCAGCCGTACGAAACGCGCCGGGTTGCCCAGCCACAACTCGCGCTCGCCCACCACCTTGCCCGGCGGCACCAGCGCGCCGGCGCCCACGAAGCCGTACTTCTTCACCACCGCGCCATCCATCACGCTGGCGTGCATGCCGATCAGGCAGTAGTCGCCGATGGTGCAGGCGTGCACCGCGGCGGCATGGCCGATGGTGACGCCCTCACCGATCAGGCAGGGAAAGCCGGGGCCGTACGGGCCGGCGTGGGCGACGTGCACGATGCTGCCGTCCTGGATGCTGGTGCGCGCGCCCACGCGGATGTGGTTGACGTCGCCGCGCAGCACCGCGCCGGGCCAGATCGATACGTCGTCGCCCAGTACCACGTCGCCGATCACGCTGGCGGCGGGGTCGACGTACACACGATCACCGAGGACGGGCGCGATGCCCTTGAAGCTGCGCAGGGAGTTCATCGGTCCATTCTAGCGGCGTGCGTCGCTGCAGCCTTCGTCACGCCGCCACGCTTGATTTCGCCCCGCGCGGTCGCCACGCTGGGTGCCTGAAAAGGAGCGTTCATGAGCCACGACAACCCCCTGCTTGCCGACGACACCTTGCCGGCGTTCTCGCAGATTCGACCCGAACACGTGGAGCCGGCGATCGACGCGATCCTGGCCGATTACCGCGCCGGCATCGACGCCCTCGTCGCACCCGACGCGCCGCGCGATTTCGCCACCGTGATGCTGACCCAGGAGCGGCTGGAACAGCGCCTGGTACGCGCCTGGGCGCCGGTTTCCCACCTGCATTCGGTGGCCGACAGCGAAGCCTTGCGCGAGGTGTACGGGCCGGCGGAGGAGAAGCTCACCGACTACGCGATGGAGCTGGGCCAGAACCGCCCGTTGTTCGCCGCGGTGCAGGCGTTGGCCGACGCGCCGGATTTCGCCACGCTGCCGCGCCCGCAGCGCGCCTTGGTGGAACATTCATTGCGCGACTTCCGGCTTTCCGGCATTGCGCTGGAGGAGCCGGCGCGTTCGCGCTTTCGCGAGATCGGAGTGGAACTGAGCAAACTGTCCACCGAATTTTCGAATGCGGTGCTCGACGCCAGCGAGGCATGGTACGAACAGATCACCGACGAGCGCGACCTGGCCGGCATCCCCGAATCCGGCCGCGCGGTGTTGCGCCAGTACGCGCAGGACCGGGATCTGGACGGTTATCTGGTGACGCTGAAACAACCCAGCGTGCAGGCCGTCCTGAGCTACGCCGACAACCGCGCACTGCGCGAGCGGGTGTACTGGGCCTACCAGACCCGCGCCTCCGACCAGGGCCCGAACGCGGGCAAGTTCGACAACAGCGCGCGCATCGAGAAGATCATGGCGCTGCGCCACGAGGCGGCGCAGCTGCTGGGTTTCGCCAATGCGGCGGAGGAATCGCTGGCGACCAAGATGGCCGGCTCGCCCACCGAGGTGATGGAATTCCTGCACGACCTGGCCACCCGCGCAAAACCCGTGGCCCAGCAGGAGCTGGCCACGCTGCGCGCGTTCGCCCATGACGAGTTGCAGCTGGACAACCTCGAACCGTGGGACGTGGGCTACGCCTCCGAGAAACTGCGCCAGCAGCAATACGCGCTGGACGAGGAGCAGCTGAAACCCTACTTCCCGCTGCCCGCCGTCATCGACGGATTGTTCGCGCTTACCGGCAAGCTCTACGGCATCACGCTGGCGCAGCGCGACGACGTCGACGTGTGGCATCCCGACGTGCGCTATTACGACGTGCGCGATGCGGCCGGCCGCATTTTCGCCGGCGCCTACGTCGACCTGTACGCACGCAACGGCAAGCGCGGCGGCGCCTGGATGGACGTGTGTCGCGCCCGCTTCGACGATGGCGAGCACATGCAGTTGCCAGTGGCCTTCCTCACCTGCAACTTCGCCCCTCCCACCGGCGACAAGCCGGCGCTGCTCATCCACGACGACGTGCTCACCCTGTTCCATGAATTCGGCCACGGCCTGCACCACTTGCTGACCGAGATCACGCTGCCGTCGATCGGCGGCATCGACGGCGTGGAGTGGGACGCGGTCGAACTGCCCAGCCAGTTCATGGAGAACTTCGGCTGGAACCGGCAGGCGCTGGATCTGTTCGCGAAACACTACGAGACCGGCGAAAAGCTGCCGCACGAACTGTTCGAACGCATGCTGGCCGCCCGCCATTTCCACGCCGGTTTGTTCCTGGTGCGGCAGCTGGAATTCGCGCTGTTCGACTTCCTGCTGCACCTGGAATACGACCCCGCCGCCGGCGCCCGGCCGCTGGCCGTGCTGGAGCAGGTGCGCAAGGAAGTGGCCGTCCTGCATCCGCCGGCGTGGCAGCGCTTTCCGCACGGCTTCAGCCACATCTTCGCCGGCGGTTACGCGGCCGGTTACTACAGCTACCTGTGGGCGGAGCTGTTGAGCACCGACGCGTTCGGCGAGTTCGAGGAACGCGCAGGCGAGAGCGGCGAGGTGATCGACCGGGCCACCGGCGAACGTTTCCGCAAGGAATTCCTGGCGGTCGGTGCCAGCCGCCCGGCGCTGGAAAGCTTCATCGCGTTCCGCGGCCGCAAGCCCGAACCCGAGGCCTTGCTACGCAGTCACGGGTTGGCCTGATCCTGCTTCAGCCGGCTTGCCCGAGCGCGTGGGCAAGCCGTGCGGGTGCTCAATAACCGATGGTGAAGCGGGCGCGCGAATGCGTCGGCTTTTCCAGTTCATCCACGAGGGCAATGGCGAAATCCTCGAAGGAGATGCTGCTGCCGCTCTCGTTCGACAGCAGCAGATCGGTGCCGAGTCGGAACGTGCCGGTCCGCTCGCCGGGGATGAACATCGCCGACGGCGACAGGAACGTCCAGTCCAGCTGTTCCTCCGCGCGCAGCAGATCGAGGAAAACGCATCCAGCCGCTGCCTCCGGCTTGTAGGCCTCGGGGAAATTCGGCGCGTCGATCAGCAGCAAGCCCAACGGGAAGTCACCCAGGGCGACCTCAAGGCTGCCCGCACCACCGACCACGAGGTAACGCGGCACGCCGGCGGCGCGCACGGTTGCGATCAGCCTGGCGGCATCGGTGGTGGCAAAGGGCACGGCGCTGACGACCGCATCGTGACCGGCCAGAAGCGCCGCGAGACCCGTCGCATCGGCGACATCCCCCGCACTTGCCTCGACTCCAGACAACACCGGTACCCGGGCCGGGTCACGCACGATGGCGGTGACCGTGTGCCCGCGTTGGACCAGCTCGGCAAGAATGCGTGATCCGGCATTGCCGGAGGCACCGATAAGCGCGACGTGCATGTTGATTTCCTTGGTGGTTTCTTTTGGTAATTAGGCTCCAGAACGTATACTGGTGTAAATAAGGAACCTGCACCTTACCTGGTTACCTCAAGGAAACCACCATGAATATCGCCAACCCGTATTCGTCCAACTGTCCCACGCGCAAGGTGCTGGATCGCGTTGCCGACAAATGGGCGGTGCTGGTGCTGGGGCTGCTGATCGAGGGCCCGATCCGCTTCAACCGGTTGCGCCGGGCGGTTGAGGGCATTTCCCAGAAGATGCTCTCGCAGACGCTCAAGAGCCTGGAACGCGATGGACTGGTCAGCCGCAAGGCCTTCGCAACCGTGCCGGTCACGGTCGAGTACGCGATCACGCCCCTGGGCCAGACACTCGCCGCCACGCTGGATGCCTTGCGGGTCTGGGCCGAGACCCACATGGAGGAAGTGACCGCCAATCAGCAGCGGTACGACGCGGGCGCCAAGTCCGACGCGTGAGCGTGCGCGCGGTACGACAGCCATAAAAAAAGCCCGCCGAAGCGGGCTTTTCAAAGATCGCTCAAGTCCGGCTGGACTCAGGCAACCTGGACTTCCTCAGCCTGCAGGCCTTTCTGGCCCTTGGTGACGACGAACGTGACGCGCTGGCCTTCCTGCAGGGACTTGAAGCCCGTGCCCTGGATCGCGCGGAAATGCACGAACAGGTCGTCACCGCTTTCCGGGGTGATGAAGCCAAAACCTTTGGCGTCGTTGAACC
This sequence comes from Rhodanobacter sp. Root480, assembly GCF_001426645.1. Classification (GTDB taxonomy): domain Bacteria; phylum Pseudomonadota; class Gammaproteobacteria; order Xanthomonadales; family Rhodanobacteraceae; genus Rhodanobacter; species Rhodanobacter ginsenosidimutans. The sequence continues at coordinate 853,894 of NZ_LMEX01000002.1, forward strand.
ACTTGACTGTACCGCTCTGACGATCCGACATGTAACATTACCTTTGAAGCATTGATGGTTTGCGGCTTGGAGCGAAATGCACTTGACCGCAATAGAAGCAGGCACTCTGGGTTGCCCCAAACCCCTGCCTCGCCAGCATACACTGGAATGCAAGCTTTTGGTGAATATAGTTTCCCGTGGGTTTTGCGCCTCGTTGGCACCACTGGAACACGCCGCCCGACAAGCCTGCCAAACCGCCTGACGGCGCCGTTTCCTCCGGTTTCCATCCGTTCATCGCCTACAATGGCTGAATGAAAATTGCCTCGTGGAACGTCAACTCACTGAAGGTACGGCTGCCGCACCTGACCCAGTGGCTGGCCGATGCGCAGCCCGACGTGGTGGCGCTGCAGGAAACCAAGCTGGAAGACGCGAAGTTTCCCGTCGACGAGCTGGCGGCTGCCGGGTATCAGGCGGTGTTTTCCGGCCAGAAAACCTATAACGGCGTGGCCATCCTGGCCCGCGACGAGCCGCGCGACATCGTCACCGACATCCCCGGCCTGGACGACCCGCAGCGGCGCATCCTGGCTGCCAGCGTGGGCGGGTTGCGCGTGGTGAACCTGTACGTCGTCAACGGCAAGGCAGTGGGCGACCCGAAATACGCGTACAAGCTGGACTGGCTGGCGCGGGTGCGCGACTTCCTGGCCGACGAACTGACCCGTCATCCACGATTGGTCGTGCTGGGCGATTTCAACATCTGCCCGGACGACCGCGACGTCTACGACGCGGCGGCATGGGGCGAGGACATCCTGTGCTCACCGCCGGAGCGGGCGGGCCTGAAGGCCATCACCGACCTGGGCCTGCACGACAGCTTCCGCCTGTTCGAATCCGAACCCGGCCACTACAGCTGGTGGGATTACCGCCAGGCCGCGTTCCGCCGAAATTTGGGCCTGCGCATCGACCTGATCCTGATCGGCGAAGCCCTCAAATCCGTCGCCCGCGCCGCCACCATCGACCGCGAACCACGACGCTGGGAGCGGCCCTCCGATCACACCCCGGTGATGCTCGAGCTCGATCTGGAGGCATGCCGGTGAACGCGTCCGCCTGCCTCGTCATCCGGCGATCATCCGGCACCGACGTACACTTTCCCTGCCGCCCGTGCTGCCCGCAACGGGCGCGATGCGACCACGAACAGGTTTTGAGATGACTGCCAAGAGTGAATGGCCCAGCTCGCTGGACGACAGCGAACTGGATGAACTGGACCGCTACCTGCGCGCCCACACGGGCGCGGACGACCTGCTGCTCGACGGCGTGCATGGCCTGCTCAGCGCGCTGGCGGTCGGCCCCCTGCTGGTGCTGCCGGAGGAGTGGCTGCCCGAAGTGCTGCACGAACCCTTCGCCGACGAGGCTGAGGGCAACCGCGTGCTGGCGTTGCTGGCCAAGCTCAACGACTCGATCAGCGCCGAGCTCGACGTGGATGCGTACGAGCCGATCCTGGGTGAGGTGGAACTGGAAACCGGCATGATGCTGTCCGCCGCGGGCTGGTGCGAAGGCTTCAGCCGCGGTATCGACCTGCGTGCCGGCCTGTGGGAAAGCCGCCTCAGCGAAGACCCGCAACTGATGGAACTGCTGGGGCCGGTGATGGCGCTGGCGGTCGACGAAGGCGTGCTCAGCGCCGACGCCGAGTTCGAGAAACTCAGCGACGACGAATACGACGAATGCCTGGCACAGGTGGCTGCCGTGCTGGTGGCGGTCAACCAGTACTGGCAAGCCAAGCCGGCCACCGAGGCCGAGGTGGAGACGATGGTGCTGCAGCAGCGCCCGGGCAACGACGACGACCACTCGCCGCCGCGCCAGCGCAGCGGTCACTGGGTGCACTGACAGAACATTGCGGGGACGGGAATCTGGCGAGGTGATCCATGTCGGCAATGGGCCTGTACACACCGCTGAATATCCTCAAACCGGTGGCGGCCGGGATATGGATCGCCGATGGCCCGCTCGTGTACATGGCTGCATTCGGCATGCGCGCGCCGTTCCCCACCCGCATGACGCTGGTTCAACTGGCCGATGGCGAGCTGTGGTGCCATTCCCCGATCGCGCCGGATCAGGCCTTGTTCGCGGCCATCGACGCGCTCGGCCCGGTGCGCCACCTGGTGTCGCCGAACCTGCTGCATTACGCGCACATCGCCGCGTGGAAACAGCGCTACCCGCAGGCGCACGCGTGGGCCTCGCCCGGCGTGCGCGAGCGCGCCGCCTGCCAACACATCGAGGTGCACTTCGATGCCGACCTCGACGATGCGCCGCCACCGGACTGGGCTGCCACGATCGACCAGTTGCACTTTCGTGGCAGCCGGGCGATGCAGGAAATCGTGTTTCTGCACCGCGCCAGCGCCACGCTGATCCTGGCTGACCTGATCGAGAACTTCGAGGCCGAAAAACTGCCGACAGCGATGCGCTGGATGGCGCGGCTCGGCGGCGTGATCGATCCCGACGGCAAGGCACCGCTGGACCTGCGCTTGACCTACGCCGGGCACAAGGCCCAGGCCCGCGCATCGCTTGCACGCATGCGGGCATGGCAACCGCAACGGGTGATCCTTGCCCATGGCCGCTGCTATCTGGAAAACGCGGCGACCGAGCTGGCCCGTGCGTTTCGCTGGCTGGAATGACCTCAGCGTTGCACCCCGGGAACAATCCGTTCCCGCGCCGATGCTTGGATAAGCGGCCGAACGGGGCCATCTTGGCGGGCAATCCCACCCTTTACCGGAGCAAGCCATGAGCGACCGCCACATCACCCACCGCATCCGCGGCACCGATACTTCAGACGGCGCCGGCGTGAAGCTCAAACGCATCATCGGCCAGCCCGGACTGGACATGCTCGACCCGTTCCTGCTGCTGGACGAATTCCGTTCCGACAGTGCCGACGACTACATCGCCGGCTTCCCCGAGCATCCGCATCGCGGCTTCGAAACCGTCACCTACATGCTGGCTGGCCGCATGCAGCATCACGACAACCACGGCAACAGGGGCGACCTCACGCCCGGCAGCGTGCAGTGGATGACGGCCGGTCGCGGCATCCTGCATTCGGAAATGCCGCAGCAGGAGAACGGCCTGATGTGGGGTTTCCAGCTCTGGGTGAACCTGCCGGCCAGCGACAAGATGACGGCCCCGCGTTACCAGGACATCGGCCCCGAACGGATCCCGGTGGTGCACCCGGCCGAGGGCGTCGAGGTCAAGGTGATCGCCGGCGAACTGGCCGGCGCCACCGGCCCGGTCGAAGGCGTGGTCACCGCACCGATCTATCTCGACATCGCGCTGCAACCGGGCGCACAGCTGGCGCTGGACTTGCCCGCCGGCCACCACGGTTTCGCCTATGTGTTCGACGGCGAATCAGCCATCGTTGGCGGCGAACGGCTGCAGCGCAGCGAGCTGGGCGTGCTGTCCGACGGCGACACGCTGCAACTGACCGGCGGCGCGCAACCCTCACGCCTGCTGGTGGTCGCCGGCAAACCGCTCAACGAACGCGTCGCGCGCTACGGACCGTTCGTGATGAATACACCCGAGCAGATCCAGGAAGCCATCGCCGACTTCCGCGCCGGCAAGTTCTGAGGCGAACCCTGCCGGCGCCATCACCTCGCATCGAGGGGTGCGCCGGCAAACCGGTTTATCGTTCTTCCGCCGGTGCACTCGTATGGGCGGACGGACGGCAGGCCCAGTCGATAATGGCGGCCAGACTTGCCTCCACGCCGTGTTCCTCGCTGACCCGCAAAGCATCCTCGTCCGCGCCCGGTTCTTCCAGCGTGGCCAGTTGGCTGTCCAGCAGCGATGGCGGCATGAAGTGGTTGCGGCTGCGCATGCGCCGGGCCAGCTCGTCGTGGGGTACGTGCAGGTAGGCGAAACGCACGCCGGCGCCGGCCTGGCGCAAGCAGTCGCGGTAGACGCGGCGCAGTGCCGAGCACGCCACGACGGCGCTTTCACCGCGTTGCAGCCGCTGCGACATCCATTCGGCGATCGCCTGCAGCCACGGCCAGCGATCCTCGTCGTTCAGCGGCGTGCCCGCGCTCATCTTTGCGACGTTCGCCGGCGGATGCACGCTGTCTCCCTCGAGGAACGCCCAGCCCAGCTTCTGCGCCAGCTCCCGGGCCATGGTGGTCTTGCCCGAACCGGATACGCCCATGACCACGACGACCGTGGCCTGATCACCCTGCTGCCTCTCGCCTGTCACGTGCTCGCTGCCTCTGTGTCGCGGGCCGTTACCTTACTTCACCTGCCGCACGCCGGCCACGGCGGGCACTTTTCTTGCTTCAAACGGGTGGCGGCAGCGCGCCACGCCCGTGGCGAGCGAAATCCGATGCGCGATTGACGTGCGGTGACACAAAAGATCGCCAAGCGTCAAGCATCGGCTAAAGATCTCCGGGCGCCGGCCGAAGCGTTAAGTAAGCGTTTCTACGAAAAACGAGCCGGATGAGGGATGAAAAGGGGCGCCGTTGGCTACAGGCCTTGTTTCGGTCTGGCTCTCGGGTTAAATGTCCGTTAATATTTCACACCAGGTCCGCCTGTACCCTTAAGTTGTTGTACTGGACGAGGAAATAACAGCCAAGTGGCTGTTTTAAAAAGATGAACACGCTCATTTCGGTCATGGTTCTGGGGTCCGCACTGGCACTGCTCGCCAGCGCGATCAAGCATGTGCCCGCCGGACAGGTCTACAGCCTGCATCGGCTCGGGAAGCCGGCGCGGCTGCTGCAGCCGGGCGTGCACATGGTGATGCCGCTGCTGGAGCGCGTGGCGCACAAGATCAACCTCGCCGGCCAGGTGCTGCGGCTGGAAGAGTCGATGGCCGACAACACCCATGACGTCCGCGGCACCGTGTATTGGCAGGTGCTGGAACCTGAGCGCGCCGACGCGGTGATCGATCAGGTCGACCAGTTGATCCGCCGCGGGGCCATCGCCGCCATGCACGACGAGCCGCTGGCCGGTGAAGCCGCCGACCGCCGCGTAATGGGTACGCGGATGAAGCAGGCGTTGAACAGCGCGTTGCGCGAACGCGGCATGATGGTCACGCGGGTGGATCTCGACCTGGCTTGATCACACCAGGCACCCAGCGCGAACCGACCCGCCGTCCGGCGGGTTTTTGTTGGGCGACGCGCTGGCATCCGTGCTGCGTGAACGGGATACTGCCGCGGCACCGCAGCGACCCGACCGCCACCACCGTGCGCGATCGCGACTGAAGTCGCTCCTACCACCCTCGTTTCAGGAATCACCATGGCAGCGCGCGACGCCTTGCAGGCACGGCTCGAACAGGGCATCGATCAACTGGGTTTGCAACTGCCGGCCGACGCGGTTTCACGGCTGCTGGATTACCAAGCGCTGCTGGAGCGCTGGAACGCCACCTACAACCTCACCGCCGTGCGCGATCCGGCGGAAATGGTCACCCGCCACCTGCTCGATTCGCTGGCGATCCTGCCCTATGTGCAAGGCGCCACCCTGGCCGACCTGGGCACCGGCCCGGGACTGCCGGGGATCGTGCTGGCGATTGCCGCGCCGGGGCGCGAGATCCTGCTGGTGGACTCCAACGGCAAGAAGGTGCGCTTCCTGCGCGAGGCGATCCGCGCGCTCAAGCTCGATGGGGTGCGCGCACTGCAATCACGGGTGGAAGACGTCGAGGGCCAGTATGACTGCGTGACCGCGCGCGCCTTCGCCAGCCTCGCCGACATGCTGGGCTGGGGCGGCCAGTTGCTGGCGCCGGACGGCATCTGGCTGGCGATGAAGGGCAAGCGCCCCGACGACGAACTGCCCGGCATCCCGCCCGGCTTCGCCGTTCGCAGCACGCATGAACTGGCTGTGCCTGGCCTGCCCGCCGAACGCCACCTGCTGGTGATCGGGCGCACATCCGCCAGGTGACGGACAGCGCGGGGCTGGGCGACGCATTACACTAGGGGTTCCCGCGCACGGTAGCTACCATCCATGGCCCGCATCATCGCTGTCGCCAACCAGAAGGGCGGCGTCGGCAAGACCACCACGGCAGTCAACCTCGCTGCGGCATTGGCCGCCGCGAAACGCAAGGTATTGCTGGTGGACCTGGACCCGCAGGGCAACGCCACGATGGCGTCGGGGATCAGCAAGCGCGACCACCGCCCCAACGGCTGCGACGTGTTGCTGGAAGAGGCCACCGTCGCCGAAGCGATCGTGGCCACCGACGCGCATTACGACCTGCTGCCCGGCAACGGCGACCTCACCGCCGCCGAGCTGAAGCTGATGGACGCGTTGGCGCGCGAGCACCGGTTGAAGGAACAACTGGCCAAGGTGACCGGCGACTACGACACCATCCTGATCGACTGCCCGCCCTCGCTGAACCTGCTGACCTTGAATGCGTTGACCGCCGCCAATGGCGTACTGATTCCGGTGCAATGCGAGTATTTCGCGCTGGAAGGCCTGTCCAGCCTGCTCGAAACCATCAAGGCGGTGCGCCAGCGCCTGAACCCCACGCTGGAAGTGGAAGGCCTGCTGCGCACCATGTACGACGTGCGCAACAACCTGGGCAACGAGGTTTCCGCCCAGCTCACCCAGCATTTCGGCGACAAGGTGCTGCGCTCGATCATCCCGCGCAACGTGCGCCTGGCCGAAGCACCCAGCCACGGCCAGCCGATTCATCTGTACGACCGCAGCTCGCGTGGCGCGATCGCCTATGTCGGCCTGGCCGGCGAGATGATCCGGCGCGAACGCAATCAGGCCGCTGCCGGCGCGGCAGCCGATGCCGCCACGCATGATCACGAACACCCGGTAACGCATGACGCCGTCGCCGGCATTCACCAGGAATAAGCATGGCCGCTGCAAAAAAACGTGGGCTTGGACGCGGGCTCGACGCCCTGCTCGGCGGCGACGGCCCGGACACCCCGCCGCTGACCGAACAGGAAGGCGAGCTGCGCGTGCTGCCGATCCAGCAGATCCAGCCCGGCAAATACCAGCCGCGGCGACACTGGAACGAAGAGGCGCTGGAGGAATTGGCCGCCTCGATCAAGGCCCAAGGCCTGATCCAGCCGGTGGTGGTGCGGGCGCTGGGCAAGAACAGCTACGAGCTGATCGCCGGTGAGCGGCGCTGGCGTGCGGCGCAACGCGCGCAATTGGCCGAACTGCCCGCGCTGGTAAAGCGCGTACCGGAAGAATCCGTGCCCGCGATGGCACTGATCGAGAACATCCAGCGCGAGGATCTCACCCCGCTGGAAGAGGCCGACGCGCTGAAGCGGCTGATCGACGATTTCGACCTCACCCACCAGCAAGCCGCCGATGCCGTGGGCCGCTCGCGCGCCGCGGTCTCCAACCTGCTGCGGCTCACCGAATTGCCCGCCTCGATCAAGAAACTGCTGGACGAGGGCAAGCTGGAAATGGGCCACGCCCGCTGCCTGCTGACCCTGCCCGAGCGCGATGCCGAAGCGCTGGCACTGGAAGCCTCGCGCAACGGCTGGACGGTACGCGAGCTGGAGGAGGCCGCGCGCCGCGCGCAGACCGAGCCGAAGGGCAAGGCGAAGAACAGCCCGTCCCGCGACCCCAACGTCGCCGACCTGGAACGCGAACTGGGCGAGCGCCTGGCCGCGCGGGTGGAACTGGCGCAAGGCCGCGGCGGCCGCGGCAAGCTGGTGATCCACTACCACAGCAACGACGAGCTCGAAGGCATCCTGGGCAAGATCCGCTGACACAAGGCGGAGCGGGGTCTTCACTACTTCCTTTGTGGGAGCGACTTCAGTCGCGATGCTCTTTCTTTGGGGCTCCAGGGCAGAAGCATCGCGACTGAAGTCGCTCCCACAGAAGCAGTTTCAGGACTTCGTCGGCGCTGTCGATACCGCCGCCTTGCCGGCGTGGCATTCGAAGTGGAATACGTAGTCGAGACTGAACGGCTTGGTCTCGCTTTCCACCACATGGCTCTCGCCCTCGGCATCGGCCGCCCAGCGGTCGATGGTCAGCGGGTTGAATTCCCACTGCAGCGCGGCAGCACGTACGGCAGCGATGAACGCACGGCGGCCGGCATCAGCCTGCGCCTCGCCTGCCACGCGCACCTCGCTCACCGCTCCCTTGTCATCCACGATCAGCATGGCCTGCACGTCCTGCGGCGGCGGGCAGGTGCCGAGCAGGCTGGCCGGGTAGGTGGGGGTTACGCGCTTGAATGGCGTGGCGCCGCTGGACACTTCGCCCATCGCCAGCTGGTAGTGCTCCGTGCCGGGCTCGGCCACCTCATGCCAGGAGGCTTCGCCGGTGGCCGGGGGTGTCGGTAGCGGCTTGGTGGTCACGCAACCGGCCAGCCATACCAGCAGGCTGCGGAAGCCGATGCGCACCATGGTTGCCCGTTTCATCATCGGCGTCCTTCCCTGCGGCCAAAGCTGCATGGTGCCCACACGAAAACGCCGGCACAAGGCCGGCGCTTCGTGGCTTTCCGATGGACCGGAAATCAGTGCTTGAGGGTCTTGCGCAGACGCTCGAGCGCCTGCAACTGGGCCATCGCCTCGGCCAGCTTGGTCTGCGCCTCGGCGACATCCAGCGCCTCGGTGCGATTGGCCAGGGCGGCTTCGGCCTCCTGCTTGGCGCGCAACGCGGACGCCTCGTCCAGGTCGCTGGCACGCGCGGCGGTGTCAGCCAGCACGGTGACGACCTGTGGCTGCACTTCCAGCATGCCGCCGGAAACATAGAACTGCTGCCGTTCGCCACCGGCCAACAGCACATCGACGTGGCCGGGCTTGAGGCGGGTGATCAGCGGCGCGTGGCGCGGCGTGATGCCCAGCTCGCCCAGCTCGCCGGTGGCCACGACCATCGTCGCGTCGCCGGAGAAAATCTCGGCTTCGGCACTGACGATGTCGACGCGAATGGTTTGAGTCATTTCTTTGTCTCGCTTTGCTCGACGGGAATGGGGAATCGGGAATCGGGAATAGTCAGGAGCGGGGGCGAACCGGCGTTGTTGCCTTTACCGATTCCCGATTCTCCATTCCCGATTCCCGGAAGGCGGCTTACGCCGCCTTCTTCGCGCCCATTTCCTCGGCTTTCTTGATTGCGTCGTCGATGCCGCCGACCATGTAGAACGCCTGCTCGGGGATGTGGTCGACGTCGCCGTCGACGATCATCTTGAAGCCGCGGATGGTTTCGGCCAGCGACACGTACTTGCCCGGCGAGCCGGTGAACACTTCGGCCACGTGGAACGGCTGCGAGAAGAAGCGCTCGCATTTGCGCGCACGCGACACGGCCTGCTTGTCTTCCTCGGAGAGCTCGTCCATGCCGAGAATCGCGATGATGTCCTTCAGCTCCTTGTAGCGCTGCAGCGTGCCCTGCACGCGGCGGGCCACATCGTAGTGCTCCTGACCGATCACCAGCGGATCGAGCTGGCGGCTGGTCGAGGCCAGCGGATCCACCGCCGGGTAGATGCCCAGGCTGGCGATGTCGCGCGACAGCGCCACGGTCGAATCCAGATGCGCGAAGGTGGTGGCCGGCGACGGATCGGTGTAGTCATCCGCGGGCACGTACACGGCCTGGATCGAGGTGATCGAGCCGGTCTTGGTCGAGGTGATGCGCTCCTGCAGCACGCCCATCTCGTCGGCCAGGGTCGGCTGGTAGCCCACCGCGGACGGCATGCGGCCCAGCAGCGCGGACACTTCGGTACCGGCCAGCGTGTAGCGGTAGATGTTGTCGACGAAGAACAGTACGTCCTTGCCCTTGCCGTTCTCGTCCTTCTCGTCGCGGAAGTATTCCGCCATGGTCAGGCCGGTCAGCGCCACGCGCAGGCGGTTGCCCGGCGGCTCGTTCATCTGGCCGTAGACCATCGCCACTTTCGACTCGGGCAGGTTGTCGATTTTCACGACGCCTGCTTCCTGCATCTCGTGGTAGAAGTCGTTGCCTTCGCGGGTGCGCTCGCCCACGCCGGCGAACACCGACAGACCGGCGTGCTGGGTGGCGATGTTGTTGATCAGCTCCAGCATGTTCACGGTCTTGCCGACGCCGGCGCCGCCGAACAGGCCGACCTTGCCGCCCTTGGCGAACGGGCAGACCAGATCGATCACCTTGATGCCGGTTTCCAGCAGGTCGTTCGCGGCGGCCTGCTCGTCGTACGTCGGCGCTTCGCGGTGGATGACCCACTGATCCTCGGCATCGATCGGACCGACTTCGTCGATCGGGTTGCCGAGCACGTCCATGATGCGGCCCAGCGTGGCCTTGCCGACCGGCACCTTGATGCCTTCGCCGGTGTTGCGCGCCTGCAGGCCGCGCTTCAGGCCTTCGGTGGAACCCAGCGCGATGGTACGCACGATGCCGTCGCCGAGCTGCTGCTGCACTTCCAGCGTGATGTCGGTGCCGTCGATTTTCAGTGCGTCGTACACCTGCGGCACCTGGTCACGCGGGAATTCCACGTCGACGACCGCGCCGATGATCTGAACAACTTTGCCCTGGCTCATGCTGATAGCTCCGGATGTAACTCTTGAGGTTCTTTACAAAGCGCCGATGATGCGTCGCTCTTACTAGGAGTGCGGCCATGGATGGCCGCTTTTTGATCTTGCTTTGCGATCACGGACGATCGCACTTATACAGCCGCCGCGCCGCCGACGATTTCCGAGATTTCCTGCGTGATCGCGGCCTGGCGTGCCTTGTTGTAGACCAGCGTCAGTTCGTCGATCACCTTGTTCGCGTTGTCCGACGCGGCCTTCATGGCCACCATGCGCGCGGCGTGCTCGCTGGCCAGGTTCTCCAGCGCCGACTGGTACACCACCGACTCGATATAGCGTCCCAGCACGTGCTCCAGCACGGTTTGCGCGTCGGGCTCGTACAGGTAGTCCCAGTCGTTGGTCGCTTCCAGCTTCACACCGGCGTAGGCCGATTCACCGGCCTCCTGGTGTGCCTCCATCTCCGCGGCCACCAGCGGCAGCGGCAACAGCGCATCGATCGTCGGCTTCTGCACCATCGTGTTGACGAAGTCGTTGTAGGCCAGGAACACGCGGTCCAGCCCGTTGGCCTTGTACGCGTCCATCATCACCTTGATCACGCCCACCAGCTGTTCCAGCTTCGGCTTCTCGCCCAGATGGGTCACGCTGCCGATCAGGTTGACGCCCTTGATGCGACGGAAAAACGCCACCGCCTTCTGCCCGACCGCCACCACGTCCACCTGCACGCCCTGCTTCTGCCAGTCGGCAATCGCCGGCAACAGGCGGCGGAACAGGTTGGAGTTGAGGCCGCCGCACAGGCCGCGATCGGTCGACACCACGATGTAGCCGACCCGCGCCACGTTGTTGCGCTCGGTCAGGAACGGATGGCTGAAATCCGTGCTGGCCTGGGCCACGTGCGCGATCACCTTGCGCATGGCGCGGGCATACGGGCGCGAGGCCTTCATCAGGTCCTGCGCGCGGCGGATCTTGGCAGCCGAGACCATTTCGAGCGCGCGCGTCACCTTGCGCATGTTCTGCGTGCTCTTGATCTTGGTTTTGATTTCGCGTCCGCTGGCCATGCTTTACTCGCTCGCTTTGCTCACTTCGTGGGAATCGGGAATGGGGAATCGGGAATGGTTCAAAGCGAAGCGCGCCGCGCCGTTGCTCTTCCGATTCCCTATTCCCGATTCCCTATTCCCGGCTTCTCTCACCAACTACCGGTTTTCTTGTACTCGTCCAGCGAGGCCTTGAAGGTGGCTTCGATGTCCTTGTCCCAGTTGCCGGTGGCGACGATGGTATTCATCAGGTCGGCGTGGTTCTGGTGCATGAAGGCGTGCAGGCCTTTCTCGAACGGCAGCACCTTGGCGACCGGCAGGTCGTCCAGGTAGCCCTTCTCGGCTGCGTACACCGACAAGGCCAGCTCGGCGATCGACAGCGGCGCGTACTGGCCCTGCTTCATCAGCTCGACCACGCGCTGGCCACGGTCCAGCTGGGCGCGGGTGGCCGGGTCGAGGTCCGAGGCGAACTGCGCGAAGGCGGCCAGCTCGCGGTACTGCGCCAGCGCCAGCTTCACGCCGCCGGACAGCTTCTTCACGATCTTGGTCTGGGCGGCGCCGCCGACGCGGGACACCGAGATACCGGCGTTCACGGCGGGACGGATACCGGCGTTGAACAGGTCGGTTTCCAGGAAGATCTGACCGTCGGTGATCGAGATCACGTTGGTCGGCACGAACGCCGAAACGTCGCCGCCCTGGGTTTCGATGATCGGCAGCGCGGTCAGCGAGCCGGTCTTGCCCTTCACTTCGCCGTTGGTGAATTTCTCGACGTAGGCTTCGGACACGCGCGAGGCGCGCTCGAGCAGACGCGAGTGGAGATAAAACACGTCGCCCGGATACGCCTCACGGCCCGGCGGACGCTTCAGCAGCAACGAGATCTGGCGATACGCCACCGCCTGCTTGGACAGATCGTCGTACACGATCAGCGCGTCTTCGCCGCGATCGCGGAAGTACTCGCCCATCGCGCAACCGGCATACGGCGCCACGTACTGCAGCGCGGCCGACTCGGAGGCCGAGGCCACCACCACGATGGTGTGCGCCAGCGCGCCGTGCGCTTCCAGCTTGCGCACCACGTTGGCCACCGACGAACGCTTCTGGCCGATCGCCACGTAGATGCACTTAACGCCCGAACCCTTCTGCGCGATGATCGCGTCGATCGCCACCGCGGTCTTGCCGGTCTGGCGGTCGCCGATGATCAGCTCGCGCTGGCCACGGCCAACCGGGATCATCGCGTCGATCGACTTGTAGCCCGTCTGCAGCGGCTGGTCGACCGATTTGCGCCAGATCACGCCGGGCGCGACCTTCTCGACTTCGGCGGTGAGCTTGGCGTTGATCGGACCCTTGCCGTCGATCGGGTTGCCCAGCGCGTCGACGACGCGGCCAAGCAGCTCCGGGCCAACCGGCACTTCGAGGATGCGGCCGGTGGTCTTGGCGGTGTCGCCTTCGCGCAGGTGCTGGTATTCGCCCAGCACCACGGCGCCGACCGAGTCGCGCTCCAGGTTCAGCGCCAGCGCGAACGCGTTGCCCGGCAGCTCGATCATTTCGCCCTGCATCGCGTCGGCCAGGCCGTGGATGCGCACGATGCCGTCGGACACGCTGATGATCGTGCCTTCGTTGCGTGCTTCGGCGCCGAGCTTGAACTGCTCAATGCGGCTCTTGATCAGTTCGCTGATCTCGGACGGATTCAGTGTTGTACTGGACATGGTTGCCTATCCCGGATTTTGAATGCTTTTTCGAAGCGTCCGGTCATGCATGACCGGTTGTGCTCTCCGCGAAACAGACTTCGCGTTTAATCAATTTTTCCGGCCATGAATGGCCAGTTTTTGCCCTTCGCGAAACGGACTTCGCGTCTATTCAACCCAGCGCGCCGGCCAGCTGCGCGAGACGTCCGCGCGCCGAGCCGTCGATCACTTCCGTGCCGGTGTCGATGATGGCGCCAGCCAGCAGCGTGGCATCGACCGAGGTTTCCAGTTCGATCTCGCGATGGAAGCGGCGCTTCAGCGACGCCTTCAACTGCTCCGCCTGCGCCGCGTCCAGTGCCATCGCGCTGGTCACCTTGACCAGCAGCTGCGACTCGGACTCGCGCTTGAGCGTCTCGAACAATTCAGCCACCTCGGGCAGCAAGCCCAGGCGACGCTGTTCGGCCATCTCGGTCAGGAACTGGCCGAACGGCGCATCGACCACCACGCCAGCCGGCAGATGCAGCGCCACCAGTTGCGACGGCAGTACCCGCGGATCATTGCTGAGGCCGCTCACGCGCGCGTCGCCCGCCACCGCTGCGGCAAACGCCAGCGATTGCGACCACGCGCCCAGCGAGCCAGCCGCGCGCGCCACTTCGAAAGCGGCACGCGCGTAGGGACGGGCGAGAGTGACGGATTGCGCCATGGTCAGATCTCGGCCGCGAGCTGGTCGAGCAGGGCCTTGTGCGTCGAGGCATCAACCTCGCGCTGCACGATCTTGCTGGCCCCCTGCACCGCCAACGCACCAACCTGCTCGCGCAGCTGGTCGCGGGCGCGCTGCGCCATCGAGGCGATGTCGTCCTGCGCGGTGGCCTTCAGCCGGTTGATCTCGGCAACCGCATCACCGCGGGCCTTGTCGATGATCTGGTTGGCCTGCTGCTGGGCCTTGTCGATGATCTCGGAGGCCTGCTGACGCGCCACCTTGATCTCGGCCTGCACTTTCACGTCGGCGCTTTTCAGCTCCGCGTGCGCACGCTCGGCCGCACTCAGACCTTCGGCGATCTTTACTTGCCGGTCTTCAATGGCCTTGGTGATATGCGGCCAGATGAAGTGGACGCAGAACCAGATCAGGATGGCGAACGAAAGCATTTCGCCAATCAAGGTCGCGTTGAAATTCATCGCTGCGTTACCTGTAAATACGGAGTGGAACGGACCCGGGCTTCATGCAGCCCAGGCCGGAAACACGGTGGCGCCGCAACGGCGCCACCGGAAGAGCGTTGCTTACTGGCCCGCGCCAGCAGCCGACAGCACCGAACCCAGCAGCGGGTTGGCCACGGCGAAGTACATCGCCAGCGCCACACCGATCAGGAACGCCGCGTCGATCAGGCCGGCCAGCAGGAACATGCGGCCCTGCAGCAGCGGCACCAGCTCAGGCTGACGGGCGGCGGCTTCGAGGAACTTCGAACCCATGATGCCGATACCGATACAGGCACCGAGCGCACCGAAGCCGATGATCAGGCCGAGCGCGATAGCGGTGAAGCCCTGGATTTGTGCAAACTGAACGAGATGTTCCACGGTGATCTCCTGAGAAATACAAGCTGAAGTCAAAACGGATGAAGCGAAGAATTCGAGGTGCGCGGATCAGTGGTGATCGTGTGCCATCGAGATGTAGACGATCGTCAGCACCATGAAGATAAATGCCTGAATCGAGATGATCAGGATGTGGAAAATGCCCCACACCGTGTAGCCGATGATGCCCGCGCCATACAAGGCCCAGCCCGCCAGGCCGGCACCGGCGCTGAACAGGCCGGCGATCAGCATGAACACCAGCTCGCCCGCGTACATGTTGCCGAACAGTCGCATCGCCAGGCTGACCGGCTTGGACGCCAGCTCGACCAGGTTCAGTGCGAAGTTGGGCAGCCACAGCAGCGGGTGCTTGCCGAACGGGGCGGTGAACAGCTCGCGCATGTAGCCGCCGGCGCCCTTGGCCTTGAAGCTGTAGAAGATGATCAGCACGAACACCGTCAGCGACATCGCGAAGGTCATGTTGATATCGGCGGTGGGCACGGCGCGGAAATGGCCGATGCCGAACATCTCGGTGATCCACGGCAGCAGATCCACCGGCAGCAGATCCATCGCGTTCATCAGGAATACCCAGATGAACACGGTCAGCGCCAGCGGGCCCAGCACGCGACGATCGCCATGGAACACGTCCTTGACCTGGCCGTCGACGAATTCCAGCACGATCTCCACGAACGCCTGGCCCTTGCCCGGCACGCCGGCCGTGGCCTTGCGCGCCTTCAGCCAGAACCACAGGCAGAACAGCACGCCCAGCGCCAGCGAAATCGTGACCGAATCGAGATGCACTGCCCAGAAGCCATCGGGGCTCGAATGCGGCACGAGATGGGTCAGGTGGTGCTGGATGTATTCGGTGAGGCCGCCAGTCGGCTCGCTTGCCATGTCTCAACCCTTGAATCTGAACGCCAGCAGATAAACCGCGAAGGCAGCCACCAGCCCGGTAATGGCAGCCGGTGGCGGCAACTTGAATTGGAACAGGATCACGACCAGCCCCCCGACGATCACGATCCACTTCAGGAGCATGCCCGTCAGCAAGCGGCTCAACGCCATGCGCGCACCGTGCAAGCCACTGAAAAACCGCACCGACAACAGCGCGGTACCCAGCGCCACCATCGTTGCAGCTGCAGCGGCCGCTATCGCCTCGCGAGGTCCCTGTGCCAGAAATGCCACTCCGGCCAAAACTGCCACAGCAAGCTGCAGCAGCGAGGTACGCAAAGCGAGACGGCGACCGGTGGCAAGACTGTTGAGCACGCAAGGCCTCCGCGCGGTTTACACCAGGCGGCACCGATAGCTACGGGCCACGATCCGATCCGGCGAAGTATATCAGTGGGCGCATTCCAGCGACAAGCCGCCGGGGTGCGACATTTTGTTCTTCACCCTGCCGTGCGGCGGCTCGCAGACCACTCGCAAGCCAGGAATCGATGGCAAAGAAAGGGCCGGACAGTGGGGATCTGTCCGGCCCAAGACTCGCACACGGGGGGGAGTTTTTACAGATTACTTGGCGGCAGCCTTGCGACCGACCGGCGCAGCGGCGTCATTCGCGGCCTGGCGCTGTTCCTGCACCAGGGCGCCCAGCGACTGGGCGGTCTTCTGCGAGATGGCGATCACTTCCTGCGACACGGCAACGGCCTGCTCGGCGTTCTCGCGGCTCACGCTGGCGCCCTTTTCCCACAGGCTGCGCAGGCCGTCGATGTCACGGGTTTCCTGCACGGCCGCAACGAAGTCGGCGGTCGCGCCGGCCTGGCGCTGCAATTCCTTGAACTGCAGTTCGGCGACCGTCTGCAGGCCCTTCAGGGCGAGCGTCTGCGCCTTGAAGGCGTTGTCGGAGAACTGTTTGGCGTAGTCGAAAAACTGATTGATCTGCTGCGTCATGATCTAAGTCCTCGTTGAGGATGGGGTAGTGAGGCAAAGATTAGCGACAATCTTTGTGCATTGCAACATATTTCTTCGGCCACCCCGGCCTCAGTTGGAAAATATTCATTTAACGCTTGCACTTATCTATCGAAGCCCGCTCTTTCGCATCGCGTCAGAAATGAGCCGACGAAGTAGCGAGGGAGATCGAAGTGACCCGATGAGCCGCAGGCGGCGTGGCGGGCAAGCCGGCCTACTGGCGCGAAACCTCAACGCGCGGTGGATGGCCCGCGGTAGCGACATCCCGAGGTGCAGGTTTCATGCACCACGACTTCGGACAACTGCGGCAACGCCGGCTTGAGGCGATCCCATATCCAGATCGACAGGCGCTCGCTGGTGGGGTTGTCCAGCCCCTCGATGTCGTTGAGGTAGTGATGGTCGAGCTGGTCGTAGATCGGTGCGAACGCGGCCTTGACGTCGGCGAAGTCCATCACCCAGCCGGTGTCGGCACCCGGCTCGCCACTGACGTGGATTTCCACCCGGAACGAGTGGCCGTGCAGGCGCGAACATTTGTGCCCGGCCGGAACATTCGGCAGCCGATGCGCCGCTTCGACGTTGAAGACTTTGAAGATATCCATGCCGCATTGTACCGCCGGGCCCATGCCGCGCCCGCGTTTGATCCGCTGCACCAAACACCTTCCCCCGCCCCGCCGCCGACCGGGGGAGGACGGTCAGCGACGAAGCAGGGGAAAGATCGGGATGCGACTGACGTCGACTAGAACCGGAAGCTCACGCCCAGCGTGTAGGAGCGGCCGTAGCGGTAGTAGCTCTGGGTCAGCAGCGGGTTGCCGTTGATGCTGGTGGTCTGCGCCTCGTCCAGCAGGTTGTTGCCGTCGAGCGTGACGCTGAACATGTCGTTGATGTCGTACGACACGTGCGCCGTCAGCCAGGTGAGCGGGTCGGCCTTCTCGTTGTAGCCGGTGCCCAGGACGTTGATCGCGGAGACGAAGCCGTCGGTGCGATCGGCGTTGACACCCAGCGACCATTTGCCCTTCTCGTACATCACGCCCAGCGAATACGTTGCCGGGGCAATACCTTCGAGCGGACGCTTCTCGCCCTCCACCCAGCTGCTCGAGAGATTGCGGGTGTACTGGCCGCGCACGCCGAAACCGTTGTCCCAGAAGTGCTGCAGGCCCAGCTCCAGACCCTTGACCTTGGCGTGATCGCCGTTGATCGGGCGCATCACATTGAACAGGTATCCCGGCACGCCGATGTCCTGACCCGGCTCCCAGCTGGTGGTGATCTGGTTCTTGATGTCCTTGTAGAACACGGCCACGTTGGCGATGGAGTGATCCGAGAAATACCACTCCAGCGACAGGTCGCCCTGCGTCGCCGTGTAGGGCTTCAGATCCACGTTGCCGCCGTAGATCTGGGTGAACTCGCCCCAGGAGACGCTTTCGGTGGTGTTGGTGGGCGCCAGCGTATCGACCGACGGACGCGCCATGGTCTTGGCCACGCCCGCGCGCAATTGCAGGTCGTCGGTGAAGTGCCAGGTGAAGTTGGCCGACGGCAACACATAGGTGTAGTCCGCGTCTTCGCTGATCGGCGTCGGCTCCGCGTAGGTCGCGGTGTAGTTGAACGCGCCGTTCTCGACGATACCGAGGATCTTGGCGTCCCACGCCTGCGCGTTGGTGTTCGTCTTGACCAGGCGCACGCCCACGTCGCCATCCCAGTGATCGCCCGACATGTCGGCCTGGACGAAGAAGGCATTGGTCTTCTCGCTGACCCGGTAGCTCTGCAGCGGGTTCCACGCCGGCGCCGCCATGGAGAAGTCGTAGGTACCGCCGCCCGGACGCGGATGACCGTCATACGCGCGCAACTGCGCCAGGTAATTGGGTACGTCGAACGCCAGGAAGCTGCGCGGGAAACTGCTGTGCACGCCGTCCATGAAATGCGGCACGTTGAACGTGTGCGAGATCACGTTGCCGCCCAGGTCGCCCACGTTGATGGCGTAGTTGTCCGCGTAGTAATCCGCGCCGCCGTTGAGGGTGTTGTTGACCAGGTCGCGCGATTTCTCGCGCTCGGTGCGGGTCACGCCAAAGCGCAGCTGGTCCACGCCGAATTTACCGATGAACAGCTTGCCGGACACGGTGGCGCCGGTGATCTTGTCGTCGATGTTGTCGCCACGCAGCTCCATGTAATGGCTGTTGAGGTCCGACTCGGTGAACTGGCCGTCGGCCAGGCCGGTGGCAAGGTCGCGACCGTCGTCGAAATGGATGCCGACATTGGGCACCGCGTTGGGCCCCAGGCTGATGTGCGCCGTGTTCGGCTTGTTCATGCGCAGGACGACGTAGGTGTCCTGACCACCGGAATGACGCTTCGAGGTGGAGCGGTAGACGTCGCCGGTCAGGGTCAGGTCGGGGGTGACCTTCCATTCGCCGTTGAGGCCGTAAAGTTCGGTGTCGACCACGCGATACTCGGTCTGGTTCAGCAGCTCCGGGTTGAGCCGCTGATCCGGGTCCGGGTTGTTCATGGTGAAGTCGGTGACGATGCCGTTCTTCACCGTCATGTCGGACCAGCGGCCCGGCGCGAACAGCGTGTAGTACGACTGCTGGTAGGACACCTGCGGCGAATCCAGGCGGGTTTTCAGGCCATCCACCACGATGCGCACGGTGTCGCTCGGGTGCCACTCGAACTTGCCGGAATAGGCACTGCGCTTCTTGTCTTCCAGGATCGACCCGACGCGGAACTGGCCCGGGGCGATGAGGCCGTACTCGTTCGGGTCCAGCTCGTCGTTGCCGTTGAGGTCGATGTTGCCGCCCCAGGCATTGCCGCCCCAGTTCGGATCGCTGGGATCGGGGTTGCGCGTCCAGCCACCGTCGTTGCCGGCGACGTCGGTGCGGTCCTTGCGCTTGGCTTCGACCACGCCCAGCAGCACGCCCATGGTGTCGTTGGCGAAGGTGGTACTGAAGGTGGCCGAGAGCTTGCGCCCGTTGAGCTCGGACATCTGGTTGCGATCGCCCTCCAGCCGCACGATGCCGTGGGTGCCCTTTTTGTCGAACGGGCTGGCCGAGCGCAGGTTGATCAGGCCGCCGATCGCGCCTTCGGTCAGCGACGCCTGGGCGCCCTTGATCACGTCGGCGCCACTGATGACGTCGGCGGGCAACACGTCGAACGCGAAATCGCGGCCGGCGCCGTCGGTGGCGAGGATGCGGTTGTTGAACGTGGTCAGCGTGTATTCCGGCCCCAGGCCGCGCACGCTCACCCGCTGACCTTCGCCGCCGGCGGTGCGCGTAATGGCCACGCCGGTGATGTGGCTGAGCGAATCGGCCACGTTGTTGTCGGGGAACTTGCCCAGTTCCAGGGCACTGATGGAATCCTGCACCGTGCTCGCGTAGCGCTTGAGATCGGCCGAGCGCGCCAGGCTGGCCTGGACGCCCGTCACCGTGATGGCACCCAGGGCGACGGCGTCATCGCCTGATGCAGCCGTCGACTCGGGCTGCGTCTGCGAATCCGGCGCCCCGTTTGTGTTTCCCGGCACGGTCTGGGATAGAGCCACCGTCGGCGCCAACAGGGCAAGCGCTACGGCATAAAACAACATGTTCTGGCGGAAGGATGCGGCATTCACGGGGTTCTCTCCTCGGAAGCGGGTGTTTGGGCCTAACGTCTAAACAACGAAATCGAGCCTAAAGCATGTTTCGTTTTGTATCAATAGCGAAATATATCGAAATGCGGCATACTTTCACCCACCCGTCGGAACACTCCATGGCCGCGACCCGCGACACTAGTCAACGACGCCTCCAGATCAGCGAACTCGTCCGCCAGCAAGGAAGCGTCCAGGTCTCCACCCTCGTCGATCGTTTCGGCGTGAGTGCGCAAACCGTGCGCAAGGACTTGCGTTATCTGGCCGAACGCGGGGTGATGTCGCGCGCTTACGGCGGCGCGATCGACAGCGGCGTCATCAACGGCACGCTGGCCGAGCCCAACTACGAAGCGAAAAGCACCACCCATCTGGACGAAAAGCGCCGCATCGGCGTCTGCGCCGCGGCCCTGGTCAATGTGGGTGACACCATCGCCATCGACTCGGGCACCACCGCCATCGAGCTGGCCAAGGCCTTGCCGGATGCGGAAATCACCGTGGTCACCAACGACTTCGGCGTGCTGACGGCGCTGGCGCCAAAGCACAACATCAACATCGTGATGCTTGGCGGCGAACTGCGCCGCCGCAACATGGCGTTCTACGGCGGGCTGACCATCGAGGCGCTGGACGCCTTGCACGTGGACAAGCTTTTCCTGGGCGTGGACGGCTTCGACCTGGAGCGTGGCATCACCACGCATTACGAGCCCGAGGCGCTGCTCAACCGCAAGATGGTGGAAGCCGCCGGCCTGGTGGTTTCGATCACCGACAGCTCGAAATTCGGCCGGGTCTGCCTGCATCGCATCGTCCCCGTCACCGCGCTGGACATGCTGATCACGGACACCAACGCGCCGGAAGATATCGTCCAGGCCAGCCATCAGCTCGGCTTCAAGCTGCAGCTGGCGTAAAGGCCGGCGGCCGCGCTCAATCGGCCGGCCGGGACACGGCAAAAACCCGCACCGCATTGGCGTAGTAGATCTTGTCGATCACCGCGCGCGGCAACGCCAGGCCCGCCACGTCGGCGTGGATCATGTCGATCCGCTGGGTTTCGCCGGTGGCCAGATAACGCCAGTCGGACGTCCACGCGCCGTGCGCTTCGCGCTTGAATTCCTCGGCCTTGGCGTCCGGGCCGAAGGTCAGGTCGGTGCCGTACAGCAGCCGGTCCTGATAGCGGATGAAGAAGTTGCGCACTTTCTCGCGGTCGCGCACCGACTGGTACTGCACCTGGCTCATGCGTGCGGCCAGGTCGACGGTCGCGTTGGGAAAGCGGTCCAGGAACGCGCCCAGCCGGTCGACGTCGTATTCCAGGCTGGCCATGTGCGCGCCCACGAAACGCAGCTTCGGGTTGGCGGCCACGAAGCGGTCGCGCGCGGCCATCAGGTCCTCGTAGCCAGGCATCTCCGGGTGCAGGTACATGTAGTAATCGGGATGATTGCTGAAGTACTCGCGATCGTTGTCGGTGGTCATCTGATCCAGCGGCAGCCAGCAATTGCGCGGCTCGCCCTGGTGGTCGATCAAGGCCATGCCAAGCGTGCGCACCTGCTCGATCACCGGCACCAGACCCGGGTCGTCCAGCATGATCAGCTTGCCGGCGGCGTTCCGCTCCACCAGCCCCACGTTCTTCCAGATCTTCACCGCGAGCGCACCGCTGGCCACGTCCTGCGCCAGCTTCGCGTCGACCTTGTCGGCCCAGCCCGGCGTGCCGAAGCCCTTCATCGAAAACGTGGTGGCCCAATGGAAATGCGCCGGATCCTTCGCCGCCAGCGCCAGCGCGATCGTGTGTTGCTGCGCGATGCTGGGGAAATCCGGGTAGTCGACGTTGATCGACAACACCTGGAAACCGTCCTCGCGCAGCAGGTCCAGCAGCGCCACGTCGGCATTGTTGGCGTGGAAATGGGCGTCGTACTTGCGCACCTGCGCAAAGTCAGCCATCGAGTAGCTGTTCGAAACACCGGCGCCCGCCGACTGCGCCGGGGCAGCCGCAATCGAAAACGGAACGGTTGCCGCCAGCACGCCGGCGATCAGCTGGCGGAAAACTCGGTTCATCACATCCCCTTCGCTACATAACGAAACATATTTGCACCATACCGAAACGAAACGCTTGCATCAACACCGATCGCTGACGCAGAATCGGTACAACATTTTTGCAGGAGTTCGCCATGGAACCGATGGGACGCCGCACGGTATTGAAGCTGGTCGCTGGCAGCGTAGCCGGCGGTATGGCCATGGCTCTCCTGCCGAAAGCCATGGCCGCCGCGATCCGCAGCGGCGGCGCGGTGGCAGGCGCGGATGCCGTGGCCCAGGACACCGTCCTGACCATCGCCTTCGACCGCAAACTCCACAGCAGCCTGCTCGTCAAAGGCGGCGCCATCACGCCGTACCAGCCCAGCGAAAGCCTGCTGCTGGCCAATGGCGCGCTGGACGATTTCGCCCTCACCGATCATCGCGAGGAAGCGATCCGCGACCCGCGCCACGGTGCCGGCCGTCAGGTGATCGTCACCGGTCGCTCCAACCGCCATGTGGAAAAGCAGGTGGCGGTGACGTTCTTCGACAGCCTGCCCGGCTTTGCCGTGCTGCAGACGCGCTACCGCAACAGCGGCACCGCGCCGCTCAAGGTCGCTGGCTGGCGCAACGCCGCGCACGAACTGGCCGACGCGCCGGGCGGCTTCTGGAGCTTCTCCGGCACCACCCACACCGACCGTCGTGACTGGGTGCAGCCGGTGGGCGCCGATTTCGATCAGCGCAACAAGCTGTCCATGGATTCGTCCGACTACGGCGGCGGCACGCCGGTGGCCAATATCTGGCGCCGCGACGTCGGCATCGCCGTGGGCCACGTGGAGCCGGTGGTGCGACCGCTGGATCTGCCGGTGAAGAAAACAGCCAGGGGCGCGCACATCGCGGTCGAGCTGCTGCAGGAATTCACGCTGGCGCCGGGCGAAACCCTGATCACCGAACGCACCCTGCTCGCCGTGCACACCGGCGATCACTACGCACCGTTGCAGCAGTACAAAACCTACATGCAGGCCGAAGGCCTGGTGGCGCCGCAGGCACCTGCCTCCGCGTTCGCGCCGATCTGGTGCGCATGGGGCTACGGGCGCGACTTCACCATCAAGCAGATCTTGGACACCCTCCCCAAGGCCCGCGACCTGGGCTTCGAATGGGTGGTGATGGACGATGGCTGGCAGACCAACGAGGGCGACTGGCGCATCGACAAGCGCAAGTTCCCGCGCGGCGACGCCGACATGCGCGCGTTCACTGCCGAGGTGCGTCGCCAGGGCATGCGACCGCGCCTGTGGGTGGCTCCGCTGGCCGCCGACCCGGGCAGCGATGTGTTGCACGACCACACCGACATGCTGTTGCTGGACGAAGGCGGCGCGTTCCAGACCGTGACCTGGTGGAACGCGCTGACCCAGTGCCCCGCCTATCAGCCCACCATCGACTTCTATGTGGCGCTGGTGAAAAAGATCATTGGCGACTGGGGTTTCGAGGGCATCAAGTTCGACGGCCAGCACCTCAACGCCGTGGCCCCCTGCTACAACCCCGCGCACAAGCATGCGCACCCCAGCGATTCGGTCGAGGGGCTGGCCACCTTCTGGAAGGCCATTTACGACGCCATCCACGAAGCCAATCCGCAGGCCGTGGTGGAGTTGTGCCCGTGTGGCACCGCGTTCGACTTCCACAATCTTCCGGCCACCGACCAATATCCCGCTTCGGACCCGACCTCGTCATGGCAGGTGCGCAGCAAGGGCAAGTCGATGAAGGCGCTGATGGGCTCGCGCAGCAGCTATGCGGGCGACCACGTGGAGTTGTCCGATCGCGGCGACGACTTTGCCTCCAGCGTGGGCATCGGTGCGGTGGTCTCGACCAAGTTCACCTGGCCGAAGGACACCGAGCATCCCTCCGAACCGCTACCGCCCGGTGGGTTGGTGCTCAATCCGCAGCGGGAAGCGCTGTGGCGCAAATGGGTGACGCTGTACAAGCAGCACATGCTGCCCAAGGGCGAATACCGTGGCGAGCTTTACGACATCGGCTTCGACCGGCCGGAGGCGCATGCCATCGCCAAGGACGGTGCCATGTACTACACGTTCTACGCCGACAGTTTCAATGGAGCCGTACAGTTGCGCGGCCTGGCGCCGGGTCGCTACCGCGTGCGCGACCTGTTTAACGAGGTCGATCTGGGCGAGGTGGATGCGGACGCCGCCAAGCTGCGCGTGACGTTCAAGCATTTCGTGCTGTTGCAGGCCACTCCCGTCGGGGCGCGCGCATGAGTGTTCCGGCCGTGGCGCTCACCGCCACCTCGCCGCGTCGACCGTGGCTGGGTTTCGCATTGGCGACGGTCGCACTATGGGGCGTGTGGGGCGCGTTGTCGCCGCTGTCCGCCGAGCATGGCTTCCCCGACACGCTGGTGTATGGCGTGTGGGCGCTGACGATGATCCCGCCGGCGCTGTACATCCTGTGGCGCAGCGGCTGGAAGCTCGAGCGTTCGCCGCGCGCGATCGCCTATGGCATGACCATCGGCCTGCTCGGTGCCGGCGGCCAGATGCTGCTGTTCCATACGTTGACGATCGGGCCGGCGTACTTCGTCTTCCCGATCATCTCGCTGTCGCCGGTGGTCACCATCGCGCTGTCCTTCCTGTTCCTGCGCGAACGCACGGGCTGGATGGGCACGGCGGGCATCGTGCTGGCGCTGGTGGCGTTGCCGATGCTGGACCTTTCGTTCGGCCGCGGCGCGGACGCTGGTCTGGGCTGGTTCCTGCAATCGCTGCTGATCATGCTGGCGTGGGGCCTGCAGGCGTATTTCATGCGCCTGGCCAACGACACCGTGCGGGCCGAAAGCATCTTTTTCTACATGACCGTGGGCGCGTTGCTGCTGGTGCCGGTGGCGCTGGCGATGACCGACTGGAGCCAGCCGGTGAACATGGGTCTTGACGGCCCGTGGATGACCGCCGGTATCCAGGTGCTCAACGCCATCGGCGCATTGACCCTCGTCTACGCCTTCCGCCACGGCAAGGCGATCGTGGTGGCGCCGCTGACCAACGCCGGCGCACCGCTGGTGACGGCGGTGCTGTCGCTGATCTTCGCCAGCGTCGTGCCGGGCCCGCTGAAGATGGTGGGCCTGGTGCTGGCGCTGATCGCCTCGCTGCTGCTGGTGCTCGAACCCGAACGCGATCCACCCGCTCCCCTTCCCTGACCGGAGCCCGTCCCCATGCAAGTCCTTCTCGACCTCATCGCCCGACACAAGCAGGGGCACGCCACCGGCGTGACCTCGATCTGCTCGGCCCATCCCATCGTCATCGAAGCCAGCCTGCGCCAGGCGCAGCGCACCGACCAGCCCTTCGTGCTGTTCGAGGCGACCTGCAACCAGGTCAACCAGGATGGCGGCTACACCGGCATGACGCCGGCCGGCTTCGTCGACTTCGTCCACGGCATTGCCGACCGCGTCGGCTTCGAGCGCGCGCGCCTTGCGCTGGGCGGCGATCATCTGGGCCCCAACCCATGGACGTCGCTGACCGCGGACGCGGCGATGGACAAGGCCGAAGTGATGGTGGGCGCCTACGTGGCCGCCGGCTTCCGCAAGATCCATCTTGACTGCTCGATGGCCTGCGCCGGCGACCCCGAGCCACTGCCGGAAGCGGAGATCGTGCGCCGCGCGGTGCGCCTGTGCCGCGCCGCCGAAACCGCCTACGCCAGCGCCGGGGGCGAAGCCCCGGTGTACGTGATCGGCACCGAAGTGCCGGTCCCCGGCGGTGCCACGGAAGCCATCGAAGGGCTGGCCGTCACCACGCCGCAGGCCGCGCTGGCCACGATCGAAGCGCACCGGCAGGCGTTTGTCGACGCCGGCCTGGACGCCGCCTGGCATCGCGTGATCGCCTCGGTGGTGCAGCCGGGCGTGGAGTTCGATCATCACAACGTGGTCGATTACCAGCCACAGAAAGCCCGCGAACTGAGCCACGCCATCACCGCCGTGCCGGGCATGGTGTTCGAGGCGCATTCCACCGACTACCAGACCCGCGACGGCCTGGCCGCGCTGGTGCGCGATCACTTCGCCATCCTCAAGGTCGGCCCTGGCCTGACCTTCGCCCTGCGCGAGGCGCTGTGGGCGCTGGATGCGATCGAGCGCGAATGGATCGACGAGTCGTATCGCGCCGACCTGCGCGACGTGGTGCTGCGGCGCATGCGCGCCGAACCGGGCTACTGGCAGCGCTACTACCACGGCGAAGGCCACGGGCTGAGCATCGACCTGCAATACAGCCTCAGCGATCGCATCCGTTATTACTGGCCCGATCCGGTGATCGAACAGGCCCGCCAGCGCCTGTTCGACAACCTGCGCGAGAACCCGCCGCCGCTGCCGCTGATCAGCCAGTTCCTTCCCCACGCACTGCATGCGCTGCGCAACGGAACCGCCTCGCGCGATCCGCTGTCGCTGGCCATGGCCCACATCAGTGCCGCCCTCGACGACTACCACCATGCATGCCATCACCATGACCACTGAATATCTGGGCCTCACCGAATCCACGTTGACCGCCTCCGGCGCGATCGCCACCGCGCGGGAAATCACGCAGCAACCGCAGATGCTGGAGCGGACTCACGCGCTGGTTGCCGACCTGCACGAGAAGATCCAGGTCTTCGCCGGCGGACTGACCGGCAATCCCGCCGCGCGGGTGATCCTCACCGGCGCGGGCAGCTCCGCCTATATCGGCCAATGCGTGGCGCCGCTGCTGGACCGCCAACTGGCCGCCCGCGTGGACGCGGTGCCGACCACCGACATCGTCTGCGCGCCGCATCTGTACCTGGACCCGGAGCAGCCGCTGCTGCTGGTGTCGTTCGGCCGCTCCGGCAACAGCCCGGAGAGTCTGGCCGCGGTGAAACTGGCCGAATCCATGGTGCGCGAAGTGCGCCACCTGGTCGTGCTGTGCAACGCTGAAGGCGAACTGGGCAAGCTGGCCGTCGCCCACGCGATGACGGTGTTGCTGCCGCCGGAAACCCACGACACCAGCTTCGCGATGACCTCCAGCTTCAGCTGCATGATGTACGCCGTGGTGGCCGCGTTGCTGCCGACCGGAACCATGGACAGCCGCATCAAAGCCATCGCCAACGCCACCGATCGCAGCATCCACGAAGCGCTGCCGGTACTGGATGCGCTGGCGCTGGAGCAGCACGAACGCGTGGTCTACCTGGGCAGCGGCGTGTTGCAGGGGCTGGCCCGGGAGGCGGCACTGAAACTGGGCGAACTGACCAATGGCGCCGTCGCCACCTGCTTCGATTCGCCGCTGGGCTTTCGCCACGGGCCCAAGACGTTCGTCAACGCGCGCACGCTGGTGGTGGTGTTCGTCTCCAACGATCCGCTCACCCGCCGCTACGACCTGGACCTGGTCGACGAACTGCGCCGCGACGGCTGCGCCGGCCGCATCATCGAGGTCACCGCACAACCGCGCACGGAAGCCGGCACCGGAAGCATCGCCGTACCCGACATGACCACCGCCGCCGACCTCGACCTGCTGTGGCCGTACATCGCCATCGCGCAGACCTATGCCTTCTTCACCTCGCGCGCGATGGGTGTGACACCCGACAACCCCAATCCTGCCGGCATCGTCAACCGCGTGGTGCAAGGCGTGCGCCTGCACGCGCTGAGCGCATGAACGGACCGGTCTACCTCGGCGTCGATGGCGGCGGCACCAAGACCCGGTTCGCCCTGATCGACGCCGACGGCCAGTTGCTGGCCGAGGCGCAGCGGGGCACCACCTACCACCCGCACGTTGGCCTGGACGGTGTGCGCGCCATCCTCGCCGACGGCGTGGCCGACGTGCTGGCCACCGCGAAACGCACGCCCGCCGATATCGCCCACGCCTTCTTCGGCCTGCCCGCCTACGGCGAAGACAGCCACGCCACCGCGTTGCTGCAAACCTTTCCCGAAGCGATCCTGGGCCACCGCCGCTACACCTGTGACAACGACATGGTCTGCGGCTGGGCCGGTTCACTGGCCTGCGCCGACGGCATCAACATCGTCGCCGGCACCGGCTCCATCGGTTACGGCCAGCGCCACGGCACCGCCGCCCGCGCCGGCGGCTGGGGCGAAGCGTTCTCCGACGAAGGCTCCGCCTACTGGATCGCCATCCGCGGCCTCAACGCCTACTCCCGCATGAGCGACGGCCGCCTGCCCAAAGGCCCGCTGCACGGCATCCTCAACGCGCATTTCCAGCTCGACAACGACCTCGACATCTGCGCCCACATCTACGGCGAGAAAGCCTCCCCGCGCAGCGACCTGGCCCAACTGTCGCGCCAGGTGGCCGACGCCGCGCGCGCGGGCGATGTGGCGGCGCTCGCCATCTTCCACGACGCCGGCCGCGAGCTGGCGCAGATCTGCGACGCGCTGCGGCTGGCGCTGCATTTCGAAGCGGGCGAACCGGTACCCGTGTCGTATTCCGGCGGTGCCTTCAACGCCGGCGACCTGCTGCTGACACCGTTTCGCGATGCACTTGGCGCGGCAAACTCCGCCTTCGAGATCCGGCTTCCCGTGCACGCACCGGATTACGGCGCGGCGCTCTATGCGATCAGGTTGGGGCAGGGCGGCGCACGCTAACGCCAGGGGGGGGCCGACGTCGAAATCGGCGTTCTCCGCAGTCCGCGTGGAAATCCGGCTTACCGCGTCAGCGTGACGGCTGCCGCCAGTAAACGGCCGCGTCTTCGCAGCCTCACCCGCGCCCTGGCGGGTGAGGTTTCATGGCCTTTCATCGACTTGTATAGACATGTCATCCTAAGCCGATGAACGAGCCCGCGCCCGCGTACCTGAAGCTGAAACGCTACCTGCTTCAGCACATCGTCAACGGCGACTACCCGCCGCAAAGCCGCCTTCCCAGCGAGAAGGATCTCGTCATGAAGTTCGGCGTGTCGCGCATGACCGTGAACCGGGCCATGCGCGAACTCACCAGCGCGGGCGTGATCACGCGCGTGCAAGGCGTGGGATCGTTCGTGGCCGACCCCAAGGTCGAGTCGGCCCTGCTCGACGTGCGCAGCATCCGCAGCGAGATCGCGGCACGCGGCGAGACCCATACGGTCGACGTGCTGGTCAGCGAATCGGTCGCCGCCAGCCCGACCATCGCCCGCCAGTTCGGCATTGCTTCGGGCGAGCCGCTGTTCCACTCGCGCCTGCTGCACCGGGCCGACGGAAAGCCGCTGCAGCTGGAAGACCGTTTCGTCAGCCCGGCGTGTGCGCCCGGTTACCTGGGCATCGATTTCCAGCTGGAAATCCCGCATCACTACCTCATGCGCACGGCGCCGTTGCAGCGCACCGAGCACGTGATCGAGGCGGAGGCGGCAAACCGACGCCTGGCGAAATGGCTGGACGTCAGCGTGGGCGCGCCGCTGCTCGTGCTGGGCCGGCGCACCTGGTCGCGCGACCGCGTCGCCAGCGTCGCGCGGCTCACCCACCCCGCAGCAAAATACCGTTTCGTCGGCAGCTTCCACGTCGGCGATTCACTGCATGCGTGACGCAGCGTTCGATGGCCGCCAGCCCGCGAACATGCGTTGCACCCGATCTTGATCACCGGACAAACCCGCCATGCAAATCCTGATTCCCGGACACATGCCCCTGGCCCAGTTGCGCGACATCGCCGCAACATTCGAGCCGATTCGACTGGATGACGCCTGCACGGCGGGCATCCACGCGGCGGCGCAAACCGTGCAAGGCATCGTGGCTGCCGGCCAGCCGGCCTATGGCATCAACACCGGTTTCGGCAAGCTGGCCAAGGTGCATGTCCCGGCCGATCAGCTGGAACAATTGCAGACCAACCTGGTGCGCTCCCACGCGGCGGGCGTGGGCCCGCTGCTGGACGACACCACCGTGCGCATGATCCTGGCGTTGAAGATCGCCTCGCTGGCGCGCGGCTACTCCGGCGTGCGGATGCAGGTCATCGACACCCTGCTGGCGATGTACAACGCCGAGCTGTGGCCGTGCATCCCGTGCCAGGGCTCGGTGGGCGCCAGCGGCGATCTCGCGCCGCTGGCGCATCTGGCGCTCGCCGCAATGGGCGAAGGCAAGCTGCGTTGCCGCGGCGAGATCATGGATGCCGCCGATGGCCTGCGCCGCGCGGGAATCTCCCCGCTGCGACTGGCCGCCAAGGAAGGCCTGGCCCTGCTCAATGGCACCCAGGTGTCCACCGGCATCGCGCTGATGGCCCTGTTCGGCGCCGAGCAGGTTTTTGCCGCCGCCGTGCTGGCCGGCGCCCTGAGTGTCGACGCCGCCTGCGGGTCGGACGCGCCGTTCGACGCGCGCATCCACGCGGTACGTGGACAGCCGGGGCAGATCGAAGTGGCCGCGCTCTACCGGCAACTGCTGCAAGGCAGCGCCATCCGCGAATCGCACCGCGTCGGCGACCCGCGCGTGCAAGACCCCTACAGCCTGCGCTGCCAGCCGCAGGTGATGGGCGCCTGTCGCGACCTGCTGCGGCAAACCGCGTGCACGCTGGAGATCGAGGCCAACGCCGTCTCCGACAACCCGCTGGTGTTTCCGGAAAGCGGCGACGTAATCTCCGGCGGCAACTTCCACGCCGAGCCGGTGGCCTTCGCCGCCGACCAGCTCGCCATCGCCGTGGCGGAAATCGGCTCCCTGTCCGAACGCCGCATCGCCATGCTGGTCGACGCCAGCATCTCCGGCCTGCCGGCCTTCCTGGTGCAGGATTCAGGCATCAACTCCGGCTTCATGATCGCCCACGTCACCGCCGCCTCGCTGGCCAGCGAAAACAAGACCCTGGCACACCCCGCCAGCGTCGATTCGCTACCCACCTCCGCCAACCAGGAAGACCACGTCAGCATGGCAACCTTCGCCGCGCGCAAGGCCGTCGACATCGTCGACAACGTGCGCAAGATCGTAGCCATCGAACTGATGGCCGCCGCCCAAGGCATCGACTTCCGCCGCCCCCTGCGCTCATCCGACGTACTCGAAGCAGCGCACGCGCGCATCCGCGAAGCCGTACCGCACTACAGCGACGACCGCTACCTGGCACCCGACATCGAAGCGTTGAACGCGCTGATCGACAGCTCGGCGCTCCACGAATTTCTCGTCTTGCCGCTGCCGTCGACGGCGTCGTGATGGAAATCGTCGACCAACGGCGACGCTCGGCATCTGCACCATGTGGAGCATCGCAGCTCTTGCGTTCGACGAACGAATCACATCCATCCATGCAGACGGGAAATTCAAACATGAAAAAACCCGCATCGGCGGGCTTGATCGCTCGTCATTCACTGATCTGACGGACGAGAAGACTTGGTGGTATGGGTGAACTCTAAAAATATCAGTACATTGGCGATTTGGCTAGACTTTTTCTGAAGATAAAACAGTACATGCCCCCAAAGTTGCCCCCAACCCTTCTCGCCAATGAAACAAAGTCACATGTGCTCCATAGCTAGACGAGTTGAACTCCAGGCTGGCTGATCACACCACACCAAACCGGAGATATCCGTCCAGATCAAATCTACACGGGGCATCCGGATCTGCCACCCAGCGACGGATCATGACGAGGAACAGCTGCACCTCCCCTTGCGCAAACGCAACATTTCTGCTCTAAATAAGTACGTGGGGAGATTGCTGAAACGTCTCGCGCCCATGACCTGTCGCAACAGGTGGCCGCTGCCAACCAAAGGGCCTTGCAGCTGCTTCTACATCGCCATACGGACGGCGAAAGGCAACCATCGAAAACCCTGTGGCGCGCGCTATTTGACGCCCAGGTCGGCGTAAGGCGTTGCGTCGAGGCCCCGGCCACACCCTTGCTAAGCACCTTCATCCCGCTTACCTAAGTGGGTGGAGATCAGCTGGTGTCAACGCCGGGTCGTTTAGCTTTTTCGATGGAGCACAACATGCCCATTATTCAATACACGCCCCCCACTGCAAAACCCTGCTATTCCGTGAAAACGGCTTTTGAAGCCGCCGGCATTGGCATTCCTGACCCCGATGCTGAGATCAGCTTCAAGGATGGTTGCGCCAGCATGGGCTTCTATCGCCAGAACTTCCAGACGGCACTGAAGCGTCAGCAAGACATGGACGCTCTCGGCAAGATCGTTGATCGCGCTCGCCTCCCCGAACCGCATTGGAAGGGCGGCAGCCAGTGGTTTTATCGCCGCGAAGTCGCAGCCTACACGGCAGCTGCCGCACAAAGCGAGTAACCACTATGGCGATGCACTCCCAAAACACCTTCAGCGATGAAGGTGACGGCAGCGTTCGTCCTAATGCTGTACGCCGAAGCGCCCATGGCAATGCTGAGGATTTTCCGACGTCGGGAAATGTCGGACTCCCTCCGAGCCTGAAATTCGCCGGCATTTCCAAGTCCAAGGCCTATCAGTACGGCCTCGTCCCGGTCTACGACGAAAACGGCAACCGCATCAACGAAGGCAAGGTGGCGCCACATCCGTGGCTTCCCATGCCCGACTCGATCATTCGCGCGCCCGGTCAGAAGAAGATCTTCCTCGCTGAAGAGATTCGTGCCTGGCGCGATGCCGTAACCGATCGCTCTCGTCAAAGCGGCCAAACCAACCTCAACATGAAGTTCGCGCTCAACGAGCATGAACTCCTGCGCATGGATCACTGAAGATGAATACCGACAAAGAATCCACCGTCATCACCGATGAGATGGTCTTGGCAGCCATGGCTGTCATCGAGTCAACTGAACCGACACCCGAGGAACAGCAGGCTGCGCAGCTCGCCAAGTTGATACCGGTGATCCACGAGGCCATCAAGCGTGGCGACACCAAGGACAAAATCTGCAGGAAGTTGAAAGCATCAGGGATCGACCTGCATTACCGCAAGCTGAAGAAGCTCTTCGATGCTGCTGCTACGTGGCCCACTGAATCCAACGAGAGCCTGCAAGGCGGCGCCGAATGAACGCCATGGATCGGCATCCCAAGCTTCATAGCCAAACACCCGCCATCGAGGTCATCCGCCTGTTCAGCCCCCATGCTCGTGCATTGCACGGGCGTGGGGGCGCCATGAACAAGCTCGTGATGACCAACAATCGTACCCACCTGTTCTCGGAGGTGGGTCATGACCGGTTTCAATAGTCATTTTTGGCGCAAAAAGCTTGAACACTTTGCGCCAACCGAAGCGGAATATCCCTTCGAAGCTCAGCCTCACCTGCTCCGTGAAGGGGTGGAATGCGCTTGTGTTCGGCACCAGCTCTCTCCCGCCTTGTATGCGAGCGTTGCCCAAGCAGCCGCGTCGCTTGCAGTGCAAGGCTTGGCGGTGCTGAAGTTGCCCGACGGCAGTACGGTTCCTTTGTCGACCTACTTCCTTGTCATCGCCATGTCAGGCATGGGCAAGACCAGGGCCTTCCACACTTTCTTTGCGCCGTTTCTGGCTAGCGACAGGCTTACCGAAGCAGACTACGCAAAGGCGGTAAAGGAATATCCTGACAAACTGAGCGACTACAAGAAGCAGCGGGTCGATCTCAATAAACTAATTGGAAAGGCGCGCGCGAAAGGCGAGTCGTATGACCACCTTCAAGCGGAGCTCGATAAGCTCAAGAAGCCTGACGAGCCTCGACTCCAGAAATGGCTGATGTCGGATACGACCGGCGCAGCTTTCCTCCAGCGCATGCGGGGCTTCTTTCAGTCTGCTGGTCTGGCGACGGACGAGGGGGCCAAGCTGTTTAAGTACCTTCATCAGTTCCTCCCCGACCTGTGCCAAGCATGGAGCCACGGCCTGATCGACAGCCATCGTGTTGGGACCGGCGTGATTTCGGTCATTGAAGCTCGGATCATGACCTTGCTCCTTTCCCAACCCGCGGTGTTCTACGACTTCTGTGCCAACCACGGCAGTCTTGCCTTGGGTATGGGTGCATGGGCCAGGTTTCTGATCTGCGCACCCAGTAGGCCGAATGGCAAGCTCACATCGGCCGACGAACTGGACGCCACCACGGCCGCACTCGACGCGTTACTGGCCCGTATCGCCGAACTGGTCGCTGAACACGAACGGCGCGTCAAGGCCGGCATCACGGAGCAGGATGTCGTCGAACTCGATGCCGATGCAAACGACTGCTGGACCCAGTTCATCAAAGAAATGAAGGATCGAACTGTCAAACGCAACGCTGACGGAAAAGCCGGGGACCTCTCGGACGTCAGTGAGTTCGCCGCCAAGGCTCCGATACATGCGGCACGTCTGGCTGCAGTATTTACATACCTCTGCGGCGACAGGAAAGTCACGCAGGATACGATGCAGCGCGCCATCACCATCGTCCGCTATCACATCGATACCTACTGCGACCAGTTCTCCCTGTCCAAGGCGATCCCGCGTGTAGTGGATGACGGCATGAGGCTCGAAACGTTCTTCCGTCGCCTGTACCTAGACACTCGCGGCAACACAATGATTTCACTGGACAGCCTTCACCACAGCAACACGACGAGCGACTTGAAGCTCGACAAATACCTGCTGCCCGCGCTTCTTCACCTTCAACAACAGGGCAAGATTCAGATCGCTCCCTCGAACGGTGGCAAACAGTACGTGAACTTCCGTCAGTTGATCAACCTGTCCAACTGACGCACAAGTGGACTGGCCACCCCTGAAGAGTCGTGACCAGTCCTGCACCAAGAGCTTCTACTTGCGCACTTCCAAAGGCGATCCAATTTTCTTTTGGGAGTGCGATTTTTTGCCCCCGCCCCTTTTTCCATGCGACATATGCGATCGTCGCATCGTCGCATAGGTTTCAGGCCGTGTCCTGGTACAGGCAGCCACATACAAGGGTGTTCAGAACTTCTTTAACCGGGATGTGGATGGCCGCTGCGGAAGTCGCCCCTCGACCTGGATCGTAAAGTGGCAAGCGCGGCCTTCCAGTCGCGAATCGGCATCGTCCATTTCTTGCTGACGATGCGCAGGCCAAGTAGACGATCGGATAGACCGAATCGAGCGGGTGGGTTTACCAGACCTTGACCTCCCCGACGACGACGTCGGTGACGTAAGAAACCAGACTGGGCGACACCTCGGTCCCATACATCTCTTCCAGGTGCGCTTGGATCTCGCTCACCGTCATGCCGCGCGCATACAGTGACAGGATCCTATCGTCGAAACCCGCCCAACTGGTCTTGGACTTGGGAATCAGCTGCAGCTCGAAGTTACCGTGACGATCATGCGGAATCTCGAGCGGCAGTTCGCCGAACTCGCCCTTGAGCATCTTGCGGCTGCAATCGTTGTGGGTGTGCCAGCCGCGTTAGCGACGGGCTCGTGCATCGTGACCGAGGTGCTCAGTCAATTGCTTGAGCAGGCCGTTATCGCCAACCAAGTCTTCCGGCTTTTTTGTAGTTCGCCAACAGGCTTGAGCGGCTCGTCGGGTGCCTCGTGCTTGCGTGGACTCATGGTGTCTCCGGTTGGGTGGCAGTGTCCCGCCTTTGGCCCGGCTACACAAAACTTAGGGCACCTCTGCATATAGACGAACATCGTCGAGACAACTAAAAAATCACTAAGTCACCAATCCTATGGCGAACACTATTTGCCAGCGGCCCCGCGGCCAGCCATTCGCAATGGGCTTTCCATAGCATGGTCAGTGACCAAGGGGAATCCCGGTTCCTATATCCAATAGCAAAAGCTAGCTCTTGCTCTGGATGGATAGATGCCAACCAAAAGCAAGTCATGGGAGGTGATGGTGATGGACACCGAAGTCGATTACTACCAGGCAGAAGATGACATGGACGTCCAAATGCAGGAGGTGGAAAGACACATCGCCGAGGAAGAACGAAACTACCAGTTCGCCTCGAAACGATGTCTTCACGACGGTGAGGGCCGTATGTCGATATCGGACGAAAGCGAATGCCTGACATGGGTGGCCACGCTTGAACATCTCGCCAAACGCATCAGCAACAGCAAACAGCACCTGATCAAACCCGATCGGTGTCCGAGATCCACATGGAAGCACGTTAGTTGCACGTACAGCCTCACGCCGCTCGGCAAAGCAGTCTGGCAACTCTGCCGCGCTGGCATTCCCCTGATCGAGGTTGCCAGTCCAAGCGTTCGATACCGGGGGCACTGCTCCTGGCCGACAGCACCCCACGCGAAGCACGAGGATTTGGCCAGAACCGAAAGCATGGTCACGAGGTTCAACCCTCACATCACCGTCATGTTGCGAGCTTGCCAGAAGGCGAAGTCCGCCATCAGGCATGCGGATGGCATGGCCATCGACCTCAGCAACGAGAAGGTGCGCCGGAGGATCGAGTGGATCGCTCGCTTCGTGCGTCGATGCTGTCGATCTTCCCAATTCAAGCGGATGGAGTCGAACCGCACAAGGCTGGAACAGAAGAATCTGCAGTCCTGCTGTCGCTATATAGCCGACGGATTCCAAGGGCACTCACGACTGCTTGT
Organism: Rhodanobacter sp. Root480; assembly: GCF_001426645.1. GTDB lineage: Bacteria > Pseudomonadota > Gammaproteobacteria > Xanthomonadales > Rhodanobacteraceae > Rhodanobacter > Rhodanobacter ginsenosidimutans. The sequence goes on from NZ_LMEX01000002.1 coordinate 890,394, forward strand.
CTTGCGTGTTGATCTCTACATTCGACCAACGCACCACACGATGGCGGATGTTCGACTGGCCGAAAGGTGTCTTGAACGTTTCCTGCGTGATCTTGACGACGGACGCATCATTCCCGACATGCTGCGAAGGATCTGCAAGCGGGAGTGTGGCTTCGATCGCGGCATGCACTATCACCTGCTCGTTGCCCTTGATGGACACAAGCATCAGAGCGCACGTCATCTGTCGAAACTGCTTGGCGAAAAGTGGCTCAAGAAGTGTGGTCCTTTGCGCGCCAGCTATTTCAATTGCTACGTTCGGCGCCACCAGTACAAGTACAACGCCCTCGGCTCAGTCCACATCAGCAATTGGAGGATGCTCATGGGCATCCGAGAGGCGATCAAGTACATGGTGAAGGGCGACGGCTACGTGATGACCGGGCACAAGAGGAACCTCATGCGCGGCAATATGAAGAAGCAATCTGGGTCCAAGTCAAAACGCGGCGCGCCACGCAAATTGGGTCATGGCATGAGTCTCGTCGATGAAATTCTTGGCAACCCTCGCTACGAACCATAATGCCTCCAGTGCCCTTCACCGCTTCCAAGCCAAAAAAAGAGGTTTTGCAAGCTGGAAAGGAGGGCAGAAGCCCTCCTTCCCGTTGCCTATCCGCACCTCACCCGACATGGGTTGTTCCAGCGGTTTGACTACATAAGCCGTCTCGCTAAGCGACGTTGCCAGGATCGCACGGCAATAGCACCGGCAATCTTCCAGTTGGGCAGTGCTGCTGCCGACTTGTCCGATACCTTCCCCTAGATCTGGCCTGCCTTCGTACGGACCAGATAGTGGCCGAGGCCGTAGACCGCAAAGCCATAAACCACCACGGCACCAATCACTCGAAACATCTCTTCTTCCCTCGTTGTTGATATCAACCGGGCCCCAAACGGGCGACCTTGTCGTCTAGCTTGCCACGCAGACTTGGCGTCACTTCTCGTGCGGCCGTTCCCTCGCCATCTATCGGCCCGGTGCTGGGGTAGAACTCCTCCACCACCGCCGGCACGTCTTCGGCCAGATCTTCGAACGCCCCATTGGCGAACCCCGTGCGGGCTGCCTCGTCCAGCGCCTCCTGGTCAAAGCCACTGTCTCGTCGCTTCTGGTCCAGCTGCCGTGCCATCGGGCGAGAGAGACAGCACGAACCGGCGCGAACCGGGGCGAGGTACGGTGTACTGCGCAGCCAGCGCGGGGTAATCGGCTGCTAGCCGTTTGGTGTCGATGCTGGCGCCATCTTTGGATCGCTTGTAGGTCACCTCGCCGCGAGCAAACAACGCCTTGCTGGCGTCGCCCATCGCTTGCTGGATCGTCTGCTTGAGCTGCTCGGCGACGTGCGCCTTCTCATCCAGCTCGGTCTTCAGCGCCGACAGCGAGGTGAAGGTCTGGCAAAGGGCCTCGTCGTCCGTGAAATCGAGCGATGTCTCGTTACCGGGGTAGAGCTGGCGCAGGGCCCGCGCGGATGACTCACTGCCATCGAAAGGTGGCTCGATGTCATGCTGCACGTACTCCCAGAACTTCGTCTCCAGCACGGTCAGTCGGGCGATGACCCCGTCGTCCCGCTCGATGCGATGGATCTCCAGCTGCTGCCCGCACAGCAACACGGCCACGTCTGCCGCCTGCTGGCCCGTCACGGCAAGCTGGTGCTGCACCTGCAGTTGGACATACTCCGGCACGCCGTCCTTCCACAGCCGCGCGCCAAACTCGCCGGCCGTCTTGCACTCCAGAATCTGCACATCCGGACAGCCCACGACCTCCCGGTCGATGTTGGCCAGCATGAAGTTGAAGGTAGGGTGTTGGAGCACGGCGCTGACACGCCTAACCTTGCGCCCGGTCTTCTCTTGGTAGGCCGTAGCCACGAAAGGTTCGAGCAGCGTGCCCCAGTAGCGGGGATCCTCCATGCCTGGACTTTCCGCGTGCGCGACGACACGCCCGGTTTTCTCTGCCCACAGCTCCAGCGGGCTCTTGTAAGGGTTGAGGCCAACCGCGGTGGCGGCATCGGAGCTGCCGATACCGCCCTGGCGCACTTCCAGCCATTGGCCCCGGTCGAGTGTGCGTGTATCGACCAACCGCAAGGCAGATCGCTTTTTCATCGTGGTTCCCCCAAAAGAAAGCCCGGCCAAAGGGCCGGGCGCTATGTCGTTTGCATCAAGATGAATTCTCCGGTCTGCCCGATTTCACCAGCTGGCGCGGTAGGTGATATCCCAGCCTTGCGCCTGCAATCGCTTAGCGTGATGAAGGACTTTCAGCGTGTAATCGACCTCGCCTTCGTCCAGCGTTTCATTTTCATCGGCGGTGAAATACTCGCTGGCACTCGCCGGGTCATCGCTTACCTGTTCGAGCTGTTCCTCCAGCTCGATCAAGGTATCTACCGAAACGAAGGACGGTCGGCAGTCGTCATGGCCTTCCTGTGTGTTGTTCACAAACCACCGGTGCAAGGCGTCGAACTTGCGCCAGTAACCGACCCGAACCGTGACGCCACTGACTTCCAGCAAGGACGTATCCTCGCCCGGCTTCTCTTTCGGCGGCACATAGCCGATGGCCGCGCCAATGGCACGGCGCATCGGTTCCGTCTGCGAGTCGTAGGGGGCGACGTACCGCTTGGCTTCCAGATACATATCCAGTCCCATCGCAGATCTCCGTCAGACCACCAGCTTCATCGCTTCGTCCCAGGCACGCTGCTTGATCTGCGCCCCCTGGCCGAACCACGCCGCGTCACGGCGGTGATCGTCACTGCGCGCCCGTCGATGGTGGTCGACGAACTCGGTCACGCTGTTGAGCAAGCCCCACGCCGTACCACGGCTGGATGCCATCAGTGCGCCGCTGCCACCGCCCTCGTACAGCGAGCGCACCGTGGCCAAGGCCTGTTCGTTGACCACCGGTGCCTTGCCATCCGGTGCTGCGTAGGTCAGTACCCGGCGCAGCAAGCCTTCGACCGAGTCGGGATCGACGGGGCGATCAACCAGTGCCTTCATTCGGACCACGAAGCCATCCCAGGACGACACGGTGATCCCCAGCTGGCGCTTGACCGCCTCTGCATCAAACTGGCTGCGGTGCGGCACCTTGATCGCGCTGCTGGCGTTCCCCAACGCGATCTGCAGGGTGTTGTTGCAGACCACCCGCACCGAGGTGAACTGCGCCGTGGTCGCCAGCGTGCCGTCGCAAGCCGTGGCCAGCAACAGGTAACCATCCACCCGATCCCGGCCTTTGAGCGTCGTGCTCTGGCCCGTCTTCGCCAACGCCCAGAACTTGCGGCCCTCGCGCAGCACGCCGGCCGTTTCCAACTCGAAACCGTTGCAGGCGGTCAGGTCACGATAGAACTCCAGGATCTCGCCCGGCTGCACCACGTGAAAGCGCTTGGACACTACGGCTAACGGGGCCTTGGTATCCGACCGATACAACACCTTCTGTTCCGGGAAAGCGTTGATGACGCCGACGTTGTTGCTGCCAGAGATGTAGCGGACTTCAGACTGCTCAATCTGCCAGTCCATGCCAGCGTTCTTCTTCCAGACCTCGATGGGTTGCTGCGGGGCAAGCTTGTTGCCCAGGCGGTGCCAGGGCTTTTCACCGGCATAGGCCATGGTTTCAACCAAGTGCATTGTCGTTTCCTCGTAAGTGGGTGGCATAAACGCACAAGGCCCGGACATGCCGGGCCTTGTGCGCAGTGCTTGTGACGCGTTGGATCAGGGAGCTTTGAAATCGCTACAGCGGGTGCAGCGGACGATGCCAACTAGTACCGCAATAGCAACCACCAGGACGCAGTAGGCCGTTTCGAGTTTGCCTGTCATGAGCTAGGAATCCCTGCGAACGCTGCGACGCGGAGCGTCCAAACGCGAAGCCGGTGACCATCGACTCCACAGGAGTAATGTGGATCTGAGATTTCTTTGATGGATGCTCTTTGAAGCGTTGCTACAGAAGGCCGCGCTCCGCCATGCTGACGCACTCGCTACCCACCACGATGTGGTCAAGGACACGTACCCCGATCAGCCGCAGTGCTTCGCGAAGCTCGTGGGTGAGCATCCGATCGGCCGCACTGGGCTCGGCCATGCCACTGGGGTGGTTGTGCGCCAGGATCGCCGCGCTGGCGTTGATGGCCAGCGCCGCGCGCACCACTTCCCTTGGATGGACGCTTGCCCCATCGACAGTGCCAGTGAAAAGCTTCTGGCAATCGAGGATCCGGTGGCGGTTGTCCAGCCAAAGAACGTGAAACTCTTCGTGCAGGAGCGCGCCCAAGCGCATACGCAGAAAGTCGCTGGCGTCCATCGGCGTGCCAATGCTGCCGTGGCGTTCCAGCCGGCTCTTCAGGATAGCTTCGGCTGCGGCGAGTACGTCTTGTTCGGTCGTCTCGCCCGTGAGCTTGTAGCGGATGTGGGTCAAAGATTGCGCGAGTTGCATGACGAGCTCCTTGATGACGGCATAAGCGTATAGAGCCCGGCGGTGAGGCCGGGCTTTATGCGTAATCGACGGGAAAGATGTGAAAACGGAAACCCGAGGCGAAGCGGCTCGCTTCCGCGAACCCGCCAGTGCTAAGTCAAAGCTGGATCGGGGCGATTGCAAAGGCGCAACCGCAGTCCTGAAAACGAAAGCTGTCGAACAGTCTGTGATCAATCGGCACACCAATCGTCGCTCAACGCGCAAACCTAGAGTGATGCGCGAGCATTTCGCCGCCCTACCCCTCAGTCGTCTTTCGCACAACCGCTGTCGGCGACCAGATAGCCGGTTGAGGGCACTGTGGCGCTCGCTTCTCTCTTTGGTGTGATATAGGTTTGTAAATTTTTTCGATCGATAGTCGGCTGCTTACCGCCCGAAATCGAGCGCTGCGGAGAACAGGAAGGACTTCTGAAGGATGGATGGGCCGAGCTACAGGCATTCGCATGAAAGTCACGACCACATGCATGCCCACAGCATGCCCCGTGACCAGTCGCAAACGATGCGATCGTACGGGGTTAACATGTCCGCAGAATGTCCGGTCGCTATGCTCCAACAACGGAGGCCAGCCACTTCGTTCGGCGTGGATGCTTTAGGGGACTACAGGGAATGGATACGGAGTTTTTGGAGAGTCTGACCCGGGCGGGGACTCGGGTGCGTCTGCGCGCCGATCCTAGTCAGGTGGGTGAATGCACGGGCAAGGTTCGGGATGACGACGACGCTTTGCTGGTGCATGTGCGCTTCCCTGGACGCAACGCCCAGTTCGAGATGGCCGAAGACCTAGAACCGGTCGCTGTTGAACTGGATGAGGCGACGGTATTGCGGGAAGGACGTTTTGCCCGCGCTACCAGCCTGCGCAAACGGCTTACCGCCGTGCAGTTACGCGGCCGACTTAACGAACTGATCTACAGCCTCGATACCACCAACACCCAATTCATGCCACACCAGTTCAAACCGCTACTCGCGCTGTTGGACTCGCCTTCGAAGGGCCTGTTGATCGCGGACGAAGTCGGTCTGGGCAAGACCATCGAGGCCGGGTTGATCTGGACTGAACTGCGCTTTCGCACCAATGCGACGCGATTGCTCGTGGTTTGTCCGGCGATGCTTACGGAAAAATGGAAGAAAGAGCTATCAACCCGTTTTGGAACAGATGCCCGAATCATGGGCGCTGGCGAACTACTGGAGTGGCTGGACAGAGGTACAGCCACCCCGCAAGGGGCGGCCATCATCTGCAGTCTGCAGGGCATTCGGCCACCATCCGGGTGGGATGATGACAAGTCGCCGTCGAGTTCGCTCGGCGCACGCCTAGCGCGCAAACTGGATGAGTCAACTGAGAGCACATTGTTCGACCTGACAGTGATCGACGAAGCGCACTATCTACGCAATCAGGAGACCTCATCCGCCGAACTGGGCCGATTGTTACGACCAGTCTCTGAGCACTTGGTTTTGCTTTCCGCGACGCCCGTTAATACCCGAAGCACGGACCTGTTCAACCTGGTGTCTTTGGCTGACCCAGATCAGTTCCAATACCCGCATTTGTTCGAGCAGATCCTGCAGGCTAATCGCCCATTAGTGCATGCTGCCAACCAGCTGAAGGCGAGGCACACCACACCGCAGATGGTGATCGAGTCCCTACGGGAAGCATCGGATCACTGGCTGCTAGAGGAAAGTGCAAGTCTTAAACGGCTTTGTGCCGATCTGCAGCTGATGATTGCCGAGACTCCTTTACCGGCTGAGGCACGCGTAGAGATCAATCAACGCCTTGAGCGGGTGAACTTGCTTGGGCAAGTGGTAGTTCGCACGCGCAAACGTGACGTCTTCGAAAATCGGGTGGAGCGCAAACCGGGCCGGCTCTCGGCCGTGATGAGCACGCCAGAGCAGGTGCTCTATAAGGCGGTGTCTGAAGCGATTTCGGATTACGCACTCCACCACAGCGGTGTCGAAGGCTTCCTGCTCGCCATGCCGCAACGGCAAATGGCTAGTTGCATGTATGCAGCAGCAAAGCGTTGGTTGTCGGCAGCTCCCGACGTGGATGAGATAAATGAGCTGGCCTTTGAGGCGTTCGACCTGATCGAAGAGGTCTCCACGTCGCCGGTCGCAAGCTATGTAGCGAAGCGGGTTGCTAGCCGCATCGATCTTGATGCGTTGCGCTCGCAGGATTCAAAGCTCAATTTGTTGCTGAATCTTCTCATGCAACACCAGCGAGACTATCCAGGTGAGAAGGTGCTGTTGTTCAGTTATTTTCGCGGGACGCTCGACTACTTGTGCGAACGACTGCAGGAGGTGGGTATTCCATCCCTGGTGGTGAAGGGCGGTGACAACAAGCAGGCATTGATCGACGAATTCCAAGCGTCGTCGCGATATCGTGTCTTGCTCTCGTCCGAGGTTGCCTCCGAGGGCGTCGATCTCCAATTCATGCGGGTCATTATCAATTACGACCTGCCTTGGAACCCCATGAAGATGGAGCAGCGCATCGGCCGCATTGACCGTATCGGTCAGCAGGCCGATGCCATCAGCATCTTCAACATGGTGTACGCCGACACCATCGACGAACGAATCCTGATTCGTCTGTTTGAGCGCTTGAGGCTTTTCGAGAGCTCTCTTGGCTGCACCGAAGAAGTGCTCGGTGAAAGCATCACCCAATTGACACGAGAATTACTATCCGCGCGTCTGACCCCAGATCAGGAGGTCGCACGCATCGAGGATACCCGGCGGGCGATCGAGCAGCGCAAGTTGGATCAAGCTTTGGTAGAAGAGAACGAGGCTGATTTGATTGGACTCGGAGACTATGTCCGCTCACGCGCCGAGCAGGCACAACGCACGCAGCGCCGTATCACTGACGACGATCTGCTGTCACATATCCGGGATTTTCTTGAAGCCCATGCAGAAGGTTACGTACTGCGCATGGATCCTGAACGGCCATTGCTAGGCGTGCTCAAGTTGCCACCCGATATGGCCGTAAAGCTTGAGCGATTTCGCGAGAACCAGCACATGGTGAAGTCCGCGCTGGAAAGTGGTCACGAGGTTCGTGTCGTCATTCGCAACCACGTGAGCGCGGGAGATGTCGCCAGAGGATGCGAGCTGGTCAATCAGTATCATCCACTGATCAGGATGATTGCCGTCGATGGTGGCTCTGTTGATACGGGGCCATTCCTTCATGCAGTGCAGATATCAGCCTCGGTATCCGGCATGGCGGTACCAACGGGCGACTACGCTTTTGCAGCAGAAGTCTGGACGTTTGCCGGCGCAAGAGATGAGGAGACCGTACGAGCTGTATTCAGCCCCTTGGGCGGTGGAGCGACTGTCGTCACTGATACTGCTTTCGACCTGCTCAACACGCTTCGTGCCCATGGGCGCGATTGGATCAACGCGCGCCACGCCATATCTTCGGTTGATGACACAATCGATGTTCTCGATAGGACCCGTGTTCTACTGACGCGGCAATACAAGGCTGATGTGGCTGCGCATGAAGCCGAGAATGCCGACCGTGTGCGATTGCAACGACAGAGCGTAGAGAGAAATGCAGCCCGCCGTCGTGGATCCTTACAGGAGCGGTTGAACAGGGCCGAGCAGATGAGTCAGAAAAACTTGATTCAACTGACACGAGGCAGCCTGCGCAAGCTGGACGAACAAACTAGGGTTGCGCTGGCGCGTTTGGATAGCCGCGAGGCACTGCGCGTCGTCCGTGATGGATTGGTTGAGGGTTTGGTAAGGATCCTGCCATGAAGCGTCCGTCGTCCACTCTGGGTGAGCTCTTTGGAGATGTATTCAAGGAACTGAAGCAGCATGTTGCTCCGCCCCCCGCGACATCTGCTGTACCCGTGGAGCGCAAGGCAGACCGGAATGTACGTCCACTCAAGCCGTCCCAACCTTCGAAAATCAAGAAGGATCAGGTGCGGCCATCGCGACCAAGCAAAGCGGCTAGACGCAAGCTGCGTGAGAACCTGGCCGTAGTGTCTAAGCGAGGCAAGTTAGATCTTGGCGTCTATCGCTGCGCCACTCCGTCGCATGCGCAGCCCATCACTCCACGAGCTGCACTGAACGAACTGTCTGCGGACATGACAAAGCTTGCGATTAGGGCGGCAAAATCACAGGCATCAATCAGCCAATCGTTGCGACCAGTTATGGCCGACGGATCAGGTACTGCGATATTCGGCCTCGATTTCGGCACTGCATTCACCAAGGCAGTGATCCGATTTCATGGGGACCACCACGCCGTCAATTGGTCCGGGGCCGTAGCGACGAGCGACCCCTATCTCATGCCATCCTCCTTCAGTGAGCACGAGGACGGAAGTATTGTACTGGGCATCAGGCAGGGACCAGGTTGGTCGCATCGTGATGGCATCAAGATGCGTTTACTTTCTTCTCCTCCGACAAAAAGTGACGAGGCGCACTGCGACGCGGCTTTATTCATTGCCGCGGCTCTTAGATATGCCAGCGGTTGGTTTGCCAGGGCTTACACAGGAGCTGATAGCCCCAGATGGAGGCTACATCTTGGTTTGCCTGCTGAGTCATGGGATGACGAGTCCGTAGCTGCACAGTTTCGCATCCTAGCTTCGGCGGGACGAACTCTAGCCTGCCAAGGTGAAGCGCTTACGCGTGAACGCGCCAAGCAGGCCCTGCGTGCTGCAAGGACATCTCCAGGCAGCATGGTGACCGTACTCCCTGAATTCGCCTGTCAGTTGTTCTCGTATCTTTCGTCAGCACAACGGCAATCGGAAATGCATGCACTGATGGATATTGGGGCTGGCACTTTGGATATGGCGTTCTTCAATGTGCACAAGGACGAAGACGGAGATGTGCTTCCCATTTTTTCAGCCAAAGTGAAGAACTTGGGCACGCATTTTCTGATCGGCGCGTTGGCGGGCAAAGCCGGCCAGCATCTTAGTTGGCGCGACGACGATGCGGCTGCCAATGACCAGGATGTGGTAGAGCGCCTTGGCGAGAATCGCGGTGACGTGAGCCAGCGTCGGGCTGCTTTTCTCAGCGCCCTGGCGCGGGCATTCAACGAGGCGCGTGAGCAAGCCCGCCTTCTCAATCCTACATCGCGGGTGTGGCGAGATCAGGAACCGCTGGATCTGTTCCTGTGCGGCGGGGGCAGTCGGTTACCCACAATTATCGAGCACATACGGCTGGTCGTCCGTGAGGCAAAAAAATCTCATGGTTTATCGATCAGGGTGAGCGCTCTGCCGCGACCGCAGAACTTCGTGAGTGACATGGCTGACGACCAATACGATCGGGTGTCCGTGGCATATGGACTCAGCCAAGTTCCGGGGAACGTCGGGAAGGTCATCCGTCGCCATGATCTTGAGCCTTTCGAGATGAGCTTGGGCCAGGAAATTGAAGATCGAGACGCGACGCGTTGAGTACCGGTTCCTTGAGTTCAGTTCCGGCCGATCGCCGAGACCTTTGTTTCGGCCCGATTAACCGCAGCCACGGATTCGCAGCTTCTCCTGGACTGATTTAGTATCGGCTCGATGGCCTTATCCGGCGGCCGAACCTGCCTCCATCGTCTTTTCAACAGCGCCACGCCATGCGACTAAGTGCTCTCCAAGTCATCCAGAAACTCTGATGCCGGATCGACTCCCGAAACCCATAGATGATCACGTGCACGGGTGCAGGCGACATACAGCAGATGGCGCTCGGTGTTGTAGATCTCTTCAAGATCAGCGTCATCGGCCACGGATTCGAGGCGTTCCTGTGATGGGATGACTTCGTCATCGCAAGCCATGACCATAACTGCGCGAAACTCCAAACCCTTGGCCAGATGCATGGTGGCGATCGAAATCTTCCCTTGAGCGGCCTGTGGATTTCCATCAAGCAGATGGTGCGGTAACCCGGTATGCGCCACCGCAGCACGTGCTCGGTCGAGTTCACTGAATGAGCGTACAAAAACACCAATCTCCTGGGCTTGCACGCCCTCGCTGATCTTCTGCACCAACCAACGACCCACTTCCATCGCTTCGTCATTCTGCGATGGCCACCTCGTGATACTCGGCTCGGTGCCGTTGAAGACCGAAACCGTGCCGCTGCGATCCTCGACATTACCGTCAACGTCCGCGACCTCTGGTGCCAACAACCGGTCGGCCTGCATGCGGATCTGATGCGACGTGCGGTAGTTGATATGCAAGGTCCTGGCGCGTCCGCGAATATCCACGCCCAGCGACTTCCATGAAAACGGCTGTTGAAAGATGCGCTGACCCAGATCGCCGGCAAAAAACAATGCGTTCGGCGCTTTAGCGCCGAACGCCGCTAGGAATCTCAGCTGAGCGACACTGACGTCCTGTGCCTCGTCGATCACCGCAAACTCGAACGGCGGATGCTTGCGCTGGATCAGCGCGGCGGTGAGACGGTGGTACATACCTGCCCGTGTGACCAAGCCCCGCTCCTGCAATTGAGATCTCGCCTTCTCGAACACCGGCCACAACTGCGCGCGCTGGGTCTCCGACAGCCGCGTCCGTCGGCCAAGTCGCCGCACATCCCGGTACTCCTCCCAGGTGGCCAGCTGCCACGCATCCACCACGTCCCGCCATTCCGACAACAGGAACGGCAAGCCGAACCGCTGATCGGCCAGCATGTCGGCAGCAGCGGTCAGCGCGGAACGGACAGCTTCCGAGTCAGCCATCTGCAACTGACCAAAATGCGCCTCGTACAGCCGCGCGGCGAGTGTATCCATCGCACATACTTCCAGCCTTTCACCAAGGCTTGGCTGGTTGTTGATCAGCCGACGGAGTTTGTCATGCAGGGCATTGGCCAGTGTGTCGGAGAAGGTGGCCAACAGCACTCGCGCATCAGGATTGGCGCGCGCAAGATGCACCGCGCGATGCAAGGCGACGATCGTTTTTCCGGTGCCGGCCGAGCCAGAAACACGGGCCGGGCCGCTGTAGTCGCGCTCCACCCACTCGCGCTGGGCCGGATGCAGGAAGATCGTCCACTTGTCCCACGGGTAGGCGAAGGCACGCTCCAACTCGTCAACGTCGGAGATCGTGCGAAAACGGCGCTGGGCGTCCGGGTGGGCAAATGCGGCAGAACTAGCGGACTCCTCAAGACCCGCTTCATCAGGGATATACAGGTCATAGCAAACATTGGGATCGAATGACATCTGGTCGGTAACTTTCGAGGGACGGACACGACCAGAGGCGCGCGGCACGCCACCCGTTGCCAATTCCAACAATGCTTCCGATGCTTCGGCAGGAAGGTGATCGGTCAGCTCCAGCAGTGTGTCTTCGTTTGCCGCGCGTACATCGGCCAGCCATTCCGGCGGCACGCCATAGCCGAGCAACTCATCGTCCGCGATGCGCAGGAAGAGTGTCGGTTTGACCCATCCCGACTGGGTCGGCACGGGCTGTTCCACTACCACATACTTCGGGACGGGAATTTCCTCGACGCGCTCGCGGATCTCCACAAACTGCGCCGCGCCCGTAGTGGGATGAACCTCTAGTTTGCGACGTTCGGCCCAGTGGTACGCCTTGTCGTGATGGTCGACGTAACAGAGCAGCAGGCTTGAGGCCGTCTTGTGCACGATCAAGCGAATATCGCTGCTGACCCGCACTGACCAGAAATTCTTGTCCTTCGCCGTGTCTAGTTTGTGCAGACTCATGCCAGGGTTGACCGGGTTCATCTGCAGGTCGAAGGCGGTAGTCTTCACGGCCTTCTGCTCGTCACCCGTAAGATGGGCAAGGCTGTCGGTAAAGGTATCGGCGATGCGGAAATCCATCATGTTGCCCCTGTCTTCAGGCCCGCAACACGCGCGGGCCGTTGGGCGCCCCAATCTTGGGCAACGCCTGTCGATCCTGACATAATAGAGGGGCGGTTTCTCCACGCCATGATTCACGACGGAGACCTGTCCATGCAACTCACCGGCCTTGGCCTCTACACCATCCCCGAAGCTGCCCGGCTCGCCGGTGTGCAGCCCGTGGAGTTGCGCCGGTGGCTGCGGGGGTACAACAGCGGCAAGGGCGAAGCATTGCGGCATCATCCACCGCTGTGGTCGTCCGAGATAGCCGGCGCAGATGTCGACGGACTGAGCTTCCACGATCTGCTGGAGATCCGTTTCGTCAAGGCGTTTCGTGAGCTCGGCATCAGTCTCCAGACGATTCGCATCGCCGCCATCAATGCCCGTGAAATTCTCGAAAGTCCGTATCCGTTCACCTGCAAAAGCTTTCAAACCGACGGCAAGACCATCTTTGCCGAGGCCATGCGCGAAAGCGGCGAACTCGATCTGCTCGACCTGCGCCGTCGGCAATACGTCTTCACCAAGGTTGTCCAGCCGTCCCTGTACGCCGGCATCGAGTTTGGCGCCGACAAACGTGCCGCACGCTGGTATCCCATGGAGCGCAGCAAGGCTGTGGTGCTCGACCCGAACCTGGCGTTCGGCAAGCCAGTGGTCACCGATACCGCGTTGCGCACCGACATCCTCTACGACGCATGGCTGGCGGAAGACAAGGACAAGCAGCGCGTTGCACGCTTGTACGAAGTCCCGGTCAAGGCGATTGAAACCGCTATCCGCTTCGAGCAGCGGCAGGCTGCGTGAAGCTGCTGCTCGACAACAATCTTCCACCAGCGCTTGCTCGCGCGCTACACGAACTGACCATTAGGGAATGGGAAAACCTCCACGAGGTTACCCATCTACGCGACCGTTTCCCTGCGAACACCCCGGATACGGAGTGGATCGCCACGCTTGCGCAGGAACATGGGTGGGTCGTGATCACGCACGATCGCCTGAACAAGGGTCTGGAGCGTGAAGCACTCAAACGCGCTGGCCTGAAAGTATTTTTCCTTGACCGCGGCTGGAAGGATCATAACTTCTGGGACAAGGCTGTGCAGCTTGCCCGATGGTGGCCGCGCATCGTCGAGCAAGCCGAAGGCATCAGTGGCGGGGCTGCATTCCAAGTGTCTTGGAACTTCAGGGGTAAAGGGCAGTTCGGGCAAGTCACGTTGTAACGAAACTGGCAAGTCCTGCTGCTTCTTTTGTCATCCGGCGTCCAATGGTGCAAATTCAGAGAAGCTCGTTGGACTCAGCTTCCAACGAGGCTTTTTACCGGAAGCCTTCAAAGGCTTCTTCCACCACTCGGTGCCTCCGGCAAAACCTTTGTCGCTACCCGCATTCTTGTTCAACAACGGGAACCGACGCTTTTCGCCAAGCCCGCCATACTGCTCACAAAAATATTCAAGCATCTTATATTCGACGTGCTTGTAATAGCCTACTGCACCTTGCAATCCTGGTCTTGCGAAGCTGAAATCGAACGTTGATCCGGAAAGGCTTTGCATCACATCAAACAGGCTTCTTTCCAGATGGCTTTTTATTCGTGTTTTGATGTTTCCAATGCCAACGTAAATGACCTGAGATGAGCGATGTCGGTATTGGATAGAGAGTGGATTTCCCAACGATATGACGTAAACGCCGTCCTTGACTGAAGCGAAATCGAAGCCCTGTTCCTCGCACGCATATTCGATTTCGTACAACGCCTCATTGATTGATCGACGCCGCAGCTCTTCCTGCACGCCCTTTGAATAATCATCGTATACCGCTAAATCGAATCCAGCGTTACGCGCATAGATCGCTAAGCTCTGATTCGGCACGTTGTACCAGCGATTTCGCTGCATTTGAATTTTCCTGCGAAGTTAGACGCGAAATACCTTCATGACCTCGTCGCCGAGATGATTGATCACCTTCACCGCAATGCGGCCTGACGTAGGCTTGTCGAAGGGTCGCGAGGTGTCGCTGTTGAGGCTGGCCCAGGCGTCGGGGTCGATTTCGGCTTTGAGGGTGGTCTTGAGGGCTTTGTAGGGGTCGTTGGCACCGAGGAAGTAGGCGTGGCGGACGAAGAAGCTCTCTTCGTTGTAGTCGGTGTCGATGAACCAGCAGGCGATGCCGTCGGGGCCGTCGCTGCGGACTTCGCCGGTGTTGGGGTGGAACACGTCGACACCGTTGACCTTGACCTGAATCTGTCCTGCCTCGCCGTCGTGCTGGGCGGCGTCGAGGATGTCGATGTCCGGCTCGCCGAAGATCACGAAGAGGTTCGCTGTGCTGGTTTTCTTGAGGTCGTCGGCCATGTGCAGGTCGGCGTTCATGCGCGCCTTGAGCACGGGGATGCGGCCGAGCTTGTCGAAGTCGGAGGAGCGGGCGTCATAGTTGAAGGCGCAGGTGATCAACACGTCGAAGTCGGCGTCGCCGGCTTCGCGGGCGGCCTGCACCAGGTCGGGGCGCGAGACGGTGCCGAACTCGGGGCCGATGAAGATGGCGGCGCGCTTCTCGGTGCCGGTGTCCGCATCGCCTTCGATGTAACGGCCCTCGGCGCAGACTAGGTCGCCCGGCCAGGGCACCAGCGAGGTGAAATTGATCTTGTCGTCCTTGTGCGCCTGCTGCACGCCGGCGGTCTTCAGGTTTTCCAGGATCATCTGCACGAAGTCGCGCTCTTCGCCGTAGCCGTCGTTGCCTTCGCCGATGCCGTCAATCAGCTCGTCATTCTCGTCCACGCCCAGCACGCGGTGCGGCGACAGGCTTTCGACGGTGAACGGGCCGGCCACGCGGATTTTCTTCTTGTCCTCGTAGGGTTTGTCGTAGAGGTATTCGTTGTCGGCCTTGGCGGCGATGGAGGCGTCGATCTCGCGCTGGCGTGCGTTGCGCTGCTGCCACCAGTCGACGTGCAACTGCTTCGCCTCGGCAGACCACTTCGTATCGACCTCACGCGGAATCTCCCACTCCTGCCAGTGCTTACCGAGCGCCTTGTTCAAGGATTCCCGCAGCGGTTCCAGCGCCTGCTGAAACTTGTCCCAGATCACGTCGATCTCGGCGTTGTTGGCAATGGATTTCAGTGTGACGTGTGGCACGCGCTCGTAGACGAAACCGTGCGCGATGTTTCCGCGGGTTGCTGCACTCGAGGGTACGCTGCGGGTGAGCTCGGCTTCCTTGAGCTGGCCATCGAACGAGTCAGCAAGCAGATAGAACGGATAGCGTGCACCCATGATGCGTGCGCGAGCCAGCGCTAGCGCCACGCGCGAAGTGTCCGTCGTTATCCAGCGCCGCCCCCATTGTTCCGAAACAGTGGCCGTAGTACCTGAGCCGCACGTGGGGTCAAGAACTAAATCTCCCGGATCAGTAGTCAGAAGAATGCATCTCTGCACCACCAGCGAGTCGGTCTGAACAACATAGATTTTCGGATCTGAGTTGGAAAATCCTGCACTACCTGTATCAACCCATTGGGTGGAAAATGCCTCAACTGAGAAATCATCAAAATATCGAATGAAGTTCAACTGCGCGCCCAGACCGATCAAGCGTTGAGCTTTTTGCAATTTTTCCAAACCGTCCGGATTGGTAGTTTTCCAGTGACGGTGTGCCCCGCAATCGTACGTCTTGTTCCGGAATTTGTATTGACGGTCATCTGACTTACCGGGATCACCCGACACGCAAAAACTCAGCTGGGCAATGCGCCACTCGTCGGGAAGAGCAGAGTCACCAGATTTTTCTTCGGAGGACGCAAATCGTGCCGAGGTCGTGCACGGTGAAACAGCGTATTTGTAGCTCTTTAGTTCGGCGATGTTCTTTTGTTGAAAGAGAGGACGAAACTTGATCGACTGCTTATTCTTGGCGTACCACAACAAGAAATCATTCTCAGTCGGCAGCAGGTTGGACGATGTCCTGGCTGTCTTTCGAAAAATGATTTCCCCACAAAAATTCTGCTCTCCGAAGACCTCGTCCATTACGGAACGCACTCGGTGCAGATTCTCCCCACCTATCTGCACAAAGATCGACCCCGACTCGGTCAGCAAGTCGCGCGCCACCATCAAGCGGTCACGTAGATACGTCAGATACGAATGAATGCCATCACGCCACGTATCGCGAAACGCCTTGACCTGCTCCGGCTCGCGCGTGATGTGGGCGGTGTTGCCGTCCTTGACGTCGCGGCTGGTAGTGGACCACTGGAAGTTGGAGTTGAATTTGATGCCGTAGGGCGGATCGAAGTAGATGCACTGCACCTTGCCGCGCAGGCCCTCGCGCTCGGCCAGTGACGCCATCACCTGCAGGCTGTCGCCCAGGATCATGCGGTTGGCCCAGTGCGCGTCGTGCTGGTAGAACTCGGTCTTGGCGTTGTCGCTGGGCAGACCATTGAAGTCGGCGAACAGGTCGGCCATGTTGCCGGCCTGCGTCTGTACTGCCGATTCTTCCCTGCGCTCGGTTTCGCGACGCAGGTCGTCGATCAGCACCTTGGGGTGCACCTTCTCCTGGATGTACAGCGGCGGCGCGTTGACCACCAGATCGGACCAGTCCTGCTGGTCCTTACCGCGCCAGACCAGCTGCGGATCCAGATCGCGGTTTCGCTGCTGCTTCTCCTCGTCCAGTCCGTTGTGGCCGCGCGGATAGGACGCGCGCACCGGCGCGCTGTCCTCCTTCTGCATCAGCGACTGGTATTCCGCGGTGGGAATGTTCTTGCGTGTCGCCTCGTCGTGCTTGAGCGCTTCGACGGTAAGCGGGGTTTTAGGTTTCTTGGCCATCAGGCGGCCTCCAGCTCTTCGTCGGCTTCCATCGAGTCATCTTCCTGCTCGACTTCGTTGGTGCCGGCTTCTTCAACCACCGGTTTCTGCATGGCGCCGGCCACCAGTTCAGCCAACGCCTTGCTGCGGGCTTCGTAGAAGGCATTGAAATCATCCGCACGTAGGTGTGCCGGCTCGATCAGATGCGTACGCAAGATGGCATTGAGGTCGGCCGGGGAAAGACCCTGCTTCTCCTCGATCCGCTTGAGGTAGACCGATGGCGCATCACCACCCACTGAAATATTGGAAAGCTTCGACAGCGGCGTCTTGTTGATGATGGCGTCGAACAGACCCTTCTCGATGCCCTGTTTCTTGCACCATGCCTGCGGAAAGACGTGATGAATGTCGATGTCGTCATTGAAGAACGTCATCAAGTCGGTCGGTCGCCCGGTGATGAAGTCGCGGCAACCATCTTTCATCAGTAAGGCATGCAGGCCCTTGTAGGCGGCGGATTGCCGCGAACGGAGAGAGCGCAGCCTCACCGTCTGGAAGACTGCCTCGTCGAGGGTGCGAGGGCGGGATGCCGGATTTTTTATCCAGTCGACCACTTCGGGGACGTCGCGGGCCAACCTGGATTCCGTGCTGGACCCAAACAGTTCACCCAGCGTGACAGACCAGAACCACTGGGCAAGCTGCTGCTTGGCTTTGGCTGTCTGAGCGTCTTTGCCTAGGATCGCAAAAATTGCTGCGAGTCCGACGACCAGTGGCGGATAGGAGACGTCTTTGTGCCAGATGATCTTCAGCTCGTTGAGGAATCCGCCGGCCTCAATGAAGCCAGCCTCCACAGCGTCGGCATGCTTCTGGTAGGCGTGCAGCGGCAACCCCAGTAGCGCGTCGCGTTTGCAGGAGATCTGCGGGAGATCACCGTCCTTTGCGCCTTCGGCTGCCTTTTGGAGTCTCAGGTCGCGCGTATGCAAGAGTGTGCAGGCCTGCAGAAAGTCAGTATTGGCTATCTGGGTGAGCACATCGCGCGGGTTCGGTGCGCCGATCATGCGGGAATGGCGGCCAGCTTTTGCTGGCTTTTTTGTGCCGTTCCAGTCCTCACGGAGGTCGAACTTTTCGGCTGCGTAGATGGCGGTGACCAGTTCGAACGCGTCGAGCTTCTTGCCGCCTACGTTGACCTTTTCGAACACGACACAGATCGCTTCCCGCTTGTTGTTGCGATCGAGGCGGATGATCGGCATTTTGTAGCGCTCGATGGAGTCGACGATGGTGCGCACGAAGTCACGATCGAGCTCGGTGATGTCGCGGCCTTTGGCCCGCCAGAAGTCTCGCCAGTCGTAGAACCAGTCACGACTGTCAAAGACCTGATTTAGCGGAAAGAGATCGAGTTCGAATTCGCGATCCCGAGTAGAGACGTCCAGATCAATGGTTTTGCCGAAATTCGTGCGGACGATCCTGTCGGCAGGCACGCCGATGATGGCGTCCTCCAGACTACCCTTGCTGGCAGCCGCCTTTTTGATGTCGATGTAGTACAGGCGCTCCACGAGCTTCTTGTGCACATTCCTGGTGCGAACAGGCGCTTTGGCGAACGCTGCCTGGAAAAGGGACGTCATGCGCTGCTGGCCGTCCAGCAGCAGCTCGGTCGGGCGTACATCCCTGACTTCCACGCCTTCAAGGACGCGGGGTTTGAATTCGACCTCGCCGCCGGTCTCGAGCGTCAACAGCGCTCCCACGGGAAATCCCTTGGCAATCGACGCGATCAGACTGCGTACGTCTTCATCACCCCAGACGTAGTCCCGCTGGAAATCAGGAAGCTGCAGTTTCCCTTCGTTGACCTTGCGCAGGATGTCTTTCAGGTCTTCCTTGGTGGTGTCAAACATTTGCTGGTGCCTCTTGTGCTGCGTCGGATGCGACGCTATTGATCATTTTTTTGAATTCCGCCTCAACTTTCTTGGCGAAGTCGTCCTGGATCTGGAATACGTCAGTGAACTCGGCAAATGCCCAGCGGCCATACGTGCTCAAGTTGTTCACGCCAGGCACCCAGTACGTGTCCATGGTGGACTTCTTTTCCTTGGCGTCTTCGCCGCGGTAGCCCTTGATCTCGACGACGAGATGTAGCGGGTCATCGAGGCCATGGCCATCATCAATGTGAATGATGAAGTCGGGACGATAGATCCGGGTTTCGGAGGCATAGCGGTACGGCACATCGAAGCCGAGGTTGTGGTTCTTGACGTAAGCCAGCACCTTGGGATGAGCCTCGGCAACGCGGCAGAATTCGCTTTCCCAATCGCTGTCGAGGATGACCCAGTTGAGCTGACACTTCGGTGGCGGCCCGAGGGTCTCCCAGCGATCTGCTTTCGATGTGTTGAAGTTGACGTGGACGGTGGAGCCAGTGGGGTTGTACGGGTCGAGGATGGCCTTGACCGCGCGCCCTTTCTTGATTTCGTCGGCCGTGATGGCCTTAGTAATTCGTTCGCACGCGATGTCGGCCAGCGCCTGGTACATCAACAGGCCGGGATAAGTGTCGCCCTTGCATACAAGGCAGGTATCAAGCCACTCCTTGGTGATGCGCTTGAGCTGACCGAACAGGTGCAGCTTGGGTTGCTCGCCCGAGTCACGCCACTTGGTAGTGAGAAGACGCTGGGTAATGTTGAACAGCAAGGTGGATCGACGCATGTCGCGGATGTGATCCAGGCTCAGATCCACAGTCTCGCCGATGATGCCTGCGTTCTTGGTTTTGGACGGCCCGACGATGGCTGGCGTGAGTTCAAAGACCGAGTCTTCGTTGAAGTTGGCGGTTAGACGCTCTTCCGGCAGTTCGACGCGGTAACCGGCCACGCGCGGGAAGCGGATCTCCAGCGCGTCGCGCTCGGGTCGCATGGCTTTGACGTGGATGGTTTCACGAGGTGGCTGTGGCGGCGCAACGACCGGCTTGGCAGTGAAATCAAACGGGATGCCGAGCACGTCAGCGTACTCGACGTTGAACAGGCCTTCTTCGTTGAGGTCGTAGGACTGACGGCGTAGGGCGCGGCCGATGACCTGTTCACATAGCAGCTGAGTTCCGAATGCGCGCACACCGAGCACATGGGTGACGGTGTTCGCATCCCAGCCTTCGGTAAGCATGGACACGGAGACCACACAGCGGATCGACTCGCCCAGCGAGCCTGGCTTGCCGACTGTGTTCATGACCTCGCGCAGGAGCGTGGCATCGTCGATGTCTTTACCCGCACGTAGATCGTTGGCCAAGGCGCCGCCACGTTCGAGCGCCTCGCGCTTGAACAGCTCGATCTCGGGACCGGCCATTTCGCGGAAACCCTTGTCGAGCGCATCGCCGGATTCGAGCTGCTCGCTGTCGATCAGCAAGGTGTTGGGCCGCGGCAGCGGATTGTCGTGCTCGTCGAAGTTGCGGAACAGTTCCAGGCGACCGTTGACGACGTTGGACGTGCCATCCTCGTTATCGCGGACGAAGCCCGAGATGTAGTCGTAGACCAGCTTGGACGTGGCTGTGTTGTTGCACACCACGATAAAGCACGGCGGCACCTTGATGCCGGAGGCCTTCCAGAGCACGTAGGTTTTCTCGTAATGCCCGTACAGTGCCTGCAGTGCGGTCTGCAGCTCCACTGGAATGCTGAGTGGGTCGAGCGTAGCGTTCTTGCCGCGGCCCTTCTTGGGCATCTTCTTGCCGATGTGCTCCCACAACTTGCGGAACATCGGCATTTCGTCGCCGGGGATGTTCTCGGCCACGGGCACGCGCGGCAGTTTGACGATGCCACATTCGATCGCGTCCATCAGCGAGAAGTCGCTCATGGTCCACGGGAATAGCGTGCCCTCGGCGTAGCCGGAGCCGCTGAGGAAGAACGGCGTGGCGGAAAGATCCATCACTCGTGCCACGCCGAGTTTGCGGTTCACCGCCTCAAGGCCTGATATCCACAGGCGAGCGGCCTCCGCGTTCTTCTCGGCTTCCTTCCGGTCATCGCCCTTCAGGTCTTCGTCTTCGTCGCTGCCCGGTTTCTCGCGATAGCAATGATGCGCTTCGTCATTGATGACGAGAATGTTCTTCAAGCCCATCAGCTCAGGCATCACCCGTTGCAGCATCTGACCTTCGGTTTCGAGCGTCTCCAGCGGCGCGCCATTGCGGCCCTGCAGCAGCAGCCGACCACCCTTGGACAGCTCGATGCGTTCGCGCAACTTGAATGCGTGGTAGTTGGTAATGACGATCTTAGCCTTGCCCAGATCCTCCAGCATGTCGCTGGGCACCAGCTCGCGGCTGGCGTAGTAGCTGTCCGGGTCGTTCGGCAGCAGCACGCGCAGGCGATCGCGGATGGTGATGCCGGGAGCGACCACCAGAAAGCCACGACTGAAGCGCTTACTGGTCGGACGGCGCACGGCATTGACGGTCTGCCACGCAATCAGCATGGCCATGACCGTGGTCTTGCCGGCACCGGTTGCCAGTTTCAGTGCCAGCCGCATCAACTCCGGATTGGCGTCGTTGTTGGCATTGGCGAGGTGTTCTAGGATGCCCTGGCCGGCCTTGCCGATGTGCGGTGCGACTTCGCTCAGCCAGATGGCCGTTTCCACGGCCTCGACCTGGCAAAAAAACGGCCGCACGCCACTGAATTGGTGATGGCGCCAATGCTGCAGCAAGCGAACGGTTTCCGGGGTGACATGCCAATCGGCAGGATTGGGCAACTGGCGCCAGCGATCCACCTGCTGGCGCACCGTATTGATGACGGTGGTGTGGTCGTAGCGTTGGGCTTCGGTCGAGAGCCCCTTGCCCTCGTCAAACACCAGGTCGCCTTGTTCGGCCTTACCTTTGCGCTTACGGGGTTTCGGTATCGGGGTAAAGAACTCGGCTGTGCGGCGACTCGCCTGCACTCGCTGGGTTGGCTGCCCGCTCTCGTCGAGCTCCCAATGCCGCGCCGGATAGTCATACGGCGAGTTGAGAATCGGCTTCTCAAAGAACTGGCTTTCCATACTTCCCCTGTTTCCGCTTTCAGTCTGGCGGTAGAACCGCACCCCTCGACAGTCCACTGTATGGCGATGCGCACTGATGGGCAACGAATGATGTTCGCGGCAGGAACTTGGGTGGAATGATCGCTAACCCTCGTCCTGCAAATTGGTCATGACGAAGTCACACGCCCAGCGACCGGCAAGCTTTTCGAAGGACTACTTGTTCAGTGGTAGTCGTCTTCGCGTTGGTGACGAACGGCAAGGATGGTCACTGTTTGATCCCCCTCGATCTCGTACAGCGCCACGTAGCCGGAGGTGCCGAACGAAACCAGCAGTTCGCGCAGGAAGGGATTGTCCGGATCGGCCTTGCGGCACGTGAAGGGGAATGACTGAAGCAGCTCCAAGCTTTGCTCGATGACTTCCATCGCCCGCTGCGCCGCTTCTATGTCCTGCTCCAGCAGGAACCCGTAAAGCCGCAGCAGATCGTCGCGGGCCGCCCGCGTGTAACGGACGTGCCAGTTCAACGCTTGGCCTTGCCGCTCGGTGACTTCGTCAGCATGCCGCGCAACTCGGCATGCACCGACGCGGCCTCGAAGTATTCACCTGTCCGTCGTGCCTCGTCGCGGGAGGCCAAGCCACGCGCCAAGAACTCGTGCTGCAGCTGGCGACGGGTCACCTGATCGCGCAGTGATTGCTCCATAAAGCTGGACAGGCTCTCGCCTTCGCGCAGGACGGCTTCGGCCGCCTGACGCAACTCGGGGTCGACTCGAAGCGAAGGAATGGAAGCGGATTTCACGGGCGCACCTCATGCGTTGCATTTGCAATGCAAGGTTAGCACGAAGCTCGCACAGTCCGCCCACCCCTGCCTATCGGGGATCGCCTCCCACCTTTAACAAGTCCAGGTAATCCGCCCAAGCCTGCATGACCTTTCGGCGCTCAGGCATATGTTGGGCCTTGTTGTACACACCAACGATTCCGGGCTCCTTGTGGGATAGCTGACGTTCCAAGGCTTCGGGATTCCATCCCAACTCCCCCAACAACGTGCGCGCCATGTGGCGGAATCCGTGGCCCGTAATGATGCCCTTGTAACCAATACGAGCCAGCGCCGCGTTTACCGCGCCATCTGACATATGACGCTTCGGATCGCGGGCCCCCGGAAACAAATAGCGCCCGTGGCCTGTCAACTGGCGCAGTTCGCGAAGTATCTCCAGCGCCTGTCGACTCAAAGGCACGATATGCGGCGGCGTAGCGGGATTTTCCTTGGCCGCCTTCTTCAGCTTTCGATTCATAGGCGGCACCGTGTAAGACGGGTGCTCGCCATCCAGGTCAAAGTGCGTCCACTCCGCCATGCGTATCTCGCCAGGCCGACAGAACCACAAGGGTGCCAATCTCAGAGCGCACTGCACGGGGAGAGTGCCCGTGAAGCCATCGATGGCACGCATCAACTCTCCCACGCGTTTCGGGTCGGTGATCGTTGGATGGTTCTGAGGATTACGGCTGGGCAATGTATCGCGCAGATCGGCGGCAGGATCGCGACTGGCCCGTTCAGTGGCTACTGCAAATCGAAACACGCGACTTAGTTGATGCCGGAGGCGATGAGCCTGCTCGATATGCCCCTGCTTGACCAGGTAGGCGAACAACGGGCGAATCTCTGCCACTCCTATATCAGAGACCGGCAGGCCACCAATCCTGGGGAAGGCGTGATTTTCCAATCGGCCGCACTCCTTCAAGAACTGGCCGGCTGTCCATTCAGGTTTCTTCACCGCCAACCACTCGCGAGCGACCGCTTCGAAACTGTTGGCTGCGCGATCGGCACCGGCAGCCTTTTCGGCCTTGCGTTGGACGCCTGGATCTACGCCCTGCGCAAGCAGTTTGCGTGAGGCATCGCGCTTCTCGCGTGCATCGGCCAGTCCGGTGTCGGGATACGTGCCTAGCGACAGCCGCTTCTCCTTGCCCCCAAAGCGGTACTTAAGTCGCCACCACTTGCCCCCAGATGGAGCAACCTCCAGGTACAAGCCTCCACCGTCGAACAGCCGCTGGGGCTTATCGGTGGGCTTGGCCTTACGGATGTTGACATCGGAAAGCGCCATGGGGGCAACTCACTACAGGCAACGGTACCTGCCCCCAATGCTGCCCCTTGTTGCCCCCGGATTACAATAGACGTGATCGGACACGACTGGACGGTGCAAAGACGCCAAGCCCTTGCTGCAGCTGGGTTGTCGAGGCGGTATTGGACGGGAATGGTCAGGAATGGACACTGATTTGGTGGCTATGGGTGGAGGGGAAGCATAGCCACCATCCGACCCAAGAACCTAGCATTTATGCGACTTCCCGCCGAGGCGGTTAGTCTCACTGTAGCAGTTCTCGTAACACTTCTCGTAGCACTCGCCGTGGCAAAGGGGGCTTACGCCAGAAAATCTTGGCGCAAATTTTCGCTGGGGCATCAAATAAAGACAGCGTCAGGATCTCCCCCCGTGCCGGCACCTATTCGAGGGCGAATTGCGGACTCGAACCACTCCACTTCGCGCCCCTTCTACCGACGGGAAACACACATGCGTGTTGACACGCATGGATAGCAACACTATCGTGTGTCGAAACACACGTGGAGTGTCGCATGAGCGCTAACAAGGTCAAGAAGATCCGCACCCAACTCTCAATATCGCAGCGTGAGCTTGCGGAACGAGCGGGGACCAGCCAGCAGCAGATCCAACGAATTGAGGCCGGGAAGATCACCACTAGCCTCACAATCGCCAAGGCAATCTGCGTCGCGCTCGGCAAGCCGCTTGAGGTTGTGTTTCCCGCCGCAGCAAAGGCATTGAATGAGCTGCGTAGCGAGCTTGAAGCAACTCGCTACATCACCGACGACGCGCTGTCGAAAGTCTCCAACGGCGGCATTGAAGCAGACGACTCGCAATGGTGGCTCAAGGTGCTCCTGAAGCGACAGCAAGAGCCGTTGGTGTTCGCGATTAGCGCGGAAGACAAGCGTCGACTCTATTCGGTCGTTCAAAGCGAGACAGATAGTTCGACGCTTGAGTTCGCTGTCTTCGATAGCAAAGACGCACGTTACGCACTTAACCTAAGCGAGGTCTCGTTCTGCCAGTTTCTTTTCGATCCAGTACACGACCACCGAGCACTTGCCCCTGTTGAAGAAAAGAAGGAAGCAGAGCACAACGTCTTCATCACAATGACCGGGGGTGGTCCGACGATTGGACTAGGTGTCGATGCAGACGATGCTGAGAGCGAGGACGATCCCGGACAGCTCGCCAACGTACTTTTCATGTTGGAGAGCGGTGCTTCTGACGCCGGTGACCGCTATCTCATCGTCGACGTGGATGGAGAGGACGCGTTCATACGTGCCGGCTCGGTCGCCCTCCTCAAGGTCGCCCTTTGGGCGATCGGGGAAGGATCGGACGACTAACGGCAGCACATTCCGAACCAGCCAGCAATTCGGCAAGTCCGGCGGCCATCCGCAATTTCCAATTTCCCAAATGGTTGCGATCGAAACCTGCGGCTCTTCATCGTTGAACCAATGGCGGGAGAAATTGTAACCCTCACCCCTCCACATATTCGAGGGCTAGATGAGAATTAGAATTGTCGCTGCCCAACTCTCCGAATATTTCCGTTCAGTCATTCGCTCGCGCGTACCGATCAGGCCGCTTCCCGATCGATTCGTTCGCCCGCGCGACACAAGTGCACAGAGAGCTTAATCAAAAGCATGTAGAACGCTGCCTGTGACAAGGTACAAAGACGTTTATCAGGAAGCTGGAGAAATTCGCGACGCACAGCCTGGATCGCGTCAAGCAAAACCACAGAGTCTTCCTCAAGCTCGCCTCCTCCGGGCAAGAAGAACATATCCGTTGTCTCCTGCATCCGAATGGATCGCAACCTGCTTTCAATGGAATCTTTTGCGTAGCCACCTTTCGCGAAGGTCTCCCTCAACTTTGCCATTGAGGCGAGCGGCGCAACTAAGACAGACACCGGCAACGGGCGCTCATTCTCACCCGAAATGTCACAGCTATTCGAGACGATCATGATTCGCGTTAGGCGGCGAATAATCTCTCCATTCCCACGCGTAACTACGAAATGCTTTTGATCGTAAACATCACCTTGCAACGCATGTTCAAGGGGATTGCCCAAGTAGTAGCGCATCTTTTCAGGGAAAAGATCGAGCTCTCTTCGCAAGCTTTCTCGCGACGGATCAGACAGATAGCTCGCTAAGGAAAGTTCTTCAAGTGGGCTTGCCATACTAGCTGAGCAAACCTTCCAGATCATCCCAGATCAGCACCTGATCTTCGGCCGCCAAACGAGACTGACTCGCCTCGAAACGCTCTGTGAATTTGCGAAAGAAATGATCAAGTGATGGATCAAGAACTGCCGTGACCTTGGTCACTCGTGCCGTAGACGGATGAGCGTCAAACACACGCCAACGCTTGACCGGTGCTTCTGGCCTCTCGGGCACTGTTGACTGAACAAATTGTAGCGACGCAAGAGTGCCAACCGTGGCACTAATTGCCACCACTGCACAAAAGTTTCTAACACCGCTGTACTCAACGAGATTCATAGATAGGCCCTCGATCCTTTAGCGCCGATTCCGAAATGATTGCAAAAAAAGCGTCTTTGACTTGCGTGTGCAGTTCCTCCAGCAAATCCGCTCCCTCCCGAAGGATGTCCTTGCTCTCAACGTTATGTATGACATCGATATCAACGAGACAACCGGTGCTTTCGTGCCCTAGCTTTTGCGCAGTCGCCATGTTCGCGAGCTGCACGATTTTCGTAAATGAACCGCGAGTCTGTTCCGTTCTTATTTGCAGACTGCCGCTATCAACGGGCTGACTATCTATCAACAGATGCACATCGGAAAAGTCGGCAATATTTTCGCTCTTGCCTTCAATCAAATTGACATATTTGAGACTTGCCCTAGTTACGTGTTCAACGATGTTAAAGCCCGCGACCGCTGACCATACTTCTAGTATCAGCGCCTTGAAGTTAGACCACCCCTTGTATGAGTTAAGGGCAATGGTCAATATGTGCTCACCGATTACAATTACATAGCCTTCACCGATCAGCTTTTGCGATGGCATATAGCGCATTCCTGGATTTGCATCGAGGACAAACGACGGAAGCTGAATCGGGTTGAGGTTCTCAATCCCCGAAAATTTCATTCCGCCACCAGCGCTAAATAGCATGCCGGGTAGTAAGGACGCCGCGCCCTTCGACTCGAAGCGAATCTCACATAGAGCCTCGACAATTGTGTCCTTCTCAAGGCGCAGTGGTTGAAGCTTGTTTGCCTCGATGATCATGGGTGCGCGCTCGTCCTTCCAGTAGGCAAATTGGGCTGAGTATACGGCTACGCATGATGTACGGCTACGTATGTGGGCCGGGTCACCTGTTGGCATATAGCCATCATTTTCGACTACGAGCAAGCGGAAATGTTCACTTTGCCGCTTCAACAAGCGTCCTCAACGACACAGGGACGTATTTGTATAGAATTCCTTGATGGTACAATATGGCCTAACGAACGTTACGTCATTCTGTACCTATGGAGGGAACCGATGAAGATCGTCAGTTACCTGCGCGTCTCCACCCGCAAACAAGGCAACAGTGGCCTAGGCCTGGAAGCCCAGCGGACGGCAATTGATGCCTACGCCGCGCAGCGGCAGGCAAGGGTCATTGAGACCTTCACCGAAGTTGAAAGCGGCAAGGTCAACACACGGCCGGAGCTACTGAAGGCACTGCACCTCGCCAAGGTCACAGGAGCTACCCTGGTGATCGCCAAGCTGGATCGGCTCTCCCGCAATGCGGCCTTCCTGCTCAGGCTGCGCGATAGTGGTGTCCGCTTCGTGGCGGCGGACATGCCGAACGCGAACGACCTCACGGTCGGCATCATGGCCCTTGTGGCCCAGCAGGAACGTGAGGCGATCTCCAAACGCACCAAGGAGGCGCTGGGAGCCGCCAAAGCCCGAGGAGTGCGCTTGGGTAACCCGAACGGCGCCGCGGCGTTGAGGCGCGCTGGGCGGGGCAATGCGGCGAGCGTGAAGGCCATCCGAGCTCATGCCGATAGCCACGCACACAACCTGCAACCCGTCGTCACCGCATTAGCAGAGGAAGGCGTCTTCAGTCTTGGCGCTGTTGCCAATGCGTTGAATGAACGAGGCATGCTCACACCGCGAGGTGGGCAGTGGCACAAGTCCTCCGTCCGCAATCTACTTGCGCGACTCGATCCAGATGGGCGATCGGAACCAAGTTAGTCATACACGCTACCCCGTGCGGCGAAGGCGACAAGTTCGATCTCCGACTTTGCTGCGACCGGGTTGATTACGAGGCGATGATCACCGACCCGGTATCTCCAACGGCCCTTGAGATCGCCCTGTAATGGCTTGAACGTATCGCCTTGTACCTTGAAGGGAAATTCATAGTTCACAAGACCCATGATGGTTTCAAACACTCGACCTGCGAGCTTGCGATCAAGCTGACTGAGATCCTTCTGGAACTGTGCCCCAAAGCGAATTAGCCAAGGCGGTGGGCCTAGGTCAATGCGCTCAGAAAGGATGTGCATATCGACACGGGCGCTATCGAATGTCTTGGCTGACTTGATGCCGCTGCGAGGTGGTTTCTTGCCCTCACGCAGCGCCCAAAAAGTAGCCTCCAGATCGAGAGGTGAGCAAACCCACTCGTATACGTCATCCTCTTTCGCTGCCACGGACTGCTTGATGTTGCTGGCCAAGCCACTATGAGCGGCGAGGATGTCCTGCACCTGCGCCGGTGCAAACGCCACATCCCAGCACCACTGACCGAACCCGCCCTTTTGGTTCACGCCTTGCACCCAAGCGTCGAGCGCAGCTCGCTTGGCCTTGTTCTGTTCGCTGTCCTCGCCCTTGATTTCCAGCACCAACGTCTTGCCGTTGGTCAGGCGCACCAGGAAGTCGGGAATGAATCGGCGGCGGGCACCGTTCCACAGGTAGTACACCTGAAACCCGAGATGGTCGTTCTTGGCATAAGCCTCCACCAACGGGCTGCTCTCGAATAGGTTGGCTGCGTGGCCCTCCCAGCCGCTGTCACCGACCATGCGGTTGATCTGCGACTTCACAGCATCAATTGTGGGCTTGGTGGTGTACCAGGTGCGCATGTAGCGGGTCGATCCGATCGGAAACTCTTCGTCGAAGATCGGCTCCATGCGTTCGGAATTCTTTGAGTACACATGCCGAAGCAGATGCTGCACAACGAGGTCACGATTGAGTGCCAGCAGGATGCGCTTGCGCAACGGCTCGCTGTGATACAGCGACGGGATCACCAGTTTGTCGGAGTCGAAGAACTTCTCCAGCAGGCGGACCAGCTGTGCAACGAGGTACTCCGGGTTGCCTTGGAACTTTCCGCGCATCTCGTCGAATGCGTTGCGGGCCGACAGGAACAACAGTCGCTGCAACCGGAAGGCCTCAGGGATCAACTCCAGATCAATGCGCTCCACCTTGCTCAGATCCGAAGCATTGCCCAGCGCGGGCGCCAGGTCGGCGCTGATCGGAGTCTGTGCCGGATCGAGCTCCAGCGGCTCCAGCTCATTCCACTTCACGTCGAGCACCGGCTTCACCACTGGGTCGACGCGCAGCACGTTTGGCCAGCGGATCTCAAGCGCGTTGCGCTCATCTAGTGACTCGATCATCTTACTCGGCTTGGGTGGTGGCGGTGCTTCGCCACCCTCGCCAACGTCCTGGAAGATCGAGAGCGGCACGCCGAAAATGTTGACGTACTCCGGAAGAAACAGTCCGTCGTCGTCCATCTCATAGCTCACGCGCCGGAGGCCGCGGCCGATCACCTGCTCGCACAACAGCTGGCTAGTGAAGGCGCGCAGACCCATGATATGGGTGACGTTCTTTGCGTCCCAGCCTTCGGACAGCATGGCCACCGAGATCACGTTCTGCAGGTTCTGGCCGGCACTGCCGGGCTTGCCCACGTTGTCCACGATGGCCCGAAGCACTTCTTCCTTTTTCTGGGTCAGCAGTTCCGCCTTGCGCTGCTCGGAGAGCCCTGAAGACTCCACAATCGCCTGCAGGCGTGCCTCGTAGTCCTTGTCAGCGGGCGCGTTCTCACCCACCTCAGCCTTCTCCAGCACTCGCGAGTCCACCCTCAGCAGGCGGTCCTTCTCGTGCAACTCGGGCCAGAAGGCGTTACCACTGGCGAAGTAGTGCTCGATGCGTGCGGCCGTCTCCGTCTTGTTGCATACCGTCAGCATCACAGGTGGTGAGCTGTGGCCTAACTCCTGCCAGCTATGCAGGGCGGCACGCCAATCGGCACCTAGCAGGGTGAAAGCATCCTGCACCAGCTTCGGCAGCGCCTCATGGGGTTGAGCGCCGCGCCGATTCAGATCCTCACCCACCTCGGGTTCGCGGTAAAGGTGATATAGCTTCGAGCGCAGCGTGGCGGCGTTGGGCAACGCATCGTCGCGCACGACCACGCGAGGCGTTTTCACCAGGCCAGCCTCGATCGCATCATTCAGCCCAAAATCGGAGACGATCCAGCCGAACAAGCCTTTCTCCGTGTTGGATCGACCGGTGGGTGCGAACGGAGTTGCCGAGAGATCAAAACAACGCTGCACGCGGCGGGTCTTGTGGATACGGTCGAGTCCCTCGATCCAGCGGGTCGCCTCCTCCAGATCCAGGCCCATCTCTGCCGCACGTTTCTTGGTGGCGCTGTCGCGCTTGTCGTCCGCGCTCATCCGATAGGCATGGTGCGCCTCATCGTTGATCACCACGAGGTCTTTGTAACTCGCCAGCTTGCCGAGCACGCGCCGGGTGAACGCTTCGTCGGATTCCTTCCCCTTGCGCACGACTGAGCGAGTGGGTTCCTTCAGAGGCATCAGGGTGTGCCAGTTCTCCACCAGCAGCTCAGCGCGATTCAGTCGCTGTCGCTGGGCATCGGTCGGACACATTCCGAATTCATCATAGACATTGGCGGGGTTGCCAGGCATCAGCACCTGCAGGCGTTCACGCACGGTCAGACCGGGTGCGACGATGAAGATCGCGCTGGAGAAGTCCTTGTTGCGCTTCGGGTAGGCCTGGGCGTTCAACACCTGCCAAGTGATGATCATCGCCATCACTGCGGTTTTGCCGCTACCTGTCGCCATTTTGTTGCACAGGCGCGACCAGGGACCGCCATCGCCCGGCACGTAGATCCCTTGCTTGTATTCCGCGGCAGCCTCGACCCACCAGATCAGCGTCTCAATGGCTTCCAGCTGACAGAAGTAGAAAGGATGTTGCCGCGCCTCGCGGTCGTACCAGTGCTCCAGCAGGCTGCGCGTCACGCTGGTGATGCCGGGGTAGTCCGCCTCGCGCCAGGCATCCACCCGTTCGCGTATGCGCATCACGTCATCCAGCGACTCAGTGCGACGCGTGTTCTCGCGCGTGTCGATGATGTCGTAGCCGGCCGGGCGGCGCCCATCAATTAGCTGCAGGCGGCCGTCCTTGTCCGCCCAGTGGCGAGCCGGGCGCACGAAAGGGGAATTGATGATCAGCGACTTCGGTGCAGTCATGATCTGCTCCTCAGTCAATCACGATGATCTTGAGCGACTCGATACCGCGGTCGTCCACGATCTTCACTGCCACCTTGCGGTTGTCGCCAGGCTCAAACGGCAGGCTCACGGTGCCGTGGAACTGTTGCAGCAGCGACTCATTGAGCTCAGCCTTGATGTTCTTTTTCAGCTTCTCCCAGCCATCCTTCTTGCCTGCCATCGGGAAGAACACTTGGCTCGGAAACAGCGAGCGCTCGTCGTAGTCGGTATCCAGCGACCACATGGCGATCTTGCCCTTGCCGCCAGACACCAGGTCGCCCTTGTTGGTGTCGAAGTAATCGAAGCCGTGCACCTCCACTTGGTAGTGCCCGTCCTTCAGCCTGCGTAGCTCCACGTCCGGCTGGCCCATCAGCCAGAAGCTCTGGTTGCCTCGCTGCTTCTTCTTCAGGTCCTCGGTCAACAAGTCGGTGTTCATCTGCGCCTTTAGCGCGGTGATGCCCTTGGTGTTGTCGATGTCCTTGGCCGCCTCGGGGTCGAAAGTGAAGGCCGCGAACACGATCATCTTGGGCCGCGGGAACAGCTCGCCGGCCTCACGCATCGCCATCTCCACCTGCCGCTGCTCCAGTGCGGCATACTCGGGACCGAAGCTCACCACCAAGCGCTCACCCGTCTCCACCAAGGTGCCCGTCAGATGGATGTAGCGCAGCCCTGGCACGGTTTCCAGCGAAGCGAACTTAAGTATCTGGCCCTTCTTGCCTCGGATGCCAGAATTCATCAGCTCGTCGCGGTAGGAATGCTGACGTAGTGATTCACCCGACCGCGCGATGCTGGTGTCCGCCTCCGTAGTCTGTGTGTTCTCCGCCTCCTCTAGCGAAGCCACTGAGGGGAAGGGTACGGCCTCCACCGTGAACGGCCCTGTGATGCGCAGGCGGGTCTTGGACGCCTCAGGTTGGTCGTAGAGCGTCTCCTGGTCCGCGTGGGCGGCAATGGACGCGTCCATGCGCTGCTGCATCGCCTGGCGTTCTTCGTGGAAGGCATCGAATGCCTTGCGGGCTGCCGCAGGCCAGCCCTCCGGGTAGTCGAACGGCACCTCCCACCCCTGCAATGCGGCCCCCTTAGCGAAGTCGAGTGACTCAGCCTTGCGGCCACCTTCAGTCACCTTGAAGCGCTCCTTGGGTGGCGCCGCGCGCAGCTTGGCGTTGAGCGTTGCCAACGCATCCTCAATGGCCGAATGGTCGCGCTCGTAGATCGTGTCGATCTCCTGATTGTTGGCGATCGACTTCAGGGTGACGTGCGGCACCGTCTTGTAAATGAAGCCGGCTTTCAGTCCCTCGTGCGGATACTTCAGCTCGTAGTAGTCATAGCTGGCTGTCATCAGTCGCTGCTTGGCCAGCGTCACCGACACGCGCGAGGTATCGCAGGTGATCCAGCGTCGACCCCATTTCTCGGCGACAATTGCGGTCGTGCCGGAGCCGCAGGTGGGATCGAGTACGAGATCGCCAGGGTCAGTGGCCATCAACAAACAGCGTTCAACAATTTTTTGGCTAGTCTGTACTACGTAGACCTTATCCTCGGAAAAACCTGTCATCAACACATCTCGCCAGATGTTGTTGATAGGTGAGACACCGAAGTCGTTCAGCATTCGGCGGTACATTAGCGAGTTCCCTATCGGCTCCAGTCTGTTCGCAACACTTAAACGCGCAAATCCCTTCGAGTGAGTCTTCCAGTACCCCTTGCCCGGCACGAAGTCTTTACCATGGTGAGAAACAGGGAAATCACCGGGAGGACGTTGACTAGTTAGGTTGTCAGCCGCAAACACTTGGAGCCCGACTTGAAGGTCTGACGGCTGCGCGCGCTCAACGGGGGTCATGCGTCGACGCTCGCCTGTCTCCTTCGATACTACCCATGTGTACTGCGTCGTTCCCTCGCCGCCGAGAGCCTTGTCAGTGAAGAGTTGTCGATACTTCAGCTTCGATTTGTCTCTAGCGTAGAAAAGTACGATGTCAGCTACTCCTGCTAAGAATTCTGAAGTAGCGCTCGATGTCTTGACGGCAATGATCTCCGCAACAAGGTTTTCAGCGCCGAACATTTCGTCAAGAAGATTGCGCGCGAGGTGAACATTCTCGTCGCCAATTTGCACGAAAACACTACCCGACTCGTGTAGCAGCTCCTTCGCCAGCAGTAGCCGGTCGCGCAGGTAAGTCAGGTAGGAGTGGATGCCAAGCTCCCACGTGTCCCGGAACGCCTTGATCATCTCCGGTTCCTGGGTCAGGTCCTGATCACTGCGGTCCTTCACATCGCGCTTGTTGACGAACGGCTGGAAATTACTGCCGTACTTGATGCCGTAGGGCGGGTCGATGTAGATCATCTGTACCTGTCCGGCCATGCTCTCCTTCTGCAGCAGACTGTTCATCACCTGCAGCGAGTCGCCCGCGATCAGGCGGTTGGCCCAGCCGCGATCGTGCTTGTAGAACTCGATCGCCTCGCGGTAGCTCAGCGGCTGGTCGAACCAAGCGCGGAACATGTCGTCCTGCAATTGCGGGCTGGTCGCACCTTTCTTGCCGTCCTTTATTCGCTTTCTGATCCGGCCCAGGATGGTGGCAGGGTCGATGCGTTCATGCACATGCAGCGAGACGGTATCCACGTCAAAGCTCGTGCGCTCGGCCTTGCCGGCCCAGTTGAGGTACGGCGCACTCATGCGCTTCAATTCAGTCAACGCTTCATAAGCTGGATATTTCTGCCGCTCGCTAGAAATGCGCGCACGCAGGTTGGTGACGACCTCGCGGATGGCAGCTTCGTCGCCACCTGCCAATGCATGATCTAGCCAGGCAAGAATTTCGCCCGTA
The DNA here is from genome assembly GCF_001426645.1 of Rhodanobacter sp. Root480. Classification (GTDB taxonomy): domain Bacteria; phylum Pseudomonadota; class Gammaproteobacteria; order Xanthomonadales; family Rhodanobacteraceae; genus Rhodanobacter; species Rhodanobacter ginsenosidimutans. The sequence continues at coordinate 924,619 of NZ_LMEX01000002.1, forward strand.
GCGGCCTCAGTCTCATTGCTACTGGCTGCCAGTGCGTCGTCGATCAACCGCTCGATCTGAGAGCGGCCGATGTCGAACTGGAGCGCAGGGTCGATATGCGGGTCATAAGCCCAGGTCGTCTTGGGTTGATCCGGATCGTCGTCAGGAGTGACCAGGCCCACCTCGGGATTGTTTGTGCGGTGGTCCTTGTGCTGGTAGGCCACCACCTTCTCTTCTGATTCCGCACCGCGCGTCTTGGCCTTGGTCGGCTGCCCCACCTGTCGCTTGGCGAGAGGCAACCCGGTTTGCTTCGGCTTAGGCCGCTGGGCGTCTTCGGGAATCTCTTGGGACTCCAGGGTCAACACTGCGTTCTCGGTAGCTTCCAGCAGTCGCACAGAACCGCCGCGACCCTGTCCCTTGGCCACAATCCCCTCCTCGACCAGTCCGTCGCGTGTGCTGCTATAGAGCTCCTCTGACACCTCTTCGTCGAGCGTCGCGCTGAGCTGAGACCGCAGTCGAATATTGCCAATCGGTGTGCCGTCTTGAGGCAGTGCGGCGAGTAGCAATTGCCGCAACGTGGCGACGGTCAGCTCGGACATCGGTTCCTTCCTATCGTAATTTGTTGCGGCTACTCTACGCGGCCGCTGCGTCGTGCAGCACGGTACTCCAGTGCTGCCAAGCCTAGCCCATGGACACAGCCCACCCCATTGTCCATATCCGGCTTTCCGCTTGCGAGGGGGTGAGGGGTGTCGAGTTTTGATTAGAGCGCATGACCGCAGTAACCAAAGACAGCCAGCCGAAGAACAAGCGATTCAATCCGTCACGACAGCCCACCAGCGAGGGAGCGAAGGCACTGGTGGCGCTGGTGCGCAAAGAGCTACTTCACTACGAAGCCCGGTTCGAGCCACGACAACGTGCTCGCAAGGCGGCCGACCAGGTGCGGTTCGACCGCATCATCAGCGCCATCGTCTGTGATCTGGTGCATGGCGCACTGACTGACCCCAAAACCTGGCGGCACATCTCCCTGTCCAAGCGTAAGCAAGGCCTGGAGTCTGTCGGCGCGCCCTTCATGACTGAGGAGCGAATCAGAATCATCGAATGGATGAGCAAGCCGGAGATGGACTGGCTGGAGCTCACCAAAGCCTCACAGGCCCGCAATCCCTTTGGTGGCCAGCAGTCAACCATCCGGGCCTCGGGGCGCCTGCGTCGGCACATTAACGAAGGCGACCTGCAACTCGCAGACTTCGGGCACGACGTGACGTTGATGGGAGACCCCATCGTGCTTCGCAGCGCAAAGGTGCGGGGGAAGGCCTCCAATCTCCCTGTTCCCCCTGGCGAACCCGCTGACATCTACCGCGCCGAGATGCTTCAGATCAACGCCTGGCTAGCGGCCGCAGACATTGAGTCCGACTTGGACAGCCAAGGCAACGAACGGGACACTGGCGACCGCTGGGTGACACGCATCTTCAACAACGGCAGTTTGGACGAAGGTGGACGCCCCACGGGTGGCTTCTGGTCGTCCATGTCTGGCAAGAGCCGACTGAACGACTTGCGAATTCATGGCGAGCCGGTGGTCAGCCTGGACTACGGGCAATGCGGTATCCGCATCGCTTACGGAATGTTGGGTGTTGAGCCCCCTGCGGGCGACCTGTACTGCGTACCAGGGCTTGAGCGGTTCCGAGAGGGCGTCAAGAAGGTCTTCATCTCGCAGTTCTTCAGTTCCAAGGAGCTCGGCAGGAAACCTCAGGGGTCTGCCAAACACCTTCCGAGACACATGAGCATTCGGGAGGTCGAGGAGCTGATCCTTCGGCATCATCAACCGCTGCGCGCCATGTTCTATCGCGGTGCGGGTATGGCGATCCAGCGCAGGGAGGGCGACATCCTGGTTCGCTGCCTGCTTGACCTCATGCATCGGCAGATCGTGGCGTTGCCCGTGTACGACTGTCTGCTGGTCCCTCGTTCGGCTGCGCAAGAGACACGCCTGGTCATGCTCAATTGCTTCAGGGCGATCGCGGGTGTCGATGGTCTCGTGGTTGCCAAGCACGATGGTGATGAATGAACGTGATGCCCTTTCTTCCCTACCCTCATCTTCACTGTGTCTTCCACCCTCCATGTGATCCCTTGGGGGTATGTGTGAGGAGGTGTGAGGGAGGGGTACCTATAGAGATCTTTCTTCTCCCCACAGAAGGGGGTCGTAAGCCAGATCAGCATGGAGCAGCCACGCCATGACAGGTGCCAACCAGCGCCAGCGGCGCCTCGCCGATCTCCGCAAACGCATCACTGGGCCACAGGATGCCTACGAGCGGTGCAGAGCGTATCCGTGCGGCAACAACACCACGGCGGACCGCGGAGAGGGGCTCAATCGGCTCTACTGCCGCAAGCATGTTGAGTTCTATCGGCGGCACGGCAGCTACGTCAAACGGAGCTACGGGGCCGGCGAACTCAAGCCGTATCGTGAACGCGCCATGGCCTGGCTACAGAGCCATCGCGATGACGCAGAGGTGCAGAGCGCAGCCGAAGGTGTACGACGACTCTACCGGGCCGCAGGGGCACCTGTCGAAGCCTTCAGGCTCCCTGGCAAGTCTCCTGCGGAGCGTGCCAAGGCCATATGGGCTCAGCTGCGGAAACGAGAGGTTGACCCGCTGGAGGTGCTCGCTGTGTGGCTGGCAGTCGACATGTGCTTGCGCGACGACATACAGCCCGACCGCCATGACGAGTACCGGCAGGTGCAAGCCGCGAAGCTGATCCATCGAATGGCTGGCGGCACCCACAAGCGTTGGGAGCACCAGCGGGCCAATGGGCATGTCGAGGTTACCGAGCTTCATAAATATCCCGTCAGCCGCGGACAGGTACTCCGTGTGTTGGGCAGCAGCCTCGCTGCGGCCTGCAGGGACCTATCTGGTCCCGATTGCTGAGCAGCGGCCACGCACACAACGAGAAAACACGTGACTAAGCAAAACCCACATCCGGATGCCGTAACTGATGATGACGAGAAGTCGAATCAGGCGGTCATTCGTCAGGACTCCGCAGGTCGCTATTGCGTCAACGATCTCCATGATGTGGCTGGCGGATCGCACAAGCACGACCCATCGTTCTACTTTGAGCTAGCGGAAACTCAGGAGCTGATCATGCTCTTGCGCCGGGAACAAAGCTCGACTGGCATCGACCCAGTCGTGTCACCGGACGGCCCTGACGGACTCACGTTCGTCTCGGATGACATCGCAATCGACTACACATCGTGGCTGAGCCCCCAAACGAGGCTCGCCCTGTACGGCGGGTTTCGAGCCCAACGAGAGCGATTTATAGGCGGTGAGACCGACATCAGATCGACAGCTGAGATCTTCGAGGAAGCGATGGTGCAAGCCGGCGAGAGCTCAGAGCGCGGAGGACGCTCCAAGCCTCACTGAGTCAAACCGGTAGCTGCAACTTGGTGACAACATTATGTAGCGCGGCCAGATTAGTACGTTTGCCATATCTGCCAGACGTGATGTTGTCGTTCTCGTGGCCGACCACCTCGGCAATGTGGTACTCGGCGACCCCCAAATCCTTCAGCCGCGTCGCAAAGGTCCCCCGAAAGCTCTGCACCGATTTGCGCCTGTCGATAACGCCAGCACTTCGTAGCCAGCGATTGAGCTGTTTCGACAACAGGTCCATGTTGCCCCGTGCAGGGTTCGCAGTGAACCGAACGCGCTCCGGAAAGAGAAACTCCTGGTCGCAGGCCGAAACGAAGTCCATTAGACCGAGCTCAATAAGCCGCGGATGGATCGGAACTTTCCGCTTGCTTCCATCCGTCTTCAGGTTCTTCTGCTCCGAGTCCTCGTTGAAGTCGAACACCGCCACGCCCAGCTCCATACGCACGTCGACCTTGCGCAGTTGGGCAGCCTCGCCCATCCGGCAGCCGGTGTAGGCCATGATCCGTGGAATCCAAGTTCCGTAGGGCTCCTTGGCCTTCTTTTCGATCTCGGCGAAGAACGCGGTGATGTCACTGTCGTCGAAGGCCTTGCGCGCGTCCTGGGCACGCCCCTCCTCAACATCATGGAGGACGTGTGCCGGATTCTGTGCAATGTGGTCGTGCTCCGCCGCCCAAGCGAACAGAGTACGGACGTGCTGATAGTGCTTGTTGACGCTACGTGATTCGAGGCGTGCCACGTTGACATCACTGCCTGTCGCGGCCAGCACCTCTGCGACGGCCAGGCCTCGATACCGCTTGGTCATATTGGCTGGCAGCCGCGTGATGTCGAGCCCGAGCTGGCGGATGTCATGCTTGGTGACTTCTCCAATAGCTGGGTCACCAAGAAGGTCGGCAATCAACTTGAAGATCGTTTCGCCCTGCTTGGCAGTCTTCGCTGACCAGCGGTTTTGTGCGATGCGCTCCTCGGCATACAGTGCAGCCATTTCGGAGACATTCGGACTCGGCTTCGGCACTGCAACCACATGAGCTCTCTGGGCTACCTCTGGGCGCCTCAAAGGCTCACCAGCAATCGCCTTTATCTCAGCTACTCCCGCCTGTAATTGAACCTCGATCAGGCGCCGCGCGAGCTTGCGACGTGCCTGCTCATCAGCCTGTGGAGCCATCTCGGCGGCAAGGTCGATTGCCAACGACACATCGGCTTCCGCCAAGGCATCTGAGAGCTCGTGACAGCGTTCGTTGATTTGCGAGGAGTGAATCTCAAGGCCACCGGAACTCCAACCGTCCAGAGCGAGGCGATCTTCAATCTCGTCGAACGAGGTCGCGAGGTAACGCTGTGTCAGCGTTTCCAGTTCCTCTGGTTTCATTGAACGCCCGCGTCTTCGCACATGGTTGAACAGGATGCCGACATGAGATTCCCAAAGCGACTGGCGACGAAGCGCCTCGCTCGCATCTGTCGTTCGCAAACTCCGAATGATCTCTGCACGGCGCAGCTGTCGCTGCAGATCCGCCGGCACAAACATCCTGGAAGTGAATACCTTCCCTCGTCGTCGTAGCATTTCTCGTAACACTCATCGTAGCAGTACGCCAAAACAGTGCAGAAACGCTAGGATGTATTGTCCGATCAATGATTTAGACGGGACTGGTGGCTATGGGTGGACTCGAACCACCGACCCCAGCATTATGAGTGCTGTGCTCTAACCAGCTGAGCTACATAGCCATTGGGAACCCGCCGCGGGGGATCAGAACGATCACGGGTGGGGCGCGGCAGTTTAGTCGTCTGGACTCGTCTGTTCAAGCCTTGAGCTTGCCGTGGCTTCGCGCGCCGTGCTTGAATCGACGTGACGGGTACGGTCCCGTGCGGCGCTGCGCCGCGTGATCCGAGGACGCGAGATGATTGACGCTGATGGTTATCGACCCAACGTGGGCATTGTTCTGCTGAATGCAGACGGCCAGCTGTTCTGGGCGCGCCGGGTCAATCGCGATGGCTGGCAGTTTCCCCAGGGCGGCATGCGCAGCGACGAGACGCCGCTGGAGGCGATGTACCGCGAGCTGGAGGAGGAGACGGGTCTTTCCGAGCACGATGTCGAGGTGGTCAGCGCCACGCATGGCTGGCTGCGTTATCGCTTGCCGGGCCGCTACGTGCGGCATCACCAGCGTCCCACGTGCATCGGCCAGAAGCAGGTCTGGTTTCTGCTGAAGCTGGTGGGTGGCGAGGAGGCGTTGAAGCTGGATGCGGGCGAGAAGCCCGAGTTCGACATCTGGCGCTGGGTCGATTTCTGGTACCCGGCGGCGCATGTGGTGAACTTCAAGCGGCAGGTCTACGAACGTGCCCTGCGGCAGTTCGCGCCGCTGGTGGAAGGCCTGTTCCAGGTGGATCTGGGCACCGCGCCGCCGCGCGAAAGCACCGCGCCAACGCCGCCACAGGGCGGTCGCAAGGTGGCCTGAGCGTCATGCTCACCTTTTGTTGTTGACAATCATTCGCATTCGCGTTCTTATACGCGCCATGTACGTCTGCATGTGCAACGCCGTTACCGACCATGACATCCGCCGCGAGGTGGCCGATGGCGTGCGCACGTTCGCCGAGCTGCAGGCCCGCACGGGTTGTTCCGATTGCTGCGGCTGCTGCGAGCCGGAGGCCCGCGCCATCCTGCAGCAGGCGCTGACCCAGGTGCCGTTTCCGCTGCCGCTCGTCGCTGCCTGAAACCCTCTTCTTGCGACACGCGTTTGCCGCATCGCTGCGATGCATCGGCAAACCATTCCCGTTCGCGTTTCGCCCCGCTGCCGATGACCTTTGTATAGTCGGCGGGTCGTCAACGGAGAACTGCCATGAAGGGTGATGCCAAGGTCATCGAGTTCCTGAACAAGGTGCTCTACAACGAATTGACCGCGATCAATCAGTATTTCCTGCACTTCCGCATGCTCAAGGACTGGGGCTACACCGAGCTGGCCGAGCACGAGTACAAGGAATCGATCGAGGAAATGAAGCACGCCGATCACCTGATCGAGCGGATCCTGTTTCTCGACGGGCTGCCGAACCTGCAGCATCTTGGCAAGCTGCGCATCGGCGAGAACGCGCTGGAATCGATGCAGGGCGACCTGGATCTGGAGCTGGCCGCGGTGAAGGATCTGCGCGAGGCGATCGCGTACAGCGAAGGCATTGCCGACTACATCAGCCGCGACCTGTTCAAGAACATCCTGCATGACGAGGAAGAGCACATCGACTGGCTGGAGACGCAGTTCAGCCTGGTGCGCGACATCGGCGCCGAGCGCTACCTGCAGAGCAAGATGCAAAGCTGAAGCCCATCGTTGTGACCTGTGGCGCTTTTCCGGAGCGCCGCCAGGCGGCCAACCTTGACCGCCTCGCCGTGGCGACGCTATACCTTGGGTTTGCCGGGGGAGTCACATGGCCTCACGACCACCACCGCGCTTCGTGGTGCGGCCGCATCGCGAGCGGCGTTATCGGGGATTCTGGCTGGGCCTGGCCTGGCTCGGCAGCGTGGTGCTGGCCGGTGCGCTGGTGGCATGGCTGACGTCGCACGACGCGCCCGCCAGTGTCGACCACCGCCAGCAGCGGGCGTTGAACGCGCAGATCGAGCAGCTGAAACAACAACTCGCCAACCTCGAAAGCGCCGCGCGGGTGAACGAGGTAGCCACCCGCTCCCTGCGAAATACGCTGACCCAGCGCGAAACCGAGCTCAGCAGCCTGCGCGCCGACCTCGGCTTCTATTCCCGCCTGGTCGGCGGCGAAGGCCAGCGCGCGGGGCTGCAGGTGCAGGGTGTGCGGCTGCGGCCCATTGCCGGGTCGCACGGCTGGGACATCGGCCTGAGCCTGTCGCAGAACACCCGCCGCGGCAGCGACATCAGCGGCGCCGTCACGGTCAGCGTGGAGGGATTGCGCGGCGACAAGGTCACCCGGCTGGATTGGGCAGCCCTGGGTGACGCCGACCAGAAGGCCGGCATTCCGTTCAAGTTCCAGTATTTCCAGCAGCTGCGCGGCACCCTGGTGCTGCCGGCCGATTTCCGTCCCACGCGGCTGCGCCTGCATATTCAGCCCGAAGGCCAGCCCGCCATTGTTCGCAGCGTCGCCTGGAGCGACGCGCTCAGCGGCAACATCAATACCGTCCTGGGAGACAACGATGCTCAACCGTAAGCGCCGAGAACGCCACCAAGCCAGCGACGACACCAGCCTGATCGCCCGCGGCACCGTGATCCGCGGCGACCTCTGCTTCCGCGGCGCGCTGCACCTCGATGGCCGCGTCGAGGGCACCATCGTGGCCGAGGGCGAGGATGCGATGTTCACGCTCAGCGAGCACGGCCAGGTCGACGGAGAGATCCGCGTGCCGCACGCGATTCTCAACGGCCATGTCACCGGCGACGTGTGGGTGACCACCCGGCTGGAGCTGTCGGCGCAGGCGCGCATCGACGGCAACCTGCGTTATCACACGCTGGAAATGGCCGCCGGCGCCCAGATCAACGGCAGCATCAGCCGCGAGGGCGACGGCGGGGAAGCCACCGCGCCGCACGAATTGCCGGCGCCCGCCGAAGCAGAAGAAGCCGTATCCGCCTGAGCCGGCGAGCGCGATGGTGCCTCGCGCGCCACCCGCGTTCATGGAGGCGGAGGCCGTCGCGGGTATGCTTGTACCGTCCCGCAACGACCCCATCTGGAACGTCATGAACACTTTCGTCGCCATTCCCGATTACCGCAGCGCCAGTGCGCCGCTGCTGTTCACCGCGGCGGCCGCCAGCAAGGCGCATGAGTTGATCGCCGAAGAGGGCAACCCCGACCTGAAGCTGCGCGTCTACATTTCCGGCGGCGGCTGCTCGGGTTTCCAGTACGGCTTCACCTTCGACGAGGCCCAGGCCGAGGATGACCTGGCGGTCGAGCGCGAGGGCGTGACCCTGCTGTGCGATCCGTTGTCGCTGCAATACCTCACCGGCGCGCAGATCGATTACGCCGAGAACCTCAGCGGCGCGCAGTTCGTCATCAGCAACCCGAACGCCAAGACCACCTGCGGCTGCGGGTCGTCGTTCTCCGCCTGAACGGCCCACCTCGCATGGACCGGGCCAGCACGCCGCCACCCAACACCTTTGCCGGGCTCAGCCTGGTGCTGGACCGGGTGGCCGAGCGGCGCGACGACCACGCCTGGATCGACGCACAGGCCCGATCCGGCGACGCGCGTTACCTGCTGCTCGACGCCGCCGGCGATACCCTGCTGCAACGCGACCGCCAGGCCCTGCGCTGGCTCGACGTCACCGAGCGCGAACAACGACTGGGCGACGTACCCGCCAGCCTGCTCGGCCTGATCGACGGGCGCCCGCATTTCGTGCTGGCGCTGGATGACGCCGCCCGCACCAGCGCGCTGGCGGTTTCGCTGGGGGCGCCTTTCGCCAGCCTGCGCCACTCGGCGCTGCAGCTGCCGATCGAAGAAGCAGCCTTGTTCGCCTACGCCAAGGGGCTGGTGCACTGGCAACGCGAGACCCGTTACTGCGGTCGTTGCGGCGCAACGCTGCGCCTGGTCAGTGCCGGTCACCGTGCGCAGTGCAGCAACGCCTCGTGCGCACGCATGCATTTCCCGCGCACCGACGCGGCGATCATCGTGATCGTCGAACACGACGGCGCCTGCCTGCTGGGGCGGCAAGCCGGCTGGCCGGTGGGCCGCTATTCGACGCTGGCCGGCTTCGTCGAACCGGGCGAAACCCTGGAGGACGCGGTGCGGCGCGAAGTGGCCGAGGAATCGGGCGTGCTCGTGGACGAGGTGCACTACCACTCCTCGCAGCCGTGGCCGATGCCCGCCTCGCTGATGGTGGGCTTCACCGCCACCGCGCATTCACGCGAGATTGCCATGCGCGATCACGAGCTGGAGGAAGCGCGCTGGTTCACTCCGCAACAGATCGCCGACGCGCTGGCGGACGGCAGCTTCCTGCCCTCACCGCCGCTGTCGGTGTCCTACCGGTTGCTGGCGCACTGGCTGGAACGGCGCGGCGGCATGGATCTGGACGACCTGGTCGCCGCGGCCGGGCGGTAGATCCTGCTCACTCGAATCCGCAACGCGGCTGACGACACGCGTTGAAGTTTCAGCCGTCCAGACGGCGGATCGTCCCTCGCTTACAATGTGTGCCATTCGTCCGCGAGTGTTTGTCATGGCCATCAGCCTGCTCATCGTCCTCATCGCCCTTGGTCTGCTCCATCTGCGGCCGCAGCTGGCCCGCTGGGGTGGCGACCGGCCGTTTCGCCGATGGGTGCGGCAACTGGGCGACACCAGTGGCGTGGGGCGTGTGGCGCTGGCGCTGCTGTTGCCGCTGGTGCTTTGCGCCGCGGTGGCCTGGCTGCTTGGGCGGCTGCCGCTGGCTGAACTGTGGCAGATGCTGTTTGCACTGGCGGTGCTGCTGTATGCGTTCGGCCCGCGCGAATTCGAGGCGGACCTGGAAGCGATCGTGCAGGCGCCCGACGGGCTGCAGCGCGAAGCCACGGCGCAGGCGCTGACCGAGGATGGCGAGACGGTGACCTGGCAGGCCGCGGCGCTGGGCGAAGCGGTGGCGTACGCGGCCTTGCGCCGGCGCTTCGGCGTGCTGTTCTGGTTTTTCCTGTTCGGCCCAGTGGGCGCGCTGGCGTACCGGCTGGCGCAGACGCTGGGGCGTGATCGTTCGCTGCAACTGGACGACGCCAGCGCGGTCAGCGCGCGGCATGTGGCCAATGCGCTGGACTGGCTGCCGGCGCAATTGCTGACCCTGACCCTGGCGGTGGTCGGTCATTGGGAGGCCGTGATCGGCGCATGGCAGCGCTGGCACGCCCAGGCCGCCACCAACAGCTGGTACAGCGTGGGGCCGGGCTTTCTCGGTGCGGCCGCCCGCGCCGATGCGATCAGCGACATCGAGGGCGGCGACGGCTACGCCGAGGATCGCACCGACCCGCTGGCCGAGCTGGTGCGTTTGCGCAGCGCTTTGCTGCGCGCCTTGCTGGCGTGGCTCAGCGTGGTGGCGTTGGTGGTGATCGGCGGCTGGGTGGCCTGAGGCCGGGATTCGGGATGACCAGCCGTTCGGCTGTTGGAAGCCGGGATTCGGGATTCGGGATTCGGGATTCGGAGAGCGTCGCCGCGCAGGCCTGCTACGCCAGATCGCCGCGTAGTTCGTTGACGCGTGCTTCCAGTGCTTCGGCGCTGGCTTCAATCGGCTCCAGCGGTGCACCAGCGACCAGTTCCACCCGCGCCCGGAAGCGGCGCGGCAGGCGCGCGCGGTGCAGCCTTGAATCGCGCCGACTCCACACGCTGCCCCACAGGCCACGCAGCGCCAGCGGTACGACTGTCACCGGGCGACGCGCCAGTATTTTCTCCACGCCCGGTCGGAACGGCGCGATCTGGCCATCGCCGGTCAAGCCGCCTTCGGGGAAGATACACACCACTTCGCCCGCCGCCAGCGCGTCGTCGATGGCGTCGTAGGCTTGCTGCAGCACCGCCGCATCCTCTTTGTAACCCGCAATGGGAATCGCCTTGGCGGTGCGGAAGACGAAGCTCATGAGCGGGATCTTGAAGATCTTGTAGTACATGACAAACCGCACCGGCCGCCGCAGGTTCGCCATCAGCAGCAGCGGATCCATGTAACTGACATGGTTGCACACCAGCAGCACCGGGCCGTCCTCGGGAATGTGCTGCAAACCGTCGGCACGCACCCGGTACAGCGTGTTCACCAGCACCCAGGTGATGAAGCGCATCAGGAACTCGGGCACCAGGGTGAAGATGTAGGCGGCCACCGCGATGTTGAGCAGCGCGGCGGCCAGGAAAATCTGCGACGCATCCAGACCGAGCGCCCCCAGCCCCAGCCCGAACCCCGCCGCCAGCACGATCAGCAAGGCGTTGACGATGTTGTTGCCGGCGATGATGCGCGACAGCTTTTCGCGCGGCGCCCGCGCCTGCACAAAGGCGAACAGCGGCACCACGTAGAAACCGGCAAACACGCCGATCAGGGTGAGGTCCAGCGCGATGCGCCAGCTCCCCGCGCCGTGCAGGAAGGTCAGCCAATCCACACCGCGCACCGCCGCCATGCCGTGTCGCGCGAAATACAGATCCACGCCGAACACGGTGAGCCCGAACGCGCCCAGCGGCACCAGCCCGATCTCCACCCGCTTGCCCGACAGCCGCTCGCACAGCAGCGCGCCGATGCCGCTGCCGACCGAGAACAGGGTCAGCACCAGCGTATTCACCGAACCGTCGCCACCCAGCGTTTCGCGCGTGTAGTTGGGCAATTGCGCGATCAGCACGGTGCCGAAAAACCAGAACCACGAGATGCCCAACACCGCGTTCCACACGGCGCGATCCGCGCGCGTGATGCGCAGCACGCGCGCCGTTTCACTGAACGGGTTCCAGTTGAATTTCAGATCGGGCGCGGTGGCCGGCGCGGCGGGAATCCTGCGGCTGACCAGATACCCCGCCACCGCCACCGCGATGGTGGCGCCCGACGCCAGCAACGGGCCCACGCCGGCCACCAGCATCAGGGCATTGCCCGCGATCATGCCGATCAGGATCGCCAGCTGGGTGCCCATCTCCACCAGGCCATTGCCGCCGACCAGTTCAGCCGGCTTCAGTGCCTGCGGCAGGATCGCGTACTTGATCGGCCCGAACACGGTCGAGTGCATGCCCATCATGAACAACACCACCAGCAGCAGCGAGAGGTGATGGGTATAGAAACCGATCGCCGCGACCACCATCGCCGCGATCTCGAACAACTTCACCCAGCGGATGATGCGCGTCTTCTCGAACTTCTCCGCCAGCTGCCCGGCCGTGGCCGAGAACAGGAAGAACGGGATGATGAACAAGGCCGGCGCGAAGTTCGTGTACAGCGACACGGTGTAGTCGCCCAGCCCCATCTGGAACGCCACCAGCATCAGCAGCGCATTGCGGAACGCGTTGTCGTTGAACGCCCCCAGCGCCTGCGTCCAGAAGAACGGTGCGAAGCGACGCTTGCCCAGCAATGCGAATTGGCTCATGCGAATCCATGGCAGGTGGGTGGGGGTGTCGGGTGCTTTCTGACGTTATCTTGAGTCTGGGACAAGAGCGCCCTCATCCGCCCTGTCGGGCACCTTCCCCCGCAGAGCGGGGGAAGGAAGCTGGCTGTTTTTCGAGGGGTCCGATCGCTCCCTTCCCCCGTGCAACGGGGGAAGGTGCCCGGCAGGGCGGATGGGGGCGCTTTTCGCCACACAATCGATCTCCCTCCAGAACCCCAACACCAATGCAGTACGACCCGCCCGCAGGCCCAGCGCAGGCTCAATCGCGGTGCAACGCCCGGTGCGCGATGTCGCGGCGATGGAACGCGCCTTCGTAGTGGATTTTCTCGATGGCAGCGTAGGCGTGTGTGCGGGCGGCGGCAAGGTCGTTGCCGAGTGCGCAGACGGTGAGCACGCGGCCGCCGGCGGTGATCGCGCGGCCTTGTGGGTCGAGTTTGGTGCCGGCGTGGAAAACCTTGACGTCGGGCGCGGCGGTAGCCTCCAGCCCATCGATAACGTCGCCGCTGCGCACCCGCGCCGGATAGCCTGCGGCAGCCAGTACCACGCCGATGGCGGGGCGGCGGTCCCAGCGCGCGCTGACTTCATTCAGACGGCCATCCAGCGCGGCGTCGATCAGGCCCACCATGTCCGATTTCAGCCGCATCAGGATCGGCTGAGTTTCCGGGTCGCCGAAGCGCACGTTGTATTCGATGACCTTGGGATTGCCCTGCTTGTCGATCATCAGCCCCGCGTACAGGAAGCCGATGAACGGTGCACCTTCCAGCGCCATGCCGCGCAGGGTGGGTTCGATCACTTCCTTCAGGATGCGCTGCTCGACTTCCGGCGTAACCACCGGCGCGGGCGAATACGCGCCCATGCCGCCGGTGTTGGGGCCCATATCGCCTTCGTCGCGACGCTTGTGGTCCTGGCTGGAGGCCATCGGCAGGGCGTGGCTGCCGTCGCTCATCACGATGTAGCTGGCTTCTTCGCCGTCCAGGAATTCCTCGATCACCACGCGGGCGGAGGCGTCGCCGAAGCTGTGCGCGCCCAGCATGTCGTGCAGGGCCAGCTCGGCATCGGCCTGGGTCAGCGCCACCACCACGCCCTTGCCGGCGGCCAGGCCGTCGGCCTTGATCACGATCGGCGCGCCATGCTTGCGCACGTACGCCAGCGCCGGCTCCAGCTCGGTGAACACCGCGTAGTAGGCGGTGGGAATGTTGTGCCGCTGCAGGAAATCCTTGGCGAACGCCTTGGAGCCTTCCAGTTGCGCGGCGATGGCGCGCGGCCCGTAGATGCGCAGGCCCGCATCGCGGAAGCGGTCGACCACGCCGGCCACCAGCGGCACTTCGGGGCCCACCACGGTCAGCGCGATGCCTTCGTCACGGGCCAGTTTCAGCAGGCCATCGAGATCGGTCACGGCCACGTCGGCGTTGCGCACGCCCGGCTCGCGGGCGGTGCCGGCGTTGCCGGGCGCCACGATCACTTCGCTGACCCGCGGCGATTGCTTCAGCTTCCACGCCAGCGCGTGTTCGCGACCGCCGCCGCCGATGACGAGAACCTTCATGTACTGCTCCGATACAGATGCGCGCCGGCGCGGCGCCGTCGCGCATTGTAGGGCACGCTGCGCCCTGGACGTCGGCGCGGTCAGTTTGGCGAATGGCCTTCGCCGGCCGTTTGCAGCAGCGCCAGCAACGCGGCGCGCGGCAATTTTCCGGTTTCGTTGCGCGGCAGCGCGTCCACCAGCCGCAGCGGTCGCGGCAGGAACAATGGGTCGATCGCGCGGCGCAGTGCATCGAGGATCATGTGCTCGTCCAGCTCCGGCGCCACCACCACGGCCGCGATGCGGCGCACGCCGATGGTGTCGGCGTCGTCCAGTTGCAGCATCACGCCGTCGCGCACGCCGGGGATGGCCAGCAGGCGGCGGGTGAGATCGGCCAGCGAGGCGCGCTTGCCGGCAATTTCCAGCAGGTCCGCACGACGACCGCGCAAACGGAAACGCCGACCTCCATCGTGCAGGCTGACCAGGTCGGCCAGCGCCACCGCATCATCGAGCTGTGGCGCGTCGACCAGGGTGCCGTCCGGCTGCGGGTGCAACTGCACGCCGTCGAACAGCGACCACTCCTCCTGCACGCTGGCGCGGCGGCTGGCGAACACGCAGGTCTCGGTGGAACCGAACACCTCCAGCAAGGGCGCGCCGAAACGCTGCTCGGCGGCCAACGCCAGTTCGCGCGACAGCGGCGCCGTGGCCGACACCATCGCCGCCAGCGGCGGCAGCGCGATGCCCGAGTCGACCAGGGCGCGCAGGTGCACGGGCGTGGTCACCAGCACGCGTGGCGCGGGCACCTCCGCCAGCGCCGCCGCCACGTCGGCGGGAAAGAACGGCCGCCCGGCATGGATGCCGATGTCGCCCAGCAAGGGCAGCAGCACCGACATCTCGATGCCGTACATGTGCTGCGGCGGCACCGTGGCAACAACCTCGAACCGCTGGCCCAGCTCGGCGCGCAGCATCTGCAGGTTGCCGGCGGTGCTGGCGTGGAAGCTGCGCCAGGTTTTCCGGTTGGCGCTGGGCGCACCGGTGGAGCCGGAGGTGTAGCCGATCGCCACCACCTGGTCGGCATCGATCAATGGCAACACGAAGTCGCTGCTTTCGACCATGGCCTCCAGTGGCGACATCCTCTGGTAGCGCGGCGGCGCCACGTCCAGCGGCAGGTCGCCCAGCACATGGCAACCGGGATGCGCGGCCATCACCTCGTCCACCGCCTGCGGCGCGCGCGAGGAGGGCAGCAGGTTGGTCTGGCCGCGCAGCACGATGGCGCAGAACGCCACCAGGAACGCGTAACGATCCTCACACAGGTTGACCGTCGCCGCGGTGGCCGGCAGCTGCGCCGCCACCTGCCGCACGTGGCCCAGGAATTGGGCGGCACTGACCGCGGCGCCATCGCGCCAGGCCACCGTGCGATCGGCGGCAGTGGCGAACAGCAGGGGCAGCCGGCTGGGCGCCTCCTGCTGGAATGTGTCGTAGACAATGGCCAAGCGGGGTTCTCCTGTGGCATCCCGCCGATCGGCAGGTGCTTCCGTGCGGACGGTTCAGCGGCGAATTATTGCGCGGCGGCTCAGTGCCGAACAGTGGCGCCGGTGAGGGCGTCGCGGATGGTCGTGGGGCGGTCCTGCTGTCCCAGCGGCGCGTCCAGCAGCCCGTCCAGTGCGTCGCCGAAATAGCTGGCTACCGTATCCGCCGTGCGAGCCGGTGCGCTGCCGTGCGGGTTGGCGCTGGTGGAAACCAGAGCGCCGCCGTAGGCGCGGCACAAGGCTGCTGCCGGTGCGTGGGCCGTCACGCGCAAGGCGATGCCGGCGTGCGCGCCGGCGATCCACACGGGAATGTCGGCGGCGCGCGGAAGAATCCAGGTATGCGGCCCCGGCCAGCTGGCCTGCACCTGGGCCAGCACGTCAGCAGGGACGGCAGCGCGGTCGATGTAGCACTCCACCTGCGCGAAGTCCGCCGCGATCAACAGCACGCCTTGCGTGGGCGGCCGCTGTTTCAGCGCAAACAGGCGTTCGAACGCCATCCGGTTGCGCGGGTCGCAGCCCAGGCCGAACACCGCTTCAGTTGGATACGCCAGCACGCCACCGTCACGCAGCAGCGCGGCGGCGGCATCGACCTGGCTCCCGGCAAAGCGCTGCAACACTCAGGCCTCGCCCGCACCCGAGGTGCCGGAGGATTTGGCTGGCGTCTTGCGTGCCGCGGTTTTCTTCGCCGCGGTTTTCTTGGTAGCCGTCTTCTTGGTCGCAGATTTCCTGGCAGCCGTCTTCTTGCTGGCGACCTTTTTCACGGCGGCCTTTTTCGCGGCCGGCGCCTTTTTGGCGGCCACTTTCTTGGCGGCCGTCTTCTTGCCGAAGCGGCCTTTCTTCACCGGCGCGGCGGCCAGCAGTTCGAGGCATTGGGCTTCGGTCAGCGTCTTGGGTTCCTGGTCCTTCGGGATCCGCGCGTTCTTTTCGCCGTCGGTGATGTAGGGGCCATAGCGACCGTTCAGCACCTGCACGCCATTGCCGAAGTCGAGGATCAGGCGGTTGGCCAGCATCTCCAGTTTCTCGGCCACCACCTGCAGCGCACGGGGCAGCTCGATGGTGTACGGATCATCCTCGGCCTTGAGCGAGGCGTAGGTGCTGCCCTGCTTCACGAACGGCCCGAAACGGCCGATCGCCACGCTGACCTCGTCACCGTTCGGCGCGGTGCCCAGTTGGCGCGGCAGCTTGAACAGCTCCAGCGCGTCGGCCAGGGTGATGGTGTGCATGCTCTGGCCGGGGCGCAGGCTGGCGAAGGTGGGCTTTTCCTCGTCGTCCTTGGTGCCGATGGCCGCGTACGGCCCGAAGCGGCCCAGCCGCACCGACACCGGCTTGCCGGTTTTCGGATCGGTGCCCAGCTCGCGCGCGCCGGTGGCCTCGCTGCGATCGACCGATTCGGTTTTCTCGTCCACCTGCTGCTTGAACGGCACCCAGAAGCGCTCCATCAGCGGCACCCAGGCTTCCTCGCCACGGCTGACCGCGTCCAGCTCGTCTTCCATCTTGGCGGTGAAGTCGTAGTCGACGTACTGGGTGAAGTGCTGGGTCAGGAATTTGCTGACCGCGCGGCCGACATCGCTGGGCTTGAAGCGGCGGCTGTCGAGGAACACGTATTCCCGGTTCTGCAACACCTGGATGATGCTGGCGTAGGTGGACGGCCGGCCGATGCCGTGCTCTTCCAGCGCCTTGACCAGGCTGGCTTCGGAGTAGCGCGGCGGCGGCTCGGTGAAATGCTGATCGGCGGCGATCTCGTGCAGCGGCACCGCCTCGCCTTTTTCCAGCCGCGGCAGGCGCCGGCCTTCGTCGTCGTCGTCGGCCTTCTTCTGGTCGCTGCCTTCCTCGTACACGGCCAGGAAACCCGGATCGACCACCGTGGTGCCGCTGGCGCGGAACGAGGCATCGCCACCTTCCACATGCGGCAGCGCGAATTCCACCGACACGGTATTCAATGTGGCGTGGATCATCTGGCAGGCCACGGTGCGCTTCCAGATCAGCTCGTACAGCTTGCGCTGGTCGTCGTTGAGGTACGCCGACACGGCTTTGGGCGTGTACATCGCCGAGGTGGGACGGATCGCCTCATGCGCTTCCTGCGCGTTCTTCGACTTGGTCTTGTACACCTGCGGCGCGTCGGGCAAGGCCTTGGCGCCGAAGTCGCGGGCGATCAGCTGGCGCAGTTCGGCCAGCGCGTCGTCGCCGAGCATGGTGGAGTCGGTACGCATGTAGGTGATCAGGCCCACGTTGCCCTCGTCGCCCAGCGCCACGCCTTCGTACAGGCCCTGCGCCACCTTCATCGTGCGGCTGGTGGTGAAGCCGAGCTTGCGCGCGGCCTCCTGCTGCAGGGTGGAGGTGGTGAACGGCGCGGCCGGACGGCGCTTGCGCTCCTTGGAGCTGACGTCGCTGACGGTGAGGCGACCGCGCGCGGCCTGTTTCAGCGCGTCGCGGGCGGCCTGCGCATCGGCCTCGTTGGTGAGGTCGAACTGCTCGAATTTCTTGCCGTTGAGGCGCGACAGGCGGGCGCTGAAATCACCCTCGGCATGCTTGAGCTGGGCTTCGATGGTCCAGTATTCGCGCGCCTTGAACGCCTCGATCTCCTCCTCGCGCTCCACGATCATGCGCAGCGCCGGCGACTGCACGCGGCCGGCGGAAAGCCCGCGCTGCACCTTGCGCCACAGCACCGGCGACAGGTTGAAGCCGACCAGGTAATCCAGCGCCCGGCGCGCCTGCTGCGCATCGACCAGGTCGTGCGACAACTGCCGCGGCGCGGCCACCGCGGCCTTGATCGCCTTGGGCGTGATCTCGGAGAACACCACCCGGTGCAACTGCTTGCCCTTGGTCAGGCCACGCTCGTTGAGGATCTCGCTGATGTGCCAGCTGATCGCCTCGCCTTCGCGATCCAAGTCGGTCGCCAGATAGATGTCGTCGGCCAGCTTGGCTGCCTTGGCGATGGCGTCGACATGCTTCTCGTTGCGCTCGATCACCTCGTAGGCCATGGCGAAGCCGTGTTCGGTGTCGACCGCGCCCTCCTTCGGTCGCAGGTCACGCACGTGGCCGTAGGAGGCCAGGACCTGGAAGTCCTTGCCGAGGTATTTGTTGATCGTCTTGGCCTTGGCCGGCGATTCGACGATGAGCAGGTTTTTTGCCATGAAGCTGGATTTCCACAAACGTAAAGACCGCCGCTGGGCGACGGGCGCATATATATAGTTGAAACCACGCCGGGCGGGCGACTGTCAAGCCAAATCACGCCGGCCGCGCGTTCAGCCCGGCAGTTGCTGGTAGCGATTGCCGGGCAGCGTCTCGACGCGTCCCTGCAATTCCAGCATCAGCAGCATCGAGGAAAGCGCCGACGCCGTCTGACCCGTACGCTGCACAAGTTCGTCCAACGTCGCCGGATCATGACCGAGCGCCCCGCATAAGTCGCGATATGCCGGATCGTCAGGTGCTACCGAAGCGGCATCGCCAACGCTGGCGGCCACGTCCGTGCTGCCCAGCCGCGCGGCCAACTCGCCGCCAAGCATGCGCGCTGCCGGCGTCAATGTCTCGATAATTTCGGCGGCCGTTTCCACCAGCCGGGCGCCGTCGCGGATCAGCCGATGGCAACCGCGGGCCAGCGGGTTGTGGATGGAGCCGGGCAGGGCGAACACCTCGCGCCCTTGCTCGCCGGCCAGCCGGGCGGTGATCAGCGAGCCGGAACGCAGGCCCGCCTCGACCACCAGCGTGCCCAGCGACAAGCCGGCGATGATGCGGTTGCGCCGCGGAAAGTGGTCGGCGCGGGCGCCGGTACCTGGTGGGAATTCGCTGATCAACGCGCCCTGCGCGGCGATGCGCCGGGCCAATCCATGGTGCTTGCGCGGATAGACCCGGTCGGGCCCGGTGCCGATCACCGCCAGCGTGCTGGCGCCGGCATCCAGCGCGGCCGTGTGGGCGGCGCCATCGATGCCGTCGGCCATGCCGCTGGTGATGGCGAACCCGGCCTGCGCCAGCGCCCGGGCAAACGCACTGGCGTGGGCCATGCCCGCCACGCTGGCGCTGCGCGCGCCGACGATCGCCACTTGCGGCAGCAAGGCGAGGCCCGGATTGCCGGCCACGAACAGGGCCGCGGGCGGCTGCGGGATGTTTTCCAGTTGCGGCGGGAAATCCACGTCGGTACAGCGCAACAGGTGGTGATCCGGCTCGGCCAGCCAGGCGATGTCGGCAGCCAGCCGCGCCTCGTCGGGCGCATCCAGCCAGGCCCGGGCTTCATCGCCCAGCGCGGTTCGGTGGCGATGCAGGTTTCGCAGTACGGCATCGATGTCGCCATCGGTGGCGTCGAGCCGCTCGCGCAAGCCGCCCGGCCCCAGGCCCGGCGTGCGCAGGGCGGTAAGCCAGGCGCGCAATTCGTGTGTTTCGTCCATGCCCCGAAGTTTACGCAGTCACCCCAAACAATCACGGCGCGGTGGTAGCCGCGCCGTGGTGTCAGGCAATGTCGCCGGGTTTCGCCGCCGGGACTACTCCGGCATCGCCAGCTTGTCGTTCTTGTGCACCGGCCGCAGGCTGTCCATCACCAGGCCGTAGCTGACCCGGTCGAAGGTGCGGAACACCATCACGTGGCCCACGAATTCGTCCGGCAGGGTGACGCGGGAACCCACGCCACGGCGCCAGCTGCTGCTGGCCACGTCGTCATGGATGTTCTCGCCGGGGCGGTAGATCGAGAAGGTCTGGCCGTTGTCCACGCCATCCTTCGCACCGACCGACAGCGCCACCACCTGGCGCGAACCCACCGCGTCCAGCGCATCGGCGAAGCCGATCACGTGGGAGTCCTGGGCAATGGACTTGGGCGGATGCGGGTAGAAGTAGGGGTCGTACGGCGCGTCGTCGATCGGCAGCACGCGGTCGCCGCTGCGGATCTCGCGGGTGGAGTCGAGCAGCAGCAAGGTGGACGGATCGCCCGTGCGCAGGGTTTCAGCGGTGCCGATCACGGTCACTTCCACGCCCATGTCCTGGCCGCGGCCCATCTGGCCGTCGTGGCGGGAATCCTCGCGCCACGGCGCGTTGACCATCGCCGCGTTGCTGTCCAGCTCATGCGCGAAAATGCGGCTGTCGGCGTCGCCCGGGTCGTCCTGCTCGAAACCGCGGAAGACGTGGCTGGGCCGCACGATGGCCCAACGCTGGCCCGGCGTGGCCTGCAGGCCACGAACGTAGATGTTCTGGCCTACCGCGCCGCGCAGCCGGTTTTCCTCCAGCCCCACCACGTAGGGCGCGGAGCTGACCTCGTTCGAATTCATCACGCGCAGGTCTTTCAGGAAGGTGCGCAGTTCCGACAACGGGATAGCCGGCACCGCGTCGCCTTCACGATGCACGCTGGGCTGCAGGCGCAGCGACGGGCCGTTGATGAAGGACAGGTTGAGCACGTCACCCGGATAGATCAGGTGGGGGTTGCGCACCTGCGGATTGGCCTGCCAGATTTCCGGCCACAGCCAGGGCTTGACCAGGAAACGGGCGGAGATATCCCACAGCGTGTCGCCACTGCGCACGGTGTAATTGTCGGGATGATCGGTGCGCAGTTGCGCGCCTGCTGCGTAGACGGCCACGGTTACCAGCAAGCCGGCCAGCAGGACGATGGTTTTTTTGATCATTGTTGGGAATCCCCCTCCCCTTATGCTCGGTCGAGTGTAGCTGAACCCTTTTGACGCGCAACAGTCGTCCGTCGACAAAAATCGTCTGCAGACACGCGCTTGCCGACGTACAATGAGGCACATTCTAAATGGCGCCAGGGCTCGATTTTCACCAAGTCGCCCGCACTTTCGGCGTCGAGGTGAAAAAACCATGTCCGTTCTGTCCATTCTCGAATTCCCCGACCCACGCCTGCGCACCCGTGCCGCGCCGGTAACCGTGTTCGACGCGAAGCTGAAGCAGTTCGTCGCCGACATGTTCGAAACCATGTACGCGGCCAATGGCGTGGGCCTGGCCGCGACCCAGGTCAACGTGCACCAGCGCGTGCTGGTGACCGACATGAGCGAGGGGCGTACCGAGCCGCTGGCGCTGATCAACGCGCAGATCCTGGAAAAGGAAGGCTCGCAGGTTTACCAGGAGGGTTGCCTGTCGTTTCCCGGCCTGTATGCCGATGTCACCCGCGCCTTGAAGGTGAAAGTGAAGGCATACGACGCCGACGGCAACGAGTTCGTCGTCGATGTCGAGGGACCGCTGGCGGTCTGCATCCAGCACGAGATCGATCATCTCGACGGCAAGGTCTTCGTCGACCACCTGTCTGCGCTGAAGCGCGGCATGTTGCTGAAGCGGCTTGAGAAGGCGCGCAAGCAGGCGGCCAGTGCTTGAGTAGCGCCGGCTTGCGGCTGGTTTTCGCCGGCACCCCCGATTTCGCCGTGCCCTGCCTCGAGGCCTGCCGCGCCAGCGGCGCCGAGGTGGTGGCCGTCTATACCCAGCCCGATCGCCCCGCCGGCCGCGGCCGCAAGCTGACGCCCAGCCCGGTGAAACAGGCCGCGTTGGCGGCCGGCATCGCGGTGCATCAACCCGATTCGCTGAAATCCACCGAAGCGCAACAGACGCTGGCCGCCTTGCAGCCGGATCTGCTGGTGGTGGTGGCGTACGGCCTGATCCTGCCGCGCAAGGTATTGGCCATCCCGCGCTTCGGTTGCTGGAACGTGCACGCCAGCCTGCTGCCGCGGTGGCGTGGCGCGGCGCCGGTCCAGCGCGCCATTCTTGCCGGCGACGCGGAAAGCGGCGTCGACCTGATGCAGATGGAAGCGGGCCTGGACACCGGCCCGATCCTGCTGGAACGGCGCACGCCGATCAGCCGCGACGATACCGGCGGCTCGCTGCACGACCGTCTTTCCGCGCTGGGCGCCGACGTGCTCGCCGATGGCCTGCGTTGCCTGCTGGCCGGCAACATGCCGGGCGCTGTGCCACAGGCCGACGAAGGCGTGACGTATGCGCACAAGCTGGACAAGGCCGAAGCGAAGCTCGATTTTCAGCACCCGGCGATCGAACTGGAGCGCCAGGTGCGCGCATTCGATCCCTGGCCGGTCGCCGAAGGCGAGATCGCCGGCGAGCGCTTGCGGATCTGGGCCGCGCAAGCCATCGACATCACACATCACGTGGCGCCCGGCAGCGTGATCGCAGCCAACCGGGACGGCATCGACCTGGCGTGTGGCCATGGCGCACTGCGCGTGCTGGCGGTTCAACGCGCTGGTGGCAAACGGGTCAACGTCGCTGACTACCTCAACGCGCGCCCCGACCTGCGGCGCACGCCATGACGTGCCACCGATGAAACCCGATACCCGCGCACTCGCCGCCAAGGGCCTGGCCGAAGTCGCGTTGCGCGGCGCATCCCTGCGTGACGTGATGGAACGCAACGCACGGCGATTGGCCGACCCGCGCGATCGCGCACTGTTGATGGCCTTGCTCAGCGAAGGCGCGCGCTGGTGGTTGCGTTTCGATGCCGCCGTTGACGGCTTGCTGGAAAAACCACTGCGGCACAAGGACCCGGCCGTGCACGCGCTGCTGGTGTTGGGGCTGGTGCAACTGGAAATCCTGCAGCTGAGCGACTACGCCGCCGTGGCCGCCACGGTCGAGGCGACGCGCACGCTCGGCCGGCCGCAGCTGGCGGGCCTGGTCAACGCCATCCTGCGACGCTGGCAGCGCGAGCGCGACAGCCTGCTCGGCCGTCTCGACGCCAAGCCCCAGACCCGCCACGCGCATCCGGCGTGGCTGGCCGCCGCGTTGCAACGCGACTGGCCGCAACAGGCCGACGCGGTGATGGCAGCGGACAACCGCGAACCCCCGCTGATGCTGCGCGTCAATCGCCAGCGCAGCGAACGCCTGGCACTGATCGAGCAATTGCATGCCGCCGGCTATGCGGCCAGCGCGCACCCGTGGTTGAGCGACGCGCTGGTCTTGCCGCACAGCACCGACGTCACCCGCATGCCCGGCTTCGAGGACGGCTTTTTCGCCGTGCAGGATGGCGCCGCCCAGGTGGCCGCCGACCTGGCCGACCTGCGCGACGGCCTGCGCGTGCTGGATGCCTGCGCCGCGCCCGGCGGCAAGGCCTGCCATCTGCTCGAACGCGCCGACATCGACCTCACCGCGCTGGAGTTCGACGCCGCCCGCGCCGAGCGCATCCGCCAGAACCTGATGCGGCTGCGCCTGAATGCGAAAGTCGTGATCGGCGACGCCGGTGCGCCCAAGGGCTGGTGGAAGGGCCAGCCGTTCGACCGCATCCTGATCGACGCGCCCTGTTCGGCGACCGGCGTGCTGCGCCGTCGCCCCGACGTGCGGCTGCACCGGCGCGAAAGCGACATCGCCGCGATGCACGCGCAGCAGCGCCGCATCCTGGCGGCACTGTGGCCGCTGCTGGCGCCGGCTGGCCGGCTGGTCTACATCACCTGCTCGGTGCTGCGCGCCGAGAACGAGGCCATCGTGGGCGAACTGCTGGCCACTCAGCCCGATGCGCGGGCGACCGCCTTCACCTTGCCGGCGGGCCAGGCGGCCGGCGTCGGCTGGCAGATCCTGCCCGGTGACGGCGACCTGGATGGCATGTATTACGCCGTGATCGAAAAACGGACCCGATGAAAGGCTCAGCTGGCGGTAAGCCGGGGCCAGCTATACAACGCGTCCGTTCGGCTCGATTTGCTATTTTCCAGCCGCTGCCGCACACCGTCTGCCTTCCCCCGGGCGGCACGTCGCTCCACCACCCACCCAATCGCGCAACCGCTGGAACGCAATGGACGCCATGCACGGTACACAGTTGAAGCGATGGGCACTGGCGTGCTGCACCTGGCTGGTGATCCTGGTCCCACTGTCGTTCTCCATCGAAAAACACGTCAGGGTGCTGCCGATTGCACTGCTATTCCTGGCCGGCTTGTGGTTGCTGGTGGGGAACCGGGCGGTGCGCCGCGATTACCGCCATGCCTGGCCCGCGCTGGTTCCCGCGGCGCTGATGGTGGCGCTTTCGGTGGTCAACATCTGGCAACACCAACTCGGCTGGCGCGAGTTCGACCAGTCGGCGCACATCATCATGTACACCGTGATCGCCGCTGTTTTCAGCCTTGGCCTGAGCATGCGCAAGGTCTGGAACGGCTTCAGCCTGACGCTGATTTTCCTCGGCGCGGTGAGCATCGTGCAGCACCACTTCTACGGTGTCCTGCGCCCGGCCGGGCTCAATGGCGGCCCCGCCAGCACGATCGAATTCGCCACCGTCATGCTGGGGCTGACCTTGCTGGCGCTGCTGCAATTGTTGAACCCGAAGGCGACCAGAGGCGAGAAGTGGCTGCATGGCGCCGCCATGGCGCTGGGTATCTATGGCGCGCTGCTGACCCAGAGCCGCGGGCCGCTGCTGGCGTTCGTGCCGGCGTTTGCGTTGGTGATGGCGCTGCATGGCTATCGCAAGGGTTTGCGGCGCCGGCAATGGCTGCCGATCCTGGTGATCGGGATCGCCGCCGCGCTCACCGCCGCTGCCAATCTCGATGGTCGACTGGTCGAGCGCTTCGCCAGCATCAGCCAGGAAGTCAGCTCGTACAACCCCAACCACGACGCCAGGGGCGCCGTGCGCGAGCGGCTGGAAATGTGGCGCACGGCCGTGCGCGCGTTCAAGGAACATCCGCTGGCCGGCGTGGGCATCGACCGTTTCGGCACCTACATCCGCAGCGAAGTGGCGGCCGGGCGCACCAATGTGGCGGTCGCGCAATACGGCCATCCGCACAACGAATACCTGGACGCCGCCGCCACCCGCGGCATCTTCGGGCTGGCGGTGCTGTTGCTGCTGTTCGCGCTGCCGTTCTTCTATTTTTTCCGGCACGCGGCCGATCCCGACGACGCCGTGTCCCGGCCCGCGTACGCCGGCCTGGCGATCGTGGTGCTCTATGCCGTCTGCGCGCTCACGGAAAGCGTGCTTTTCCGGGTGATGTCGCAATCGCTGTTCTTTTTCCTGCTGCTTGGCCTGGCCGTGCGCGTGGGCAACGGGCTTCGCTGCCGGGCCGAGAGAAGCAGCGCGACCTGATCGCCGGGCGACGTCGCATCGATCAGGACGCGACCGCAAACGCTAGACTTCGCCCATCGATCTCCTGCGTTTTCGATACCGCGCCGATGCAGGCCGGAAACGGGGAGTGCTTTTCTGGCGCCGCGGCGTGGCGCCGCGTTCGGGATTTTCCATGGCAAAGCCGTACCGTTACCTGCTTTTCGCCGAGCTGTCGTATGCGTTCGAGATCCTTCGCCCGCTGCAGGCGGCAGCGCTGGAACGCGGCGACGAGGTCGCGTGGTTCCTGAATGGCCCGGTGCCGGGAAACCTGCTTCCGGGCGAACGCTTGCTGCGCACCACGGCGGAAGTGCGCGCGTTCCATCCCGACGCCGTGCTGGTGCCGGGCAATGAAGTGCCGCTGTCGTTTCCGGGGCTGAAGGTGCAGGTTTTCCACGGCCTGGGCATCGAGAAGAAAGGCCACTTCCGCATCCGCGGCATGTTCGACCTGTTCTGCACTTTCGGCCCGCTGACCACCGCGCCGTTCGAGCAGCTGGCGCGGCAGCACGGCTGGTTCAAGGTGGTGGAAACCGGCTGGCCGAAAACCGACGTGTTGTTGCGCACGGCGCCTGCCGCCCGCGCCGAGGGCGATGAAAAACGCATCCTCTACGCGCCCACCTTCAGCCCCTCGCTCACTTCGGCGCCGGCCCTGGCCGCCGGGATTGCCGGCATCGTGGCGCGTCGGCCGTGGCGCTGGACGGTGAAGTTCCATCCGAAGATGGCCGAGGAGTTCGCCGCGCCGCTGCGCGCGATTCATGCCGACAACTACGAGATCGTGTCGACCACCGCGCTGGCGCCGCTGCTGCAGGACGCCGACGTGCTGCTGACGGACACTTCGTCGGTGGCCGCCGAATTCATGTTGCTGGACAAGCCCGTGGTGGCATTCCGCAATCGCCTGCCCGGCCCGCACCTGGTGAACGTGGACGATCCGGCCGCGCTGGAGAGCAGCCTGGAAGCCGCGCTCGGCGGTGACGATCCATCCCGCGAAGCGCGCCGCGAATATGCCCACGCGATGCAGCCACTGCGCGACGGACGCTCCAGCGAACGCGTGCTCGACGCGGTGGAAGCGATGCTGGCGACGGGCCGCGGCGACCTGAAGCGCAAGCCCCTGAGCCTGCTGCGCCGCTTCAAATACTGGCGCAAGCTGCGATGACCGGCGCCGTCGACACCAACGAGGCAGGGATTCGATCGATGAAAAACGTCGTGCTGACCTACGGCACCTTCGACCTGTTCCACATCGGCCACCTGAACCTGCTGCAGCGGCTGAAGGCGCTGGGCGATTACCTGGTGGTAGGCGTGTCCACCGACGAGTTCAACGCCACCAAGGGCAAGCAGACCATCGTGCCGTTCGAGGATCGCCAACGCATCGTGCAGAACATCAAATGCGTGGATCTGGCCATCCCCGAAAGCCACTGGGAGCAGAAGGTTGGGGACATCGCGAAGTACGGCGTGTCCACCTTCGGCATGGGCGCGGACTGGACCGGTCGTTTCGACGAACTGAAGGCGCATTGCAACGTGGTCTACCTGCCGCGCACCGAAGGCATATCCAGCAGCAGCATGAAGAAACTCCTGCGCGTGCTGGACAAGGAACACGTGAACGACCTGCGGCAGGCGTTGAACGTCATTTCGGCGATCATCGACCGCTTCGATTGACCGCCGCAGCGACCCTGGCTTGACTGGTAAAATCGCCGCATGCCCCAGCTTCCCCTGACCCTGGTCGTCATGACCCACAACGAGGCGGCCGTGATCGGCCGCTGCCTGGACAGCGTGCCGTTCGCCGCGGAAAAGCTGGTGGTCGATTGCGGCAGCACGGACGCCACCCTCGAGGTGGCCCGCGCCCACGGCGCCCGCGTGGTGCACCAGGACTGGCTGGGCTTCGGCCCGCAGCGCAACTTCGGCACCACCCAGGCCAGCCACCCGTGGATCCTGGTGCTGGATGCCGATGAATTCCTCTCGCCGGAACTGGCGGGTGAGCTGGCGCAACGGCTTCCGCAGGTGATGGCGTCGGAGGCGGCCGTGGGCATCCTGCGCCGACGCACGCTGTACATGGGCGCGCCGATGCGCTGGTACCGGCCGATGGTGGGCGAGAAACTGGCGCGGCTGTATCACCGCGACCGCGCCCGCTGGCGCGACGTGCGGGTGCATGAATCGCTGACCTGGGACGGGCCGCAGGCATCGTTCAAGGCGCCGTTCGAGCACGAGAACAACCCCACCCTGGTGCACAAGGGCCTGAAGGTGCTGCGCTACGCCGAGCTGAAGGCGCGCGACTGGCAACAGAAGGGCCGCAAGCCGCGCATGTGGGATTGCGCGCTGGTGTTCGTCACTACCTTCTTCAAGGATTACGTGCTGCGCCTGGCCATGTTCGACGGCTGGCGCGGTTTCGCGGTTTCGCAGACCAATGCCAGCTACGCGGTCTACAAGCGCATGCGCTATTACGAGATGTGCCGCAACCCGGCGTCGGTGGCGATGGCCGGCGACGTGCTGATCCGCCACGGTCTGGACCGCTAGAAATCGCCGCCGATCAACGCATGCGAGGACGCGCCCGCGACGCACCGGCCGGTACGATCTGCGGCACCGGCCACGTTGCCGCGATGCGGCGCAGGCTAGAATCGGCTGCCTCTCCACCGTGAGCTTTCCCGTGCCCCTCAACGCCTACAGCCGTCTCGAAAACCTGCGCGCCATGTGGTCGTGGTTGCTGTTGTGGACGGTGGTGGCGCTGCTGGCCATTTTTTCGCACGGGCCGATGCCGCTGTATTCCACCCGCACGCTGGCGGTGGCGTGGGAGATGTTCAACCAGGGCCACTGGCTGGTGCCGTACATCAATGGCGAGCCGTACAGCGAGAAGGCGCCGCTGCTGTTCTGGCTGATCCAGAGCGGCTGGTTCGTGTTCGGCGTCAATGACATCTGGCCGCGGGTGCTGGAGGTCTTGTTCGGCGCCACGCAACTGGTGCTGGTATCGACCCTGGCGCAGCGGTTGTTTCCGAACCGTCCGTGGATGGCCAAGGCGGCACCGTGGATGCTGCTGGCGCTGGGCTACGCGTTCCTGTTCGGCCTGCAGATCATGTACGACGTGCTGCTGGCGGTGTGGACGCTGGCGGCGCTGCTGTGCCTGACGCCGAAGACCCGCCGGGCCGAGCCGCGCTGGCTGCTGTTCGGCATCTGCATCGGGCTGGGCCTGCTGACCAAGGGTCCGGTGATGCTGCTGCACGTGGTGTTTCCGTGGTTGCTGGGCCCGTTGTGGAACGACTGGGCGCGTCAGCATCGGGCGCGCTGGTACGGGTGCGGCGTGGCCTCGTTGCTGCTGGGGGGAGGCATGTTGCTGGCGTGGGCGCTGCCGGCCGGTGCCGCCGGTGGCGAGGCGTATCGGCAACGATTGTTTTTCACGCAGACGGCCGGCCGCGTGGTCGATGAACTGTCCAAAGGCAAGAACCTGCAGAACCACGCCCAGGCAGCATGGTGGTACCTGTTGTGGCTGCCGGCGCTGCTGTTTCCGTTCAGTGGCTGGCCGCGTGCGCCGGTGGCGGTAGCGGCAACCTTGCTGCAACGGCCATGGGGCCGCGGCATCAAGCCCGCGTTGTGGCTGTCGCTGCTGGCGCTGCTGGGTTTGCTGGCGCTGGCGGTGATGCCCGGCGCCTCGCCATGGGCGGCGAAACTGCTGGTCTGCCTGCTGCTGGTGCCGTTGTCGATCGCGTTGCTGCGGCGACCGTTGGAGCCGGGCCTGCGATTCGCCTTGTGTTGGCTGCTGCCGGGCTTTCTGGTGTTTTCGCTGATCAGCGGCAAGCAGCTTTATTACCTGCTGCCGGAGCTGGCCGGGGCGGTGCTGCTGATCGCCGGCTGCATCGCGGTGCTGCGCGAAAGGCATCCCGCGCTGGCCACCCACGGCGGGCTTGGCACCTGGCCGCTGGGCGTGGGCGGCATCGTGTTGGCGCTGTTGCTGTTCGCCATGCCCTTGCTGGTGGCCAACCACGTCCTGACCGGCGACTGGGCGCACGATGTCGCCCCATACAGCCGCTATTTCAGCGTGGTGTTCCTGTTGCTGGGCGGGCTGTTGCTGCTGCGCGGTCGCGGCGAATTGCGGCGTCTGGCATTTGCCGGGCTGATCGGCGTGCTGTCGCTCAACACATTATTCACGCTGGCCTTGTGGCGCAATTACGACATCCGCCCCGCGGCGCGCCTGCTCGGCGCCGTCGAACAGGCGCATCGACCGATCGGTTACCTGGGCAATTACGCCGGCGAGTTCCACTTCGCCGGGCGGCTGACCCAGCCCATCACCGAGTTGTACGGTGACCAGGCGCTGCTGGATTTCGCCCGCGACCACCCGGACGCGGTGGTGGTGACGCACCCGGACGCGCTCGACCCGAACGACCTGCGCTACGCCTTGCTGGTGCAGCCGTTCCGCTCATCGTGGCTGGCGGTATGGCCGGCCCAGTCGCTGGCCGACCTGCGCGAGGGCCACACCCCGCCCGAGCCCAGCCGCCCCACCCAGGTCTACCCGGCCGACGATCGGCGTTACCGGCTGCAACCGTGAGCGCGCCGCTGATCGCCAGCCTGCGCCAGCAATGCGGTGGGCCGCGGGACGGCGCGCTGCTGCGTTTCTCGCTGGGCACCGCACTGCTGAACGACGGCGACGCGGTCGCCGCGATCGAGGAATTGCGGCGCGCGGTGGCGTTCGACCCGGCCTATTCCGCGGCGTGGAAAGCCCTGGGCAAGGCCTGCCTGGCCGCCGGCCAGGAACCGGCCGCCGCCGAGGCATGGCGCAGCGGCATGGCGGCCGCGGCGCAGCGCGGCGACAAGCAGGCGGAGAAGGAAATGGCGGTGTTTCTGCGGAGGCTGGGCTGAGATTCAGCGCGCGTCGTAAGGGCTGGCCCAGCCGTGGCCCGAGAAGCGTTTGTACTGCCACTGATACTGCGCAAAGGCCTGCTCGACGCAGGCCTCCACGCCACGGTTGAGCGCGTTGCAGGCCACCACCGGGTCCGCGTCATCCAGCTGCGGCGGCGCGGGCCGGATATGAATGCGATAGCCCTCGCCACGCGGTAGCCGCTCCGCAAACGCGAACAGCACGGTGGCGCCGGTGCGCGCGGCCAGCCGCGGCAGCAACACCATCGTCAGCGCGTCACGACCGAAGAACGGCACCGCCTGACCCTCGCCCGCCCGCGGCTTCTGGTCGGGCAGGATGCCCACCGTGCCACCCGCGGCCAGCCGCTTGTACAGCGCACGCACACCCGCGCCATCGGCGCGCACCTGCTCGGGCGCCAGCGCGCCGCGCACCTTGCGCAGCAGCGCCTCGATCGCCGCGATCCGCGGCGGACGGTAGAGAATGGCCAGCGGCATCTTGCTGCCCAGCCAGTAATTGAGCAGCTCCCAGCAGCCCAGGTGCGGCGCGGCGATGATCACCCCCTTGCCAGCGGCCAGTGCGTCATCGAGCAGCGCCTCGCCACGCACCTCGCGGATCAGGCCCAGCGAACGCTGCGCGCCGCTGCCCCAGATCTTGATGATCTCGGTCACCGACTTGCCGCTCTCCATCATCACGTCGCGCAGCAGCGCCGCCTGGGCCGCGTCATCGAGTTGCGGCCGCGCGATGCGCAGGTTCACCGCGGTGTTGTGCGCCGTGCGGCCGCCACGCCACAGCAGCAGCCGACCCAACAGCGCACCGGCGCCATGCAATAACCGCAACGGCAGCAGCGCGAGCAAACGCAGCACGAGATAGAGAAGGTAGACGTCGGGACGCATCCACGAAGTTTACGTGAGGCCGCCGCAGAATCCTCCCGCCGACGGTACCGGTATCCGCCGCACCGTCTTCCGCCGACCCCGCTGGCGCCGTAAGCTGTGCGCTTCCCGCTACGCCGAGCCCTCATGATTGCCCTGATCCAGCGCGTGCTGTCAGCCGAAGTCGAGGTCGATCAGGAATGCGTTGGCGCCATCGGACCCGGCCTGCTGGCGCTGGTGGCGGTGCAGCCGGACGACGGCGAGACCCAGGCGCGGCGGATGCTGGAGCGACTGCTCGGCTACCGCGTTTTCGCCGACGACGCCGGCCGCATGAATCGCTCGCTGACCGATACCGGTGGCGGCCTGTTGCTGGTCAGCCAGTTCACCCTGGCGGCCGACACCCGCTCCGGCATGCGCCCAAGCTTCACTTCCGCCGCGTCGCCGGAACACGCCCGGCACTGGTTCGACCGGCTGCTGGAGCTGGCGCGCGCCGCGCACCCGGGGGTGGAAACCGGCCGCTTCGGTGCCCATATGGTGATCCGGCTGGTCAACGATGGCCCGGTGACGTTCCGGCTCGATACCGGCTGATGCGAGGCCTGCACCCTGCACCGGAAAACCACGCAAGGCCCCGATCTGGCGCGCTTTTTGCGTGGTCCATCCTGACGATTTCTCACTTGCAAACTGGTCAAAAAAGCAGCATATCGCTATAATGTCCGGTTCTTGAACCCCGCGGTGGTCGGTTAATGAATAGCAAAGCTCCCCACGAGCAACAGTCGGAAATCAAAGCACTCATCTCCAAGGGTCTGGAGCAGGGTTATTTGACGTACGCCGAAATCAACGACCACCTGCCCGACGACGTCGTCGATCCGGAGCAGATCGAAGACATCATGGCGGTGCTCAAGGGCGTCGGCATTGAAGTCCACGACGCCGCACCGGATACCGACACCATCGCCGATGGCGCCGCCCCCGGCAACACCTCCGGCGACGACGAAGCCGCCGCCGAAGAAGCCGTGGCGCTGCTCTCCGCCGTCGACGCCGAGGTTGGCCGCACCACCGACCCGGTGCGCATGTACATGCGCGAGATGGGCACGGTCGAGCTGCTGACCCGCGAAGGCGAGATCGCCATCGCCAAGCGCATCGAGGAAGGCCTGGGCCAGGTGCAGACCGCGCTGGCCAGCTTCCCGCTCACCATCGAGTTGCTGCTGGAAGAGTACGACCAGCACCTGGACGGCAAGCGCCGCCTCAGTGAAATCCTGGCCGGCTTCCTGGACCTGGAAGAAGCCGCCGACCTCGCCCGCAAGGAAAAGGAAGCCGCCGCCGCGCTGCTGCCCGAGCCCGATCCCAACGACGAGTCCGAAGGCGACGACGAGGACGAAGACGAGGAAGAGGAAGAGGCCGGCCCGACCGGACCCGATCCGGAAGAGGTCAAGCGCCGCATGGAGCTGCTGCGCGACTACTACGCCAAGTTCCAGAAGGCCGCGCCCAAGGCCGACAGCATCACCGACAAGAAGATCGTGAAGCTGCGCGACCAGATGGCCGAGGAGTTCCTGAAGCTCAAGCTGCCCAGCGCGCTGATCGACGGCTTCGTGCGCAAGCTGCGCGAGGTGGTGGGCGATATCCGCCACCACGAGCGCGCGCTGATGGACATCTTCGTCAAGCAGGTGAAGATGCCCAAGACCGAGTTCATCAAGACCTTCCCCAGCAACGAGGGCAACCTCGAGTGGGCGGCCGAGCTGAGCCGCAAGCGCCAGAAGTGGTCGCCGAACGTCAAGACCCATCGCGAGGCGATCGACGCGGAGCAGGAGAAGCTGGCCGCCATTGAGCGCAAGCTGTTCCTGCCGCTGATCGACATCAAGGACATCAACCGCGCCATGGCCAGCGGTGAGGCGCGCGCGCGCCGCGCCAAGAAGGAAATGGTCGAGGCGAACCTGCGCCTGGTGATCTCGATCGCCAAGAAGTACACCAACCGCGGCCTGCAGTTCCTGGACCTGATCCAGGAAGGCAACATCGGCCTGATGAAGGCGGTCGACAAGTTCGAATACCGCCGCGGCTACAAGTTCTCGACCTACGCCACCTGGTGGATCCGCCAGGCGATCACCCGCTCGATCGCCGACCAGGCGCGCACCATCCGCATCCCGGTGCACATGATCGAGACAATCAACAAGTTGAACCGCATTTCCCGCCAGATGCTGCAGCAGTTTGGCCGCGAGGCCACGCCGGAAGAACTGGCCAAGGAAATGGAGATGCCCGAGGACAAGATCCGCAAGGTGCTGAAGATCGCCAAGGAACCCATTTCGATGGAGACCCCGATCGGCGACGACGAGGATTCGCACCTGGGCGATTTCATCGAGGACGGCAACGCCAGCTCGCCGATCGACTCGGCGACGGAAACGGGCCTGATGGAAACCGTGCGCGACGTACTCGGCGGGCTCACCCCGCGCGAGGCGAAGGTGCTGCGCATGCGTTTCGGTATCGACATGAATACCGATCACACGCTGGAGGAAGTCGGCAAGCAGTTCGACGTCACCCGCGAGCGCATCCGCCAGATAGAGGCCAAGGCGTTGCGCAAGCTGCGCCATCCCAGCCGCTCGGAGCAGCTGCGCTCGTTCCTCGACGTGGAATAAGCGCTACCGCGCCATCAACGGAAAGCCCCGCCAAGTGCGGGGCTTTTTCGTTGGGCCGGAGCTCTTTTTGTAGGAGCGGCTTCAGCCGCGACGCTCTTCTTCGACCAGCGGCAAAAGCATCGCGGCTGAAGCCGCTCCTACAACAGCCGTCGGTGTGGAGTGCGGATCAGTCCCACGCCAGGCGGTACCACGCCGACAGCGTGGCGCCGGGCTCGAGCTGTTGCGCCGAGCCAAGGTTGAACGCATCGGGCGGGCCGCTCTGCGGTTCGACGCAGGTGGCGTGCGCCGGCTGGTCGTAGACCACCCAGTGGTCGCAACTCGACGTCAGCCGCAATTGCTGCGGCCCGCGCGCCAGCACGACCGGCTGCTCGTTGATGAAGCAATCGTCCCACGGCCCCGGCGGCGGCTCGGCCAACGGCAGGGTCGCCATGCCTTCGGCGTCGCGGGGGTAGAAACGCGACGGCTGGAAGTCGAGGCGATCGGGCTTCAGGAACCACGGATGCCAACCCAGGGTGACCGGCATGGCCTGCTCCCCGGCGGTCACCGACAGCGTCATGTGCAATTCCCGCTCGCGTGCCTCGATGCGCTGGTGGGCACGGCCGCCGAACGGCCAGCGGTGGTCGCGCGGCAGCGGCAGCGACATCGCCACATGCGTGGCCGAGTGCTCGTCCACCTGCCACGGCAGCAGCAGCGCCACGCCGTGGATGGCGTGATCGCCCAGGTTCACCGGCAACTGGCGGGGGCCGTGGAAATCGAATTTCCCGCGCCGTACGCGACCGGCCCACGGCAGCATGGGGAAGCTGCCCCAGGCGATCGCCGCCTGGTTCTGGGGACCGTAATCCACCAGCCAGGCGACGCCATCGAACATCACCTGCGCCACGCGCCCGCCGGCAACCGGCGCGATATCGACCGACAACGGCCCATGCCCGATCCGCAGCAGCGGCCCCGGCGCAAGCTCGGCAGTGACGTCGGTATCCGCCTGCTCAGCCGCCATACGGGTGCAGCGTCACGATGCGGCCTTGCTCGTCGTGCTGCAGCTCGGTCATCTTGATCGAGCGCAGATGCGTCACGCCGCCGGACAACAAGGCGTCGTGATAGAACAGGTACCACTTGTCGCCGAACGCGCAAGTCGAATGGTGCGTCGTCCAACCCACCACCGGGGACAGGATGCGGCCCTGGTAGGTGAACGGCCCGTACGGGTTGTCACTGGTGGCGTAGCACAGGAAATGCGTGTTGCCGGTGGAATAGGACAGGTAGTACGTGCCGTTGTAGCGATGCATCCACGGCCCTTCGAAATAGCGCCGGTCGTGGTCGCCCGCCAGCAGCGGCTTGCCGTGTTCGTCGAGGATGACGATTTCGCGCGGCGCTTCGGCGAAGCCGGTCATGGCAGCGTCGAGCTTGGCCACGCGCGGACCCAGGGCGGGTTCGTTCGCCGCCGGTTCCTCGTTCGCCTCGGCATAGGTGTTGTTGCGGTACTTCTGCAGTTGCCCGCCCCAGAGACCGCCGAAGTACATGTAGTGCTCGCCGTCCTCGTCGCCGAAGACCGCCGGGTCGATGGAGTAGCTGCCCTCGATCGCCTGCGGCTCGGGCTTGAACGGGCCTTCCGGGCGATCGCCCACGGCCACGCCGATCTGGAAGATGCCGTCGGGGCGCTTGGCCGGGAAATAGAGGTAGTACTTGCCGTTTTTGCGCGCGGCATCCGGCGCCCACATCTGGCGCTCGGCCCAGGGCACATCCTTCACGTGCAGGGCCACGCCGCAGTCGACCGCCTCGCTGTCGGGCGATGCCATGCGGAAGACGTGATAGTCCTCCATGCAGAAGTGGTCGCCGTTGTCGTTGAACGGTACGCCACCCTCGACGTCGTGCGACGGGTAGATGTAGAGCGCCCCGTCGAACACATGCGCGGAAGGATC
The DNA here is from genome assembly GCF_001426645.1 of Rhodanobacter sp. Root480. Classification (GTDB taxonomy): domain Bacteria; phylum Pseudomonadota; class Gammaproteobacteria; order Xanthomonadales; family Rhodanobacteraceae; genus Rhodanobacter; species Rhodanobacter ginsenosidimutans. The sequence goes on from NZ_LMEX01000002.1 coordinate 960,296, forward strand.
GGCGGTGTAGATATGCGTGACCAGCGGCTTGGAGATCGCCTGCGCGGTGAGCGCCTGCACTTCGGCCGGAGTGGGGTTTTCCGGCACGCCGTCGGTGGAAGGGTTCGACATCAGACTGCCTCCTCGGCCAATCGCCGACGCTGCTCGAGCTCGCGCTCGATGCGCGACTCCATCGGCTTGTTGATTTTGTAGAAGAACAACAACCCCACGCAGGCCAGGAACGGCAGCGCGGCGTAAAGGCTGACCGACAGGCGGATGCCATCGACCGTGGCGGCGGCCTGGGTCGGCGCACCGGCCTCGTAGCCGTAGTGGGCAAGGAGGCCGGCAACCAGCGCGCCGCCGATGCTCAGGCCCAGCTTCAGGCCGCACAACATGGCCGAGAAGATGATCGCGGTGGCGCGGCGGTTGTTCTTCCACTCCGAGTAGTCGGCCACGTCGGCGGTCATCGCCCACAGCAGCGGGATGGTGATGCCGTAGAAGAAGCCGTGCAGGATCTGCGCGACGAATACCAGCCCGATCCGGTCCGGCGGAAAGGCCAGGAACGCCAGCAGGAACAAGGTGGAGACGAACAGCGCCGCGCCGAACACGTCGCGCTTGCCGAAACGGTCGGCCAACCGCTTGGAGAAGCCGATGCCGACGATCATGAAGATGATGCCGCCGGCGTTGAACAGGCTGAACGCCGAGGTCGCCGGGTCTTCCGGCCACTGGAACTTGGTCAGGCCAATGCCGGTGAGCAGCGCGTTGAGTCCGTCGATGAACCTGTTGAAGCCGATGCCATGCAGGAACGCCGCCAGCGCCGGTTCGTCCAGGTAATACTCGAAGTAGTAGACGTAGGTGCCGCCCTTCAACGCCAGCGTGGTGAACACCATGATGGTCAGCAGCAGCATGACCATCCACGGGCGGTTGCCGGCCAGGTCGGCCAGATCCTGGCGGACGCTGGATTTCTGCTCCGGCGCCGGGACGATGCGCTCGCGGGTGGTGAAGAAGGTGATCAGCAAGAACACCGTGCCGACCCCCGCGAACAGCAGCATCGCATTGTGGAAGCCCTGCACCTTGTCGCCGCCGCCGAGGATCAGCACCAGCGGAAGCAGCAGCGATTGCACCATCAGTTGCGCAACCATCACCGCCACGAAGCGATAGGACGACATGCTGTTGCGCTCGGCCATGCTGCCGGTCAGCACGCCACTGAGCGCCGAGTACGGCAGGTTGCTGGCGGCGTAGACCATCACCAGCAGGGTGTAGGTCGTGGCCGCGTAGATGACCTTGCCGCCCGGTGCCAGGTCGGGCGTGCTGAAGGCCAGCAGCGCCAGTGCGCCGAACGGGATCGCGGTCCACAGGATCCACGGCCGGAATTTGCCCCAGCGCGTATTGGTGCGGTCGGCCAGCAGCGCCACCACCGGGGTGAACACGAACGCTCCCAGCAGGCCGACGACGAAGATGATCTTGGCCGCCGTGCCGGCGGGAATGCCGAAGACGTCGGTATAGAAGAAGGCCAGGAACGTGATCAACGTCTGGAAGATCAGGTTGGCGGCCAGGTCGCCCAGGCTGTACCCGACTTTTTCCGTGACCGAAAGCCGGTCGGTGGCGCTACGCGTGGTTGTGGATGGCTTCATGATGGACCGCTTCCGCGCTGTCGCGCCTGAGAGGAGTGTCACGCCACCTTCGCCCGCTGCCTGGCGACCGCCGTGATGCATGCCTGGCGGCGCGTCGAGCGACGAACAATCGATGTCGCACATATGGCGGCCCGCTCGATGCGTCTGCGTCGGGCGGGCCGCCGGTGTCACTGCCGCCAATCTACGACATGGCGGTTTGTTGCGTCAGAAAGTATCGGGTACCCGCATGGCAAAGCCACCGGCCCCGCGCCACGGCGGCGGGGTCTGCGACGGATACCTGCACCGGATTCCCCCTTCCAACCCTGATATTCGCTTTTATTGTCGAGGGGTCCATGCAGTCCACCGCACACGGCGGGCCACCCTACTTATTTCAAAAAGATAGCGCTAACACTAACACCCCGCACGCTGCAAAGCAGCATTCGACGGGGGTGTCCGGATGTGGCATAAAGCGGTAAAACAAGTAGTTGGGTGAGGGGAGATTTCCACGGACGGCACAAAGGCAGCGACCTGCCCGATGGGGCGCTGTTTTCACTGGTAGCGCTATCACCGTCAGGATGACGCTGGGCCGGCTTGATGGGCACACACCAGACCGCCCATCAACCACGACGCGCCGCCATCGCGGCCGGCCTATCGCCAAGGGAGATCGACATGAACGCCATCGACGCTGCCACCACGCCGCCCGGGAAAGGGGGCCACTACCGCTGGCGCGTCTGCGCGCTGCTGCTGGCGGCCACCACGCTCAACTACATCGACCGCCAGGTGCTCGGCGTGCTGGCGCCGTTCCTGCAAAACCAGATCGGCTGGAACGAGATCGAGTACGGCTACATCGTCACCGCGTTCCAGTGCGCCTACGCCATCGGCCTGCTGTGCGCCGGCGCGATCATCGACCGCTTCGGCACGCGCATCGGCTACGCCCTCTCCATCGGTATCTGGAGCCTGGCAGCGATGAGCCACACGCTGGCCGCCAGCGTGTTGGGATTCGCGCTGGCCCGGTTCGCACTGGGACTGGGCGAGGCCGGCAACTTCCCGGCCGCGATCAAGACCGTTGCCGAATGGTTTCCGCGGCGCGAGCGCGCATTGGCTACCGGCATTTTCAACTCGGGCTCCAATATCGGCGCCATCGTGGCGCCGATGGTGGTGCCCCTCATCGCCGTGGCGTGGGGTTGGCAAGCGGCGTTCCTGTTTACCGGCGTGCTCAGTGCCACATGGCTGGCCACATGGCTGCTGACCTACCGGACGCCGGAGCGGCAACCCAAGCTGTCGCCGGCCGAACTGGCCTATATCCAGAGCGATCCCGCCGAACCGACCACCCGCGTGCCGTGGGCAACGATCCTGCACCACCGCCAGGCGTGGGCGTTCATCGTCGGCAAATTCATGACTGATCCGATCTGGTGGTTCCTGCTGTTCTGGCTGCCCAAATTCCTGCACAGCACGTATGGCCTGTCCCTGCTGGAACTGGGCCTGCCGCTGATCGCGATCTACGTGACCGCCGACGTCGGCAGCATCGCCGGCGGCTGGCTGGCCGGCTACCTGATCCGTCGGGGCTGGAGCGCCAACCGCGCCCGCAAGGGCGCGATGCTGGCCTGCGCCCTGTGCGTGGTCCCCATCGTGTTTGCGGCCAACGCCCGCCACATGTGGGTGGCGGTGGCGTTGATCGGGCTGGCAACGGCCGGCCACCAAGGCTGGTCGGCCAACCTGTTCACGCTGGCCTCGGATCTGTTCCCGCGTCGCGCGGTGGCCTCGGTGGTCGGCATCGGCGGCTTTGCCGGCGCGGTCGGCGGCATGTTGATCGCCACCTTCGCCGGCTTCCTGCTGCAGGCCACCGGCAGCTACGTGCCGTTGTTCATCATGGCCGGCTCGGCCTATCTGCTCGCCCTGCTGGCGGTGCACGCGCTGGCCCCGCGCCTGCAACCCGCATCGCTCGGCACTGCTCCCACCCACGCTTGATCCCCCAACTCGCCGGAGAGGGCCAATGAAATTGATCGAAACCTTCCTGGCCCACCTGTGGCGCGAGAAGGGGCGTGCGTATCTCGTCGACGGTCGCCGCCACGGACGGCCGGCGATGCGGTGGTTGCGCGGTTACGTGCGCGGCGTCAAAGGCCCAGCCAAATGAGCGTGCGGTGTCTTGTCTTCGCGGTTGTCGCACTGCTGGCAGGCACCAGCGTTCATGCGGCTACCGACTGCACGCAGCCAGCGGCCGTGTGCACCCACGCGGTGCCCGGCGCCACCACTTTGATCGAGGCCAATACGCCAGCGACCATCGTGGCCGATGCGCAGGATTACCCCGGCGTATTGCGCGCCGCACACGATCTGCAATCGGATCTTTCCTCGGTGGCCGGTGCGCAAGCGACGTTCACCACCGACACGCCGGCATCCGGTCACGCCGCGATCATCATCGGCACGCTGGGCCACAGCCCGCGCATCGACCGCATCGTGCGCGACAAACACCTCGACGTGAGCGACGTCACCGGCCGCTGGGAGGCGTACGCCTTGCAGGTGGTCGAGCATCCCGAACCGGGCATCGACCGCGCGCTGCTGATCATCGGTGCCGACAAGCGCGGCACCATTTTCGGTATCTACGAAGTGTCGCGTCGGATCGGCGTCTCGCCGTGGACATGGTGGGCCGACGTGCCGGTGACGCGGCGCGCGGAGTTGTATGCGGCGCCCGGCCGCTTCGTCGACGCGCCGGTGGTGCGTTACCGTGGCATCTTCATCAACGATGAGGAGCCCGCGCTCGGCGGCTTCGCGCGGGCGAAGTTCGGCGGCTTCAACCACAAGTTCTACGCCCACGTTTTCGAGCTGATCCTGCGCCTGAAGGCCAACACCTTGTGGCCGGCGATGTGGGGCAGTGCATTCGCCGACGACGACGCCGAGAACCCGGTGCTGGCCGATGCATACGGCGTGGTCATCGGCACCTCGCACCACGAACCGCTGATGCGTGCCCACGCGGAGTGGGAACGCTACGGTCACGGGCCCTGGGATTATTCGAAGAACCCCGAGGCGCTGCGCAAGTTCTGGCGTGGCGGCATCGAGCGCATGGATCACCACGAAAGCCTGGTCACCGTGGGCATGCGCGGCGACGGCGACGAGCCGATGACCCAGGGCACCGCCATCGGCCTGCTGGAACGCATCGTGGCCGACCAGCGCAAGATCATCGCCGACGTCACCGGCAAGCCGGCCAAGCAGACGCCGCAGGTGTGGGCGCTGTACAAGGAGGTGCAGGACTATTTCGACGCCGGCATGCGCGTGCCCGACGACGTGACGCTGCTGTTTGCCGACGACAACTGGGGCAACCTGCGCCGCGTGCCCAAGCTGGGCGACAAACGGTCGGGCGGCTACGGCATCTACTACCACTTCGACTACGTGGGCGGGCCGCGCAACTACAAGTGGATCGCCAGCAGCCAGATCGAGCGCACCTGGGAACAGATGCGGTTGGCCTCGGCCTATGGCGCCAACCAGTTGTGGATCGCCAACGTGGGCGACATCAAGCCGCTGGAATTCCCGACCAGCTTCTTCCTCGACCTGGCGTGGAACCCACAGGCAATGACGCTTGAGCGACTGGACGGCTATGCCGCCGACTGGGCCGCGCAACAGTTCGGCAGCGAACACGCCGCCGAGATCGGCGAGCTGCTGACCCGCTACACGCAGTACAACGCGCGACGCAAACCGGAGCTGTTGTCGCCGGAAACATTCAGCCTCACGAACTATCACGAGGTCGACCGCGTGCTGGCCGACTGGCAGGCGCTGGCGGACAAGGCGCAGCACATCGGCAAGGCACTGGGCGGCACGTATCACGACGCGTACTACGAACTGGTCGAGTACCCGATCCTGGCCAGCGCCAACCTCAACGCGCTGTACGTGGCGGTGGCGCGCAACCGGCTGTACGCGCAGCAGGGCCGCGCCTCGGCCAACGCATGGGCGAAGGAGGCCGAGCGTCTGTTCGCGCGCGACGCCGAGCTGGCGCGCGTCTACGAGCAGGACATCGCCGGCGGCAAGTGGGCCCACATGATGTCGCAGACGCACATCGGCTATACCTACTGGCAACAGCCCGAGCGCAACGTGCTGCCGGCGCTGTCGCGGGTGGATGTGCCGGCCGATGGCGTGATGGGCGTGGCGATCGAGGGCGACGCGCGTGCGCTGCCACATATCGCACAAAGCGCGAAGTTGGCGCCGCTGGAGTCGTACGGCGCCGCGTCGCAGGAGGTGGTGGTGTTCAACCGCGGCGGCGCGCCGTTCACCTTCGAGGCGAAGCCGTCGCAGCCGTGGCTGCGGGTCACGCCGGCCAGCGGCAAGGTCATTGATGCCAGCAAGCTGCGGCTGGACGTGGACTGGAAGGCGGTGCCACCGGGCACGCACACCGCCGAACTGTATGTGCGCGGCAGCGACGGCACCGAGGTGCACATCGACGTGCCGGTGCGGCGCGACGACACACGCATGAGCGGCTTCATCGAGAGCCGTGGTGTCGTGGCCATCGAGGCCGCGCACTATGCGCGCAAGGTCGATGGCGAGGGCGTGCACTGGACCACGATCCCCAACCTTGGCCGCACCGTTTCCGCGGTCACCGCCTTGCCGGCAACGGCGCCGAGCAACACGGCTGGCGGCAACGGTCCGCGTCTGGAATATCCGGTATGGCTGCAGCGCGATGGCGAGGTGGACGTGCGTGTCACCGTGTCGCCCACGCTCGATTTCCGCGGCGGCGACGGGCTGCGTTTCGGCGTCTCGATCGGTGACGAAGCGCCGCAAATCGTGACGATCAAGCTCGACCCCACGCCGGGTAAAGCGGATTTCATGGCCTGGAGCAAGGCCGTCGCCAACAGCGTCGATGTCGTGGTGTCCCGGCACAAGGCCAGGGCCGGCGCGCAGACACTGACGCTGTGGCGCATCGATCCGGGCGTGGTGTTCCAGCGCATCGAGATCGTGCGTGGCCCGCTGCGCGACAGTTATCTCGGTGCACCCGAAAGCATCCGCCGTTGATCACGCCGCCGTTCTCCCCTTTGCGAGGAGAATGGAGCCATTCCCCACTGCTGATATGCCATCGCCATGAGCCTTGCCGGAAATTCCTCCCAGTCAAAGCCGCTCGTCCTGGACGAGAACCGCCTGTTCGCCGCCGACCCCGCGCAGCGTGCCATCGCCCGCCGCCTGTATGCGCAGGTGGCGCAGTTGCCCATCGTCAGTCCGCACGGCCATACCGATCCGTCATGGTTCGCCGGCAACGCGCCGTTCGCCAATGCCGCGGAGCTGCTGCTGGTGCCGGATCACTACGTGTTCCGCATGCTCTACAGCCAGGGCGTGCCGCTGGATGCGCTGGGCATTCCGCGCCGCGATGGCACGCGCGCCGAGGTGGATCCGCGCGAGGCGTGGCGGCTGTTTGCCGAGCGCTTCCACCTGTTCCGCGGCACGCCTTCGTCGATGTGGCTGAACCATGTCTTCCATGAAGTGTTCGGCCTGCGCCAGCGGCTGGATGCGGGCAATGCGGACGCGTACTACGACGCCATCACCGAGGCGCTGCAGACCGACGCGTTCCGTCCGCGCGCGCTGTTCGAACGCTTCAATATCGAGGTGATCGCCACCACCGAATCGCCGCTGGATCCGCTGACCCACCACGCCGCGATCCGCGACAGCGGCTGGTCGGGGCACGTCATCACCGCGTACCGGCCCGACCCGGTGATCGACCCCGAACACGAGCAGTTTCCTTCGGCCCTGCAACGCTTTGGCGAGATCACCGGCGAGGACGTCCATACGTGGGAAGGCTACCTGCGCGCCCACCGCCAGCGCCGCGCCTTCTTCGCTTCGCTGGGCGCCACCTCCACCGATCACGGTCACCCAGATTGCACCACCGCGGACCTTCCGGTCGATGAGGCGCGCAAGCTGTTCGACAAGATAGTGCGCGGCCAATTCTCGGCAGTCGAAGCGGCCACCTTCCGCGGCCAGATGCTCACCGAAATGGCGGCCATGAGCCTGGACGACGGTCTGGTGATGCAGCTGCACCCTGGCTGTTTCCGCAACCACAACCAGGGCCTGTTCGAGAAGTTCGGCCGCGACAAGGGTGCGGACATCCCGGTGCGCACCGAGTACGTGCACGCCCTGAAACCGCTGCTGGACCGCTTCGGCAACGAGCCCAACTTCCGGTTGATCCTGTTCACCCTGGACGAGAGCACCTACGCGCGCGAACTGGGCCCGCTGGCCGGCCATTATCCGTGCCTGCTGCTGGGCCCGGCATGGTGGTTCCACGATGCGCCCGAAGGCATGTGGCGCTTCCGCGAACAGACCCTCAGCACCGCCGGTTTCTACAACACCGTCGGCTTCAACGACGACACCCGCGCCTTCCTGTCCATCCCCGCCCGCCACGACGTGGCCCGCCGCATCGACTGCGCGTTCCTGGCCAAGTTGGTGGCCGAGCATCGGCTGGATGAGGACGAGGCGGTGGAGGTGGCGGTGGATCTGGCGTATCGGTTGCCGAAGCAGGCGTACAAGCTCTAACAGGAACCCGCCATCTGTCCGTGCGGCTCGATCGGCATCCGTCGGTCTTCACCCGTAATGACTCAACCAAGGCGCAGAGACATGTTGAAAACTCTTTGGCGGATTGCAGGCGCGGCGGCCCTCGCCGTTGCAGCGCAGGCACAAGCGCAGCAGGCCACGCTGTCTCCCACGCCGCCGATGGGCTGGAACAGTTGGGATTCCTACGGCCTGACGATCGACGAGGCGCAGTACCGTGCCAACGTGGACGTGCTGGCGACGCGGCTGAAGGCGGCCGGCTACCAGTACGCCGTGGTCGATGAGGGCTGGTACCTGGCGAACCCGCAGGATGCCTCGAAGCCCGAGACACTGCATTACCGCATCGATGCCAACGGGCGCTACGAACCTGCGCTCAACCGCTTCGCCACGGCGACAGGGGCGGCGGGGTTCAAGCCGCTGGCCGACTACGTCCATGCGCAGGGGCTGAAGTTCGGCATCCACATCATCCGCGGCATCACCAAACAGGCCGTGGCCGGCAACCTGCCGATCGCGGGCAGCGCGTTCCACGCCGTCGATGCGGCGGACACCGGCGACACCTGCCCGTGGAATCCCGACAACTTCGGCGTGAAGGACAACGCCGCCGGCCAGGCCTGGTACGACTCGCTGATGCGGCAGTACGCCAGCTGGGACGTGGATTACATCAAGGTCGACTGCATCGCCTCGCATCCGTACAAGGGCGACGAGATCCGCATGATCCACCGCGCCATCGTGAAGACGGGGCGGCCCATGATCCTGAGCCTCTCGCCCGGCCCCGCGCCGCTGGAACAGGCCGCGGAGCTCGGCCGGAACGCACAGCTCTGGCGCATCTCCAACGACGTCTGGGACCACTGGGAGGACAACGGCGAGTGGTCACAGAACGTGAAAGCGCAGTTCGCCGTGATCGCGAGCTGGGCCAGCCACGTAAAGCCGGGCAACTGGCCCGACGCCGACATGCTGCCGCTGGGCTGGCTCGGCCCGGTCCCCGGCGAGGGCAAACCGCGCACCACGCGACTGACCCGCGACGAGCAGCGCACCCTGGTGACGCTGTGGTCGATCGCCCACTCGCCACTGTTCTTCGGCGGCAACCTCACCAAACTGGATGACTGGACCCAGGCGCTGCTGACCAACCCCGCGGTGATCGCGATGGACCAGCGCGGCGAAGGCCAACGTCTCGCGGGACAGGATGGGGCGGTCATCGCATGGACGTCGCATGCGGACGGGACGGACTACCTGGCGTTGTTCAACACCGGCGATACGGCCACTACGGTGAAAGCCGGATTTGCGAAGTACGGGCTTGCGCAGGGCAGCTATTCCGTACGCGACGTCTGGGGTGCGAGGAGCCTGGGCAAGCTGGCCGCCTTGAATCACGCGGTCGCCGCGCACGGCGTCTTGCTGTTGGAGTTGCGCCGGTGAGACCTGACGGAGTCAGGTTCACCTCCCTGACTCCGATCTTGCTCGTTTTTACCGGCAGCAGAACTGCCCTGTAGGAGCGACTTCAGTCGCGATGCCCTTGCTTATTTTTGTATTTCGTCCTCCTTCGGAACGCGTACCGCAGACATCAGGTTATGTTTCATTAACAAACTATGTAGTACAGTAACACCCATGTCGTGAGACAACACTCCCACCGCATGACCCGGTTCCCCTCCGGTTTCATGCATACAAAGATGGACCCCCCGAAACCCGCAGACTCCCCCTCTGCGGGTTTCTTTATGCGCCACTGTCAGCAACCCGCCCGACACGCATCGGCGGGCAGGCACAACAAAGCCGCCCGAATCGCTCCGGGCGGCTTTGTTTTTCAGCGGACGAATGCGTCAGTCGTTCGCAACATCCAACCCGCGACGTTCGAGCAGCGGCTGGATTTTCGGCTCCTGGCCGGTGAAGTCATGGAACAACTGCAGTGCGTCCTTGCTGCCGCCCTGCGACAGCAGGGTCTGGCGGAAGCGGTCGCCATTGGCGCGGGTCAGGCCGCCGTGGGTCTTGATCCATTCGACCGTGTTGGCATCCAGCACTTCGGACCAGATGTAGGCGTAATAGCCAGCCGCGTAGCCGCCCATGATGTGGCTGAAATACGGCGTGCGATAACGCGGCGGCACCGGCGCGTAGTCGGTGCCGTTGGCCTTCAGTGCAGCCGCCTCGAACGCCATCACGCCATCGGCGGCGGGGATCTGGTCGGCGCCGAGCTGGTGCCAGCTCTGGTCCAGCATCGCCGCGCCCAGGTATTCGGTGGTGGCGAAGCCCTGGTTGAACTTGGAGCTGGCCAGCACCTTGTCGAGCAGCGCCTTCGGCATCGGCTCGCCGGTCTGGTAGTGCTTGGCGTAATTGGCCAGCACGCTGGGCCAGTCGGACCACATCTCGTTGACCTGCGACGGGAACTCGACGAAGTCGCGCGGCACGCTGGTGCCGCTGAAGTACGGGTATTCCACGTTCGAGAACATGCCGTGCAGCGCATGACCGAACTCGTGGAACGCGGTGGTCACCTCGTCCCAGGTCAGCAGGGTCGGGCCATTGGCCGGCTTGGTGATGTTGAGGTGGTTGGCGACGATCGGCAGGTTGCCGGTCAGCGCCGACTGGTCGACGTAGGAGTTCATCCAGGCACCGCCGCGCTTGGACGGACGCGCGTACATGTCGGCCAGGAAGATCGCCAGCTGCGAGCCATCCGCGTTGAACACGTCGTACACCAGCACGTCGGGGTTGTAGACCGGCAGGTCGGTGCGCTGCTTGAAACTGAGGCCATAGAGCTGGCCGGCGGCGTAGAACACGCCGTTTTCCAGCACGTTCTTCATCTCCAGGTACGGCTTGAGCTGGCTCTCGTCGAAGTCGTATTTCTCGGCGCGCACCTTCTCGGTGTAGTACGCCCAGTCCCACGGCTCAAGCTGGAACGTCGGCTCGCCCTTCGCCGCCTGCTCCTTGTCGATCATCGCCTGCAACGCTGCGCCCTCGCGCTTCGCATTGGCCACGGCCGGCGGTGCCAGCTGGGTCAGCATGGCATTGACCGCTTCGGGCGTCTTGGCGGTTTCGTCGGCCAGCACGTAGGCGGCGTAGGTCGGATAGCCGAGCATCTTCGCCTTCTCCGCACGCAGCTTCAGCATCTGCGACACGATGGCGGTGTTGTCATATTTGTTGCCGCGGCTGCCGCGGGCCACCGAGGTCTGGTGCAAGCGCTCGCGCAGGGCGCGGTTCTGCAACTGCGCTTCCGGCGGCTGGCCGGTGGTGTTGAGCAGGGCGATGACGTACTTGCCGTCCAGGCCCTTCTCCTTCGCGGCAGCGGCGGCCGCGGCGATCTGTTCGTCGGTGAGGCCGGCCAGCTCTTCCTTCGTATCCACCACCACGGCCGAATCGTTGACCTCGGCCAGCACGTTCTGGCTGAACTGCGTGCCCAGCTTGGCCTGCTCGCCATTGATGGTCTTCAGCCGCGCCTTGTCGGCCTCGGACAGCTTGGCGCCGGCGCGCACGAAATCGGTGTGGTAGCGCTCGATCAAGCGCACGCCTTCGGCGTCCAGGCCCAGGCTGTCGCGCGTGTCGTACAGCGTCTGGATGCGCTCGAACAGTTTCGGGTTCAGCGCGATCGCGTCGCGATGCGCGGCCAGCTTCGGCGCGTATTCGGCCTGGATCGCCTTGCGCGCATCGTTGGTGTCCACGCCAACGAGGCTGAAGAACACGGTCGAGGTGCGGCTCAGGATCTGCCCGGATTTCTCCAGCGCGAGGATGGTGTTGTCGAACGTCGGCGCTTCGGCGTTGTCGACAATTGCCGCCACTTCCTTCAGCTGATCGGCCATGCCGCGGTCGAAACCGGGCGCGAAATCACTGTCCTTGATCTTGTCGAACTGCGGGTAATGCAGCGGCAGTGGGCTTTCAGCGAAAAACGGATTGCTGCTGTCGGTGGCGACTGCCGGGCTCTGCGCCTGGGACGTGGCGGATTCGTTCTTGCCGGATGCGGTATCGGTACAGCCGGCCACGGAGCCGGACAGGGCTATGGCCAGGGCCAGCGCGACGGGATGTTTCATGGAGGACTCTCGACGTGGGCAAACCCCGATCGTACCCAATGCGCCTGCGGATCACCCATGACTAAAGGCATGAAATCAACGAGTCGGAAATCACGGAGTCAGGTCTGGCGACGCAGTGTCTGCAGATGGCCGCCGGCTTCGGGGCCTATTTCACACGGTCGGACGCATCGCCTGCGGAACCGAGGGGAAGTCCGAATGCAACGATGCCGGACTCGACCATCCTGGCCCCGGGAGGGAATGAGCCGTAGCTGTTCAGCAAAACCTTCAGCGCCGTCGAACCGCACTCGCTTACGCACGCGATCCGCTATTGGCCCAACCACTTCGGGAAGGGCTGGCGGCACCCGATCCGTTGCAGCTCGGCATCGTTGCGGAAGCGGACGGACGGCTGCTGGATGCCGACGGCAATCCCCAACCCGGCCTCTACGGCATCGGCTCGCCATTGCGCGGAAACCTGTGGGAATGCACGGCCATGCCCGAAATAAGGGGCGCAGCGAACCGGCTGGCACAGACATTGACCGCAGCGGGAGACACGCCCGGCAGGCAGGCTGTCTCGCAAGCGTGAACTCTGTGACATGCAGCCGTATGGACGTCCATATGGAAGCGCTTCCGCAGGTGTCTCCTGCCCAGTGCCGGTTGCGGATACGCGCAACCGCAGGCCAACGCAGGCTTGGGGCCAAGCCTTCCGATCAACGAAATGAGGGTTGAAACGAGGGGCCGGGCTCATTGAACCGATTTGGCTATCATCGGTGGTGAATCCGAGCCTTTTCAGCAAACTGGTCACCACTGGAGCAGTACGATGTCCCACCCGCGAATCCCACGTCGCCTGATGCTTTCCCTGACGTGCACCCTCGGCCTGGCACTGGTCGCCTGCGTGCTGCCCGCGTACGCCGCGGATGCGCCGGCCACCACGCTCAAGCAGGCGTACGCCAATGACTTCCTCGTCGGCACGGCCGTCAATGACGACATCGTCAGCGGCAAGGACGCGGCGTCGCAGGCGTTGGTGCTGAAGCATTTCAACGCGATCACGCTGGAAAACGCGATGAAGGTCGAGGTGGTGCATCCGCTGCCCGACCAGTGGGATTTCAAGGCGGCGGACGCGTTCGTCGACTTCGGCCGGAAGCATCACATGTTCATCGTCGGCCATACGCTGGTGTGGCACAACCAGACGCCGGACTGGTTCTTCGAGGACGCCGCCGGCAAGCCGCTGCCGAGCAAGCAGCTGGCCGAGCGCATGCGCCAGTACATCGAGAAAGTGGCTGGGCGCTACGCCGGGCGCGTTGACAGTTGGGACGTGGTCAACGAGCAGATCGGCGATGACGGCAACTACCGCGACACCACATGGGTGCGCGGCATCGGCGACGGCGACGAGTTGATGCGGTTGGCCTTCAGCAACGCTGCGCGCTACGCGCCGGATACCGAGCTGTACTACAACGACTTCAACGCGTGGCGCCCGGCGAAGGTTGCCGGCATCGTGCGCATGGTGAAGATGCTCAAGGCCCACGGCATCCGCATCGATGGCGTCGGCATGCAGGGCCACTGGGGCCTGGATTATCCGTCGCTGGAGGACATCAAGGCGGCGATCGATGCGTATGCCGCCGCCGGGGTCAAGGTGTCGATCACCGAGCTGGACGTGGACGTGCTGCCGCTGACCAAGGAGGGCCAGATCATCGGCCAGGGCATGACCCACCCGCAGTTCCAGTTGCCGGAGTTCAAGAAGTTTCTCGACCCTTACCGCGACGGCTTGCCTGCCGCCGTGCAGCAGCAGCTGACCGACCGCTACGCCGAGCTGTTTGCCCTGTTCCACCGCGAGCGCGACAAGCTGGAGCGTGTGTCGGTATGGGGCGTGACCGACGACATGTCGTGGAAGAACGGCTACCCGATCCCGGACCGCACCAACTATCCCCTGCTGTTTGATCGTCACCACCAGCCCAAGCCCGCGCTGGATGCTGTGCTGGCGATACCGCTGCGACATTAGGACGCAGTCGTACGGCAAGTGCGCGCGATGGCGCCACCGCGTGCGTGGTATTGGAAAAAACCGTATATGAAAGCGCTCGCCGCGCATGTATACAGATAAAAATGTTAGCGCTATCCAGGCTATAGCAACTGCCGCGGCCAGGCTTGGGGATTTTACTGGTACGCAGGTAAATGGAGACGGTGCAGCGGGGGCTGCGCACGCTCCATCCATCGAGAGGGGGAGACATGAAGAGGAACAGCCAAGAGCTGCTGCTGGGCGGAACGCGCGCGCGCGGAAATCGTCGGTTTCGCGAGACGCGGCTTGCCGCCGCGATCGCGCTGGGCATGGCGCTGGTAGGTGCGCCATGCCTGACACAGGCACAGGACGCCAACACGGATACCGCGGCAACGACCGCGCCCGAGTCGGCGGCGATGGCGCCATCCAAAAAGGACGCGGCGGCCAAGCCGGCCGTGTCGGACATGAGTGCCATCACGGTCACCGGTATCCGCGCCAGCCTGATGTCGGCGCAATCGCTGAAGCAGAACGCCGACCAGATCATCGACTCGGTGACGGCCACGGACATCAACGCGCTGCCCGACCGCAGCGTCACTGAAACCCTGCAGCGCATCAGCGGCGTCACCGTGGATCACTTCCTGGCCGACGACGACCCGAACCATCCGGCGGCCGAGGGCAGCGGCGTGCTGATCCGCGGCCTGCCCTACGTGGGCAGCCTGCTCAACGGCCGCTCCAGCTTCTCGGCCAACAACGGCCGCGCGCTGGGCTTCCAGGACGTGCCGGCGGAATTGATGGCCGGCGTGGACGTGTACAAGAACCCGTCCGCCGAAATCATCGAAGGCGGCATCGGCGGCACGGTGAACCTGCGCACGCGCATGCCGTTCGATACCGGCAAGACCACCGCGTTCTCCTTCGGCATCAACGAAGGCGACATGGCGAAGAAGCACAAGCCGGCGGCCTCGTTCCTGTACAGCAACGTGTGGGAGAGCGACACCTTCGGCAAGTTCGGCGCGTTGTTCGACGTGGCGATCTCCGAGCTGGCCACGCGCAGCGACGGCGTGCAGGTACAGCCCTACGTATTGCGCCCGACCAAGAACGACGGCCCCGACACCTGGTTGCAGGATGCCGACGGCAACTGGCGCAACGACCTCGGCGCCACCGTCGCCGATGGCGCGCCCAATGGCCAGGGCTACGTGCCCGGCGGCGTCAACTGGCGGCGCATGGACATGGATCGTCGCCGCATCGGTCTCTACGGCGGCCTGCAATGGCAGCCTAACGACCGCTGGGAGATTTATTCCCAGTTCTTCCGCTCCAACTACAACCTGCACTGGTCCGAGCACTTCGTGCAGTCCAACGAGGCCAACTTCTACAACCTGCTGCCGGCCGATGGCACCAACTTCACCTATGACGATCGCGGCGTGTTCCAGACCGGCACCGTGACCTCGTCGGCGTGGCGCGGCGACCCGGCACTGGGGCCGTTCGGCAACAACGCGTACTACACGACGAACCGCGATGCCCAGCAGTTCACGCAAACCACCGACTGGTCCAACGGCTTCAAGGTCAACCTCACCGACAACGTGATCCTGAGCGGCGACCTGCAGCTGGCAAAATCCATCAGCAACACGCTGGACTTCACCGTCTACAACCAGATCTACATGCCGCCGCTCCAGCTCGACGTCAGCGGCAGCGTGCCCAGCGTGACGGTCACCGATCCGGCCTACCTGGCCGACGGGCACAACTACATCCTGTGGTCCGCCATGGATCACCTCCAGCACGACTACGGCCTGGAGCGGGCCGCCAAGATCGACCTGGAGGTCAACTTCGACAGTGCGGTGGTGCGCTCGCTGCGCGTGGGTGTCCGTGCCACCAACAACCACCGCTACAGCAACAACACCAACAGCTCGTACAACTGGGGCGCGCTCAACACGCACTGGCTGACGTACAACTCACCCGAGGACCTGGCCCGCGCCGACACCTTGCCGAGCTGGATGCAGTCCTACGAGACGCTGGGCAACTTCTATCGTGGGGATGCGAACGTACCCACCACGCTGTGGTTCCCCAGCAGCGAGCTGGTCAGCAACTACCGCAAGGCGATTCCCGCGTTGCGCTCGCACGCGCTGGAAGGCGGCATCTGGTGCCCGCAGGAAACCACCGACGGGTCCTGCACGCCGGGAAGCCCGATGAGCGACAACAACATGTGGGAGAAGACCCAGGCCATATACGGCTCGCTGTACTTCGGCTCACCGGACGACCGGTTCGACGGTAACGTCGGCCTGCGGCTGGTGCGTACCAGCGTGCGCTCGAACGGCTCGGTCACCTTCCCCTCGCTCTCCAGCGCCTCCGGCGACCTGGGCGATTGGCCGCAGAGCGTGCTCGACGTGATGTTCAGCGGCTTGACCGAACCGATGGAAGGCCACACCAGCTACAAGAACGCACTGCCCAGCCTGAATCTCCGCTACAAGCTCACCGACGACTTGCAGTGGCGCTTTGCCGCCGGGCGCGCCATCACCCGGCCGGCCATCAACCAGCTCAATGCCTATCTGAAAGTGGGCGCTTCGTGGGCGGCAACGCCCGGCGGTCAGTCGACGCTGGCTGGTTGGAAAGCCACGTCCGGCGGCAACCCGGCACTGCGCCCGATGATCTCGGACCAGTTCGACACCTCGCTGGAGTGGTACTTCGCTCCCACCGGGCAGCTCTACACCACGCTGTTCCACAAGAAGCTGAAGAACTACATCGCCGACGAGATCTGGCTGCAGAACATCGCCGGCCAGACCCTGCCGGTCAGCGGCCCGGTGAACGCCGGCGACGGTACGGTGAAGGGCTTCGAGATCGGTTACTCGCAGTTCTTCGACTTCCTGCCGGGCGCCTGGCGCGGCCTCGGCGTGCAGGCGAACTACACCTACCTGAAGAGCTCGCGCATCGCCGGCACCACCTCCTGCGACCCGGACCACAACAACGGCAGCTGCGATGCGGAGTTCATCGTCAACAACCAGCCGTTGCCGATGCAGGGCCTGTCGCCGAAGAGCTACAACTTCACGGCGATGTACGAATACGGCAACTGGTCGGCACGACTGGCCTGGTCGTGGCGTGATCGCTACCTGCTCGCCGAGCAGGATTCGGGCGACACCTACGTGCCGGTGTGGAGCGACAGCTTCGGCCAGCTGGACGGTTCGGTGTTCTTCAACATCAACAAGAACGTCAAGGTCGGGCTCCTGCTCAACAACCTGACGAACGCCAAGACCAAGGTACTGATGGGGCCGTCGACGTACGCCAACAGCGACGTCCGCGACAGCAACCCGACATTGGCGCCGTCCGGCTTCGTGGACCAGAACCGTTACCTGCGCAGCACGTTCGTGAACGATCGTCGTGCCGAAGTGGTGATCCGCGCCACGTTCTGACCCGCCGCACGCTGTTCGCGCCGCCTGCAACGGGGCGCGGACAGTCACGGCGATTGCCGCTTGCCGACGCGTGTGCCGTTCGGCAAGCGGCCTCTTTTCTCCCGATGCATTGCACCGGACCACGGACGCGCGGGGCGACAGCTCCCGCGGCCCGCGCGTGGGCCATCGTCAGCCCGGCAGGCGATGCAGGGGCAGGCTCAGCCCACCACCATGTTCAACAGCAACACGCCGGCCAGGCCGATCAGCGAGATCGTCGTCTCCATCACCGTCCACGACAGGAAGGTCTGCTTCATGGAGAGGTTGAAAAACTCCTTGAACATCCAGAACGCCGAGTCGTTGACGTGCGAGCCGAACACGCTGCCGCAGCCCACCGCCAGCACCATCAGCTCCGGCGACGCGCCGGTGGTGGCGATCAGCGGGCCGACCACACCGGCGGCGGTGAGCACGGCCACGGTGGATGAGCCGATCATCACCCGCAGCAGCGCGGTGGCGATCCAGGCAAACAGCAACGGCGTCATCTGCCAGGTGCGGCTGAGCTCGGCGATGGTGGCGCCCACGCCGCTGTCCACCAGCACCTGCTTGAAGACGCCGCCGGCGGTGATGATCAGCAGGATCACCGAGATGCCGCTGATGGCGGCGTTGAGCCAGCGGGTCTGCGTTTCCAGCGCCGCGCCGCGGCGGTAACCCAGCCAGTAGAACGCGGCCACCGTGGCCAGCAGCAGCGCGATGGTGGGGTTGCCCAGGAACATCAGGGTCTCGCGCAGGATGCCTTTGGGCAGCACGCCGTCGGCCAGTACCGAGAGGCCGATCAGCCATATCGGCGACAGCGCGATCAGGAACGAGCTCCATGCGCCCGGCGGCGACTGGTGGGTGGTGGTCGAGCCGGCAAACAGCTCCAGCATCGGCGGGTTGATCGCCTTCATCCGCCGCGCCAGCCACGGGCCGGCGATCACCACCGCCGGTATCGCCAGCACCACGCCGTACATCAGGGTGTGGCCCATGTCGGCGCCGAAGGTGTTGACCAGGAACACCGGCCCCGGATGCGGCGGCAGGAAGCAGTGGGTGGTGCTGAGCGAGGCCACGGTGGGAATGGCCAGCTGCAGGATCGGCAAGCCGGTGCGCCGCGCCAGCGAGAAGATCAGCGGGATCAGGATGATGAAACCGGCGTTGAAGTACAGCGGGATGCCGACCATGAAACCGGTCAGCAACAAGGCCCACTGGATGTTGCGCAGGCCGAGCGTGGCGACCAGGGTGGTGGCGATCTTCTCCGCCGCGCCGCTTTCCTCCAGCACCTTGCCCAGCACCGCGCCCAGGATGATCACCAGCGCCAGCCCGGCCAGCGTGCTGCCCACGCCGTGGTCGATGGTTTTCAGCAGCTCCTGCGGCGACATGCCCAGCAGCAAGCCCATCGGGATCGCGGTCAGCAGCAGCGACAGGAACGGGCTGACCTTGCGCGCGGTGAGAAAGATCTGCACCGCGATAGCCGCGGCGATGATGAGAAACGTGACCATCCAGTACTCCCCTGGTGCGAACAGCTTCATGCATGACCGCGACGACCTGGGCCGGCGCTACGTGGTGGTGTGCCGGCGCCGGAGCGCCGGCGTGATCGATCAACTGCTGGCTTGCTCCCCGCGTTGCCGTGCCAGCGCCTCGCGTCCCGCGCGCAGCGTTTCCACGATGGCATCCACGTCGTACACGCAGCCGCCCCAGGTACCGCCGCTGGCTTCCTGCAGCGCGGCCCACAGGCGCGTGTCGTCGGGCAGCTTCGGATGCGGTGCGATCGCCGGGTGGATCGCGCGCGTGGCCAGCAAGGCTGTCGCTTGTTCCGGTGGCAACGGTTGTGCCGGGTCGGTGCCGATGAAATCGATCCGGCCCTGCAAGGTGTTGCGATCAATCTCGATGCGTACCAAGTCGCCGTCGCGCAGCCGCCCGATCGGGCCACCGGCCAGCGCTTCCGGCCCCACATGGCCGATGCAGGCGCCGGTGGAGACGCCGGAGAAACGCGCATCGGTCAGCACCGGCACGTGCTTGCCCCAGGGCAGGTATTTCAGCGCGGAAGTGAGCTGGTAGGTTTCCTCCATGCCGGTGCCGGCGGGGCCGCAGCCGGCCAGCACCACCACGTCGCCCGCCACCACCGCACCTTCGCCCTTGCGCTTGATCGCCACGATCGCGTCGTGTTCGGACGCGAACACGCGCGCCGGGCCGGTGTGGCGGTACACGTTGTCGTCGTCGACCACGGTCGGGTCGATCGAGGTGGCCTTGATCACCGAGCCGTCCGGCGCAAGGTTGCCGACCGGGAACACCAGCGCCGAGGTGAGCCCCGCGGCACGGGCCGCGTCCGGGCCCATGATCACGTTGGCCGGATCGATGCCGTCCAGTTCGCGCAGGCGTTCGCGGGCGATGCGGCGTGCGGCGCTGTGTTCCCACCAATCGAGATTCTCGCCGACGGTGCGGCCGCTGACGGTGGGCGCGTCCAGGTGCAGCAGGCCCATCTCGCGCAGGTGCAGCATCACCTCGGGCACGCCGCCGGCCATGAACACCTGCACCGTGGGATGGTGGCGCGGGCCGTTGGGCAGCGCGTCGACCAGGCGCGGCGTGGCGCGGTTGGCGGCGGTCCAGTCGGCCACGGTGGGTGGCGCCAGGCCGGCCGCGTGGGCGATCGCCGGCACGTGCAGCATCAGGTTGGTGGAGCCGCCGAACGCGGCGTGCACCACCAGTGCGTTCTCCAGCGCGTGGCGGGTGAGGATGGCCGACATCGGCGTGCCCGCCTTGACCAGACGCACCAGCGCCAGCGCCGCGCGCCGCGCCATGTCCAGCCACACCGGCTCGCCGGACGGCGCCAGCGCGGTGTGTGGCAGCGCGATGCCCAGCGCCTCGGCGATCACCTGCGAGGTGGCCGCGGTGCCCAGGAACTGGCAACCGCCGCCGGGCGAGCCGCAGGCGCGGCAGCCCATCGCGGCGGCGTGTTGCAGGTCGATCAATCCGTGCGCGTAGCGGGCGCCGATGGTCTGCACCTTGGCGGTGTCCTCGGCGCCGCGCGCGGGCAGCGTCACGCCGCCGGGCACGATCACGCCGGGCAGGTCGCGGCTGCCGGCCAGCGCCATCATCATCGCCGGCAGGCCCTTGTCGCAGGTGGCGATGCCGAGCAGGCCGCGGCGGTTGGGCAGCGAGCGCACCAGCCGGCGCATCGTCATCGCCGCGTCGTTGCGGTACGGCAGGCTGTCGAACATGCCGGTGGTGCCCTGGGTGCGCCCGTCGCAGGGGTCCGAGCACATCACCGAGAACGGCAGGCCGCCTTGCTCGGCCAGCGTCTCGGCCGCCGCGCGCACCAGCTTGTCGATCTCCCAATGACCGGTGTGCAGACCCAGCGCCACCGGGCTGCCGTCGGCGGCGCGCAGGCCGCCCTGGGTGCTGAGGATCAGGTACGGATCGCGCCCGATCTCGCTGGCGCGCCAGCCCATGCCGGCGTTCTGGGTCATGCCGAACAGGTGGCCGCTGGGCGCCTCGCGCAGGGTGGTGTCATCGACCGGCAAACTGCCGGCCGGGCCTTCGCCGGAGGTGCGGGTGGTGGTCAGCGGGGTGCCGTCACCCAGGATGGCATCCAGCAAGGCATCGTCACTTTGCACGCCGGCCATCACAGGTCGGCCGTGGTCAACTGCCCGTCAACCAGGCGCACCAGCGAACCGGTGGGGTTGGCGTCGCGCAAGGATGGCGGCAGCCGTTGCTGGCGCACGTGGTCGTAGCTGTGCAGCGCGGCAAAGCGCAGCAGCGAGGCCGGGATGCCGACGGCGGTAAAGCCGGGATGCCCGGTGGACGGGAACGGGCCGCCGTGGTTCTGCGCGGGCGACACCGCCACGCCGGTGGGCATGCGGTCGTTGATCAGGCGGCCGACGCGGTGGCGCAGCGCCGGGGCCAGCGCGTCGTACTCGGCATCGTCGGCGCCAGCGGTGTCGCTGTAGATGGTGCCGGTGAGGTTGCCTTCCAGCGCCTGCGCGATCTGCAGCAACTGCGCCTGCGACTCGGCCAGCACCAGCAGGCTGACCTGGCCGAAGGCCTCGTTCTGCAGCGCACGCGGCGCCTCGACGAAGCGGCTGCCGGACACCTTCAGCAAGGTCGGCTGGAACGCGTAACCGGCGCTGTCGGTGGCGATCTCGCCGCCGGCCAGCAGCTCGGCGCCGGCGTCGCGCAGCGCGTTCACCGCCTCGGCCACCAGCTGCGGGCTGCGCGGGGTCAGCAGCACGCCGGCGGGCGTGGCCGCGGTCAGCCGCTGCATTTCCTGCACGAAGGCGTCGGTGTCCGCGCCCGGCGGCAACACCGTCACGCCCGGGCGGGTGCAGAACTGGCCCGCGCCCATCGCGCAGGAGGCGGCCAGCTCGGCGGCGATCGCCGCACCGCGCTCGCGCAGCGCGCCACCCAGCACGAACACCGGGTTGACGCTGGACATCTCCAGGTAGGCCGGCGTGCCGGCCGCGTCGGCGGCGGCCTTGATCGCCATGCCGGCCGGACGGCTGCCGGTGAACGCCACCGCGGCAGTGCGCGGATCGGCCACCACACGCAGCCCCAGCTCGTTGCTGGTGTGGAAGAACATCTGCACCGCGCCCGTCGGCAGGCCGCTGGACTGCAGCGCCTCCAGCGCGGCTTCCGCCAGCAGCTGCGAGGTATGCGGATGGGCCGGGTGGGCCTTGGCGATCACCGGGTTGCCGGCGGCAAAAGCGGCGGCGAAATCACCGCCGGAGACGCCATTGAAGGCGAACGGGAAATTGTTCGGCCCCAGCACCAGCACCGGGCCACCCAACGGGCCGAGTACGGAGCGCAGGTCGGCGGCGGTGTCGATCGTGGGCCGGGCCCAGCTGCCGTCACGCGCGGCCTTGGCGGCCTGGCGCAACTGGCCGGTGGTGCGCGGCAACTCGCCATTGCGCAGGCGCCCTTCGAGCGGCAAGCCGGTTTCGCGATGCGCGGTTTCGACCAGGGCGTCGGCACGCGCCTCGATGGCGGCGGCGTAGGCGTCGAGGAAGGCGCCGATGCGCTCGCCCGGCAACTGCGCCATCTCGGCGGCGGCACGCTGGCCGGCGTCCAGCATCGCGTCTAGATCGGCCCAGCCGGAGATCGGGTAATCGTGCGCGTCCAGCTCCTGCCCCTGCGAGGGATTGAACGCGTGGAAGCTGCCTTCCGGCGCCTGCGCCTGGACCCAGCGGCCGTCGACAAGAATGGGTTGCATGGAAGTGGGATTGCTCATGATACGGGGTTCTCCAGAACCAGACCGCCGATGTCGATGCTCACGACATCGCCGGCCTGCAGGGTGAAAGTTTCATCCGGCACGATGCCGGTACCGGTGAACAGGAAGGCGCCGTGGGGGAAGGTCAGCTCGCGGAACAGGTAGCCGGCCAGTTCCTCCAGCGCGCGCTTGATCTGCGAACTGCGGGTTTCCCCGGCAAATACAACCGCGCCACCGCGGCGGATCTGCAGCGCGATGGCCAGGTCGCGCAGGCTGTCGACCGGGCACAGGCGGATGCCCGGGCCGATCGCGCAGGCGCCGTCGTAGACCTTGGCCTGCGGCAGGTACAACGGGTTTTCGCCCTCGATGCTGCGCGAGGAAACATCGTTGCCCACCGCGTAGCCGCGGATGCCGCCGGCGCTGTCCAGCACCAGCACCAGTTCCGGCTCGGGCACGTTCCAGGCACTGTCCGCGCGCACCCGGATGCCCTGGCCGTGGCCGCTGGTACGCCATCCGCAGGCCTTGAAGAACAACTCCGGCCGCGCCGCCGCATACACCTTCTGGTACACGTCGGCGCTCTGCGACTCCGCCTCGCGCGCCATGCGGCTGCTGAGGTAGGTGACGCCGCTGGCCCAGGCTTCCTGCGCGTCCTCGATCGGCGCCAGCAGGGCGCCATCGGCCGACGCGCCGCGGGCGGCGGAGGCCAGTTGCGCCTGCGCCGCCTCGGCCGGCAAGGCCAGCCAGGCCGACAGGCTGAAATCGACGGGAAGGTAATGGCCGTCCAAAGCCCAACGCGGGCCATCGGCGGTGGTGTGGCGGGTCAGGTTGGCAGGCATCGGAGGCTCCAGGAAATCGGGGTGAGAAAGGTGGGTCAGTTATTCAGCGCGTGCCGCACCGCGTCCGGCGTGGCCGGCGCCAGTGCGGCGTGCGCGGCGCGCAGCGCGGTGGTGAAACGGGTATCGCCGGCCAGCGCGCCGAACACGCCGTCCAGCGCCAGGAAGGCATCGACGTCACCCGTCGCGCCGCAGCGCGCCAGGGTGTCGGCCAGCGGATCGACGATGGCCACGCCGTTGCGCGCCTGGCGCGCCACGAAGTGCAACCAACCCGCGACCGGCAGGCACAAGCGCTCGATCGGCCGGCCCGCGGCCAGCGCCTCGGCGATCGTGCCCAGCAGCCGCACCGGAATTTTTTGCGAACCGTCCCAGGCAATCTGCGCCAGCAGGTGGCGGATGGCCGGATTGCGGAAGCGGGCCAGGATGGCGTCGACATAGGCCTGCGGATCGAAACCCGGCAACGCCGGCAGCGAGGGCACGATGTCCTGGCGCATCAGCCGCTCGATGAAGCCGGCCAGCAACGGCTCGGCCATCGCCGCGGACACCGTCTCCAACTCCATCAGCGAACCGAGATAGGCCAGCGTGGAATGCGGGCCGTTGAGCAGGCGCAGCTTGGCGCGGTCGTAGCCGGCGATGTCGCGGCTGAGGGTGGCGCCGGCGCGCTCGAACGGCGGGCGCTCATTGCAGAAACGGTCCTCGATCACCCACTGCGTATACGCCTCGCGCTGGATCGGCCAAGCATCGACGCAACCCAGTGCGTCGGCCACGCGCTGGCGCAGCGCGTCGTCGGTGGCGGGGGTGATGCTGTCCACCATCGAACAGGGGAACGCCACCTCGGCCTCGATCCACGCCGCCAGCTCCGCATCGACACGCGCCGCGTATTGCAACGCGGCGCGGCGCAGGCGATGACCGTTGCCGGCGAGGTTGTCGCAACTGAGCACGGTGTACGGTGCGATGCCGCGGGCACGCCGTTCGCGCAAACCGGCGACGACGTAGCCGATGGCGCTGCGCGGTGTCTGCGGCGCGGCGAGGTCGTGCGCGATGTCGGGGTGGGCGAGATCCAGATCCTCACCGGCGAGGCAGTAGCCCTTCTCGGTGATGGTCAGCGTGACCAGCTTCACCG
Source organism: Rhodanobacter sp. Root480 (assembly GCF_001426645.1). Classification (GTDB taxonomy): domain Bacteria; phylum Pseudomonadota; class Gammaproteobacteria; order Xanthomonadales; family Rhodanobacteraceae; genus Rhodanobacter; species Rhodanobacter ginsenosidimutans. The sequence goes on from NZ_LMEX01000002.1 coordinate 984,946, forward strand.
CCGGCTCGGCCAACCGCGCCAGCACGGCGGCCTGGTCTTCGCTGGCCACCAGCAGTTCGCGGATCGCGCCGATCACCCGCAGCGAGGTTTGTTCGCCCAGCAAGGCCAGCGTGTACAGGCCGTCCTGCGGGCGCAGCGCGTCGCGCACGCCGGCGCTGTGCAGGGAAACACCGCAGATGCCCCAATCGGGGTGATCGGCGAGCAGGTCGTCGACATACACCGCCTGGTGCGCGCGGTGGAACGCGCCGGGGCCGAGGTGCACGATGCCGACGCGCACGGCGGCCAGGTCGTAGTTCGGGCGGATCACCGTGGCCGGCAACGTCGGCAACACGGCAGCGGACAAGCGTGCAGCCGGTGCCTTCAACGCCGCACCTCGAAACCTTCCTGGGCAAGAAGCGCGAGCATGTCGGCCTCGCGCAGCAGGTTCACGTCGCCGAGCACCGAGTGCTTGAGGCTGGCGGCAGCGATGGCGAAATCCAGCGCGTCCTGCTCGCCCATGTCGCGCAGCAGGCCGTGCAGCAAACCCGCGGCGAAGGCGTCACCGCCACCGATGCGATCCACGATGCGGGCGAGGCGATGCGTCCGCGTGGTCAGCACCTGCTGGCGCGTGGCCAGCAGGCCGCTGAGGTCATGCGTGTCCACGTCCAGGTGGCGCCGGTCGGTAGCGGCCATCAGGCGCAGTTGTGGGAACGTGGCGAAGGCCAGCTCGGCCGCCGCACGGAAACGTTGTTGGGCATCGCCCTGGTCGAACGTCGCACCCAGGATCAATGCGATGTCGCGCTCGTTGCCGAACACCAGCTCGGCCTCGGCCAACACCTCGCGCAGCAGCGCCGGGGCCTGTGCCGCCCGCGCCCCCCACAGCTTGCTGCGGTAATTGCAGTCGAACGAGACGCTGACGCCGGCATCGCGTGCCGCACGCACGGCGGCCAATGCCGACTGCGCGCTGGCATCGCCCAGGGCCAGGTTGATGCCTGACAGGTGCAACCAGCGGGCACCATCGAGCAGGCGTGGCCAGTCGTGCGCCGTGGCCGCGGTGCATGCGAACGCCGAACCGGCGCGGTCGTAGACCACTTCGGTAGGGCGCTGCATGGCACCGGGTGCGATGAAATAGACGCCCATACGGCCATCCGCAAAACGGAGGCCGGCTGTGTCCACGCCATGACGCCGCAGTTCGGCGGCGCAGGCGTGGCCGATGGCGTTGTCCGGCAGTGCGGTCACCATGGCGCTGCGGTGACCGAGGATGGCCAGCGAGGCGGCGACATTCGCCTCCGCGCCGCCGAAGCGTGCGTCGAGGTGCGGGGACTGCAGCAGCAGCTCCTGCCCCGGCGGCGACAGGCGCAACAGCAGTTCGCCGAAACAGACGACGCGGCTTTCGCCGCGCGTCTGCCGTGGTGCATTGGACATCATCAAGCCGGCGACTCAGTTGACGGTGAAGGATTGCGTGGCACGAATGTCCGCACTGGAGGCACCGATCTGCACTTCATAACGTCCCGCGTCGACGGCGTAGGCCGCCTTCTTGGTGTCGTAGTAACGCAGGTCGGTGGCCGGTGAAACGTCGAACGACACTTCACGCGTCTGCCCCGGTTCCAGGGTGATGCGCTGGATGCCGCGAAGGTCCTTGTTCGACCGTTCGTGCGGCGTGCCGACCCCGCGCAGGTAGAGCTGCACCACTTCGTCGCCGGCGCGCTTGCCGGCGTTGTGCACCTTCACCGTGACGTGCAGCTTGTCGTCCTTGCCGATCTTGTCGTGGTTGAGCTTCAGATCCGCATAGGTGAACTTCGTGTACGACAGGCCGTAGCCGAACGGGTACAGCGGCTCGCCCTTGAAGTAGCGGTAGGTGCGGCCGTCCATGCGGTAGTCGTCGAACGCGGGCAGCTTTTCGCTGGCCTTGTAGAACGTCACCGGCAGGCGGCCGGCCGGATCGGCGTTGCCGAACAGTACGTCGGCCACGGCGTTGCCGCCGCGCTGGCCGGGGTACCACGCCAGCAGCACGGCGGGCAGGTGCTGGTTGGCCCAGTCCACCGCCAGTGCGGAGCCGCTGGTGAGCACCAGCACCACCGGCTTGCCAGTGGCTTCGAGTGCCTGCAGCAGCTTGCGCTGGGTGGCGGGCAGGCGCAGGTCGGTGCGGTCGCCACCGGCGAAGCCCGGGTAGTTCACCCGCATTTCCTCACCTTCCACGTCGCTGGTGAGGCCACCGGCGAAGACCACCACGTCGGCATCCTTCGCCGCATCGAGCGCGGCCTGGAACGGCGCCTTGGCGCCAGGCATGCGCCAGGCCAGGCGCACGCCGGCATCGCGTTCCAGTTCCTTGTATTCCACGCGGATGTCGTAGGCGTGGCCACCTTCCAGCTTCAGCTTGACCTGGGTGGCGGTGAGGTTGTCGGCCCGTTCCCAGCGGTCGATCACCGGCTTGCCGTCCAGGTAAACGCGCACGCCGTCGTTGGCGGCCGCTTCCAGCACGTAGTCACCGCTCACCGGCGGCAGCAGCTGGCCGCTCCAGCGGATGGAGAAGTTGTCGCTGGGCACCGCCTGGTCCGGCTGGGCTTCGCCACGGGCGAGCAGGTTGTCGGTGGGCGAGCCGCGATCCCAGTTGAAGCCGATCACCGGGTCCACCCGCACCAGCGCGGGCGTGCCGGACAGGTCGGTGTTGCGGAAATACTCGCCGCGCAGGCCGCGCTCGGCATCGCCGGCGGACGGGCGCAGGTATTGCGCCTCCACCAGCGGCATGCCGGTGGGATCGCTGCGGCCTTCCACGAGATCGACGCCGCGCGCGTACACCACCTTCGCCTGCGGCGCGGCCTCGCGGATGCCGCGCAGGATCGTCACCGGGTCGGCCGGCGTGCCGTGGTAGTTGCCCACCAGGGCCATGGTGTCGTCGGCGGTGGGGCCGATCACCGCGATGTGCTTGACGTCGCGCGACAACGGCAGCACGCCGTCGTTCTTCAGCAGCACCATCGATTCGACGGCAGCGCGGCGCGCCAGCGCATCGTGCTGCGGCGACTGGTTCACCGAATACGGCACGTCGGACCACGGCACCTTGCTGGCCGGGTCGAACATGCCCAGGCGCATGCGCGCCTGCATCAGGCGGGTGAGCGCGACGTCGATTTCGCTTTCCTTGATGAGGCCGTCGTGCACGGCCTTGACCAGGGCGGCGTACTCGGTGCCGCAGTCCAGGTCCACGCCGTTCTTCACCGCCAGCGCACTGGCCGCCTCGACGGTGTCGACCACCTTGTGGTGCTTGTAGATGTCCTCCACCGCGCCACAGTCGGAGACCACGTAACCCTTGAAGCCCCAGTCCTTGCGCAGGATCTGTTCCAGCAGGCGCGGGCTGCCGGTGGCGGGCTCGCCGTTGACGCGGTTGTAGGCGCTCATCACCGCATCGACGTCGGCCTCCTGCACCAGCGTCTGGAACGCGGGCAGGTAGGTTTCGTAGAGGTCGCGCTCGCTGGGATGCACGTCGAAATGGTGGCGGTCGGCCTCCGGCCCGCTGTGCACGGCGAAGTGCTTGGCGGTGGCGTCCAGCTTGCGATATTTGGCGTCATTGCCCTGCAGGCCGGTGACGAAGGCCACGCCCATGCGCTCGGTGAGGTAAGGGTCCTCGCCGTAGGTTTCCTGGCCGCGGCCCCAGCGTGGGTCGCGGAAGATGTTGATGTTGGGCGACCAGTAGGTGAGGCCCTCGTAGCGGCCGTGGCTGTCCTTGCGCTGGAACTCGTTGTACTTGGCGCGCGCCTCGTCGCTGATGGCGGTGGCCACCTCATGCATCAGCGGCACGTCGAACGTGGCCGCCAGGCCGATCGCCTGCGGGAACACGGTGGCCTGGCCCGCGCGCGCCACGCCGTGCAGGCCCTCGTTCCACCAGTCGTACGCGGCCACGCCCAGGCGCGGGATCGCCGGCGCGGTGTTCTGCATCTGCGCGGCCTTTTCCTCCAGCGTCATGTGCGCGACGAGGTCGGCGGCGCGATCGTGGAAGCTGCGGCTGAGATCACGATAGACCGGTGTGGACGCGGCCGACGACGTTGCGTCGGCGTGGCCCTCCGCATGCAAGGGGAACACGGGCGAAACCAGGGCCATGCCCAGAGCCACCGCCATTGTCGTGCGGAACATGCCGCGCCACGCCTGTCGCTTCGCCATAGTCATCGTTCCCTTTTGCGTTTTCATTGGTTGTCGAGTCGACGCGCATACGGACCCACCGTCGCGCCGATGAATCCGCCTGCCACATCGGTACTGAGCAGCGTGCCGTCCGCCTGGCGTTCGAGCCACTTCCAGCCCGACCCGTCATCGTAGGCGAAACCGTAGGCTTTGCCGTCACCGCTGATCTTCAACGTCAACTTGCCCACGTTGGCTGGCAGGACCACGCTGTCGACGACAGCCTTGTGGTCGCCGCGATGCACCCGCAGCGACAGCCGCAGGTGATCGCCCTCGTGCCTGACGCCGAACGCGTACCAGTAGTGCTCGTTCTGGTACGCCGCGATACCCGCCTCGACGCCCGCAGCCGGCACCGCCAGCGCGGTGCTGGCGTCGAACGCCAGGTGTTGCTGGCGGCGGGCCAGGTAGGACGGATTCTTCAGCGTGTCCAGATCCTGCGCCAGCGGATGGATGGCCAGCTTGCCGGGATGCGAGGACAGATCCGCCCACGATTGCTTCGGCGTGCGCGCGAACAGCCACTCGCTGCCCAGCGTGGTGCTGTCGAAATCATCGCGCGCGTCGAAGTTGCCGCTCAACGGCGCCTGCGAGGCATTGCGCTGCATGAAGGCCGGCCCCTTCACCACCTGCGGAATCGCCTGGCCGTGGGGCAGGATGATCGGCCAGTCGTCCTTCCATTCCACCGGCAGCAGATAGGTCTCGCGGCCGGTGTTGTAGTGCGTGCCGTCATAGGCGCGGCTGGCCAGGAACACCGCCCACCAGCTGCCGTCGGCGGCTTCCACCAAGTCGGCGTGCCCGGCATTGGTGATCGCATTGGCGCGATCGGCGGGCAGGTCGCGCTGGGTGAGGATCGGGTTGCCCTCGTACGGCACATACGGGCCCCACACCGAACGACTGCGGAACACCACTTCGGAATGTTGCGGGCCGGTGCCATCCTCGGCGCACATCAGGTAATACCAGCCATTGCGCTGGTAGATGTGCGGGCCTTCGATCCAGATCGGTTTCCTCGCGAGGTCAGTGCCGCCGTTGATGATGACCTGGCGTTTCCCCACCGGTTTCAGCGAAACCGGATCGAACTGCCGCAGCCAGATCGCGCGATGGCCTTCGTACAACGGCTTGCCCTCGGGCTCGTCGTTGTTGAGCAGGTAGGCCTTGCCGTCCTTGTCGAAAAACAGCGACGGATCGATGCCGCCCACGCCCTTCAGCCACACCGGATCGGACCACGGGCCGGCAGCGCTTTTCGCGGTGCTGACAAAATTGCCGCCGCTGTCCACCGCGGTGTTGACCACGTAGAACGTGCCGTCATGATGGCTGATCGCGGGCGCGAACACGCCGCGCGACATGTTCAAGCCATCGAAGTCCAGCGTGGTCGGTTTGTCGATCACGTGGCTGACGGGTTTCCAGTGCACCAGGTCCTTGCTCTCGAACACGGGGATGCCCGGGTAGTAGGCAAAGCTGGAATTGACCAGGTAAAACGTGTCATCCACCCGCACCACACTGGGGTCCGGATAGAAGCCGGCCAGCACGGGGTTGCGGAAGTGGCCGGCCGGCAGCGGCTGCTCGAACGCGCGGTCGTGGCCCTGGTAATCGAACCAGTCGAACAGCACCGGCTCGGCCGCCTGGGCCGCCATGCCGCAGCTGGCCAGCAGGCACAGCAGCAACGCCTTGAATGATCGTGTCGGCATCGTCATCACCAGTTCCACATCGCGCCGTCTTCCAGGCGCGCGATCGGCAGTTGCTTGGGCTGGTACGGGTATTTCGCGGCCAGCTTCTCGTCGATGGTGACGCCGTGTCCGGGCGTGTCGCCCACGTGCAGGCGGCCGTTGCGCAGGACGTAGTCATGCGGGAACACCGCATCGGTCTCGTCGGTGTGGAACATGTATTCCTGGATGCCGAAGTTGGGCACCCAAGTATCGAAGTGCAGCGCCGCGCCCATCGTCACCGGCGACAGGTCGGTGGCCCCGTGGAAACCGGTGCGCACGCCGTGCAGCCCGGCGAAGTCGGCCAGCCGGCGCAGGTGGGTGATGCCGCCGCCGTGCACGATGGTGGTGCGGATGTAGTCGATCAGCTGGTTCTCGATCAGGTGCTTGCAGTCCCAGATCGAGTTGAACACCTCGCCCACCGCCAGCGCCGTCACCGAGTGCTGGCGGATCAGCTCGAACGCTTTCTGGTCTTCGGCCGGGGTGGCGTCCTCCAGCCAGAACAGGCGGTACGGCTCCAACGATTTGGCCAGCCGCGCGGCCTCGATCGGCGTGAGGCGATGGTGGGCGTCGTGCAGCAATTCCACCTCGGCGCCGTGGTCGGCACGCAGCTGTTCGAACAGCTTCGGCACCACGCCCAGGTAGCGCGGGGTGTTCCAGGTGGTTTCCAGCGGCAGCTCGCTCTCGGCCGGCTCGTAGCCCTTCGCGCTGGAGACGCCGTAAGCCTTCTTGATGCCCGGCACGCCGCACTGCGCGCGCACCGCCAGGAAGCCCTGCTCGATAAACCGGCCCACCGCGTCGGAGGCCTCGGCGATGTCGCGGCCATTGGCGTGGCCGTAGACCAGCGCGCCTTCGCGCGAGCGGCCGCCCAGCAACTGGTAGATCGGCATCCCCGCCATCTTGCCCAGGATGTCCCACAGCGCCACGTCCACCGCGGCGATCGCGCTCATCGTCACCGGGCCGCGCCGCCAGTAGGCGCCGCGGTAGAGGAACTGCCAGATGTCCTCGATCTGGCCGGCGTCGCGGCCGATCAGGTTGGGCACCACGTGATCCTGCAGGTACGACGCCACCGCCAGCTCGCGGCCGTTGAGCGTGGCGTCACCGAGACCCTCGACGCCCGAGCGGGTGACGATCTTCAGGGTGACGAAGTTGCGCCCCGGACAGGTGACGATGACTTTCGCCTCGACGATTTCGCGATCGTGCGAGGAACCGCGGGTAGGAGTTTCGTTTGTGTTGCTCACGGGGATGTCCTCGGGATCGGGTTCAGTGCGGGGAAGAGGTGATATCGAGCTGGAACGGCACGGCGGGCAGGCCCGCTTCGTCGTACAGCGTGCAGAACGGGCTGTCGGCCCAGCAGTAGCGCACGCGGGCGATGCCGTGGGCGGGCGGCGTGTCCAGATGCAGCAGCACCTTGCCGTCGCGCAGGTCGGCATCGGCGTAGCTGCAGCTATTGGCCTGCGTGCCGCACAGCTCGAAGCCGACGGGATGATTCGAACTGTAGGCCACCAGCTTGCCGGTGACATCGCGGAAGCTGACCGCGACGGTGTCACCCTCGCGCGTGGCGGCGACGGGCAGCGGGCCGGATGGCGGCAGCGATTCGCCATAGACCACATGCCGTGCGGCGCGGGCCAGGCGGCGGCCCAGCTCCTGCTTGTTGGCCGGATGGATGTCGTAGCGTTCGCCAATATCCACGGCCACGGCCAGCCCCGAGTGCGGGTCTTCGGCGGCCACCAGACGCTCTGCCTCGCGTACCCCGGCCCAGCCGCTTTCCGCTGGCTTGGTGGGTGCGGGGCCGTAGCTGGAAAGTTGCACGATCAGCAGCGGCAGCTTGGCCCCGAACTGGGCGCGCAGATCATCGCGATAGGCTTCCAGCAGGCGGCGGTATTGGTCCGCCTCGCCGGTGTTGGATTCGCCCTGGTACCACAGCGCGCCACGGAACGCGTAGTGACCCAGCGGCGCGATCATGCCGTTGTAGAGCGTGGTCTTGCCCGAGACCGTCAACCATGGCGCCAGTGGCGGCGTGCCGATGTCCCTGGGTACCTCGCGATACTGCCAGCCGTTGGTGTCGAGCGGCACCGAACTGCCATCGGCGAATTTCAGTACGCGCGTGTCGGAGGGCCCCATCATGCCGCCCGCCAGATAGGTGTTGAGATCGTTGATCACGATCAGATTCTTGCCGGCATGCAACAGGCCGTGCGGCAGCCGATAAATGCGTGGGCTGCCGCCGTAACTGCTGCTGCCCACCCCGCGGCCATTCACCCAGGTCTGGTCGATCTCGTCCACGTTGCCGATCGCCAGCGTGGCGTCCTGCGCAGCCTGCTGTTTGGTCAAGGTCACGGTGGTGCGGTACCACAGCATGCCGGTGTAGCTGGCCAGCTCGGGCACACCCCAGGTTTGGTAATCGACCAGGGTTTTCGGCGCTGCTTTCCAGCCGGTATCGGAAGCCGCAGGGTTCCACGGCTCGTCGCCTTTCTTCACTTGTGGCTGGCGGCTCCACCACTTCACCCAGAACGTGCCCCACTGCGCGGCGGCGGCCTGCGGATCCTTGGCGTGCAACGCCAGCGTGTCGAGTGCTTCGTCGTAGCCGCCCACTTTGCGCAGTGCCTGCGCGCTCAGCCACGGCTCGATGCGCGAGCCGCCGAGGGAGGCGTTGATCAAGCCCATCGGCACGTCCACGGTCTTCTGCAATTCGCGCGCGAAGTAGTAGCAGGTGGCGGAGAAATCCGGCACGTTTTGCGGCGTGGTCGACTTCCATTGCACCGGTGCGGCGAAATGATCCTGCGGCGCCGATGCGCCGGTCTGCGGCACGGTGAGCATGCGGATGCGGTCGTTGTTGGCGCCGCTGGTTTCGCTGTTCAAGTTCAACGTACGGCGTACCTGCAACTCCATGTTGGACTGGCCACTGCACAACCACACATCGCCGACGAGAATGTCCTTGGCCGTCTGGCTGCTGCCGTCGGCCGCGGTCACGCTCAGCGTGTACGGGCCACCGGCCGGCAAGGCCGGCAGCGAAGCCTGCCAGTGACCGTCGGCGCCGGCGCGGCTGCTGACGGTCTTGCCGTCGAGCGCGATCTTCAGCGATTCACCCGGGCTGGCCTGGCCCCACACCGGAATCGCCCGGTCGCGCTGCACCACCGCGTGATCCTGGAACAACGGGTCCAGCAGCGGCTTGTCCGCCGCCTGTGCGACGGATACCGCCAGCAGGCTGCAGGGCGCCAGCAGCAGGCAGGCGAGGCGGAGGGTCTTGGTGCCGATGGGCGGGCGTGTGGTTGCCATGGTCAGTGTCCCGGTGCGTAGGGAAAGGAAAGGCTCTTGTAGTAATCCAGCGTATGCGCGGGCGGCGCGTAGCCGGCCGGCAGGGGCAGATGGTTGAGGCTTTGCCAGTAGGCGATGCTGGCGTCGCGCCACCATTGCGCCTCGTTCTGCTGGATGGCCAGGAACGCGGCGGTCTGGGCGTAGCGCTGTGCATCGATGCGGCCATCCAGCGATTTCCAGGTGGCGCGCATCTGTTTCACCTCGTCCACGCCGTGGCTGTAATGCATCACCAGCTCGTCCCACAGCGTGTGGCCGGAGCGCATGCGGTAATCCCACGGCAGGTGGTGGAACCACAGCAGGTAGGCGTCGGGCGTCGATTTCAGATCGTTGAATTCCGCGGCCACCGGCGGCGCGTACTGGTCCACCGCGTCGCTGCCCTTGCGGGTGCGGTCGAAGCCGATGCCATTCTTGTCGGCGCGGTGGTAGTAAACCGGGTTCCAGTCGGCACGCGGCAGGCTGTCGTCCCACGGCGCGGGGCCGTAGTGATGGCCGGCGCCCATCAGGTGCGCCAGGCCCAACGGCGTCATGTAATCCACCGCCGCTTCGCGCGAGGCCATCATCATGCCCACGATGGGCTTGGCCACCGCGTCGTCGGGGGCGAAGGTCATGCGCGCCCAGTCGTCGGCGACGGCGCGGGCGGACTGTGTCGGGTCCCATGCCAGGCGGCCGAACGCATACCAGTTGGCCTGGTCGAACACCGAGCCGCTCCAGTCGCGGTCGGTGCCGATGTTGGCCACGCCGGCCATGCCGGTCAGCGTATGGCCGTCCAATTGACCGTCGACCACCTTGGCCACGGTGGAACCCTTGCCCTTGGCGTAGGTGTCGGCGCGCAGCACTTCCTCCCACAGCGGGCCGAGGTAGACCAGATGCGTGGCGAAGCCCAGGTATTCCTTGGTGATCTGGAACTCCATCATCAGCGGCGTCTTCGGCATCGCGCCGAACAGCGGGCTGAACGGCTCGCGTGGCTGGAAATCCAGCGGGCCGTTCTTCACCTGCAGCAGCACGTTGTCGCGGAACGTGCCGTCCAGCGGCTTGAACTCGTTGTAGGCCTGCTTGGTGCGGTCGTCGAGGTCGTGCTCGGAGTAGACGAAGGCGCGCCACATCACGATGCCGCCGTGCGGCGCCAGCGCGTCGGCCAGCATGTTGGCGCCGTCGGCGTGGGTGCGGTGATAGTCCTGCGGGCCGGGCTGGCCTTCGGAGTTGGCCTTGACCAGGAAGCCGCCGAAGTCGGGGATCACGCGATAAATCTCGTCAGCCTTGTCGCGCCACCACTGGCGCACGGCCGGGTCGAGTGGATCGGCCGTCTTCAGGCCACCGATCTCGATCGGCGCGCTGAAACGCGCACTGAGATACACGCGGATACCCCACGGGCGGAACACCCCGGCCAGCGCCGCCACTTTCTTCAGGTAGGCGGGCGTAAGCACCAGCGGATCGGCGTTGACGTTGTTGAGCACGGTGCCGTTGATGCCGACGGAGGCATTGGCGCGGGCGTAATCGGCGTAGCGCGGGTCGAGGTAACCGGGCAGTTTCCACCAGTCCCAGATCGAGGCGCCGGCATAGCCGCGCTCCACGCTGCCGTCGAGGTTGTCCCAGTGATCGAGCACGCGCAACTTCACCTGCGGCCGGTCGCGCAGGTCCAGGCTGGTGGCCGGATGCCCTGTCTGCAGCAGGCGCAGGAAGCGGAAGCTGCCGTACAGCACGCCGATGTCGTCGTTGCCGACAATCGCCGTGGCGGGGTGGCCGTTCACCACCACGCTCTTGATCAGGTAGCCCTCGCGCCCCAGCTCGCGGGTGTCCAGGTGCAGGCCGGCCACCACGGGTGACGAGGCGGGTGTGCCGACGATCAGCGCGCCATCGCGGCTGACTGCGCCCGACAGTTCCGGCGTCTTGCCGAGAAGGCCGCCCAAGCCACGGACGAGTTCGCCGCTGGCCGCCTTCGCGGTCGGCGAGCCTTGCCCTGCGACCAGTTGCACGGCCTGGCGGGTATCGATACCTGCCGGCGCGGTGGCGAGCGCGTGGTAGCGCAGCCACAGATCATGGCCGTCCTCGGCGTGGGCGCGCCCGGCGCCCAGGCATGCGAACAGCACCGCCAGACCCGTGACCAGCAGGCGCGAGCCAACGCCCGAACGGCTACGATTCAACCCCCAAAGCCTGCGCCATGAACGATGATTGGCATCACAACAGAATGTTATCGCTAACATATGCAAACATGCGCGCATGGCTGGACCTCGTGGGGATGGGGATCCGGGAATCTGGCAACGGGCCCGCGCAACGCGACGCGCACTGCTGAAAGGAAACGGCATTGAAGACAACAGGCAAGAAATCGGCTCGCCGGAAAGGGCGTGCCGTCACCATCGACGAGGTAGCGGTTCTCGCCGAAGTATCGCCAATGACGGTGTCGCGGGTGGTCAACGGCCACGCCAAGGTGCGCGAAACGACCCGCGAAAAAGTGATGCAGGCCGTGCGCGAGCTGGGCTACGTGCCGAACCAGGCGGCCAGTTCGCTTGCCGCCGCGCAGGACGTGCGCATCGCGCTGATCTACACCAACCCCAGCGGCGCCTACCTGCGCGAGCTGTTGCTGGGCGCGCTGCATGGCGCCGAGCGCACCGCCGCGCAATTGGTGATCGACAGCTGGGAAACGCTGGATGCCGCCGCCGAACGCAAGGCCGCGCGCGCGCTGGCCAAGAGCGTGGGCGGGGTGATCCTGCCGCCGCCGCTGTGCGAATCCAAGGTGGTGATCGAGGAACTGACCAAGGCCGGCGTGCCGGTGGTGGCGGTGGCCTCGGGCCACTTCATCCACGACATCTCCAGCGTGCGCATCGACGACTTCCTGGCCAGCAAGGAGATCGTCGAACACCTCATCAACATGGGTCACACGCGCATCGCGTGCGTCAAGGGCCACCCCAACCAGATGGCCAGCCAGCGCCGCTTCGAGGGTTACCAAGCCGCGCTCAAGGAAGCGGGCATCGCGCGGGATGCCGAACTGGTGCAGCAGGGCTACTTCACCTACCGCTCCGGGCTGGAGGCGGTCGAGAAGCTGCTGTCGTTGCGCAAGCCGCCCACCGCGATCTTCGCCAGCAACGACGACATGGCCGCGGCGGCCGTCTCGGTGGCGCACCGACGCGGATTGCGGGTGCCGCTGGATCTGTCCATCGTGGGTTTCGATGACACCTCGGCCGCGACCACGGTGTGGCCCGAGCTCACCACCGTGCGCCAGCCGATCTCCAGCATGGCCGATTCGGCGATCGACATCCTGCTGCGCGCCATCCGTCGCAACGGCAACGAAACCCGCGTGGTGGTCGATCAGGTGGTGGCGCACCAGCTGGTGATGCGCGGCTCCGTGGCGCCGGCGAAGACGGCCGCCAAGACGCGCAGCTGAGGCAGCTGCGCGCGTCGTGCTTTGGCACGACACGCCCTTGCGTGTCGTGCCAGGAAATGAAACGGGGCGCCGCAGGCCGAAAGCCACGCGGCCGACAGCATCGACCGGTGTTTCCAGCCCCGCATCTGCCCGCGACGAATGAACGATGCCGCCGGGCATGGCGCGCGTGGCGCCATGAATATCCATTGCCATGTCCACCCCCTCGGTCCGTGTCGCTCCGGATTGCCCGTGGTGTCACACCGTGCCGCCGCCCCTGCGGCGACACGGGTGGCTTGGGGTTCAGCGCATCAGGTACTGGTTGATCAGGTTCTCGTAGCGCTCCTGCTTGCCGCTGCGCTGGGTCGGTTCACCCTGGGCGACCGCCAGATCACGCAGCGCGGCCAGGTCGAGCTTGCCCTCGGCGAAGTCCTTGCCCTTGCCGGCATCGAAGCTGGCATAACGCTCGGCACGCCACTTCTCCCACGGCGAGGCGTTGAGCAGCGAATGGGCCACTTCCAAGCCGCGCGCGAAGCTGTCCATGCCGCCGACGTGGGCGATGAACAAATCATCGGGGTCGGTGGATTCGCGACGCACCTTGGCGTCGAAGTTCAGGCCGCCCGGGGCCAGGCCACCCTGACGCAGCACCACCATCATCGCGCCCACGGTGTCGTACAGGTCGGTGGGGAACTGGTCGGTGTCCCAACCGTTCTGCGCATTGCCGCGGTTGGCGTCGATGCTGCCCAGCATGCCGTGGTTGGAGGCGATCTGCAGGTCGTGCTCGAAGGTGTGGCCCGACAGCGTGGCGTGGTTGGCCTCGATGTTGAGCGAGAAGTCCTTGTCCAGGCCGTTCTGCTTCAGGAAGCCGACCACGGTGGCGGAGTCGAAATCGTACTGGTGGCCCATCGGCTCCATCGGCTTCGGCTCGATCAGGTACTTGCCCTGGAAGCCGATGCTGCGGCCGTAGTCACGCGCGGCGGTGAGGAACTTGGCGAAGTTGTTGAGCTCGCGCTTGGTGTCCGTGTTGTGCAGCGAGGCGTAGCCTTCGCGGCCGCCCCAGAACACGTAGTTCTCGCCGCCCAGCTCCACGGTGGCTTCCAGCGCCGCCTTGATCTGCGCCGCCGCACGCGCCACCACGGCGAAGTCCGGGTTGGTGCCCGCGCCATTCATGTAGCGCGGATGGCTGAACAGGTTCGCCGTGCCCCACAGCAGCTTCATGCCGGTGGACTTCTGGCGCTCCTTGGCCAGCGCGACCATGTGCTTGAGGTTCTTCTCGTACTCGCCGATGTCATCGGCATCCGGCGACATGTCGATGTCGTGGAAGCAGTAGTACGGCACGCCGAGCTTGGTGAAGAACTCGAACGCGGCGTCGATCTTGTCCTCGGCACGACCCAGCGCGGTGCTGGCGTGCTTGTCCCACGGATACACGCGGGTGCCGGGGCCGAACGGGTCGTGGCCGGCATTGCAGAAGCTGTGCCAGTAGCACGCCGCGAAACGCAGGTGCTCGGCCATGGTCTTGTCGCCGACTTTCTTGTTGGCGTCGTAATGCTTGAACGCCAGCGGATTGTCCGACCCGATGCCCTCGTAGGGGATGGCGCCGATGCCGGGGAAATACTCGCGTTTGCCGATGAAGGGGGTGCTCATGATGGTGTCCTGGTGGATAGGTGATGATGGTGTTTGATGCTGGAAGCTTCAGCCGCCGCTCGTGACGTTCTCGTTGGCGTGGCTCGCCACGGCGGCTTCCAGATGACGAGAGAAGTGGCCGTAGTGGCTGCGATAGGCGGTGGTCGCAGCCGGATCCGGACGGGTCGAGAGTGCCGGATCGAGGTGAACATGCTCGGTGGCCAGGGCCGCGATATCCGCGTGGCCACCCGCGGCGTGATCCAATGCCCACAATGCCTGCAGTGCGGCGCCGAAAGCCGCGCCTTCGGCTTGCGTGGGCACGTCCACCGGCAATTCGAACACGTCGGCCACCATTTGTCGCCACGCGGCGCTGTGGCTGCCGCCGCCGGTGAGGCGGATCGCGTCGAAGTGCAGCCCCGCGGCGCACAGCGCGTCATAGCCATGGCGCAGCGCGTAGGTCGCCCCTTCCATCGCGGCGCGGTAGAGGTTGGCGCGGTTGAGGTTGGCCGTATCCATGCCGTGCAGGCTGGCGCGGGCGTGCGGCAGGTCGGGCGTACGCTCGCCGTTGAAGAACGGCAGCATCACCAGGCCGTCGGCGCCCGGCGTGGTGCCGGCCAACACCTTGTCGCCATCGCGGCTCTCGAAGCCGAACGCGCGCGCCACGTTTTCCGTGGCCACGGTGCAATTCATGGTGCAGATCAGCGGCAACCAGCCACCGGTGGACGAGCAGAACGCCGCCCAGCTGCCGTTGTCGTCCACCACCGGATGGTCGGCGTGCGCGAACAGCGTGCCCGAGGTACCCAGGCTCATGCTCAACACGCCAGAGGCCACGTTGCCGGTGCCGATCGCGGCCATCATGTTGTCGCCGCCACCGGCCGAGACGCGCACGCCGTGTGGCAGGCCCAGCTCGTCGGCAATCGCGGCGGAAATGGGGAAGCTGGCATCAGCTTCCACCAGCGGCGGCAGGCAGGCCGCGAGATCGCGCTGCGTATCCGTGGCCGCCAGCAATTCCGGCGACCACTGACGCGTGCGCACATCCAGCCAGCCCGTGCCGGAGGCGTCGCCGTATTCCATCCAGCGCTCGCCGGTCAACCAGAAATTCACGTAGTCGTGCGGCAGCATGATGCTCGCCAGCTGCTGGTATACCTCGGGCCGGTGCTTGCGCGTCCACGGCAGTTTCGAGGCGGTGTAACCGGCAAGAATCGGGTTGCCGGCCAGCGCCACGGCGCGCAGCGGCCCGCCCACGGCGCCCATGATCTCGTCGCATTCGGCCTGGGTGCTGGTGTCGCACCACAGCTTGGCCGGCGCCAGCACCTGGCCCGCGGTGTCCACCGGCACGAAACCATGCTGCTGACCGGACACGCCCAACGCCACCACGCGGGCGCGCAGGGCCGGGTCCAGCTTGGCAAAACAGCTGCGGATCGCGTCGATCCACCACTGGGCTTCCTGCTCGCGGCTGCCATCATCCTGCGCCACCAATTCCAGCGCATGGCTGTGCGTGGCCAGCACCTCGTGCGCCACCGAATCGTACGCAACGAGCTTGACGCTCTGGGTGCCTACATCAAGTCCAACGACCAAGCTCATTGCGGTTCTCGCAGGTTAGGGTGTTAGCGCTAACATTCATCTAAACAAAAAAATGCCCGTCTGGCAATATGCCCCCAGATTCAACGCCCGCAGGCGGAAAAGGACGCAACCACGGACTTTACCCCACCCGGCGGAAATTGCATGCCGCAACGCAAAATCCCCCGCATTCACCGGCATGCCGTGTCGTGGTGATTCCGGAACGCTGCGGCTATCATGGCGAGACGGGCCTGTAGCTCAATGGTTAGAGCAGGGGACTCATCGAAATGGTGCCGCCACGGCGTAATCCGTGGATGGAATCGGGATGAATTCAGGGAAACCTCAGCGGCGCGCAACGCGGCCGGTGGCAACCCTGAGCCAAGCCGCCGGTACACCGACGGAAGGTGCAGAGACTACCTGAGGGCTACAGCGCCCTTGATCACAGGCTCGAGCGTCCCGCACCCCACCTGCCCCATCGGCAGAGGGTGAAGAGATAGTCCGCTCCGGAGGGAAACCCCCGGCACAAGCGAATCCCTTGGTTCCAGGTTCGAGTCCTGGCGGGCCCACCATCCAGTGAATCCGCGCGCGGGTTGTTACCGGATTCCGGCGTGCGATCCACCCGTGGCTGCCCGCGAAAGCCCTCAATTCACCAGATGTCCGTATCTTTCCGCCAGGCTGATGGTGGCTGTCATGCCCGCGTTGAACTCCAGGAAGTCAGCTTCGATCCCGTCGCTGAAGATCACCCCGTAGCCCGCCATCTGCGAGACAAGCTGCAGCGGCTCGGTTCGGGTGACTTGCCCGAACACCAACTCGACTTGCGTCGTGCGGCTGGGGAATGGTTCGCGCACCGTGAACTGCAGATGGTCTGCATCCCAGGCAAAGCCATGTTCCCACATGAGCTGTGCCGACCCCGCAAGCGCGTGGCCGGCGATGCCGGCGGCGCCCGCCAACAGGCTCTGAAACCACCCCGTCGAACCCAGGCCCGTCGACACGATGAGTCCACTGGACGAGTGGGTCTCCGAGCGCGCCCCCTGCTGGATCTGGTAACGCGCGGACACGTGCGACCGCGGCCCGATGAAAAGGTCGTTGACCGCAAAAAGCTCCTGTCCATCGCTCAGGGCCGCTCGCGCCATGGTTACGCGGCTTAGCGAACGCCTGCCGGCGATGGCCTCCTTCGCAATGGTGGACAGGTCCCCGACCTCGAAGGGAAGCAGCACACCGTCCCAACGCGCCGGATCGGGGTTGACCCCGATGACCGGTTGCGCGCCCTTGAGGTACTTGAGCGTGTTGGCGACAAGGCCATCCTGGCCCAGGACCACCACCAGCGCATCCGGCGCGAAGAGGTAATTCGCCAGGAAACCCCGATCCAGTCGATGCACCCGCCCGAAGCGACCCAAGGTTGCCTCGGACGTTTCAACCGCCTGCTGATAGATGCGGTGCTCGGCTTCATAGTCGGAAAAATCCGCGCCGAGGTGTTCCACGTAGAAGCGTGCCTGCTCGATCGTGTTGAAGCGCGCGATCAGCTCCTCAAGCCGCGTCTTGCGGGTCACCAGCACGATCCGCTGGTTGAGTGCATCCATGGCGTCAGGCCTTCGCTGCCGGCTTGGGGCGCCCATGCGTCAATTGCTGCAGCAAATCGGGGGAGATGTTGAGTTCGCCGATCCGCTCGGCGTTTGCCGCCAATCCCTGGAATGCCTGGGCGATCAGCACGTTCGGGTCCGCCTGCCCCACCATCAGGGCCTGCAGCACTTTCGGATCGACGCCCTGCACCGCCTTCATGCTCGCGGCGATCCCGTAGGCCTTGGCGTCGGCTTCCGTCTGCGCGTTGGTGGCACGCAGCATGGTCAGGCTCTTGTTCTTCTCTTCCAGCGCGATGCGGCCGGCCAGATCCTGATCCTGGATCGCCTGACGTTTGGCCAATACGGCCTGCTCGGCTTCCAGTTGTGCCTCGCGGATCTGGCGTTTTTTCGCTTCCACAGCGATCTCGGTATTGAGCTCGTTCTCCTTGACCGCGCGCTCCTGCTCGATCGCGGCGTTGCGGCGCACATAGGTCGCATCGTCCGCCTGCTTGAGAATCTGCTCGCGAACCTGCGCCTCCAGCGCCCGGGCGGTTTCCGGGTTGGGCTTCACGGCGAGAATCGCGAAGTTGACCAGCTCAAGCCCGAGGCTGGGCAGGCCATCCGCGCGCTGCAAACCCTCGCGCACGACCTGCACCAGATGATCGGAGCCCTGCAGCAATTGCTGCAATGTCTGGCTCTGCAACACCGAACGCAGTTGTACCTGCACGGTATTGACGACGCGCTGGGGGAGCTTGGTCCAGTCTTCGGAGGCATAGCTGCCGTCCGATTTGAGGGTGAAGTTCATCAAGGCGGCGAGCGTGGCCGGCTTGGACACGCGATAGGTGACCTGGCCCTGGACCGTCACGACCTGAAAGTCGCTGCTGACTTCCTGGAACATGAACGGGGCATCCACGCTTTCAAGCGGAATCGAAACCAGGGTGGCGCTGGGTGCGAAATACCAGAACGTGAGGCCCGTGCCCTCACGAGTCGATTTACCGTTCTTGTACTGGATGAGGTAGGTGCTTGGATTGGCTTTGACGTACCGAAAACCGAACATGGTCGTATCCCTGGTTGAATTGAATGATGACGTGCATGTGGCCTTGGTGAAGGCCGACTTACACCCGAGTATTCCCTTCTCCTGCCTCGTTTCCCCGGTGTGCCCGCCGACGACCCGCGTGGTGAACGCTTGGACGCGCGTCCAGCGTATCAATTGCCATAACCGCGCTCACGAGCGATCCGGCGCCTGCCGTTGCAGCCAGTCGCCCAATTGATGCAGCACCTGGCTGCGGCCCGGCTCGGCCTCGTTGAAAAGCTCGTGGTACAGCATCGAGAAAAAGCGCGTGGTGAGCTGGCCGCCGGGGGCGGCGGCGCGCGAGAAATCGCTGCTGCCGGAGGGGTCGACCAGTGCGTCGCTGCCGGAGACCAGCAGCAAGGTGGGGACGTGCAGCCGCGCGGCATCGGCGATGCTGGAGGCGCCCGCGCGAAAGATGAAGTCGGCCAGCCGCGGGGTGATCCAGCCATGGCGCAGGGGATCGGCGCGATACGCGGCGACCCTTGCACGGTCGTGCGAGATGCGGCCGAAACTCAGGCCGCTGCGCAGCGGCAGGTTCGGCGTCATCCGGTTCAGCACGCGGGCCAGCGCACGGCGCCAGCGCGGCTCCCAGCTGCGCAGCGCGGGTGAACTGAGGATCACGGCGCCGGGTGCGATGCGGCCATCCAGCACACTGCGCGCCACCACCACACCGCCCATGCTGTGGCCAAGCACCAGCGGTACGCAGCCCAGCGTGCAGGCGTAATCGCGGTGGATCGCCGTCAGGTCCTGCAGCAGATCGTCGTCGTGGCGCAGCGCGCCGCGGCGGCCGGGCGTCCTGCCGTGGCCGCGCTGGTCGTAGCTGCGCACGGCGTAGCCACGGGCGCCCAGCCACTGCGCAAGCTCCGCATAGCGCCCGCTGTGCTCGCTCAGGCCGTGGACGATCAGCACGGCGCCGCGCGCCTGGGCCAGCGGCCAGTCGCGCACGAAAATCGGCTGACCATCGGCCATCGTCAGCCACGATTCCACGGCTTGCGCATCACTCTGGCGCGACGCCGGTTGCAGCGGTTGCTTCACCCCATCCTCCCGTGCTGAGCTTCCATCGCGAGCCAACCACCCGCGGCGGCGAAACCTTGATAGTGACATGGGGCGCGGCCGCCGCGCGCCGCGCGCGATCCAATTGAGCACTCCGGTACCGCCCCCATATCTGACCGATGAGCTCCTCCGTGCCCACGCAGCACCCGTCGCCGAGTCCTTCCCCGCTGGATGATTTCCACCCGGCGGTGGCGGCATGGTTCCGCCGCACGTTTCCCGCGCTCACGGCGGCGCAGGCGGCGGCGTGGCCGTCGATCCGCGCCGGCAACCACACATTGGTGGCGGCGCCGACCGGGTCGGGCAAGACGCTGACCGCCTTCCTGGCCGCCATCGACGAACTGGTGCGCGAGGGCGTGGCGCACGGCGGCGTGCTGGCCGACGCCACCACCGTGGTCTACGTGTCGCCACTGAAGGCGCTGTCCAACGACATCCATATCAACCTCGACGCGCCGCTGGAAGGCATCCGCGCCGAGCTGGAAACACTGGGCCTGCCCGACGTGGCGATCCGCACCGCCGTGCGCACCGGCGATACGCCGCAGGCCGAGCGCAACGCGCTGCGCAAGCAACCGCCGCACATCCTGGTGACCACGCCCGAATCGCTGTACGTGCTGCTGGGTTCGGCCTCGGGCCGCGCCATGTTGTCGGGCGTGCGGTCGGTGATCGTGGACGAGATCCACGCCATCGCCGGCAGCAAGCGCGGCTCGCACCTGGCGCTATCGCTGGAGCGTCTGCAGTCGCTGTGCCAGCGGCCGCTGTTGCGGATCGGGTTGTCGGCGACGCAGAAGCCCATAGAAAAGGTCGCCGACTTTTTGGTCGGCGACGCTCCTGCTCCTCCCCCTGCATGCAGGGGGAGGTTGGGAGGGGGTAACGCTCTTGATCTTGAGTCCACGAGCAAGAGCACCCCACCCCAACCCTCCCCTGCGCGCAGGGGAGGGAGCAGAAGCGCAACCATCATCAACGTGGGCCATACCCGCCCCCGCGACCTCGCCATCGAAGTGCCGCCGGTACCGCTGGAAGCGGTGATGTCCAACGACAGCTGGGAGCTGGTCTACAACCGGCTGGCGCAGCTGGTGCAGGCGCATCGCACCACGCTGATCTTCGTCAACACGCGGCGCATGGCCGAGCGCGCCGCGCGGCACTTGTCGGAGCGGCTGGGCAAGGAAGTGGTCGCCGCGCATCACGGCAGCCTGGCGAAGGAGCAGCGGCTGGACGCGGAGCAGCGGCTGAAGCGCGGCGAATTGTCGGTGCTGGTGGCCACCGCTTCGCTGGAGCTGGGCATCGACATCGGCGAAGTGGACCTGGTCTGCCAGCTCGGCTCGCCGCGCTCGATCGCCGCGTTCCTGCAGCGGGCCGGCCGCTCCGGCCACAGCATCGACGGCACGCCGAAGGCGCGGCTGTTTCCGGCCACCCGCGACGATCTGGTCGAATGCACGGCCCTGCTCGACTGCGTGCGTCGCGGCGAGCTCGATGCGCTGATCCTGCCGCCACAGCCGCTGGACGTGCTGGCGCAGCAGATCGTGGCCGAAGTGGCCTGCCAGGAATGGACCGAGGACGCGCTGTACACGCTGGTGCGCCGCGCGTATCCGTACCGCGATCTTTCGCGCGCCGATTTCGATGCCGTGGTGCGCATGCTGGCCGAGGGTTTCACCACCCGCCAGGGGCCGCGCGCGGCGTATATCCATCGCGACGCGGTGCATGGTCAGTTGCGGGCGCGGCGCAGCGCCCGGCTCACCGCACTCACCTCCGGCGGCACCATTCCCGATACCGCCGACTACAAGGTGGTGCTGGAGCCGCAGGCGATCATCGTGGGCACGGTGAACGAGGATTTCGCGGTCGAGAGCATGGCCGGCGACATCTTCCAGCTGGGCAACACCAGCTACCGCATCCAGCGCGTGGAGCGTGATCGCTTGCGCGTGGAAGACGCGCGCGGCGCGCCGCCCAGCATTCCGTTCTGGCTGGGCGAAGCGCCCGGGCGCAGTGATGAATTGTCGTTCGGCGTGTCGCGGCTGCGCGAGGAGATCGCCGCTCTGCTTGAGCCCCTCTCCCGCTTGCGGGAGAGGGGTGGGGGAGAGGGTACGGTGCTTGCCGAGCACTCGCGCGCGCCCGAGCCCTCTCCCCCGGCCCCTCTCCCGCAAGCGGGAGAGGGGGGCAAGGCGCGGGCGCTCGCGTGGCTGCATGACGAACTCGGCCTCGCCGACGCCGCCGCCCAGCAACTCGTCGACTATCTCGCCCGCGCCAAATCCGCGCTCGGCGTCCTGCCCAGCCAGCACACGCTGGTGCTGGAACGCTTCTTCGACGAATCCGGCGGCACCCAGCTGGTGATCCACACGCCGTGGGGCAGCCACATCAATCGCGCGTGGGGGCTGGCGCTGCGCAAGCGATTCTGTCGCCAGTTCAACTTCGAGCTGCAGGCGGCCGCGACCGAGGATGCGATCGTGCTGTCGCTGTCCACCAGCCACAGCTTTCCGCTGGAGGAGGTGGCCCACTACCTGCACTCCAACACCGCCGAGCACGTGCTGGTGCAGGCGTTGCTGGATGCGCCGCTGTTCCCCGCGCGCTGGCGCTGGAATGCCGTGACCGCATTGGCGCTGCCGCGCTTCACCGGTGGCAAGCGCACGCCGCCGCCGTTGCAGCGGATGAAAAGCGAGGACCTGCTGGCCGCCGTATTCCCCGACCAGGTGGCCTGCCTGGAAAACATCGTGGGCGAGCGCGAGGTGCCCGACCATCCGCTGGTCAACCAGACCATGCACGACTGCCTGCGCGAGGCGATGGACGTGGACGGCCTGCTGCGCATCCTGCGTTCGCTGGAAGCGGGCAAGATCGCCATCGTGGCGCGCGACCTCACCGGCCCCAGCCCGCTGGCGGCCGAGGTGTTGAACGCGGCGCCGTATGCGTTCCTCGATGACGCGCCACTGGAGGAACGCCGCACCCAGGCGGTGCAGACACGGCGCTGGAGCGCCGACGATGCCGACGACCTGGGCCGGCTCGATCCCGACGCGATCGCCGCCGTGCGCGAGGAGGCCTGGCCGCAGGTGCGCGATGCCGACGAGATGCACGAGGCACTGACGCTGCTGGGGTTTGTCACCGAGGCGGAAGTCGACGCCAACGCGGGCTGGAGCGAACGGTTGCAAGTGTTGGCCAGGGCAAGGCGCGCCACCCTGTTCGCTCCCACAGGGGCATGGACGTCCGCCGAACAGCTGCCCATCTGGCTGGCGCTTCATCCTGACACGGTGATGCAGCCATCGATTGCCGCCCCGGCCGAATACGCCGCGCAAACCTGGACGCGCGAGGACGCGCTGCTGGAACTGCTGCGCCGTCGCCTGGGCGGGCTCGGCCCGGTCACCGTGGCCGCGCTGGCCGGATCGATGGCGGTGCAAGCGGTGGAGGTCGAACAGGCGCTGCTGCGCCTGCAAACCGAAGGTTTCGTGATGCAGGGACGCTTCACCGCGGAGGCCAGCGCCACCGAATGGTGCGAGCGCCACCTGCTGGCACGCATCCACCGCTACACGATCGGCCGCCTGCGCCGCGAGATCGAGCCGGTCAGCCGGCGCGACCTGATGCGTTTCCTGTTCGACTGGCAGCATGTATCGGCCGCTGCGCGGCTCAATGGGCCGGATGCGCTGGCGGCCACGCTGGCGCAACTGGAGGGCTACGAAGCGGCAGCGGGTGCGTGGGAGTCGGAAATCCTGCCTGCGCGCGTCGCCGACTATTCGATCGGCTGGCTGGACGATCTGTGTCGCGCGGGGCGCATCGGCTGGACCCGGCTGCGCAGCGGTGGCGGCAGCGGCGGGCCGGTGCGCAGCACGCCGATCGTGTTGCTGCCGCGGCGTGAGATGGCCGTCTGGACGTCCGTCGCGGAACGTGAGTCGACCGACGCCGCGTTGTCGTCGCGCGCCCAGGCCGTGGCCGATGCCCTGGCCGAACGCGGCGCGCTGTTTTTCGACGAGTTGATGGATGCCACGCGCTTGCTGCGCACCGAGCTGGAAAATGCGCTGGGTGAGCTGGTGGCCGCCGGCCAGGTTCGTGCCGACAGTTTTGCGGGCTTGCGCGCGCTGCTGCTGCCGGCGGCCAAACGCGATGGCGGCCGGCATCGGCGGGTGCGGCGGCATCAGCTGAGCAGCATCGAGGACGCGGGGCGGTGGTCGTTGGTGCGCAGCGCTGCACGGACGGATGAGCGGTCGCGGCAAGAGCGGCCCCTCTCCTCAATCCTCTCCCACCCGCAAGGGGACTCCCTTCGGTCGCCAACGGGGAGAGGAGGCGATGGTGGCGCTTCGCGCCGATTGGATTCGAATGAAGCGGAAACGGAGCATGTCGCACGCACCCTGCTTCGCCGCTACGGTGTGGTGTTCTGGAAATTGCTGGAGCGCGAAGCGCCATGGTTGCCGTCATGGCGCGACCTGCTGCGCGTGTATCACCGGCTGGAGGCGCGCGGTGAGATTCGCGGCGGGCGTTTTGTCGAAGGCCTGGTCGGCGAGCAGTTCGCGCTGCCCGAGGCCATCGCCCCGCTGCGTGCGGTGCGCAGGCGCGCCGATGACGGCGAGCTGGTGTCGGTCAGCGGCAGCGATCCGCTGAACCTGGTCGGCACCGTATTGGTGGGCGACAAGGTGGCGGCGTTGGCCGGTTCACGCGTGCTGTACCGCGACGGCGCACCGATCGCGGCGCTGGTCGGCGGCAAGGTCAGCGCGCTGGTGGAGTTGTCCGCAGCCGATCAGCAACGCGCGAAGCACGTGCTGCTGCGCTATCCACCGTCGCAGCCGGAAGTACCGGCGGTGGCGCCCTGAGGTGGGTTGCCTGCCGATATTGCTGTTGTTTCCCACGGGGTTCGGTATCGGTTACCTGATTGCCGGCAACCTTGGCGCGTTGTGGGGTGCCGGTGTCGGCCTGCTGCTGGGTGTGTTGCTGATGATCGCCTTCATCAAGGCCTTGCGCGGCCGGCGCTGAACCTCGAGGCCTTCCCACACAGGTACCTACAGTTTCAGATAGACCCGTCGCCGATCCATCGCCCACACGATCAGCCACCACACCGTCACGAACACCACCGCGAACGCCAGCGATGGCACGTACGGACCGAAGTGCGGCGTCATCCAGCCGGCGAACAGGTGCTGGTAGATCGGTTGGTTCCAGCCCAGCGCGGGCAGCAGGATCTGCATCAGTTCGGAGCCGGCGTAGGCGGCAATCGCGTTAATGCCGAAACGGCGACCCCAGGCCGGCCAGCCGTGCCGATCGATCAGCCAGTGGAAAGCCAGCAGCGCCAGCGTGGCCCAGCCGGCTGTCCACAGCACGAACGACGACGTCCACAGGTTCTTGTTGAGTGGCAGCCACAGCGACCACAGCGCGCCGAGCAGCAGCAACAGCACACCGGCGATCAGCAATCGGCGGATATCTCCACGGCGCAGCCAGCAACCGACGCGCAGGCCCAGCAAGGTGGTGGCGAGCGAAGGCAGGGTGGCGAGCAGGCCTTCGGGATCGTGCCCGCGGCCGGTGGCCGGGTCGATCAGGTAGACGAAGTGGCCGAACACGGCGCTGTCGGTGCGGCTGACGATATTCACCCACGGCTCCAGCGAACCGCCCGCCAGCAGCAATCCCCAATAACCGAGCAGGATGCCGCCGATGGTGATCCACTGCGTGCGTGGTCGGGTATAAACCGCAAACAGCGCCACCGCGGCGAAGCAGATGCCGATCCGCTGCAGCACGCCCGGAAAACGCAGGTGCGCATGCGGCAACAACCACGCCGCCAGCAGGTTGATCGCCACGCCCAGCGCAAGAATGCGCAGCGCCCGCCACAGCGCCGCCTTCACCAGAACGCCGGGCGCCACGCCCTGTTCCAGCCGCGGCAGCAGGGCCAGCGCGGTCGACACGCCGACCACGAACAGGAAGAACGGAAACACCAGATCGGTCGGCGTGCAGCCGTGCCACGACGCGTGTTCCAGCGGCGCGTAGACATGCCCCCAGTCGCCGGGGTCGTTGACCAGCAACATCCCCGCGACCGTGCAGCCGCGCAGGGCGTCGAGGGAAGCGAGGCGCTTGCTCATGCGGCCATGCCTCGCTGCTTCCCCAGGGTTGCAGGGGAGGAAACACGACGCGGCGCGCTTCGCTCCTCCCCCTGCACGCAGGGGGAGGTTGGGAGGGGGTGGCGCAGGGTGGCGGGGAAGCTCAAGAGCAACCCCTCCCCAACCTTTCTGCGACCGGAGGAAGTCCCTTCAGGGGCGTTGCAGAGTAGTGAGCAAGGGACACGTGCGGCGCCAGGTTCATGGCTTCAACGCCACCTGACCGATCGCATACAGCGCGCCATCGATCGGCGCCGTGTAGATCAGGCACAGCGCGTGCTCGCCCTGCTGCGCAGGCAGCGCCGCGTTGAGGGTGAAGTTGCGCGCGCTGTGCGCGGGGTCGGGCAGCGGCATGCTGGCCAGCACCGGGCCATTGCAGGTATCGCGGTGCACCACCAGCTCGCCGAACGGCGTGCGCCGTGGGCGCGACACCACCAGTTTCTGGTCGTGGGCCATCGCGAAATTGCGTACCAGCCGCGCGGCATCGACGCGGATCGAGGTCAACCCGTCCAGCGGCGTGGCCGGATAAAGATGGCAGCTGTCGAATACATTGATGGTGTACACCGGCGCCGTCGACGTGGCGTCCGGCAGTGGCTGCACGCGCAGGCGGAAATCGCTGCCGGGGCAGTTGGGCATGGTGTTTCCGGCCACCGTGAGCAGGCTGGCGCGATCGAGCACGCGCTGCCGCGCGGCAGCCAGTTCGTTGCCATCCGCCGCAAAGCTGGCGGCACGCACGGTGATCGGCAGTGTCACGTTGAACGGAGCGTCGTAACGTGGCGAACCGAGGGTGGGCGTGCTGCCGTCGGTCGTGTAGTGGATGTTGCCGAAGTCGGTCTGGTTGGCCAATGTGACCGTGGCCCGGCCGGTGACCAGCGCGACGTTGCGATCGATCGCGATGTCCACCGCGAACGCGCCATCGGCGTACGGAATCCGCTGCGCCTTGTAGCGCTCCAGTTGCGCCGGCAGGCGGGCCAGGAAGGCGGGCCAGTGGTTGCTCGCGGCCGGCGACCAGGCCACCTCGCTGAGCGCATCCAGGCGTGGGAATACCGCATGCTCCACATGGGCGAACGTGGGCATGTGTTCGGTCCATACATTGACCTGCACACCCAGCACATGCTTCGCCTGGGCGGCGCCCAAGACAGCGGGTACCACCTGGAAACCATAGACGCTGCGCAGGGATTCCACGCCCAGCCGGCCGGCGTAGTCATCCTCCAGCTCGCTTTGCACGTGGTCGAAGTAGAGATTCGGCGCGGGCGCCATCACCACGTCGTGACCCAGCATCGCGGCCTTGATCGCGCCGTCGGTACCGCGCCAGGACATCACCGTGGCATCGGCCGGCAGGTTGTCGCCTTCGAGGATTTCGTCCCAGCCGATCAGCTTGCGTCCATGTTTTTCCAGGTACTGGCCGACGCGGTCGATGAACCAGCCCTGCAGCGCGTTCTCGCTGGTGATGCCCAGCTCGCGCATCTTCGCCTGCACCGCGGGCGAAGCTTCCCACTGATCCTTGATCGCCTCGTCGCCGCCGACGTGGATGTACGTGGACGGGAACAACGCCAGCACTTCGTCCAGCACGTTGTCGATGAAGGTGAAGGTGTCGTCGTCGACGTTGTAGAGCCAGGGGTTCACGCCCCAGTCGATGGATACCTGCGGCCGCTGGCCGGTGACGCCCAGCTGCGGGTACGCGGCCACCGCGGCCTGCGCGTGGCCGGGCATGTCCAGCTCCGGCACGATGGTGATGTGGCGCGCGGCGGCGTAGGCGACCACCTGGCGGATCTGGTCCTGGGTATAGAAACCGCCGTAGCGTTTCGGCTCGCCGTTTTTACCCGCGTCCGGCGGCGTGCGCCACGCGCCGATGCGGGTGAGCTCGGGGTAGCGCTTGATCTGGATGCGCCAGCCCTGGTCGTCGGTGAGGTGCCAGTGCAGCGTGTTCATCTTGTGCTGCGCCATCTGGTCGATCAGCGTTTCCACCTCGGCCACGCTCTGGAAATGGCGCACGGAATCCAGCATCAGGCCACGCCAGGCGAAACGCGGCTGGTCGCGGATCTGCATCGCCGCCAGCGTCACCGGGCCGTGCTTCGCATCGGGCGTCAGCAACTGCCACAGGGTGATGGCGCCATGAAACAGGCCGGCGTCATCGCGCGCGCTGACGCGGATACCCTCGGGCGTGACATCCAGCGCGTAACCTTCCGCCTGCGTCACGACGGCCTGCGGGTCACGCTGCAGGACGATGGCATGCGCCGGCACCGGGCCGTGCTGCACGCGCAAGCGCAAACCGCGCGTGCGCTCGACCAGGCTGGACAGATAGGCGGCGGTGCTGGCCGTGCCCTTCCCGTCATCGGCAATCACGATCGGCGTATCGACGCCCACCGTGAACCGGCCCTCGGTGACGGTGACCTGCGCCGGCTGCGGGATCAGCGGAACCACCGCGTCGGTGGCGGCGTGGGCGGTTGCGGACAAGACCACCATCACGGCGACGCAGAGCCATGCGCAGGCATGCAGAAGGGTGGGCAGACGACGCGTCATGGTCCATCTCCATCGTGGGTCGCTAAACCGCGCGACACGCTTTAAAAAAAGGGCCCGTACAGTGTGCCTGACGGGCCCGGAAAGGGGGTTGGTGGTGGGCCATCCATGGCCCGGGAGGTACGGGGGTAGGTCAGTACTTGAAGCGGAAGTTGAGGTAGTACTGGCGGCCGTTGGAGTAGAACGCGGTGGGTACCGTTGCGGCCTGGTAGTAGGTGATGGTCGGATCGTTGAGGTTCAGCGCATCCAGGCTGACGCTCATCCATTCGGTCGGGCTGTAGCTGACCGACGCCGACAAGGTGGCGAACTTGTCCTGGTAGTAAGGGTTGGCGCCCTTCAGGCCGATCAGGAAGGACGAACGGGAGGTGTAGTTGACGCGCGCGGCAAACTTGTCGTTCTCGAAGTACGCGCCCACGTTGTAGGTGTTCTTCGAAGTGCCCAGCAAGTGGTTGCTGCCGTCGGCCCAGGTGTGATCGGTGCTGCCATCGGCGTAGGTGTAGTTCGCGGTTACGCCGAAGTGGTCGCCGATCGGCTGCTGATAGGCCAGTTCCACACCCTGCACGTCACCGTCGGCGTTGACCGGCGACGAGATGTCGTATTGCTCGAGCTGGTGGGTCAGTTCGCTGAACAGCATCTGCTTGGACACGCCGTAAGCGACGTAATCCTTCAGGTGCATCGAGTACGCGCCTGCGGACAGCAGGCCACGCGGCATGAAGTACCACTCGAGGGCGGCGTCGAAGTTGGTCGACAACACCGGCTTCAGCATCGGGTTGCCGCCGCTGCCGGTCTTGCTGAGATCCGAGCCACTGGATGCCGCGCCGAGTGCGGAGTAATCCGGCAGCGTCTGCGTTTGCGAGGCGGCGAAGCGGAACAGCAGGTCGTCGGCAAGATTGAACTTCAGGTTGGCGCTGGGCAGCACGCGGTTGATCGTGTTTTCCTGCTGCTTCGCATCCCATGCGCCAAACAGGCTGCTGACATCCGCGGTGGCGGCGTTGGCGTTGACCACGTAGCTGTCGACGTTCTGCCGGATGTGCGAATAGCGCAGACCGAAGTTGCCGCTCCAGCCATCACCGGTGAAGTTGGCTTGCAGGTAGCCGGCCAGGTTCTTCTCGTTGACCTTGAACTCGGCGCCGTAGTTGTGGCGGCCGGTCGGGCCATCATTGTCCGACAGCCACGTCGAATTCTGTTCGACGGCGTCCTTCAACGAGCCAACGGTGTAGTACCAGATATCGGTGGGGAAGTTGCCGCCGATGCCGCTGCCGAAATCGCTCGGGTACTTGCCGGTGACGCCATTGGCTTCCAGCGCGGGGCCGATCGCGCCGGGGCTGGCGCCTTCCGGCGAGAAGACCTGCCGGGTGTGGTTGGCGTAACGCACACCGAAGTCGATCGAGGACAGCACACTGCTGTCGAAGTACTGGGTGAAGTCCGCGGTGCCGAACTTTTCCTCATCCACGGTCTTGTACATCTGGTTGCCCCAGGTGCCGAAACCGGTGGCCGCCGGGCCGGTATATCCACCCAGGCTCCAATCGACCGGTGAACCGATGCCGTGCGTCTGGTACTGCGCACCACCGCCGATGGCCGTGGTCACTTCGGCGATGTACTGCTTGGCGGTAAGGCCGGTGCCCTTGCTGGTGCCCAGCTCGAACTTGCTCGACAGGCTGTCGGTGATCTGCCAGTCCGCATCGAGGGTGACGTAATTGGACTTGGCCGAGGACGTGCGGGCAATCATGTCGTAGATGCCGTAGGCAGTGCCGGCAACACCTGCATAGCTGGCGTCGGTCAACACGCCATTGCTGACGGTGTAGCCGGGCTCGGGCGCCTGGCTGGAGATGAAGTTGCCGCCCCACAGCATGAAGTTGCGGTTGTAGTTGTCTGCCTTGAGGTCCGAGTAGAACCCGTTCAGGCCCAGGGTCAGGTCATCGCTGGGACGGAACTGCAGCGACAGCAGGCCACCCTTGCGATCACGCACCTGGGTGAACAGGGTCGAGCCCAGCAGGCTGGGCGCCAGGACGCCGGCCAGATCCGGATTGGTGGCCGTCACCGGCGCATCCGCGGCGATGGTGAGGAAGCCGGACGGCAGCTCCTGCGCCTCACGCTGCAGGTGGCGTTTCTGCTTGAACGCCTGCACCAACACGCCGAAGGTGTCGGTCTTGTAGTTGAACAGGGCGGACAGCTGCGGATCATTCGCACCGGCTGCGTCGGAACGGACCGCGCCGACCGAGGCGTTGATGGTGACCGGCTTGTCGAAGTCCAGCGGCTTGCGCGTGATGATGTTGATGTTGCCGGAAGTGCCGCCGTCCACCAGCTTGGCTTCGGATGACTTGTGCACTTCCACGCGGCTGACCAGTTCGGACGGCAGCAAGGTGTAGCTGACGCTGCGGCCGACGGTCTGCATCTGACTGAGCACGAACCAGTCGGCCGAACCCACCGAGTGGCCGTCGATCAGGGTCTGGGTGAGGCTGGGGCTGGTGCCACGCAGGCTGACGCGATCGGATTCGTCGAAGCCGCCCTCGTCGGAACTGGACGAGCTGATGTTGACGCCCGGCAGGCCCTGCAGGGCATCGGCAACGTTGTGGGCCGGCAGCTTGCCCACGTCTTCGGCGGTGACCACTTCGAGATGCGAATCAGCCGCCTGTTTCAGGTTCAGCGCATTTTCCTGGCTGGCGCGAATGCCGGTCACCGTAACGGTGCTCAGATTCTTGACCTCTTCGGCCTTCTTCTGCGCGGCCGACGTGGCGGTACTGTCGGTGGTCTGGCTGGCGGCGTCCTGGGCAAATGCCGCACCCGACAGGCACAAGCCGGTGATGATGCTCGCGGCGAGCATGGTCTTGCGGTAGTTCATGGTGTTTCCTCCCCTCAGAGGTGGCTGGTTTGGTGACCGGCGAACGGAATGCCGACGGTCGAGCTCTTCATGGATCGCAGGTTTTGTAGCTGGATGCCCGGTGCCGCCGACGTGTCACGTGTTCCTCCGCTCTTCGAGAAACCAGCCTGCAGCACCCATGACGCCAAGCTGGCCGTGCTCAATCAATCGAACCGGAACCTGTTGCAGATAAGCGCGCATCACGCCCTTGTTGAAGTAGCGTTCGGCGAACGTGCTGGACGCCAGGAAGCCGTGGATCTGCGGCAGGATGCCGCCGGCCAGGTACACGCCGCCGCGCGCGCCGTAAAGCATCACCAGGTCGCCGACGAAGCTGCCGAGCAACCCGCAGAACATGTCCAGCGCCTCGACCGCGGCCGGGTCTTGCCCCGCCAGCGCCGCGGCGGTGACGTCGGCGGGCGTGGTCGCCGCGGGCGACGTGCGATGCAGGCTGCACAACGCGCGATAGAGATTCAGCAAGCCGGGGCCGGAGAGCGCGTTTTCGTACGAGACGTAATCGCGCCCGTGCGCCAGCAACGGCAACACCTGCCGCTCGCGCTCGGTACCCGGTGCCAGTGAAATCTGCCCCGCTTCGGTGGCCAGCACGTGCGCGTGCGGCTCACCCGGCATCAGCACCGCCGAGCCCAGCCCGGTGCCCGGCCCCATCACCAGCACCGGGCCGGGTGCGGTCGGCCGGATCGCGTCGATGACGGCGCGCGTGTCGGCCTGATCGACAAACTGCGTGGCGTAGGCAAGCGCTTCGAAATCGTTGATCACCGCCACCCGCCTGATGCCCAGGCTTTGGCGGATGTCGCCGATGGATACCGGCCAGGGCAGGTTCTCATTGACGATGGCGTCGCCCAGCACGTAGCCGGCGCAGGCCACCGCGCATTCCGCCGGCGCCTGCTCCTGTGCCACGCCCGGCAACTGCTCCACAAAGTCGCGCAATACGGCGGTAAGGCTGGGCCAGGCGGCGCACTGGTAGCGGCGGTAGTGCAACACGTCGATCGGCTGCTTGCGGTTCGCCGCCGGGGCGACCAGCGCGATGCGCGCATGCGTGCCACCGACATCGGCAGCCAGGAACGGCGCGACCCGATGATCCGCCGCCGTCGACGGCGACATGACATGACGCTGGTTGACCACTTCCCCCACCCCGATTCTCCCTTGCCAGGTTTGCCGTGCGATGCGGGCATTGCTGCCGCAGCAGGTCGCACGGGTGCTGATGGGGACGGAGCATGGACTGAAAATGACAACGTTGTCAAATCATCGGCGACAAATTTTCAGACGCCGCATGATGCGTCGCAATACATTTGATCCGACGCCATCGCCTGAATCTAATTTATCGCGAAATATGCCTTGTTTTTAGGGTTATTCATCCTTGATTCGGACATTATGCGCATGCGGCAGCGCCGCAAGATCGGCGGCTGACCGTCTTGGTACGCGCGATATGGACGGCCATAAGCGGCGTTCAATGAGTGCATTTATTGACAACGTTGCACTTTCTGTCCAATTGCGAGACATTCCGTCAGCGGGGGCACTTCGCCCCCATTTCGACGCCACCATCGGGGGCGATCATCAGCGCCATCGTCGGTGGCGGGCATCGGGGGAATACGCATGGCAACCACGCTGGACGCGGCGCAGGCAGAGCGCTCGAACCTGGGGCCGATCATCATCATCGGCGTCCTGTTTTTCATCTTCGGCTTCGTGACCTGGCTCAACGGGCCACTGATCACTTTCGTCAAGCTGGCATTCGACCTCAACGACGTGAATGCTTTCCTGGTGCCGATGGCCTTCTATCTGTCGTACTTCTTCCTGTCGCTGCCGGCCTCGGCGATCCTGAAAGTGACCGGCATGAAGCGTGGCATGGCGCTGGGCCTGTTCGTGATGGCCATCGGCGCGGTGCTGTTCGGCCAGTTCGCCACCATGCGGATTTTCCCCGGCGCGCTGTTCGGCCTGTTCGTGATCGGTGCCGGCCTTTCATTGCTGCAGACCGCGTCCAATCCGTACATCAGCATCCTGGGGCCGATCGAGAGCGCGGCGCAGCGCATTGCAGTGATGGGCATCTGCAACAAGTTCGCAGGCATTCTTGCGCCGCTGCTGATCGGTGCGCTGGTGCTGCATGGCATCGGCGATATCGACCAGCAGGTGAAGGCCGCCGACCCGGCCACGCGCGAAGTGCTGCTCAATACCTTCGCCGCGAAGATCCACACCCCGTACATCGTGATGGCCGGAGTGCTGGTGTTGCTGGCGATCTGGGTGGTGCGCTCATCGTTGCCCGAGGTGGAGGCGTCGACCGCCAACAGCGCCGGCGCCGGTGCGTCGCGCCGCGGCATCCTCTCGTATCCGCACTTGTGGCTGGGCGTGCTGTGCCTGTTCCTGTACGTGGGCGTGGAGGTGATGGCGGGCGATGCCATCGGCACCTATGGCGCGGGCTTCGGCCTGCCGCTGGACGAGACGAAATTCTTCACCGCCTTCACCCTGGGCGCGATGCTGCTGGGCTATATCGCCGGCTTGCTGATGATTCCGCGGGTGATGTCGCAGCAACGCTACCTGGCGATGTCGGCGGTGCTGGGCGTGTTGTTCACCATCGGCGCATTCCTCACCCACGGCTATGTGTCGGTGGGCTTCGTGGCGGCGCTGGGCTTTGCCAACGCGATGATGTGGCCGGCGATTTTTCCGCTGGCGATCAAGGGTCTTGGCCGCTTCACCGAGTTCGCCTCGGCGCTGCTGATCATGGGCATCGCCGGCGGCGCGATCGTGCCGCAGCTGTTCGTGCACCTGAAGCAGCACATCGATTTCCAGCTGGCTTTCCTGCTGCTGATGGTGCCGTGCTACCTGTACATCCTGTACTACGGGCTGGCCGGCCACCGCGTGGGCCAGGACGCGGCAGCGTGACGTATTTGGCCGTCCGGGCGTCCGCGCCGCTAGAATGGCTGATCCGGCACGCGGCTTTCGCGCGTGCCACCGTGTTGGTGCCGCCGCCGTGCGGCCCGATCGCCTGAAGGATCCGTCATTGCGTAACGCCACCATCAAGCATGTTGCCGAACTGGCTGGCGTGTCGCTGAAAACCGTATCGCGGGTGATCAACCACGAGGCCTCGGTACACGAGCGCACGCGTGAGAAAGTGCAGCGGGCGATCGACACCCTGGGCTATCGCCCCGACCCTTCCGCCCGCAGCCTGCGCAGTACGCGGGCGCGCCTGCTGGGCCTGGTCTACGACAACCCCAACGCGCACTACATCATCAGCATGCAGCGCGGCGTGCTGTCGGTTTGCCGCGAAAGCGGCTACGGCTTGCAGATCCATCCCTGCGACGCCTCCTCGCCGAAGCTGGCCGAGGAGCTGTGCGCGCTGGTGCAGCACTCGCGCCTGGCCGGGCTGGTGCTGGCACCACCGATGTCCGAGCAGCCCGAGCTGATCAAGACCCTGGCTGATGCCGGCATCGCGTTCATGCGCATCATTTCCGCGCGCAGCGACCCGCAGGACGGTTACCCCTGCGTGTACGTGGACGATCGCGACGCGGCGTACGCGATCACCGAGCACCTGATCCAGCTCGGTCACCAGCGCATCGGTTTCCTGTGGGGCGGCCGCGAGCATCGCTCCAGCGGCGAGCGCTACCAGGGCTACGAGGATGCGCTGAAGGATTACGGCATCACGCTGGACCGCAAGCTGATCGTGGCCGGCGATTACTCCTTCGACGACGGCTTCCGCGGCGCGCGTAAGCTGCTGGCGTTGAAGGATCGCCCCACCGCCATCTTCGGCTCCAACGACGAGATCGCCGCCGGCGTGCTGGCGGCGGCGCATTCGGGCGGCATCAGCGTGCCGTGGGAGTTGTCGATCACCGGCTTCGAGGACAGCCCGTTCTCCAAGCAGTCGTGGCCCGCACTCACCACCGCCCGCCAGGCCACCGAGGAAATCGGCCGCCACGCCGCACGTCGACTGATCAGCGGCCTGGAACACGACGCCCACGGCGAGCCCGTCGACCCGGTCAACCACGGCTTCAGCCCGGAACTGGTGGTGCGCGGCTCGACCGGACCGCTGCGCAGCGCGCCGAAAAAGCGCACGCGCTGAGCGCCCACCCCGCGCCACAAACTCTACTGGATGGCCGGCATCGGCTGCGCAAGCGCCGCGCTTTCGGCAGCGCAATCGCGGGTGGGTTTCAGCCCGCGGCTGCGCGCCTGGGCGACTTCGGCCCGGGCCGCATCGACATCCGCGCGGAAGTCCGCGTTGGCATGCAGTCGCGCCACCACGGCGGCCGCCATGAAGCGGCCCTGCACCACGTCGCTTTGCCAGTGCACGTTGCAGACCAGCCGGCTCTCACCGTAGGAGCGGCCGCGGGCCAGGATGGCGTCGGTGTGCTCGGGTGCCACTTCACTGAGGATCAGCGCCCAGGCCCAACCGATCGAGGTATGCCCCGACGGATACGAGCCGTTCGCCGCCAGGCCTTTTTCCTTGGCCGGGGTGCAGGTAGGCGCGTGGTTCTCCATGAACGGGCGCGGCCGTTTGTAATGATGCTTAGCCGCATCGCTGACGACCGCGGCGTCGGTGCGCGTGCGTCGCAGCAGCCGGTACAGGTGCGGCGTGGCCTGCGCATCGACGGCCACGTCCATGGCGCAGGAAAAAATGTTGGCGGCCTGCGGGAAGCCCAACTCGTCATCGGCAATGGCCTGCGTCCAGCGCGGCGTACCGCGCAGGTGACGCACCGCACTGATCGCCTGGTCGGCGGCGAAACCGGCCGAGTCGCGCGCGGGTGGCGGAGGCAGCAGGGCCACGCTGTCGGGCAGTTGCGCCGTCGTCAGATAACCCGCCGCCACGCCGGGGCGGATCTCGGGAACATCCAGCGGACGCGTATCGCCGGTTGCGCAACCGGCGCTGATGCCGGTGGCGAGCAACAGGCCGGCGCTCGCCAACCAGCGGCGACCGAGTGACGGGAAACGCGTGACGAGATGCAGCGAAATGACATGCATGGTCAGGATCCTTATACGTCGACAGTGCCGTCAACGCGGGCCACCACCGCCTCGGTATCCTGGCCCAGCGTCGGCGCAGTGAACGGTGTCGGGCCGGGCGTGCGACCAAATCGGATCGGTTGCGTCACGCCACGGTAGCGGCCCACCACCGGGTGATCGAAGGTGGTCATCATCTGCTCCGCCACCACCTGCGGATGCTCGAACATGTCCTCGACCCGGCGCGCGGCGGCGCAGGGCACCTCGTCGCCAAACCAGGCCTCCCACTCCAGCGCGGTGCGCGCTGCCAGCGCGGCGTGCAGCAGCGGCACGATCTCGTCGCCGTGCTGCGCGCGCTTGCGCACGCTGTCGTAGCGCGGGTCATCGACCAGTTGCGGCAACCCCACCTTGGCGCACAGCGCTTTCCAGAAGTGCGGCGTATTGGCCGAGATATACAGGTGGCCTTCGCGCGCCGGGTGGATACCGGTGACGCCACCGGAGCGCATGTCGCGGCCGATGTCGGGCGATTCACCATCGACCCACACCATCCGCGCCGACTGCATGGTCAGCGCGCTGCGCAGCAACGACACGCCCACGAATTGGCCCAAGCCGCTGCGCTCGCGCTCGAACAGCGCCGACGACACCCCGGCCGCCAGCAAGGCAGCCGCATAGTAATCGACCACCGAGCCGTAGATGATCTCGGGCGCGCCGCCACGCTTGCCCTGCAACACGCACATGCCGGTCATCGTCTGCAGCACCTGGTCGTAGCCGGCCTTGTCCTTCATCGGCCCGGTTTCACCGTAGCCGGTCAGTGCGCAATAAATCAGCCGCGGGTTGATCAGGTTCAACTGCTCGTGGTCGATGCCGAGCCGCTTCGGCACGCTGGGGCGGAAGTTGTGCACCAGCACGTCCGCCTCGCGCACCAGCTTCAGCAGCACCGCGTGCTGGGCCGGCTGTTTCAGGTCCAGCGTGATGCCCAGCTTGCCGCGATTGACGCCGATGAAGGCGCGGCTCTCGTCCTGCAGCGTGGATGGGTACTTGCGCAGATTGTCGCCATCGGGCGGCTCGATCTTGATGACGGCAGCGCCCTGGTCGGCCAGCATCGTGCAGCCATAGGGGCCGGCGATATAGCTGCTGAGATCGAGCACGCGCACACCGCTGAGCGGCCCCGGCGCGCCGGACCGACCTACCAGGTCGAAGGGAGAGGAAGTTGCCATGCCGTCTCGGTCCATGAATCCGTGTCATCGATGTAGTGGGAAAGTCTGCTATGCACCGACGCGAAGAAACACTGCGGCCGGATACTTTCTCGCCGCACAAATTCTTGCTTGATTGCGCGGGCGCCCGTCATTCCGCGACGGCTTGCGGATCGTCGGCAAGCTGCATCCAGGTAAGTCGCCACGCGCCATGACGGCGACCGCCCGCGCGGTAGTACGGCACGAACACCAGCGGCTCGCGATAGCCCAGTTGCATGCTGATTCGCGGGCCTTCGCCATCGGTCGGCGCGGGCAGCAATTGCAGCCAGTCGTCGCTGTGGCCTGGCGGCAGGCGCAGGGTTTCCTCCATCTTGAAGCCATCGATCAGGCCGGTGGCATAGGCCAGAGGGCCGCGGCTGATCGCCAGGTATTCGTAGCGCAGCACCTCCTGCACCACCGGTGAACCGTCCGGAGCGAACGACTCCTGCACGTTGCGGTTGAGCTTGCGATGGACGGCCGGACGCATCGGGAAATTCAGGGTGATCTCGTCGCCGGGCTGCCAGGCGCGCATCAGCTCGACATAGGTATCGGGTACCAGATCTTCGGTCACGGCCACGCCGTTGACCTGGATGGCGGCCTGCTCCGCCCATCCGGGAATACGCAGCGACAAGCGGAAGTTCGCCACGTGCTCCGACCGCACGACGAGGTGAATGGCGCCATCGAACGGGTAGTCGGTGTGCTGCGTCAGGCTGACCTGGCCCGCCTGCGCCAAGGTCGTCGTCATCT
Organism: Rhodanobacter sp. Root480; assembly: GCF_001426645.1. Taxonomy (GTDB): domain Bacteria; phylum Pseudomonadota; class Gammaproteobacteria; order Xanthomonadales; family Rhodanobacteraceae; genus Rhodanobacter; species Rhodanobacter ginsenosidimutans. The sequence continues at coordinate 1,022,670 of NZ_LMEX01000002.1, forward strand.
CCCCGGGCCCGTACAGATTCACCGCGATGTGATCGTCCGCGATGCGTTGCCAGGCAATCGCGGGCAGTTCCTCCAGTGCCATCGCGCCGCTGGATTTGCAGCAGCGCCAGTAGGTGGTGTGCACGCGCTTGCCGTTGGGAAACACGTAGTAGCACCAGTCCTCGCCATTGGGTGCCTGCGCGCCCAACAGGTCGTTGTAGGCAGAACGTTCGATTTCCCCGGCGAATTTCGCGTCGCCGCTGATTGCCAGCAACTCGCGGTTCAACTGGATCCAGGCCAAGGTGGAGCAGGTTTCGACATAAGCCTGCGGGTTGAACGCAAAGGGCGCGTTGAATACCTCGCGCGAACGGTGCGCCACCCCGCCCCACGGACCACCGCCCAGCGACAGGTGGTTGTCGCGGATGCTGGTCCACAGGCGATCAAGCACCTGCCGGTAAACCGGGTTGCCGGTGGCACGATGCAGCTTGGCCAGACCCACCAGATTCCACGCCAGTTGATAGGCCTTGCCGGTGGCGATCTCGGCGGCATCGGCACCGGCAAGTGCGCGGTTGAGCAAGGCCAGGTCCGGGTTGTCGTTGGCCTGTTTCAGGATCAGCTCGGCCAGTTCCAGGTAGCGTTTTTCGCCGGTGACCAGGTACAGCTCGGCGGCCGGGTCCATCAGCACCGTCGCCGACATGCCGTGGTGATTGCCCAGCTCGGTGATGTCGATGCCGCCGACCGTCAAGGTGTGCAGGCAGAGGTCACCGATGCGGCGCGCGGCATCGAGGTAACGCGGCTCGGGGAAGTGCTTGTGTACTTCGAGAAAGCCGAGGATCAGATAGCTGTGGGTCCAGACGTCCCAGGTGCGCACACTGGGCGCGCCGTCCCAGGTGCCCGGCTTGGGCGGCTGTTTTTGCATGAAGCGGTGGCCGATCGAATAGGTGCCGAGATAGCCGTCCGCCTCCTGCTCGGCCACCAGGAAATCGGCAACCTGGCGCAGGTTCGCCAGCAGTGCGGGATCGCCGCTGCGCGCGGCCGCCTTGGCCGCCGCCACCAACCACTTGCCGGCATGCTCGCCGTACCAGTCGCCCTCGGTGTTGCGCAGTTTCCACTCGCGACCGAAGATCTCGATGGCCGGGCTGTGCGCGTCGGTGATGAAGTGCGAAAGGCGCCCCGTGCGGTTCGCTTCCAACGCATCGCCCAGCAAGCCTCCCAAGCGCACGTCAACCGGTGTGTGCATGACGGTGCTCACGATGCCGCGTCCACGACGCAACGGAAGCCGACGCGGCCGGAGCGGTCCTTGGCCGGTGCCATCAGCAGGTATTTGCCGTGCTGGTCGAGGCGATAGGCCTGCGGGAAGTACCAGTGCGAGGTTTGCGGGCGGTACGAGCTGCCGCCGCGCAGGATGCCGGCGCGGGTGTGTTCGTCGTGGTATTCGTCGGTCCACTGCCACACGTTGCCGACCAGATCCATCACCCCGAACGGGCTGGCGCCGCGTGGGTGCGCGTCGACGTCGGCGGCCGGGCCGAGGCGGCGGCCGTATTCGGGTGCCGGCACCGCGTCGGCGTCCCATGAGTTGCCCCACGGATACAGCCGCCCGTCCGTGCCCTGGGCGGCGTACTGCCACTCCCATTCGCGTGGCAGGCGCTTGCCGGCCCATGCTGCGTAGGCGCGGGCGTCCTCGATCGACACCCAGGTCACCGGCTTGTTGTCCCAGCCGGCCGGCGGCGCACCATCGACCCAATCACGCAGGAAGTTGTGCGCGTCGCGTGGCCGGTAACCACTGGCGTCGATGAACTGCTTGAACTGCGCATGGGTGACCGGGTGGCGGTCGATGAAGAATGGCCGTATCACCATGCGTCGGCGGTGCGACCGGCGGGCGCTGCTTTCCCACGGATACTGCACGTCCACGCCTTGCCACATGTGGCCTTCGATCTCGATGCCGTTGACGACGAAGTCGAACTCGCCAGCGGGGATCGCCAGCATGCCGTCCGGCGCGGCCGCCGCCGGCGCGGTGGCGGCGATGGTGACCAGTTGCTGCGGCAGCGACTTCCATTCGTGGCTGAACGCGTTGAGCGGCGTCCTGGCCGCCTCGCGGGCGCCGGCCATATAGACGTCCAAATCTTCCGGCGCGGCGCCTTCGGCCAGCGCCAGCACCGCGCCAAAGCCATGGCCTTCCAGCGTGAAGCTCAGGATCGCGTTTTCGCCCTCGATGCGCGGAACCAGCACTTCGCCGTTCCAGGCGTCGACATAGCGGGTACCCGCCACGTGCGTTACGGCCAGTTGCTCGCCCTCGATCGGGTATTCGTTGCGATTGACGATGGTCCACAACTGCAAGCCACTCACCGGGAAGTGGCTGGCGAACACGCCTACCTGCCGGGTCGGCGCGTACGGGCGCCAGTCCATGCTGACCAGCAGCGGCGCGAACTGGCGATACAGGGTGGCGATACGGCGCAGCGCCTCGGCATTGCGCGGTGTGAACTGGTTCCAGATGCCCCAGATGTTTTCCCAGGCGTTGTAGCCGATGCCATTGAAGAAGATGTATTGCAGGTCATGGGTGCGGTCGCGGCCCCAGCGGTTTTCGTAGTTGACCATGTGGCGCGGCTCCAGCCACTTCCACTTGGACACTGGCGGCACCAGGGTGTTGGGCGCTTTCTTGCCCCAGCTCTGCACGTTCCAGATCAGGTGTTCGGAGGCACTGATGGTCGACTCCGGCTGCACCACCAGCGGATGGCCGATGGCGTCGCCCGCATCCACGAAGGCGCGCGGTACACCGTTGTAGGTGTCGCCATTGACGCCGTCGGCGCCGACGGTCTTGGCGAGTTCAGCCATCGTGTCCCAGTCGCTTTTCTCAGGTTCGCGGGTGCCGTGATCCCACGGCATCGTCGGCAGAAAGACTTTCACGCCGCGACGATGGAAATCGGCCACCGCACCGCGCAGGCCTTCGATGCCGCCGGGCAGGTCGCGGCCCAGGTCGGTCTTGTTGCGGTCGTCGATGCCGATGTTCGGGTAGACGAACCAGATCAACACGCTGTCGATGCCGCCAAAGCGTGCGATCAGGTCATCGAGATAGCGATCGACGGTGTACTTGCCGGCGACGGGATCGTGGAAGTAGCGATCCTCGACCATCATCTGCGCGTGCACGAAATTGCGCTGCGCCCACTGCAGTTCCGGGCGACGGTAGTAGCTGTCGTTGTAGCCGATGCGCACCAGATGCTCACGGCGCCAGTCGCGCACTTCGCGCACCCAGTCGTCGGCGCTGGCGGCCACGTCCATCTTCCATTCACCGATGTCGGCAAACGGCCAGCCCGGCATCTTGCCCGGGGTGGGCAGGTAGCGGCCGGTGGTGACGTGGGAGAACTTGTACTCGATCGCGACGGGCAGCTGCGATTCGCCGGCGGACGCGTCAGGAGCGGAGCGGAAAGGGTCGATGTCGCTGTTCATGGGCGGATCACTGCAAGCAATGGGAGGATCACGTCAGGCCGCAATACGCCGCCAGCGCGACGTGATCAGGGGAGGTGGAGGCCGCGGCGGGACGTGCCTGCAGGAAGGCATCGACCTCGGTGCGCGCGGGGATGCTCGCTTGCGCGCCGAGCCGGGTGCAGGCCAGCGCGGCGGCGGCACTGGCGCGACGCAGGGCCAGCGGCAGCGCGTCGCCCTGGCCCAGGGCTGCGGCCAGCACGCCACAGAAGGTATCGCCGGCGGCGGTGGTGTCGACCGGCTCGATCGGGAATGACGGCTGCAGGAAGGTCTCGTTGCCGCGTCGCGCCAGGCAACCGCGTGCGCCGAGGGTGACGATCACGCAGGGCACGTCGACCCGTGCCAGCGCCTCGGCCACGCTGCCGGCGTGGCCGCTGATCGCCGCCAGCTCGCCTTCGTTGACGATCAGCACATCCACGCTGGCCAGCAGATTGGCCGGCAGCGCCTGCGCCGGGGCCGCGTTCAGCAGCACGGTGACGCCGGCCGCACGGGCGGCCAAGGCGCTGGCAACGACGGTATCCAGCGGCGTCTCCAATTGCAGCAGCAGATGGCTGACGTCGTGCAGCGGCGGCAGATGGCTGGCCTGCAGAAACTCGTTGGCACCGGGTGCCACCGTGATGGCGTTCTCGGCATTGTCGGCCAGGCAGATGAAGGCCATGCCGCTAGGTTGGCCGTAAGCTCGCGCCACGCTGGCACGCACGCCGGCGGCGCGCAGCGACTCCTCGATCGATCGCGCGTTGGCATCGTCGCCCAACGCCACCAGCATGCGCGTCGCCGCACCGCCGGCATGGGCGCAAGCCACCGCCTGGTTGGCGCCCTTGCCACCGGGAAACATCTGTACGCCGCAGCCCAGCACGGTTTCGCCCGGTGCCGGCACGTGCGGCACGCGCACCACGTAATCGAGGTTGGCCGAACCCATCACCAGAATGCTGTCGCGAGCGGGAGTAGTCATGGAACGAGGGCCTGGTAGACGAGGTTGTAGAAGGGCCGGCTGATCCGCGGCAGGTCGTTGTCGATATCGCTGCGCGGCAGGTGCTGCAGCATCACGATCGCAATCAGGCGTTCGTGCCGATCGATGGTGTAACTGGTCGACGCCGCGCCCGACCAGCCGAACTGGCCGGGCGAACCCAGCTGCCCGCGCCGTGCCGCATCGATCACCACGTAGCCACCCAGCCCGAAGCCTTCGGCGTCGCTGAACTGGGTTACCGGCGGATCGAGCAGCAACTGGTTCGTCATCATCAGCTCGACCGTCTTGCGGCCAAGAATCGAGACGTCACCGAGGCTGCCGCCATCGAGCAGCATCTGGCAGAAGCGGGCGTAATCGGCGGCGGTGGAATACAGGCCGCCGGCCGCGCTGGCGTAGGGTCGCAGGCGTGCGCCCGGTTGCATCGCCGAGGGGCCGTCATCGAGCACCAGCTGGCCGCGTTCGCCCATGGTGGTGATATCCACCACGCGATGGCGCTGCGCCGCCGGCACGCTGAAACCGGTATCGCGCATCTGCAGCGGATCGAGGATGCGCTGCTGCAAGAACGCCTCGAACGGCATCCCGCCCACCACCTCCACCAGCCGCGCCAGCACTTCCAGCCCGGCGCCATCGTAACCGAAGCGCGCGCCCGGATCGGCGGCCAGCGGGGCGCGGCCGAGTCGTTGCACGAAATCGCGAAGATCGGTGGCCGCCTGCGGATCGCTGCGCGTGGCCAGCATCGCGGCGGCATCGTCGCCGGGCAGGCCGGCCGGGAAGCCGGCGGTGTGGGTCAGCAACTGGCGAATGGTGATCGGGCCGGCCGCCGGTCGCAGCGTGGGCGCTTTCGCCGTGCCGGTGGCCACCTGCATCGTGGCGAACTCGGGCAGGTAGCGCGCCACCGGATCGTTCAGACCGATCCTGCCTTCTTCCAGCAGGATCAACACGGCCACGGAAGCAACCGTCTTGGTCATCGAATAGATGCGAAAGATCGAATCCTTCTGCATGGGCGCATGCCGCGCCAGATCGCGATGGCCATAGGCGCGGTAATCCACCACCTCGCCATCGCGCATCACCAACGTCACCGCTCCCAGGTAACCGCCCGGAGTGACGGTCTGCTGCATGAAACCATGCAGACGTTGCAGGCGCGGTGCGGAAAAGCCGTGCGAGGACGCCCCGGCCCGAGGCAACGCCTCTGCCGACGCCACATCCGCATGGACAACCGCCATGAGGAGGGGGATGGCGCCGAACAGAGTCGCTGCAAACCGGAACATGGAACACCTCGCACTGCGAAAACCGGGTGGCCAGCCGAACCGACCGGCCACCCTCATGACTACCGGGGCCATCTGCCGGGTTGGCGCCGGTCAGGACGTGACCGGGTGCCTCGGCGAGAACGCCCGACCGCGGCCGGACATGTCTTGTTGTCATTGCCGATGGTTGCGGAAACTCAGGATATAGAACTTGTCAGTGAGGTTCCGATATCCGGCAGAAGTGTCGTTGCCGCCCGATCGTGCCTTCGAGCGTAGGTGCTGCGAGAGATGCATAAAACCACCCGCAGCTATATTCAGAAGTTTGCACGGGTTGTGTCCGCGAAGGCCGGCACCCACCGCACAAGCGAAAGCCGCATCCGCAGGACGGACACGGCTTTCGGCTCACAACGTGGACATCAGAATGTGATCGAGTGGCTCAGGGAAACCACCCGGCCACGACCGGCCCAGAAGTTCTGCCAGCCCGGCAACTGCGACCAGCTCAGCACGTATTGCTTGTTGAACAGGTTGTCGACGCCCAGCGAGAACTTGCCAATGCTTTCGGTCTGGTAGTTGACGCCCAAGTCGACCAGGGTATAGCCGTGGGTGTTCTCCTCATTCTCGTAGGTCTCGCCGTTGGCACCTGCGAAGACACCGCGCAGATCGCGACTGAGCAGCTTGGTCGCACCCAGGGTCAGGTTGGCCTCGGGCAGGAAGTTCCAGCTCACCGACGCGACGACCTTGTCCGGGCTGATATCCAGCACGCCCATGTCCTTCACCATGCCGCTGCCTTCGTAATACTCCGTCTTGCCGCGGATGCGCGAGTACAGCAGGGTCGCCTTCCATTCGTCGTTGAAGGTCCAGCCGCTGCTGAACTCCAGGCCCTTGATACGGGTTGGCGCACGGGTGAGAACGAAGTCGTCGGTTTCCGCATCCACCGACAGCGATGAGCCGAACGGCGATTTGCTGTCGTAGTACGACATGCCCAGCGAGCCCTGTTCACCGCGCCAGTTGAAGCCGATCTCCCGGTTGGTGACGATGATCGCCTGCAGGTCCTTGATGCGGCTCACCGACTGGCCCGGCTCGCTGATGTTGCGCAGCGGTATACCGATGTTGGGCAGGCCGAAACCCTCGCCGTAGGAAACGAATGCCGACCACTCGTCGTTGAAGCGCCAGATCGCGCCGAGGTTGGTCATGTTCTCGACGTAGTTGAGGCCGCCGCCCTCCACGGACACGCTGTTGCGGTAAGCCGTGGTGACGTAGCTGTCCACGTGCAGTTCGCCGTCCTCGCGACGCACGCCGCCGCTGAGGGTCAACGGGCCCACGTCCCAGGTCAGCTGCGCGTACGGCGCCACACTGGTGTATTCCATCGGCGGTACCCAGACGCGGTTGGTCAGCGCGAGGCGCTGCGCGGCCACGTCTTCGACTACATCCACACCCACGCGCAACTGCAGGCCTTCGGCACTGAACAGGTCGCCGCGGGTCCACGAAGTACGGAGGCCCTTCTTCTTCGAGGTAATTTCGGATTGGTCGAAGATGCGTTCACTCTCCGGCGGGGCGGGCTTCACCACCTGTCGATCCGAGCCGTTCTCGGGGATGTAGCGCATGGCCTGGTCGGCCCAGTAGGCGTCAGCGGTGAAGATGCCGCCGAACAGATTGCGGTGACTGTAATTGGCCGAGATCTGGGTGAAGTCGTTGAACTCGGACCTGGAGCCGTCGATCGAACCGCGCTCGGATGTGTTGGTGGTGGGTACCGGGCATTCGACCGGGTCGAAACGGCAACCTTCGACCTGGATGTAATTGGCTTTGCCGGCAATCTTGAATTTGCTGTAGCTGGCCTGGATGCGCTGTTCCTCGTCCGTGCCGAAGTTGTAGCCGCCTTTCAGGAACAGGTTCTTGGCGGTCGAATCGGACGTCGAGCCGCTGGTATTCATGCCGATACGGCGACCGTTGCCGTCATAGGAGATGCCGCGATCGATGTACGAGGCACTCAGCAACGCATCGCCGGCGTCGCCTTTGTAGGCGTGGGTGACGCCGACCTTGTACTGGCCGCTATCGGAGCCGAACTGCGAGCTGTAACGCGTGTTCAGCGTGGTTTCGTGGCCCTTTTTGGTTGGCACCTTGGAGATGTAGTTGATGATGCCGCCGGCCGCGCCAATGCCCTCGGCCGCAGATGGACCATTGATCACCTCGATGCGGCCGATCACGCCCATGTCGGTGAAGGTGCCGTTGCGATTGCCCTCGCGCAGCGGCGAGCCCTGCGGGATGCCGTCGAACAGGCGCAGCGCGATGCGTCCGCGCAAGGTCTCGCCGGAGTTGCTCATCGCCTGCGAGGCTTCGGAATAGCCGGGCACGGTGCGCGCCAGCACGGCGGTGGCGTCCTCGGTCAACGTCAACGTGCGCTCCACCTCGGCCTTCGAAACCACTGTGATGGCGCCGGGGATCTTGTCGATGGCAGTAGCCGTGCGGGTACCGGTGGTGACCGTGACGGCACCGAGCTCGACGGCTTCCTGTGCGGCCGCCGCTTTCCTGGCCTGCGTTTCTTCGGCGCGGGTGTCGGTGGTATCCGCTGCTGTGACTTGCTGCGCATGCAGGCTGGCGCTGATGGCCGATGCCAGCAGCAGACAACCGAGAGCGGCAGGTATCTGTTTCATGATGTGTTGTCTCTAGTTGTTGGTTGGTTGCAGAGACGCTGTTGTGGACACGCGACTCCCCCGATCGACGTACTGCGGCGCGGATGAAAGCCCCCACCGCTTGCCCTTTGGCAGTGCCTGATCTGCAACACCGGCACTGTTTTGAGCTTATGGAGTGCGCCCTGCGGGTAGAACCGCCTGCGGGTATGTTCAGACTCTAGTTTTTGTTGCTTACGCCGCGGCCGCGGACCACGCGTGCCAGCGCATGGATCGAGGCTGGCGACAGCGGGAGGTCGATCAGCTGGCGCGGGGCCGGCTTGCGGCGGCCTTCATCACGGCCAGGCTCTCCTGCAGCAGCACGGTGACGAGGCTGATACGCACGGTGGCGCGCGACCACACGATGCCGATGCGCCGTGGCACGCAGATCTGCGGCACCGGCATGCGCACCAGTTGCAGGCCTTCGGGCCAGGGCGGCGCCCAGTCGGGTACCAGCGATACGCCGAGGCCGCGGTCCACCATCACCGCGATCGCGTTCAGTGCATTCAGCTCGAAGCGCTCCTGCGGCACGATGCCCACCGCGCGCAGGTACTCGTCGGCCTGGCGGCCGCCCCACTGGTTGCGGTCATAGCGAATCAACGGCTCGGTGGCGAGCAGCTCATGCGGATCGCGTCCGGCCATGCTGGCCGGTGCCAGCACCACCAGCGGCTCCTCGCGCAGCAACTGCCAGTCGCAGGTCTTGGGCAGCGCAAACGGCGCCTGCAGCACGATCGCCGCATCCAGTTCGCCGCTTTCCACGGTGCGATACAGGTCCGCCGAATAGCCCGGTCTGATGAATACGTTGATCTGCGGAAACTTCTCCACCATCCGCGCGAAGATGTCCGGCAGCATGCCGGCCAGCGCCGTGGGACAGGCCCCCAGCTTCAGCTCGCCCGATACCGCGCTGCTGTTGGCCACGCTGCGCAGGTCGGCCACGTCGCGCAGCATGTCACGGGCGCGCTGCAGGATGCGCGAGCCTTCTTCGGTGATGCATACGGTGCGCCCGGCGCGGGCGATCAGCGGTACGCCGATTTCGCGTTCCAGCGTACGGATCTGCTGCGCCACCGCCGCCGGCGTGATGTTCAGTACGCGCGATGCGGCCGCCATCGAGCCGCAATTGACCACGGTGACAAAGGTATGGAGGAATTGGGTATCCACATCGTTTCACTCAGCGCCGGGCGCAGGTTGGGGCGGGGAGCCGGGCAGGCATGCACCTGCCCAGCATCGCCGGCTACCCGGGCAACCGCACCGAGGTGCGGCGTTATGTCTCGTTCGACGCGGGCGTCGCACGATTCACATCCGACCGGGAAAAGATGGTCAAGCCGTCCAGTGAGCGGGTCGGCGGCGGGAAAAACAGGCTCGCCACGTAACCGATCACGATGCACAACATGATCGAGATGGCGAGATAGAAATACGGATGCACCAGGCTCATCGACCACGCCCAGGTGGTCAGCACGATGCTCGAACCCACGCCGATGGCCACACCCGGCGAATTGGCCCGGCGGGTGAACATCCCCAGCGTGTAGGCCCCGGCGAAACCGCCACCGAGCAGGCCGGCCAGTTCGATCGACACGTCGAACAGCGAGTGGATGTCGTAACGCGACAACAGCAGCGACACGCCGATGGCGATCAAACCGGTGACCACGGTGGCGATCTCGGCGAAGCGCACGCTGGTGGCGGGGTTCGGCTTCTTCACCAGCTTCTCGTAGAAATCCACCGAGGCCAGCGTCGACACGCTGTTCATGATGCTGGACAGGGTCGACATCGCCGCGGCGAAGATGCCCGCGATGATCAGCCCGGTGACACCCATCGGCAGCTCGGCGGCGATGAACAGCGGGAAGGTGGCGTCGATCGGCAGCAACGGGTCGAGCCGCTCCGGGTGCGACTTGTAATACACGAACAGCGCCGTGCCGATCGAGTAGAAGATGAAGCCGCCGGGGATCATGATCGCCGCGAACGCCCAGATCGAACGGCCCGCCTCCTTGTCGGACTTGGTCGACAGCGTGCGCTGCATCAGCACCTGATCCTTGGGGAAGGTCAACACCACGTCGAACACCACCAGGAAGATGAAGCCCCACACGGTGGCCTTGGTCAGGTCGAAGCTGAAGTCGAACAGCCGGGTCTTGTTCTCCGCCGCGGCCACCGCGTAGAACTCCTCGAAGCCGCCGTTGATGTGATAGACGATGAAGCCGATCGCGAACAGCGCGCCGCCCATGATCACCAGTACCTGCACGAAGTCGGTCCAGATCACTGCCTTCATGCCGCCCAGCGCGGTGTAGATGATGGTGACCACACCCATCAGCAGCACGCTCCAGACCACGTCGATACCGGTAATGGTGGCGATCGCCAGCGCAGGCAGGAACAGCACCACGCTCATGCGGCTGCCGATCTGCATCACGATGCACAACGCACTGGCCAGCATGCGAATGGCCGGGTGGAAGCGCGTTTCCAGATACGAGAACACCGACATCAGATCCAGTCGGCGCAGCAGCGGCACGATCCACACCGCCACAAACATCAGCCCGAGCACGGCGATGAGGTTGTTGGTCATGTACTGCCAGTTGGTCTCGAATGCCTTGGCCGGGATCGCGATGAAACTGATCGAACTGGTGTTGGTGGCGTACAGGCTGACGCCGGCGGCCCAGAACGGAATGCTGCGCCCGCCGACGAAGAAGTCGGCGGTGGAGTTGCGCTTTTCGCGCAGATAAAAGTACAGCCCCATGCCGAACATCATGCCGAGGTAGACGACGATCACCAGCCAGTCCAGCCATTTCAGCAGCTGGCTGCCCGCGGCCACCTCGGCGGCCTCGAACACGATCTGGCCGTCATCGGCCGGCTGTGCCCACAGCACACCATCGCCCCAGCTGGCGGCGGCTGTCGCCTGCGCGGGGCGGACGCCCGGCAGCACGGCCCAAGCGCTCGTAATCGTCTGGAAGGTCATCAACTGGCGGGTGCCCGCGGCGTCGGCAACGAGGTAGATGACGTGAGCCTGGCCGATCGCACGGCCGGAGTTCGCCAGCACCGTGCCGGGCACCTCGGCGCGCGACTCCCAGCCCGCTTCGGCGCTCCAGCGAAGCAGCCGATCAGGCGCATCGACCGCCCCCGGCAGTACCAGGAACAGTCCCCGGGTCTGCGCCGTCAGCGAGACCGGATCACCACCGCCGCTCCAGCCAGCGTGCACCAGCCATGACGCGTTCGCCGTATCCGGCAGGATCTGCAGCAGGGCCGACGTACCATCCGCCGCCACACCGGCGACAAACAGGTCATCACCCTGCAAGGTGCCTCGTGCGTGCCGCAGTGGACGCGGCAGCGGCGGCAAGGTGCGTGCACCGAGCTGGCCGTTGGTGAACGCAAGTCGGGATACCTGATCGACCGAGCCACCCTCGCCCGACAACACGAACGCCCGCGTACCGTTGCCGACTGCGGCCTGCACCGTACCCGTCGGTTGCCACGCCGAGCGCGTCCACGCGGCGCGATCAGCGTCGAGCACCCAGACGCCGTCGGTGGTGATCGCCACAGGCCGCTGGTCCACCGTCACCACCGCGCTGAGCGTCGCTTGCGTGGCCAGCGGCGGCAGCGCGACCGGTTTGGCCGACGTCAGGCTTTCCGCCGCGCATGGCGCCGCCATCAGGCAAAGCAGCAGCAACAGCCAGCGCCGCAGCAAAACCGCCACGGGGAAACGGGAACGAGCGGACAACGGGAAACTCATGCGCACGATTTCAACCTCGAACCACCATGCAGGCGCATGCGGCTATGCGTATCGACGTCGGTGGCACGAAACCGGGTTTCGCGAAAACCACGCGCCGCCTAGGAAAGCGGTTCATTGGAGCCCCCATCCGTCTCGCGCACGCTGGCGAGCATCGCCTGCGCGCGCTTGACGAAAGGTGGATCGATCATCTGCCCATCGACGACGAAGGCGGCCCTGCCCTCGGCCGCCGCCCGGTCCGCCGCCTCGACGATGCGCCGCGCTCTGGCAATCTCGTCGGCGCTGGCGCGAAACACGTCGTTGGCCAGCGGCACCTGGCGCGGATGGATGCAACTCTTGCCAATGTAGCCCAGCCGCCGCGCCATCAGCGCCTCCACGCGGAAGGCTGCGTCATCACTCAGATCCGCAAAAGCCCCATCGCAGGCGAACACGTCGGCCATGCCGGCCGCGACCCGCAGCTCGAACAGCACGGCGTGCAGGTTGGCCGGATCGCGGCGGTCGATGCCCAGTGGCTCGAACAGGTCGGCCAGCCCCAACTGCAGGCCGGCCACGCGAGGATGCGCGCTGGCCAGCTGCGCCGCCCGACGCAACCCGCATGGCGTCTCGATCGTCAGCAACAAGCGAATCGGCGGACCCACGCCCTGCATCGATTCAGCACGCTCCAGCAGTGCCACCGCCGCCAGCACCTCATCGACGCGCTCGACCTTGGGCAGATTGACCATGTCCACGCCGGTGCCAGCCAACGACAGCAAGTCGGCCTCGCCATGCGCCGAGTCCAGCGCATTGCTGCGCACGATCAGGATCTTGCCTGACACCCGCGCAGCCTCCGAACGCAGGCACTGCACCACCGCTCCACGCGCCATGTCCTTGGCCTCGACGGGGACGGAATCCTCCAGATCGAACGAGAGCGCGTCCGCGTCGCCGGCCAGTGCCTTGGCGAACAACTCCGGGCGCACCCCGGGGACGAAGAGCTTGCTACGCATGGTGGGCACCGTTCATGCCCAAAGTGTGCGTGAACCAGGCCGGCGGAAAACCCGGCATGAAACGGGTTCAGACGATACTTTTCGTTTCGATTCGTGCCCCGCGATGTGCTCTTACACGCGGGCGATGCAACCGATCGCCAGCGCCGCCAGCAGCACGCCGGCCAGGTTGAGCCGGCTCAGCCGCTCGCGGAACAGCAGTACGCCGACCAGTGCGCCCAGTGCCACCACGCCGATGTTCATGCTGGCGAAGACCAGCGCCGGGTGTTGCGGCAACGCGCGATGGCCGCGCAGGTAGAACAGGATATTGCCGAAGTTGAACAGCCCCAGCAGCACGCCGCCGAGCAGGTTGCGCGCGGTGAAACGGGCACCGCCGCGGCAGCGGCGCCACAACGCCAGGGCAAATGCCACTGGCAGGGCCAGCGCGAACATCGCCTGCAACGAGGTGGCCAGCGGCACGCCGGCTTGCGCCACGCGCTTGAACAGGATGTCGATGACGCCGAAACCGGCCAGCACCAGCAGCGGGTAAAGCCAGCGTGCGGCGTTGGCGGCTGCGGATGTGGCGGGCGATGGCGACGTCCGCCACAGCATCGCCGCCAGCGCCAGCAGACCCAGCACGATGCCGACCGCGGCGGCCGGGCGCAGCGATTCGCCGAAGAACACGAACGCCGCCGGCAACGACAGCAGCAGGGACAGGCGCTGCGCCGCATCGCTGCGCACGATGCCGGCGTGGCGCACCGAGGCGCCCAGGGCCAGGAAGATGGTCGGCAGCAGCAGGCCCAGGCCGATCAGCGCCAGCCACGGCACGGCCACGTTGCGCAGGACGGAAGTGTCCGGTTGCAGCATCAACGCCACGAGTACGCTGGCAACCGCGTAATTCCATGCGATCGCCTGGCCCACATCCACCTCGAAGCGGCGGGCGAGCTTGAGCAGCGCCGAGACCAGCACGCTGCATGCGATGGCGAGAAAGACGTCGATCAACGGAATGTCCCGACGGCACAAAGACCCATGTAGGAGCGACTTCAGTCGCGATGCTTTTGCTTTTGGCCTGAGGTTTCCAAGGCCACACAAACAAGAGCGTCGCGACTGAAGTCGCTCCTACAGGTTCCTGCAATACGGCTTACTTCAGTGCGGCGGCTTCGCGCGCCAGTTGCTCGATGCCGGCCCAGTCGCCGCGTGCCATCTTGTCCGCCGGCGTCAGCCAGGAGCCGCCCACGCAGACCACGTTGGTCAGCTTCAGGAAGTCGATCGCGTTGCTGAGGTTGATGCCGCCGGTGGGGCAGAAATGGATCTGCGGCAGCGGGCTGGCCCAGGCGGCGAGCAGCTTGGCGCCGCCCACCGGTACCGCGGGAAACAGCTTCAGGTGTTCATAGCCGCGCTCGAGCAGGGCCATTGCCTCGCTGGCGGTGGCCACGCCGGGCAGCAGCGGCAGTTCGTTGTCGTCGGCCGCATCGAGCAGGCGCGGCGAGGTGCCGGGGGAGACGGCGAAATGCGCGCCGGCCAGGCGGGCGGTTTCCAGCTGGCCGCCGCGCAGCACCGTGCCCACGCCGACCACGGCTTCCTTGACCTCGGCGACGATGGCGCGAACCGCATCCATCGCGGCCGGCGTGCGCAAGGTGACTTCGATCGTGCGAATGCCGCCGGCCACCAGCGCGCGTGCCATCGGCACCGCATGGTTGACGTCGTCGATGATCACCACCGGTACCACCGGGGCGAGCTTGAGAATCGTGGCCAGCTTCTGTTGTCGCGTTTCCTGCAATGTCATGGTCGATGGCATCCGTTTGTATCGGTGGTGCCGGCGCAGTGCGCCGGCGCGGGTTCAGAGATCGGCCGCGTGGTGGCGGTCTTGCGTGCCGAACACGGTAACGCCCGTATCGGCGCCACCCACGGCATTGCGCATCATCGCGAACAGCTCGCGGCCCATGCCGCTGTGATGGGCGCTGAGGTCGGCCACGGCCTGCGGGCGGGCGGCCCATTCGGCGGCGTCGACTTTCGCCTCCAGCGTACCAGCGATGGCGTCGAGCCGGATCACGTCGCCGTCGCGCAGCTTGCCCAGCGGGCCGGCGTCGATCGCCTCGGGCGTCACGTGGATCGCGGCGGGAATCTTGCCGGAGGCACCGGACATGCGCCCGTCGGTGACCAGCGCCACGTGGAAACCGCGCGACTGCAGCACGCCCAGCGGCGGGGTGAGCTTGTGCAGCTCGGGCATGCCGATCGCCTTGGGGCCCTGGAAACGCACCACCGCCACCAGATCGCGCTCCAGCTCGCCACGGTTGAACGCGGCCAGCATTTCCTCCTGGTCGTTGAAGACCACCGCGGGCGCCTCGACCACCATGCAGTCGGCGGGCACCGAGGACACCTTGATCACCGACAGGCCGAGGTTGCCCTTGAGCACGCGCAGGCCACCATCGGCACGGAACGGCTCGGCGGCGGGGCGCAACACGTCCAGGTTGCTGCTGGCCACGACCTCGTTCCAGACCAGCTTGCCGTCGGCGTCCAGCGCGGGCATGCGGCGGTACGGCGCCATGCCTTCGCCCCACACCGTGCGCACGTCGCCGTGCAGCAGGCCGGCGTCGAGCAGGGAGCCGATCAGGAACGGCATGCCACCGCTCTGGTGGAAGTGGTTCACGTCGGCGCTGCCGTTGGGGTAGACCCGCGCCAGCAGCGGCACCACCGCCGAAATGGCGTCGAAATCCTCCAGCGTGAGGATGATGCCGGCCGCGCGCGCCACCGCCACCAGGTGCAGCAGGTGGTTGGTGGAGCCGCCGGTGGCATTGAGGCCGATCACGCCGTTGACGATGGTGCGCTCGTCGACGAGGTGGCCGATCGGCGTGTATTCCTCGCCCAGCGCGGTGATCGCCACGGCGCGATACACGGCGGCGCGGGTCAGCGCGTCGCGCAGCAGCGTGTTGGGCGTGACAAAGCTGGAGCCGGGCAGGTGCAGGCCCATGATCTCCATCAGCATCTGGTTGGAGTTGGCGGTGCCGTAGAACGTGCAGGTGCCGGGCGCGTGGTAGGCGGCCGACTCGGCTTCCAGCAGCTCCTCGCGTGTGGCCTTGCCCTCGGCGTAGGCCTGGCGCACCTTGGATTTCTTGTCGTTCGACAGGCCGCTGGTCATCGGGCCGGCGGGCACGAAGATGGTCGGCAGGTGGCCGAAAGTGAGCGCCGCGGTGATCAGGCCGGGCACGATCTTGTCGCAGATGCCGAGCATCAGCACCGCGTCGTAGGTGTCATGCGACAACGCCACCGCGGTGGCCATCGCAATCACCTCGCGCGAGAACAGCGACAGCTCCATGCCCGCGCGGCCCTGGGTCACGCCATCGCACATCGCCGGCACGCCGCCGGCCACCTGCGCCACCGCACCGACCAGGCGCGCGGCCTGGCGGATCTGTTCGGGGTACGGTTCATACGGCTGGTGCGCGGAGAGCATGTCGTTGTACGAGGTGACGATGCCCACGTTCGGCGTGACGGTGCCGCGCAACGCGACCTTGTCCTCGCCGCTGGCGGCAAAGGCGTGCGCCAGGTTGCTGCAGCCCAGGCGATGGCGATACACGCCCTTGCCGCTGGCCTCGTCGATGCGTGCCAGGTAGGCACTGCGCGTGGGGCGGCTGCGCTCGATGATGCGCTGGGTGACTTCGGCAATGACGGGGTGCAGCGTACTCATGACAAAACTCCGTGGATGTCGGCCGGTTGCGGCGGCCATTTGCGTTCGTTGGCAGTGGCGATCAGGGCGAAGCCCGCGGGTGTGACCGTCAAGGGCACCAATAGACGGACAGCGGTGCGCGGGTCTGGGCCAGCACGCTGCGCACCGGATAATGTTGCGCGGCCCCCAGACCCAGCCTGGCATCGGCCAGCACGTCGCGTTTGGTGGCGCCGGTCACCAGCAGGTACAGCGCCCGGGTATCGAGCACGGCCGGCAGGCTCAGCGTGATGCGCGGCTCGCCCGCGCCGGGCGCGCGCATCGGCAACACCCGCGTTTGGCCGTCCAGATCAAGCGCCTCGGCCAGGTGATCGCCGCCGGGGAAGAACGAGGCGGTATGGCCATCATCGCCCATCCCCAGCACCACCGCATCGAACGGATGCGGCAGCGCGTCGATGCGCGCGTTGGCCTCGGCAAGGCCCGCCTCCGGGCTTTCCGCGCCGGTGTACAGCGGCACGAACTGCGCCGCGCTGGCGGCGTTCTGCAACAGCGTTGCCTTGACCAGCCGGGCGTTGGAGCGCTCGTCGGTGTCCGGCACCCAGCGCTCGTCGACCAGGGTGATGTGCACGCGGGCCCAGTCCAGCGATTCACGCGAGAGACGGGCGAAAAGATCCTTCGGCGTGCTGCCGCCGGAGACGGCCAGCACGGCGCTGCCGCGCTGGTCGATCCCCTCGCGCAGGTGGCCGGCGATGCGCTCGGCCAGCGCCGCGGCCTGCGCCTTGCAATCGGTGAAACTGTGGGTGGTGACGTTCAGTATGGAAGACATGGCATCAAGAGGGCGCCGCGCAACGGCGGCGCTAGGGATGGGAACAAGGGCGCGAACGCCCGCGGATCAATCGTTGTCTTCGTGCCAGGTGCGGCCATCGCGCTCGATCAATGCCACTGCGGCGCTGGGGCCCCAACTGCCGGCCGCATACGGACGCGGCGACTCGTTGCTGCCGGCCCAGGCAGCCAGGATCGGATCGGCCCACTTCCATGCGGCCTCCACCTCGTCGCGACGCATGAACAGGGTGGGGTTGCCGCGCACCACGTCGAGCAGCAGGCGCTCGTACGCATCCGGCTGTTGTACGCCAAATGCCTCGGCAAAACTCATGTCCAGCGGCACGTGGCGCAGACGCAAGCCGCCGGGGCCGGGGTGCTTGATGCTCAGCCACAGCTTCACGCCCTCGTCCGGCTGCAGGCGCAGCACCAGGCGGTTCTGCACCACCGGGCCGGCGGACGCGTCGAAGATGGAATGCGGCACCGGCTTGAACGCCACCACGATTTCCGACACGCGGCTGGGCAGCCGCTTGCCGGTGCGCAGGTAGAACGGCACGCCGGCCCAGCGCCAGTTGGCGATTTCCGCCTTCAGCGCCACGAAGGTTTCGGTGTTGGACTGGTGGTTCTCAAGTTCATCGAGGTAACCGGGCACGCTGGCGCCCTCGGCCACGCCGGCGCGGTACTGGCCGCGCACGGTGAGCTGGCTGGCGTTGCTGGCGTCGATCGGCTTCAGCGCGTTCAGCACCTTCAGCTTCTCGTTGCGCACCGCGTCGGGCGACAGCGACGACGGCGGCTCCATCGCCACCATGCACAGCAGCTGCAGGATGTGGTTCTGCACCATGTCGCGCAGCGCGCCGGCATGGTCGTAATAACCGGCACGACGGCCCAGGCCCAGCGTTTCGGCCACGGTGATCTGCACGTGGTCGATATGGGCGGAGTTCCACAGCGGCTCGAACAGCACGTTGCCGAAGCGCAGCGCCAGCAGGTTCTGCACCGTCTCCTTGCCGAGGTAATGGTCGATGCGGAAGGTCTGCGATTCGTTGAACACGCGGCCCACGTCGTCGTTGATGCGGTTGGCGCTTTCCAGGCTGCGGCCGATGGGCTTTTCCAGCACCACGCGCGACTTGCCCTCGTTCAGCCCGTACTGGCCCAGGCGGGCGCACAGGTCAACGAACAGGTCCGGCGAGGTGGAAAGGTAGAACACCCGCACGTGGTCGGGCTGCTCGCCGATCAGCGCCGCGAAGTCGTCCCAGCCGGCGTCCTTGCGCGCATCCAGCGGGCGGTAACCGACCTGCTGCAGGAACTGGTCGACCTTGGCCGGCTCGCTGCCGGCCAGCGCGTTCAGCGTCTTGCGCAGCGAGGCGCGGTAACCGTCGTCGTCGAGCACTTCGCGGGCCACGCCGATGATGCGGCTGCTGGCCGGGATCTGGCCGTCCACGAAGCGATGAAAAAGAGCCGGCAGCAGTTTGCGCAGGGCAAGGTCGCCGGTACCACCGAAAATGACCAGGTCGAACGGTTCGACCGGCAGGGAAATCACAGTCACGCCTTCACCTCAACGACAGCAAGCAGTTAGGGAAATGGACGAACGGGGTCGCCCACGCGGTTCGGCGCCGATCATACCAGTGGAATACCACAGCGCACCAGTTCCCCCGCCAAACGGCTGCGCAGGGTGGACAAAGCCCACCAACTTCGGAAATCATGCCCACCCACGCCATGCAGGCCCTCATTACCTGCCAAAGGCGGCGAAGTTGTCTAACTGGTTCGCTATTGGTATCTTTCGTAACTATGGAAAGCGCCCTGGCACTCGAATATCAGCGGATCTGCAACGATCCGGCCGTCTATCAACCGCTGGCGTATCTGCGCCTGCGCCGCGCGATCCGCAACATCGTGGAGCGCCGCGGCATCGAGCCGGGGCAGACCCTGCCCAGCGAACGCGACCTGGCGCAGACGCTGAAACTGTCGCGCGTCACCGTGCGCAAGGCGATCGCCGGGCTGGTTGAAGACGGCCTGCTGCATCAACGCCACGGCGCCGGCACCTTCGTGGCCGAGCGCATCGTGAAACCGATGTCGCGCCTGACCAGCTTCACCGAGGATCTGCGCGAGCGCGGGCTGTCGCCGCGCTCCGAATTCTTCGAGCGCAGCCTGGGCGAGGTGACGCCGGAAGAATCGATGGCGCTGAACCTCTCGCCCGGTTCGATCGTGGCGCGGCTGCACCGCGTGCGTTACGGCCAGGACGAACCGCTGGCGATCGAGCGCAGCGCCGTGCCGGCCAGCCTGCTGCCCGACCCGATGCTGGTCAGCGACTCGTTGTACGAGGCGCTGGAACGCTTCAACGCCCGCCCGCGACGCGCACTGCAGCGCTTGCGCGCGGTGTCGCTGAACGCCCATCAGGCGCGCCTGCTGCACGTTTCCGCGGGCAGCGCCGGGCTCAACATCGAGCGGCGCAGCTTTCTGGATGACGGCCGCGTGGTCGAGTTCACCTGCTCCTGGTACCGCGGCGACATCTACGACTTCGTGGCGGAACTGCAAACCGACTGATCCATTACCTTGGGAAAAACCACCGACATGGCTGCCAGCGACACGTTGATGTACACCGAAGCGCACGAGACGGCCGATGTCGTGGCGCGCCAGTTCGCCGCCAACGAAGGCGTGATCGCCGCGCTGGCGCAATCGCTGCGCGAACAGCCGCCGCGCTTCATCGTCACCTGCGCCCGCGGCAGTTCCGACCACGCGGCGGCGTACGCCAAGTACGTGTTCGAAACCCAGCTGGGCATCGCCACCGCCTCGGCGTCGCCGTCGGTGACCTCGGTCTACGCGGCGCCGCAGCAGTGGCAGGGCGCGTTGTTCATCGCCATTTCGCAATCGGGCAAGAGCCCCGACCTGGTGCGCAACGCGGAGGCCGCCAAGCTGGCCGGCGCGCGCGTGGTGGCGCTGGTCAACGTGGAGGATTCGCCGCTGGCGAAGCTCGCCGATACGGTGATCCCGCTGCACGCCGGCCCGGAGCGCAGCGTTGCCGCCACCAAGAGCTACATCGCCGCGCTGGCCGCCGTGCTGCACCTGTGCGCCCACTGGAAGAACGACCCGGCCCTGACCACCGCGCTGCAGGCCCTGCCTGACGCGCTGCGCAACAACTGGGATGCCGACTGGTCGTCGCTGAGCAACGGCCTGAAGGGCGCGCACAACCTGTTTGTGGTGGGGCGCGGTTTCGGCCTGGGCATCGCGCTGGAGGCGGCGCTGAAGTTCAAGGAAACCTGCGGCCTGCACGCCGAGGCATTCAGTTCGGCCGAGGTGAAGCACGGCCCGATGGCGCTGGTGGGTCCGGATTTCCCGGTGCTGTGCTTCGCCCAGGACGACGACACGCTGGACAGCACGCTGGCGGTGGCGCGCGAATTCCGCAACCGCGGCGCGCAGGTGTTCGTGGCCGCGCCGGGCCTGGAGGGCGAGGGCACGCTGCCGGTGGCCAGCGGCCTGCCCGCGCTGTGCACGCCACTGCTGATCATCCAGAGCTTCTACCGCGCGGCCAGCGAGCTAGCCTTGCTGCGCGGATTCAATCCGGATGTGCCGCCGCATCTGAACAAGGTCACCGAAACGGTTTGATCGGCTTCGTGCCCGGGCGCCGACGCTGAACGGCCCTTCGACTCCGGCCTGCGGCCTACGCTCAGGGCGAACGGTTGAGGGCCTGGACGGCATCGGAAAACACCGTTCGCACTGAGCGTAGCCCGCGTCAGCGGGCGAAGTCGAAGTGCCGGGACGAAGCCGGCATCCATCTTCTGTCCTTCATCGAGGCTCCATCATGACTCTCGCCCTTATCAACGGTCGCGTACTCACTCCTGAAGGCTGGCGCGATGACGTCGCCGTCCTGCTCGACGGCGCGCGTATCGCCGCCGTGCTGCCGGCCTCCGATCCGCGCGTACGCGACGCGCAAACCCATGACCTGGCCGGTGCCACGCTGCTGCCCGGCTTCATCGACGTGCAGGTCAACGGTGGCGGCGGCGTGCTGTTCAACGATGCCCCCACGGTGGAGACGATCCGCCAGATCGGCGTCGGCCATCGCCGCTATGGCACCACCGGTTTCCTGCCCACGCTGATCAGCGACGACGCCGACGTGATGCGCGCGGCATTGAAGGCCGTGGAGCAGGCGCTGGCCGAAGGCGTGCCGGGCCTGCTGGGCATTCATCTGGAAGGCCCCTACCTGGCGCCCGCGCGCAAGGGCGTGCACGACCCGAAGTTCTTCCGCGTACCCGATGCCGACGAGCTGGCGTTGCTGTGTGCGCCGCACCGTGGCGTGCGGCTGATCACGCTGGCGCCGGACCAGATGCCCATCGCCAGCATCAGCGCCCTGGCGGCCAGCGGCGTGATCGTCTGCGCCGGCCACACCGCCGCCGACTACGCCACCACACGCGCCGCGCTGGACGCGGGTGTGCGCGGCTTCACCCACCTGTTCAACGCCATGACCCCGTTCGGCAGCCGCGAACCGGGCGTGGTCGGCGCGGCGCTGGACGATGCCGAAAGCTGGTGCGGCATCATCGCCGACGGCCACCACGTGCACCCCGTCAGCCTGCGCGTGGCGATCGCCGCCAAGGCCCGCGGCAAGATGCTGCTGGTCACCGACGCGATGCCGCCGGTGGGCGCCGAAAGCCCGGAGTACAAACTCAACGGCGAAACCATCATCGTCAAGGACGGCGTCTGCCAGACCGCCAACGGCACCCTGGCCGGCTCCGCGCTGGACATGGCCGGCGCCGTGCGCAACGCGGTGGAGATGCTGCACCTGCCGCTGGACGAAGCCGCCCGCATGGCCAGCACCTACCCCGCCGATTTCCTGGGCCTGGGCGCCAGCCACGGCCGCATCGCGGCCGGTTATCAGGCCGACCTGGTGGCGCTGGATGCCGACTACCGCGTGCAGCAAAGCTGGATCGGCGGCGTCGGGAGCCAAGCCCCCGACGCCGTATGAGCACGGCCTTATTTGGCCGGCAACCCCAACTCATGCGCGAAGAAGGTCAGCCCGATGGCGGTGTCGCCCACCCGCTGGCTGAAGGGTGCGCCCACACCGTGGCCGGCATTCATGCGGGTCAGCAGCAGGATCGGTTGATCCGATGAGGTGGCGTTCTGCAGCGCGGCGGTGAACTTGCGCGATTGCCACGGCGCCACGCGCGGATCGTTGGCGCCGGTGGTCATCAGCACGGCGGGGTAGGCGGTGTTCGGCTTTGCGTTCTGCAGCGGCGAGTACGCCAGCGTGGCCTTGAACTGCGCGGGGTCGGTGATGCTGCCGTACTCGCTGACGTTGTACGGGCCGTTGGCGAAATCCGTCTCGTGGCGCAGCATGTCGTAGATGCCCACGCGCGCCACCACGGCGCGGTAATCGGCCGGATGCTGCACGATCTGCGATCCCATCAGCAGGCCGCCGTTGCTGCCGCCCAGGATGCCCAGGTGGGCGCGGTCGGTCCAACGGGTATTGAACAGCGCCAGCGCGGCCGCGTGGAAATCGTCGAACACGTTCTGCTTGTGCAGCTTCTGGCCTTGCGCATGCCAGGCCTGGCCGTTCTCGTTGCCGCCGCGGATGTTGGCGTAAGCCAGCACGCCGCCGCGCTCCAGCCAGGCCAGGTTGGCGCCCACGAAGCCGGGTTTGATCGGGATGTCGAAGCCGCCGTAGCTGTACAGGATGGTGGGGCGCGCGCCGTTGGGGGTGATGCCGGGCATCGACAGCACGGTGACCGGAATCTTGGTGCCATCCTTCGAGGTGCCGTCGATGCGCTGCACCTTCACCTTCGAATAATCGGCGGCAGGCTTGACCTGGAAGATCGTCTTCAAGCTGCCGCTGCGGCCGTCGTATTCCACCCAGCGCGACGGCGTGGTCCAGCCGCTGTAGCTGATCAGCGCCTTGTCCTGGCCGGACTCGGAGGCGATCGCGCCCACGCTGATACCGTGCGCCGGCAATGGCAGGCGGCGCACGAAGGCGGCCTTGGCGTCGTACTGCTCCACCCACCAGTCCGGGCCTTCGCTGCGCACCACCAGGAAGCCGTTGCCCAGCGGCGCCAGTTGCTGGATCGCACCCTTGCGCTCGGGCAGCACCGTGGTGGTGGCACCGTTCGCATCCACCGCCACGATGCGGCCGCGCGGCGCGTCCGCGAACGTCGCCACGTATAGACGTCCAGACACCCAGGCCGCGGTGCGCGCGTTGGCGTCATGGCCCAGCACCGGGCGGAACGCACTGCCGCGACGGATGAACACCTCGGCCGGGCCGCCATCGCCTTCGTAGGCCAGCACGGCGGCCTGCGCCGAGGTGGTGTCATCGACCAGCACGTACTCGGCCACCTTCGAATAATCGCGGCCGAATACCGTGCGGTCGGCCGCGGCGGGCTGGCCCAGCGTGTGGTGCGCCAGCGCCGCGTTGAACTGCTCCACCGGCTTGCCAGGCACCGGCGGCACGAAGCGCACATAGCTGAAGCCGCGCTCGTCGGCATCCCACGCCACGCCCTGCGGCGTGGTGCCACCGCCGGCCCAGGGCAGGGTGTCGGGCAACAGCGTGCCGCTGTGCACGTCGAGCACATGCAGGGTGGTCAGCTCGCTGCCGCCCTCGGCGCTGCCGTAGGCCAGGTAGCGCCCTTTCGGCGAAGGCCAGTAGCCGGTGATGGCGGTGCCGCCTTGGTCGGCATTGGGGTCCACCAGCGTTTTGGCGGCGCCGTCGGGCCAGGGCTGCGCGATCACCACCGGCTGCGGCTGCGGTGGCGTCTGCTGCTGGTAGAACAGCGTGCCGCCGGCCAGCACCGGACCGCTGCGGGTGGTGGAGGTGATCGCCAGCTGGCGCACCCGCGCGGTGAGCGCCGCACCCTCGGGCATCTTCGCCAATTCGGCCTCGGTGTAGGCGTTCTGTGCGCTGATCCACGCCTGCACCTGCGGATCGTCGGGGTTTTCCAGCCAGCGGTAGGGGTCGGCCACGGTCACCCCGTGCAGCACGCTGCGGTCGGTCCGCGCGGGCGTCTGCGGCGGCAGCAGGCGCTGGCCGATCAGCGACACGTCGCGCGATGGCGTACGTGTGACTGGCGTCGGCGCCGTCGATGTCTGGGCGAGACAGGCCGCAGCGGGTGCGAACATCAGGATGGCCACCACGAGGGCTTGGCGCATGACGGAAACTCCCTGCAAAACGAAGGCACCGAGGGTAACGCGAGCCACTTCGATTCCGGGTGATTTCGGGGCCTGACTTGTGGCAGGGGTGGCGCCCGCGTGCCGGATCGCCCGCTATGCTGACCATTTGCAGGAAAACCCCGAAGATGCGTCGACTGCTGCTTGCCGGCCTCATTGCCTTCACCGTGCTGCCGCTGGCGGCGACACCGCCGTCCACCCCGCAACCGCTGGACCTGGAAACCATCATGGCCAACCCGGATTGGGTCGGCCAGGCGGTGGAAAGCCCGTACTGGAGCGTGGACGGGCGCAGCATCTACTACGCGGTGAAGCGCGACGGCAGCCCGGTGCGCGACCTGTACCGGGTCGACGCGGCCAGCGGCCAGGGCGTGAAGCTGGATGCCGCGGCGCGGGCGCAGGCCGGCGGCGATCCGGTGTTCGACCGCCGCCGGCAGCACGCCGCGTACATCCTGCATGGCGACGTTTTCGTGGTCGACGTGGCCAGCGGCCAGCGGCGCCAGGTGACGCGCACGCCGCAGGACGAGTCCGAGCTGCAGTTCTCCGCCGATGGCCGCGCGCTGCAATACCGCGACGGCAACGACTGGTACAGCTACGACCTGGCGCAGGCTGTCGTCGCTCCGGTGGCCTTGCTGAAATTCGCCGACGATCCGCAGGACGCCAAGCCCGATGCGCTGGGCGAGCGGCAACTGGCCACCTTCAGCACGCTGCGCCAGCTCAAGGCCGACAAGCAAGCCGTGCGCGACGAGACCGAGGCGTTGCAGGCCGCCGACCCCGGCCGCGCGCCGATGCCGTTCTGGCTGGGCGACAAGATCAAGCTGGTGGATGCCCAGCTCTCGCCCAACGGCCGCTGGATGCTGCTGGTGACCGTGCCCAAGGACGCCAACCCGGGCAAGCTGCCGCAGCTCACCCACTACGTCACCGACAGCGGTTACGCCGAGCCCGAGGACGTGCACACCTACGTGGGCCGCAACGACCCGGCCGGCCAGTCGCTGCTGCTGCTGGACCTGGTCAAGCACAAGCCCTACGCGCTGCCCACCGACAACCTGCCCGGCATCAAGGACGACCCGCTGAAGACGCTGCGCGGCGACGCCATCGCCGCGCTGGAAAAAGCCGGCAAGGCCGACCAGGCCAAGGCGCTGAAGGCGCCGGACGTGCGCCCCGTGACCGTGGCCGGCGACGGCAGCGACAACATCGCCTGGAGCGACGATGGCACCGAGCTGGCCGTGCAACTGCGCGCCATCGACAACAAGGACCGCTGGATCGCCAGCGTCGATTTCGGCGACCACGCGCTGGTCAATCAGCAGCGGCTCACCGACCCGGCCTGGATCAACTGGAACTTCAACGATTTCGGCTGGCTGAAAGACAGCCACACGCTGTGGTATCTCAGCGAACAGAGTGGCTGGTCGCAGCTCTACAGCAAGCCGCTGGATGGCAAGGCCAAGGCGCTCACGACCGGGCGCTTCGAAGTCAGCCATCCGCAATTGAGCCCCGACGGCCGCTGGTTCTACCTGCGCAGCAACCAGGTGGCGCCGTACAGCTACGACGTCTACCGCGTGCCCAGCACGGGCGGCGCAATGACGCGCGTCACCCAATACCAAGGCATGGACGACTTCAAGCTCTCGCCCGACGGCAGCCAGCTGGCGGTGCTGCATTCCTCCGCCTACCGTTTGTCGCAACTGGCAGTGCAACCCGCGACCGGCGGCACGTCGCGCGAGCTGACCGACACGATGAAGCCGGCCTTCACCGCGCGAGCATGGATCACCCCGAAGATCGTGCAGATCCCCTCCAGCCACGGCGCCGGCGTGATCTACGCCAAGTACTACGGGCCGGCCGAAAGCGATGGCGCCAGCCGCCCCGCCGTGCTGTTCGTGCACGGCGCCGGCTACCTGCAGGACGTGACGCTGTCGTCCACCTATTACTTCCGCGAGCAGATGTTCAACAACCTGCTGGTGCAGCGCGGCTATGCGGTGCTGGACATGGATTACCGCGCCTCCGAAGGCTACGGCCGTGACTGGCGCACCGCGATCTACCGCAACATGGGCCATCCGGAACTGGAGGATCTGCTGGACGGCAAGGCCTGGCTGGTGAAGCACCACGGCGTGGACCCCCAGCGCGTGGGCATCTACGGCGGCAGCTACGGCGGCTTCATGACCGAGATGGCCTTGCTGCGCGCGCCCGGTGAATTCGCCGCCGGCGCCGCGCTGCGACCGGTCAGCGACTGGACGCTGTACAACCACGAATACACCGCCAATATCCTCAACGACCCGCAGATCGATCCGGCCGCCTATACGGCCAGCTCACCGATCGAGTACGCCGACCAGTTGCAGGACCCGCTGCTGATCGAACACGGCCTGATCGACGACAACGTGCTGGCCGAGGATTCCATCCGCCTGTACCAGCGCCTGATCGAGCTGCGCAAGAAGAACTTCTGGATCTCGCTGTACCCGATGGAGCGCCACGGCTTCGTGCATCCCGACGCGTGGTATGACGAATACCGGCGCGTGTACGAGCTGTTCGACACCTATGTGAAACCGACGGCGCCGAAGCCGTAGTTGCCTATACTTTCGTACCGAACGACAAGGCTGGTTTTTCACCGTGCATTACGAGATCACCCAGGCGTCCACCACCGACGCCCAGGCCATCGCCGGCATGGCCGTTGCGCTCACCGAGGAAATTTCCCGCCGCATGGGCGTGCAGCATTTCGACCTGGACCTCGACGGCACCGCCGCGCTGTGCGCGCGGACGCTTGCCGAAGGCAGCTACACCGCGCTGTTGGCCACGGTGGACGAGCGCCCGGTGGGTTTTGTCGGCCTGTCGCAGGGTTGTGCCCTGTACGCCGGTGGTGCCATCGGCACGATGCAGGAGTTCTACGTGGCGCCCGACTTTCGCTCGGGCGGCATCGGTGCCGCCTTGATCGACGCAGTGAAGGCGCAGGCGCGGGCGCGCGGTTGGCGCCGCATCGAGGTCTGCACGCCGCCCCTGCCCGAATTCGACGCCAGCCTCCGCTTCTACATCCGCGAGGGTTTCGAGATCAGTGGCGGACGAAAGCTGAAAGCCATCGCGTGAAAAAATAGAGGGCGCGCCACGTATTGGCGCGCCCCCGACTGCAGGAGCGGCTTCAGCCGCGATGCTCTTGCTTTTCAGCCTCAGGGCGAGAGCATCGCGACTGAAGTCGCTCCTGCAGAAAGCGATGGCGCTACTTCACCACCAGCGTGGCCACCATCGTGGGGTGGAACTTGCAATAGACCTCCACCGTGCCGGCCGTGGCTTTCATGCGCACGGTGGCGCCGGGTTTCAGGTCGATGTCGAAGCGACCGTCACGAGCGGTGGCGGTGTGTTCCAGGATGCCGCGATTGACCCACTCGATGATGTCGCCGGCGCGTACGCCGGTCGGCATCGGGCCGTACTGCATCGTGTCGACCACGATGACGTGCACCTGCGGTGCCGGCGTGGCCGATGGGACGGCCGTGGGGGCTTTTGTCGGCGGGGTGGCCGCCACCGCCAAGCCGCTCATCGCCAGCAGACTGGCAAATACCATCAACGTGCAACGCATGATCCGCTCCTTACTTCAGGCTCTGCACCAGGTGTTCGGCGTGCATCTGATGCGACTCGAACAGCTTCAGACCGGTTTCCAGCAGCGACTTCAGCTCTTCGTTCCTGGCCGACGGAATCAGCGTGCCGGAAAGCGCCTTGTTGACCGTCTGGTGGAAGGCCACCTCGTTGGCCGCATAGGCCTTGTCGTAGGCGTCACCGCTGAGCGCGGCCAGCTTCACCTGCTCAGCCGCGGCGGCCTTGGCCAGCGCCTGGCTGGTGGGGTTGTCGGCCGGCGTCACACCCAGCTTCTTGCACAACGCCAGCGCCTGTTCGTTGACGGCGGCGTGGTCACGCGCCATTTCCTCGGCGAAGGCGATCACGGCCTTGTTGTGGGATTTCTTCAGCGCCTGCTTCGCCGCGGTGACATCGATGGCACCGGCGGTATAGGCGATGTGCGCGATCTGCGCGTCATCGATGGTGGCCGGCGCGGTGGCGGCGGCCGGCGCGGGCTGCGCCTGCACGCTGGCGACGGTGCCGAAGGCAAGGGCGATGGCGAGAGCGAAAAGTGACTTTTTCACGTGATTTCTCCTGATGGACATGGGCAGGTTCGGCAGTTGCCCGTCTGCGGCCATGGGATGCGCGTGCTGCCCGCGAGGTTCCGGAAATCTGCGGCGGGAACCTGCGGCGAGGTCATCGCATCCCAATCGGTGTACAAGGAGAAATCATGTCCGCTTCCCTTCATGCCGTTGCCGTTGACTACACCGCGCTGGACGATGCCGCGCTGGTTGCCCTGGTGCGTGGTGGCCAGCAAGGCGCGTTCCGCCACATCATGCAGCGCTGCAACCAGCGACTGTTCCGCATCGCCCGCAGCGTGCTGGGCGAGGATGCCGAGGCCGAGGACGTGCTGCAGGAGTCCTACCTGCGCGCGTATCGCAAGCTGGATACCTTCCGCGGCGAGTCCAGCCTGCTGACCTGGCTCACCTCCATCGTGCTGAACGAGGCCCGTGGCCGGCTGCGCAAGCGGCACAACATGGTCGGGCTGGAGAAAATCGACGAGTCCCCCATGGATACCCACCAGATCGTCCAGTTCCCCTCGCGCTTCGGCAGCGAAGACCCGGCCGTGTCCGCCGCGCGCACCCAGATCCGCCACCTGCTGGAACACGCCATCGACGCCTTGCCGCCGGCGTTCCGCACCGTCTACATGATGCGCGACGTGGAGGAGTGCTCGGTGGAGGAGACCGCCACCCAGCTGGCGATCAACCCGCAAACAGTGAAGACCCGCCTGCATCGCGCCCGCCGGCTGCTGCGCCATTCACTGCACGGCACGGTGGCCGCCTCCCTCACCGACGCCTTCCCCTTCATGGGCGAACGCTGCGCCCGCGTCACCGAGGCGGTGATGGCGCGGTTGACGGCGAAGGGGTAACCGTTTCCTGTAGGAGCGACTTCAGTCGCGACGCTCTTCCCCCGGACCCGAGCCCCCAGTCCGACCAAGAGCATCGCGACTGAAGTCGCTCCTACAGTGCTGGTGATGGCTATCAGCCGCCCAGGCGCTGCGCCATCCGCGCGAAGCTGGCGGCGGTCGGCGCGTCGGCGGGGGCGAAGAAGAACGCGGTGGCGCGGTCGAGGTGGTCTTCGTCGCGGATCGGCATGCGCATCGAGTGGATGCTGAGGTGGCCGAAATCCGGGTGGAAGAACGGCACGATGATCGCGCTCAACGGCGCCGTGTGGCAGCGCTGCCACAGCGTCACGAATTCGGGGCTGGCCGCCGTCAGCGCGGCGATCAGGTGGTCGAAGCGGGTGTCTTCGGGATGCGCCGCGTAATTCATGCGGAACATGCCCAGCAGGTTCAGCGCGCCGTTCTCGAAATCCGGGTACAGCCGGCGCCGCGCCGGGTTCATGAACGCGTTCCAGATGTGGTTGTCGGCGAATGGCCCGCCGAATTCGCCCAGGTCGTACAGCTTCCCCGCCAGCCGGTTCCAGGCCAGCAGGTTGAACACCGTATCCAGCACGAACGCCGGCGCCTGGTACAGGTCCAGCACCTGCTGAGTCACCGGCGGCAGGGTAAAGTGGTGCTCGGTCACCTCGGTGCGTGACAGGCCCATCAGCGAGAACAGGTAGGTTTCGTCGGTGGCCGACAGCGACAGCGCCCGCGCGATGCGGGTGAGCGCGGCGGCCGACACGTTGATGTCGCGACCCTGCTCCAGCCACGTGTACCAGGTGAGCCCCACGTCAGCCAGCGTGGCCACTTCCTCGCGCCGCAAGCCGGGTGTGAGCCGGCGCGTGCCGCGTGGCAAACCCACCGCCTCGGGCGTCAGCATCGCCCGCCGCGTGCGCAGGAAAGCCTTCAGCTCGTTGCGTTGCATGGGCGTGGTCATCGACAACCGGTGTGGTGGTGGTGGGAGTACCAGCAGTGGGAAGTGCCTTCCCATGATAGCGGCGGTGGAAATAGGGTTGCCTGTCCCGTCCGTCACCCTTCCACGCCGGTGATCGCCGATCACGGCCACGCGGACGCCCGTTTTGTTCAACCCGCACCCACCACGCACGGCTCCCCAGCCGTTCGCCGTGCCCGCCGGCCATCGCCGTGCCTGTTTGTTTTGCACCTTCGCCAGGAGACCGACATGTCGCTACTCCCCTTTCCCCAACCCGTGCAGCCCGACACCGATGCCTTCACCGATTTTGTGGTGCACGCACAGCTGATGCTCGATCCGGCCACGCCGGAATCGGTACGGCGCGAAGCCGAACCGCGCCTGCTGGGGCAGCTGCCCACCTTGCTGGCGCTTGGCGTGTTCGACCTGTTTGCGATCCGCGACCCCGCCTTGCGCAACCTGGTGCAGGACGAACTGGCGAGCCTGCGCGCCCGGGCGGGCTAAAGCGCGGCAACACTTGCCAGAGCAAAGATGAACGTCCATATATTTGCCTTGACAAATATATCTGTGGCAATAGAATGCACGGCCATGAATTCCGAAGTGCTCGCTTTTGGCACGCCCCGGGAGAGCCTGGGCATCCTGCTCGGCCTCGTCCGCAGCGAAGTCGTGCGTGCGATGGAGGCCGAACTGGCGGCCAAGGGATTGAACCTGAGCTTCACCCAGTTCCTGATCATCAAGCGGCTGTCCCGGCTTGGCCCGATGTCGGCCACCGAGCTGGCCCGCTCGGTGGAGCTGGACGGCGGCGCCATGACCCGCCAGCTCGACCAGCTCGAAGGCAAGGGCTACCTGCGCCGCTGCCGGCATGAGCAGGACCGCCGCGCGCTGCGGATCGAGCTGACCGAGGCCGGCAGCACGCTGTGGCAGGAGCTGACCAACTGCAACGAACGCGTGCTGAGTGCGGCCCAGCGCTCGCTGGATGAAGCCGAACAGGCGCAACTGCACGACTACCTGGAGCGCGTGCTGCACGCGCTTCGCGACAAGAACTGACCCTCTCACCCCGGACTTTTCACCCTGGACCTTTCCATGCGTCTGCATCTTCTTGCGGCTGCCGCCGCCCTGACCCTCGCGTTGGCCGGCTGTGCCAGCAGCGGCGGCCTGCACCCGGACGGCACGCCGATCGATCCGGCCACGCTGAAGGCCGACCACAGCCTCGCCCATTTCTCCGCCGCCGCCTGGCCCTCCACCGACTGGTGGAGTGCTCTGGGCGACCCGCAGCTCGACGCGCTGATCGCCGAAGCGCTGCAGAACAACCCCGACCTCGGTGTCGCCGATGCCCGCGCCCGTGCCGCCCAGGCCGAGGCGGGCGTCGTCGATGCGGCGCGCAAGCCCAGCGTGAACGGCGGCGCCTCGGTCGCCGCGGCCCGGCCACCAGCCGCGCTGCTCGGCGACAAGGCGCATTTCGGGCTGGCCAAATACGGCTATGCCAGCTTCAACTGGGATCTGGACCTGTGGGGCGGCAAGCGCGCCGCGTGGGAAGCGGCGGTGGGCCAGGCCCGTGCCGCCGAGGTCGATGCCCGCGCCGCACGCATCGAACTCTCCGGCAACGTGGCCCGCGCCTACGCGCAGCTCGGCTACGCGTTCACCCAGCAGGATCTGGCCGCCAGCGAGCTGCAACGTGCAAGCCAGTCGCGCGAACTGACCCGCCAGCGCGTCGCCGCCGGCATCGACAACCAGATCCAGCTGCGCCAGGGCGACGCCGAAGTGGCCAGCGCCGAGCAGCAGGTGGCGCTGGCCAGCCGCGCCGTCGACGCCGCGCGCTCGTCGCTGTCGGTATTGCTGGGCAAGGGCCCGGACCGCGGCTTGCAGATCGCCCGGCCGCAGCTGCTGCACCCGGCCGAGCTGGCGGTGCCGTCCAACCTGCCGCTGGATCTGGTCGGCCATCGCGCCGACCTGGTCGCCGCGCGCTGGCGCGTCGAGGCCGCCGGCAAGGACATCAAGGCGGCGAAGACCGAGTTCCTGCCCAGCATCAGCATCGGCGCGATGGCCGGCGTGGTCAGCATGGGCGGCGCCAACCCGCTCAGCCTGGCGGGGCGGTTCTACCAGTTCGGGCCATCGCTGAGCCTGCCGATCTTCGACGGCGGCAAGCTGCGCGCCAACCTGTCCGGCAAGGATGCGCAGTACGACATCGCCGTGGCGCAGTACAACCGCACCCTGGTGGGCGCGCTCAATCAGGTCGCCGACGACTTGTCCGCGTTGCAGTCGCTGCAGCAGCAGCTCGACGCGCAACAGCGCGCGCAGGATGCCGCCCAACAGGCCTGGCAGTTGGCCGAGCAGCGCTACAAGGCCGGCATCGGCAGCTACCTCGAAGCGCTCAGCGTGCGCCAGCAGCTGCTGGCGGCCGAACGCGGCACCGCACAGTTGCAGGCGCAGCAAGTCGATCTCTCGGTACAGCTGATCCAGGCCCTCGGCGGCGGCTTCCGCCCGCAATCCGATGCGCCCGCGCCGCTTTCCTCTTCCACCCCATCACGTTCCTGAGGCACCCCCATGTCCAGCCAGACACCGCCCGAACAGGGCAGCACACCCACCGCGCCACCGGTCGCCGCACCGCCGTCCCCGCCGCAAACCAAGACCCGGTCGCGCGGGTTGATGCTGCGCCTGCTCGGCGTCGTGCTGTTGGTCGCCGCCATCGCCTGGGGCCTTTGGTATTACTTCGACGGCCGCTGGTACGAGGGCACCGACGATGCCTACGTCAACGGCAACGTGGTGCAGCTGACGCCGCAGATCGCCGGTACGGTGATCAGCATCGGCGCCGATGACGGCGACCGCGTGCATGCCGGCGACGTGCTGATCAAGCTGGACCGCAGCAACGCCGACGTGGCCCTGGCCGGCGCCAAGGCCGACCTGGCCAGCACCGTGCGCAAGGTGCGCGGCCTGTACAGCAGCGTCAGCGGCGCGCAGGCCGACGTGGCCGCGCGCAAGACCGCGGTGGCCAAGGCCCGGGCCGACTACAACCGCCGCGTGGCGCTGGCCAAGTCCGGCGCCATCTCGGCCGAGGAGCTGTCGCACGCCAGCGACGCGCTGACCACCGCCGAGAGCGGCCTGATTGCCGCCCAGCAGCAGTACCAGACCAGCAAGGTGCTGGTGGACGACACCGTGGTCGCCTCGCACCCGGACGTGCAGGCCGCCGCCGCGCGGCTGCGCGCCGCGTTCCTGGATGACCTGCGTACCACCCTGGTCGCGCCGGTGGACGGCTATGTGGCCAAACGCTCGGTGCAGCTGGGCCAGCGCGTGCAGCCCGGTGCGCCGCTGATGGCAGTGGTGCCGCTAAATGAGGTGTGGGTGGACGCCAACTTCAAGGAAACCCAGCTCACCGACATGCGCATCGGCCAGCCGGTGGAGATCGAATCCGACGTCTACGGCAGCGACGTGAAGTACAAGGGCAAGGTGCAGAGCCTGGGCGTGGGCACCGGCAGCGCGTTCTCCCTGCTGCCGGCGCAGAACGCGACCGGCAACTGGATCAAGATCGTGCAGCGCATCCCCGTGCGCATCCTGTTCGACGACCCGGCAATGCTGCAGAAGCACCCGCTGCGGCTGGGCATGTCGCTCACCGTGGACGTGGGCCTGCACGACCGCAGCGGCCCCACGCTGGCGCAGCAGCCGCCGACCAAGCCCGCCTTCAGCACCGATGTCTACGCGCAGCAGTCGGCCAAGGCGGACGCGATGATCGCGCAGATCATCCACGCCAACATGGCTGGCGGCAAATAGCTCATCAGACTCCCTCCCCTGCTTTGCAGGGGAGGGCTGGGGAGGGGTTCGCTCTTGAGCTTTAGGTCAAGAGCGTTACCCCCTCCCAACCTCCCCCTGCGAGCAGGGGGAGGAGCAAGGCAGACTCCCTCACTGACCGATTGCGATGACCACCCATTTCCGTCCACCCAATCTGGCACTCAGCACGATCGGCCTGTCGCTGGCCACGTTCATGCAGGTGCTGGACACGACGATCGCCAACGTGTCGTTGCCGACCATCGCCGGCAACCTCGGCGTCAGCAACAACCAGAGCACGTGGGTGATCACCTCGTTCGCGGTGAGCATGGCGATTTCGCTGCCGCTCACCGGCTTCCTCACCCGCCGCTTCGGCGAGGTGAAGCTGTTCACCGCCTGCACGCTGCTGTTCGCGCTGACCTCATTCATGTGCGGCGTGTCCCAGAGCATGGGCATGCTGATCCTGTTCCGCGCGCTGCAGGGCGCGGTGGCCGGGCCGATGTATCCGATCACCCAGAGCCTGCTGATCGGCATCTATCCGCCGGCCAAGCGCGGCATGGCGCTGGCGCTGCTGGCGATGGTGACGGTGGTGGCGCCGATCGCCGGCCCGATCCTGGGCGGCTGGATCACCGACAACTATTCGTGGCCGTGGATCTTCTTCATCAATGTGCCGATCGGCATTTTCGCCAGCATGGTGGTGGCCAACCAGTTGCGCGCGAAAGTCGAGAAAACCGAGCGGCCGAAGATCGACTATGTCGGCCTGATCACCCTGATCATCGGCGTGGGCGCGCTGCAGATCGTGCTGGACAAGGGCAATGACGAGGACTGGTTCAACTCCACCTTCATCATCGTCACCAGCATCATCTCGGCGGTCAATATCGCGATCTTCCTGATCTGGGAACTGACCGACAAGGACCCGATCGTCGACCTGAAGCTGTTCCGCCACCGCAATTTCACCGCCGGCACGATCGCGCTGGTGCTGGCCTACGCCGCGTTCTTCGCGATCGGCCTGCTGGTGCCGCTGTGGCTGCAGCGCAACCTGGGCTACACCTCCACCTGGGCTGGCTATGCCACCGCGCCGCTGGGCATCATTCCGGTGCTGCTGACCTTCTTCGTGGGCAAGTACGCCACCAAGGTCGACCTGCGCCTGCTGGCCTCGGTGGCGTTCATCGTGATGGGCGTGACGTGCTTCATGCGCGCCGATTTCTACATCGGCATCGACTTCTACCACGTGGCGATGGTGCAGCTGTGGCAGGGCCTGGGCGTGGCGCTGTTCTTCATGCCGATCCTCACCATCCTGCTGTCGGACCTGCAGCAAAACGAGATCGCCTCGGGCTCCGGCCTGGCCACCTTCCTGCGCACGCTGGGCGGCAGCTTTTCCGCCTCCATCACCACCCTGCTGTGGGAGCGCCGCGCGGTCGCCCACCACGAGCAACTGGCCGAGCACATCAACGTGTTCAACCCCACGTCGCAGGCGGCGATGGATCGCCTGGGCCAGGGCGACGCGCAAGCGGGCGCCAGCGTGATCAACAACATGATCACCCAGCAGGGCTACCAGATCTCGTTCAACGAGGTGTTCCACGTGCTGGGCTGGGTGTTCATCGCGCTGGTGCTGGTGATCTGGCTGGCCAAGCCGCCGTTCAGCGCCAAGGCGGGGCCGGCGGCGGGCGGGCACTGAGTCTTGGAAGAGCCCCTCATCCGCCTTCGGCACCTTCTCCCGCAAGCGGGAGAAGGGAAGCCTCGGTCCCGCACCTTTTCCCTTCTCCCGCTTGCGGGAGAAGGTGCCCGACAGGGCGGATGAGGGCGCTCTCGATCTAGAACGCCACCCCCACCAACGCCATCGTCTCGCCGCGATTGGGCTCATGCAGGCTGCCGTTGGAAATGTGCCGCAGCTGCACGCTGAAACGCCGGCCCTGCCAGCCCACGGTGGTGGCGAATTCGTAGACGCTGCTCAGCGCCTGGGTGCGGCCGGTGTGCGCCACCGGCTGCAGGCTCAGGAACAGCCGGCGGCTCCATTCATCGCCTTCGCCGGCATAGAGCCGCACGCCGGCGGCCAGCAGCGCGATGCTGTCGCGGGTGGTATAGCGCTTGCCGCGAAAGCGGGCCACGTCGCGACCATCGATCCAGCCGACGGAGACGTCGGGCGCCCAGCTGAAGCGGGTGTCGCCGAGCGGGTGCGGTGCGAACACCGCTTCGATGAAGGCGGTATTCGCGCCGTAGTCGTCCATAAAGCTTTGC
Source organism: Rhodanobacter sp. Root480 (assembly GCF_001426645.1). Classification (GTDB taxonomy): domain Bacteria; phylum Pseudomonadota; class Gammaproteobacteria; order Xanthomonadales; family Rhodanobacteraceae; genus Rhodanobacter; species Rhodanobacter ginsenosidimutans. The sequence goes on from NZ_LMEX01000002.1 coordinate 1,059,188, forward strand.
CCGGCTTGCAATTCCCAGCGGGCGGCGGTGGCAGGTAGGGCGGTAAGGGTCAACGGCAGCAACACGAGCGCCGAGCGGAGCGTGGGGATGAAACGCATGGGGAACCTGTGGAAATAAATGGTGTACGCGATAGTTCAGTATATCGTGTCGCGCACGAGTGAACGCAGGCAGGTTCCCGTTGCTCGCCATTTCCCCGGCCGTCCACCGGACCGTATCCGCTGCGGGCAACCGCTCCAGGCGGCACGCAGCGAGTCCGGTCGACGCAGTCGAAGGTCAGTGGGCCGCTGTGCCCAGATCGGCACGATCCAGGTCGAGCGTCGCCGCGTCCAGCAACACCGCTTTCGGATGGGTCTTGCGCACCGCGGCCGCGAACTGGCTGGCGTCGCCGACCACCACCACGGTGGCTTCATCGGCGTCCAGATGCTTGTGTGCGTATTTGCGCAGCTGGCGTGGCGTCACCGCGTTCACCTGGTCCGGAAAACGGCTGATCTCGCCGAGGTTGACGTCGTACACGGCCAGCTCGGCCAGCTGGGTGGCCAGGCCGGTGGTGGTTTCCAGGCTGCGGCCATAGCTGCCGATCAGGGTGGCCTTGCGTGCGGCCAGTTCGGCGTCCGGTACGTTTTCGGCGCCCAGTTGGTGGAACTGGGCCAGCATAAGGTCCACCACCTGCGGCACTGCGGGGTTGCGGGTTTGCGCCGAGGCCAGCCACGCGCCGGCATTGCGCAGCGGTTGCAGCTCGCTGAACGCGCCGTAGGAAAGCCCTCGCTTGATGCGGATTTCCTCGTTCAACCGCGCCGAGTACGAGCCGCCCAGCACGGCGTCGGCGACCAGGCCGTCGTAATAGTGGGCGTCGCTGCGCGGCGGTGCCGGATGCGACGCCACCACACCGGCCTGCCCGGCGCCGTGCTGGTTGACCAGCACCACCGCCGGCAATGAACGCTCGCCGCTGCCGGCCGGCTTGGCCGGCAAGGACGTGGCGGGCCGCGACCAGTCGCCGAAACTGGCCTGGGCCAGTTGCAGCGCCTGCGCCGGCGTGATGTCGCCGGCCAGGACCAGGATCGCGTTGTCGGGCCGGTACAGCGCGGCGTGCCATTGCTGCACATCGGCGCGGCCGATGCGGGCAATCGATGCGGGCGTGCCGCTGCGCGGGTGGCCATAGGCGCCGGTGCCGAAGGTGCCGCGCGCGGCCACCAGCCCGGCCAGCGCCGTCGGCTTGCTGAGGGTGAGGCGGACCTCGTCGATGGCCTGCGCCTGCGCCCGTTTCAGCTCGCGCGCATCGAAGGCCGGCTGGCGCACCACCTTGGCCAGCAAGGCCAGCGCCTGCGGCAGGCGCGGCGTGGTGACGGTGATGCCCACGTCGCTTTCGTCCCAACCGGCGGCCGCGCTCAACGAGCCCCCCAGGGTTTCGGCGGCGGTGGCGATCTGCGGCGCGGTGAGGCCGGCGGCGCCCTTGGTCAGCAGGTTGGCGGTGAGGTCGGCCAGGCCGGCCTGCGTGGACGGGTCCATCTCGTCGCCGCTGCGTATCACCAGTCGCGCGGTGACCAGCGGCAGGCCGTCGCGGCGCACGCTGATCACCCGCAAGCCGTTCGGCAAGGTCTGGCTGGTCGGGGTGGGGATGGTCAGCGTGGGCGCAGCGCCCGGCACCGGTGGCGTGGTCGGGAACGTGGCCGGCGGCTCGGCCGCGACGGCGCTGCCCAGGGCAACACACAGGGCGGTGAAGAGGGTGGCACGGAAAGGGTTGGTTGGACGGTTCACTTCGCGCTCTCCCCGCTGGACGGCTGGGCGGCCTTGGCCGCCGGCAGGTAATCGATGGTGACGTGGTACGCGCCGGTGACGTATTTCTGCAGCACCCGGTGGACGTCTTTCGCGGTGACTTTCTGCAAGGCCGCCAGGTCGGTGTTGGCGCGGGCCACGTCGCCGCCGATCAGCGCCGCCTGGCCCAGCGCGAAGGCCAGCCCTTGCGCGGTCTGGCGCTGTTTCAACTCGTCGGTCAGCAACAGCGTCTTGGCGCGCTCCAGTTCGTCGGCGGGAATCGGCTGGGTGGCCAGCCAGATGATTTCCTCGTGCAGCAGTTTTTCCGCCTCTTCCGGCGCGTGGCCGCTGGCCAGGATCGCGTAGGCCAGGAACAGGCCCGGCCCCACCCGCACATCGGCTTCCGCATCAACCTCCCGCGCCACCTGGTGGCGATACACCAGCGCCTGGTACAGCCGCGATGCGTCGCCGCGCGCCAGCAGCGCGGCGGCCACCTGCAGCGCGATGGTGTCGGCGCTGTCGGCCGCTGGCGGAATCAGCCAGCTGAGCGCCACCGCCGGCAGCGGCGCGGTGGCCGCGGTGATGGTGACGCGGCGGTTCTTGCGCCGCTTCGGCTCGGTGGCGGTGACCCGCGGGATCGGCGTGGCCGGCTTCGGTATCCAGCCGAAATACTGGTCGACCCAGGCATCGAGCTGCTTCGGGTCGAAGTCGCCCGCCACGATCAGGGTGGCGTTGTCGGGGCGGTAGAAGGTGCGGTGGAAATCGATCACGTCCGGCAGCGTTGCCGCTTCCAGATCCTCGATGCTGCCGATGGTGGGGCGGCGGTAGGGGTGCACCGTGTAGGAGTCGGGATCGATCGCGTTGAACAGCTTGCCGTAGGGGTTGGCCAGCACGCTCTGGCGGTATTCCTCCTCCACCACGGCGCGCTCGGATTTGAAATTGGGCTCGTCCACGTTGAGGCTGGACAGCCGCTCGGCCTCGGCCCACAGCAGCGTCTGCAGGTAATTGGCCGGCACCACCTCGAAATAATTGGTGACGTCGTCGCTGGTGGTGGCGTTGTTGGCGCCGCCCACGTCCTCGGTGAGCCGGTCCATCTGCTCGGCCTGCATGTGCCGCGTGCTCTTGAACATCAGGTGCTCGAACAGGTGCGCGAAGCCGGAGCGGCCTTTCGGGTCATCCTTCGAACCCACGTGGTACCACATCTGCACCGCCACGTTGGGACTGCTGTGGTCCTCCACGCTCAGCACCTGCAAGCCGTTCGGCAAGGTGCGTTGCTGGTAGTGCAATGGGGGGATATCCAGATCCGCCGCCGCGACCGGCGCGGGCAGGGCCATGGCGGCAAGCAGGACGAGCGAAGCCAGCAAGGGGGCCGGACGCAGCAGGCGCATGGGCATTCCTGTCGGTTGAAAGAGGTAACGATAGCAAGCCGGCGCGGGTGCGCGTCCATCCCGACGAACGAGATTTGCCCGGGTGATATTGACGATGAGTATTTACCGGGTAATATGCCGGTATATTTCTACCCGGGTCAAACCAATGAAACCCAGCAACGACCTCATCTGCAGCGCCTTCGACCATCGCCAGCTGATCGCCAGCGGCCCCTTGGCCGAGGTGGTTCGCGCCACCAGACAGGCACTCGACGCGGGCGCGGCCGGCCCGATCCTGATCTTCGACGACCGCACCAGCCAGCCCGTCGAAGTCGATTTCCGCGGCTCGCTGGACGAGGTGATGGCGCGATTGCCGAGCCCGCCGTCCGTGGCCCCGCGCGGCCCCGGCCGGCCGCGCTTGGGCGTGGTGGCGCGCGAAGTCACCCTGCTGCCGCGACACTGGGACTGGCTGGGCCAACAGTCCGGCGGCGTATCGGGCGCGTTGCGTCGCCTGGTGGAACACGCCACCCGCCAACAGGAGCCGCAAGCCCGGGCACGCCAGGCGCAAGAAGCGACCGACCGCTTCATGCGCGTGATGGCCGGCGACTTGGCGGGTTACGAAGAGGCATCGCGGGCGCTGTACCGCGGCGAACGGGAGCGTTTCGCAGAACTGACGGCGAAGTGGCCGACCGACGTGCGCCAGCATCTGTTGAAGCTGGCGGCCGGCGCATGGACACCAGAGTGACCGTTTGAGCGCCAAACCTCAGCGCCACAAAGAAACCGTAATCCCCTCTCCCCTGCGGGGAGAGGGCAGGGAGAGGGGGACACGCCGCGGGGAAGCCACCCAGCTTCTTGACGCCCCGTTATGACCCCACCCGCTACCGTGTGTCGCATTGTGCGAATCGGCGTGCCCCTGTCACCATACGGTTTGACCGGTAGCTGTGGCCTGCATGCGCGCACTTCACTCCGGCTTCCTCCACTGATGAGCTTTTCATGACGCGTCCTTCCTCGTTAGATCACGATCAACTGCTGGCTTGTGCCCGTGGCGAAATGTTCGGCCCCGGCAATGCCCGCCTGCCCTTGCCGCCGATGCTGATGTTCGACCGCATCACCCACATCTCCACCGAAGGCGGCGCCTACGGCAAGGGCGTGATCCAGGCCGAGATGGATATCCGCCCCGACCTGTGGTTTTTCGCCTGCCACTTCGAGAGCGATCCGGTGATGCCCGGCTGCCTGGGGCTCGACGGCATGTGGCAGCTCAGCGGTTTCTACCTGCCGTGGCTGGGCGAGCCGGGCCTGGGCCGCGCGCTCGGCGTGGGCGAGGTGAAGTTCACCGGCCAGGTGCTGCCCACCGCCAAAAAGCTGCGTTACGAGATCGATATCCGCCGGGTGATGCGCGGCAAGCTGCGGCTGGTGATCGCCGATGGCAAGACGTTCGTCGACGACCGCCTGATCTATGCCGCCGACAACATGCGCGTCGGCCTGTTCCAGTCCACCGAGGGTTTTTGAGATGCGTCGTGTTGTAGTGACCGGTATGGGTGTGGTGTCGTGCCTGGGCAACGACGGGGCGACGGTTTCGTCGGCCCTGCGCGACAGCCGCAGCGGCATCCGCGCCGTTCCCGATTACGTGGAGCTGGGCCTGCGCAGCCATGTGGCCGGCGTGCCCGAGATCGACCTGGTGGCCGAGATCGACCGCAAGCTGAAGCGCTTCATGGGCGATGCGGCGGCGTATGCGTATGTGTCGATGCGTGACGCGATCGCCAACGCTGGCCTCTCCGCCGAACAGGTCAGCAACCCGCGCACCGGCGTCATCGCCGGCTCCGGCGGCGGCTCGCCGCAGTGGCAGATCGAAACCGGCGACCTGCTGCGCAACAAGGGCGTGCGCAAGATCGGCCCGTACATGGTGCCGCGCACGATGTGCTCCACCGTGTCGGCCACGCTGGCCACCGGCTTCGGCATCCTGGGCCTCAGCTATTCCATCTCCGCCGCCTGCGCCACCTCGGCGCATTGCATCGGCGCGGCGGCGGACCTGATCCACCACGGCGCGCAGGACATCGTCTTCGCCGGGGGCGGCGAGGAAGTGCACTGGGGCATGACCTCGCAGTTCGACGCGATGGGCGCGCTCTCCACCAGCTACAACGCCACGCCCGAATCGGCCTCGCGCCCGTACGACGTCAGCCGCGACGGCTTCGTCATCGCCGGTGGCGGCGGCATGCTGGTGCTGGAGGAGTACGAACACGCGCGTGCCCGCGGCGCCAACATCCTGGCCGAGCTGGTCGGTTACGGCGTCACCTCCGACGGCGGCGACATGGTCGCGCCCTCGGGCGAAGGCGCCGTGCGCTGCATGCAGATGGCCATGGCCAGTGTCAGCGGCCCGATCGACTACCTCAACACCCACGGCACCTCGACGCCGGTGGGCGACGTGGTCGAGCTGAAGGCGGTGCGCGAAGTGTTCGGCGACGCGGTACCGCCGCTGTCCTCGACCAAGGCCCTCACCGGCCATTCGCTGGGCGCCGCCAGCGTGCACGAGGCGATCTACAGCCTGCTGATGCTCAACGAGAACTACGTGGCCGCCTCCGCCAACATCACCGAGCTGGATCCGCTGGCCGAAAGCTTCCCGATCGTGCGCGAAAGCCGCGACGCGAAGCTGACTACGGTGATGTCCAACAGCTTCGGCTTTGGCGGGACCAACGGCACGCTGGTGTTCGCGAAAGTCTGAGCCTGCCCTTGTAGGAGCGGCTTCAGCCGCGACGCTTTTGGTTCGGTTGGACGAAAGGCGTCGCGACTGAAGTCGCTCCTACAGTCGCTCCCACCGGTGAGGGTTAGGCATCCTGCTTCCGCACCGGAATCGCCAAACTGTCGTCATCCGCACTGGCAAGCTGCCGGTCGATGCGCTGCAAGGCCCCCAGCAACTGCGCCCGCGCCTCGGCGGCGAACGGGTTCTCCTGCTGGATCGCGGCAAACAGATGCCCGGCATCGCCGCGCACCGCCGCCAGCATGTTCTTCAGGCCCTGGAACGACGGCGGCGTCACCGACAGGTCGTCGTCCACGCCGATCTCGATCAGCCCCTTGGCCAGGAAAAACGCCAGCGCGTGGGTATGCGCCATGTGCCGGTCATGCGTGGCCGGGTCCTGGTCGATCACCTCGCAACCCAGCTCGCGGAACAGTGCGCGCGTGCGCTCGGCCGCCTGCGGATGCCGCGCGCTGGCGCACACCACCGTGCGCAACGGCCGCTCGCCCCGCGCCAGGCTGAGCGGGCCAAACAACGGGTGCGTGCCCACGTGCGGTATCGCATCACCCAGTTGCTCGTCCATCAGCGCGCAGGGGTGCAGTTTCACGCTGCCCACGTCGATCACGGTGTGCCCAGCGCCCAGATGCGGCTTCAGCGCGGCCAGCGCCTCCGCCATCCGCGGCACCGGCATCGCCAGCACCACCCAGTCCGCGCCATCGATGGCGGCGACCATCGACGCCGCCGCCAGCGCGGCCGGCACCTCGGCCTGCGGATCATGGATACGCACCTCATGCCCCGCCCGCGCCAGCAGATCGGCAAACGCCTGGCCGAAGCGGCCGTAACCGAGTATCGCGAACACCATGGAGCCTTCCTGCGCGTCGAAAACAGTTGATGCTGCCACAAGCGCGGATTCTTCGTTCTATTGAGGGGCGTGATGGATTGAGCCAAACGTGGGATTGGCCGTCCAAAAGCATGATGTCGAGGCGGCATGCCCTTCGACTCTGGCCGCTGCGCGGCCGACGCTCAGGGAGAACGGTGGAGGTTCGTTCGGTCGATGTCAGATTCCCTCACCCGATCACACTGAGCGTAGCCGTCCGCAGGACGGCGGAGTCGAAGTGCCACGAGAGCCGCGACTCAAGCCGAACCACCCGCCCTGGCTTCCAGCCGCAACAACTTCTGCCGCTTCTTCTCCGCCTTGCGCTCCCTGCGCGCGGCCTTGCGCTGCTTGCGGTCATGGCTCCACAAATAAATCGCCGGCGTACTCAGCAAGGTCAGCAGCTGCGACACGAACAGCCCGCCGAGGATCGCGATGCCCAGCGGCTGGCGCATCTCCGAGCCATAACCGAAACCGATCGCCAGTGGCAGTGCGGCGCCCATGGCCACCAGGGTGGTCATGGTGATGGGGCGGAAGCGGACCAGGGCGGCTTCGCGGATCGCTTCCGGTGGTGAGCGGCCGTGTTCGCGTTCGGCGACGAGGGCGAAGTCGACCATCAGGATTGCGTTTTTCTTCACGATGCCGATCAGCATCAGCACCGCGATGGCGGACATCATGGTGAGTTGGGTGTGGGTGACCAGCATGGCCAGGAATGCGCCCATGCCGGCGGCTGGCAGCGTGGAGAGGATGGTCAGCGGGTGGATCAGGCTTTCGTACAGCACGCCCAGCACCACGTACATCACCAGGATCACCGCCAGCAGCATCAGCAGGCCGTTGTTGAGCGCGTCCATCAGGTTCTGGTTGTCGCCGGTGTAGCTTTTCTGCACGCCGGCGGGCAGGCCGGCGGCGAAGATGGCCTGGTCGACGTATTTCAGGCCGTCAGTCTGGGTCAGGCCCTTGGCCAGGTTGTAGTTGATCGAGGCCGATTCGAGCTGGTTGTAGTGGTTGATGGTGACCGGCGCGATGTGCGGCTGGATGTGCGCCAGCGCGGACAGCGGAATCATTTTTCCCTGCGTGTTGCGCACGTAGGTGTTGAGCAGGTTGGCGGGGCTCAGCGATTGTTCGGCATCGGCGGTGAGCACCACGCGGTACTGGTTGATGTCGGAATAGATGGTGGAGATCTGGTTCTGGCCGAACGCGTTGTACAGCGCCGAATCGATCTGGCCCATGCTCACGTGCAGGCGGCCGGCGGCGTCGCGATCCACCTGCAGCAGCTGCTGCCGGCCGATGCTGTCGAAGCTGGTGCTGACGTCGCGGAATTGCTTCATGCCGCGCATCACCTGCGCCAGTCGCAGCGTGGGTTGCTGCAGCGGCAGGCCGGCGGTGCTGCTGAGCTGGAACGCATACTGGCCCTTGGCGCCGCCGCCGGGGCCGCCGCCGCCGATGAACTGCACCGTGGTCAGCGTCACGTCGAGGTCGCTGACCTGCTTGTAATACTTGTCCAGCCGGTCCACCACAGCCTGGCCCGGTTCGTGGCGGTCGTTGGGGCCGTCGCCCAGCGGCTTCAGATCCACGAACAGCGTGGACTGGTTGCCCACCGCGCCATTGTTGTTGTTGCCGCCGAGAATGGTGGAGACGTCCAGCACCGCCGGGTCGGCCTGCAGCACCGCGGCCATCGCCTGCGTGCGTTCGGCCAGCAGGGTGGGCGAGATGTTGGCGTCGGCGGTGATCTGCGCCTGCAGCAGGCCGGTGTCCTCCTTCGGCATCAGGCTGCCGCCGGCGGTCTTGGCCACCACTACCGCCAGCACCACGGTCAGCACCAGCAGCAGGATCGGTTGCCAGCGCATCACCCGCCGATGGTGCATGGCCCAGTCCAGCGCGCGCTCGTAGATGCGCAGCAGGCGGGTGTCGAAGCGCTCGGCCATGCGCTCCAGCCGGCCCGGCGTGCGCGTGCCGGACTCGGGCGCCAGCCAGGCGCCGCACAGCGCCGGCGTCAACGTCAGCGACACCAGCGCCGAGATCACGATGGTGGCGATCAGGGTGACCGAAAACTCGCGCATCAGCATGGTGAACATGTTGTTGCCGAACACCATCGGCCCGAACACGGCGATCAGCGACAAGGTGATCGACACCACCGTGAAGCCGATCTCGCGCACGCCGGTGAGCGCGGCCTCTAGCGGCGCCATGCCGCGCTCGATGTGGCGCACGATGTTCTCGATCACCACGATCGCGTCATCCACCACGAAGCCCACGCACAGCACCAGCGCCACCAGCGAGAAGATGTTGAGGGTGAAGCCCAGCATCCACATCACCACGAACGCACCGGCCAGCGACAGCGGCACGCTGAACATCGCGATCACCGTGGGCCGCAGCCGGCGCAGGAACACCAGCATCACCAGCGCCACCATCACGATGCTCATCAACAGCGCTATCTCCACCTCGTCCAGCGCCGATTCGGTGGTGGGGGTGAGGTCGAAGATCGGGTGGATTTCCACGTCGGCCGGCATCAGGTGGCTGAAGCCCGGCAGCGCGGCGCGGATGGCGTTCACCGTGGCCACCGCGTTCGCCTCCGAGCGCTTGCTGATCTGCATGGTCACGGCGCGCTGGCCGTTGAACCACGCCGCCGCGTACTGGTCCTGCTGGCCACCGCTGATGGTGGCCACGTCGGCCAGCCGCACCGGCACGCCGTCGCGGCTGGCGATCACCAGCGGGGCGAAATCGGCCACGGTGTGCAGCGCGTCGTTGGCGCTCACCGTCATCTGGGTGGCGCCGTTGCTGAGCATGCCCTGCGGCGAGGTGACGTTGGCCGCGCGCAGCGCATTGGCCACGTCGTTGCTGGTGATGCCCTTGCGCGCCAGCGCGGCGCTGTTCAGCGCGATCCGCACCGCATGCGGCGCGCCGCCGGACACCTGCACCTGGGCCACGCCGGGGATCTGCGCCACGGCCGGTTTCAGCAACGTGTCGGTGAGGTCGTACAGCTGGTCGGGCGCCAGGCTGGTGGAGGTCAGCGACACCAGCAGCACCGGGATCTGCGAGGTATCGAACTTGAAGTAGCCCGGCGGGCTGGGCATGCCCGCGGGCAGGTCGGCGGCGGCCGTGTTGATCGCCGCCTGCACGTCGCGGGCCGCCTTGTCGGCGGTGCGATCCATCTCGAACAGGATCTGGATCTGCGCGCCGCCCTCGCTGGCGCTGGAATACATCTGGCGCACGCCGGGAATCCGCCCCAGGTGCCGCTCCAGCGGCGCCACCACGGTGCTGGCCATGGTTTGCGCGTTGGCGCCGGGCATCTGCGCGAACACCACCACGCCGGGAAATTCGATCGAGGGAAACGCCGCCACGCCCAGCAACAGGTACGCCCACAGGCCACCGAGCATCAGCCCGATCGCCAGCAGCGAGGTGCCGACCGGGCGACGCACCATCGGCGCGAACACGTTCATGCGCACCGCCTTGCGTCACCGCGCGAGGTCGTCGATGGACGGGAACGGCGGCGGTCGTCGGCGAGAAGGGATGCAGGCATGCGCAGGGATATTACCGACGACGGCCTGCGCGTGGATGTCGGGTCCGCGAAAGTTTCTTCCACCCAGGCTCCTAGGAAAGTCTGATTTTGCTCGTCATTCCTGCGAAAGCAGGAATCCAGTGCCTTTGCGTTGAAGGGCCTGGAGGCACTGGATCCCAGCCTTCGCTGGGATGACGAGCAAAAGCTGATCCATCAGACCTCCCCAGGACCGGCACGCGGTTTACGACGCACTGGCCGCCAGGCCCGCGCGCAGGCGTTTCTTCTCCGCCTTGCGCGCCTTGCGTGCGGCCTTGCGCAGCTTGCGGTCGTGGCCCCACAGGTAGATCGCCGGCGTGCTCAGCAAGGTCAGCAACTGCGACACCAGCAAGCCGCCCACGATGGCCACGCCCAGCGGCTGGCGCATCTCCGAACCCACGCCGAACCCGATCGCCAGCGGCAGCGCCGCGCCCATCGCCACCAGCGTGGTCATGGTGATGGGGCGAAAGCGCACCAGCGCCGCCTCGCGGATCGCCTCGGGCGCGGACAGCCCGCGCTCGCGTTGTGCCACCAGCGCGAAATCCACCATCAGGATCGCGTTTTTCTTCACGATGCCGATCAGCATCAATATCGCGATGATCGCCATCAGGCTGAGCTGGGTCTGCGTCACCAGCATCGCCAGGAACGCACCCGCGCCGGCCGCCGGCAAGGTGGACAGGATGGTCAGCGGGTGGCCCAGGCTCTCGTAGAGAATGCCCAGCACGATGTACATCGCCAGGATCGCGCCCAGCAGCAAGGTGCCGCCGTTGGACTGCAGATCCTGCAGCTCCTCGTCGGTGCCGCCGAACTTCAGGCGGATGCCGCCGGGCAGGTGGATCGCCAGCGCGGCCTGGCTGACCAGGTCGATGCCATGGCTTTCGGGCACGCCGGCGGGCAGGTTGTAGCTGATGTCGGTGGCTTCCAGCTGATCCTGGTGAACCACGCCGGACGGGCTGATGTTGGGCTCGATGCGGGCGATCGCGGACAGCGGGATCAACCGCCCCTGCGCGTTGCGCACGCGCGTGTCCAGCAACGCGGCCGGGCTCAGCGACTGCGCGCCGGCGCTGGTCAGCACCACGTGGTATTCGTTGATGTCGGAATAGATGGTCGACACCATGCGCTGGCCGAACGCGTTGTTCAGCGCCGTATCGACCATGCCCATGTTCACGTGCAGGCGCGCCGCGGCGTCGTGGTCCACCTTCAGCATCTGCTGCTTGCCCACCTCGTCGAACTCGCTGCCCACGTCGCGCAGTTCTTTCGACTTGCGCATCTGCTGCACCATCTTCAGCGCCCACGGTTGCAGGTCGCCGCCATCCTTGCTGATCATCTGGAAGCTGTGCTGCGCGCCATCGTTATTGCCGCCACCGCCGCCCATGAACTGCAGCGTGCGCAACTGCACCTTCATGTCGGGCAACACCTCGAACTGCTTGCTGAGCCGTTCCAGCACCACTTTCGAACTGTCGCGACGATGGCCCGGACCTTCGCCCAGCGGCTTCAGGTCGATCCACATGCGGCCGTTGTTGCCCACCGCGCCGCCGTTGCGGCCCAGCATGGACGACACATCCAGCACGGCGGGGTCCGCCTGCACGATCGCCGCCGCCTGCTTCACCCGCTCGGCCATCAGCTGCGGCGAGATGTTGGCGTCGGCGCTGATGTTGCCGTTGAGCGCGCCGGTGTCCTCCTCGGGCATGAAGGTGCCGCCGGCGGTCTTCACCACCGCCATGCCCAGCACCACCGTTGCCACCAGCAACAGCAGCGGTTGCCAGCGCATCAGCCGGCGGTGGTGCATGGCCCAGTCCAGCGCGCGCTCGTAGACGCGATGCAGCCAGTGGTCGAAGCGCTCGAACGCGCGCTGGATGCGGTTGAGCGGCTTTTCGCCGGCATGTTCGAGAGTGAGGAAGCGGCCGCACAGCGCGGGCGTCAGCGTCAGCGACACCAGCGCCGAGATCACGATCGCCGCGGTCAGCGTCACCGAGAACTCGCGCAGCAGCATCACCAGCATGTTGTTGCCGAACAGCAGCGGTGCGAACACCGCCACCAGCGACAGCGTGATCGACAGCACCGTGAAGCCGATCTCGCGCACGCCGATCAACGCCGCCGGCAGCGGCGGCTGGCCGCGCTCCATGTGGCGCACGATGTTCTCGATCACCACGATCGCGTCGTCCACCACGAAGCCGATGCACAACACCAGCGCCACCAGCGACAGCAGGTTCAAGGTGTAGCCGAACGCCCACATCGCCACGAACGCGCCGGCCAGTGACAGCGGCACGCTGAGCAGCGCGATCAGGGTGGGGCCGAGGCGGCGCAGGAAGATCAGCATCACCAGCGCCACCATCACGACGCTGATCATCAGTGTGAACTGCACTTCATGCAGCGCGGATTTGGTGGTCTGGGTGAGGTCAAGAATCGGCGTGATGGTGACATCGGCCGGCAGCATCGCGCGGAACGCCGGCAGCTGGTCGCGCACCGCGGCGGCGGTGGCCACCGCGTTCGCCTCCGGCCGCTTGGTCACCTGCATCATCACCGCGCGTTGGCCGTTGAACCAGGCGGCCTGGTATTGATCCTCCGGCCCGGAGGCTACCGTGGCCACGTCGGACAGCCGCACCGGCATGCCGTTTTTCATCGCGATCAGCAGGTTGCCGAATTCGGCCGGGTCCTGCAGCGCGTCGTTGGCCGACACCGTCATCTGCGTGTGGCCATCGCTGATGATGCCCTGCGGCGAGGTGACGTTGGCCGCCCGCAGCGCGTTCGCCACGTCGTTGGTGGTGAGCCCCTTGGCCGCCAGCGCACCGGTATCCAGCGTCACCCGCACCGCATGCGCGGTGCCGCCGAACACCTCCACCTGGGCCACGCCGGGGATCTGCGCCACGGCCGGGCTGAGCAAGGTGTTGGTGAGGTCGTACAGCTTGTCCGGCGGCAGCCCGGTGGAGGTCAGCGACACCAGGATCACCGGCACCTGGGTGGTATCCGCCTTGAAGTATTGCGGCGGGTTGTCCATGTGCGTGGGCAGGTCGACCGCGGCGGCATTGATCGCCGCCTGCACGTCGCTGGCGGCCTTGTCCGCGCTGCGCCCCATGTACAACTGCAACCGCACGAAGGTGCGCCCCTCGGTGCTGTTGGAGTACATCTCCTTGACCCCGGGAATCCGCCCCAGATGCCGCTCCAGCGGCGCCGCGACCGTGGCTGCCATGGTCTGCGCGCTGGCGCCCTGCATGTTGGCCGACACCATCACCACCGGCAGGTCCATCGACGGCAGCGCGGCCACGCCCAGCAGCTGGTAAGCCCAGCTTCCCGCCAATATCAAACCGATCGCCAGCAGCGACGTGCCGATCGGTCGGCGGATCATGGGCGCAAAGATATTCATGGGCTCTCCGTGGCGGGCAAGGATAGCCGCTGCCATGGCCCACCGCGATGTGCCTGAAGTCGGCCCTGCCGGATGGCATGGGCCTACCGAGCCGCGACCTTCTTTTGTAGGAGCGCACCCTGTGCGCGATGCTCTTGTTCTTTTTTTGGCCGTCTGTAGGAGCGACTTCAGTCGCGACGCTTTTGCTCTTGAATATGGCTCTAGAAAAGAGCTTTCGATCGCCTTTGGCGCTCGAGTTACTTTCTCTTTGCACCCCGCTTCCGCGCCTTGCGGGCATCGTGCCCGCAAGGTCCGCGGTCGGGCTACGGGGTTTGTCGACAGTCCATCCATGGACTGACGCCAAACTGGTTCGCATCCATGCGGACCACCCTGCGGGCTTTTCCTTCGCCCGCCCGCCGCTTCAGAGGGGCCCCGGGTAGAGCAGCGCGCCATCGTGGCGCGCACTCGGTGCGCAGCGGCTGCGCCGCTGCGAGAGCGTCGCCGCGTGACGTTTTGCTCTTTCCCTCACCGTCCGATCACCCTTAGCGTAGCCGCGCAGCGGCGAAGTCGAAGGGTGAGGTTTGCGGGGCCTTTCGACTCTCGACTTAGGCCTTCGGCCTACGCTCAGGGAGAACGGTTGGGCTGGCGGCGGTGCTTTTGCTTTTGCTTTTGCTCTCGACCTTGCTCTGGCTCCATCCCGAGTGCGGGCCAGGATGGCCCGCTGCTCTACCCGGGGCCCCTGTGCGGCGGTGAGGCGGGGTCGACAGGCCGCGTAGCGGGCGTTGCCAGGGATGGCAACGCCTTTTCGCGCGGGCAGGAGCCCGCTCGAAAAGCCCGGCCCCGACTCACGGACTTGCCGGGCATGGATGCCCGGCAAGCGCCAAGTGGGGTGGCCTTTCTCTTTGGTTACTTTCTCTTTGGCCACGCAAAGAGAAAGTAACTCGAGCGCCAAAGGCGATCGAAAGCTCTTTTCTAGAGCCATATGCAGGGGCATCACCGCATCGCAGGGCTATACCGCACCGTCAAAAAGAAACTCCGCCCCGGCTGGTTGTAGTACCAGACCGTTTCGTAGTCGCGGTCGAAGGCGTTCGCCAGGCGGGCTTCCAGTTGCCAGTTGGGGGTGAAGTGGTAGCTGGCGCGCAGGTCGGTGGTGGTGTAGCCGGGCACGGCTTGCCGGTTGCCGGCGTCGGCATAGCTGTGGCTGCGGGCGTTGAGGGTGGCACCCAGGCCGAACGCGCCGAAGCTGCGGTCGACATCCAGTCGTGCGGTGCGTTGCGGGCGGCGCATCAGCAGCTTGCCGTCGTTCGGGCCGCCATCCTCGTTTCGTGGCTGCAGCCAGGTCAGGTAGCCCTGCACTTGCCAGCCGGCGAGGTCGACGCCCAGCTGGCCTTCCACGCCGCGGATGCGGGCCTTGCTGATGTTCAGCGGGAAGTAGTTGCTGTCCAGCGCGATCATCTGGTCGATGTGGGTCTGGTAGGCGTTGATGCCCCAGTTCCAGTGGGTCAGGCGCTGGTTGAGGCCGAGTTCGACGCTGCGTGATTCTTCCGGTTTCAGGTCGGGGTTGCCGCTGCCGTAGGGGTAGTACACATCGTTGAAGGTGGGCGCGTGGAAGGCGGTGCCGTAGCTGGCCGAGAGGCGCAGGCCGTGGTCGAAACGGTAACCCCAGGCGGCGCCGCCGGTGTTGTGGTTGCCGAACTGGCCGTTGTGGTCGCGGCGCGCCGAGAGCTGGATTTCCTGGCGGCCGAAGTTGCCCTGGTATTGCGCGTAGCCGGCGGTGTTGTTGCGGCGGGTGTCGAGGTAGCCGGTGTCGCTGTCGACGCGCTCACCCTGCCAGTCGAGGCCCACGGTCAGCAGTTGGTTGGGCGCCACGGTGATGTCGTTCTGCCAGCCGGCCTGGTCGTGGCGCGAGCCGATGTAGCCGCGAAAATCCTGGTTCTCGTAGCTGTCGTATCGGTCCAGGTTCTGGCCCACGCTCAGCGTGGTTTTCCAGGCATCGGTGGGGTTGATGCTGAAACGCCCGCCGGCCACCTGCTGCAGGGTGCGGCTGCGGTTCTGGTAGCTGCCGTCGAACTCGACCTCGCCCAGGTTGCGCAGCCAGGTGCCGGAGAGTTCAGCGCCGTTGTCCCAGCGGTAGCCGCCGCTGGCGGTGAGGTTCTTGTTGCGGTTGCCGTCGCGGTCGGGCTCGTCGATGTAGCAGGCGGTGAAGGCCTCGGCCGCGCCGATGCGGCAGCTGTTGATGCCGCGGGTGTACTGCGCGCCCACGCCGATGTTGTACCAGGCGTGCTCGTCGCCGCCGGACAAGCCCGCCTGCCCGCGCAACAGGTTGTTGCTGCCGGTGGTGAGGCTGAAGGACGGTTGCAGGCCGCCGCCGGGCTGGCCGTGGCGGGTGAATATCTGGATCACGCCGCCGATCGCATCGGCGCCGTAGAGGCTGGAGCGCGGCCCGCGCACCACTTCGACGTGGTCGATCTGTTCCACCGGAATCTGCTCGAACGCGGCCAGGCCCGCGGTGACGGAGCCCACCCGCACGCCATCGACCAGCAGCAGCACATGGGTCGCATTGGTGCCGCGCATGAACAGCGACGTCTGCTGGCCCAGGCCGCCCAGGTTGCCCAGGCTCACGCCCGGCAGGCCGGTCAGCAGGTCGGTGACGGTCAGCGGTTGCAGCCGGTCGATGTCCTCGCGGTTGATCACGCTGACCGAGGCCAGCGATTCGTCGACGGTGATCGCGGTACGCGTGGCGGTGACGATCACCGCGTCCAGGTTCTCCGTGCCCACGGGATCGGGCCGGCCCGCATCGGCTTGCGCCGCCATCGATGCGGCCAGCAGCGCGGCGGCCAGCAGGGTGCGTTTCATGTACGTGTGTTCCACAGGCATTTCTCCGCCGCGCGCCCGCGCACGGCTCTTTGCGTCAATGAGCCGGTGGCGAAGAAGGAGGGGACGGAACAACGGGCAGGCGAGCGCCGACACGACTGTTCGGCCTCGCCCACCGCGAGCCACCAGGAATCGTGCAGGCCGGTCTCCGGGCTCACGAGTGGCAGGGGAAACCTGCCTCGAACAGCGCCTTCCCGTGCAAGCACAGTGGCATTCGCTGATCGACGATTCTCGCTTACCGTTGCGGGGGCAGCGCCGGCCTTGCGGTGATCAACACCACGCACCGGCTTCCCGTTTCATCCCTTCGGCGTGAAGCCGTCGGGACACCTGAACCGAGCCACTTTAGCGTCGCGGGGTAGTTGAGGCAACGAGCGGGCGGTGTGGTGCTACGCCGCACAAGCATCGCGAACCGTCCGGGCGGGCGCCGGGCGACTGCTACGATGCTGCCCGTCTTCCACCGCCGATCGATGCCATGTCCCTGCTGCCCACCGTCGAACACGAAACCGCCGCCAACCCCACCCACAGCATCATCTGGCTGCACGGCCTGGGTGCGGATGGCAACGACTTCGCGCCGATCGTGCCGGAGCTGGTGGCAAAAGATTGGCCGGCGCTGCGCTTCGTGTTTCCGCATGCGCCGGTGCAGCCGGTGACGATCAACGGCGGCGTGCCGATGCGCGCCTGGTACGACATCCACGGTTTCGACGCGCGGGCGCCGCAGGACGAGGCGGGGATTCGCGTGTCGATCGCCGCCGTCGAGGCGCTGATCGCCCGCGAGAACGCGCGCGGCGTGGCGGATGAAAACATCTTCCTGGTCGGCTTCTCGCAAGGCGGCGCGATCGTGCTCAGCGCCGGTCTGCGCCATCCGCGCAAGCTCGCCGGCATCGTGGCGCTGTCCACCTACGTGCCGATATCCAGCCTGCTGGCCGCCGAACGCCATCTGGCCAACGGCGCCACGCCGATCTTCTGGGGCCATGGCAGCGCCGATCCGGTGGTGTTGTACCAGCGCGGCGTGGATTCGCGCGATCTGTTGTTGTCGCTGGGTTACACGGTGGACTGGCACAGCTACCCGATGCCGCATTCGGTCTGCGCCCAGGAGATCGCCGACCTGCGCCAGTGGCTGGGCGCGCGGCTGGCCTGACCCGCGCGGTGCGGCATACTCGCCTGATGCGCGAACCGCCCGCCCGCCGCCCCGAAGCCAGCCCCTTGCCGGACTTCTGCCGGCTGCCGGCGGTGTTCGCCTGGTTCGTGGTGGGCGCGCTGACGGTGACCGTGATGTGGCTGGCGCCCGGGCAGACGCGCGGCTGGTCCGGCTACAGCGTGGCGGTGCTGTTCGTCAGCTGGCTGGCGCTGGTGATCGCGGTGCTGCTGTGCAAATCGCGGCCGTGGCTGCAACGCCTGCCGGGCCGCTGGCCGTACCTCGGCGCGTGGCTGCTGATCATGCTGATCGTGGTGGCCGCCAGCGCGGCCGTGCACTGGCTCGACGCCTCGCTGCAAATGCCTTTCATCACCGCATCGATGGGCGCGTTCGTGCGCGACAACGCCGTCATCGCCGCGCTGCTGGGCGCCGCGATGCTGCGCTATTTCTACGTGCTGGCGCAATGGCAGGCGCGGTTGGCCGCAGTGACGCGAGCGCAGGTGGGCGCGTTGCAGGCACGCATCCGGCCGCACTTCCTGTTCAACAGCATGAATACCGTTGCGGCGCTGATCCGGGTCGACCCGGCCGCCGCCGAACGCACCGTGGAAGATCTGTGCGAACTGTTCCGCGCCGCGCTGGGCCAGCACGACACCGACACCGGCACGCTGGGCGAGGAGCTGGCGCTGATCGAGCGCTACCTGGCCATCGAGCAATGGCGCCTGGCCGAGCGCCTGCGCGTGGTGCACCAGCTGGATGAGCTGCCGGCCGATTTCCCGCTGCCGCGGCTGCTGCTGCAACCGCTGGTGGAAAACGCCGTGCGCCACGGCATCCAGCCGCTGCGCGCGGGCGGCGAGGTGGTGCTGCGCGGCGCCCGCGAAGGCGCCGGCGTGATGGTGGAAATCATCAACCCCCTGCCCACCACACCGCCGGAACCGGGCAACGGCCATGGCCTGGACAGCGTGCGCCAGCGCATCGCCTACCACTACGGACCGCGCGCCCGCTTCGAGGCCGGTCCGCGCGGTGACCAGTTCGTGGTGACCCTGCACCTGCCGGGGCCAGCCGCATGACCCGCGTACTGATCGTCGACGACGAACCGCTGGCACGCGCCCGGCTGGCCGCGCTGTTGGCCGAATGCGACGGCTGCGAACTGGTCGGCAGCGTGGCCGACGGCGAAGCCGCGCTGGCCGTACTCGGCGAATTGCAACCAGACGTGCTGCTGCTGGACATCAACATGCCCGCACTCAGCGGCACCGCCCTGGCTGGCCGGCTGGCCGGACGATCACGGCCACTGATCATCTTCTGCACCGCCTACGAAGCCCACGCACTGCAAGCCTTCGAACTCGGCGCCGTCGACTACCTGCTCAAACCCGTACGCCTCGACCGCCTGCGCGAAGCCCTGCAACGCGCCCAACAACGGCTGGCCGAACAACCCCGCGAACGCACCACCTTCCTCCACGGCCGCCTCCGCGGCGCACCGGTACGCATCGCGCTGGACGAAGTGATCTGCCTGCTGGCCGAGGAGAAATACGTGGTGGTGCAACACCAGGGCGGCGAACTGCTGATCGAGGAATCGCTGCGCCAGCTGGAAGAAACCTACCCCGAGCAACTGCTGCGCCTGCACCGCAATTGTCTGGTGCCGCCGGCCCGGCTGCTGGGGTTGAAAATCTTGGCGGATGGTCGTGCGTTGGCGCGCCTTGATGGCACTGAGCTGGCGCCGGAAGTGAGCCGAAGGAATCTGCCGGCGGTGCGGAAGTTGTTGCGGTTGGGGTGAGGTGTCGGGTTGTATATCAAAGGCACCACACGGCGGCGTCTGACAAGCGAGCGGGGCAAGCTAATCGGATAATGCATCGAAGGGAAGCCGCCAGCAGATCACTCACTGGATGGTTATTCACGGGTGCGAAGCGCGCGATCTTGGTTTCGGCGGTGGGATTAGGCGGCATCAGCCAGAGCAAGTCTTTGATTCGCGTACACCTACAGCACCAAGAAGATGTCGCCACGCGGGAATAGGCTGCAGGATTACACTGCATTTTGAAATCTACATAGCGTTATGTGCTCAGGGAAAGTTACCGGTGGATTTGAAGAGCGCAGAACAGCTTCATCAAACCTTGTCGTCACTCGTTGACTATCCGCTTTACAGCGACACACCACGCGTCACGCTCAGCGCTACCTTGGCAGTGAGCGCCTTACAGTTCGCAGCTGCGGTGCGTATTCTGTGCGGTGAAGGTCTCGTGCTCGGTGCTAGCGCTTCTTTGCGCTCGCAGTTCGAGGCCGTCGTGCGCAGTGTTTGGGCGCTGCACGCCGCAACGGATAGTCAAGTGGAGAAGCTTTCTGCAAGACTCAGCCAAGAATCCCAGAGCAACAGCAAGAGCATGCCCATGGTCAGCGAAATGCTCGGCAAGCTTGAGGAGGTGCCTCAGCTCAAGAACCTGCTGGTCTCGCTTCACGAGTTCAAAGTCAGTTCGTGGGCTCCCTTGAACTCATTTGTGCACTCCGGCATCCATACCGTTCACTGGACAAATAACGCACCTCCACCTCAGCTCATGGACATTGTCTTTCGTTCTAGCAACGGTCTATCGGTAATCGCATTCCAAGGCCTCGGCATTCTAACCGGCCACCCGGAGCTTCAGTCACAAATCATTTCATCAGCTAGTGCCTTTACCAGCGTTCTCCCAGCTCGTAGAGTGAGCACATAACAGTTCAGTCAAGCGGACGCGGGAAAAGCCCCGCGCCGCTTACTTCAAGCGTTAGACCCCATGAGCAGAACTTGCGGCACGTCAATGCATAGAAAGCAGTTGCTCGCCAGCGAGGTGGCAGTCTGTTACTACTGCTTCGCCCAATTTCCGCCTTCGATTATTACGCAGTGGTGCGACGGCGACGAGCTGGGGCACACTGCAATCTGCCCTCACTGCAGTGTCGACGCGGTTGTTGGCTTCAACGGTCCGGTCGATGTTGCCTGGGTTAAGGACGCGCATCAAAAGGGGTTCGGCTAGCATGTGGTCTAACATTTCATTCGAGGCGGACGGCTCCGCCGCCGCTCAATTCCAGCGTTAGGCGCGTATGGAAATTGTCGGGCTCATTATTGCATCGCTTGGCGTCCTGATCGTCTTTGACACGCCAAGAAAATGGATCGCAGCTCAATTCAGCCGAAAAAGGGTGAACCAAACGAGACCTTCGCTTGCAGAGGACGAGCCCACTTCTCTACATGCCATCATCCTGTACGTCAATTCGAGCGCTAAGCCTTTAAATCTGGACAATGACATTGCACTTGCTACAAGTTCGACGGTTGATCCATTTGTCGGGGATGGTAGGTGGTTGTTGGACATGGTGAGCGCATTGAGCATATCCACCATGGGGCAGCTAGATGAGCTCGTGGCGCGGCACACTCCACACGCCAAATTGCTTGCGCATGCAATACTCTCTGAACACCAGAAAATCCGCCGCGGTCATGGCCTAAGCCTCGTTCTAGAGATTGAAGCAATGCAGCGCTACGGCTCGGATTGGTACGAGAAATTCATTAAATTACTCAAGATGACATCTTCGTCAAAAAGGTTCGCTGATGAGATCTATTCTTTCTACATGACGGTTCGTAGATCACGTGCCTAACAATTCGTTCAAGCCGAACCCGCATCGGGGCGGCGCCCGCGTGCCTACGCTACGCTAGCACGCAGTCGCCGCCCCGCTACGGGTCGGCTTAACTAAGGCGTTAGACCTCATGTTCAAAATTGCGGCCATCCTTAGAAAAAGCCAGAGTCCCAACGTCTTCCGTAGGGCGATCCTGAGTGCGTTCTCTGGAGGCATTGGCGATGAGTACCTCATATGCAGCGGCTTCTTCCAAGAAAAGAAATACAAAGTTAACTCGTACTATGCATCTGACTCCTTTATCGCAAATGTCCCGCCGAAGCCCTGCAAGGCCACAGTGACTACTGTTGGCATATATGACCCCCATACATGGGGATCTCAGTACAACGACTTTGTAGCCAAGCTTTCTTCAATAAAGTGTTCGTGCGGAAACCACCTATCGGTCAAACAGCGCAAACGGAAGGGCAGCAACAAGTGGCACGCCAAGGTCTTCGTTGCAAAGAGCAATGGCCAACCGCGGCTAGCCATTGTGGGAAGCAGCAACATCACCAAGAATGCGTTTGATGAAAAGAAAGGCTGGAATCGCGAGTGCGATGTTCTAATCTGGAACTCTTCAGACGCGCAAGTGGATGCCTTAGTTAGGGCAGCCATTTCTGGCGGGGGAGATCAACCTGGCCTAGGCGCGGCTCAGGATGGCCAGGCTCCAGAAGTCTTCATTTCTTCCTACGATACGGAAGACCCGCTAAATTTTCGTCGCGGCAGCATCCAGTCAAGGTTGGAGCTGCTTTGGCAGGACGTGATCGATGCCAGCGATGAGATCTAACAATTCATTCAAGCCGAAGCCGCTTCGCGGCTCAGAACCAAAGGGGTCAGGTTCATTTAGCACAAAAAACTAGCCGAAAATAAATGAACCTGACCCCTTTCCTGCTGCAACGTAGGAAGTCTGCAACCCGTCCATGCAAAGTTGATTTCCTATTTCACGGGCTTTTTGAACGACAGCTTTCAGCCAACGAACGACCCGGTAAATCAACCACAGCTCGATGACGACGAGACAACCATCGAGATGAAACTATTTTTCTCGACGGCTGCGCTTGCGGGTACCAACGGTGTTTCTGTCTTTATCGATGCCTAGGGAAAAGGCGTCGGAACTGCATGATCGTAAGCAAGCAGCCAGTTTTAGGCTCGTCGTCACGATGTCCGCAGCGGCCGACTAGGTTGTCGATTAATTCAAACGCAAAAAAAGGAGAAGTCATGCAAGACATGGGTGTCATTTCCGAACACAGGGAATACGAGTATTCCGTGAACCCGTCATTTCTGACTAAGTTTCTAAAAGTAATGTTGTTCATTTCGATTGGTACGACGGTACTTTTGCTGATCTCCAATTTCATGCAGTTTGAGCTAGTGTCGAGCGGTACCATAACGAAGTCTTCTGCCGACGCCAACGATACGCGCCAACACTTCTTGAGTATTCTTCGACTGGCGATATTCATCGTAACTTCCATCACCTTTTTGATGTGGATCTACCGCGCCAATAAAAATGCTCAGGGATTTTCAAGCAAGACTCTGGAATTCACACCGGGATGGGCGGTAGGTTATTTCTTCATACCGGTTGTCAGCCTCTACTTGCCGTACAGGGCCATGAGGGAAATATGGCGAGTCAGCTCGGCACCTGATCATTGGAGAACTCAGCCTGGCAGCGCTTTACTTCAGTGGTGGTGGGCAGTATGGCTGGCATCGAATTTTTCCGGTTTTGCTGCAGCAAGATTTTCCATGCACATAAAATCTTTGGCCGATATTCAGCACGCCACGATCGCATCCATTCTGTCAAATTGCATTAACATATTGGCGTACATCCTGGCTCTATCGGTAGTTGTCGCGATATCGACCAAGCAGCGAAAACTGGTTGATGAAGGTTCGGGCAATTCGTTCGATGCGGATGGCCTCGCCACCAACAACTGACGAAATAGGGACCAGTCTGGAAGCAGGGGTCGGTGTGAACCTTCTTGGTAAGTCGACCCCGGCGTTTTCCCTGCTTTTCGACTCGACGGTATTCGATTGATCTATTCAAAAAGTCGGAATCGATGCAACCTGCCCACGGTGTTGCATCAAGGCGCGTGAAGAGCTACTCGATCGCGCAAGCTCGCCGATGAAGCGCTAGGAAAACATCGCCCCTACGCCGCGGAGGAAACGCGCCGAAACGTCGTCGTACAGGGCGTTTGCCTCGGTGTCGATGCTGCGCCGTTCGGGCTTTCCCATGAACCAGGCGATCGACTCGTGGATCGCGTCCTCGAAACGGTGTTGCGGTCGATAGTCGGGTACGAGGGAGCGCACCTTGGCGTTGTCGAAGATCGCGGCATTCGCCTTGTCGCCCTTGATGGGGCCCTCGAACGCGTCCTTGTTGAAGCGCACCAGCAGGTCGGTGGGCACAAACACGGTCTGCTCGTAGACGCGCCCCGGGTCCAGGCCCGCGGCGCTCGCGATGTACGCGTGGATCTGATTCCACGTCATCACATCGTCCGACGTGATGTGAAACGCCTCGCCGATCGCCTTGTCGTTGCCCAACAGTCCCGCAAAAGCATGCGCGAAGTCGCGATGGTCGGTCAGGGTCCACAAGCTGGAGCCGTCGCCAGGAACCAGGATGGGGACGCCGCGCTTCATGCGGTCGACGACGGTCCACGGGTGCGTCCACGAGTTGATCGCGGCGGGGATGTCGCAATGCGCATACGTGTGTGAGGGCCGGACCACGGTGAAGGGGAATCCGGTTTCACGATGGGCGGATTGGAGCCGCGCCTCCGACTCCGCCTTGTCCCTGCTGTATTGCCAGTAGGGGTTGGCGAGCGGCGTGGCGCTTTCCCTGGCGATGTAGAAGCCTGGCGGAGTTTCGTAGGCGGATGCGGACGAGATGAAGACGTACTGCCGGGTAATGCCCGCGAAGGTCTCGATGTCACGGCTGATGTGGTCGGGATCGAATCCGATCCACTGGACCACCGCGTCGTAGTGGCCGTTGGCCGCAACGTCGGACTTGATCGCTGCCCGGAACGATGCCGTGTCGTTGACGTCGGCCACGATCACGTGAGCGCCCGCCGGGGCATCGGCCTTGAGCGAGGTGCCCCTGTTGATCAAGGTCAGGTCGTGTCCCCGCGCGACGACGAGCGGCGACACCGCCGAAGAAATAAGTCCTGTTCCCCCGATAAAC
The DNA here is from genome assembly GCF_001426645.1 of Rhodanobacter sp. Root480. Classification (GTDB taxonomy): domain Bacteria; phylum Pseudomonadota; class Gammaproteobacteria; order Xanthomonadales; family Rhodanobacteraceae; genus Rhodanobacter; species Rhodanobacter ginsenosidimutans. Next base: position 1,083,568 of record NZ_LMEX01000002.1, read on the forward strand.
AACATGCGCATGATGGGCTCCCTCGTTCCATTTCAAACCGGGTCGAAACGATTCGACTCGCTCGCCAATGTATCTGGTTGATGGCGACAGGTGAGGCGATTCAGCGACAACCGCCAGGGGCTCTTTGCGTCCCCTATGCCGCGTTCCAATCGCAGGCATCGCTGACTGATATGGTGCATTGGGGAGGCGGCACATCGGGCAACGCGTCGTGCAACAGCAGCATTGCTCACTGTCAAAGCTCACTGAGCGTCGCTTCTCCCCGTTCAAGGTGGGCGGCTACGCCGTCGCTCAACTCTGGCATCAGGCAGCACAGGAATTCCATGAACCGACATCTGATTTTGGTAGCGGCCCTCGCCGCCGTATCCGGTTACGTTTCGGCAGCCCCGCAGTCCAAACACTCTTGTTTCCATTCCATGGAGCAGCTGGAGAAGGAGATTGGCTTCTGTCAGGCGGTCCGCAGCGGAAACACGCTTCATGTTTCCGGCGTGGCGGCGGGCGGCAGCATGGATGCCGCCGTTCGCTCCGTGTACGGGCGGCTTGGCGAGGTTCTGGAAGCACAAGGGCTGTCTTTTGCAAACGTGGTGCGCGAAACGGTGTTTGCCACGGACCTGGACGCATTCATTGCGAACAAGGCCATTCGCCACGAGTTTTACGGTACCTCCCTGCCCGCGGCGAGTTGGGTGCAGGTGCAGCGGCTTTACCTGCCGTCCTATGTTCTGGAGGTCGAGCTGACCGCGGAATTTGAGGAATGAGGGTGCTTGGGGCGGCTTTGCCGCCACTTGAGTCTGCGTTGTGCGCCGTGGGGCACGCTTGTCGGCGGCAGCACGACAAAACCACCCGGGACATTCGTGGCCGGCAACCGCGAGAGCGTCGCGACTGAAGTCGCTCCTACATGTGGTGGGTGTTTGCCGCGCGAGCTGCCGCGGGTATCTGGCGGATTGATTTGGTGTTCGCGACACTACAACCCTGCTGTTGTCGCATAGCCCCGAGGAGTCGCCGCCATGTCGCTCGCGCTTTACGGTCACCCGTTCTCCTCGTACACGCAGAAAGTCCTTGTCGCGCTGTACGAGAACGCCATCCCCTTCGAGTTTCGCTGTCTCGGGCCGGATACGCCGCAGCATGCGGCCGAGTGGTTGCGCCGCTGGCCGCTGGGCAAGTTTCCCCTGCTGTTGGATGGCGAGCGCAGCGTGGTCGAGACGACGATCATCATCGAGTACCTGCAGCTTGCGCATCCCGGGCCGGTCCGGCTGTTGCCCGCGGATTCGATGGCCGCGTTGGACGTGCGCTTTCTCGATCGCTTCTTCGACCTGCACGTGATGCAGTGGGTGCAGCACGCAGTGAATGGCGCGCTGACCGGTGATGCCGTGAAGCGCGAGGAAGGGCTTGCGCTTGCGGCGAAGAAGCTGGATCTCGCCTATGCCTGGCTGGAAAAGCAGCTGGCGGGCAGGACCTGGGCCGCCGGCGAGGCGTTCACGCTGGCCGATTGCGCGGCCGCGCCCGCGTTGTTCTACGCGGACTGGACGCAGCGGATTCCGGAGACCTGCCCGGTGCTGCGTGCCTACCGCGCGCGCTTGCTGGCCCGGTCCTCTTTCGCCCGCGCCGTGAACGAGGCGAGGGAGTTTCGACCGCTTTTCCCGCTGGGCGCGCCGGACCGCGATTGAGCGAAGCCGGGCGGCTGATGGCCCGCCGCGCTATGCACCGCCTTTCCGCACCGGCTCGGGCAGACGGTGCCTGGCAAACCTGTCCACCATCGATGCGCTGGCCTCGTTCAGGCCGACGACTTCCACCTGGGCGCCGTGACGACGCAGCTTGTGCACGATGTCGTCGAGCGCGCCGATGGCCGAGACGTCCCAGAAGTGGGCGCCGCTGACGTCGATGCGCACGTGGGCTGGCACGTCCTGATAGCCGATCGCATCCACCAGGCTGTTGGAGGAGGCGAAGAACACCTGGCCGGTGACGTAGTAAGTGAGGGTGCGTCCGTCACTGGAGCTGGCGGCTTTTACCTCGAACATGCGCGCAACCTTGCCGGCGAAGAACACGCCGCTGAGCAGCACGCCGACGAAGACGCCCTTGGACAGGTCGCGCGTCGTCACCACCACGATGACGGTCGCCAGCATCACCACGCTGGACTGCCATGGATGCGAGCGCAGGCTCTTGAATGACGACCATTCGAATGTGCTGATCGACACCATGATCATCACCGCCACCAGCGCGGCCATCGGGATGCGCCTTACCCAGTCGCCCGCCACCACGATCAGGAACAGCAGGAAGCAGCCCGCGAACAGGGTCGACAAGCGGGTACGACCGCCGGCGGTGACGTTGATGACCGACTGCCCGATCATCGCGCAGCCACCCATGCCGCCGAGAAAACCGGTGACGAAGTTGGCGGCGCCCTGCCCCATGCACTCGCGGTTCTTGTTGCTGGGCGTATCGGTCATGTCGTCGACGATGCGCGCCGTCAGCAGCGATTCGAGCAGACCGACCGCGGCCATGGCCAGCGAGTAGGGGAAGATGATGCGCAGGGTTTCCAGCGTGAATGGCACCTGCGGCACGCTGAACAGGGGCAGGCTGGAGGGCAGCGGGCCCATGTCGCCGACGGTGCGCAGCTTCAGGCCGGCCATGATCGAGAACGCGGTGATCACGATGATGCTCACCAGCGCGGAGGGCACGCGTTTCGTCAGTAGCGGGAAAAGGTAGATGACCGCCAGGCCGGCGGCGACCATCGCGTACATGTGCCAGTCGGCGCCCACGAACTGCGGCAGTTGCGCCATGAAGATCAGGATGGCCAGCGCGTTGACGAAGCCGGTCATCACCGAGCGCGAGACGAACTTCATCACCAGACCCAGCCGGGCCGCGCCGGCGACGACCTGCAGCAGGCCCATCAGGATGGTGGCGGCGAACAGGTATTGCAGGCCGTGATCGCGCACCAGGGTGATCATCAACACGGCGGTCGAGGCCGTGGCGGCCGAGATCATGGCGCGGCGGCCACCGAGGATGGCCGAGGTCACCGCGATCGAGAACGAGGCGTACAGGCCTACCTTGGGATCGACGCCGGCGACAATGGAGAAGCCGATGGCTTCGGGGATGAGCGCCAGCGCCACCAGCGCGCCGGACAGCAGTTCGGTGGGCACGTTGGTCAGCCAATCGCGCCGGAAGTTGGGGAAAGTCCGCATTTTTTTCAGGCCAAAGCGTTCGCGGACACCGCCGCATCAGCGGCATGTCTCTCGGGCAGGGGATGGTGTCGCGAGGTTTCCGGGGGATAGGCGCCCGGACGAGCCACCCGGCAGGGCCGGGTCCATGGAGGTGCGTATGCTCGCGGTTTCGGGGCGGCGGATCAACCGGCCATGCCGGAACCGGCACATGCAAGCCGGGCCGGACGGGCTACGGTAAATGCGAAACACCGGTCGTGCCTGCGGCGAATCGTCGGGCGGTCTGGCCCGCCGTTCTGCGCGACAATACGGTTTTGCCAATGCCCGCGGAGTCCCCATGACCACCACCTTGCGCATCGCCACCCGCAAAAGCGCGCTCGCCCTCTGGCAGGCGGAGCACGTGGCGGCCTTGCTGCGCGTGGCGCACCCAACGGTGGATGTGGTGCTGGTGCCGATGAGCACGCGCGGCGACGAGATCCTGGATCAGCCGCTGGCCACGATCGGCGGCAAGGGCCTGTTCCTGAAGGAGCTGGAAGTGGCGATGCTGGAAGGCCGCGCCGATCTGGCCGTGCATTCGCTGAAGGATGTGCCGGCCGACCTGGAGCCGGGCTTCGCGCTGCCGGCGATCCTGCCGCGGGCGGATGCGGCCGATGCGTTTGTCAGCAACGATTACGCCGACCTGGCCGCGCTGCCGCAGGGCGCGCGGGTGGGCACGTCCTCATTGCGGCGACAGACCCAGTTGCGGGCGCTGCGGCCAGATCTGCAATTGCTCGACCTGCGCGGCAACGTGGGCACGCGGCTGGGCAAGCTCGATACCGGTGACTACGACGCCATCGTGCTGGCGTGCGCGGGGCTGGAACGGCTGGGCCTGGCCTCGCGTATCCGCTCCCGACTGGCCGCGCCGGACTGGCTGCCCGCGCCGGGGCAGGCGGCCATCGCGATCGAGGCACGCGACGACAATCCGCGCGTCCTGCAGTTGCTGGCGGCGCTGGACGATACCGATACGCGCATCACCGTCAGCGCGGAGCGGGCGATGAACCGCGCGCTGGGCGGCAGCTGCACCGTACCGGTGGGCGCCTGGTGCGTGCTGGGCGAACACGGCCTGCATCTGCGCGGCATGGTGGGTGATGTGGAGCGTGGGCGATTGCTGCACGCCGAAGCCCATGCGACCAGCGACCAGGCGCAAGCCCTTGGCGAACAGGTGGCCGAGGCGCTGTTGCAGCAGGGCGCCGGGGCGCTGTTGGGATTGTGAGGTAGAGCGACCCCTCCCCAACCCTCCCCTGCGCGCAGGGGAGGGAGTACGGCGAGGCACTCTTGTGGCTCCTCCCCCTGCTGGCAGGGGGAGGCTGGGAGGGGGTGGCTCGGGCTTGCCGCGAAGGTCAAGAGCGAAACCCCTCCCCGGCCCTCCCCCGCAGCAAGCAGGGGAGGAAGAAAGGCGACCGCTCTCCAACGACAACGGCCCTCCCGCTTGCGCGGAAGGGCCGTGGCGATACCCCGGTGCGATCAACTCAGAAGCTGTAGACCAGGTTGGTGGTGGTGAGCGTGTCGGTGTTCTTGGTGCCCGGCAACACGTCGGTGTTGTGGCGCACCTGGAAGCCGACTTTCAGCGCCAGCTTCTTGGTCATGCTGACGGCTAGCCCCGCGTCGTTCTGCAGGTAGGTGTTCTTGGAGCCTGCTTCGACCAGCAGCGTGTCGTCAAACGAGGTGTTTTCGGTGAGCTTGTACTTGTAGTTGACCAGGCCGCGGCCGACCATCTCGCTTTCGGTGGGCTGGCGTACGGCCACGCTTTCGTTGTCGACGATGATGTGGGTGTCAGCCGGGCGGTAACGCTTGTAACCGGGGCCGACTTCGAACGAGAGCTCGTTGCGCTCGTCTTTCAACGCGATGTAGCCGTAGCCCAGCGAGACGATGCCCTGCCACAGGTTGGCGCCGAAATCGTCGTGCTCGTAACGGGCCGCGCCCACGATGTAGCTGCGCGGATCAAGCTTGTAGCCCACCGACGCGCCGCCGTCGTAGCGGTTGGCGGTGGTGTTGAATTGCTTGATCGTGTTGCCCGCCTCGTCCTCCACGGTCTGCTGGCTCTTCGAGCGCAGGCCGTCGACGAAGAAGCTGTTCTTCCACTGGTCGTTTTCCTGGTTCAGGCCGAGCTTGGCGTTGAGGTTCTCCGAACGCGAGTTGCCGGTGGAGGACGCGAAACCGAACTCGCCCGAACCGCTCCAGCCGCCGTTGTTGGGTGCGCTTTGCGCCTGCACGCCGAAACTGGCACACGCCGCCAGCAGCGCGCTGGCCATCAAGGTCTTTTTCATCCGGGGAGCGATCCATTTGTTAATTAAAAGTGAGTTACTACGATAGCCGGCCGCATTGAACTTGCTATGAATGACGCCGGCAAGTTCAGCGGATGATGTCATTCCGGCGCACGGCGGCGAACTGGCGTTGTTCCAGCCAGCGCCCCAACAGGCAACTGGGCGCTGCAACCGCGGCGGCCAGCAGCGGCGTGTGGATCCACATGGCCAGCACGATCGCCAGCGCCGGGACGGCGTAGGCCAGCAAGGTCGACACCCACCGGGCCGAGCGCAATACCGCCGTGCGTGCGGGGCGACGGCGCTCCAGCGATCGCCAGGCCCGGACTTCCGTCACCCACGTCGCCAGCGCCAGCGCCAGCAACACCGCCAGCCATGGCATGCCCAGGAATGGCGAGCCCTGCTGGCCCTGCGCCACCGTGATGGCCCACAGGCACAGGCCACCGGCATAGCCGGCGAAAAGCACCCGGCGCAGCGGAAACTGCCGTGACGGCGGCGGCGGCGCCGGCCGCACCCAGCGGCGGCGATGGTCGTAATGGTTGTAGGCGAGGCTGGCCAGGCTGCAAAGCGCCAGCGCCGCGCCGGCCAGTCGCGTCGCCCAGAAATCGTTGTCGCCGCGGGCCAGGCCGGCCACGCCAAGCATCGGCAGGTAAGTGACAAACGCCAGCAACGCCGCCCGCGTGGGTCGGCTGTCGCGATACGGCTGCCAGCCATACCAGTCGTGCGCGGCACCGCGCCCCGGCAGGCAGGCCAGCATCAGGCCGAACCCGGCAAGCACCAGCCCGGCCGCCAGCGGCACCAGCGTTCCGCTGCGGCCATCCGGCCGTCCCAACACCAACGCCATCCCCAGCCACGCCCACAGGCCGTAGCCGCTCGTGGCCAGCACGCGCCAGAACGGTGCCGCCACATGGGTGACCGCCCGCGCGGCTTGGCTGCCGTTCGCGTCGTTGGCCGGCGCGGCGTCGGGCGAGGAGGAGATCGGTGGCATGGACGTTGTCAGTCAAGGCATCGAACGCTCAGGATACGGCAAGCGCCCCGGTGTGTCCCGGCGACCGCATCACACACGCCGCCCGTGCTACAACGCCTGCATTCCAACCCCAGCCTGGACCCGCGTCATGGACCGCTACGAACGCATACTCACCCTGCATCGCATGCTGAAATCGGCGCATTACCCGATCCCGTTGCCACGCCTGCTGGGCGAGCTGGAATGCTCCCGCGCCACGCTGTATCGCGACGTGGCGTTTCTGCGCGATGCGCTGGGCGCGCCGATCGAAAGCGCCGGCGGCGATTCGGCCGCGTTCCGCTACGCACTGGGCGAGGGCGAGCGTTTCGAACTGCCCGGCTTGTGGCTCACCTCCGACGAACTGGCCGCGTTGCTGGCCCTGAACGAATTGATGGGCCGCAGCGGACCGGGCGTGCTGGCCGGCGCGCTGGCACCGTTCAAGGCGCGCATCGAAGGGCTGCTCACCGACCAGGGCAGCGGCACCGCCTTGCCGCTGGAGCGCATCCGGGTGATCCCCTGGGGCGAGCGGCGGCTGGACCAGCAGGTGTTCCGCACCGTGGCTGGTGCCGTGTTGCGGCGGCGGCAACTGCGCTTCCGCTACCGCGCGCGCACCACCAATGCCGACAGCCACCGCACCGTGTCGCCGCAGCGGCTGACCCACTACCGCGACAACTGGTACCTCGACGTGTGGGATCACGACCGCGAGGCGCTGCGCAGCTTCGCGGTGGACCGCATCGCCGAGGCGCAGGCGCTGGAGCAGCCGGCGATCGACGTCAGCGAAGGCGACCTCAACGACCTGCTCGCCTCCAGCTACGGCATCTTCGCCGGCAAGCCCAAAGCCTGGGCCACCCTGCGCTTCTCCGCCCACGCCGCCCGCTGGGTCGCCGACGAACACTGGCACTCGCAGCAAAAAGGCGAATGGCTGCCCGACGGCCGCTACGAATTGAAAGTGCCGTACTCCAACTCGAAGGAACTGCTGATGGACGTACTCAAGTACGGCCCGGATGCCGAAGTGGTGGCACCGATGTCGCTGCGCGAGGAGATGAAGATCCTGCTGCAGCTGGCCCTGGGCGGGTACCAGTAGCCGGGAATAGAGAATGGGGAATGGAGAATGGGAAAAAGCGTGAGCTCTCATGCCGCCGGCGCTTCAACGATTCCCCATTCCCTATTCCCCGCTCTCAAGGATTGAAAGGCCAGAACACCGGAATCAGCCACATCGACACCGCGCAGAAAATCGCGATCAGCGGGATGCCCACTTTCATGAAGTCGGTGAAGCGGTAGCCGCCGGCGTAATAGACCATGGTGTTGGTGGGGTAGCCGACCGGGGTGGCGAAGGAGGTGGCGGCGGCAAAGGCCACCGCCACCACGAACGGGCGTGGATCGGCGTGCACCGCGTGCGCCACGGTGATCGCGATGCCCACCATCAGCACCACCGACGGGTTGTGGCCCATCAGCTCGGTCAGCAGCGCGGTGAGCAGGTAGACCATCAGCAACGCGGCCAGCGGGCCGTGTCCGCCCACCAGTTCCATCGCGCCTTGCACCACCACGGTGGACAACCCGGTGTTCTCGATCGCCAGCCCCAGCGGCAGGATCGCGCCGAGCAGCACGATGATCTTCCAGTCCATGCCCTCGTAGACGTCTTTACGGCCAAAACAGCCGGTGAGCGCCATCGCCACCGCACCGCATATGGCGGCGATGGGAATCGGCAGCCAGTGCAGGCCGGACACCACCACCACGGCGGCCATGATCGCCGCAGCCACGATCGCCTTGCGCGACATGCCACGGGAATCGTCGCGCTCGTTCAACACGATGAAGGTCTCGTCGCTGCGCAGCTTGGCCATGGCGTCTTCGTCCACCAGCACCAGCAGCACGTCGCCGACGGCCAGGCGGGTGACGCTGAGCTTGTCGCGCAGCACTTCGCCGCGCCGGTGCAACGCCAGCACCGTGGCGCGGTAGCGCCAATCCAGGCCGATCTCGGCCAGGCGGCGATCCTCCACCGGGCTGGCCGGTGCCACCATGATCTCGGCCAGCACGCGGGGCTGCTCGCCCTCTTTCGCGTAGCGCCGCTCGGGTGCGTTGTGCAGCCTGGTCTGGCGCTGGAATTCCTCGATCTTGTCCCAGTCGCCGCGCACCAGCAGCACATCGCCGGCCTGCAGCTTCTGTTCGCGCGGCGACCACATGCGCCGTTCGCCGCGCAGCAATTCCAGTGGATAGACGTTGAACTTCTCGCCTAGCCGCGCCTCGGCGATGGCCGTGCCCAGCAGCGGTGAATCCTCACTCACTTCCAGCTCGGTGACGTATTTGCCGATGTCGCTGCCCTGCGGCAGGGTCGCGTCGATGTGCCTGGGCAACAGGTGCCGGCCGATCAGCATCAGGTAGGTGATGCCCACCACCGCCAATACCGCGCCCAACTGGGTGAACTCGAACACGCCGAACTCGGCCATGCCGTGCTTTTGCGCCAGGCTGTCAGCGAGCAGGTTGGACGAAGTGCCGATCAGGGTGCACACGCCGCCCATCTGCGCGGCGTAGGCCATCGGCATCAGCACTCGCGCGGGCGAGGTGCCGGTGCGCTGGCATACACGCAGCGCCAGCGGCAGGAAGGTGGCCACCAGCGCGATGTTCTTGACGAAGGCGCCCAGCGGCGCGATCGCCAGCATCATCGCCAGGGTCAGCAGCCATGGTTTGCGGATCTTCATCAGCAGGCGGGTCAGCGGATCGAGCACGCCGGAGCGCTCGATGCCCAGGCTCAGCGCGAACATTGCCGCCACCGTCACCGTGGCCTCGTTGCTGAAGCCGGACAAGGCCTGCACCGGTGTGACGATGCCCAGCACCACCAGCGATCCCAGCACCAGCAGCGCCACAAGGTCGATGCGCACTTTCTCGCTGACGAACAGCGCCATCGCACCCACGATGATCGCGACCGTGGCCCATGCCTGCCAGCTCACCGGCGACCCCCCGCGCAGCGCGGGCGCGATTTCGCGGCGCAAGACATCCGGCGCCCGACGATGGTTTGGGCGATTGGTTTGTCGTCATTCACGCCCCGCATCATGGGACAAACACCTTGTCGGTTCCAGAATGCGTGGACTTCAACACAGGCTGGTGCCAACGTATCGTGATGACCCGGACCCCTTCGACGACGCCATGACCGACGCCTTGCCCGCATCCTCCACCGTCCGCAAACCCACCGTCGCGCTGGCGCTGGGTGCCGGCGGCGCGAAGGGCCTGGCGCATATCGGGGTGATCCGCGAGATCGAGGCGCAGGGTTTCGAGATCGTGGCCATCGCCGGCAGCTCGATGGGCGCGCTGATCGGCGGCATCCACGCGATGGGCAAGCTCGATGTGTACGCCGACTGGGTCAGCGCGCTGGCCAAGCTCGACGTGCTGCGGCTGGTGGACTGGACGTTCTCCGGCGGCGGCCTGATCAAGGGCGAAAAGATCATCGAGACGCTGCGCGCCCTGGTCGGCGATACCCTGATCGAGGAGCTGCCGCTGACCTTCACCGCGGTGGCCACCGACCTGGACCGCGGGCGCGAGGTGTGGCTGGGCCGTGGCAGCCTGTTCGACGCCATCCGCGCGTCGATCGCGATCCCCACCGTGTTTCGCCCGTACACCCTCGACGGCCGGCGCCTGATCGACGGCGCGCTGCTCAACCCGGTGCCGGTGACGCCGCTGATCCGTGAAGCGGCCGACTACCTGGTGGCCGTCAGCGTGGACGGCCCGGCGCTGGTCGCCACTCCGGCGAATGTGCCGGCGGAGGCGCCGCGCGAAGGCAACGGCTACCGCCAGCGCATCGGCGATTTCATCGGCCGCATGATCCCGCATGGCGAAGCCCGGCCGGCGGTACCGGGCGCGTTCGAGCTGCTGACGCAGGCGATGGATCTGATGCAGGCGAACCTGTCGCGCCTGCGGCTGGCCGCCTACGAGCCAGACCTGCTGATCCAGCTGCCACGCAACATGGCCAGCGCGTACGAGTTCTACCGCGCCAGCGAATTGATCGAACGCGGCCACGAACAAACCCGCGACGCGCTCGCCAACTGGCACCGCGGCGGGGCGCCCGTTCGCAATCCCTGACGCCGGCCTCAGCGCGGCTTGTGCCGGCGCAGCCACTGCTCCATCAGCGCCTGCAACGCCACCGCGTCGTTGTGCTCCTCATCGCGGGCGCCGTACAGCAAGGTCACCGGCTCCCTGGCGGATCGCCGCGCGAGCGCTTGCCAGACGTCGGCCGAGTCGGCCAGCTCGGCCGCGTAGCGCTGGCGGAATTCGTCCCACAGCGCCGGGTCATGGCCAAACCACTTGCGCAGTTCGGTGGACGGGGCCAGCTCCTTGGCCCAGACATCCATCAGCACCGCCTCCTTCTTCAGCCCGCGCGGCCACAGGCGATCGATCAGCACGCGGTAACCGTCGCCCTCGGCGGGCGCCTCGTAGACGCGTTTGATGGCGATGCCCATGACAACCTCCGCAGGCCGCGCGCAGGCGGCGGTTACAGTTCCTCGACCACGGTGACCTTGCCGCGGCGCATCAGCCACGCCACGCCGCGCAGGTCGGCCAGCCCCACCCACAGCCGGTCCAGCATGCCGTACTTGGAAACTCCCGCCGTGCGCGGGCGATGGCCCACCGGCACGCTCTGGGTCTGGAAGCCGGCGCGCTTCACCAGCGCGGGCAGGTAGCGGTGCATGTGGTCGAAATAGGGCAGGCGCAGGAACACCTCGCGCTCGAACAATTTCAGCCCGCAGCCGGTGTCCGGCGTGGCGTCGCGCAGCATGCGCGAGCGCACCGCGTTGGCCACCTTCGAGGAAATGCGCTTGTTGAAGCTGTCACGGCGGGTGGTGCGCCAGCCCGCAAACAGCCGCACGTCGGCCGCCGCGGCATCGCGCGCGGCCAGCAACTTGGGGATGTCGGCCGGGTCGTTCTGGCCGTCGCCGTCCAGCGTGGCGATCCACGGCGCCTGCGCCGCACGCACGCCGTTCCACACCGCCGTGCTCTGGCCGCTGCGGGTGACGTGATGCAACACGCGCAACTCCGGATGCAGCGCTTTCTGCGCCGCCAGCACCGCGCGGCTGTCGTCGCTGGAGTCGTCGTCGATGTAGATGACCTCGAACGCCAGCTTGCCACGCAGCGCGGCGGCAATCTCGGCCAGCAGGGGCGGGATGTTGTCGCGCTCGTTGAACACGGGAACGACGACGGATAATTGCGGCATGGGGAAGCCTTTCAGCGAGACAAAGGCTGCGCGCGGCGCAGCGACAACAGAGTTTAATGCCTAGCGCCGCCACTAGGCGGCTGCGCTCTGGGAAATGGCTGTGGGAGCGACCTCAGTCGCGATGCTTGTGCTCTTGAATGTGGCTTTAGAGCAAGAGCTTTCGATCGCCTTTGGCGCTCGAGTTACTTTCTCTTTGCGTGGCCAAAGAGAAAGATAACCAAAGAGAAAGGCCACCCCACTTGGCGCTTGCCGCCCATCCATGGGCGGCAAGTCCGTGAGCCGGGGCCGGGCTTTTCGACAGGGCATCCTGCCCTGACGAAAAGGAGCCGACATCCTTGTCGACTCCCGCTCCGCGGCCTGTCGACCCCGCCTCACCGCCGCACAGGGGCCCCGGGTAGAGCAGCGGGCCATCTTGGCCCGCACTCGGGATGAAGCAAGGGCAAAAGGAAAGGCAAAGGCAAAGCCGCCAGCCTCAACCGTTCGCCCTGAGCGTAGGCCGAAGGCCGAAGTCGAAGGGTTGCCACTTAGCCTCACCCTTCGACTTCGAAGCTGCGCGGCTACGCTCAGGGTGATCGGAGTTTTGAGGAAAGCCCCATGCCGCGACGCTCTCGCAGCGGCAACGCCGCTGCGCACCGAGTGCGCGCCACGATGGCGCGCTGCTCTACCCGGGGCCCCTCTGAAGCGGCGGGCGGGCGAAGGAAGAGCCCGCAGGGTGGTTCGCATGGACGCGAACCAGTTTGGCGTCAGTCCATGGGTGGACTGTCGACAAACCCCGTAGCCCGCACGCGTACCTTGCGGGCAGGATGCCCGCAAGGCGCGTAAGCGGGGTGCTCTTTCTCTTTGGTTACTTTCTCTTTGAGCACGCAAAGAGAAAGCAACTCGGTCGCCTAAGGCGATCGAAAGCTCTTCGCTCTACAAGCAACATCAAAACCAAAAAGCATCGCGACTGAAGTCGCTCCCACAGGCCGCCCCGCCCACATCGCGCCCACATTCACATTCCTAGAATGCGCCGGAGCCCCGAAAGGATCGCCCATGAAATTCCGATATCGCCGCTCCGTCGGCTGGCTGCTGGCAGTGATTGTGGTGCTGGTGGTGGCGCGGCTGGCCTTGCCGTATGCGGTGAAAAGCTACCTCAACCTGCGCATGGAGCGGATGGGCGATTACCACGGCCAGCTGGCCGATGTGGACATCCACCTGTGGCGCGGCGCCTACGGCATCGAGGGGCTGAAAGTGGTCAAGGTCAGCGGCAAGGTGCCGGTGCCGCTGTTCGATGCCGCCCACACCGATATCGCGATCAGCTGGCGCGCACTGACCCACGGCCGCCTGCGCGGCAAGGTGGCGTTCACCCGCGCATCGCTGAATTTCGTGGATGGCGACGGCAACGCCAGCGGCCAGTCGGGCAAGGGCGTGAACTGGCGCGACCAGCTGGAAATGCTGGTGCCGATCCGGCTGGACGAGCTGGCAGTGCACGACAGCACGGTCACCTTCCACAACTTCACCTCGCATCCGCGGGTGGACATGAAGATGACCGACGTGAATGGCACCGTCGTCAATCTCACCAACGCCGACCGCCGCGACGGCCGCCGCGTGGCCACCCTGCAGGCCACTGCCAGGGTGCTGCAGGACGCGCCGCTGCAGGTCAAGGCCAGCATCGATCCGCTGGAGCGCAGCGGCGATTTCGCCATGGAGCTGCGCATCAGGGACATCCAGCTGACCCGCCTCAACGATTTCGCCCGCGCCTACGCCAAGCTGGATTTCGCCGGCGGCAGCGGCGATTTCACGATGCAGCTGGAGGCGCGCGACGGCCAGCTCGACGGCTACGCCAAGCCGCTGCTGCACGGGGTCGAGATCTTCAGCTGGAAACAGGACGTGGAAGAGGACAAGAAGAATCCGCTGCGCGTGGCCTGGGAAGCCGTGGCGCAGGGCGTCACTTCATTGTTCAAGAATCACGCGAAGGACCAGTTCGCCACCCGCGTGCCGATCAGCGGGCGCATCGACGACAGGAAGCTGGGCACCTGGGCCGCGATCGTGGGCGTGCTGCGCAATGCGTTCGTGAAGGCATACACGCCGCAGCTGGAGGATCTGAAGCCCGCGCCGAAGGCAACTGAAAGCGACTGATGCCGCTGCTATCCTGCGTGGTTTCCGAACTGCATGGTGAACCATGGCAACGCCGCCCCTGCACGTGATCGTCCTCGCCGCCGGCGCCGGCACGCGAATGAAATCGGCCCGGCCCAAGGTGCTGATGCCGCTGGCCGGCCAGCCCCTGCTGGCCCATGTAGTGAACGCGGCCCGGGCCTTGCAGCCGGCGGCGATCCACATCGTGCACGGCCACGGCGGCGACCAGGTGCAGGCCGCGTTTGCCGAGCAGACCGACCTGCGCTGGGCGCTGCAGGCCGAGCGCCTGGGTACCGGCCACGCGGTGGAGCAGGCGCTGGCCGGCGTGCCGGATGGCGTTCGGGTGCTGGTGCTGTATGGCGACGTGCCGCTGACCCGCGTCGAGACGCTGCAGCGGCTGGTGCAGAGCGGCAGCGCGTTGGGCCTGCTCACCATGCGCCTGGCCCAGCCGCGGGGCTATGGCCGTGTGCTGTGCGATGACGCCAGTCGCGTGCAGGCCGTGGTCGAGGAAAAGGACGCCGATGCGCAGCAGCGCGCGGTGGATCTGGTCAACACCGGCATCCTGGTGGCCGACGCGCAGGCGCTGCGCGGCTGGATCGGGCGGCTCGATCGCAACAACGCCCAGGGCGAGTACTACCTCACCGACATTTTCGGGATGGCCGCGCAGGAAGGCCAGCCGGCGCTCAGCGTCGAATGCGACGATCCGGTGGAAGCGGCCGGCGCGAATGACCCGCTGCAGTTGTCCACGCTGGAAGCCGCCTACCGCCGCCGCGCCGCCGAAACCCTGATGCGCGAGGGCGTGCGCCTGGCCGACCCCCTGCGCCTGGACGTGCGCGGCACGGTCGAGGCCGGCAGCGACGTGGAGCTGGATATCGACGTGATCCTGGAAGGCCGCGTGCAGCTGGGCGACCGCGTGCACATCGGCCCGTTCTGCCGCCTGCACAACGTGCAGCTGGCCGCGGGCACCGTGGTGCAATCGCATTGCGACCTGGACGGCGTGGTCACCCACGGCCCCTGCACCATCGGCCCGTTCGCGCGGTTGCGCCCCGGCACCGAGCTGGACGCGGGCGTGCACATCGGCAACTTCGTGGAAACCAAGAAAACGCATCTGGGCGAGGGCAGCAAGGCCAACCACCTCACCTACCTCGGCGACAGCGTGGTGGGCAGCGGCGTCAACATCGGCGCCGGCACCATCACCTGCAACTACGACGGCGTGAACAAGTTCCAGACGCACATCGGCGACGGCGCCTTCATCGGCTCCAACAGTTCGCTGGTGGCACCGGTGACGATCGGCGCGCAGGCCACCATCGGCGCCGGCTCGGTGATCACCCGCGACGCGCCCGAGGGCGAGCTCACGGTGGCGCGTGGGCGACAGCTGACGTTGCCGGGCTGGAAGCGGCCGGTGAAACAGCCGCGCTGAGCGCGGGAGGTCGGCGGCGGCGTGACCCAGGTCAGTGCGGGTGCGTATGGTGGACGCCATGCTGCCGGCTCCCCCAGTGACGGAGTCACCGCATGTCCCCCACCCACCTCATCGTCAACCTCCGCAACGAGCACGCGCAAATGCGCGACATGCTGGATTCGGTGCGGCGCGTCGGCATTTCCACGCCGGACGGCCAGCGCCAGCTGAAGAAGGCGCGACAGTTGATCGTCGACCACCTGCATCACGAAGACACCCACCTCTACCCCGCCCTGCGCGGCAACCCGCAAACCCAGCCGCTGGCCAACGAATACGCCAACGAAATGCAGGAACTCTCACGCGAGATCCTGGCCTTTTTCGACGGCATGGAACGCGAACACGACGACCTGGTGTTCGCCCGCGGCTTCGGCAAGGTGATGGGCGTGCTCAACAAGCGCTGGACGCGCGAGGAAGTGCGCCTGTACCCGGCTTACGACGCGCATTGCGGCGACAAGCTGGCGGCCGCCGGCTGAGCGGACGACGCAGCAAAGACCGCGTTCAGGCGTAGCGCCAGCCGTCGATTTCCACCAGCAATTCACCACGGCAGATGTCGCCGTGCAGCACCAGCACCGGTACGCCGGGCAGGCGTTGCTGCAGGAAGTCGTTCACGCGTGCGGCATCGACACCGTGCCGCACGTAGGCTTTCAGCGGTGACTGGGTGTCGAAGCCGGCGCTCATGCCGGCGCTGGCCAGCAGGGCTTCGAGGTTGACCAGGGTTTCCTCAAGCTGCGCATCGAGGTCGTCGTGGTGCGCCGAGGCGTGGCCCACCACGGCCGCGGTGCCGGATATCGCCAGCGCATCCAGCGCCGGCAGGCTCATGGCGCGGGCGAAGCTGGGCGGCGTGCTGCCGTATTGGCGCGGGTAACGCCAGGCGCTGACTTGGCGCGGGTTTTCCACGCGCTGGCCCGGCTGGTCGCAGGCCAGCAGGTAGACCTGCAGCAGCGGCACCTCGCCATGGTGGCCGATGGCGGTGGCGGCGGGGAAGCCTTCGGCGAAGAAATCGCCCATGCCCTCGGCGCGACCGATGCAGAACTGCTTGTAACGCTCGGCGTCGCCCTCGCCCTGGTTGATGGCGGCCATGTAATTCCAGATGCGCAGCACATGGTGCTCGGCGCGCTGGCCGACGAAGGCGCGCAGCTGCTCATAGGCGTGGGTGGCGGTGGCCTGCGGGCCGCCGTAGTCGCGCTCGTCCAGCTCGATCACGGCGTACAACCAGCCGCCGCCGGCCGACCAGCGCAGGTCGCCGGCGACGCCGGATTCCACCGGCGCATCCACCTGCCAGATCTCCAGCGTTGACGGCGCGTCGAAACTTTCCAGCGTCACCTGCAGGCAGCGCGGGTCTTCGCGCCGTGCGCGCGCGCCGAAATCGAACAACGCCAAGGTGCCGGTTTCCGCCAGGGCAGCCTCGACATCGGCCACGCGGTAGGAAACTCGCGGTGCGCGCCGCAAGGGCGCGCGCTGTGGGTTTTCACATCCCTGCATCTTCGTTACAACCGGGTAAGACAAGGGCGCTATGTTACACTCCGCGCCCAGTGCCCCCGGGGGGAGGCAATGCAATTTGAGTACGGAAGCAAGCATGGCGGAACAGACAGCGGCGCAACACGAATTGGCCACGTTGGTCGTGCAATGCCTGAATCTCGAAACGGTCACCCCCGCGCAGATCGACCCCGACGCCCCGTTGTTTGGCGGCGACCTGGGGCTCGATTCCATCGATGCACTGGAAATCGCGCTGGCGGTGTCCAAGCGCTACGGTTTCCAGCTGCGTTCGGACAACCCGGACAACCGGCAGATCTTCACCAGCCTGCGTACGCTTTCGGCGCATGTCGAGCAGCACAAGGTCAGCTGAACACTGCGGCCCCGCTGGCGTTTTCCCCCATTGCGCCGTGCTTCCCCGCGAATGCCTTGCCCGTGGTCCGGGCCGCGCACTCACGCGGCCGGGCATGACCTTGCGTGTGGCGACATCATGACCGCGTTCGAACATCCCCTCTGCATCAACGCCACCCATCCGGCGCTGCCAGGCCATTTCCCGGGCCAGCCGCTGGTGCCCGGCGTGGTGTTGCTGGAGCAGGTGGCGCTGGCGCTGCGCGCCTGGCGCGGCCAGCGGCTGGCGCGGGTGGTGGAGGCGAAATTCCTGGCCCCGCTGCTGCCTGACGAAGCGGCCACGGTGCGGCTGACGTCGGCCGAGGCGCGGGTGCGTTTCGAGATCCGCCGGGAGGACACCGTGCTGGCGCGCGGCCTCATCGAGGGCGCGGCATGAGCAACACCGAGAACTGGCAGAGCCGCCCCGAGGGCGGTGGCCGTTTCGCGTTGTGGCTGATCCGCAACATCGCCCTGTATGGCGGCCGCCGGCTGGGCCGCTTGTGCCTGTACCCGATCACGGTCTACTTCTACCTGCGCCGCGCGCCGGAGCGGCAGGCGTCGCGGCACTATCTGCAGCGCGTGTTCGGGCGGCCCGGCACGCCATGGCAGGTGATGAAACACCTGCACTGCTTTGCCGCCACGATCATGGATCGGGTGTTCCTGCTGGCGCATGGCGAGCGGCCGTTCCGGATCGAGGTGGTGGGCCTGGAACAGTTGGAACAGCGCGTGGCGCTGGGTCGTGGCGTGCTGCTGTTCGGTTCGCACCAGGGCAGTTTCGAGGCGCTGCGGGCGATCGGCGGGCGACGCCCGGAGCTGCCGCTGCGGGTGGTGCTGGACAAGCAGAAAACCCCCGCGATGACCGAACTGCTGGAAGCGCTGGCACCGGAGATCGGCGACTGCGTGATCGATGCGGCACAGGACGGCACCAGCATCGCGCTGGCGATGGCCGAAGCCTGCCAGCAAGGCGCGGTGGTGGCGATGCTGGCCGATCGTGGCCGCGGCCACGAGGTGTTGCGTCGCGTCCCGTTCCTGGGCTCGACCGCGCCGTTCCCGGTCAGCCCCTGGTTGCTGGCGCATACGCTGCAGGTGCCGGTGGTACTGTGCTTCGGCATTTATCTGGGTGGCAACCGCTATCGGCTGACGTTCGAGCCGTTCGCCGACCAGGTCGAGATTCCACGACAAAACCGCGGGCCCGCGCTGGATACCTTGATGGCCCGGTATGCACAGCGGGTGGAACACTACATCCATGTCGCTCCCTACAACTGGTTCAACTTCTATGATTTCTGGCAAGACGCTCGTGATGATGTCGGGCCTGCTGCTGTGGTCGGCGAGCATATCGGCGTCTGAAGCGGCGACGCCGGCGCCGGCCTCATCGGCCACGCTGGCCCTGATCAACGCGCTGGGGCAACCGGCGCCCGCGCACACCGCCTTCGCCGAAGCGCGCTTCATGCAGGTGCTGGACCGGCCGCTGGTGATTTCCGGCGAGCTGGCCTGGCTGGGTGGCGACAAGCTGCAGCGGCGCGTGGAGCAGCCCAAGGCCGAAACCTTCACCATCGCCGACGGCGAGGTGACCCAGGAGCGTGCCGGCAAGAAACCGCGCCACTTTTCGTTGAGCCGCGCACCGCAACTGCAGGTGCTGCTGGACAGTTTCGTGGCCCTGCTCAGTGGCGACCCGGCGCATCTGCAGCAGGTGTTCACCATCAGCCACCACGGTGACCCCGCCGCGCAATGGACGCTGAACCTGGTGCCGCGCGACACCAAGGTCGCCCGCACCATCGCCGCCATCACCATCAACGGTTACGCGACCATGTCGCGCTGCATGCAGATGCACGAGGCCGATGGCGACCTGGCGGTGGACCTGCTGGGCCCGCTGGCAGCGAAGATGCCGGCGCAACCCACCCGCGAATCGCTGCTGGCGCTGTGCGGGGAGGCGCCTTGAGCCTGCGCGGGGGCGGGCGCACCACGCTGCTGGTGCTGTGGTTGCTGGCGCTGGCCGGACTGGGCTGGGTGGTCAGCCAGCGGCTGAAGATCAGCACCGACCTGCGCAGTTTCATGCCCGCGCCGACCACGCCGGACCAGCGCCTGTTGATGGAGCAGGTGGGTGAAGGCCCGGGCTCGCGATTGCTGCTGCTGGCGATTTCCGGTGGCGCCGACGACCAGCTGGCGGCGCTCAGCCAGGGACTGGTGGCGGCGCTGAAAAACGACCCGCGCTACAGCCAGGTCATCAACGGCAGTTTCGATCCCGGCGCGCTGGACCCGGCCCTGTTGCCGTATCGCTACCTGCTGTCGCCCACGCTGGATACGCAGCCGCTGGACGAGGCCTACCTCGCCGACCAGCTCGAGCAGCGGCTGGACGAGCTGTCTTCGCCCGCGGCCAGCCTGCTGAAGGGCCTGCTGCCGCGCGACCCCACGCTGGAGGTGCTGAAGTTGGCCCAGATGTGGGCGCCGGCGAAATCGCCGCAGGTACGCGGCGGCGTGTGGTTCTCGGCGCAGGACGAAGCCCTGCTGCTGGTGCAGACAGTCGCCGCGGGCTTCGACCCCGGCGCCCAGCAGCAGGCCATCGACGGTATCGAAAAGGCGTTCCACGCCTTGCCCGGCAGCGCCGGCGCCAAGCTCGAGCTGAGCGGCCCGGGTTATTTCAGCGTGGTGGTGGGCGCGCAGACGCGGCATCAGGCGGACTGGATCGGGCGCATTTCCACCGTGGGTTTCATCGCCTTGCTGCTGCTGGCGTATCGCAGCATCGGCTCGCTGCTGCTGTCGGCGCTACCCATCGCCAGCGCCGCGCTGGCCGGCATCGTGGCGTTGACGCTGGCCTTCCCCGACGTACACGGCATCACCCTGGCGTTCGGCTTCACCCTGCTGGGCGTGGCGCAGGAATACCCGATCCGCGTGCTCAGCCATCGCCGCGCGGGCGAGGATGCGCTGCAGAGCGTGCGCAGCTTGTGGCCGCTGCTGCTGACCGCCATAGCCTCGGCCTGCATCGCCTATCTCGCCTTCTACACCTCGGGTGTGAACGGCCTGAAGCAGCTGGCGGTGTTCACCATCGTGGGCCTGCTGGCGGCCGGTTTCAGCACCCGTTATCTGCTGCCGCACCTGCTGCCGCGGCGGGTGCGCGACGTGGCCGACATGGGTTGGCTGGTGCGCGCGCGCGACGTCGTGGATCGCCTGCCGCGACCGCGTTGGCTGCCACTGCTGGTGGCCGCCGCGATCGTGGCGATGCTGGCGCTGGCGCCCGGCCCGTTCTGGCAGAACAACCTGGCGGCGTTGACGCCGTTGCCGCAAAGCATGCTGCAGCACGACGCACGCCTGCGCCAGGCGCTGGGCGCGCCCGACGTGCGCTACCTTCTGGTATTGCAGGCACCGACCGCCCAGGGTGTGCTGGAGCTGTCGCAACGGATGCAGCCGCGCGTCGATGCGCTGGTCGCCAGACATGCGGTGGATACGCTGGAACTGCCCTCGCGCTACCTGCCCGCGGTGGCCCTGCAGCGCGAGCGCCAGCAGAAGTTGCCCGACCAGGCCACGCTGCAGCATGACCTCACTGAAGCACTCGACGGCCTGCCGTTCCGCGCCGACCTGTTCCAGCCCTTCCTCGATGACGTGAACACCGCACGCACGCTGCCACCGCTGACACCCGAACGCTATGCGCAGACGCCGCTGGGCCAGCGTCTCGCCGCGATGCTGGTGCCGCGCGATGGCCATTGGCTGGGCCTGGGGACGGTCAGCGGCGTCCACGACGTGGCCGCGCTGCAGGCGCTGGGCGAAGGCAGCCACGGCAGCGTGCGTCTGCTCGACCTGAAGGCCGCGTCCGAATCGCTGGTGGTCGATTACCGCACGCGCATCCTGCAGGCGCTGCTGGCCGCGGCGGTGCTGCTGGTGCTGACCATCAGCTTCGCCTTGCGCAGCGTGCGCCGCGCCTGGCACGTGCTGGCGCCGATGACGCTGGCCACCTTCCTGGTGCTGGCGGTGGAGCGCATGGCCGGTATCGAGATCTCGCTGTTCCACCTGGTGGCGCTGATCCTGGCCGGCGGGCTGGGCCTGCATTACGCGCTGTTCTTCGAACGCGACACCGGCGACCCGGCCGAACAACGGCGCACGCTGCACGCCACGCTGGTGTGCGTGCTGTCCGCGCTGCTGGTGTTCGGCATGCTGGCGTGGGCCACGATCCCGGTGCTGCGCGCGATCGGGCTCACCGTGAGCCTGGGCGTGGCGTTCCACTTCTGCCTGTCCATCCTGATGGCGCCGCATGCTTCCGAAAGCTGACTGGTCGCACCTTATCCCGCACGCGGGCACGATGTGCCTGCTCGACGGCGTGCTGGCGTGGGACGAGAAAACCATCCACGCCATCAGCGACGGCCATGCGCGCGCCGACAACCCGCTGCGCGGCGAACACGGCTTGCACACCGTGCACCTGGCCGAATACGGCGCCCAGGCCATGGCCGTCCACGGCGCGCTGCTGGCACAGGCGGATGGCGTGGAGAAAGTGCGGCCGGGAAGGTTGGTCAGCCTGCGCGACGTGCAGTTGCACGCGGAATATGTCGATCAGCTGGATGGCCGTCTGGACGTCCATGCCGAATGCCTCTACGCCGACGACAGCGGCGCGCAATACGCGTTCCGCGTCGAGCATCGTGGCCACCTGCTGGCGACGGGGCGCGCGGCCGTGATCTACGCGGCCGGCTGAACCGCCTTGATTTGATACCGCGTGCTGCGGCCGCCGCCCGGCAGCCGCTCCAGGCACCCCTTGTCCAACAGGTCCGCCAGATGACGGGTGGCAGTGGCCTTGGATACCCTAGCCAGCGCCTGGTATTTGGCGGCGCTGATGCCGCTTTCGAAGCCGCGCTCGCCGCCATCGAGCAGGCGGTTGAGCAGCTTGATCTGCTCGGGCAACAAGCCATGGTGATGGTGCTGCTGCCAGAAGCGCGCCTTGGCCAGCACGCGATCGATGCGCTGCAGCGCTTGCTGCAGGCTGTTCAACAATGTGGACAGAAACCAGTGCAGCCAGGCCGTGATGTCGAGATCGGCCTTCTGGCTGGATTCCAGCACGCGGTAGTAGCCCGCGCGGTCGCCCAGGATGCTGGCCGACATGGCATGAAAGCGGATGGCCTGGTGTTCGCCTTGGGCCAACGCAAGATCCGTGATGGCGCGGGTGAGTCGACCATTGCCATCGTCGAAGGGATGCAGGGTGACGAACCAGAAGTGGGCAATGCCGGCGCGCAACAGCGGGTCGAGGCGGGTATCGCCACGGCTGGCGTTGAACCAGTCGAGGAAGGCATTGAGCTCGGTTTCCAACCCCGCGCGCGGCGGCGCCTCGAAATGCACGGTGGGTCGATCGATGCGCCCGGACACCACCTGCATCGGCTCGTCGCCGCGCAGTCGACCGACGCGAACCGGGTGCGCGAGCAAGGTGTCAGGTTGGGGAAATAGCCACACATGCCAATGCAACAGGCGCGGCATATCCAGCGGTGTATCGCTGTGCTGGATGGCATCGAACATCAACTCGGCCAGACCTTCACTGCGCGGGGTGGGGCGCGCGCCTGCGTCGGCGGCAACACCCAATCGGCGGGCCAGCGACGAGCGCACCGATCCGACGTTGAGCGACTCCCCCTCGATCGCCGACGAGGTGATGATGTTTTGCAGCAAGGTGTCCAGCTCGTCCTGCGCCCGGGGTTCGCCCGCGACGGCGCCCGCCATGCCCAGCAGCCGGCCTTGGGCGTGCTGGCAGTCACGCAGCAGGGGTGCCAGCGTTTCGGCCTGCCAGCGAAAATGCGGCCAATGCGGCTTTTGCCAGATCCAGCGGGGACTGTCCAAGCGCGGCGCTCCGGGTTGTGAGCCGATTAGCAGACCTATTCAGCTCATTGAATGAGCCGATTATGGTGTTTATTCGGCTCGCTGACCAGCGCTCACCCGCGCGACCGTCCGGTTCAGCCCGGCGCCATGAACAACATCGGCTGTGGCTGGCCGGAAGGCGTGGCGTCCACGTCCGCGCCGGCGGCGGCCTGCGCGTCGATGGCATCCGCCAACCCTTGCAGCAAGCGCACGTTCTCCCGCAGCCGCCCGCGTACGCCGGCATCGTCCAGGGTGTCGTGCATGCCTTCGTTGAGGGCCACGAACCAGGGCAACTGGCGCTGGTCGAAGATCACCGGCGGGTTTTGCGGGGTGGTGGTTTCGTGCCATTGGCGGAAGCGCGCCTGCATGCGCTGGTTGAGCTCCTGCGCCAGCGCCAGCTCGGGTGCCACGTCGGCGAACAGCGCCACGTCGGCCAGCCGCTGCTGGAACACCAGCTGGCACAGCACGCCCCAGTAAAACGCGTGGTCCCAGATGATCTTGGCGGCCATCACGGTCACATCGCCGAACAGCGGGTACTGGTCGCGGAAGATCTGCAGCATGCTGTCGTAGAACGACTGGTACAGCCGCTCGTAGCTGCGCACGCGCGGGGCCAGCGGCAGTCCGGCACGGTCGTCGGCGATCAGCTGGCAGATGTAGGTGTTGCCGATGGCGATGAAGTCGCTGCCGGGGGAATAGAACGGGTCGAGGAACGCACCGGCCTCGCCGGCCAACGCCCAGCGGTCGGCGCTGAACAGCTGCGAGCAGCCGTAGGAATAATTGCGCAGGAAGCGGAAATCCAGCAGCTTGTCGGCACACCGCGCCACCTCGCGCGCCACCGCCGGCTGATGGCGCGCCAGCCACGCCTGGGCACGGTCGAAGGTGTTGAACTCCTCCAGCGGGTGCATGGCCGCGTCGGCCACGATGCCGACCGAATGCGCGCCCGAGGCCAGCGGAATCAGCCACACCCAGTAGCCGGGGCCGCACAGGTGGTTGGTGGAACGCCAGCGCTCCGGCGGCGTGCAGCGGCGGCGCCAGTCCGGGTCATCGGACCAGTCGTCGGGCTTGAGCCGTTCGTCGACGCGGAACCAGGCGGCATTGACGTGGTGGCCGTTGTCCACCGTGAGCTCCAGCCGCCGCCGCACCAGGCCGGCGCGGCCGGACGCATCGACCAGCCAGCGCGCATGCAGGACATGATCACCGTCCGCATCGCTGCAGCGCACGACATGGACGCCGCCGCCCTTGCCCAGGTCGAAGCCGCGCACGCGGGTGCCCTGGCGGAAATCGATGCCGCGGCGAACCACTTCCTCGCCCAGGAAATTCTCGAAGATGCCGCGATCGAGCTGATAGCTGGGCGCGGGGAATACCTCGCTGACGCCCAGCTCGGCGACGGCGTCGATCTCGCTGCTGCCATGGGAAAAGAAGTAGCGCAGGCCGAACTTCAGGATGTGTTCGCGCTGCAGATAATCGCGCAGGCCCAGCGTCTCGCCGAAGTAATGCGCACCGATGTCGACGGTCGACTCGCCCACCTTGTGCGCGGCCAGCGGCAGCGGATGGGTGGCGCGTTCCAGCACCACGATGTCGAGCCCGGGAAGCCGGTCGTGCAGTTGCAGCGCCAGGGTCAGACCGGCAAGGCCCCCGCCCAGAATGACGACGTCGTGTGTGGTCTGGCCGTCCGTGGTGGCGGTCATGTTTACTCCAGTGGGGGGGCGTGCGGGATGGTGTCAGCGGGGATCATCGGCCGCGCTGGCGCGGGCCGGCGATCCAGGGCCACCAGCATCGGGGTGGCCATCATCGTGGTGATGATGGCGATCAGCAGCAGGATGGTGAACAGTTGCGGCCCGATCACCCCGGCATCCAGGCCCACCTTCAGCACGATCAGCTCCATCATGCCGCGGGCGTTCATCAGCGAGCCCACCGCGAAGGCGTCGCGCCAGCGGTAGCCGCCCAGCCGCGCGCCCACGGCGCCGCCGAACAGCTTGCCGGACGCCGCCACCAGCAGGATCAGGGCCAGCGCGCCGAAGGCCTGGATGTCCAGCGCCGCGGCGGTGGTGCTGAGGCCGGCCAGCGCGAAGAACACCGGCAGCAGCGCCATCACGGTGATGTTCTCCAGCCGCAGGATCAGGCTGGCCAACAGCGCATCGTTGCGCGGCAAGGCCACGCCGAACAGGAAGGCGCCGAACACCGCGTGCAGATGCATCCAGTGGGTCAGCGCACCGCAGGCGAACGTGCCGATCAGCAGCAGGGCCAGCATGTAGCTGTCGGGGTGGCCTTGCTGCGCGTGGCGGCGCAACAGCCACGCCAGGCACGGGCGCAACACGCCAAGGCACAGCAGGATCATCGCGACGACGCCGATCGAGGCGCGCAGGAACGGCGTCCAGTCGCCGTTCGACGAGGCCATCGCCATGGCAAACGCCAGCGCCAGCCAGGCCAGCACATCGGCCACCGCGGCACTGGCCAGGGCGAGCTGGCCCACGGGCGTGCAGGTGCGGCGCGAGTCCTTGAGGATGCGCGCCAGCACCGGCATCGCGGTGATGCCGATGGCCGCGGCCAGGAACATCGCGAACGCCCAGAACGAAACCCCCGGGGGGGCGAATCGCGCCTGCAGGCTGGGCGCGATCAGCAGGCCCAGCGCCATCGGCAGCAGCACCGCCAGCACGCCGACCGCGCCGGCGGCGCGCAGCGAGCGGTGCGAGCCGGCCGGCAGGCGCAGTTCGGCACCCACGATCAGCATGAACAACACCAGGCCGAGCTGGCTCAGCGCATCCAGCGCGGGCAGCGTGTCGGCGGCGAACAGCCACTGTTGCCACTCCGGCGCCACGGTGCCCAGCAATATCGGCCCCAGTGCCAGGCCGGCCAGCATTTCCCCGATCACCCGCGGCTGGCCAAGCCAGCGCAACACCCACGCCAGCGTCCTCGACGCGGTCAATATCACGACCAGCTGCAACAACAACACTTGCCTTCTCCCCGAAACTACCTGTAACCCCTGGTCGTACAACCCCTCGTCAGACAACCCCCAACTGGTCCTGCACGATCGTCGGCGTACCACGCGATCGACGATGGCTGGCCATGATATGGCCGTAATGCACGACCCGGCCAATGGTGTAAACCGTGATGCGGACCACATCGCGCACCGGGCTGAAATGGCTGGGTCGGAACGAGCCATGGTAGCGCGAAGCGATCGGCACGGAGACCACGCCCAGCTTCTTCTCGCGCGAGGCGACAATCAGGATGGCCGCCTCGAACACAAAATTTTCCGCCGGCAGATCAACCAGTTCCAGCGCCGCGCGCGGATACCAGCGCTGCCCGCTCTGGGTGTCGGCCACCGGCTGGGCGCAGGCCCAGGAGACGCCCCAGTCGGCCACGGCGTTGGCGCGGCGGCGGCCCTTGGGCTGCTGATCCCTGTCCAGCAGGCGCGCGCCGATCACGATGTGGTCCGGGTAGCGGGCGGCGGCGGCGGCAATGCGCGGGATGTCGCTGGCCAGGTGCTGGCCATCGCCATCCATCGTCACCACGGCGTCGTAACCCTGGCGCAATGCTTCGCGAAAGCCGCGCCGCAGGGCTTCGCCCTTGCCGCGGCGGTGCGTGTGGCGCAGCAAGGTCACCGGCAGCGCGGCCACGATCTCCGGGGTGCGGTCGTCCGAGCCGTCGTCGATCACGATCACCGGTGCTCCCAGCGCCAGCACGGATTCCACCACCGACTGGATGGCCGCCTCTTCATTGAGGCAGGGAATCAGCACGCACCAGCGCGGGGTATTCAAGCGACCGCCTCCGTGTCGATCTGCAAGCCCAGTCGGGGGCCGGCAGCCAGCTGGCAGCGGCCGGTGCCGCGGGCCAGCATGGCCAGCAACGGCAGTGCTTCGGCGGATGCGTTGCCCGCGCGCCAGCCACTCAGCGGCGGCGCCAGATCGGTCCCTTCGCCACCGGCATTCAGCTGGATATCGAGCCGCGCCCGCGTCGCCGGGCCCGCCGCGGGGGCCAGCACCAATGCGCAGGCGAACGGTTGTTCACCGCCGATCACCTTGCCCAGCGGCCCACTGCCGGCGGTGTCGGCGCATACCAGCAGCACGGGCCGCTGCTCGGCCAGCACCTGGCCGGCGGCCTCCAGCAGGCCCGCGCCGAAACTGGCGCGATGCGCGCACACGGCGGTGGACGGCTCGTGACAACCCACCGCGATCGTCCAGTAGCCGACCGGCGCGTTATGCACCGAGTTGTGGAAGCGGGTCGGCGACAGCTCGGTTGGCGAGTGCGCCAGCGTGGCGCACATGTAATCGGTGATCGACTGTTCACCATGCGACGAGGCGAAAACGCAAGCCAGGCTGGCCGCCTCGCGCCCGCTCATGGCCACCGCCTGGCCGGCCACCTCGACCGCCAGCAGCACGCTTTCCGGTGCGCGACGGCGCTCGTTCGGCGCCATCCTGGCCGCCGCCGGGCGCGCCGGCGGCGGTGGCGGCGAACCGCCATCGAGCAGGCTGCGCAAGGCATCGAAATCACCCAGTTGCGGCGACCACAGGCCCACGCCCTCGACGTGAATCCGCAGCGCGCTCATGCCGCAAACCCCGCCGCCGCGAACGCCAGGCAGGCGTTGTTGCCGCCGAAACCGAACGAATTGCTCAACGCCACGCGCACCGGCTGGTGCTCGTTGCGCCAGGCGAAGCTGGGGCCGCAGGCCGGGTCCGGCGTGTCGCCACCGAGATTGCCGGGGACCAGGCCGTGTTCGATCGCCTGCAGCGCCACGGTGGCCTCCAGGATGCCGGATGCGCCCAGCGTGTGGCCGGTGAAGCCCTTGGTGGAACTGGCCCGCGTGGTGGCGGGAAACGTGCGGCTGACCAGCGCGGCTTCCACCTCGTCATTCTTCTGGCTGGCCGTGCCATGCAGGTTGAGGTAGTCCACCTGCGCCGCCTCGAGCCCGGCCCGCGCCAGCGCCGCATGCAGCGCCAGCCCCGCGCCCAGCCCCTGCGGATGCGGCGTGGACATGTGGTGCGCGTCGCTGGCCTCGCCGTAGCCCAGCAGCCGTGGTGCCTGTGGCGCCGCTTCCACCCGCTGCAGCAGGGCGAAGCCCGCCGCCTCGCCGATCGAGATGCCATCGCGCGCCACGTCGAACGGGCGGCACGGTTGGGTCGACACCAGCTCCAGCGCGTTGAAGCCGAACAGTACGCTGTCGCACAAGGTATCCACGCCGCCCACCACGGCTGCGTCGATCAACCCCAGCGCGATCATCCGCTGCGCGCTGGCGAACACCTTGGCGCTGGACGAACAGGCGGTGGACACGGTGAGGCAGGGGCCTTCCAGCCCCAGCGCGGCGGCGACGAAAGCCGCCAGCGAGTGCGGCGCATGGATGGCCGGGCGCTGCATGTCGGCAGGGAAATTGCCATCGGCATCGAGCCGCCGATAAGCCTCCTCGGTGGCGCCGATGCTGGAGGTGGAGGTGCCCACGAACAGGCCGATGCGGTTCGCGCCATGGCGTTGCCGTGCCTGCTGCACGCGGGCAAGGAAGCCGTCCTGATTCAGCCCCAGCCAGGCCAGCCGGTTGTTGCGGCATTCCCAGCGCGTATGTTCGGCGGGCAGGGCGGCCTGCTCCAGCCCGTCGACTCGACCGATCCAGCACGGCAGCGGCGCGCTGCCGAAATCGTTGGGGCGCAGGCCGCTGCGCATGCTCTCCAGCGTTTCGCGCTGGGCGGCCAGGCCGTGGCCCATGGCGGAAGTGGCGGTGTATGCGGCAACCGCGAGAGGCATCATCGACAAAGACATCCGCCGGAGCGTAGCGGGCGCTCCGGGGCTTGCCTAGTCTGATCGGCACCTTGTCGCCGCCGCGACGAATGTGAGGGTCGCCTTCACTGAATTGCGTGGCCCGTGGCGTTTGCGCACACTGCCACTCCTTTCCCCGTGCCTGCGCCCTTGTCTCCCAGCCTGTCCCCCGCGCAACGACGCCTGCGCTATCTGCGCGATCGCGACGTGCAATACGCCGCACTGGTGACGGTGCTGGTCATGCTGCTGAGTGCCGGGTTGGTGTGGCTGGGCTACCTGATCCATGTCTGGCGGATCGCCGCGCGCAGCCCGCTGACGCCACCGCGGCGGATGACCGTGCTGGTGTTCGGGCAGCGGCTGGGGCGCGACCATCCGCAGCACGACTACCGCCTGCGCCTGCGCCGGGCGATGGCGCTGCTTCGGCAACAGCAGGTGGATCACCTGCTGTTGCTGGGCGGCCGCAGCGGCGGCAACCGCAGCGAGGCCGAAGCGGGCCTGGCCTGGCTGCAACGACGCGGCCTGCCCGCCGCGGCGCGAATCGAGCTGGAGCAGGATTCGATCGATTCGCTGGAAAACCTGCGCCACGCCCGCCGCCTGCTGCAGGCGCAACCGCCCACCGGCGCGCTGCCCGCCGTGGCGCTGGTCACCAGCCGCTACCACCTGGCCCGCTGTCTGCTGCTGGCCCGGCGACTGGGTTTCGACAGCGTGCCGATCGCCGCCGAGCCGACGCTGCCAAAACGGCCGCGTTACATCGGCCTGTTGCTGATGGAAGCCACCTACCTGATGTGGATCGACATCGGCCTGCGCTGGGCGCGCCTGACCGGCCGCCATCGCATGACCGAGCGCATCGGCTGACGCTTCTGGTGGGAGCGACTTCAGTCGCGATGCTCCTGCTCTGCAGCCTCAAGGCAAAAGCATCGCGGCTGAAGCCGCCCCCACAGGAATTTCCGACAAAACAACCCGAAACCTGATACAGCTCAGCTCGCCGCGGCACCCCGCCGCAGGGGCGGCCCGGGGTCGCTTGCTAAGCTTGCGCCATCCCCACGACGAGCCCCACGATGAGCCAGCAAGCCGATCTTGCCGAAACCTTCTTGCGCGATCTGCAGGATCGCATCTGCAGCGCGATCGAGCAGGCCGACGGTAGCGCCCGCTTCGAGGAGGATGCCTGGCAGCGCCCCGCCGGCGGCGGCGGTCGCACCCGCGTGCTGCGCGATGGCGCGGTGTTCGAGCAGGCCGGGGTGAATTTCTCGCGTGTGTCCGGCCACCAGCTGCCGCCCAGCGCCACCGCGCACCGGCCCGACCTGGCCGGCGGCAGCTTCATCGCCACCGGCGTGTCGCTGGTGCTGCACCCGAAGAACCCGCACGTGCCCACCACCCACGCCAACGTGCGCTATTTCGAGGCCAGCAAGGAAGGTGTGGAACCGGTGTGGTGGTTCGGCGGCGGCTTCGACCTGACCCCGTTCTACCCGGTGGACGAAGACGTGCAGCACTGGCACGCGGTGGCGCGCGACCTGTGCGAGCCGTACGGCATGGACGTCTATTCGCGCTACAAGCAGTGGTGCGACGAGTACTTCTACCTGAAGCACCGTGACGAGACCCGCGGCGTGGGCGGACTGTTCTACGACGACTTGAACGAGGGCGGCTTCGAGCGCTGTTTCGCCTTCACCCGCGACGTGGGCCAGGGCTTTCTCGACGCCTACCTGCCGATCGTGGCGCAGCGCAAGGACACGCCCTACGGCGAACGCGAGCGCGAGTTCCAGCTGTACCGCCGCGGCCGCTACGTGGAGTTCAACCTGGTCTACGACCGCGGCACCCTGTTCGGCCTGCAGTCCGGCGGACGCACCGAATCGATCCTGATGAGCCTGCCGCCGCGGGTGCGTTTCGAATACGCCTACGAGCCGGAACCCGGCTCGGCCGAGGCGAAGCTGGCGGATTATCTGAAGCCCCGCGACTGGCTGTAGCCGGTTTCATGTGGGAGCGACTTCAGTCGCGATGCTCTTGCCTTGGAGTTTCAGAGCAACAGCATCGCGGCTGAAGCCGCTCCCACAGTTCGACGAGCCCTCAGCGCAACGCCACATCCGTTTCGCGCAGCACCTGGGTCAGGCATTCAGGCTTCACCCGCAAACAGTCATAAGCCTGCGCCATGGCATCGACGAAGCGGCGGTCGCCCCTCAGCGCCGGCGGAAACACCGTGTCCAGGGCGAGGAATAACGGCAGGTCGTGGGCCACCTCGTTCGCGCAGGCGCGGCCGATCCTGAGCAGCTCCGGCGCCAGCGGATCGACCAGCGTTTCGCCCGCCTGCGCCCGCCGCCGCACGAAATGCATCCATGCCGCCACCGGCAGGCACAGCCGCTCGATCGGGTGGCCGCTGCGCAGGTGGTCGAGAATGGTGCCGAACAGGCGAAACGGCAGCTTCTGCGAGCCGTCCCACGCGATCTGCGCCAGCTCGTGGCGGATGGTGGGGTTGCGGAAGCGTTGCAGGATCGTCTCGATATAGGCGGCCAGATCCATGCCGGGCGGGCTTATCAGCGTGGGCCGGATGTCTTCCATCATCAGGCGGCGCACGAACGCGGCCAGCGCCGGGTCGTTCATGGCGTCACCCACGCTGGCGTGGCCCAGCAACAGGCCGAGATAGGCCAGCGAGGAATGCGCACCGTTGAGCAGGCGCAGCTTGGCGCGCACATAGGCCGGCACATCGTTGGTCAGGGTCACGCCGACGCTGGCGAAATCGGGGCGCTCATTGCAGAACGCGTCCTCGATCACCCACTGGCTGAATGATTCGCGCTGCACCGGCCACTGGTCGCGCACGCCCAGCGCGTCGCTCACGCGCTGGCACAGCGCGGTATCCGTGGCCGGCACGATGCTGTCCACCATGGTGCG
This sequence comes from Rhodanobacter sp. Root480, assembly GCF_001426645.1. Classification (GTDB taxonomy): domain Bacteria; phylum Pseudomonadota; class Gammaproteobacteria; order Xanthomonadales; family Rhodanobacteraceae; genus Rhodanobacter; species Rhodanobacter ginsenosidimutans. Next base: position 1,115,096 of record NZ_LMEX01000002.1, read on the forward strand.
GGGGAAGGTGGCTTCCTGCTCGATCCAGCGCGCCAGCGCGGTGCTGCCTTGCGCCGTGGCCAGCCGCAGCACCGCGGCGCGCAGGCGCAAGCCGTTGTCGACCAGGTTGTCGCAGCTGATGGTGGTGAACGGCGCCAACCCGCGCAACTGGCGGCGGCGCAGACCTTCGACCAGATAGCCGAGCGCGCTGGCCGGTTGCTGCGGCGTGGCCAGGTCGTGCATCACGTCCACGTGGCGCAGGTCCAGCTCGCCGCGGGCGTCCAGGCAGTAGCCCTTCTCGGTAACGGTGAGGGTGACGATGCGGGTTTGCGGGTGGGCCAGCCGCTCCAGCACGCGCTCGCGATCCTCCGCGGCCACCAGTACCTCGCGCAGTGAGCCGATCACCCGGTAGGACACCTGCTGATCCAGCACCGCCATCGTGTACAGGCCCTGCTGCGGCTGCAGCGCATCACGCAGGCCGCGGCTTTTCAGCGATACCGCGCAGATGCCCCAGCCCGGTTCGCGCGCCAGCAGGCGGTCGATGAATGCGGCTTGGTGGGCACGGTGAAACGCGCCGGGGCCCAGATGGACGATGCCGATGCTGACGGCGGCCAGCGGGTAGTCGGGCAGCGCCAGGTTGGCCGTCGGTGCCGGCAACGTGTCCGGGCCGAGCAGGGCGGCCGGTGCACCGGCGACGGCGGCTTCCGCGCGGCTCACAGGGTGACTCCGGTTTTCCACAAGGCAATCTCGCGCTCGTCGTTGATCTCGTTGCGGGCCGGTTTTCCCGAGGCCGTGTCCAGCACCAGCTGTTGCAGCGCGTCGGCCAGCGCCTCCATGCCGAGACCGTCCAGCAAGGCGCCGGCGTCGAAGTCGATCCAGCGCGGCTTGGCCGCGGCCAGCGCGCTGTTCGTGGCGATCTTCAACGTCGGCACCGGAAAACCCAGCGGCGTGCCGCGGCCGGTGGTGAACAGGATCACGGTAGCACCGGCGGCGGTCAGCGCGGTGGCCGATACCGCATCGTTGCCCGGCGCCTCCAGCAGGGCTAGGCCGGGCGACTGCGCGCGTTGCCCATAGCGCAGCACCTGGGTCACGGTGGCGTGGCCGCCCTTCTGTACCGCGCCCAACGATTTCTCCTCCAGCGTGGTGATGCCGCCGGCGATGTTGCCGGGCGAGGGGTTCTCGTGCACGGGCTGGCCGTGATCGAGGAAATAGCGTTTGAAGTCGTTGACCAGGGCGCCGATCTGCTCGAACACCTCGCGGCTCTGCGCGCGCGCCATCAGCATCCGCTCGGCGCCGAAGATCTCGGGGATCTCGGTGAGGATGGGCGTGCCGCCGGCCGCCGCCACGCGGTCGGCGATGCGCCCCACCACCGGGTTCGCGGTGATGCCGCTGAAGCCGTCCGAGCCGCCGCATTTCAGGCCGACGACCAGGTCCGACAGATCGCAGGGCTGGCGCCGGTCCTGTTCGGCCACGGCGACCAATTCCTCCACCGCGGCCAGTCCCTGCTCCACCTCGTCGTCGGCAAGCTGCGAGTTGAACCAGCGCAGGCGGGCCGGATCGACACCGTCTATCGCCTCCAGCAGCCACTTCATCTGCAGCGACTCGCAACCCAGGCCCACCAGCAACACGCCGCCGGCGTTGGGGTGGCGCGCCAGCGCGGCCAGCATCTGGCGGGTGTGCTCCAGATCGCTGCCCAGCTGCGAGCAGCCGAATGGGTGGGTGAACGCATGCACGCCGTCGACGCGGCCGCCAAAGTGGCGCTCGGCCTGCTCGGCGATGCGCCGCGCGGTGCGTGCCACGCAGCCCACCGTGCACAGCACCCAGATCTCGTTGCGGGTACCGACTCGGCCATCGGCGCGGCGGTAGCCCTGGAAAACGGCGGTGTGGTCGGTGTGTTGCGCTGGCGCCGCGGCCAGCGGCTGGTAGTGGTAGTCCAGCGTGCCCGACAGCCCGGTGGCCATGTTGTGCGTGTGCACCCAGTCGCCCGCGGCCACCGCCGTGGTGGTGCGGCCGATCGCGAAACCGTATTTGTGCACCGGCTGACCGGCGGCCAGCGCCCGCACGGCAAACTTGTGCCCCTGCGGCACGGCCTGGCGCAGTTGGACGTCACCGGAAGCCAGCGATACGACGGTGCCCTCGGCCAGGTCGGTGAGGGCGATCGCCACATCGTCCTCGGCGTGGACATGCAGGGCGGTCAGCGGAGCGGAGCGAACTGAGGGCATGGTTTTGGGATGCGGACTAGTAACCGGTGTCATTGGAGCGCCGCGGCGCAGGCTTGTCGAGCATCGCGGCCGATGAATCCATCACGCTACACCCGAATCCGGGTTGAAAGACATCCCGAAAGTCACCGCCCACCACGGCGCTGACCTCCCCCCGAGCAGGGCAACAGGGATTCTTCCAGCCTCCGATGACACCGGTCACCAAAACCTGCCCAGATGGCTATGATGGGGGTTCATCACCGTCGACGGCTGCCGCAGGCCCACCGCCGTCGACCCGCTCCGGCGGCCTGCCGACCCACGCGCTCCCTGAATGCCGCGCGCCCACCGCATGAGGACCGACATGTACCAGAAGACCTACCACGCCACCCACCCCGACATGATGGACGGCGCCAGCAACGACCAGCTGCGCGACCGCTACCTGATGAGCGACTTGTTCGCCGCCGACGAGGTCCGCCTCAACTACAGCCACAACGAGCGCTTCGTGATCGGTGGCGCCGCCCCGGTGAAGCAGGCGCTGGCGCTGCCGCAGCAGACCGAGCCGGCCTCCGCCGCCGGCCAGCCGTTCCTGCAGCGGCGCGAGCTGGGCGCGGTGAACGTGGGTGGCGGCGTGGGCCGCATCCGTGTCGACGGCCAGGTGTTCGAGATGCAACCCAAGGACGGCCTGTACGTGCCGATGGGCAGCGCCGAGGTGAGTTTTGAATCCGTCGATCCGGCCAACCCGGCGCGCTTCTACCTGATCTCCACCCCCGCGCACGCCCGTTTCGAGCTGAAGCACATCCCGATCGACCAGGCCGTGGCGCTGGAGCGCGGCGCGCTGGAAACCTCCAACGAGCGCACCATCTACCAGTACATCGTGCCGGCCACCTGTGCCTCGTCGCAGCTGCTGCTGGGGCTGACCGTGCTCAAGCCCGGCAGCGTGTGGAACACCATGCCGCCGCACCTGCACGACCGCCGCTCGGAGGTGTACTTCTATTTCGACCTGGGCGAGAACGACCGCGTCTACCACTTCATGGGCGCGCCCGATGCGCAGCGCCACATCGTGATCGCCGACGGCGAGGCGGTGGTGTCGCCGCCGTGGTCGATCCACATGGGCGCCGGCACCAGCAACTACTGTTTCATCTGGGCGATGGGCGGCGAGAATCTCGATTACACCGACATGCACGTGCTCGACATCTGCCAGTTGAAGTGAGGTCGCCATGAATCCCTTCTCATTGCAGGGCAAGGTGGCCCTGGTCAGCGGCGCCAATACCGGCCTGGGCCAGGCCATGGCGATCGCGCTGGCCGAAGCCGGCGCCGACGTGGCCGCCGTGGGGCGCACCGATCCGGCCGACACCGCCCAAGCGGTGCGCGCCGCCGGGCGCCGCTTCCACTGGGTCAAGGCGTCGCTGGATACCGCCGCGCCGGTCCCCGCCATCATCGAAGCCGTCGAGCGCGAGCTGGGCGGCATCGATATCCTGGTCAACAACGCCGGCACCATCCGCCGCAACGACGCGCTGGATTTCAGCGAGGAGGACTGGGACGCGGTGATGGGCGTGAACCTGAAGACCGTGTTCTTCCTTTCGCAGGCCGTGGCGCGACGGCTGGTGGAGCGCAAGCGGCCCGGCAAGATCGTCAACATCGCCTCGATGCTGTCGTTCCAGGGCGGTATCCGGGTGGCCTCCTATACGGCCAGCAAATCCGGTCTGCTGGGGCTGACCCGGCTGCTGGCCAACGAGTGGGCCGCGCACGGCATCAACGTCAACGCAATCGCGCCCGGCTATTTCGAAACCAACAACACCACCGCGCTGCGCGCCGACGAAAAGCGCCAACGCGAGATCGTGGCGCGCATCCCGGCAGGCCGCTGGGGCGTGCCGGCCGACCTGGCCGGTGCGGTGGTGTTCCTGGCCGCAGCCGCCTCGGATTACGTGCACGGCACGGTGTTGCCGGTGGATGGGGGCTGGCTGGCGCGCTAACAGGCTCACTGCTGTTGTAGGAGCGGCTTCAGCCGCGACGCTTTTCGCACCTTGGGCAAGAGCGTCGCGGCTGAAGCCGCTCCTACACGAGCCGCGCGAACTTACGGATTCGCGCCGCTGAACGTCTGCACCGTGGCGCCTTTCACCGGGCCGATCTGCGCGCTGTCGCTGACCTTCAGCACCACGTCGCGGCGAAATTCCAGCGTGCCCTTGACCACGGCATGCGGGCCGATCACCACGGTTGGCTTGCGGTCGTTCCCGCCAAACCAACTGCTGGATTTGTCGACCAGGATGCCGCCTTCCACCTGCGAGCCGGCGCCGACGGTGATATCCCCGGCCACCGTTTCGATGCCGCCGGCCACATGCGCCGCGTCCAGCGTGATGGCGCCATTGACGTTGCTGAGCTTGCCGCCGATGTCGGCGCCCCTGGCCAGCTCGACGCTGCCGTTGGTGGCATCGACGTCGCCGTTGACCTTGCTGTCGGTGCCGAGGTGGATGGCGCCGTTCACCGTGCTGAGCTCGGCCGCCTGCGCGCGCTCGCCCAGGGTCACCGCGCCGTTGACGGTCTGAGCCTCCTTGACGATGGCGCCGGCGCCGATCTCCACCGCGCCATTGACGGTGCTGACGTCACCGGCGTGCTGCCCGGCCTCCACCCGCGCGGCGCCATTGATCTTGTCGATATCGTTGTCGCTGGCCGCGGCCAGCAGCGGCAGAACCAGGAGCAGGGCAAACAGGATGCGACGCATGGGCAGTTCCTCGTGATGGGTGACGGCTTGAGATGCGCTGGCGGCCCCATGGGTTGGCATGACCTGTGGCAGGGCTGTATTTGACGATACCCGATGCTGGGCTGCACCATTCATCGTTTCCCTCCTCTGCACAAACGGCGCCCACCATGCACAAACTCGTACTGATCCGGCACGGCCAATCCCAGTGGAATCTCGACAACCGCTTCAGCGGCTGGGCCGACGTCGATCTCACCGAACAGGGCGTGGCCGAGGCCGCCGAGGCGGGCCGCCTGCTGAAGGAGGCCGGCTACACGTTCGACGTGGCGCACACCTCGGTGCTCAAGCGCGCCGTGCGCACGCTGTGGGGCGTGCAGGATGCGATGGAGCTGATGTGGATCCCGGTGCTGACCGACTGGCGCCTCAACGAGCGCCACTACGGCGCATTGACCGGCCTCAACAAGGCCGAGACAGCCACAAAGTTCGGCGAGGACCAGGTGAAGATCTGGCGCCGCAGCTACGACATCCCGCCGCCGGCACTGGAGCGCAGCGCCAACGAGTCGGTGAACGACCCGCGCTACGCCACGCTCGACCCCAAGGACATCCCCGACACCGAGTGCCTGAAAGACACCGTGGCCCGCGTGCTGCCGTACTGGCACGAGGTGCTGGCGCCGGCGATCAAGGCCGGCCAGCGTGTGGTGGTGGCCGCGCACGGCAACTCCCTGCGCGCACTGGTGAAATACCTGGACGGCATTTCCGACGAAGCCATCGTGGAATTGAACATCCCCAACGGCGTGCCGCTGGTCTATGAATTCGACGACGAGCTGACACCGCTGCGCCACTACTACCTGGGCGATGCGGATGCGATCGCGGCGAAGATGGCTGCGGTGGCGAATCAGGGGAAGGCGAAGTAAGCCAGTAATAACTTCGTTGCGGCTTTCCCGCGACGTGTCCCCCTCTCCCTACCCTCTCCCCGCAGGGGAGAAGGGATTACGGCATCTTTCGATTTTGAGGCGCGGCGTTGTGTGGGCTTGCCGCCGCGAAACGCGGAAGTCCGAAGCCACCGTGACCTCCTCTCCCCCTTGGGGAGAGGAAAGAGGAGAGGGGCCGGTGCTTGCGGAGAAACCGGTGCAACGCTTCGGTATCGGCCCCGTGCACACAAAAACACTGACAACCGTCACTCGTCAGCGCAACGACCGCCGCACTAAGCTGGCGCCATCCCGTCACCGGATCGCGCCATGCCCGCGCACATGCTCAGTTACCTCGTCGCGCTGCCGTTTATCGCCTGGATGATGTGGCGGCGTATCAGCCGGCAGTTCGGCCGCCAGCCGATCCGACGCAAACGCATGGTTTTCCGGGTGGCCATTTTCGCGGTGGTCGGCGGCTTGCTGCTGCTCAGCGGCCTGCATCGGCTGGCGCTGGCCGAAGGGGCGTTGGCCGGCATGCTGATCGGCGGCATCATCGGCCTACTGGGGCTGAAACTCACCCGCTTCGAAACCGACCCCGTGCGCGGCGACGGCTACGTGCCCAACACCTGGATCGGCGCGCTGCTCACGCTGCTGCTGCTGGGCCGGCTGGCCTGGCGTTTCGCGTTCATCGGCTCGCAGATCCCGCCCGGCGTGGACGACCCGATGGGTCACGCGATGGCAACCCACAGCGCCAGCCCGCTGACGATGCTGGTAATCGGCGTGCTGGTCGGCTACTACCTCGTGTATTACAGCGGCTTGCTGATTCACCATCGGCGGTTCCAGCGGGCGCAGCCAACTTCCACAGCCAGCGACGGCATCTAGCGATACGTTGATCGAATTTCTACCCGTCATTCCAGCGAACGCTGGAATCCAGTGCCTTCACGCAGCTGCCGCGGCGCTGGATCCCGGCGTTCGCCGGGATGACGGGTCATGCACCCCCGCGGCGCCACGCTAGGGAAGGTGCGCGCTGGCCAGGTATTCCTCGCTCTGCATCTCGATCAGCCGCGACTCGGTGCGACCGAATTCCGCGCGCAGGCGTTCGCCGTCGTACAGCTCGGTGATCGGCGCGGCGGCGGATAGCACCAGCTTTACCCGGCGGTCGTAGAACTCGTCCACCAATTGCACGAAACGGCGTGCCGCATCCTCGCTGTAGACGGTGAATTGCGGCACGTTGGCCACGATCACCGCGGGCCCGGCCTTGGCCAGTTCGATGTAGTCGGCCACCGCGCGCGGGCCTTCGCATAGCGCAGGGAAATCGAACCACAGGATGTTGTCGGCCCGCTTGCACAGCGCGATGTCGCGACCGTTGATGTGGATGCTGCCGCCTTCGCGCACCTCGCCGCTGGCCTGGTTGGCGAAGATGCGCTCCAGCGCCCGGTGCGCCTCGGCGCCGGGCGGGTAGTGGTAGACCGACGCCTGCGCCAGCGCGCGCAACCGCCAGTCGCGCGAGGAGGCCATTTCCACCACGTGGCAATGCTGCTCGATCAGCGCGATGGCAGGCAGGAAGCGGGCGCGCTGCAGGCCGTCGCGATAGAGATTGGCCGGCGCGGTGTTGGAGGTGGTGACCAGCGCCACACCACGCTCGAACAGCGCCTGCAGCAGGTTGGCCAGGATCATCGCATCGCCGATGTCGTTGACCAGGAACTCGTCCAGGCACAGCACGCGGCAATGCGCGGCAAGTTCTTCCGCCACTTCGTCCAGCGGACTCTGCCGCTCACCCAGCGCGCGCAGGCTGTCGTGCACCTCCGCCATGAAGCGGTGAAAATGCCGACGCCGCGCCACACCGTGGGGCAGGCTGGCCACGAACAGGTCCATCAGGAAGGTCTTGCCGCGACCGACCGACCCCCACAGGTACAAGCCCGGCACCGCCGCGGCCGGCTCGCTGGCGAGCAGGGATTTCAGCCGTCCAAACAGGCCGGAGTCGGTTGCAGGTTCGGCGCACAGCGCCGCGCGCATGCGATCGAATTCGGGCAGCAAGGCCAGTTGGGTCGGGTCCGATTCCCAGCGATGCGCGGCGACGCCGTCGAGATAGCGGGCGGAGGGGGTAAGCGTGGTTTCGGGCATGGGCCGATCAAAAAACGGGGTTCGTGTGGCGTCGCGGAAAACCGTGGTGACGGTCAGGCGCCGCTCCGCTTGGCCGGCAACCAGCCACGCACCGCGTGTTTGATGGCGCCGCGCAGGTCCATCAGCCGGCGATGGAAGAAGTGGCTGGTCTCGGGCATCCGCACCAGTTCCGGCTTGCGTTTCAACGCATCCACCCAGTCGAACACGGCTTGCGGCTCGACCACCTCGTCGGCCTCGCCCTGCACGATCAGCCAGGGGCAGGTGGGCGGCGCAACTGTCTCGAACGCCCAGCGGCCGACCGGCGGCGCGATGCTGACCAGCGCGTCGGCGCGCAGGCGCACCGCGTTGCGGATGCTGACGTAGCTGCCGAACGAAAAGCCGGCCAGCCACAGCGCATCGTCCGGCCGCGTGCGCCGCACCCAGGTCACCACCGCGGCCAGGTCGTCGCCCTCGCCGTTGCCCTCGTCATACGTGCCTTCGGACGCGCCGGTGCCGCGGAAATTGAAGCGCACCGTGTCCAGTCCCGATTCGCGCAACGCCCGCTCCACCATCGTCACCACCTTGTTGTGCATGGTGCCGCCCTGCAGTGGATGCGGGTGGCAGACCACCGCCACGCCACGGCGGGCGCAGCCGGGGTCGGCGATGTCGCTGATGAGTTCGAGCTTGCCCGCGGGTCCGGCCAGCATGAAACTGGCCGCTTCCTCGGGAAAACTGACGGGATCGGCGGGTAGCGCAATGGGAGTCATGCGGACGATCATAACCGCCGGACGGATCGGCTGCCGCAAGGCGCGCCGGTGAACCATCTGGCCCACACCCTGCTCGCCGGCGACGACGAGGCCTTGCAGCTGGGCGGCATGCTGGGCGATTTCGTGCATGGCGCGCCGGACCCGGCACGGTTCGCGCCGCGGGTCATCGACGGCATCCGCCTGCATCGCGCCATCGACGTCTATACCGACGCGCACGCCGAGGTGCTGGCGGCCAAGGCGCAGTTGCCGCCGCCGTACCGGCGCTACGCCGGGATCCTGCTGGACATGTGGTTCGACCATTGCCTGGCGCGCGATTTCTCGCACTGGAGCGGGCAGTCGCTGACGCAGCGCTCGGACGCCCTGCGCGCGCTGCTGCGCCGGCGCGATGGGTTGCTGCCGCCCGGGTTGCAGCGCTTTTCCGCCTACATGGAACAACACGACCTGCCCGCTGCCTATGCCGACCGCGCCGTGCTGGGGCAGGCGCTGGCGGGGATTGGGCAACGCCTGAGCCGGGCCAATCCGCTGGATTCGGCAGTGCCGGTATTGGTGGAGCATGAGGCGGTGTTGCAGCGGCACTTCGAGGCGTTCTTTCCGCAGGTGCAGGTGTTTGCACGGGAGTGGATTGCGCGACATGCAGAGTAGGTTCGGCGTCCTCCCCTGCGGCGGAAGGGGGAGGGTTAGGAAGGGGTGCTTTTGACTTTTTCCGCCAGCCGGGGCTCCCCATCCCAACCTGCATTCGGGCCATCCTTGGCCCTCACCCTTCGGGCGGCTTCGCCGTGCAAATCGGCAATCCTGCCGATTTGTCCCCCACAGGGGGAAGGGGCAAACGAAAACGCCGCCCGGAGGGCGGCGTTTTGCGACAGCTTGTTGGATCAGGCGATGCTCGCCTGATCGAATTACTTCGCCTGATCGACAATCCAATGCACGGCGTTGGTGACCTGCTCGTCGGTCAGCGCCGGGTTGCCGCCCTTGGGCGGCATGAAGTTGCCGTCGGGGCCGTGGTAACCCTCGATCGCGTGCTTGACCAGGGTGTCGATGCCCTCGGCGATGCGCGGCGCCCATGCGCTCTTGTCGCCCACCTTCGGCGCGCCGGCGATGCCGCCGGTGTGGCAGCTGGTGCACAGGTGATCGTAGATTTCCTTGCCGTCGGTGGTGCCGCCGTAGGCGACCTGCGAGGCGGCGGCCTTGGTGGCGGCTTCGGCGGCCGCCTGCATCGCGGCACGGCCGGTGTCGCCCGCGTACACGGCGCCGGCAGGAGCGATCCGCTCGGTAACGCGCGCCGGCTGGGTCGGGTCGGTTTCCTTCGGCTCGTTGTTGTAGATGCACAACGCCGTGACGATCAGGATCACCGCCACCACCACGAGGCCGCCGATCATGATGGCGAACTGGCGCATGGTTGTCTGGTCGGATTTGCTCATGGAACCGCTCACGCGTGTACTCCAGTCAGTAGATAATCCCGGCCGGGCCCGGTAGGTTTCGGGCCTGGCCGATAATATGGTCAGCGGCAATGCCGCCAGTGGTAGCGCCATGGCCGCGAGACAACCCGATGCCCCGGCAACCGGTTGGCCCCGTCGAAGGCAGGCGGATGCCAGCGGCGGATTATAAACGAAGCGGGCCACAAGTTTCAGGCGGGGTGCGGCGTTGGCGATAGTGACCGGCAAGGGTGGCGGCATGGCACGGCAACGGCAGCACCGTGTCGTCAGTCATGACACACCCGTGTCAACTGGCATTGTCCCGGTTCGTTGAACTGCCTCTATGCTTTCATCCCGGATCCCCCACGCCTGCCCGACGCGGTCGTGTTCCCGGCAGCCACACTGCTAAACCCAGGAGTTCTACATGTCGCGTTTTTGGAAGATCACGTTGATCGTGATTGCGGTAGTGGTGCTGGCGATCGTGGGCGTGCGCCTGCTGCACAAGCCCGCCGGCAAGGCTGCAGGTGCGCCCGCCGCCGGCGCCAAGGCCGATGGCCCCGAGGCCACGCCGGTGCCGGTGACGGTGGTGCCGGTGGAGCGGCAGAACGTACCCGTGTTCCTCACCGCGCTGGGCACGGTGCAGGCACTGAACACGGTGACCGTGAACCCGCAAGTAGGCGGCCAATTGCTGAGCCTGGATTTCCAGGAAGGCCAGCCGGTGAAGAAGGGGCAGGTGCTGGCGCAGATCGACCCGCGCACCTACCAAGCCGCCCTTGACCAGGCGCTGGCCAAGAAGCGGCAGGACGAAGCGCAGCTGGCCACCGCCAAGAGCAACCTGGCGCGCAGCCAGGACCTGGCGGCCAAGGGCTATATCTCGAAGCAGGATCTGGACACCCTGCGCAACACCTCCTCGCAGTACCAGGCCGCGGTGGCGTCCGATGCAGCCAGCATCCGCGATGCCCAGGTGCAGCTGGCGTACACCAAGGTGGTGTCGCCGATCGACGGCCTGGCCGGCATCCGCAACGTGGACCCGGGCAACGTGGTGAGCGCCAGCACGGCGATCGTCACGCTGACCCAGCTGCATCCGATCTACGTGATGTTCACCCTGCCCGAGCAGAACCTCGACCTGGTGCGCGGCGCCGCCGCCAACGACAGCTCGCCACTGGAAGTGACCGCACTGGACCGCGTCGACGCCCACCCCATCGCCACGGGCGGCGTGCTGAAGGTGATCGACAACCAGATCGACACCAGCACCGGCACGTTCCGCCTGAAGTCACAGTTCGCCAACGAGAAGAACGAGCTGTGGCCCGGCCAGTTCGTCAACGTGCGGCTGCAGGTGCGTACCGCCATGGGTGCGCTGGTGATCCCGGCGCAAGCCGTGCAGCGCGGCCCCGATGGCGACTACGTCTACCAGGTGCAGGGCGACAGCACGGTCAAGATGCAGGCGGTGGTGGTGGCCGGCGAAGTGGGCGACAGCCACGTGATGATCGGCAGCGGCCTGAAGGCCGGCGACCGCGTGGTCACCGAGGGCCAGTTCCGGCTGAAGCCAGGCAGCAAGGTCAACGCGCTGAAACCCGGCGAAGTGCCGGCGGTGCCGACCCAGGCCGAGCTGGACAAGGCGAAGCAGGACACCAAGGCGGGCCGTCGCAGGCACTGACGCGTGACACGGGCCACCGCCCACCGGGGCGCGGTCCGCGCGATCCATCTGCCGCTGGCTGGGCATGACCGCGGCTGACGCCGCTCCTACACGTTTCGGATAGCCATGGGATTCTCCACACTCTTCATCCGCCGCCCGATCGCCACCTCGCTGCTGATGGTGGCGATCCTGCTGCTGGGCATCCTGGGCTACCGGCAGTTGCCGGTGTCCGCGCTGCCGGAAATCGAGGCGCCCAGCCTGGTGGTGACCACGCAATACCCGGGCGCCAGCGCCAGCACCATGGCCTCGCTGGTGACCACGCCGCTGGAACGCAACCTGGGCCAGATCTCCGGCCTGGCGATGATGAGCTCGGACTCCTCCGCCGGGCTGTCCACGATCATCCTGCAGTTCAACATGGACCGGGACATCGACATCGCCGCACAGGACGTGCAGGCGGCGATCAACCAGGCCAAGGGCACGCTGCCGGGCAACCTGCCGTACCCGCCGGTGTACAACCGGGTGAACCCGGCCGACGCGCCGATCCTCACCCTGTCGCTGCAATCGGGCAGCCGCCCGCTGCGCGACGTCAACGACCTGGCCGACTCGATCCTGGCGCAGAAGCTGTCGCAGGTGCAGGGCGTGGGCCTGGTGTCGATCGCCGGCAACGTGCGCCCCGCCGTGCGCGTACAGGTGAACCCGGCGCAGTTGTCCAACCTCGGCCTGACCATGGAGGACGTGCGCAGCGCGCTGACCCAGGCCAACGTCAACGCGCCCAAGGGCACGCTCAACGGCAAGACGCAGAGCTACTCGATCGGCACCAACGACCAGCTCAGCAACGCAGCCGAATACAAGAACACCATCATCAGCTACAAGAACGGCGCGCCGGTGCGGCTGTCGGACGTGGCCAAGGTGGTCGACGGGGTGGAGAACGACCAGCTCGCCGCCTGGGCCAACGGCCAGCCGGCGGTGCTGCTGGATATCCGCCGCCAACCCGGCGCCAACATCGTGCAGACGGTGAAGCAGATCCGTCAGGTGCTGCCCGAGCTGCGCAACGCACTGCCGGCCGACGTGCACCTGGACGTGTTCGCCGACCGCACCATCACCATCCAGGCCTCGGTGCACGACGTGCAGTTCACCCTGCTGCTGACCATCTTCCTGGTGGTGGCGGTGATCTTCGTGTTCCTGCGCCGGCTGTGGGCCACGGTGATCCCGTCGGTGGCGGTGCCGTTGTCGCTGATGGGTACGTTCGGCGTGATGTCGTTCACCGGCATGTCGCTGGACAACCTGTCGCTGATGGCGCTGACCGTGGCTACCGGCTTCGTGGTGGACGACGCGATCGTGATGATCGAGAACATCGTGCGCTACATCGAGCAGGGCAAGAGCGGCAAGGAGGCGGCCGAGATCGGCGCGAAGGAGATCGGCTTCACCGTGCTGTCGTTGACGGTGTCGCTGGTGGCGGTGTTCCTGCCGCTGCTGCTGATGCCCGGCGTCACCGGCCGGCTGTTCCACGAGTTCGCCTGGGTGCTGACCATCGCGGTGACCATCTCGATGCTGGTGTCGCTGACGCTGACGCCGATGATGTGCGCTTACCTGCTGAAACCCGACGAACTGCCGCCGGGCGATGACGCGCATGAGCGCTCCGCCGCCGATGGCAAGCGCGACCTGTGGGTGCGCACGGTGGGCGCGTATGAGCGCTCGCTGGACTGGATCCTCGATCACCAGAAGCTGACCATGCTGGTGGCCGGCGCCGCGGTGGTGCTCACCGTGTTCCTGTACATCGTGATCCCCAAGGGCCTGCTGCCCGAGCAGGACACCGGCCTGATCACCGGCGTGGTGCAGGCCGACCAGAACATCGCCTTCCCGCAGATGGAAGACCGCACCAAGGCGGTGGCCGAGGCGTTGCGCAAGGACCCGGGCGTGGCCGGCGTGGCCGCGTTCATCGGTGCCGGCACGATCAACCCCACCATCAACCAGGGCCAGCTCAGCATCGTGCTGAAGGAGCGCGGCGACCGCGACGGGCTGGACAAGCTGCTGCCGCGGCTGCAGCAAACCGTGGCCGATATCCCCGGCGTGGCGCTGTACCTGAAGCCGGTGCAGGACGTGACCCTGGACAGCCGCGTGGCCGCCACCGAATACCAGTACACCTTGTCCGACGTGAATTCGGCCGAGCTGGCCACCTATGCCGGCCGCATGACCGAGGCGCTGCGCCAGCGCCCGGAACTGGCCGACGTGGACAACAACCTGGCCGACAAGGGCAACGCGCTGAAGCTCACCATCGATCGCGAGAAGGCCAGCCGCCTGGGCGTGCCGGTGCAGAGCATCGACGACACGCTGTACGACGCCTTCGGCCAGCGCCAGATCTCCACCATCTTCACCCAGCTCAACCAGTACCGCGTGGTGCTGGAGGTGGCGCCGGAGTTCCGCAATTCGGACGACCTGCTGAACAAGCTCACCGTGCGCGGCAATGGCAACGGCGCGCTGACCGGCAGCAATGCCACCAGCTTCGGCCAGGTGAAATCCAGCAACTCGGCCACGCCCTCGGGCATCGGCAACGCCGGCAACGTGGGCTTTGAGATCGGCGGCGGCGGCACCATCCCGCTGTCGTCGCTGGCCAGTGCCGAGGTCACCAGCGCGCCGCTGGTGATCAGCCACCAGCAGCAGTTGCCCGCGGTGACGGTGGCGTTCAACGTGGCGCCGGGTTACGCGCTGTCCGATGCGATCGACGCCATCCACGCCACCGAGGCGCAGCTGGATTTCCCGCCACAGGTGCGCGGCGAGTTCGTGGGCAAGGCGGCCGAGTTCAGTTCATCGATCGGTGACGAGGTACTGCTGTTGCTGGCCGCCATCGTGGTGATCTACATCGTGCTGGGCGTGCTGTACGAGAGCTACATCCACCCGCTGACGATCATCTCCACCCTGCCGCCGGCCGGCGTGGGCGCGCTGCTGGCGCTGATCATCTGCGGCATGAGCCTGTCGGTGGACGGCATCGTGGGCATCGTGCTGCTGATAGGCATCGTGAAGAAAAACGCGATCATGATGATCGACTTCGCGATCGAGGCCCGCCGCACCGGCATGAATGCGCACGATGCAATCCGCCGTGCCTGCCTGCTGCGCTTCCGCCCGATCATGATGACCACCGCCGCGGCCATGCTCGGCGCGCTGCCGCTGGCGCTGGGCAACGGCATCGGCGCGGAACTGCGCCGGCCGCTGGGCGTGTCCATCGTGGGTGGCCTGCTGTTGTCGCAGCTGGTCACGCTGTACACCACGCCGGTGATCTACCTGTACATGGAGCGCTTCTCCGACTGGCTGGCCGCGCGCCGCGAACAGCGCGCCCTGCGCCACGCCCAGGCCAGCAACGCCGCGTGATCCCGCCGATGTCCGCCTTGCTCCCTCCCCTGCAAGCAGGGGAGGGCTGGGGAGAGGTCGCTCTTCGCCCGCCCAAAAGCACCCCCTCCCAGCCTCCCCCTGCGCAGCAGGGGGAGGAGCGGTGTGCGCCAGGCTGTGGAGAACGACGGCGATTCAACCATTTCGCTCCTCGACCGTTGAGAAGTGGAATGCGTCGTTCACACCCGCTCTGGCATACCTCCGCAGGCTCCCCGGTCACGCTTGATCCATGAATATCTCCGGCATCTTCATCCGTCGCCCGATCGGTACCTCGTTGCTGGCGATGGGCCTGTTTGCGGTGGGCGCGATCTGCTATTTCCTGCTGGGCGTGGCGGCGCTGCCGGCGATGCAGTTTCCCGCGATTTTCGTGCAGGCCAGCCAGAGCGGGGCCGACGCGAGCACGATGGCGTCGACGGTGGCCGCGCCGCTGGAGCGCCACCTGGGCCAGGTGCCCGGCATCCAGAGCATGCGTTCGGGCAGTTCGGAGGGCCGCACATTTGTCTTCATGATGTTCAATACCGATGTCGACCTGGATGCGGCGGCGCGCGACGTGCAGGCGGCGATCAACGCCGCCGCGCCTGATCTGCCCACCGGCCTCAACGGCGCGCCCAGCTACCAGAAGGCAGACCCCAACGACGACCCGATCATCGCCTTCGCGCTGACCTCGGACACGCAATCGGCCGAGGCGCTGTTCAACGTGGCCGATACCTTGCTCGCGCAGCGGCTGCGGCAGCTGCCGGGGGTGTCGGCGGTGGAGATCGCCGGCGCCGCCACGCCCGCGATCCGGGTCGACGTGAACCTGCGCGCATTGAACGCGATGGGCATTTCGCCGAACCAGTTGCGCAATGCGCTCAGCGCCGCCAACGTCACGTCGCCGGAGGGCTTTTTGTCCAACGGCAAGACCACCATGGCGATCACCGCCACCACCCAGCTGCACAGCGCCGATGACTTCGCGTCGCTGGTGATCGCCAGCCACGACGGCACGCCGGTGCGGCTGCGGGATGTGGCGCACGTGTACGCCGGGGCGCAGGACGCGTACCAGGCGGCGTGGTTCGACGGCAAACCCGCCGTGCTGATGTATGTCTACAAGAAGACCGATGCCAACATCATCGCCACGGTGGATCTGGTCAAGGCGCAGGTGCCGCTGCTGCACGCCTACCTGCAACCCAGCACACGACTGACGCCGTTCTTCGACGGCACGCCGACCATCCGCGCCTCGCTGCATGAGGTGCAGGCCACGCTGCTGATCTCGCTGGCGATGGTGATCCTGACCATGGCGTTGTTCCTGCGTCGGCTGGCGCCCACCCTGATTGCCGCCGTGGCGGTGCCGTTGTCACTGGCTGGCGGCTTCGTGGCGATGTACCTGTTCGGCTACACGCTCAACAACCTCACCCTGCTGGCGCTGGTGATCGCCATCGGTTTCGTGGTGGACGATGCCATCGTGGTGATCGAGAACATCATCCGCCACATCGACGCCGGCATGACGCGCTTGCAGGCCACCCTGGCCGGCGCCCGCGAGATCGGCTTCACCATCGTCTCGATCACCGCCTCGCTGGTGGCCGTATTCATTCCGCTGCTGTTTGCCGGCGGCATGACCGGCATGTTCATGCACGAGTTCGCCGCCACTCTGGTATCGGCCATCGTGGTGTCGGCAGTGGTGTCGCTGACGTTGACGCCGGCGTTGTGCGGCCGTTTCCTCAGCGGTCATCGCGAGCCGGAGAAGCCCTCGCGGCTGGGCTTGGCGCTGGACCGTTTCCACGCGGGCATGCTGCGTGTGTACACCCGCTCGCTGAACTTCGCGCTGCGCCATGCGCTGATGCTGTCACTGACGCCGCTGCTGCTGATCGCGGCCACATTCTTCCTGCTCGGCGTGGTCAAGACCGGTCTGTTCCCGGCGCAGGACACCGGTTTGATCTGGGGCCGCGCCAGCTCCAGCGCCACCGTATCGTTCGATGAAAGCCGCCAACGCCTGGTGCGACTCACCGAGATGCTGCAGGCCGACCCGGATGTGGCGTCGGTCGGCTCACGGTTGGGCAGCAGCCGCCACGGCACCAGCGGCTCGTTCAACATCGACCTGAAAACGCGCGCCGAGGGCCGGGTGGACGACACCTTCGCCGTGCTGGCGCGTCTCAGCGCCAAGGCCGCAAAGTATCCCGACCTCAACCTGCGCCTGCGCCCGGTGCAGGATCTGCCCAGCGGCGGCGGCGGTGGTGGCGACCAGGGCGCGCAATACCAGGTCGGGCTGCAGGGCAACGACCTGGCCCAGTTGCAGGAATGGCTGCCCAAGCTGGTGGCGGAACTGAAGAAGAATCCGAAGCTGGCCGACGTGGGCAGCGATGTGGAAGAGGGCGGCCTGCGCCAGAACATCGTGATCGACCGCGACCGCGCCGCGCAGTTGGGCGTATCGATCGGCGCCATCGACGGCGCGCTGTACGACGCGTTCGGCCAGCGCCAGGTGTCTACCATCTATTCGGACATCAACCAGTTCAAGGTGGTGGTCAACGCACTGCCCGAGCAGACCGCCACCCCCGACGCGCTCAACCGCATCTACGTGCGCTCCAGCAGCGGCAAGATGATCCCCATCACCGCCTTCGCCCGGCAGGAGCCAGGCCTGTCGCCCTCATCCATCAGCCACGAGAACCAGTACACCACAATGGATCTGAGCTTCAACCTGGCCCCCGGCGTGAGCATGGGCGAGGCGATGGCGATCGTGCAGGCCACAGTCAGCGGCATGCGCATGCCCGGCGACATCCGGCTCAATGTGGGCGGCGATTTCCGTCGTTTCCAGGAATCGCAAAGCGGCATGCTGTGGCTGGTGCTGGCCGCCGTGCTCACCGTCTACATCGTGTTGGGCATGTTGTACGAAAGCCTGCTGCACCCGGTCACCATCCTCTCGACATTGCCCGCCGCCGGTGTCGGTGCGCTGCTGGCGCTGTGGCTGACCGACACCGAACTGTCGGTGGTGGCGCAGATCGCGCTGGTGCTGTTGATCGGCATCGTGAAAAAGAACGCGATCATGATGATCGACTTCGCCCTGGTGGCCGAACGCGAACACGGCAAGACCCCGCTGGAAGCCGTGCGCGAAGCCTGCATCGTGCGCTTCCGCCCGATCATGATGACCACCATGGTGGCGATCCTGGCCGCGCTGCCCATCGCGATCGGTCTGGGCGAAGGCAGCGAACTGCGCCGCCCGCTGGGCATCGCCCTGATCGGCGGCCTGTTGATCTCGCAAAGCCTGACCCTGCTCAGCACCCCCGCGCTGTACGTGATCTTCTCGTGCCTGGCCGAACGGCGGAAAAGCTGGGCGGCGCGGCGGCGTGCGCGGCGAACGGCGCGGCGGTTGCCGGCAAGCATCTGATCCGGCCGATGGCCACCTGCTGTCCGTCAAGCCGTATGGGCGGCTATTTGCCGATGCAGAACGAGCCGAAGATCGCCCCCAGCAGATCGTCACTGCTGTAGCTGCCGGTGATTTCGCCCAGTGCTTGCTGGGCGTGGCGCAACTCTTCGGCAGCGAGTTCGCCGGCGCGGGTGGTGGCCAGCACGGTGGCGGTGCGGGTGAGGTGGTCGCGGACGGTCTCGAGGGCCAGGACGTGGCGGCGACGGGCGCTGAAGCTGCCTTCGCCACCGGCGCCGGCCAGCAGGCGCAGGGCCTTGCGCAGGGCGTCGAGGCCGGCGCCGGTTTTGGCCGAGGCCCATAGCCAGCGGGTGCCGTGGCGCTGGCCGCTGCGGGCGGGGGCCTGGTCCAGATCGATCTTGTTGATCATCACCAGCCGCTCGACGCCTTCGGGCAGGTTGGCGAAGAATCGCTGGTCGGCATCGGCGTGTTCGGCGTCGGTGACCAGCAGGGCCACGTCGGCGCGCTGCAGTTCGCCATGGGCGCGGCGCACGCCTTCGCGCTCGACTTCGTCGTCGGTGTCGCGCAGACCCGCGGTGTCGGCCAGTTCCAGCGCGATGCCGTCGAGGTCGAGGTGCTCGCGCAGCACGTCGCGGGTGGTGCCGGCGACAGCGTTGACGATGGCGCGGTCGCTGCCGGCCAGCGCGTTGAGCAGGCTGGATTTGCCGGCGTTGGGCCGGCCCACGATGGCCACCTTGAGGCCGTCGTTCAAGCGCACGCCGCGTTGCGCTTCGCGCAGCAGCTCGGCCAGTTCGTGGCGCAGCTTGTCGAGTTGTGCGGTGATGGCGGGGTCGGCGAGGAAATCGATCTCTTCCTCGGGAAAGTCGATCGCCGCCTCGATGTGCACGCGCAGGGCGATCAACGATTGCAGCAACACGTCGACCTTGCGCGAGAACACGCCCTCCATCGATTGCAGCGCCGCGCGCGCGCGCGCCTGCGAGCGGGCCGCGATCAGGTCGGCCACCGCTTCGGCCTGAGCGAGGTCGAGCTTGCCGTTGAGGAAGGCGCGTTCGGTGAATTCACCGGGGCGCGCCAGCCGCGCGCCCAGTTCGCAGCAGCGGCGCAGCAGCAGGTCGAGCAATACCGCGCTGCCGTGGCCCTGCAGTTCCAGCACGTGTTCGCCGGTGTACGAGGCGGGCGCGGGGAAATGCAGCAGCAGGCCGCGATCGATCAACTCGCCGGCGCCGTTGCGGAAGGCGGCGAAGTGGGCATATCGCGGCGTGGGCGCGCGGCCGAGCAGGGTCGCGGCGATGGCGGGAACGGCCGGCCCGGAAACCCGCACCACGCCCACGCCTGCCATGCCCGGTGCGCTGGCGACGGCGGCGATGGTGTCGGTGGAGGTGTTCATGATGGTTCTCCGGATCGCAGATGATTCTGACGCAGGAATCCGACGCCCGCAGGTTGAAGGATGTGGCTTCTTGCGCGGCCGTTCGACTTCGCCGCTGCGCGGCTACGCTCAGGGTGAACAGTGTTGTGGGGGACTCGTGATTTTCAGTCGAGGGAAAAACCGCAGCCCCTCAAAAGAAAACAGCTGCGCCGGTTGCCCGGCTGCAGCTGTTCAATCCCAGATGGTGATGCTCAGGCGGGCTTCGCGGTTTCCTCGCGGTCCACGTGATGGGTGACCCACCACTGCTGGCCCAGGCCGACGATGCCGTTCACCGCGTAGTAGAGACACAGGCCGGCGGGGAAGAAGGCGAACATCACCGAGAACAGCAGCGGCATCACCTTCATCATCTTCGCCTGGGTCGGGTCCATGCCCGCGGCGACGGGGTTCAGCCATTGCGTGCCCAGCATCACCAGCGCGTAGATGATCGGCAGGATGTAGAGCGGGTCGGCGGCGCTGAGGTCGGGGATCCACAGGAACGGTGCGTGGCGCAGTTCCAGGCTGTATTCGAGCACGTAGAACAGGCCGTAGAACACCGGCATGGTGATCAGCACCGGCAGGCAGCCGCCCATCGGGTTGACCTTCTCCTTCTTGTACAGCTCCATCGTGGCCTGCTGCATCTTCAGCTTGTCGTCGCCGTAGCGCTCCTTCAGCTGCGCGATGCGCGGCGCCAGCTTGCGCATGCGCGCGCTGGAGCGGTACTGCACGGCGGTGAGCTTCCAGGTGAGGCCCTTGATCAGCAGCACCAGCAGGATGATCGCCACGCCCCAGTTCTTCGAGATCGCGTGGAACTGCGACAGCACCCAGTGCATCGGCACCGCGATGGCCTTGAACATGCCGTAGTCGATGGTCAGGTCCAGGCCCGGGGCGATCGCGTCCAGCGTGCCCTGCACGTTCGGGCCGATATACAGCCGCGCCTCGCTGCTCTGGCTCTGCCCCGGCGCCACGCTGAGGGCGGGGCCGACGGCGCGGATCAGGTGGCGCGGATGGGCGCTGTCGGGGTTGATGGTGGTGGTGACGTAATGATCGGTCTGACCCGCCGGCGGAATCCACGCGGCGAAGAAGTACAGCTTCAGCATGGCTGCCCAGCCGCCCTTGTAGGAGGCGTCCAGCGCATCGTCCTTCTCGGCGAAATTCTTGAACGGCAGCTTTTCGAACTTCTCGCCGGTGTACCAGGCGGCGCCCTGGAAGCTGCGCGACTCGGGATCCATGAGACTTTTCAGCCAGCCGCTCGGCTTGGGCGGCTCCACCCGCAGCAACTGGCGGTAGGCGTTGCCCTGCCAGGTCTGGGTGCTGCCGTTGTCGATACGCTGGGTCAGCCCGATCACGTAGCTGCCGCGCTTGAAGGTGTAGATCTTGGTGACCTTGAGGCCGTCGGCGTTCTGCCAGGTCAGCGGCACTTGCAGCTCGTCCTGGCCGCTGGCCAGTTCGTAGGCCGCCTTGTCGCTGTGGAACAGCGCCAGGTGGTTCGGCTGATCCTGTGCGCCGTTGCTGCTGACCAGGCCGTTCTGCGCCACGAAATAGCGCGTGTCGCTGTCGTTCAACAACGCGACCGGCGGCGGCGCGGGTTGCTTGTGGGTGGGTGCGACGGAGGGGTAGGCGAGCAGGTCGGTGTGCACCACGCTGCCACCGCGGGTATCCACCACCAGGCGCAGCAAGTCCGTGGTGATGGTGATGCGAGACGATGCTGCGGCGGATGGTGCCGTATTCTGCCCGGCGGTGACGGCGGCCGGCGGCGCGCCCGCCTCGGGGATCGCGCCGGGCACGCTGGCATCAGCCGGCGCCGCGGCGCTGGACGCGCTGGCCACGGCCGTTTGTGGCGGCTGTGGTGCGTAATCCTTCTCCCAGGCCAGAAACAACAGATAGGCGACCGCCAGCAGGGCGAACATGAGGAAGGTGCGCGTTTGATTCATCGCGTAGCAAATCCGGTAACGCCACGACTGGGAAAGGCCGCGGGAGGCAGAAAGAAAGAGGTCAACGGCCGATTGTGGTGGTGTCGTCGGCCCGCTTCAATGGTTCGGTGGCCGCGGATCGGGCGGCGATCAGCTTTTTCCACAGCACATCGATCTCCGCCAGCAGCTGCGGCCCGGGCACGTTGGCCGCCTGCTCGCGCGCCATCACCATCAGGTCGACGGAAGGCAGTTGATGGCGTACGCGACGAAAGGATTCGCGCAGCAGCCGCTTGATGCGGTTGCGCTCCACCGCGCGTTTGGAAACGCGCTTGGAAATCGCCAGGCCGAGGCGGGCATGTCCCAGCTCGTTGTCGCGGTAGCGCATATGAAAACAGCGGCCGCCTGCGCGTCCGCTGCTTGCTCGCAAGGCGGCGAAGTCACCAGGCCGACGTAGCCGCGCCTCGCGCGGCAGGTCGGCATGAGGCATCACCGGTACGCCGCTTACGGGATCAGGCGCTTGCGGCCCTTGGCGCGACGGGCGTTGATGATCTTGCGACCGTCGGCGGTGGCCATACGGGCACGGAAACCGTGCGTGCGAGCGCGCTTGAGCTTGCTGGGCTGGAAGGTCCGCTTCATGGCTTACTCCGAAGGGAATGTGGATAAAAAGGTTTGCGAGTATGTGGTCAGATCGCGTGGCTGTCAAATACATGGCCGGATGAGCCTGTGGACACCATGTGGATAAAACGGCCGGGCGACGGGCCGAACTGGTAGACTTGCCGATCGACATTCCGCGCGCCAGCGCCCCTGCAGTGGACTGAGTAGATCGATGAGTGATTTGTGGCGACGTTGCCTTGAGCGTCTCGAAGGCGAACTGAGCGCCGAGGACCTGCACACCTGGCTGATGCCGTTGCAGGCCCGCGACAGCACCACGGGCCTGCAGTTGTTTGCGCCCAACCCCTATACCCTCGATACCGTGCGCGAGCGCTATCTGCCGCGGATCGAGGCGGTGATGCAGCAGCTGACCGGGCACGCGTTGACGGTGCGGCTGGAGGTGGGCTCCAACTCGGCCCGCCCGGCACCGGCCGCCAAACCCGCGCCCACGCCGGCACGCGCGGTGCAGGAACCGGCCGCGGCCAGTTTCCCGCACAATCTCGACCCGCATTACACCTTCGAGACCTTCGTCGAGGGCAAGTCCAACCAGCTGGGCAAGGCCGCCGCGATGCAGGTGGCGATGAATCCCGGCCGCGCCTACAACCCCTTGCTGCTGTACGGCGGCACCGGCCTGGGCAAGACCCACCTGATGCACGCGGCCGGCAACCTGATCCGGCAGCAGAATCCGGAGCGCAAGGTGCTGTACCTGCGCTCGGAGCAGTTCGTGGGCTCGATGATCGAGGCGCTGCGCGCCAAGAGCATGGATCAGTTCAAGCAGCGCTTCCGCTCGGTCGACGCGCTGCTGATCGACGACATCCAGTTCTTCGCCGGCAAGGACACCACGCAGGAGGAGTTTTTCCATACCTTCAACGCGTTGTTCGAGTCCAAGCAGCAGATCATCCTCACCTGCGACCGCTACCCGAAAGAGGTGGACAAGCTCGAACCCCGGCTGAAGTCGCGCCTGGGCTGGGGCCTCAGCGTGGCGATCGAGCCACCGGATTTCGAGACACGCGCCGCGATCCTGCTGGCCAAGGCACACGACAAGGGCGTGGCGGTGGACGAGAGCGTGGCGATGCTGCTGGCCAAGCGCATCCGTTCCAACGTGCGCGATCTCGAGGGAGCGCTGAACACGCTGGCGGCACGCGCCAATTTCTACGGCAAGCCGATCACCACCGAATTTGCCGAGGAGACTCTGCGCGACCTGCTGGCCACCCACGCCCAGGCCATCACCGTACCCAACATCCAGAAGATCACCGCCGAGTACTTCAACGTGCGGCTGCAGGACCTGCTGTCCAAGCGGCGCGTGCGTTCGCTGGCGCGGCCGCGGCAATACGCGATGGCGCTGTCCAAGGAATTGACCGAGCACAGCCTGCCGGAGATCGGCGAGGCATTCGGCGGCCGCGACCACACCACCGTGCTGCACGCCTGCCGCACGATCCGCAAATTCGTCGAAACCGATACGCGCATGCGCCAGGACTGGGAGCAACTGATCCGCACGCTGACCGGTTGAGGTGGCCCAGTGCGCAAAAGTCATGCATAACTGGTGGGGCTGGCTGTGGATAATAGGTGGATGAAACGCGGCAAAAAGTTACCCACAACTGATCAACAGCCGACGCCACTGCTCAAGCACAGCGCAAAACACCAGCAAGTAGTTGATTATTATCGCAATATGGCGTTATAAAAGTTATCCACGGCGCCTACTACTACAACTAAACTTCTTTTAAAAAAACAGAACAGAAGCTAGGGGAAGCGAAATCATGCAATTCAGCATCCAGCGAGAAGCCTTGCTCAAACCGCTGCAGCAGGTGATCGGCGTGGTCGAACGCCGCCAGACGCTCCCCGTGCTTGCCAACCTGCTGGTCAAGGTGGGCGACGGCAAGGTGTCGCTGACCGGCACCGACCTCGAAGTGGAGATGGTCGCGTCAACCAGTGCGGAAAAGCTGGCTGACGGCGAGATCACCATCCCGGCCCGCAAGCTGTTCGACATCGTGCGTGCGCTGCCGGACGGCGCCCAGATCGACCTGAAGCTCAATGGCGACAGGGTGGCGCTGAATGCAGGACGCAGCCGTTTCACGCTGACCACGCTCGCCGCCAGCGAATTCCCCACCGTCGACGAGATCGAGCTTGTCGAAACCGTGAGCCTGCCCGAACAGGTACTGCGCGACCTGATGGAACACACCTCGTTCGCCATGGCCAACCAGGACGTGCGCTACTACCTCAACGGCATGTTGCTGGATCTGCAGGAGCACACGCTGCGCTGCGTGGCCACCGACGGCCACCGCCTGGCGATGAAGGAAACCCAGCTGCAGAGCTCGGTCACCACACGGCGGCAGATCATCATTCCGCGCAAGGGCGTCAACGAGCTGGTCGGCTTGCTGGAGTCGGGTGATGGCGAGGTGGCGCTGGAGTTCGGACGCAATCACCTGCGCGTACGCCGCGGCAGTGTGGTGTTCACCTCCAAGCTCATCGACGGGCGCTTCCCCGATTACGAAGCTGTCATCCCGCTGGGCGCCGACAAGACCGCCACGCTGGATCGCGAGGTGCTGCGCGGGGCGCTGCAGCGCGCAGCGATCCTGTCCAACGAGAAGTACCGTGGTGTGAAACTGGAATTGTCGCCGGGCAAGCTGCGCATCGTGGCGCACAATCCCGAGCAGGAAGAGGCCGTGGAAGAGGTTGAAGCCGATACCCATGTCTCCGATCTCGCCGTCGGTTTCAACGTGGGTTATCTGCTGGACGCGTTGGCGGCACTGGACGGTGAAAAGGCCCGGCTGAGCCTGCGTGACGCGCAGTCGAGCTGCCTGGTGCAGGAAGAAGCCAGCGAGCAGGCACGGCACGTGATCATGCCGCTGCGACTCTGACGCTTCATGACGGCAGCTTTGCTGGAACAAAAATTCGCCGGGCGTCCGAGGACAGCCCGGCGTCTTTTCGTGTGGGGTTTGCCGCATGCGCTTTGAACGGCTGCGCATCCAGGGGCTGCGTTGCCTGTCCCGGGTGGATGTGGAACTGGGGCCGGGCATCAACGTGTTTGAAGGCCCGAATGGCGCCGGCAAGACCAGCATGCTGGAAGCCGCGTTCCTGCTGTCGCATGCGCGGTCGTTCCGCAGCGGCGCCAAGGAAGCGTTGCTGCAGCGCGGTGCGCCCGAGCTTGCCGTGTTTGCCGAATTGAAGCGTGACGACGGGCGGGCGAGCCGGGTCGGTCTGGGGCGGGCAGGGTCGCCACGATGGGATGCGAAGATCGACGGCGAGAAGGTGGCGCTGGGCGCCTTGGTGGGCGAGTGCGCCGTGGTGTGTTTCGAGCCGGGGTCGCACGCGCTGATTGCGGGTGCGGCGGAAGAGCGCCGGCGCTACCTGGATTGGGGCGTGTTCCATGTGGAACATGCCTTCCTGGACAACTGGCGCCGTTACCAACGCGCCCTGAAGCAGCGCAATGCCTTGTTGCGGTCGGCCACGATGTCCGACGAGCTTTACCAACCATGGGAGGCCGAGTTGTCCCAGGCCGCCCAAGCCATCGAAGCGCTGCGCCAGGACTACCTGCAACAGCTGGAACCCTTGCTGTCCGCCAGCACCGGCGGTTTGCTGCCGGAGTTGGGCGAAGTGGGGCTGCGCTACAAGCGTGGCTGGCCCGATGGTGTCGATCTCGCCGATGCGCTGCAGGAGCAGCGCCCCCGCGACCGGATCAGGGGACACACCACGTTCGGCGTGCACCGGGCGGATTGGTCCATCGCGTTCACCCATGCGCCGTTACGCGAGCATTTGTCACGCGGCCAGGAAAAGCTCACGGCTCTGGCCTGCCTCTTGGCGCAGGCAGCGCTCTTCGCGCGTGATCGCGGCGAGTGGCCGGTCGTCTGCCTTGACGATCTGGCTTCCGAGCTGGATCAGGCGCATCAGCAGGCTGTGGTCACCGAGCTGGAGGCTGCGGGCGCCCAGGTCCTGTTGACCGGCACCGACTTGCCGACGCCGCTGAAGGCCGTCCCGCACCGGTTGTTCCATGTGGAACAGGGCAACGTGGCGCCCCTGCTATAATCCATAGGTTGCATCTACCCAGATTGCATAACCTTGCATAACCCTTGCCCGGCTTACATGGCGCCGCGTCGGGCGGGTTCTGGCGCCAGGAAACGGGCAACGCATGAACGAATCCCAAGACTCCACCTACGACTCCAGCAACATCAAGGTCCTCAAGGGCCTGGAAGCCGTACGCAAACGGCCGGGCATGTACATCGGCGATACCGATGACGGCACCGGCCTGCATCACATGGTGTTCGAGGTGGTCGACAATGCGATCGATGAAGCGCTGGCCGGCTTCTGCGACCGGGTGACGGTGACCATCCACGAGGATGGCTCGGTAAGCATCAGCGACAACGGCCGCGGCATCCCGGTGGACATGCATCCCGAGGAAGGGCGCTCCACCGCGGAAGTGGTGATGACGGTGTTGCACGCCGGCGGCAAGTTCGACGCCAACTCCTACAAGGTCTCCGGCGGTCTGCATGGCGTGGGTGTCTCGGTGGTCAACGCCCTGAGCGAGCACTTGTGGCTGACGATCTACCGCAACGGGTTGGAACACCTGCAGGAATATTCGCTGGGTGAGCCGCTGTACCCGCTGAAGGTGGTCGGGCCTTCCAACAAGCGCGGCACCCTGGTGCGCTTCCTGCCCAGCCCGAAAACCTTCACCAACAACATCGAGTTCCATTACGAAGTCCTGGCCAAGCGGCTGCGCGAGCTGTCGTTCCTGAATTCCGGCGTCACCATCGTGCTGACCGACGAGCGCGGCGATGGTCGGCAGGATACGTTCGCCTACGAAGGCGGCATCCGCTCCTTCGTGCAGCACCTGGCGCAGTTGAAGACGGCGCTGCATCCCAATGTGATCAGCCTCACCGCAGAGCAGGACGGCATCGTGGTGGAAGTGGCGATGCAGTGGACCGATTCCTACCAGGAAACGATGTTCTGCTTCACCAACAACATCCCGCAGCGCGACGGCGGCACCCACCTCACCGGTTTCCGCGCCGCGCTGACCCGTTCGCTGCAGAACTACATCGAAAAATCCGGCGTGGCCAAGAGCGCCAAGGTCATGCCTTCGGGTGATGACATGCGCGAGGGCATGATCGCGGTGCTGTCGGTGAAGGTGCCCGATCCGAAATTCTCTTCGCAGACCAAGGACAAGCTGGTCTCGTCCGAGGTCAAGACGGTGGTGGAGCAGGTCGTCAACGAGAAGTTGGGTGAATTCCTGCTGGAACACCCCAACGAGGCCAAGGCGATCGCCTCCAAGGTGGTCGATGCCGCCCGCGCCCGCGAGGCGGCGCGCAAGGCGCGCGAGATGACCCGCCGCAAGGGCGCGCTGGACATCGCCGGCCTGCCCGGCAAGCTGGCCGATTGCCAGGAGAAGGACCCGGCGCTGTGCGAACTGTTCCTGGTGGAGGGTGATTCCGCCGGCGGCTCGGCCAAGCAGGGTCGCAACCGCAAGACCCAGGCCGTGCTGCCGTTGAAGGGCAAGATCCTCAACGTGGAGAAGGCGCGCTTCGATCGCATGCTGTCCTCGGCCGAGGTGGGTACGCTGATCACCGCGCTGGGCACCGGCATCGGCAAGGACGAGTACAACCCGGACAAGCTGCGCTACCACCGCATCATCCTGATGACCGATGCGGACGTCGACGGCTCGCACATCCGCACCCTGCTGCTGACCTTCTTCTACCGGCAGATGCCCGAGCTGATCGAGCGTGGCCACATCTACATCGGCCTGCCGCCGCTGTACAAGGTGAAGCAGGGCAAGCAGGAGCTGTACATCAAGGACGACACCGCGCTGAACGACTACCTGATTTCCAGCGCCGTCGACAACGCCTCGCTGACCTACAGCCCGGATGCGCCGCCGATCACCGGTGAAGCACTGGAGAAACTGCTGCGCGGTTACCAGTACGCCCAGGATCAGATCGCCAAGCTGGCCCATCGCTTCGACGCGGCGGTGCTCAACGCGCTGCTCGAACATCCGCCGATCGAACCGGCGTTGTGGACCGACGCGACCGCCATGCAGGCCTGGCTCGACGGCGCCGCGCAACGCCTGGCTGCCAGCGGGCTCGGCAAGCCGCACTACCGCCTGGCCCTGCGCCCCGGCCACGACGAGCATCCGCCGGCGATCGAGGTGGTGAAGGAACAGCACGGCCTCAGCCATACCTGGTTCCTGCCGCAGCCGTTCTTCAGCAGCAACGAGTTCCGCCCGTTGCTGGCGATCAGCCAGCAGATCGCGGGCCTGATCCAGCCCGAAGCGGTCGTGCGTCGCGGCAACGCGTCTCGCGGTGTGCTGAATTTCGTCGATGCCCGCAACTGGTTGCTGGACGAGGCGAAAAAGGGTCGCAGCATCCAGCGCTTCAAGGGCCTGGGTGAAATGAACCCGGAGCAGCTGTGGGACACCACGGTCAACCCCGATACCCGCCGCATGCTGCAAGTGGGCATCGAGGACGCCATCGCCGCCGATCAGATCTTCTCGATGCTGATGGGCGAGGCGGTGGAACCGCGTCGCGAATTCATCGAAACCAACGCGCTGAAGGTGGCGAACCTGGACATCTGACCGCGTCGGGCATCGCAAATGTGATGCCCGGCTCGGCTTCGTCCGGCCAAATACATCCGAAAAAATGTGGACAATCCGAAAGACTCGCGCAAGAAACATCTAAGTAATTGAAATACTTAATGTTTATTTTATAAATCAACGCTTGTCACCGTGCGCCGGGACGCGCTACGCTCAGCGACCCCTCACGCGTCAGCGTGAACCCCCTAACCACGAGGACCGTCATGAAGCCCTTTCATCTGTTTCGGACGCTGGCTGGCGCGACCGTCGCGCTGGCCCTGATCAGCAGCCCGCTGATGGCGCGCCCGCACAAGGCGGACACCGACAAGAAGGAAGCGTTGTACCCCGACGCGACCCGTGAAGCGCCCAAGCTCGACCTGACCAGCAAGAAGGATCAGAAGGCGATCAACGAAGGCCTCGATGCGGTCAGCGCGGGTGACAAGGCAAAAGCCGAACAGGTGCTGGAGCCGATCGTCGAAAGCAGCAAGAGCAAGTACGCCCAGTCTCTGGCGCTGCAAGGGCTGGCCAACCTCAAGTACAACGACGGCGACGTCAAGGGCGCCATTACCACCTTGCAGAAATCGCTGGCCATCGGCGTGATGCCGAACGACACCTACTTCCAGTTGCTCTACGAACTGGCGCAATTCCAGATGGCCGACGAGCAATACCAGGCGACGCTGGACACCATTGCGAAATGGCGCGCCGAGGGCAAGAAGGAAACCGCCGACTCGTATGCACTCGAAGGCAACGCCTACTACCGGCTGGAGAAATACCCCGAGGCGATTGCGGCCGTCCAGAAGGCCAAATCGATGACCGACCAGCCGAAGGAAAGCTGGGACCAGATCCTGATGGCCAGCTATGCGCAAAGCGGCCAGAAAGACCAGGCGATGAAGCTGGCGCAGGAACAGCTCGCCGCCAACCCGAATGATCCGGAGGCCCGCGCCAATGCCGTATCGGTGCTGGTCAATGCCGAAAAATACCCCGAGGCCATCCAGCTGCTGGAGAAGGCCCGCGCCGCAGGCACGTTGACCGAAGAAAAGGACAACATGACGCTGGCCAAGCTCTACCTGCTGCAGGCGCAGAGCAGCAACGATCCGGCACCGGACGCAGCGAAGGCGGCCCAGGTGCTCCAGGACGGCATCGCCAAGCACACGATCACCGGCAACAGCGAGACCTACAAGCTCATGGGTCAGTCGTACGAGATGGCCGGCAACTCGGACAAGGCGATCGCTGCGTACAACCAGGCGCTGCCGCAGGCCACCGATGGCGAATCCGCCCTGCGCGCGGCACACCTGCTGATGGTGGAAAACAAATTCAGCCAGGCCAAGCCGTTGCTCGAGCAGGCGATCCAGAAGGGCGTGAAACACAAGGGCACGGCCTACATGTTGCTGGCCGAGACCGAACGTGGCCTCAAGAACAAGCCGGCAGCGATCGCCGCCATGAAGCAGGCGGCGCAGCAGCCGGAAACCGCGGAAAAGGCCAAGGCATGGCTTAAAACCGCTGGTGTAAGCAAGTAAACAGCCCTGCGCACCCGTGAATCAGATGGACGTCCATTTGTGTGTTTCACGGGTGCTATACAAATGCCTCGTGCTGTTGTACCGTTGAAAATTCTTCCCCGCGTATCCCCAGCGGCGAGTGCTGTCCGAGAGGCAACGCTCGACCCATGCGCTGCGGCACGTCCACTCCGATTGACTAGCTTCAGAAAGTTGACAGATGGCCTCTAGTAACGAAGAAAACGGGCGTGAACCATTCAGTTGGAAACGCACCTGGGCGTTGGCAGTGGCCGTCGGGCTGCATGCTTTCGCGTTCCTGTTGCTGATCGCGCCGATGGCGCCACATCAGAAAGAACAGAAAGCCAAGGAACACATCGTCCAGGTGAGCTTCATTCCGCCGCCGCCGCCGCCGCCACCGCCGCCGCCGCCGCCGCCGGAACCGCCAAAACAGCCACCACCGAAAATCATCAAGCAGGTCGTGCCGCCGCCGACACCGCCGCCGCCGGCTCCGCCGCCGGCTGTGGAAGAGCGCTCGCAGATGGCCGTGCAGGCGCCGCCGCCGGCACCACCGGCACCGCCCGCACCGCCGACCGAGATCACGGCCAGCCAGGATCTGAGCTACAACAGCCGTATCCAGCCGCGGTACCCGCCACAGGCGATCCGCATGCGGCACGAGGGTACGGTAGTGTTGATGATCCTGGTGGGCACGGATGGTTCGCCGAAGGACATCAAGGTCGACAAATCCAGCGGTTTCCACGAGCTTGATCGTGCGGCTATGGACGCAGCACGACGCTGGCGCTTCAATCCCACAGTACGAAACGGACAAAAGGTCGAGGGGTACGCTCGCGTTCCCGTCAACTTCAATCTCAACCAGATGTAATCGGGCTCCTCCGGTCACATTCTCAGTTCACGCTTGACTTCCCTAGGGTAGCGTTATGTTCCTACAGACTCCTGCACCGTCCGATGCCACTCCCGTCATGGGTGGCAATACCAACGCCGAAGCCATGAAACAGATGGGCTTCGCCAACCTGGCACAGAACTTCGACTGGCTTGGCTGGGTGGTTTTCATCACGCTGGTCGTGATGTCGTTCCTTTCCTGGTACTTCATCATTGCCAACGGTATCCGCAACGCCCAGGTGCGTTCGCGTGCCGACAAGGTGATCAACGATTTCTGGGGCAACGCCTCCACCCAGGACGCCATCCGTGAGCTGGAAGCCCAGCCCAAGGGCGAACCGTTCTCCAAGATCGCGCTGGATGCCGCTTCCGCGGTTGCCCATCACCAGCAGTCGGTTGCCGGTGCGCCGGGTCGCCTGGCCGAATCGCTGAGCCGTTCGGAATTCATCGACCGTGCCCTGCGCCAGGCCGTGGCCCGCGAGAGCCTCCGTCTGGAAGGCGGTCTCACCCTGCTCGCCACCGTGGGTTCGGCAGCACCGTTCGTCGGTCTGCTCGGTACCGTGTGGGGCATCTACCACGCGCTGATCGGCATTGCTGCTACCGGCAACGCGTCGATGAACGCCGTGGCAGGTCCGGTCGGTGAGGCTCTGATCATGACCGCGTTCGGTCTGTTCGCCGCTATCCCGGCGCTGTTCGCGTTCAACTTCTTCAACCGCTCGAACCGTCTGACCTACGCTCGTTTCGACGAATTCGCGCACGACCTTCATGACTTCTTCGCCACCGGTTCGCGCGTCGAAAGCCAGAAGTGAGGGATTGACCCATGGGCATGAGTACCGGTGGCAATAACGGCGGGCCGATGTCGGAAATCAACGTTACGCCGCTCGTCGACGTGATGTTGGTTCTCCTGATCATCTTCATGATTACCGCGCCGCTGATGTCACACAGCATCACGATTGACCTGCCTACCGCCAATCCGAAGGTGAAGGACGATGAAATGCCGGTGCCGCCGCTGGATCTGGCGATCAAGCAGGATGGCAGCTTGTACTTCAACGATCACCCGGTCACGGATGTGGAGTTGCGGGCACAGTTCGCGGTGAACGCGCAGAAGTCGCCGCAGCCGGAACTGCAGATCCGTGCGGACAAGACAACCGAGTACAAGATTGTGCGCAAGGTTCTTGGCGACGCCAAGGACGCTGGCATGGTCCATGTCGGGTTCATGACGACCGGCAAGGAGTAACGAGATGGCATTCAGTACCAATACCAGTGGACCGATGTCGGAGATCAACGTTACCCCGTTGGTCGACGTGATGCTGGTGCTGTTGATCATCTTCATGATCACGGCGCCGGTACTCGCCCACAAGATCAAGGTCGATCTGCCGCAGCCGAATCCGAACGTGATCAATCCACCGAATCCGCTCGATCCGATTCGACTGAAGATCGATGCCGGTGGTGGGTTCTACTGGAACGACACGCCGGTCGATGAGCTGGGACTCAAGGCGCAGCTGGCGGTCATCGCCCAGCAGACCAATCAGCCGGAGATCCAGATCAACGCGGCCGATACGGTGGCTTACGAGTACGTGGCGCGCGTGCTGGCTGACGCGAAAAGCTACAACCTCGTAAAGATCGGCTTCACCGAAGGCGATTGATTCGGTCAACAACCGGTTGCATGAGATAAACAAAAAACCCCGCTTCGGCGGGGTTTTTTGTGGGTGGAAATCGAACCTGTTGTATCGGAAATCGCCTTCGCTACGCGCCGGCGGCGCGCCACGACGACTCAGCGCAGGATCTGCAGGTAGTTGCGTACGGTGACGGCGAGGCCTTCGTACAGGGCTTCGCCGATCAGCGCGTGGCCGATGGAGACTTCCGCCAGACCGGGGATGGCTGCCTTGAACGTGCCCAGGTTTTTCTGGCTGAGATCGTGGCCGGCGTTGACCGCCAGGCCAGCCTGCTGCGCGCACCGCGCCGTGGTGACGCAAGCTTCCAGTGCCAGGCCAGGGGCATCTTCGGCGAACGCCTTGGCATAGGGGCCGGTATAGATCTCGATGCGTTGCACGCCGATCGCCGCAGCCTGCTCGAAGGCTCGGGTCGTGTTGTCCGCGTCGACGAACAGGCTGACACGGCACCCCAGTTCGCAGAGTTCGGCGACGAGCGGACGCAGCCGTTCGATGTCGCGCAGGATATCGAAGCCGTGGTCGGAGGTGATCTGCCCGTCGCTGTCCGGTACCAGGGTGACCTGGGTCGGACGCACTTCGCGCGCCAGCGCGATCAAGCCGGGGTAGGCGCCGCGCGGACCGGCAAACGGATTGCCCTCGATGTTGTATTCGACCCGGCCGCGCAGCAGGGTGGCCAGCGCACGCACGTCGTCGGGTCGGACATGACGCAGGTCCGGTCGTGGGTGCACCGTGATTCCGCCGCAGCCCGCCTCGATGCAGGTGCGTGCCGCCTGGCAGATATCGGGTTCGGTATCACCGCGCGAATTGCGAAGGACCGCGATCTTGTTGAGATTGACGCTGAGCAAAGTCATGGCGGAGTCGATGCAGGTGGCGGAGGCAACGGCTGATCGGATGCGGAATCGCTGCGTGGCCGAAAACAGTGCACCAATCAAACGGCGCTGGCAAGCGCCCTCAGCCGAATCCGTCGCGCCTCACCACGCCATGCCAGCGCACCGACAAAAGCCTGGCCCAGCGCAAGCGGCTGCAGCTGCCAACCGCCGACATCCTCGCCATCGAACCGACGCAGCTGGATCAGTGCGTCGTCGCCGACGACGCTGAGCCGATCCAGGCCGAACGACAGTCCGTGGCCATGCGCTTTCAGCAGCGCTTCCTTGGCCGTCCATATATCAAGGAAAACCCCGCCGCGACGCTCGGGTGCGGCGCTGGCCAGCACCGCAATTTCGTCGTCGCTGAAAAACCGCTGTGCGATTTCCAGCGCCTTGGGCCGCGGACGCTGGCGCTCGATGTCCACGCCTGGCGTGATGCCGCGGGCGACGGCGATCAGTGCGTGGTCGCCGCTGTGCGACCAGTTGAAATCCAGCGCATCATCGTGAATCGCGGCCAGGGCTGGCCGGCCATGGTCGCCCTCGCGCAACTCCACCGCGGACGGGTCGATCGCGAGGTAGCGGGCCAACAGCCGGATCAGCGGCCGGCGACCTTCGGCGCGTTGATAATCCAGTTTCCACACGTGGATCTCGTCATCGTGCAGGGGCTCTGCTACGTTGCCAAGGCGGGGTGTGTCGGCGATCGTCATTCCACCATGGTGACGTTCACCGTGCCCGGGTACAAGCACGGCGCGGCCTGCTCATCGGCGCGACCGGCTGCCGTGCAAGTCGCCACAGCGAGGCGCCGTCGGGGCTTTCGGTGTCGACGCCGCCCACGCGAAACGTCATCGAGGCGCCGTCGTTCGTTTGCCGGGAGAGGGGCTTGATACAGGGTTGGCTGCTGCTGCTGGTATCGCTCCTGTATGTGGGCGTGCTGTTCGTGGTTGCCTACGCGGGCGATCGCCGGCCGCTCTACCCGCGCCAGCCGAAACTGCGTCCCGTCATCTACAGTTTTGCGCTGGCGGTGTACTGCTCGTCTTGGACGTTCTACGGTGCGGTCGGAACGGCGGCGCGCGACGGCCTAGCCTACCTGCCAATCTACCTGGGGCCGATCCTGCTGTTCGTGTTCGGCTTCGGCTTGATGCAGCGGATCGTGCGGATCGTGGGCCAGCGCAACATCACCTCGATCGCCGACTTCATCGGCGCGCGGTTCGGCAAGTCCCATGGCCTGGCGGCGCTGGTAGCTGTCATTGCGGTGACTGCCGTAGTGCCGTACATCGCATTGCAGTTCAAGGCCGTGGCCATGTCGTATGGCGTGCTCGGCGGGCATGCGTCGGTGCCGCTGCCGGCGGATGGCGTGGACAGCGCGTTGTGGTGTGCGGCGCTGCTGGCGGTGTTCGCGATCCTGTTCGGTACGCGCAGCATCGATGCGACCGAACACCATCACGGCATGATGCTGGCGATCGCGCTGGAGTCGTTGATCAAGCTGGTGGCGTTCGTGGCTTTGGCCGGTTACGCGCTATGGCGTGGGCCGGGTCTGGTGGCCACGGTGCAACTGCCGATGGACCAGCTCAGCCACGGGCTCTCGTCGGGCTTTCTGGCGCAAACCATGTTGGCGTTCTGCGCCATGTTCTGCCTGCCGCGCCAGTTCCAGATCGGCGTGGTGGAATGCGAGGAAGTCGATGACCTGAAGCGCGCGCGCTGGATGGTGCCGATCTACCTGGCCATCATCAGCATGGCGGTGCTGCCCATCGTGGCAGCGGGCACGCACATGCCCGTCGTGCGCGATGGCGCCGCCGATGCCTGGGTGCTCACGCTGCCGCTGGCGTACGGGGACAGCGGCGTCGCCCTGCTGGCCTTCATCGGTGGATTCTCCGCGGCAACCGGCATGGTGATCGTGGCCTCGGTGGCGCTGTCCACCATGATCAGCAACGACCTGGTGATGCCCGCGTTGTTGCGTATCCGCTGGTTGCGGCTGGAACAGCGCGATGACTTGTCGCAGCTGGTGCTGGCCGTGCGCCGGGTGGCCATCGTGGCGTTGGCGCTGATGGCCTACGTCTACTACCGGCTGGCGGCCAACGCGGAAAACCTGGCGGCTACCGGATTGCTGGCCTTCGCCGCAGTGGCGCAGTTCGCACCCGCGTTGATTGCCGCCCTGTACTGGCGCGGGGCCAGTCGCCGCGGCGTGGTCACCGGTTTGCTCAGTGGCTTCGCGGTCTGGGGTTACACCTTGCTGTTGCCGGCGCTGAGCCGCTCGGGTGCATGGCTGCAGCATGGCCCGCTAGGCCTGGGCTGGCTGCGACCGCAGGCGCTGTTCCAGCTCAGCGGCTGGGATCCGGTGATGCACGGCACGTTCTGGTCGTTGCTGGTGAACGTGGGCTGCCTGGTGTTCGTGTCGTTGCGCTTTCGGCCCAGCCTGGAAGAGCGCCTGCACGCGGCGGTGTTCATCGATGCCGACCCGGCCGGGCGGGGCGGGCCGGGCGATTGGCGCGGCCGCGTGGTGGTGGGCGACCTGCGCACCATCGCCGAACGCATCGTGGGCGAGCGCAGCGCCCGGCGGGCGTTCGATGAGTACGGGACGCGGCGCGAGCGGCCGCTGCTGGCGGGCGAGACGGCGGACCGGGCGCTGATCCAGTACACCGAGCGCCTGCTGGCCTCGGCGGTGGGCGCGGCCAACGCGCGGCGCATCCTGATCGGCGCGCTGTCCGGCAGCGGGCTGGACCTGGCCGAGTCGATGGCGCTGATGGACGAGGCATCGCAGGAGCTGCGCTTCAACCGCGAGCTGCTTTCCACCACG
Organism: Rhodanobacter sp. Root480; assembly: GCF_001426645.1. Taxonomy (GTDB): domain Bacteria; phylum Pseudomonadota; class Gammaproteobacteria; order Xanthomonadales; family Rhodanobacteraceae; genus Rhodanobacter; species Rhodanobacter ginsenosidimutans. The sequence continues at coordinate 1,151,772 of NZ_LMEX01000002.1, forward strand.
CTGGAGAACGTGTCGCAGGGAATCAGCGTGGTCGATGCGGACATGCGCCTGGTCGCGTGGAACCGCCGCTACCTGGAACTCTTCGACTACCCCGACGGTATGGTCCACGTGGGCGTGCCGGTGGCCGACCTGATCCGCCGCAACGCGGAGCTCGGCGAATGTGGCCCCGGCGAAGTGGACGGCCATGTGGCCAAACGCATCGACTACATGCGGGCCGGCTCGTCGCACCTGTTCCAGCGCACACGACCCGATGGCACCGTGATCGAGATGCGTGGGCGCGCACTGCCGGGCGGCGGCTACGTCACCACGTATACCGATGTCACCGCCTACAAGCATGCCGAGCAGGCCCTGATCGAGGCCAACGAAACCCTGGAACTGCGGGTGGAGCAGCGCACTGCGGAGCTGTCCGAATCCCTGGTCGCCACGGCGCATGCCCGCCGGGCGGCGGAAACGGCCAACATCTCCAAGACCCGCTTCCTCGCCGCGGCCAGCCACGATTTGCTGCAACCGCTGAACGCGGCGCGGCTGTTCACCTCGGCCCTGCGCCAGCATCCGGGGCTGGATGCCGAAGCCAGCCAGCTGGCCGAACGCATCGACGCCTCGTTCCGCTCCGCCGAGGACCTGCTCGACGCCTTGCTCGATACGTCGCGCCTGGATACGGGCAGCTACCGGCCCGAAGTGAGCGGCTTCGCGCTGGCGGAGCTGTTCGAATCGCTGCAGGCGCAGTTCGCCGTGGTGGCCGAGCAACGTGGCCTGAAACTGCGGGTGGCGACGACCCGCCTCGCCGTGCGCAGCGATCCGCAGCTGTTGCGGCGCGTGCTGCAAAACTTTCTCTCCAATGCCTTGCGTTACACGCGCCAGGGCGGCGTGCTGCTGGGCGCGCGGCGGATGGGCGACGAGGTGCGGATCGAAGTGTGGGACTCGGGCCCCGGCATCGCGGCGGAGCAGCGGGCGCGCATCTTCGACGAGTTCCAGCGGCTGGAGCAGCCGTCACCGTGGGGCGAGAAAGGGCTGGGCCTGGGCCTGTCGATCTGCGATCGGCTGGCCGGCATTCTGGGCCATCGGCTCGACCTGCATTCGCGCCCCGGCCATGGCAGCTGCTTCGCGGTCACCGTGCCGCGCAATGAACCGGTGGCGCCGCGGCGGCACAAGATCCTGCAGCGTGGGCCGGATGCACGACTGCCGCTGACCGTGTTGTGCCTGGACAACGATGAATCCATCCTCGATGGCATGCGTGCACTGCTCGGTCGATGGGGCGTGGATTGCCGCACCGCGGTGGACGTGACGCAGGCGCGCATCGAATTGCAACGCGGGCCGGTCGACCTGATCCTCGCCGACTACCATCTGGCCGACGACACCGATGGCTTGCAGGCATTGGAGCAATTGCGGGCCGACTTCGCGCAGTTGCCGCCGGCGGCCATCATCACCGCCGATGGCAGTGTCGAGCTGAAACAGCGGGCGCGGGCGCTGGGTTATCCACTGCTGCACAAGCCGGTGAAGCCGGCGGCGTTGCGGGCGTTGCTGGCTTCGCCGCTGCGGCCGCAGGGTAGCGGCGACTGACGACGGGGGCGGGAGTTCAGCAGGTAATCACTGCGCTGCGCGCCGGATGGCGCGCAGCGTATCGTCGGTATCAGCTCAACGCGGCAGCGTCGAAACGCCCATCAGGAACTCGTCCACGGCGTGGGCGCACTGGCGCCCTTCGCGGATCGCCCAGACCACCAGCGATTGCCCGCGACGCATGTCGCCGGCGGCGAATACCTTGTCGACGCTGGTGCGGTAGCTGGCGGCGCCATCGGTGCTGGCCTTGGCATTGCCGCGGGCGTCCTTGTCCACGCCGAACGCATCCAGCACCGTCTGCACGGGCGACACGAAGCCCATCGCCAGCAGCACCAGGTCGGCGGCGATCTCGAATTCGCTGCCGGCGACTTCGCTCATCTTGCCGTCCTTCCACTCCAGCCGCACGCCGGTGAGGCTCTTCACGTTGCCCTTGCCGTCGTCGTTGAAGTGCTTGGTGGCCACGGACCAGTCGCGCTGGCAACCTTCCTCATGCGAGGTCGAGGTACGCAGGCGCAGCGGCCAGTACGGCCACACCAGTGGCTTGTTCTCCTGCGCCGGCGGTTGCGGCAGCAGCTCGAACTGGGTCACCGAAATCGCGCCCTGGCGGTTGGAGGTACCCACGCAGTCGGAGCCGGTGTCGCCACCGCCGATCACCACCACCTTCTTGGCGGTGGCCAGCGTCTGGTGCTTCAGCCGATCACCGGCCACCACCTTGTTCTGCTGCGGCAGGAAATCCATCGCGAAATGGACCCCCTTCAGCTCACGCCCGGGCACCGGCAGGTCGCGCGGCGTCTCGGAGCCGCCGGCGATGATCACCGCGTCGAACTCGGCCTGCAACTGCTCGGGCGTGACCGCCTCGACCTTGCCGTAGCGGGCGGCGTCCGCCGCCGCACCCACGAAGACGCTGGTGCGAAGCTGCACACCCTCGGCGCGCATCTGCTTCACGCGCCGGTCGATATGGCTTTTTTCCAGCTTGAAATCGGGGATGCCGTAGCGCAGCAGGCCGCCGACGCGGTCATTCTTCTCGAACACGGTCACCGCATGGCCCACCCGCGCCAGCTGCTGCGCGGCGGCCAGGCCGGCCGGGCCGGAACCGACCACGGCGACTTTCCAGCCGGTCTTGATGGCGGCCGGCTGCGGCGTGACCCAGCCCTCCTCCCACGCCTTGTCGATGATCTTGTGCTCGATCGACTTGATGCCCACCGCGTCGCTGTTGATGTTCAGCGTGCAGGCGGCCTCGCACGGGGCGGGGCAGATGCGGCCGGTGAACTCGGGGAAGTTGTTGGTGGAATGCAGCACCTCGATCGCGTGCTTCCAGTCCTGCCGGTACACCAGGTCGTTGAAGTCCGGAATGATGTTGTTGACCGGGCAGCCGTGGTGACAGAACGGGATGCCGCAATCCATGCAGCGCGCGCCCTGGACTTTCGCCTGCTCATCAGTCAGCTGCTGGGTGAATTCGCGCCAGTGCTTGAGCCGCTGCGTGGGTACCTCGGCGGTTTCCGCCTGACGGGGGTATTCGAGAAAGCCGGTAATCTTGCCCATTGTCTATTCCTTCGCGGGTCAGGCCGTGGCCTTCTCGGTGGATGCCAGTACGGCGCGCTGGTGCAGTTCGGAAAGTGCGCGGCGGTATTCGGCCGGCATCACCTTGACGAAACGCGCACGCGCGGTCGGCCAGTCGTGCAGGATCTCCTTGGCGCGGAAGCTGCCGGTGTAGCGGAAATGCGCTTCCACCAGTCGCCGCACGATCGCCTCGTCGGTTTCGCCCGTGGCGCCGCGCGCGCCGGCATGCCACAACTCGCGCGGGATGCGCAGTTCCTGCTCCACGCCCGACAGCAGCGGCTCGATGCCGACCATCGCCAGGTTGCATTTGTGCTCGAAGACGCCGTCGGGGTCGTAGACGTAGGCCACGCCGCCGGACATGCCCGCGGCGAAATTGCGGCCGGTGTCGCCCAGCACCACCACGGTGCCGCCGGTCATGTATTCGCAGCCGTGGTCGCCCACGCCCTCGACCACCGCGGTGCAGCCGGAGTTGCGCACCGCGAAGCGTTCGCCGGCCACGCCGTTGAAATACGCCTCGCCTTCGGTGGCGCCGTACAGCACGGTGTTGCCCACGATGATGTGCTCGGGGCCGAAGCCGTGGAAGTCGTTCGGCGAGCGCACGACGATGCGGCCGCCGGACAGGCCCTTGCCGACGTAGTCGTTGGCTTCGCCGACCAGGTCCAGGGTGATGCCGCGGGCCAGGAACGCGCCGAAGCTCTGCCCGCCAACACCGTCCAGCTGGATGTGGATGGTGTCGTCCGGCAAGCCGACGTGGCCGTAGCGACGCGCCACTTCACCGGACAACATCGTGCCCACGGTGCGATTGACGTTGCGCACGCTGACGATGAAGCTGGTCTTTTCGCCATGCTCCAGCGCCGGCTGTGCCTTGTCGATCAGGGTGTGGTCGAGTGCCTTGCCGGTGGCGCGATCCAGGCCGTGATCCTGCTCGGCGACATGGCGCACGGCCACGTCCGCGGGAACCTCCGGGCGATGGAACACGCGGCTGAAGTCCAGCCCGCTGGCTTTCCAGTGCGCGATGCTCTGGCGCGTGTCGAGCAGGTCGGCGCGGCCGACCAGGTCTTCGAAGCGGCGGATGCCCAGCTGCGCCATCAGCGCGCGGGCCTCCTCGGCGACAAAGAAGAAGTAGTTCACCACGTGCTCGGGCTTGCCCGAGAACTTCTTGCGCAGCACCGGGTCCTGCGTGGCCACGCCGACCGGGCAGGTGTTGAGGTGGCATTTGCGCATCATGATGCAGCCTTCCACCACCAGCGGCGCGGTGGCGAAGCCGAACTCGTCGGCGCCCAACAGCGCGCCGATCACCACGTCGCGACCCGTCTTCATCTGGCCATCGGCCTGCACCCGGATGCGCCCGCGCAGGTGGTTCAGCACCAGCGTCTGCTGGGTTTCGGCCAGGCCCAGTTCCCACGGCGTGCCGGCATGCTTGATCGACGACCACGGCGAGGCGCCGGTGCCGCCGTCATGACCGGCGATCACCACATGGTCGGCCTTGCACTTGGCCACGCCCGCGGCCACCGTGCCCACGCCCACTTCCGACACCAGCTTCACCGAGATCGAGGCCTGCGGGTTGCAGTTCTTCAGATCGTGGATGAGCTGGGCCAGATCCTCGATGGAGTAGATGTCGTGATGCGGCGGTGGCGAAATCAGGCCCACACCCGGCACCGAGAAGCGCAGCTGCGCGATGTAGTCGGACACCTTGTGGCCCGGCAGCTGGCCGCCTTCGCCCGGCTTGGCGCCCTGCGAGATCTTGATCTGGATCTGGTCGGCGGACATCAGGTAGGCCGCGGTGACGCCGAAGCGGCCCGAGGCCACCTGCTTGATGCGCGAGCGCAGCGAATCGCCATCCTGCAGCACCAGGTCGCGCTCGATGTGCGCCGCGCCGAGCAGGCCGGCAACGGTGTCGCCCTGCTTGATCGCGATGCCGCGCTGCTCGTTCTGGTAGCGCGCCTCGTCTTCACCGCCTTCGCCGGTGTTGGACTTGCCGCCGATGCGGTTCATCGCGATCGCCAGCGTGGTGTGCGCCTCGGTGGAGATCGAGCCCAGCGACATCGCGCCGGTGACGAAGCGCTTGACGATTTCCTTCGCCGGCTCGACCTCGTCCAGCGGGATCGCCGCGGCCGGGTCGATGCGGAACTCGAACAGGCCGCGCAGCGTCATGTGGCGCTTGGACTGGTCGTTGATGAGCTGCGCGTATTCCTTGTAGGTCTGGCCGTTGTTGGAACGCGTGGCGTGCTGCAGCTTGGCCACCACGTCCGGCGTCCACATGTGCTCGTCGCCGCGCACGCGCCAGGCGTACTCGCCGCCCGGGTCCAGCCGATCGGCCAGCACCGGGTCGTCGCTGTAGGCGGCGGCGTGCGTGCGCAGGGCTTCCTCGGCCACTTCGAACAGGCCGATGCCCTCGATGTTGGAGGTGGTGCCGGTGAAATACTTGTCGATCAGCTCGCGGTTCAGGCCCACGGCCTCGAAGATCTGCGCGCCGGTGTAGGACATGTAGGTGGAGATGCCCATCTTGGACATCACCTTCTGCAGGCCCTTGTTGATCGCCTTGATGTAGTTGGTGATCGCCTTTTCCGGCTTCACCTCGCCACTGGCGCAGACGTGCGTCAGGGTTTCCATCGCCAGGTAGGGATGGATCGCTTCGGCGCCGTAGCCGGCCAGCAGGGCGAAGTGGTGTACCTCACGGGCGGAACCGGTTTCCACCACCAGGCCAGTGCTGGTGCGCAGGCCCATCGTTACCAGATGCTGGTGCACGGCAGAGGTGGCCAACAACGCCGGGATGGCCACGCGCTCGCGGCTGGCGCCGCGGTCGGAGACGATCAGGATGTTGTGGCCAAGGCGGATCGCGTCGGTGGCCTGGGCGCACAGCGAAGCCAGCCGCGCCTCGATGCCGGCCTTGCCCCATGCCGCGGGGTAGCTGATGTCCAGCTCGAAGCTGCGGAACTTGCCCTTGGAGTAGCGCTCGATGTCGCGGATCTTGGCCATCTCGGCGAAGTCCAGCACCGGCTGCGATACCTCGAGCCGCAACGGCGGGTTGATGTTGTTGATGTCCAGCAGGTTCGGCTTCGGGCCGATGAAGGACACCAGCGACATCACCATCTGTTCGCGGATCGGGTCGATCGACGGGTTGGTGACCTGCGCGAACAACTGGCGGAAATACTGGTACAGCGACTTGTTCTTGTCCGACAGCACGGCCAGCGGCGAGTCGTTGCCCATCGCGCCGATCGCTTCCTCGCCCGCCTGCGCCATCGGCAGCAGCTGGAACTTCAGGTCTTCCTGCGAGTAGCCGAACGCCTGCTGGCGATCGAGCAGGGTCTCGGTGGAGCGTGGCTCCGTGCGCGCCGCCGGCAGGTCATCCAGCTTGATCCGGATGTGTTCGATCCACTGCTTGTACGGCTTGGCGTTGGCCAGCTGATCCTTCAGCTCCTTGTCGTCGATGATGCGGCCCGCTTCCATGTCGATCAGCAGCATCTTGCCCGGCTGCAACCGCCACTTCTTCACGATGCGCGATTCCGGTACCGGCAGCACGCCGGCCTCGGAGGCCAGGATCACCAGGTCGTCGTCGGTGATCACGTAGCGCGCCGGGCGCAGGCCGTTGCGGTCCAGCGTGGCGCCCACCTGGCGGCCATCGGTGAAGGCGATCGCGGCGGGGCCGTCCCACGGCTCCATCATCGCGGCGTGGTATTCGTAGAACGCGCGACGGTTGTCGTCCATCAGCGTGTGACGTTCCCAAGCCTCGGGAATCATCATCATCATCGCCTGCGACAGCGGGTAACCGCCCATCGTCAGCAATTCGAGGCAGTTGTCGAACGACGCCGTGTCGGACTGGCCGGGGTAGATCAGCGGCCACAGCTTCTGCAGGTCGTCGCCCAGCACGGGCGAGGAGATCGCGCCGGTGCGCGCGTTGATCCAGTTGACGTTGCCCTTGACCGTGTTGATCTCGCCGTTGTGGGCGATCATGCGGTACGGATGGGCCAGCTCCCACGCGGGGAAGGTGTTGGTGGAGAAGCGCTGGTGCACCATCGCCAGTGCCGACACCGTGCGCGGGTCGGCCAGGTCGAGGTAGTACTGGCCCACCTGGCCGGCCAGCAGCAGGCCCTTGTAGACGACCGTGCGGGTCGACATCGAGGGCACGAAGTATTCCTGGCCGTGCTTCAGGTGCAGCGCGCGGATGGCGTGGCTGGAGGTCTTGCGGATCACGTAGAGCTTCCGCTCCAGCGCGTCGGGCACCATGATGTCCGGGCCGCGACCGATGAAGATCTGGCGGATCACCGGCTCGCGCGCCTTCACCGCGGGCGACATCGGCATCGCATCGTCCACGCGCACGTCGCGCCAGCCCAGCACCACTTGCCCCTCGGCGTGCACCGAGCGCTCCAGCTCCTGCTCGCAGGCCAGCCGGGAGGCGTGTTCCTTGGGCAGGAACACCATGCCCACGCCGTATTCGCCCGGGGGCGGCAGCACCACGCCCTGCGCCGCCATCTCCTCGCGGTAGAAGCCGTCGGGGATCTGGATCAGGATGCCGGCGCCATCGCCCATCAACGGGTCGGCGCCGACGGCGCCGCGGTGGTCCAGGTTGCGCAGGATCATCAATCCCTGCTGGACGATTTCGTGCGTTTTCCTACCCTTGATATGGGCGACGAAACCCACGCCACAGGCGTCATGTTCATTGCTTGGGTCGTAAAGACCCTGTGCGCGCGGTTGTTCCATGTGTCGATCCCGGAAAAAGGGGAGTATCGACTATAGTGCGCTGCAACAAAAAAGCAAGAAAAATCAAATAGCCGTATATGAGGCCGAACCGGAAGCGCCGATCAGCCCGAAAAAAGGGCAAACGACCGTACGAATTTCCGACGTTGCCGGTATCTGCCCGGCGCTCGCTCAGCCGGCGCCGTCCGGCAGCGGCGGCGGGCTTTGCTGGTCCACCGCCAGATGGCTGGCGACCAATGCCACCTGGGTGCGGTTGCCGACCCCCAGCTTGCGCATGATCGCGGTCATGTGCGCCTTCACGGTGGCTTCGGAGACGCCCAGCTCCCAGGCAATCTGCTTGTTGAGCAGGCCCTCGGCGATCATCGTCATCACCCGGAACTGCTGCGGAGTCAGCGTCGCCACCTGGGCGGCGACGGCGGCTTCGTCCGGTGGCAGTTCGGCCGCGGCGCCCACCAGCGTCGGCGGCAGCCAGACGTCGCCATCGAGCACGGCGCGGATCGCCGCCACGATGTCTTCGCCGGGACTGGACTTGGGGATGTAAGCCGACGCGCCGTGACCCAGCGCGCGGCGCGCCACCTGCGGCTCCTCGTGACCGGAGACCACGATGGTCGGCAGGCCCGGATACTGGCCGCGGATATGCGCCAGCGCGGAATAGCCGCGGGCACCGGGCATGTGCAGATCCAGCAGCAACAGGTCCGCGTCGGGCAGCCGTTCGATCAACGCCAGCAAGGCATGCACGCTGTCGGCCGCATGCACCTGCGCCTGCGGCACCGCCGTCAATACCGCCCGCTGCAACGCATCGCGAAACAGCGGGTGGTCATCGGCGATCAGGATGTCGGGCATGGGGAGAGCCGGGAGTAGGGAATGGGGAATAGGGAATGGATGTACGAGGTTTGCGGGGAAGTGCGCGCTTGCGCACCGATTCCCCATTCTCCATTCCCCATTCCCGGTACTACTTGATCAACCGCTCATCCACCAGGTTCTGCACTACGCCGGGGTCGGCCAGGGTGGTGATGTCGCCCAGCTGGTCGGGTTTGTTCTCGCCGATCTTGCGCAGGATGCGGCGCATGATCTTGCCCGAGCGGGTCTTGGGCAGGCCCGGCGCCCACTGCAGGTAATCGGGCGTGGCGATGGGGCCGATTTCCTTGCGCACCCAGGCGACCAGTTCCTTGCGCAGGTCGTCGCTGCCGGTTTCGCCGACCACCAGGGTGACGTAGGCGTAGATGCCCTGGCCCTTGATGTCGTGCGGGCAGCCGACCACGGCGGCCTCGGCTACCTTCGGGTGGGACACCAGCGCGCTTTCCACCTCGGCGGTGCCCAGGCGGTGGCCGCTGACGTTGATCACGTCATCGACGCGGCCGGTGATCCAGTAGTAGCCGTCTTCGTCGCGGCGCACGCCGTCGCCCGAGAAGTAGTTGCCGGGGTAGGCGCTGAAATAGGTGTCGATGAAGCGCTGGTGGTCGCCGTAGATGGTGCGCACCTGGCCCGGCCACGAGGTGGTGATCAGCAGATTGCCCTCGGCCTCGCCTTCCAGCACCTTGCCGTCGGCATCGACGATGGCGGGGGTTACGCCGAAGAACGGTCGCGTGGCGGAGCCGGGCTTGGTGGCGATGGCGCCGGGCAGCGGCGAGATCATGATGCCGCCGGTTTCGGTCTGCCACCAGGTGTCCACAATGGGGCAGCGGTTTTCGCCGACCACGCGGTTGTACCACTCCCAGGCCTCGGGGTTGATCGGCTCGCCGACCGAGCCCAGCAGGCGCAGCGACTTGCGCGAGGTCTTCTTCACCGGCTCCTCGCCTTCGCGCATGAGCGCGCGGATCGCGGTGGGCGCGGTGTAGAACAGGCTGACCTTGTGCTTGTCGATCACCTGCCAGAAGCGGCTGTGGTCAGGGTAGTTCGGCACGCCCTCGAACATCACCGTGGTGGCGCCGTTGCAGAGCGGGCCGTACACCACGTAGCTGTGGCCGGTGACCCAGCCCACGTCGGCGGTGCACCAGTAGACGTCGTCCTCGCGCAGGTCGAACACCAGCTCGTGGGTGTAGCTGATGTAGACCAGGTAGCCGCCCGTGGTGTGCAGCACGCCCTTGGGCTTGCCGGTGGAGCCGGAGGTGTACAGCACGAACAGCGGGTGCTCGGCCTCGACCGGGGTGGGTGCGCAATCGGTGGACTGGCCCTCCATCAGCGTGTGGTACCAGCGGTCGCGCGGCGACTGCATGTTGATCGGGCCGCCGGTGTGGCGCACCACGATCACGGTTTCCACGCTGCTGGTGCCGGGGCGTTCCAGCGCGGCGTCCACGTTGACCTTCAGCGGGATGTGCTTGCTGGCGCGCAGGCCTTCGTCGGCGGTGATCACCACCTTGGCTTTTGAATCGACGATGCGGCCGGCCAGCGAATCGGGCGAGAAGCCGCCGAACACCACCGAGTGGATTGCGCCGATGCGGGCGCAGGCCAGCATCGCCACCGCCGCCTCCGGAATCATCGGCAGGTAGATCGCGATGCGGTCGCCCTTGACCACGCCGAGGTTCTTCAGCGTGTTGGCGAACTTGCACACTTCGGCATGCAGCTCGCGGTAGGTGATGCGGCGCGAGTCCTTTGGGTCATCGCCCTCGAAGATGATCGCCACCTTGTCGCCGCGCTTTTCCAGCTGGCGGTCGAGGCAGTTGGCGCTGACATTGAGCTGGCCGTCCTCGTACCAGCGGATGTGCAGGTCGGACGGGTCGAACGAGACATCCTTGATCCTGGTCGGCGGCTTGATCCAGTCGACGCGCTGGCCGATGCGCTTCCAGAACCCTTCCGGGTCCTTGATCGATTCGTCGTAAAGACGCGCGTAATCGTCCGCGCTGACGCGCGCCGCCGCGGCGAATTCGGGGTTGACCGGATAAAGCTTGGACATGGCTGGCCTCCTGCTGGCCGCCGCATGGGCGGCATCGATGAATGGATGGCTTGGCGGCGTCGACGCCACCTGACGATCGAGTGTAGCCCCATCGCCAACGGGCGGCAGGCGGCCGCGCGCATCGACTTTGGTCGAATAGCGACCAAAGGCGAATAGCGGCGCGCGCCGCAGCATGGCCATGCTCAACTCGACAACCACCGGGGAGAGCCGCATGACCACGCGATACCCAAACCGCTACAAGGCGCTGGCGCTTGGCGTGGCCTGCGCTCTCAGCCTGCCGCTGGCGGCGCATGCGCAAAGCGATACGCGCGAACAACAGCTCGAGCAGCGTGTGGCGCAGCTGGAGCAGCAGTTGAACGAGCTGAAGAGTTTGGTGCAGGCGCAGGCCGCGCAGGCGCAAGCTCCGGCCGCGGCCCCGGCGAAGACTGTCGCCGCCGCACCCGCCGCGCACGAAGTGGTGTTGACCACGCCCGGCAACGCGTATGCCAACACCAAGGTGAAGATCGGCGGCTTCATCAAGACCGATTTCATGTCCACCCATACGGACGGCTATCTGGGCGACCAGAACGCGGCGCGCGACTTGTACCTGCCCGGCGCCACGCCGATCGGCGGCAAGTCGGCCAGCTACAGCGACATGCACGCCAAGTTCTCGCGAATCGGCGTGGGCGTGGACAGCCTCACCGACGGCGGCGACAAGGTCGGCGCCTTCCTGGAGTGGGATTTCTTCGGCAACTCGCTGGGCAACGAGAACGCCAGCAACGGCTACGGCCTCACCTTGCGACACGCCTACCTGTACTGGAACAACTGGCTGGCCGGCCAGACCTGGACCAACTTCATGGACCCGAACGCGCTGCCGGAGGCGGTCGACTTCATCGGCGTCACCGACGGCACCGTGTTCGTGCGCCAGGCGCAGTTGCGCTACACCAGCGGCGGTTTCGCGGTGGCGCTGGAAAACCCGCACACCACGGTCACGCCGTACCAGGGCGGCAGCGCGCAGCTTTCGCCCGACCACAACGTGATGCCCGACCTCACCGCGCGCTACACCTGGAAGGGCGACTGGGGCTTCTTTGGCGTGGCCGGCCTGCTGCGCCAGCTGCGCACCGATGGCCGCAACGACGCGGTGCCCAGCGACACCAGCACCGCCACCGCCGGCGGTGTCAGCGTGATGGGCAAGGCCGTGCTCGGCAGCAACGATGACTTGCGCTACAGCGCCACCGTGGGCAAGGGCATCGGCCGCTACGTGGGCCTGGCGAACTTCGCCGCCGACGGCATGTTGAACGCCGCCAGCGACATCGAGACCCGCCGGGTCTGGGCCGCGTATCTGGCCTGGCACCACGCGTTCGACGACCGCCTGCGGATGAATCTGATGGTGGCGCGCAACGGCATCGACAACGATGTGGCGCTCACCGGCCCGGCGGCCAACCGGCACACCGAAAGCGCGCACGTGAACCTGCTCTATTCGCCCCTGCCCAAGGTGGATCTCGGCGCGGAATACGCCTGGGGTCGCCGCGTGCTGGAGAACAACGACTCGGGCAAACTGCAGCGGCTGCAGTTCACCGCCAAATACTCGTTCTGACCGGCGCCGGCTCGCCGGCGCGCCACTGGCTTTGAACCGATGGCCGCCCACCCGCAAGGGAGGGCGGCGATCCATTACCAAGGGGAGTACAGCATGGCAACCACTGCGATTGACGGGCGTCCCGCGCTCGACGTCAGCCACAAGCGGGTGATCCTGGCATCCAGCCTGGGTACCGTGTTCGAGTGGTACGACTTCTATCTATACGGCTCGTTGGCCGTGATCATCGGCCACCAGTTCTTCTCTGGCCTCAACGAGGCCAGCCAGCTGGTGTTCGCCCTGCTGGCATTCGCCGCCGGCTTTGCGGTGCGCCCGTTCGGCGCGCTGGTGTTTGGCCGCGTCGGCGACCTGGTCGGGCGCAAATACACCTTCCTGATCACCATCGTGATCATGGGCCTGTCCACCTTCTTCGTGGGCCTGTTGCCCAGTTACGGCTCGATCGGCGTGGCCGCACCGGTGATCCTGATCCTGCTGCGCATGCTGCAGGGCCTGGCGCTGGGCGGTGAATACGGCGGCGCCGCCACCTACGTGGCCGAGCATGCGCCGCCGGGGAAACGTGGCCTGTACACCAGTTTCATCCAGATCACCGCCACCTTCGGCCTGTTCCTGTCGCTGCTGGTAATCCTGGGCTGCAAGTGGCTGCTGGGTGACAAGTTCGACGACTGGGGCTGGCGCATTCCGTTCCTGATCTCGTCGCTGCTGCTGATCGTGTCGGTCTACATCCGCCTGCAGCTGGCCGAGTCGCCGGTGTTCCAGCAAATGAAGAACGAAGGCAAGACGTCGAAGGCGCCGCTGACCGAATCGTTCGCCCGCTGGGGCAACCTGAAACTGGTGCTGCTGGCCCTGTTCGGCGCCACCGCCGGCCAGGCCGTGGTGTGGTACTGCGGCCAGTTCTACGCGATGTACTTCCTGGGCAGCACGCTGAAGATCGACGCCACCACCACGCAATTGCTGATTGCTGCGGCGCTGTTGATCGGCACCCCGTTTTTCGTGGTGTTCGGCTGGCTGTCCGACAAGATCGGGCGCAAGCCGGTGGTGCTGGCCGGCTGCCTGCTGGCGGCACTGACGTACTTCCCGATCTTCCAGGGCCTCACCCACTTCGGCAACCCGGCCATCGAGGCGGCCAGCGCCAGCGCCCCGATCACGGTGGTGGCCGACCCCGCCGACTGCCATCTGCAGATCAACCTCACCGGTACCTCGGTGTTCACCAGCTCGTGCGACATCGCCAAGAGCACGCTGGCCAAGCGCGGCGTGCCGTACGCCAACGAGGCGGCAGCGGCCGGCTCGGTGGCGCGGGTGACCGTGGGTGGCGCATCGCTCGACGCGTTCGATGGCTCGACCCTGCCCAAGGCGGAGTTTGCCGCCAAGTCCAAGGCGTTCGCTGCCAGCCTCGGCACCGTGCTGGATCAGGCCGGCTACCCGGCCAAGGCCGCACCGGCCAACAGCAACTATCCGATGCTGGTGGTGCTGCTGACCCTGCTGGTGCTGTACGTGACCATGGTCTACGGCCCCATCGCCGCCTGGCTGGTGGAGATGTTCCCCACCAAGATCCGCTACACCTCGATGAGCCTGCCGTACCACATCGGCAACGGCTGGTTCGGCGGCTTCCTGCCCTCGGTGTCGTTCGGCATCGTGGCACTCACCGGCAACATCTACTCGGGCCTGTGGTACCCGGTGGTGATCGCGATGATGACCTTCGTGATCGGCCTGTTCTTCGTGCGTGAAACCAAGGACGTCGACATCACCGCCTGAGCGGTCTGTCGCGGCCACAAAAAAACGCAGCGGCGCGAGCCGCTGCGTTTTCTTTTGCGCCCACCGGTCAGGCGCGCTTGATCAATCCGATGATCACCAGCAACACGATCGCACCGATCATCGCGTACACGATGCTGGTGACGATCGGGCTGCCCAGGCTGAAACCCACGCCCAGCGCCGGCAGCAGCCAGCCGGCCAGGAACGCGCCGATGATGCCGACAACGATATTGCCCAGCAGGCCAAAGCCGAAACCGCGCACGATCAGCCCGGCCAGCCAGCCGGCAACCGCGCCAATGACGAGAAAAATGATCAATCCAGTGGCAGTCATCACGAACTCCTTGATCAGACGAGGCGTTGGATAGCGCGCGATGCCCCGGAACCGCGCCCGCCAAGAGTCAGCGCCCGGGTGTATAGCCGCTGTGAGCACACCCGTCGCCGCAGCGCGTGGCCCTTCGCAAGCGCTGAGACGCCGCCACGCCACACTGCGCCGATGAACGTTCCGCCCGATCGCCGCCCGCTCAAGGGCCGCGGCGCCGCCTCCAATCCCGAAGGACGCTTCGAGAACATCCGCCACCAGGCGGAGGACGACGGCTGGCCGCGCGAACTGCTGGACGAGGAGGCGCCGCGCCCGCGCACCGAGGTCACCGAGGAACGCGCCCGCAGCGTGATCAGCCGCAACGATTCGCCCGACATCGGTTTCAGCCAGGCGATCAACCCGTATCGCGGCTGCGAGCACGGCTGCATTTATTGTTTTGCGCGGCCATCGCACAGCTACCTCAACCTGTCGCCGGGCCTCGATTTCGAAACCCGGCTGCGGGCCAAGAGCAATCTTGCCGAGGTGCTGCGCGGCGAACTGGCAAAGCCGGGCTACGTGGTCAGCCCGATCAATATCGGCAGCAACACCGACCCCTACCAGCCAGTCGAAAAGCGCTGGCGACTGACCCGTGCCGCGCTGGAGCTGCTGGCCGAATGCCACCACCCCTGCACCATCGTCACCAAGAACGCGCTGGTGGAACGCGACCTGGACATCCTGGCGCCGATGGCGCGCGAGCGCTTGGTGCGGGTGCTCGTCTCGGTCAATTCACTGGACAACCGCCTGGCCGCCAAACTCGAACCACGTGCCAGCGCCCCGCACCGCCGCATCCAGGCGATCGCCGCGCTGCACGCCGCCGGTGTGCCGGTGGGTGTGTTGGTGGCGCCGATCATCCCCGCGCTGAACGATCGCGACATGGAAGCGGTGCTGGCGCAAGCCGCCGCGGCCGGCGCCAGCAGCGCCGGCTACACCACCGTGCGCCTGCCGTGGGAGCTGAAAACCCTGTTCCGCGAATGGCTGGCGCTGCACGTGCCGCAACGCGCCGCCCACGTGATGAGCCTGGTGCAACAGACGAACGGCGGCCGCGACTACGACAGCGACTTCTCCACCCGCATGCACGGCCAGGGCGTATTCGCCGACCTGCTGCGCACACGCTTCACCGTCGCCTACCGCAAACACGGCCTGACCCGCGCCCACGACCTGAAACTCGATACCTCGCGCTTCGTGCCGCCACGCAAGGCGTCACCGCAGGGGGAGCTGTTTTGAAGGCCGCGAGTAGGGAATGGAGAACAGGGAATCGGAAGAGCGTCGCTTGGGCGAGGTTTTTGGGGAAGCCCCACCCCTTTGACGGTCTGGAGTGCCTCGAGGTTTCTTTTCCGGCTTCTACCATTCCCTATTCCCTATTCCCCGCTCAATCAATCAGGCGTGCGGTCGGCGGCCCGATCCACCTTGCGGTCGCGCCGCAGCGCGCTGAGGATCAGGCCCGCGCCCAGCACGCCGGCCACGATGATGAACAGTGCGGACAGGATCGGCAGGCCGAACAGGGTGGCGCCGCCCTGGATGCGGGCGGTGAGCGCGGCGCCGATCACCAGCGCGGCCACGATCACGCCGGTGGCGATGCGGTTGGCGATCTTCTGCAGGCTTTCCATCATGCGGGATTCTTCCAGCCCGTCGATGCGCACGCGCAGCCGGTTTTCCGCCAGTGTGCGCAGGATGGCGCCCATGTGCTGAGGTGTGCGACGGGCCAGTTCCTGCAGGTCCAGCCATTCGCTGGCCAGGTTGGCGGGCGACAGCGAACCCAGCGCCTGCCGCCGCATCATCTGCTGCAGGTGTTGCTCGACCACGGCGCGGGTATCCAGCGCCGGGTCGAGCGCGGTGGTGACGGCTTCCAGGTTCAGCAGGGTCTTGCCCAGGATGGTCAGCTCCGGCGGCGGCCGCAGGCCACAGGCGGCGCCCACCCGGGTCAGCTCCAGGATCAGCCGACCTTCGGAGTACTGGCGACTGGCGTCGTGCAAGCCGGCATAGCCGGATACCAGCTGATCCACGCTGCGACGGTATTGGCTGTGGCGAAAATCCTGCAGCGGCGTGCCCATCGCTTCGCTGATTTCGCCCACCTGGTCGCCGTTGCCGCCGATCGCGCCCAGCATCAGCTTCAGCAGGCTGTGCCGCGTATGTGGCGGCAATCGCGCCACCATGCCCAGGTCGAACAGCGCCAACCGCTGGTCGTCCATCAGCAGCACATTGCCCGGGTGCGGGTCGGCATGCACCAGGCCATGCACGAATACCTGGTCGAGATAGGCGCGCAGCAGTTCCTGTGCCTGCTGTTTCAGCGGATGCTCGATGCGCCGCACCGGTGGCACGTGGGTGACCTTGATGCCGTGCACGCGATCCATCGTCAGCACGCGCTCGGTGGTATAGCCGTCCATCGGCTGTGGCACGTACAGGTGGCGGTAGTCGTCCAGGTTGGCGGCGAAGCGGCGCAGGTTGTCCGCCTCCAGCGCAAAGTTGACCTCGTTGGCCAGGCTGTGGCGCAGCTCCTGCACCCAGTCGGCAAAGCCGTAGCGGCGGCCCATGTCGGTGAGGCGGTCGGCGGCGCCGGCCAGCCTGGCCAGGATAGCCAGATCCTCGCGCAGCGTCTGCGCGATGTGCGGACGCTGCACTTTCACCACCACCTCGCGTCCGTCGCGCAAGGTGGCCGCGTGCACCTGCGCCATCGAACCGGCGGCCAGCGGCACATCGTCGAAGCTGCCGAACAGCACGCCGATGCGCGCGCCCAGCTCCGCCTCGATCACCGCACGCACCTCGGCCACCGGCACCGGCGCCACGTCATCCTGCATGCGCTCCAGCGCCGCCAGATAGGCGGGCGGCACCATGTCCGGCCGCGTCGACAGCGCCTGGCCGATCTTGATGAAGGTGGGGCCCAGTGCCTCCAGATCGTCCACGAAATGTTCCGGCTGGCCCGGCACCACCGGATCGGCGTCCTGCGCCAGCGCCACCTCCTGCACATCCAGATCCAGCCCGTTGAACAGGCCCGCCTTGCGATAACGCAACAGGAAGGCGCCGATCTGGGCATACCGCGACAGGCTGGTCGATTCGCTCACATGCGGCTCCGGCAGTTGGAGCGCCAGCATCGGCGGATCGGCGGCAAGGCAGCGTCAACGCGTTGCGGGCCTTCACGGCGCGCTGATCGTGCGCCCCTTCCAATGACTCCCCACGCCGCGCGACCGCAGCAACGGCGCCTCATCACCGTACGGGAGACAACGATGTCCTCATTCGCGCTCTATCTGATTGGCATGGTCATCGTCATCGGCGGGCTGGCGTACGCCGCCTACCCGCTGCATGCGCCCACGCAGTGGATCGGTATCGGCGTGGTCGTGCTGCTGGGCGCGGGGATCATCGGCGCAGTGACGCACACGCGCCGTCGCGATCCGCCGGAGTCCTGAGAGACCGCTCAGTCGGCCAGAAAAGGATGCGGCCGCTGCGCAAGCCCGCGCCAGCCGCGGCGGCACAACCAGACCATTGCACCGGCGAGCAGCAGCCAGCCCAGCGGCAGCAAGGGCAACAGTGGCAGTACCTGGGCTATCGGATGTTTGCCCAAGGCGAAGGCTGGCAGCAGCAGACTCAGCAAGGTCAGCAGGCTCGCCACGACAAGGATCAGGCCGATGCCCCACGGCGACAGCGCGCGACCACCAAGCAGGTTGAGCAGCACGGCGACGGTCACCAGCGCGCCGCCCAATTGCGCCCACAGCACGAACGACAACATATACGTGTGGCCGTGCCAGAACAGCATGACGGCGCAGAGCAGTGCCACCAGCAAAACGTGCAGCGCCAGCGGCATTCCCAGCACGGTGCGCACCAGCTGCCGTTTGACGCCCGCGGTATCGCCCAGGCCCGGCAATAACGCCATCAGCGGCAACTCGGCATTCGCGCGCTGCCAGCGCTTGCTCAGCCACAGCAGGGTGAAGATGCAGATCATCGGCGCGGCCATGACCGAAAGCGAGCTGAGCGCACCGAAGCCGCTGCCCGTGAGCGTGGCGGAAAAGTCGGTATTGGCGGGAGACTCCATCCGGCTGATCAGCAGCAGGCTTGTCGCCGGCAACACGAGGATGCCGAGGAACAGGGCGAGCTGCTTGCCGTGACTGCTGATGGTCTGCGGCAAATACCAGCCGCCCAGCATGACCTGCATGGCCTTGCGCGGCCGGGCAGGGCCAACACCGGCAAGATTGACCCTGGCCCGCAACCAATCCGGTCGTTGTTGCTGGCCGTCGGCGAAGCCACCCCAATGACCCCAACGGCCTTTGCGAAACTGCAACACCATCGGCGAGGCCCAGCCCTGCGGCTGCTCCGTGCCGGCGCGCAGCAATTGCCACCAGCGCCAGACGCAGATGAGCAATAACACCGCGGCAGTCGATGCGGCCCACGGGGCGAAGCGCTGGTCGCCGATACCGGGAAGATCCAGGCGCGACCACAACGCGTTCGCCAGTGCCGGGACCAGCGCGAAAATCATCGCGAGGTAGCGCGGTATCAGGGCAAGCACCAGGCCGCAAACGGTGAACAAGGCCAACACCGCAGCCATGCTCCAGTCCACGCCGGGCGCGAGTAGCGGCAAGGCGACACCGAGCAGGCCGTACAGCACCAGACTGGCATGGATCCGACGCTGGATGCGCGGCAGACGCAGCCCGCGCGCGTCGATCGCCACCAGCAAGCCCAGCGGAAAATAGAACGCCCACAGATAGACCAGGCCGGCCCCGTATAGCGCCATTGCATCCACCAGGGCCTTGGGTCCGTCGGTGAACACACCGACGGCGATGGCGCCGGTCGACCACAGCACGAAGGCGATTACCGCGCCCCAGCGCAGCGAGGGATAAGTCCAGTGCCAGGGAAACCGCAACAGCGACTGCGCGTTCATTCGGCGAGCTCCACGAACAGATCCTCCAGCCCCAACGCGTCGACACGCGCGCCGGCCAACTGGGCGGCTTGCGGCCACTGTCCTTGCGCATCGCGCTCGACCACCAGGCTGAGGCTGCCATCTTCATGACGCCGACGGCTCAGACTGGCGTTCGGCGCGGCCGCGCTCATGCGGGCGGGCAGCCACAGCCGCGCGTAACGCTCCTTGGTCTCGTCCACGCTGCAACGCATCAGCAGCTTGCCCTGATGCAGAAAGGCGACTTCCGAGGCGGCCCGCTCCAGGTCCGACACGATATGGCTGGAAAACAATACGGTGGTGCCCGATTCACCGGCACGCAGCGCGATCTCGCGCAACAGTTCGCGGCGGGCGACCGGATCCAGCGCGGCGGCCGGCTCGTCCAACACCAGCAGTTCCGGTTGCGAGGCGAGTGCACGGATCAAGTCCACGCGCTGGCGTTCACCTGGTGAGAGTTTCGCCAGCAGCTTGTTCGGCGGGATCTGCCAGCGTTCCAGCGTGTTCTTCGCGAACGCCTTGTCCCAGCGCGGGTAGAAACGGCCGACGAAGTCGAGCATCTGCACGGCATTGAGCCAGGCCAACGCTTCGGGTTGCTGCGGCACGTAGGCGAGACGTGCCTTGGCGTCGTCGCTCAGTTTCAACGCCGGTTCGCCGAATACGCGCGCCTCGCCGGCCAGCGGTGCAAGCAGGCCGAGCATGGCGCGGATCAGCGTGGATTTGCCGGCGCCGTTGCGGCCGATCAGGCCGAGCACGCTGCCCGGTTCCAGCACCAGATCCACGCCGCAAAGCACGTCGATGCCTTCGTAGCAGTGGGCCAGGCCGCGGGCGGCCAGCGGGGAGGCGGTGTCGGTTTCAGTTTCACGAAGCATGGCGTTCATCTCAGTCTCCCAGCAGTCGGGTCAGCCGCCGCAGCACCGGCGCGGCAGGCAGTTCGAGTTCGCGTGCATGGCGCGCCAGCGCCTCCAGTTGCGGTTCCAGCAACGCCAACCGCTGGCTTTCGCTTTGAGCGGCCTTGCGCAGGGCGATCACCGCCATGCCCTTGCCACGCAGACGTTCCACCAGCCCTTCGCTCTCGGCGATGCCGTAGGCGCGCGATACGGTCATCGGGTTGATCGCGTGAAAGCCGGCGACCTCGCGTACGGACGGCAGCAATTCGCCGTGGGTAAGCTGGCCGCCGGCAATCAAGCGGCGCAGCTGCTCGACGATCTGCCGATAGATCGGCTCGCTGGCCCCAGGTTGAATGTTGAGCAGTGATGCATCCATGTGTATCAGTACAGCAATACACATGGGCCATGTCAAGCATGACTGTCGGCACGGTGTGCCGGCGCTTCAGCCGAAGCGCTGGCGCAGGCGATCCAGCGTGGTGCGATTGCCGTTGGCGATGTCGCGGAAATCAGCACTCAATTGCGGGTGCTTCGCCACGCGCTGCCAGAAATCATCGGCCCACGCCGCGGCGCTCTGCCAAGTCGGCAAGGTGGCGGGTGAAGGCGGTGGTGGCTGATAGCTGCGGGGCATGAGGCTGCCGCTCGTGGTGGGTCGGTACAGCATCGGCAACATGTCGTAGCTCGGTGCCAACGTCAGCGGCAGCGCGTCGTCGAGAAAGAAACCGAGGTTGCCGAAGTGCATGTCGGTGTTGCCGATCATCTGCCCGAACCACCAGCGTCGCTGAACGTGTTCGAGTGCCTCGCGATCCAGCCAGCCACCGTGTTGCATGCGCCCGGCGGCGTTCGGCCAGCCGTCGCGCACGCCGTCGTGCGCATCGCTCCACGCCGCCAGCGAGACGAAGCCGCGTCGGCCGTGCGCGCCCACCCGGTCGAAGCGGGTCGATTCCAGACAGAGCCTGCCCTGCGACCAGACCAGTTCGTCGTGGGCGACGGTTTCGCCGTGTTCGGCCAGCAGCTGGCCGGCCAGCTGTTCGCAGATCAACAGGTCGGCCCAGCGGCGGGCTACCGGATTGCCCTCGACCGGCTCGCTGAATTTCACGATGACGTGACGCGGCGAGCCATCCCCATCCTCGATGCAGGCGGTGAACTTCGGTTGCTCCCCAGCGGCGGATGAACCCGCGCGTTCGCCGGCCAGCGTGGCTTGTGCCAATGCGGCGTAACGTTCGGTACGTTGCGAATGCGCAAGCGGGTCGGACGCGGCGCGCAGGGCGCGGTCCAGCGATTGTTCGCCCAGCACGAAGTTGCCCGGGCCATCCTCGCCACGCAGCAGCAGGGCGGTCAGCACCGCGTCTTCGTTCCAGCGCAGGATGTCCGTGTTCAAACCCAGCTCGTGTGCGCACCGCTGCCCGAACAGGTGGCCCAGGAAACCTTGCGGGCGCATGTCGTCGAGGAACCAGGGCAAGCCGGGGAAAACCCCTTCGTGGAATTCATCGCGCAGCCAATCGGCCGGCTGTGCCGGGCGGACGACGCAACCCTCGCCATGCAGCGCGATCAATTGGCCGAACGTTTGCGGCCGCCCGTGGGCGTCGATGCGGTAAAGCGGCCAGCGATCACCCAGGCCGCGGACACTGCGAGTGGCCGCGTAACGCGAGCGGCGCGCCTGCCCGATGCGTACGACCTGGTTATCCGCCGCTGCCAGCCGGCGCGAAATGCTCGGCTGGCTGACGCCCAAAACGGTCCCGAGCTCGCGTGCGCTGGCCCATTGATGGGCGCGCAGCACGTCGATCAGGTGTTCCGGCGAGGTATCTCGGATAGTCACGGATTGAATAGATACATGAATAGTTTCATCCATGCAAGATTCATATATATCAGCGAGTTATAACGTACTTAGATGGGCTTATGAATAGATAGTCGGCTATCATCGCGATGCGTGCGCGGCTATCCATCAATGCGCGGGCGGATGCGTCGCCACCATGGACGCCTGGCGCGCCACCTTCATCGCGGCCAGTTTGGCGCGGATCGCCGGTACGGCCGCCAATGCGGCTTGCTCGCCGCGCAGGATGGCGCGGTCTTTCTGGGTGAAATCCGCGGCGCCGATGCCGTCCAGTTTGGGGTGGATCACCATGTCGGCGCGGGCCAGTTCCTGCTCGCCGAGCTGGCGGCCCATGATGGAGATGGATTTGCCGATGACGTCCAGCATGCCGTCGGGGCTGCTGCGGTCCGGGGGCGCCGAGATGTCCACCGCGATGACGAAATCCGCGCCCAGCCCGCGCGCGGCATCCACCGGCACCGGGCTGACCACGCCGCCGTCGACGTAATGCTTGCCGTCGATGGCGGTGGGTTCGAACACGCCGGGCACGCTGCTGGAGGCGCGTACGGCCTGGCCGGTATTGCCCAGCACGAACACGGTGCGCTGCCCGCTTTCCAGTTGCGTGGCCACCGCGGCAAAGGGCAGTTGCAGGCGCTCGATCGGCCGGTTGCCCACTTCCTTGTTGATGTAATCCTGCAGCTTGCGGCCCTGCACCAGCCCGCCGGAAAACAGCCGCACGTCGCGGATTGACGCTTCATCCAGCGCCAGCGCCGCCTGCTGCAACTGGAACGGGTTCATGCCGCTGGCATACAGCGCGCCGACCACGCTGCCGGCGCTGGTGCCGGCCACCACCTCGGCGTGGATGCCGCTGGCCTCCAGCATCTTGATCACGCCGATATGCGCAAACCCGCGCGCCGCGCCGCCGCCCAGTGCCAGTCCGATCTTCAGCTTCACCGGCGCGGGGGCGGCCAGTGCGGGTGGAATGTCGGGCTTGCGCGATTCGAAACAGGCGCTCAGGGCGAGCGAAGCCAGCACGGGCAACAAGAAGCGGGTGCGATAAAACAACATGGTTCGGCCAGAAGGTGGCAGTACGACGAGTGTAGGGCACAACAATCGTGCCGAAAAATTGCCCGCGCGCGCGCCGCGGCCAGCTTGCACCCACTCCCGGGCAGGCGATACTGACCCTCCCCACGACGCGCAGGGCCCCACCTGCCGTCCACCCGAGCCGGAGTCGCCGTGGCAACGCACACCCAACTGACCGCCCAATGGCACGACTGGATCGTCGAAAACCTGGCCCGCGGCTGCGCCGTGCAGGCGCTGGTGGAAGACATGTGCCGCAGCGGCTTCGACGCCACCTTCGCCCATGCCGCGGTGGAGGCCCTGGCCCGAGGCGAGCAGCCGCCCGCCGCTGCACCGCTGAGAACGCAAGCCACCGCCTATGTCGCGGACGCTCCGCGACTGCCCGCGGGCAATGTCATCCCCACCCACGACCGTGACGTCCGCGTGCTGCTGCGCGTGGCGGCGCCCACCATCGCCGTGCTCGACCAGGTGCTCAGCGACGAGGAATGCGACGAGCTGATCCGCCGCTCCGCCGACAAGCTGCAGCGCTCGACCACGGTCGATCCGGTCAACGGCGGCTACGAGGTGATCGCCGCGCGCAGCAGCGAGGGCACCTTCTTTCCCGTCAACGCGGACGACTTCATCGCACGGCTCGATCGCCGCATTGCCGAACTGATGAACTGCCCGGTGGAAAACGGCGAAGGGCTGCAGGTGCTGCATTACGGCGAAGGCGGCGAATACCAGCCGCATTTCGACTACTTCTCGCCCGGCGACCCTGGCAGTGAGGCGCAGATGGTGGTTGGCGGCCAGCGCGTGTCCACCTTGCTGATCTACCTCAACGACGTGGCGCAGGGCGGCGCCACCGTGTTCCCCACGCTGGGCCTGCGGGTGCTGCCGAAGAAAGGTATGGCCGTCTATTTCGAATACAGCAACCGCGCCGGCCAGGTCGACCCGCTGACCCTGCACGGCGGCGAGCCGGTGGAAAAAGGCGAGAAGTGGATCATCACCAAGTGGATGCGCCAGCGCAGCTACGGGTTGGCGGCGCCAGCCGAGCCTTGATTCCTTTCTCCGCAAGCGGGGGGAGGAACAACATGTCGACGCACGATCCTTCGCGACCATCCCTGCTGACACGACGTTGGCAGTAGCGTCAGCCCATCCTGTCACTCCAGCAGAGGAGGGCGAGGGTATGCGCGATACGGTTTACTTCCTGGTGTTCGAGGGTTTTGCCGACTGGCAGGCGGCGCTGGCGTTGTGCGAGATCCGCCGCCCCGGCGACTGGCTGGTGCGGACCGCAGGCTTCTCGTCCGCGGCGGTGGTGTCGATGGGCGGCCTCACGGTCTCGCCCGACGTGACTCTGGCGCAGATCGATGTGGAACGCGCCGCCTTGCTGGTCGTGCCCGGTGGGCACCTGTGGCAGCGCGGCGACGGCGACGCGGCGGTGGCGGCGATCCGCCGTGTCCATGATGGTGGTGCGCCGGTGGCCGCGATCGACAGTGGCGTGCTGGCCCTGGCACGCAGCGGCCTGCTCGATGGCTGCCGGCACACCGGCAACTGGGCCGGCCACATCGACAGCCACGTGCCGACGTATGCCGGCGCCACGCAATACGACGCCGGCGTGCTGGCGGTGAGCGATGGCGGCGTCATCACCGCCAGCCACCTGGGCAGCGTGGAGTTTGCGCGCGAGGTGATCCACACGCTGGATCTGTACAGCGCCAGCGACCGTGAACTCTGGTACCGCCTGTTCAAGCACGCGCAAATGCCGCCGTGGTGCGTGGGCGACGTCGCCGCCGCGGCTTGAGCGGCGAGGCTAACCCTGTGGGAAGTCGCTCCCACAAAAGCCGCTCCCACACACACTCCTTGGAGGACCCCACCATGACCCATACCTTTCACGGCAGCTGCCATTGCGGCGCGGTACGTTTCGAAGCCGATATCGACCTGGCCGCGGGCACTGGCCGCTGCAACTGTTCAATCTGCACCAAGACGCGCCACTGGGGCGCCATCGTGCGGCCCGATGCCTTCCGCCTGCTGGCCGGCGAGGCGGCGTTGTCGGATTACCAGTTCAACACGCAGAGCGCGCATCACCTGTTCTGCAAACACTGTGGCGTGCGGCCGTTCGGTCGAGGATTTATCGAGGCGATCGGTGGCGACTACGTGTCGATCAACCTGGCCTGCCTCGACGACGTCGAACCGCAGCAACTGATCGATGCGCCGCTGCACTTCGCCGACGGCCGCCACAACAACTGGATGTCGCCGCCCGCCGAAACGCGGCACCTCTGAAACACCCTTCGCCCATCAGGAGAGCGCCATGAGCAAGCCCCACGTCAGCTTCTTCCATTCGCCGCAAAGCCGTTCCGCCGGCACCCGCGCCCTGCTCGAAGAACTTGGTGCCGACTACGAGCTGCACCCGCTCAACCTGAAAAACGGCGAGCAACGCCAGGACGCGTATCTGGCGATCAACCCGATGGGCAAGGTGCCGGCGATCCACCACAACGGCGCGCTGGTCACCGAGCAACCGGCGGTGTTCATCTACCTGGGCGATCTCTACGCCGACGCCGGGCTGGCGCCGTCCATCGGCGATCCGTTGCGCGGGCCGTATCTGCGCTGGCTGGTGTTCTACGGCTCCTGCTTCGAGCCGGCGGTGACCGACAAATCGATGCAACGCGAGCCGGCGTCGCCCTCGACCTGCGGCTATGGCGATTACGACACCATGCTGAAGACACTCACCGACCAGCTCGAGAAGGGCCCTTGGCTGCTGGGCGAGACGTTTAGCACCGCCGACGTGTTGTGGGGCACCGCGTTGAACTGGACCACCATGTTCAAGCTGGTGCCGGAGTTGCCGGTGATCCGCGCCTACATCGACCGCGTGTTGGCACGTCCGGGCGTGCAGCGCGCCGCGGCGCTGGACGCCGAGCTGGTCGCGGCGCAATCGGCGTAACAACAGCCGGAGCAAGGCGCAGATGGCCACCGTGCTCTCCTGCCCCCTCTCCCCCGGTGTTGCCGGGGGAGAGGGCCTCAAGTGCATGCTTCCCGTGACATTCGACGCTTTTCCCCATCGCCGGTCTCGGCGATGATGGCTGGATGCGCCGTGCCGATCGCCTGTTCCTCATCATCCACGCCCTGCGCGGTCGCCGCACCGCGCTGCAGGCGCGCCAGCTGGCCGAGACGCTGGATGTGTCGGTGCGCACGGTCTACCGCGACGTGGCCGACCTGCAGTTGTCCGGCGTGCCGATCGAGGGCGAGGCCGGCGTCGGTTACGTGCTGCGCAAGGGCTCGGATATCCCGCCGCTGATGTTCAACGCCGACGAACTCGAGTCGCTGGTGGTGGGCACGCGCTTCGTCCGCGCGTTTGCCGGCGCGCGGCTGGCCGCGGGGGCGCAGGCCGCGCTGTTGAAGATCGAGGCGGTATTGCCGCCGGACCTGCGCGAGCGCTCAAGCCGCACGCCCATCTTCGCGCCGACCTGGCGCGACGAGAAAACCCTCGCCTTTGCCGCCCGCATCGACCAATTGCACGCGGCCATCGGCGGCAACCGCGTGCTGGAGCTGGGCTATCGCGACGAAGCCGGCAACCCCAGCACGCGGGAGATCGAGCCGCTGTGCCTGGCGTTCTGGGGCGGCAAGTGGACGCTGGGTGCGTGGTGTCGCCTGCGCGACAGCTTCCGCAGTTTCCGGCCCGACCGGATCGATGATTTCCGTGAAACCGGTGAGCTGTTCGACGAAGTCGCCGGCCGCAACCTGGATGCCTACCTGCAGGCGATGCGCGGCCATTACACGGTTATCGACTAGCCGGGGTTCGGGCGCCCGCAGCGGCATCGCCCTTCTCCATCACACGGTACCCATCCATCGGCACGGTGCCATCACGGCGTTCGGTGCGATGATCGGCGGATATTTTTCGTGGAGACCGTGATGATCCGTTGTTGGCGTTACCTGCTGCTGGCGGGCCTGGCGTGCAGCGCTTTGGCGCATGCCGGCACGGCCGATGACCGCTTTCGCGCGATCTACCAGCAGGAATGGTCGTGGCGCATCGGGCAGGCCGGCATCGTCGCGTCGGGCGAATCGCAACCCAACAACGGCCGGCTCGATACGGTCGACGCGGCCAGCCAGCAGCAGCGGCTGGATTACTGGCAGGACGTGCTCAAGCAGCTGGACGGCGTCGACGCCACCGCGCTGTCGCGCGCCAACCAGGTGAACTACGCGATCTATCGCGACCAGATCAGCAACTTCGTCGCCAACCAGCGCTTCAAGAACTGGCAGATGCCGTTCAACAGCGACTCGGCGTTCTGGTCGGACATCGGCTACGACCTGGGCAGCGACCGGCTGCGCACGGTGGAGGATTACCGCATCTACCTCGACCGGCTGGGCCAGATCCCGGCGTATTTCGACCAGCAGATCGCGAACATGCGCGCCGGCCTGAAGCGCGGCTTTTCCGTGCCGCGCGCCGTGCTGGACGGGCGCGACGCGTCGATCGCCGCCGTGGCCGAGCTGACCGACCCCACCCAGGCCAGCCTCTACGCGCCATTCCTGCACCTGCCGGCCACGTTGCCGGCCGAGCAGGCGCAGGCCATGCAGGGCAAGGCCTTGCAGCGCATCCGCGATGACGTGATCCCCGCCTACGCCAAGCTGCTGGCGTTTTTCCGCGACGGCTACGTGCCACAGGCGCGCACCACGCTGGCGGCCGAGGCGCTGCCCGACGGCAAGGCGTTCTATCGCCAGCAGATCCACGAATACACCACGCTAGACCTCGGCCCCGACGCGATCCACCAGATCGGCCTGGACCAGGTGGCGAAGCTGCACGCGCAGATGCTGGAGGTGATGAAGGAAAGCGGCTTCCAGGGCGATTTCCCCGCGTTCCTGCATTTCCTGCGCACCGACCCGCGCTTCTATGCCAAGACGCCGGAAGAGTTGCTGATGCGCAGCGCCTGGGTGGCCAAGGAAGTGGACGGCCAATTGCCGCGGCTGTTCGGCCACCTGCCGCGCGCGCGCTTCACCATCGTGCCGGTGCCGGCCGCCATCGCGCCGTACTACACCTCCGGCCGCGGCGACGCGAACGAGTACATGGTCAACACCTACGACCTGCCGTCGCGGCCGCTGTACAACACGCCGGCGTTGACCCTGCACGAGTCCTACCCCGGCCACGCGCTGCAACTGGAACTGGCCGAAGAGAACCCCGATCAGCCCGCGTTCCGCCGCGACAGCTACATCTCCGCCTATGGCGAGGGCTGGGGCCTGTATTCGGAATACCTTGGCAACGAGATGGGCATCTACAAGACGCCGTACCAGAGGTTCGGGTACCTCACCTACCAGATGTGGCGGGCCTGCCGGCTGGTGGTCGACACCGGCATCCATCACCTGGGCTGGACCCGCCAGCAGGCGATCGATTACCTCACCGTCAACACCGCGCTGTCGGCCCGCGAGATCGCCAACGAAGTGGACCGCTACATCAGCTGGCCCGGCCAGGCGCTGTCGTACGAGCTGGGCTACCTGAAAATCCGCGAGCTGCGCGCCAGGGCGGAGAAGGCGCTCGGCGCGAAATTCGATGTCCGCCACTTCCACGACACGGTGCTTTCCACCGGTTCAGTGCCGCTGCCGTTGCTGGAGCAGCGCATCGACCGCTTCATCGCCGAAGGTGGGCCGGAGCCGGATTACGGCTGCGCCTGCGCCAGAAAGGGCGATGCGAAGCGTTCAGGCCAGTAACGCCCATCCTGACGACTGCCGTCCCAATAACTGCCGGTATGTAGTAATATTTGACGCAACTTCACAGGGAGAGTAAGCGCATGACGGCTCATTCGACCCGCATCGCCGAAGCCGCGCCCCGCTACACCTCGCCGGATACGCTTGCCGATCCGGCGCTGCGCGCGTTCTTCAACCTCACCGAACAGTGGAAGCTGCGCATCGCCGACCAGCGCAAGCTGCTGGGTGATCCGCCGGAGTCCACCTTCTACAAGTGGAAGCGCCAGCAGGGCGGCAGCCTGGGGCGCGACACGCTGGAGCGGATCAGCTACCTGCTGGGCATCTGGAAGTCGCTGCAGATCCTGTTTCCCGACCCGGCCCAGGCCGATACCTGGCTGCACCAGCCGAATACGGCGCCGCTGTTCGGTGGCCATTCCGCGATGGAGCGCATGTTGTCGGGCAACGTGGCCGACCTGTACGTGGTGCGCCAGTACCTGGACGCGCAGCGCGGTTGAGCAAAGTGCAGATGATGGTCGCGCGCGGCGAGACGAACGCGCGGCATGCTTTTGTCCCTCCCCCGCGAAGCAGGGGAGGGAGCACATCCTGGAGCTTTGATGCCGACCGATCTGCCACCCGTCAAACGCATCCGCTGGAGCCGCGCCTGGCGCATCGTGCCCAGCCGTTTTCCGCCGGTAGGCGTGTACGACCGCATCGCCGACCCGGCTGATATCGATGCGCTGTTCGCGATCGAGGCGCTGACCAATCCGCGCCTGCGCGAGGAGGCCGACGCGTTGAAGCTGGTGCCCAGGGAGCGGCGCCTCAGCGGCCCGGGCGCCACCCCGGTGATGGCCGCGTTCACCCATCTCAATCCCGAAGGCAGCCGGTTTTCCGATGGCACCTGGGGCGTGTTCTATGCCGCCCACAGCGTGGCCACGGCGGTGGAGGAAACCGTCTATCACCGCGAACGCTTCCTGGCCGCCACCGCCCAGCCCGCCGCCGACATCCAGATGCGCTGTTATCGCACCAGCGTGGACGGCAAGCTGTATGACCTGCGGGGTGGCTGGGCCGCAGCGCAGGCGCCGGACAGCTACGCGGCCAGCGTGGCGCTGGCCCGCGAGCTGCGGGCCGCGGGTGCCAATGGCGTGGTCTATGACAGCGCGCGCGACAGCGGCGGCGAATGCCTGGCCGCGTTCTACCCCGATGTGGTGGCGCCCTGCGTGCAGGCGCAGCACCTGGTCTATCGCTGGGATGGCACCCGCATCGCGCAGGTGCTGGAGGTGAGTGAAGTCAAACGGTCGAGCCTGGACAAACCGTAGGGCCGACTCGCCGCCTTCCGGGCGCAGGCCCGGCTGGCTACAGCTTGTCGAATTCCCGCTTCAGGTCGTAACCCTTGTCGGTGACGATGCGCTCCAGTGTCTGTACGCGCTGCTCCAGCGTGTTCATGCGCGCCTGGTATTGCGGATCTTCGCGCGGCTGGGTGTGCTTGAAGCGCAGGTGGTCGCGGAAGATGCGCGCGCCGAGGACGACGATGATGATGCAGAGGATGAAAAATTGACCGTTGTCCATCGTTGATTCCTAGGATTCCAGATCGCGAAACTGGCGATCGAGGTCGTATCGACTCGAGGTGACGTAGCCTTCCATGTGCTGCAGTTTCATGTCCAGCTCGCGGAAGCGGTGGCGCACGTCGCGAAAGGTGTCGCCCGCCGAGCGCCGCACGCTGCGCCAGTACTCCTCGTCGGCGTCCCAGTCGTAGAGTGCCTCCGGCTTGGTCGGCAGCACGAAGCCCAGCACCAGGTACGCCGCCAGCGTCACCACGTTGAACCACAGCAGCGCGACGATCGCCAGGCCCCGCACGAGGGTGACGTTCCAGCCGAAGTAATCGGCCAGGCCCGCGCACACGCCCATCAGCTTGCCGTGGCCTGGGTCACGATAGAAGCGCTGCGCGCGCCAGTTGCCGTCGTGTCTCATGGCTCGGCCCGGTGGCGTGGCTGCCAGCAGCTGCGCTCGTCGCCGCGGCCGCAATAGCGCAGCGGCCGCTGCGGCATGACCATCGCGGCGACCACGTAGGCCACCACGGTGGACATCGGGAAGCACCAGAGCAGCACCAGCGCCGCGATGCGGGTCAGCCATGCCGGCCAGCCGAAACCCTCCGCGATGCCCGCGCACACGCCAAAGATCAGGCCGCGTTCGGAATCGCGATAGAGCCGGCGCCGATGATAGTCGTCCGTTGAACCGTTCATGCCTTGTCTCTCCAGTTGGGTACTTCGGTATCCAGGATGGTCTCCAGCGTCTTCACGCGGCCCTCCATCCGGTTGGCGAGCTGCCACAGATCCGACAGCATTTTTTCGTCTTCGCGGGTCAGGCACTGGGCGCGTCGGCGCTGGGTCGTGTAGTGCAGGATCAGCCACAGCGGCGCGACGAAAATGCAGAACATGGCGAAGATGGCGGTAACGTCCATGTCGCGTTACTCCTTGGCGGCTGCTGTCTCCGAGCCCATCCGTTCCTTCAGCGCGGCCAGTTCGGCCTCGACGTGGTCGTTGGTTTCCAGGTCGGCGAATTCGCGGTCAAGGTCGCGCTGCTTGCCCAGGTCGTAGGCTTCGACGCGGCCTTCCATGTGCTCCAACTTGCGCTCGTAATGCTCGACGCGGCCCAGCGCGTTGTTGATGCGTTCGTCATGGGTGCGGCTGCGCGCTTTCAGGCGGTTGGCCGCCGTGTGGTGGCGCAGCTCGAACGATTTCTGCCGATGCTTGGCATCGGCCAGCTTGCCCTGCAGCGCGGCGATGTCGTCATTGAGCTTGGCCAGGCCCAGCTCGACTTCGTGGCATTGCCCCTGCAGCGCCTCGCGCGCCGTGTCCGTGTGTTTCTTCTCGACCAGCGCGGCCTTGGCCAGGTCATCGCGACCCTTGTTGATGGCCAGCTCGGCGCGGCGCTGCCACTCGTCGGACTCGCGCCGGGCGTATTCCACGCGCCGCTCCAGTTCCTTGCGGTCGGCGATGGCGCGCGCCGCGGCGGAGCGCACCTCCACCAGCGTGTCCTCCATCTCCTGGATGATCAGCCGCACCACCTTTTCCGGTTCTTCGGCCTTGTCCAGCATCGCGTTGATGTTGGAGTTGATGATGTCGCTCATTCTCGAAAAAACGCCCATGTCTGCTTGCCTCGTGATGGTGAAGGGGCCACGAAGTGTCTAGAGCACGGGTCGTGCCAAACCGGCGCGTGCGTTCAAGTCATTGATAGATGGAAACTTGTGGCTTCGAGGCTGAAAGTGGGCGTCATCTGGGTCGGTTCTATCGACCGATATATGGTTATATTCACTAATACTGAGCGAAAACGAACCATCAGGCCGCGCTGCCTCGCTTCGAGTGATGCCCCATGCCAGATCCGCGTCCATCGGGTACCGAAACCACCGCCATGCTGGGCGAGTCCACGGCGTTCCTGGACTTGCTGGAACACACCTCGCGGGTGGCGGCGGTGAACAAGCCGGTGCTGGTGATCGGCGAGCGCGGCACCGGCAAGGAGTTGATCGCGGCGCGGCTGCATTACCTGTCGTCGCGCTGGGAGGCGCCGCTGGTGAAGCTCAACTGCGCGACTTTGACCGAGGCGTTGCTTGAAACCGAGCTGTTCGGCCATGAGGCGGGCGCATTCACCGGCGCCAGCCGCCGCCACATCGGCCGCTTCGAGCAGGCCCACGGCGGCACGCTGTTTCTCGACGAGCTGGCCACGGTTTCCCTGCGCGTGCAGGAAAAGATCCTGCGCGCCGTCGAGTACGGCCAGTTCGAACGCGTCGGCGGCAGCGAGACGCTGAGCGTGGACGTGCGCATCGTGGGCGCCACCAACGGCGACCTGCCCGCCGCCGTGCGCGCCGGAACGTTTCGCGCCGACCTGCTCGACCGGCTGGCGTTCGACGTGCTGACGGTGCCTCCGCTGCGCGCACGCACGGGCGATGTGATGCAGCTGGCCGAGCATTTCGCTGTCAACATCAGCCGCGAGCTGGGGCGGGACCTGTTCGCCGGCTTCAGCGAATCCGCCCGCGCCGCGCTGGTGCGCTACCCGTGGCCGGGCAATGTGCGTGAGCTGAAGAACGTGGTCGAGCGATCCGTGCACCGCACGCCGGCCGACGAGCCGGTCGACACCATCGTTTTCGATCCCTTCGCTTCCGCGTTCCGGCCAGCGGTCGAAACCGCACCGGACGCGGAGCAGGGGACGCCGCCGGAACAGGCCTCGATCCGGCTTCCCTGCGATATCAAGACGGAATTGGCGCGCCTGGAAATCGATCTGGTCCAGCGCGCGCTGGTCGAAGCGCGCCACAACCAGGTCGAGGCCGCGCCGCTGCTGGGACTCGGCTACCACCAGTTGCGCGCGTTGCTGCGCAAGCACGGTATGGTGAAATCGCGCCGTCGGCGCGAGGGTCCGTAAAGCGGCCGTCTTGCGCTGGACGCCGGCGTATCAGCTGTCCGCGTTGGTCGCCCAGCCCGCGCGATCGCCGCGGGTGAACACGCGGTCACCATCGAGTACGTCGCCGGCGGCGTGCGCGGGCGATTGGCGCAGCTTGGTGTAGATCGGCGTGAAGTCCGGGCGGGTGGCGTCGAACAGCTGCTCGAAGTTCTCGATCACGAAATAAGTTTGCTGGTAGGTGTCGATGCGGTAGCGCGTGTTCATCACCCGCTCGATGTCGAAACCGATGCGGTTTGGCGAGGGCGAGTCCAGGCTGTAGACCGACTCGCCCTTGGAGCTGACGATGCCGGCGCCGTAGATGCGCATGCCGTCGGCGGTGCGGATCAGGCCGAACTCCACCGTGTACCAGTACAACCGGGTGAGGTTCATCAGCGCCTCGGGGCCGATCTTGAACGCCTTCATGCCGCCGCGGCCGTAGGCCTGCATGTAGTCGGCGAACACCGGGTTCAGCAGCAGCGGCACGTGGCCGAACAGGTCGTGGAACAGGTCCGGCTCGCTGAGGTAATCGAGCTGGTCGGGTTTCCTGATCCACCAGCTGACCGGAAAGCGGCGGTTGGCCAGGTGATCAAAAAAAACCTCATCCGGCAGCAGGCCTTCCACCGCCACCACCTGCCAGCCGGTGGCCGCGCCCAGCACGGTGTTGAGCTCGGCGAACTTCGGGATGCCGCCGTCACCCAGACCGAAGCGCTCCACGCCGTCGAGGAATTCCTGGCAGGCGCGGCCGCGCAACAAGTCGCGCTGTCGTTGGAACAACGTGTCCCATACCGCATGCTCGCTGGGGCTGTAGCTCGCCCACGGCTGCTCCACCACGCCGGTGGCGTAGACCGGCACGTAGCCACGGTCGGTCTGCTGGTGTTCGATCTTGCGGGGTGTGTTCATGGCCATTCCTGCGTTGGCGGAGCCTCCCGACAGCTTATCGACGATCCTCAGCACGAAGATTGCTTTCTTGCAGATACGGACCCGTAACACGCCATATAATTGCGCCAGTTGCCGAAAGCTTCGATGAAGGTTGTGTATGAACACGCTTGACCGCACGGACCTGCGCATGCTCGCCGTGCTGCAGGGCGAGGGCCGCATCACCAATGCCGAGCTGGCCGAACGCGTCAGCCTGTCGCCGTCGGCGTGCCTGCGCCGGCTGCAGCGGCTGGAGGCCGATCACGTCATCAGCGGGTACGCGGCGCAAGTCGACCCCCAGGCCGTGGGGCTGGGTTTGCAGGCCTTCGTGCGGGTGCAGTTGAGCAAACACGAGAGCACGGTGGTCGAAGGTTTCGTTGAGCGCGTCAACGCCTGGGATGAGGTGGTCGCCTGCCACGCGCTGACCGGCGCGATGGACTACCTGCTGCATGTGTACGTGGCGGATCTGGCGGACTTCTCGCGCTTCCTGCTCGACCACCTGTTGAATGCGTCGGGCGTGGCCGACGTGAATTCCAGCTTCGTGCTGCGCACGGTGAAGCGTTCGCCCTCGCTGCCGCTGGCGCATCTGGGCGGGCAGTAGCGCCCCTGCAGGAGCGGCTTCAGCCGCGATGCTCTTGTTTGTGGCCGCCTGGAACAAAAGGCGTCGCGGCTGAAACCGCTCCTACAGAAAGGCAGGTTGACGCGGCGTTCCGCGCGGCGGCGAACTACCGTTAAACTGCTGCGCTCATGAGCGACGCATCCCCCTCCGAACCACACGATCCGTTACGCCCGCTGCGTTATCTGTGGCGGGTGCCGCTGGTGCTGGTGCACATCGTGCTCGGCATCCTGCTGTGTGGCCTGCTGCTCAGCTGGACCCAGCAGGCGGTGATGAAGAACGGCCGCGAGCCGTTTCCCCACCGCATGATCCGGGCCTGGTCGGTGACGCTGCTGCGCATCTTCGGCATGCGCGCACGCCGCTTCGGCACGGCGCAGCGCGATCCGGTGCTGTTCGTGGCCAACCACACCTCGTGGATCGACATCACCATGCTGCACAGCCAGCGTGCCGCGTGTTTCGTGGCCAAGGCGGAGATCGCCAGCTGGCCGCTGATCGGCTGGCTGGCCGCCAGCGGCGGCACGATTTTCCATCGCCGGGGCAACAACCACTCGTTGTCGACGGTGATGCAGGTGATGGTCGACCGCCTGCGCGCGGGGCGTTCGGTGGCGGTGTTTCCGGAAGGCGGCACCGGCTACCACGGCGTGCTGAAGGTGTTCCATGCGCGCATCTTCCAGGCCGCGCTCGACGCCGACGTGACCGTGCAGCCGGTGGCCCTGCGCTTCGCCCGCAACGGCCGGCGGCTGCTCGATGCGGGCTTCCGCGAGCATGAGAGTTTCTTCAACAACATCGTGCGCCTGCTCGGCGAGGCGCCTATGGATGCGGAGATCCACTTCCTCACGCCGGTGCCCGCCACCCCCGACGCCCGCCGCCGCATGGCCGAGCTGTCACGCGAACGCATCGCCGCCGCGCTGGAAGACCGCCAGGAATGAGCCTGCCGTACGGGAAGGATTTCCGTCCGCCCTGGCCGCTGCGCAGCGGCCACATCCAGACCATGCTTTCCTCCAGCGGTGTGCGTCGGCTGCTGCTGCCGGCAGCGGCCAAAACAGTGTCGCAGGGTGCCGAGCCGGTGGTGGTCGACGGCGGCAACGGCGTGCGCCTGTCCGGCGCGTATACCGCGCAAACCTCGCGCCCCGAGCCACGCGGCCTGGCAGTGCTGTTCCACGGCTGGGAAGGCAGCGTCGACTCGACCTATGTGCTGCAGACCGGCAGCCGCCTGCTGGCCGACGGCTGGGATATCTTCCGGCTCAATTTCCGCGACCACGGCGACAGCCACGGCCTCAACGAGGCGCTGTTCCATTCCTGCCAGCTGGACGAAGTGGTGCACGCGCTGGGCGACATCGCCCGCCGCTGGCCTGCGCGACCGCTGGTGCTGGCGGGGTTTTCGCTGGGCGGCAACTTCGCGCTGCGCGTGGCCATGCACACGTCGCTGGTGGGCATTCCGTTGAGCTACGTGCTGGCGGTGTGCCCGATCATCGACCCGGCGGTGGGATTGTTTTCGCTGGAAGAGTCGGCGCCCTGGTTCTACCAGGCCTACTTCATGCGCAAGTGGCGGCACTCCCTGCTGACCAAGCAGAAGGCGTTTCCCGAGCATCAGTACTTCGAGATGTCGGAGATGAAACAGCACCTGCGCGGGCTGACCGAGGCGCTGGTGTTGCGCCACACGGACTTCAAGTCGCTGCAGCAGTATCTGGATGGCTATTCGGTGGCCGGCGACATCATGCAGGCGATGCAGATTCCCGCCACCATCCTCACCGCGCGCGACGATCCGGTGATCCCGGTGCGCAGTTTCGAGCAGCTGGAACTGCCGCCCAACATCGAACTGGACATCGCACCGTACGGCGGCCATTGCGGTTTCATCCGCGATTTCGGCATGACCAGTTTCACCGACGACTACATCGCGGGTCGGTTCAATGCGGTGGCGGATAGCCGGGAATAGGGAGCCGGGAATGGGGAATCGGAAATGCGCCGTTCCCCCTCACCGATCACCCTGAGCGTAGCTGCGCAGCAGCGGAGTCGAAGGGCGGTTTGCGGCGAGGCTTCGACTCCGCCGCTGCGCGGCTACGCTCAGCCCGAACGGGTCGGGATGGCAGGTTGATGATTCAAAAAGCGCGGCTTAAACCGCGTCCAGCGCCTGCGCCAGATCCTCGATCAGGTCATCGATGTGCTCGATGCCCACGGACAAGCGGATCATATCCTCACTGACACCCGCCTTGGCCAGCTCCGTCGCATCCAGCTGGCGATGGGTAGTGGAGGCGGGGTGGGTGGCCAGCGATTTGGCGTCGCCGATGTTGACCAGCCGCGTGAACAGCTTCAGCGCATCGAGCGCTCGTGCACCGGCGGCGCGCGGATCGGCATCGTTGCCCTTGACCCCGAACGACAGGATGCCCGACGCCTTGCCGCCCATGTACTTCTGCGCCAGCGCATGGTCGGGGTGATCGGGCAGGCCGGCGTAGCGCACCCACGACACCTTCGGGTGCTTCTGCAGGTACTGGGCGATCGCCAGCGCGTTGTCGCAGGTGCGATCCATGCGCAGGCCCAGCGTGGCCACGCCCTGCAGGATCAGGAACGCGTTCATCGGCGAGATGGCGGCGCCGGTGTTGCGCAGCGGCACCACGCGGGCGCGGCCGATGTAGGCGGCCGGCCCCAGCGCCTCGGTGTAGACCACGCCGTGATACGACACGTCCGGCTCGTTGAGGCGGCGGAAGCGCTCCTTGTGCTCGGCCCACGGAAACTTGCCGCTGTCCACGATGGCGCCGCCGATGCTGTTGCCGTGGCCGGCGATGTACTTGGTCAGCGCGTGCACCACGATGTCGGCGCCGTGCTCGATCGGGCGGCACAGGTAGGGGCTGGGCACGGTGTTGTCCACGATCAGCGGAATGCCGTGCGCATGCGCGACTTCGGCCAGCGCGGCGATGTCGGTGACGTTGCCCAGCGGGTTGCCGATCGATTCGCAGAAGATCGCCTTGGTGCGCGAGTCGATCAGCGCGGCGAAGCTCTCCGGCTTGCCCGCTTCGGCAAAGCGCACCTCCAGCCCCTGCTGCGGAAAGGTATGCGCGAACAGGTTGTAGCTGCCGCCATAGATGGTGGCGGTGGAGACGATGTTGTCGCCGGCCTCGGCGATGGTCTGGATCGCATAGCTCACCGCGGCCATGCCCGAGGCCAGCGCCAGCGCGGCAATGCCGCCCTCCAGCGCGGCCACGCGCTGCTCCAGCACATCCTGGGTGGGGTTCATGATGCGGGTGTAGATATTGCCCGGCACCTTCAGGTCGAACAGGTCGGCGCCGTGCTGCGCGTTGTCGAACGCGTAGGCCACGGTCTGGTAGATCGGCACGGCCGAGGAACGCGTGGTGGGGTCCGGGGAGTACCCGGCGTGGACGGCGAGTGTCTCGATCTTCATGGCGGCGCTCCGTGGTCGATATCCGAGAGGTCATCATGCGCATCCGCGGGATGGGCGCATTCCTCCCTAGCCTACAGGCACGGCGACGCGTTTTGGCCGTCTGGATGGCTGCGCCACGATGCCTCAGCGCCGTGGCGGCGCCTGCCGCAACGGATCGAGGAGGCCGGACAGGCCGTTGTGATCGATTTCCAGCGCCAGCGCCAGCAGGCGCCCCAGTTGCCCGGGCGGGAAACCCTTGCGCGCAAACCAGGCCAGGTACGCGCCCGGCAGGTCGGCGAGCAGGCGGCCCTGGTATTTGCCATACGGCATGCGCGTGGTCACCAGCCGCTGCAGGTCTTCGGCGTCCATGGTTCGTCGTCGTGATGGCCAGGCGACATGGTAAAGGCTGCGGCCGCCGGCGGTTGCGGTATAGGCTTGGGGCAGGGAATGGGGAATAGGGAATGGGGAATCGGAAGAGCCAGCGTGCGGCAGGCATGGGCTTTTACCTAGTCTCCATTCCCTATTCCCCGTTCCCGCAACCGCAGGAGACCCCCGATGCAACTGCGCAGCGACAGTTTCGAAAACGGCCAGCCCATTCCGGCGGCATTCGCGTTCGGCAAGCGCGCCGATCCGATCGCATTGTCCGACAACCGCAACCCGCATCTGGCGTGGAAGGATGCGCCGGCCGGCACCCGCTCATTCGTGCTCACCGTGATCGACCCGGACGTGCCCAGCCGCGGCGACGACGTCAACCAGCCCGGTCGCAGCGTGCCGGCCGACCTGCGCCGGGTGGAGTTCGTGCACTGGCTGATGGCCGACATTCCGCCCGAATACACCGAGCTGGCGGCGGGTGCGTGCAGCGACGGCGTGGTGGCGCACGGCAAGCACGAGCCGTTCGGGCCACCGCGCAGCGTGCAGGGCATGAACGACTTCACCGGCTTCTTCGCCGGCGACGCCGACATGGTGGGCGAGTACCTGGGCTACGACGGCCCCTGTCCGCCGTGGAACGACGAACTGGTGCATCACTACCACTTCCGCGTATCCGCACTGGACGTGGCCACGCTGGGGTTGGCCCGCGGTTTCACGCTGACGCAGTTGCGCGAGGCGATGGACGGCCATGTGCTGGCCAGCGCGGAATGGGTGGGCACGTACAGCCTCAACCCAGCGCACCAGGGTTGACGAGCCGGCGATTGCAGAGCGCCGGCTGAACGTCGCCGCCGCGTGCAGGCCGGCATCGCCAACCTTCACGCGCGCATGGCATCGGGCTGGGGATGATGCGGGCATGCGGCATATGTCCGCAGCCCCCCACTCCACGAGGACATGTCCATGCTTCACTACGCGCTGGTTTTTCTGGTTATCGCCATCATTGCCGCCGTATTCGGTTTCGGCGGTATCGCGGGCACCGCCGCCGGTATCGCGAAAATCCTGTTTGTCATCTTCCTGATCCTGGCGATCATTGCGTTCTTCCGCCGCGCCAGGTAACGGGCGTAGCCCGTCCATCCACCCACGTATTTTCCGGAGCAAGCAATGAGCAACCAGGTACCCGACCATTCCGCACCGCTGAGCGGCAACCGGATCGACGAGAAGGCCGAGCGCGTGAAGCAGGCCACATCCAGTGCCGTCGCCAGCACCAAGGAGGCGGTGGATCGCGCCGCCGACCATGTCGAGGACAGCCTCCACCGCGCCACCGACAAGACGGCCGAAGCGGCCAATCGCGCCGCCGACACCGCCGCCGACGTGGCCGAGCGCGGCCGCGAAGTCTGTGACCGCACGATGGACACCGCGGACGCATGGCTGGAGCAGGCACGGCTCTATGTGCGCGAGAAACCGGTGCAATCGGTGGCCATGGCATTGGGGGCGGGCTGGCTGCTTGGCCGTATCCTGCGGCGCTGATCGGCGCCAGGGGATATTCCATGCAAGAACCAAGGAGCGACCGGGGCGATACTCCCGGTGAATCTGCAACGGCGCCGGAATCAAGGGCGCCGTTGCCGTCTGGATTGCTCGCCGAAATCGCCCAGCTCGGGCGGGCGCTGGGCCATTTGTTCGGCGCGCAATGGGACCTGTTGGCGGCTGAGCTTGGCCTGGCCCGCAGCGCCGTCTCGTGGCTGTTGCTGGCCGGGCTGGTCGCCACCGCGGCCGGGGTGGCGTTGGCGCTGACCTTGATGGCCTTGCTGGGGTTGGCGCTGGCGCAGTGGTTCGGCTCGTGGCTGTGGGCGCTGACGACGCTTTGCGTGTTGCAGATCCTGCTGCTGGCTGGCGCGGTGTGGTTGTTCCGTCGCTGCATGCACTGGATGACCTTGCCCGCCACGCGCGACGAATGGGGTGCGATGATGCGCGATACCCTGCACGAGGCACGGCAGGGCGACGCGGCCACTACCGCGCCGACGGGGGAGGCGTCATCGACAGCATCATCGGACACGCCGTTGCAGCCGCAGGACCGGGGGGATCGAACATGAGCATGGTGTCGAAACTGGCCAGGGTGAAACTGGCGAAGGCACGCGTGGGGCTGGCGCGCCACCGCGTCGGCTTGCCCGCGACCGCGCTGCTGGCGCGCGGCCGCGCCCATCCGCTGAGCACGGTAGGCATCTCGGCGGCGACCGGTTTCGCGCTGGGCCGGCTCAACGTGCATCCGCTGCGGCTGCCGGGTCTGGGTGCGCTGCTGGGCGGCGGGCTGTCCGAACTGGTGACGATCGGCTCGCGCATGATTGCCGAGCTGGGCGTGGCCGGCCTGGGTGCGGCCGCCGCCGCCGAGGCCGACCGCGTCGATGCCGAGCCGCACGCCGACCAGCCATGAGCGAGATCGACCCGCTGCCATCCGCTCCGGCCATGCTGCCGGAACCCGCCACCGAACCTGCCATCAGCATGGATGCCGAGCTGCCGCCCGAGGTGCCCTTGCGCCGGGCCATGCCGGGCACGCGTTACGTGCGCGGCATGCGTCGCCACCTGCGCGCGCTGCGAGTGGTGATGAACGCGCTGTTGCTGCTGGCGTTGCTGTACACCATCACCATCACCCGCGCGCTGCTGATACCGCTGGTGCTGGCCGCCTTCATCGGCCTGGCGCTGAACCCCATCGTGGCGGCCGGCGCCCGCGTGCGCCTGCCGCGCTGGCTCACCGCCAGCGTGCTGGTGATCAGCCTGATGGTGGGCATCGGCACTGGCGTAGGGCAGTTGGCGCAGCCGGCGGTGGGCTGGTTCCAGGGTGCGCCCGCGGCCATCCGTCATTTCGTACCCAAGCTCAAGGGCCTCACCCAGCCACTGGAGGCCGCCAACCGCGCCACCCAGACCCTCGTGGCCGGGCACCCCGTGCGCAGTTCGTCGAGCCAGCCATCACCGGTATCGTTCAGCACCTGGGACGTGGTTTCCACCGCGCCCAAAGTGCTGGCCGCCGTGCTGAGCGTGGTGTTGCTGGTGTTCTTTTTCCTGATCTACGGCGACTCCATGCTGCGAAGACTGGTGGAGATCACCCCCGGCTTCACCTACAAGCGCCACGCCGTGACCATTGTGCGCAGCATCCAGACCGAGATATCGCGCTACCTGCTCACCGCGCTGTCGATCAACGCGGGGTTGGGCGCGGTCACCGCCTGCATGCTGTGGCTTTACGGCGTACCCGACCCGCTGCTGTGGGGCGCGGTGGCGATGTTCGCCAATTTCATCCCGTACGTGGGCGCCATCGTCACCACCATCGTGCTGTCCATCGTGTGCATGCTGTATGCGAACGACGCCAGCTTCGACGTGTTCCTGCCGGTGCTGACCTTCGCCGGCATCACCGCGATCGAAGGCAACCTGATCACCCCGTTCATCCAGGGCCGCAGCATGCGGCTGAGCCCCATCGCGATCCTGCTGTGGCTGCTGATCTGGGGCTGGCTATGGGGTATCCCCGGCGCCCTGCTGGCAGTGCCGATACTCACCTGCACCAAGCTCATCACCGAACGCGTGCACGGCTGGGAGTGGTTCGCGCATATCGTGCAGCGTTAGCCCCGGGGCACCTGTCCCTGTGGGAGCGACTTCAGTCGCGATGCTCTCGCGTGTTCTCGCCAGGCTTCCAAAGCGAGAGCCTACGGTTCCCCATAGCTACGCAGGCCATCGGCCCGCGACGTCCTTCCGACATAGCCCAGTTCCCGACGGGCAGCGGTGTCATCGATGGTGAACGCGCGTCCGATCATGCGGATCATCGAACGCGAAATCGGCGGATCGCCATCCTTCCGCGCCACGGCCCAGATGGCATCAAGCAGCCGGCCCAAGGTTGAAGCGAGCCAGTAGGGCATGGAACGCAGCTTGTCGATCGACAACCCCTGCAAA
Source organism: Rhodanobacter sp. Root480 (assembly GCF_001426645.1). Lineage (GTDB taxonomy): Bacteria > Pseudomonadota > Gammaproteobacteria > Xanthomonadales > Rhodanobacteraceae > Rhodanobacter > Rhodanobacter ginsenosidimutans. The sequence continues at coordinate 1,194,099 of NZ_LMEX01000002.1, forward strand.
CTTGCGAGGGATGCGACGAACGCGCGGAAGGTTTGCCCCTCCTGATCCTTGATGAAGAAGGCACGTCCACCTTCACCCCGTTCCAGCGCGCACCGTATCGCTTCGACCACGTTGTCCACGTGGCAGGTCGAGAACGCATAGTCGCCGCGGCCGATAAAGGCGAATCGCCCTGAGCCGATGGCGTCGGGTAGCGCGCTGCTGAACGGATCGCCCGGCCCCCAGATCGCCGGTGGGCGTAGCGCGATGGTGCGAAACCCGGGATGGTTGGCGGCCAGAACCAACCGCTCGGCCCGTGCCTTGCTCGCCAGGTAGGCGGAGAAGTGGTTGGGAAAAGTCGGCGCGCTTTCATCGGCGTTGCGGATGGGCGTGCCGCCGTCATCCATGATGATCCCTGCCGCACTGATGTAGACGAAGGTCTTCGCGCCTGCGGACCGGGCGGCCTTCAGCAACGCTGCGGTGCCATCGGTGTTGGTGCGGAAGAAAGGCTTGCGGGGGCCGGAAAAGCGGAACATGGCCGCCGCATGCACAACCGCATCGATTGCAGGCAGCACCAGCGGCGCGCCGCTTTCCAGATCCGCGTCAACCGGCGTCGACCCCATCGCCTGCAGCCCGGCGTGCGATGACGTGGAGCGGGTGAGGGCGAAAACCTGGTGGCCGTCGTCCACGAGCCTGGGGATCAGGCGACCACCGAGCAGGCCGGTGCCGCCCGTGACGAGAATTCTCATCGTGATCGGCCTTTCGTTGTGGGTTTCAGGATGGACCGCAGAGCGTCCTCACGGATTTGCTCCAACACCACCGAAGTGGGTGGCGCGCCCTTCCGCAGCCGGGCGGTGACGTGAAGCAGGGAGGCGGCGTTCGCCGAGGCCCACATGAGGTCGGCCGCCGCCGCGACCGTCGGACGGAGCCGCCCCTTGGCGGCAATGGCGCCGATGCGTGCGATCAGCAGCGCAAAAGCCTGCTCGGCGGCAGGGATGTCAGCGCCGTCGAGAACGCGGCTCATCATCGCCGCGTAGAGCCGGGGCCGCGCCGCGGCGAAGCGCACGTAATCGTTCCAGCCCTCGCGCAGCACCACCACCGGATCGGCTGATTGAACGACGGACTTTTTGCTTTCGAGGAACTGCCCGAAGGCTTCCGCCATCGCCGCGCTCAACAGCCCATCGGCGCTGCCGTAATGGTGGTAAAGCGTCGGTGCCGTCACGTTGGCGATCGCACAAACCTTGCGCGTCGAGAACTGTGCCTCGCCTTCTTCCTCCAGCACCTTCAGGGCGGCGTTGAGCAGGATGTCGCGTGTATCCATGGGACCAATATAGCGTCGCTATATTGGTATGTCTATAGCGACGCTATATAGGTTGCCGTAATGCTGGCGGTCGACGTGGGCAGGGGTTGTTGTGACGCAGTGAGTCGCAGCCCGACTACCAGGCGATGGGCCGGCCGTCGCGATAAAACCCACCGGTGAGGGATTCGGTGAGGCAGGCGGCCCAGACGATGCCGGCGGCGCCGTCGCTGACGGGGCGCCCGCCGGGGCCGCCCATGTCGGTGGCGACCCAGCCGGGGCAGACGGCGTTGACCAGGATGCCGCTGCCTTCCAGTTCACTGGCGAGGGTGCGGGTGTAGCTGTTCAGGGCGGCCTTGGAGACGCGGTACGCCGGGCAGTTGGCGCCGCTGGTGGTGGTGGCGCCGTAGCCGCTGGAGACGTTGACGATGCGGCCGTAGCCGTGGCGGCGCATCAGCGGCGACAGCGCGCTGCACACGCGCCAGGTGCCGAACAGGTGGGTGTCCATCGCTTCGCGCGCGGGAGCGATGTCGACTTCCACCGGGTTGGTGCGCGGGTGGTAGTAGCCGCCGGCGTTGTTGACCAGCACGTCGAGACGGCCGTAGGTGATGGTGATCCAGCGCGCCAGCGTATCGACCTGGTCCTGCCGGGTGATGTCGAGTTGCACCGCGATCATTTCGCCGGGCAGGTGGGCCAGCTGCCGCGCGGCATGCAGGCCCTTGTCCATGTCGCGGGCACCCAGCAGCACGGTCATGCCGCGCTCGCCGAGTTGGCGCGCCACCTCGAAGCCCAGCCCGCGGTTGGCGCCGGTGACCAGCGCCACGCGATGGATCGGCGTGGCCGCCGACGCGCCTGCCGCTGCCGGCAGGCGCTTTGCCGGTGCGCTCATGGCGCGGCGTCGACCTTGGCCACGGCGCTGCAGTGTTCATCACCGCAGGCCTGCCAGCCGCCGCCGAGCGATTTGTACAGGGCGACGGCGCGCGTGTTGATCGCCGCCTCGGCCTGCGCCAGATCGTCCTCGGCGGCCAGTTGGGTGCGCTCGGCGTCGAGCAGTTCGAGGAAGCCGGTGGCGCCTTCCTGATAGCGGATGCGGGCGAGGTCGGCCGCACGCTTGCTCTGCGTGGCCTGTTCGATCAGGTGATCGACGCGCACGCGCTGCTGGTTGAAGCCGGTGACTGCGTTGTCGATGTCCTCGATCGCCTCCAGCACGGTGCGCTGGTAATTCGCCTGCGCTGCATCGGCACGCGCCTCGCTGACGTGCAGGTTCGCACGCACGCGCTGCACGTTGAGGCCGGCCCAGCTGATGCTGGGCGCCAGCGACCACGCCCGCGTCGACGGGCTGCCAAAGTCATTGCTGCGCCCGGACAGGAAGCCCAGGAAACCGCCCAGCGAGATGTGCGGGAAGAAATCCGCCTTGGCCACGCCGATGCGTGCGTTGGCGGCGGCGTACTCGCGTTCGGCCATCTGGACGTCCGGACGGCGCGACAGCACGTCGCCGGCGTCGCCGATCGGCAAGGTGGTGGCGATCGGGGTGAAACTCTTCGGCGACACGTCGATGTCGAGCTCTCCCGGCCGCTCGCCCAGCAGCACGGCGAGGCGGTACTCGCTGGCGCTGGCCTGGGTTTGCAGCAGCGGCAGTTGCGCCTGCACTGCACTGAGGCGGGCCTTGGCGCTGGCCACGTCCTGCTCGGCGCCGGTGCCGACCTGCTGGCGTACCTCGGTCAGGTGCACGGTCTGGCGCTGGTTTTCGATGTCGCGTTTGGCGATGTCGAGCCGCAGCTGGGTGCCGCGCAATTCGAAATAATTGCGCGCCACCTCGGCCAGCAGGCTGACCTGCACGTCGTGCAATGCCGCCTCGCTGGCGCCCAGATCGGCGCCGGCCGCTTCCACCGAACGACGCACGCCGCCGAACACGTCCAGCTCCCACGAAGCATCGAAGCCGGCCTGGTAGGTGGTCGTGGTGAGCCGCTGGTCGCTGAAGCCTGGTTGCTGGCCGCGGCTGCGGGTGTAATCCACACCGGTGTTGATGGTGGGCAGGCGATCGGACTTGGCACCGCTGAGCAACGCGCGCGATTCATGCAGACGCGCCACGGCGATACGCAGGTCGAGGTTGTTCGCCGCGGCGCGCTGGATCAACGCATCCAGCGTCGGATCGTTGAACTGCTTCCACCACGCGGCCTGGAACTGCGCGTTGCTTTCCTGCGCGGCGTCGAGGCCCTGCAGCTGCGGTGCGGCGATTTTCTCGGCGTGATAGTCGGGGCCGATGCTGGCGCAACCGGCCAGGATCATGGCCGCGCTGAGCGCGGCGATTTTCAGTAGCGGTTTCATCTCAATGGTTCTCCATCCCGGCAGCGTGGGCGCGCGACTCGCGGCGCCCCGCCAGGGCGTGAATGACGTTGTAGACCAGGGGTGTGTAGATCAGCCCCGCCAGGGTCACGCCGAGCATGTCCGAGGCCACGGCGACACCGACGCCGGCGATCCTGCGTACGGTTTTCATCAGTGGTTCTCCAGCGCCGGCAGCGCATCGGCGGCGGCGCGCTCGGCCGCGCGGGCCTCGCGACGCTCGACCAGGGCGCGGATGACGACATAGAACAGCGGCGTGTAGATCAGCCCGAAGATGGTCACGCCCAGCATGCCGGCAAACACCGCCACGCCCATCGCATGGCGCATCTCGGCACCGGCACCGCTGGAAGTGACCAGCGGCACCACGCCCATGATGAACGCGATCGAGGTCATCAGGATCGGGCGCAGGCGCAACCTGGCGGCTTCCAGCACGGCCTCATGACGCGGCACGCCTTCCAGCTGCAATTCGCGGGCGAACTCCACGATCAGGATCGCGTTCTTGCACGCCAGGCCCACCAGCACGATCAAGCCGATCTGGGTGAAGATGTTGTTGTCGCCACCGCTGAGCCACACGCCGGCAATCGCGGACAGCAGCACCATCGGCACGATCAGGATCACCGCCAGCGGCAGCGACCAGCTTTCGTACAGCGACGACAGCACCAGGAACACCAGCAGCACGCACAGCGGGAACACCAGGATCGCGGTGTTGCCGGCCAGGATCTGCTGGTAGGTCAGCTCGGTCCACTCGAAGCTGATGCCATTGGGCAGGTTGTCCTTCGCCAGCTTTTCCATCGCCGCCTGCGCCTGGCCGGAGCTGAAGCCCGGCGCCGGGCCACCGTTGATCTCGGCGGTCGGGTAGCCGTTGTAATGCTGCACGCGATCCGGGCCCGCGCCTTGCGACACGGTGACGAACGAACCCAGCGGCACCATCTGGCCCTGCGCGTTGCGCGTCTTCAGCTGCAGGATGTCCTGCGGCGTGTGGCGGAACGCGGGGTCGGCCGAGACATTGACCTGGTAGGTGCGGCCGAAGCGGTTGAAGTCGTTGACGTAGAGCGAGCCCATGTAGGCCTGCATGGTCTGGTACACATCGCCCAGGTTCACGCCTTCGGCCTTGGCCTTCTCGCGGTTCACGTCGGCGTCGACCTGCGGCACGCTGACCTGGAAGCTGGAGAACAGCCCGGCCAGCGCCGGGTCCTTGCGGCTGGCGGCGATCAGGTTCTGCGTCTGCTTGTACAGCTCGTCGAAGCCGCGGTCGCTGCGATCCTCGATCTGCATGCGGAAGCCGCCGATCGTGCCCAACCCCATCACCGGCGGCGGCGGGAACACGGCGATGTAGGCGTCCTGGATGGCGCCGAACTTCTGGTTCAGCGCACCGGCGATCGCACCGGCGGACAGGTCCGCAGTCTCGCGTTCCTCGAACGGCTTCAGCGTGACGAATACGATGCCGGAGTTGGTCGAGTTGGTGAAACCGTTGATCGACAGGCCGGGGAAGGCCACCGCATGTTCCACGCCCGGCTGCTTCAGCGCGATCGCGCTCATGCGCCGGATCACGTCTTCCGAACGATCCAGCGAAGCGGCGTCGGGCAGTTGCGCGAACGCCACCAGGTACTGCTTGTCCTGGCCCGGCACGAAACCGGTCGGCACGTGCGAGAAGCCGAACCAGGTCAGGGCGATCAGGCCGGCATAGATCACCAGCGCCAGCTTGCCCTTGCCGACGACGCGCTTGACGCCGCCCACGTAGCGCTCCGAACCGCGCTGGAACATGCGGTTGAAGGGACGGAACAGCCAGCCGAACGCACGGTCGATGCCGCGGGTGAGGCGGTCCTTCGGCGCGTTGTGCGGCTTCAGCAGCACGGCGGCCAGCGCCGGGCTCAGGGTCAGCGAGTTGAACGCGGAGATCACCGTGGAGATCGCGATGGTCAAGGCGAACTGGCGGTAGAACTGGCCGGTGAGGCCGCTGACGAACGCGGTCGGGATGAACACCGCGCACAGCACCAGCGCGGTGGCCACGATCGGGCCGGTGACTTCGCGCATCGCCTTGCGCGTCGCCTCCTTCGGCGACTCGCCCAGTTCGATATGCCGCTCGACGTTCTCCACCACCACGATCGCGTCATCGACCACGATGCCGATCGCCAGCACCAGTCCGAACAGGCTCAGGGCGTTCAGCGAGAAGCCGGCCAGGTACATGATCGCGAACGTGCCGATCAGCGACACCGGCACCGCCACCAGCGGAATGATCGAGGCGCGCCAGGTCTGCAGGAACAGGATCACCACCAGCACCACCAGCAGGATCGCCTCCAGCAGCGTGTGCGCCACCGCCTCGATCGAGCCGCGCACGAACACGGTCGGGTCATAGACGATCGAGTAGTCGACCCCCTGCGGGAAATCCTTCTTCAGCTCCGCCATGGTGGCGCGCACTTCGTCGGAGATCTGGATCGCGTTGGAGCCGGGCCGGGCAAAGATCGGCATGGCCACCGCGGGCGTGTTGTCGAGCAGGCTGCGCAATGCGTAGCTGTTCGAGCCCAGGTCGATCTTGGCCACGTCGCTGAGGTGGGTGACGCCGCCGTTGGCCGCGGTGCGCACGATGATGTTGCGGAAATCGTCTTCGCTGACCAGTCGGCCACGCGTGTTGATGTTGAGCTGGAACGCGGAGTTGCCGGGGCCGGGCGGCGCATTCAGCGCACCGGCGGCGACCTGCACGTTCTGCTCGCGGATGGCGTTGATCACGTCGCCGGTGGTGAGCGACCGTTGCGCCAGCTTCTGCGGGTCCAGCCACACGCGCATCGAGTACTCGCCGGCACCGAAGATCTGCACGTCGCCGATGCCATTGAGCCGGCCCAGCACGTCTTTCACGTGCAGCCGCGCGTAGTTCGACAGGTAGAGCATGTCGTAGCGCTGGTCGGGCGAGATCAGGTGCACGACCATGGTGAGGTCGGGCGAGCTCTTCTGCGTGGTCACGCCGAGCCGCTGCACTTCCTCGGGCAATTTCGGCAGCGCCTGCGCCACGCGGTTCTGCACGTCGACCTGGGCGTTGTTGAGATCGGTGCCGAGCGCGAACGTCACGGTGAGCGTGAGCGCGCCGTCACTGGTGGCCTGCGACGAGGTGTACAGCATGCCCTCGGCGCCGTTGATCTGTTCCTCCAGCGGCGTGGCGACGGTCTGCGCGATCACCTTCGGGTTGGCGCCGGGGTAGCTGGCGTGCACCACCACGGTCGGCGGCACCACTTCGGGGTACTCGCTGATCGGCAGCTGGAACACCGCGATGGAGCCGGTGATCACGAACAGCAACGACAGCACCGCGGCCATGATGGGTCGGTCGACGAAGAATTGGGCGATGTTTTTCATGCAAAAAATCCTCGCGAGGCTTCTGCGAAGCCTCGGTTCTCTTGGCCCGTCATCCCGGCTTTCGCCGGGATGACGGCTAGGTAGCTGTTTGCCTATGTGGCGTGACCACGCCAGAGGCCGTCCTCAGCCTTGCGGGTCCCGCGCTTTCGCTGGCTTGACCTGCGCGGTACGCGAATCCGTGTCGACATTCGCGTCGCCGCGCTCGACCAGCGCCTTGTCGGCCGGATCGAGCCGGTAGCTCATCGCCACCTTCTGCGGGTTCACCTCGGCGCCGGGGCGCACGCGTTGCAGGCCGTTCACCACCACCAGGTCGCTGGGCTTCACGCCGCTTTCGATCACGCGCAAGCCATGCACCAACGCGCCGGTTTCCACCTTGCGGTATTGCACCTTGTGGTCCTTGTCGACCACGTAGACGAACTGGTTGCCCAGGTCGGTGCCGATGGCGCGGTCGTCCACCAATACGCGCGACTTCACCTGGCCGCTCTGCAACTGCACGCGGGCGTACAGGCCGGGCGTATACAGGCCGTCGGCGTTGTCGAACACGGCGCGCAAACGCATCGTGCCGGAACCGGTGTGCAGCTGGTTGTCCACGAAATCGAGGCGGCCTTCATGCGGATAACCCGATTCGTCGGCCAGGCCCATCGTCGCTTCGATGCGGGCGCTGCGGCCTGCCTGCCTGGCGTCGGCACGCAGATGATCGAGCTTCAGCCAGGTGTGCTCGTCCACGTCGAAGTAGACATAGACGGGGTTCACCGAGACCACGCTGGTCAGCACGTCGTTGCTGGTGACCAGGTTGCCGGGGGTGACGCGGGCGTTGCTGACGCGGCCATCGATCGGCGAGCGCACCTTGGTGAAATCCAGGTTCAACCGGGCGGCGGCCAACGCGGCGGTGGCGGCGCCCAACTGGGCACGTGCGCTTTGCGCGGTGGTTTGCTGGCGGTCGGCTTCCTGTTTGGCGATCGCGTGCTGGGCCAGCAGCATCGTGGCGCGTTGCTGGTTGGTCTCGGCCAGGCTCAGCTCGGCGCGGGCCTGCGCCTGGTTGGCGGCCAGCCGGTCCACCTCGGCCTGGTACGGGCGGGCATCGAGCTGGAACAGCACGTCGCCCTTGTGCACCACGGCGCCTTCCTGGAAATGCACCGACTCCACGAAGCCGCCCACGCGAGGCTGCACCTGCACCGTATTGACCGCTTCCAGCCGGCCGGTGAACTCGGCGCTGTCGCTGACCTTGCGGCTCAGCGCCTGCGCCACGGTGACTTCCGGCGGCGGCGCGCCGACGGGGGTTTGCGCCTGGCTGTCATCGCCATGCAGCACCATCCAGCTGCCCAGCACGGTGACCGCGATCAGGGGTATCAGCATCCATTGTTTCTTCATCTTTCGCTCCGAACACCTTGTTGGCCGGACAGGGGGTACCGGCGAGGGTCGAGAGAATAGGTGTACCTAGCGGTATAGAAAATCCCCTTTTCAGGCATTACACTCATGCGCCGCAGTCATGAATCGACGAGGAATGGGACCGATGGAAGACTTTTCAGCAATTTCGACCTTCGTCCGCGTGGTCGAGGCCGGCAGTTTCGCCGCTGCCGCCGGCCAGTTGGGCATGACCCCGTCAGGCGTCAGCCGCGCCGTGTCGCGGCTGGAAACCCAGCTCGGCGCCCGGCTGCTGTTCCGCTCCACGCGCTCCCTGCGGTTGACCGACGATGGAGCCTCGTTCCATGCGCGTTGCCGGGAGATCCTGGCCGATCTGGCCGAGGCCACCGAGGCGCTGAACTTCGCCAACAGCAAGCCCACCGGCAAATTGCGGGTGGGTATCTCGCTGTCGGTGGGGCGCGCCGCGGTGATCCCGCGGCTCACCGAATTCGAGCAGCGCTACCCCGACATCCGGCTGGAGCTGTCGATGAGCGACTCGCCGTCGGATCTCAACGGCGAAGGGCTGGACTGCGCCATCCGCGTGGGCGAACTGGAGGATTCCAGCCTGATCGCGCGCAAGATCGGCTACCTGCGCAACGTGGTGTGCGCCTCGCCCGAGTACCTGCGCAAGTACGGCGCCCCGCGCAGCATCGAGGATCTGAAGGATCACCGCTGCATCAATTACGTGTACCCGAACGGCCGCCCGCGGCAATGGCAGTTCGACACGCCGGATGGCCAGGTGAGCGTGGATATCGACGCGCACATGCTGATCAACGACGGCGAATCGGTGCTGCAGGCCGTGGCGGCGGGGCTGGGCATCACCCAGGTGCCGCGCATGCTGGCCGCCTGCATGCTGGAAAAAGGCATGCTGGAACTGGTGATGGCCGATACCAACTCCACCGGCAAGCCGGTGTGGATCGTCTATCCGCAGAAAAAACACCTGTCGGCCCGCGTGCAGGCCTTCATCGAATGGGTGCGTGAATTGTTCGAGCGTACCAACCGATGCACGGTGGCCACACCCAATACCGTCCCCGCTGTCGCCCGGCCAAAACCGGTACGCACCGAAACGCTGGCGGAAGTGGCGTAAGCCGCGGCTGGAGCGGCCGCGCTGGCCTCAGCCGCCGGCCGGCACCAGCACCAACAGCGCCACGCCGAACGCGATGCGGTAGATCGCGAACGGCGTGAACGTGTGCGTGCGGATATAGCCGAGCAGCCACTTCACCGCGATAAACGCCACGATCGCCGAGACCACGAAACCCAGCCCCAGCGCGGTCCAGTCCTCATGCGCCGCGCCACCGCTTTTCACCACCTTCAGCAACTCGTAGCCGGTCGCCGCATACATCGTGGGAATGCCCACCAGGAATGCGAACTCGGTCGCCGCCGCGCGGTTGCTGGTACCGAACAGCATCGCCGCGAAAATCGTCGACGCCGAGCGCGACAGGCCAGGGAAAATCCCCGCAACCATCTGCGCGATACCCACCAGGATGGCCACCCGCCACGTCACCTCGGTGCGGTCGGGCTGGCGCGCGGCCAGCCGCTCCGCAGCGATCATCCACACGCCACCGATCACCAGCGCCCACGCCACCGGCGTCACCGTCTCCGGCAACTTGAAACCCATCTTCACCGCGATAAAGCCCAGCACCGCCGTGATCAGGAACGCCACCGCCAGCTTGAACAGGTAGTCGCGGTTCGCCGCATCACGCCATTGCGTCAGCAACTGCCAGATGCGCTTCCAGTAGATCAACGTCACCGCCAGGATCGCGCCCGCCTGGATGCCGATATTGAACAGATCCGAGCGCGCCCCCAGCCCGAACTTCTCGGCGATAAGCAAGTGGCCCGTGCTGGAAATGGGCAGGAATTCGGTAACGCCCTCGATGATGCCGAGCAAGGTGACGCGGATCAGGTCGCTCAAGAACAGATACTCCGCAGCAAGTAAGGCCGGCCTGCGCCGGCTTGGGAGCGCATAGCTTACGTGGATTGCGCATCCGTTCGACCCGATGCCTTGCTGATGCGGACCGACGGGGCTTGGCGAGGTCTTCCGAAAAAAGTGACGCATTCGACACTTTTTGGTTGGGGTGCATTCGGTTTTTGTCAGGTCGCGTGTAAGGTTTTCCGGTCGTGCATCGGGCGTCTTCCGCCGCCGCCGAGGCTTTCGGGGGGCGAGGCGTACTCGCCCGCTCAGCCGGTGCGGCATCGGTAACAGGGGAAAGGATTGGATACGGAAGGGATCTCCACGTCTCGTCGCAGTGTTGCGACCGCAAAATGGTTGTTCGCATGCATCGCACTGCTGCCATGCATTGGCCTGGCGCAAACCACGCCGGACCAGCAGGAGCAGCGCGAACGCGCGCAGCGCGAGGCGCAGGCGCGGCAGCAGCAACGCGCAACGCCGGATGTGCGGTTGACCACCGCGCGCGGCACCGACTTTCATCGCACCGACCTGCCGGCCGAGCAGCCCTGCTTTCCGCTGGACAGCGTGCGTCTTGAAGGCCCGCGCCTGGCCGATTTCACCTGGGTGCAACGCTATCTCGATCGCTATGCCGGCAAATGTGCGGGCCGCCGGGGCATCGAGCTGATCGTGCGACGCACGTCGGACCTGATCATCGATCGCGGCTACGTCACCACCCGCGTCGGCGTGGCCGCGCAGGACCTGTCCGGCGGTGTGTTGCGCCTTACCCTCGTGCCGGGTGTCATCCGCCGCATCCGCTATGCCGACGCCACGCTGTCCGGTGCCTGGCAGACCGCACTGCCGATGCGCCCGGGCGACCTGCTCAACCTGCGTGACGTGGAGCAGGGGCTGGAGCAGATGAAGCGGGTGCCCTCGCAGGACGTGAGTATCGACATCGCGCCCGGCGACACGCCCGGTGCCTCCGACCTCGTGATCGCGGTCAAGCGCAGCCGGCCCTGGCATCTGGTGGCCACGCTGGACGACGCCGGCTCGCGCGCCACCGGGCGTGGGCAAGCCGGCATCAGCGCGGGATTCGACAACCCGCTGGGCATCAACGACATCCTCTCGCTGGGCTACAACCACGACGTGTGGCAAAGCACCGGCCACGGCACGCGCGGCGTCAATGCCAGTTACTCGGTGCCGTTCGGTCGCTGGCTGTTCACCCTGTCGGCATACGACTACGCCTATCACCAGACTCTGGCTGGCTACCAGACCACGTTCGTCAGCCGTGGCAAGTCGCGCACCACCGATCTGACCGTGCAGCGCATGCTCCACCGCACCGGGTCGGGCAAGACCTCGCTGGAGCTGCGCCTGGGCAAACGCAAGGCGCACAGCTTCGTCGAGGACACCGAAGTGACCTCCCAGCGGCGTGACGTCACCTCGGCGGAACTGGCGCTGGTGCAACGCCAGTATCTGGGTGCGGCTCAGCTCGATCTGCGCCTGGCGCAACGCCGCGGCGTGAGCTGGTTCGGTGGCCAGCGTGATGCTCCCGGGCACCAGCCCTCGGACCCCAGCTTCGACTACCGGCTGTGGATACTCGACGCCTCCCTGAACCTGCCTTTCCAGGCCGGCGCGCTGCCGCTGCAATGGATGTCCGAACTGCATGCGCAACGCAGCGGCGACACCCTCTACGGATCCGAGTTCATCACCTTGGGCGGGCGCTACACCGTACGTGGCTTCGACGGCGAACAGACCCTGGCCGCCGAACGCGGCTGGACCTGGCGCAACACCCTCACCGCGCCGCTGGGCGCTCTGCCGGCGGCGCTCTACGTCGGTGTGGACGTAGGCCACATCGGCGGCCCCAGCAAGAACATCTACGGCACCGAACACACGCTGCGCGGCAGCGTGATCGGCCTGCGCGGCCAGCTTGGCCGCCTCGGCTGGGACGTTTTCGCGGGCTGGGCACTGACTGGCGGCCGTGTGCTGGAAACACGCCGGCCGGCCACCGGTTTCCAGCTCGTGTACCAGTACTGATCAAGCAGCACAGGGGCTGTCGCATGGAGATCGATCGCTTCACCCGTCGCCAGAAAAGCACGCAGCACCATGCTCCCTCCCCCGCTTGCAGGGGAAGGTTGGAGAGGGGTTCGCTCTTGATCTCCGCGGCAAGCCCGAGCCATCCACTCCCAACCTCCTCCCGCCAGCAGGGGGAGGAGACAGAAGTGACGCGCCATGCTCCCTCCCCTGCTAGCAGGGGAGGGCTGGGGAGGGGTTTCGCTCTTGATCTTTGCGGCAAGCCCGAGCTTCCCCCTCCCAACCTGCCAGCAGGGGGAGGAGACAGAAGCGTTCCGTTCCGCCGGGCGGCAGCCATGAACCAGGGAAGAACCAGACCATGACCACCATCGACACCTCGCATCCGTTCCGCCAGGGCCTCAACGCGCTTGCTGTCGCCATCGGCATAGCGCTGCTCGGTGTTCCGGTGGCCGGTCAGGCGCAAGCGGTGCCGGACGCGCGGGCCGGCGTGCATCGCCCCCGCATCGATACCGCGGCCAACGGCACGCCGGTGGTCAACATCGTCGCGCCCTCGGCCGGCGGCGTGTCGCACAACCAGTTCCAGTCGTTCGATGTCGACAGCAAGGGCTTGATCCTCAACAACAGCGGCGCGGTCAGCCAGACCCAGCTGGCCGGCATGATCGTCGGCAACACCAACCTGGGCGCCGGGTCATCGGCGCGGATCATCCTCAACGAGGTCACCGGCACCAGCCCCAGCGCGCTCAATGGCTACACCGAGGTTGCCGGCAAGGCCGCCGACGTGATCGTGGCCAACCCCAACGGCATCAGTGTCAATGGTGGTGGCTTCATCAACACCACCCGCAGCGTACTGACCACCGGTACGCCAGTGTTCGGCGGCGACGGCAGCTTGCAGGCGTTCCGAGTTACCCGCGGCGCTATCGCCATCAATGGCGGCGGCCTCGATGCCACGCGCCCCGACCGGCTCGATCTGATCGCGCGTGCAGTACAGGCGAATGCCAAAGTGTGGGCGCATAACCTCAACGTGGTGACCGGCGCCAACCAGGTCGGCTATGCCGATCTGGCGACGCAAGCGATCAAGGGTGAGGGCGTGGCGCCGGGCGTGAGCCTGGATGTGGCCGTACTGGGCGGCATGTACGCCGACAAGATTCACCTGCTGGGCACCGAGGCCGGCGTGGGCGTCCGCACCAGTGGCGAGATCGCCGCGCAGGCCGGCGACTTCCAGCTCACCAGCGCCGGCAAGCTGGTGGTCACCGGCAAGCTCACCGCCACCGGCAACCTTGCCGTGCAGGCGGGCGGAATCGACAACAGCGGCACGCTGGCCGCAAATGGACGTCTGGACGTCCGCGGCAATGGAAATGTGGGCAACGGCGGCACGCTCTACGCGGGCCAGGGCGCCAACCTCACCAGCACCGGTGACATCCGCAACAGCGGCAAGCTGTATGCCGCAAGCGGCGCGGTTGCCATGGACGCCGCCGGCGCGCTTTCCTTGTCCGCGGCCAGCGATGTCTATGCGGGGCAGGGCATCACCATGCACGCGGCCGACATGGACAACGCCGGCACCGTCGAGGCGCTGACGAGCCTTGATCTCCGCGCCGACGGCCGGCTTTCCAACAGCGGCCATCTGCTTGCCGATGGTGGCGACGCAACGCTCGGCGCGCTGGTGCTCGACAATGCCGGCGTGCTCAGCGCGAATGGCCGCGTGCAGCTCACTGGCACGCAGTCACTGGGCAACGCCGGCACCGTTATCAGCGGCGGCAGCAGCACCGTGCATGGCGGCCAGGTCGAAAACAGCGGTCAATGGCAGTCCGGTGGCGCACTGACGATTACGGCGGACGCCCTGCACAACCAGGGCCTGATCGACGGCATGAGTGATGTCAGCCTGACCATCGGACGGCTGGATGCCGACGCCGGCAGCAACCTGCTGGCCGCCCGCCACCTGACCGTTGCGGTGACCGGCCCGGTGCGTGCCGACGGTGTGCTGCAAGCCGGGCAGGGTCTGCAACTGACCGCCGGCGACGCCGTCGACGTGGGCGCGCAAGGCTGGCTCTATGCCGCCCAGGCATTGAACCTGGCCAGCATCGGCAAGGTCACCAATACCGGCCTGATCTACGCCGGTACCGACGCCAACGTACACGCCGGGAGCCTCTCCAGCAGTGGCACGCTGCGTGCGGACCACGACCTGACGACCACCCTCACCGGCGATCTGCAGAACACGGGCCTCTTGCGCAGCGGTGCCGCGCAGACGATCCGCGTCGACGGTCATGCAGACAATCAAGGCACTGCCTACGCCGGCACCGCCGCGCAATGGATGGTCACCGGCCAACTGGCGAATACAGGCACGCTGGCCGCCCAGGGCGATCTGGACATCGGCGCTGGCAGCCTCGATTCCAGCGGCGTGCTCGGTGCCGGCGTGCAGGCCGACGGCAGCCTTGCCGGCACCGGCGCCCTGAGTGTCGACACCACCGCCGCGCTGGTGGCGCAGGGCCGCAACCTTGCCGCCACCACGCTGAATCTGCACGGCGCCAGCCTCGATCTGGGCGGTGCCACCACGCGTGCCGGCGGCGCCATTGGGCTGACCGCCACCCTGGGTGGCTTGAGTCTGCGCAACGGCGACCTCGCCACCCACGACAACCTCGCCCTGCAGGCCGCCGGCCAACTCGACAACAGCGGCGGCACGCTGCAGGCCGGATCGGTCGGCTTGAACGCGGCCAGCATCGTCAATCGCGGCGGCCACATACTGCAAACCGGTACGGCCGCATCCACGTTGGCGGTGAGCGGCACGTTCGACAACAGCGCGGGCAGCATCGCGAGCAATGCCGGCACCTTGACCCTCGATGCGGGCAGCCTGCTCAATGCCGGCGGCAGCATTGCCCACGCCGGCAGCGGCCAGCTCAGCCTCGATGTGGACGGCCAGTTCGAGAACAGCGCCGGATCGATTGCCAGCAACGGCGCATTGCAAATCATCACTGGCGGCGCGTTCACCAATGCCGCCGGCAGTGTTTCCGCCGCAGGCAATACCAGCCTTCAGTCGCAATCGCTCGATAACCGTGGTGGCACGCTGGCTGCCGATACCGTCGACATCACCCTGACCCAGGCACTGTTCAACACCGGCGGTGCGTTGCAGGCCAGCGGTGGGCTCACCGTGCATGCCGATACCTTGACCAACGGCACCGGCCAGATCAAGGCGCTGGGCAGCGATGCGTTGTCGCTGTACATCACGCACGGGCTGAGCAATGCCGCGAGCGGCTTCATCGCCGGCAACGGCGCGGTGAATCTGTTTGCGGGCAGCGTCGTCAACGCCGGGCAGATCTATACCGCTGGCGATCTGGTCGTAACCAGCGGAGGCGCCCTGGACAACCGCAGCGGTGCGCTGCAGGCCATGGGCGCGCTTGCGGCCACTGCCGCTGGCGCCTTGAGCAACGGTAACGGCCGCATCGAGGCTGGCCGCGGCCGCAGCAACGCCACGCTGTCGCTCACCGCGGCATCGCTGGACAACAGTGCCGGCCGCATCGCCAACGCGGCCCAGGGCGCGACCACGCTGAACCTCGGCAGCGGCGCGCTTACCAACACCGGCGGTACGCTGGGTGGCCAGGGCGACGTGGCGGTCAGCGCTGGCGCCATCGGCAACACCGGTAGTGGCACCGTGGTCGCCGGGCGCGATCTGAGCCTTGCCGCCACCAGTCTCGACAACACCAGCGGCACCCTCTACGCCGCCCGCAACCTGGCCTGGTCCAACCGGCTCGCCACGCTGACCAACCGCAGCGGCCACCTCGGCGCCGGCGGCAACATCGTGCTTGCGTTGGCCACCCTGGAAAATACCGGTGGCGAGACCGCCGCCAGCGGCAACGTCACGCTGGACCTGGGCAGCCTCGCCGGCAGCGGCCGCGTGGTGGCCGGCAACGACCTGGCCCTGACCCTTGCCGGCAACTACACCAACGTGGCCGGCAACACGCTCAAGGCCAACCGCAACGCCAGCCTCACCTTCAGCGGCAATCTCGACAACGCCAGCGGCGCCACGCTCAGCGCGGTCGGCGCGCTTGCGGTCAAGGCCGCCGGCATCACCAACAGCGGCACCGTCGACAGCGCCGCCACTTCGCTCACCGCCACCGGCACGCTGGCCAACAGCGGCCGCATCGAGGGCGATACCGTCGCCCTCACCGCCGCCAGCGTCGGCAACACCGGCACCCTGATCGGCGACGGCATCACCGTCCACGCCGGCAGCCTCACCAATGGCAGCGACCTGGGCAGCGCCACCGACAACGCCGCCTACGACTCGGCCGTGATCGCCGCCGCCGGCAACATCGACCTGTACCTCACCGGCACGTTGCTCAACCGCGATGCGCTGATCTACGCCATGGGCGACCTCACCGTGGCGGCCAACGCCAGCGGCGGCCGTGCCAGCGCCATCACCAACCGCTCCGGCAGCATCGAAGCCGATGGGAGCATCGCCTTCGCGGCCAGCCAGATCACCAACCAGCGGCGCGTGTTCGAAACCGAAACCTACACGCTCACCAGCGCGGAACAGGCCAGCAACACCACGGTCGAACAGCACGTGGTGGACAAGACCACCGACCCCGTTGCCGTTGCCTACTGCGCCGGCCTGGGCGACAACCACCGTTGCGATCCCGACGAAAATGCCACCGGGCAAACCACTACCACCGTGATCAGCCAGCAGCGCCTGCTGCGCACCAGCGCGCAGGGCCGGATCGTCTCCGGTACCGACATCGCCCTCGGCGGCTCGGTGCTCAACGACAAATCCACCATCGCGGCGGCCGGGCAACTGGTGGTGAACGGCCAGTCGGGCAGCGTGGCCGCCGGCACCGGCACCCTCGGCGGCGAGAGCATCGTCAACGTCGGCTGGGTGCCCACGGTGTCGCTGCGCACCGACGTCGACAACTGGATCCAGGTACAGGAAAAAAGCAAATGCGCTCTCGGCACCAAGACCTGCTGGGACGACAACGGCGTCGAGCACTTCGGGCAGACCTCCACGACGGCCGAGCTGGCCATCGCGGGAACACCGCCGGCCTGGATGAACATCACGCCGGGGCCCGATGCGCCCGCCTACATGACCGCTGGCGGCACCCTTTCGATCACCGGCACCACCATCGCCAACACCACCGTCGGTGCCGATAGCCGGCCCGTAAATGCCGTGGCGGCACTGGGCAGCAACGGCAATGGCCAGGCCGTCACCGGCAGCGGCACCGGCGGCGTCAGCGCCGTCGGCGGAAGCAT
Source organism: Rhodanobacter sp. Root480 (assembly GCF_001426645.1). GTDB lineage: Bacteria > Pseudomonadota > Gammaproteobacteria > Xanthomonadales > Rhodanobacteraceae > Rhodanobacter > Rhodanobacter ginsenosidimutans. Next base: position 1,211,612 of record NZ_LMEX01000002.1, read on the forward strand.
CAACCTGGGCACGGTGGGCGGGTTGGGCGGTACACCGGCCGCCCCCGGTGCGCAAACCGTGGGCTCGCTGGGTGCGCCCGGCGGCCAGATCCAGCTGCCCACCAACGGCCTGTTCACCACCCACCCCGGCAACAGCGCGGGCTACCTCGTCGAAACCGACCCGCGCTTCGCCAGCATGAGCGGCTTCTACGGCAGCGATTACCTGATGGATCGCCTGCCGTGGAACGGCGAAGACACCTTGAAGCGCCTCGGCGACGCCTTCTACGAAAACCGCCTGGTGCTCGACCAGATCACCGCGCTCACTGGCCGCCGTTTCCTCAGCAACAGCACCGACACCGTGGCGCAATACCGCGAGCTGATGGATGCCGGCGTGGCCGCCGCCGGCCGGTTCGACCTGGCCGTGGGCGTGGCGCTCACCGCGCCGCAGATGGCCAGCCTCACCGACGACATCGTGTGGCTGGTCAGCCAGGAGGTGAATGGCGAAAAAGTGTTGGTACCGGTGGTCTACCTGTCCGCGCAGCACGCGAAAAACCTGGCCAGCGAACGCGGCGCCGTCATGGCCGGCCAGGACATCATCCTCGACGCCAGCGGCACCCTCAGCAACACCGGCAACGTACTCGCCAGCCGCGACGCCAGCCTCAAGGCCGGCACCCTGCTCAACAGCGGCAACCTCCGCGCCGACGACACCCTCAGCATCAGCGCCGCGCAGGATGTGCTCAACGCCGGCCGCATCCAGGGCGGCAACGTCGCCGTGGTGGCCGGGCGCGACGTGCTCAGTGGCGCCGATATCGGCAAGGTCGACCTGGGTGGGGGCCTGTCTCTCGCCGACGCGCAGCGCCTGGGCCTGGCCACCGGCGGCAGTATCACGGCCAGCAGCAACCTGGCCTTGCAGGCCGGCCGCGACCTGTTGCTCAGCCAGGCGCCAGTCAGCGCCGGCCGCGACCTCAGCCTGGTCGCCGGCCGCGATTTGACCGCCATCGCCACGCCGATCACAGCGGGTGGCGATGCTGCACTGGTGGCCGGCCGCGACCTGGATTTTGCGGCCACCGCGCAAACCGCCGTCACCGGCGGCGGCACCTCGATTTCCCACACCACTACACACGCCGTCAGCCACGTCACCGCCGGTGGCAATCTCGCGCTGTCCGCCGGCCGCGACATCACCAGCGAAGGCGCCGCCTTCAAGGCCGGCGACGTGCTGGCCGCCAGCGCCGGGCGCGACGTCAACTTGAACGCCGTCACCGACGTCACCACGACCCGGGAGCACCACAAGGAAGGCCGCACCGCGGTCAACACCAGCAGCCTCGACGAAACCGTGCGCGGCACCGCGCTCGACGCCGCCAACGGCATCGTCATCAGCGCCGGGCGCGACATCACCGCCACCGCCGCCAACCTCGCCAGCAGCGACGGCACCATCGCCCTGGGCGCCGGCCATGACATCACGCTTGATGCCGGCGTGGAAAACCACGACACCACGCGCGACACCAAGTATAAAAAGAGCGGCCTGTTCTCCAGCAAAACCACCACCACCCACGACGAAACCCACGACACCTATGCCATTGGCAGCACGCTGTCCGGCGACGCGGTGACCATCGCGGCGGGCCACGACCTGACGACCCGGGCCGCCCAGATGGCCGGCACGCACGACGTCACGCTGGTTGCCGGCCATGACGTCACCCTCGGCACGGCCGAGGAGGTTTCCACCGACGCGTACAGCATCAGCAAGAAAAAGAGCGGCGTGTTCGGCGGTGGCGGCGCCAGCGGCCTGGGTGGTATCGGCTTTACCGCCGGCAGCCAGAAAGCCAGCGCCACCAGCACCGTGGAGCAGCACATCACCGTCGGCAGCCTGATCGGCAGCACCCAGGGCAACCTGACGGTCGCCGCCGGCGGCGACCTCGCGGTGATCGGCAGCGACCTGATCGCCGCCCGCGCCGCCGGTTCCACCACCGGCGGCAACGTCGCCCTGCAGGGCAACAACATCACCATCACCTCGGCCACCCAGACCGACCACGAAACCGGCACGCAGCAGGCCAGCAGCCACGGCCTGTCGATGGCGCTGGTGGGCACGGCGCTGGACGGGGTGCGCAACGTAAAGCAGACGCGGCGGGAGGAGGCCGGCTCCGGCAAGAAGACCAAAGACACGATGGACGCCATCGGTGCGGCAGGCGCCGACATGCCCAGCGTCGCCATCAGCTACGGCAGCCAGCGCAGCAACCAGTCGAGCCAGCTCGACACCCGCAGTGAGCGGGGCAGCACCCTGCGTGCGGCCGGCGACCTCACGCTCAACGCCACCGGCGGCGACCTCACCGTGATAGGCAGCGCCTTGAGCGCCGGCGGCACAGCCACGCTGGCCGCGCAGCGCAACGTGGCCCTGCTGACCAGTGCCGACACCCAGTCGCAAAGCAGCCAGAGCACCCACCACAGCAAGAGCTTCACCGCCGCGGCGGTCGGCTGGGGCGACGCGGCGCGCAGCCTGCAGGGCGGTGCCAACAGCAGCGGCGTCAGCATGTCGCCCTACAACAGCCAGTCGGGCATCACGCAGAACGCGCAGCAGGTCGTCAACGAAACCGGCACCACGGTGGACGCCGGGCAGATCAGCGTGATCAGCCGCCAGGGCGACATTACCGCCGAGGGCGCGCAACTGACCGCGCAGCACGACATCAACGTGCTGGCCGCGCAGGGCAAGATCGACCTGGGCACCGCCGAGTCCAGCCAGCAGCAGCAAACCTATCAACGCAGCCATCAGGTCGGCGACCTGGGCGGCAACGGCTACGCCGGCACCATCGGCGAGCGGCAGGAGCTGCACGACCAGAGCGGCAACCAGACCTGGCAAAGCACGCTGCGCACCGGGCTGACCAGCACGCAGGGCGACGTCACCGTGGTCGCCCACGACGACCTCACCGGCCAGGGTGTGGACATCGCCGGCCGCGACGTCACGCTGGTGGGCCGCAACGTCACCCTCACGCCCAGCGCGGACACCGCCGAGCAGCAGCAGCGCGACAAGATGAAGCAGGCAGGCGTGACCGTGGCGCTGTCTGGCGTGGCAGTGCAGGCCGCGCAGGCGGTGGACGCCGCCGTGGATGCACACGACCGCGGCGACAACCGGCTGGCGGCGTTGTATGCGGCCGAGGCGTACTACGGCGCGAAGGACGCAGGCGAGGTGGCCGGCGGCATCGACTACGACCGGGTGGCCCAGTCGGCCACCGGCAATGCCGCCACCGCCGCCCCGCCCGGCGGCAATGCCGAGGACCCCAACGGCAGCACCGGTTTGGTCAAGGTCACCGTCAGCATCGGCAGTAGCCACCAGTCCAGCAACACGTCGTACCAGCAGCAGACGCAGCAGGGAAGCACGGTAAACGCCAGCCGCGACGTCACCATCGTGGCCACCGGTGACGGCACGAAGGGCGCCGACGGCTACGCCGCCACCGGCGACGTGGTGCTGCAAGGCGCCCAGGTGCAGGCCGGTCGCGATGCCACGCTGGCGGCGGCCCGCGACATCACCCTCACCGCCGGTCAGGACACCACCAAGAGAGACAGCGCCAACCACAGCGGCAGCGCCAGCATCGGCGTGGGCTTCGCGCTGGGCCTCGCCGCTGCCGCGGCCCGGGGCAAAGGCAACGGCGACAGCACCACGAACCACGCCACCACCATCAATGCGGGCGACATGCTGAGCCTGACCAGCGGAAGAGACACCACGCTGGAAGGCGCCCAGGCCTACGGCAACACCATCCTGGCCGACATCGGCCGCAGCCTCAGCCTCACCAGCACGCAGGACACCGACCACTACAAGGAGACTTACCAAAGTGCCAGTGCGGGCTTGAGCCTCTGCATCCCGCCGATCTGCTACGGCGCCACCAGCGGCGGCGCCAGCTACAGCCAGTCCAACATCAGCAACAACTACCAGAGCGTGACGGATCAGACGGGGTTGGCGGCGGGGAGCGGTGGCTTCGATATCCACGTCGGCGATACCACCACGCTGACCGGCGCCGCCATCGCCAGCACCGCCGATGCCTCAAAGAACCGGTTGGATACCGGCAGCCTAGTCGTCAATGACCTGCACAACAGCGCGCACAGCAGCGCCAGCCAGATGGGCTTCTCTTACAGCAGTAGTAGTTCGGCGGCGGGCAACCTGGCCGGCAACGCCATGGGCGCGGCATTGAACATGGCCATCCCGCAGGGAGGCAGTGACAGCAGTGATACGCAAAGCAGCATCGCGCAAGGCACGATCATCGTACGCGACAACCCCGATCAAGACCTCAGCGGCATCGACCGCAGCGCGACGACGCTCAATGGCAACGGCGTCAGCAACGCCTTTGATGTGGACAAGATCAAGGAGAACCAGGCGCTGGGGCAGGCAGCGGGGTATGTCGCCTTCCGAACCGTCAAGGTTGTCGTGGAATCCCGCCGCGACAAGGCGCAGCAATCACTGGCAGCCGCTAGCGAAAACTATGCTGCCGCCACGACGGACGAAGATCGCGCCATCTACAAGGCGCAAGCCGCGCAAGCGCAAGCGGATCTCAAGGCGTGGGGTGATGGCGGTGTCAACAAGGTGGCCCTGCAAGCGCTGGCCGGTGCCTTTCAAGCCAAAATGGGAGGAGGCGATGCGCTTTCGGGCGCGGCAGGCGTCGTAGCGGACGAAGCGTTCCTGACGCGCCTGGGCGCCATGCTGAACAACCATGGCGTGGATGCGGACAGTGGTGCGCATGAAACCGCCATGGGGATGGCCAGCGCGGGTCTGGGGTGGCTCGCCGGCAGCGTGACCGGCTCACCAGGTTCCGGTGCAGGTGTCGCGTCCACCGCCCAGAAATATGGCTATTTCGACTATCGCGATGGTCGTCAGCAGGCGCTGGGATGGCAGGCACAGGCACTGAAAAATGCCGCTGGTGGCGACGAGAACGTTCGCGCCGCCATGACGTATTTGATCGACAAGGCCATGAAGTCCGGTGCCGATCCGGCGGACTTGGCGGCGGCGCTGGCCAACCCCGAGGTGGCCGAAAGCCTGATGGGCATGGCGTTGGCCGAATCGACGTCACGAAGCCTGTACGACGGCACTTCCTTCGATGATCTGAGTGATGACCAGAAGCTGGCGGTCATGGAACGGCTGGGTGGTTCGGTGACAGTGGGAGCGATGACCAGTGTGGCCACGGGCGCACCTCTTTCCGGCGACACAGCGGTGCCGGATGCAGCACCCCAGCTGACGTCGGATACGGAGAGCGTTCGGTCGCGGGTCGGATCGGCCGCCACGATGCTGGTCGTCAGCGGCGAGCAGGGTGTCGAGAAAGCCGTGAATTGGATGGGCAAGGACACGGCCACGGCTCTCGCGTACGTGGCCATGGCGGCGATGGGCGGACCGGTCAAGACGGCGGGCAGTTATCTGTTTGACAGTTCACCGCAGGGCCAGTGGTTGTATCAGCAGAAGGAGGGGCTGCTGGTGCGGCCGTTGGCGGGCTTGGTCGGCACCTACGGGTTCGATGCGCAGACCGACGCTGAGCAGCAGGGAGTTTACCCGGCCAGCCATGTGATTTCATCGGTCGCCGTAGACACCGTACTGTCGACGATAGGCGCCATAGGGGTAAACAAGGGCGTCAAAAGTATCGTCGAGGGCGCGGAGGGGTTCAGCAAGAAGGTCGATGCGGCGGACCACTTGGTCGAGGATGGGGCGAAGGGGGCCGGCCAAGCTCTACGAGAAGTCGAAGTCAATTCTGGCGGTAAAGGCTCTTGGAGCAAAGAGCTCAACAATCCTGAGCCTAATACTCTGTACAAGGTGGATGGAAACAAGACGTATCAAACAGATAGTTTGGGACGAGTTGAGAAGGTTGAGTCCGATCTATCCTTGAGCAAAAGGGACCGAAATACCTATCAGCAATGTGTTGCCGGTAAGTGCGGGGCTTCTGGAGATGAGGGCGGCCACTTGATTGCAAGCATTTTCGAAGGGCCCGGGGAGAAGTTGAATTTGCTCCCCATGAACGGTAATTTGAATAAGGGTGCATGGAAGTCCATGGAAAATAAATGGTCAGTTGCACTAAAAGAGGGCAAGGCAGTTAATGTGAAAATTGAACCAGTGTATACAGGAGGGTCTATAAGGCCTGAGAAATTTACCGTGACCTACCAGATAGGTTCGGGACGTCCGATAAGAGAAACTTTTGTCAATTCTCCGGGTGGAATATGAGTTTAGATGATGATATTTATCAAGGTATTGGTGAGATTTTAGCTGCTATCGCTCCTCCTGATGCTGATGTGGTACTGGTAGAGGCCGAGCTTTCTTCAGAGGATGATCACTGTAAATTTCTATTTGATTATATTTCCCCATCCGGGGCCAAGCAGTGGTTTTTGCCAAACAGCGCTGAGGTAGATAGTGACTTGTTGGATCTTTTTGTACGACTAAGAAGTTTTTTTGAGTTAAATGGCCTTTATGCCGCGGGCAAGCCATGGAAGTGTTGCGTTGTCGAGCTCTCCCTGCGCAGCATGAAGATAAAAATCGAATTTAAGTACTAAAACAAGGGTCAGCTTGAGCTTCCCGACGAATGTATTGTCCCGTCCAAGGTGTCTAAAGCCTCGCGCAAAAAAGGGTACGGATTCATTTATTCCCGATCATTTTGGCGGTAAATGAACTAACCCCCTTTGTTGGGCGGCCCAATCGGCCAGCGGCACCGCGAAAGCGGCCGCCGCCGCCAATCCCAACGATCCCAACGGCAGCACCGGCCTGGTCAAGGTCACCGTCAGCATCGGCAGCAGCCACCAGTCCAGCAAAACGTCGTACCAGCAGCAGACGCAGCAGGGCAGCACCGTCACCGCCAGCCGCGACGTGACCATCGTCGCTACCGGCGACGGCACCAAGGACAGCGATGGTTACGCCGCCACCGGCGACATCAAGCTGCAAGGTGCGCAAATCCAGGCCGGCCGCGATGCCACGCTGGCGGCGACCCGCGACATCACCCTCACCGCCGGTCAGGACACCACCAAGAGAGACAGCGCCAACCACAGCGGCAGCGCCAGCATCGGCGTGGGCTTCGCGCTGGGSCAAAGGCAATGGCGACAGCGCCACGAACCACGCCACCACCATCAACGCCGGTGACATGCTCAGCCTGACCAGCGGAAGGGACACCACGCTGGAAGGCGCCCAAGCCTATGGCAACACCATCCTGGCCGATATCGGCCGCAGCCTCAGCCTCACCAGCACGCAGGACACCGACCACTACAAGGAGACCTACCAGAGCGCCAGCGCGGGCCTGAGCCTGTGCATCCCGCCCATCTGCTACGGCGCCAGCAGCGGCGGCGCCAGCTACAGCCAGTCCAACATCAGCAACAACTACCAGAGTGTGACGGATCAGACGGGACTAGCCGCCGGAGATGGTGGCTTCGACATCCATGTGGGCGACACCACCACGCTCACCGGCGCGGCACTCGCCAGTACGGCGGATGCCTCAAAGAACTTGCTGGATACAGGCAGTCTCGTTGTCAACGACCTGCACAACAGCGCGCACAGCAGCGCGAGCCAGGTGCGGTTCTCGTACAGCAGCAGTAGCTCGGCTGCCAGCAATGCGGCCAGCAACGCCATGGGTGCGGCATTGAACATGGCGGTGCCGCAGAATAGCCACGACAGCAGCGACACGGCCAGCAGCATTGCGCAGGGCACGATCGTGGTGCGCGACAACTCCAACCAGGACCTCAGCGGTATCGACCGCAGCGCCACCACGCTCAACGGCAACGGCGTCAGCAACGATTTTGATGTGGACAAGATCAAGGAGAAGCAGGCGTTGGGACAGGCTGCGGGGTATGTGGGGATGCGGGCCGCGGGTGATCTGGCCGACTACATGGCCGACCACGCGACCACGGACGAAGAGCAAAAAGCGTGGCGCGATGGTGGCACCAACAAGATCCTGCTGCATGGCCTGGTCGGCGCAGCGACCGCCGCGTTGGGCGGCGGCGACACCGCACAGGGTGCGCTGGGTGCGGCGGCGAGTGAAGCAGCCAGTGGGGCGATGGCCAACTACCTCGCCGATCACCACATCGACCCCAACAGCGCCGAAGGCAGGACGTTGATGGAGCTGGCCAGTGCGGCTGTGGGTGGTGCCGTGGGTGGTGGTGCGGGTGTGACAACGGCACTCGATGGGGAGAAGTACAACCGGCAGTTGCATCCGGACTATGTGCAACACCTGCAATCACAGGCCGAGGCTTTCGCCGAGCAGCAATGTGGCTGCACTTTGAGCCAGCTGCCGCAGGATCAACAGGACCAGTGGATCGACAACGCCAGACAGACCTTGCTGGTTACTGCGCAGCGGTTGCAAGACGACACGTTTAACGCCAAGTTCGACGGCGCGCCGTTGGACGCGGCGGCTGAGGCGTTCATCCAGAATGACTCGTTCGGCGAATGGATCGGGGGGACGTATTACGACATGTCGTATGCCAACGCCGAACAACGTGCCGACCCGAACATCAATGGATATGCGCTATACCAGCGGCTGAACAGCGACGACAACGGCGGTTTGGGTGCGCTGCTGCCAGCCGCGGGCTACAGCTTGGAGCAGTACTACGTGCTGGACGAAACAACTACAACTCCGGGGAACCACAGTCACAGGCCATGGACGAGGCCATCTATCAAGCGAAACAGCAAAGCGGTAAGGACTTTTTGGCGTTCCAGGGCAAACTCACGCTAAACGGCATGGTGGCGGGATTGACGGGGGGCTTGGGTAATGTCGCCGTCGAGGCAACCGCAGGTACACGGATAGGTAACGTACTGGAATACGCACTCACCACGCGCACGGGTACGGCGGCAACCGGCGCGGTGGTCAACGCGGGAGCGCAGGCGGCAAAGAACGATGGCCACATCAACCTCGTCGAAGTGGGCACCTCAGCAGCCTCCGGCTATCTCGGCTTGGGGCGTGGCTTTTGGTGGAACACCGCTCTGGGCGCTGGCGCGGGGGTGGTGAATACGGAATACGGCAATCTAGCGAATGGTACGGACGACAACGTGTGGCTCGGCGGGGCCACGGGGGGTATGACGACAGGGGCCGGCTATGGTGTGGGCGGCTTGGCGACGAATCGGCTATCGCAAGGACAGCCCGGAGCGCTGGGGCCGGTTATTTGGGGGAACTTCATTAGTAGTGTGGCCAGTGAATTCATCAACTACACGATCGAACAGACAGAAAGCCACAATAACAACGCCAAGAAAGATACGGGAAAAGGTATTAAATGAAAAAGTTTATTGTAGCTTTTCTCCTTGGCTTGATCGCAATGCTACTTATTATTGCGCTCGGCTTTGTGGTGGTAACTTTGAGACTTCTTGTGGAAGGTCATGGGTTTCATGAAATCGTATCAAATTTTTATAGGTCCACCTTTCTGGGTAGGGGGTGGATAATTGCTCTTGTTCCGGGGGCGGCAATCTTTCTTCTATCACTCATTGGTGGTCCAAGGTTTCGCCCGCCGCACTGACTGGCCGAAGTAGGAGTGGTGGTCCCACGAAACGACCGGCAGGCCTATCAAAGGGGACAGACAATCAAGGGGGACGGAGGTAATTAAACCTCGATTTTTGACCTTGGCCGCCCGCGTGGGCGGTAGGCAACAGGCCTTTCCGGCGTCTTCTCCACCATGCGCTGAAACAGGACAAAAAGGGGACGGAGGAAGTTAAATCGTCTTTCGCTTAACTTTCTCCGCCCCATTTTCTCGTCCCCTTTTCTCGAATCATTGTCAAATGATAGGATTTTTTATGAAATGCTATTTACTTATCTCGCTACTTTTCTTGTCAGCCTGTTCTGGGGTGCAATATAAGCAGCCAGCGGCATCGGAGGATTCGTCGGAGCTGTATGTTGATAACGGTGGCGGTAGTCTGGTTATCAATTCGGTTAATGATCAAGGGTGCTATGTAGGCATGACAGGCGTTTCCAAGAGCGTCAGATTGCATGCTGGCAAGACGATTTACCTAACATATGCCTATGGTTCGCCATCGCCGCTGTTCAGGGATTCTTATTGCAGGTCGATAATTTCCTTCATTCCAGAGAGCGGTGAGAAGTATCAGCTGGTAGGGAAGAATGGGAATGCATCGGGGATGGGTGGGCCTCAATGTGAAGTGACCGTCAAGCGAATTGGATCCGCAATGCCAGTCGTGATCAATAGGCTCCACGTGCATCAGACGCGCATTACTTGCATAAAGTTCGACCCATATTGAAGAAGCCGCAAACAGAAGAAGCCGCAAACAAAAGGGGTCAGATCAAAAAAGGGGACGGAGGTAACCAGAAAAGGGGCCGAGTTCATTTATTCGCGATCATTTTGGCGATAAATGAACCTGGCCCCTTTTTGTTTCTTTTGTTGGGCATTGTAATTAGACTAAATATGTTCCAACCATATAAAAAATAAACATTATTGCAATAAAACCTAAGTACTTACCAATACGACTATTTTCCGATTTCAACTTTGTTTTAATTAAATAAATTGGAACTCCAATCATGGGTAGAGCCAATGTGATAATAGACATCCATGGCGGCAATCTAATCCCGCGCTCTTTAGCATCAAAAATTAACCATAATAAAGCTAAAATACTAAATCCTATTACGGCTATATTATCTACGTTTTCCCCTATTTTTTCTTGATATGCTAGCCAAAATAGAACTCCATATATAATTGAGTAGATTAATAATAGGATTATTAGTAATCGAGATATTTTCACACGCTCCCCTTTATACCTAACGCTGGAATTAAGCGCCAGCGCAGCCGCCTGCCGTGAACGAGACGCTAGACGACAGCACGCTGCGCCACCCTTTGCCGATACGATAGCGTTGCTTTGAAAGTCCAACCAAAGGGACGGAGGTAATTAAATCCCAATCTTTAATCTTGTCCGCCTGCGTGGAAGGCAGGCAACGAGCCTTCCCAGCGTCTTCTCCGGCATGCGCCATTTAATTACCTCCGTCCCCTTAAACTTGGCCAAACGTTGGTCCCTATTTACCCGTCTTTGTGCTCGCCGAACCCTCACTGACCGTGATGTCGGAACTGCCACGGCTTTGATAGCCCTCGGTCGCCAGCACCTGGTAATCGGGGGTGCCCAGGGTCAGGCCTTTGCTCGCCAAGAACTTGACGTGGTTGGCGAAGGTGATGGTGCCGGAAATGGCGCCGAAGCCTTTCTTGGGCGTGCGCACGCTGAAATACTGGTAGAAGGTCTGGGTGCCGTCGATGGACGGCTGCTGGACGCGCTGGCAGCGGCGCACGTTGTAGGTGGCGCCATCGCTCTGGAAGCTGCCGTAGTCGGTGCCGCCTTCGCAGTTGGCCGGGTTGTACGAGCCGTAACTTTCGATCACGTAGTACTCGATCAGCGGGTTCCTGGTCCAGCCGTAGAGCGCCAGGTACGAGTTCTGGCTGTCATCCACCCCGAAGGTGCCCGAGTAATGGACGACCCGGTCGGTGCGGCCGGTTTTCCAGCCCTTGCCGCCGACCCAGTTATTGGTGCTTTTCGTCCAGTGGGAGGTGTAGCGGCCACCGGCCTTCAGGCCGAACGAAGCGTCGCCGGAATCCTTCCAGAACGAGTAGTAGAACCCGTCGTGGGTTCCCGTCGCATTCGATGTGAGGGTTTGCGCGCTGGCACCCAGTGCCAGGCCAACCCCGACCAGCCCGGTTAGAACGGCCCTGCCGATGTTGTGCCATTTCATTGTTGGATCTCCGCAATTCATGAAACAGGGGCGGCGTGCACTTTCGCAAGCCGTGTCACCTGAGGTGGTGCAACCAGGAGGTTCGGATGTTGCTCGGCGGCCGCGGCGGCAACCTCTGCCCGGATCGTACTTGATGCACCCGGTGAATGAGCCGATCGCCAGCAGGTACACCGGCAACGACCGTACCAGCTGCAACGATCCGGCGCGGATTACTGACATCGTCGACGCGACCTCAACGAATTGCTACAGCCGGCAAGCCATGCGGGTGCGGAAGACGTGTGCGAGTTCTTTGTGTGAACCAGCGCCTGTTATGCATGCGGGCGGCGCTTTAGAATAGACGTCCAAACGGATTCCATCGGGCCATGCGTGCCCGGCGGGTGATCCGTCATTGTCGTTGGGAAGCGTCAGGGCGCACTGTCCTCACGCCGCCGATTCCCGCGAGCGCCCCCAGGGCAAAGGAGTGGCATGGCATCAGGATGATGGTCCCGGTATTTCCGCACGTATGTACAACTGCCGGACTCCGCGCATGGCGCAGGGGCGGCATCGCTCTTTTCACAAGGATTGATCATGAAGAAACACATTCTGGCCGCCAGCCTGGCCGTGGTATTGGCAAGCGTATCGACGGCTTCGTTGGCTGCTGACACGGGCAACTTCTACGTCGGTGCCGAAGTGGGTCAGGCGCAATATCGGCTGGGCGTCGCCCCTGGCGAACACTTGGACGCGAAGGACACGGCGGCAGCCGTGCGCTTCGGTTACGTGTGGCATTGGGCGGTCGATTTCGGCGTGGAAGGCGGCTACGTGAACCTGGGCAAGCTCACGGATGATTACACCAACAACAATGGCGGCTATTCGTCGAACATGTCGGTCGAGACGTCGGGCCTGTTTGCCGGCGCCGAGGTGAAGTATCACTTTGCCGACGTCTGGTACGTCTCCGCGCGCGCGGGTGCGTTTCAGTCGCACGTCAAGTTGCGCGACCACGACAGTTCGCCCGAGGGCGGCAACTACCGGGCCAGCAGCACGAACGGCAGCTGGTATGCAGGTGCGGGCGTCGGCTACGAGCTGACGCCCGAATTCAGCCTGGGGTTGAGCTACGACAATTACCGCAGCAAGGCGGGTATCGACGAATCCGTGACCTTCAACACGGCGATGTTCGCCCTGTCGGCGGAATACCGCTTCTGATCGCTGCTGATCCGAGCGAGTAGCAAGACGGTAGCGCCGTCGAAGCCGAGGCTTTCAAGTCGACGGCTTCGGCGGCGCTTCGTTTGTTTGTGCGGGTAGAAATAATCCGCCTGGTGGTCGGTGAAGCACCGGGTTGGATCTCCACCATTCATGAATCGGGGACAGCCTGCACGTTCGCAGGTCGTGTCTCCCGAGGAGGTGCAACCATGGAGGTTGTGGTGGTGTCCGTCGGTCGCCCGCACGCATGGCTTCCGCGGCCGCCGCGCGGCGGCGCTCGGGAATGACCTATGCCTGCGGCATCGAAGCCGGCTCCCGCCCGGGTTGCTCGTCATGGATTCGCGTATAGACACCCTCCATGACGAGGACGTACGTCGCGCCGCCGTCGAACGAGCTTTCGAGCCGCATCCCGTAGGTGTCGTCGTCGATGAAGGTGTACGTGTGGCGGCTTTGCCCGCGCGGCGAGGTGCGGATGAAGGCAAGGTCGTGGCCGTCCCACGTTCCCTGCGCCGGTTCCTGCGGGGCGAAGCCGAGGCTGTCGAACCAGAACAGGCTGTAGTCCGCGGCCTCGGCACGGCGGGCGAAGATGGCGTGCGCCTGGAGCCAGGTTTTTCCGTCGCGCTCGGCCTCGTAATCCTGCACGAACGCTTTGCCGTCAAGCGCCTCGCGACAGGCCACCTGCGCCTGCGCCGGGCCGCCGGCACCCCATTGGGATGGCTGGATCGTTTCCTTGCCGCGCCAGTGGCCGACGAGTTTGTGCAGCGGGTTCGAGCTTGTGTCCGGCATGGCTTGTGTCCGTGGCGCGGGTCGAGGCGTTGCGGCGTCACCCGGCCGGGGCGTCCGCCGTGGCGAGCCGGGCGGCCGCGCTCAGCACGGCCAGTACGGAGGCGGTGGTGGCGTCCGGGTGCAGGCCCACGCCGAAACGCGATCCGGCGATGCCGGATCGGGCCATCTCCACGATGGCGAGCGCCGCGTTGCCCGCCTCGGCGCTGGGACCGCGTGCTTCGCAACTGTCGATGCGCAGCGGCATGCCAAGCGCGGCCACCGTGGCGGCGGTGGGGTCGTTGCCCGCCGCCCGGTACGTTTTCAGCACCCCATCGGTGTCGGCCAATTGCAGTTCGATGCACTGGCCTTCGGGCGCGTCGAAGCATTGGTGGGTGCGGTAGATGAAGCCGGGCCGCTGCCGTGATGGCTCCAGGTACGTCTGCTCGAACAGCGCCCAGATCTGCGCGCTGCTGAGCTCGGTCTCGCTGGCGTCGGCCAGGGCCTGCACGATGGCGCTGAATTCGACCTGCATGCGGCGCGGCATGACGATGCCGTGGTCGCGCTGCAGCAGGTAGCTGATGCCCCCTTTGCCCGACTGGCTGTTGACCCGCACGATGCTGTCGTAGGTGCGGCCCAGGTCCTTCGGATCGATGGGCAGATAGGGGACGCGCCAGATGGCATCGTCCTTCTGTGCCGCGAAGCCCTTGGCAATCGCGTCCTGGTGCGAGCCGGAGAACGCGGTGAATACCAGGTCGCCCACGTACGGATGGCGCGGGTGGATCGGCAGGGCGGTACTTTCCTCGGCGATGCGGGCGACGGCGGTGATGTCGGAGAAATCCAGCCCCGGGGAAACACCCTGCGTGTAGAGGTTCAGCGCCAGGGTCACCACGTCCACATTGCCGCTGCGCTCGCCGTTGCCGAACAGGCAGCCTTCCACGCGCTGCGCGCCGGCCATCATGGCCAGTTCGGCGCAGGCGACGCCGGTGCCGCGGTCGTTGTGCGGGTGCACCGAAAGCACGATGTGCTCGCGCCGGTCCAGCCGCCGATGCATCCACTCGACCTGGTCGGCGAAGACGTTGGCCGTGGCCACCTCGACGGTGGTGGGCAGGTTGATGATCATCGGCCGCTTCGGGCCGGCGTCCCACGCCTTGATCGCCGCGTTGCAGACTGCCAGCGAGACATCCAGTTCGGCCATGCTGAAGGTTTCGGGCGAATACTGCAGCACCCACTCGGTCTGCGGCTGCTGCGCCGTGAGCATCTTGAGGTAGCCGATGCGCTGCTCCACCATCTCGACGATCTGCGGCAGGCTCATGCCGAACACGATCTCGCGCCAGGCCGGCGCGATGGCGTTGTACAGATGCACGATGGCACGGCGCGCGCCCTGCACGCTGCGCACGGTGGTTTCAATCAGGTCCTCGCGCAGCTGGGTGATGACCATTGGCGTGACGTCGTCCGGAATCAGGCCGTCATCGATCAGGTGGCGCACGATCTCGAAGTCGGTGGTCGAGGCGGACGGAAAGCCGATCTCGATCTCCTTGAACCCGATGCGCACCAATTCCTGGAACAGGCGCAACTTGCGCTCGCGGTTCATCGGCTCGAACAGCGCCTGGTTGCCGTCACGCAAATCGGTGGAAAGCCAGATCGGCGGCTGGGTCAGCGTACGCGAGGGCCATTGCCGATCCGCCAGGTCGATGGCGGGGAATGGACGATAGCGGGTGCCGGGGTTTGCCAACATGATGAAGCCTCGAACAGGGTAATGACCGATCCGGTGTTTCGACCATACGTCAGCGTCGGGATCAGGGTGAATCGGAAAGGCTGCGCCGGTGAATGTGCCGGGATCGACGGCGGGGTTCAACGCCAGCCGTCGCCATTGAAACATCGGAGCATACATGCCGCGCTGCGCGGAACGGTTTGACCATGGGAATATAGGCTTGTTCGATATGGCCATCCATAAAATAATGGACAACCGCTCTATCGAAATGGACACCGGCCGCCGATGGGATTTGCCTCACCGCAGGATGGCAGCCGGGCGCTGGACCTGAGCGTCCACGAGTCCTCGGGCTTGCCGGTGACGGGCGTTGTCGAAACGTATCCGGCGCATCATGTGGTGCCCTCGCACCATCACGGCCGGGCCCATCTGCTGTATGCGGCCGAGGGCGTCATGCTGGTGCAGGCTTCCACCGGTCAATGGCTGGTGCCTCCCACCGCGGCGGTGTGGTTGCGCCCGCATGTGGAACATCGCCTGGTCATGCACACGCCGGTGCGCGTGTACGGCATTTTCGTGGACGAGGAGGTGGCCGATGGCCTGCCTTTCATGGATGGCGTGCTGCACGTTTCGGCGCTGCTGAAGGCGCTGATTGGTGAGCTGGCGCAGCCGATAGCCGGCCGCTCCGATTCACGGCGCGAGGCGCTGTTGTCGGCGCTGTTCCTGGAAGAACTGGGCGGCCAGCGCCCGCTGTCTTTTCATTTGCCGTGGCCGGTCGACGGCCCGATGCAGCAGGTGTGCGGCAGCCTGGTCAGGGACCCGGCCCACGTCTTCTCCGCCGACGATTGGGCGGCATCGCTGGCCATGAGTTCCAAGACGTTTCACCGCCACTTCCGCAAAGGCACCGGCATGACCTTCGGGCGTTGGCGCCAGCAACTGCGCTTGATGTCGTCGATCACCACGCTTCTCGGTGGCGCGCCCATCACGCAGGTCGCGTTGAGCAGCGGCTATGAAAGCCACAGCGCATATGCCGCGGCGTTCAAGAAACACTTCGGCGTTCCGCCGTCGAAATTTCTCTCGACGGTTTACCGTCCGTAGCCTCGCCAAACCCACTCCAGCGCCTCAGGTAGCGTCTGTTCGCGCACCTTGCGGTCGCAATGGCCTGAATTGCGCGCAAACACATATTGATACTGGTAGCCCTTGTCTTTCAGCACGGTGGCCATGCGGTGGTTGGCGCTGACCCAGTCATGCATGCCGTCGCGCATGATGTTGGGATTGAACAGGTCGCGATCGCCAACATCCATCCACAGCCGGATGGGCTTGGTGGCGCTCGTCGCGATCAGGCCGTCTTTGCCGTGATAGCCCCATGCGCCATCGGGCGTTTGCGGGTTGAACGGCCACTGCTGGTTCACGAACGTGCCCGAGTAACTGATGACGCGGTGGTACCACTGCGGGTGATACCAGGCCATGGTGAAGGCGGCCGCGGCGCCGGAGCTGCAGCCCATCGTGGCGCGGCCGTCCGCATCGTCCGTCAAGGTGACGCCGTAGCGTTTCTCGACCTGCGGCAACACTTCCGCCTGGATGAACTCGGCGAACTTGCCGGACAAGGTGTCGTACTCGAGGCCGCGTTCGCTGCCCTGCGCGTCGCCGCCGCCGTTCTGGATCATCACGGCGATCATCACCGGCACGCGCTTGTCGGCGATGAGGTTGTCGAGAACGTGGGGCAGCATCATGTCGGGTGCGCCGAACGCCGGCCCGTCGTGCGTGACGATGAAGGGCGCCGCGGTGCCGCGCCGGTACTGCTGCGGAATGTAGACGGTGATGGTGCGCTGGTACGGCGCGGCATGGGTGGCCACGATCAGGGTCTTCGGGTTCGCGGGATCGACGGTGCCGAACACGTCGCGACCGATGCCCGGGTAGAACCTGCTGTCCTTCGAATCCATGACGAACTGCTGCACCGTTCCCTGCGGCACACCCTGGCGCACGGCAAGTTCGGGTGCCGGCACGTAGTCGGGGCCGATCACGAAGTTGCCGTTCGCATCCACCGGCGCATTGGCCCCGCGGCCGTCGATCACCGTGAAAGGCGGTGCGTCGGGCGCGTCGTACAGGCGGGTTGGCGGCGGCGCAGGCGCGGCATCGACGGCATTCGCGGCAAGGGGACAGAGCATGGCGAACAGGGCGCCGACGGCGGTGGCACGGACGAAGCTTGGCGTTCTCATGGATTCCTCAGCGCTACGTGGCGGCGGAAACGGGGATCATTCGGGGGCTTTCGGCCGATGGGCGTTGCCACTCAGCCTTGTTCCATATAGCCCAGGCCAGCCATCCAGCGGGCCAGAAGCTCGGGCCAGATGCTCAGCAGCGGTTCGTGCTGGCCCAGGCCGCTGCCGTGCTTGCCAGTGCGGAACACGTGCAGTTCGGCCGGCACATGTTGCCGATGCAGCGCGAGGTAGTACGCGATGCTGTTTTCCGGCGGCACCAGGGTGTCGGCGTCGGTGACGTAGATGAAAGCCGGCGGCGTATCGGTGGTGACCTGCGTCTCGTTGGACAGCTCGCGCACCAGCGCCGGTGACGGGTGCAGGCCGATCAGGTGCTCGCGCGAGTCCAGGTGGGTAAAGGCCTCGTCCATGGTGATGACGGGATAGGCCAGTATCGTGAAATCCGGTCGCGCCGACGCCTGCCCCACGGCGTCGTGCAACAGCGCTGTTGTCGGGTCGTAATGGGTGGAGACAGTGGCGGCCACATGCCCGCCGGCGGAGAAGCCCATGATGCCGATGTGCTGCGGGTCCAGCTGATAGGTTTTCGCGTGCGCGCGCACCCAGCGCACCGCGCGGCGGCCGTCGTCGATCGGCTGCGGGTAATGGTGTCCGTCGCCATGGCGGTACTGCAGCACGAACGCCGCCACGTGGTGCTGGTTGAACCACTGCGCGACGAGCACGCCCTCCCAATCCAGCGCCATCGCGTGATACGCGCCGCCCGGGCAGATCACCACTGCGGTTTTCGTGGGATTGGAGGCGGGGATATAGGCCGTCAGTGCTGGCAGTTGTCCCTGCCTTGCGCCGTCGGGCAGCGCGACGCTGGGCCACAGCGGCACCGCGGTACCGGTCGCGTGGGCGGCGGTGGCCATCGAGAGCAGCGCAAGCAAAGCCAGGGAAAGCGATGGAAGGCGCATCCGCGTTGTCTCCTGAAGGCCGGAAAAAAGCATAGCAGTGGCGGCCTGGCGGTCGGTTCGCGATCAAATGAAGGCGAAAAAAAGGGAGGGCGATCAGTCCGTGGACTGACCATCCTCCCCGCGGGAAACGGTTATGCCGGAGCGGCCAAGCTCGTCTACCGTGCCGGCTGGTTGCCCTCGACCAGGGTGTCGGCGGCGTTGGCCAGGTAGATGTAGTACGCGCCCAGGTCGGTGACGTATTCGTTCTCGCCCCAGAAGAAGGGCCAGTTTTCCTTGTTCTCCGGGAAGTCGGGTTTCACGATCAGCACGCCCGGCACCACGCCGCCGGCGATGAAGCTGAAGTCGGCGCGGTTATGGCCGTAGGCCACTTCCTTCGATCGCGCGCCGACGGCCGAAACGAACGACAGGTTCGAGCCGGGGTGGGTGCCGTAGAGGTAATCCAGCCCGCGGAACACGCCCTTGTCGTCGACGATGTCCGGGAACGCCTTGTGCAGCACGTAATCGGTGATGGCCAGGCGCACGACGGCGCCATTGCCGGCCCAGCCGCCGTCCGTGATCGGCACGCCGTACGGGTTGGCCTGGCTGATCGACGCCCGCTGCTTCGCATACGCGCGGACGGCCGTTTCGAGCTGGCCGCGGTAAGCGGCCGGCATGTGCGGCAGCGCGCGAACGGCTTCGGTGGCGGTGAAGATGAAATGCTCGGCGATCCACGGCCACAGGGCGGTGATCCGGGTGGCGTATTGCTGGTCGCCGGTGGCGATCAGCAGTTCGACCGCGGCGTTGAATTCCTCCGCCTGCAACGGGCCGCCGGTGGTGTTGCCGTGGCGGTAGAGATCCGGTGCATGCGATTGTTCCTGCGCCCACACCTTCTGCGCGATGGCCAGCGATTTCTTCGCCAGCGCCGGGTCCATGTCGTGCAGGGCGCGCGAGGCGGCGGCCAGTGCCCCGATCGAGCCGTAGTTGAGCGCACTCGATTTGCTGGTGAACGCCCAGCGGTCATCCGGCGTGCCGCTGCGACCGTCCTTGACCTCGCCTTCCTTCAGCGACGGGTCGTAGACCAGGCCATCCGTCTTGGTCACCGCATCGCCCAGGTGGCGGTACTGGACCAGGTCCGGCGCGATGATGCCGTGGATGGCATGGCCGACAGCGTCGAACTGGGCGACCAGTTGCACGGTGCCGTGCTTGATCTGCTGCAGGATGTCAGGCACGCCATCGGGGCGGTGCATGTCGACGCGGCGGGCGGTCCAGTTGACGCTGGTGGTGTCGCGTTCGGGGTGGAAATCCTCCCAGGTGTGCACCAGCGTGCGCACGATCGCGTACTGCGTCTGCGTGCGGATGTCGTAATCGCCCGCATCCAGCCAGCCGCCCACGTTCAGGCCGGGAATGTGCTGGCCGGGCTTGAACGCGGTGTCGGTCGTGGGGCCCTGGGCGTAGAGGTCGAAATGCTCGTGGTTGACCGGTGCCTGCCGTGCGTCGTCGCGGTGCGGGTCGCCATGCCATACGCGATAGGCCTCATTCACCCGCATGTGGTCCATCTGCTGCGGCAGATAGACGTCCAGCGTGGGATGCCAGGCCGCCGAGAAAACGTCCTTGGCGATGGGGAACGGCGCGGTGCGCTGGCCGTCGTAGTCGATGACGTAAAGGCCGGGCTGGGTCACGCTGCTGAAATCGAAGCGGGCGTAGCCGTAGCGCAGGTAATCGCCCCAGGGCTTGGGTGCGGCGCTGAACACGGCCGTTTCCT
Source organism: Rhodanobacter sp. Root480 (assembly GCF_001426645.1). GTDB lineage: Bacteria > Pseudomonadota > Gammaproteobacteria > Xanthomonadales > Rhodanobacteraceae > Rhodanobacter > Rhodanobacter ginsenosidimutans. Next base: position 1,231,801 of record NZ_LMEX01000002.1, read on the forward strand.
TGCCATCGGGCGTGACGCGCAGCAACCGCGCCTCGCCACTCATCGGCGCCTTCGGGTCGTGCTCCAGCACGGCGACCTTCGGCTGGGCGGGCGCGTAGCCCACCTGCGAGTGGCCGATCACGGTGGGGCGTATCCAGTTCGGGTCGGTGCTGCCGGACAGTGTCCACTGCAGCACCGTGCCGGTCTTGCCGGCGGGAATCATCTGGCGCAACACGAACCAGCCGTTCTGCGCCTGGTTGCGTCCGTCGTAGAAACTCATCGTGCCGTTCGCGGCACTGACCGTCACCCGCTGCTGCGGGTCGGTCGGCGCCAGCACGAAGCGCTGGCCGCTGGCCATGGGCAATGGCTCGGCGCGCTGGCCCTCGGTCGGCTGCGTCATGGCGCTGGCGGGGTAGAGCGGGAACGGGTGCGCCACGCCGTCGGCGAAATAGCTGTGGTGGAAATACGTGGCGGGCAGGAACTCCAGGTTGAACCCGGCCTTGCCGTCCAGCGCCGCCGGCAAAGGCTTGTCCAGGATCACGCTGATGACGACCTTGTCGCCGTCCTGGCGCGCGTGGATGCGGTAGTCGAAGTGGTAATCCGGATAAGACAGGTGGGTGTCGATCGTGCCCTTGGCCTGATCCACCTTGCGGCTCACCAGTTTGCCGATCGGGTCCCACTGGTCGGGCGTGGCCGACAACCGGATGTCGCCGTTGGTGGCCGTGCGCTGATCGTGGTGGATGATCTCCACGCCGCTCATCTTGGCATCGCTGAACAGGCCGTCGTACCAGTTGCTGTACACCAGTACGTCGAAACCGCGGGACGCGAAGTAACCCTTGTCGTTCAAGCTCAGGGTTTGGCCGTCTGTTTCGGCAGACGTTGCCATTGCGGGAAGTGCGGCGACGGCGGTCAAGGCGCTGGCCGTCAGCAGGAGCAACCGCGCGCGATGGATCAGGTTGAATCGATGGATGGGCATACGGTTCCCCCAAAATGTTAGCGGTAACCGTAGCAGTGTCAGGGGCGGTTCGGAAGGGCCGAAGTGCCGGGGGGATGGCATGGTGCGGCGCACCGTGCGGCGCGTCGCACCGCACAACGATTGTTGCATTGCGTCGACGATCAGCCGGCGGTGTCGACATCCTTTTTTCCGGACCGAAACGGAAACATCTGCTGCTTCACGAAGCCTTCGGGCATGTAATCGCCAACCACGCCATAGCGTTCGGGAAACTTGTTCTTCGACTTCACCGCGGTGCCGAACAGGTAGTCGAGAAACGCGTAGTGCGCGGCGTAGTTCCTGTCGATCGCCTCGTCGTCGGAGGCATGGTGCCAGTGGTGGAAATCCGGCGTTACCAGCAGGTACTTCAACGGCCCCCACGGCAGGTGCACGTTGGCGTGGTTGAACACCGCCTGGAAACCCACGATCAGGATGTAGCCGTTCATCGCCGCCTCGGAAAAACCCAGGATGTACAGCGGCGCCAGCACGCAGACGCGGGTGAAGATCAGCTCCAGCATGTGCTGGCGTGAGCCGGCCAGCCAGTCCATCGTCTTCACGCTGTGGTGCACGGCGTGGAAGCGCCACAGGAACGGCACCTCGTGGTACGCGCGGTGCGTCCAGTACTGCGCCAGGTCGGCCACCAGTACGCACAGCAGCAACTGCGGCAGGAACGGAATGTGCTGCACGGTCTGTTGGAAATCGCTGCTGACCAGCCAACCGAACATGTGGTGCAGCAGGAAGTTCACCGTCAGCAGCGCCAGCCCCACGATGAAATGATTCACCGCGAAATGCTTCAGGTCGGTCTGCCATTCCTTGCGGAAAATCGCCTGGCCCTTGTACAGCGGAAACAGCTTCTCGATCACCACGAAGATCAGTGTGGAGCCGAGCAGGTCCAGGATGAACCAGTCCAGCCCGATGTACGGTGTGTGGTCGGGAAATTCGCCCACCGGCACCCGCGAACCGCCCAGCGCCACCGCCGCGATCACCAGCACGAACGCCATGATGTTGAGATTGCGCTGGCGGCCCAGGATCACATTGCCCAGCGACATGCCGCCGGCCACCAGCAGGCCCACCAGCAACACCTGGCGCAAGACGTCGACCGAGTATTTGTGGCGCAGGTCCGGCGTGGTCAGGTATTGCGGAAAGTGGAAGGCCGCCACCGCCAGCAGGCACAGGAAGCCCAGCGACAGCGCGATCACGCCGCTGATCTTGCCCAGCCCCGGCTTCAGCTCGCCGTCGCGGTGCAGCAGTTCGCGCGTCTCCGCCACGGGTTGCACGACGCGCTCCAACGCGTCACGGGCGGTATCGCGCCTGGAATGTCTGCTCATGGTGATCCTTCACTGAAAGCGCCGGCTGGCGTCGGCGCATGGTAATCGAAGCGCTGCCTGCACGTTCCCGCTGTCGGCGGCGAGGGCGCGATTTGTCATGGACGGCCATTTCCATGCGACGATTGGCGGGTACCTGTCGCGCCACCCGCTCCATCTCACCGCCGATCCAGGACGTGGGCGCTTTCCACGGAAAGCGCGCGCCAACGTCGTGTTTTGCCCGGAGAGCGCTGAAGGGAGGACTTGTCGCAATGCACTGCGGCCGCGAAACCGGCCGATACGCGACCGCACATCCAACGTACCAAGCATCGGGAGACGTCAACGTGGCGCAAACAGAGCACGAGTTAGCCAGTGTCAGGATCGGCCTGAAAGAGAAGATCGGTTATGGCATCGGCGATGTCGGCTTCAACTTCTACTGGGCCAATATCTCCGCGTTCCTGCTGATCTTCTATACCGACACCATGGGCCTGCCCGCCGCGGCGGTCGGCACCATGATCCTGATCACCAAGATCATCGACGCCTTTACCGACCCGGCGATGGGCGCCGTTGCCGACCGCACCAGGTCGCGCTTCGGCAAGTTCCGCCCCTACCTGCTGTTTGCCGCCGTACCGATGGCGGCGGCAGGCGTGCTGACCTACACCACGCCCGATCTGGGTGAGGGCGGCAAACTGATCTGGGCGTACGGCACCTATTCGCTGATGATGCTGATGTACACCATCCTCAGCACGCCCTATTCGGCGCTGTCCGGCGTCATCACCGCCAACAGCCAGGATCGCACCACGCTGATCAGCTTCCGCTTCATCGCCGCCTTCACCGGCACCACGCTGGTGAACTACTTCACGCTGGACATGGTGAAGTGGTTTGGCCAGGGCGACGACAAGCTCGGCTGGCAGCTGACCATGGCGGCGTACGGCGTGGCCGCGGCGATCATGTTCATGACGGTGTTCTTCACCACCCGCGAGCGCATCTCGCCGCCGCGCGAACAGAAGTCCGCGGTGATGGGCGACATCAGGGACCTGCTGGACAACCGCCCATGGCTGGTGCTCTTCGCGCTGGCGCTGATCATCATGACCACCATCGTGATGCGCGCGGGTGCCTCGGTCTATTACATGAAGTATTACGTGGGGCAGGCCGACCTGACCGGCGCCTTCCTGGCCGCGTACTCCATTGCACTGGCCATCGGCGCCGCCTGCACGCCGTTGATGACCCGCTTCATCGACAAGAAGAAGTTGATGATGCTGTTGATGGCGGCCGTCGGCGTGCTCAGTTGCGTGATGGTGTTCGTGCCGAAGGACGCGATCTGGCTGATGTTCGGCATCAACACGCTGATCGGCTTCTTCCTCGGGCCCAAGTCGCCGCTGGCCTTCTCGATGTTTGCCGACACGGCTGATTACACCGAATGGAAAACCGGCCGTCGCGCCACCGCGATGACGTTTGCCGCGGCCACGTTCTCGCAGAAGCTGGGCGGCGCGATCGCGTCGGCGGTCATTGCGTGGATGCTGGCGGCGATGGGCTACGTGGCGAACGAAGCCCAGTCGGGCGCGTCGCAGCTGGGCATCGTGCTGCTGCTGACCGTCATCCCCGGCGTCATCGCACTCATCGCCGCATTCGTCATGCGTCTGTACACGCTGGACGACGAAACGCTGGTGCGCGTGCAGACGGAATTGCTGGCGCGCAAATCCACGGTTTGACCATTCTTTAGATCAGCGGAGCGGTTTCAGATGCTTAACCCCAGCGCCGATGGCGAACGTTTCGAATTGCACAGCGCGGTAGCGATGCCGCGCGCGGCCGGCTTCCTGTGGAACCGGCGCATGATGATGCAGATGAATTGCCGCGGTTATGCCGTGGCGCAATTCATGCAGCCGGAGCCGGCCAAGTACGCGCATGCGCCGAACCTGGAAGCGAAGACGTTCATGCAGCCGGAGCAGCCGTATTACGCGCATCATCCGGGGCGCTTTTTCTACATCAAGGACGAGGAGTCCGGCGAGATCTTCTCGGCGCCGCATGAGCCGGTGCGGGCCACGCCGGAAAGCTTCACGTTCTCCGCGGGCAAGGGCGACATCGCGTGGCGCGTGGTCTGTGCGGGCATCGAGGTCGAGATGGCGGTGTCGCTGCCGGTGAACGACGTGGTGGAGCTGTGGACGCTCACGGTGCGCAACCTGTCCGGCCGTGCGCGCAAGCTGAGCATCTACCCGTACTTTCCCATCGGCTACATGTCGTGGATGAACCAGTCGGCGGAGTACCGCGCCGACTTGGGCGGCGTGGTGGCCAGCAGCGTCGCGCCGTATCAGAAGGTGGCCGATTACTTCAAGCAGAAGGACTTCAAGGACAAGACCTTCTTCCTGCATGAACGCGCGCCCGACGCGTGGGAGGCGAAGCAGGAAACCTTCGAGGGCGAGGGTGGCCTGCATCATCCCAGCGGCGTGCAGCAGGAGACGCTGGACGGTGGCGATGCGCGCTACGAAACCCCGGCGGCGGTGCTGCAGTACCGCCACGGCTTTGCGCCGGACGAGTCGCAGCAGTACCGCTTCATTTTCGGCCCCGCCTTCGACGACGCGGAAATCCGCGCACTGCGCGAGAAGTACCTGAGCGAGGCGGGTTTCGCCGATACCCGACGCGAGTATTCGGATTACGTGAGCCAGGGGCGTGGCTGCATCCAGATCGACACGCCCGATGCCGCCTTGAACAATTTCGTGAACCACTGGCTGCCGCGCCAGATGTTCTATCACGCCGACGTCAACCGGCTCAGCACCGATCCGCAGACCCGCAATTACCTGCAGGACAACATGGGCATGAGCTACATCCGCCCGGCGGTGACGCGCTCGGCCTTCCTGCATGCCCTGAGCCAGCAGGAGGAGAGCGGCGCCATGCCCGACGGCATCCTGCTGATCGAAGGCGCCGAGCTGAAGTACATCAACCAGATCCCGCACACCGACCATTGCGTGTGGCTGCCGGTCTGCCTGCAGGCCTACCTCGACGAAACCGGCGACTACGCGCTGCTGGACGAGCCGGTCACCGGCGTGACCGACGGCCGTACCCTGAGCGTGTTCGAGCGCATCAGCGCCGCGATGCGCTGGTTGCTGGACGTGCGCGACGAGCGCGGCTTGAGCCTGATCGCCCAGGGCGACTGGTGCGACCCGATGAACATGGTCGGCTACAAGGGCAAGGGGGTGTCCGGCTGGTTGTCGGTGGCCACCAGCTACGCCCTGAAACTGTGGGCCGCCGTGTGCGACGCGCGACAGCAGCCCAAGCTGGCGCAGTCGTTCCGCGAGGGTGCGCAGCAGCTCAATGAAGCAGTGAACGGCCAGCTGTGGGATGGCGAATGGTTCGCCCGCGGCATTACCGACGACGGCGTGATCTTCGGCACCCGCAAGGATGCCGAGGGCCGGATCTTCCTCAACCCGCAGAGCTGGGCGATCCTGGCCGGCACCGCCGACGACGCGCAGCGCGAAAAGATGCTGCAGGCAATCGAGCAGCAGCTCGAAACGCCGTATGGCGTGATGATGTTCGCGCCCGCGTTTACCGCCATGCGTGACGACGTGGGCCGGGTGACGCAGAAATATCCGGGCTCGGCGGAGAACGGCGCGGTCTACAACCACGCGGCGATCTTCTACATCTACAGCCTGTACGACATCACCGAATCCGAGCGCGCCTACCGCCTGCTGCGGCAGATGATCCCCGGCCCGGATGGTGACGACTACCTGCGGCGCGGCCAGCTGCCGGTGTTCATCCCCAACTACTACCGCGGCGCGTATTACCAGTTTCCGCGCACGGCCGGCCGCTCCAGCCAGCTGTTCAATACCGGCACGGTCTCGTGGGTCTACCGCTGCCTGGTCGAAGGCCTGTTCGGTTTGCAGGGGCAGGCCGACGGCTTGCGCATCGCGCCGCAGTTGCCGGCGGATTGGCCATCGGCGCGGGTGGTGCGCACGTTCCGCGGGGCGGAATTCGTGATCGAGATGGCGCGTGAGGCTGGGCGGAAGGAGACGTCCATCATCGTGGACGGCAAGGTGCTGGAAGGCGCCGTTGTCCGCGATGTGGAGGCCGGCCGGCAGTACCAGGTGTCGGTGCGTTTACCCGGCTGAACCACGCCGGGAAGGGGTTCGTGGCATCGCCGCATGCGCGATGGCCCGCATATTGCTGTGCAGCATGGCCCGGCGGCCGGATCGCATTCTGCGGACCCGGCGCTTGGCCGGGCAGCTGGAAAAGCGGGAGTCGCAACGATGAAACGAACCAGGCAACTGATCCACCTTGGTGCAGCAGCGCTGGCCCTTTGCACCGCACCGACCCTCATGGCGGCCGAAAGCGCCACCATCGGCAATGTCACCGTCGTCAATGACTATCTGTTCCGCGGCCTCTCGCAGAGCGACCGCGACCCGGCCTTGCAGGCCGGCCTGGAATACGACCATGCCAGCGGCTGGTACGTGGGCGGCTGGGGCAGCAGCATCAGCTGGCTGTCCGATACGTCCGCGCCGGGCGCGCGGGTTTCCAGCAGCGTGGAACTGGACGTCTATACCGGTTACCGCACCAAGGTTGGCGACGACTGGACGCTCGACGGCGGCCTGTACGAGTACTACTACCCGGGCAGCTATCCGCACGGCTACACCCGGCCGTACACGTTGGAGGCCTACGCCGCGGTAGGCTGGCGCGCGCTGACGCTGAAATATTCGCAGACGCTGGGCAACGCGTTCGGGGTGGCGGACAGCCGCAACAGCAGCTACGTCGATCTCTCCTGGAACTGGGAGTTCACCCCGGGCTGGCTGGTCAACGCCCACGCCGGCCGCCAGCGGATCGCCGGCGCCAGCGCCGCCAGCTACAGCGACTGGAAGCTGGGCCTCACCCGCAACTTCGACCACGGTTACGCGGTGGCGCTGGGTTATTACGACACCAACGCGCGGCGGTCGGTCTACACCAACGCGATGGGCCACTACCTGGGCCGGGCCACGGCGGTGATCAGCGCCAGCAAGGCGTTCTGAATCGGGGACGCCGCGCCACGTCGTCCTCGGCGTGGAACGGCGTCGGCGGCAGCACATGCACCAAGCTGGTGAAATGAGGCACCATGCTGCACCGTTAAGGGACTTTGCTGTCAGCCTCATGGCGCGCGAAGCCCCACGGCATGCGGTTTTCCCGCTACTGTGCCGTTGGCACACCGTTTGCTAAAGCTCATCCGCCCATTCCATTCGAGGTTGCTCCATGACTGCTCAGAAAGTGCTCGACCTGATCCAGGAACACGACGTCGAGTTCGTCGATCTCCGTTTTGCCGACATGCTCGGCGTGCACCACCACGTCACGTTCCCGGCGCATCAGATCGATGAGTCCACGTTCGAGGACGGCAAGATGTTCGACGGTTCGTCGATCACCGGCTGGAAGGGCATCAACGAGTCGGACATGATCCTCATGCCGGACCCGGAAACCGCGCATCTGGATCCGTTCAGCGCGCACGTGCAGCTGATCCTGCATTGCGACGTGCTGGAGCCCAGCACCATGCAGGCCTACGGCCGTGATCCGCGCTCGATCGCCAAGCGCGGCGAGGCGTTCCTGAAATCCACCGGCATCGCCGACACCGCATTCTTCGGGCCGGAGCCGGAATTCTTCATTTTCGATTCCATCCGTTTCCAGAACGACCCGGGTCGCGTTTTCTACGAGATCGGCTCCGAAGAGGCGGCCTGGTCGTCGCGCTACAAGTACGACGGCAACAACACCGGCCACCGCCCGGGCGTGAAGGGCGGCTATTTCCCGGTCAGCCCGGTCGATTCGCTGGGTGACCTGCGCGCCGACATGTGCAAGGTGCTGGAGTCGCTGGGCCAGACCGTCGAAGTGCATCACCACGAAGTGGCCAACGCGGGCCAGTGCGAGATCGGCGTCAAATTCAACACGCTGGTGAAGAAGGCGGACGAGCTGATCACCATGAAATACGTGGTCAAGAACGTGGCGCACCAGAACGGCAAGACCGTCACCTTCATGCCCAAGCCGCTGGTCGGCGACAACGGCAGCGGCATGCACGTGCACCAGTCGCTGTCGAAGAATGGCGAGAACCTGTTTGCCGGCGACCTCTACGGCGGCCTGTCGCAGATGGCGCTGTGGTACATCGGCGGCATCTTCAAGCACGCCAAGGCGATCAACGCGTTCTCCAACTCCACCACCAACAGCTACAAGCGCCTGGTGCCGGGTTTCGAGGCGCCGGTGATGCTGGCCTATTCGGCGCGCAACCGCTCCGCCAGCTGCCGCATCCCGTACGTGGCCAGCCCCAAGGGCCGTCGCATCGAAGTGCGTTTCCCCGACCCGATGCAGTCGGGCTACCTGGTGTTCACCGCGCTGATGATGGCCGGCCTGGACGGCATCATCAACAAGATCGACCCGGGCGCCCCGGCCGACAAGGACCTGTACGACCTGCCGCCGGAAGAAGAGAAGAACATCCCGCAGGTCTGCTCCAGCCTCGACGCCGCGCTGGAAGCGCTGGACAAGGATCGTGACTTCCTGAAAGCCGGTGGCGTGTTCACCGACGACTTCATCGATGCCTACATCGAAGTGAAGATGAAGGAAGTCACCAAGTACCGCGCCAGCACGCACCCGCTGGAGTTCCAGATGTACTACTCGCTGTAACAGGCGATTCATGCGGGAAGACCACGGACGCTGCGGCGTCCGTGGTCGTTTTGGGGCGGCGGATTCGGGCACACTTTCGCCCGCGTTTCATGTGGTCGGCGTAACCTTGGTGGTCGCCGTTGGCCGCATCTCGTGGCGCGGCCGCCCCTCACATCCCCGCAGGAACAACGCCATGGCCAACGCAAACGCCGCCTCATCGGGCACTTTCAAGATCGGCGGAAATACCGCCATCCATCGCCTCGGTTTCGGCGCCATGCGCATCACCGGCAAGGGCATCTGGGGGCTACCGGCGGACAAGGCCGAGTGCTTGCGCACGCTGCGGCGACTGCCCGAGCTGGGCGTCAATTTCATCGATACCGCCGATTCCTACGGGCCCGATGTGTCCGAGGGGTTGATCCGCGAAGCGCTGCATCCGTATCCCGGCATGCTGGTGGCCACCAAGGCCGGGCTGACCCGCAGCGGGCCGGACCAGTGGCAGCCGCTGGGTCGCCCCGAATACCTGCGTCAGCAGGCGCTGAAAAGCCTGCGCTGGCTGGGTGTGGAGCAGATCGGTCTGTGGCAGTTGCACCGCATCGACAACAAGGTGCCGCGCGATGAGCAGTTCGGCGCGATCAAGGCGTTGCTGGACGAGGGCATCATCGCCCACGCGGGCCTGAGTGAGGTGTCGGTGGATGACGTGGTTGCGGCGTCCGCCGTGTTCCCCGTAGCCACCGTGCAGAACCGCTACAACCTGGTCGATCGCGGCAGCGAGGACGTGCTCGACCATTGCGAAAAACACGGCATCGGCTTTATCCCGTGGTATCCGCTGGCCGCCGGCAGCCTGGCCGGCAAGGGCGGGCTGCTCGATCGCATCGCCGCCGCGCATGACGCCACGCCCGGCCAATTGGCGCTGGCCTGGCTGCTGCGGCGCAGCCCGGTGATGCTGCCGATCCCCGGCACGTCGAAGGTCAGCCATCTGGAACAGAACGTGGCCGCGGCCGGCATCACGCTGTCCGACGAGGAATTCGCGGAACTGGACGCGGGCGGCAAGGCGGAGTCCAGCTCCGCCACGCCCGACTGATCAGCGACGTCGGCGCGAGCGTCGCCAGCGCAGCCAGCGGCGCTCCACCCACAGCAGGGTCCGCAACATCGGGCGGCGCAGAAAGGGCAGGTCCTCGGCCAGCAGCAACAGCCCCAGCGGCAACATCCACAGGCCCAGTATCGGCAAAACGCTGAAGATGCCCCCGGCAATCAGCAGCAGGCCCACCGGCACGCGGACCCAGCGCGACGAGGGCACGCGCAGCCATCGTATCGGCCGCGCAATCCACCCGGGCAACTGGGTTTCCATGCGATGGAAATGGCGGTTGAGCCGTGTCTCGTCCTTGTCGATCATGCGGCGCGGCAATCGGCGGTCATCATGCAGGCATTGTATGTCGCGACCTGTCCGCTGACCGGCTGCGGAGGGAGTGGCAGATGCCGTGGTTCATCTATCGAACCTTGTCCGGACGCCGCTATTCCTCCTCATCGACCCCGTTGCCGCGCGCCTGGTAGGAGGGGTCCGCCGCATCGCGCACATGGCGTGTCGCCTCGCGCAGCCGTGGCTCCAGCCGCGCGCAGTCCAGCACCACCTTGCCCGAATGCACGCCGCGCACCGCCGACAGCGGCAGCTCGAAGTCGCCCGCATTCTCGATATAGATGACCAACTCCGGCGGCTCCGGCCGGATCTCCCGCACCGAGCCGATGCCTTCGCCCCCGTCGGAGACGAAAACCATGTCGCCCAACTGGATGGATTCGTGCATGTTGGAGGCCCTCTTTCGTGGCGTCGGTACACGCTCGCGGCGTGTCCCGCCACAGTGCCCACCGCAGGGTGAATGCCCGGTATAAACGGTGCCAAGCCGATGTTCCACGACGGAATTTGCCCCGCGATGCAGTAGACCGCACGCCATACACATCAGGGCTATTGCACCAAATGTAAACAACACCCACAATGGTGCAATGAGCGACCGCGACTGGCAGGCGTGTGCGGAGCAGATGGCGGCGGGGCTGGCCCTCGTCGACGCCGATCTGCGTCTGCAATGGCTCAACCCCGCGCTCGCCGAATGGCTGGAATGGGGGCCGCGCAGCGCGCTTGGCCAGCCGCTGGCCGGTGTGCTGGGCGATGCCTCCCGGCAGGCACAGCGGAGTCTGGCGCAGCAGCGGCCGGTGCAATTGCGTGGAGTGGTGCTGACCGCTGTGAGCGGTCGGCAAACGCGGGTCGACATCGCGCTGCAACCACTCGATGGCGGCTTGTTGCTGGAGGCGCACGCGCTGGCCGAATCGCCGTCGGGCCAGTCGCCGCTGTCGGCCACGTTGCGTGGTTTCGCGCACGAAATGAAAAACCCGCTGGCCGGCCTGCGCGGTGCCGCGCAGTTGCTGCAGCGGCGCGTGACCGGCGAGGACCTGCAGGCGCTGGCCGGCCTGATCATCGATGAGGCCGATCGCCTGGGCGCGCTGGCCAGCCGCCTGTTGCACAACGACGGCGCGCCCACGCTGGCGCCGGTGAACATCCATCAGCCGCTGCAGCGCGTCGCCGACCTGCTGCAGGCCGAGCCGCAGCCGCCGCGGCTGCGGCTCGACTACGACCCCAGCCTGCCCGACCTGCACGGCGACGCCGACCGCCTGCAGCAGGCGCTGTTGAACCTGGCCCGCAACGCGCTGGAAGCCGGCGCCACCACGCTCACCCTGCGCACCCGCGCCGAGTACGGCCTGCGCCTGGGCGACGGTGTGGCGCGGATGGCGCTGCGCGTGGACGTGGCCGACGACGGCCCCGGCGTACCCGCGGCCTTGCGCGACACCTTGTTCGAACCGCTGGTGTCCGGCCGCGTCGACGGCACCGGCCTGGGCCTGGCGCTGTCGCGCGAAATCGCCCACGAACATGGCGGCGAACTGCGCTACATCAGCCGCGCCGGCGACACCGTGTTCTCGCTGTACCTGCCACTGGAGTCTGGCCATGACTGATACCCCGGCACCGGAAATCTGGATCGTCGACGACGACCGCGGCGTGCGTTTCGTGCTGGCCGAAGTGCTGCGCGACGCCGGCCTGGCAGTGCGCGAGTTCGGCGAGGTGGAGACCGTCCGCACGGCGCTGCACGACGACCGGCCCGCGCTGCTGCTGACCGACGTGCGCATGCCCGGCGAGGATGGCCTGAGCCTGCTGCGCGAACTGCAGGAGTTGGGCGTGGGGCCGGTGATCGTGATGAGCGCCTTCACCGATGTGGCCACCGCCGCCGCCGCCTACCGTGCCGGCGCGGTGGACTACCTGGCCAAGCCGTTCGACCTCGACCACGCCGTGGCGGTGGTGCAGCGCGCGCTGGCCAGCGCCGCGGCACCGGCTGAACCGATCGTCGAACCGGTGGCATCCAACCATGCCCTGCTGGGCGAAAGCGCGCCGATGCGCGAAGTCTTCCGGCTGATCGGCCGCGTGGCCGCCAGCGACCTCAACGTGCTGATCACCGGCGAAACCGGCACCGGCAAGGAGCTGGTGGCGCGCGCGCTGCACGAGGAAAGCGCACGCCGGCAGAAACCCTTCGTGGCGCTCAACACCGCCGCCATCCCCAGCGAGCTGCTGGAAAGCGAACTGTTCGGCCACGAGGCCGGCGCGTTCACCGGCGCGCTGCGCCGCGTGGCCGGTCGCTTCGAACAGGCCGAGGGTGGCACGCTGTTCCTGGACGAGATCGGCGACATGCCGCTGGCGCTGCAGACGCGGCTGCTGCGTGTGCTGGCCGGCGGCGAGTTCTACCGCGTGGGCGGACGCGAACTGATCCGCGGCGACGTGCGCATCGTGGCGGCCACCCACCAGGACCTGTCCGCGCGCGTGGCCGCGGGCCTGTTCCGCGCCGACCTGATGCACCGGCTGGACGTGGTGCGCATCGAACTGCCCGCGCTGCGCAACCGGCGCGGCGACATCCCGCTGCTGGCGCGGCATTTCCTGGCGGCGATGGCGCAGGATCTGAAGCTACCGCCGAAGCGGTTCTCCAAGGCCGCGCTGAAACTGATCGCGCAACGGGATTTCCCCGGCAACGTGCGCGAGCTGGAAAACCTGTGCCGGCGACTGGCGGTGATCGCGCCCGGCAGCGAAATCCTGCCCACCGACCTGGACGGCATGCGCAGCGCGCCCAGCGGCGGTGACTGGACCGACGCCCTGCGCGACTGGGCCGCCGAAGCCCTGGCCGCCGGCGAAGTCGAAATCCACGCCCGCGCCCGCGAGGCGCTCGACCAGACCCTGCTCCAGGCGGCATTGCAGGCCTGCGATGGCCACCGGCAGAACGCGGCGCAAGCCTTGGGCGTGGGCCGCAACACGCTGACCCGCAAACTCGGGACGTCGCGGACGCGCAAGTCGTCTTGAGGGGGCTTCCCGCAAACGCTGCACCTCAACGCCACAAAGAAACCGTAATCCCCTCTCCCCTGCGGGGAGAGGGTAGGGAGAGGGGGCACACGCCGCGGGGAAGCTCAACGAAGCTTGCTCGCATCGCCGAACCCCCCCCGGCCTCCCCGCAAGCACCGACCCCTCTCCTCAATCCTCTCCCCCAAGGGGGAGAGGAGTCTTAGCGCCCAGCGTGACCCGCAACCGGTGCACCCGCCCATCGTCCACCAGCGCCACGGCCTTGCCGGCATCCAGCGTTTGGCCGTCCATTTCCATCGCCCGCACGCCGCGGCAAACCCGTTGCGGATTCTCCACGCTGACCTCGTAACAGCTGACGTGCTGCTTGCCACGATGCCGATAGGTGAGCGTGAAGCCTGGCCAGTGCTTCGGCATACACGGGTCGATGCGCAACTGCTCGCCGCGTAATTGGAACCCCAGCAATGCTTCCAGCCCGGCGCGATACAGCCACGCGGCGGAGCCGGTGTACCAGGTCCAGCCGCCGCGGCCGACGAGCGGGGGTTCCGCATAGACATCGGCGCAGACGACGTAGGGTTCGACCTTGTAGCGCTGCACGGCCTCGGCGCTGGCGCTGTGGTGGATCGGGTTGAGCAGGCTGAATAAATCGCCGGCGCGGTCGCCGTCGCCCAAACCGGCCCAGGCGAAGATCGACCAGATCGCGCCGTGCGTGTACTGGCCGCCATTCTCGCGCACGCCGGGCGGGTAGCCCTTGATGTAGCCGGGGTTCTGCGGGCCGCCGTCGAACGGTGGGGTGAACAGTTTCGCCACCTGATCGGTGTGATCGACCAGCAGCCGATCGACTGACGCCATGGCCTGCGTAGCGCGTTCGCGGTCGATCGTGGCCGGGTCGCCCGCGCTGGCCATCACGCTCCACGATTGCGCGATCGTGTCGATGCGGCACTCGTCGTTTTGCGCCGAACCCAGCGGCGTGCCGTCGTCGTAATAGCCGCGCCGGTACCACGCGCCGTCCCATGCCTGCGCCAACGCCTGGCGCAAGGTGTCGGCATGGTCGCGCCAGCGGCGGGCGCGTTCACCATCGCCGCGTTGCTCGGCGATAGGTGCCAGCGCCGCGATGGCGGCCAGCAGAAACCAGGCCAGCCAGCTGCTTTCGCCGCGACCGGCGGCGCCCACCGCGTTCATGCCGTCGTTCCAGTCGCCGGTGCCGATCAGCGGCAGGCCATGTGCGCCGATGGCGAGGCTGCTGTCGATCGCGCGCGCCGTGTGTTCGTACAGGCTTGCCACGTCGTCATTGTGGCCGGGCAGGAAGAACGCGTCGGTCGCGCCGTCCTCGATCGCCGGGCCGGTCAGCCATGGCAGCGCTTCGTCGAGTACGGCGTCGTCACCGCTGACGCGCACGTAGTGCATGGCCACGTAGACCAGCCAGAGTCGATCGTCGCTGATGCGGGTGCGGATACCCTGGCCCTGCGGCGGCAGCCACCAGTGCTGTACGTCGCCCTCGGCGAACTGGCGACCGGCGGCGCGCAGCAACTGCTCGCGCGCCACGTCGGGGCGGCTCACGCACAGCGCCATCACGTCCTGCAATTGATCGCGGAAACCGTACGCGCCGCTGGCCTGGTAATAGGCCGTGCGCGCCCACAGGCGGCAGGCCAGCACCTGGTACAGCAGCCAGTCGTTGAGCAGGATGTCGAGGGCGCGATCGGGCGTGCGCACCTGCACCGCGTCGAGCACGTCGCTCCATTGCGCGGCCACGGCGACCAGCACGTCGTCGATGTCGATGCGCCGGTAGCGGTCGATCAGCGTTTGCGCCTCGGCTTCGGCACTGGCGTCGCCCAGCAGGAACAGCAGGTCGACCTGGGTGTGCGGCGGCAATTCGATGCGCGTCTGCAGCGCGCCGCAGGGGTCCAGCCCGGCGCCCACGCGACCGGCCAGCGGCGCGCCGTCGTGCAGCGCGGCGGGATGTTCAACCGTGCCCAGTTCACCCAGGAATTCGCGCCGGTCGCCGCTGATCGATTGCTGCTGCCCCGCCATGTCGAAAAACGCCACGCGCTCGCCGAAATCGGGCCGCCACGGGTTGCGCGCCAGCATCGCGCCGGTGGCCTCATCATGCGCGGTGATCACGAACGGCGCCGGCGTGCTGCCGTTGGCGCCCAGCGCCCATTGCACATAACCGGTCACCGACAATTGCCGCGTGCGCGCCGAATGGTTGCACAGGCGCAGTCGCGACAGCTTGACCGGATCGGCCAGCGGCACGCATTGCACGAGGTCGGCTTCGATGCCGTGGGCGTCGCTGCGGAAGCGACTCCAGCCCTTGCCGTGAGTGGCGGTGTAATGGGCGCCGGGCACGCGGATCGGCAATGCCGTGGCGCTCCACACATCGCCGGTGTCCTGGTCGCGCAGGTAGATCACGTCGTGCGGCATGTCGCTGACCGGATCGTTCGGCCACGGCGTCAGCGGGTTCTGCTGGCTGTTAAGCGACCACGCGTAGCCGCCGCCCTCGGCCGACACCAGAAAGCCGAACGCAGGGTTCGCGATCACGTTCACCCATGGCGCCGGCGTGGTGCGGCCGTCATCGAGATCGATGCGATAGGCGCGGCCATCGTCGACGAAGGCGCCGCTGCCGTTGGCGAATTCCGATCGTTCGGCGCTGGCGGCGGCCGGCGGTGCGGCCGGGGTGCTGGCGCGGATCGGCGGTGCTGCGACGGCGGCGGCCGGTGCATCGGGCATGTGCGGTACCGGTTCGGCGGCGTCCAGCACCAGCCGTGCGACGGTCAGCAAGCCTTGCCGCAGTTCGGTGGCGAGAGTGTCGTCTTGCAGCACGAACAGCTGCGCCTTCGGCCCACCATCGTCGACCGCCAGTCGCGCCTGTTGCGCCTCGACCAGTGGCGTCAACGCCTGCTGCAGCGCGCTGTCGCCGGCGGCGGTATCGAGCAGCACCACGTCCACCGCCAGTCGCTGGCTGCGCCACCAGGCCTGCGCCTGCAGCAGCTCGCGCACGCGCACCAGCGTGTCGGTGCCGCGCACGTACAGCAGGGCGATCGGTCGATCGCCGGAAATGCCGGCGGCCCACAAGGTGGGTGGGCCGCCGCGGCCGCGGGGCAATTGATCGACGGGCGCGCGTTGTGCGGTGTCGGCCACCAGCAGCGCGCTTAACCACTGCGCGCAGCGGGCCGCGCAGGCGGTGTCGATACCGTGCCGCGCCCGTTCCGCCTCGGCCTGGCGGGCGGCGCCATCAAACAAGGCCGCGGCAGCGCCGGCTTCGGTCAGCCGTGCGGCCAGCGCCAGCGCACCCTCGCGGGTATCGGAAAGCGTGGTCCACAACAACAGCGTCACGCTGCCGCGAGGCACCAGGGTGAGCGACTGGCGCAGCGCGAAAACCGGATCGAGCACGCAGCCCACCGTACCGGACAGCGCCGCGCCGGGCGCCATCGCCTGTGCCCGCGCCAGTGTGCGGCCGCGTCCAAGGAATCGTGCGCGGTCGGTTTCAAAGCTGACGCCGTCGGCGCGCTGGCCTTCGATCTGCAGCGCCTGCGCGCACCACGCCGCGGGGGGAGCGGCGTCGCGCGCGCGGCGATGGGCCAGCAGCAGGCCACGCGCCGCGTCCCATTCGGTCTGCACGAACATCTTGGAAAACGCCGGATGCGCGTCGTCGGTGGCCGCCGTGCCCAGCACCAGTTCGGCGTAGCTGGTGAGCGTGAGCATGCGTGTGCGGTCACCGTGATTGCTCAGCGTGACGCGGCGCAGTTCGGTGTCCGAGTCCGATGCCACCGCGACCTCCAGCTCGCTGTGCACGCTGTGGTGGCGGCGGCTGAAGCGGGCGTGGCCGATGCCGAATTCCACCGCGTCGTCGGGTGTGCGGCTGGCGCCGGGTTGTTGGGTCAGCGACCACACCTCGCCGCTGTCCTCGTCGCGCAACAACAGGTAGCTGCCCCACGGGTCGCTGACCGGGTCCTCGCGCCAGCGGGTCACGGCCAGGTCGCGCCAGCGGGTGTAGCCGGAGCCGTTCGCGCTCAGCATCACGCTGAGCTTGCCGTTGGACAGCAGGCAGTGCTGGCGCGGGTCGATGGTGCGGGAAGATGGCGACATCGGGGTTCCTGTGATGAACAGGTCCCCGATGATGCGCCGACAACAGCATCGGCCGCGTCAACCTGCGTTTCATCGCGGTGGGGGGTACCATGCCGTGCTCATCGGCCACGCGATCCGCCGCCGACTTCCTGCAGCGAGACAGGCCACTCCCCGATCCATGCGTTCGTCCCCGTCCAGCCCGCCGCTCCGGCCCGACCCGTTGTTCCAGCGGCTGCAGAGCAAGGCGTTTGCGTATTTCCAGTACGAAACCAACCCGTTGAACGGCCTGGTATCGGACAAGACCGCGCCGGACTGGCCGTGCAGCATCGCCGCCACCGGGCTGGCGCTCAGCGCGTATCCGGTGGCGGTCGAACGCGGCCTGCTAAGCCACGCGGAGGCGTTGCAGCGGGTGCTGACCACGCTGCGTTTCTTTCGTGACAGCCCGCAAGGGCCGGAACCGGACGCCACCGGCTACCGCGGCTTCTACTACCACTTCCTGCACATGCAGACGGGCCGGCGCGCCTGGCAATGCGAGCTGTCCACGGTGGACAGCGCCTTCCTGTTTGCCGGCATGCTGACCGCGGCCGCGTATTTCAACGACGACAGCGCCGAGCAGAAGGAAGTACGCGAGATCGCGCACGCCTTGTACGAACGCGCCGACTGGCTCTGGGCGCAAGCCGCCGATGGCACCATCGGCCATGGTTGGCATCCGGAAAGCGGCTTCATCCCGCACCGCTGGCAGGGCTATGACGAAGGGCTGCTGCTGTACGTGCTGGCGCTGGGTTCGCCCACCCATCCGCTGCCGCCCAGCGCGTACGCGGCCTGGGCCAGCACCTACGAATGGAAGCACTGCTACGACCTCGATTACCTGTACGCGGGGCCGCTGTTCACCCATCAGCTGTCGCATGCGTGGATCGATTTCCGCGGTATCCAGGACGCGTTCATGCGCGGCAAGGGCATCGATTATTTCGAGAACAGTCGCCGCGCCACCCTGATCCAGCAACGCTATGCCATCGACAACCCGCTGGGTTTCAAGGGCTACGGCGCCGACTGCTGGGGCATCACCGCCAGCGACGGCCCCGGCCCGGCCACGTTGAAGGTCAACGGCATCGAGCGGCACTTTTACGATTACCAGGGCCGCGGCGCACCGTTCGGTATCGACGACGGCACGCTGGCGCCATGGGCGGTGGTGGCCTCGCTGCCGTTCGCGCCGGAGGTCGTGTTGCCCGCGGTGCACCACTTCATCCATACGCTGCAGCTGCACGATCATCATCCCTACGGCTTCAAGGCCAGCTTCAACCAGAGCTACGTCGACAAACCCGGCATGGCGCTGGATGGCTGGGTGTCGCCGTACTTTTTCGGCCTGAATCTGGGGCCGATCCTGCTGATGGTGGAGAATTACCGCAGCGGCCTGCCGTGGCAGCTCATGCGTGGCTGCCGCTACATCATCGATGGCCTGCGCCGCGCCGGTTTCAGCGGTGGCTGGCTGGATACCGATCGGCATACGCGATAATGCCTTCCCGGGTGCTGCCGTGTGGCGCGCCCTTTTTTTGTTTTCTGTGACGGAGTAGTGCGATGGAACTTGGCATGGTGGGTTTGGGGCGCATGGGCGCGAACATGGCCGAACGGTTGCTGCGTGGCGGCCACAAGGTCACCGGCTTTGACCCGAACGTCGACGCGCGCAAGGCGCTGGAAGGCAAGGGTGCGGCCAGCGCCGATTCGCTGCAGGCCCTGGTGCAGGCGCT
Source organism: Rhodanobacter sp. Root480 (assembly GCF_001426645.1). Classification (GTDB taxonomy): domain Bacteria; phylum Pseudomonadota; class Gammaproteobacteria; order Xanthomonadales; family Rhodanobacteraceae; genus Rhodanobacter; species Rhodanobacter ginsenosidimutans. Next base: position 1,250,863 of record NZ_LMEX01000002.1, read on the forward strand.
GCCAGCGCCGCGGGTGGTGTGGCTGATGGTGCCCGCCGGCGCGATCACCGATGACACCGTCAACACGCTGCTGTCGCTGCTGTCCCCCGGCGACACCGTGATCGATGGCGGCAACTCCAATTACAACGACACCTTGCGTCGCGCCGCGCTGTACCGCGAGCACCAGCTCGACTACGTCGACTGCGGCACCAGCGGCGGCGTGTGGGGCCTGGCCGAGGGCTACAGCATGATGGTCGGCGGCGACGAGGCGGTGGTGAAACGTCTGCAGCCGATCTTCGAGACGCTGGCGCCGGGCAAGGATGCGGGTTGGGGCCGTGTGGGTCCGGTCGGCTCCGGCCACTTCACCAAGATGGTCCACAACGGCATCGAGTACGGCATGATGCAGGCCTATGCCGAAGGCTTCTCCATCCTGGAGCATAAGCAGGAGTTCGGCCTGGATCTGGCGCAGATCGGCGAGATCTGGCGCCAGGGCAGCGTGGTGCGTTCGTGGCTGCTCGACCTCACCACCGACGCGCTGACCAAGAACCCGAAGATGGACGGCATCGCGCCCTACGTGCCCGATTCCGGCGAAGGCCGCTGGACGGTGGACGAGGCGATCCAGCTCAACGTGCCCGCGCCCGTGATCACCTTGTCGCTGATCGCCCGCCTGCGCTCGCGCGACACCGAGTCGTTCACCGACAAGCTGCTGTCGTCGATGCGCAACGAATTCGGCGGACACGCGATCAAGAAGGAATGATCGGGTTCGCTGGGAGGTTCCTGTCCCTGTAGGAGCGGCTTCAGCCGCGACCGTTTCAGCTTTGCAGTTTCGGAGCAAAAGCGGTCGCGACTGAAGTCGCTCCTACAGGCGCGCTCCCATAGTGCGGTTTAAAGCAGATCCGCTTGCGCCGGCGCATAGCTCAGCTCGCCATCGACGATGCGCGCGGGCGAGGTGTAGGGATGCTCGGTGCTGTGGGTGGCGTCCATGATGTGGATGACCTCGATGCCGCGCAGCTTCAGCACGTCGGACACCAGCGAGCGATGGCAGCGCCACCACACCGCCTCGGCGCACATCATCGCCGTGCGTCGCTGCGAGGCCAGCGCCAGCAGCGCCTCCAGCCCTTCGGCGAATTCGTCGGTGGCGGTGTAGTCGGCGTAGCCCTGGAACGAGGCATTGCGCCACGCCGTATTCGGCGAGCCCGGTTGCACCTTGCGCCGCCCGCCCAGTTTGGGCATCCATTGATAGGCGATGCCGTGGGTGGGCAGCGACTCGGCCAGTGCCTCGCTGGCGAAATAGGGGTAGCGACGCGAACCGGGGAAGCGGCGTACGTCCGCGATCGCCTCGATGCGGTAGGTCTGCAGCAGGCCAGTGAACTCCTCCAGCGTGCGGGTGGAGTGGCCGATGGTCCACACGGTGGCAGGCTTGACCAGCATGCTCAGTCGATCTTGTGCAGCGCGGCGCCCTTGTGCATCGCCACGTGATCGGTCTTGTCGCTCTTGATCTCGTACTGCGGATCGTCCTCGCTGCAGCGGCGCATGTGGCCTTTGTATTCCGTGTCGCGCGTGTGCACCTTGGTGATGGTGCCACTGACGTGGCCGGCTTCGGAATTCCAGCGCACGTGGTCGCCGACTTTGAATGCGTGGGACATGAGGGCCTCCGGTGGATACCGCACGCATGAAAGCAGAGACCGCTTCATGCGTGCGTGAAGCCGCGATTACCCCTGCAGCAACGCCTTCGCCCGCGCCACCACGTTGTCCACCGTAAAACCGAACTCGCGCAGCAGCACGTCGGCCGGAGCGGAGGCGCCGAAGTGGTCGATGCCCAACACGCCGCCGCGGTCGCCCACGTAGCGGTGCCAGCCTTGCGGCGAGCCCAGCTCCACCGCCAGCCGCGCGTGCACGGTCGGCGGCAGTACTTCGTCGCGATAGCTCTGCGGCTGCGCGTCGAACAGCTCCCAGCTGGGCATCGACACGCAGCGCACGGCGATGCCTTCGGCCTGCAGTTTTTCGGCCGCCTGCAGGATCAGGCCCACTTCGGAGCCGGTGCCGATCAGGATCAGCGCGGGCTTGCCGTCCTTCGCGTCGCTAAGCACGTAGGCGCCCTTGCGCAGGCCGTCGGCGCTGGCACAGCGCTGGCGATCGAGGGTGGGCACGTTCTGCCGCGTCAGCGCCAACAGTACCGGCGCGTGGCGGGTTTCCACCGCCACCTTCCACGCCACCGCGGTTTCGTTGGCGTCGCCGGGACGGATCACGGTGAGGTTGGGGATGGCGCGCAGGCTGGCCAGTTGTTCCACCGGCTGGTGGGTGGGGCCGTCTTCGCCCAGCGCCACGCTGTCGTGGGTGAACACGTGCACCACGTGCAGGCCCATCAGCGCGGACAGCCGGATGGCCGGGCGCATGTAATCGGAGAAGATCAGGAAGGTGGCGTCGAACGGAATGAAGCCGCCGTGCGCCGCCAGGCCATTGCTGATCGCCGCCATCGCATGCTCGCGCACGCCGTAGTGGAAGTTGCGCCCGGCGCGGCTCCAGCCGCCGCCGTCGGAGCCTTCGGTGTCTTCGCCCGGCGTCGGCGCGGGATTGAAATCGCCCAGGCCCTTGAGCGCGGTGTGTGTGGAGGGATCCAGATCGGCCGAACCGCCGCACAGCGCCGGCACCGCAGCCGCGAACGCATTCATGATTTTGCCGCCGGCCACGCGGGTGGCCATGCCCTTGGCGTCGGCGGGGAAGGTCGGGATATCCGCGTCCCAGTTCGGCGCCAGCTCGGCGCGCAGGCGGCGGTCCAGGGCTTTCGCTTCGTCGGGGAAGGCCTTGGAATAGCCGTCCATACGGCTGAGCCAGTCCGCTTCCGCCTTCGCGCCGCGATCCCGCGCCTGGCGCATGTGCGCCAGCGCCGGTTCGGGCACCAGGAAATCCGGCTCGGTGGGCCAGCCCAGGTTCTGCTTGGTCTTGGCCACGTCCTCGGTACCCAGCGGGGAACCGTGGGCCTTGTAGCTGTCCTGCTCGGGCGAACCGAAGCCGATGTGGGTGCGCACCAGGATCAGGGTGGGGCGTTCGGTATCGGCGCAGGCCGCCTTCAAGGCGTTGTCGATGGCGGCCACGTCGTTGCCGTCGGGCACGGTGATGGTCTGCCAGCCGTAGGCCTCGAAGCGCTTGGCACGATCTTCGGAGAAGGTCATGTCGGTACCGGCGGAGAGCGTCACGTAGTTGTCGTCGTACAGGCACACCAGCTTGCCCAGCTTCAGGTGGCCGGCCAGCGAGGCCGCCTCGCTGGCCACGCCTTCCATCAGGTCGCCATCGCTGACGATGGCCCAGGTGCGGTGGTCGATCACCGTGTGCCCGTCGCGGTTGGTGCTGGCCGCCAGTTGCGCCTCGCCCAAGGCCATGCCCACGGCATTGGCCAGGCCCTGGCCCAGCGGGCCGGTGGTGACTTCCACGCCGGGCGTGTGGCCGTATTCGGGATGACCCGCCGTCTTGCTGCCCCACTGGCGGAAGTGCTTGATGTCATCCAGCGACAGGTCGTACCCGGTGGCAAACAGCAGGCTGTAGAGCAGCGCCGAGCCGTGCCCGGCCGACAACACGAAACGGTCGCGGTCGGTCCACTGCGGGTTGGCCGGGTTGTACTTCATGTGCCGCGTCCACAGCACGTAGGCCATCGGCGCCGCGCCCAGCGGCAAGCCGGGATGGCCACTGTTGGCCTTCTGCACCATGTCCACCGACAGGAAGCGAAGCGTGTCGATGCATTGCTGGTCGAGGTCGTTGGACATGGTGGTTTCTCCGGAAGAGGTGGGGATGCTTGGGAGCGACTTTTGTGGGAGCGACTTCAGTCGCGATGCTCTTTCTTTGGGGCTCCAAGGCAAAAGCATCGCGACTGAAGTCGCTCCCACCACACAATGGGGCTTCAGGCCAATGCGCTGTCCACGATGCTTTGCGCCTCGCTCAGCAGCGCCTGCAGATGCGCCTCGTCCCTGAAGCTTTCCGCATAGATCTTGTAGATCGCCTCGGTGCCGGATGGCCGCGCGGCGAACCAGCCGCTGGCGGCCACGGCCTTGATGCCGCCGATGGCCGCGCCGTTGCCGGGCGCGCGATCCAGCACCTGCTCGATCTTCTCGCCGGCGAGCTGGTCGGTCTTCAGCTGCTCGGGCGACAGTTTGGACAATTTCGCCTTCTGCGCCGGCGTGGCCGCCGCCTCGACGCGGTTGGCGAACGGCTTGCCCAGTTCATCGGTGAGCCGCGCATACAGCTCGCCCGGGTCCCTGCCCTCGCGGGCGGTGATCTCGGCCGACAGCAGCGCGGGTACCAGGCCATCCTTGTCGGTGACCCAGGCCGTGCCGTCGCGGCGCAGCAGCGAGGCGCCGGCGCTTTCCTCGCAGCCGAAACCCAGCGAGCCGTCGAACAGGCCCGGCGCAAACCATTTGAAACCCACCGGCACCTCGTAAAGCTGGCGACCCAGCCGCTTCGCCACGCGGTCGATCAGCGCGGTGCTGACCACCGTCTTGCCCACCGCGGCCTGCGCGTTCCACTGTGGCCGGTGCCGGAACAGGTAGTCGATCAGCACCGACAGGTAATGATTGGGTTCCAATAATCCGCTGGAACGGGTGACGATGCCGTGGCGGTCGTGGTCGGTGTCGCAGGCGAACGCCACGTCGTAGCGGTCCTTCAGCCCGATCAGCCGCTGCATCGCGTATTTCGACGAGGGATCCATGCGGATCTTGCCGTCCCAGTCCACGCTCATGAAGGCGAACTGCGGGTCGACCACGTCGCTGACCACGGTGAGGTCCAGCCGATAGCGCTCGGAGATCGGGCCCCAGTAGTGCACGCCGGCGCCGCCCAGCGGGTCCACGCCCATGCGGATGCCGGCGCCGCGGATCGCGTCGAAATCGATCACGTTGGCCAGGTCGGCCACGTAGTGATTGAGGTAGTCGTGCTCGTGCGTGGTGGAGGCCTTGCGCGCCTGCGCCAGCGGCATCCGCTTCACCTCGCGCAGGCCGCCTTCCAGCAGCGCGTTGGCGCGGTTCTCCACCCACTTGGTGATGTCGGTGTCGGCCGGGCCGCCGTTGCTGGGGTTGTACTTGAAGCCGCCATTGTCGGGCGGGTTGTGCGACGGCGTGATCACGATGCCGTCCGCCAGGCCGGATGTGCGGCCCCGGTTGTAGACCAGGATGGCGTGCGAGACCGCCGGCGTGGGGGTGAACTCGCCGCCGGTGGAAACCATCGTCTCCACGCCATTGGCGGCCAGTACCTCCAGTGCATTCTCGAACGCCGGCTGCGACAGCGCGTGGGTATCGGCGCCGATGAAGAGCGGGCCGTCGATGCCCTTGGCTTTCCGGTATTCGCAGATCGCCTGGCTGATCGCCAGGATGTGCCAGGCGTTGAAGCTGCGCTCGAACGAGCTGCCGCGATGGCCTGAGGTGCCGAACGCCACACGTTGGGCAGGTACGGAGGGATCGGGTTGCAGGTCGGTGTAGGCGGCCAGCAGCCTGGGGATGTCGACGAGTATCGATGCGGGCGCCGGCTTGCCGGCGAGTGGGCTGATCTTCTGACTCATGTGCTCTCGAAAACCTTGCGGTGACTTTCTTGGTCGGACGTGATGTCCGGGATTCGTGCTTCAAGGCGGTAAGTGTGATCCCTGCAGCGCGAAAGAAAAGGCAATGTGGACGGGTATGGGCTGGTGACGCCGGGGATTCGCATACGCGCTGCGACTTCTGGCCGGCCCCCGAAAAAAGCGCGACCCCGCAGCAGAATGGCTCCTATCGCCCGCCCGACATGGGCCCCGGCTGCCCCTGCTGGCTCAGTTGCGCATTCTGCGCCTGTATCTGTGCCATCCACTGCGTTTGCTGCCGATCGTATTGCTGCACGTCCTGCATGGTCTGGGCGATGGTCGGCGGAGGGGTCGCGATGTCCATCCGGCCGTATCCGCCGCCCAGTTGGGACGAGCCGAAGTGGATGGCGCCATCGTTGGTCCCCATCGCCGAAAGATGCTCCGGTTGCCGGATGCCCGCCTTGTAACAGGCGGCGGTGGCCTGATGCAGCCGTTCGTTGGACGTGCCGGCAGGAAACATGTCGTGCAGCTTGTTGAACAATGCATGTTGCGGATGGTCCGGGTCGCCGAAAGGGCGCAAGGCCTGCATTCCGTCGGAGGCCTGACCTTGTTCCCGCTGGGGTTGCGCAACGCGTCGGGTGGCATCCAGCTCGCGGCGCAGGTTGCCCTCGGCCGCGTTGGTGCCCCAGAGCAGGCCGGGCGTGTTCCATTGGCCATCCATGCTGCGGGTGTAGGTGTGGCCATCCGATGCCCGCAGCGTATCCGACGGTTCGTGCAGGGCATGGGAGACGGCTTCGGGTAGATCACCGTACTGCGACCAGCCGCGTTGTTGATAGGCCGTCTGATACCGTTCGGCGATGCCCCGACGGGAGCCGGCCAGGTTGGCTTCGATGGTCTGCCGCGCGGCCTCGTCGAGCTGCGCGGCACGTGCCGCGCTGGCGTGCTCGATGTGCGTCGCGGCCATGCCATGCTCCAGCATCCGATCGGTGACCACGCGCGACCATTGCTGCGTCTGCGCATCGCGCTTCCAGGGAGCGGCGACGTGGCTGTGCGTATCGTGCGGTGCCGCTGGCTGGGTGTAGGGATCGCGCGGTTCGGCCGGATGGGCCAGCGCAAGGTTTACCGCGGCGTTGTTGGCGTGAAACGTCAGGCGATCGGCGAGTGCCGGATCGGCGCTGATCGTGCGCATCACCGGCACGGGCAGGGCGCCGTATCCCAGCGTCGGAGCCTTCGCGAGCTCGCTCGTTGGCACCTGCCGTGTCCAGCCTTGTTGCGGCTTGTCTGGATCGTAGTTCCAGGCCACGCCGTGCGGGTCCGTCTGGCTGTAGATCTGGTGCTGGTCGTAGGCCTCGGCCAGCTTCTCGCCGCCTATCGCGCCACCCATGCCGCCGAGGCCTGCCACCAGCACATCGAACGGCCCGGATTCGATGCCGGCCGCGCCCAGCACTTGCGCACCCAGCACGGCGCCGCCCAGCGCCCCGAGATTGCGGCCGCCGAAATGCATGATTTCCGATTGGGCGCCAACGCGGTTGCCGTGCTCGCGCAGATCAGCTGCCCGTGACGCGGTGGTGGTGGCGTCGTAGGCCACGGCGGCGCCGCTCACGGCAGCGAAGCCGCGAACAGCGTTCCGCGCAACTCCGCGTTCGGCTTCCGCCGCGATGGCGGGCGTGTTGTCGACAAACCGGACAAGTTCCGGGTTGTCGAACAACTTGCGGTTGGGCACAAGCACCTGCTCGGCCCCGCCAGCTTTGGTGACCAGGCCGTCCAGCTCGGAGGTGGGCGCGACGGTGGTGATGAACACCTGCGTGGGCTCGCGTGCCGTCATGCGGTACATGCCATAGCGCGGTGCTTCGCTGCCAATGGGAAGTCCGTAGAACTGAGAAATGTTCTCGCCGGCCTCGACAGCCGCGTTGCCTGCCGATTCCCTTGCCCAATATGGTGAGAATTCGCCTGGTTCAAAACCGTCCGCGACGAATTTGACGAGCACTTCGTTGGTGCCGATGGTTTCCATGCGCGGAAGTTCGCGGCCGGACTTGAGCTGATTGACTGCGCGCTCGGTGATGAACTTGGAGTCAGTGCCCGGAGGAAACCCCTCGGCGATCTGGGACCAGTAAATAGCGCCGTCGTCGGTATCGAGATAAGTGAGCGCCGCCTTTTCGCTTATGCCTTGGGGTTTGAAGGTATTGGCCCTCAATATCTGATCTGCGTATTGCTTCTTGATGGCGTCGGAAAGGAGGCTAAGGCCGCTCATCGCTTGGAACCATTACGCATGGCATCCATGCGTGCATTGATTCGAATTTCCTGCTCGGTCAATCCTCCGCGCACTTCGATTGAGAAATTGACGTAAGCCTCGTCAACACTCGGGTTCCCATAGGGAATGTAGCGACCGTCCCCAAAGTTGTATGCACCGGGAATATCCGCTCGATCCTTCGGCTCCGTTATTTTCGCTTCCTTGGCATCCTCGATCAGCGGCACCAGCGAACGCAGCAGGCTTTGCACCTCCTCGCTCTCGGGATACTGCTGCAGCACCCACTCGAGATGCTCGGCGGCGGCCTTGAGCTTGACGGGATTGATGGTCTGGGCCATGGCTCAACGTCCTTGAAAAGCTTGGGAGGGAAGCGTTGTTATACCGCGATCGCCGCGTAGGCATCGAGGCCGTGGTGCCCTCTCCGATGCGGGATCTGGTCGCGGCCGTCGTACGCGGAGCCTGACGCGTTCCAGCTGCGCCGGTTTAGGTGACCGTATGGCGGATCAGCATGCCGCGCCGTGTCGAGGGCACCGGGCTGAGCATCGGGCCATCCTTGGCCGATGCCGGTCATCGTTTTGGCCGCGTGTATCAGCCGCTGCTGGCGGACGTGCCGTCCCGCAATTGCCGGTAGCGGCGTATCAACGCATTGGTGGAGCTGTCGTGTGCCAATGCCGGCAGCTGGGCTGCGGTGAGTTCGGCGATGGTGGTCTTGGCCAGTTGCTTGCCCAGTTCCACGCCCCACTGGTCGAACGAGTCGATAGCCCAGATCACGCCCTGCACGAACACGCTGTGCTCGTACAGCGCGATCAGCGAGCCCAGCGCGAACGGCGTCAGCTCGGCCGCCAGCAAGGTGCTGCTGGGGCGGTTGCCGTCGAAGGTGCGGTGCGGCACCAGCGCCTCGGCGGTGCCTTCGGCACGCACTTCGTCAGCGCTCTTGCCGAACGCCAGCGCCTCGCCCTGGGCAATCAGGTTGGCGATCAGCAGATCGTGCTGGTTGCCCACCGGGTTGCGTGTCTGGCCGAAGCCGATGAAGTCGCACGGCACGATGCGCGTGCCCTGGTGGATCAGCTGGTAGAACGAGTGCTGGCCGTTGGTGCCCGGCTCGCCCCAGTAGATCGGCCCGGTGGCGTAATCCACCGCCTGGCCGTCGAGGGTGACGCTCTTGCCGTTGCTCTCCATCGTCAGCTGCTGCAGGTAGGCGGGGAAGCGCTTCAGGTACTGCTCGTACGGCAGCACCGCCACCGTGGCCGCGTCCAGGAAGTTGGTGTTCCAGATCCCCAGCAGGGCCATCGTCACCGGCAGGTTGCGTTCGAACGGCGCATCGCGGAAATGCACGTCCATCGCATGGAAACCGGCCAGCATGTCGCGGAAGTGCTTCGGCCCGATCGCCAGCATGGTGGACAGGCCGATCGCCGACTCCATCGAATAGCGACCGCCCACCCAGTCCCAGAAGCCGAACATGTTGGCGGTGTCGATGCCGAACTTCGCCACTTCGTCGGCGTTGGTGGAGACGGCCACGAAGTGCTTCGCCACCGCGCTGTCATCGCCCAGCGCCTGCACCGCCCATTGCCGCGCGGCCTGCGCATTGCTCAGCGTTTCCAGCGTGGTGAAGGTTTTCGAGCAGACGATGAACAGCGTCTCGGCCGCGTCCAGGTCGCGCACGGCCTCGGCGAAGTCGGTGCCGTCCACGTTGGAGACGAAGCGGAACACCATGTCGCGCTGGCTGAAGTCGCGTAGCGCCTCGTACGCCATCACTGGCCCGAGATCCGAGCCGCCGATGCCGATGCTGACCACGTTGCGGATGCGCTTGCCGGTATGGCCGCGCCAGCTGCCATCGCGCACCTGGTCGCTGAACGCGGCCATGCGGTCGAGCACCGCGTGCACGTCGGCTACCACGTCATGGCCGTCGAACAGAATCTGCTCGCCGGCCGGGGCGCGCAGGGCCACGTGCAGCACGGCGCGGTCTTCGGTGGTGTTGATGCGCTCGCCGGCGAACATCGCGGCGGTGCGCTGGCGCACGCCGCGGTCTTCGGCCAGCTGGCGCAGCAGGTCCATGGTGTCGGCGTTGACGCGCTGCTTGGCGTAATCGAAATACAGGCCCACGTCCTCGATCACCAGCCGCTCGCCGCGCTGCGGATCGGCGGCGAACAGCTCGCGCAGGTGGCGTGAGCCGACCTGCGCCGCGTGCTGTTTCAGCGCCAGCCATGCAGGGCTGCGGGTGAGGTCGGCGCTCATGCCTTGGCGGCGCCGAGGCTGTCCACCTTGTCCGACAGACGTCCCAGCAACTGGTGCCACGACTTCACGAACGCTTGCGCGCCATCCTGCTGCAGCTTCAGCGCCAGGGCGTCGATGTCCACGCCGGCGGCGGCGATCTTCGCCACGGTCGCGTCCGCATCGCCGCCGTTCTCCGGCATCACGCCGTTCAGTTGGCCGTGGTCAGCCAGCGCCAGCAGGGTTTTCTCCGGCATGGTGTCGATGGTGTCCGGTGCCGCCAGGGCGCTGATGTACAGCGTGTCGGACGCGTTCGGGTCCTTGGTGCCGGTGCTGGCCACCAGCAGGCGCTGCGGCTGGGCGCCGGCGGCGGCCAGTTTCTGCCAGCGCGGCGAGGCCAGCAGTTCGCGGTAGGCGCGGTAGGTCTGCTGGATCACGGCGATGCCCAGCTTGTTGTGCAGTTCCGGCGGCAGCTGCTTGTTGCTGGCCACGTCCCAGCGGCTGACGAAGACCGACGCCACCGAGCCCACTTTCGGGTCCAGCCCGGCGGCGACGCGGCGCTCGATGCCGCGCATGTACGCCTCGGCCACGGCCAGGTACTGCTCGCGGGAGAACAGCAGGGTCACGTTGATCGGGATGCCGGCGAAAATCGCCTCCTCGATCGCCGGCACGCCCTCGGGGGTACCCGGGATCTTCACGAACAGGTTGGGGCAGTTGCCTTGGTCGTGGATCTGGCGGGCGGCCTCCAGCGAGCCGGCGGTGTCGGCGGCCAGCAGCGGGGAAACCTCCATCGACACCCAGCCGTCGACCTGGTTGGTGGCGTCGAAAACGGGCTTGAACAGCTTGGCGGCGCGGCGCAGGTCTTCCAGCGCCAGTTCGGTGAACAGCGCCTCGCCGGACAGCCCGGCCCTGGATTTGGCCTTGATACCGTCGTCGTAGGCGTCGCCCTCGGCCATCGCCGCTTCGAAGATGCTGGGGTTGGAGGTGAGGCCGGTCACCGAGAAATCGGCGATGTAGCGGGCCAGCGTGCCGTCGTCCAGCATCGTGCGGGTGATGTTGTCCAGCCACAGACTCTGGCCGAGTTCATGCAATTGTTGTGTCGCTTTCATGCGGACTCCATGGTGCCTTGTTGCGGATTGATCGGATGGGGTATTCATTATGGACGTATGGACGGCTCAACCGGATGGCAAGCTCGTCGACGGCAAACTGATGACCGCCCCGGTGGGCAGGAAACTTCCAAGCTTACGCCCGCGCAGGTCACCGATGCACGCAATGGTGATGTCGGGGGCCGGATCGATGGTGTCGCCGGCGGCATTCTCGGCGTAATGGCCCTGGCGCACGAACACGGTGGTCAGCCGGCTGCCCATGTGCTGTTTCATGCGCGCCAGCAGGTGCGGCTTGTCGTCCACCATCACGTAATGCGCGGCCGGGTAGCGCTGCTGCATGGCCACCAGCATGCGCTCCTTGTGCAGGTAGACCATGACGTGGCCGCCCAGCGCCTGCCACAGCCCGGAGCGGTGGATCTTGCGCGGCTGGAACACGATGTCGCCGTCGGACAGCAGCGCCGTGGGGCCCAGCGATTGCAGGTGTGCCACCGTTTCCAGTGCCTGCGGGTACAGCCGGTCGGCGAACGGGTAATCCAGCAGCCAGCCGGACATGCTCAGCAGCTGCGGGTCGTTGTCCAGCCCGGTGCGGAAGCATTCCAGCGTGCCCAGGTAGTCGGCGTAGCCCAGCTCCTCGCGGCGCCGGTCGTAGATCGTCCAGTAGCGGTCGCGCTCAGCGGTGCCGAACAGGCGCTCCAGCTCGTCGCCCAGGTCGTCGCGAAAGCGGTCGTTGTCCAGCAGGGTATTGTCCACGTCGCACAGGAAAACGACGGCCGGGGTAGCGTCTTGGGTATCGGTCAACATGGTTCGCTGGTCTCCGCTTGCGGGTCGTGCCAGCCCTCGGCGCTGGCGACGACGTCAGCGGCGGCGGCGGGCCCCCAGGTGCCCGGTTCGTAGGGCGCGACCGGGCTTTCGTGATTCAGCACGCGGTCGACCACGGCCCAGGCCGCCTCCACACATTCATCGCTGGTGAACAGCGAGTTGTCGCCGCGGATCGCGTCGCCCAGCAGCCGCTCGTACGGCGATTTCTCCGGCGTCGTGTCGTGCCGCGCCACCAGTTCCACCGGGTTGCCGCGCATCGCCTCGCCCGGCCGCTTCACCCGCGCACCCTCGGCGATCACCACCTCGGGGCTGAGCCGGAAGCGGAAGTAGTTGGATTCCGGCGCGCGGATATCGTCGAAGATCGACATCGGCGGCGTCTTCATGTCGACCATCACCTCGGTGGTGGTGATCGGCAGGTTCTTGCCCGCGCGGATGTAGAACGGCACCCCGGCCCAGCGCCAGGTGTCGATATACAGGCGCAGCGCCACGAAGGTTTCCACGTCCGAATCCGGCGCCACGCCGTCGACGTCGCGGTAGCCGGTGAACTGGCCGCGCACCACGTCGGCCGGTTCCAGCGGGCGCATCGCGCGGAACAGGCGCAGCTTCTCGGCGTTGAGCGAGGCCGGGTCGTTGCCTACCGGCGCGTCCATCGCCAGCAAGGACGTCACCTGCAGCAGGTGGTTCTGCAGCACGTCGCGGATCGCCCCCACGCTTTCATAGAACCCGCCGCGACCGTCCACGCCGAACTGCTCGGCCATGGTGATCTGCACGCTGTCCACGTAATGGTGGTTCCACACCGGCTCGAACACGGTGTTGGCGAAACGGAAATACAGCAGGTTCTGCACCGGCTCCTTGCCCAGGTAGTGGTCGATGCGGAAGATCGACGGCTCCGGAAACACCTCGTGCAACGTGGCGTTGAGCTTGCGCGCCGAGGCCAGGTCGCGGCCGAACGGCTTCTCCACCACGATGCGCGCCTCGTCGGCGCAACCGGCCTGTTTCAGGCCGCGCGCCACCACCCCGAACAGCGCGGGCGGTATCGCCAGGTAGTGCAGCGGCCGCTGCGCCTCGCCCAGCGCCTGTTTCAACAGCGTGAAGGTGGCCGGGTCGTTGTAGTCGCCATCGACGTATTGCAGTTTCGCCGCCAGCTTCGCGAACGTGGCCTCGTCCAGCGTGGTGCCCTGCGCCTTGGCCGCGTGCGCCAGGCTGTCGTGGGCGCGCTGGCGCAATTGCTCCAGTGTCCAACCCGAATGCGCGATGCAGATGATCGGCAGGTCCAGCCCGTCGCGCTGGATCATCGACTGCAGCGCGGGGAAGATCTTCTTGTAGGCCAGGTCGCCAGTGGCGCCAAAGAACACGAGGGCATCCGAGCGGGAAATCGGCATAACGAGGAATCACTCCATGCGGGTGGGGATGCAGCCGGCCGGCTGCACGGCGCGGAAAAACGCTATCCGCCGATGGTTGCATTGTCGCGGCGACAACTCCACTACGCAGCCTGCGCGAGGCACGGTTAAGGCGGCGCATAGGGAATGGGGAATGGGGACTTGCGAAACCGCCGCTTCTGCCCCTCCCCCTGCTTGCGGGGGGAGGCTGGATGGGGTGACGCTTTTCGCTCCGCGTGACGAAGAGCGACCCCTCCCCAGCCCTCCCCTGCGAGCAGGGGAGGGAGCCAGTTCGGCTATGGCGTGGCGCGAAGGCGGGCGAGCCGGTGGGTTGTCCAGGCCAGCACGCTGGCAACGGCGCCGAGGATGAACGCCCATAGCGGCATGAAGATGAAAGCCAGCGCCGAGGTGGATGAGCTGGTTCTGGCGCCGCTCCAGTCGAACAACCACGAGAGATGGAACCAGACCATGAACAGCGTGGCGACCACGGCGAACGCCACGCGTCCCCATGGCATCGCGCGGCGGCTGCGATGCCCGACCAGGAGCATGCCCAGGCCCGCCAGCATCGGCAGCGCATTCCACAGCGCGAACCCGATGGAGTCGCCGCCCTGCACATAAACGGCCAGCGCCATCGCCAGCAGGAAGGGAGCCACCAGCAGCGTTGTTTTCATGCGTGTCTTCCGATGGTATTGGCGTGAATCAACACGTCCAGTAAGTGCGGTTCACCAGGTCGACCACTTCCGGCCCCTCGCTGCAGCCACCGGCCTCGGGGGTGGTGCTGTCCGACGCCGCCGTGCCGATGACCCACTGCCTGATCGCCACGTTCCACATCAAGGTGCCTTCGGCCACCACGCCGTGCGGAAAGATGCGGGCCTTGCCCGGGTTGATCAGCACGATGTGGTGGCCGCGGATCTTCGCCGTGAGGGAGATGCTGGGCAGGTCGGGCTGCTCCGCGAACCGGTGCCGGAACGTGTACTGGCCGGACGCTATCGGCAGCGGTGGCGCCGAACCCGCGACAGCGGCAGACATCGCGAAAAATACGAGGACGAAAAGCGGTTTGCGCTTCGTGCCGATCCTGTCGTGCCGTGTCATGAGCAAATCCTCAGCGGTGTTCGGCCCACAACTCGGGATGGTGCGTCGGAGAAAAACAATGCCTGCTGTCGATCGGCGGTTCCAGCAGCGCGCCCGCCAACGGCGTCAGCAGCGACTCCAGCTCGATCGAGGCCTGCAGCGAACGCGGCGTGACGCTGTATGTTTCCGCGTCGGTGACGCCGATGAGAACGCGATCGTCGAAGGTGTCGATGTGGGGCGATTGCCCGTGCGCCCGGGCCATGGCGAGCAGTTGTTCACCGAGCTCGCGCGTAAACGCATCCGGTGCCAGTGCCACCACAAACTCGTCCTCGATGATGGAGTGGCCGCCGTAGTGACGGTAGTAACGGAAAAACTTCAGCAGGCGTGCCCACTCGACCAGCGTCGAGCGCGCAGGCGGTGGCGGGCGCGTCCATGATTCGCTCATGTCACGCGTCCTGATCCGCCGCTTGCGGTGCGCTGAGGCACTTGCTGTAGAACCCGGAGGGATCGAAGCAGCAGACGCGTCGCTGTCCGCCGCCGAGCTTGTCGCAGGCCTCATCCACCCGCTTCTGCCGCGTTTTGGCCTGCTTGGCCGATTCGATCCAGTGAATCCAGTCCACCCGCGCCAGCGTCGTGGTGCCGTCCCAAACCGTTCGCGCCTCCGGGCACGCGGCCAGTGCGTCGCGCAGGTCGGATGGCAACTCGGGCTCCGGCTCCTGCGTCACCGGATCGATCCGCACCGTGACCGTCTCGCCCACCTGCACGCCGGCCGCTTTGCGCAGCGCCTCGTCCACCTTCAGCCAGTGGCTCAGCTGGCCATCCGGCTCGAGCGTGGCCTGAAAGGCGTGGCCGTTGAGGTGGCCATCCACCGTGGTCCTGCCGCGTCGCGGAAGCCGATCGCTGGCGGCTTTGGGCAATATCAGGAACGCCCATGACGCACCCTTGCCGGTTTTGGCAGGGCCAAGCAGCCTGGCCTTGAACGTGGATTTTCCGCCGGCGTCAGTCATGGGATCGCCCTGCGGGTATCGATGGGGTTGGCTGATGATCGGCGTCGGCACGACGAAGTTCACGCCCCGATTCCGACAGGACCGTGATCGCGGACCGGGTGAACAGTGCCGCGATGGCGACGCCCACCACCATGTCGGGCCACCCCGAGTGCGTCAGCAACACGCCACCGGCCGCGGCGATGACCGACACGTTGGCAATCAGGTCATTGCGCGAGCACAACCACACCGAGCTCATGTTGATGTCGTCGGTGCGATGGCGCCACAGCAGGGCGAAACACACACCATTGGCCAGCAACGCCAACAAGCCCATGGCGCCCATCGCCTCGAAAGCGGGAACCTGCGGTACCAGCAGCCGGTAGACCACCTGGCCAAACGCCGCCAGCGCAAACGCGGCCATGATAAGGCCCTTGATCCGGGCCGCGAGCGCCTTCGTCCGCAGACTCTCCGTTACCGCGTAAAGGCTGAAACCGTAGACCAGCGCATCGCCGAGCATGTCCAGCGAGTCCGAGACCAGGGCCACCGACCCCGCGGCCCATCCCGCGGCGAATTCGGCGAAAAACATCGCCGCGTTGATCAGCAACACGATCTTCAGCGTCGATGTCTGCCGGCGACGCAGTGCGTCGAGCTGGCATGCCTTGCTGGAGCAGCAATCACTCATGGGGTCTCCGTTTCGGACCGGCGATGGAGCCAGCCGGCGACAAACAACACGATGGCCAGCAGCGCGAACAAGCCTGCCGGTACCGCGAGCACCGCGTCCTGTGCGTGATGCACGACCAGCTCCTGCGGGTCGAGGTAGCGGCCTTCCTCATTGAACAAGCCGCGGTAGCGCCAGTAAAGCGCGTAGTAGAAAAGGCCGAACGGCACCGCCGCCATGGCGCATGCGCAGGACGCGCCAAACAGCAGCCGCGACGGAAGGCGTGGTCGGTGCATCAATGTCGAAACCGCGTCGGCCGGCAACGCATCAACGATGGCCTTCGACGTACCTGACGAAGTTGTCCAGGATGGCCTGCCAGCCTTGGCGCTGCATCTCGGCCGGGTTGTCCGTTTCCGCGTCGAAAGTGACGCGCACCATGATCCCTTCCGGAACCGCCACGAACTCGACCAGGCCCACCCGGTCGCCAAACGTGTATTCGATCAAGGCGTGCGGCTCGACCCGGGTATAGGTGCCGGCGAAGTCGAAGCCCACGCTGCCGTCCTTCGCCTCCATGCGCGACGAGAATTCGCCGCCCACGCGCAGGTCGACGTTGGCGCGGGTGGTGTGCCAGTCGTCGGACGCGGCGTTCCACTGCCTGATGTCCTGCGGCGTGGTGTAGGCCGCCCACACCCTGGCGATGGGCGCGTGGGCGAGGGCGTCAACGGTGATCTTCATGTTGTGGTTCCTGCTCGCTGCGGTCGGGCGCGGGCTACCGAGGCTAGAACATGCCGAGCTGGTTTGGGGAATCCCGCGGGATTTCCTGGGCCACGTCCCACATCTCGACAATCCTGCCTTGCTCGAAGCGAAGGATGTGGACCACGGCGTACTCCATATCGACCTGCGCGCGGCGCAGGTGCGACATCACCGCGACGCGATCGGCCGACTCAATCGTCTGCCGTACGGTGAACGACTTGTTCGGCTCGGACTGCGCGCTTTGCTCCATCGCGGTCAGCAGGGCATCGCGATCGCCGGGGAAATACGCATTGTGGTGCCGGAAGTTTTCGGCGACGTGGCGGTCGTAGGCTTCCCGCACCTTTCCGGATGCGCACAGGGACAGAAACTCGGTGGCGATATCGGCTTTGCTGGCCATGGCCTGCTCCTCGTTGTCAGGTAGGGAACGCTACGCGCTTCCGGGTATTCAGCCTGAACGCCGCGCCGGATGCGTGAACCTGCAGCTCGTGCCTCATTGCCCCGGTGGCGCGGCCACCACGGTATTTTGATCCTGCATGATCAACCACCGCGTACCGCGTTTGGCCAGGACAAACGTGCGTATGTGCTGCTCGTTCACGTGCCTTATGCCGTCCGGGCTGGTGAACGTGCTCATGCGGCTGGTCACGGTCGCGACCGCGGCTTCCTTGCCCGCAAACCGCACGTCCAGCTGCTCGATGTTGTCCGACACGCCCTTGAGAAAGCTGCCGTGCACCTGATGCAGCTCCTTCAGGACCTGCGCGCGGCCGCGGGTCCTGCCGCCATACGGGTTGATGTGGTTCCAGTCGTCGGTGGTGAAATCGGCCGCATGGTCGAACCCGTGGGCGTTGAAGGCCGCATAGAAGGCCTGCACCGTCTGCCGCACGGCGGCTTCGGCATTCGGGGGTTGTGCCGAGGTCGCCATGGACACGGCCAGCAAGACGATTCCGGCGATCAGCGCTTTCATGGTGCCTCCGTGGCTCAGTGGCCAGACGTTGCAGCGAAGCGGCGGCGAGCCGCCCATCGCACGGAGACTACGCCAGCGCGCGCTCGACTTCCTGCTGAATCCGGTTGATGAGCTCCGCCAGCTCGGGCCGGTCGCCGTACATGTCCAGCTCCCGCGTGGCGATCAGCCCCATGGAGAACGGGCCGGGGCGATCCGGGCCGGGTTGGCCGGACGCCCATGCCACGCACCAGCGCAACTGCCGGGCGATGCTCTGCGCCGGCGCCCAGCCCTGCGCCGCGAGCGGTTCGATCTGCTCCAGGGCCGACCGGGCCATCGTCAACAGCGGCTCGTGCGTGGCCAGCGTCATGCTTGCGGCACGCCGCGTCCGTTGCGGGTATACGGCAGCGCAAACAGGTACAGGCCGGTAAACAGCTGCAGGAAAAGCGGCGGCAGCGGCGCGTAGGTCAGCCATGGCGATGGCTCGCCCGGCGCCAGCGCACGGGCGATGAAGTTGGCGGCCACGGCTGCCGTGAAAACGATGGACAGCCAGCGATGGCTCTGCCGCATCCAGCCGCCCCGTTTCATTGCGCCTCCCGCGACGGCGAGCTTTCGATCATCTTCCATCCATTGCCGGAAGGGTCGCGGAAGCCGGCGTCCACGGTGCCGTAGCGATCCACCGGCTCCTGCATGAACTCGACCCCGCTGGCGCTCATGCGCTCGTAGGCCGCGCGGCAGTCATCCACCACCAGCACCAGCGGCGGCATCGCGCCCTTGGCCACGGCCTCGCACAGTGCCTGCGCGGTGGCTGCGTCGTGCATCGGCGGCCCCGGCTTGAACAGGCCGAGCTGGAACGAGGGCTGCTCCGGGTGCTGCACCGTGAGCCATCGGTAATCGCCGTTGCGGGCATCCGTGTGCACGCGAAAACCCAGTTTGTCGACATAGAACGCCAGTGCCTCGTCCTGATCGCGCACGTACACGCCCGCTACATTTATGCCTTGATTCATGGAGCCTCCGTTGGTTGGATCCCTGTTTTACCGTCTGCCTCCCGCCGCCGCTTCTCCGAAACTGCGGTCTTGAGATCCGGCCGATGCGCGGCACGCACCAGGCATTCGGGCGCCTCATCCCGCCCGTGCGGGGCTGGCCGCTCGCGGGCGCGAAGTTCGCCGGGGCTCTCGCCGGTGATGTCGCGAAAAATGCGCCCGAACGTGCCGAGGCTGTTCCAGCCGGTCCGGTACGCGACCTCGGTAACGGGCAGGTCGGTATCGCGCAGCAGGGCGATGGCGCGCTCGATGCGGCGCGTAAGCAGGTAGCGATGCGGCGGCACGCCGAAGGCCTGGCCAAACTGGCGCGCAAAGTGCGCTTCGGACACCGCGCTCACCTGCGCCAGCCGGCTGATCGGCCACGGCTCATGGGGCGCGGCGTCCATCCGGTCCTTCGCGCGCAGCAACCGCCGCAATAGTTCGGGACTCTGACTCATCGTGTCTCCGTGCCCGGTGCCGGAGTCGCGCGGCGCAGGCCTTTCCGCGCGTTACACCGACATGCCCATGATGTTGTCGTCGTAGCTCTGCCCGCCGACGTCGAACTGGCGGCTGCCCAGTTTGCCGAAACCCACCCGCTCATAAAACCCGATCGCGGCCGCATTGCCCGCATAGACGCCAAGCAACAGGCGCGCGGCGTGGCTGGCGCGTGCATGCGCCAGGGCTTCGGCCACCAGCTTCTTTCCCGTGCCGCCACCCTGGAACTTGCCCAGCATGTAGATGCGCTTGATCTCCCGATCCCGCGGGGAGAGATCGGGCAGGGGCAACCGCGCCGGCGCCACCACCATGAAGCCGACCGGCGCACGGCCCTGCGGCGTCTCGACCAGCCACAGCTGGTAATCGGGATCGGCCAGCCAGTCCCGATACAACGCCACCGCATGGGCGTTGGCGCAGTGGGCGATGATGTCCGGGCCGGCCAGCAGGCCCGCAAAGGTTTCGAGGAACGTCGCCTGTCCCACAAGCGCAAGCGCGTGCTCGTCGCCGGGCAGGCAGGGTCTGATCAGTGTCTCGGGCGGCATAGGTTTCCAGCGGTGTCGGACGATACGGTGAGCAGCCGTGGACCGGCCTGCCCGGGATCAGGGTCGTGCCCCATCGTCGGGCCCCGGTGCGCTAACGACGCCTGGCCCGAGCCACGCGGGAAACACCGATGGCGATGAAAGCGGCCGCGATTCCGTAGAAGGCGACCTGCGCGCCGAGATACGCCGCCAGAAAGAACGCGCAACCGGCCGCCATGAAGAGGTAGCCACTCCGTTTTGCACCGCACATGTCGTTCTCCTGTTGAAAGCCCGCAACCTGCGTTGGGATGTGCAAAAGCCATCGGTGTCTCGCGTTCGGTCCGACGCAATGATGGCCGGCACCTACGACGGGAACGCATCGAAACCCGGCGCCAATGCCAGGTCACGATCCCAGGAGGCCCTGCTCGCCATGAAAACATGGGCATCGGGGACGATGGAAGACGGCGTATCCAGACTGCCCGCGGGAACCACCAGCATCCCCGGTGAGGCGAAGGGTAGCGCCGAGCCACAGACCGAACAAAAGCACCGCAGGTGCCGCGTCCGTGGCAGGTTGAAGGTGTTCACCTGTTCCCGCCCGGAGAGCCACTCAAGCGTAGCTGTCGACGAGAAAAGATTGGCGGCGTGCGCCGAACCGGTGTCCTTGCGGCAGTACGCGCAATGGCAGAGATAAAAGCGCTCGAACGTACCGGTCACCTTGAAGTGCACGGCACCGCAAAGGCACGACCCAAGATGTTCTGCTTGCATGGAAACCTCCAGTGCATGAAATGCCGCACATCACCAACCTCCACGCCGGCCGAGCGGCCAAGGCCGCTTGATGTTCTCGATCACGAACGTGGCGCCGCTTTGGTTTTCAATGACGGCCCGGCCCGGTTGTGGCTTGGGGCGAATAGTGAAGCGCTCACCTGAGGCCTCGCTATGCCGCCGGCTTCAACCTCAGGGACAGCAGCAACAGCAAGACAGAAGCCAGTGCGGTTGCGCCACCACCCAGCCAACGATGCAGCACCAGGGAGAGGGCGATCACGGGGATGAACCACAGCGCTACCGACGCGAACCTCACCCCGAGCGTGACGCCCTCACCGCAGTGGGGGCAGACCTTGCGTTTTCCGAAGCGGTTCATCTCTTTCGAGAACACGCTGATCGAGGTGTTGCAGTGAGGACATTTCATCAGGGACCTGCTCCGTGTGGTCTGGGATGTGGATGGGCACGCCGAGTCCTGTCGCCACGGCGATCAACCACACAGAGCGCATTGATGTCTCCCGTTTGCCCAGTGCTGCGATCAATGAGTGGCGAGTCGCCGCTTGAATGAGCTGTTGGCGCGCAGCAGCAGCACGAGCGCGACAACCGCAAACAGGTTCAGGCCGATGAAGAGCTCGGCGGCTTCATCGCCGAAGAAGAACTGGCCATTGGCACCCAGATTGACGCTCAAGCCCAGTGGAACGCTGCCAGTGCCAAGTTGCACGGTCGGTGAAAGTTCGGCGCCCGTGAACCATTGATACCGGATGCCTTGCAGCGAGAACATCGGGATCTGCGACGCAAACAGAATCGGCGCCCAACGCCGACCGTAAGGTGTGCCCTGCCACAAGCGGATGCCGGTGAAGGCTGCCCACGCGAAAAGTGCGGCAAGCCCAGCCAGTGGAACGAGCAGCAACCAACCCTGTGGAAGAAGCTTGAGACCCAGGATCATGACCATGGCGACACCGACGCCGCCGCCGGCCACGAGCATGACGCTGAAAAACCGTGTGGTCTTGTTGAATTGGCTCACGAAAGATTCCCCTGTGCACTACAACCCTGAGATCAGCCATGCCCGTCCGGTGATGGCCGCCCGAATGAACGGTCAGGCGGCAACAGCCACCCATGCAATAGCCGCAAGTGCCGCCATCACGGCCGCCACCAACCACTTCGCCGGCACCCTGATTTCGCCGGCGGACAACGGCTCCCATACCAGCGACTCCTTCCATGCCGAATCACCCTCGGCATATTTTTCAAATACATCCTGGATCACGTCGAGCGGCAACGATTTGTTGCTGGCTTGAAAATGAGACACCTCATCGCCGTCCCGATACTCCAGCACAAATCCGCTCGAGCCGGAGCCGGAGGTCTGGACATAAACCTGATCAGCGCGCGCCAGGATCGCGAACGCATTCGATTTTCCATCGAGAGAGGAGAGAGCCTGCGCGATTTGCCCGGAAGACGGGTTGGTCAGCGTCGTTCCGTGCTCTGTTTCCAGACGTAATGTCGTCATGTTCTACCGCCTGATAACCGAATTGAACCGATCCGCGAAGCGGCTTCGTCTGGACGAACATCATGCGTGAAGGTAGCTGGCGAATTGACGCCGTGCAACGGCGCCCGCAACGAACTGGAATCCCCCCGGGAGTGGTTGGCTTTCACCGCTGCATGCCAATGATTTGTCGCCATGCGCCACGCAGCCGGAAAGCAGTACGCCACGTGCGCTGCAACGGGCGACAAACGGCTTCGATGTTGCTGCCATCCTGATCCGGAACGAAAGCGGCGTGATAACTGGACGGGTAGCCCTGGCGGGTGTCCCGACATCCAGGAGCATCTTTGTCGCCGCCGCCAGCAAACCCTGTCATATGGAATACATCGACCACGTCGCGGCTTTGCGTGCGATTCAGGGCAACAGTTCCTTGACCGTTTTGCCCGTGGCATCCAGAACGGAAATGCTGGACTCGCCGTTCTCCGCGACCTTCATGACGATACGCTTGTTGCCGGCGCCATCGAGCAGCGCCAATGAGGCTTCGCCATCATCGCCGCGCCCGAGCCAGATCCTGCGGCGAACGTCGTTGCCCGCCGGGCTGTCGGAGATCGCCAGCCCGGCGAAGCGGTCTTCCGAATCATCGACGCCAAGCAGTTGCACCACCTGGTTTGCTTCATAGCGATCGAATGAAAGGCTGCCGCCGGAATCACGCACCTTTCCGTCCTTGTCTTTTCTGCCGCCGAAGATCAGCCCGCCAATCTCGGAGCCCTCGTCATTGAGGAAGATGAGGCCGGCCTGGGGTCGATCCAGCGGCTTCTCCTTGCCATGTACCAGCACGCCGGGCAGCTTCGCGTGGTTGGAAATAATCAGCCGTGGCGTGCCATCCGGTTCGACAATGTTGATGCGTTGAACCGTTATCTCATCGGTGGTGATGGCGCGCTTTCCAGCGCCATAAGCCAGGCCACCCAGCAGCAAAACAGTCAGCAGGCCGGCGTATACGGAAAGAAATCCATTTGCTTTCGACATGGGCGTTTCCTGGTGTGGGTGCAGGGTGCAGCGAATCGTCGGGTGACATCACTGGCGTACATAGCGCAAATGGGTGGCGGCCGAACCGTCAAGAATGCGGTCGATGCGAAACGCCGGGCCGGGCTCGTGCAGGTTTTCGAACAGGCGCCGGCCGCTGCCGAACAACACGGGCGCCAGTGCGATCTCCAGTTCGTCGACCACACCCAGGTTGAGGTATTGCTGGATCACATCCGCGCCGCCCGAAACCCGGATGTCGCGGTTGCCCGCGGATTCCCTGGCCAATTCCAGTGCACGCTGCGGCCCGTCGTTGACGAAGTGGAACGTCGTGCCGCCGGGGCGCACCCACGGCTCGCGCTTCTCGTGGGTAAGCACGTAGACCGGCGTGTGGAACGGTGCCTCCTCCGGCCAGGCGATCTCGCCCTGGTCGAACATCCGCTTGCCCATGATGTTGGCGCCGCTGCGCTCGGCAGTCTGGCGAACCAGATCATTGACCGGGCCGGTTTCTCCCCCATCGAGCTTCAGCAGCTTCTCGCGAAAGTACTGCTGGTTGAGTATCCAGGCCATCATCGCGCCCCATTTGGCGCCCCAGCCCTTGTACTCGGGCCTGCCCATGGTCATCCCTTCCGGCGCCATGTAGCCATCGAGACTGAGTCCGATATTGACGAAAACCTTGCTCATGATTTCCTCGCGCTATCGACGCGTTGCTCAGGCACCCGGGCCCACCGGCGGGTACTTCCGGAACTCGGGCGTGCGCTCCATGCGGGCGGACAGCGTCACCAGGCCCGGATACTTCTCCGCCACCACGATCGACGCCAGCATGGACTGCGTGAACTGCCAGACGACCGCGGTGGTGATGCCGGCCTGACGGCGTGGCTCCGCAAAAACAGGCTGACGCGTCTGCACCTCGCGCTCCAGGGCGGCACAGGCTTCCAGCAGCTGCCCCTGCACCCGCTCCACCCACGGCTCGTACTGCGCGGACGGCGGCCGCAGCTTGCGCTCGTAGACGATCTGCACACTCTTCTCGCAAGCCGCCAATGCCAGGCTGACGGCACGCATCTCGTGCTGCATGCGCGTGGCGTCGCCGAGGCTCCACAGCGCATCGCCACCGCTCCGGGTCGCTTCGACGAACTGCAGGATCAGCGAGGAATCCATCAACACCTCGCCGTCATCGCACACCAGCGTCGGCGCCTTCACCACCGGGTTGATGCGCTGAAACTGCGCGTACGTGCTGAACACCGAGATAGGCTCGAGCCCGAACGGGATGCCCAGGCATTCCAGCGAAATGGCGACGCGCCGCACGTAGGGCGAATCCAGCATGCCGATCAGTCGCATCACTTTGCCTCCAGATGGGATGGCGCCGCCGCGTCGGGCAGATTGGTACGGTCGCCGGCCGTCGTGGGTGACGATATGACGAGAAACACCACGTAGGCGTCCGAACGGTTGGTGAAACGGTGCCGCGAGCCCGGCGGCACATGCAGCCCCTGGCCGGCGGCGAACGTCACCGCCTCATGCTCGAACTCCATCGTCGCCGTGCCCGAAAGCACGTAGAAGAACTGGCGTGCCTGCGAATGAAAATGCGACGTCTCGCTCGCCCCCGGCGGCACGCGCTCCTGGATCACGCTGAGCGTGGGGTCCTTGAGCAGGTGCCAGCCATCGCAGACGCCGCCCCATGTGTAGTGCTCCGCCGTGTCGATGCCTGAAATACGATGATCCATGATGCGGTCCAACGTGGGAGTGAGCGGCGGCAGAGCCGCCTGAAACAAATCGTCAGCTTGCGGCAGCCATGCCGTTGCCAGAGCTGCAGCCTGCGCGCCAATGCAACCCAAGGCGCTTCCCAACCATCATACTTTTGCGACGCCACGGCAGGCCGATGGCAGGTCAAGAAGGATCGCGACGCCGGTGCCGCGTGCGGATCAACTTGCGGCAACGGCCCCTGGAGTGCTCATGGATGGACCTTCTCGTGCCGCTCCAGCATCAGCACGAACTGCGAAATGCGTTTGGCGCGCGTCTCGGCCTTCTTGGCGGTTTGAATCCGGAACAGAACTGCGTACCGATTCCTGCTGTCGAGGGTGCCAAAAAACGCCTTGGCCCGCGCATTGCCGTCCAGCGCAGACTGGAAATCACTGGGCACCGTGGCCTTGCTGGAGGAGTCATAGGCAGCGTCCCAGCGCCCGTCGAGTTTTGCCCGCTCAATTTCCTTGAGCCCGGCGGGTTTCATCTTCCTGGCCTTGACCAGGGCAAGTGCCTTGTCGCGGTTGATCTTCGACCAAACGCTCTTGTCCGAGCGCCGGGTGAATTTCTGCAGCCAGAATCGATCGCTGTGCGCCTTCTTCTGCCCATCTATCCAGCCAAAGCAAAGCGCAACGGCGATGGCTTCGTCGTACGACACCGATTGCGCGTCCGCGCCTTTCTTCGCGATCCGCAGCCATGCCCCGGGCGATGCGGCGTGATTTTCATCCAGCCAGGTCGCCCAGCCCGATGGCTGCTCGAAGTGAAGCATTGGCAGTTCGGCAGCGCGCCTGGTTCGGGTGTTCACTCCCGGTGCTTCCCCTGGCGGGCCATGGCGCGAGGATGCCATCACGCATCCCCGACCTGCGCGGCCGCCTCCGAGATGAAACGCGCGATCGCGAGCCTTGCGCGACGCGCCGACCGCGGTGAGTAGACCAGCCGTGCCGTGGGATCGGTGCCGGCCTCCGGGTTGTCGAAGGCGTGATGCGTCTGACTGTAGAGTTCGAAGCGCACATCGTTTCCGGCCGCATCCATCTCGGCGATGACCGAGTCGATCGTTGTCATCGGCGAGACCTGATCCTGTGTCCCCTGAAGAATCAAAACCGGGGCCTCGATGCGGGTATCCATGCCTGGCGCTGCCGTCTTCAACAGCGCGGAACACAAAATGATGCCCGCGACGTCGGCGCCACTACGCGCGTAATCGAGCGCGATCATGCCTCCCGCGCTGTACCCGAGGCAGATCACCGGTGTCCCCACCGGTACCTCTTGGCGAAGTCGCGCCACGCATGCGGCGAGCGCCGTGACGCCATGAGCCCTGTTCTCCAGCAGGCGCTTTACCATCGGCCCCACTTGCTCCGGGTTGTCCGGATTGAAGCCATCGCCATACAGGTCGGCAATGGCCACGGTGCAGCCGATGCCCATCAGATACGCGGCATGATCGCCCGCAAGAGCGCTTTGCCCACGCCAGTCCGGCAGCAACACGATCGCCGCGTCAGGCTCGGCGATCGAAGCGTTGTAGAGCGCGCCTGCGTACTGTTGTTCGCCGACGGAGTAATCGAAACGGTTGCTGCTTCCCTCATTCATCCGGAGTGCCCTCGTCGTCTTTCGGTTCTCGTGGGGATGGTGGCTTGTTGCCCGACGTCATCGATGCCCGGCAGCATAGGTGGAGCTTTCTGCAGGTGCGCTCAACGCCAGCGTTGAATGATGGCGCGTTCGATATGCAGTCCGTAGGCTGTGGCTACTCCTGGTGCAGAGCCTCGCTACGGCGCGGCATAGACATCCGGCGCATAGCGCTCCATGAGCGTCTGCGGATGCGCAGGTGCCGTAAACCCGAACCGGGCGTACAGCCCATGCGCATCTCCGGTGGCGAGGGTGAAGCGGCGCAGGCCCTGAAGTTGCGGGTGAGCAAAGACCGCGCCCATGAGCGCCTTGCTGTAGCCCTTGCCGCGATGTTCCGGCAGAACGAAAACGTCCACCAGATTGGCGAACGTGGCGTAGTCGGATATGACGCGGGCAAACGCGACCTGCCGCTTGCCGAGAAAGCCGCCAAAACAAAGTGAGTTGGCAACGGCCCGCTCGACCACGGCGAAAGGAATGGCTTTGGCCCAGTAAGTCTGTTCCGAGAGAAAGCGATGGATGAGCTGGAGATCCAGCTCGGCCGCTTCTGTGGTGATCCGGAGTTCTTCCATAGGGCGAAAATACTTGAGGGGTTGATGCCTGGATCAAGTCGCGCGAAGGAACGCGAGCTTGAGTGACTCGTCAGTCCTGGCCCAGATCAAGCGCCAGATGGTGGCAATTCAACTGCAGTCCCTTGCGCAGATACAACCGGTGCGCCGCGTGCCGGGTATAGCCCGTGTCCAGGTGCACGCCCTGGCAGTCGTTGGCCCTGGCATGCGCCACCATCCAGTCCATGAGCGCACCGGCAAAGCCCTGTGACGTGGCCCCGGGCAGGGTCGTCAGGTCGTCTATGTAGAGGACTTTTCCCCACGCCAGGAACTCCGCGAACCGAAAGCCGGCGGCGCTCTGAACCTTGCCGTCATGCTTCAACGCCACGATCTGGTAGGACTGCGCCTGCTGCCGACGTACCTGGGACAGGAACGCCTGCTCCTGAAAGTGCGGCCGCAGCGCACTGAAGGCGGCAAAGCACGACAGGATGTCCTCATCCGAATGGGCCACGAAGATGTCGCCGGTCATGTGAAATCCTTCATGCGGTGCCCGATGCCGGAGTGAAAGACGGCGCAGTCCGTCGGAATGAGGCGTCAGGTGTGCATCTTGCGAAATGCCCACCAGCCGAACCCGCCCAGCGCCAGAACCCACAGCGTAACAATGAAAACCGCCATGACGCGACTCGTTGGCCGGGCGGCCGCGGCCAGCGCCCGCTCGCTTGCGGCGGCCATTACGTCGGCGGGAATGAGGCGGAGCACCAGCGCCAATCCGAGTGGCACGATGATCAGGTCATCCAGGTAACCCAGCACCGGAATGAAGTCCGGGATGAGGTCGATGGGGCTGAGTGCATAGGCCGCCACCGCCAGCGCCAGCAGCCGGACAAACCACGGCGTGCGCGGATCGCGGGCGGCGTAATACACCACCGTGGTCTGATGCTTGAGGCGTTTCGCCCATTGCCTGATGGACATCACGACCGCGCATGCCGAGTCGTTCGCGACACTCTGGCCAACCCGGACAGACGCGGACCCCGATGCGTCACCACAGCCATCGCGCCAACCGCATCAGGGTGTCGCAGATCCAGCCGAAGACGTTCGGGGCAAGGCGAGGGAAGGCGAACGACAGGGCGGCGAACCCGACGATGGCTGCGACCAGCGCCGACAGCGGCAACACGGTGTCCGAGATGGGCGCGATCTGGTTGTTGATGATCAGCCAGATCAGGCCCATGAGCGGCACCGAGAACAGACACGACGCGACGGCGGCTATAGCGCGTCCGCCAAGCGTGAGATCCGAATCGGTGCCTCGACGTACCCGGGTATGCGACATGGGAGTTGGTGCTGAAGTTGAGTGGTGGCGAAGCCGATGCAAGCCCGCGCAAGCGCGTTGTCAGCCGCCGTTGAGCAACCGGCAGCTGCCACCGCCGATGGTACCTGCTGACCAGGAGCCGATACCGGAAGCATCGAGCGAGGCAAGGAAAGACAGCTCGGGTGTCACCGCGAAGGAAATCCGGCCGCCTGAATCGCCGATGGTGAAGTCCGCCTTGAACTCCACATGCTTGAACCTCTGCAGAAAGGTTGCGATCGGTGACGTGGTGGGGGATGGCAGCGCCATGAGCACGACGTCACGCGTATCCATGGCAAACACGGCCTCGCTGCCGGCCACGAGCAGGAAGCCCTGATCCCGGTTTTCGTGGTCGCGTAACACGATGGTTGGCATGGACGGCTGACACCCGGGTAAAGCTGCCTGAGTTACGCCGCGTCAATGAAGTGGCGGCAGCGTGAACGCCGCTGTCGATGATAGTGCGTATACCGCGGCTACCGGGGGCTTGAGAATGGCCACGAGAACGATGTGGAGGCAGAAGAACGCCAGGGTAGTGAAAAGGCATGCGTCACTCACGAGACTATTCAAGTGTCTTGAGGCTCAAGTGAAGCTTCGGGCGGAGCGTATCCGCTAGTCCCTCTGGATGATTGTCAGACGCCAACGCTCTTGCCCAGCGCCGCCTCGATCACGCGCTCGGCGGGTGCCAGGTTGGTCACAAACTCGGGCGGGAGTCCATGGCGTTGGACGATGGCCGCGGTTGAGGTGAAGCACACGACAACCCGCCCCGGCACGGCCTCGCTGACAAGCACCTTGAGCGGCAGATCAACGCCCACTTGCGGATTGGCGAGCATGAGCGGTGTACCCGCCTGAGGGTTGCCGAAGATCACCAGAGTCGTCGGCGGCATTGCCAACCCGGCCGCACTGGCCTCAGCCTGCTGATCAATGACCGCGAAAACCTTGATGCTCTTCGCGGCAAACGCAGCAAGCAAACGCCGAACCGTGTCGGAGAAGGTGTACGGACTTTCGAGAGTGACAACGCTGGATGATGACATGGGTCTGTGGGTACCTAATGTTTGAATCAGGCCTGCCGCGAAATGGCATCGCCTTGAACGAATGGTCAGGCATCAGCGTGCTCTTCCGCGCGCAACGCGCAAAGCAGGGCGTAGCCCTCCGGCCATGGGCCAAACCCGCTGGACGCATTGATGTGCCCCGCACCTTGCAAAAGCACGAAGCGGCTGCGCCAGGCGTCGGCGTACTGGCGGGCTCGCGTCGGCTCTATATACCGATCATCGGCGCTTGCGACGATGATCGAGGGAAAAGGAAGCGGCAGCAGCGGGACGGGGCCGAAACCGACAGGGCCCGGCGGGTAATTGGCGCCGTCAGGATCACTCGGGGCTACAAGAAGAGCGCCACAGACTCGCTCCAACTGCGGCGATGACGCCGAGGCGGCCCAATGGGCCACCAATGCACAGGCTGAACTATGCGCAGCGAGAACGACCGGGCCATTGCGTTGCCCCACCACATGGTCGAGGCGGTCAACCCAATCCCGGCAACGAGGCGTCTCCCAGTCATTTTGGAGCACCCGCTCGCATGAAGAATCCTGACGCTCCCAATGGCTCTGCCAGTGGTCCGGGCCGGAGTTGCCAAGGCCTGGCAGGATAAGTACAGGATGCATGCTTCTCGCCTTTGATGATGTCGGGTTTGATGTTCGGCGCCGGAGTTGAGCACCGCCTTGCGCGAAATGTCAGGTTGCGCCTGCAGGCCAGCTCAGGAACTTGCCCGTGCCGGCGCCATCCCGGCGGCGTATGCGTGCGTCCTCAAGAGCATGCGTTGGAAAGAGCCGCGCATTGATGCCGCGCCGATCGCGTTTTGCGTCGCGAGGCACCCAGTGCGTGACGCAGCCGCAGGTACGGCACCGATGAAAATCGACATTATGCCCAGCCCACGCATAGGTGTCGGTCAGCGAGCTGTCCGGCACGGAGATGACGTCGCCAGCCGCGTAGTAGGACCAGAGCACGCCGTAACTGTGGCAGAGCGAGCAGTTGCATTCGGTCACTTCCGTCGGAAAGTGCGCAACGGCTATCTGGACGGCGCCGCAATGACAGGAGGCGATCATTTTCATGGGCATGATGACTGGTGGTTCGGGTGGTCAGATCGAGACGTGTAGTGGAGCAGGGCGCAGGGCAAGCCGCATCCACCGGGTGCTTTGCAGAACGAGGAGGCTCCGGCTCGAGCGCATTGTCAGTCCACGCTCGCGCGCACCTGAAAGACGTTGCCCTCCGGATCGCAGGCATTGCGAACCACAAAGCCGGGGCCTTGCCATTGCTCCGGAAACACGTTCCCGCCCAATGCTCGCGCTGATTCCTCAGCACCCGAAAGACTGGGGACGGTACAGAAGAACTTGATGGCGACATTGTCGCGCAGCCGCGGTGGGCGGGTGATTGCCACTTGCGACGCAATGTCCGCAGGCATCGCGTGAACGACGATCTGCAGATCCGGCGAGCAAAGCACGATCATCTGATCAGTGCGATGAGCGACTGTCATGCCCAGGACGGATTGGTAAAAGGCCGAAAGGCTTTCCGGATGCTTGGCGTAGATGAAAATGCCGGCGCGAGCGGGTAATGGCACGATGACTCCACGGTGCGAGTTCTATTGGTGGCAAAGGTCATGCAAGACCCAATCCCTGAATCAAGCCGCACCGCATGGCGGCGCCGGCCTGAATGAATGGTCAGCCCGGTCGCGGCGCGAACATGATGATCGACATGCCCAGCAGGCAGAACCCGACACCGATGAAGTCCGCGACGGAAGGTTTGACGGAATCCACGGCCCAGAGCCAGAGCAGCGCCACGCTGATGTACACGCCACCGTATGCCGCATACACGCGGCCGGCAGCTTGGGGATGGAGAGTGAGAAGCCACGCAAATGCGGCCAGACTCAGCGCGGCGGGCACAAGCAGCCACGCCGAGTGGCCCTGCTTCAGCCACAGATAGGGCAGATAGCAGCCGATGATCTCAGCCAACGCGGTGAGCGCGAACAGGCCCAAGGTTTTGGAAAGCTGGAAGAGCATCAGTATCTCGTTGGCATTCCCGGCGCTGGATCAAGCGGCGCCCGGCTTTTCGCGTGCGCCCTGCACAAACCGTCAGACCGTAGCCTCGAATGACGCATGGTACGCGACTGTGCCGGACGGCATGTGGCCGTTGAAGGCGACAGCCTGGAAATATTGTTGTGGAACGTCGGGGAGCACCAGCGACGAAGCCGCAAAACCAAAGCGCTGGTAATACCCCGGCTCCCCCAGCACGACACAGCCGGCCGCGCCCAACGCCCGCAGCCGCGCGAGCGAGCCCTGCATGAGCAACGTGCCGACACCACGACCCTGATGCTCCGGTAGAACGGAAATGGGTCCGAGGCCGTACCAGCCAGCTGACATACCCGTGATGGCGACAGGCGACACCGCCACATGGCCGATGATGACACCGCCGTCCTCTGCGACGAGGGCGACAGCGAGTTGCCCGGCGTCGCGCAGCGCACGAACGATAAATTGTTCCGTGTGGCTTGCATGTGCGGCATGACGAAATGCGGCAATGGTGACCGCGTCAATGGCGGCTGCGTCGGAAGGAAGCTCGTCCCGTAGTTTCACCATGCCTCACCTGCGGCCTGACGCCAGAATTGAGCCGCACCGCGAAACGGCTTCGGCTTGCATGGATTCAGCCGCGCTCGCGCCGGTAGTGCAAGGCGACCGCGCCGTTGCGGAGCGGCTTCGCGGAAACCAGATCGAGCCGTCGCGTGCCAGGCAGCCCACTCTGATACAGCGTCGGGCCGTGGCCCGCGATCCTGGGGTGGACGAGAAACACGTACTCGTCGATCAGATCCAGCCGGTCCAGCTCGGTCGCGAGCTTGCCGCTACCCAGAAGCACGCCGGCCGGCGTCGCATCCTTCAGTTTCTGCACCTCCGTGCGAAGGTCGCCGGCGATGCGGTGGGTATGGTTCCATCGAAAGTCATTTCGCGTCGACGACACCACGTACTTCGGCTTGGTCTCCAGCTTGACCGCCCACTCGCGGATCGCCGGCGCTGCCTCCACGTCGCCTCGGGCGACTGCCGGCCAGTAGCTCTCCATCATCTCGTAGGTAACGCGACCCCACAGCATCGCCCCGCCTTCATCCATGAGGCGGGTGAAGAAAGCATGTGTCTCGTCGTCCGCGATCCCTTCCTGGTGGTCGACGCAACCGTCGAGGGTGACGTTGATGCTGAAAGTCAAAAGCCCCATGGCCGTGAATTACTCATAGCGGGTGACGCTGGAGTTGAGTGGCGGCGAAGCCGTCCGCCCCGCACGAATTATCAGATGGCTCCCGACAAGCCCGGCTCTGCCAAACGTAGTTTTTCAGCTTCCTGGTATGCAGCGGAATAGGGAGCGGGTTGCTCGAAAACCAATGCTTTGTTGTCTTGCAGAAAGCTGACCATGCTACTCAAACCAAACATTTCCTGGCCATCTGTTGCCTGCAGCCCGTTGGGCTGGGCGTAACGCTCTGGTGCGATCTGGCGAGCCAACAGGCCAAGCTCATACGTTTCGCCGCATGCATCCCGGAGTGAGATGGACAGGCCGGAATAGTAAGGCTCACTTGCCACATGCAATGTGTGAGTGGCGCTGGAGAAAGTAGCGGCATAGTCCCGGTCCTCGATCAGCAGCAGCCCCAGGGAAGCGAGCTGCGGCTCAACCTTCTTCATGGCAACACCGGCAGCACCGATCATTGGGTGGTTCCCGTTGAATGACGAGAACGTGTAAACACCATCCAGCGTCCGAAATCAGCAGTGTGCACAGCGCATCCGCTGCATTGACTTGCTAGCTTGCCCGCTGGCCATTCTCGCCGCCATTCAGGGTGAGCGCAGACGGCCAGATGATGGCTTGCGCAACGATAACTCTCTCGCCATCGAAAGTTGCAGCAGGCGAACCGTAAAGCCGATAACCCAGCGCCAAAGCCTCGCTGACCCTGTGACAGAACCTGGCGTCATCCGGGCCGGTGAGGATGCGATAGATTGGCAACCCCTCGGGTGGTTGCTCCGTAACTTTCCGGGGCGGCATGTAGTTGACCTTGGCGGGTTGGACGGAATTTCTGGCAGGCTAACGTAGAGCTGAGTTGCGTACCAAGGCAGTCAAACCAAGCCGTCGTGGCGCATCAGCTTGAGCGCCGGGTCACGCCGCACTCGCCGGCCCTTGCAGCAGCGCCATTTGTACGCCCTCGTAAAACGTGTCGTCAAAGCGCAACGCGCACGGTGTTCGAGCTTCGATGCGAAACCCCACCTTCTCGTAGAGGCGGATCGCGGCCCGGTTGTCCGCGCGGGCCTCCAGCGTGACGCGAAAGATCCCCTTCTGTTCGGCATGCGTCAGCGTTGCCCGGAGCAGGCGTTCGCCGATGCCGCGGCCGCGATACTCCGCGCGAACCCCCATGCCAAGGCTGCCGACATGGGCGATGGCGTAAGCCCAGTGGGAGAACACATCGCACCATCCGATGACCATGCCGTTCTCGACGGCGACATACTGCGCGGCATCGGTGGCTACCGACTCGGCGACAAACTGTTCGATCTGCTCGATGGGCAAAGCCTCGACCTGGGCAAGAAATCGGCGCTCCCGAGCGACCGAATCCAGGCATTCTCGATAGCTATGTGCGTCGGCGAACTGAATTTTGCGGACTTCCAACGTCATGGCAAAAGTGGTGACTACGGTTCCCGGATGGTAGCGAGGTGAGGGCTGCGGCAACCGACAAGGCCGGGCAAAAGCTCCGCATCCCAAGCGCGACGAAGTGTTTTCCTCAGACGCCTGACGCCTGAATCAAGCCGGCCCGCCAAGCGGAATCAGCTTGAATGACTTGCCAGACCGCAAACGAGCGCATGCGGCGCGCAGGCAGAGCGAGCCAACAAGAAACAAAGCCAGTACAAGGAGTCTTACTTTTCATCAGACGATTCTTCAGCGGGCACGGCAATCGATTTGCGCTTATGAGCGTCAATCATGACGCCCAGGAAAAAGCCGAAGATCATTCCAAGCGCCAGCTTGCCGAGAAGTATTCCGATAAACGTTCCGAGGATCGTTCCCACAACAATCCAGTGGCCGGGTCTATAGGGCTTTTTAGTTGGTTGCATGGGGGTTTCCTTATCTGCGGTCCAACGCTGGAGTTAAGCGGCGCGCGGCTTTTCGCGCGTCCGCTTGGACGAGTTGTTAGGCTCCAACCCGGAGCCCATGATGGAGCCAAAGAGCACTAGCATGCCGGCGAGGCCGACAAACCAGATAGGCGTAGCCCAGTAAATACGTGCGGGCAGGATAACAAACGCGAGAAGGGTGGCCGCCGCTCCTGCGGCCAGGCAACCGACCAAAAGTCGTTGGCGCCAACGCGCTAGCAAAAAGAAACGTGGGCCGAGATAAATACGAATTGATGCCCCCAGCAGCCCGGCCAAACCACTGAAGCCGAGCAAGAAAGATGTCGGGGGACCCAAGAGTGCCAGTAGCGAAAGTGGTGCAAGCATGAGCCAAGCAAACAACAGAACGGCCACGAGGCAGCCATGGGCGATTCCGCGATCTACCAAACTGGCCATTTTTCTGAGCATTAATGTCTAACGCTTGAGTTAAGCGGCGGCGAAGCCGTCCGCCTTGGACGAACTGTTAGGGCGATGGTTTGTCGTAGTTGATCCAAACGCGATAAATCGTGACGCCTTTGACCGTGTAGCTGTCGAAGGAGCTGAATATGAAGCGGTCCTTGCTCTGCGATAAAGGAGCCATCTGAACCTTCGTACCATTGCTGACAAGTGCTTCTGCTTGATTGGCCAGTGCTCGGGCGTTCTCGCCTCTAAGCCCGGGAGTCTCCAACGCGCCGTGAAGCTTGGCGAGGCAATTATATGTGGAAAGCCAATTGTTTGTGGCTTCGTTAAGGCCCGTGCCCTCATACGTGACCACGACGATTCGCAAGAGATGGCCACCCCGGAGGTAGAACTGAACATTCTGCTTTTGGTCGCAAAGTGTTGCGTTGTATGTCTCGAGGTCGCCGTTCTTGAAGGTGCGATAAGGCCCATGGCTTGACACCGCACGAATCTCGGCAGCCGTCATCCCAAAATGCCACGGTCCAAAGCCGCTCGCGGATGCAGTAGATGCAATACTGGTCAGCGCGAAAAATATCAGAAGCCGCATTCTTGAGTCCTAACGCTGGAGTTAAGCGGCGGCGTAGCCGTTCGCCTTGAACGAGTTGTTAGGCGCCACTCTAGGTGAACGGTTTGATCATGTTGAAGCTTGAAACTTTGTACCCCACCGACTCGTACAAGGTCTGCGCAGCGGGGTTGGGGGCGAAGACTTGGAGCGCCATGCCGGAGAGTCCGCGCTGCCGAGCAAACTGCTCGACAAAGCCAAGCGCTTCGCGAGCGTGACCTTGGCGTTGCGACTTGGGATGGACCTTCAGTTGGATGACGAATGCCGCCTTGGTCGTTCCACTTGGCATCACGGCGACCCAGACGTAGCCAACCGGTTCTTGCTCGACTGTGGCGAAGATCTCGAATATGTACTGATCTGGGGTTTCAAGCCCCCGTGAAAGCATGTTCTCCGTTTCGCTCCTTGAAAGGCCAAGCGCTTCTTCGGCCCGCCAGCGGCCGACCGCAATGTTTTCTTCGGCATAGAATGCGACAGCCTCTTCGAAGAAGGCCGGGTATGCTTCGGTACGCATTGGGGCAAGAGTTGTCATGCGGATGGTCTCTGATGCCTAACGCTGGAGTTAAGCGGCGCGCGGCTTTTTTCGCGCGTCCGCTTGGACGAATTGTTAGGCCTTGCGCCAATAGCGAGAGCCCCGGAGAACCACCCAAGAACAAAGCCAAGCCAAGCCAGTAAGAACAAACAATGTCACGAATAGAGCAGCAAGGAACCACTCTACCAAACCATCTGCTGGCGTGTCGTGGTCAGTGTGGGATGCGACCAGCCCTAACAGCGCTAGCATGCCAACACTGAAGTTGAGCCAGAACCCCCTCCACGATCGGTGCGCCGTGAACACTGCGATGCAGAAGTAGACGACGAACACTGATATGACGATGGCAATGACGACGGTAATCACTGAGGCCTAACGCCCGAAATCAGCGGCGCGCGTAGCGCGTCCGCTGGATTGAGTTGTTAGGGTGCACTTATTCGAGCGTAAAAGACACATCAACGGATACCGCCCATACGACAACTTTATTCATGTAGCACGATCCATAAATTTTGTAGATCTTTGGAAACGCGCCAATTTTTGCATCTCCAACGGTTACCTCATAGCACGACGGTAGCTTTAGCTTTGTTGCTGGACAGTCGATT
The DNA here is from genome assembly GCF_001426645.1 of Rhodanobacter sp. Root480. Taxonomy (GTDB): domain Bacteria; phylum Pseudomonadota; class Gammaproteobacteria; order Xanthomonadales; family Rhodanobacteraceae; genus Rhodanobacter; species Rhodanobacter ginsenosidimutans. The sequence continues at coordinate 1,287,366 of NZ_LMEX01000002.1, forward strand.
TCACGAGCGGCGTCAATGTTGCCCAACCGAAGCCACTTGAGGTCTATGCGATTTTTGCTGCAACTGCCCGTGCAACTGTAGCTGAAATGTTGTTGAGCGTACGGCCCCTTACCAGTGATTGCGTCAACGTACCACGCGATTTCGAGCGCCGCTTGGCCGCTTGGGGCTGGAAAGTAGTTCTTGGTTGATTTCACTGCGCTGCAGAGCTGTCCGTATTCGTCGTACGTCCAGCTACCGGGTGCCCGATAAATATTTCCAGCTACGCCAAATCGTCTTTGTGACGACAGACGTTCAACATTGCCTTTTTCATCAAAGCCAACAGTGACCCAGTCCGAACCGCACAGGCCAAACTGTGAACCCGTAACGATTGCGTGGCTGTAGAACCGAATTGGTTCGAGGATGCCCGGGAAGCGAGGCCGATCAATACCGATCATGATCGCACCAGACTTGCCGAGTAGCAGATGAGCGAGCTCCGTGAGCGGCATGGTGCGTGCGACTTTCGCTGTCATCTGTGCGGTGCACACGGACGGAAGCGAAACCGAAACAAATAGAAGAAATAGTGCCAGTTTCTTCATCGCTGCTTGTGCACCCTAACGCTGGAGTTAAGCGGCGCGCGGCTTTTCGCGCGTCCGCTTGGACGAGTTGTTAGGCCTGCCAGTCTTGAGCCACGCTAATGCGCGATAAGCGGCGAATACACCCACAGCGCATATGAAGAGGCTTGGAATAACGGGACCAAGGACTTGGCAGCCGCCTTGCAAGATTACGCCAACCCACCTCGATCTAACCGAAGGTCCCTGGGAAAAAACAGCGCAGTCGTGGCCCAGGAGGGCTGTAGCTGCGTAGTACATGCAAGCACTTGCACTCAAAAGTAGCAGAGTACATGCAACTACAGGGCGAACCTTTGTCTTGATGGGAAGCCAACGCTGCAAGACGCTTTCTCGCTTTGGGCCGTAGAACAGGTAGATAAGGTAATAACAAGAGATCGCTATTGCATCGGCTAACCCATAGCCGACTCCGAAGCCAGAAAGGCTCTGGGCCAGCACCAATAGCGCCGCCAGCGGAGCAAGTAGAAAGGCGATCAACCAGCCTGTGGGTTTCATGTAGGCCTAACGCTGGAGTTAAGCGGCGGCGAAGCCGTCCGCCTTGAACGAGTTGTTAGAGCGCAAGTCCTGGATGAGTCTAGCCATTGTTGCGCCGCTGCTTGGAGTGAAGTGATACGTGACGCCATAGCGCAGGACTCCAAGCCGTCGCACGATGAATTGTGCAGTCTTGATGTATGACTCAATTTCGACGGGCGCGATGCTGGCTTTGCTGAAGGAGTCTTCGATAGCGCGTTTGCCTGTGCGATGAGCAAAGATCTCATTGCGAAGCATCGACAGCTTCACCCACACGGGTTTCAGCTCCGAGATTTTTGATTCAAGTTCGCGGTACGAAGTGTCCGACAATGATTCTTTGAAACGAGATAACAGCGATCCGAAGTTGAGCGTGTCCTTGCGCCTCTCGTTGAGGAAACAAAGACAGTTGACGCTATTTGCTAGCAATGAATGCTCGATCCATACAAACAGACCAGGGTAGGTGCTGTTGAACATGTTAACGGTCTCGTTGTCGCCATGGGACTGCTGGCAAGCTTGCCAAATACCAAAGGTCTCCGTGGCGTCCTCAAGGACACCGAAGAACGTTTCTAGCTCCTTTTGCAATTCCTGAGAATCTTTCATTGCGCTCTAACGCTTGAGTTGAGCGGCGGCGCAGCCGTCCGCCTCGAACGAGTGGTTAGGCATCGGACACGCCCTATTTATGCATGTCATAGACTTCGTCCTCTACGAGCATCTTGAAGTCGTAGAAGGTGTGGCCGCCAGAGGATACTTGCTTTGCGATATAATTGCCGTTGGCGCATAGGCATACTGATAGCCGTATTCTGCGCACGTGAGGCTTGTACCGTCTCTGAACACAATGACCCTGTCGAAGTCACAACCCTCGAAGTCGTCTCCGTTTTTCCCGCTTTGGCCGCCGTCGCGATACCCATCTATGGTCTTGCTTGCGATTATTGTGTAACCGACAAGACCCTCCAGGTTATCGCTCGATACAGCGTGTGCAGGCACGGTAATGAGAAGACCCAGTGCGACTGCAATTAGATACTTCATGCTACCCCCTTAGCGCCTAACGCTGGAGTTAAGCGGCGGCGAAGCCGTCCGCCTTGAACGACCTGTTAGGCCGCAAACTACCACGGCCAGCCATATCTCTTCTTGCGTAACTCATGAACTGGCCTGTCGTCTTTGACATCGTACCTGCGGTACCCCGTGCCGTACATGCCCCAATGGCCAAGGATAAAGGCAAACGAAAGTGCGAGCACAGCACCAACAACGCCGATGGCTGAGATAGATGCGCGAAACATGGAGTAAACAAGCGCACCGGCTGCTGCAAGGCAAATCGCTGCTGCACCAAAACAAACAATGCGACGAATGATGAGCCAAGCAAACGCCGCAAAACGCTCGGTAGTACTGGGAGCAGAGCGACGCCTAGATTGAAAATAGATGCTGATGGCAACAAGTGCCGCAGGGAATAGGAATGGAAGGAGCTCTCTCATACGGCCTAACGCTTGAGTTAAGCGGCGGCGCAGCCGTCCGCCTTGAACGAAATGTTAGACGCCTGCGCTGCGGCGCTGAACGAGCGCACTTGCGAACGCACATACCAAACCGAACACGACTACGTAAGCGGAGCCTAAAATGGCGGCCGAGCGCATCGCGGGGTCGACTGCGACGAAGCTCGCGTAGCCCAAACCAGTGACAACCTTTGTATTGGCAGCTATCCATGCCGCCTGTTGTGCGACCGGCACGGCTTTTAGACCGGCCGCAGCGGCAGTAGGAATAAACGCGTAACTGCCCAGAAAGAATAGAAAAGCGAGTAGCGCAGCCAGTGTGGTCAAGAGGGATACCGCAGCGCTCCTAAGCAAAATACGCATCATGCCAAGCCCCCACATCCTGGTGTCTAACGCTGGAATTAAGCGGCGGCGGAGCCGTCCGCTTGAACGACTGGTTAGGTGCCTCGCGGCACCAGTGGAACCAGAAACGCATGAATGGCAAACATGGCACCAACGCCAACCAGTACGACGAGAGCAGCTTGCCAGGAATAGCCGAAATGTCGTGCCGCTGGGATGCTGGCAAGAAAAGGTATGACCGCAAGCATGGCGAGCCAAGAGACAGAGACACGCTTACCACAGTGCGCACAAGACGTTGATAGCGCTGGGCCTAGGAACGATTTCCTAGCTTGTGACATTGCGGGTTGGTGGCAGTGAGGGCACTGAAGCATTTGTTTAACACCTAACGCTGAAGTTGAGCGGCGGCGTAGCCGTCCGCCTCGAACGAAATGTTAGACCGGAACCGGGCCATGGAAGTGCTATCCACTACACATTAGCGCGACCCGCCGCTACGGCGCGACCCGCCAAGACGCCGACTGACAAAACGCCCGACTGCGCGAACGCTCAACAAGTACACGACCACCGCGAGGAAAAACCAAACGCCTCCACCAAGAGAGACCTTTAGCTGGAAATAGAAGGCGCTGAAAACGATAACGCCAGCAAGGTAGAGGAGAAATTCCATATCTGCTGCTTGCGGCCTAACGCTTGAGTTGAGCGGCGGCGGAGCCGTCCGCCTCGGACGAGTGGTTAGACAGCAGGCCGCTGACAGTTGGTGCTTTGGAAGGAACTGCATGTGTTTGTGCATTGACAACACAGAGGCCAGAAACAAGCACAACCACGCCAGCAGCCACGAATGCGAGTATGGACGCCCACATGAAGCCGGTGCTCCAATGGCAAATGCATGGCTCTCTCAGTGTCCGACCAAAAATAGCACATTGTTTTCTGTTCTCTGGCTTCTTTGCGTACTCCATCGAGCAAAGACGACGGAACCGGTTGTGGATGACGGCGGTCATCAAGCCCAATTGAAAAAGGAAAGTAGCGAAGATTATGGCCGCTGAAAGGGATGAGAAGCCTGGCTTGCCAATGATGCTGGAAAGAAATGCGAGAAGTGCAACTGCGCCGCCGCCGTTAATGAGGAGTAAGCCACGAACTGTCTCCGAGTCAATTGCGGCCCGCGTTTCCCGTCCGTCTGCCATAAGTTTTTTTCCACTGCTGTCTAACGCTAAGTAGATTTCAAAGTGCAGTCTAATCCTGCAGCCTAATCCCTGCATCCCGAGGCTTGCCAGGGCCGGCAGCCTACACGAATCAATGGGTTGCGCTTCTTGGGCCCGCCTAATCTGGCAACCTAATCTCGCCGTCTATTGCAGACAGGGGACACGGATGACTTCCTTTGGCGACGCGGGGAAACGGACGGATGGGGCAGCGGCGGCATCGTCGCCGAAGCTGCTCGACCAGGTGCGCGACCGGATGCGGCGGCTGGGCATGTCCAGGCGCAGTGAGGACGCTTATGTCGGCTGGATTCGCCGTTTTATCCTGGCCAACGACAAGCGCCACCCGGCCGGACTCGGTGCGCCGGAGATCGAGCGTTTCCTCACCGCGCTGGCGGTGCATGCCCATGTCGCTGCGGCTACGCAGAACCAGGCCTTGTCGGCGCTGCTGTTCCTTTACAAACAGGTGTTGGGCATCGAGCTGCCGTGGCTGGACGGGATCGAGCGGGCGAGGCGGCCGCAGCGTCTGCCGGTGGTGCTGACCCGACCGGAGGTGACGGCGCTGCTGGGCGAATTGACGGGCCTGCCGTGGTTGATGGGGAGCCTGTTGTACGGCACCGGGATGCGGTTGATGGAGTGCATGCGCGTGCGCGTGAAGGACGTGGATTTCGAACGTCACGAAATTCTGGTGCGCCAGGGCAAGGGGGCGAAAGATCGTCGCACCATGCTGCCACGTACGCTGGCCGAGCCATTGCGGGCGCAGCTGGCGGAGGCGCAGCGAATCCACCAGCGGGATCTGGCGGCCGGCTTCGGCCGGGCCTGGATGCCTGACGCGCTGGCGCGCAAGTTTCCTGGCGCTGCGGCGGAGTGGGGCTGGCAGTACGTGTTTCCCGCGGCGGCGCGCAGCGTGGACCCGCGCGACGGCGCGGAGCGTCGCCATCACGTGGACGAGTCGCGGCTGCAGCGCGCGGTTAAGTCGGCGCGGGAGCGCGCGGGCATCGTCAAACCCGCCACATGCCACACGTTGCGCCATTCGTTTGCCACGCATCTGCTGGAGGCTGGCCAAGACATCCGCACGATCCAGGAACTGCTGGGCCACAAGGACGTGGCGACCACGCAGATCTATACGCACGTGCTCAATCGGGGCGGGCAGGGAGTGGTGAGTCCGCTGGATCGTTGAGCGGATTGGCTGGGGTGAGGGTGGGGTGGGACTGTTCGCGCTGTCGGGCCCTCACCCCAACCCCTCTCCCCGAGGGGAGAGGGGCTATTCGGGCATGGGGTGGGGGTGTGCGTGCTGTCGGGCCCTCTCCCCCAACCGCTCTCCCCCGGGGAGGAGACGGCTATTCGGGTGGCGAGTCAGTGGGGGCGGGGGTGGTTGATCAAGACGTGATGGTCCGCGCCATCGTCTTTCAGCGGGATATGGGCGTCGGGTCGCGCGATGCCGTCGAGGTGGACGGTGGCGGGGCTGTCGGGCGGAACCAGGCGCAGTTCGATCCGGTACGTGGTGTCGCCGTGGCGATAGGTCATCGAGAAGCCTTCCCACTCCGGCGGCAGCACGGGCGCGAAGCGGAGGTGGCCGGCTTCCAGTTTCAGGCCCAGCAACGACTCCACCATCAGGCGATACATCCAGCCCGCCGATCCGGTGTACCAGCTCCAGCCGCCGCGGCCGGTGTGGGGTTGGACGGCGTAGACGTCGGCGCAGATGACGTAGGGCTCGACCTTGTAGACGTCCATCTCGGTGGCGTCGTTGGTGTGGCTGAGCGGGTTGATCATGCGCAGCAGTTCCCACGCGCGGGCGTGGTCGCCGCGTTCGGCGAAGGCCATGGTGGTCCAGATGGCGGCGTGGGTGTATTGGCCGCCGTTTTCGCGCACGCCGGGCACGTAGCCCTTGATGTAGCCGGGGTCATGCGGGGATTTGTCGAAGGGCGGGTCCAGCAGCTGGATCAGGCCGGCGTCGCGGCGCACCAGATGGCGGTCGAGTGATGCCATCGCCTGTGCCTGGCGTTCCGGCGTGGCCACGCCGGACAGCACCGACCAGCTCTGGGCGATGGCGTCGATGCGGCACTCCATGTTTTCGCTGGAACCCAGCGGCGTGCCGTCGTCGAAGTAGGCGCGGCGGAACCACTCACCGTCCCAGCCGTGCCGTTCCAGTGCGGCGGTGAGTTTTTGCACTTCGTCATGGCAGCGTTTGGCGAAGGCTTCGTCGCCGCGCAGCTGTGCCACTTCGGCGAAGCGGTTCATCACTTCGCAGCTGAAGAAGCCCAGCCACACGCTTTCGCCGCGGCCTTTTTCGCCGACGCGGTTCATGCCGTCGTTCCAGTCGCCGCCGCCAATCAGAGGCAGGCCGTGCACGCCGCGGCGCAGGCTGTGCTCGATCGCGCGCACGCCGTGCTGGTACAGCGTTTCGATGAGGCCCGAGGGTTGCGGCAGGTCGTAATAGGATTCCTCGTCGGGATGCAGCGCGCGTCCTTCGATATAGCCCACGCGCTCGTCCAGTACCGCGGTGTCGGCGGTGGCCAGCACATAGCGGCTGATGGCCAGCGGCAGCCACAGGTAGTCGTCCGAACAGGTGGTGCGCACACCGCGGTCGAGCGGGGGATGCCACCAGTGCTGCACGTCGCCCTCGGGGAACTGGTGCGCGGCGCACAGCAGCAGCTGGGCGCGGGATAGCTCGGGCGCCGCATGCAGCATCGCCATCGAATCCTGCAGCTGGTCGCGGAAGCCGAACGCGCCGCCAGATTGGTAATAGCCGCTGCGTGCCCAGAAGCGGCAGGCGATGGTCTGGTACATCAGCCAGCCGTTGGCCAGCATGTCCAGCGCGGGTTCGGGCGTGCTGATCTGCACCGCGCCCAGCGTGCGTTGCCAGTGCGCGCGCACCTGGGCCAGCGCGTCGGCGGCGGCGCTGGTGCCGCGGAAGCGTTGCACCAGGGCGCGGGCATCGGCGCTGTCGCGGCCCAGGCCCAGCCGGAACACGATCTCGCGCTGCTCCCCCTGTTCCAGCGGCACGGTCATCTGCAGGGCGCCGCAGGGGTCCATGCCGGCGCCGAGGCGGCCGGAGAGATGCGCGCGCTCCAGCGCCGCCGGCGCCTGCATGCTGCCGTTGCGGCCCAGGAACTCGGTGCGGTCGCCGCCCACGCGGCGGTCGGGGTCGTCGACGTCGAAGAACGCCACGCGGTCGGGGAATTCGCCGTTGTAGGCGTTGCGCGCGAACAACGCGCCGGTGGCGGGGTCCGCTTCGGTGACCACGTGCATCGAGGTTTTCTCGCGCAGGTCGCCGAGCAGCCATTCGACGTAGCCGACGATGTTGAGCCGGCGCGGGCGGTCGGAGTCGTTGCGCAGTTTCAGTACCGAGAATTTCACCGAGGCATCCAGCGCTACGTACATCCACAGCTCGCCGTGGATGCCGTCCTCGGTGTGCTCGAACACGCTGTAGCCGAAGCCGTGGCGGGTGACGTACTCGCCCTCGCCGCGATGCGGCAGCGGGGTGGGCGACCAGTGCTGGCCGGTGTCCTCGTCGCGCAGGTAGATGGCTTCGCCGCTGCTGTCGCTGACCGGGTCGTTGTGCCACGGCGTGAGCCGGAATTCGTGCGCGTTCTCGCCCCAGGTATAGGCTCCGCCGCTTTCGGACACCACGGTGCCGAAATGCGGGTTGGCCAGCACGTTGGACCACGGTGCCGGGGTAGCGTCGCCGGGGCGCAGCACGATCACGTACTCGCTGCCGTCCGCGCTGAAACCGCCGTGCGGGCTGGGCAATTGCAGCGTGCGCGGCTCGGGCGTGGCCGTGATGGTTTCGGTGGGGGCGGCGGCGCGGCGGGTGCGGTCGGGTTCGAAGCGCGGGGCGTGGGTTTCCACGCGGCGGCGGCTGATCTGCTCGGCCAGGCTGCCGCGGGTGTCGCCCAGGATGATGCGGGCGCTGGCCTGCACCACCATCCGATCCTCGCTGGACAATTGCTGCGACGGCCGCACGAAGATGCCACCGGGGCGATCGAGCAGGCTCGCTTCGCTGCCCGACGCGATCAGGCCCATGATCTGGTCCTGCAGCTCCTGCCGGTAGCCGGCGCGGTCCTCGTTCCAGATCACCAGGTCCACTGTCAGGCCTTTCAGCCGCCAGTACGCGTGGGCCTGCACCAGTTGGCGCACCAGCTCGATCCGCGCCGGGTCGGAAATCTGCAGCAGCACGATCGGCAGGTCGCCGGAAATCGATTGCCCCCACAGCCCCGACTGGCCGCGCCGGTTGCCGCGCAACACGGCCGGGTCAGCGCGCAACTGCGTGTTCGGGTAGATGATCGCGGTGGCCATGTGTTCGTACAGCTGCGCATCGGCCAGGCTGGCGTTGAGCTGGCGCAGCAGCACCTGGCTGTGCGTCCAGGCCAGGTCGAACACGCGGTCGGCCAGGTGGCGGTCGCGGTATTTGCCGATCAGCTGCAGGCAGCCGTCGCGGCTGTCGGCCATGCCGGTGACCAGGTCGATGGTGGCCGACTGTTCGGGCTCCAGCGTGATGCGACAGCGGATCGCCACGATTGGATCGAGTACCGAGCCCTCGCTGTTGGACAGCCGGGCCTGCTCCAGATCCAGCACCTGCGGTTGCGCGGTGCTGCGGCCGCGGCCGATGAAGCGGGCGCGATCGGTCTCGTAGGAAATCTGGTCAATGTGCGCGTTGTGCACGGCCAGCAGGTGGCACATCCACGGCACCGCCTCACCTTGCGAACGCGGCCGGCGGCTGCACACGATGGCCTGCAGCTCGGGCAGCAGCTCGGTCTGCACGAACAGGTTGCTGAAGGCCGGGTGCGCGGCGTCGGTGATCGGCGGCGCCAGCACCACTTCGGCGTAGCTGGTCAGCTCGATCGTGCGGCGGCCACGGCCGCGGTTGGTGATGCGGGTGCGGCGCAGTTCGATGTCGTCTTCGGGCGAAACCACGATCTCGGTATGGGCGTGGAAATCCTTCTCGCGCACGCGGAACTCGGCCCGCGCGTCGGAGAAGATCGCCTCGAACAGTTCGGTCTTCTTCAGCGTGGGCTGGTAGGTGGTGGCCCAGTACTCGCCGCTGGCCACGTCGCGCAGGTAGCAGAACATGCCGTAGTGGTCGCGCGTGATGTCCTCGCGCCAGCGCGTCAGCGCCAGCTCGCCACGGCGGCTGTAACCGCCGCCGGCGCTGCTCACCATCACGTGGTAGCGGCCGTTGGACAGCAGCTGCACGGCGGGGCGCGGGCGGTCGGGGTCGGTGAAGATGCGCAGCCGCGACTCGGCCATGCGTGGTGTGCCGTCGAATTCGGGGAAGCCCGACGCATGCAGGTATTCGGCTGCGGTGCGCGGGATGCGCTCCTGCAGCAGCAGGCTGGTGGCCTGGAACGGCGGGTACGACTCGAACCGCCGCTGCATCGGCTGGCCCAGCAGCGCGTGCGCCAGCGCCAGCAGGCTCATGCCCTGGTGATGCGCCATGAACGACTGCACCAGCGCCGAACCTTGCCCCACCGGCAGCCGCGCCGGGGTGTAGTCGATCGCCTCGTACAGGCCAAAGCGCCCCAGCGCGCCGGCTTCCGTCGCCAGCCGTTGCAGGTTGGCGGTGGCGGCGGCGGGCCGCACCATCATTGCCAGCGCGGTGGCGTAGGGCGCGATCACCACGTCCTCGCCCAGCCCGCGCTTCAGGCCCAGGCCGGGCACGCCGAACGCGCGGTACTGATAATTGAACTGCGCGTCGCGGGTGTTGTAACCGGATTCGGAAACGCCCCACGGGATATTCAGCTGGTTGCCGTATTCGATCTGCCGGCCCACGGCCGCGCGGCAGGTCTGGTCCAGCAGGGTGTTCTCGTAGCTGGGCATCACCAGCATCGGCATCAGGTACTCGAACATCGAGCCGGTCCACGACAACAGCACCGGCTCGCCCGCGCTGGTGGTCAGCAACCGGCCCAGTGCGAACCAGTTTTCCTGCGGCAGCTGGCCCTGGGCGATGGCCACGAAACTGGCCAGCCGCGCCTCGGAGGCCAGCAGGTCGTAATAGCCTTCGTCGCGGCGGCGTTCGTCCACGTTGTAGCCGATCGCCAGCAGGTCGCGGCCGGCGTCGTACAGGAAGTGGTAATCGACCACGGCCATCTCGCCGGCCTGGTCGGCCAGTTGCTCCAGCAGGGCGATGCGCTCGCGCGCGCGTTCGCGGATCGCCTCGGCGCCGGCCTCGCAGGGCCAGCACAGCGGCTCGATACGACCCAACTGGGCCAGGGTGGGAATGCCGCTGAAATTGATCTTCTCGTCGGCCGGGGGATCGAGCTGGAAGGCCTGCACGTCGTCGTACAGCTCGTGGCATTGCTGCACCAGCGCAGCGCTCCAGAATGCCACCTCGTTGTCCGGTTCCTGCGGCAATTCCAGCGCCAGTGCGTTGGCGTGGTCGCACAGGCGTTGCAGCAGCGCGACGGCCTCGCCGAGCGTGGCCGGTGGCGTTTCCACCGCGGCATCCAGCGCGCGCCGCATCGGTTGCAGCACGGTCGGGCGCACGCTGCCCAGCGCGTCGCGCAACACCGCCACGGTATCGCGCAGGCCGTGCAGCAGGCGCGGGTGGAACAGCGGCTCGTCGACCAGCGCCAGCAGGCCTGGCTGCAGCGTCAACAGGTGGCCGGCGAGGTTGCCGCTGTCCACCGTGGAGACGTACAGCGGCTGCAGCGGCTGCAGGGTCTGCGTGTCGTACCAGTTGTAGAAGTGCCCGCGGTGACGTGTCAGCGCGCGCATCGTGGCCAGCGTGTGGCGGGTGCGGTCGAGCAGCCGGCCCATGCTGAGGAAACCGAAATCGTAGGCCGCCAGGTTCGCCAGCAGCGCCATGCCGATATTGGTGGGCGAGGTGCGGTGGGCGACCACCGGCTCCGGGTCTTCCTGCATGTTGTCCGGCGGCAGCCAGTGCTCGGCCGGGCCCACGTGGGTATCGAAATAGGCCCAGGTGCGCCGCGCCAGCGAGCGCAGGAAGCGCTGCTGGCTGCCGCTGGGCGCAAACGCGCTGGCGCGTCGTGGCTGGCTGATCCACCAGGCGAAACCTGGCGAGCACAGCCACAGCAGCAGCAATGGCTCGGCCAGCAACAACACCATCGGCCGGTGCAGCGCCAGCACCACGGTGAGCACCAGCGCCAGCAATGGCCCGATCCACATCAGCCGCCACAGCGCGCCCGGCGCGTTGCTGCTGGTGCGCTCGGCATCGCTGGAGGTCTGCCATTGCAGCAAATGGCGACCGCTGAAACCCATGCGCCACAGCGTGCGCACGATGGCGTCGAGGCTGTACAAGGTTTCGTGCGGCAGCCACGCCAGCCCCAGCAGCATGCGCGCCAGGTGTTGCGCGGCCGAGCGGAAGGCCGCGCGCAGATGCTGATCCAGTTGCACCTCGGCCGGCTTCTGCACCAGGTCCAGCAGCGCCGCCAGCATCGGCGGCAGCACCACCATCGCCAGCACCGCCAGCATCCACGACAGCGGCGGCGACAACATCAGCCAGCCCACCGCCAGCAACACCACCAGCGACGGCGGCACCAGGCTGCGGCGCAGGTTGTCCAGGATTTTCCAGCGCGACAACGCGGTCAGCGCATTGCGGCGCCAGCCGTCGTGCGCGGTCGGCGCCCACGGCAGCAGCCAGGGCAGCAGTTGCCAGTCGCCGCGGATCCAGCGGTGGCGACGCTTGACGTCGGCGCTGTAGCGGGCGGGGTATTCCTCGTACACCTGCACGTCGCTGAGCAGGCCCGAGCGCGCGTGGCAGCCTTCCACCAGGTCGTGGCTGAGGATGCGGTTTTCCGGGAAGCGGCCGTCCAGCGTCAGCTCGAACGCATCGATGTTGTAGATGCCCTTGCCGATGAACGAGCCTTCCTGGAACACATCCTGATAGACGTCCGAAACCATCCGCGTATACGGGTCGATGCCGGCGTCGCTGCCGTACAACTGCGCGTAGCGCGAGCGCGCGGTGCTGGGCAGGCTGATGCCCACCCGCGGCTGCAGGATCGAGTAGCCGGCCACCACGCGCCGCTGCGCCGGGTCGTACACGGCGCGATTCAGCGGGTGATCCAGCGTGCCCACCATCTCCTGCGCGGAGTCGCGCGGCAGCTGGGTATCGGTATCCAGCGTGATGACGTAGTGCACCGTGCCCAGCGTGTCGATGTCGCCCACGATCAACTGGAAGCGGTCGTGGCCGTTGCCGCGCAGCAGGGCATTCATGTCCGCCAGCTTGCCGCGCTTGCGTTCGTGGCCCATCCAGCATTGCTCGGCATCGTTCCAGCGGCGCGGGCGATGGAACAGGAAAAAGCGGTCGCTGTCGGTGGTGGCGTAGCGCTCGTTGAGCGCCTCGATGCGCCGCTGCGCCAGCGCCAGCAGCGCAGCGTCGCCGGGCAGGGTTTCGCTGGCCGCGTCGGTGAAATCGGTGAGCAGCGCGAAGTGAAGATTCGGATCGCGGTTGCCCAGGAAACGCACCTCCAGCGTCTCCACCAGATCCTCGATGTCCTGCGCGTTGGCGAACAGGCTGGGCACCGCCACCAGCGTGCGCGCGCTGGCCGGGATGCCGGCCGAATAATCCATCCGCGGCAGCCGCTGCGGTTCCACCATCAGCGTGGCCAGCCAGTTGAGCAGGCTCATGCCCAGCTGGCTGGCCACGATGGCGGCGGGGATGGCGATGGCGATGATCCCCCACAGCGGCAGGCCGTCATGGAACGCGGTGAGCACCAGCGGTCGCGCGAACAGGAACGTCAGCAGCGCCAGCAGGCCCAGGTGCACCGGTAGTGGCGTGCGGTCGAACTGGCGACGCAGCGCCTCGCCCAGCAGCGGGCGCACGCCCAGGCGTTGCTCCAGCGTGCGGCGACCCTCGTCGATCAGGTAGAAACCCACATGCTGTTGCAGCGCGGGCGGTTCCGCACGGCCACACAATTCCAGCGCCGCGTCGGCCACCTGTTGCTCGGTCAGGTGGTGGTTGCGCGCCATCGACTCGACCACGTGGCGATAGTGGTCGCGGGTGGCGAAATCCATGGTCGGGTAGATGCCGGCCGGCTCCTTGCGCAGGCGTTGTTCGACCAGGCTGGTGTGCTCCACGAAATCGCGCCAGTCGATCGCCGACAGCGCGCGCAGGCTGCCGATGCTGTTGCTGATCGACACCTGGTGCGCGGCCTGCTGCTGCGCCTCCAGTTGCACCAGGTGCTCGATGCTCTGGCCCGATTCGGACAACCGCTGTTCGATCCAGCTCAGCGGCAGGGCCAGCGCGGGGCTCTGGCCTTGCAGCCGGCGCGTCATCTCGGCCACGAACGAGCTGGCCATGGCCGGGTCCGAGCGCGCCATGTCGGCCACCACCAGCACCACGTTCTTGGGGTCGCTTTCGGCGCTGGCGGTGAGCGCGTCGGCCCAGCCCACGGCTTCGCTGCGGTGGCGCCAGTCGGCCATCACGCGGGCCGCCACGCGGCGCAGGTTCTCGATCAGCGCCAGCCGCAGCATGATCGGGATCGCCCACAACTCGCCCAGCTTCAGCGGCGTGATCGTCTGGTAGGCCATCACGAAGCGGCTGAGGCTGGCGATGTCCACCCGGCCATCACCGTGCGAGATGATCTCCAGCGCAATGTCGTACACGCGTGGCAGCGTGATCGACGGCCCCTGGCTCAGCCGCGGCAGTTCGCGGCTGTAGCCCTTGGGCAGGTGGCGCCGGGCGAGGCGGATCTGCTCCTCGATCAGGTACAGGTTGTCCAGCAGCCATTCGCCCGCCGGCGTGACCCGGCTGCGCTTGCGCGTGGCCGCGGTGAGGCGTTCGCAAGTGTGCAGCAGCACCGCTTCGTTGTCGGCCAGGCGCGCCAGCAGCAGGTCGGCGTTGGAGCGCTCGCTGATCTTGTGCTGCGCGGCCAGCACCGCGCCGTGGCGCTCCATCTGTTCGGCGCTGAACAGCTCCGAGCGCAGTGCCGGCTCCTGCTCCGGCCGCGCATGCGCCGCGACGCGGCGGCGGCGGAACGCGCGCAGGCGACGCAACTTCAACAGATCGAGCAGGCTTGCGATTTTCAATTCCGGTTTCCTTGGGCGCTGGCCACGCGCAGGCACCGGCGTCCGCTGCGTGCGATCGCCCGACCCTGTCGTGTGAGGAGCAGACCGCCTCGGCGGCTGACTCTGCTGCCAGCGTACGCGTCGGCGTGTGAAGACGATGCGCTAGCATGGCCCGCTCCCCCTCCACCGGAGCCACCCATGCCGCCCCTGTCGATCCGCCCGGCCACGGTTGCCGACATCCCCGACCTGCTGGCCTGGAACAGCGCGATGGCGTGGGAAACCGAGCACAAACGGCTGGACCCCGCCGTGCTGGAACGCGGCATCGCCGGCGTGCTGGAGCAACCGCGGCGCGGCTTCTACCTGATCGCCGAACGCGACGGCGTGGCGGTGGGCGGCCTGTTGCTGACCTACGAATGGAGCGACTGGCGCAACGGCGATTTCTGGTGGATCCAGAGCGTCTACGTGATCCCCGCCGCGCGCCGCAGCGGCGTGTTCCGCGCGCTGCATGCGGACGTGGCACGACGCGCCCGCGCCGCCGGTGCGGTGGGTTTGCGGCTGTACGTGGAAACCGAGAACGAGCGCGCGCAGGCCACCTATGCGCAGCTGGGCATGCAGCGCTGCCCGTACTGGATGTATGAGACGGATTTCACGACGGGCGACCACAGGTGATTTTCTGTGGGAGCGGCTTCAGCCGCGATGCCTTTTGCTTTTGGCTTTCAAAGCAGGAGCATCGCGACTGAAGTCGCTCCCACAAGTGGGGCTGAGGACCGCTATTGGGCGGGTGCCGACAACCGCCCGCTCTCATCCAGCACGACCTCACCACGTGCCTGCAGCTCGATGGCCATGCCGTAGCGTTCGGAAAGTCGGCTCAGCAGCGCGTCGCGCGCCTGCGGATGCAGCGGGTAACCGTGCGCCAGAACGCGCACCGAACCGTCGGCATCGCGCTGGCTCAGCGTGATCGCCACCACGCCCAGGCCCGGCGCCTCGTGCGCATACAGCGTGGGCGTGCTGCCGTTGGCGGCGGCGGGCGCCAGTGTTTCCAGCAGATAGCCGCGGCCGGCTTCGCTGTCGTCGCCGGCCATGGCCAGCGGCAGTTGGTGGGCGTCGAGCAGGGCGGCGTACTGGCGCAGTTCGAACACGATGCCGGCGAAATCGTGGGCGCGTTGCTGCGGCTCGCCGTGCTGCGTGGCCAACCATTGCGCTGGCGATTGCGCGGTGATGGTGCCCTGCGCGTAATGCCAACCCAGGCCGCGGGCGCTCATCGCCGACTCGTCACGCTCGGGCGTCAGCAGGGCCGCTTCCAGCAGCGCCCACAGCGGCGCCAGGTTGACATGCTCGTACTGCACGCAGGTCAGCGCCATCAGGTCGTGGCGGGTGAGGTAGCGCACGTGCTCCAGCGGAATGCCCAGCGTGCGCATCAGCCAGTCGGCGGTGTGCGCGCCGGCTTCACCGCGGCCGATCAGTTGCAGCTCCCACTGCTCGGACAGCGTCTCGGCCAGCTCGGCGGGTGCCAGCAGGCTCAGCGGCAGCAGGCGCATCGGGCCGTCGGCGTAATGCGGTGAGGGCTCCAGGGCAGGCGCCGGCATCTGGCCGTCGTTGCTGCCAAAGGCCACCACGTTCTCCAGCTGGCCGCGCGGCACGCGGCGCGCCAGGTCGCCCAGCGTGGACCACACCGGGAAATTCGGCCGCAGCAATTCCACCGGATCGAACAGCGCGCCAGCCAGCGCCAGCCGCGCCGCGTCCACCTGCGGTACCAGCCCGCGCAGGTCGGTGGCCACGTGCTCGGCCAACTCATCCGCCTCGTCGCGCGTCAGCGTGAGCCGGGGCGGCGTCTGGCCGGCAGCGATTTCGAGGGCGAGTACAGCGGGCAGGTCGAGCAGCGTTTGCGCTTCCACGTGGGGAATTCCGGGCGGGAAGACCAATTCTAGCGGGTATGGGGGATGGGGGCCTGGGAGTCGAAGGACGATGACCACAGAAGCCCGAGGGCACCGTGATCTCCTCTCCCCATTGGGGAGAGGACACAGGAGAGGGGGCTGGTGCTTGCGGGGGAGGTTGATGGATGGAGTTTTCGGCGGTGTGGTTTCGTTGGGGTTTCCCTGCTGCGTGTTCCGCTTCGTCGCGGTTTCCCCGCGGCGTGTGCCCCCTCTCCCTGCCCTCTCCCCGCAGGGGAGAGGGGGATTACGGCTTTTTTGTGGTGCCGAGGGGTGGCGGTTGCGGTTCGCCGCGGCTGAATGAACCTGCCACCCCGCGCCGTGGTGGGGTTTCCCCCGGATGCACTGCGGGTTAGCCTTGTGAGACTTGATATTTTCGGATCGTCCTGAGCATGGAGAACACGCAGAAGCGCGTCGGTGTGGTTGGCGGGGTACGTATTCCGTTCTGCCGCAACAACACGGCCTACGCCGAAGTCGGCAATTTCGGCTTGTCGGTAAAGGTGCTCGGCGCGCTGGTGGAACGCTACGGACTGCATGGGGTGGAGCTGGGCGAAGTGGCGCTGGGTGCGGTGATCAAGCATGCGGCGGACTGGAACCTGGCGCGCGAGGCACTGCTGTCGTCCGGGTTGGCACCGACCACGCCGGGCATCACCACGGCGCGCGCCTGCGGCACCTCGCTGGACAACGCGATCATCGTGGCCAACAAGATCGCCGCCGGGCAGATCGAGGCGGGCATCGCGGCCGGCTCGGACACCACCAGCGACGTGCCGATCGTCTACGGCCGGCGCCTGCGCAAGCGCCTGCTGGCGATGAACCGGGCCAAGACGCCGCTGGACAAGTTGAAGGTGGCGCTGCACGGCTTCTCATTCCGCGAATTGAAACCCGCGTTTCCCGGCGTGGCCGAGCCGCGCACCAACAAATCGATGGGCGACCACTGCGAGCTGATGGCGAAGGAGTGGCACATCAGCCGCGAAGCGCAGGATCAGCTGGCGCTGGACAGCCACCGCAAGCTGGCGGCGGCGTACGAGAGCGGCTTCTTCGATGATCTGGTGGTGCCGTTCCGCGGGCTGAAGCGCGACGGTTTCCTGCGCCCGGATTCCACGCTGGAAAAACTGGCTTCGCTGAAGCCGGCGTTCGACAAGCGCTCCGGCCAGGGCACGCTGACGGCGGGCAATTCGACCGGTTTGTCAGACGGCTCGGCCGCGGTGCTGTTGGCCAGCGATGACTGGGCCGCGCGCCACGGCCTGACAATCCAGGCCTATCTGCGCGATGCGGAAGTGGCCGCGGTGGATTTCGTGCACGGCGAGGGTCTGCTGATGGCGCCCACCGTCGCCGTGCCGCGCCTGCTGGCGCGCAACAGCCTCACCCTGCAGGATTTCGATTACTACGAAATCCACGAGGCGTTCGCGGCGCAGGTGTTGTGCACCTTGCGCGCGTGGGAATCGGCCGAGTACTGCAAGAACCGGCTGGGGCTGGAGGCGCCGCTGGGTTCGATCGATCCGGCCAAACTCAACGTGCACGGCTCCAGCCTGGCGGTGGGCCATCCGTTCGCCGCCACCGGCGCGCGCATCATCGCCACGTTGGCCAAGCTGCTGGAGCAGAAGGGCAGCGGCCGCGGGCTGATCTCGATCTGCACCGCCGGCGGCATGGGCGTCACCGCGATTCTCGAGCGGCCGTGAGTCGCGGCCCGTATCGACATGCCACGCCTTCGCACCACCACCGGTCTTAGCTTGCTGCTGCTGGCTGGCGGCATCGCCGGCACCGGCTGGCTCAGCACGCTGACGGCCGGCTGGAGCGGCCCGGTGGCGAAGACGCCGAGCCGCCATTCGGCCACCATCGCCAAGGCACCCGTGCAGCGGCATGCGCGTGCGCCGGTGCACGTGGCGAAGGCGAAGGTCGTTCGCACCGCGCCGCAGGAAGTGGCGCCTGCGGCCACGCCATCACCGCCCGCTCCGCTGGAGCCGGTGGCGATGCCGTATGACACCACGCAACCGTGGTACAAGCTGCGCGGCCATCTGGACGGCCGCGTGGTGGTGCACGTCGATACCGATGGCCGCGGCCAGGTCGACCGCGCCAGCCTGGTCGAATCCAGCGGTGACCCGGTGCTGGACGAACACGCCTTGCGCAGCGTGCGCGGCTGGCGCTTCGCCGTGCCGGCCGATCACCCCGCCGGTGTCAGCGGCGAACTGCCGATGCGCTTCTCATCGCACCAGGACAGCCTCGCCCGCGCACCGTAAACCGCGCTGCGACCGGAGCGCGCCGCCCTCCGATTCCCATTCCCTGCTTCCTCAAAGAATCCCTTTCGCACCCACGCCGAACGCGGTAATCAGCCGCGTGATGATCAGCTTCGGCGATAGCGCCACGTCCGGGAAATCGCCCACCGGCCGGTAGCAGTTGAAGAAGTTGGGGTCGCTGGCAAGCAGGGGCTGGCAGCCGGGCTTCAAGTCGTAGCTGGTGGCGTAGCGGAAAGGCCACAGGTCGAACAGCGGAAGGTGTTCGGAGACGGTGCCGATGGCCTGGTTGATGTCCGTCAGCACCGGCACCACGGGGCGGCGTGGCGCGATCACCCAGGCGTTTTCCGGTTGCGTGTCGCGCAGGATGGAGCTGCGCAGTTCGTCGGCAAAATGCCGGTCGTAGACGATGACGCCCGATTCGGTGTTGTAGTGATCCGAGCGTGGATCGAAGTTGTGCGAGCCGACCATGGCAAAATTGTCGTCCACCACGATCGACTTGGCGTGCAGGCCGAAGCGGCGGCCTTCGCTGAGCAACGGCGCTGGCCGGCTGCTGCTGCCGCGGCTGCCCAGCAGGTGGAAGCGCGCCTGGCGGGCGCTGGCCGGCGTGGCGGTTTCCGGTGCCGGCGTCGGCGAATCCATGCCCAGGTTGGCCAGCTCGTTGTCGACCGCCGCGGCCACCGCGTGCGGCTTCATCTCGTGGATCTCGAAACCGAATTTGGTGAGGTAGCGTTTGCGGTGCTTGTACGACATGGCGTACACGGCGAACGCGTCGGTGGACGCCAGCGAGTTGGTGGACACCACGATGCGCGGCGGTTCGGCGCGCTTGTGCAGTCGGCGGAAAATCTTCTGCGCCTGGTCGCTCATCACCAGGTACGGCGTCTGCAGCAGTACCTCGCGTTTCGCGCTGGCGATCATGTGCATGATGTGGCGGGTGAATACCTGCGCGCGTGCCCGCTTGGGCGCACGGGTCTTGGTCGGCATGTCGCTGAAGTAATCCACGTTGCCGACTTCGATGCCCGGCGCGACCAGCCACGCATGCAGCCACGACGGATCCTCCGCGGCCTGTTGCACCTGCGCCACGCGCAAGGGTCGTCGGTACTGCGGTGGGCGCCAGGTCGGCGCCTCGGCGTCGGACAGGATGCGCTTGTTGAGATCGCGCAGGTGGGTCAGCGGCACGGAGCGGCGGTGGTTCCAGAACAGGTCGAAACTGTCGGCCATCTCGCGCGCCGCCGGCCCGGCGACCATCACGTCGCGGTCGACGTAATTGAAGTCGTCATCCCAGTTGAAGTAGCGGTCCTCGTAGTTGCGCCCGCCGGTGATGCCGATGCTGTCGTCCACCAGCAGCAGCTTGTTGTGCATGCGCTGGTTGAATTTCATGAAGCAGCAGATCACGCCCGCGGCGAATTCCAGTGGCGGCGTGCGCGCGTTGTGGAAAGTGGGGTTGTACAGCCGCACGTGCAGGTTGACGCTGGCGCGCACCAGCCGGTCGAGCAGGTCGAGGTCGTTGAAGGAGAACAGCTGGTCGGCCAGGATGCGCACCTTCACGCCGCGTCGCGCCGCCTGCACCAGCTCGTTCAACATCAGCTGGCCGGCGTCGTCCTGGGCCCAGATGAAGGTCTGCACGTCGATCGACTTTCTCGCGGCGCGCACCAGGTTCACTCGCGCGGCCAGCGCCGGCTCGCTGTCGTCGAGCAGGGTGACCACATGCACCGGTTGCTCCGGCGTGGATTGGGCCAGCGCGCTGTCCGCCGCCTGCAGCAGCGGCGAGGGCTGGGCGCAATGGTCGGCTTGCTGGCAGGTGAGCTGGCGGTCGATGGTGTCGGCCACCGCCAGGTCGGCCTGGTGGATTTTCGCGCGCGACACGGCGCAGCCTTGCAACAGCAAGGCTGCGAGTAGAAGGGACAGGGAAAAGAGGCGTGACGACATGCGCGCATGATACGGGCAGTGTCGTGAGGGCGTTGATGACGGAGGCGCGGTGCCGCGTCCGGTGCTCAGCCCGACGCGGCGATCACGGCGACCAGAACGCGTCCAGCCGGGCATTCCCCGGCTCCAGCATGCCATCCAGATGCAATACCGCCAGCGCGCCCGGCGGCATGCCGCGGAAATCGTCCGAGCGGCCTTCCACCAACAGGGCCACCAGCCGCTCGATGCCGGGGTTGTGGCCCACCAGCATCACGGAACCAATATCGCCATGCTGATCGAGCAGGGCCAGCAGTTCGCCCGGCGAGGCGTCGTAGATTTCCTCAGCCAGTTGCGGCACCGGCAGTGAATCCAGCGCGGTCAGCGCCAGTCGCGCGGTTTCGGTGGTGCGCCGCGCCGGCGAGCACAGCACGCGCTGCGGACGGATATTGTGGCTGGCCAGCCACAGCCCCGCCGCCTGCGCTTCCTGTTCGCCGTGGGCGCTGAGCGGGCGCTGGCGATCGTCGCCGCTGGTTTCTATGGGGACGGCTTCGGCGTGCCGCAGCAGGATCAATTCGTGCATGAGTGACTCCGTGATGGTGGGGGCGGGTCGATCGATCCTGCTCCGAGGGTCATGGGTGGCGCTTGATCCAACGCAGCAATGCTTTCCAGTCCTGTTGGTGGTTGCGCACCTGCTCGGATTGGTAATCGAAAATGCCCTTGCCCAGCGCGCTCAGCAGCACGTAGGCCTGGCTGTCGCGCAGTTGCGCGGCGATCGGGAAAGGCGACTCCTCGGCCAGCCGCGTCAGCGCGTCCTGGCTGGCGTGGGTCCACGGCTTGAGCCGGTTGGCGACCAGCGCCACCGGCAACTTGCCGCGCTTGATGCGATTGATGGCCTTGAGTTCGTCCAGGAAACGCAGCGTGGCGTCGAGGTCGAACGACGACGGCAACACCGGCACCAGCAGCACGTTGGCCAGTTCGAGATAGGGTTCGAGTTCACGCTCGCCGACGCCGGCGGGGGTGTCGATCAGCAATTGCTGCGTATCGTCCGGCACCCGCTGCAGCCCGCGGCGGCCGCCCTCCAGCGCCAGCACGCCGGGTACGTTGTCGGGTCGCAACTCGGCCCAGTGGAAACTGGAATGCTGCTTGTCGGCATCGACGATGGCGGTACGCTGCCCCGCCTGTGCCCAGTGTGACGCCAGTTGCGTCACCAGCGTGCTCTTGCCGCAACCACCCTTGCTGCATGCCACCAGCGTCGTAAGCATCGGTTGACCCTTGCCCCGGAAGGTGGATCAAGCCTAACCCGCGGAAGGGGTAAAGGGGAACGGGCGAGCGGAAAGCGATATTGAAGATGGCGAACCGGGGAGCCGGGAATGACAACGGCGTCGCACAACTCCACCATTCGCCCTGAGCGTAGCCGTGCCAAGCCGTCAAACATCGAGGCTCGAAGGCACTGTGACGTCCTCTGCCCTTGGGGGGGAGGACACAGGTTTGGTGTTTGCCGCGTTGTTGGTGGCTGGGTCGATGAACACAGAAGCCCGAGGGCATCGTGACCTCCTCTCCCCATTGGGGAGAGGACACAGGAGAGGGGTCGGTGCTTGCGGGGAGGTCCGGCGGAAGAGGCTTTGGGACGGCGGGAGCAGCTTTGTTGGGTCGCCCGCGGCGTGGCCTCTCTTCGTTGGGCTTTCGGCGTCGTGAGTCGCGTCGTTGGGGCTTTCCCGCGGCGTGTCCCCTCTCCCTGCCCTCTCCCCAAGGGGAGAGGGGATTACGGTGCTTTTGGGCGCTGAGGTTGGGGTGGTGCGGCTTTTTGCTGTTGCGCGGGTCGTCGTCGAATAGTGCGGCTGTGCCGTACTGCGACCTCCTCTCCCCTTTGGGGAGGATTGAGGAGAGGGGCGGGTGCTCGCGGGAAGCGGCCCCTCAGCTCCCGGGTTTCCAGTCCGCTGGCGCTTCGGCGGCGATGCCGGCGTTGCGCAGGGCGGCCAGCATCAGGCTCATTTCGCTGCCGCCGTTGCGGGCCAGGGTCAGCAGGTGCTGGGCCACGGCGGGGTCGGTTTGCGCGCGGGCGGAGAGGGCGGCGAAGTTCTGCACCTGCCACACGAGGTTGTGGCGGGCCTGGCGGGCGTCTTCCTGTTGCGCCGCATCGTCGGCCAGGGTTTCGCGCAGGTGCAGGCCCAGCGAGCGGGCCAGCGGGCTGGAGCCCCACTCCAGTACCTTGCCCAGTTTCAGGCAATCGGCCTTCAGCGCGGCATCGTCGGCCGCGCCTTCGCACAGCTTGGCGGCGGCCGGCAGGTTCGGTTGCGGTTGGGCGCGGGCGCTGCCGAACACCATCATCACCTGCAGGCCGGCGGCGCCGGCGGTGTCGTTGGGATCCAGCGTGGTGGCCGGTGGCGGCAGCACGGCGACGGTGCTGGCGAGGGCCTTCAGGCTGATGCCGGCGTAATCGTCATACAGCTTCGCGCCGGCGGCGCGTGCCAGATCCTGGCGTGCCGCGTCGTCGTGCAGCTGGCGCTGGTCGTCGCCGAGTTTGAGCAGCCAGACGGCGGCATTGTCGGGCGCCTTGGCCTGCAAGGCGCTCAGCGCCTCGCGGTTGGGGCAGGCATCCGCCTTGGCGTCGCAATCGGCCAGGCGCACCCAGTCGGTGGCCGGGCCCGCGTCCTGCGCCTGCGCCGCACGCTCGATCAATGCGTGGAAGCTGTTGTACTTGGGCTGGTTGGGCAGCGGTCGGGCCAGCAGGGCGGCACCGAGCAGCGGCAAGGCATCGGCGCGTGGCGCCAGCACGCTGACCAGATCGCGCTGGAAACCGGCCAGCGCCTTGTCGCGGGCCACATCGGCCTTGTGGTTTGTCGCGGGTTTTGGATGGCGAGCGGCCCACGCCGGCGCCGCCATCGTGGTCAATGCGCAAGCCAGCCATACATAGCGCAATCCGCGCATGATGCTCTCCAGACAAACAAAGTCCCCAGCTTAACGGCTGAATCTTAAGCGCGGCTGATCGCACGGTTTGCACGGCGAGCGCGCTTGCGCGAGGCTTGGCGGTACGAATATGGCCGTCTGTTCAGCGCGAAGGCGCAGCGGCAACCCAAAGGAGACCGCCGTGAGTCAATTTCCCACATGGGCCGACGGTGCGCCGTGGTTCGCCGGCTGGGGCACGCTGGCGTTGATCAACGCCGCCCTGGCACAAGGCAAGAACCGCAGCGGCCTGCTGTGGTTCCTGCTGTCACTGATACTCGGACCGCTGGCGACACTGGTGCTGGTGCTGCTGCCCAAAGTGCGATCAAAGATGTTCTGAAGGCACCCGCGGCCGGCTCATGCGTAGCCGTAATTGCCAAACCTCAGCGCCAGATCAAGCCGTAATACCCTCTCCCCTTGGGGAGAGGGCAGGGGAGAGGGGGACACGCCGCGGGAAACCCCAACGAAGCTGTCCACGACGCCGAAAAGCTGCGCCAACAGCTCCCTCGCAAGCACCGCCCCTTCTCCTGTGTCCTCTCCCCAAAGGGGAGAGGAGATTACGGTGCCCGCGGGCTTTTCCGTTTATCGACAAGGCAGGGACACGCCGCGGGAAGCCCCGCTACTCCCCCAACTCTTCGCGCATGAACTCCGGCTGCGCCAGCGCGCCCTTGTGCACTTCGGCGTTGTAGTAACGGGTGGGGAAGTTCTTGGCGGCGGCGCCGCGCTCGCGGAAACCGGACAGGTCGCCGCCCTTGCGCGCCATGGTGCAGCTCCACCAGCCGGTGGGGTAGCACGGCTGCGGGAACGGCAGCGTCTTCACTGCGCTGAAGCCCGACGTGCGCATGGCCGAGCGCATCGACTTGATCAGATCCAGGTGCGCCAGCGGCGATTCGCTCTGCTGCACCAGCAGGCCGCCGTGGCGCAGCGCCTTGTAGCAGCTGGCGTAGAAGGCCACGTTGAACAGGCCTTCGGCCGGGCCCACCGGGTCGGTGGAGTCGACGATGATCAGGTCCAGCGAATCGGGCTCGGCGTCGGCCATGTACTTGATGCCGTCAATGAACAGCAGCTCGGCGCGCGGATCGTTGTTGGCCTCGCACAGCTCGGGGAAATACTCCTCCGCCAGGCGCGTCACGCGCTCGTCGATTTCCACCTGCACGGCATTCTCGACTTCCTCGTGCTTCAGCACCTCGCGCAGCGTGCCGCAGTCGCCGCCGCCGATGATCACCACGCGCTTGGCCCGCGCATGGGTGAACAGCGCCGGGTGGGTCATCATCTCGTGGTAGAAGAAGTTGTCGCGCGTGGTGAGCATCACGCAGCCATCGATCACCATCAGGTTGCCCCAGTCGGTGGTCTGGTAGATCTCGATGTTCTGGAACGGGGTCTTCTCCGCGTGCAGCAATTGCTCGGTGCGGAAACCGATGGAGGAACCGGAGGCCTGGTGGGCTTCGGTGAACCAGCTGAGCTGCTGCGACATGGCGGGTGTCCTGAAAACCGTGGGATGCAAGGCCGCTCATTGTAGCGGCAACGCCTGCGGGCCGCCGTGTCCCTATCGTCACGAGCCGCCATTACAATGGCCGCTGGCATCCGGGCGCAGAACGCGCTGGTGCCGACAAGCCCGATCGGCCCCGCGGCGTGCGAGGCTTCCGGTCGTACGGGCCTGGTGGCTACACCGAAGTACTCCGTCAAGGTCCGCCGCTGCGACGATCATCCGTGGAAACGTGGCCCGCGACGGTGGATGCCGTCAGCGCCGGCTGCACAGGAGATGACATCGATGGCGAAACAGTGGACTACCGACGACGCCCGCCACACCTACGCCGTGCCGCACTGGGGCGATGGCTACGTGGACGTGAGCACCGACGGCGAGATGGTGATGCAGCCGCGCGGTCCCGGCGGCCCGGCGCTGTCGCTGCCGGCGATCGTGGAACGCGCCCGCGCCGACGGCCTGCGGCTGCCGCTGCTGGTGCGTTTTCCCGACATCCTCGCCGACCGGCTGGCGCACATGCAGGCCGCGTTCGCCCAAGCGATTGCCGAGTACGACTACGCCGGCGGCTACACCGCCATCTACCCGATCAAGGTCAACCAGCAGCGCGGCGTGGCCGGCGAGCTGGTGGCCGCCGGCACCCACGGTTTCGGCCTGGAAGCGGGCTCCAAGCCCGAGCTGATGGCGGTGCTGGGGATGGCGCGGCCCGGTTCCATCGTGATCTGCAACGGCTACAAGGATCGCGAATACATCCGCCTGGCGCTGATCGGCAAGAAACTCGGCCTGCGCGTCCATATCGTGATCGAGAAGCTGTCCGAGCTGGACCATGTTTTCAGTGAGGCCAAGGCGCTGGGCATCGAGCCTCTGCTGGGCGTGCGCGTGCGCCTGGCCTCCATCGGCGCAGGCAAGTGGCAGAACACCGGCGGCGACAAGGGCAAGTTCGGGCTGTCGCCGAGCCAGGTGCTGACGCTGATCCAGCGGCTGGATGCGGCCGGGCTCAAACACACATTGAAGCTGCAGCACTTCCACATGGGCTCGCAGATCTCCAACGTGCGCGACATCGCCAACGGCATGCGCGAGGCCACGCGGTATTTCGTGGAGCTGAGCCGCATGGGCGTGCCGCTGGAGATCGTGGACGTGGGTGGCGGCCTGGGCGTGGATTACGACGGCTCGCGCTCGCGCAGCTACAACTCGATCAATTACTCGATCGAGCAATACGCCTCCACCATCGTGCAGTCGCTGTCCGAAGCCGCCGCGGCCGAGGGCCTGCCGGCGCCGCACATCCTCACCGAATCGGGCCGCGCCATGACCGCGCACCATGCGGTGATGGTGGTCAACGTGACCGAGGTCGAACAGGTGCCCGCCGGCACGATTCCACCCCCGGCGGCGGACGAGCCGATGGTGCTGCGTCACCTGCGCGAGATCTGGGCCGAACTCGATCACCGCCCGCCGCTGGAGCTGTTCCACGAAGCCCAGCACCACCTGGCCGAAGGCCAGACGCTGTACGCGCTGGGCCAACTGGCGCTGGCCGACCGCGCGCGGCTGGACGAGATGTACTACGCGGTGGCCAACGCCGTGCGCACGCGCCTGCTGCCGGCCGAGCGCTCGCATCGCGGCGCGCTGGATGAGCTGGACGAGAAGCTGGTCGACAAGTATTTCGCCAATTTCTCGGTGTTCGAATCGATCCCGGACGTGTGGGCGATCGGCCAGATCTTCCCCATCGCGCCGATCGCGCGGCTGGACGAGGAGCCGACGCGTCGCGGCGTCATCGTCGACCTCACCTGCGACTCCGACGGCCGCATCGACCACTATGTCGATGCCGAGGGCGTCGACGTGAGCCTGGCGCTGCATGCGCTGAAAGACGACGAAAGCTACCGGCTGGGCATCTTCATGGTCGGCGCCTACCAGGAGACCCTGGGCGACATCCACAACCTCTTCGGCGACACCGACGCGGTGAACGTGCGCGTGGAAGGCGACGGCTTCGTGTTCGCCCACCAGCGCCGCGGCGACACCACCGACCTGATGCTCGATTACGTGGGCTACGATCTCGAAGCCCTGCGCCGCAGCTACCGCGAGCGCATCGCCGGTGCCGACGTGACCGGCGCCGAGGCCGATCAGCTCTACCACATGCTCGATGGCGGCCTCACCGCATACACCTATCTGGCCGAAGACACGCATTGATCGCAAGCCCACGATTCACGCAACGCAGGAGCAACGCATGACAAGTCTCAATGGCAAGGTTGCATTGGTCACCGGCGCGGCCAGCGGTATCGGCAAGGCAATCGCGGAGGTTTACGCCGAACGTGGCGCGAAGGTGGCGATCGCGGATATCCGCCAGGAGGCGGCCGATGCCGTGGCCGCGCAGATCAACGCGGCCGGCGGCACCGCCATGGGTGTTGCGATGGACGTGACCGACGAAGCCTCCGTCGATGCCGGCACCGACCAGGTGGTGGCGACGTTTGGCCGTCTGGACGTCCTGGTTTCCAACGCCGGCGTGCAGATCATCAATCCGATCGACCAGTTCAGCTACGCCGACTGGAAGAAGGTCATGGCCATCCATCTCGATGGCGGTTTCCTCACCACCCGGGCCGCGCTGCGCCACATGTACCGCAAGGACGAACAGGGCCGGAGCCATGGCGGCATCGTGATCTACATGGGCTCGGTACATTCGCACGAAGCGTCGCGGCTGAAGGCGCCGTACGTGGCGGCCAAGCACGGCCTGCTGGGCCTGGCGCGCACGCTGGCCAAAGAGGGCGCGCCGCACAACGTGCGTTCGCACGTGATCTGTCCCGGTTTCGTGCGTACCCCGCTGGTGGAAAAGCAGATTCCCGAGCAGGCGAAGGAGCTGGGCATCAGCGAGGACCAGGTGGTCAGCGACGTGATGCTGAAGGACACCGTCGATGGCGTGTTCACCACCGTCGAGGACATCGCCCAGACCGCGCTGTTCCTGGCCACCTTCCCCAGCGCGGCGCTGACCGGCCAGTCGGTCGTGGTCAGCCACGGGTGGTTCATGCAGTGAGCAACCCGTCGCTGGCCGAGACGGTAGCCCGCGATTACCGCACCGTCGCGCTGGTGTTGCAGGGCGGCGGCGCGCTCGGTGCCTACCAGGCCGGCGTGTTCGAGGCGTTGGACGAGGCCGGCCTGCAACCGAACCGGCTGGCCGGCATCTCGATCGGCGCGCTGAACGCGGCGGTCATCGCCGGCAATGCGCCCGGACAGCGGGTGGAACGGCTGCGCGAATTCTGGGAGGCGATCTGCCGCCCGCCGCTGTGGCCGGATGTGCCGACGCTGCCGTGGTTCGATGCGGTCGCCTGGCCCACGGCATGGCTCAACGGCGTGAGCGGC
The DNA here is from genome assembly GCF_001426645.1 of Rhodanobacter sp. Root480. GTDB lineage: Bacteria > Pseudomonadota > Gammaproteobacteria > Xanthomonadales > Rhodanobacteraceae > Rhodanobacter > Rhodanobacter ginsenosidimutans. Next base: position 1,315,292 of record NZ_LMEX01000002.1, read on the forward strand.
CTGGCCGCGTGGCGCGCGATGACCGAAGGCCAGGCCGGCTTCTTCCATCCGCGCCAGCCGCCGCCGTACCTGGGCGCGCACGCCACGCCCGGCAGCGTCAGCTGGTACGACACCACGCCGCTGCGCGCCACGCTGGAGCGGCTGGTCGATTTCGACCGCCTCAACGATGCGCGCACCATGCGCGTGGCGGTCGGTGCGGTGAACGTGCGCAGCGGCAACTTCGCCTATTTCGACAACCGCCGCGAGCGCCTGCGGCCCGAGCATTTCATGGCCTCTGGCGCGCTGCCGCCGGGCTTTCCCGCGGTGGAGATCGACGGTGAGTTCTACTGGGATGGCGGCATGGTCTCCAACACGCCGCTGTACGAGGTGCTGAGCGAGCGCCCCGGTTGCGACACGCTGGTGTTCCAGGTCGATCTTTGGAGTGCCCGCGGCACGCCGCCACGCGACCTCGCCGACGTGGCCGAGCGCAGCAAGGAAATCCAGTATTCCAGCCGCACCCGCCTGGTCACGGAATTCATGCGGCGGACGCAGGAGCAACGCCGCCTGCTGCATGACGTGATGGCGCTGGTGCCGGAGGACCGGCGCAACGACCCGGCGTATCGCCATGCCGAGGCGCGCGCCGCCGAGGCACTGACCAACGTGATCCACCTGATCTACCAGGACCGGCCGCACGAAGGCCACTTCAAGGATTACGAGTTCAGCGCCACCAGCATGCGCAGCCACTGGCAGAGCGGCCTGGACGACATGCGCCACACCCTGGCCCACCCGCACTGGCTGGCCGTGCCCGACCCGGAGCGCCCGTTCGTGACGCACGACGTGCATCGCAAAGGGGCTGGCTGAGCGGGTTCAGCTGTCGCGGTGCACCTGCAAGCCGGCCGCTGACTGGTTGACCGGCATCACTTCGACCCGGTTGATGTTGAGGTGCGGGGGCAGGTTGGCGATCCACCAGATGGTGTCGGCGATATCGCCTGCGGTGATCGGGTGGACGCCGGCATAGAGCTGGTCGGAGGCGGTCTGGTCACCGCCGGTGCGTACCAGGGTGAATTCGGTTTCGGCCATGCCCGGCTCGATCGACGACACCCGCACGCCGGTGCCAAGCAGGTCCACGCGCAGGTTCTGCGAGAACTGGGTGACGAAGGCCTTGCTGCCGCCGTACACGTTGCCGCCACGGTAGGCGTAACTGCCGGAAATCGAGCTGATGTTGACGATGGCGCCACGGCGTTCGATCAGTTGCGGCAACAGCAGGTGGGTGATCGTGACCAGCGCGGTGACGTTGGTGTCGATCATCTGCTTCCACTGCGCCAGGTCCGCCAGCTGCGCCGGCGCGGTGCCCAGCGCCAGGCCGGCGTTGTTGACCAGCAGGTCGATGTCGGCAAAGGCCGGCGGCAGCGCCGCATGCGCCGCGCGCATCGCGGCTTCGTCGCGCATGTCGAACGCGGCGATATGCACGTTTTCGGCACCGTGGCGTTCCACCAGTGGCTGCAATCGCTCGGCGCGACGGCCGCTGGCGATCACCCGCCAGCCACCGGCCACGAAGCGTTCGACAGCCGCGGCGCCGAAGCCGGAGGTGGCGCCGGTGATCCATGCAGTCTTGGTAGTCATGAGCGAAAGCCTGGCAGAAACGTGAGACTCAGCGACCTTCCTTCAAGGCGATCGCATTGATACCCGCGCCGGCCAGCCGTTGCTTGGTTGATTCCAGGTCGGTGGCGGACGGGAACGGGCCCAGCCGGACCCGGTGGTAGGTCTGGCCGTTGACATTGACGGTCTGCACGTTGGCGATGAAACCCTGCATCGCCAGCTTGGCTTTCAGGGTCTCCGCGTCAGCGGCGTTGGGGAACGCGCCGACCTGCAACAGGTAACCGCTGCCTGCCGCCGCTGCGGCCGGAGGCGTGCTGCGCGGCGCGGCGACCACGTCTTCGCTGACCGCGGCCGGCGCATTCGGGTTGCTGACCGGCGCCGTCGCCACCGGCGTGGTGCCGGCCGCCGCCTGCTGCTGGGCCTGCGTGGCCGCCTGCTGTTTCTGCAACTGCTCGGCGCGCGCCTGGGCGCTGATTTCGGCATCGGGGATGCGCACTTCGCGCTCCGACAGCACCGAGTAGAAATCGTATTGCGGCTTTTTCGGCGCGTCGTCGTTGTTGCCCGTTTCGAGCAGGCCCGGTTCGCTGGCGTGCTTGGCGGTGGCCTGCGGATTGGCCTGCGGGCCCTCGGGTTTGTGCAGGCTGGTGAGCAGGCTGCCGCGCAGCATCATCACCATCAGCACGGCACCGACCAGCAAGCCGACAATCGCGTAGCCCCAGGCGGGGAAACCGCCCTTTTTGTTGCGCACGGCCTGCCGGCCCTTGCCCTTGCGTGTTGCCATTACATCTTCTCCGGGGCGCCGAGGCCCAACAGGCCCAGGCCATTTTTCAAGACTTGTTGCGTGGCCACCACCAGCGCCAGGCGCGCGTTGCGCAGCGCGGCGTCCTCGACCAGGAACTGGTGCGAGTTGTAATAGGTGTGGAACGCGTTGGCCAGTTCGCGCAGCCAGCCGGCGACCAAGTGCGGCTCCAGGTTGAGCGCGGCGGTCTCCACGATTTCCGGGAACTTCGACAGCTCGGTCAGCAGGATCTGCTCGTGCTCGTTGTCCAGCCGCGCCAGCTGGGCGAGGCCGTCGGCGAGGTCGAAACTGAAACCTTTCTCCGGCGCCTGCCGCAGCACGCTGCAGACACGGGCGTGGGCGTACTGGATGTAATAGACCGGATTGTCGTTGGACTGCGAGCGTGCCAGGTCGATGTCGAACACCAGCTGCGAATCGCTCTTGCGCGAGATCAGGAAGTAGCGCGTGGCGTCGCGGCCCACTTCGTCGATCAGGTCGCGCAAGGTGACGTAGCTGCCGGCGCGCTTGGAGATCTTCACCTCCTCGCCGCCGCGCATCACGGTCACCATCTGGTGCAGCACGTATTCGGGCCAGTTCTTCGGGATGCCCACGTTCAGCGCCTGCAGGCCGGCCTTCACCCGCGCCAGCGAGCCGTGATGGTCGGAGCCCAGCTCGGTGATGGCACGCTCGTAGCCGCGCTGCCACTTGCTGAGGTGGTAGGCCACGTCGGGCAGGAAGTAGGTGTAGGTGCCGTCGGACTTGCGCATCACGCGGTCCTTGTCGTCACCAAACTCGGTGGTGCGCAGCCACAGCGCGCCGCCTTCCTCGTAGGTGTGGCCGTGCGCCACCAGTTCGCGCACGGTTTCCTCGACCTTGCCGTCGCTATACAGCGAGGACTCCAGGAAGTACGTGTCGAAGCCCACGCCGAACGCCTGCAGATCCAGGTCCTGCTCGCGGCGCAGGCTGGCCACGGCGAAGCGGCGGATGGCGTCCAGGTCGTCCACGTCGCCGTTGGCAGTGACGGTTTCGCCATCGGCAACCACCGCGTCGCGATCGAGGAACGCCCGCGCCACGTCGGCGATGTAGTCGCCGCGGTAGCCGTTTTCCGGCCAGTTGCTGTCATCCGGCGTGACGCCGCGGGCGCGCGCCTGCACCGAGACGGCGAGGTTGGCGATCTGCACGCCGGCGTCGTTGTAGTAGAACTCGCGCCTCACGTTCCAGCCGGTGGCTTCAAGCAAGCGGCTGAGGCAATCGCCGATCGCCGCGGCGCGGCCGTGGCCCACGTGCAGCGGGCCGGTCGGGTTGGCCGAGACAAACTCCACGCCCACGGTCTTGCCGCCGCCGGCGCTGCGACCATAGGCGTCGGCTTCAGCCAGGATGCGCCGCAGTTCGGCGTGGTACGCGCTGGCGGCCAGGAAGAAGTTGATGAAACCCGGGCCGGCGATCTCCACCTTCGCCACCAGGTCGTTCGCCGGCAGCGCCGCCACCAGCTTTTCGGCCAGCTCGCGCGGTTTGGCGCGTGCGGGCTTGGCCAGCAACATCGCCACGTTGCAGGCGAAATCGCCGTGTTCGCGGCTGCGCGCCCGCTCGATCACGAAGCCCGGCAGGGCCAGGTCGGCGGGAAGAGTGGCATCGTCCTGCAAGGCCTGAATTGCCTGCAAAATCAGTTCACGCAGCTGTTCTTTCACGGGCTTTCAATATCGTGATGGAACCGACAATCCTAGCAGACCGCCACCACCGGGCGGAGCCGATGCCGCAGCCGTGGAGCGGCGAGGCAATCACCTCGGGTTTTGCTGCACTGCAGTGGACGGGCCTGTGGATAAGTCTGTGGGGAAAGCTTCGCCCGGTGTCGGGCCGCCGGAGCGGTGAACCGATCAACCCACGATATTTTGGGAAAAGTCTTTGATAATCATCATGGTATATCGACAACCTGTGGTGAAGAGGGCGACATGACCGCCAAGTGACCGTTCCGCGGATTTGTGCATAAGTTTCGACGACTTGCCGCGCCTTGATGCACCCGGAATGCAGTAGTTGGCTGACGCCGGCAGCCGCGGCAGGGGGCCGCGGCACGGGATTGGCCAGGTCAGATCAGCCCGCGCGCGGCCATCGACACCGGCTCGCCGCTGCCGATCACCAGATGGTCCAGCACGCGTACGCCGATCAGGCGCAAGGCGTCGCGCAGCTCATGGGTGATCGCACGGTCGGCGGCGCTGGGCTCGGCCACGCCCGAGGGGTGGTTGTGGGCAAAGATCACCGCGCATGCATTGTGCTGCAGGCAGGCGCGAACCACCTCGCGCGGATGCACGCTGGCGCCGTCCACCGTGCCGCGGAACAGCTCCTCGAACGCCAGCACGCGGTGGCGGTTGTCCAGGTAGAGGCAGCCGAAAACTTCGTACGGCAGGTGGCGCAGGCGGGCGCGCAGGAAATCGCCGCTGTCGCGCGGGTTGCCCAGGCTGGGCCGCTCGTGCAGTTGCTCGGCCAGGCTGCGACGGGCCAGCTCCAGCGCGGCGGCGATGCGTGCCCGTTTGGCCGGCCCCAATCCACCGACCCGGATCGGATGATCGGGCCGCCCGAGCAGGGCGCCCAGGCTGCCGGCGCCGGCGATCAGTTCGCGACCCAGCGCCAGCGCATCCTTGCCGCGGCTGCCGCTGCCCAGCAGCACCGCCAGCAACTCCGCGTCGGACAGCGCACCGCTGCCGCGCGCCAGCAGTTTTTCACGGGGACGTTCGCCTTCGGGCCAGTCGCGGATACTCATCGTCATAGCGTGTCCGCCCGGCGATCGGGGCGATAGCAGACAGCCGGAATGATTCCGGTAAGCTAGGCGTCTGCCCGTCTGTCAGGCCCGCCTTACATGTCTCTTGCCCAACGCCGCATTATGCTGGGAGTGTCCGGCGGCATCGCCGCCTACAAGTCCTGCGAGCTGGTACGCCGGCTGCGCGATCTCGACGCCGAAGTGCGCGTGGTGATGACCGAAGCGGCCACCCATTTCGTCACCCCCACCACGTTTCAGGCGCTGTCCGGCCAGAGCGTGCGGATCAGCGGCTGGGATGCGCAGGCGGAAGCGGCGATGGGCCATATCGAGCTGGCGCGCTGGGCCGAACGCATCCTCATCGCACCGGCCAGTGCCGACCTGCTGGCGCGGCTGGCGCACGGGCTGGCCGACGACCTGCTGTCCACCCTGTGCCTGGCCAGCGCCGCGCCGCTGTACCTGGCGCCGGCGATGAACCAGCAGATGTGGGCGCACGCGGCGGTGCAGGCCAACCTCGCCACGCTGCGTCAGCGCGGCGCGCATGTGCTGGGGCCGGCCAGCGGGGAGCAGGCCTGCGGCGACGTGGGATCCGGCCGGATGCTGGAGGCGCTGGAATTGCGCGATGCCCTGGTCGGTTCGTTCGGCAGCGGTGCGCTGGCGGGGCTGAAGATCATGGTGAGCGCCGGCCCCACGTTCGAAGACATCGACCCGGTGCGTTTCATCGGTAACCGCAGCTCCGGTCGCATGGGTTTCGCGGTGGCGCAGGCCGCCGCGCAACAAGGTGCGGAGGTCACCCTGGTCGCCGGGCCGGTCAGCTTGTGCACGCCACCAGGCGTGGCACGGCGGATCGACGTACGCAGCGCCGCGCAGATGCACGACGCCGTGTTGGCGGGCGCGAAACAGGCCGATATCTATATCGCGGCGGCGGCGGTGGGCGACTATCGCCCCAGCGAAGTCTCGCCGCGCAAACTGAAGAAGCAGGCCGGCGCGGACCTGTCGCTGCAGCTCAGGGAAAACCCGGACATCCTGGCCGCGCTGTCGGCGCAGGCCGCGCATCCCTTTCTGGTGGGTTTTGCCGCCGAAACCCACGACGTGGCGCACTACGCGCAAGGCAAGTTGAAGCGCAAGGGCCTGGACATGATCGCCGCCAACCAGGTCGGCGAGGGCCTCGGCTTCGAAACCGCCGACAACGCCATCAACCTGTATTGGGAGGGCGGCATGCTCGAACTGCCGCGCGCGGGCAAGGCCGAGCTGGCGCACCAGTTGCTGGCCTGCGTGGCCGAGCGCTACCGGGTCGCACGCGGATGAGCGCGCGCCCCGTCGTCGATATCGAACTGAAAATCCTGGACCCGCGCCTCGGCGACAGCATCGCCCTGCCCGAGGCGGCCACCGCCGGCAGCGCGGGCATGGATCTGCGCGCCGCGCTGGAGCAGCCGCTGACCCTGCAGCCGGGCGACAGCGCGCTGGTGCCCAGCGGCATCGCCATTCATATCGGCGACCCGGGCTGGTGCGCGGTGATCGTGCCGCGTTCGGGGTTGGGCCATAAACACGGCTTGGTGATGGGCAATCTGGTAGGAGTGATCGACGCCGACTACCAGGGGCCGTTGATGATTTCATGTTGGAACCGCGGCCATGCGCCGTACACCATCGAAGTCGGCGATCGCATCGCCCAGTTGCTGCTGCTGCCGGTGGCGCAGGCGCGGATGAACATCGTGTCCGCGTTTGCCCCGAGCCAGCGCGGTGACGGCGGTTTCGGTTCCACCGGCATCAATTGAGTGGCGGCCCGCGCCGCGGGCCACGCTGCGACAACCTGCGGGGGCGGGCAACAACGATGAAGATGGCGAAGGGGATGTCGTTCGACTGGCGTGGGCTGCTGCCGTTGGCGGCGGGCACGCTGCTGCTGCTGCTGGGATTGTTCTGCGGCTGGCAGGCGTGGTTGATCGCGGACGAGGGACAGGCGGCGGCACGCGTGCATGTCGCCCAGGATCAGGCGGTGAAAGCACTGGCGCAGGAGCTTGCCACGCAACGTGCCACGGTGACCGCTGCGGTGGCCACGCTGGATCCGGCCGTGGCCATGCAGGACCCGGCGCAGGCCACCGCCACGTTGCGCCAGCGTCTGCCCCAGGCGCAGGCGCTGGAGCTTTACAGCGGCACGCTCAATGAAGTGCTGCACGCCAATTACCGCGAATTCGGTTACGCCAAGGCGGCGCAGTTGATGTCGGCGCAAACGGCCGATGGCACGCCGCCGGCGCAGAGCGTGTCGCACGGCGGCAGTGATCGACGGCTCAGTCTCGTCGTGCCCCTGGGTGCCCCGGATCGGGCGCAGGGCTGGGCCTGGGTCGAGTTGCCTTTTGCGCCGTTGCGCCAGCGGCTGGATGCGATCGACCCGGCTGGCGGCCGCCTGGATCTGCGCCAGGGCGATGAGCGCGGCGACATGCGCCTGCTTTCCCACGGCGCCGCCTCGGCCGAAAGTGAAACGGGCGGCAAACCGGTGCCCGGAAGTGCGTTCAGCGTCGGCGCCGCCCTGCCGCGCGCATTCATCGTGCTGCCGCATTCGGTGCTGCTGGCCGCCTTGCTGGCCCTGTTCGGCCTGGGCGCGGGAGCGTTCCTGCTGTGGCGGCGCACGCGCTCGGTGGTCGAAATATCATCCGAACCCGAGGAGCCAGTAGTGCCCACAGAAATTCCCCAGATTGTCCGCGAGCCGGCGAAGGTGGCGGCCCCGCCGACAGCGCCGGCGCGGTCCGGCGGTGACGCCAGGGCTGCCGTGGATCCTTCCATTTTCCGCGCGTACGACATCCGCGGCATCGTCGGCAAAACCCTCAGCCGCGACGTGGCGCATCTGCTGGGGCAGGCGATTGGCAGCCTGATGCGGGAGCGGGATCTGCACGAGATAGTGGTCGGGCGCGACGGGCGGCTGTCCGGGCCCGAGCTGGCTGGTGCGTTGTCGGATGGTTTTCGCGCGGCCGGCATCGACGTGATCGACATCGGCGCGGTGCCCACGCCGGTGGTCTATTTCGCCACCTTCCATTTCGAAACCGGCTGCGGCGTGGCGGTGACTGGCAGCCACAACCCGCCCGACTACAACGGCTTCAAGATCATGGTCGGCGGCGAGACGCTGGCCGAGGATGCGATCCAGGACCTGTACCAGCGCATCGCCAGTGGCGCGCTGGTGGCCGATGGCCAGGGCGCTTATCGGCATGTGGACGTGGTCCCCGACTACATCGATCGGATCACCTCCGACGTGCAGGCCGAGCGCAGCCTGAAGGTCGTGGTCGACTGCGGCAACGGTATCCCCGGCGCGCTGGCGCCGCAGGTGCTGGAGGAGATCGGCTGCGAGGTGATTCCGTTGTATTGCGAGGTGGACGGCACCTTCCCCAACCATCATCCCGACCCGTCCGAGCCGTCCAACCTGCAGGACCTCATCGTCTCCGTGCAGAAGTCCGGCGCGGATCTGGGCGTGGCGTTCGACGGCGATGGCGACCGGCTTGGCGTCGTCACCCGCACCGGCGAAATCATCTATCCCGACCGCCTGCTGATGCTGTTTGCCCGCGATGTGCTGTCGCGCCAGCCCGGCGCCACGATCATCTACGACGTCAAGTGCACCGGCCACCTGAAAGGCCAGATCCTGGATGCCGGCGGCAGCCCGCTGATGTGGCGCACCGGCCATTCGCTGATCAAGGCCAAGATCCGCGAGACCGACGCGGAACTGGCCGGCGAAATGAGCGGCCATTTCTTCTTCAAGGAGCGCTGGTTCGGCTTCGACGACGGCATCTACGCCGCCGCGCGGCTGCTGGAAATCATTGCCGGTGACGCGCTGGGGCGTTCGCCGGACGAGATCTTCGCCACCTTGCCCAAGGGCGTGTCGACCCCCGAGCTGAAGGTGGAAATGGTCGAGGGCCGCAACTACCGCTTCATGATGAATTTCCGCGCCAAGGCGGCTTTCGAAGGGGCCACGCTGATCACCATCGACGGCGTGCGCGCCGACTGGCCCGATGGCTGGGGCCTGGTGCGGGCATCCAACACCACGCCGGTGCTCGTGCTGCGTTTCGACGCCGACAATGCCGCGGCGCTGCAACGGATCCAGGACGTGTTCCGTGAGCAGATGCTGGCGGTCGATCCGTCGTTGCAGCTGCCGTTCTGATCCGCCTGCCGCCCGCCGTGGCTACGGTTCCGGCGGCGCGTCCTCGGCGGCCTTGAGCTCGCGATAGCGGGCCAGCTGCTTCGCCTGCGCGGCCACGGTGCTGTCACGCTCGGCCTGCTGTCGGGCCAGAGCATTGCGCTGCATTGCCACCACGTTGCGCTGCTTGGAAATGTTGTCCGCCATGAACTTGGGCACCGGCTGCTTGGCCTGCTCGAGTTCCGCGGCGCGGTCGAGCAGGCCGGTGAGCGCCTTCTCCTGGCTTTGCAGGTTGATCCGCGTGGTGCGGATCTGCTGGTCGAGGGCGTCGACCGTTTGCTGCAGGGACATCTTGTAGGAGGCCTCGTCCGGGTAGGCGCTCATCATCTGCGCCTCGGCGCGGGCGACGTCCTGGCGTGCGCGCTCCTTCGCCGCGGCTTCCTTCGCCAGCTTGTTGGCCACCACGCGCTCGGCGGCGGTCAACTGGCGCGGCACCCGCTGCACCACCATGCCGCGATCGTTGACCACGTCGTAGCCGGCCTTCATCGCCTCGGCGGTGAGGCTGTCGCTGTAATGCGGCAGACCCTGGGGGTCGACCCACTTGTAGCGGTTGCCATTGGCTTTCTGGGCGTGCGCGGCCACGCCAGCCAGCAACGTGCCCGCGATGATGACTGACAGAAACTTGCGCATGAATCCCCCCTTTGCGGGCCAGTATAGCGGTGGCGATTGCGCGGGCGGCGGTGGACAGGGGCCTCGCCGTCACGTTTTCGAGTACGAAGCGGCGGTTTCGCCACCGGCGGGTGGTTGCTTCGTTGGGGATGCTTTCACAAACCTTGTGACGACGATTGCACGCCGTAGCGTTCGCGATAGCTCAGCAGACGGCCATGCTCGGCGGCCAGCTGCGGTTGTTCGCCCGCGTACGCCAGTACGTCGTCCAGGCTGGTGATCGCGATCACCGGGATGCCGTGGTCGGCGGCGACTTCCTGCGCGGCAGAGCGCTCGCCCTGGCCGCGCTCCTGCCGATCCAGCGCGATCAGCACGCCGGCGGGCGTGGCGCCCTGGGCACGGATCAGGGCCAGCGATTCGCGCACGGCGGTGCCGGCGGTCATCACGTCGTCCACGATCAACACGCGGCCTTTCAACGGCGCGCCCACCAGGGTGCCGCCTTCGCCGTGATCCTTCGCCTCCTTGCGGTTGTAGGCCCAGGGAAGATCGCGCTGATGCTGGTCTGCCAGCGCGATGGCGGTGGCCGCGGCCAGGGCGATGCCCTTGTAGGCGGGGCCGAACAGCATGTCGACCTGAAGTCCCGAATTCACCAGGGCATTGGCGTAGGCGCGGCCGAGCTGGGCCAGCGCGGCACCGGAATCGATCCGGCCCATGTTGAAGAAGTACGGGCTGAGGCGGCCTGATTTCAGGGTGAATTCGCCAAAGCGCAGCACGTCGCGCGCCAGGCTGAGTTCGATGAAGTCGCGCTGGTAATCGTGCACGGGCGGTCTCGCGGCAGGAAGGTCAGGGGAGGGCGCGCAGCAACAGTTGCTGTGGCCCGCAACGGCCGCCATGGTAGCGCGCGCCGCCGTCGACGAAGCCGGCGCGTTGGTAGATCCGGGTGGCGGCGCGGTTGTCGCAGTCGACGGTGAGCACCAGCAGCCGCGTGGCCGGATGGCGCACGGCCAGATCCTCCAGCAGCAGGGCGACGGCGCGCGCGCCCAGCCCGCGGCCTTGCCAGTCGGCATCCACGAACAGCGAGCGCAACCCGCGCGCCGGCTGCGCGAAATCGCGGCCGGCCACGCTGCGGGCGCTCGCGTCGATGCGGTAGTAACCGATGGGCGTGTCGCCGCGCATGATCGCCATCGGCTCGCTGCCCGGGCATTGCGTCACGTCGGCAAGCAGGTCGGCCATGGCGCCGACGCGATAGCGTTGTGCCGGCCGCACACGCAGGCGCAGCATTGCGCGATGCAGCGACGGTTCCACCGGCATTACGTGCAGGGCGTCCGGTGGCGTTGCCGCGGCGTCACGGTTGTTATGATCGGGGATCACTTTCGGGAGATTCCATGCGCATCATCAGCCTCAACGCCAACGGTATCCGTTCGGCCGCCAGCAAGGGCGTGTTCGAATGGTTGCGCGACCAGAACGCCGATGTGGTATGCCTGCAGGAAACCAAGGCGCAGGAGCATCAACTGACCGATCCCATGTTTCGCCCCGACGGCCATCACTGCTTCTACCGCGACGCCAGCAGCAAAAAAGGCTACAGCGGCGTGGCGATCTACGCCAGGCGCGAACCGGACGAGGTGCTGACCTCGCTGGGCTGGGACGAATTCGACAACGAGGGTCGCTACATCGAGGCACGGTTCGGCAACCTGTCGGTCGTGTCGCTGTACTTTCCGTCCGGTTCCTCCGGCGACGAGCGGCAGCAATTCAAGTTCAAGGCGATGGAGTGGATCACGCCGATTTTCGACGCGTGGCTGAAGAGCGGCCGCGACTACGTGATCTGCGGCGACTGGAACATCGTGCATACCAAGAACGACATCAAGAACTGGAGCTCCAACCAGAAAAACTCTGGCTGCCTGCCGCAGGAACGCGCGTGGCTGGATCTGTTGTTCCTGCAGCGCGGCTGGGTCGACAGCTTCCGTTCGATCCGGCCCGAGGCGGTGGAATACACCTGGTGGTCCAACCGCGGCCAGGCGCGCGCCAACAACGTGGGTTGGCGCATCGACTACCAGGTGTGCACGCCGTCGCTGCGCGAGCGGTTGCTGGACTGCTCGATCTATCGCGACCAGCGCTTCTCCGACCACGCGCCGTATATCGTGGATTACGCGGACTGATCAAGCCGAGGCGCGAACGTCGACCTCGGCGATGGCGCGGTCGACCAAGCCGCGGTGCATCATCCAGGCGAACAATGCCACGCCCGGCAGCGCGACGATGGTCGTCATCAGGTAGAAATCCACGTAGCCCATGCTCTGGATCAGGCCGCCGGCCGTGGTGCCGGTCACCAGCCGGCCCACCACGGACGCGGCAGCGGACAGCAGCGCGTATTGCGATGCCGTGTAGGAGAGGTTGCACAGCGCCGACAGATACGCCACCACGACCACGCCACCGATGCCGCTGGCGATGTTTTCAAAGCCGATCGTGAACGCCAGCATGTCGTTGTTGTGGCCCATGTGCGCCAGCACGGCAAACGACAGGTTCGACACCGCCATCAACACCAGGCTCAACAGCACCGCGCGCTTCATCCCCAGCCGCACGTACAGCATGCCGCCGATGAAGATACCGATAAGGTAGGCGACAAAACCGAAGCCCACGTCGTAAGTGGCGATTTCCTCGTTGCTGAAGTGCAGGTCCTGCAGCAGCAGGCGCACCGTGAGGTTGGCCAGCGTGTCGCCGATCTTGTGGATCAGCACGAACAGCAGCACCAGCCACGCGCCGCTGCGGCGGAAAAATTCCGCCAGCGGCCCCACTGCCGACGACAGCGCCACACCCAGGCCCTTCACCGGAATGGGGTCGCGGTGGCGGGCCGGCTCGCCCAGCCAGAACCCCACGAACACGGCCGGCAGCACCAGGAAAGCGCACAACGTATACGCCAGCGCCCAGCCCGATGATGCAGCCACCAGCAGCGCGATGGCGCCGGCGCTCACCGAACCGATGCGCCAGCCGTACTGCGACATGCCGGAGCCGACGCCCAATTGCCGTGGTTGCAGTATCTCGATCCGGTAGGCGTCGATCACGATGTCGAACGTGGCGCCGGCCACCCCGACCAGCACGGCCGCCAGCGCCACCGTCTCAAGACTGGCCTGCGGGCTGACCACACCCAGAAAAACCACCGACGCCGCCACCGCCAGCGCCGTCAGCCACAACCACGAGCGGCGCTGGCCGTACCTGCCCAGCAAGGGCAGGCGCGCCCGATCCACCACCGGCGCCCACAGGAATTTCAGGTTGTAGACCAGAAACGCCAATGAAAACGCAGTCACGCTGCGCTTGTCGATGCCGTCCTGGGCCAGCCTCGTGGTCAAGGTGGCGCCGATCATGGCGTACGGAAAACCGGACGACATCCCCAGCAGCAGCGCACCGATCGGCGCGGGCTCCAGATAGGGTTTGAGCGAGGCGAGAATGCCCGGGGAGCCACGCGAGGCTGAGTTGGTCATGGACCTATGCTAACCAGCTGGCGCGTCGTTGGCGGGCGCCGCGTGCAACGCACCCAATACCCGCAGCCCGCGTGCGCCGGTAACCGCCGGCAGGTTGCCCGGCAGCCCCAGTACGCGCTGCCGCGCCAGCCAGGCAAAGGCGGTGGCTTCCAGGTAATCCGGATCGACGCCTTCGCGCGCGGTGCTGAACAACGCGCGCGGCGCCAGCAACTCGGTCAAGCGACGCATCAGTGCGCCGTTATGCACGCCGCCGCCGCAGGCCAGCACTTCGCCGGCGCTCGCGGCGTGCTGGTCGATCGCCGCCACCACGCTGCGCGCAGACAGCTCCAGCAGCGTTGCCTGCACGTCGGCGGGGTCGATCGCTGCCTGTTGCAGATGGCCGTCCAGCCACGCCAGGTGGAAATACTCGCGTCCCGTACTCTTGGGCGGCGCCAGCGCGAAATAGGGATCGTCGAGCAATGCCTGCAACAGGGCCGGGTGGACGCGGCCACTGGCGGCGAATGCGCCGTCACGGTCATAGGCTTCGCCGCGGTGACGCTGGCACCAGGCGTCCAGCAGGCCGTTGGCGGGGCCGGTATCGAAGCCAAGAACGCTACCGTCGGCGCCGAGCACGGTGATGTTGGCGATGCCGCCCAGGTTCAACACGACGCGTGCGCGGCCGGGGCGTCCCAGCAACATCGCGTGCACGGCCGGCAGCAAGGGCGCGCCCTGGCCACCGGCAGCCACGTCGGCGCGACGAAAGTCGGCCACCACATCGATGCCGCAACGCTCGGCAATGACGGTGGGGTCTCCTAGTTGCAGCGTGAAAGGGTGGGGGCCGGCGGGCCGATGCCGCATGGTCTGGCCGTGCGATCCGATCGCCCGGACATCACTAGCCGTGGTGCCGCTGTGCTGCAGAAGCGCCAGCGCGGCGTCGGCGAAACAGTGCCCGATCCGGACGTCGAGACGTCCAAACGTATCCAGGTCCAGGGGTTCGTTGCCTTGCGCCAGCGCCAGAATCTGCGCACGCAAGTCCGCGGGCCACGGTAGATTGTGTGCCGCCTGCAGATGGGGCTTGCCTTCTGAAAAGCGGACCAGCGCCGCGTCGATGCCATCGGCGCTGGTACCCGACATCAGGCCCAGGTAAAGGGCCTTCTCGCTATCCATGGGGCGTCGCAGGTCAGCTGTCGGAGTTGCGGGTGGGTTTGTCGCTGCGCGCCAGCCGCATGCGCGAATCAAGCGCTTCCAGGCGAGCCAGCTGGGGCTTGACGACCTGTGCCTTGAATTTGGCCAGCTGCGCGGCAGGCAACGGCTCGGGTTGCGGCAGGGTCACGGTTTGCGGATTGCGCTGCACGCCGTTGACGCGGAATTCGTAGTGAAGATGCGGGCCGGTGGCCAGCCCGGTCATGCCGACGTAGCCGATCACTTCGCCCTGGCGCACGTGTTCGCCCACGTGCTGACCCTTCACGAAACGCGACATGTGGCCATACGCCGTACTGATGGTCTTGCTGTGCTGGACCACCACGAAGTTGCCGTAACCGCGCTCCCAGCCGTGGTACTTGATCACGCCATCGCCCGCAGCGTGGATGGGCGTCCCGCTGGGTGCGGCGTAGTCGACGCCTTTATGCGCGCGCATGCGGCCAAGGACCGGGTGCATGCGTGCGGTGGTGAACTTGGACGAGATGCGGGTGAAATCCACCGGAATGCGCAGGAAGGATTTCTCGATCGGCCGCCCGTCTTCGCTGAACCAGCCGAACTCGCCATTGGCCTTCTTGAACCGGTAGGCGGTGTAGCGCTTGCCCTGGTTGACGAACTCCGCGGCAATGATGTCGCCGTGGCCGTAGCGCTGGCCATCGCGGTAGACGTCATCGTAAATCACGGTGAAGCGGTCGCCCGCGCGCAGGTCCTGCACGAAATCGATGTCGTACTTGAACAGGTTGGCGAGCTTGCCGACCATCGCGGCGTCCATGCCGGCCTGGCCAGCCGAGGCATAGAGACTGCTGCTGATGACGCCATGGGCGATCTGCTCGCGCACGTCCATGTCGCGCTTCTGGATGGCCAGCGTGGGCTGCACGCCATCGAATCGAATGGTTGCGCGGCTGGATGCGTCTTTTTCGAAACGGAAGCCGTCGAGGCTGCCGTCGTTATCCAGCAGAAAATCGAATTCCTGCCCCGGCCGGATGCTGTGCAGCGCGCTGCTGGCGCCGCCGGCGGCGTCCATCACCGTTTGCAGGTCACTCATGCTGAGGCCGCGGTCGGCGAAGATGTCCGACAGCGTCTGCCCGGGTTGTACGCGCACGGATTGCCAGTTGTCCTGTTCCGGCGCGGCGATGCGGGGCGTGATTTCGGGTACGGCGAGCGGCAGCAGCGCGTGAACTTCAGGCAGTGGCGACGGGCGCATCGCACTGGCCCAGGCGGGCATGATGAAGCCGGAAAGCAAGGTGATCAGCATGGCCGTTCCGGCCAGCACCCAGCGTTCCCGGTGCCACGAAATCGGTTCCACTTCACCGCTGCGGTTGAACGACCAATGCGCACAGCGCTCGTAGAAGTGGGAATGCCGCTGCTGTGCCTTTCGGCAAATGGCTTGCCTGCGCGCGAGACGCGCCCCCCGATTGTCTTCTGCCATGCCGTGCGCCCCGCGGTACAAAGTAACAAACTGCGCGTACCATAGCGGCCATGTGTAAATGGCGTCAACGCCTTTCCCATCAAGGGTTTGCGCGACATTTCTGGTTAACGCACAATTAACGCGAGCAGCACGGTCGGCGACGACTGCGGCTTGCCCCCAACGATCCATCAGAGAGGAATACATGAGCGAGCTGGAGCAGGCGCTGGCCACGATTGCGCGTGGCGCGGATGAAATCATCAAACGGGAGGATCTGGCCGAACGGCTGAAAAGCGGGCGTCCGCTGCGGATCAAGGCCGGCTTCGATCCCACGGCGCCGGACCTGCATCTGGGTCATACCGTGTTGTTGAACAAGATGCGGCAGTTTCAGGACCTGGGCCACCAGGTGATTTTCCTGATCGGCGACTTCACCGGAATGATCGGCGACCCCACCGGCAAGAACATCACCCGCAAGCCGCTGACCCGCGAAGACGTGCTGGCCAACGCCGAGACCTACGCCGAACAGGTCTACAAGGTGCTCGATCGGGAGAAGACCGAGCTGCGCTTCAATTCCGAATGGTTCGGCCAGATGTCGGCCGCCGACATGATCAAGCTCGCCGCGCAGCACACGGTGGCGCGCATGCTGGAGCGTGACGACTTCACCAAGCGCTACGCCGCGCAGCAACCGATCGCCATCCACGAATTCCTCTATCCCCTGGTACAGGGCTATGACTCGGTGGCGCTGAAAGCCGATGTCGAGCTCGGCGGCACCGACCAGAAATTCAACCTGTTGATGGGGCGCGCGCTGCAGGAACACCACGGCCAGCCGCCGCAGATCGTGTTGACGATGCCGCTGCTCGAAGGCCTCGATGGCGTCAACAAGATGTCCAAGTCACTGGGCAACTACATAGGCATCGACGAGCCGGCCATCGACATGGTTACCAAGACCATGAAGATCGGCGACGAGCTGATGTGGCGGTGGTTCGAACTGCTGAGCTTCGATGTGTCGCTGGATGAGCTGGCGCGGATGAAGAGCGATATCGCCAGCGGCGCGCTCAACCCGCGTGATGCGAAGCTGCGCCTGGCTCGCGAACTGGCCACGCGTTTCCATGGTGCAGCAGCGGCGGAACAGGCCATTGCCGGCTGGCACGCGGTTGTGCGCGGCGAAGGCGATACATCGTTGCTGCCCCAGACCGAGTTGTCCGTGCCCGCCGAGGGCTTGCGCCTGGCAGCGCTGCTCACGGCGGCAGGCCTGACCGCTAGCAACTCCGAGGCCAGCCGCAAGCTTAAGGAGCGCGCCGTGCGCATCGACGCCGAGGTGGTTGAGGATGCGCAGCGCTCCTTCGAGCCAGGTTTCGAAGGCGTACTGCAGGTAGGCAAGCGAAATTTCGCCCGGGTGAAGCTCGTTCAGGCCTGACAACCACGCCCCCCCGGGCTCGCCGGGCGCGTGAAGCTTGCGTGGTTGGAAAGAAATATTTTCAGCCACGCCAGTGACTTGCTGAACATTCCCGCTATTTCTCTCAACAATCGCTTGCCAAATTTCATCCAGCTCGTATTATTCGCGTCCCGCAGTCGCCCAACGTCGCAAGACGGACCGCCGGGACCTCGAAAAAAGCTTCAACGAGGGTGTTGACGGTAAGGAAAAGCGATGTAGAATGGGCGGCTCACCTAGGRCGAAACGTCTTGGGGCGGTACCGGGAAAACCGGTGCCAAGCGAACGATCTTTGACAGTGTGCGCAGGTGAATTGTGTGGACGTCTTGTGTTGAATGGGTCACNCGAAACGTCTTGGGGCGGTACCGGGAAAACCGGTGCCAAGCGAACGATCTTTGACAGTGTGCGCAGGTGAATTGTGTGGACGTCTTGTGTTGAATGGGTCACGACCTGTCCAAGCAATGCAAGCGTCCCACCAAGAAAAAAGTCAGTAATGAGTTTTGATTGGTTGGGAACATACGCTTCAGAAAGATAGATCATCTTCGGATGGTCGAAAACTTAAGTGAAGAGTTTGATCCTGGCTCAGATTGAACGCTGGCGGCATGCCTAACACATGCAAGTCGAACGGCAGCACAGRGGAGCTTGCTCCTTGGGTGGCGAGTGGCGGACGGGTGAGTAATGCATCGGGATCTACCCTGACGTGGGGGATAACCTCGGGAAACCGGGACTAATACCGCATACGTCCTACGGGAGAAAGCGGGGGACCTTCGGGCCTCGCGCGGCAGGACGAACCGATGTGCGATTAGCTAGTTGGCGGGGTAATGGCCCACCAAGGCGACGATCGCTAGCTGGTCTGAGAGGATGATCAGCCACACTGGGACTGAGACACGGCCCAGACTCCTACGGGAGGCAGCAGTGGGGAATATTGGACAATGGGCGAAAGCCTGATCCAGCAATGCCGCGTGTGTGAAGAAGGCCCTCGGGTTGTAAAGCACTTTTATCAGGAACGAAATACCACGGGTTAATAACCTATGGGGCTGACGGTACCTGAGGAATAAGCACCGGCTAACTTCGTGCCAGCAGCCGCGGTAATACGAAGGGTGCAAGCGTTAATCGGAATTACTGGGCGTAAAGGGTGCGTAGGCGGTTGTTTAAGTCTGTCGTGAAATCCCCGGGCTCAACCTGGGAATGGCGATGGATACTGGGCAGCTAGAGTGTGTCAGAGGATGGTGGAATTCCCGGTGTAGCGGTGAAATGCGTAGAGATCGGGAGGAACATCAGTGGCGAAGGCGGCCATCTGGGACAACACTGACGCTGAAGCACGAAAGCGTGGGGAGCAAACAGGATTAGATACCCTGGTAGTCCACGCCCTAAACGATGCGAACTGGATGTTGGTCTCAACTCGGAGATCAGTGTCGAAGCTAACGCGTTAAGTTCGCCGCCTGGGGAGTACGGTCGCAAGACTGAAACTCAAAGGAATTGACGGGGGCCCGCACAAGCGGTGGAGTATGTGGTTTAATTCGATGCAACGCGAAGAACCTTACCTGGCCTTGACATGTCCGGAATCCAGCAGAGATGCAGGAGTGCCTTCGGGAATCGGAACACAGGTGCTGCATGGCTGTCGTCAGCTCGTGTCGTGAGATGTTGGGTTAAGTCCCGCAACGAGCGCAACCCTTGTCCTTAGTTGCCAGCACGTAATGGTGGGAACTCTAAGGAGACTGCCGGTGACAAACCGGAGGAAGGTGGGGATGACGTCAAGTCATCATGGCCCTTACGGCCAGGGCTACACACGTACTACAATGGTCGGTACAGAGGGTTGCAATACCGCGAGGTGGAGCCAATCCCAGAAAGCCGATCCCAGTCCGGATCGGAGTCTGCAACTCGACTCCGTGAAGTCGGAATCGCTAGTAATCGCGGATCAGCTATGCCGCGGTGAATACGTTCCCGGGCCTTGTACACACCGCCCGTCACACCATGGGAGTGGGTTGCTCCAGAAGGCGTTAGTCTAACCGCAAGGAGGACGACGCCCACGGAGTGGTCCATGACTGGGGTGAAGTCGTAACAAGGTAGCCGTATCGGAAGGTGCGGCTGGATCACCTCCTTTCAAGAAATGACGGCGTGAGTCACTCACGCAAGACGTCCACACAAGACACCTGTACTTCACGCGACATCCTGTCGCGAAGAGCGTAGATCAAGACCGACCATCCATGGTCGGACTCTTCATCAACAGCGGCTTCGAATCTGGGCCTAGGCAGTTTGTCCAGGTAGCTTTGCTCGCGGGTTCTGGGGTTCATCCTTCATGGGTCTGTAGCTCAGGTGGTTAGAGCGCACCCCTGATAAGGGTGAGGCCGGTGGTTCGAGTCCACCCAGACCCACCATTATGCCAAGGTTTCCTTGGGGCCTTAGCTCAGCTGGGAGAGCACCTGCTTTGCAAGCAGGGGGTCGTCGGTTCGATCCCGACAGGCTCCACCAAGGTTCGATCAGGCGCGTGAAGTATCAGCACACACAAGATTTGTTGAAATCATCCGGCATTGAGGCCGGTATGATGTTCTTTGAAAACCCATAAACGAGTGACAAGCGTCTTGGTTCGAAACCGAACCGAGGCAAGTGTTAAGGCACGAAAACGAAGTAACTTGGCTGCACCTGAAGAGGGTGTATGCCCCGAGGCGACTTGGGGTTATATGGTCAAGCGACTAAGCGTATACGGTGGATGCCTTGGCAGTCAGAGGCGACGAAGGACGTGGCAGCCTGCGAAAAGTGTCGGGGAGCTGGCAACAAGCTTTGATCCGGCAATGTCCGAATGGGGAAACCCACCGCGCAAGCGGTACCGTGCACTGAATACATAGGTGTACGGGGCGAACCCGGGGAACTGAAATATCTAAGTACCCGGAGGAAAAGAAATCAACCGAGATTCCCTGAGTAGCGACGAGCGAACGGGGACTAGCCCAAAAGCACATTATGTTTTAGTCAAACGGGATGGAAAGCCCGGCCATAGATGGTGATAGCCCAGTCGACGAAAAGGCATTTTGTGTGAAATTGAGTAAGGCGGGGCACGTGAAACCTTGTCTGAACATGGGGGGACCATCCTCCAAGGCTAAATACTACTGACTGACCGATAGCGAACTAGTACCGTGAGGGAAAGGCGAAAAGAACCCCGGAGAGGGGAGTGAAATAGACCCTGAAACCGTATACGTACAAGCAGTGGAAGCCCGCAAGGGTGACTGCGTACCTTTTGTATAATGGGTCAGCGACTTACTGTCTGTGGCAAGCTTAACCGTATAGGGGAGGCGAAGAGAAATCGAGTCTGAATAGGGCGCATAGTCTCAGGCAGTAGACCCGAAACCGAGTGATCTATCCTTGGCCAGGTTGAAGGTGCGGTAACACGCACTGGAGGACCGAACCCACATCTGTTGCAATAGATGGGGATGAGCTGAGGATAGGAGTGAAAGGCTAAACAAACTCGGAGATAGCTGGTTCTCCTCGAAAGCTATTTAGGTAGCGCCTCGGACGAATCTTCCTGGGGGTAGAGCACTGTTATGGCTAGGGGGTCATCGCGACTTACCAAACCATGGCAAACTCCGAATACCAGGACAGACTATCCGGGAGACACACGGCGGGTGCTAACGTCCGTCGTGAAAAGGGAAACAACCCAGACCCGCAGCTAAGGTCCCCAAGTCATGGCTAAGTGGAAAACGATGTGGAAAGGCATAGACAGCCAGGAGGTTGGCTTAGAAGCAGCCATCCTTTAAAGAAAGCGTAATAGCTCACTGGTCGAGTCGGTCTGCGCGGAAGATTTAACGGGGCTAAGCCATGCACCGAAGCTCGGGGTGTGCACATTTATGTGTACGCGGTAGAGGAGCGTTCCGTAAGCCTGTGAAGGTGTGTTGTAAAGCATGCTGGAGGTATCGGAAGTGCGAATGCTGACATGAGTAACGATAATGGGGGTGAAAAGCCCCCACGCCGAAAGCCCAAGGTTTCCTCGCGCAACGTTCATCGGCGCAGGGTGAGTCGGCCCCTAAGGCGAGGCAGAAATGCGTAGTCGATGGGAAGCAGGTTAATATTCCTGCACTTTTCTATAGTGCGATGTGGGGACGGAGAAGGTTAGGTCTACCGGGCGTTGGTTGTCCCGGGGAAAGGCGGTAGGCATGGGTCTTAGGCAAATCCGGGACCCTTTATGCCGAGCACCGAGACGAGTCCTATTTTGGACGAAGTGACTGATACCACGCTTCCAGGAAAAGCCACTAAGCTTCAGCTATAGAAAAACCGTACCGTAAACCGACACTGGTAGGCAGGGTGAGAATCCCAAGGCGCTTGAGAGAACTCGGGTGAAGGAACTAGGCAAAATGGCACCGTAACTTCGGGAGAAGGTGCGCCCATTGACGTGGTCACGTGCGTGACTGAGCGTCGATGGGTCGCAGTAACCTGGCCGCTGCGACTGTTTATCAAAAACACAGCACTCTGCAAACACGAAAGTGGACGTATAGGGTGTGACGCCTGCCCGGTGCTGGAAGGTTAATTGATGGGGTCAGCCGCAAGGCGAAGCTCTTGATCGAAGCCCCAGTAAACGGCGGCCGTAACTATAACGGTCCTAAGGTAGCGAAATTCCTTGTCGGGTAAGTTCCGACCTGCACGAATGGCGTAACGACAGCGGCGCTGTCTCCACCCGAGACTCAGTGAAATTGAATTCGCTGTGAAGATGCAGCGTTCCCGCGGCAAGACGGAAAGACCCCGTGAACCTTTACTATAGCTTTACATTGAACGTTGAGTTCTTCTGTGTAGGATAGGTGGGAGGCTTTGAAGTGCAGGCGCTAGCTTGCATGGAGCCATCCTTGAAATACCACCCTGAAGTGCTTGACGTTCTAACCTCGGCCCGTTATCCGGGTCAGGGACCATGTATGGTGGGTAGTTTGACTGGGGCGGTCTCCTCCCAAAGAGTAACGGAGGAGCACGAAGGTACGCTCAGCGCGGTCGGACATCGCGCACTGTGTGCAAAGGCATAAGCGTGCTTGACTGCGAGATCGACGGATCAAGCAGGTACGAAAGTAGGTCTTAGTGATCCGGTGGTTCTGTATGGAAGGGCCATCGCTCAACGGATAAAAGGTACTCCGGGGATAACAGGCTGATACCGCCCAAGAGTTCATATCGACGGCGGTGTTTGGCACCTCGATGTCGGCTCATCACATCCTGGGGCTGTAGCCGGTCCCAAGGGTATGGCTGTTCGCCATTTAAAGTGGTACGCGAGCTGGGTTCAGAACGTCGTGAGACAGTTCGGTCCCTATCTGTCGTGGGCGTTGGAGATTTGAGGGGGGCTGCTCCTAGTACGAGAGGACCGGAGTGGACGTTCCGCTGGTGTTCGGGTTGTCATGCCCATGGCATTGCCCGGTAGCTATGAACGGAAGTGATAACCGCTGAAAGCATCTAAGCGGGAAGCACGCCCCAAGATGAGATCTCCCGAGAGCTTGACTCTCCTTAAGGCACCATCAAGACCAGGTGGTTGATAGGTCAGGTGTGGAAGTGCAGCAATGCATGGAGCTAACTGATACTAATGAGCCGTGCGGCTTGACCATATAACCCCAAGACGCTTCGTGTGTCCTTGGCAT
>NZ_LMEX01000003.1 GCF_001426645.1 Rhodanobacter sp. Root480
GTCAGGTGTGGAAGTGCAGCAATGCATGGAGCTAACTGATACTAATGAGCCGTGCGGCTTGACCATATAACCCCAAGACGCTTCGTGTGTCCTTGGCATGGCCAACGTTCGATATCGAATTCACCTCGACGCTTGTCACTCGTTTATGATTTATTTGACGCGAAGTCCTTTTCGCGAAGAGCAAAACCCGCCATCCATGGCGGACTCTTCAGAATCGAATTCACCTCGACGCTTGTCACTCGTTTATGATTTATTTGACGCGAAGTCCTTTTCGCGAAGAGCAAAACCCGCCATCCATGGCGGACTCTTCAGAAAGGCTTTGTGCTCCAGACTGAAGCCGGCGCTTGGTGCGCTGCTTCAACCCCTTCCCTGGCGGCCATAGCGGCGTGGTACCACCTGATCCCATCCCGAACTCAGAAGTGAAACGCGCATGCGCCGATGGTAGTGTGGCTCGCCCATGCAAGAGTAGGTCACCGCCAGGGGCTTTATCCTGATCAACCCTCACCGGAAACGGTGGGGGTTTTTCTTTTGCGCACCGTGTCGGCTACTTCGACCAGGCCATCGGGCGCACCGCGGCCGGTGATCACCACATGCATGCGCCGATGGTAGTGTGGCTCGCCCATGCAAGAGTAGGTCACCGCCAGGGGCTTTATCCTGATCAACCCTCACCGGAAACGGTGGGGGTTTTTCTTTTGCGCGGCTTCTTTTTATCCGGCTGACGAAGCGCACCGTCCGGGCATTGGATAGCGCTGTTGAGAACGGCTTCCGTCGATATCTGGCCTGGTTTGTTCGTCGAGTCGATGCGGTGGATCAGCGCCGCGCACAGTGCGCGCGATATGGACAAGCTGATGCTCATCTATGATGGGGAAGGCGCGCCATGTCGCGCACCTGAGGAGTGCGCACTTGTTTGTCCATGTCGAAACGCGTCGACGCGCCCGGTGGCATTGGGCGACCGCGCTGATCGTGTGTCTTTGCGTCATGTGTTTCGTGGGCCTGGCGTTGACGCCTGTGCCGACGCGCATCGCGCTGTTGCTGGAATGGGGCACGGTGCCCGCCAATATCTTCGATACCCACGAGGCGTGGCTGCCGCAGTTGGTGGACCCTGCGTTGCTGCGTCTGTTTACCGCGTTGTTCATTCACGTCACGTGGTTGCACCTGATGAGCAACCTGTTGTTTTTGCTTATTTTCGGTCTGCCGGGCGAGCGGGCGTTGGGATCGCTGCGGTTCCTGGCGTTGTTCGTGATCGGCGGGATCGTGGCCAACCTGATCGGGGCCTTGTCCCTGGCCGGTGTGCGGCTGCCGATCATCGGCTGCAGCGGCGCGGTCTCGGCGGTGGTGGGCACGTATGTCGCGTTGTTTCCGCGGGCCAAGCTCGGGCTGGTATTGCCGTTGGGGCTCTATCTGGAATTCGTCCGCGTGCCGGCCTACCTGTTGATCGGTATCTGGGTGCTGCTGCAGCTGCTTTTCAGCTATGCAGGCCCCAGCTACGGCGCCTATGTGTGGTGGGCGCACATCGGCGGATTCATGGTCGGCCTGGTGTTCGCGCTGTTCTCACGCGATGCCGTGGCGCGCCGCTTGCGCTATTGAGTCGGTGGGGGAGGGCGCCGCCTTCTGCCCCATGTGGAGATGGACGAACCGACGGAACAACCCGCGGGCCACCGGCGTAGCCGCCACCTCGCGGAAGATCTGGCGCGGGTCGGACCCCTCCCGCTGCATGTCGGCATGTTTGCGCCGGATATAGGCACGCATGACCTCGGCATTGAATTCCGGGTGGAATTGCGCGCTATAGGCCTGCTTGCCATAGCGCACCAGGTGGTTGGGGTCGCGCTCGGAACGGGCGAGCACGGTGGCTTCGGGTGGAATTTCCACAACGCTTTGTTCGTGCGTGGTGTGGGCACGAAAGCTGGTCGGCATTCCCTCGGTGAGGGCGTCAAGCGGGGCGTCGGCCAGAAAGCCGATCGGCAAGGTGCCAATCTCGCGCCCCCCGGGCAAATAATCGACACGGCCGCCCAAGGCGTGCGCCATCAGCTGATGGCCAAAGCAGATGCCGAACATCGGCAGTTCGGCGTCCATGGCGTTGCGGATCCAGCCGGCAGTGAGCTCGCTCCATGCGGCGCGCTCGGTAACCATCGCGGCCGAACCGGTAATGAGCGCTCCCGCCACCTCATTGGGCGCCGGTAGGCGTTCGCCGGCGGTCACGTCGATGACGCGAACCTGGCTGGACGGCAACCGCGCCGCGAGACAGAACCAGTGGGCGAAGTCGCCATGTCGGGCGCGGATGGGTTTGGGCGCGTGACCGGTGCGAATCACCAGAACGGGTTTGGACGGCGGAAAACGGTTGGGTGGAAATTTCATGCGGGCTGGAAGGGCAGGTGGAAAGAGGCGGGTTACGGTGCGCTGTCGCCAAGCGCGTCGATCGGGGGCAATACGGTGAGGATTTCCTGCACGGTGGTGAGGCCTTTGGCGACCTGGTCGGCCGCCGAGATCCGCAACGGGCGCATCCCTTCATCCAGTGCGGCCTGGCCGAACTTGCCAAGATCCAGTTGCGCCGACACAAGCGCCCGCAAGTGCGGGGACAGCATCATCATTTCGTAAATGCCGGTGCGACCCATGAAACCGGTGTTGCGACACTCCAGGCAGCCCACCGGGCGGAACACCTGCTCCGGCACGGGCATCGACCAGCCGTGGGTTAGCACGGCCCACGTGTGAGGATCCTGCGAGGTGGCTTCCTTGCAGTGGACGCATAGCGTTCGCACCAGACGTTGCGCCACCACGCCGGTGAGCGTGGATTGCAGCAGGTAATGCGGTACGCCCAGATCGAGCAGGCGGGTGATGGCGCTGGGCGCGTCGTTCGTGTGCAGCGTGGACAACACCAAGTGGCCGGTGAGCGACGCCTGCACCGCCATTTGCGCGGTTTCCAGATCGCGGATTTCGCCGATCATGATGATGTCGGGATCTTGCCGCAGCAGCGTGCGCACGCCGGCGGCGAAATCGAGATCGATCGATGCCTGCACCTGCATCTGGTTGAACTCGGTCGCCACCATCTCGATCGGGTCTTCCACCGTGCATACGTTGAGTGCCGGCGTGGCCAGATGCTTGAGGGTGGAATAGAGCGTCGTGGTCTTGCCCGAACCGGTGGGGCCGGTGACCAGCACGATGCCGTGCGGTCGCTCCACCATGCTGCGCCACTGGGTACCCTCCGAGGCGGAAAAGCCGAGCTGCGCGAAATCCTTCACCACCAGGTCGGGGTCGAAGATACGCATCACCACTTTCTCGCCAAACGCGGTGGGCATGTTCGAGATGCGCAGTTCCACCTCGCGCCCGGCCGAGGAGCGTGTCTTGATGCGGCCGTCCTGCGGGCGGCGCTTCTCGGCCACGTCCATGCGGGCGAGGATCTTGATGCGCGCGGTGACCGCCGTCATCACCGGTGGCGGCAGCTCGAACACCTTGTGCATGACGCCATCGATGCGGAAACGGATCTGGCCGGCCTCGCGGCGTGGTTCCAGATGGATATCCGATGCACGCTGTTCGAACGCGTACTGCAGCAACCAATCGACGATATGCACCACGTGGCGATCGTCCGCGCCCACTTCACCCGTCTTGCCCAGTTCCACCAGTTGCTCGAAGTTGAGCAGGGCGGACGTGTCGTAGCCATTGCCCTTGGCGTCCTGCGCCATCTGGATCGAGCGCTGTACGCCGTAGAACTCCTGCAGGTAGCGATTGATGTCCAGCGGGCTGGACACCACCCGCTTCACGTCGCGCCGCAGCATCTGCGACAGGTCGCTGGCCCATGCCGCATCGAACGGTTCGCAGGTGGCGAACGTCACCGAGTCGGGGGCGGCGGCGACCGGAAGGATGCGGTGCCTTTGCGCATACGCGTGGCTGACCACCTGGGTGACCGCGCCGGCGTTGATCTTCATCGGATCGATTTTCAGGTACGGCAGGTCGGCTTTCGCCGCCAGCCATTCGGTCAGCGTTTCCAGGCTGAGCGGCCGGCCGGGGTCGCGCTGATTGGGCAACTTGGCGTTGGCCACGAGCACCAGCGGGTGCAGTTCCACCGTGGCGCGTCCGGCGCGGATACCCATGCGCACCCGTTTCGCATCGTCACCCAGCAGAAAGCCATCCACCACCAGCGAAGCCAGCAGATCGTCCAGTTGCAGTCGGCCGCGGCGGCCGAGCAGCGACGCGATTGGCGGTGACATGGCCATCCGAATGAATTCCCGTGAGCCCCGGCTGGCCGCAACCAGCGTCGAGGCAAGCTGCCGCTATACTAACGCGCTTTATCGCAAGGTCACGGAGAACCATGTCCGCCCGCACGTTCCAGGACATCATCCAGACCCTCAACCGCTATTGGGCGGCGCAGGGTTGCGTGTTGCTGCAGCCGCTCGATACCGAAGTCGGCGCCGGCACTTTTCATCCCGCAACCTTCCTGCGCGCGCTGGGCCCGGAGCCTTGGGCGGCGGCGTACGTGCAGCCTTCGCGCCGACCCACCGACGGCCGTTATGGCGACAACCCCAATCGCTTGCAGCACTACTACCAGTACCAGGTGGTGCTCAAGCCCAATCCCGAGAACATCCTGGAGTTGTACATCGGTTCGCTGAAAGAGCTGGGCCTCGATCCGCTGGTGCACGACCTGCGTTTCGTCGAGGACAACTGGGAATCGCCCACGCTCGGTGCCTGGGGGCTCGGTTGGGAAGTGTGGTTGAACGGCATGGAAGTGACCCAGTTCACGTACTTCCAGCAGGCCGGCGGACTCGAGTGCCGACCCGTTGCCGGCGAAATCACCTACGGCCTGGAACGCCTGGCCATGTACTTGCAGAACGTGGACAACGTCTACGACCTGGTTTGGACCGACGGCCCGCGCGGCACGGTGACCTACGGCGACGTGTTCCACCAGAACGAAGTGGAGCAGAGCACCTACAACTTCGAGCACGCCAACGTGGCCGAGTTGCTGCACTGGTTCGACGTCTGCGAAAGCGAGGCGAACAAACTGGTGGCCGCCAACCTGCCGCTGCCCGCCTACGAACAAGTCATGAAAGCCAGCCACACCTTCAACCTGCTCGACGCCCGTCGCGCCATCAGCGTCACCGAACGCCAGCGCTACATCCTGCGCGTGCGCACCTTGTCGCGCGCCGTGGCTGAAACCTACGTGGCGCAACGGGAGAAACTCGGTTTTCCGGGGCTGAAACAGGCAAAGGAGCAGGCCCGTGGCTGAGCATGAATCGCTGTTGATCGAACTGGGCACCGAAGAGCTGCCGCCCAAGGCGCTGGATGATCTCGCCGCGGCCTTCCTGCGCGGCATCTGTGACGGCCTGGCCAAACGCGGCATCGGCGCCGATCTGGATCACGCCATCCTTTATGCGTCGCCCCGGCGGCTCGCCGTGCATATCCCGCACGTGGCCACCCATCAGCCGCCGCAATCGATCGAACGCCGGGGCCCGGCACTGGCGGCCGCACACGGCAGCGACGGCCAGCCCTCGAAAGCGCTGCTGGGCTTTGCCCATTCCTGCGGCGTCGGCGTTGACCAGCTGGAGAAACTCGAGACCGACAAGGGCGCCTGGTTTGTCTGGCGCACGGTCAACCCGGGCCAGCCGGTTTCGGCGCTGCTGTCCGAGGTCATCAACGAGGCCCTGGGCCATCTGCCGATTCCCAAGGCGATGCGCTGGGCCGATCACGACTACAGCTTCGTGCGCCCCGCGCATTGGCTGGTGATCCTGCACGGGGCCGAGGTCGTTCCCGGCGAAGTGCTGGGCCTGAAGAGCGGCCGCATCTCGCACGGGCACCGTTTCATGCATCCCGAGCCGGTGACGATCGCCGATGCCGACAGCTGGCTGGACACGCTGCGCGCCGCGCACGTGCTGGCCGACCCGGTCGAGCGCCGCCAGCGGATCCACCAGCAGGTTGGGCAGGCCGCGCTCGAAACCGGCGGCGTGCCGCGCATGGATGACGCCCTGCTGGACGAACTGGCCAACCTCACCGAATGGCCCGTGGCGATTGCCTGCACGTTCGAGCGCGACTTTCTCGAAGTGCCGCCCGAGGCGCTGGTGACCACCATGGTCGCCAACCAGAAATTCGTCCCGGTATTCGACGCCAACGGCGCGCTCACCGAACACTTCATCGGCATCGCGAATATCCAGAGCAAGGAGCCAGCCGAGATCCGCAAGGGTTACGAGCGGGTGATCCGGCCGCGTTTCGCCGACGCCAAGTTCTTCTGGGATGAAGACCTCAAGACGCCACTCGCCGACAACCAGGAGTTGCTCAAGAGCGTCACCTATCAGCAGGCGCTGGGCAGTCTGTGGGACAAGAGCGTGCGGGTGGCGGAACTGGCGCGCATCGTCGCCAACCGCGTCGGCGCCGACGCCGGGCTCGCCACGCGTGCCGCAAGCCTGAGCAAATGCGACCTGCTGACCCGCATGGTCGGCGAATTCCCGGAACTGCAGGGCGTGATGGGCCGCTATTACGCCAATCGCCATGGCGAACCGGCCCAGGTGGCGAACGCGCTGGACAGCTATTACCAGCCGCGTTTCGGCGGCGACGCCATCGCCAGCGACGCGATCGGCCAGGTGCTGGCGGTTGCCGAACGACTCGATACGCTGGCCGGCATCTTCGCGATCGGCATGAAACCCGGCGGCAACAAGGATCCCTTCGCCCTGCGCCGCGCCGCGCTCGGCCTGGCGCGTACCTTGATCGAGGCGAGCATGGACCTCGATCTGCACGGCAGCTTCCTGGAAGCGCTGGAACTCATACCCGACAGCGCGCTGTCGGCAGCGCTGAAACCCGGCAAAGATGGCGTCGTACCTGCGCTGAAGCCCGGCCGCCGCGCCGTCCTGGCGGCTGAACTGTGTGATTTCGTGTTCGACCGCCTGCGCGGCTACTACGCCGAGCAGGGCTTCGACACCAATCAGTTCGAGGCCGTCCTGGCCGTGCAGCCGCGCAGCCTCATCGACTTCGACCGCCGCCTGCGTGCCGTGGCTGAATTTGGCCGCCGCCCCGAGGCCACCAGCCTGGCTGCCGCCAACAAACGTGTGGCCAACATCCTGCGCAAATCCGAGTCCGAGGGGGGCGCCGCGCTGCCCGCCGTGGACCCGGCACTCTTCGAAACCGACGCCGAACGCCAGCTCGCCGCCGACCTGGACGCTGCCCGTCGCGATACCAGCGATGCCCTGGCCCAAGGTGATTACACCGCCGTACTGAGCCGCCTGGCCCAGTTGCAGGCCCCGGTGGACAGCTTCTTCGACAGCGTACTGGTCAATGCGGAAGACCCGGCCACCCGTGCCAATCGCACCGCCTTGTTGCGACAACTGCAGGATCAGTTCACGGCGATTGCCGACATCGCCAGGCTGTAGCCGCGCGTCGGGCATCGGATCAATCGTGCTGATAGGCGGTCGACCACCGTTCCTGAGAAGCACCGGCTGTAACGATCAGCGACCTGCACGTCCCGCCATTGCGGCGGTGGGCGCGGACGTCTGGGCGTCCATTCGGATCTGGCGGCCGCCGGTTCCCGTCACTCATGACAACGGATCGATGTCATGGGTTGTGCGCCAGATCGCTGGGTACGACGTCGGTGTAGTTCGCAAATTCGCTGTAGGTCAGGCGATGGTCGCCATTGAGGTCGTACCGCGTGAACTGGGACCGCAGCAGAGGCATTCGCGGCGGCACCTCGGAGAAAGACAACACCTTGTCGCTGTTGCGATCGAGGGAAAGAAACGCTTCGGTGGACTCCATCGGCGTCATCAGCGGCTTGCGGTGCGCGCGCTTCAGCGCTTCACGGGTGGCCTGCACGTCGAATGGCTCCCGGCCCGATGTGCTGATCTGCCGCGACATTTCCATTCGGGCTTCGGAACGACCCTTCTGCGCATCCTGCCCATACAGCGGGGTGGCCAGGATGACGCAAGCGATGAACAGCGACGAGGACGAGAATGTTTTCATAAGGTTTCAATCCCATTCGATGGAACGCTGACAGGGGTCGAACTTTAACCTCGGCTTGCACGAAATCCGGGGCATCCGTGCTCACAATAATCGTTACTGCGGAAACCATCGATACAGTTTGTTGAATGAACTGACTATTCTGTCGTGATGCGGCACGCTGCTCATGCTCTAGCACGAAATATTTCGTTACTCAAGAGCCCCGTTCTTGCTGGTGCAAATGTTAAGGTTTCGTACACGCGTGTTAGTAAAGTGTTGACCACCATGATTTCATGAATTAACGTCGGGCGAACTTCGCAGCAATCGCAGCAGGTCGAAGCGGCACTTCGGCAATAGCGAAGGCGGCAGTTTAGGGTCCCAACAATAAGTTTCATGCGCCCGGATACCCGGGTAGAACCTTGGAGTCACCACTATGAATTCGCGGAAAACATCCATCGCGCGCCAGCTTCCACGCACCGCGCTCGCCATGGCCGTCGGCTTGGGCTTTGCCGGTTTGGCTTTCGGCCAGGCGACCACCGGCAGCATCTTCGGCCAGGTTCCCGCCGGCAACGGCGATACCGTAACGGTCAAGAGCTCGTCCGGCGTGACCCGTCAGGTCGGGGTCGATTCGTCGGGCCGTTATGACATCGGTTCGCTGCCGCTCGGCAGCTATACGGTTACCTTGCAGCGGGACGGCAAGACTGTCGATTCCCGTTCCAACGTCACTTTGCGCGTGGGTTCGGGCACGGAAGTCTCCTTCGGCGGTGCCGAGGGCGCACGGAACCTCGCCGCGGTCACGGTCCAGGCGAACGCCTTGCCGACCATCGACGTGACCGGCGTCGACTCGCGCACCGTCATCACCGCCGAGCAGCTGGCCAAGTTGCCGCTGGCCCGCAGCGCGGAAGCCATCGCCTTGCTGGCACCGGGCGTCACCCAGGGTAGCTCGCTGTTCACCAACGCGACCGGCGGTTCCGTTGTCTCGTTCGGTGGCGCGTCCGTCACCGAGAATGCTTATTACCTCAATGGTTTGAATACCACCGATCCGCTTAGCGGTTTTGGTGGCATCAGCCTTCCCTATGGCGCCATCGATCAGCAGGAAATCCTCAGCGGCGGCTACGGTGCGGCTTACGGTCGTTCCGATGGTGGCGTGATCAGCCAGGTCGGCAAGCGCGGCACCAACGAGTGGCACTTCGGTGGTCAGGTCCTGTGGACCCCGGATGACCTCAAGGCCGACCCGGACAACTGGTATTACCGCAACAAGGACGGCTCGAAAGGCGACATCCGCCAGTATCGCCACGACAACAAGTCCTGGACGACCACGGTGGATGCCTATGTCGGCGGCCCGTTGATCCAGGACAAGTTGTTCATTTTCGCGGCGGTGGAAGCCGAACGTCAGCAGGGTAAGAGCACCGGCTCCAACGCGGCTCCGTATGTCACGCATTACCGCTACGACAACCCGAAGTGGTACGCCAAGCTGGATTGGAACATCACTGATCGCAACATTCTTGAAGTCACCGCGGCGTCGAACAAGTCCTCCTACGAGGGCGTGATGAACAACTTCGACTACGACACCCAGGAAGAGGGTGGTTTCAACAGTTACGACACCAGCACCAAGAAGGGTGCGGACATCTATCTGGGCAAGTTCACCAGCTACATCACCGATGACCTGACCGCGACCGTGATGTACGGCAAGATGAAGGGCACCTGGTACAGCGACACGCCCGGATACGATCCGACTTATCCGTACCTGTTCGGTTACCCCGATCAGAACCCGGATGTCCCGGGCGCCGGCAACCAGAACACCCAGACGGTGTCCACCATCAACCTGCCCGGCCACCGTTCGACCAGCACCAACTTGCGCGTTGACCTGAGCTACAAGCTGGGCGATCACACGATCACCGGTGGTATCGACAACCAGACCGTCAACAATATCGATGCTGGTACCAAGTTCCCGGATTCGGGCTTGGGCTACGCCTGGGAATACGACACCATGGACGGCGATGCCGACACGTACGTTGTCGGTGGACCCGATACGGGTGCGGGTTGGGAGAAGCGCCCTTGGGTGGTTAACACCGGATCGCAGCCTGGTGGTGATACGGGCTTCTACGTCGCACGGTACCGGTATCACGACGATGGGTCGTTCCGTGTCGTCCAGCGTGCGCAGTACATCGAGGACAGCTGGCAGATCAATGACCGCTGGTTGGTCAAGTTGGGTCTGCGCAACGACCAGTTCACGAACTACAACGCCGGTGGCGAACCGTATCTGCGCTTGACGTCGCCGCAGTGGGCCCCGCGCCTGGGCTTCAGCTGGGACGTCAATGGCGACTCCAGCTTCAAGGTCTACGGCAACGCCGGTCGCTACTATCTCGCCCTGCCCAGCAGTGTGGCGCAGCGTTCGGCAGGTTCGTCGCTGTATACCCGCGAGTACTACACCTACGACAGTATTGATGCTAATGGCGTGCCCGTCGGCTTGCACGCCCTCGATACCAGCGTAGGTGCTGGCCAGCCGTTTTCTGCCAATGGTGAGTACGGTCAGCCGCGTGACCCGAAGGTGGGTTCGGCGGGCGATCTGACGTCCGAGTACCAGGACGAGTACATCTTCGGTTTCGACAAGTCGCTGGGTGACGCGTGGGTCTTCGGTGCGAAGGCTACCTACCGCAATCTTCGCAACGCGATCGACGACATCGGTGATGCGCCCTCGATCCTTGCCAAGATGGACGAGATGGGCATCGATCCCACCACTTATGACGTTGGTCAGATTCCCGGTAGCTTCCTGATGAACCCGGGTAAGGATGCGGTGTACTCGATCAAGAAGCTGGACGGCGGCTATTACGAAGTGCCGATGCGCTGGAAGGAAGATTTCGGCTTCAACACCACCATGAAGCGTCACTACTACGGTCTCGATCTGTACTTGGAGCATCCGTTCGACGGCAAGTGGTTCGGCAAGATCGATTACCTGTATTCGCGCAGCTACGGCAACAGCGAAGGCCAGGTTCGTTCGGACATCGGTCAGGAAGACGTGTCGGCCACGGTGGACTGGGATTACGCCGCGACTATGGAGTACGCCAACGGCGCGCTGGCTAATGATCGTCGCCATCAGTTGAAAGCGTATGGCTCGTATCAGATTGCTCCGGAATGGCTGGTTTCGGGCAACGTGGCCATTGCGTCTGGTGCGCCGAAGACCTGCTTGGGCTACTACGGCCCGGGACAGACCAACCCTGGTCTGGGCTACGGTCCGTACTATCACTATTGCAACGGCAAGTGGACGCAGCCGGGCGATACGCGTCACCCCTGGACGTACCGCGTGGATCTGAGCGCCGAGTACCGTCCGGAGTGGGCGGGCAAGAAGCTGGCCTTCAACGCCATGGTCTACAACGTGTTCGACAATCAGGTGATCACGCAGACCTATCCGATCTCGACGAGCGCAAGCTATGGCCGTCCATACGGTGCGACGACCCCGCGTTACGTCCGCTTCGGTGTGTCGTACGACTATTGATGGTGAGTTAGGTAGCAAATTCACTGCTGTTTGAGTGACAAGAAGGCCGCCGGTTCTCCGGCGGCCTTTTTCGTGCGTGGGCAAACCCGCGTTCCGCCCAGCCCGGTGTCCGGACGACGGGGCGGAAAACCCGCTAACGCGGGTGAATACCCGGTTGACTTTTCCAGCCGGACTGTTTCCGCTATGCTCCGGGTTTCCCCCGCGAATGACTGTGGCGTTACGACGTCTGACAGGTTCGTGTCCGTTGAACGCAGAATTCGAGGTTTCCCCATGCGCAAGCTGGTTTTGTTGCTGACGTCACTTGCGGCGTTGGTTTTGGCCGGGTGCAATGCATCCCCTTCGTCGCAGCAGAACGGCGCGGGCGTTGCCGCGTCGGGCAGCGCGGCTTCCGACGTCGTGGCCAACGTGGTGAGCGGCACGGTTGCTTTGCGCGAGCCGGCGCAGTTGTCGCCGAAGGCGAACCTGGTGATCAGCCTGGTCAACGTGTCGTCGACGGCGCAGACCGGCACGGCGCCGCTGGCCAGCAAGACGGTGTCGCCCGCGACGACGTTTCCGCAGTCGTTCGAGCTCACTTTCGATCCCGCCAAAGTCAATCCGTCGGACCTGTATGTGGTCAAGGCGCAGCTGACCGATGGCGAACGCCAGTACACCATGCCGCTGCAGGCTCCCGTGCTGACCAATGGCGCCAAGAACGAGGTGTCGATCCAACTGGTAGCCGAGCAGACTGCGGCAGAAAAGGACCTGGCTGCGTTCAATTCACTGGAGCAGCAGATCGGCGGCATGATGGTCAAGAGCGGCACCAAGCTGGGTGATGGCGTCTCCCGCGGGTGGCAGATTTTCCGTCAGGCCGGTGATATCAAGTTCATCCGCGAGCTGGTGGATTACGGCGACAAGGGCTTTACCAGCACCGATTTCGCCTACCGGGATGGCAAGCCGTGGGCGGCGGTGCAGCAGAAGAAGGCCAGCCGGAACGCCAAGCCGACGTCCACCGACAGCGCGAGCTGGGCCGAGAACGGCACCCTGGTGCTGAAGCTGCACGAGGCGGATGGCAAGACCGAGACGCTGGATTCCGATACGGCGTCGAGCTTGCACCAGCAGGCCGTGAACATCCTGAGCCTGGCGACGGGCGGCAAGAACAAGTAGCAGCAGGCTTCCCCTGCAGCAGATAAAAAAGCCGCCAGCGCAAACTGGCGGCTTTTTTCATGACAATCAGATCATCAGAAGCCGATCTTCATGCCGATGTTGACGCTGTTGTACTTCTGGCTGTTGTCGCTGAAGCGGCCGCTGTAGCCGATCCAACTGCTGATGTTGGACGTCAGCTGCGCCGATAGGCCCACGTCGGCGGTGCCCCAGCTGTCGTCGGGGATGAAGCCGGTCAGGGCGAAGGTGCCGCTCATGCTGTTGAGGCCGGCGCTGACGGTGCGCGGGTCAGCCTTGCTGTCGTGGTTCCAGGCCACTTCGGCGAAAGGCGACAGCACGGTGTTGCCGGCCTGCCAATGGCCTTGCAGGCGCCAGCCGGCGGTAGCCACCAGCGCGTCGCGCTGCTGCCGACCAAACCACATCGCGGTGCTGTCGTTGCCGTTTTCGGTGTAGCCATTGATCTTGACGGTCTGCCATTCCACGGTGGCGAACGGCCCGGTACGCAGGTCATTGAAATCGAACCACCAGCCACCGGTCAGCCCGCCGCCCAGATGCGAGCCGTCGGCCTTGCCCGTTTCGCTGCGATGGGCGGCGCCGATCGCCACGCGACGCTCGATGTCCTTGAAGTTGGATTGTCCGAAGTTCGCGTAACCGCCCACGTAGCCGCCGCCGGCATGGTAGGTGACATAAGCCTGGCCGCTGATGTCCTGCAGCTTGTAGCCGCCACCGCCGGCGAAATCGGCGGTGTGCTGGCCCACGCCCAGCGCCATGCCGGCGGAAACATGATCGGTGGCGCGTACGTCGGCGCCCAGCGTGAGGTTGACGTTGTTGCTGTCGGTTTTCGGTGCGCCGTTGACGGCCTTGAAGCGCTGGCGGCCGTAATCGATGTTGACGAAGGCGCGCGTGTCGCTGCCGGCGCTGTCGGCCAGCATCTCGTTGCGGATCGCGCGGGTCTGCGCGTTGTTGGCGGCCAGCGGGGCTTCGCCCAGCAGCGATACCTGTTCCGGCGCGCGCAGTACCGACAGCACGTATTGGCCAAGCATGGCGTGGGCCGCGGTCGTGGGATGCACGCCATCGGCGAACAGGTAGCTGTTTTCCGTACCCGGCGCATAAGTGACCGTGGCGCCCGGCGTGCCTTGCGGCGCGCACGCCACCGAGCTGCCGCTGCCGCCGGTGCAGGCCGGGTCAGTGACATTGCTGAAGCCGTACATCTGCGGGTTGGCCACCACTTCGTTCAACAGGCTGTAGGTGTTGATCGGGATGATGCCGGTGCCCAACCGCGAAATACCGGCGTTGAGCTGGCCGTTGAAGATCAGGCTCAAGCCGCTCAGCGAGGCGGCCGCTTCCGCGCCCTGCGACCTGGCCGAGGGCGTGATGCCCACGTTGGGCAGGTTGAACACCAGGATGTTGGTGGCGCCCGCGGCCTGCAGCTCGCCGATCAGCTTGACCTCCTGCTGCGCGGCGGCGGCGACATTGGCCTGCACCTGCTCGGCCGTTTCGAACGAACTGACGCCGGCGGTCGCCATGACCTGCGAACTGATCTGTGCGGCCACCTGTGCGGCCGTCGTGGCCGGCAAGCCCGCTGTATTGGCAGCGATCAACTGCTGCGCGGTCGCGCCGGCACCTGCAGCGGTGGCGTGATAGAAAATATCGTTGGCACCACCCCAGACCGAATAAAGCGCCTTGCCATCCACTGCGCCGGCCGCCAGATAGCCATCGATTTGCGACGTGATGGTCGGCACGCCTGCCGGCGTGCCCGGCGAATTGGTGTTGATGCCGGCGCCGCCCCACGCGTAATCGCTGCCGCCGGCGAGCGAGGGTGCCAGCTGGAACCCCAGATCCGTCGCCACGTTTTCGATCGTGGTGGTGCCAGGGTTGGTGGTGAACCGCATGGGCACCTGCGATTGCGCGAACGTGGAAAGGTTGCCGCTGTCGCTGAGGCTGTCACCAAAAACGACGACGTTGCTGAACTGGGCGGCGCTGGCACTGGCGCTGAATAGCAGTGCTGCGGAAATGGCCCCGGCGAGATAACGAGAACGCGGCATGGAAGCACTCCTGATCGGAAAACTTGTTATGTCCGAGTTACGTTAATCCAATCCATACGGAAGCGCATGCTGCGGTGCACGGCGGCCGGGGCGCGGCGTCAGCGTTGGCGCGCCTTGGCCAACGCATCCGCAAAAGCGCTGTTGGCGGGAGGGGTGGTCGGCTTGGGCGCACCGCCGCCGGAGCGTGTGCTGCCGCGCCCATCGCGGGCGCCGCCACGCGACGACGGCTCGCCATTGCCCGCCGGTTTGCCGCCGCGCGCCTGGCCCGGTTCGTCATCCAGTCGCATGCTCAGCCCGATGCGCTGGCGCGGCAGGTCGACTTCCATAACCTTGACCTTGACGATGTCGCCGGCCTTCACCGCATCACGCGGATCCTTGACGAAGGTGTGCGACAGCGCCGACACATGGACCAGCCCGTCCTGGTGCACGCCGATGTCGACGAATGCGCCGAAGGCGGCCACGTTGGTGACGCGGCCTTCGAGGATCATGCCGGGCTTGAGATCCTTCACGTCCTCCACGCCTTCGGCGAAGGTGGGCGCCACAAATTCAGGGCGCGGATCGCGGCCGGGCTTCTCCAGCTCCTTCAGGATGTCGCGCACGGTGGGCACGCCAAACTTTTCGTCGGTGAACTGTTCGGGCTTCAGCGCGCGCAGGAAGCTGGCGTCGCCGATGACGCTTCTCACCTCGCGGCCGCACTGCGCAATGATGCGCTCGACCACCGGGTAGGCCTCCGGGTGCACCGCGCTGGCATCCAGCGGGTTGTCGCCGTTGGATACGCGCAGGAAGCCGGCGCACTGCTCGAACGCCTTGTCACCAAGCCGCGGCACTTTCAGCAGCGCCTTGCGATTGGCGAACGGGCCGTTGCCGTCGCGGTGCTTCACCACGTTTTCAGCCACGCTCGCGGAAAGGCCGGCTACCCGCGACAGCAGCGCGGCCGAAGCGGTGTTCACGTCGACACCGACCG
This sequence comes from Rhodanobacter sp. Root480, assembly GCF_001426645.1. Classification (GTDB taxonomy): domain Bacteria; phylum Pseudomonadota; class Gammaproteobacteria; order Xanthomonadales; family Rhodanobacteraceae; genus Rhodanobacter; species Rhodanobacter ginsenosidimutans. The sequence continues at coordinate 15,551 of NZ_LMEX01000003.1, forward strand.
CGTTGACGCAATCCTCCACGCGGGCGTCCAGTGCGCGCGCCAGCTTGATCTGGTTCACGTCGTGCTGATACTGGCCCACGCCGATGGCCTTGGGTTCGATCTTCACCAGTTCGGCCAGCGGATCCTGCAGCCGGCGCGCGATCGACACGGCGCCGCGCAGGCTCACGTCGAGGTTGGGGAATTCCTTGGCCGCGGTTTCCGAGGCGGAATACACCGAGGCGCCGGCCTCGCTCACCACTACCTTCGACAGCTTGTGCTCCGGATGGGTCTTGGCGAGGCCCTTGATGAGTTCGGCGGCCAGCTTGTCGGTTTCGCGCGAGGCGGTGCCGTTGCCGATGGCGATCAGGTCCACGCCGTGCTGCTTGCACAGCCGCGCCAGCGCGGCCAGCGATTCGGTCCACTGTCGTCGCGGCTCCAGCGGATAGATGGTGTCGGTGGCCAGTAGTTTGCCGGTGGGATCGACCACGGCCACCTTGCAGCCGGTGCGGATGCCCGGGTCCAGGCCCATCACGGTTTTCGCGCCGGCCGGTGCGGCCAGCATCAGGTCTTTCAGGTTGTCGCCGAAGACGCGGATCGCTTCGTCCTCGGCGCCTTCGCGCACGCGGCCGAACAGGTCCAGGGTCAGGTGCAGATGCAGTTTCACGCGCCAGGTCAGGCGCACGGTTTCGCGCAGCCAGGCATCGGCAGCGCGGCCGCGGTTGTGGATGTCGGCGCGGGCGGCGACGCGGCCTTCGGCCTCGGCGTGGCCCTGGTCGGCGTCGGTATCGGGCGCCAGTTCCAGCTCCAGCACGCCTTCGTTGCGCGCCCGCATCAGCGCCAGCAGACGATGCGAGGGGATCTTGCCGATCGGTTCGACGTGATCGAAGTAGTCGCGGAATTTCGCGCCTGCCGCCTCCTTGCCTTCAACCAGCTTGGCGCGAATCTGGCCCTTGCTCCACAGCCAGTCGCGCAACTCGCCGACCAGCGCGGCGTCTTCGGCGATGCTTTCCATCAGGATGGCGCGGGCGCCGTCCAGCGCGGCGCGCACGTCGGCTACACCCCTCTCTGCATCGACGAAGGCCTCGGCGAAGGCTTCCGGCGTTTGCGTGGGGTCGTTGCGCAGGCCCAGCGCCAGCGGTTCCAGCCCGGCTTCAAGGGCGATCTGCGCCTTGGTGCGGCGCTTGGGCTTGTACGGCAGGTACAGATCTTCCAACCGCGCCTTGGTGTCGGCCGCGAGCAAGTCGCTTTTCAGCGCATCGGTGAGCTTGCCCTGTTCCTCGATGCTGGCCAGGATCGCCGCGCGCCGGTCTTCCATCTCGCGCAGATAGTGCAGGCGCTCTTCCAGCAGGCGCAGTTGCGTGTCGTCGAGCCCGCCGGTGACTTCCTTGCGATAGCGCGCGATGAACGGCACGGTGGCGCCGCCATCGAGCAGATCCACGGCGGCGCGAACCTGTTCGGTCCTGGCGGCGATATCGTTGGCGATGCGTTGTTCGATGCTGAGCATGGGTGGCTTTCAATTCCTGGCGACGGCGCGTGGCGTCGGTTCACTGTGGTCGAACCGCCGATGATAACAAGCAGGCCAACGCTGTTCAGCGCGCGGCGCGCGGATCAGTTCGGCGGCGGATTCGAGGGGGCTCGCTCGGGCGCCGTGCTTCAGGGCGACGGCGCCGATGCCGGTCAGGCACTGAACGTGTTGCTGTTGCCGGGCGGCGATGAGGGGTTGCCTGCGTCGCTGGCGCGGCCGTTCAACACCAGGGTTTTTGCCAACATGTCGTGCAGGCCCTGGTGACGCGAGGTCCAGGCGACCGTCAGATAGCTGATCAGCGGAATCAGCGCGGTAATCGCGTTGGCCAGCCGGACCGCATTGCGCAGCGCGCTGCGGGCGAAGCCGAGGCGCTGGCCATCCATGTCGGTAACGCGCAGCCCGAGCGCCAGCTTGCCCGGCGTGGCTTGCCACCGTGAGCACTCGAAAAACGCGTAATAGAGGAAGCCCACCAGCAGCGACCACATCGCCGCCGGCCGCACCGTGCGGGAATAGTCGGCCATTGCCACCATCGGGGCGATGCCGCTTTCCACCTGGCTCATGAAGTGCTCGAACGCAGCCGGCGCACCCATCGACAGGGCGATCAGGGCGGTGGGCAGCAACAGGATGAGATAGTCGATGATCCAGGCGCCGAGGCGCTTCCAGAAACTGGCCACGTCCTCCAGCGCGTTGTCGTTGGTTGTCGGCAGCGGCGGCACCCGCGGGGTGTCGGAGGTTTCGGGTTGCGCCTGGGGGAAAAGCACCGACAGCGGTTGCCAGTCGGCCAGCCCTTCGTACCAGCCCAGGTCGGCGGGGCTGACTTCCCCGCTGGCCAGCCATTGGCGGATATCGGCTTCCGTATACGGGCCGTGGCGCTCACCGTCCCGACCGATCCAGACTTCCATCGTGCATGTTCCTGCTTGGTGATGCCGGCCATGATGCCATGCGCGGGCGGAGGCGATGTGACCGGAAACTCCGGAAGTCAGGCCGCGTCGCGACGTTTCAGATGCACCAGCAGCAACGAAATGGCGGCGGGAGTCACGCCGCTGACGCGGGCCGCCTGGCCGACGGTGGTGGGCAGCGTGCGCTTCAGCTTCAGCAGCACTTCGGCGGACAGCCCGCGTACCTTGTCATAGTCGAAGCTGGCGGGAATGGCGGTGTGCTCGTGGCGCCGCTGGCGCTCGATCTCCTCGCGCTGGCGCTCGAGGTAGCCGGCGTACTTGATCTGCACCTCGACCTGCGCGGCCACGTCGTCGCGCGCCACGGCAGGGCCGAATTCGGTGATGGCGGTGAGCTGGGCGTAGTCGATTTCCGGCCGGCGCAGCAGATCCGCGGCGCTGGTTTCGCGGCTCACCGCAATACCAAGCTCGCGTTCGACGGCCGCCCCGAGTCCATTGTTGGGGCCGGCCCACAAACCGCCCAGCCGCTGCATTTCGCGCTCGACGGCCTCGCGTTTGGCGCGCAGTGCGTCGAAGCGCGCCTGCGGCACCACGCCCAGCGCATGGCCGGTTTCGGTGAGGCGCAGGTCGGCGTTGTCCTCGCGCAGGTGCAGCCGGTATTCCGCGCGCGAGGTGAACATGCGGTACGGCTCGATGGTGCCGTTGCTGGTGAGGTCGTCGATCAGTACGCCGATGTAGGCCTCGTCGCGGCGCGGATACCACGGCGCCTTGCCTTGCACGGCCAGCGCGGCGTTCATGCCGGCGATCAAGCCTTGCGCGGCCGCTTCCTCATAGCCGGTGGTGCCGTTGATCTGGCCGGCGAAATACAGGCCGGGGATGGCCTTGGTCTCCAGCCACGGGTTGAGTCCGCGCGGGTCGAAATAGTCGTATTCGATGGCGTAGCCCGGGCGGGTGATGTGCGCGTTCTCGAAGCCCTTGATCGAGCGCACCAGCGCCAGCTGCACGTCGAACGGCAGCGAGGTGGAGATGCCGTTGGGGTAGATCTCGAAGGTGTCCAGCCCTTCGGGCTCGATGAAGATCTGGTGCGAGGACTTCTCCGCGAAGCGCACCACCTTGTCCTCGATCGACGGGCAATAGCGCGGGCCGATGCCCTCGATCTGGCCGGTGTACAGCGGTGAGCGGTCCAGCGCGCCGCGGATCAGTTCGTGGGTGTGCTCGGACGTGTGGGTGATCCAGCAGCTGACCTGGCGCGGGTGTTCGTCGCGGGTGCCGAGGTAGGAAAATACAGGTGCCGGAGAGTCGCCGGGCTGTTCCTGCAGCGTGCTGAAATCGATGCTGCGCTGGTCGATGCGCGGCGGCGTGCCGGTCTTCAGGCGGTCCGTGGCGATCGGCAACTCGCGCAGTTTCGCGGCCAATGCGCTGGAAGGTGGATCGCCAGCGCGGCCGCCGGCGTATTGCGCCTGGCCAATGTGGATCTTGCCGGCGAGGAAGGTGCCGGCGGTAAGCACCACCGCGCGCGCGCCAAACGACAAGCCCATCTGCGTGACCACGCCGCAGACGCGGCCGTTCTCGATGATGAGGTCGTCCACCGCCTGCTGGAACAGCTCCAGGTTGGGCTGGGTTTCCACCATGTGGCGGATCGCCGCCTTGTACAGCCCACGATCGGCCTGGCAGCGGGTGGCGCGCACGGCCGGGCCTTTCGACGCGTTCAAGGTGCGCCACTGGATGCCGGCGCGGTCGGCGGCGTGCGCCATCGCGCCGCCCAGCGCGTCGACCTCCTTCACCAGGTGGCCCTTGCCGATCCCGCCGATGGCAGGGTTGCAGCTCATCTGCCCGATCGTCTCGATGTTGTGGCTGAGCAACAGCGTGCGCGCGCCGGTGCGCGCGGCGGCAAGCGCTGCTTCGGTGCCGGCATGGCCGCCGCCGATCACGATGACGTCGTAGTGGGTGGGATGACGCATGAAACTGCCCTGGTCGTGCAAAAGGTGACGAAATACGCGCAATGGTACTGCCATCAACCCGTTGCGGCAGGATTTGGCTGTGCTGGCACGCATCCTGCTTTTCCCGGGCTGCACTTTCCCGGGCAGACGCTGCGCCCGGCGCGCCGAGATCGAACGACAGGGGTTTGATCGCGTACCGGGAAAGGAAGCCTAGACGGCACCCTTTGGGGTGCCGTCGCCTTTTGCGGCGCCGGAAAAACCAGACCCGCGACAAGCGCGGGTTGAGGAGCTGGAAAAGCCAGACCCCGCGCAAGCGCGGGTTGCGGAGCCGGAAAAGCCAGACCCCGCGCAAGCGCGGGGTCTGGGGGCTGCTTAGATCTGGCGTCCGGCGGTCTCAGGAACAGGGGGAATCCAGGATGACCGTGTTGCCGGACGCCAGAAGCCGTGAAAACTGGCGCGTTCAAGGCCAAGCGGCGGTCTTGAAGCTTCAGTCGATATTTACTCCGCGCGCGTGAACACGCAGTGACTGGCGCGGGAGTTTGTGTCCAATCGCGGCAACAGCTGACACTCCACGGCAGCCGAGGCCTACATTTCCACTCGTGAGCGTATCTCCCCCTCTTTTTGGCATGCCAGTTGCAGCAGGCACGGCAACCCAGGGAGGACGTTTGACCATGAACTTCGATTTTGAACCGGTGTATGCCCATCACGATCTGTTGATCGAAATGGGCCGGGTGGAACTGGCCATGGAAAATATCGAGGAGCGCGCGGGCGAGGAAAGCTCCAGCCTGCTGCCACGACTGGTTTCGCGCATGAACAACCTGCGCGAGGCGCTGGACCATCTGCCCGCCTGATCCAGCCCCTTGCGACGGACTACTGCTTCCGTACGTTGGCCACGATTTCGCGCAGGTTGCGTGACAACCCCTCGCGATTGGCCAGGTCCTCGATGACCCTGCGGGCCGCTTCACGACGGCCCGGCTCCAGCCGTTGCCAGCCGTTGAAAGCGGTAGCCAGCCGCGCGGCTACCTGAGGGTTGAGCGCATCTAGCTGCACCAGTCGCTCGGCCAGGAAGCGGTAACCCGCGCCATCCGCACGGTGGAAACCGCTGGGGTTGGCGCGCACGAATGCACCCAGCAGCGACTGCACGCGGTTGGGATTCTTCAGGGTGAACGAGGCGTCACGCTCCAGCGTCAACACGCGATCCAGCGCCGTCTCGCCCGGCACCTGTGCCTGCGCCATGAACCATTTGTCCAATGCCAGCGCGTTGTCGGCATAGCGCTGGCGATAGTGCGCCAGCGCCGCCGGTGCCTGCGCGGCGTCGCTGCGCAACAAGGCCATCAACGCGCCAAGCCGATCAGTCATGCCAGGTGCGCTGGCGTATTGGGTAGCGGCAAGTGGCTGCGCCACGCCGGGGTCGATCAGGCACAGCAGTTCCAGCACGCGCTGTTTCAGCCGGCGTCGGGCCTGACTGGCGGCATCGAGGGAAAGGCTGGCTTCGCCGGCCAGCGCCAGATAACGCTGATGCAGCGCCTCGGCGCCGATGCGCTCCGCCAGCTGCCGCTGCAGTTGCTGGCGCAAGGCGTGGATGCGGGCCGGGTCGACGCTGGCCTCCCGCTCGGCCCACTCCACTTCGCTCGGTGGCGTCAGCAGGTTGGCCAGCAGGGCGGGCTCGACATCGTTGTGGGCGAACAAGACAGACAACGCGTCGAGCCACGCCTCCAGTGCGTGGCTGGCGCCGCCATCGCGCAGCTCGACATAGGCCAGCGTGGCCAGTTGCTGGCTGGCCTCCCAACGGTTGAAGCCGTCAGGGTCGTGGCGCAGTAGCAGCGCCAGTTCGGTGGCGTCGTAGTCGTACTCCAGGATCACCGGCGCGGAAAAGCCGCGCAGCAGCGACGGTACCGGCGCCGTCGGTACGTCCCGGAAGATGAAGGTCTGCTCGTCCGCCTCCAACACAACCACGCAATCGGTTTGCGGTTTGGCCGTCTGGCCGTCCAGATGCAAGTCCATCATCCGCCCGCCGCCGTCGAACAGCGCCAGCTTCACCGGAATAGGCAGGGCCTGTTTTTGTGGCTGGCCTGACGTGGCTGGCGTGTGCTGGCGCAAGGTCAGCGCATAGCTGCGGCGGGCTTCGTCGTACTCGCCGCGCGCATGCAGGCGGGGCGTGCCGGCCTGGCCGTACCACGCCAGGTAGGGGCCGAGGTCGGTGTGGTTGGCTTCGCCCAGCGCACCGAGGAAATCCTCCAGCGTGGCGGCGCGGCCATCGTTGCGCGCGAAGTACAGGTCCATGCCGCGTCGGAAACCCTCGGGACCCAGGCGGCCGGCCAGCATGCGCACCAGTTCGGCGCCTTTCTCGTACACCGTGGCGGTGTAGAAATTGTTGATCTCGCTGTACTGCGCCGGGCGCACGGGATGGGCCAGCGGGCCGGCGTCCTCGGGGAACTGGGCGCGGCGCAGCAGCGATACGTCCTCGATGCGCTTCAGCGACGTGGAGTTCATGTCGGCCGAGAAGCTCTGCTCGCGGAACACCGTCAGCCCTTCCTTCAGCGATAGCTGGAACCAGTCGCGACAGGTCACCCGATTGCCGCTCCAGTTGTGGAAATACTCGTGTGCGATCACCGATTCCACATGGCGGTATTCGTCGTCCGTGCTGGAGTCGGGGTCGGCCAGCAGGTACTTCGCGTTGAAGATATTGAGGCCCTTGTTCTCCATCGCGCCCATGTTGAAATCGTGGGTGGCAACCACGTGGAAAACATCCAGGTCGTAGTTGCGGCCGTAGGTCTGCTCGTCCCAGCGCATCGAGCGCTCCAGCGCATCCATCGCGTAATCGCAGCGATCGATGACGTCGGCTTCCGACCAGATTTTCAGCGTGACCGCGCGGCCCTCGGCGGTGACGTAGTCGCGTTCGATCGGCTGCAGGCGGCCGGCCACCACGGCGAACAGGTAGCTGGGTTTCGGGTGCGGATCGACGAAACGCGCCCAGTGCCGGCCATCGTCCAATACGCCGGCGCCATCGGGATTGCCGCCGGCCAGCAACACCGGGAAGCGGTCGCGATCGGCGCGCAGGGTGACCGTGTAGCGTGCCTGCACGTCCGGCCGATCGGGGAAGAACGTGATGTGCCGGAAACCTTCGGCCTCGCATTGGGTCAGCAGGAAACCCGCCTCGGTCGACCCGGAAAGATAGAGCCCCTCCAGCGCGGTATTGGCCGCGGGGCGCAGGCGTACGCGGGTTTCCAGCACGCTGCCATCGCGTGCGCCGTCCACCTCCAGCACGTTGCTGGCGTAGCGGAAGGCGTCGGGTGAAAGCGTGGTGCCGTCGAGCGTGATCGACAGCAACTCCAGGTTTTCGCCATCCAGACGCAGCGGTTGCGTCTGTGCGGGGTCGCGACGCAAGTGCAATCGCGCGGTGACTTCGGTGGTGTCGATGGCCAGGTCGAAGTCCAGTTCGACCGTTTCGACGCGCCACGCCGGCGCGCGGTAAGCGTCCAGGCGGGTGGGGGCGGCAAGTTGTTCAGGGCGGGCATTCATGCGGAAAACAGATGGGTGTGAGAGGCGATCAGGCTAACATGGGCCTTTTCGCGACAGGAGCATCCGATGACGCGCTATACCGTCGAAGAGGTCTTGTGGGACGAGCAAACCGTCCTGGTGCTGACCGACCAAGCGCAGCAACGGCACGTGCAGATTGCCCGCCACGGCGCGGCTTTGCTCACCTTCAAGATCATGGTCAGCGGCGTACTGCATGATCTCGCCGACGGCTATCGCGATGCCGCCGAGATCGTCAGCCGGCCGAGCTCGCGCTTCGCCATCATGGTGCCGTTCGGTGGCCGCATTGCCGCCGCGCGCTATGAATTCGATGGCCAGGCGCAGGATCTGCAGCCGGGTGTGGTGGGCGATCAGCGCGCCAGCCGTCACGGCTTCGTGCGTGGCGTGGATTTCGACATCGTGGCGCTGTCGGCCGACGAGCAGCGCGCGCAACTGACCCTGGCGACGTCGTCGATCCGGCCGCAACCGGGCTACCCGCATGCGATCGATCTCGACATCACCTATACGCTGGACGCGCAGGGGCTCACGCTGGAGGCGGCCATGCGCAACGTGGGCAACAGCGTCGCGCCGTGCTTTTTCGGCTGGCATCCGTACTTCCGCCTGCCGGCCGGCGAGGTGGACGACTGGCAGCTGCAGATACCCGCGCAAACGCTGATCCACACCGACGCCAACCTCATCGCGTTGCCCGGCGCGCCCGCGTACGTGGCGCTGGATGATGCGCCCGCGCTGGATTTCCGCGTGTCGCGGCGCATCGACGACGCCATCATCGACCAGGGCTACACCGACCTGGAGCCGGAAACGGACGGGCGCATCCGCACCTATCTGCGCGACCCGGCCAGCGGCGTGGGCATTGCGGTGTGGCAGGAGCGCGGCATGATGCACGCCTTCACCGCCGACACGGTGACGCGCGACGTGCGCGGCGCGGTGGCGCTGGAGCCGATGGAATGCATGGCCAACGCGTTCAACCGGCCCGAGTGTGCCGACACGATCCGGTTGATGCCGGGCGCCGAGCGTCGCTTCCGCTGCGGCGTGGAAATCGACATGGACGCCGTGGCCTCGGCATGAATCGCGACGCACTCCCCACCCTCGACGATATCCGTGCCGCCGCTGCGCGCATCGCGCCGTATGCGCAGCTCACACCGGTGCTGCGCAGCGACGCGCTGGACACGTTGGCCGGCGCGCGGCTGCATTTCAAGTGCGAAAACCTGCAGCGCAGCGGCGCTTTCAAGTTTCGCGGCGCCTGCAACGCGGTGTGGGCGCTGGACGATGATCAGGCCGCGCGCGGCGTGATCACGCATTCGTCCGGCAACCACGGCAACGCGCTGGCGCTGGCCGCGGCCACGCGCGGCATCGCGGCGCACGTGGTGATTCCCGAGGGCGCGGTGCGCGCCAAGGTCGAGGCGATCGAACGCGCCGGCGCGACCGTGCATCGCTGCGCCCCCACGCAGGCCGCACGCGAAGCGACGGCCGCCGAACTGCAGCGCCAGACCGGCGCCGTCTTCGTGCACCCCTACGCCGATACCCGGGTGATGGCGGGGCAGGGCACGCTGGCGCTGGAGCTGTTGCAGCAGGTGCCGGACATCGACACCTTGATGACGCCGGTGGGCGGTGGCGGGCTGGCCACCGGCGTGGCGATTGCTGCGCATGCGCTGGATCCAACGCTGGCGCTGTTCGGCGCCGAACCGGCCGGCGCCGATGACGCGGCGCGATCGCTGGCGCAGGGTTCGCGGGTCACCACCGTCGTCCCCGACACGCTTTGCGATGGCCTGCGTGCGCTGGTGGGCGAGCACAACCTGGAGGCGCTGCGCGCGCACCATGTCGAGGTCATCACCGTGACCGACGACGAAACCGTGGCCGCGATGCAGCTGTTGTGGCGCGAGCTGAAAGTGCTGGTCGAAGTGTCCAGCGCCACGGTGCTGGCGGCGATCCTCAAGCAGCCGCCGCGGTTCGCTGGCCGCCGCGTGGGTGTGGTGCTTACCGGTGGCAACGTTGACCTTGGTGCGTTGCCCTGGTGAATGCGCTGTGGGAGCGACTTCAGTCGCGATGCCCTTTCTTTGGAGCTCCAGAACAAGAGCATCGCGGCTGAAGCCGCTCCCACAAAAGCCGCTCCCACAGTAGTGTCAGCGGATAGCCCGCCGTGCGCCGACACCGCTGATCGCCAGCAATCCCAGCAGCACCAGCACGATGCCGACCCACTCCATCAACGACGGGCGTTCGTGCAGGATCAGCCACGCCAGCACCACGCTGACGATCGGCACGCCCAGGCTGGAGACGCTGGCCACGGTGGTCGGCAGGCGCTGCAGCACGATCGACCACAGCCACCACGCCAGGCTGGACGCCAACAGCACGCTGTAGGCCAGGCCGGCGATGAAGGCGCCACTCCACTCGATGTCGCGCTCCGGCGTCACCAGTGCCAACACGCCCAGCGCCATGCCGCCCAAGAGCATCTGCCATGCCGTGAGGTTCAGCACCGACGGCGCGTGGCGCTGGAACATGCGCTTGCTGAGCACCGTGCCGGCCGCCCAGGCCGCGCCGCCGGCGATCGCCAGCGTGGTGCTCAGTGCGCTGCCCAGCTCGTGCCAGGGTTCGATGATGCAGACCAGGCCGATCGCGGCCAGCGCCACGCCAACCCAGTGGCGCGCGGTGGGGCGGTCGCCCAGCACCAGCCATGCCAGGAACACCGCCCAGAACGGCATCGTGTAGGCCAGCAACGCCACATGGCCGGCGCCGCCGTCCATCAGCGCCCACTGTTCCAGCCCCTGGAACGCGGCGGTCTGGCACAGGCCGATCGCCAGCGTGAGCAGCAACGGCGGCGGCCGCAGCGATTGGCGCGACAGCAGCAGTGCCACAAACAGCACGCCGGCACCGAGCAGGTAGCGCAAAGCGGCGAAGTGGAACGGCCCGGCATACGCCAGCACCTGTTTCATCACCACCCAGCTGTAGGCCCAGATCAGGATGGTGCCGATCAACGCGAACAGCGCGCCGCGTTGCGGAGAGGGGGAAATGGTCATGATGGGGCGATACGGAAGGTGGCGCAGTGTAGCGTGCCGCAGCGAAGTGGCGTGTCCGTGGCAATCATGGGCGCGCGGCGTTTCGGTGGCGCGACGCAGCGGCTTTGCGCCCCGCCGCGATACCATGGGCAAATCGCGAGACCGCCTGTTGCGCGGCGGTCGCCACCCCTTAACCTGTTTCGAGTCTGCATGCCATGAGCCCTACGCGCCTGGAAATCACCCGCCCCGACGACTGGCACCTGCATCTGCGTGATGGCGAGGCGCTGGCGTCGGTCATCGCGCATACGGCAAAGCGGTTCGCCCGCGCCATCGTGATGCCCAACCTCAAGCCGCCGGTAACCACCGTGGCCCAGGCCGAGGATTACCGCCGGCGCATTCTCGCCAGCCTGCCGAACGGCTCGCGCTTCCAGCCGTTGATGACGCTGTACCTCACGGAAACCACCACGGTCGACGAGATTGCCCGCGCCGCCGCCAGCGACAGCGTTTTCGCGGTGAAGTATTACCCGGCCGGCGCCACCACCAATTCGCAAGCGGGTGTGCGCGATCTGGCGCACGTCTATCCCGTGCTGGAGGCGATGGAGAAACATCAGCTGCCGTTGCTGATGCACGGCGAGGTCACCGATCCGGCGGTCGACATCTTCGATCGCGAGCGCGTCTTCATCGAGCGTCACCTGCTGCCGCTGCGTGAAAAATTTCCGGCCCTGCGCATGGTGCTGGAACACATCACCACCCGCGACGCCGTCGATTTCATCAGCACCGCGCCGGCCAACGTGGCCGCCACCATCACCGCGCATCACCTGTTGCTCAATCGCAATGCGCTGTTCGAGGGCGGCATCCGGCCGCACAACTACTGCGCGCCGGTGTTGAAGCGCGAAACCCATCGCGCGGCGCTGCTGCAGGCGGCCACCAGTGGCAACCCGCATTTCTTCCTCGGCACGGACAGCGCGCCACACATCCGCGAAGCGAAGGAAGCGGCCTGCGGCTGCGCCGGCGTCTACACCGCCCACGCGGCGATCGAGCTGTACGCCGAAGCGTTCGAGCAGGCCGGCAAGCTGGATCAGCTCGAAGCCTTTGCCAGCTTCCACGGCCCGGATTTCTATCGCCTGCCGCGCAACCAGGATCGGCTCACGCTTGAGCGCACGCCCTGGCAGGTGCCCGACGAGTTCCCCATGGCCGGCGCCACCTGCCGGCCGATGCGTGCGGGCGAATCGATCGCGTGGTCGATCACCGACAACGCGGCGGCCTGAGCCTTTGGTGGCGGCAGCGTGTGGCAACATGATCGCTTTCCCGCCAGGCCTGTTTCCATGAGCGTCCCCTCGAATCCCGTGCGTTGCGCCTGGGCCGGCAGCGACGCGCTGATGCGCGACTACCACGACACCGAATGGGGCGTGCCGCTGCACGACGACCGCGCGCTGTTCGAATTCCTCTGCCTGGAAGGCGCGCAGGCCGGCTTGTCCTGGCGCACCGTGCTGACCAAGCGCGACAACTACCGCAAGGCGTTCCACGATTTCGAGATCGCCCGCGTCGCCGCGATGACGGACCGCGCGCTGGAAAAGCGCCTGCTCGATCCCGGCATCATCCGCAACCGCCTGAAAGTCTCATCGACCCGCGGCAACGCGATTGCCGCGCTCGAGGTGATTGACGAGTTCGGCAGCCTCGACGCGTACCTGTGGTCCTTCGTCGACGGCAAGCCGCTGGTGAACCGCTGGCATGAATCGTCCGAGGTGCCCGCCAGCACCGCGCTTTCCGATCGCATGAGCAAGGCGCTGAAGAAGCGCGGCTTCCGCTTCGTGGGCAGCACCATCTGCTACTCGCTGCTGCAGGCGACCGGCATGATCAACGACCATCTGGTCGGTTGTTTCCGGCACCCGGGATCCCGGCCGCGCCAGCCGTAGCGAACGCCGATCAATTCCGGCTGGCGGCTTTCGCGGTATTGGCCTCGTTGGCCGGGTCTTCGCGCAGCAGGCGGCGGGTGACGCCGTTGGTCCAGCCGAAGCCGTCCTGCAGCGGGTATTCGCCGCCGCCACCGCCCACGGCGCAGTCGTCCTGTTTCATCACCACGTATTTTTCGACCAATTTGCTTTCGCGCTGATACAGGCTGCCGACCGTGTGCAGCCAGCGTTTGGCGATCTCGTCGGCCAGCGGGTCGTCGTAATGGCGCAGGCCGCCGATGGCCAGCCATTGCAGTGGCGCCCAGCCGTTGGGTTGGTCCCATTGCTGGCCGCTGATGCTTTCGCTGGTGCCGATGCCGCCGTCCTGCAGCAATCGCGCGCGAAGCGCTTCGCCCACGCGCCGGGCCTGCTCGCGGGTGGCGATGTGGATGAACAGCGGGGTGGCGGTAGCCGTGTTCAATGCGGTGCGTGGTGCCTGCCGTTGCCAGTCGTAATCGAGGTAGGCACCGGCCTTTTCGTTCCACAGCATCTTGTCGATCGCCGCGCGCCGCGCGCGCGCTTTTTGCTGGAAGGCGTCGCCCTGTTCGCGCTGGCCATTGGCGCGACTGAGCAATCCGATCTGCCGTTCAAGCTTGTACAGCAGCGCGTTCAGATCGACCGGCAGGATCGAGGTGGTACGGATGCTGGCCAGGCTGGCATCGTCGTCGCACCAGCGGGCGCTGAAATCCCAGCCGGAGGCGGCGCCGGCACGCAGTTCGCGGTAGACCTCGTGCACCGGACGTGAGGATTGTTTGGCCGTGGTCACGTCTTCCAGGTAGGACTCTTCGCGCGGTGTGTCGCGGTCGTCCCAGTAGCGGTTGAGCAGGCTGCCGTCCTCCAGCCGCACGCAGTGGCGGTGGGCGTCGCCGGGGCGCAGGTCGTCGGCACCGTCCATCCAGTAGGTGTATTCCTTGCGCAGCCGCGGCAGGTATTCCATCGCCGCGCAGATGCCGCTGTGCTCGAACAACTCCACCATCAACGCGAACACCGGTGGTTGCGAGCGGCTGAGGTAATAGCTGCGGTTGCCGTTGGGCACGTGGCCGTAGGTATCGATCAGGTAGGCGAAATTGTTGGCCATGTCGCGCAGCAGATCCTGCCGCCCACTCTCGGCCAGGCCCAGCATGGTGAAATAGGAATCCCAGTAGTACAGCTCGCTGAAGCGCCCGCCCGGCACCACGTAGGGGTTGGGCAGGGGCAGGATGGAGCTGTGCGCGGGGTGCTCGCGCGGCTGCCGCGTGAGCACGTTCCACAAGCCGTCGATGTGGTCCCGCAGCGGCTGGCCGGGTGTCGAGACGTAGTGGCTGTGATGGACTTCCGGCGGCGAGAAATGCTGTTTCACGAACGCCTTGAGATCGAAGTCCGCCGCGTCGCTCTGGCAGCGGTAGGCGTCCAGTATTTTCTCGGGATCGCCGCGCGGCGCGCAATCGACGAAGGTCTTGCTGTCTTCGAACACGCGGCCCGATTGCACCGCCACGAACAGCTCCTGATAGCGATCGGCTGGTGTGAGCGTGTCGGCCGGTGCGGCGCGGGCGGCGCGCTCGGCGTTGGCATGCGGGTCCAGTACGGTCATCGCCGGCTCACTGTTCGTGGTAGTTCCACAGCAGGCCGCCGTCGATGCCCACCGTGGTGCCGGTGATATACGCCGCATCGTCGCTGGCCAGGAAGGCCGCCACGCCGGCCACGTCCTCGGGGGTGCCCAGCCGTTTCAGCGGGATGTTCGCGCGCAGCGCCTTCAGCAGCGCGGGGTCGTCCATCAGGTCGGCGTTGATCGGCGTCTTGATCGCGCCCGGCGCGATGTTGTTGATGGTGATGCCCAGCGGCGCCAGCTCGATGGCCAGGTCGCGCGTCAGCATTTTCAGGCCGCCCTTGCTGGCGCAATAGCTGGCGAAATGCGGAAACGGCAATTCCTCGTGCACCGAGCTGATGTTGATCACCCGGCCCTCGCCACCGCGTTCGCGCACGTGCCTGGCGAAGGCCTGGGTGATGAAGAACGGGCCTTTCAGGTTGACGTGCATCACCAGGTCGTAATCGGCTTCGCTGGCATCCAGGAAGCCGGCGCGCCGCTCCACGCCGGCGTTGTTGACCAGGATGTCGATGCGGCCCATCGCGGCCACGCCTTCGCGGATCACACGCTGGCCATCGGCCACCTTGCCCACGTCGCCGACCAGCAGTGCCGTCTTGGCGCCCGTCGCCTGCAGCTCCTGCAGGGTCTCCTCGGCGCGCGGGTTGTCCGACAGATCCTCGATGATGACAGCGGCGCCTTCCTGCGCCAGCCGCGTGGCGATGGCGCGGCCGATACCCTGCGCGCCACCGGTCACCAATGCCACCTTGCCTTGCAACTTCATCGCGGCTCCCTGCATCGAAAACAATGTCTTCGAGGATAAGCCGCGGTGGTGTGAACGCGATGCGAGCGGGGAGCGCGTGGGGCTCAGGTCAGCGCCGCGAACCGCGCAGGCTGTCGACCGAGAAACTGGCGATCTCGACACCGCCTGCGCCGCGCCGCGCCTGTCCTTGCGGCGGCCCCCATGCGTGCGCGGTGACCACTTCCCAGGTGGCCGGGATATGGCCGTCCAAACGCATGGACTCGTACGCTTCCAGCATGCGCTGGTAGCGCGCCTTGCCGGTGAGGCCGCGCTCGCGCGCGCGGTCGGCGTTGGTGGCGCCCAGGCCCTGCAGATCCTGCAGCAGCTTGCGCGGTTCGCTGTAGGTGAGGGTGTAGCGACACACGTCGAGCACCGGGTCGCGCAGGCCCGCGGCCAGTACCGCATCGCCCACGTCGTGCATGTCCAGGAAGCGGCTGACGTGGGCTTGCTGGTCGGCCTCGGCCCAGGCCGCGCGCAGCTCCTTCAGCGTGTCCGGGCCGAAGCTGGAAAAGACCAGCATGCCGCCGGGTTTCAGCACGCGTACGCATTCGGCGAACAGCGGCGGCAGTGTATCGACCCACTGGAAACAGAGGTTGGAATGCAGCACGTCGACGCTGTGGTCGGCCAATGGCAAGGCGGTCGCTTCGGCGCAGACGCGCAGGAACGGCTTGCGCCAGCTGCTGTGTTTTTTCGCGGCGCGCAGCATCGGCAGCGCGAGGTCGATGGCGATCACTTCCGCCTTGGGATAGCGTTGTTTCAGCAACGCGCTGCCGCGGCCGGTGCCGGCGCCGATGTCCACCACGCGCTGCGGCGTCTGCAAATAGAAGTCCAGACGATCGAGCAGCAGCGACTGCACTTCGCGCTGCAGCACGTCGTGCTTTTCGTAGGTGCCGGCGGCGCGGCCGAACTGATGGGCTATGCGGGATGGGTCGAGCTGGAACGCGGTCATGGCATCGGTTTCATCGTTCGAAAGTGGCCAGCAAGGGCTGCAATGCCTGCGCCACGGCATCGGCGTGGGCGAAGAACGGCGCGTGGCCGGCTTGTGGTATGTCGTGATAGCGCCCGGCGCACTGGCTGGCCGACCACTGCATCGCCTGCGGCGGCACCAGCCGGTCGCGGCGACCGGAGATCCACGTGCTGGGTACGGTGAGGTCGGGCAGGGCGGCGCGGCGATCGCTGCTTTCCAGCAGCGCGATGCCTTCCTGCAGCACGCGCCGGTCCGGTTCGCCACGCTCGAATACCAGTGTGCGCAGGTGGCGCAATTCTGCGCGCGGGTCGGCGCTGCCCATCGCCTCCAGCGCCAGGAAGCGCTCCAGCGTGGCGTGGTAATCGGTTTCCAGATCGGTCGCCAGCTGACGGACCAGCGTCTCGTCGGCGCCATGCGGCCAGCTGGCGTCGCGTGCGAATTTCGGCGTGGCGCACAACATCGCCAGGCCGCGCACCTGGCGCGGCATGTCCAGTGCGGCGGTGAGCGCGATCAATCCGCCCAGCGACCAGCCCAGCCATATCGCCGGTGGCGTCTGCGCCGCGATCGCGGCGGCGCAGGCGCGCGGTTCCAGCGGCAGCTCGCTGTCGCGCGAATAGCCATGGCCGGGCAGGTCGACCACATACATCGTGCACTGGTCGTCGAGCGCCTCCACCAACGGCGCCAGCACGCCGCCGTGCATGGCCCAGCCGTGCAGCATCACCAGTGGGATGGGGCCGTGGCCCGCCTTTTCGACAAAAAGCTTCACGCGTTGGCCTCCTCTCCCCTGCGGGGAGAGGATTGAGGAGAGGGGGCGGGGCTTGCGGGAGGGATGATCGGAGCGCGCTTCGCATCAACAGGGCCGCCAGCGCGTCCCCTCTCCCCAGCCCTCGCCCCGCAGGGGAGAGGGGGAGCAGTGCGCGGCGGCGTCGCTACCGCAAGCTTCGCATCCACCGCCACGCGTCCGTCGAACACGAAGCAGTCGCCCTGCCAGTGCACGCCGTCGGTCTGTTCGAGGTATTTCAGGATGCCGCCTTCGAGCTGGTAGACGTGGTCCATGCCCAGCGCCTGCATGTGCAGCGCGGCTTTCTCGCAACGGATGCCGCCGGTGCAGTACGACACCACGGTCTTGCCGGCGTAGCGCTGGCGATCGGCAGCGATGGCGGCGGGGAAGGCGGTGAAGTTGGCCAGGGCGTAATCGACCGCGCCGCTGAAGCGGCCCAGCGCGATTTCGTAATCGTTGCGGGTATCCAGCAGCACCACGTCGCGGCCGGCGTCGTCGTGGCCGCTCGACAGCCAGCGTTGCAGCGTGGGGGCATCGACGGCGGGCGCGCGGCCGCCCTCGGGCTGGATGGTCGGCTGGCGCATGCTGATGATTTCGCGCTTCAGGCGCACCCGCAGGCGGCCGAACGGCACGCTGTCGGAGAGCGATTCCTTCACTGCCATGTCGGCAAAGCGTGCGTCGGCATGCAGGTGCGCCAGGAACTGGTCGATACCCTCGCGGCCGCCGGCCAGGAACAGGTTGATGCCTTCGGGCGCCAGCAGGATGGTGCCCTTCAGCGCGGCCGATTCGCAGCGTTCGCGCAGGTGTTCGCGCAGCCCGGGCAGGTCGTCCAGGCGGATGAATTTATAGGCGGCAATGTTGACGATGGACATGGAAAACTTCGCAAGCAAGCCCGCAATTATACGCGGCGGGGCGAAGCGGCCGGTGCGGGCAGGGTTTCCAGCGCGGCCAGCAACTGGTCGACGTGGGCGTCGTCATGGGCCGCCGACAGCGTGATGCGCAGGCGCGCCTTGCCGGCGGGCACGGTGGGCGGGCGGATGGCGCCGACCAGCAGGCCGTGTTGTTCCAAGTGGTGTGAGGCGGCCATGGCGGTGTCGGCGTCGCCCAGCATGAGCGGCTGGATGGCGCTGGAGGACGGCAGCAGCGGCAGGCCCAGCTCGGCGGCGCCACGGCGGAAGCGGGCGATATTGGCGGTGAGTTTTTCGCGACGCCACGTTTCGGACTGCGCCAGTTGCACCGCGACCCGCGCGGCGGCGGCCACGGCCGGCGGCATCGCGGTGGTGTAGATGTAGGGCCGGGCCAGCTGGGTGAGGCCGTCGATCAGCGAGGCCGAACCGGCCACGAATGCGCCGGCGCAACCCAGCGCCTTGCCCAGCGTGGCCATCAGCACGGGCACGTCATCCTGGCCCAGACCCGCCACGCTGAGGCTGCCGGCGCCGTCGGCGCCGAGCACGCCCAGGCCGTGGGCATCGTCGACCATCAAGGTGGCCTGTTCGCGCGTGCATAGATCGGCCAGCTCGCGCAGCGGCGCCACGTCGCCGTCCATGCTGAATACGCCGTCGGTGGCCAGCAGCGCAGCGGCCTCGCCGCGGCTGGCGAATTGCCGCGCCGCGGCCGCCACGTCGGCGTGTGGATAGCGCTTCAACTCGGCGCCGGAAAGCTGCGCGCCATCCAGCAGGCAGGCATGGTTGAGCTTGTCCTGCAGGCACAGGTCGCCGCGCATGAGCAGCGTCTGCAGCACGCCCAGGTTGGCCATGTAGCCGGTGGAAAAAAGCAGGGCGCGGTCGCGCCCAGTCCATGCGGCCAGGGCCTCTTCCAGCGCGGCATGGTCGCGCCGGTGGCCGCAGATCAGATGGGCCGAGGTGCTGCCCACGCCTTCAGCGTCAACCGTGCGCTGGAACGCGGCGATCAGTTGCGGGTGTTGCGCCAGGCCCAGGTAGTCGTTGCTGCAGAACGACAACAGACGCCGGCCGCCGCTTTCCAGCCAGGGGCCGTCGGCGTGGTCGACCGTGCGCAGGCGGCGCAGCAATTGGGCGGCTTCGCGTTCGGCGCGCTGGGCGGCCAGGCGTTGGAGCAGGTCGGGGCGGGTCATGCTTCAGGAGGGAAGATCACCCCCTCCCAGCCTCCCCCTGCGAGCAGGGGGAGGGGACAAGCCGCTCTGCTCCCTCCCCTGCTTGCAGGGGAGGGTTGGGGAGGGGTGCTCCTGCTTTTAAGCTGCCGCACTGCAACCGCAACCTTGCCCGCAACCCGCCGCCGCGCCCTCGGCGATATCGGTATGCACCGTGTTCGCCTGTTCGACGACTTCCATCGGATGCAAATCGAGTCGGCGGAACAGGGCGTGATCGGCGGCCACGTCGGGATTGCCGGTGGTGAGCAGCTTGTCGCCCAGGAAGATCGAGCCGGCGCCAGCGAAGAAGCACAGCGCCTGCACCGCGTCGTCCATCTGCTGGCGACCAGCGGACAGGCGCACGATCGAGCGCGGCATCAGGATGCGCGCCACCGCGATGGCGCGCACGAACTCGAACGGATCCAGCGGCTCGGCATTGGCCAGCGGCGTGCCGGGCACCGGTACCAGTTGGTTGATCGGCACCGACTGCGGATGGGCGGGCAGGTTGGCCAGCGCCTGCAGCAGGCCGGCGCGTTGCTCGCGCGTCTCGCCCATGCCGACGATGCCGCCGCAGCAGGTTTTCAGGCCGGCGTCGCGCACCTGTTCCAGCGTGACCAGGCGATCCTGGTAATCGCGGGTGTGGATGATTTCGCCGTAGAACTCCGGCGCGGTGTCGATGTTGTGGTTGTAGTAATCCAGCCCCGCGTCCTTCAGCGCCTGCGCGTGGCCGTCGCCCAGCAGGCCCAGCGTGGCGCAGGTTTCCAGGCCCAGGTCCTTCACTGCGCGCACGATCGCGGCAACCTTGGGGATGTCGCGATCCTTGGGCCCGCGCCATGCCGCGCCCATGCAGAAGCGGCTGGSGCCCGCCTCCTTCGCGGCGCGGGCGCGCTGCAGCACCTCGTCGATCTCCAGCAGTTTCTGCGCCTGCACGCCGGTGTCGTAGCGCGCCGCCTGCGGGCAGTAGGCGCAGTCCTCAGGGCAGCCGCCGGTCTTGATCGACAACAGGGTCGACACCTGTACCGCGTTCGGGTCGTGGTGTTCGCGGTGCACGGCGTGCGAACGGAACAACAGGTCGTTGAACGGCAGGGCGAACAGTGCGACGACCTCGTCGCGGGTCCAGTCGTGACGGACGGCAGCAGGCATGGCGGACTCCAGGGCAGAGGCCGCGAAGTGTGGGCGGGGCTCGCCGCCTCGTCAACCTTAAATGAATCAGCAAGGTTGACGAGGCGGCCGCCCGCCGCGCTATTTAACGGCGTCGCGTACCGCCTTGACCTGTTCGGCAGTGACCTGCTTGGCCTGGTTGCCCCACGAAATGCGCTCGTGGTTCGCGATGTCGGCGATGTCCGCGTCGTTGAGGCTGGCGGCGAACGGCGGCATCGCGCTGGGATAGCTGACGCCATCGATGGCCTCGCCATGCAGGCCGTGCAGGATCACGTCGAGCTGCTTGGTCGGATCCGCGTTCAGCACGGCAGGGTTGCCCTTGAGTGGCGGAAACGCGCCGGGCAGGCCCAGACCGGTGGGCTGGTGGCAGGCCGCGCAATACGTGCCATAGAGCTGCGCGCCGTGGGCCGGATCGAACGTGTACGGCCCGGTGGCCGCCGGCGGCGGCGCGGCGTTCTCATCCACCGGTGCCTTGGTGATTTGCGGCTTGGCCAGCGCCTCGCCCGGCGTGGCGATCTCCAGGATGCCCTGCGCGCCCAGCACGGCGTGCGCCATCGAGTGATCCACGAACGGATAGTGGCCCGCCTCGTCCAGGGTGAGGTCGAACACCGCGCCCTCGCCCGGCCCCACCGTGTAGGTGGAGACGCCGTCGATGGCCTGCGCCGGGTTGCCACCGGGGTAAACCTTGTCGAAGATCGCGCCGATCACGTGGAACGCGCTCCACAGGCTCGGCCCGGCGTTGACCACGTACAGGCGCACCAGATCGCCCGGCTTGGCGGTCAATGGATGCTGCACGTACTGGAAGGCGGCGCCGTTGAACACCACTTCGTCGGGGCGGATCTGCTGCATCTTCTCGTAGTTGCCCGCCATCAGCGTGCCGGACACCTGCTGCGTGTACCACTCGCCCTGCACCAGCACGTAGCTTTCGGCCGCCGGCGGCAGCGGCTCGGCCGGGTCGACGATGATCGCGCCATACATGCCGTTGCCGATGTGCAGCAATACCGGCGGCGTACCGCAGTGGTAGAGGAAGGCGCCCGGCACCTTGGCCACGAACGAGAAGGTGATCGACTCGCCCGGCATGATGTCCACGTAATGCAGGCTCGGTGGCGTGATTGCCGAATGGAAGTCGATCGAGTGCTGCATGGTGCCGCGGTTGGTGAGGGTGACGTTCACCGTCTGCCCCTGGCGCACATGGATCACCGGGCCGGGTACGGTCTTGCCGAACGTCCAGGCCTGGTATTGCACACCGCTGGCGATCTCCACGGTGTCGTCGCTGGAGGTGATCTGCACGTCCACGCTGTCGCCCGGTTGCAGTGGCGGCAGGCGTGCATCACGCGCCTGCTTGATCGGCTGGGTGGAAGCCAGCGACAGCGGCGTCACCGCGGCGGCGGCGGCGGCGGGGCTGGCGCTGCGCACGTTCAACGCGCTGTGCAGACCGGCCAGCAGCAGCGCCACCAGCAGCAGCACGCCAGCCAGCGCCGGACCCTGCACGCGCCAGGACAGGTGCTGCACCTGCTCCAGCGGTACACGGCTGTTCCATTCGGAAAACCGGCGCCAGCTCGGCCAGCGGCTCTCGATCAGGTAGTCGACGCTGTATGGACTGGGGCCGGCGCGCAGGTTGATCACGATCAGGGCGGCGAAAATCAGCACGAAGCTGATCGCTGCGCCGATGTTGTTGGCGCCCACCGAATACGGCCCGCCGAAGCCCTCGGCCGTACTCCAGATCAGCAGGCTGAAAAGAATGCCCACGACATAGGTGATCTTGCGCGCGAAGCCCAGCAGCAAGGCCAGCGCCAGCAAGGTCTCGGCGATCCGCGTGGCCCATACGAACAGGCCCACGTTCGGTGTCACCAGGGCGATCCACATCTGGAACCACCACGCCGACCACGCCGGCTGTCCGGTGGCGGCATTGTGCAGGTAGCCCACGTAGTGATCGGCAAAACCATCGGTCCAGGTCAGCGCGGCGCTTACCGCCCAGATCACGCCGAAGGCTACGCGCAGCGCGGTGCCGGCGAGTGTCGGCCAGGTCGATGGAGCGGCTTGGTTGTCGTGCGACGAGATCATGCAGGCCTCCTGGTGGGAAGAGACGATGGGTACGCGACACGGCGTACCCGTCGATCATCGAGTGTAGAGCGTGAACGTGCAATCGGCGCGAACCGGTTTTTGCCGCTACCATCGAGCGATGCCGGAACGGTAGGTACATGGACACGACCCATCGCCAGCGATCCTGGCCGGTGCTGCTGCACTGGCTGTTGCCACTGCGCTGCCTGCTGTGCGGGGGCGCGGGCGCGCACGGCATGGACTTGTGTGCCGACTGCAGCGACGAACTGCCGCGCAACCGGAGCTGTTGCGCCCGCTGCGCCCTGCCGCTGGCCGCGCCCGCCGCGCTGTGCGGCGAATGCCAGCGGCGGTCGCCACCATGGGATGCCGCGTGGGCGCCGTTCCGCTACGGCTGGCCGTTGAACCGGCTGGAATCACGCTTCAAATTCGGCGCCGACCTGGCTGCCGGCCGCGTGCTGTCCAGCCTGTGGCAGCGCGAAAGCCGCCCCATGGCATTGCCCCGGCAGATCCTGACCGTGCCGCTGCACCGCAGCCGCCTGCGCCAGCGCGGCTACAACCAGGTGCTGGAACTGGCACGGCCGCTGGCGCGCGAACTGCGCCTGTCGCTATGCGTCGATGCGATCCAGCGCGTGCGCCGCACCGAGGCGCAGACCGAGCTCGATGCGGTAGCTCGCCGACGCAACGTGCGTGGCGCCTTCGCGTTGCGCGAGGGCGTGGCGCTGGCGCCGCACGTGGCGGTGATCGACGACGTGATGACCACCGGCGCCACCCTGGCCGAATGCGCCCGTGTGCTGAAACGTGCAGGCGTGCAGAGGGTCGACGTGTGGGCGCTGGCGCGGGCCGGCAACCGGTAGGAGCGCACCCTGTGCGCGATGCTCTTGGCTCTTGGCTCTTGCGAATCCCGAATCCCGAATCCCGAATCCCGAATCCGGAATCCGGAATCCGGAATCCCGCAAAAGCATCGCGCACAGGGTGCGCTCCTACATGGCAAGTGCCAGCACGATGCCGATCCACAGCGCCAGCCCGACCCAGTTGTTGTGGCGGAAGGCGGCCAGGCAGGCGTCGCGTTGGCGGTCGCGGATCAGCCACAACTGCCAGGCGAACAAGCCGGCCACTGCCAGCAGGGACAGCCAGAACGGCCAGCCCAGCGCGGCGCGCTGGCCCACGAACAGCATCGCCAGCAGGAACGTGCCCATCAGCACGCCCAGGATCGGCACGTCGGCATCGCCAAACAGGATCGCGGTGGACTTGGCGCCGGCCTTGAGGTCGTCTTCGCGATCGACCATCGCGTATTCGGTGTCGTAGATCACCGACCACAGGATGTTGCCGATGAACAGCAGCCAGCCCACCGGTGACACCGTGCCGGTCGTGGCCGCGAACGCCATCGGGATCGCCCAGCCGAACGCCGCGCCCAACACCACCTGCGGCATGTAGGTGTAGCGCTTGGTGAACGGGTACAGCGCCGCCAGCGCCGCGCCCACGAAGGACAATTCGATGGTCAGCCGGTTGGTGAACAACACCAGCACGAACGCGACCGCCAGCAGCGCGCCGGCCACCAGCAGCGCCTCGCGCGGCGTGACCCGGCCGGCGGCAATCGGCCGCCCCGCCGTGCGGGCCACCTGCGGGTCGAGGTGGCGGTCAGCGTAATCGTTGATGGCGCAGCCGGCGGCGCGCATCGCGAACACCCCCAGGGTGAAGATGGCCAGCAGCTTCCAGGACGGGAAATCGCCCGCCGCCAGCCACAGCGCCCACCAGGTCGGCCACAGCAGCAGCAGCGCGCCGATCGGGCGGTCCATGCGGGTCAGCACCAGGTAATCCAGCGCCTTCTCGCGGTGGCGCGCAGGCCAGCGGCGCAGCAGCCAGTTCAGGACCCGCGTGGCCGTGGTGGAGCTGTCGGCCGGGCGCGGCGCCTTCGCGCGTGGTCGCGTCGCCGCGCCAGGGCGCGGGCGGGGGGCTGGCGAGGGGGCGGCTTTCTGCGGGCGGCGCTTGCGGGACGTGGGAGCCATGGGCGAAGTTTAGCCCGAGCCCGGTGCCGTGGCTGTGCCACGCCGCACGCCCGCTGCGACCCTGCCCGCGGCGTGGATCGACGAGGAAAACACGCCGGCTTCGACCATGGTCGCCCTAAAGCGCCATGACAAACAGCCGATACATGTTCAGGCCTGCCGTTTCGGCCCTCCGCCACCTCTGGCCTTGGGCGGATGGCGCCTTGGAGTTCGGGAGGAGTGATGGTCGAGTGTGAATGCTCCGGGCGGGAGAACCAGGCGGCGTCGGGCACAGCCAACGTCGAGCCTGTCGACGCGTCCCGGTTGCTGGCGCATTCGCGCCTGCTCGATTCCGTGGCGGCGTTCACCCATCACCGCGACGTCGATGCGCTCGATCACAGCCTGGTGCTGTCGCTGGCCGAATTGACTTCGGCGCACAGCGTGTCGCTGGGCAAATACACCGCCGACAACCTTGGCCGGCTGCGTACCGTGGTGCGCTGCACGGTGGGCGCCCATGGCCATTACGAGTTGCGTGCGTTCGAGCCGGCGCCGAATGATCCGTCGCTGCACCTGTTGCGCCAGGGACTGGAGCGGGTGGACGCGCATGCGGAACAGGGTGCCGAAGGGCTGCACCGGCTGATCGTGCCGATACTTTCCGAAGGCCGCGCGGTGGGCGCGTTGCAACTGGAAAGCGACGTGCCTTGCGGCGACAGCCTGCCGCTGGTCGCCGGCTTCGCGCGCATCTATGCCAATTACACCGCGCTGCTCAACGAGAGCGAGCGCGACAAGCTGACCGGCTTGTACAACCGCCGCACGTTCGAACGGCACCTGCGACGCCTGTTGCAGCCGGACCCTGCGGCGATCACCACCGAAGCGCTTGACGAGCGCCGTCATGGTGGGCCGTCTGCGCGCGACGAGGTCTGGCTGGCCATCCTCGACATCGATCACTTCAAGCGCATCAACGACAGCTACGGCCATGTCTACGGTGACGAGGTGATCCTGCTGCTGGCACAGCAGATGCGCGCCTGTTTCCGCCAGTCCGACGTGTTGTTCCGCTTCGGCGGCGAGGAGTTCGTGATCCTGCTGGCGGCGCATGACGAAGCCACCGTGCGCAGCGTGCTGGAGCGGTTCCGCCTGCGCATGGCCGCGTACGTCTTTCCGCAGGTGGAGCACGTCACCGTCAGCGTCGGCTATGCGCGTATCGGCGAGCACGACTACCCCGCGACCATCCTCGAGCGCGCGGACAAGGCGCTGTACTTTGCCAAGGAGCACGGGCGCAACTGCGTGCAGGGCTTCGAGGCGCTGACGGCGCAGGGCCTGCTGGCCTCCGGCGGCGCGGCGGCGGGAAGCATCGACCTGTTCTGACCGACCTGTTCTGATCGAGCTACCCTGGCCGAGCTACCCTGGCCGAGCCGCGCGGGTCAGCCCTGCAGCAACAGCCGATAGGCGCTGTGGTCGCTCTCGTTGCGATACGGATAGCCCAGCGTTTCGAGGAAGCGCTGGAACAGTTCGCGTTCGTCCGGCGGCACCTGGATGCCGACCAGGATGCGGCCGTAATCGGCGCCCTGGTTGCGGTAGTGGAACAGGCTGATGTTCCAGTCCGGGTGCATGTGGCCCAGGAAGCGGGTCAGCGCGCCGGGGCGCTCGGGGAATTCGAAACGGTACAGCTGCTCGTCCTGCGCCAGTGGCGAGCGGCCGCCCACCATGTGGCGCAGATGCAACTTGGCCAACTCGTCGTCGGTGAGGTCGAGCACACCGAAATCCTGCGCGTGGAAGGCGGCGATCAAGGCCTCGCGTTCGTTCCGGCCGGTGGTCTGCACGCCCACGAAGATGTGCGCCAGCCGGGTGTCGCCGACGCGGTAGTTGAACTCGGTGATGCTGCGATCGCCCAGCGTGGCGCAGAAACGGCGGAAGCTGCCGCGTTGCTCGGGTACGGTCACCGCGAACACGGCCTCGTGCTGCTCACCGACTTCGGCGCGCTCGGCCACGAAGCGCAGCTGATCGAAATTCATGTTGGCGCCGGAGACGATCGCCACCAGCGCGCCCTCGCTCTCCTCGCCCGCGGCCTTCTGGTCGGTGATGTATTGCTTGAGACCGGCCAGCGCCAGCGCGCCAGCGGGTTCGGGAACGCTGCGGGTTTCCTGGAACACGTCGCGGATGGCGGCGCAGATCGCATCGGTATCGACCCGCAGCATGGCGTCAACGTGACGCTTGCACAGGGCATAGGTGCGTACGCCGACCTGCTTCACTGCGGTGCCATCGGAAAACAGGCCCACTTCGTCCAGCGTCACCCGTTCGCCGGTTTCCAGCGAGCGGGCCATCGCATCGGAGTCGGCCGCCTGCACGCCGATGACCTTGACCTCCGGGCGCAGCGACTTGATGCAGGCGGCCACGCCGGCCAGCAGGCCGCCGCCGCCCACCGGCACGAACACCGCATCCAACGGGCCTGGGTGCTGGCGCAGGATCTCCAGGCCGATGGTGGCCTGGCCGGCGATCACGTCCGGGTCGTCGAACGGGTGCACCACGGTGTAGCTGTGGGCGTACTGCAGGCGCAGCGCCTCGGCCTGGGCCTCGCTGTACGAGTTGCCGCACAACACCACTTCGACGGAACTGCCGCCGATGCGGCGCACGGCATCCAGCTTGACCTTCGGTACCGTCACCGGCATCACGATGACCGCGTGGATGCCCAGCTTCGCCGCCGCCAGCGCCACGCCCTGGGCATGGTTGCCGGCGGACGCGGCGATCACGCCGCAGGCACGCTGGGGCGGGTCGAGGCGGCTCATCTTGTTGTAGGCGCCGCGCAGCTTGAACGAAAAGACCGGTTGCTGATCCTCGCGCTTCAACGCCACCGACCGGCCGTAGCGGGTCGACAACAGCGGTGCCGGCTGCAACGCCGTCTCGCGCGCCACGTCGTAGACGCGCGCGGCGTACATGCGCCGCAGCAACTCCTCGTCGGACAACGAGGGCACCCCGTCCGGTTGCACCGGCGCCTTGCTGGTGACGGCATTCATCATCAGTCCGCCGTTGCCTGGTGGCTGACTTCAAGCACGTCGATCAGCTTGCGCGTCTGGCGCACGATCTGCACCACGGCCTGGTCGTCGCCGCGGATGCTGAGCACCAGCTTCGAGATGGCGGGGTCGGCGGTGGCGGCCACGTTGAGCGAGTCGATGTTGTAGCTGCGCGAGGCGAACAGCCCGGCCACGCGCACCAGCGCGCCGGTTTCGTTCTGCAGCATGATGGTAAGCGTGTGTTGCGTGACGGCGTTCATGGGCATCCGCTCAAAACATGTCGTTGCGTAGGGTTTCGTCGCCGGCGGCGCGCTGCCGCGAGGCGATGAAATCACCGGTGATCATCTGGGCGTACGACATGCCCGGGCCCACCATCGGGTAGACGCCGGCGTCCGGATCGATCATCACTTCCAGGAAGGCAGGGCCCTCGAACGCCAGGAACTCGGCGATGGTGTCGGCCAGTTCCTCCTTGCGCTCCAGCCGGCGCGCCCAGGTGAAGCCGTCGGCCTGCACGGCCTTGATGAAATCCTTGGTGTGCAGGCTCTTGTCGGAGGAGGCGAAGCGGCCCTTGAAGAACAGCTTCTGCCACTGCCGCACCATGCCGTCGCCGCGGTTGTTGAGCAGCACGATCTTCACCGGCAGGCCATACGTGGTGACGGTTTCCAGCTCGCCCAGGTTCATGCGGATGCTGCCGTCGCCATCGATGTCGATGACGGTGGCATCGCGCCGCGCAAACTGCGCGCCGATGGCCGCGGGCAGGCCGAAACCCATCGTGCCCATCGAGCCGGAGCTGAGCCAGTGGCGTGGCGCGCGGTAATCGAAATACTGCGCCGCCCACATCTGGTGCTGGCCCACGCCCGTGCTGATGATCGCGTGGCCGTCGGTGATGCGGTTGATCGCCTCGATCACCGCGTACGGCTGGATCAGCTCGCTGTCGTGGTCGTAGTTCAGCGCGTGCACGCGCTTGAGCTCGGCGATATGCGCGTGCCAGGCGGCGTAGCGGCCGTCCTGCCGCGGGTGGATACCGTGCGCCGCGCCGTACTCGCGCAGGCGCTCGAGCGTGCGTCGCAGGTCGCCGATGTGGTGCCAGTCCACCGCCTTGACCTTGCCGATCTCGGCCGGATCGATGTCCACCTGGGCGATGAATTTCGCGCGGGGAGCGAACTTGTCCGGCACGCCGGCCACGCGGTCGTCGAAGCGCGCGCCCAGGGTCAGCACGAAGTCGCAATCCTCCACCGCGTAGTTGGCGTAGGCGGTGCCGTGCATGCCCAGGAAATGCAGCGCCAGCGGATCGGTGGTGTCGAACGCGCCCAGCCCCATCAGCGTGGTGGTGACCGGCAGGCCGAAATCGGCCACGAAATCACGCAGGGCCTCGGCGGCGCCGGAGGCGATCACGCCGCCGCCGGCGTAGATCAACGGACGCCTGGCCTGGGCCAGCGCGTCGAAGAAGCTGGCGCAACCGGCATCGTCCAGCTGGGCCGACTGCACGTTGCGCAGGCGCGCGCGGTAGCCGGGAATGGGCAGCTGGCCCTGGCCGGCAAAGGTCAGCGCGGTGTTCTGCACATCCTTGGGTACGTCCACCACCACCGGCCCCGGCCGCCCGCTGCGGGCGATCTCGAACGCGGTACGCAAGGTGGCTTCCAGCACGCTGGCATCGGTCACCAGGAACACGTGCTTCGCGCAGGCGCCCATGATCGTGCTGACCGGCGCTTCCTGGAACGCGTCGCTGCCGATGGCGGCCACGCCGACCTGGCCGCAGATCACCACCATGGGGATCGAGTCGGCCATCGAGTCACGCACCGGGGTGACCATGTTGGTGGCGCCGGGGCCGGAGGTGACCACGGCCACGCCGACCTTGCCGGAGGCGCGCGCATAGCCGGCGGCCATGAAGCCCGCGCCCTGCTCGTTGGCCGGCACGATCAGCGGCAACGGCTCGCTGCCGTCGTCGTTCGGATGGGTGGCGTTGTACCGGAATACGGCGTCGTAGACCGGCAGGATGGCGCCGCCGGAATAGCCGAACATCACGTCGACGCCTTCGTCCGCCAATACCTGCACGATGACCTCGGCGCCGCTCATCGACTTCGCCGCCAGCGGGTGCAGGTCGCCGGCGGGAGCCGGGGTGGACTTGGTGTTCATCAGTTGTGCATTCACGATGTTGCGGTTCCTTGGCATGGCCGGCAGCCGCCGGGTGCTTGGACGCGATGCGGTGGCGGTGCGGCGCACCGGTCACCCCAACGTTTGTGTCATGAGTGGGAGGTCGATTCCCGTGGTGGTCGTCCTGACCTGACCGGAACGCCATAGGTCTCGGCGATCTTCAGATCCTGTTCCTGCGCGCAGAAGCTTTCCCATACCAGGCCATTGACGTCGGAGGTGCTGGAAAATCCTTCGGCGAGGTCGTCCTCGAAGCCGATGTGGCGCAACTGGCCCGCGCGCTCCGGCATCTGGTTGATGGAGAAGTTCAGCAGGTCGGTACGCCACATCGCGTACTTGCCGGCGACGACGGCGCTCGGCTGGGCATCCAGTCGCTGGCTGTAGTCGTCGATCGACTCGGCCAGGTCGCGAACCGCCAGCGCAATGTGAAAACGTTTCACGTCGTGTCCCCGATGGAAAAACGTTGCCGCTCCGTTCCCCGGCGAACCGGGGAACGGGACGTCGATCAGCCTGCCTGCTTCGCCGTTTCCGGCTGCAGCCACGGCATGCGGGCGCGCAGCTTGGCACCCACCACCTCGACCGGATGCTCGAGATCGGCCTGCTTGAACTTCTTGTAGTTCGGCAGGCCGGCTTCGTACTCGGCGATCCAGTTGCGCGCGAAGGTGCCGTTCTGGATGTCGGTCAGCACATCCTTCATGCGCGCCTTGACGCCGGCGTCGATCACGCGCGGGCCGCTGACGTAGTCGCCGTACTGGGCGGTCTCGGAGACGAACTGCAGCATCTTGGTGATGCCGCCTTCGTAGAACAGGTCCACGATCAGCTTCAGTTCGTGCAGCACTTCGTAGTAGGCGATTTCCGGCTGGTAGCCCGCTTCCACCAGGGTCTCGAAGCCGGCCTGCACCAGCGACGAGGCGCCGCCGCACAGCACGGCCTGCTCGCCGAACAGATCGGTCTCGGTCTCTTCCTTGAAGTCGGTCTTGATCAGCATGGCGCGGCCGCCACCGATGCCGTTGGCATAGGCATGCGCCTTGGCCTCGGCCTGGCCGGACACGTCCTGGTACACCGCCCAGATGCTGGGCACGCCGCGGCCGCGCTCATACTCGGTGCGCACCAGCGCGCCGGGGCCCTTGGGGGCCACCAGGATCACGTCGATGTCCTTGCGCGGGTCGATCCGCTTGAAGTGCACGTTGAAGCCGTGCGCGAACAGCAGCGCCGCGCCGGGCTTGATGTTCGGCTCGATGCTCTGCGTATAGACGTCTGCCTGCACCATGTCGGGCGTCAGCACCGCGACCAGGTCGGCACCCTTCACCGCCTCGCCCGGCTCGGCCACCTTGAAGCCTTCGGCACTGGCCTTCTCCCAGGACGGGCCGCCCTTGCGCAGGCCGACGACGACGTCGAGGCCGGAGTCGCGCAAGTTGAGGGCGTGGGCGCGGCCCTGGCTGCCGTAGCCGAGAACGGCGATGCGGGCATTGCCCAGGGTGTCGTTGTTGCTCATGCGGTAACTCCTGCTTTGGTTGGTTTGTTTGTGTGGGCGGGCGTCTGCACCGCCGTATCGGGATGGGTGTTGGCGCCGTCGGAGGCGGAACCAACCAGCCGCGCGTACTTGGCCAGCACGCCGCGGGTGACTTTGGGCTCGGGCGGCTGCCAGCTGGCGCGGCGGCCGTCGAGGTCGGCATCGGTGACCAGCTCGCGGGTGTTGGCATCGATGCGCAGGTGGTCGCCGTCACGCAGCAGCGCGATCGGGCCGCCACGCGCCGCTTCCGGCGCCACGTGGCCCACCATGAAACCGTGGGTGGCGCCGGAGAACCGGCCGTCGGTGATCAGCGCCACGTCATCGCCCAGGCCGCGGCCGATCAGCGCGGCGGTGACGCCCAGCATCTCGCGCATGCCGGGGCCGCCGGCGGGGCCTTCGTTGCGGATCACCACCACGTCGCCCTTGCCGATGCGTCCTTCCTGCACGGCGGTGAAGGCCGCTTCCTCGCTCTCGAACACGCGGGCGGTGCCTTCGAAATGAGTGGCGCCATGGCCGGCGCTGTTCTTGCCGGGGATCTTCAGGATGCAGCCTTCCGGCGCGACATTGCCGTAGAGGATGGAATAGCCGCCGCGCGGCTTGATCGGTGCGCTGACCGGGAACACCACCTGCTGGTCCTCGAAACGCGGCGCCTCGGCGGCTTCGGCAAACAGTGTGCGACCGGTGACGGTGGGCGCGTCCTGCAGCATGCCGGCGGCGATCAGCTCCTGCGCCACGCGGGCAATGCCGCCGGCGTCGAACAGCTCGACCGCGGTGTACTGGCCGCCTGGCAGCAGGTCGGAGATCACCGGGGTGTTCTCCGAAGCGGGCTGGAAGTCCTCCAGCGTCCACGGCACGCCGGCCTCGCGGGCGATCGCCAGCAGATGCAGCACGGCATTGGTGGAGCCGGCGGTGGCGGCGACCATGCGTGCGGCGTTGCTCAGCGCGGTGCGGTTGAACATCGAGCTGGGGCGGCGATCCTCGCGCAGGCATTCCATCACCAGCTCACCGCAGCGCTGCGCGGCGGCGAGTTTGTCGGGATGCGTGGCGGGGATGTCGTTCAGGCCCATCGGCGACAAGCCCAGCGTGGTCAGCACCATCGCCATGGTGTTGGCGGTGAACTGGCCGCCGCAGGCACCGGCGCCGCCGCAGGCATCGCATTCCACCGAGCGCAGCTCGGCATCGTCGATCTTGCCCGCGCCATGCGCGCCGACCGCCTCGAACACCTGCTGGATGGTGATCGGGCGGTTCTTGTGCAGGCCATGCGCGATGGTGCCGCCGTACAGCGCCACCGCCGGGATATCCAGCCGCGCCATCGCCATCGCGGCGGCGGGGATGGTCTTGTCGCAACCGCACAGCACCACCATGGCGTCGCACAGGTGGCCCTCGACCGCCGCCTCGATGGAGTCGGTGATGACCTCGCGGCTCACCAGCGAATAGCGCATGCCGGCCGTGCCCATGGCGATGCCGTCGGTAACCGCGATGGTGTTGAACTCCACCGGCGTGCCGCCCGCCGCGCGGATGCCCTTGGCGACTTCCGCAGCCAGATCGCGCAGGTTGAGGTTGCACGGGCTGACGTCGGACCAGGTGTGCACCACCGCGATCAGCGGCTTCTTGATCGCGTCGTCATCCATGCCGGTGGCGCGCAACATGGCACGGGCGGGAGCGCGATCGGCGCCGGTCTTGATTGCATCACTACGCATGGCGGTTCCAGTAGGACATGGGGAAGGGGGCGTCCGGTCAGCCGGCCGAGCGCAGGGAAGGGGCGGCGCTGGCGTAGCCGTCCAGGGCCTGCAGCACCGCGTCCAGCACGTCCTGCGTGCCGGCCTGGCCGCCAATGTCGCGGCTGTGCGGGCCGTCGCTCAGCACGCGGTCGATGGCGGCTTCGATCGCCACGGCTTCGGCTTCCAGCTGCAGCGAGTGGCGCAGCAGCAGGGCGGCGGAGAGGATGGTGCCGACCGGGTTGGCCACGCCCTTGCCGGCGATGTCCGGGGCCGAGCCGTGGATCGGCTCGTAGAGGCCTACGCGGCTTTCGCCCAGCGACGCCGACGGCAGCAGGCCCAGCGAGCCGGCCAGCGCGGCGGCCTCGTCGGTGAGGATGTCGCCGAACAGGTTTTCGGTGACCACCACGTCGTAGCGCGACGGCTGGCTCAGCAGCAGCATCGCCATCGAATCGACCAACTGGTGCTCGACCTTCACGTCCGGGAATTCGGTGGCGATGCGCTGCACCGTGCTGCGCCACAGGCGCGAGGTTTCCAGCACGTTGGCCTTGTCCACCGAGGTGAGCTGCTTGCGGCGGCCGCGTGCCAGCGCGAGGGCGCGGCGGGCCACGCGTTCCACTTCGGCCACGGTGTATTTGCATTCGTCGGTGGCGGTGTCGTCGGTGCGGGTCTTGGCACCGAAATAGGCGCCGCCGGTGAGTTCGCGCACGAACAGCACGTCCACACCCTGCAGGCGCTCATTCTTCAGCGGCGACAGGTCGGCCAGCGCCGGATGCACCTGCAGCGGGCGCAGGTTGGCGTACACGCCCAGCGCGGCGCGCAGGCCCAGCAAGCCCTGCTCGGGGCGCACCGGCGCGTTCGGATCGGACCATTTCGGCCCGCCCACGGCGCCCAGCAGCACCGCGTCGGCCTGCTTGCAGGCGGCCAGCGTGGCGGCGGGCAGCGGCTCGCCGGTGGCGTCGATGGCGCAGCCGCCGATCAGCTGTTCGTCGAAGGTGAACTCGTGGCCGTAGTGGCCAGCCACGGCTTGCAGCACGGCGACAGCCGCGGCGGTGACTTCCGGACCCACGCCGTCGCCGGGCAGAGTGACGATGCGTGCCTTCATGCCGCTTTCTCCTGTTTTTCAAATTGACCGATGGCGTCGGTGTGCTGCAGCAGGAAGCCGAGCTGATCCACGCCGTTCAGCAGGCAGTGGCGGGCGAACGGCTCCAGCGTGAACGCGACGTTGCTGCCGTCGGGCAGGGTGATCGTCTGCGCCTGCACGTCGATGGTCAGTTCCACGCCGGGGTTGTCCAGCAGCCAGCGGTGCTGCGCCTCGGCGATCACGATCGCCAGCAGGCCGTTCTTCAGCGCGTTGTTGCGGAAGATGTCCGCGATCTCGCTGCACAGCACGGCCTTGATGCCGTAGTCGAGCAGCGCCCACGGCGCGTGTTCGCGCGAGGAGCCGCAGCCGAAGTTGCGCCCGGCCACCAGGATCTCGCAGCCCTGCGACTGCGGCTGGTTGAGCGGGAAGGCGGGGTTGTCGGAGCCGTCGCTCTGGTAGCGCCAGTCGTTGAAGCACAGCTTGCCCAGGCCTTCACGCACCGTGGTGGTGAGGAAGCGCGCCGGGATGATGCGGTCGGTATCGATGTTTTCGTCGGTCAGCACGGCGGTGCGTGACTGCAGGCGGGTAATCGGTTTCATGCTGCGGCCTCCGTCAGGTACACGCGTGGGTCGGCGACCACGCCGGCCACGGCCGATGCGGCCGCGGTGGCCGGGCTGGCCAGCACGGTGCGGGCGCCCTTGCCCTGGCGGCCCTCGAAATTGCGGTTTGAGGTGGACACCACCAGCTGGCCCGGCTGCGCCAGATCGCCGTTCATGGCGATGCACATGGAGCAACCCGGCACGCGCCATTCGGCGCCGGCATCCAGAAACACCTGGTGCAGGCCCTCGCGCTCCGCATCGCGGCGCACCGCCTCGGAGCCGGGCACCACCAGCATGCGCACGCCCTCGGCGACGTGGCGACCGCGCAACACGCTGGCGGCCTCGCGCAGGTCGGGCAGGCGCGAGTTGGTGCAGCTGCCGATGAACACCACGTCCACCGCCATGCCTTCCATCGACTGGCCCGGCTCGTAATGCATGTAGTCGCGGGCGCGGCGCTCCTGCGCGTTGGTGGGTTCCGGCAAGGTGGCGCTCAGGGCGCTGGCCATGCCCGGGTGGGTGCCGTAGGTGACGGTGGGGCCGATCTTGCTGGCGTCGAAATGCACCTCGCGGTCGTAGCTGGCGCCCTCGTCGCTGCGCAGCGCGCGCCAGCGGGCCACGGCGGCGTCCCAGTCGGCGCCCTGCGGTGCCATCGGGCGGCCCTTCAGCCACGCGAAGGTGGTTTCGTCCGGTGCGATCAGGCCGGCGCGGGCACCGGCTTCGATCGACATGTTGCAGACCGTCATGCGCTCTTCCATCGACAACGCCTCGATGGTCGGGCCGCGGTATTCCAGCACGTAGCCGGTGCCGCCATCGACGCCGATGCTGCCGATGATGTGCAGGATCAGGTCCTTGGCGCCCACGCCGGGGGCCAGCTTGCCGTCCACGTGGATGGCCAGGGTTTTCGGCTTGCGCTGCAGCAGGCACTGGGTGGCCAGCACGTGGCCCACCTCGGTGGTGCCGATGCCGAACGCCAGCGCGCCGAACGCGCCATGGGTGGAGGTGTGGCTGTCGCCGCAGACGATGGTCATGCCCGGCTGGGTGGCGCCCAGTTCCGGGCCGATCACGTGCACGATGCCGCGCTGGTCGCTGTCCCAGCCATGCAGGGTGACGCCGAATTCGGCGCAATTGGCTTCCAATTGCTCCACCTGCGCCTTGGCGGCGGCATTGGTGTACGGCCGCACGCCGTCCGCGCCGGTGGGCAGCGTGGGCGTGGAATGGTCGAGCGTGGCCAGGGTGCGATCGGGGCGGCGCAGGGTGAGGCCGCGTTGGCGCAATTCGCTGAACGCCTGCGGCGAGGTGACTTCGTGCACCAGATGCAGGTCGACGTACAGGACGGCGGGCGTATCGGTGGATTCGGGCGCCACCACGTGGGCGTCCCACACTTTTTCAAACAGGGTTCTTGCGGTCATGCATTGGCTCCAGTCGACGCTGGCTGTTGTTGGGGAGTCCGGCCGTAGGTGGCCGGTTCTTGATTGTCGCGGTCACTGACAACATTCAGCCAGTTCCAGCGGTCTTCGGTACGGCCGTCGAACAGGCCAAAGAATGCCTGGCGCAGGGCCTTGGTGATCGGGCCGGGCGTGCCGTCGCCCACGTTCTTGCGATCGACCGAGCGCACCGGCGTGACCTCGGCCGCGGTGCCGGTCATGAAGATCTCATCGGCGGTATACAACGCCTCGCGCGGCAGGTCACGTTCTTCCACGCTCAGGCCCAGGTCGGCCGCCAGCGTCAGCACGGTGTCGCGGGTGATGCCGGCCAGGATGCCGGCGCTGGACGGCGGCGTGAGCAGCTTGCCGCGCTTGACCAGGAACAGGTTTTCGCCGGCGCCTTCGCTGAGCAGGCCGTTGTGACCCAGCGCGATGCCCTCGTCATAGCCGCCGCGGCGCGCCTCCAGCCCGATCAGCTGGCTGTTGAGGTAGTTGCCGCCAGCCTTGGCCCAGCTGGGAATGGTGTTGGGCGCGGGCCGGTTCCACGACGACACGCACACGTCGGCGCCGCGTTCGGCCGCCTCGCCGAGGTAGGCGCCCCAGTCCAGCGCCATGATGGCCACGTCCACGGGTGCCTCGCCCTTGGGCAGCACGCCCAGGCCACCGGCGCCACGAAACACGATCGGGCGCACGTAGGCCGATTCCATCTTGTTGGCGCGGATCAGCTCGATGCAGGCGGCGTTGATCTGCGCCTCGGTGTAGCCGATCTCGATCTCGTAGACCTTGGCCGACTCGAACAGGCGCCGGGTGTGATCCTCCAGCCGGAAATACGCCGGCCCGCGGTGGGTCGCGTACACGCGCTCACCCTCGAACACGGAGGAGCCGTAGTGCAGCGCGTGGGTGCTGACGTGGACATTGGCCTCGGCCCAGGGCTTGAGCTGACCGTTGTGCCAGATGAAAGGCGTGCTCATGGTGTGGATTCCAGTGCTTTCGGTGCGGAATGCGAGCGGGCCGGAGCCTGCCGTTCGATGCGGTTGACGATCGCCAGCGCGGCCAGGGCGGCGGCTTCCACGATGTCGGTGCTGACGCCGTTGCCGTGCCAGTCAAGGCTGCCGTGGCGGGCGGTGAGTTCGGCGCGACCCTGGGCATCGCCACCTTCGCCCATCGCGCGGATCTGGAACTGGGTCAGCGCCAGTTCGATGCCGGTGGCGCGGGTGATGGCGTGCAGCACGGCGTCGACCGGGCCGTCGCCGGCACCTGTTTCGGCGACCTCGCGGCCATCCTCGTGGACCAGCGTCACCGCGGTGGAGCTGCCGCCACCCAGCTGCGAGCTGGCGTTCAACTGCAGCAGGCTCCAGGGGCCGGTGGTGTCCGGGTCCTGGCCCAGCGCCAGCGCCTGCAGGTCGTCGTCGTGGATGTCGCGGCGCTGGTCGGCCAGCATCTTGAAGCGGGCGAAGATGCCGTCCAAGGTGGCGTCGTCCGGCGTGTGGCCCAGCTTCTGCAGCCGCTCACGCAGCGCATGGCGGCCGGAATGCTTGCCCAGCACCAGGCTGGTTTCGGCGATGCCCACATCCTGCGGATGCATGATTTCGTAGGTGCCGCGATGCTTCAACATGCCGTGCTGGTGGATACCCGATTCGTGTGCGAATGCATTGTCGCCCACGATCGCCTTGTTGCGCGGCACGCCCTGGCCGGTCAATTGGGTCAGCAACCGCGAGGTGGGATACAGCTTGCGCGTATCGATGCCGGTGCTGACGCCGAAGTGCGGTGCGCGCACCTTCAGCGCCATTACCAGTTCCTCCAGCGCGGCATTGCCGGCGCGTTCGCCGATGCCGTTGATGGTGCATTCCATCTGTCGCGCGCCCGCGCTGACCGCCGCCAGGCTGTTAGCCACGGCCATGCCCAGATCGTTGTGGCAATGGCTGGAGAAGATCAGGTTCTCCGCGTTGCGCACGTTCTTGCGCAGGTAGGTGAACAACTCGAACATCTCCGCCGGCGTGGTGTAGCCGACAGTGTCGGGGGCGTTCAGCGTGGTGGCGCCGGCGGCGGCGGCGGCGTTGAACACCTCGACCAGGAAGTCCGGCTCGGTGCGCAGCGCGTCCTCGGCGGAAAACTCCACCTCATGGCACAGCTGGCGGGCACGCTCGACCGAGCGCACGGTGGCTTCCACGACCTGCTGCTTGCTCATGCCCAGCTTGTGCTCGCGGTGCAGCGGGCTGGTGGACAGGAACAGGTGGATGCGCGAGCGACGCGCGCCTTCCAGCGCGCGGGCGCAGCTGTCGATGTCGCCGGGAACACAGCGGGCCAGGCCGGCAACGGTGGTCTTCGTCAACGACTGGGCGATTTTCGCCACCGCGTTGAAGTCATCCGGTGAGGCCTGCGGGAAGCCGGCCTCAAGGATGTCCACGCC
This sequence comes from Rhodanobacter sp. Root480, assembly GCF_001426645.1. Taxonomy (GTDB): domain Bacteria; phylum Pseudomonadota; class Gammaproteobacteria; order Xanthomonadales; family Rhodanobacteraceae; genus Rhodanobacter; species Rhodanobacter ginsenosidimutans. The sequence goes on from NZ_LMEX01000003.1 coordinate 53,699, forward strand.
GAGTTCCTCCAGCGCATGCGCCAGTTTCAGCTTGGCGTGCAGATCCATCGAGAAGCCGGGCGCCTGCTCGCCATCGCGCAGGGTGGTGTCGAAGATCAATACGCGATCGGGCGTTGTGTCTTCGCCGTTGCTGCTGTCGTTCGTTGCTGCCGGTTGGTTATTCATCGCTGGCTCCGCGGGGCGGCGCCAAGGGCATGAAAAAACCCCGCATTCGTTTCCGGGTGCGGGGTTCTTCGGGAGTCATCAGGTTATCTTCTAACTACCTGGACACATGCCCTCAGCCCGCACCTCCGTTGGTAATAAGGAGTACGAGTACAAGGACAAGGATGAGCGCGCCGCGCAATCGCGGCGGACCAGCAACCATCGCGGGATGATTCATTCCGGTGATGCGGCGATGTGTGCTGCGCTGCGACATGTCGTTGACCGTACGGCACACCCTGTGGCTTGTCAACACTTACGTTTGTAATTGAACACAACGGATAACGCACGCCACCGTATGGACGTCCAGAAGTCCGGACGTCCATCGGCGCAAGGCGTACTTTGCGGGCCATCATGGCGATTCAACCATTCGTCGACGTACGGTTGGTCAGGCCTTGTGCGCAAGCAGCCAGTCGTGCAGCGCCGCGTCGGTGGCCGCCAACGGCAGCGCGGTTGCCGGGCGCTGGAGCATCGCCGCCAGTGCCGGTGGCACGTCCAGCGGGTGGCCGAGCAATGGTTCCACCACGCTTTCGAACTTGGCGGCGTGGGCCGTGGACACCACCGCCCAGCTGGCGCTGTCGCCGGCGGCGCGCAACTGGTCGAGCAGATGCATCGCCGTGGCCGTATGCGGGCAGAACACCTCGCCATGCTGGCGTGCATGCAGCGCGATGGTTTCGCGGATGGTGGCGTCATCCACGCAGTCGGCCCGCAGCAGGTGGCGCAACACCGACGGATCGGGGTAGGTCCAGCGCAGCCGCTCGAAATTGCTCGGTGCGCCCACGTCCATCGCGTTGGCCAGCGTCGCCACCGCGTCGCGTGGCGTGTACTCGGCGCCACCGAAATAATCCGCCAGCGTGGCGTTGGCGTTGCATGCCAGGCGTACTTCGCCAATCGGCAGACCCATCTCGCGCACCCACAGGCAGGCCAGTGCGTTGCCCAGGTTGCCGGTGGGCACGATGAAGTTCAGCGGCTCGCCGTGCGCATGCCACCAGCGCAGCGCGGTGTACGCGTAATAGCTCATCTGCGGCAGCAGTCGGCCGAGGCTGATGCTGTTGGCTGACGACATCGGCACCTGCGCCTGCAACGCGGCGTCGTTCAATGCCGCCTTGACCATCCGCTGGCAATCATCGAAACGCCCATCCACCCGCAGCGCGGTGACGTTGTCGCCGAAGCTGCCCAACTGGTGCGCCTGGCGCGGCGAGACCTTGCCGTCGGGGTAGAGGATCACCACCCGCACGCCGGGCCGCTGGTGGAAGGCTGCGCCCACCGCGGCGCCGGTGTCGCCGGAGGTGGCCACCAGGATCGTCAACGGCTGGCCGCTCGCCCGCGGCAAGCGCTGCAGGCATGCCGCCAGGAAGCGGGCGCCGAAATCCTTGAACGCCGAGGTGGGCCCGTGGAACAGCTCCAGCATCAGGCTCTGCGGATGTTGCGGCAGCGGGCGCAGCGGGGCGTCGAACACGAACGCCTCCGCGCAGATGGCAGCCAGTTCGTCGGCCAGCGGGTCGCCGGCAAAGAACGGCGCCAGCAGCGTGGCGGCGGTGTCGGCGATGCTGCCGCGCGGGTCGAACGTGGCCGGGTCGATCCTGGGAAGTACCTCGGGCACATACAGGCCGCCATCCGGTGCCAGCCCGGCGGCAATCGCCTGGCTGATCTCCACCGAGGGGCTGCGTGCGCGGGTGCTTGTGTAGAGCAGGGGTTCGATGCGGCTCATGGATTGCCCTCGATGGCGGAAATGACGGCGGCAGCCGGGCCGTTCACTGGCGACACCAGGGCGTCGCTGTCCAGCCCCGCTTCGGCGAAGGCGGCGTGCATGGCGGCAGCTGCGCTCTCGGCTTCGGCGCGTGATTCATACCAGCCGAACACGCTGGGGCCGCCGCCGGAAATGCTGGCGCCCAGCGCGTTGTGATCGAGCGCGGCCTGCTTCACCTTGGCGAAATTGGGTACCAGCGCGGCGCGGCGCGGTTCGACCAGCACATCCTTCAGGCCTTCGCGCACCAGCGCGGCCTCGCCGCGGTAGCAGCCGGTGAGCAGCAAGGCCAGGTTCGTGCTTTGCGACACGAACTCGCCCAGCGCGTAATTGCCCGCCAGTGCGGCGCGCGCCTTGCGCGTTTCCAGCACGTAGTGCGGGTGCACCAGCGCGCAATGCCACGCTGCCGGCACCGGCACGCGCAACAACCGGGTCTTGGTGGCCAGCACCAGGCCGCCCAGCAGCATCGGGCCGAGGTTGTCGCCGTGCTGACTGCCGCTGGCCAGCGCCTCGCCCTGCAGCGCGAACGGATACAGCGCTTCGTGCGAAAGCGGCTGCGGCAGCAACGCATTGGCGGCCACCAGCGCGGCCACGCAGGAAGCGGCCGAGCCACCCATGCCCGAGCCCAGCGCGATGCCCTTGTGCAGGGTCAGTTCCAGGCCATGGTCCAACCCCATCGCCTTGTGGAATGCGAGCAGGGCCACGCCGGCGGTGTTTTTCTGCGGGTCGGTCGGCAGCGCGGTGACGCAACCGCGGATCGCATCGATGCGTACTTCGGGTGCCTCGATGCGCCGCACCTCGGCGCGGTCACCGGGGCCGGCCAGGCTGTGGCCCAGGATGTCGAAACCCACCGCCACGTTGCCGACGCTGGCATAGGCCACCGCGCAGGCGACGTCTCGGCCGGCTTCGTTGCGTGCGGGAGCGATGGCGGACGCGTTCATGCGCGCACCCCCAGCGATTCGGCAATACGCAGCAAGTCGGTGAATACGCCCGCTGCGGTGACCTCCGGCCCGGCGCCAGGCCCCTGCACGACCAGCGGGTTGTCGCAGTAACGGCGGGTGGTGAATTGCACGATGTTGTCGGTCAGGCGGGTGTGGGCGAAGGTGTGATCGGCCGGCAGGACCACCAGTTTCACGCTGGCGTGGCCGTGGCGGTCGAGGCTGGCAACGTGGCGCAGCACGCCACCGCCGGCGCGGGCCGCGGCCAGCTGGCTGGCCATCGGCGCATCGAGTTCGGGCAGGCGCTGCATGAAGGCCTCGGGCGACAAGGCCGCCAGTTCGGGCGGCACCAGGCTCTGCACGTCGACCTCGTCCAGCGACAGCGGCCAGCCGGCCTCGCGCGCCAGGATCACCAGCTTGCGCGCCACGTCCATGCCGGACAGGTCGTTGCGCGGGTCCGGTTCGGTATAGCCCAGTGCATGGGCTTCGCGGACCAGGGTGGAAAACGGATGGTTGCCGTCGTGGCGGTTGCACAGCCAGGCCAGCGTGCCGGAGAACATGCCGTCGATGGCCAGCAGTTCGTCGCCGGTATCGAGCAGATCGCGCAAGGTCTGCACGATCGGCAGGCCGGCGCAAACGGTGGCTTCGTAGCGGAAACGTGCGCCGCCGTTGGCGCAGGCGACGCGGATCGCGTGCCAGCGGTCCAGCGGACCACTGCCGGCCAGCTTGTTCGGGGTGACGACGTGGATGCCCGCCGCCAGCCAGTCGGCGTAGCGCTCGGCTACGGCGTCGTTGGCGCTGCAGTCGATCAGCAGGGCGTGGCGGCCGTCCTCGCCCGTCACATGGGCGGCGAATTCGTCGAGGTTGCCCGGGCGCCAGATCTGGGCGCGCTCGGCGCCGCTACCGAGGCCGACGCGCAGTTCCGGGTCGTCGCAATCGAGCCACATGCGTTTGCTGGCGGCCACGCCGCACAGTCGCAGATCAAGCCCGGCATCGCGAGCCAGTCGCGGTTGGGCGGCGCGCAACTGCGCCAGCAGGGCACTGCCGACCCGACCGGGGCCGATCAGCCCGACAGCCAGTACGCGACGGCGCACGGTCGAGCCGGGCGTGGTCGCGGTCAGCGGCAAGGGCTGCAGTTGATCGACGAGTGGTGGTGCGCAGGTGTTCACGATTGCCTCTCCGGAAGAGGCCCGTGCTCGCTGGCGGTGATCGGTGTGTGCCGGCCCGCATCATCGAGGGCGGGGCCGTTTGCGTCTGTAACTCTATGCGCGCACGGATACCCACCCGAAGCCAGTAATGGTAATCGGGGTAATCGTGGCGGTAATGATCATGGCGTCGAACGACGGCGACACGGAGCCGCGATCAGGCGGCATGGGATGCATGTGTGCTGGCGTGGATGACGGCGACATGAAGTCGACCATAAAGGCGTTGCTGCACTGCAGTCAACAGATTCATTTGTAACTTTATGCGGCGTGCAGGGCGACGCTTCCGGCGTGCTGCACACGCCGTGTGGATGGAATGCGGCGCCGCAATGAGCGCCGCTTGCGCCGTACCGCGCCGATCGGTGCGCCGCCGATCAGTGCGTCAGGTCGATGGCGTAGGTCGCGGTGCCGTCGCCGTTGTCGCGAAGCACGCTGATGTTCGTCAGTCCTGCTGCACGCGCCACGGGCAGCTTGCCGCCGGGTGCGCTGAACACCACCGGGCCGCGGGTCTTGAGCGGCGCGAAACGCCAGGTCGCCAGTTCCAGCGCGGCGGCGCCGACGGTCCCGCGTTGTTCCAGCCACTTGGCCAGGACTTCGCGGTTGCCGTCCGCCACGCTGAGCACGATGCTGCCGCCGTCCAGGCCGGGGAAATGGCCGCCACCGTTGGCGCGGTAATTGTTGGTGACCACGATGAACGGCTGGGTCGGGCTCACCGGCTTGCCGTGGAGGGTCAGTGAAACGATGCGCTGGCCCACCGGCTTCGACACGTCGATCAGGTAATGAATGCCGCCCTGGATCTGGTCGAAGTTGTAGCCGGTGAAACGCGTGTTGATCAGCGCTTGCTCGCCGGTTTTGGCCGGGTCGATCCGGTTGAAGCGCTGGGCGGATTTTTCCAGCCACGCCTTGACCCCGGCGCCGTCGGTTTTCACCGCGGCCAGGGTGTTGGGGTAGAAGTACAGGTCGGCGGCGCTGCGCAGGGTCAGCGGGCCGGCGGGTACGTCGGTGTAATCGTCGACGCCGCCGAAGCCGGTGCGGAAGGCGGCCGCGGCGGAAAGCACCGGCACCTTCGCCAGCTCCGGATGCAGTCGCGGCAATTGGTTGCGCACGTAATCGGCCTGTGCCGCATTGACCGGCGCCAGCGCGGTCAGGTTGCCTTCGTCGGCGAAATAGCTGCTCATGCGCAGCGTGCTTTTGCCGATCGGGGTGTCGATGTAGGCGATGGCGGCTTCATGCGCTTTCTGCACCAGCGGTGCGATGGCGGGATCGGCGGGCACGCAATCATCCTTCGTCTTGCAGATCGGCCGCACCTCGCTGTGGCTTTCGTCGCGATTGACCACCCAGCGGCCGTCCTTGCGCTCCAGCACCAGCTGGATCACACCCAGGTCCTTGCCGAAGAAGCCGCCCATCACGGCGGGCACGCCGCGCACCAGGCCGCGTTTCGCGTCGACGTCCTTCATGCCCGCGTAGCGCGGCCCGGGAAATTCGGTGTGCGAATGGCCCAGCAACAGTGCGTCGATGCCGGGCACGCCGGCCAGGTACCAGCCGGCGTTTTCCATGGTCGGGGTGTACGGCGCCGTGTTGAGGCCGCCATGCAGGATCGCCACGATCAGGTCGGGATGCTGCGCCTGCAGTTGCGGCAGGTATCTTTTCGCCGCCTCGACCACGCCACTGACGGTGACCTTGCCGGCCAGGTTCCGCTTGTCCCAGTCCATGATCGGCGGCGGCGTGAAGCCGATGATGCCCACTTTCAACGGCACGCCGAGCTTGCTGCCGTCGGCGGTATACGCCTCGATGGTCTTGGTCACCACCGTCCACGGCTGGAAGATCGGCTTGCCATCGCGCGCGCTGTATACGTTGGCCAGCACCAGCGGAAAGTGCGGCCCCGCGCAGCGGTCGGCGTGGCCGCCGTCGACATTCATCGGCGTGCCGGTGACCTGCGACAGGAAGCCCAGGCCGTAGTTGAACTCGTGATTGCCGGCGGTGCCGCCGTCGTAGCCGACCGCGTCCATCGCCCGGTAGATCGCCAGCTCCTGGCCGCAACCCACCGGCTTCACCAACGCCTGGTAATCGGCCAGCACCGTGCCCTGGATGGTGTCGCCGCTGTCGAACAGGAAGGTGTTGGGAAACTCGTCGCGGGCGTGGCGGATCAGCGTGGCGGTGCGCTCGTAGCCCAGCGAGTCGTCCGATTTCAGCTTGTAATAGTCGTAGCTGAGTACGTTGGCGTGGACGTCGGTGGTCTCCAGGATCGCCACGCTCGCCCGTGCGCCTTCCGGCGCCGAAACCAGCCGGGCTGGCTGGCTGGCGCATCCGGCCAGCAGCGCGGTGGCGAAAACAAGCGGAAGCAGCGCGCGGTTCGACATGGGGAAGGTTCCGTGCGCCGTCCGGGCGCAAAGCGGCAGGATAGGCATGCGGCCGCATCGACGCCAATGCTGTCAGTCACGGTCGGCGGTGATCACCCGATTTGTCATGTTCAACGATTATCATGCCGCGCTCGCGCCGTCCCGCGCGCCCACCGAGGATCGCCATGCACCATCGCCCAACCATCGCCGGCCGTTTCATCCTCGGCATCACGCTCTCGCTGCTGGGTGCTTGCGCCAGCGCGCCGTCGACGACGTCCGCACATGCTGCGATCGATGTACCGGCCATCCAGCGGCCGCAGGGCGAGACGCCGCAATGGTGGTTCCGCAATGGCGCGGCGCAGGCCGCGCAGGCTTCCGCCCAGGCGCATGCCGATGGCCAGCGGGCGAAGAATGTCATCGTGTTCCTGGGCGACGGCATGAGCATCCCCACGATCGCGGCCGCGCACGTCATGGCCGGCCAGCGCAAGGGCGTGGATGGCGAAAGCTACCGCCTCAGCTTCGAGAAGATGCCGTTCAGCGCGTTGTCGCGCACCTACGAAACCGATCAGCAGACCCCCGACTCGGCCGGCACCATGACCGCGATCATGAGCGGCGTAAAGACGCGCGCCGGCTTCATCGGCGTGTCGCAGGTGCCGAAACGGCAGGACTGCGCCGCCAGCCGCGGGCAGGAACTGGTGAGTACGCTGGAACTGGCGGCCGCCGCAGGCATGAGCACCGGCGCGGTGAGCACGGCGCGGATCACGCATGCCACACCCGCGGCCACCTATGGGCATCTCCCCGAGCGCAACTGGGAGGTGGACGCGGCGATGCCGGCCGCGGCACGCGCCGAAGGCTGCAAGGATTTCGCGACGCAGCTGATCGACTTTCCCGCCGCCAACGGACTCACCGTGGCGATGGGCGGCGGGCGGCGGAATTTTCTGCCCGCCGGCGTAGCCGATCCGGAATACCCGAAGAAAACGGGAGCACGCAGCGATGGCCGCAACCTCATTGATGAATGGACGGCCAAACACCCCGACGGGAAATACGTCTGGAACACCGCCCAGCTCGATGCGCTGGATCTGGCGCACACGCCACGCCTGCTGGGCCTGTTCGAGCCGTCGCACATGCAGTACGAACACGAGCGCTCGAAAGGCCCCGGCGGCGAACCCAGCCTGGCGCAGATGACGCGCAGTGCGATCACCGTGCTCAAGCAGAACCCGAACGGCTTCTTCCTGATGGTCGAGGGCGGCCGCATCGACCATGCCCTGCATGCGGGCAACGCGTACCGCGCGCTGGATGAAACGATCAGCCTGGCCGACGCGGTGCAGGCCGCGCTGGACGCCACCGACCCGGCCAATACGCTGATCGTGGTGACCGCCGACCACAGCCATACGTTGACCTTCGCCGGCTACCCGCGCCGTGGCAACCCGATCCTGGGCAAGGTGCGCGGCACCACCGACAGTTACGACGAGGAAAGCACGGGCGCTCTGGCGCACGACGCGACCGGCTTGCCGTACACCACGCTGGGTTTCGCCAACGGCCCCGGCTACACCGGTGCCAGCGACGAGCAGCCCGAGGGGCCGAAACATTTCCCGCACCAGCCGAAACATTTCACGGCGATCAGCAAGGGGCGGCCTGACCTCACCCACGTCGACACCACCGCTCCGGACTACATGCAGGAGGCGGTGGTGCCGCTGGGCGGTGAAACGCATGGCGGCGAGGACGTGGCGATTTTCGCCAGCGGTCCCGGCGCGGCGGCGTTCCATGGCGAGCTGGAGCAGAACGCGATCTTCCACATCATCGTGCAGCACGCGCCGCGGATCCGCGCCGAACTGTGCCGGTTGGGCAGTTGCAATGCTGATGGCGTGCCGGTGGATCGACCCACGCGGCAGGCTTGGCTGCAGCAGCTGGGCGCACCTGCCGCCACCCGGTGACAACGCCGGCGCCGGCGTTGTCGATCGCCGCGCAGGTGCGGGTGATCGCCCATCGCGGCGCCAGCGCATGGCGGCCGGAACACACGCTGGCGTCGTACGCCAAGGCGATTGTTGACGGCGCCGATTTCATCGAGCCCGATCTGGTGATGACGCGCGACGGCGTCCCGGTGGCGCGCCACGGCAACGAGATCGGCAGCACCACCGACGTGGCCGATCACCGCGCGTTCGCCCGCCGCCGCACGCGCAAGCGCATCGATGGCGACTTGGTCGAGGGCTGGTTCGTCGAGGATTTCACCCTGGCCGAGCTGAAACGGTTGCGTGCCCGCGAGCGGCTGCCACCGCTGCGCGGGACGCGCTACGACGGCATGTTCGCGATTCCCACGCTGGAGGAGATCATCGATTTCCTGGCGGTCCAGGCGAACCTGCACGGGCGAACCATCGGTCTCATTCCCGAGCTGAAGCACGGCAGCTATTCGCGCGGACTCGGTCTGCCGATGGAGGATCGCGTGCTGGATATCCTGGCCGCGCACAGCTACACGCGCCATGCGCCGGTGGAGCTGCAGTCCTTCGAGATCGGCAACCTGTTGTACCTGCGTCGCCGGCTGGGACCGGAACGCGCCAACATCAGCCTGCTGCAATTGATCGATGACGATCATCCGCAACCGGCGGATGTGCTGGCCGCGCATGGCACGCTGACCTATGCGCAGATGCTCACGCCCGCAGGCCTGCACCGGATCGCCACGTATGCCGATGCGATCGCGCCGCCGACGCGCATGATCATTCCGCTTGGCGCCGATGGCCGGTTGGCGCATCCGACCACGCTGGTGCGCGACGCGCACGAGGCGGGGCTGCAGGTGCAGCCGTACACGTTTCGCCCGGAAAACATCTTCATTGCCGCCGATTTTCACGATGGCGGAGCACCGGAAGCATGCAACGAGGCCGGCTCCATCGCCGAGATCCGCGCCTATCTCGCTACCGGCATCGATGGCTTCTTCACCGACGATCCCGCGTTGGGGCGCAAGGCACTAGAACAGCGCTGAAACCGCGTGAAATGCGCCAAAAATAGCCTTTGTTATGCTGGCCCATTGTCGCAAGGGGAAAAGCTCTATGGGTTTTATCGCCAAACTGGTACGTCACAAATCAATCGAACACCTGCAGGCCGAGGCCGGGCAGCGCGGCGATTTCCGTCGCGTGCTGGGGTTGTGGCAGCTCACCGCGATCGGCGTGGGTGCGATCGTCGGCGTGGGTATTTTCGTTCTCGCCGGCCAGCAGGCCGCCGCCAATGCCGGCCCTGCGGTCGTGCTTAGTTTTCTCATCGCCGGCCTGGGCAGCGCCTGCGCCGCGCTGGCCTATGCCGAGTTTTCCGGCCTGATCCCGGTTACCGGCAGCGCCTATACCTACAGCTACGCGGTGCTGGGCGAGTTGTTCGCCTGGATCATCGGCTGGGACCTGTTGATCGAATACGCGCTGATCGTAGGCGTGGTGGCGATCGGCTGGTCCGGTTATGTGCAGGCACTGATCGAGCAGCTGTTCGGCGTGCACTTGCCGGTCTGGGCGCAGGGCGCCTACGACCCGCAAAACCCGGACAGCGGCAAGGTGTTCAACGTGATCGCCGCGGCGGTCACCTTGCTGATCGCCTGGATGCTGACGGTGAAGACCGAATGGGGCGCGCGCGCAAACACCGTGATCGTGGCGATCAAGGTGATTGGCGTGGCGCTGGTGATCGGCGTGGGCGTGTTCTACGTCAACACCGACAACTGGCACCCGTTCATCCCCGCGGCGATCACCAGCGAAGGGTTGACCCAGTACGGCTGGGGCGGCGTGCTGGCCGCGTCCAGCATCGTGTTCTTCGCGGTGTTCGGCTATGACACGCTGACCACGGCGGCGGAGGAATCGACCAACCCGCAGCGCGACCTGCCGCGCGCCGTGTTGCTGTCGCTGGCGGTGTCGATGGCGCTGTACGTGATGGTGTCGCTGGTGCTGACCGGCATGGTGCCGTACCAGCAACTGGCCGGCCCGGCGCCGGTGGATGCGGCGTTCAAGGCGCTGGGCCTGCACTGGGTGCGCGGGATCATTTCGGTGGCGGCGGTGGCCGGCATCACCAGCGTGATGTTCGCCTTCATGCTGGGCGCGGCGCGCATCTGGTTTGCGCTGGCGCGCGACGGCCTGTTGCCGAAATGGTTCGCCAGCGTGCACCCGAAGTACGGCACGCCGGCGCGCCCGACCATCATCCTGGGCGTGTTCACCGCGCTGGTGGCCGGTTCGCTGCCGATCGGCGAGGTGGCCGAGCTGGTGAATATCGGTACGCTGGCCGCGTTCATCATCATCTGCGGCTCGGTGCTGCTGTTGCGCGTGCGCAGGCCGGATCTTCCGCGCGGCTTTCGCACTCCGGCGCTGTGGCTGGTGGCTCCGGCGGGCATGCTGTTTTCGCTGTTCCTGATCATCGGCTGGCCATGGTTCAGCGATGGCCGCTTCCACCTGCTGGGCGGCCTGCCGTGGATCACCATCGAGCGCTTCATCATCTGGATGGCGCTGGGCCTGGTCATCTATTTCGGCTTCGGCATCCGGCACAGCCGGCTGGAACGCGAACCGTGATGTGACGAGGCGCCCGGCGGCAAGGTGCCGCCGGGCGTCGTCAATTGACCTGTTCGGCCGCGCGGTGCCGGCTGCTGATGACCCGGTCGCGGCCTTCGCGCTTTGCCTCGCGCATCGCCTGGTCGGCGCGGGCCAGCAGGGCTTCGATGCTTTCGTGCGACAGCTGGCAGGCGGCCACGCCGACGCTGATGGTCAGCGGGCCGTCCGGCCGTTCGACCTTGCGTACGGCCTGGCGCAGCAGTTCGTCGCGCCCGCACGCCTGGGCCAGGTCGAGGCCGGGCAGCAGCAGGGCAAACTCCTCGCCGCCGATGCGCGCCAGCAGATCCGTGCCGCGTGACTGCCTGCGCAATACCCGGGACAGTGCCACCAGCGCGGCGTCGCCGGCGGCATGGCCGTGGTTGTCATTGAGCAGCTTGAAGTGGTCGGCATCCAGATAGAGCAGGCATGCCGGCCGCTGTAGCTGGTGCAGCTCGCGCAGCGCCCGTCGGGCCAGTTCAAGGAAGCGGTTGCGCAACAGCAATCCGGTGAGATCGTCGGTGTTGGCGCGCTCGCGCAACTGCTGCTCCAGTTGAAACTGCGCAAACAGCGTGCGTGCCATGAAGGCCCGCAGCACAGTCGAAAGCATGATCGCGATGAACATGTAGACCACGTACTGCACCACCCGCGTGTGGTCGATGTCGCCGAGCAAAAGCATCGGCAGCGGGCCCAGCGCACATAGCGCCATGGCGCAGAGGAAGTCCCAGCGGGCCAGCCAGATCACCGACGAAGCCACCGGCAGCAGCAACCCCGGCATCACGCCCGAGGCGCCGTGGACATTGCCGATGCTGTTGAGGTTGATGCCGCCTTCCAGCAACAACACGCACAGCAGCGCGAGCAGGCTGAGGTGTCGCGGTTCGCTTGCGCGGCGTGCCGTCATGGCCACCAGCAGCAGCGGCAGCAGCGGCGCCAATCGCAGCGGCAACGGCAGGGCCGAGCTGCGGATGAAGGTGCTGGCGATGGCCGCCACGGCATAAGCCAGCGTGGCCACCAGCATCAGTGCATGGATCATCGGGCCACGCTGCCGCGCCAGATAGCGAACGTATTCGCGGCGCTGGTCGGCGTCGTCGGTGTGTCGTCGGCTCTCGAACAAGGCGGCCATGGAGGTCTCGTGGGTGAAAGCGGTGCGGGAACGGATCAACTCGCAAAGACACTGAGGGTGACTCAGCAAGATCGATGCCAAGGCCACGCCAGTGGGTGGGGCCGTGACCTTCGGCATGGGTTAAGCGCAGGGGCGCCGGTCTAGCATCGACGGGCCGTATCTCTGTCATGACAGCTTTGCCTGCGAAACACGCTCCAGGCGAGCCGCGTGGCTACGTTTGCGCTGCGGGTGCGGCGCTGCCTGTCGGGCGCCCGATCCGATCCCTTTCCCCGGAGAAGCTTTTGAAACTCACCAGCCTCACTTCAGCCCTCGCCGCCGTTGCCCTCGGGATCAGCTCCTTCGCGGCTTTCGCCGATGTGCCACCGCCGCGCGATGTGCCGTTCGAAGGGACCGTGCAGATCAACGTGGATGCCACCGACGTGGCCCATCGCATCTTCCGCGTGCACGAGGTCATCCCGGCGCAGCCCGGTCCGCTGACCCTGCTGTACCCGCAGTGGCTGCCGGGCAACCATTCGCCGACCGGGCCGATCGACAAGCTGGCCGGCCTGGTAGTGACCGCCAACGGCAAGACGCTGCCGTGGAAGCGCGACACGGTGAACGTCTACGCCTTCCACGTCGATGTGCCGGCCGGCGCCAGCAGCGTGGAGGTGGCGTTCCAGTTTCTCTCGCCGCAGGAAAGAAACCAGGGCCGCGTGGTGATGACGCCGGAAATGCTGAACCTGCAGTGGAACGCCAGCTCGCTGTACCCGGCCGGCTACGCCACCAAGGGGATCACCGCCAAGGCCAGCGTGAAATTCCCCGCCGGCTGGCAGTTCGGCAGTGCGCTGGAAGTGGCGTCGCGCGACGGCGACACCGTGCACTTCAAGCCGATCAGCTACGACAACCTGGTCGATTCGCCGATCTACGCGGGCAAATATTTCAAGCGCGTGGATCTCGACCCGGGCGCCAAGGTGCCGGTGCATCTCAACATCGTGGCCGATGCGCCGAAGTATCTGGAGATCACGCCGGAGCAGCTGAAAGTGCACCGCAACCTGGTGCAGCAGATGTACAAGCTGTACGGCGCGCGCCACTACAACCACTACGATTTCCTGTTCTCGCTGAGCGACAAGATGAGCGGCAACGGCCTGGAGCATCACCGCTCCAGCGAGAACGGCGTGGGCACCGGCTACTTCACCGAGTGGGACAAGAACGTACTGGACCGCGACCTGCTGCCGCACGAATTCAACCACTCGTGGGACGGCAAATACCGCCGCGGCGCCGACCTCACCACGCCCAGCTTCAACGTGCCGATGGAGGATTCGCTGCTGTGGGTGTACGAAGGCCAGACCCAGTTCTGGGGCTTCGTGATGGCGGCGCGCTCGGGCCTGTGGAGCGAAGCGCAGACGCGCGACGCGCTGGCCGAGGTGGCGGCGCGCTATGACCGCGGCCGCCCGGGCCTGGCCAGCTGGCGCAACCTGCAGGACACCACCAACGACCCGATCATCGCCCAGCGCGCGCCGCTGCCGTACCGCAACTACCAGGCCAGCGAGGACTACTACTCCGGCGGCCAGATGATCTGGCTGGACGTGGACGCCAAGCTGCGCGACCTCAGCCGCGGCAAGCACTCCATCGACGATTTCGCCAAGGCCTTCTTCGGCATGAACGACGGCGACTGGGGCGTCAACACCTACGTGTTCGAGGACGTGGTCAAGACCCTCAACGACATCCAGCCGTATGACTGGAACAGCTACCTGCGCACGCGGCTGGATGGCCACGGCCCGCTGATCGGTGGCGTCGAGGGGCACGGCTGGAAGCTGGTCTACGACGACAAACCGTCCGACATGGTGAAGGCCGCCGAGGCACGCCGGCATTCCGCCGACCTCACCTATTCGATCGGCCTGTCGATCGGCAAGGGCGGCGCCATCGGCGACGTGCTGTGGGACAGCCCCGCGTTCAAGGCCGGCATTTCCCCCGGCATGATCGTGGTGGCGGTCAACAACCATGAGTACGACGCCGACGCGCTGAAGGACGCGATCACCGCCGCGGCGAAGGACAAGAACCAGCCGGTGGAATTGCTGGTGAAAAACTTCGACGAGTACAAGACCGTGCGCATCGACTACCACGGCGGCCTGAAGTACCCGCACCTGGTGCGCGACGACAGCAAGCCGGACACGCTGGGCAAGCTGCTCAAGGCACGCTGACTGATGCCTTTCCTTCCCCCGCTTGCGGGGGAAGGTGCCCGGAGGGCGGATGAGGGCGCTTTTCGCCGTGCAAAAGCGAAATCAAGAGGCCCCCATCCGCCTTCGGCACCTTCCCCCGTAAACGGGGGAAGGGAAAGCTGGGGCCTCCCGCGCTGCGGTTGTTACACCGACAGCGTGCGCCCACCATCCACGCGCAACACCTGTCCGGTTACGAACGGCGCATCGCGCAACAGCCACAGCACCGCGCTGGCCACGTCCTCGGGCGTGCCGGCGCGCTGCATGGGCGTGCGTGCCAGCATGGCCTGTTGATCGTCATAAGGCTTGCCGTCGCTCGGCCACATGACGGCGCCGGGTGCCACGCCGTTGACGCGTACCAGCGGTGCCAGATCCAGTGCCAGCGAACGCGTCATCGCCGCCAGCGCGGCCTTGGCCATGCAGTACAAGGGGTGGTTCGCCAGCGGCCGCTCGGCATAGATGTCCAGCAGATTCACGATGCCGCCGCGCGCCTCGCGCAGCGCGGGCACGGCCGCCTGGCTGAGGAAGAATGGCGCCTGCGCGTTGGAGGCAAACAGCTCGTTCCATTGCGTCGGCGTGGCCTCGCCCACGGGAGTGGGGTAGAACGCGGAAGCGTTGTTGACCAGCGCATCGAGCCGGCCGTAATGCGCCAGCAACGACTCGACCAGCGCGGGCAGCGCGGCGGTATCGGCGAGCTCGCCCTGCAGCAGCAAGGTGCTGCCTGCGCGTTGCCGTTCCAGCGTGTCGGCCAGCGCGGTGGCCTCGGCGGCGGAGTGGCGATAGTGCAGCGCCACGTCGTAGCCGGCCGCATGCAGCGTGTGCGCGATCACCGCACCCACGCGGCGGGCGGCGCCGGTGATCAGGACGACGGGACGTTCAGTGGGTGACTTCATGCATCGGTTCCACGACGATTCGACCCACAGCTTGCCGCAAAGCCCGGCGGGGCGTCACCGCCACGCTGCGGCCACGCTCATTCCGGCGTGGGCTTGCGCGGTTTCCGGCTGACCGTCTTGTGCGCCGCGCCGGCCGCCTTGCTTGCGCTGCCCACGACGTTGCGCGCCGTTTTGGCCGCCTTGCGCGCGGTGCCCGCCACCTTGCGTGCGGCGCCGACGACGGACTTCTCCCCGCTGCTGCGCGACGGTTTCGCTTTCGGCTTGGCCGGCGCGGCGCCATCACCAGCGCCTTCGTCGGCGTCACCTTCGACGGCGATCTCGCTCTCGAACATCTCGATCGCCGTTTGCGCCACTTGTCCCGTGTCGTAGTACGCATACGCGCCCACGCCCAGTGCACCGATCACCGGCAGCCAGCGCGAGAGGCCCTTGTTCAAGGTGCGCTGGGTGATCTTGACGCCCACCTGGCGCGCCACCCGCTGCGCCACGCTGTGCGACATGCGGCGGAATACCAGCCGGTCGCCCATGCGCACCACCAGGTCGCGGAACGCCTGCGCCGCAGTGTGCCGGAACAGGCACCACAACATCTGCTCGCGCCCCAGCGTGGCGTGCCGGCCGTAGGCGGCGGCGATGTCGCTGACCATCTGGCCCTGGATTTTCCAGATCGCCACCAACTCCGGCAACAAGGTCAGCCAGCCCAGCGGGCCGGGCGGCAAGGCCAGTGAACCGGCCGCCAGCGCCGCGCGCTGGGCCGCGCGGGTGGCGAGCTTGCGCGCCTCGCTGTCCGGGTCGGTGCTGTGGCCGATGCGGCTCGCCGGTACCTGGCTGACGAAGTCCAGCACGGCCTGCGCGATGCGGCCGTGGTCGGTGGGCATGAGGGTGGCGGGAACGTTTTCGCTGCGACTTGGCATGCGGACTCCGTGGCGGCGTGCCGGTGTGGACGCACTCACTCGCCAGTGTAGGCACGCGACGTGAAGCGCGGGTGGCGCCACGGGCTCGCAGGAGCGACTTCAGTCGCGATGCTTCTGGTTCATCGACGAAAGGCATCGCGACTGAAGTCGCTCCTACAAAAAGCAGGGCTTCCCAGCGGCCCGTGACTTGCGGCAGGGGGCGCTTGCGATCGAATAGATATGTTATAACATAACAATAAATCTCCCCGCCCCACTGGAATCCCTGATGAACCCTTCCCTGCTCGCCGCGAGCCTTGCCGTCGCGCTGGCCGTGCCGTCCACCCGCGCCCTTGCGGCCGATGCGCCAGCGGCAACCGCGCTGCCCCAGGAGAGCAATGCGCAGAATCTCAGCGTCATCGACGTGTCGGCCGCGCTGGACCAGGCGCGCAACGCGCTGTCGCCCGACACCGGCAGCAGCCAGTACGTGATCGACCACAAGGCCATCGCGCAACTGCCGCTGGGCGCGTCCACGCCGATGAACCAGGTGCTGCTGCAGGCGCCCGGCGTGGTGCAGGATTCCTACGGCGGCCTGCATGTGCGCGGCGATCACGCCAACCTGCAATACCGCATCAACGGTGTGATCATCCCCGAGTCGATCTCCGGCTTCGGCCAGACCCTGGACACGCGCACGATCCAGACCGTGAAGCTGCTCGACGGGGCGCTGCCGGCACAGTACGGCCTGCGCACGGCGGCCGTGGTCGACATCACCACCCGCAGCGGCCATGACCTTGGCAACGGCGGCAGCGTGGGCATCACCGGCGGCTCGTTCGGCACGCTCAATCCGAACGCCTCGATCTGGGGCAACGCCGATCGCTGGAGCTGGTTTTTTACCGGCAACTACATGGAAAACGACGCCGGCATCGAAAACCCCACCGCCAGCCGCAAGCCCGTCCACGACCACACCAACCAGGCGCGCGGCTTCGGCGACATCAGCTACCTGATCAACGACACCACCCGCCTCAGCTTCCTGTTCGGCGTCAGCAACAACCGCTTCGAAATCCCCAACAACCCGAACCAGCAACCGGAGTTCGGCTACCTCGATACGGTGGATTTCAATTCGGCCGATCTGAACGAGCGTCAGCGCGAAAACACCCGTTTCGGCGTGCTGGCCCTGCAAGGCAAGGTGGGCGCGACGAACTACCAGGTGTCGCTGGGCCAGCGCTACACCAGCGTGGCCTACAGTCCGGACCGGATCGGCGAACTGATGTTCAACGGCGTCGCCTCCGACGTCGGCCGCAGCAATCGCGCCAGCACGCTGCAGGCGGATTTCGCGATGCCGATGGGCAGCAGCCACACCTTGCGCTACGGCCTTTACGGCAGCTTCGAGCGCGCCGCCAGCGGCAACGATGCGTGGGTGTTTCCCGCCGATGCCGACGGCAACCAGGCCAGCACCACGCCGCTCAACATCCTCGACAACAGCCGCCTCATTGCCAAAACCTGGTCCGCCTACGTGCAGGACGAATGGAGCCTCGGCGAAGACTGGACGCTTAACTACGGCCTGCGCGGCGACAAGTACCAGCTGACCCGCACCGAGAGCCAGTTGAGCCCGCGCCTGGGCCTGGTGTGGCAGGCCAGCGACAGCACCGTGGTGCATGCCGGCTACTCGCGCTATTTCACGCCGCCGGCCACCGAGATGATCGCCAGCAGCAACATCGCCAAGTTCGACGGCACCACCAACGCGGTGGCCGACAGCGGCAACAACACGCCGCTGGCCGAGCGCTCGGACTATTTCGATGCCGGCATCCAGCAAACCATCGGCACGGCCTGGACCATTGGTGTGGACGCGTACTACCGCAAGGTGCAGCGGCTGCAGGATGAAGGACAGTTTGGCTCGGCGCTGGTCTATTCCACCTTCAACCTGGCCGACGGCCGCGTGAAGGGTGTGGAATTCACCGCCAATTACGCGCAGGGACCGCTGTCGGCGTACTTCAACGCCTCGCTGGGCAAGGCCATCGGCAAGCGCATCATCACCAGCCAGTACAACTTCGATCCGGCTGACCTGGCCTACATCGACAACCACTGGACCCTGCTGGATCACGACCAGAAGCTGACTTCGTCCGGCGGCATCCACTACGCGTTGAACGATCGCACCAAGGTCGGCGCCGACTACCTGTTCGGCAGCGGCCTGCGCAAGGACGGCGACGTGCCCAACGGTGCCTCGCTGCCGGCGTATTTCCAGCTGAACCTCAACGTCGCGCATGACTTCATGCTGGGTGACAGCGGCAAGTTGCACACGCAACTGGCGCTGCTCAACGCGCTCGACCGCAGTTACGCGCTGCGCGATGGCAGTGGCATCGGTGTCGGCGCCCCGCAGTTCGCCCCGCGCCGTGGCGTCTACCTCAGCGTGCAGAAGGATTTTTGAGGAGCTGGGAACAGGGAATGGGGAATCGGGAATGGCAGGAGCGGTGGGCCGTATCCACTATGCTTGCGGCGCTATCACCACCCGTCAAAGCCGATGCCTTCCCGACTCCCCGAACCCAGCGCCGACGAGCGCGCGCATTCCGACCATCTGCTGCAGCTGCTGCGCGAGATGATCGCCTCGCACGGGCCGCTGCCGTTTTCGCAATACATGGAGCGTTGTCTGTACGCGCCGGGGCTGGGCTACTACAGCGCCGGCCGCACCAAGTTCGGCGCCGCCGGCGACTTCGTCACCGCGCCCGAGCTGGGGCCGTTGTTTGCGCGCTGCGTGATCCACGCGTTGCAGCCCACGCTGGCGTCGCTGGGCGACGAGGCGGATTTCCTCGAGCTGGGCGGCGGCAGCGGTGCGTTTGCCGAAGCGGCCTTGTTGGCCTTCGCGGACAGCGGCACGCTGCCGCGTCATTACCTGATTCTTGAGCCCAGCGCTGACCTGCGCGAGCGCCAGCGCGAACGCCTCGCCGCCAGCTTGCCGGCCGATCTGAATGCCCGCGTGCGCTGGTTGGATCGTCCGCCCGAGCAGGATTGGCGCGGCGTGCTGTTCGCCAACGAGGTGATCGACGCGCTGCCGGCGACGCGTTTCACGTTGCGCGACGGCGAGGTGTACGAGGAATACGTGGCGCTGGATGGCGAGGGCCGCCTGATGCGCGTCGATCGCCCCGCCGATGCACTGGTAGGTGGCGCCGTGCGCCATGTCGAGCGCGACATCGGCAACGAGTTCCCCGCCGGCTACCGCTCGGAAATCCTGCCGCAGCTGCCGTACTGGATCCAGGCCGTGGCCGGTTCGCTGGTGGCGGGCCTGATGCTGTTCATCGACTACGGCTACGTGCGCCGCGAGTTCTACCTGCCGCAGCGTGATGACGGCACGCTGATGGCGCATTACCGCCACCATGCGCACAACGATCCGCTGTACCTGCCGGGCCTGAACGACCTCACCGCCTCGGTCGATTTCACTGCGCTGGCCGAGGCCGGCAACAGCGCCGGCTTCTCCGTGGCCGCCTACCTGCCGCAGGCGCAGTTCCTGATCGGCGCCGGCCTGCAGGCCATCTTCGAGCACGAGCAGGCGCAGGCTGCGGACGAACACGCGCGCTACCGCCTGTCGCAGCAGGTCAAGACCTTGATGCTGCCCGACCAGATGGGCGAGCGCTTCCAGGCGATGCTGCTGGCGCGCGGACTCGATGTGCTGGCGTTGCCGGCCGAGCTGATGGCGGCCGACCAGGGCGGACGGCTTTGAGCAAGGCGATGGACGTCCAGACGTCCGGAAGGTTGCGTTGGCATGGGGCTTGGGTGGTGCTGGGCGGCGCGATCATGCTGTTCGTGACATGGATGGCGCTGACGCCGGACCCGGGCATCACGTTGTCATTCACCTACGGCGACAAGCTGCTGCACGCCACCACTTTCTGCTGCCTGATGGGCTGGTGGGGCAATGTTTACCGCGGCCATCGCGCACGCGCTTGGACCGTGTTGGGCTGTCTCGCGTTCGGATTGTTCATCGAATTTGCGCAGTGGCTGGACCCGCCACGCGATGCCAGCGGTTGGGACGTGCTGGCCGATGTGGTCGGCGTGTTCGTGGGGTTGCTGTTGCTGCGCACGCCACTGGCCCGCGTGCTGGCGGGCATCGAAACGGCTGTTGGTCGCAGGCGCGCCCGGTGAGGGGTCAGCGCGCCCACACGCCTGGCGTCATCGCCTGCCGCTACTGGCAGCCGCGGCAGGCGCGGTGACGGTCGGTGGTGTCAGTGGCTGCACCGGTAGGGCGTCGTCCGGCCGGCGCACCAGCTTGCCGCGTTTGAACAGGTCGCTGGCGACCTGGTAGTAGGCGATCGTCTGGGCGATCTGCTCCTCGTTCTGCGGTGTGATGGCGGCGCCGTCGCCGGTGACGTAATCCGGCTTCATCTGCTCCAGCTTGCGGCCGGGTTCCAGCACGGTGAGCACGTCATTGTGCAGATAGCCCAGCTTTTCGTAGGTGGCCGGGAAAGCGCGTTCGCGGCCCGGTTCCAGCTGGAACACGTCGTAGCCGAAGAAGCGCGAGCGGTAGCTGAAGTCGAGCAGGCCCAGCAACGTGGGGGCGATGTCGATCTGGCTGGTCAGCCGTTCGACCCGCTGCGGCTTGATGTGCGCCGGCGCGTAGATCCACAGCGGGATGTGGTAGCGGTTCACCGGCACGCTGGTCTTGCCCGCGCTGGAGGCGCAGTGGTCGGCGGTGATCACGAACACGGTGTCGTTGAAATACGGCTTCGCCCGCGCCCGCTTGATGAAATCACCGATCGACCAGTCGGTGTACGCCACCGCGCCGGCGCGGGTGTGCTCTGCCTGCTTCACCCGGCCTTCGGGGAAGGTGTACGGGCGGTGGTTGGAGGTGGTCATGATGTGCAGGAAGAAGGGTTTTCCCGCCGCGTGGATCTGGTCCATCTGGCCCAGCGCCAGCGTGTACATATCCTCGTCAGCCACGCCCCACACGTTTTCGCTGTGGATCGTGGCGCTCTTCGGGATGTCGCGACGGTCGACCGTGCGGTAGCCGTTGCTGCCGAAGAACTGGTTCATGTTGTCGAACTCGCCGTAACCGCCGTAGACGAAGTCCGACTGGTAGCCGCGGTCGTTGAAGATGTCCGCCAGCGAGAACAGGTTTTCGTTGTGCTTTTCCTTCAGCAGCGAGTCGCCGGGCGTGGGCGGCACCGACAGCGACAACGCTTCCAGCCCGCGCACGGTGCGCGTGCCGTTGGCGTAGAGGTTGTCGAAGAACATGCTCTGGCCGACCAGCGAGTCGAGATACGGCGTGATGCCTTCCTTGTTGCCGAACGTGGCCAGGTAATCGCCGGACAGGCTTTCCACGCTGATCAGCACCACGTTGAGGTGCCGCTCCGGCCCGGCATGGCGGATCGCGCGGGTGAGGTCGCGCGGGTCGTCGCTGACATAGGTGGCGTCGGGCGTCTTCAGCATCTCGCGTACGCGGCGGAACGCTTCGTCCTCCGGCAGGGTGCGGTAGAACTTCGCGTAGTCGAGATGGCTGCTGCGGAACGCGTTGAAGAACTGGTAGATGCCGTTGCCGGCCAGTTCGTTGACGTAGTTGTTGCCGGTGCGGTCCTTCATGCCGCCGTTCACCGCGGCGACCGAGATGATGGTCAGCACCAGCCACAGCAGCGCCACCTTGCCGCGCTGCCAGAAGCGGCTGCCGTCATCGCGCGCGCGCAGGCCGCGCCGGCTGATCGCGAACAGCACCAGCGCGCCGACCACCAGCAGAGCCAGCCAGCGGTCGATCGGATACGACTCGCGGATATTGCCGATCACCTCGGTGGTGTAGACCAGATAGTCCACCGCGATGAAATTGAAGCGCACGCTGAACTCGTTCCAGAACACCAGTTCGGACGCCGCCACGAACAGCAGCCCGTACAGCAACAGCAGCGCGAAGCCGTACAGCACCCACTGGCCGGCACGCGAGGTATAGGTGAACGCGGTCAGTGGCAGCACGAACAGGAATGGCAGGATCGCCGGCCAGGTGGTCCTCAAGGTGGCGTGGTACATCAGGTGCAGCACCACCAGGCAGAGGGCGCAGGTCAGCACCAGCGCGGCGGCGCACAGCAGCCAGCGCCGCAGCCCGTGCATGCGTCCGGTCCGCGTCGGCACCAGCCACAGGAACAGCACCATCGGCCAGGCCACGTAGATGAAGGTGATCAGGTCGTAGCCCAGCCCGACGCCGAAGGCGTAGAGCAGGTTGCCCGGCGTGTGCGGCACTTCCGCGCCGGACATCACCAGCAACACCACCCGGGTGACGAACGCGATCGCCAGGAAGACGATGCCCAGCCACAGCAGCGGGCGGAAACGCTGGCGCAATGTTGAAGAGGGCGGGTAGGTGCGCGACACGGGCAGCTCCAGCAAGCGTGGGGTTGATCGGCGTCCCGGGCGGGCGATCAGTGTTGCGGCTTTATAGCGCGATCAGCTTGCTGGAAGCTTAGTTTTCACCGTGGCGATGGCGTCGATGCGCGCCCGCTCCATCGCCGCGCCGATGGCCGGCCCGGCCAGGCCTTGCGCCACGAACGCGGAAGCATTGACGGCGGCGGCCGCGGCGCAGGCCTCGCGCAGGTAATCCGCTTGCGGGTAAGCGTCGTCCTGGTGACCGAGGCGGCCACGCTTGTCGGCCATGCAGGCGGCCAGGAAAGCGTCCAGTCGCGCCGGGCGCCGCAAGGCATCCAGCGAGGACAGCAATTTGGCCACGGTGGCCGGTTTCAGTTCGAACGCGCGATGCGCATTCAGATGCTCGCGGCACACCGCCTCGGCCAGCGCAGCATGTTCGGTGGGCACCTTCAATCGCGCCGCCAGCTGGCGCAGCGGGGCCAACCCGCGTTGTTCGTGGCCGATGTGGCGGGGCAGCGCATCGGCCGGCGTCAACGCCTTGCCCAGGTCGTGGGTGAGCGCGCAGAAGCCGACCAGGTCGTTGCGCGGCGCCAGTTTCGCGGCGGCATCCAGCACCATTTCCACGTGCACGCCGGTGTCGATTTCCGGGTGGAACTCGGCGCGCTGCGGCACGCCATACAGCGCATCCACCTCGGGAAACAGCACGCGCAGCGCGCCGGCTTCGCGCAGCACGCGCAGGAAGGCCGAAGGTCGCGGCTCGGTCAGCGCCTTGCGCGTTTCCGCCCACACGCGCTCCGGCACCAGGTGATCGACCTCGCCATCGCGCACCATCTGCTGCATCAGGGCCATGGTTTCGGCGGCCACGGTGAAACCCAGCGGCGCGAAGCGGGCGGCGAAACGGGCCACGCGCAGCACCCGCACCGGGTCTTCCACGAACGCCGGCGACACGTGGCGCAACACCCGCGCCTCGATATCGCGCACGCCATCGAACGGGTCGGTCAATGCGCCGTGTTCGTCGCGCGCGATCGCGTTGATGGTGAGGTCGCGGCGCGCCAGATCCTGCTCCAGCGTCACCGTGGCGTCGGCCTGGAATACAAAGCCGTGATAGCCGCGACCAGTCTTGCGCTCGGTGCGCGCCAGCGCGTATTCCTCGCCCGTGTCCGGGTGCAGGAACACGGGAAAGTCCTTGCCCACCGGCCGGTAACCCAGCGCCAGCAGGTCGTCCGGCGTGGCCCCGACCACTACGTGGTCATGGTCCACCACCGGTCGGTCCAGCAGGGCATCGCGGACGGCGCCGCCGACAAGATAGATACGCATGCCGCGATCTTGCCACGCGCCGCGCATGCGCATCGTCATGGTGTTCAGCGGGCGGCGTAGATGAAGCCGTCGTCGCTACCGAAATACACGCTGCCGTCGTGCACCGCGGGCGACGAGTAGACCGTGCCTTCGGTGGACACGTAGCCCAGCAGTTTGCCGGTGGGTCGGTCCAGCGCCACCAGCTCGCCATCGCATAAGCCCACGTACACGGCCTTGCCGACCACCACCGGCGAGGAAAACACGCGCCCGCGGGCATCGAACGACCATTGCTGCTTGCCGCTGGCCGCATCGACCGCCAGCACGGTATGCGCATCGGAAGTGCCGACGTAGACCGCGCCGTCGGCCACCGCGGGGCTGGAGATCACCCATGAGCCCTGGTTGTCGAACGCCCAGCGCTTGGTGCCGGTGCGGGTATCCAGCGCGTAGAGAAAGCCATCGCGACTGCCGAAATACACCGTGCCGCCGGCCACGGCGGGTGACGATTGCACTTCGCCCAGCGGAAACTGGGCATTGCCCGCGGTCTTGAACGTCCAGCGCGGTTTGCCATTGCGGGCGTCCAGCGCGTAGAGCTTGCCATCCATGCTGCCGGCGTAGACCACGCCATCGGCCACCGCTGGCGTAGCACGCACGCGGGCCTGGGTCTGGAACGACCACAACGGCTTGCCGTCAGCCGTGTCGAGCGCGTACACGCGGCCATCGGCGCTGCCCACGTACACCACGCCGTCGGCCACGACGGGCGAGGACTGGTAGAAATCCCAGCCCATGTACGGCGGCGGCAACGGCTTGCCGGTGCGGAACGTCCAGCGCGATTTGCCGCTGGCAGCGTCGACGGCGTGGATCGTGCCATCGCCGGCGGCGACGTAGACCGAGGTGGCATCGGTGGCCGGCGAGGAGGTTAGTTCGCCGTCGGTGTGGAACGTCCACTTCTTCTTGCCGTCGACCGCGCCCAGCGCGTACAGGTTGCCGTCGTGGCTGCCGACGTAGACGGTGTCGTGTGCCACCACCGGGCTGGAGCGGTTCAATCGACCGGTATGGAACTTCCACGCCGGTGCGATGAGCTCGGGCGCGTTGGCATTCAGCAGCGCATCGCGCCAGCCACTGGTGGCGCACACGCCACTGCGCTCGGGGGTGCAGCCGAACATGCCCGCCCGCGCCGCCGACGTGCACAGCACGCCGCCCCACGCCACGGTGGCCAGCACCAGCATTCGCATCCAGGAGCTCGATGACATTCGTGTAAACCCCTTCAGGTGGTTCCCGGCAGACGGCCTGCCGAAAAGTGCCCCACTGTGTGGCAGGCGCCTCAGCGGCGCAACGAACGCGCGGCCGACAGCCGTCGTTGCCGCGCGGAGGCCGTCAGCAGCCGTGGCAGCCAGGGGGCGAACGCCTGTGGCGTGATGCCCAGCATGGCGTAGCCGTCGTTCTTGCCCACCGAATCGGTGCGCAGCGAGCGGAAGTTGTCCAGCGAGAAGGGTTTGCCCGGCAGCAGTTCGGCCAGTTGCGCCTGCAGCCGGCCGAGGCCGTCGGGCAGTGCGAGGATCGGCGTACGGCGCCCACTGGCGTCGCGGATCAGTCGCACGATCTCGCCCAGTGAAAACACATCGGGCCCGTAAAGCTCGAAGCAGCGCTGGCGGCCGAGCGCCGGGTTGTCGACGCAGCGGGCGATGGCCGCGGCCACGTCGCCCACCCAGGTCGGCGCCAGCCGCGCCTGGGCGCGCGCCAGCGGCAGCACCGGCAGCTGACGCAGCAGGCGGCCGAACCGGTTCACCAGGCCATCGCCTTCGCCGAACATCACGCTGGGCTGGTACAGGGTCCAGTCCAGGCCGGACTGGCGCACGCGTGCCTCCATCTGGCCGCGCGATTTCAGGTAGTTGGACAGGCCCTGGCCGGCCTTCAGCGCGCTCATCTGGTGCAGCCGGGTCACGCCGTTGGCGCGGCAGGCCTCGATCACTTTCTCGACCAGTTCCACGTGCACGTGCTCGAAGCTGTGGATGCCGCGCGGGTTGAGGATGCCGACCAGGTTGATCACGGCATCGGCGCCGGCCAGCTCGCGCTGCAGGACAGCCGGATCGTGCGCGTCGGCGCTGCGCACCTGCACCCCGGGCAGCACGCCGAGCTCGCGATGCTGCTCGCGGTTGCGGCTCAGCACCACGACGCGGTGGCCATCGGCGGCCAGTCGCGGCACCAGGTGGCGGCCGACGAAACCGGTGCCGCCGAGCACGACGAGTTGTTGGGCGGGCATGCTCAACGCCCGTCGGCTGAGGTGGCGACCGGCGCGGCGGCGGACGTTGCCGCCGCCGGTGCCGTGCTGGCCGGGCAGCTGATGGCCTTGCGCGCGGCGTTCGCCGCCGCTGTCGCATACGGCTGGCCGATGGTGCTGAGGCGGGTCGTCAGCGGAATCACGGTGCCGTTGAGGCGCCAGTCGTAGATCACGCTGAACGCCATCACGCGGGCCACGTATTCGCGCGTTTCCTTGAACGGGATGCTGGCGATGAAGACGTCCGGCGCCAGCGTGCCGCGCGCGGCCAGCCACTGGTCGACGCGGTTGGGACCGGCGTTGTACGCGGCGCTGGCCAGCCATGGCGAACCGTCGAAACGCGACGCCATATGGGCCAGATAACGCGTGCCCAGCGCGATGTTGGTGACCGGGTCGTAGAGGGTGTCGCCGCCGCCCCAGCTCATGCCGTTGCGCCGTGCCACCAGCGCGCCGGTGCTGGGCAGCAACTGCATCAGTCCGCGCGCATCGGCGCCGGAGCGGGCGTCGCTCATCCAGGCGCTTTCCGCGCGCAGGATGCCGTAGGCCCACGCCGGATCGATCCCGGCTGCTTCGGCCTGGGGCACCAGGCCATCTTGGCTGGCCAGCGGGAAACGCAGGTCGTACAGGCGCAAGGCGTCACCACTGCTGAAGGCGAACACGGCGCGGTCGTACCAGCCGCGCTGGTTGGCGAGCGCGGCGGCCGCACGCACGGTGGCCTGATCGGCGCCTTGCAGGGCGCGGTTCCATTCGCGCCGCGCCGGTTTCGGCAGGTCGACCGCGAACAGCTCCAGCGCGCGTTGCAGCCCCGGCCGTGCCAGCAGAGCGGCCTGCTGTGCGGGGTCGTCGGCCAGCGTCAGCGGGCAGATGGCGTACGGCTGGCCCAGCTCGTCGGCGGCCAGGAAACCGAAGAAGGTCGCTTCGTCCGCCAACGTCTTGAACTGATTTTTCGCCTCGGCGGCATCGCCTTGTGCGGCCAGCGCGCGGCCATGGAAATAGCGCCATTCGCCGTCCTGGCGCAGCGTCGCCGGCATCGCCTCGATTGCCGCGATCACCGCCGGCCAGTTCTGTCGCGCCAGCGCCACGCGGGCGCGCCACTCGAAGGTGGCGTCGGTTTGCGCGGCAGGCGGCAGGGCGATCAGCCGTGCCAGCGCGCGGTCGTCGAAATCGGTGGCGTGGAACAGCGCCAGCGTGGCGAGAATGTGGTTGCGCTGGGCCTCGCTGAACGGGAAGCGGCCTTGCAGCGTCTGCCAGCCCGCGTCGGCACTGGTGGACTGGCGTCGTGCCAGCCGCGTCAGGGCCAGCGTCGCGGCCCGGGTGTTGCGCTCACTGCTGGTCCAGCCGGATGCGGCGGCCACGGCGGCGGCCGGGTCGCGCCAGGCCTGCGCCAGGTGCAGCGCGGTGGGCTGATCGGCGGCAGGCAGCCAGGATGCCAGGCTGGCGACGGTGCCGGCCTTGCCGGCGTCGGCGGCGCGATCGATCCGATCCCACAAGCGCGCCGTGGTCAGCAGGCCCTGGTCGTGCGCGGCGCTCAGCACCGGATCGCAAGCGCCGGGCAGGTCGGGCTTGGCCCACAACGCGGCCAGGTCGCGCTGGAAATCGAGCGTGCCGCCGCCGGCCAGGCTGGCCTGCAGCGCGTTGCAGGCCAGCGCGTCGCCCAGGCCGGGCTGGTACAGCGCGGTAAAGTCGGCCCAGTCCTCGCGTCGCGCCAGCTCGCGCAGGAAATCGCGGCGCAGGTCGGCGGCGGGGATGAGGTCGGGGTAGCTCGCCAGATAATCCTCGACTGCGGCGCGGTCGATCAGGCGGATGTCGTGTTCCAGCGCCGCGGCCGGCAGGTACGGGTACAGCGGGTAGTCGTGCAGGCCGGCCGCCAGCGTACGCCAGCCGGGATCGCCCTGACTGGCGGCGGCGTAGGCCTGCTTGAACGCGGTGCGCTGCGCATCGATGGAGGCCGCGGCCTGCGCCTGTGGCATGGCCAGCAAAGCACCGGCCGCTGCCAGCAACCCGCAGATAAAGCGCCGTGGCGCTGCACTCAAAAACATGGAAGCTCCTCTTTGGCCGATCCCCAGTGTAGTGGATGCGTCCCGTACCGCCGCCGTGAAGGCCGTGGTGCCGGCGCTGCTAAACTGGCGCGCTCCCACGCTTCAACCCACCAAGGACCGGCATGCCGTCCCCATCGTTGCCCCGCTACCGCCCGCAGGTGTTCGTCTGGCTGGGTTTGTTGCTCGCCGCGTTGGCGGTTGCCCTGGGCTGGTGGGTCGAAGGGCGGCCGGTGGCGCTGCCGGATGCGCCGTCGGCGCGGATTTCCTGCGTGTCCTACGCACCGTTCCGCGATGCGGGGGAGACCCCGCTCGATCCCAACGCCTTCATCAGCCCGCAGCGGATCGATGCCGATCTGCAGGTGTTGTCGCAACGCTTCGACTGCGTGCGCACCTACTCGCAGGGACAGGGCCTCAGCGCCGTGCCGCGGATCGCCGCGCGCCACGGCATGAAAGTGCTGATGGGCATCTGGCTGGGCGCCGATCCGAAGGCCAATGAGGAACAGGTACGCCTGGGCATCGCCGCGGCCAAAGAAACACCGCAGGCCTTGCGCGGCGTGATCGTGGGCAACGAAGTGCTGCTGCGCGGCGAATTGTCGGCGTCGGCGCTAGCGGGCTACGTGCGTCAGGTGCGCGACGCGGTGGACGCGCCGGTGACCTACGCCGACGTGTGGGAATTCTGGCTGCGCTACCCGCAACTGGCCGCGTCGGTGGACTACATCACCATCCACATCCTGCCGTATTGGGAAGACAAGCCGGTGGCGCCCGAGCGCGCCGTGCAACACGTGGCCGAGGTCTATGCCCGGGTGCAGCAGGCGTTTCCCGGGCGGCGCGTGATGATCGGCGAAACCGGCTGGCCCAGCGCGGGCCGGCCGCGCCAGCGGGCCGCCGCCAGCGTGATCAACGAGGCGCGCTACCTGCGCGAGTTCCTGCGCTACGCGGCGAAGGTGGATCTGCCGTACAACGTGATCGAGGCGTTCGACCAACCGTGGAAGCGGGCGCAGGAAGGCACCGTCGGCGGTTACTGGGGCATCTTCGACGCGCAGGCGAAAGCCAAATTCCCGATGCAGGGACCGGTGGTGGAAGAGCCGCGCTGGTGGATCGGTGAAGCCGCCGCGGGCGCCGGCGCGCTGCTGTTCGTGCTGGTCGGCGGCTGGCGGCGGCGTTGGCGCGGACGACTGGCGCTGATGCTGGCCGGCTGGGCCAGTGGCGGTGCGCTGGCGTGGCAGGCGCGGCAAATGGCCTACGCCTGCCGCGACGCCTGGGAATGGAGTATCTCGACCATCGCCTGCCTTTGCGCGCTGGGCACCGCGCTGTGGCTGGCGCGCTGGATCGCGGCACGGCTGGATGGCGAGCAGCGGGCGGAACTGCCGATGCTGCCGGTGCGCTTCGGCTGGCTGTTTGTACTGGCTTTCTACGGCTTGCTGCTGGTGTTCGACGGCCGCTACCGCGATTTCCCGCTGGGACTGTTCGCGTTGCCTTGCGTGGGTTTTGCGCTGGCCGCGTGGCTGAGCCCGCGCGCGGTGTCGGCACCGTTGCTGGAGGCGCGCTTCCTGGCCGTCGCCTTGCTGCTGCTGGGCAGCATCGTGCTGGTGCAGGAGCGTGGCCTGAATCCCGCCAGCTGGTTATGGCTGGGACTGAACCTGCTGCTGGCCGTGCCGGTGTTGCTCGGCTGGTGGCGCGCTGCGCGGCGGCGTGGCCTGCCGACGCAACAGGCGTAGGCAGCCGATCAGCAGGGCCAGCGCGCCCGCTTCGAAGCAATAGAGCTCAAGCGCAAACACGCCCAGCGCCGCGGCCAGCCACGCCAGCCATGCGCTTCGGTGCAGCAGAGCCGCAGCCGCGGCGATCAGCGCCGCGATACCGTAGATGTCATGCAGGAAACCCAGCACCAGCCATTGCCGCACGCTGCACCACCACGGGCCGTTGGCGGCGCCGCACAGCTGACCCATCGCGCTGCTTTCGATCAGGCCGTAGCGCAGCACCGCGGCGCCCACGCCCACCAGCGCCAGCAGCAGCCAGGGCAGGGCGGTTCGCCACCGTTGTCCGGCGGTGGTCGTCATTCGCGGTGACCGTTGGCGACGCTGCCGACGTTGGCCGGCAAGCGGATTTCCGCCGCCAGCGGCAGATGGTCGGAGAACGCCTGAGGCAGCGCCCAGACCTTGTCCAGCACGATGCCGGGCGAGGTGATGATGTGATCCAGCGCCCGCCGCGGTTTCCAGCTGGGAAACGTGGGCGTCGCCTGCGCGGGCGGCTGCAGGCTGCATTTGGCGAACAGCCGGGCCATCTCGGTGCTGCCCGGCTCGGTGTTGAGGTCGCCCATCAGCACCGCGTGCGGAAAATCCTGCAGCAGCTCGGCGATGAAGCCCAGTTGCTGCGCGCGGGCCGCGGCGCTGAGCGACAGGTGCGCGATCATCACCGCCAGCGCATTGGGGCCTTCACCGAATTGCGCCAGCAGCGCGCCGCGGCCGGGGATGCGGCTGGGCAGCGGGTAATCCAGCACGGCGTGCGGCTCCATCCGGCTGATCAGGCCATTGGCCGAATGCGCCAGCCGCGCCATCGGCCGGTTGGGCTGGTGGCTCCAGAACGGCATGCCGGCGGTTTCCGCCAGGTAGCGCGTCTGGTTGAGGAAACCCGAACGCAGGCTGCCGGCGTCGGCCTCCTGCAGGCCGATCACGTCGAACTGCGGCAGCACCTCGGCCAGCCGGTCCAGGTTGTCCATCTTGCTGCGCCCGGGCAGCACCGCGCTGAGGCTGCGGGTGACGTACTCGCGATAACGCTGCACGCTGCCGCCCGCCAGGATGTTGCAGCTGAGCAGGCGCAAGCGGCGTTCGTTGCCGCTTGCGGGGCTGCTGGTGGTGGGTACGGCGCGGTTCATCGCATCACATCGTGGGAAAGGAGGCGTCGGCGGGCCGATGCGGTGCCAAGCATGGAACAGCAAACGTGAAAGCGTGTGCGCTGGCCGACGCCGGGCTTATTTCCTGGCGGTCAGCTCGCGCTTGGCCAGCCACAGCGCCACCGCAGCCATTTCTTCCTGCGTCTTCACGCCGGTGATGCGGTATTTGCCGTCGACCACGATGGTGGGCGTGCTGTCGACCTGCCAATGGCGGATCAGGTCCAGGTCGCTCTTCATCGCGGCCGTGGCTGCGTCGGAGTTGGCGATACGCAGGAATTCGGCACGATCCACGCCCTGGCGCGCGTAGAAATCAGCCAGATCGTCCAGTGAGTTGATCGGGTAGTTCTGCTTGAACTTGGCGTCGAACAAGGCCTGATGCGTGCGCTCGACCACGCCCAGCTGCTTGGCGGCGTAGTAGGCCCGCGCATATGGCAGCCATTCCGCGCTGAACGGTGCGGGCAGCAGCTTGAATGTCACGCCGGCGGGCAGCTCCTTGCGCAGCTTCTCGGCCATCGGCGCGAAGTGGGCGCAGTGCACGCAGCCGTAGGAGAAGATCTCCACCACCTCGACCTTGCCGTCATTGCTGAGCCGCTGGTTCGGCGCGGGCAAGGTGACGTACTCCGAGCCCTCGGTATAAGGCGCGGGCGTGGCCGGGCCGGGCTGCGCGGTGCAGGCGGCGGTAAGCATGAGGCCGGCGGCCAGGGTCAACACACGCAAGCGGGAAAATGTCTTCATGTGACCTCTCGATATGGGTGGCTTCGCGACCCGCCTCAAGTGCCGGGCGCGACTTACTTGCCGGCGGCTTCCTTCGCCACCAGCCAGCGGGTCAGCTCGACCGTCTGCGCATAACCGCCGGCGCTGCCAACGGTGTAGCGGTACTTGCCATTGACCACCATGCTGGGCGTCTGTTCAATGCCCAGCGCCTTCACGCGCTCATCGGCGCGCTTCATTTTCAGGTTGGTGGCGAACGAGGCGGCCACCGCCTCGAATTCCTTCGGGTCGACGCCGAACGGCGCGTAGACCTTGGCCGCATCGGCGATCGTGGGCAGCGCGCTGGCGGGCTTGAGGCCGGTGCCGGCGGGGTTCATGGCGCTGAGCGCGCGGGTCTTCCACACCGCGTCGTACATGGCGTCGTTGCCCTTTTCGGCCACGCCCAGTGCCTGCGCGGTGAAGTACGCGCGCTGCAGCATCACCCAGTTTTCCGGCGGGTTGAACGAAGCCGGCAGGTAGGTCATCACCGCGTTGGCGGGCAGGCTGGCGGCGATCTGGTTGGCGGTGGCGTGGAACGCGTTGCAGGCGGGGCAGCCGTAGGAAAACACCTCGGTGACCTCGACCTTGCCCGGCTGGCTGGTGGGCTGCGCCGGTTCGATCAGGAAGTAGTTCTTGCCTTCGACCCATTTGCCGTCGTCAACGAACGGCGTGGCACTGCTGGCGACCGGGGTGGCCGCCTCAGGCTCGACGGCGCTCTCCGGTGCTGGCGCGGTGCTGGCCATGGCCGGGGCCATGATGGTGGTGGCGGTCGCCGCCGGTGCTGGCGCCACGCTGGCCGGTGCCGCTGGAGCGGTGGCGGTGGCCGTTGCCACGGGGGCGGCGGTCGGTGCGCTGGTGGTATCGCTGGAATTGCTGCAGGCCGCGAGGGCAAACAGGGCGGCACAGAGAAGCGGCAGACGTTTCAACATGGATCACCTCGACGGGTGTGGCGCAGCGAGAGCAAGCGCCAGAGTGGGGGCCCAAACCGAAAGCGCCGGCACAGGGCCGGCGCACGGGGAATCAGGGTTGGGTGGTCGATTCGGCGTCGGCGCTGTGCAGCCCTTCGATGTAGCTGGCCAGGGCGGCGATGTCCTTGCTGTCGAGCTTGGCGGCGATCGACGGCATGATCTTGGCGTGGGCGTCGTCGCCCCAGGTGGTGCCGTCGTGCCAGGCTTTCAGCGTGGCTTCCACGTACTGCGCATGCTGGCCGGCCAGGTGCGGGTACATCGCGCCGGGGTTGCCGCTGCCGTCGATGGAATGGCAGGCCATGCAGGCCGGGATGTCGCGGCTGGAATCGCCCTGGCGGTACAGCTTCTCGCCGTGCTCGACCAGCGCCTGATCGGCCACGCCGGGCAGCGGCTTCTTGGTGGAGAAGTAGGCGCCGAGGTCATGCATGTCCTGCTCGGAGAGCGGCGCGGCCATGCCCATCATGATCGGGTTCTGGCGCTTGCCCGACTTGAAGTCGGTCAGCTGGCGCACGATGTATTGCTCGCTCTGGCCGGCCAGCTTCGGGTACTGCGCATCGGCGGAGTTGCCATCCATGCCGTGGCAGGCGCCGCATACGGCGGCCTTGGCCTGGCCGGCGGTGGCGTCGCCCGGCTTCACGGCGGCGGGCGTTGCAGCCACGGCAGGCGCAGCGGAAGCAGCCGGTTGGGCGGCCGTGGCGGCGGCAGCCGGCTGGGCATCCTGCGCCAGGGCCGTGCCGGACAGCACCAAGGCAAGGGCTACGGCGGCCCCGAGAACAGCTGGCCGAAAACCGGCGGACCGAAAACTCATACAATTGACTCCCGAGAGACTGCAGACACTGCCGTTGATTGCGCCCATGGGCCCGCGATCGGCAGAAACCGCAGAATTATCCCTGTGCCACCGTACCTTGGTCAAACCATCCCCATGCCGAATCCCTCAGAGTCTGCTCGTGATGTCCAGACGCCCCGCGCCGGGAGCTGTTTGCACGCAGGCCAAGAAAGAGTGAGGGAGTGGACGTCCGTCCACGACCGAACGATGACGCCGGCCTGCGCGCAAACAGACCCGGCCCGAAGGGTAGCTGTCGAGTGGCCGCCAGGCGGCAGCGCGCGGCTTGGCCTGACAGCCAGTCAGGCGCTGCGCCGCCCACTACCACCTGGCAGCCACTCGACGGCTACGCGGGGCATCTGGACATCATGAGCAGACTCTTACAGGGTGCGCAGTTTGTACTCGCCGCCCATCGCATCAGCCAGTTGCCTGCCGATCAGGGCGCCGAGGTGGCGTTCGCCGGCCGCTCCAACGCGGGCAAGTCCAGCGCGCTGAATGCGTTGACCAATCACAAGGGGCTGGCGCGTACGTCGAAGACGCCCGGGCGCACGCAGCAGATGGTGGCTTTCAGCCTGCCGCCGACTCAGATCGACGGCGTGTCGCTGGAGCCACGCCTGATCGACCTGCCCGGCTACGGCTACGCCAAGGTGCCGCTGGAGATGCGCGAGCACTGGAAGCTGGAGATCGACGCCTACCTGCACCAGCGCCGCAGCCTGCGCGGGCTGGTGTTGATCGTGGACATCCGCCATCCGCTGAAGGAATTCGACCGGATGATGCTGGAGTTCTGTTTCGCCACCCAGCTGCCGTGCCACGTGCTGCTGACCAAGGCCGACAAGCTGTCGCGCAACCAGGCCATGCAGGCGCTGGCCGCCTTGCGCAAGCAGTTCGCCGACAACAGCCCGCACGCCACCGCGCAGATTTTCTCGTCCTCCGCGAACACCGGCGTGGACGAGGCGCGCGAAGCGGTGATGACTTTGCTGCGCACGCCGCGCGAAACGGCTCCGGCCCACGACCGCTGACGTCCCCGTTCCGTCATGGCCAAGCTTTATTTCTATTACTCGGCAATGAATGCCGGCAAGACCACCAACCTGTTGCAGGGCGCGTACAACTATCACGAGCGCGGCATGCGCACGTTGATCCTCACTCCGGCGCTGGATAATCGTTACGGCGAGGGCGTGGTTGCCTCGCGCATCGGCCTGAAGGCGCATGCGCGCCGCTTCCGCGCCGAGGAAAACCTGCTGGCGCTGGTGCAGGCCGATATCGCGGCCCACGGCCCGCTGCATTGCGTGTTTGTCGACGAGGCGCAGTTCCTGGCCAAGGCGCAGGTATGGCAGCTCAGCGACGTGGTCGACCAGTTGCGCATCCCGGTGCTGGCGTATGGCCTGCGCACCGATTTCCGCGGCGAGCCGTTCGAGGGCAGCCAATACCTGCTGGCCTGGGCGGACGAGCTGCAGGAGATCAAGACCATCTGCCACACCGGCAGCAAGGCCACCATGGTGGTGCGCGTGGACGAGCACGGCCGCGCCGTCACCGACGGCCCGCAGGTTGAGATCGGCGGCAACGAGCGCTATGTCTCGGTGAGCCGGGCCGAGTTCAAGAAGATCAACCAGGGCGACGGCTCCATCGAACTGCAGCAGCCCGTGTTGCCGCTGGGCGAGCCGCGATGACGTTGCCGGGCTCACCCGCTGGCGACAATGCTGCCGTTACCTTGACCGACCGCCCACCGTTTTCGCGCATCCCAAGGAATCCCGCATGACCGAGACAAGCCCCGCCTGGCCGCGCCCGTACTGGACCCCGGGCGAAGAGAAAGCCGTGCTGGTGTTCTATGTGTTCGGCAAGTTCGACGCGGAGCTGGTGATCCCGTCGATGCGCTACCAGAGCCCGGGTTTGCCCCAGGGCATCGAGATCCAGCGCTTCCAGAACGCGGTGCTGCGCCAGTGGGATGGTTACCCGTTGCAGGGCGCCTTGGGCGAAATCCTGCACACCGAGAATCCCGAGATCACCCAGCAGGCGCGCATCGCGCCCGAGGTGCTGGTGGTGCGCGGCGAGATCGACGATCGCAACAGCCTCGACTACCTGCACGACACGCTGGGCGTGCTGGCCGGCCTGCTCGACGTGGGTGGCACCTCGATCCTCGATCCGCAGATCCTGAGCCTGTTCAGCGCCGACCAGTGGCGTCAGCGCTACCTGGTGCCCGGTGGCGCGCCGCCGCGCAATCACGTGCTGATCCTGTGCAACGCCGATGAAACGCCGGACCGCTCCTGGGTGCGCACCCGCGGCATGCGCAAGTTCGGCCGCCCCGACCTCAGCGTACGCAACGTGCCCGAAAGCGAGCTGGGCCGCGCCGGCAGCATGTGCGAGCGGCTGATGGAATTCCTGTCGATGGGCGGCCATTTCCGCGCCGGCCAGGAACTCGCCGTCGACGGCCTGTCCAGCGACATGGTGGCCGAACCCGGCGGCAGCGCCGACGACCCGCAGTTCAACAACACCCATGTTGCGTTCCACTGGCCTGATTGAGGCTTTGCGGTAACGCAAAACCACCCTGTAGGAGCGGCTTCAGCCGCGACAGCTTTTGCTTTTGGTGGCGAGGAAAGCGTCGCGACTGAAGTCGCTCCTACATCAGCGTGCGCTCCTACTTTTGGCAGCGCGGGCACCAGAACGTGGAGCGTTGCCCCAGCGTCACCTGCCGGATCGGCGTGCCGCAGACGTGGCACGGCTCACCGCTGCGGCCGTAGACATTGAGCTCGCGAAAGAAATAGCCGGGCGCACCGTCAGGGCTGATGAAATCGCGCAAGGTGGTGCCGCCGCGTTCGATCGCCCAGGCCAGGATACGTTTCACCTCGGCGGCCAGCCGCGCATAGCGGGCGCGCGACGCCGTGCCGGCGGCACGGCGCGGGTCGATGCCAGCGGCGAACAGCGCCTCGCTGGCGTAGATGTTGCCCACGCCCACCACGATCGCGTTGTCCATCAGGAACAGTTTCACCGCCGCCTTGCGGCCGCGCGAGCGGCGCCACAGCAGGTCGCCGTCGAAGTCATCGGTCAGCGGCTCGGGGCCGAGGCCCGCAAGCAGTTCGTGGGTTTCGCCCGGCGCCTGCCACAGCAGGCAGCCGAACCGGCGCGGATCGGTGAAGCGCAGGATGCGCGGCGCCTGCGCGATCGTGCGTTCCAGCGCGATGTCCACGTGATCGTGCTTGCCCACCGGCGCGTTCGGCGGCAGTACGCGCAGCACGCCGCTCATGCCCAGGTGCAGCAACGCGCTGCCGGCTTCGGTGTGCAGCAGCAAATACTTCGCGCGCCGTTCCACCGCCTCGATGCGCTGGCCGGGCAGCAGGGTGGTGATCTGCGGCGGGATCGGCCAGCGCAAGTCGGGCCGGCGCAAGGTGACGCCCAGCACGCGGCGGCCGATCAGGTACGGCGCGATACCGCGGCGGGTGGTTTCGACTTCGGGCAGTTCGGGCACAGATGTTCCGCCGTCAGTGCAGATCGGTGACGTGGCCGGTGGGCGGCCGCGGCGTGTAGTGGGCGGGGACCAGCGCAACGCGATCACCCACGCGGACGTAGCGCTGCGGACCGGTGACCGAGGTCTCGCCGAATTCGATGCGCTGGCCGTTCAGGGTCAGCACGGCAGAGGGCGGCGCCAGGCCGATCTTCGCGGGCTGGAAATCGGCGGCCGGCCGCCAACTCAGCACGTTGGCGGCGGCGGTATCGGCCAGTTCGGCGAGGCGCCCGTCATCGGTGCGGCGGGGCGTGCCATCCACAATCCACCAGTGACCGTCGCGCTTTTCGTAATGCACCGCTGGCGCGCCAGAAATCGCCAGTGCGATATGGTCGACCGAGGCCGGTTCCAGGGTCAGCAAACTGCCGGGTGCAGCCTGCGCATCGCGCTGCCACTGCCATCCCGCCACGGCCAGCAGTGCGACCACCACGGCCAGCAGGGCAAGACGTCGGCGACTGGCGCGCGTCATCTCAGCGCCGCCGCCGACGCCACACAATGGCGCCACCGATCAGCAGCAACAGTAGCGGCAGCACGATCAGGAAGCCCACGCTGATCGCGTTGAGCCCGCCTTGGGAGATCTGCAGCAGCCGATCCGGCGCGCCGCGCGGCGGCAGGTCGACCAGCTTGTCGTCGCCCAGCAGCCAGTCGAATACGCGCTCGCCCAGCGCGCGGTTGCCACCGTTGCCCAGGAACGTGTTGGAGAGGAAATCGCCGTCGCCGATCACCACGGCGCGCTGCTCGCTCTTGTCCGGGCTGGGCGAAAGCCGGCTCAGCGCCAGCCCGAAATCCAGCGGCCCCTTCAACTCGCCGGCGGCGGCATCGAAGCGGATATCCGACGTGGCGTCGTTCGCGATCGGCTGGAATTCCGTCCAGCTTTGCGGGCCCGAGCGCAGGAACGGTGCCACCGCCCAGTCGCGCTGGCTGACTTGCGCCAGCGCCGACGCCTGCGGAAACAGCGTGGTGAAGGTGAAACCGCGGGTGATCGCCTGCGCCGGGTAGTCGCCGCGCGTGATGATGCGCGGATCGTGCAGGCCCAAGGCGGCGCCGGAACCGTCGACCAGCACGCCAGGTAACACGTGGACACCCAGCACGCTGGCCAGCGGATCGAGGCCCAGCGTGTCGTTCGCCGGCTCGGTTAGCCACAACAGGTTGCCGCCGCGTTGCACGTAGTCGACCAGGGCCTGCACCGCGCCAGGCGGCAGTGCCACCGTGGGGCTGGCCAGTACCACCAGGTCGGTGTGTTCCGGCACCGCGCTGACCTGGCTGAAATTCAACGGCACCGCGCGCATGCCGCGGCTTTCCAGCTGCGCCATGAACGTGCCCATGTCCGCATTCGCCTTGCCGTCGGCGCGCCGCTCGCCGTCGCCGGTGACGAAGGCCACCATGCGGTCGCTGCCGCGGATCAGGCGCTCCAGCGCGTTGGTGAGGCTGCGCTCGGAGAGTTCGTCCAGCCGCTGCTCGCGCTGGCCGTAGCGGATGATCAGCGCGCCATCCACGGTGATGCCCAGCTCGCGCATCGCGGCCGGGTCCTGCTGTGGATCGACAAAGCGCAGTTGCAGGTCGGGCTTCACTGCCTGGTAGCGCTGCAGGAAGCCGGCCACGGTCTGGCGCAGGTCACCTTGCGGGCTGGCGTAGCTGGTGATTTCCACCGGGCCATCCAGCCGCGCCAGCACCGCGCGGCTTTGCGCCGACACGCTGGTGCGGCCGCCGGCGGTCCAATCCGATACATGGGCGAAACGCGTGCTGAGAAAGCCCAGCGCGCCGGCGGCCAGCAACAGCATCACGGCGAACAGCCAACCGTCCAGACGTCTGAATAGTGCGCGCATCAGCCGCGCTCCCGCTCGTTGTCGAGCCGTCGCGACGCCAGCGCCAGCGCCACCACGATCAGCAGCGCGAACCAGGCCAGGTCGGCGGT
This sequence comes from Rhodanobacter sp. Root480, assembly GCF_001426645.1. Classification (GTDB taxonomy): domain Bacteria; phylum Pseudomonadota; class Gammaproteobacteria; order Xanthomonadales; family Rhodanobacteraceae; genus Rhodanobacter; species Rhodanobacter ginsenosidimutans. The sequence goes on from NZ_LMEX01000003.1 coordinate 92,541, forward strand.
GGAAACCAGCCCGCGCAGCAGTGGTTGCTCATGCGTGCTCATCGCCAGCCAGTTCAGTACGCCACCGTTGATGCCGGCCATCTGTGCGCCCACGTTCACGCTCCACAACGCCAGCGCGATGATCAACGCGGCCGCGGCGGCGATTGCCGGATGCGAGGCAAAAGCCGAGCAGGTCACAGCCAGCGCTGCCAGCACCGCCAGCATCAGCGCCAGACCCAGCGTGGCGGCGGCCAGCTTGCCCCAGTCCAGATCGGTGGCGTGCGCCAACGCCAGCGGCATCGCCAGCGTCAATGCCAGCCACAACAGCAGCCAGCCCAGCAGCGCCAGGTATTTGCCCAGCACGATGCGCGAGGCGGGCAGGCCGGCGGCAAACAGCAGCGGCAAGGTGCCGTTGCGCCGCTCGCCGGCGATCACCGACATGCCCAGCAACGGAACCACCAGGAAGGACAGCTGGGCCAGCTGGCCCAGCAACGGCACCGCGACCAGATCGGTGAAACCCGGGCCATCCGGCAACGCGGCGCGCTGCACCTGGCCGGCCAGGAAGCCACCCAGCAGCAGGGTGAAATTCCACGCCAGCCAGGCCAGCGTCAATGCCGCCAGCACCCAGGCCAGCGGCCGCACCACCATGCGCCGCCATTCCAGCCGCGCCACCGCGAACGTACCGGCCACGCCGCCGCTCATGCGGCGCGCGCCGCGGCGTCGCCGTGCATCGCGATCTCGAAGAAGGTGCGTTCCAGTGCCTGATGATCGTCCGCCTGCACCGGGCCGTCGTGGCGCAGGCAGCCGTCGTGCAGGATCGCCACGCGATCGCAGGCGGCGGTGACTTCGGCCAGCAGGTGGGTGGACAGGATCACCGCCGTGCCGGCCGCGGCCTGCTCGCGGATCAGCCCGCGCAAGGCCACCGCCTGCACCGGATCGAGCGCGTTCGCCGGCTCGTCCAGCACCAGCAGCTCGGGCCGGTGAAGCAGGGCGCAGGCCAGCCCCAGGCGCTGGCGCTGGCCCTGCGACAGCACGCCGGCCAGGCGGCGGGCCAGCGGCTGCAGGTCGAGACGGTCCAGCACGCGTTCGCGGGCGGCGCGCAAGGTGCTGCCGTTCAGGCCGCGCAATCGGCCGTGCGCGTCGAGATGCTCGCTGACGCTGAGTTCTGCCCACACCGGCGCGCGTTCAGGCAGCCAGCCGATGCGGCTGCGGGCCAGTTCCGGGTGTTCCAGGAAATCCTCACCACGCAACCGGATGCCACCGCTGTCGGGGCGCAGCGCGCCGGCGATCATCGACAAGGTGGTCGATTTGCCCGCCCCGTTGACGCCCAGCAAGCCCAGCACCTGACCGGCGTGCAGCGACAGATCGAGGCTCCGTACGGCGTGCCGGCCGGCGCGGCGGCGGCTGAGTCGGTCCAGTTGCAGGACGACGGGCGGCGAGGAGGAGATGATCGTGGTCATTGCGTGATTGTCACGGCGCCCCCACTGTTAAACAACAGGGCACGGATGCATGCAGGCTAACGGCCGGTTAGCTTTTTCCGCTTGACCGACTGGTATCATTGTGTTTCGCGCTGGCGCGCTGCCAGTCGCGCCATTGCTTCATCCACTTCCCGGTATTTTTTCCATGCTCGACGCGGTACTCAATTTCCTCAACGACGGCCTCACCGGCGCCAGTTGGGTGCAGAAGCTCGTTTACCTGCTGATCATGACCCAGCTCACCATCTTCACGGTGACGCTGTACCTGCATCGCAGCCAGACCCATCGCGGCGTGGATTTCCATCCGGCGCTGGCGCACTTCTTCCGTTTCTGGGGCTGGCTCACCACCGGCATGGTCACCCGCGAGTGGGTGGCGGTGCATCGCAAGCATCACGCCAAGGTCGAGACGGCGGAAGACCCGCACAGCCCGATGATCTACGGCATCAAGAAAGTGTTCTGGGACGGCGTCTCGCTGTACCGCGATGCCTGCGAGAACAAGCAGGACATGGTGCAGTACGGTCGCGGCACGCCGGACGACTGGGTCGAGCACAAGCTCTATGGCGCGCACCCGTACTGGGGCCCGGCGCTGATGCTGGTGATCAGCGTGGCGCTGTTCGGCGTGATCGGCGCCGCGATGTGGGCGCTGCAGATGGTGTGGATCCCGTTCTGGGCCGCCGGCTTCGTCAACGGCATCGGTCACTGGGCCGGCTACCGCAACTTCGAGAGCGCCGACACTGCGCGCAACCTGATCCCGTGGGCGTTCTGGATCGGCGGTGAGGAGCTGCACAACAACCACCACGCCTTCCCCAGCTCGGCCAAGTTCGCGCTGCGCAAGTGGGAATTCGACATCGGCTGGGCGGCCATCTGCGGCCTGCGCGCCGTGGGCCTGGCCAAGGTGCTGCGCGTGGCGCCGTCGCTGGACGTGCGCCCCAACGTGCGCCTGCCCGACGCCGACACCCTGAAGGCCGTGCTGACCCACCGTTTCCAGGCCATGACCGACTACTACCGCGGCGTGATCGTGCCCACCCTGCGCGAAGAAGCGACCCACGCCGGCGACAACATCAAATCCATGCCGCGCCGCATGCGTCGCGCCCTGGCCGACGGCGGCCGCTGGCTGGATCAGGACAGCAGCGCAAAACTGCAGGCCGTACTTGCCCGCCGTCCCACCCTGCAAACCGTCTACGACTTCCGCAACCGCCTCGCGGCCCTGATGGAACAGCGCGGCGCCGACCAGGCGCTGAAAGGCCTGCAGCAATGGATCCACGAAGCCGAGGAGAGCGGCATCCGCGCCCTGCAGGACTTCGCCCAGCGGCTGAAGGGCTATACGGTCGCCAACGCTGCCTGAGATTTGTAAAAGCTGCCGTCTGCGCGCAAAACCCGCCGTTCGGCGGGTTTTGCTTTTTGATTGTGACCGTTAGCGCGATCCGCCTCGCGGCCGAAGGGTGGTGTTGGCGGCAGCGAGAAGCCCGCGGATACGGGCGATCGAATACTGTGTGTCCTCCGACAGATCGCGTATTGACGAGCCGGCCTCGTACTTCAATCGGAGCTGTTCGCCCAACTCGTCGGCGGTTTCGTATGACAACCGTGCGTGTGACGGCAAGGTAGGGATGGCGATGGGACCGCCGCTGTAACAGCAAAAGCGCGCTCAGGTCCGGAAGCGGAAATCGACCTCACCGCCGGCTATCTCTGCGCTTTTTGACCCGTATCCGTAAGGACCCGCTAGTGGACTTGAACTTCGATGCGCTTCTCGCCGCCCATTACAAAGGTCCTACACAATGGGCGCGCGTAGTCACTGAGCGTTGGGTAAGCACTCATCTTTTCTGCCCGAGCTGTGGGCACTCGCTCGAATCCTACCCAAACAACACACCGGCCGCAGATTTCCTTTGCCTCACCTGCCACGAGCAGTTCGAGCTGAAGTCCAAGCAAGGCCTGTTCGGTTCTCGGATCGTGGACGGCGCCTATTCCGCCATGCTGCGCCGATTACGGAGCAACCAAGCTCCCAACCTTCTGGGCCTAACCTATGATCGAGCACAAGCCCGGGTGCGCAATCTCTTCGTGATTCCCAGTCAGTTTTTCGTACCGGAGATCATCGAACGCCGTAAACCACTTGCACCGACGGCGCGCCGAGCCGGATGGGTTGGCTGCAATATCCTCGTTCGAAAAGTCCCCCCAGCCGGCCGCGTCAGCATCATCACCGATGGTGTCGCAATCGCCAAAGGTGACGTTTTGAAGGCGTGGCGGCGCACGTTGTTCCTGAGAGACCAGCCGCAGCTCGAAAAGCGCGGATGGCTTCTCGACGTGATGAATTGCGTCGAGCGGCTCGAAAAACCCCAATTTCAGTTAAGCGACGTGTATCAGCACGAAGACTCGATCGCTCGGTTGCATCCCGGTAACAGACACGTAAGAGCCAAAATTCGACAGCAGCTTCAGGTCCTGCGTGACTCCGGATTTCTGGAATTCCTGGGGCAAGGTCAATACAGGGTGCGATAGGCAGGGGCGAACGTGATCCCGAGCCATGTTTCCTGGTCGTGGCGCTACGCCGATACTTACTCTCCGGCGCAGTTGCATGCCTCCCATACTGAAATATTCCACGGGCCTGCGTCATACGAGAACATTGAGAACAACGATCACGGCCTCTCGATTGATTGTGTCCAGAAACGTTGGTTCGCGTATGCGCTGCGCTTTACATGCCCAGCCGCCCTCTGCGGATCGTCGCAAATCGCTATGACGAAAAGGCCGTCATCGTCTCGGCTGACCACGACTGCGTGTTGGTCGCCATCGCATCTCTCCGGCTCGACCACCCACCAGTGCGGTACATCATCTAACTCAATCTCGGCCCATTCCGCAGCCGCGTTGTCATCCTCGAACGGGCCGGCAAATCGCAATCCTAAAAAAGGGCTTCCGTAAGCAACTAAGACTTTCAATTGTCTAACCTCCGTTTGCGGCTGACAGGAACTTATCTCGCGCCCATTTCTGCGACAGCAACATTGCAGCATGGCTACGCATGGACCCACTTGACGTAGTTGCGCACGAACGCCCCATAGGTTCTGCTAAAGATTAAAGTGATGCGTTCCGAAAGGTGGGTGGCTGGCGGTGGCGAACAGATGGTCCAATCCGGGCCGGCGGCCCACAAGGTCGTCAGCCATGCGCCGATCACCGCTGCTCCTTTGCCATAGACAAAGAAAAACCCGCCACGAGGGCGGGTTTTGGGTGTTTCACTGGATCCCAGCTTTCGCTGGGATGACGTTCCGGCAAAGGCGTTCGCGCGATGCGCGAACGCGCCGTCACGTCACTTGATCTTGCCTTCCTTGTAGATCACGTGCTTGCGCACCACCGGGTCGTACTTCTTGAACTCGAACTTTTCCGGCGTGTTCTTCTTGTTCTTCTTGGTGGTGTAGAAGTGGCCGGTGCCGGCCGAGGAGATCATGCGGATCTTGTCTTGTGTCTTGTTAGCCATGGCTCAATCCTCAGACCTTTTCGCCGCGGGCGCGCATTTCGGCAATCACGGCTTCGATGCCATTCTTGTCGATCGTGCGCAACGCATGGTTGGAAACGCGCAGTTTGATCCAGCGATTCTCGCCGGGGACCCAGAAGCGACGCTCATGCAGGTTGGGCAACCAGCGGCGACGGGTCTTGTTGTTGGCGTGCGAGACGTTGTTGCCGCTCTGCACACCCTTTCCGGTGACTTGACATACACGGGCCATGACGACCTCCGTTGAATGGCTTTTTTGAAGCCTGATTTGCCGCCCGTTGGCCAGGGCAGCATCGGCCCAGCGGCGCCTGGGCGCCCCGCGATGCTGGAGGTGGTGCTGTCGCGTGTCGTGAATCCGCATCGCGTGGCGGATGGCCCAAAGCATCAGGTCGACGTGGCGAGCCGCGTATTCTCCCAGAAAAACAGGGCAATGCGCAATCATCGGTGCGGAATGCGCGTGCGCGAGTGGGGGATGTATGGAACAATCAGCCCCTTTGAATCGACGCAAGCGCGTTCCAAGGGATTTCCGATGGCAGAAGTAGTCAACAACGGCCAGGCCAATGGCCAGGGCAGCCAGCCGCAACTGATGTTGCAGAAGATCTACGTGAAGGATGTCTCGTTCGAGGCGCCCAATGCGCCGCAGGTGTTCCAGGCCATGGGCGAGAACGAGCAGCTGCAGCCGCAGATCCAGCTCAACGTGGGCCAGAAGGCCACCGACCTGGGCAACGACCTGTACGAAGTGGCGCTCAGCCTCACCCTGACCTGCACGCTGGGCGATCGCACCGCGTACCTGGCCGAGGTGGAGCAGGCTGGCCTGTTCGGCATCGCCGGTTTCAGCGAGGAGGAGCACGCCGGCATCATCGGCAGCTACTGCCCGAACCTGTTGTTCCCGTACGCGCGCCAGGTGATTTCGTCGCTGGTGCTGGAAGGCGGCTTCCCGCCGTTCCTGTTGCAGCCGATCAACTTCGACGCGCTTTATGGTGAACAGCAGCGCCGCATGCAGGGCGGTGACGAGGCCCCGACCACGCTCAACAGCTGAGTCGAAAATGGCTGATCTCCCGACCATGGTCGTGCTCGGCGCCGGCTCCTGGGGCACCGCGCTGGCCGCGCTGAGTGCGCGCAACGGGGTGCCTACCCGCCTGTGGGGGCGCGATGCCGCCGCGCTGGCGGCGATCGCGCAAACCCATCGCAATCAGCGTTACCTGCCGGATGTGGAACTGCCGCCGGAACTGCGTTGCGAGAGCGACCTGGCCGCGGCCTTGCGTGGCGCGGACATCGTGTTGATCGCGGTGCCCAGCCACGCCTTCACCTCCATGCTGGCCGAGGTGGCGCCGCTGCTGGATGCGGGCAGCGCGATCGCCTGGGCCACCAAGGGTTTCGAGCCGGGCACGGGCCGCTTCCTGCACGAGCTGGTGGCAGAACATTTGCCGGGCCGTGCCACCGCGGTGGTCACCGGTCCGTCGTTCGCACGTGAGGTGGCGGCTGGCCTGCCCAGTGCCGTCACCGTGCATTCGGAAGACGAGGCCTTCGCGCGGCAACTGGCCGGCCTGCTGCACGCGCCGAATCTGCGCGCGTATTCGGGCGGCGACGTGCTCGGTGGCGAGCTCGGCGGCGCCATGAAGAACGTGCTGGCCGTGGCCACCGGTATCGCCGACGGCATGGAGCTGGGCCTGAACGCCCGCGCCGGCCTGATCACCCGCGGCATGAACGAGATGCTGCGCCTGGGCATGGCCCTGGGTGCGCGCCCCGAAACGCTGATCGGCCTGTCCGGCCTGGGCGACCTGGTGCTGACCTGCACCGGCGACCTGTCGCGCAACCGCCGTCTCGGCCTGGCATTGGGCCGCGGCGTGGCGATCGACGAAGCCCTGCGCCAGATCGGCCAGGTGGTGGAAAGCATCCTCACCGCCGACGAAGTGAACCGCCTGGCGCTCAAGCACGGGCTGGATCTTCCCATCAGCGCAGCCGTGCACGCCGTGCTGCACGGCGAGGTCACCCCGGTGGATGCGTTGCGCCGGTTGATGGCGCGCGAACAGAAAGCGGAATACCCGCCGGGCCTGTTCCGCACCCACTGATCAAACCGCGGCCAGCCGGCCACGGTAGCGCGAAAACGTGCCGCGTGCTCGCACCGACCGAACCCTGTTTCCGGTGAGTGGCAAGTGTGCCGCCAATGCGCGGCGCGCCTGCTAAGCTCAATGTTTTGCTTGTCGCCATGGACCGCATGCGCATGCAGCAACCGGACGGGAAACAGCGCGCCGGCGGCGCGTCAGCCAACGCTGACGACACGCTTCCGTTAGCGTGGCGACGACTGCTGGCCAAGCCGCGCGTGGCGGCAGCCGACGAGCCGGTCGTGCTCGGCTTTTTCCTTGAAGTGATCCCGCAGGACAACGCCTCCTTCGCCTGCATGGATGCCGCCCCGGTGTTGCTCACCGTGGCCGAACACGGCCGATACGCGCGCCCGGTTCCATTGGACAGCCGCCATCTGGTGCAGGTGACACTGGCGCCGCACGAACAGCGCCTGGCCGCCACCGTGCTGGGCCTGCCGCAGAGCGTGCGCAAGGGACGCAGCTATGCGCGGCTCAGCGGTCACGTGGGCGACACCCTGCTGGCCGAGATGCTGGATACCGCGCCCTGCTTCCTGGGCGGCCTGGGCGGCTTGCGGCTGTCGCGCAGCCGGCCGCATCCGCTGAATTGGCATTGGTCGATGGCGCCCGACGGCAGCCAGCGCCTGCTGCCGTTACTGCCCAACAGCCAGCGGCTGCTGCGCATCGATGCCTTGTGGTACCTCGACGCCGAACATGCGGCGCTGGGTTTGCTGGACGCCGCGGCGGAGGAAACCCGCTGGCTGGAATTGCCGCCGCTGAAACCCGAGGACGGACATCGCCTGCGCGACCTGCTGCCGGCCAGCCGGCTGGCCACACGGCTGCCGCCGCCGCAGGTTTTCGGCGAGATGCGCCGATCCGAACTGGCGCCCAAACCGGTATTGACCCTGCATGCATTGACCCGCCACGCACGCCTGGCCGCCGGCACGCCGCCGCTGGCCTATGCGCGGCTGGCCTTCGACTACGCCGGCGAGCGGCTCCCCGGCCGCGGCGGCGAGCCGCTGGTGCGGCGCGTGCGCGACGGCCAGCTGGTCGAGATCACCCGCCGCCGCGCGGAAGAACTCTCCGCCATGGAGCAACTCGAACGCGCCGGGCTCACGCCGGGCGTGGATACCGAGGGCCTGCCCTGGGACGTGGCCGAAACCCTGCCCGAGGACGCCTGGCTGTTCCCCGGCACCGGCCACGCCGGCGCGCTGGAGGTCAACACGCCGGCGCGCTGGCTGGCGCTGCGACCCCGGCTGGAGGAGGAAAACTTCCAGCTGGAATACGCGCCCAGCTTCCCGTTCGAGGTGCTCGAAGGCCCGGTGCGCTGGTACGGCCAGGCGGTGGAAGACGCCGACGATCATGCCTTCGACCTGGAGGTCGGCATCGAACTGGACGGCGAGCGCCACAGCCTGCTGCCCGCCGTGGCGCAGGCGCTGGCCGAGCACCAGTTGAACCTCAGCCCCGCGCCGAACGAGCCGGAGGATGCGGTGTGGTACGCGCCGGTCGATGCCCGCCGCCGCGTGCCGGTGCGGCTGAAGGAATTGCGCGGCCTGCTGGCGCCGCTGGCCGAATACCTGGAGAAACCGCGCCAGAAACTGCACCTGCCCAAGGTGCAGGCCGGCCGGCTGGAAGAGCTGGCCGCGGCGATGCCCGGTGGCGGCACGCTGGATGCGGCCGAGCCGTTGTTCGGTTTTGCCGCGCGCCTGCGCGATGCGGCCGAGCGCGCCAGCGATGTCGTGCCCGAAGGGCTCACGGTGGAACTGCGCCCGTACCAGCGCGAGGGGCTGCGCTGGCTGAACGCGCTGGCCGAAGCCGGCGTGGGTGGCGTGCTGGCCGACGACATGGGCCTGGGCAAGACGTTGCAGCTGATCACCCACCTGCTGTCGCTGAAACAGCACGGCGCGCTGACCCAGCCAGCGCTGGTGGTGGTGCCGACCAGCCTGATCCCGAACTGGCAATCGGAAATCGCCCGCTTCGCGCCGATGCTGCGCGTGCTCACCTTGCACGGGCCGCAACGCGCCGAGGAATTCACCCAGCTCGGCGACCAGGACATCGTGCTGACCAGCTACGCCTTGCTGCCGCGCGATGTGGTTGCGTTGAGAAAGCAGGCCTTCGCGCTGATCGTGCTGGACGAGGCCCAGCAGGTGAAAAACCCCCGCACCCAGGCGCGCCGCGCGCTGCTGAGCCTGCGTGCACCGCGCTTCGTCTGCCTCACCGGCACGCCGCTGGAAAATCACCTGGGTGAACTGTGGTCGCAGATCGATCTCGCCGTGCCCGGCCTGCTGGGCGACGAGGGCGCATTCCGCCGCCACTACCGCGTGCCGATCGAGAAGCAGCGCGACGAGGAATGCCAGCAGCGGCTGAACCTGCGGCTGGCGCCGTTCATCCTGCGCCGCACCAAGGCGCAGGTGGCCACCGAATTGCCGCCCAAGACCGAGATCACTCGCCGCGTGGTGATGGAAGGCCGCCAACGTGATTTGTACGAAGGCCTGCGCCTGGCGCTGACCGAGGAACTGCGCGAGGTGATCGCCCAGCGCGGCATCGCCCATTCCGGCATCGTGGTGCTGGATGCGCTGCTGAAGCTGCGGCAAGTCTGCTGCGACCCGCGGCTGGTGAAGCTGGAGGCGGCGCAGGGCGTGCACGAGTCGGCCAAGTTCGAGCTGCTGATGGATATGCTCCCCGCGCTGATCGATGAAGGCCGCAAGGTGCTGCTGTTCTCCCAGTTCACCGGCATGCTCAAGCTGATCGCCGCCGAGCTCGACCGTCGCCACATCCCCTACGTCACCCTCACCGGCGACACCCGCGATCGCGCCGAGCCGGTGCAGCGGTTCCAGAACGGTGAAGTGCCACTGTTCCTGCTGTCCCTGAAAGCCGGCGGCGTGGGCCTCAACCTCACGGCGGCCGACACCGTGATCCACTACGACCCGTGGTGGAACCCCGCCGCCGAAGCGCAGGCCAGCGACCGTGCGCACCGCATCGGCCAGGACAAGCCGGTGTTCGTGTTCCGCCTGATCACCAGTGGCACGGTGGAAGAACGCATCGAGGAACTGAAAGCACGCAAGGCCGAACTGGCCGACGCCGTGCTGGAAGGCGGAGGCACCCGCGAAAAGCTCAGTTTCGACCAGCTCGATCTGGATACGTTGCTGGCACCGGCGGGTTGAGCGTCGGGCCAACCCGGCGCGAGGCTACTTTTCGGGCAAATCGGCCTTGTATTGCTCCCGCAACGCGGGCGACGGTGCCTGGACGCGCTCAAGCACGCCGACTGTAACGGTGCCCTGCAATCCTTCGAAGAACCTCTCGGCCTCCTTGTGGATTTTCCGCGACAGGGAAAAGGCGCCCTGCGGAAGCGGCGTCAAACCGTCGATGTAAACCATGTTGCCGCCGACGGCCGCGCTACGGTCCAGCGGCTCCACTTCCCGCACGAAGCGGCGGGTTGCCCGGTCCCCGGCGACGCTGTCGCCATAGGTCTTGCGCAGCTTCAGGTAAATCTTCGAGGCTTGCGAAACGTCGCTTCGCGAACTGCCAAGCACGGCTGTCGTGTAATCGCGCACGAAATCGCTGTTCTTGCGCTCCGCTGCCAGCGCCAGCCACGCGATGCCCAGCGGCCGATCGGCTGCGATGCCGGCGATGTCGCCATTGACGTAGGCCAGCCCCAGCGCATGCTGCGCGTCCTTGTTGGCCCAGTAGGCCGCTTCCTTGAGCATCTTGACGGCTTGATAAGGATGCTGGCGTTGCAGGTGATATCGCGCGCGGCAGGCGTAGTACTCGCCGGGGAGGAAGCGCTCCCAGCCGCTCATGCAATAGACGCGTTCCTGCGCTGGTGCCGTGGCCGGACCATCCGCCGCGGAGGCTTTCTCCGCGCTGGCACTCCACGCCATCGATGGCATGCAAACCACCATGCCCAGGACCAGTACGCCGGACCAGTACCTTTTCATGGAACCTCCTTGTGACCCGCCCGAATGAGGCCTGCCAGGCCAAGCGGTCACGGCAAGGGGCGCCGTGACGCGTTTCATCCTACCTCGTCCGGAGAAGCCGCCGGCGGGGTGTGCGTGCTACCGGGTGGCGCCGTCGCGGTGCCCGGCAGGGCGCGGAGTCACGGTTGCGGCGGTACACGCGTGCGCAGCAACGCATCCACCGACTGCTGCCACTGCGGCGACCCGGGCTCCGATTGCGGCGCTTCCTGCCCCAGCTTTTGCTGCACGGCCTGGTTCCATTCGGCGGAGCCGTGATCGGGGCCGTGGCCGTTGTCGCTGATGGCCAGTGTGCGGTCGACCCACGCGTACCAGCCGGGCGAGCCCAGCGCGGCATTCGCCGGTGGGGTGTTGGCTGGCTGGGTTTGCTGTGCGGCGGTGGGCGCGTCGGCCGGCGGCGTGGGCGAGCACGCCGTCAGCAAGAGCAGCAGGGGAATACAGGCGACGAATCGGCGCATGGTCATTCCTGTGGCGGAGGGCGGCTTCGAAGCCTAACCGGGCGGCCTGCGCAGAGGATTAATTTTTCATCAGCAAGCCGTTGCCGGTTGCGGTGTTCAGTTGCGCGCCGCAACCTCGTCGATGTGCAGCAGCAGGTCGGCCGGATCGTCGTACACGCGGAAGGCGCCCGATTCCTGCAGTTCACCGCGGCCGTAGCCGCCGGACAGCACGCCCACGCCCAGCGAATGCGCGCGCTGGGCCGCCAGCATGTCCCACACGCTGTCGCCGATCACCAGCGACTGGTGAATGTCCACGCCCAGGCGGCGCGCGGCGGTCAGGAACAGGTCCGGGTCCGGCTTGGCATGGCGCACCTGGTCGCGGGTCACCACGTGCACCTTGGCCGGGTCGACGCCCAGCGCCTCCAGGTTGGCCGCGGCGGTCGCCATGCGTCCGCTGGTGGCGATGGCCCAGGGGATGTCCTGCGCGGTGAGGTAATCCAGCAGTTCGCGCGCGCCGGGCAGAGGGCGTATGGCGCTGGCCGCGTGTTGGCGGTTGTAGGCCTCGGCGTGCCACTTCCGCAGTCGCGCGAGGCGCTCTTCGGTGATTTCCAGCCCGGTTTCGCGCAGCAGGATATTGGCGAACAGGCCGCCGCTCATGCCGATCTTGCGGTGGATGCGCCACACCGCCAGCTCCACGCCTTCGCGCTCCAGCGCTTCCTTCCAGGCCAGCACGTGCTGGTAGACGCTGTCGACCAGCGTACCGTCGAGATCGAACAGGAAAGCAGTGTCGCTGCGTGGCATCGGGGTTCTCCAGTGAGTAGTCGACGCCAGTATGACGGTCAGGCGATGAGCGCGGCGACAACAAGGCGCGTGCGATCGCGATTGGCCGTCCAGACGGGCCAATGGTCGCGGGTCGATGCCGGCCTCAGGCTCGCCATCAGCGTGGTTTCAGCGCATCCGGCGTGGTCCTGATAGCGCTGTCAATTTTGCCCGGGAGAAGCCCACAAGGCGTGCCCGGTTTCCTGCATCGCCAGCGCGGCGGCGCCCAGCAGGCCCGGTTCCGAATGGGTGATCGCCACCGTGGGCACCTGCTCCATGGTGTCGCGGAAGCGGCCCTTGGCCTCGAAGCGCTCGCGGAAGCCGCCATGCTGCAGCCACGGCAGCAGGCTCGGAAGTACGCCGCCGGTGAGGTAGACGCCGTCCCAGCCGCCCATGGTCAGTACCAGGTCGCCGGCCACGCTGCCGAAAATGCCGGCCAGCGTCTCCACCGTGCGCACGCACAGCGGGTCTTCGCCGGAGACGGCGCGGGCGGTGATGTTTTCCGGCGTCAGTTCCTCGACTGGCTGGCCGGCGATGTCGGCCAGTGCAAGGTAGAGGTTGACCAGGCCGTTGCCGCAGATCATGCGTTCGTTGGAGACGCGCCCGAAGCGCTGGTTGAGCCGGTGCAGGATCTCCACGTCTTCGGCAGTGTGCGCCGCGAAGCCGGCGTGGCCGCCCTCGCTTTCCAGCACGCTGCAGCTGCCGTCACGCAGCAACAGTCCGCCCACGCCCAGTCCGGTACCCGGCCCCATCACCACAAAGGTCTGCGATGCATGGCTGCCCAGCCGCGGCAGCGGCGGCTTGCCCACGGTCACCAGATCCTTCGGGGTCAGCAGGGTCACGGCCATGCTCTGGGCGGCGAAGTCGTTCACCAGCCGCACCGAGTTCATGTCCAGCTTGTCGCGCAGCAACTGCGCCGAAACCGCCCAGGGGTTGTTGGTGATCTGCACCGTCTCGCCGTCGGCGATGCGCCCGGCGGCGGCGATGATCGCGTGCTTCGCGCTGAAGCCGGTGTCGGCGAAATACTGCCGGATCGCCTCGGCCAGGGTGTCGAAATCCTTTACCCGGTAGCGGCGGATGCTGTCGGTCAGCAGCGGCGCGGTCAGATCGGTGTCCGCCAGTGCGAAACGCACGTTGGTACCACCGAGATCGGCGAGCAAGGTCGGGGTACGGCTGGGCTGACTCATGATCTTCCTGGCGACGGGAAAACCCCTAGCGTGCACGTTGCGGCGGCTGTTCGTCCAGTGTTTTACCCAACCATACGTGGTGGAATGGGCCTTGAAGGCCTTCCAGTCGCCGTTTCAGGGGCGCCGTTTTGCGCCCTGGCGCTAAAATGGCGGTTATCGATTTCGCGAGCCCACACCCATGAATTTCCCCGCCGTCCGCATGCGCCGCATGCGTCGTGACCCCTTCTCCCGCGCCTTGATGCGCGAGCACACCTTGCTGCCCAGCGACCTGATCATGGTGGCGTTCGTGATCAACGGCGAAGGCCAGCGCGAAGCCGTGCCCTCGATGCCGGGCGTGGAGCGGCTGTCGATCGACGAATTGCTGAAACTGGCCGGCGAATGCGTGCGGTTGGGCATCCCCGCGCTGGCATTGTTCCCGTCGCCGGGCGCCGCGGTGAAAAGCGAGGACGCCGCCGAGGCGTGGAACCCGGATGGCCTGATGCAGCGCGCGACCCGTGCGCTGAAAGCTGCCTACCCCGATCTGGGCCTGATCGGCGACGTGGCGCTCGATCCGTACACCACGCATGGCCAGGACGGCCTGATCGATGCGGACGGCTACGTGATGAACGAGCCCACCGTCGAAGCGCTGGTGAAAATGGCGCTGGCGCAGGCCGAAGCCGGCATGGATTTCGTGGCGCCCTCGGACATGATGGACGGCCGCATCGGCACCATCCGCGACGCGCTGGAGGAAGCCGGCCACATCCACACCCGCATCCTGGCCTATTCGGCGAAATACGCCTCCGCGTTCTACGGCCCGTTCCGCGATGCCGTGGGTTCGTCGGCCAACCTCGGCAAGGGCAACAAACACACCTACCAGATGGACGTAGGCAACAGCGACGAGGCGCTGCGCGAGGTGGAGCTGGATATCAGCGAGGGTGCCGACGCGGTGATGGTGAAGCCGGGCATGCCTTATCTGGATGTGCTGCGCCGGGTGAAGGACGCTTTTGGCGTGCCCACGTTCGTCTATCAGGTCAGCGGCGAATACGCGATGTTGAAAGCGGCCTCGCAGAATGGATGGCTGGACGAGAAGGCGGTGGTGCTGGAGTCGCTGGCCGCCTTCAAGCGCGCCGGCGCCGACGCCATCCTCACCTATTTCGCGATCGACGCGGCGCGGTGGCTGCGCGGCGAGTAGACAAGGAGAGGTCGGGTGAAGGAGTTGTTCCTGGCAATTTGCGCGGTAACGCTGTTGGCCACCACAAGCGCTTTTGCGCGCGATCTGAGTGATGAGGCATTTGCGAAAGCTTGTCCGTCTGATGCGGCGTGGATGTCCGCGCAGAAAGAGGCGAAACCCCATGCGGCTGAGCAGATATCGAACGCGCCACTTCGAGCGGAAATATACAAGCGTTTCGATGCCGACCAGGCAGCGCGTAACGCCATTATCGCCAACCCGGCGGACAAATCCCTGGTCGCCAACGTCAATCGGATCGATCAGTCGAATCTGATGTGGTTAAGGCAACAGATCCAGAGTGATGGGTTTCCAAGTGTTGCGGAAGTCGGGCACAAGGGCATTTTCGAGATCTTCATGTTGATCCAGCATGCCGATCGTGATCGCGCGTTGCAGACCAAGGCGCTCAAGCTGATGGAGCCATTGGTGGATAGCAACGAAGTGTCGAAGATGGATGTGGCGTTCCTTACCGACCGCATACTGGTGGCCGAGGGAAGGCCGCAGCGGTATGGAACCCAGTTCGGCACGGATGAGCGGGGTGACCGCACGCTCAGCCCAGTTGAAGACCCGGCCAGCCTCGACAAACGCCGGGCGTCGATGGGGTTGGAGCCGGAAAACGATTACAAATGCCGCATGGATTTCATTTTCGGTAAATGAGATCCGGGATCGTGCTGTTCAAGCGCGCACCGCCATCACCGCGGCCACGCCGCGAAGACCGTTGAGAATAAGGTAATGGTCTTTGCCGGCGGCGGATGCGTCGAGCTGTTTCGTCATGGCGCCTGTTTCGTGGGCCGGGTGCGGTGGTGCAGCGTATACGGGAAAAATCGCCGGCATACCTGATGGCGAAGGAGCTTCTGCGGGTCAGGGCAATTCAGTGGCGAGGCCCGGTCAAGCGAATCTCATACACATGCGGCCAGCGTTTGCCGGTGACGAACAGCCGGTCATCCGCGGCGTCGTAGGCGATGCCGTTGAGCACGTCGTTGCCTGGGTCGGGCGTGTCTTCCGGGCGCGGCCCCAACCCGCTCAGGTCGATCCAGCCGACCACCTTGCCGCTGGCCGGGTCGATGCGGGCGATGCGCTGGGTCAGCCACACGTTGGCGTAGATCTGGCCGTTAACCCATTCCAGTTCGTTGAGGTTGGCCAGCGGATCGCCGTCGGCGGTGACGTCGATGCTGCCGACTTGCTGCAGGGTTTCCGGATCGAGCCGGCGCAGGGTGGGGGTGCCGTCGCTCATCAGCAGGTGCGTGCCGTCGCTGGTCAGTCCCCAGCCTTCGCCGGGGTAGCTGAAGCGCGCCAATGGTTTCAGCGTGGCCAGATCGAAGACGAAGCCTTGCTGGCCGCGCCAGGTGAGTTCGATCAGGCGGTCCTTCCAGGCGACGATGCCTTCGCCGAAAAACCCCGGCCCCGGCGTGGCCTGCTGCTGCAGCACCTTGCCGCTTTGCAGGTCCACCTTGCGCACGAAGGACTGCCCCACGTTACCGGTGCCTTCGTACAAATAGCCGTCCAGATAGAACAGGCCCTCGGTGTAGGCGTGGGTGTCGTGCGGCCACGTGTGCGTCACGGTGTAACCGTAAACCGGCACGTTGCCGGCGGCAGCCGTCGCGCCGACGAGCGAAGTGCCAAGCAAGGCGATAACCATGGCGAGTCGTTTCATGGCGCCATGATGCCGGAGCCGTGCGCCGCTGTGTCAGTGACGGGTCACCCCGGCCGGGGCGGCGCATGGAATAATCGAGGCTTGCGACGAAGCCGGGATACGCGTGGAAAGTCACCAATTTTTGCAGACGGCGGTGGTCTTTCTGCTGGCCACGGTCATTGCCGTGCCGCTGACCAAGCGGTTCCGGCTGGGCTCGGTGCTGGGCTATCTGCTGGCCGGCGTGGTGATCGGGCCGCCGTTGCTGGGGCTGGTCAGCGATACCGAAGGCGTGGCCACGATCTCCGAGTTCGGCGTGGTGCTGATGCTGTTCGTTATCGGCCTGGAGTTGTCGCCGCAGCGGCTGTGGGTGATGCGCCGCTCGGTGTTCGGCACCGGCTTGCTACAGGTGGTGGCCACCAGCATGGCGATCGGCGCGGTGGCGTATTACCTGTTCGGCCTTACCGGCAAGGCGGCGGTGATCGTGGGCGGCAGTCTGGCGCTGTCCTCCACCGCGTTCGGCCTGCAGATCCTGGCCGAGCGCAAGGAGGCCGGCTCTGCCTACGGGCGCCAGGTTTTCTCGATCCTGCTGTTTCAGGATCTGGCCGCTATCCCGTTGATCGCCGCGGTGCCGTTGCTGGCCTCGTCGACGGCGCAGAGTTTCGACCTGCTGGCGATCGCGCGCACGGTGGCGGTGATCGTGGCAGTGGGCGTGGGTGGTCGCTACCTGTTGCGGCTGGTATTCCGTTTCGTGGCGCGCGCCGATTCGGTGGAGGTGTTTACCGCCACCGCCTTGCTGGTGGTGATGGGCGTGGCCTTTCTGATGGAGCTGGCGGGGTTGTCGGCCACGCTGGGCGCGTTCCTGGCCGGCATGCTGCTGGCGGATTCGGAATACCGGCACGAGATGGAATCCAACATCGAGCCGTTCAAAGGCCTGCTGCTGGGGCTGTTCTTCATCAGCGTGGGCATGTCGATGGACTTGTCGCTGCTGCTGAAACGGCCCGGGCTGATTTTCGGCCTGGTCGCGGCGTTGCTGGTGCTGAAGGGCCTGCTACTGTGGCCACTGGGTCGTTTGCTGGGCGGGCTCAACCGCTCCGACACGCTGCGCCTGGTGGTGCTGCTGGCCTGCGGCGGCGAATTTGCGTTCGTGGTGCTGCGCCTGGCGGCGGAGAAGCACCTGATTGCCGTGGCCCAGCGCGATGCCTTGGTGCTGACGATCACGCTGACCATGGCGCTGACGCCGCTATTGGTGGTGCTGGCGTCGCGGGGCCTGCAGCGCGGGCCGAAAAAGCCTTCGCGCGAGTTCGACGCGATCGATACCGATACGCCGCGGGTGATCATCGCCGGCTTCGGTCGCATGGGCCAGATCATCGCTCGCGTGCTGCGCGCGCAGGGCATTCCGTTCGTGGCGCTGGAGCACTCGGCCGAGCAGGTTGATGTCTCGCGCCGCTTCGGCACCATCAACCTGTTTTTCGGCGACCCCGCGCGGCCGGAGCTGTTGCGCGCGGCGCAGGCGGAAAAGGCCGAAGTGTTCGTGTTGGCCACCGACGACCCCGAAGCAAACCTGCGCACGGCGCGATTGGTGAAGCGGCAATACCCGCACCTGAAGATCATCGCCCGCGCGCGCAATCGCCAGCACGTGTTCCGGCTGATGGACATGGGCGTGGACGAGCCCATCCGCGAAACCTTCCACTCCAGCCTCAAGATGACCCTCAAGACGCTGGAGGCGCTGGGCCTGACGCATGAATTCGCGGTCGACCGGGTGGAGCGGTTTCGACGCTACGACGAGGACCTGCTGAAAAAGCAGGCGCTGGTCTACGACGACGAAACCAAGCTGATACAGAGCACCCGCGATGCGCTGGTCGACCTGCAGAAGCTGTTCGAAGCCGATGCGGAGCCGGGGGCGGAACGGGAGCGCGAGAAAGGCACGGTGCGGCCCGAGGATTCCTGAGGGAAGGAGTCAATCAACGGCAGCGTTTAGCCGTCCAAACGCTCTGCTTGCAGCATAAAGGCAAGAGCGCCCTCATCCGCCTGCGGCACCTTCTCCCGCGCAGCGGGAGAAGGGAAGACGGTGCTCAGTCGGCGGGTTGTGCCGGCTGGCGCAGGGTCTGTCGCACGCTGGGGATGGCGCTGGCGCGGGCGGCCAGTTCGTGGGCGATGTCGATGTAACCCAGTTGCCGCGCCACGTCGGCGGCGGTGCGGCCGAACGCGTCGGCGGCGTTGCGATCGGCGCCGCGTGACAGCAGTACGCGGGCCGGCGGCAGCAGGGCATGCATGGCGCAGGCATGCAGCGCGGTGACGCCGCGCTGGTCGGCATGCCCGGCGCGCGCGCCGGCTTCCAGCAGCACCGGCACCAGTGCGCCGATGTGGGTGGCGTCGCATTCGCTGCCCGGCCGCAACTGCGCGCCCAGCAACAACAGCAGCGGCGTCATGCCTTCGTTGTCGGCGCGGTTGATGTCGGCGCCGTGCTTGAGCAGCACGTCGAACAGGCGCCGTGCCCGCAGGCTGTCGTTGTGCTCGAAACCGAACTGCGCTGCCGCATGCAAGGCGCCACGTCCGCGCGCATCGACGGCGCCGAGTTCGGCGCCCGCCTCCAGCAGCATTTCGACGATCTCCGGATAACCCATCGCGGCGGCCACCATCAACGCGGTCGCTTCGTTGGGCAGACGCTGGTCGACGGCCACGTCGCGTTGCAGCAGCAGATTGACCAGGGCTTCGCGGCGCGCCGCCACGGCGGCGCCCAGCGGCGTTACGCCATTGCTCGCGGCCAGCGTGGCATCGGCACCGGCATCGAGCAGGTGGTTGGCGATGTCGCGATGGCCGGCGCCGCAGGCGTGCAGCAGCGCGGTGGCGCCGTGCGGGTCGGGCGTGTCTACGGCGAAGCCGAGTTCCAGCAGCCGCTGCACCGCGGCGGTGGCGCCGGCGGCTGCGGCCAGCGGCAGGTCGCCGGCGCGCAGCGGGCGTCGCGGCAGGCGCCAGTCGGCCCAGTTCAGCCATCGCTCGATGGCGGGGTCTTCCAGCGCCAGGCCCAGCGGGGTTTCGCCGTTGGCGTCGGCGGCCTCGGGGTTGCCGCCGTGGGCGATCAGCAGGCGCACCAGCGGCAGGGCTTGCGGGCCGTGCTCGAGTGCGGCGAACAGCGGCGTGCGGCCTTCGCGGTCGCGGGTGTTCGGATCGCAACCGCGCGCCAGCAATGCTTGCAGTACGTCGGTTTGCGCGTTGACCACGGCGAGATGCAGCGGCGAACGTTCGCGTGCATCGGGGCCGAACGGGTCGGCGCCGCGCTCCAGCATCTCCAGCGGCAGCGCGTTGAAGTCGGCGCTGCCGTGCAACCGCACCAGGGCCTGCGCCAGCAGCCCGGCGCCGGCCGGGCTTGCGCCGGCCTGCAGCAATTCCCCGACCGCCTCGGCCGAACCCGGAAGCCGCTGCAGCAGGGCATCGAACAGCCGCCGCCCCAGCGGTGAAAAAGCGGTTTCGGTCGGATCGCCGGCATCGGTTTCGGCGTCGTCCAGTTGCTGCGTGGGCAGGCGCGCCTCGGCGCCGAGGCCGTGATCCAGCAGCCAGCACCGCGCATGGCGCAGGCCGGGGGTGGCCAGTTGCAGATACAGCTGCGCCAGCTCGGCGGGCGGCCATTGGCGCACGCGCTCGGCGAAGCCGGAAACCACGGCCCAATGGCCGAAGCGCAGCGCATCGAGCAGATGCGCCGGTGTGTCGGAACCCTCGGCCAGGGTGTCGTGGCTGAGGTTGGCCGGCAGCGGCGTTTCCGGGTCCAGCAGCGCCACCAGATCCCAGCGGCCTGCGGCGGTGGCATGGTCGAGCGCGCTGCGGCCGTCGCTGCCGGGGAGTTTGGGTTCGGCGCCGAGCGCCAGCAGCGCGCGGACGGTTTCGGCGTGGGCGTGCGGCGACTGGCAGGCCAGGGTCAGCGCATCGCGCCCGTGTTCGTCGCGCTGGCGCGCGTCCGGTTGCGCCTCGGCCAGCAGTTGCACCACGCCACAGGCGCCGGCGCGGGCAGCTTCCATCAGCGCCGTGCTGCCGTGCTGGTCGACCAGGTTGACGTCGGCACCGGCAGCGCGCAAGGCGCGGGCGATCTGTTCGTGGCCTTCCGCGGCGGCGGCCTGCAGCGCGCTGCGATGGCGGGCATCGACCGCGTTGACCGCCGCGCGGTGCTTGAGCAGCAGCTTCACCCCGGCCACGTCGTCGTCGGCGATGCCCGCCGCGGCGACCAGTGCCGGTTCGCCATCGGCGGGGGCGGGTTTGGCGCCGTGTTCCAGCAGGAATTTGGCCAGCGGCCAGTTGGCGGCGCGGCAGGCGCCGGCCAGCGGGCTGATGCCGGCCTTGTTCAGCGCGTTGATCGGCGCGGCGGCATCCAGCAGCATCGCCGCGACACCGGGCTCGGCACTCAACGCGGCGCCATGCAGCGGGGTGTTGCCTTCGGCGTCGGTGACGGTCGGGCTGGCGCCATTGGCCAACAGCGTGAGTACCGCCTCGGGCCGGCCGTGGCGGCTGTCGCGGGTGGCGGCCAGCAGCGGCGTCAGCCCGCCGGAGGCGCGATTGACGTCGGCACCGCGGGTGATCAGCGCGCGCAGCAGGCGGGTGTCCGGCAGCAGCGCCGCCAGCATCAGCACGGGGCGCTGGTCGCGATCGGCGGGGTCGGGCGCGGTATCTGGATCGGCACCGGCCTCGATCAGCGCCAGCGCCCGCTCGATGTCGCCGTCGCGGGTCGCCGCCAGCAAGGCCTGGGCCTGCTCGGGCGTGCCGGCGATGCGCTCCTGTTCGTTCAACGGCACCGGTGCCGGGCGCGGCGGATTTTCCACATCGTCCGCCAGCAGAGGCCGTTTGCGACCCTTGCCGCTGCGCGTGCAAAGCAGGGCACGCAAGGTGCGGTTGGCCACCACCAGGCAGCCAAGCGGCAGTACCACCACGCCATAGACGGCCAGTGCGGCGATGCGCAGCTCCGAGGGCAGCACGCCGTACAGGCCGGTGAGCGCGATGGCCACGAACGCCATCACCAGCAGCGAAAAGGCCGCCGGCAGGAAGTGGCTGAAAAAACGCTCCTCGCTGGACAGGTGGCGACCGAACGCCAGGCTGCGCAAGGTGGCGGTGAAAATCCATGAGCCGTCGCTTTGTTGCGGGTAGGCGTCATCCCATACGAACACCAGCCCGAACGCCGGCCACAGCCGCCACAGCACCGCCAGCGCAATCACGCAGGTGGCCGCCAGCGCCAGCGCGGCGCTCAGCCCGTGTGACAGGTTCAGTTGCAGCATCGGCCACGCCACCAGCACGAACACCAGTGCGGTGTAGCCGGTGAACATCACCAGGTGCGCCGCGCCCCGGCGCAACACCGTCCGTACGAAGCGGGGTTCCGGGTCGAAGCCGATCGCGTGGCAGATGGCGGCCATCGTCAGCGCGTTGGCCAGCAGCAGCGGAATCAGCGTCAGCGGGTGGGTGGCCAGGCCGGCGGCGGCGACGGCGAGCAGCCCCGGAATGAACCAGGCAAGGGCATGCGGGAGGGGTGGGCGGCGTCGCGATTTGGGCAGGGTCATGTCGACAGTATAGAAACCGTGACGAATCCAGACGATAACCCAGCGTTAACGCGTACGCGGGCGCTGCAGGCCGTGTATCCGGTGATCTTCAATCGTCGCGGTCGCCGTGGAGTTCACGCCGGTAGGCGGGGTGGTTGGCGGCGGCCAGGGTTTCCTGCGGCGGCACCTGCAGATGCCAGCCCTGGGTGCGCAGGTGATCGAGTACCTGCAAGGTGTCCTCGTTCGGCAGCTTGCGCTGCTCGTCCAGTTGCACCTCCATCACGAAGCGCAATTCGCCCAGCAACAGCATCAGCGATTCGGGCAATACGTCGAACGCATCGCGCTCGGCCAGCCACACGTAGCTGTCGTGTTTGCGCAGGCTGGCGTAGACAAAACAGGGCATGGCGGGCATCCGGAAGGGGGTGCGGCGATTCTCCACGGTACCACCTGAACCTGCCAGCCTGGCCGTCTGCGACAGGCCCCGCCCCGTTTGCTCCGGAAACCGTGTTTGCGGGCCGTGGACATTGCTGCTGCCACACTTGCAACTGCTTGGCAGAGTGGGCAAAGTGCCCAAAGGTCGTTCAAACGATTGTATTAATTTATACAGAACTACCACCCCGAACCGGGCCCCGTACGAACAAAAGCAGGAGCAAGCGATGCAAACTTCATTCCGTATCCTTTCCGGCACCGCCCGGCCGCTCACGCTCGCCGCGTTGAGCCTGGCCATCGTGGGTGCTTTGGTTGCGCCCTCCAACGCCGATGCCAGCGCCTTCCAGTTGAAGGAAAACAGCGCCAAGGCCATGGGTCGCGCCTATGCCGGCTCGGCTACCGCTGGCGGCGACGTGTCGGTGGTGGTCAACAACCCCGCCGCGATGAGCGACCTCAAGGGCACCTATCTGCAGGCCGACGTCACCGCCATCAACTTCAGCACCAAGTTCAGCGGCACGGCGACCGACGTCATGGGACGCCCGATCGAGGGCGGCAACGGCGGCGATGGCGGCACCACGTTGCCGGTGCCGGCGTTGTTCTTCGCCACCCAGGTCAGCGACCGCATGCATCTGGGCTTCGGCTTCTCCGTGCCGTTCGGCTTCCAGACCGAATATGACCGCAACTGGAAGGGTCGCTACGGCGCGGTCAAATCCAAGTTCCAGTCGCTGGACGCCACCTTGTCCGCCTCGTTCGACGTCACCGACAACTTCAGCCTTGGCGCCAGCGTGATCGCGCAGAAGACCTCGGCCGAGTTGACCAGCGCCATCAATTACAACGCGGTGGGCCTGAGCATCCAGCAGGGCATCGGCGCGAATGCCGCCGCTGGCGTGGCGAAAATCCAGGCCGCCGCTGCCGCCGGCCAGCTTTCGCCGCAGGCCGCTCAGGCGATGATTCAGGCTGCCATGCAGGAAGCCCAGGCTGCCGCCGCGGGTGTAGCGGCCGCCACGCCGGTCGGTGGTGACGGCTTCGCCCGCATCAAGGGCGACGACTGGGCCTACGGCTGGCAGTTGGGCGGCTACTGGAAGCTCAGCCCCAACGACAAGCTGGCGCTGAACTACCGCTCCAAGATCAGCCACACCCTGGAAGGCACCGGCAACTTCACCACCACCGCCGGCTACGACGCGCTGCTCGCCAACCCGCAGCTGGCCGCCTCCATCCCGCCGTTCCAGCACACCACTGGCACCGCGGACTTCACCACCCCGGCCGTGGCCAGCGCCAGCTACTGGCATCAGGCCGAACGCTTCGGCCTCGGCATCGACCTGGCCTGGACCAAGTGGAGCGCGTTCCAGGATCTGACCGTGAACTACGGCAACAGCCAGCCGTCGACGACCGAGCACTACAACTGGCGCAACACCTGGTATGCGTCCGTGGGCGGCGACTACAACGTCAACGACAAGCTGACCGTGCGTGCCGGCATTGCCGTCGACAGCACGCCGACGTATCTGGCCACCCGCAGCGCGCGCGTGCCTGACTCCACCCGCAAGCTGGCCACGGTGGGCCTGAGCTACCAGGCCAGCGACAACTTCGAGATCAACGCCTCGTACGCGCACATCTTCGTTAACAACGCGCACGTCGATACCATCGATTCCACCGGCAACCGACTGGCGGGCAATTTCGAGGACTACGGCAACCTGCTCGGCGTGTCGGCCACGTACAAGTTCTGATTCCCCGACAAACCCGGGTCACGACCCAAGCCTCCCCGTGCGAACGGGGAGGCTTTTCGTTTCATGGGTCGCGCTCGCGATGTGGCGTCATGAGGCCACCGCCAGACGTCGTCGTGAGCTATCCGTGCATGGCACGCGTCCAATGTGCGCACGTAGACAACTCGGCTATACTGCGCGTCCGCCGCCATGCGCCTCGCATGGAACGGCCGGCCATCAATGCATGCGTCCGTAGCTCAGCTGGATAGAGTACCGCCCTCCGAAGGCGGTGGTCGTGGGTTCGAATCCCGCCGGGCGCACCACCTTGACTCTTTCCGCTTGCGCGATCGGCCATGCCGTTGCGGCTCGATGACCTTGCGCCGTTCCTGCGCCAGCCGGCGCCGCTCACGCCTCGAGCTGATAATCCGCCAGCCACTCGGCAACGGCCGGCCCTTTCATGGGGCGGCTGAACAGGTAACCCTGCAGCGCATCGCAACCCATGTCGATCAGGAGCTGCGCCTGCTCGGCGGTTTCGACGCCTTCGGCGATCACCGTCATGCGCAATTGATGGCCGATTGCCACCACGGTATGGGCGATGGCGACGCTGCTGGCGTCCCGCGGGATGTCGCAGACGAAGGACTTGTCGATCTTCAGCTTGTCGACATGGAACTGGCGCAGGTAGGACAGGCTGGAATAGCCGGTGCCGAAATCGTCGAAGGAAAGATGCACGCCCAGTGCGGACAGCTGCTGCATCGAGTGCAGTGCGCGGTCGACGTTTTCCAGCAGGGCGCTTTCGGTCAACTCCAGTTCCAGCCGGTCGGCCGGCAAGCCATGGCGACGCAGCGTCTCGGCCACCTGTTCGGCGAAGTTGCCGCGCTGGATCTGTTGCGCCGACACGTTCACCGCCACGAAGAAATCGCCCAGGCCGGCATCCATCCACGCGCGCGACTGGGCGCAGGCGTGATCGAGCACCCAGCCGCCAAGCTCGGGCATCAGGCCCAGGCCTTCGGCCACCGGAATGAAACGTTCGGGCATCACCAGGCCCATCTCGGGGCTGTTCCAGCGCAACAGCGCCTCGAAACCGATCACGGCGCGATCGCTGCTGCGGATTTCCGGCTGGTACACCAGATGCAGCTCGTCATGCTGCATCGCATGGCGCAGGCGGATGCCCAGCATGCGGCGGTCTTCCATGCGGCGCATGTCGTCGGTCGAGTATTCGCAGACCAGATCGCGCCCCAGTTGCTTCGCGCGCGACATGGAGGCTTCGGCGCGGCGCAGCAGGTCGTTGATGTCGTGCACGCGGCCGGGATACGTGGCCACGCCCACGCTGATGGTGACCCGCACCTCGCCATCGCCCAGCGTCACCGGCTCGGCCACCGCGCGGCGCAGTTGCTCGGCCAGCACCGTCGCCTCCTCGCGGTCGATGTAGGGCAGGGCGACCACGAACTCGTTGCCGGTAAAGCGGGCCACGCGGCCGCGCGTTCCGACATGGGCGCTCAGGCGCTGCGCCAGCTCCGCGATGACCCGGTCGCCCACTTCGTAGCCCATCGCCTCGTTGACGGCGTGGAAGCGATCGATGTCGGCGAACACCAGGCTGAAGGGTTCGTCCGCCCGCTGCTCGGCGTGCTCCTGCAGCATCGTCTCGATGACCGGAAAGCGGGCCAGGCCGGTGGCCACGTCGTGGGTGGCCGCGTAGGCCAGCCGCGCCTCGGTGTCGCGATGCTCGGTAATGTCGCTGAGGATGCCGATGTAATGCGAGGTTTCGCCGCCGGGTTCGCGCACCGGTGCGAAATAAAGCTGGTTCCAGAATGGCGTGCCGTCCTTGCGCTGGTCGCGCAGCACCGTGTTGCAGTCGCGTTGTTCGGCCAGCGCCCGGCGGACCATCGCGCGCTCGCTTTCGCTGCTGTCCTCGAAACCCAGCTGGCGGCAGCTCTGGCCGATCACTTCCGCGGCGTTGTAGCCGGTGATGTGTTCGAATGCGTGGTTGATGAAGGTCACCGGTGCGCCCGGCTCGCGCGCGTCGGCAATCACCACGCCGTTGCCGGTGGACTGGATGGCGCGTTCAAGCAGCCGCAACTGCGCCTCGACGCGGCGGCGCTCGGTGATGTCCTGCAGGTGCGCCAGCACCGCGTTGACGCGGTGGTAGGTCAATGGATGAAACAGGCCCTCGACCTGCAACTGCCGGCCATCGCTGTGCTGGATGTCCCAGGGTTGTGCGGTGGCGGAAAACAGCTCGCCGCTCTCCAGGTCGGCCAGGAAGCGGGCGCGCTCCTCCGGGGCCAATACGGAGTCGATGTTCTGCCCGAACAGGTGCAGGGGCGACCAGCCGTATTGCACGTGCGCGGCGGCGTTCGCGTTGAGGATGGCGTGGGTGTTGCGATCGAACACCAGCAGCGGCACCGGGCTCTGCTCGAACAGCAGCCGGTGCTGCGCCTCGCTGTCGCGCAGCGCCTCCATGAAATGCATGCGATCGACGGCGTAGCGGATGCTGCGGTCCAGCCGCTCGGCATCGATCGTTCCCTTCACCAGGTAGTCGCTGGCGCCGGCCTCCATCGCGGCCACGTCCACCGCGTGGTTGCCGCGCCCGGTCAGCACGATGAACGCGCGCGACAGGCCTTCGCGGCTTACCGCTTCGATCAGGTCCAGCCCGCTGGACGGCCCCAGCAGGTAGTCCACCAGGTAGACGTCGTGCGCGCCCTTGCGCAATTCCTCCAGGCCCTGCTGCGGCGTGGCGCACCAGTCGAACGCGTAGTGGCTGCCGGGGGCATCGTTGAGCAGGTCGCGGATGAGGACGAAATCGTCCTCATCGTCATCGACCACGAGAACCCGCAGCGGCGCCGCGTTCATTCGCCGCTCCCCTGTTTCTCGGTGGGGAGCTGCACGATGTCGGTCCAGTAGCGTTCCAGCGAACGCAGCACCGCGATCAGCTCCTCGAAGCGGCTCGGCTTGGTCACGAACGAGTTGGCGCCAAGCTGGTAGCTGGCCAGGATGTCGAGCCGGGCGCGCGACGTGGTGAGGATGATCACCGGCAGGTGTTTCAGCCCGTCGTGTTCGCGTATCGCATGCAAGGCCTCGCGGCCATCCATGCGCGGCATGTTGAGATCAAGCAGCAACAGGTCGGGGAGTTCGCCGTCGGGTGCGTCGATCAGCGCATTCAGGCGCGCCATCAGCTCCACGCCGTCGGGTACGAATTCCAGTTCCACCTCGACACCGCTGTCGCGAAACGCGTCGCGCATCAGCACGCGGTCGTCGGCATCGTCCTCGGCCATGAGGATGGACAGCGCGGCACGGGCTTGACTCATGAATCCACTCCCAGAAACTTTCCGTCGATAGAGGAGGCATCCTGCGGATCGGCCGGTTCTGGCGTGCTGGCCGACCCGGGCAGCATGACGATGAAGCTGGCCCCCTGTCCAGCCTGCGCCTCGGCGCGTACCGAGCCGCCGTGGCGCTCCACGATACGCCGCACGATGGCCAGGCCGATGCCGGTGCCTTCATAGACGTTGCGCGGGTGCAGGCGCTGGAACGGGGCAAAAATGCGCTCGGCGTAACTGCTCTCGAAGCCGATGCCGTTGTCGGTTATGCGCAATTCCCAGCGCGCGGCGCCCGGGGCGTCGGCATTTTCGATCCGGGTAGCGGTGATGCTGATGTGGCAGGGGCGGTCGGCGGCGCGGAATTTCAGCGCATTGGCCAGCAGGTTCTGCAGCAGCTGGCGCATCTGGGTCGGGTCGGCCTGGATCACCGGCAACGTGCCCACCTCGATCACCACCTGCGCCTCGGCGATGCGCGTTTCCAGGTCGTCCATGACGGCGCTGAGGGTGTTCGAAAGGTCGACGGCGCTGACCGCCACGTTGCGCGTGGCCACGCGGGAATAGGCCAGCAGGTCGTCGATCAGCGCCTGCATCCGGTGGGCGGCGTGGCCCATGCGTTGCAGGTAATCGCTGGAAGACTCGTCCAGCGTGGCCGACAGCCGCGACAGCAGGCGATCGGAAAACGACTGGATCTTGCGCAGCGGCTCCTGCAGGTCATGCGAGGCGACATAGGCGAAATCCTGCAGCTCGCGGTTACGGATGCGCAAGTCGTCCATCGCCCGTGCGAGCGCCATGTCCGCCTGCTGGCGCGCCGTCACGTCGCGCGCGGCACCGTAGAGCAGGCCATCGGCCGCGCTGATCGACACCCACTCCAGCCAGCGGTAGCTGCCGTCGGCGCAGCGCATCCGGGTCAGCAGGCCGTTGATCGATTCCACGCCATCGAGCTGGCGCTGGATCGCCAGTTGCGTGGGCGCCTTGTCCAGCGGATGCAGCAGGTCGATGAAGGGAGTGGCCAGCATGTCCGCTTCGTCCAGGCCCAGCAGTCGGGCGTAGGCCGGGTTGGCCTGCAGGAACACGCCGCTGAGCGGATCGGCGATGCAGAACACCTCCTGCGACATCTCGAAGAACTGGTTGCGCTGCTGCAGCACGCGCCGGGCTGCCTTGACCCCGCCGATGTCGCGGAACGCCATCACCGCACCGGCCAGCTGGTTGCGGATGATCAGCGGGGTGGCGAGGTAGGCCACGTCCAGCACGCTGCCGTCGGTCAGCTTGAACGCGGCGTCATCGTCGGAGGCATGGGCCACGCCGCCGAGTATTTTCTGCAGCGTGCCGCGCATGTTGTCGGGGAGTTCGTCGCCGGTCGGCAACCGTTCGGCCGACAGCTTCAGCGTGCGCGACGCGGTGCGGTTGAGGAAGGTCGGCTGGCCATCGGCATCGACCGCCACCAGGCCTTCACCCACGCTTTCGGCGATCGCGTAGATCAGCGCCAGCTGGCTGGCCTGCGCCTGTTGCGCGTGGCGCAGTTCGCGGTGGTCCTGCAGCACGGCGAAGACGCCGCGCGGTTCGCCCTGCACGATGATCGGGATGTTGACCAGATGTGCCGCGAAGCGCTGCTCGTTCGCGTCCAGCGCGGCCACGTCCAGGCGTGCGGATTCGCCGCGCGTGGCGTTGTCCAGCGCCGCTTGCACGCGCGCGCCGTCGACCGGCGCGAAGCTGTGCACGAAGGCCAGCCGTTGCGGCCGGTCCAGCCCCAGCAAGGCATTGGCCGCCGGGTTGCGGCGTATCACCCTGCCATCCAGGTCCAGCGCCAGCACGCCGTCGGGGTGATGCTCGAACAGCGAGCGGAAACGCTGCTCGCTCTCGCTCAGCCGGGTGAACGCGTCGGCGTGCTCGATCGCCACGCCGGTCAACGCCGCCAGCGTGTCGATGCCGCTCATCTCCGCGGCGGACGGATCGTGCGGTGCGTTGTAGTACACCGCGAACGTGCCCAGCACGGAACCATCGCGGGCCAGTACCGGCGTCGACCAGCACGCGCGCAGGTCGTGCGCCAGGGCCAACGCGGCGTAATCGCGCCACAGCGGATCGGTGGCGATGTCGGTCACCACCACGCGCTCGCCGCGCCACGCCGCGGTGCCGCAGGAGCCGGCCGCCGGACCGATCGGGGAGCCGTCGATGCCGTGGCGGAAACCAGCCGGCAGCCCGGGCGCGGCACCGTGGTGCAAGCGGCCGTCGCGCAATAGCAGGATCGAGCAGGTCGCGTCGTGGTGCGCCGTTTCGTACGCGGCCACGATTGATTCCAGCACCTGCGGCAATGCATGGCCGCGAGCGATGGCGGTGAGGATCTGCCGCTGGCGCTGCTCCAGATCCTCCGCGCGATGGAGCTCGGTGTGGTCGCGGCCGACCACGTACATGCAGTGCGATTGCTCCGACCACACGGCCGACCACTGCATGTACAGCACCTGCCCGTTGTGGCTCACGATGCGGTTGCGGAAGTTGGGGTTGGGTACGCCTTGCTGCACTTGGGCGGCGGCCGCGGCGGTGTTCTCGCGATCATCCGGATGCACGACCTCCGTGAGCGGCTTGCCCAGCAGCGACTCCGGCGCGAACCCCCAGCGCCGCTGCGCCGCGGCGCTGAGTTGCAGGAAACGGCCCTCGCGATCCAGCACGCAGATCACGTCCGGCGCGCTGTCCATCATCAATCGCGACGCCTCCAGCGCGCGCTCCAGTTCGCGGCCCTGTTCGCTCAGCCGTGCACTGTCGGCCTCCGCCCGTTGCGTGCGTTCGCGCGCCAGTGCCGACAGCCGCAACGCAACCGCCAGCAGGCCGCCAAGGGCAAAGCCCAGCAGCAACACCAGCTGCGGTATGCGGCCATGCCCGCCGCCCGTGCCGGGGTAGACGCTCACGCTCAACCACTGGCCGTACAGCTGCAGATCCATGCTGGCGGGAGACTGCGCCGCGCCATGGTCACCTTGCGCGTACAGCGTCTGGCCATGCTGGGTGATCAGCAGGCCGTGCAACCCGGGCATGGCGTCCAGCAGGCTCGGAAACAGCCGATCGAACTGGAACGCCCCCACGACGTAGCCCTGTGTCGCGTTGTCGGCGCGCACCGGCACCACGATCAACTGGCCCTGCCTGCCGTTGAGCAGTGTCAGTGGCGCGCTGAGCACGGCGCCTTCGCCGGCGTCGACCTGGTCGAAGATGCGCGCGGGCGCAAACAGCTGGCCGTCGGATCGAGCGGCGGATGTGGATGGCCGTACCAGCGTCTGTCGCATCACGTGGCCGGCGTCGGCGTAGCCCATCGCGCGCAGGCCCATCATGTCGCGGAGATAGTTCGTGGCATCCCGCGCAAAAAGCTGCTCGCGCATGGGGGCAGGCATGCCGGCCAGGCGCGACGCCAGCCGTTCGAAGGCCTCCATCCGCGAACTCATGCCTTCGTGCAGCAGGTTGGCGACGTTGTCGCGGCGGCTTTGCAGCGCATCCCATTCCAGCCGGCTTTGCTGTTGTTCCAGCGACCGCCACAACAGCAGCGACGACGCCACCGTCAGCAGGCAGATGACCGCCGGGAAAACCACGGTGCGATAGTGGTGTTGCGATGGCGGACGCGGATTGCTGGCGGCCAGCCCGATACCCAGCAGCAACATGCCCAGCGCCACCGGTAGCGACATTGGCGTATGCGGGCCGAGCGTACGCATGCCCGGCAGCGCGAAGATGTAACCCACCAGCGTCAGTACGCCGGCCAGCGAAATCAGCAGGCCGCAGGCCCAGGTGGCGCTCCACCAGGCAGGGTTTCGCCGGGCGAACAGCGCGCACGTCAACCCGCCGATGGCCAGCAGCAACGACAACGCGGTGTTGGGCGCCAGTCGGCCGGGAATGGCGTTCTCGGCTTGGATCGCCTGCTGCCGCCACAGCAGTTCACCGACGATGTCGACCCGGTCCAGGTACTCCGCCAGCAAGGGTGACACCGCCAGCGGGATGCACAGCAGGCCCAGGTACCACGCCGCCAGCGTGCGCCCACTGCCCAGCAGCCACAAGGCATGGCCCAGCAGCACGAAGGCCAGCGCCGTGTTGAACGCCATCGGCACCAGGAACGTTCCGCCCTGCACCAGCGCGTTGGCCTGCACCATCCAGCCCAGCAAACCCATCCAGCCCATGCCCGACAACGCGGCCGGCGCGATGGCCGCAGGCCGCGCGGGTTCCTCCAGCAACGAAGCGAACAGCCATCCGGTGCAACTGAGCGCCAGCATCTGCAGCGCGCTGAGCAACAGGCTCATGGCCGTGTGTGGTTCGCTCCACGCCCGCAGCAGGTAGGCCAGTCCCGCAAACACGGCGACCATGGCAATACCGCGTGCCGCTGCGCGCACGGCGGCGGATGTGGTGACGGTGGCACAGATGGCGGCCGGCACGACCAGCAGCGTGATGTACCAGAGCGGCAGCCTGGCTTCGGGCACATGCCCGGCCCTGATCAGCAGCGCCGCCCACGCCGTGGCACACAGGGCGAGCACCAGCCCGGCACGCCTCTGTCCGCGCGCCGTCGACCAGGCCGACGAGGCCAGCACGGCCAGCAACGCATCCAGCGCCACGCGCTCCACCGAAAAGGATCCGGCGAGCATCGCGCCGCAGGCATCCAGCAGCGCGAGCGCGGGCACCAGCAGTGCGCCGGTCACCGGAAACCGCAAATGCCGCCTGGCGTCAGCCATGTCATCCCCCTGATGACTCCATCATGCCGCCCGCAACGCCGCAAGGCACACCCTGCTGGTGCAACGGCAGCGATGAACCCCGGAAAGTCGCCCCTGGAATCCACCTGTCCTCGCCTGCGGCATGCAGTAAAACACGCCCGCGCCGGTACGGGAACATCGACGTGAAAGACCTCGCCGGGGGTGTTCTTGTCGCCGGGATGCGACATGTAAGCGCTTTTGTAGCTGCATCATGACTTGGCGAGCCAACACGCTTGCCCTACATTCCACATTGCCGAGAGGGGTTTTCGCGGCAAACCCACCATCCATCATCGAATACACGGAATTAATCCATGGCCAAGACGACGAACAAGACGAAGGGCGCAGCACCCAAAGCAGTGGCCAAACCTGCCGCTGCTCCGAAACCGATCAAGGAACCGTTGAACAAGTCCGGGCTGCTCGCGCACCTGGTCGAGAGCAGCGGCGTGGCTGCGAAAGATGTGCGCGCTGTGCTGGCTGCGCTGGAAGGCGCCGTCACCGCCTCCGTCAACAAGAAGGGTGCTGGCGAGTTCACCTTGCCGGGCCTGCTGAAGGTCACCGCCGTCAAGGTGCCGGCCAAGCCGAAGCGCAAGGGCATCAACCCGTTCACCAAGCAGGAGCAGGTGTTTGCCGCCAAGCCTGCCTCGGTCAAGATCAAGGTGCGTCCGCTGAAGAAGCTGAAAGACGCCGCTGCCTGACGTCGGACCCTGGATGCGGCGTGCGTGATGCCGCCGCATCCGATTCGTTCCTCCCGTCGTGGGGGAAACGATTCGGAGGCAAACAACCTCCCTCATGGCGCATCGTTTCAAACATGTGCGCGCAAGAATTTCCGTGCGGTAGCGCACAATTTCGTCGAATCACTCCGAAATTAATCTAGACTCGGACTTGACCCGGCGCCGACGCGATGGCGTGGCCGGGGTTCAGGGACGGGGGCTTCGATGCGTTTGCTGCGCGGCATGCTTGAACGAACGCCGGTTCCGGAGGGCCAAACCACGGCCAGCTCCGGTGACGGCGGCTCGCTGTTTCCGGTCCGCTACCGACAGCGCCTCGTTGCCGAACTGAAGCTGGATGCGGCGACCGCAAGGGGGCTGATGCGCGCCCTGCTCGATGCCTGCCGTACGTCGGACGAAAGCACGCAGATTGCCTGCCTGCAGGATTTCGCCGATGGTTTCCGGCGAACGGCGCTGATCAAGGACGTGCAGTTTTATCCGTACCTGCGTTGTGCGCTCGAGCACGACACGATGGCGATGGTCCACTTCAGCGAAGTGCAGGCCGACGTGCGGCGCCACGTGCTGCGCATCGAGGCGATCCTGGTGGAATATCTCGGCGCCCCGTGGGATGCCACCTGCCGCCGCCGTTTCGTACCCGATGTGGCGCGCGCGGCAAGCCTGCTGGGCCGGCTGTTGCGACAGGAGGAGTCGACCCTGTTTCCGCTGTACCTGCCGCCCGATCAATACCGCTATCTCGGTGGCTCGGTGACGCGGGAGAACGGCGGACGGGCCGGCTGACCCGGCGCGGTCAGGGTTTGGCGATCTCGAAATCGCGTTGGATCACCGGCGCACCGTCGAGGAAGATCTCGATCCGGTATTTCCCCTCGGGCCACAGATCGGGATTGTGCAGCGTGAACGTGGTGGTGGCCGGGCCGTCGGCGGCGATCGACTGGCTGATGCTGCTGATCAACTGGCCGTCGCCCTCCAGATAGCGCCAGCGCGCGTTGAGCGTGGACTTGGCGGTCTGGCCACGCGTATCCACACTGGCATACAGCGTTTTCGCGTCCGGCGCGAAGCGCGTACCCGGCGCGGTGATCTTGTGGGCGTCATCGACGCTCGTACCCAGCGTGAGCTGCATCACCTTGATCGCCGCGGCACCGGCGACGCTTGCCGCCGGTGCGGGCGTCGCCGCCGTGGAGGACACCGGCGCGGGAACCACCCGCGCCACGCTGGCGGGTGCTTGCACCGTGCGGGCAGGTGCCGGTACCGGCGCGGCTGGCGGCGTGTCGGGTTTGCCGCAGCCGCCCAGTGCCAGCAGCCACAGTGCCTGGCATGCGATGGTTGCCGCCCGGAAACGAGCCCGATCGTTCTTCATTGCCGCACCGTCCGCAGGTTGGGTGGAGTGACCGGCGTGTTGCTGCGGAACGGGTTGATATCCAGCCCGCCGCGTCGCGTGTAGCGCGCGTACACGCTCAGTTGCTGCGGTTCGCAGCGCCGGCTGAGGTCGACGAAGATGCGCTCCACGCAATGCTCGTGGAACTCGTTGTGATTGCGGAACGACACCAGGTAACGCAACAACCCCGCGTGGTCGATCGGCGCGCCGCGGTAGGCGATCTGCACGCTGCCCCAGTCCGGCTGGCCCGTCACCGGGCAGTTCGAGCGCAGCAAATGCGAGACCAGTGCCTCGGCCACCGGCGTGGCGCTGCGGTCGGCATGCAGGAAATCGGCGTTCGGCGGACCGTAATCGTCGATATCGATGGCCTGGTCGTCCAGCAAATGGCCGTCCATATCGTTGACCGGGTAGACCGCCGCGCGGGCGTCGCCCAGCTGCACGCCGACGACCGCGCCGGCGGCGGACGAGAGGTCACGCACCAGCGTGCGGGTGAGGGTGGCCGCGTCGGCGATGCGCTCGCCGGCGAAACCGTTCAAGTACAGCTTGAAGGATTTCGATTCGATCAGCTGCGGCGACGTCGCCGGCACACGGAATTCGGCCAGCGCAACCACCGGTTTGCCGCGCGGGTCCAGCCACGACAATTCGTACGCGTTCCAGATATCCACGCCGTGGAACGGCAGGGGTTCGGCCAGGCCCAACTCCGCCCGGTTGCTGTCGCGCGGGATGGGAAACAGCAGCGCGGGGTCGTAGCGGTCGGCGTACGGCGTTTCCTTGCCCAGCGGGGAGTGTTCGGGAGAATTCATGCCGGGAAGTCTATTGATACGCGACGCAGGTGTCTCGTCGCCCCGTGGCTGCGGTTCAGCCGCGTCGCAGCAGCAGGTCGAGCAGGCGCCGGAACTGTTCGCCATAGGGCGGATTGAACAAGCCGGCACCGTTGAACCGCGCCTGGTGAAAAACCGGCTTCAGGTGCGAGAACGTGCGGAAACCCGCTTCGCCGTGATAACCACCCATGCCCGATGCGCCCACGCCGCCAAATGGCAAGCCGTGCTGGGCGATGTGGTACAGCGTGTCGTTGACCGAAACGCCGCCGGCGGTCGTGCGCGACAGCACGCGCTCGATCAGCGCCTTGTCGCTCTCGAACAGGTATAGCGCCAGCGGATGCGGGCGCGCCGCCACACTGGCGATGGCCTGGTCGATGGTGTCGTAGGGCAGCAGCGGCAGCAGCGGGCCGAAGATCTCCTCGCGCATCACCGCCATGCTGTCGTCGACCCGGCTGAGCAGTAGCGGCGGCAGCAGCCGGTGCGTGGCATCCGCCGCGGCGTCGCCCAGCGGATGCACGTGGGCACCACGGCCGCGGGCATCATCGAGCAGGGCGGTCAGTCGTTGGTACTGGCGGTCGGACGCGATGCTGGCGTACTGCCCGTTCTGCGCCAGTTGCGGATACATCCGCGCCATCACGCGCCGTGCCTCGTCCACGAAGTCGTCCATGCGATCGCGCGGCAACAACACGTAATCCGGCGCGATGCAGGTCTGCCCGGCATTGACCAGCTTGCCGAACACGATGCGTTCCACCGCGTGCTCGAAGCGCGCGCCCGGGCCGATGATCGCCGGTGATTTTCCGCCCAGCTCCAGCGTCACCGGGGTGAGGTTGGCCGCCGCCGTGCGCATCACCTGATGCCCGACCGCGGTCGAGCCGGTGAACAGCAGGTGGTCGAACGGCAGCGCGGAAAACGCCTGCGCCACGTCAGCCGCGCCGGTGACCACAACCACGTCGTCGGCATGGAAATGCCGCGCCACCAACGCGGCGAACAGGGCCGAGAAGCGCGGGGTGAATTCGCTCATCTTCAACATCACGCGGTTGCCCGCGGCCAGCGCGTCGACCAGCGGCCCCACCGCCAGGTACAGCGGGTAGTTCCACGGCACGATGATGCCCACCACGCCCCGCGGCTGTGGTCGCAGTTCGATGCGCGCGGGCAGAAACAGCGCGCCGGCCAGGCGTCGTCGTGGTGTCATCCAGCGCCGCCCGTGGCGCAGCGCATGGCTGATCGCCGAGAGGCTGGGGAACAGCTCCAGCAGGTCGGTTTCCTGCGTCGGCCGGCGGCCGAAATCGGCGTCGATGGCGGCCGCCAGCTCCGCGCGATGGTCGCGCAGCAGCGTCCGCAGCGCGCGCAGCCGGCCCGCCCGCACCGACCATGCCGGCAGGGGATTGCCGCTTTGCGCGTGACGCATGCGCTGCAGCGTTTCGTTCAATGCGACGGGATCGGTCAAGGCATTTCCGCAGTGCTGGTGGCCATTCGCGGCGCGGCGTTTCGATGACGCCCGCGCCGCGAATGTTCGCCTCCTTTCTATCACGCCATCGTCGCGAACCGGGTGATTCGTCGCCCCGCCGCGGAGTGTCAGACGTTGACCATGTGCATGCCCGCGTCGGTGTAACGCCGGCCGGCCACCGCTCCGGGCGAGAACACCGCGTCGATCGCGGCCAGTTCGTCGGCGCGCAGCTGCACCTGCAGCGCGCCCAGGTTCTCGTCCAGCCGGCTGCGTTTGCGGGTGCCGGGAATCGCCAGCACGTCGTCGCCCTGCGCCAGCACCCAGGCCAGCGCCAGCTGCGCCGGCGAGCAACCCTTGTCGGCGGCCAGTGCCTTCACCTTCTCGACCGCCTGCAGGTTGCGGTCGAAGTTGTCGCCCATGAAACGCGGACTGTTGCGGCGGTAGTCGTTGGCCTCGAAATCGTCGGGGGTGCGGATCGCGCCGGTGAGAAAGCCGCGGCCCAGCGGCGAATAGGCCACCAGGCTGACGCCGAGCTTGCGACAGGCGGCGAGCATGCCGTTTTCCTGCGGGTCGCGCGTCCACAGCGAGAACTCGCTTTGCAGCGCGGCAATCGGATGCACCTTGCAGGCACGCTCCAATGTCGCGCCGGACGCTTCGCTCATGCCCAGGTAACGCACCTTGCCCGCGGTCACCAGCTCGGCCATCGCGCCCACGGTGTCCTCGATCGGCACGCTCGGGTCGACGCGGTGCTGGTAATACAGATCGATGGTGTCGATGCCCAGCCGCTTCAGGCTGGCGTCGCAGGCGGCGCGCACGTACTCGGGCCGGCCGTCGATACCGCGTGCCTGCGGGTTGCCCGGGTCGAGCACGATGCCGAACTTGGTGGCGACGAAAGCCTGCTCGCGGCGACCCTTGATCGCCCTGCCCACCAGCACCTCGTTGGTGTGCGGGCCGTACATGTCGGCGGTGTCGAGCAGGTTGAAGCCGCGCTCCAGCGCGTGGTGGATGGTGGCGATCGATTCGGCGTCGTCATGCGCGCCATAGAACGCGCTCATGCCCATGCAGCCGAGGCCGAGGGCGGAAACTTGCGGGCCGTTGCGGCCGAGGGTGCGGGTCTGCATGGCGGGGCTCCGTGGTGGAAGGTGGACGCATGATGCGCCGCCCCGTTGGCCGGATAAATGGTCAATAATGGACATCACCATTCCAAAACAACCAACAATCGCCATGGACCGTCTCGAAGCCATGCGGCTGTATACGCGCATCGTGGAACTGGGCAGCTTCACCGCCGCGGCGGATGACCTCAACCTGCCGCGCGCCACCGTCACCCACGCGATCAAGCGGCTGGAGACGCGCCTCGGCGCGCAGCTGCTCCAGCGCACCACCCGCAGCGTGCGCACCACCCGCGACGGCGAAACCTATTACGGACACTGCCGACGCCTACTGGCCGACATGGACGAGGTCGAGGCGGATTTTCGCGAGGCCGCGATACAGCCCAAGGGTCGGTTGCGGATCGATCTCCCCGCCTCGCTGGGGTGGTTGCTGGTGATCCCCGCTTTGCCCACGTTCTTCGCACGCTACCCGCAGATCGAGCTGGACATCGGCACCGGCGACCGCTTCGTGGATCTGGTGCGCGAAGGCGTGGATTGCGTGCTGCGCATCGGCCATCTGGGTGATTCGGGCATGGTCGGCCGACGGGTGGGGATGCTGCAGCAGGCCACCGTGGCCAGCGCCGGTTACGTGCGCCGGCACGGCCTGCCCGAGTCACTGGCCGCGCTGCAGGATGGGCATGTCGCGGTGAACTGGGTTTCGCCCAACACCCGCCGCGCCGAGCCGCTGGAGTTCATGGTCGGCCGACGCCGTCGCGAGGTCACGCTGCCCGGTTGTGTCAGCGTCAGCGGCATGGATGCCTATCGCGGCTGCTGCGAAGCGGGCCTGGGCATCGCCCAGATGACGCGCCAACGCATCGCGGAGGGGTTCAAGACGGGCCGGCTTCGCGAGATCCTGCCCGCGTATCCGCCGCCATCGCTGCCCATCACCGTGTTGTATCCACAGCAGCGGCAGATGCCGGCGCGCCTGCGAGTCTTCATCGACTGGCTGGTGGAGCTGACCGCCGCGCAGTGCTGAGAGTCTTGTCGTCCATCCGGGCCTGCAGACGTATCTGGACCACCACGGCGCGAGGCTCGGAAAACCCCTACGTTTCGCTGCGGGTTCGCCGATTGTTGCGCCCCGTGCACCTGTCCATCATCCATCGAGGATTTCGCCGCCAATCCAACCCGGCGCAATCTTTTCATCTGCAGCAAGACCGAAGTCGGCCTGCGCCCGGGTGTTCCGTTTTGGCGGTGCAAGGTCGCCCTGGTCCGTACCCGTTTCGTCGCTGTGGCCGCCACCATTCATGGAGGAAGCAAATCAATGAGTATCAAGTCGATCGTATTCATGTCGTCGCTGGCGCTGTTCGCCAGCTATGCTCCGGCGGGCTTTTGCGCCGGTGCGCCGAAGGCCGCCGATGTCATCGGAACGCCGGCACCGGGCAGCAAGTTCGCCAAGATCCAGGTGGGCATGCATTCGAAGCAGATCATGGACTTGATCGGTCCGCCGACCGACCAGAAGGTGTACATGACCGGAAAAGCCTGGATTCCCTTCCACTTCGGTGGCGACAACTCGCGCACCGAGTACCACTACAAGGGTGAGGGTGTGCTGACCTTCTCCAACGGTGGCATGGGCAACATCGGTTCCATGAAACTCATCCGGATCAAGGTCGATACCCAGGAATCCGGTTACATCCAGTGACAGCCCGCTGCGTCACTGCCCGGGCCGTCCGGGCAGCAAACGGCCCGGCGGGTTGAAGCCGGCGCGCAAGGCGCACCGTTTTTCCCGCCGGACCGCCACCGGGGCGGCAGGTGCGTTCAGCGGCGGCCGGTGCAGGTAAGCATTCGCGCAAGGCGGACCGCTGACTTCGACGTTCCCCGGAGCACCGCCGCGTTTGACGGATGGACCTTTGGCACGGGGGGCACCGGTGGGCAATGCGCTAGCATCCTGCGGTCAGGTGTGCGCGCGGATCGTGGCGCGCATGCCATCCGTCTGTGGAGGAATGCATGCATTCGATGATCGGCAAGCCACGCCTGCTTGGCGCGGTGGTGATGGGGTTGTTGTCGGGCGGCGTTGCCGCGCAGGGGCGCACGCTGGGCGCGAGCGACTACGCGCAGGCGGAGCGGTTCATGAGCTACAACACCGTGCCGCTGGTCGATCACGCGGTGACCGAGGTCCATTGGCTGGACGACGCTCACTTCTGGTACGTGGACCACGACGCCAAGGGCGATCATTTCGTGCGGATGGATGCGGCCAGCGGCAAGACCGTGCCCTTGTTCGACCAGGCAAAACTGGCCACTGCACTGAGCGACGCCGGCGGCAAGCCGGTCGATGCGAAGAAGCTGCCGGTGACCGGCTACGAGGCGAGGACGGACGGCCGCATCGACATCGTGGTGCGCAAGAAGCATTACGTGTGCGACCTGACCGCCGCCACGGCCAGCTGCGTCGATCGCGCCACGTTGGTGAGAACCGGTGACGAGCCGGGCGCGCTGTCGCCAGACAAGAAGAGCGAAGCGTTCATCCGCGACTGGAACCTGTGGCTGCGCGACGTCGCCACCGGCGAAGAGACCCAGCTCACCACCGACGGCGTGGAGGACTTCGGCTACGCCACCGACAACGCCGGCTGGAAACACACTGACAAAGCCATCGTCGAGTGGTCGCCCGATTCGAAGCAGATCGCCACCTTCCAGCAGGATCAGCGCAAGACCGGCGACATGTACCTGATCAAGACCAGGGTCGGCCATCCCGAACTGGAGAAGTGGAAATATCCGCTGGTGGGCGACAAGGACGTGACGATGATCGAGCGCGTGATCATCGACGTCGCCGCGAAAAAGATCACGCGTTTGCAGATGCCGCCGGACCAGCACCGCTCCACCCTGTGCGACGACGTCAGCTGCGGCCCCGACGGCGGCTGGGACGACGTGAAATGGGCGCCCGACGGCAAGACCCTGGCCTTCGTCTCCACCTCGCGCGACCACAAGCACGAGTGGTTCCGCATCGCCGACGCGCGCACCGGCAAGGTGCGCACCGTGTTCGAGGAAAAGGTGCCCACGTATTACGAGAGCGGCAACGGCGCGGTGAACTGGCGCTACCTGCCGGAGACAAACGAGGCGATCTGGTTCAGCGAGCGCAACAACTGGGGCAACCTGTATCTCTACGACCTCACCGACGGCAAGCTCAAGCACGCGATCACCACCGGCGAGGGCAATGTCACCGAGGTG
The DNA here is from genome assembly GCF_001426645.1 of Rhodanobacter sp. Root480. Taxonomy (GTDB): domain Bacteria; phylum Pseudomonadota; class Gammaproteobacteria; order Xanthomonadales; family Rhodanobacteraceae; genus Rhodanobacter; species Rhodanobacter ginsenosidimutans. The sequence goes on from NZ_LMEX01000003.1 coordinate 133,145, forward strand.
CTCAAGCTCGATCCGAAAACCCGCACCGTGTGGTTTCGCGGCGTGGGCCGCACGGCGGGCGTGAACCCGTATTACCAGCAGTTCTTCAAGGTCAGCCTGGATGGCGGCAAGCCCGTGTTGTTGACCCCGGAGGCGGCCGACCACACGGTGACGCTGTCGCCGGATGGACGTCTGTTTGTCGATGCCTGGTCCACCCCCGCCGTGCCGCCAATCACCGCCCTGCGAAGCACGGTGGATGGTCGTACCGTGGCGCCCATCGCCACCGCCGACATCTCGCGCCTGAAGGCTGCCGGTTGGGTGCCGCCGGTTCCGTTCACGGTGAAGGCGCGCGACGGCAAGACCGACCTGTACGGCATGATGTTCAAGCCGACGAACTTCGATGCGTCGAAGAAATATCCGATCATCGACTACATCTATCCCGGCCCGCAGACCGGCTCGGTGCGCGGCCGCAGCTTTTCATCCGCGCGCAGCGATCATCAGTCCATGGCCGAGCTGGGCTTCATTGTGGTGGCGATCGACGGCATGGGTACGCCATGGCGCTCCAAGGCGTTCCACGATGCGTATTTCGAGCATGTCGAGGACAACACGCTGCCCGACCAGGTCACCGGCCTGAAGCAACTGGGCGAGAAATATCCGTGGATCGACCTCGACCGCGTGGGCATCTGGGGCCACTCCGGTGGCGGCAATGCCACCGCCGGCGCGATGTTCCATTACCCCGATTTCTTCAAGGTCGGCTGGGCCGAAAGCGGCAACCACGACAACCGTAATTACGAGGACGACTGGGCCGAGAAATGGCAGGGCCTGCTGATCACCGACAAGGACGGCAAGACCAACTACGACGCCCAGGCCAACCAGAGCTTCGCGAAGAATCTCAAGGGCCGCCTGATGCTGGTGCACGGCACCATGGACGACAACGTGCCGCCATCCAACACCTTGCTGGTGGTCGATGCGCTGATCAAGGCGAACAAGGATTTCGATCTGCTGATGATCCCCAACGCCCGCCATGGCTACGCCGAATCCACCCCGTACGCCACCCGCCGACGCTGGGACTATTTCGTGCAGTACCTCGCCGGCAATACGCCACCGAGGGAGTACGAATTGAAGGCGTGGCCGTGGAAGTGAGCGCCAGGGCCTGATCGATGAAAAAGGCCGGGCCGGAGTCTCGGCCTTTTTTCATCCCGTAAGCAAAGGGCGTCGCCATGAGGTGCCCATGAGGCACGTGTTGCCGCGCGACGCTTTTCCGAATCCCCAATCTCGAATCCCCAATCCCGGCTCTAAAACGCCATATCGAACGCCACCTCGCCCTGCACACCGACCTGATACGCCGAGACGCGGCGCTCGAAGAAGTTGGCCAGCTCCTGCACGTCCTGCAGGTCCATGAAGTCGAACGGGTTCTTCGCGCCGTATTTCTTCGGCATGTCCAACTGGGCGAAGCGCTGGTCGGCGCAGTACTCGAGGTACTGACGCATGTCCTTCACCGACATTCCGGCCACGCCGCCGGACAGCACGTCCTCGGCGAACTGGGTTTCGCAGGCGATCGCCTCTTCCATCATCTGCTCGACCTGGGCGCGCATGTCCGCGTCGAACAGGTCCGGCTCCTGTTCGCGCACGGTGCGTACCACGTCGAAGGCGAACGCCATGTGGCAGCTCTCGTCGCGGAACACCCAGTTGGTGCCGGCCGCCAGGCCGTGCAGCAGTCCGCGCGAACGCAGGTAGTAGACGTAGGCGAAGGCGGCGTAGAAGAACAGCCCTTCGATGCAGGCGGCGAAGCAGATCAGGTTGAGCAGAAACTGGCGCCGATGCGCGCGCGTCTCCAGCCGGCGCAGGCCCTGGATCGAGTCGATCCACTTGAAGCAGAACGCGCCCTTCTGCCGGATCGAGGGGATCGTCTCGATCGCCGCAAACGCGGCGTTGCGCTCGGCCGGATCGGGGATGTAGGTGTCCAGCAGGGTGAGGTAAAACTGCACGTGCAGCGCCTCCTCGTACAACTGCCGGGAGAGATACATGCGCGCTTCCGGCGCGTTGATGTGCTGGTACAGGTTCAACACCAGGTTGTTCGACACGATGGTGTCGCCGGTGGCGAAGAACGCCACCAGGCGCCGGATCAGATGGCGGTCGGCAGCGGACATCTTCGTGTCCAGATCCCGCGTGTCCATCGAGAAATCCACTTCCTCGACGGTCCAGGTGTTCTTGATCGCGTTGCGGTACATCTCGTAGAAACCGGGGTAGCGCATCGGGCGCAGGGTGAGTTCGAAACCCGGGTCGAGGATGTGGTTGTTCGGATGGGTCATGGTTGTGCCTCGGCATATGTTGAATCCTTCTCCCTTGGGAGAAGGTGCCCCGAAGGGGCGGATGAGGGTTCGGGGTTGCGCCAAGGTTCGTGCAAGCCCGAACGCGCTCCCCAACCTCTCTCCCGAAGGGAGAGGGGCTTATAGCTTGCGTGCGTAGTCGTCGTGCACGAAGCGGCTGACATAGGTGGAAAGCCCCAGGCCGGCTTGCGCCAGTTTTTGCATGTTCGCAATGTGTTCGCGGCCGGTGGCCTTGTCGGTGTATTCGTAAATATCGCCATTGACGAAACGGACGCGGATGAAACCGTCACCGCACTCGTAGGCGGTGACGCCGGACTTTCCGTCGAGATTCCGGTAACGCTTCATCGCGACACCTCATGCGCTATTGGCAGGCTTCGCAATACTCCGGATTCTCCAGTGAACAAAACACCGCGGCGTTCGCCTGAGCCTGGTCAGGTGCTGCCGACACCGTGGTCTTGGCGATCTTCGTCGCCGGTCGTGAGCGCAGGTAATACGTGGTCTTGATGCCGGCCTTCCACGCGTACATGTACATCGAGCTCAACTGGCCGATGTTCGGGTTTTCCATGAACAGGTTCAGCGACTGGCTTTGGTCGATGTACGCGCCGCGTGCGGCGGCCAGTTCGATCAGTGCTTTCTGCGGCAGTTCCCACACGGTGCGGTAGATCGCGCGCAGGCGTTCGGGGATGGCGTTGATGTTCTGGATCGAACCCTCGGCCAGCTTGATTGCGTCGCGTACCTCGGGTGTCCACAGACCCAGCGCTTTCAGTTCGTCGGCGAGGTAGCGGTTTACCTGCAGGAAATCGCCGGACAGCGTCTCGCGCTTGAACAGGTTGCTGACCTGCGGCTCGATGCATTCGTAGCAGCCGGCGATGGACGCAATGGTGGCGGTGGGCGCGATCGCAATCAGCAGCGAATTGCGCAGGCCGTGTTGCTTGATCTTTTCGCGCAGGGCGTCCCAGCGCGCCATGTTATGCGGGGTGATGTTCGGCCAATGGTCGAATTGCAGTTCGCCATTTGCGGCGCGGCTTTCGGCGAAGCCGGGATGCATGCCTTCTACCTCGGCCAGTTCGCACGACTGGGACAGCGCATTGAAATAGATTTCCTCCGCGATGCGGGTCGACAGTGCCAGTGCTTCGGCCGAGTCGAACGGCAGGCGCAGTTTGAAGAACACGTCCTGCAAACCCATTACGCCGAGGCCGACGGGCCGCCATTTCATGTTCGCCGTGCGCGCCGTGGCGATCGGGTAGTAGTTCAGGTCGATCACGCGATTGAGCTGACGGACCGCGGTGCGCACGGTGGCGGCGAGCTGGTCGTAATCGAACACGCCATCGACGACGTGGCGCGCCAGGTTCACCGAGCCCAGGTTGCACACGGCCGTCTCGTCCACCGAGCTGACTTCGAGAATCTCGGTGCACAGGTTGGACAGGTGGATCACGTTCCCGGGTTTGGCCGTCTGATTGCTGGTGGCGTTGCAGCGGTCCTTGAACGTCATCCAGCCGTTGCCGGTTTGTGCCAGCGTGCGCATCATGCGCGCGTAGAGTTCGCGTGCCTTCACCGTTTTCACCGCGAGGCCATCGGCCTCGGCTTGGGCGTACGCGGTGTCGAATGTCTCGCCCCAGCTGTCGACGAAGTGCGGCACCACCTTCGGGTCGAACAGCGACCAGTTGCCGTCGCTCTCGACCCGGCGCATGAATTCGTCGGGGATCCAGTTGGCGATGTTGAGGTTGTGCGCGCGGCGGGCGTCGTCGCCGGTGTTGTCGCGCAGCTCCAGGAAATCCTCGATGTCGGCGTGCCACGTTTCCAGATACACACAGGCCGCACCCTTGCGCTTGCCGCCCTGGTTCACCGCGGCGACCGAGGCGTCCAGCGTCTTCAGCCAAGGCAGCAACCCGTTGGAGTGGCCGTTGGTACCGCGGATCAGCGAGCCGCGCGAGCGCACCCGCGAATAGGCCAGGCCGATGCCGCCGGCAAACTTCGACAGCTTCGCCACATCGGCGTACTTGTCGTAGATCGACTCCAGCGAATCGACCGGCGAATCCAGCAAATAGCAGGAGCTGAGCTGCTCGTGGCAGGTGCCGGCGTTGAACAGGGTGGGCGAGCTGGCGATGTATTCCAGCGACGACAGCAGCCGGTACAGCTCCAGCGTCTCGCCGATCTCGTTGCCGCCCAGCGCGCAGGCGATGCGCATGAAGAAATGCTGCGGCGTCTCGATCACCAGCCGCAGTTGCGGATGGCGCAGCAGGTAGCGGTCGTACACGGTGCGCAGGCCGAAATACTCGAAGCGGCGCGTGGCCAACGGGTCGATCGCGTCGTTCAACTTGCGTGCGTTGGTGGCTACGAAATCGCGCAGGCGGTCGTTGAGGATGCCCAGCTCGGCGCCGCGCGCAATCGACTGCGAGAAGCTCTGGATCTCCTGGCCGCTGACCTCCTTGTCGATGTAGGCGCCGAGCAGGCGCGCGGCGAGCTGGCCGTATTCGGGTTCTTCGGCGGTCAGTGAGGCGGCGGTGCGGATCGACAGCTGGTCCAGCTCCTGCGTGGTGGCGCCGTCGTACAGGCCACCGATGGTCTTCAGCGCCACGCGCAGTGGATCGACCCCGTGCAGGCCTTCGGCGCTGCGCGTCACGGCGCGCACGATCTTGTTGACGTCGACGGCTTCCTGGCCGCCGTTGCGCTTGGTGACGTGCATCGACGCCGCGCTGTGCGGCGGGGTCAGGGTGAGCGCGGTTTCGGGGAGGGCGACAGGGGGTTCGGCGGGCGCGATGGCGCGCTCGCGTTCGGCGGTATCGAGGGCTTGCATGGGCAGGTGGCTCCGGCATGGACATCAAACACCTGCTCCCGCGCGCAGGGCCTGAAGCGATGGATCCCGGGGGAGCCGCACGCGGCCCCGACAAAGGCCCGCGCCACGACGTGTTTCCCCGCGGAAACCGTCACTACGCACCGGGACATGTTCGCCCCGATGTGCCGGCAGGTCTTCGGACTTGCGGACGAGGATCACGACGATCCACCTACTTGCCCCCGCTTCCCGGCCGCAGAGGACCAGTGCATGTGGAGGTGTTCGTTTCCGCTTTACCGCTGCGGGGCAGTTCCGGATTTACACCGGATTCCCTTTTAAGCCCGACCGATGTTGGGTCGGCCGGGCACCGACGCACACAACATATCGGGTACGTTTGGCGTGGTCAACCCAATAGCTTGTGTGTGCCCCAAAACCGGGTTTTCAGCGCGGAGGTGTCGTCATGGGTGACGTGAGCGGGTGTCCGCGCGTGGGTTTCGCCCTGCGCAAGCCGCTTACAGCGCGTCGTGGTCCATCTCGCCGGTGCGGATGCGGGTGACCTGATCCAACTGGCTGACGAAGATCTTGCCGTCGCCGATCTTGCCGGTGCGGGCGGCCTGCTGGATGGCTTCCAGCACGCGGTCGACCTGGTCGTCGGTCACCGCCACCTCCAGCTTGATCTTGGGCAGGAAATCGACCACGTACTCGGCGCCGCGATACAGCTCGGTATGCCCTTTCTGGCGGCCGAAGCCCTTCACCTCGGTGACGGTGACGCCTTGCACGCCGACTTCCGCCAGCGCCTCGCGCACGTCGTCCAGCTTGAACGGCTTGATGATGGCCACGACCAGCTTCATGGAATGTCCTCGGTATGGGGGCACGCGCGGTGCATGACGCCCATTCTGCCTACGCACGCGGGCGCTGTCGCCTTGCCGGTACCGTGTAGGACAATCCCTACACATCCCGACGGAGCATCCTGATGGCGTACCCGAATTCCGTTCACCTAATATTTACCTCGACGAGTGCGAGGCGCTGTCCATGATGGATAGGCAGGATATCGATCAGATTGCCCTGCGGCTTGTGTCGTTGGTACCGCCAGGACTGGCACAGGCGCATCAGGATTTGCGAGCCAACTTCCAGGATGTTCTGGCGCAGGGACTGCGCCGCCTCGACCTGGTCACCCGCGAGGAATTCGACGTCCAGACCCAGGTTCTGGCGCGCACACGCGCGAAAATCGACGAACTCGAGCAACGCGTGGCCGAATTGGAGGCTGCCGTCGCCCACCGCGGGACACCGTAACACCCAGCTCCCGGGAGCCGCCCCCGATCCGTCACCTCACCCCGAGAACGATCGGGGGCGGTTATTTATCAACGGATGGAGTCGCCCGGCGTGCCTGTCAGCGATCGTTCCCAGCGCCGACCTGTGTCTGCATGAGCCTCGCCGTTACCCTCAGCCGTGCCCAGGAAGGGATCGCCGCGCCGCAGGTCATGGTCGAGGTGCATCTCTCCGGTGGCTTGCCGTCTACCAATATCGTGGGTTTGCCCGAGGCCGCGGTGCGCGAAGCCCGTGACCGCGTACGCGTGGCGATCCAGAACACGGCCTTCGAATATCCCGGCCGCCGCGTCACGGTGAACCTGGCGCCAGCCGAGCTGCCCAAGGATGGCGGCCGCTTCGACCTGGCGATCGCGCTGGGCATTCTTGCGGCCAGCGGACAGGTGCCGCGCGACAAGCTGGATGACTGCGAATTCCTGGGCGAGCTGGCCTTGACCGGCGCGCTGCGCCGCGTCTCGGGTGTGCTGCCGGCCCTGCTGCGCGCGCGTGCGCGTGGTCGCCGGGTGCTGGTGCCTTACGAAAACTCCGCCGAAGCCGCGCTGGTGCCGGATGTGGATGTGCGGGTGGCGCGTACATTGGCCGAGGTGTGCAGCTGGCTGCGCGGGGCGGAAGAGCTTTCCGCACCGGTCGCCACGCCCAGCACCGGTGGCGCCGATGACGGCCCCGATCTCCGCGACGTGCGCGGTCAATTGCAGGCGCGTCGGGCGCTGGAAATCACCGCCGTGGGCGGCCATCACCTGTTGCTGATGGGCCCGCCGGGCACCGGCAAGACGATGTTGGCCGAGCGCCTGCCGGGCATCATGCCGCCGCTGTCCGAATCCGAGGCGCTGGAAACCTGCGCGGTGGCGTCGGTGTCGGGGCAGGTCATCGATCTGGCGCGCTGGCGCCGGCGGCCGTTCCGGGCGCCGCATCACACCGCATCGGCGGTGGCGCTGGTGGGCGGCGGGTCGTATCCGCGGCCGGGCGAGATTTCGCTGGCGCACAACGGCGTGCTGTTTCTGGACGAGCTGCCCGAGTTCAGCCGGCAGGTGCTGGAGGTGCTGCGCGAGCCGATGGAGTCGGGCCAGATCCTGATTTCGCGCGCCGCGCGCCAGTCGATGTTTCCCGCCCAGTTTCAGCTGGTGGGTGCGATGAACCCGTGCCCTTGCGGCTACGCGGGCGACCCCACGCAACGCTGTCACTGCACGCCAGACCAGATCCAGCGCTACCGCTCGCGCATTTCCGGGCCGTTGCTCGATCGCATCGACCTCTGCGTTGAAGTGCCGCAGGTGCCACTGGCTGATCTGGGCGGGCCGCGTTCCGGGAATGACGAGGACTCCGCCACGGTGCGCGCGCGAGTGCTGGCCGCGCGGCGGCAATCGCTGATGCGGGCGGGTCGGCCCAACGCGGAGATCAGCGTGCGCGAGCTGGAGCGTGATTGCGCGCTGGGGCCGCCGGAACGGCGCTGGTTCGAGACCGCACTGGAGCGCCTGGGCCTGTCGGCCCGCGCCTATCACCGCGTGCTGCGGGTGGCGCGCACCATTGCCGATCTGGACGGTGGCACCGCCCTGCTCGAACGCGAGCACCTGGCCGAGGCGCTGCAATATCGGCGGGTCCAGAGCCCGGGCCGCTAGCGCGACAATCTGCCGCTGTCTGGACGCGCCGGCCGGCGCATGGTTCGATGGCGCCCTGATATTTCCAAGGAATGCGATGACTATCGAGCTCGGCTTGATGCTCGCCGGCATGCTGATGATCGGCTTCCTGGCGCAATGGCTGGCCTGGCGGGTGCGGCTGCCGGCGATCCTGTTTCTGCTGCTTGCGGGCATCATCCTGGGGCCGGCCACCGGCGTGCTGAATCCCGACAAGCTGCTGGGCGACCTGCTGTTCCCGATCGTGTCGCTGGCGGTGGCGCTGATCCTGTTCGAAGGCAGCCTCACCCTGCGTTTCAACGAATTGCCGGGCATCGGCAATGCGGTGCGCGGGCTGGTCAGCTATGGCGCGGTCGCCGCGTTGCTGCTGCTGGCGCTGGCCGCGCATCTGGTGGCGGGGCTGAGCTGGCCGATCGCGCTGCTGTTCGGCGCGCTGGCCTGCGTCACCGGCCCCACCGTGATCGCGCCGATGCTGCGCACGCTGCGTCCGAACGCGCGCATCGCCAACACGCTGCGCTGGGAAGGCATCGTGATCGATCCGCTGGGCGCGCTGTTCGCAGTGCTGATCTACGAGGCCATCGTGTCGCAGCAGGAGGGCCACACGCTGGGCATCTTCGTGGCCACGATTCTCTGCGGCGCGGTGATCGGCGGGCTGGCCGCCATGGTGATCGGCTTCCTGCTGCGGCGGCAGATGATTCCCGAGTACCTGCAGAATTACGCCGTGCTGGCGACGGTGCCGCTGGCCTTCAGCGTCTCCAATGCGCTGACCCACGAATCCGGCCTGCTGGCGGTCACCATCATGGGCATCGCGCTGGGCAACATGCGCAACGTGCACATGGACGACATCCTCGACTTCAAGGAAAGCCTCACCACGGTGCTGGTGTCGCTGCTGTTCATTCTGCTGGCGGCGCGTCTGCATTGGCCGCTACCCGATGGCATGCTGGGTGCGGGCATCGCCCTGTTCGTCATCGCGCAATTGCTGGTGCGACCGGTGACGGTGGCCCTGTCCAGCATGGGCAGCAGCCTGACCTGGCGTGAGCGGGCGCTGATCAGCTGGGTGGCGCCGCGCGGGATCGTGGCGGCATCGGTATCGGCGTTGTTCGCGCTGCGGCTGGACGCGCTTGGCGTGCCCGGCGCCGACGCCCTGGTGCCGCTGGTGTTCACCCTGATCATTGGCACGGTGGTGCTGCAAAGCGCCACCGCGCGGCCATTGGCGTTGTGGCTGAAAGTGGCCGAGCCGGAGCCGCGCGGCGTGCTGATCTTCGGCTCCGACCACGTGGCGCGCGCGATCGGTACGTCACTGAAGGACGCTGGCTTCCGTATCGTGCTGGCCGACGATGACTGGGATGGCATCCGCCAGGCGCGCATGGACGGGCTCAGCACGTTCTTCGGCAACCCCGCCTCGCCACACGCGGAGCGCCATCTGGATCTTGCCGGCATCGGCCGCATGCTGGGCATGAGCACCAACCGCGAGCGCAACTCGCTGGCCTGTGTGTATTACCGGCAGGAATTCGGGCGCGACAAGGTCTATCGCCTGCGCAACCTGACACCGCAGGAAAGCACCGAGCGCGCAGCGTTCTCCGGTGGTTTGCTGTCACCGCCGCTGTTCGACGAGAACATGACCCACGGCCGCTTCGGCGAGATGCTGGCCAACGGCTGGCGCGTGAAGTCCACCCGGCTCACCGCCACCTTCGACTGGCCGCATTTCATCGAGCAATACGGCTCCGATACGGTGCTGATGTTCGGCGTCGAGGAAAAGGGTGTGCTGCGGGTGGCCTCCTCCAAGCGCGAGCTGGAGCCGCGGCCAGGCTGGACCGTGATCGCGCTGGTGCCGCCCAACAGAGGCGAGTGACCGGCAGCGGGTGCGAACGGCGGTCCGAACCATCGAACGCGTGACCATCTCTCATTAGCCCCGTTCACGCCCACGATCGGGCTACGGTTCGCCTTCGCAGAATACGGCGCGCTCCGACATCGCGCCGGACCCGTATCCGGTATAACGCATCGATGCGTCCCGCCAAGGAAGATCCCGCCATGTCCGTTCTGTCGTTCGAGGATTGCGCCGGCATGCGCGTCGTACCGTCAACGCCACCATTGACCCAGCAGGGAGTGCTCATGTCTGATCGAACGTCCTCCTTCCGCGCCTTCCTCTGCGCCGCCACACTGTTGCTGATGACAGGATGCTACCCCGCCATGTCGACCCAGTCCGATTCCAGCAGCGCGCAAACATCGGGCTCCTCCATGTTTCCGTTGCGCTTCGTGAAGCACGATTTCCAGGTGTTCTGCTACAACACCATCCGCTGTCACGTGATCTACAACGACTTCAACTTCAAGGCGGAGGAACGGCCTTCGCCGCCGCCGCCCTCGGCGGATTACAGGGATCACTGGCCGTTCGCCTCCTATCTGGGCATCCGGAATTTTCCGCCGCCGGCCGAGGTGAACTGGACGTCGCTGGACGGTGTGGCACATACCGCCAAGGTGGATATCGGAGCCATCTTCAAGGACGAACGTGCGTTGTACAGCGTGCCCGATGCCGAAATCCCCGATCGCTCCTGGGGAGGCGAGCCAGGCATTCTGCTCGAAGTGAACGACCGCACGATCAGCGTCTACATGAAGGCATTCATTGCCACCAAGACCGAGCAGATCCCGGGCAACAAGGACAGCGATTTCCGGGACGACGTGATCCTGGCCTGGACACATACATACTGAAGGGAGCGCCGTCATGGAGCACGACCGGATGGACCCCGATGGCATCCTCGGTGATGGAGTACGCGCCGATCCTGCTGCGCCGCGCTTGCCGATTTACACCGAGGGCCGGGCGCAACTGGCCGCGTTCGAGGAGCCGATCCTCATCCATGCGGACCATCCGCATGAGCGTCTCTTCATTGCTGCGCTGGATGGCACCGGCAATGACGCCATCCACGATCCCGAGCATGCGACCAACGTTGGGCTTATCGCTCGACAGGTGGAACAAGCCGGCAATGCGAGGATTGGTTTCGGCTATGTTCCCGGGCCGGGTACTCAGCAACATGGATTCTTCTCACCTGTGCTGGACAACATGCGCGGCAACACCGTGGATGAGCGGGCCGAGGAGATGTACAAGCAATTCATTGAGCGCGCGAAGCAATGGCGGCGCGAAGATCCGGACGTACATATCCGCGTAGCCAGTGTCAGCTTCAGCCGAGGTAGCGAAGAGGCAGCACTGTTTGCGCGATTGGTCGAGGAGCGCGGCATTCAGGATCCCGCCGGCGCGCGTTACACCTACGATTCCCATCACCAGATCAAGCACGTCGAATACACCAAGCCACCATTGGTGCCACCACATCAGGTAGCGCAGGCGGTGGCCATGTTCGATCCGGTGGGCACCGGCAGTGCGATGACGATGGATCGGCGGCTGCCGCCGTCGGTGATATCCGGCATCCAGTTCATCGCAATGGACGAGCACCGCGGCCTGTTCAAGTCCGACCGCATCATCGATCCGGGCATCTCGTCGGACGGGCGCTTTGCCGGGATCTACGTGCCCGGCGCGCATTCGGATGTCGGCGGCAGTTACCACCGAGACGGCTTGTCGACTCGCACCGGCAACCTTGCGATCGATTACCTCAACGGCCTGAGCGACACGCCGTTTCTGGCCAAGTCTTCGGAGCCCGACGATCCGCGTCTGAACGTGGTCCACCATTCGCAGGAAGGCTTGCTGCTGTATCGCCTGTGGCCCAAGATCGACCGGCTCCAGCCGGACGGCTACAACGAGCGGGAGGTGTCCAGGCATGCGATGAAACGGGTGCCCGATGCGTACAACGCCGAGCCGCGCAATGAAACGTTGAACCGGCAATTCGAGCGGCAAGCCATGCCCGACGGCCCGGTGCCGGGCGCGCTGCAGGCGCCGCACGACACCACGCGCAGCGAACTCGACCAATGGATCGACCGCATGTATCTGGCGTCGCAGAACCCGGACAACACGGTGTGGGATCGGGCGCAGCACGAGGCGGCGCATGCCTATCTGCGCACGGCGGACGGCCAGCAATTCCAGCAGCAGGCCGACAGCCTGAACGCGACGTGGGACGTGTCATTGCTGGCGCAACAACAAGCCGCGCAGCAGATGTTGCCGCAGGCACAGGGATTCAGTCGTTAGACCAGCCAAGGACGTGGCCATGGATAGTTCCGCTGATGATGTCGAGACGGTGCGGCAGGCATTGATCCGGTTGATGGCGATTGCCGATCGTCTGGAGTCACGCAACGCGCACACCGTGCAGCGGATCGAAGCGGCAACCGCTGCGCTCGAGCAAGGTGTGAGCCGCTTGGATGCGGGTGGCGAGCGGTTCGCGGAGCGCGCACTGCAGGTGATCGGAAACAACGCACAGCAAGCGGTAGCCCAAGGCACCGGACAGGCCGTGGACGAGCTGCGGCAGCGGTTGCAGCAAAGTGCCAACAGCGCCCAGGCGGCTGTCCGGGCGATGGATGAACAGCGCAGGGGATTGACCAGCGCGCGGCGCAGCCTGGTCTGGAACGCGGCAGTCGCCTTGCTGCTCGGCTCCCTGCTGGCCATGGGCTCGGCGGCGTGGACCATCCACCGCAGCGCGCAGCAACTGGCGCAACTGCATTTCGGTCAGGACATCCTGCGGGCGACGCAGCGTGGCGCAATCAACCGTTGCGGCGATTCGCTGTGCGCACGAGTCGGCAGGAAACCGGCACGCTTCGGCAAGGACGGCCAGTATGTGTTGCTGGACGACTGAGCCCGCTCACTCCGTATTGCGGTGCTTGCCCCGGTATGGCTTGAACAACGCGCGGATCGCGGGCATGTCCACGTCCACGTCGCCGCTGGCGTGCACCAGTGGGCCCAGCGTGAAGGTTTTCGTGGGGTAGTCCAGGAACAGGGTCTGGATCGGCACGTTGGCGCCGTGGGCGATGCGCAGGAAGCCCTGCTTCCAGCGCCGCACCGGCTTGCGCGTGCCCTCGGGCGTGATGCCCAGCCACATCCGTTCGCGTTCGGCGAAACGCTGCACCATCTGCGCGGGCACGTTGGCGGCGGCGCGGCGGTCGATGCCGATCATGCCCAGCGGTCGCAGGATGATGCCGAAGGGGCCGTTCAGCACTTCGCGCTTGATCATGATGCTGATGTCCACGCCCAGCGCCACCTTCATCACCAGCCCCCACACGCCATCCCAGTACGACGAATGCGGCGCACCGATGATGATCAGCCTGGGCAGGTTCGGCAGTTCGCCCAGCAACCGCCAGCCGCTGAGGCGCAGGATGACGCGCGCCAGCCATGGCCAGAACCGGCTGTTGAGGCGTGGCGCCAGCGGCGGGGTGGGTGGCAACATCGGTGCGTTCATTCGGAGCTCCATTCGCGCGAACGCGTCTGCTTGATCTTGCCGCGCTGCTGTTTGCCAGCCAGACGGCGTTCTTTGGAGGCGCGTGTGGGGCGGGTGGCCACGCGTTTCTTGGGTGGCCGCAACACGCTGCGGATCAGCTCGGCCAGCCGTTCACGCACGTCGTCGCGGTTGCGCGCCTGGTCGCGAAAACGCCGACCCTGGATTACCAGTACGCCCTCGGCGGTGAGCCGGCGGTCGCGCCGCACCAACAGCCGTTCGCGCACGTCGTCCGGCAGCGAGGGCGAGTTGATGACGTCGAACCGCAACTCCACCGCGCTCTCGGTGCGATTCACATGCTGCCCGCCGGGACCATCGGCACGCAGGAAACGTTCGACGAGTTCGGATTCGGGTAGCGAGAGGGTGGGGCTGACAGTCAGCATGCGGCAAGTTTAGGGGGAAGCGTTGCGCGGAGCGAGGCGCGCTCGATCCGGTCGCCGCCGCCGCGCGGCTACGCTCGGGATGAGCGGCGCGGGAATGTTCTAGTGGCCGGAGACGCGGGCATTCTGTGGCAACGCCCATTCGAACCGTGCCAGCAACGATGCAAACGCATCGTCCAGCGGCGCTTCCAGCGTCATCGGCGCGCCGCTCAGCGGGTGATGGAAGTCGAGCCGCCACGCATGCAGCAGCATTCGATGGCAGCCGAAATACTGCTTGTACAGGCGATTGTGATCGCCGCGTCCGTGCTGGCAGTCGCCGATGACCGGGTGATGGATATGCGCCAGGTGTTTGCGGATCTGGCGGAAGCGGCCGCTTTCCGGTTCGGCCAACAAGAAGGCGTAGCGTTGCTGCGGATAGCGACCCAGTGCGATCGGTACCTCGATCGTGGCCAGTTGGCGGTAGCGCGTGCGTGCCTCGCGTCGCGGGCCGGTTTCGCGTGAACCGGGCAGCGGGTAATCGATCACGCCTTCGGCTGGTTCCGGCCAGCCGCGCACTACAACCAGGTATTGCTTGTGCACCGTGCGGCCCATGAACTGCTCGCCCAGCGCAGCCGCGATCTCCTTGTTGCGCGCCACCAGCAGCACGCCGCTGGTGGCGCGGTCGAGCCGGTGCGCCAGGTACACGCTGTCGCCGATCTGCTCGCGCAATTCATCGATGAGAAACGTGTCGGCATTGCCGACCATCTTCGAACGGTGCACGGCCAGGTTCGCGGGCTTGTTCACCGCGATCAGCGCGTCGTCCTGATGGAGAATTTCAAGCATGTCGATTCGTCAGGAAAATTGAAGATGTGGGAGCGACTTCTGTGGGAGCGACTTCAGTCGCGATGCTCTTGCTTTGGGGCATCAGAGCAGAAGCATCGCGACTGAAGTCGCTCCCACAATCCCACCCCCACAACCCGCTCCCGCAGGCGGTGTTTAGCGCTCAGCGCGAGCGTGGCCAGCCCATCGCGAATGCCAACAGGCCGGCCACGCCGGCGCCCAGCGGCGGCCAGAGGCCGTGCTGTGGAGCCAGCGTCCACAACAACGCCGAGCCGATCAGCAAGGCGCCACCCAACAATCCGCAGACCAGCAGCTTGTGCTGGCGCCGGGCGTTGTCGCGCAACAGGGTGAGGGCCAATGGATCGCTCACCACCCGCTGTTCGCCGCTGCCTGCCTGGCGCAGGGCGTCGCGCACCAGTTCGGGAAACTGCGGTGCGTGGTGCAGCCATTCGGGCAGGCGCTTGCGCACGTCGCGCAGGGTGCGCAACGGGCTGTAGCGTTCGCGCAGGATGCGTTTCAGCACCGGATGCGCCACCGCCCAGATGTCGATCTCCGGATCGAGCATGCGGCCCACGCCTTCGATGTTGAGCAGGGTTTTTTGCAGCAGGATCAGTTGCGGCTGCAAGGTCAGCTCGAAGCGGCGCGCGGTCTGGAACAGTTTCACCACCAGTTCGGCCAGCGAAATCTGCGACAGCGGGCGGGTGAAATATGGCTCGCAGACGGTGCGCACCGCCGCCTCCAGTTCATCCAGCCGCAAGGTGGCGGGCATCCAGCCGGCGGCCACGTGCAGTTGCGCGATGCGGGCGTAGTCGCGTTCGAACAGGGCGATGAAATTCTGCGCCAGCCAGTATTGGTCGGCCTCGGGCAGCGAGCCCATGATGCCGAAATCCAGCGCGATGAAACGCGGCTCGCCGGTGCGTGCGGTGTCCACCCAGATATTGCCGGGGTGCGCATCGGCATGGAAAAAGTTGTCGCGGAACACCTGCTCGTAGAACACCCGCACGCCCTTGGCGGCCAGTGCCTTGCGGTCGATGCCGGCCGCATCGATGGCGGCGATGTCGTCGCTGCTGACGCCGCTCACCCGCTCCAGGGTCAGCACGCGTGCGGCGGTGAGTTCCCAGTGCACGCTCGGCACGTACAGGTCCACGCCGCTGGCGAAGTTGCGTTTCAGCAGGCTGGCGCTGGCGCCTTCGCGCTGCAGGTCCAGCTCGTTTTCCAGCATTTTCTCGACTTCGGCCACCACGTCCAGCGGCCGGATCTTGTCGGCGTTCGGATGCCAGCGTTGTGCCAGTTCGCCCAGCGAGCGCAGCAGTTTCACGTCGCGGGCGATCTGCGCGTCGATGCCGGGGCGCAGCACCTTCACCACCACCTCGCGGCCATCGCGCAAGGTAGCCGCGTGCACCTGGGCGATGGAGGCGGAGGCCAGCGGTGTTTCGTCGAAGTGCGCGTAGAGCTGGTCGGTCGATGCGTTCAATTGCTGCTCGACGATGGCGCGCGCCTCGGCGCCGGGGAACGGTGTCACCCGATCCTGCAGCAGCGACAGTTCGTCGGCGATATCGGCAGGGACGAGATCGCGGCGGGTGGACAGCACCTGACCGGCCTTCACGAAAATCGGGCCCAGCTCGGTCAGCGCCAGCCGCAACCGCTCGCCGCGCGACAGCTGCGCCACGTTGGCACGCGGTCGCGCCAGCAACGGGCGCAGCAGTTTCAGCGGACGGTACAGGTGAGTGGCGTCGACCAGCTCGTCCAGTCGATACGCCAGCAGCACCGAGGCCACCCGCAGCAGCCGCGGCACGACCTTGAGCGGCGTCATGCGGCGCTGCCCTGCAGGCGCGCGATGAGCCGCTGCACGCGCGACTCCATCCGTTCGCTGCGCTCGCGGAGGTGATCCACGCCGTCGAGGAAATCCTCCACCTCGCCCGGCGCCAGCGCCACGCGCGCTTCGTCGCGCAGCCAGTCGGCGCCGTCCTCGGTGAAATGCGCGGCACTTTCGCGGGCGTGGCTCAGGCCGCGGCGGACGGCCTTGGCCAGCGGTACGCCGAGTACGTCGCCGAAGCTGCGCGCAAACGCCTCCTCGAAATCGGGCGCGAACTTGCTGGCCAGTTTCTCCAGTCGGCGCGCCAGCTCGGCATCACCGGCGATCTCCACCTTGCCCGGTGCGATGCCGTCGTCGTCGCGGCGAAACAGCATCGCCAGCAGGCTGCCCGGCGTGGCGGCGACGCGCAGCTGGCTGTCGTCTTGTGGCGGGCCCACCAGCAGTTTTCCGTCGTCGACGGTGATCGCCAGTGCCAGCTCCGGCCCACGCAGATGCAGTTGCACGCGGCGTCCGTTCAACGCGGCCAGCTTCTGCTGCGTGTCCGGATCCAGCGACAACGTGTGGTTCAGCGAGGTTTGCAGCGCGCGGCCGGCCAGCTTGCGCAGCGGCTGCGGCATCCAGGTATTGGGCGTGGAGTTCATCCCGGCGATTGTAGCGGGGCGGCGCTTGCGCCGCCGGGAATGGGGAATAGGGAACGGGGAGCCGGAAGAGCGGTATTTCGCCAGCGCGAAGGATGCGCGGATGCCGAGGCTTCTGCTTTTCCCATTCCCGATTCTCTATTCCCGATTCCCCGCCCCTACGAACCCAAGCTGCCGCCACGCCTCATACACCGCCACGGCCACCGAATTCGACAGGTTGAGGCTGCGGCTGTTCGGGCACATCGGCAGGCGCAGGCGCTGGTTGGCGGGGATGGTCTCGAACACGTCGGCAGGCAGGCCGGCGGTTTCGCAGCCGAACAGCAGTGCGTCGTCATCGGCGAAACGCGCGTCGACGTGTGCCACCTGGCCGCGGGTGGAGAATGCGAACACGCGTGGCGTGCCGATCGCGTCGAGGCAAGCGGCGAAGTCGTCGTGCACGGCCACGCTGGCGTACTCGTGGTAGTCCAGCCCGGCGCGACGCAGCCGCGCATCGTCGAGCTCAAAACCCAGCGGGCGGATCAGGTGCAGCGCGGCACCGGTATTCGCGCACAGGCGAATCACGTTGCCGGTGTTCGGCGGGATCTCGGGGCGAAACAGAATGACATGGAGCATTCGGCCATTATCGGCATTCGTCGCCCCCGCGTCTGCGTCGGCCTTACAACACCTGCGTCGATGGCGGGCAAAGCACGCCGTCGTGTGGCAACACGCAGCTGTCGGGCGCGTCCAGCAGCATCGTCGTGACCGAGGAACCCGACGCCGGCTGCTCCACCGGCTGCGCGCGCAGCATCGCGCCCATCACCAGCACGCACAGCGCGAAGCAGGCCGCGAACAAGCTGTGCAACATCATCGTTTCGAATTTCATGATCGCTCTTCCTTTTCCGTGATTGAAAACCCCTGCATGGCCAGAAGAGCAATCGTCGTGCCAGCCTTTCTATCCATCGCAAGCTGATGATTCTGCGGAATAAAGATACGATCTTGAAAATGCGTGTCATGTCCGCGGACATCGTCCGAACGGGCGCGGACATCGCCGGACGACACTGTCCGCATGCCTTCACCCGACGTGCCTTGCGCCAGTTGCGCTGCGGCCGCCGTGCCGCCTAGGCTCAAGGGCCTCACCCACGCCAAGGAATTACCGTGACCCTGAAAACGCACGCGTTGTGGCTTGCCGGTTTGCTGACTTTTTCCGTGGGCATCGTGCCGGCGTTGGCCGATCCCCCCGCCGTCACCGATGCCGCCAGCACGATCCCCGCGCTCGACTATGAGCGGTTCACCCTGCCCAACGGACTGACCGTGGTGGTGCATGAGGATCACAAGGCGCCGGTGGTGGCGGTGAGCGTGTGGTACCACGTGGGCTCCTCTTACGAGCCCAAGGGCAAGACCGGCTTCGCGCATCTGTTCGAGCACCTGATGTTCCAGGGTTCGGAAAACCACAAGGACGAATTCTTCAAGCCGTTCGAACTGGCTGGCGCCACCGACCAGAACGGCACCACCTGGCTCGACCGCACCAACTATTTCGAAACCGTGCCCACCACCGCGCTGGACATGGCGCTGTGGATGGAGTCCGACCGCATGGGCCATCTGCTGGGCGCTATCGGCCAGCCGCAGCTCGACGAACAGCGCGGCGTAGTGCAGAACGAAAAGCGCCAGCGCGAAAACCAGCCCTACGGCCGCGCCAGCGAGCTGATCCAGGCCGAGGCGTTCCCCGCCAACCATCCGTACCACCACGACACCATCGGCTCGATGGCCGACTTGAACGCCGCCTCGCTGGGCGACGTGAAGCAGTGGTTCCGCGACTACTACGGCGCCGCCAATACGGTGGTGGTGCTGGCCGGCGACATCACGCCGGCAGTGGTGAAAGAGAAGATGCTGAAGTACTTCGGCGACATCGCCGCGGGCCCGCGCGTGCCGCGGCCACAACCGTGGGTGGCGCCGCGCGAGCAGTCCACCCGCGGCACCATGACCGACAACGTGGCGCAGACGCGCATCTACCGCGAGTGGAACGTGCCGCCGCGTGGCAGCACCGACGAGAACCTGCTGGAGCTGGCCGCCGCGGTGCTGGGCGGCGGCAAGACCTCGCGGCTGTACCAGCGGCTGGTCTACCGCGACAAGCTGGCCGACGACGTCTCGGTGGGTGTGGAGCAGCACTCGCTGGCCAGCCTGTTCGAGCTGCAGGTCGACGTGAAGCAGGGCGTCGACCCGGCTCGCGTCGAGGCGGCCATCACCGATGAATGGCGCAACTTCCTGGCGCACGGCCCCAGCGCCGACGAGCTGGCGCGGGTGAAGACGGAAACCCGCGCCTCCTTCGTGCGCGGGCTGGAGCGCGTCAACACGCAGGCCTCGATCCTGGCCCAGGGGCAGCTCTATCACGGTGATCCGGGCGCCTATCTGAAGCAGTTCAACGAATTCATGGCCGCCACCCCGGCCAGCGTCACCGCCGCCGCGAACCGCTGGATCGCCCGCGGCGATTACACCTTGACCGTGGTGCCGGGCAAGGTCGATAGCACCGACAGCGCCGCGGCCGCCGGTCGGGCCGCCGTCCCCGGCAAACCCGCGCCGGTGCTTTCGCCCGCCGGTGATTTCCGCGCCGTCGACAGCAGTGTCGACCGCAGCAAGGGCGTGCCCACGGTCGACAGCTATCCGGACCTGAGCTTCCCCGCCGTGCAGCGCGGCCGCCTGGCCAACGGCATCGAGGTGGTGCTGGCAGAACGTCACACCGTGCCGGCGGTGCAGGTGCGGTTGTTGTTCGATGCGGGCTACGCCGCCGACCAGGGCCGCAAGCTGGGTACCTCCAGCTTCACCATGTCGATGCTGGACGAGGGCACCAGGGAGCTGGATTCGGTCGAGATCGCCAAGCGCAAGCAGCGGCTGGGCGCGCTGATCGATACCGATTGCGGGCTGGATTTCTGCAACGCCTCGTTGAATGCGCTGGACGACAATCTGCAACCGTCACTCGCCCTGTTCGCCGACATCGTGCGTCAGCCCGCCTTCCGCCAGGCGGATATCGACCGCGTGCGCGGCCAGTGGCTGGCCGGCATCGCGCAGGAAAAGAGCCAGCCCGTCGGCATCGCGCTGCGCACCCTGCCGCCGCTGCTGTACGGCAAGGGCCACGCCTACGCCATCCCGTTCACCGGCTCGGGTACGGATGCGTCGATCAAGGCGCTGCAGGCCGCCGACATGCGCCGCTTCATGGCCGACTACATCCGGCCCGACAACGTGCGCATCCTGGTGGCCGGCGACACCACGCTGGCGAAGATCATCCCGGCGCTGAACGCCGCATTCGGCCAATGGCAGGCGCCCGCGGGCAAGGTGCCGGCGAAGAACATCGGCAAGGTGGCACCGCCGCCGCATGCACGCGTCTACCTGATCGACCGCCCCGACGCGCAGCAAAGCCTGATCCTGGCCGGCAGCCTGGCGCCCTCCACCGAGGCGCCGAACAACCTGCAGATCCAGACCATGAACGGCGCGTTCGGCGGCACCTTCACCTCGCGCCTCAACATGAACCTGCGCGAGGACAAGCACTGGGCCTACGGTGCCTTCAGCATCCTGCAGAACGCCCTGGGCCAGCGCCCGTTCCTGCTGTACGCGCCGGTCCAGACCGACAAGACCGCGCCATCCATCGCCGAGCTGTTGAAGGAGGCCCGCGCGGTGATCGGCCCGCAACCACTCACCGAGCAGGAGATCGACAAGATCAAGGTGGGCGACGTGCGCAGCATGCCGGGCGGCTACCAGACCACCTCGGCGGTGATGGGTGCGTTGCAGGACATCGTGCAGTACGACCGCCCCGACGATTACGTGCGCACGCTGAAGTCGCGCATCGAGGCGCAGACCGATGCCTCGGTGCAGGCCGCCGCGCAGGAAATCATCCATCCCGACCAGCTGACCTGGGTGATCGTGGGTGATCTGAAGAAGGTCGAGGCGCCGATCCGTGCGTTGAAACTGGGTGACATCCAGGTACTGGATACCGACGGCAAGCCGGTGGCGCCGAAATAAGCCCGCGGGCGGGATGTCGCGTGCCATCGCCGGCACGCGGCACCGCCCTCGCGCTACGATGGCGCCTTGCCGCGCGGTCGCGGCGCGATCCTTCCGCCCACTTCACACACGGAGTTTTCCATGCGCAAGAACCTGCTGTTGCTCGTCCCCGTGCTGGCGCTGAGCGCGTGTACGTGGGGCATCACCATGGACGAAGCGGCCAAGAACGTGCGCACGGCCTGGAATGGCGACGTGTCGGCCTGCCACGAACTGGGCAAGGTCACCGTCTCGGTGATGGACCACATCGGCCCGGTCAACCGCAACGGCATGACGATCCGCGAAGAGCTGGAAGTGATGGCCCGCAACGAGGCCGCCAAGATGCACGCCGACACCGTCAAGCCGCTGGCCGAACCCGCCGACGGCTCGCAGGCGTGGGGCGTCTACCAGTGCGGCACGCGCACGATCAGCCCGGTGCGCTCGTCCGCCACACCTGCGGCCACACCCGCGCCCGGCAGCGCGCAGACATTCCCGGTCAAGGGCAACTGAGCTGGCCGTTCCTGCACGCCGAAGGCGCCCCCGGGCGCCTTTTTTCACGCCGGCCCGTACACGCGGGTTTGCGATGATGGCCGGCATGATCAAGCGCATGCCTTCGAAAACCACCTTGCTGAAAGCCCCAGGCCGGATCGCGCGACGCATGCTGCCGTTCCGCCGCAGGCGCGCCGACCCGCTCGATGCGTTGCCCTTTTTCGCCGTGCCGGCCACTGCCATCGCGGTGCTGGACGATGCCGCCGCGTTTCGCCGCACGCTGTTGCAGCACATCGCCCAGGCCACGCGCCGGATCGTGCTGGTGACGCTGTACCTGCAGGACGATGATGGCGGCCGCGAGATCCTCGAGGCGTTGTACGCGGCGAAAACGCGTCATCCAGCCCTGGAAATTTCCGTGTTCGTCGACTGGCATCGCGCCCGCCGCGGCCTGATCGGCAAGCAGAAAAGCGAGGGCAACGCGGGCATGTATCGCGAGTACGCCAGGCGCCTGGGGCCGGGCGTGGCCATCTACGGCGTGCCGGTGCAGAACCGCGAGTTGTTCGGCGTGCTGCACCTCAAGGGCTTCGTCATCGACGACAACGTGCTGTACAGCGGCGCCAGCCTCAACGATGTCTACCTCGCCCGACACGGCCGCTATCGGCTTGACCGCTACCACCTGTTCCGCGATGCGAAACTGGCCGACGCGATGGCCGGCTTCGTCGAGCGGCAGTTTGTCGCCAGCCCCGCCGTGTGCCGGTTGAACAGCGGTGATGCGCCAACCACGAAGGCGTTGCAGCCGGCCATCCGCGACCTGCGCCAGTCACTGCACCAGGCTGCCTACGCCGTCGTCGACGACAGCTTGGGCGATGGTGCGGTAGCAGTGACGCCGCTGCTGGGTTTCGGCCGCACCGACAACGCACTCAACGACGCCTTGCTGGCCGCGCTGCGCGGCGCCCGCGAGCGGGTGATCCTGCTGACGCCGTACTTCAACCTGCCGCGCCCGGTGCGGGCGGTGCTGGGGCAACTATTGCGCCGCGGCTGCGAGATCCACCTGATGGTGGGCGACAAGACCGCCAATGATTTCTACATACCGCCCGAGCAGCCGTTCAAGACCATCGGCCTGCTGCCCTACCTGTACGAAAACAACCTGCGCCGGTTTGCCCGCGCCCACCGCCGGCAGATCGACAGCGGCCAGCTCAACATCCACCTGTGGCACCACGGCGACAACAGCTACCACCTGAAAGGCCTGTTCGTGGACGACGACGTGGCCGTACTCACCGGCAACAACCTCAACCCGCGCGCGTGGGCGCTGGACCTGGAAAACGGCCTGCTGCTGCGCGACCCGCAGCGGCTGCTGCATGACAGGCATCAGGCTGAGTGGGCCGCGTTGAAAAAACACGCCACGCGGCTGTCCGACTACCATGCACTGGAAAGTCCGCGGCAGTACCCCGCGGTGGTGCGCAAGCTGTTGCGGCGGCTTAACCGCACGCGGCTGGACCGGCTGGTGAACCGGTTGCTGTAGGCGCTTCTACGCGTTCGGGGCCAGCCGGTCCAGGCGCATGCCCAACCAGTTCGACACGTTCGGCCATTCCTCGGCCAGGATGCTGAAGCACACCGTATTGCGCAGGCTGCCGTCGGTGCGACGCTTTTGCGCGCGCAGGACGCCTTCGCGCTGCGCACCAAGGCGTTCGATGGCGCGCTGCGAATCCTCGTTCAACTCGTCAGTGTGAAAGGCGACCGCCACGCAACCCATCCCCTCGAAAGCATGCTCCAGCAGCAGCCTTTTGCAGGCCGTGTTGAGGTGGCTTTTCTGCCAGCGTTTCGCGTACCAGGTGTAGCCGATGGCGACGCGCGGCAGTTCGGCGTCGATTTCATAGAAGCGGGTGGTGCCCACGATGTCGCCACTACGCTTTTCGCGGACGGCAAACGGCAGCATGTGGCCGTCGGCCAGGCCTCGCAGTGCCTTTTCGACGTAAGTTTGCGCCTGGCCTGGCGGCGGCACGCTGGTGACCCGCAGGTTCCACAGCTCGCCATCGGCGGCGGCGGCCTCGAGGGCGGGGACGTGATCCAGGTTCAGGGGCTCCAGCACGACGTAGTCGTCCTGCAGGCATATCGGGGCGAGAGGTGGCATCGGAGAATTCCAGCGGCGTACGGCGCAGGGCCGCAGGGTGCGGTCAGGCGTCCAGATCGGGGATCAGCTTGCTCTCCAGGCGGGAGATGTGATCCTTCAGCAGCAGCTTGCGTTTCTTCAGTCGGGTCAGCTGCAGTTCGTCGCGGCCCAGCGTGGTGGCCAGCTGTTCGATCGCCGCGTCGAGATCGCGATGCTCCATCCGCAACTCGGCGAGCAAGTGGGCGATTTCAGCGTGATCCTGAACCTGCATGGCGGGGCCGGTGACAAGTGGAGAAGTTGGCAAGTGTACCGCCGCCGCGCGCGGCTGGTCAGTATCTGACCAGCCGCGGGGCAGGCCGGTCACGGGACAAGTCATGGTGCAAAGCAGTAAAGTGCGCGATGGCCTGCCGGCATGCATCGCCGGGCGCCGCGGCAAGCGGTGTTGGCGTCCAACCGCGGGTTTTGATCATTCCACCATTTACCAGAGGGCTGCTCGTGTCTTTCTTTGCATCCGTTGAAATGGCTCCAGGCGATCCGATCCTGGGCCTGACCGAGGCCTTCGTGGCCGATCCGCGCCCGGGCAAGATCAATCTTGGCGTGGGCATCTATTGCGACGAGCAGGGCAAGATCCCGCTGATGAAAGCGGTGCGTGACGTCGAGCAGGCGCTGGCCAAGGCGGAAAACCCGCGCGGTTACCTGCCCATCAACGGCTTGAAGGCCTACAACGAGCTGACCCAGCAACTGCTGTTCGGCGCCGATTCGCCGCTGCTGGCCGAAGGCCGCGTGGCCACGGCGCAGACCATCGGCGGCAGCGCCGCCTTGCGCGTGGCCGCCGACCTGCTGAAGCAGACCGCCGGCGCCGGCGCCAAGATCGCCATCAGCAATCCCAGTTGGGGCAACCACCACGTGGTGTTCCGCACCGCCGGCTTCGAGCTGCTGGAATACCGCTATTACGACAAGGAAACCCACGGCCTGGATTTCGCCGGCATGCTGGAGGACCTGGGCAAGCTGGAGCCGGGCACCGTGGTGCTGCTGCACGCGTGCTGCCACAACCCCACCGGCGTGGACCTGGATGCTGCCCAATGGCAGCAGGCGATCGCGCTGATGAAGGAGCGCCAGCTGCTGCCCTTCGTCGACGCCGCCTACCAGGGTTTCGACAAGGGCCTGGACGCCGACGCCACCGCGATCCGGCTGCTGGCCGCGTCCGGTATCGAGGCGTTCGTCGTGGCCAATTCGTACTCCAAGTCGTTCTCGCTGTATGGCGAGCGGGTGGGCGCGATCAGCATGGTCGGCCGTGACCGCGACGAGGCCGCACGGGTACTGTCGCGCATCAAGACCACCATCCGCTCGATCTACTCCAGCCCCTCCGCTCACGGTGCGTACCTGGTGGCCGGCGTGCTGGGCAACCCCGAGCTGCGTGCGTCGTGGGAAGACGAGCTGGGCGGCATGCGCACGCGCATCCACGAAATGCGCGCGGGCCTGGTCGATGGGTTGGCGGCGGCGGGTCTGCCGCAGTTCGACTTCATCAACCGGCAGGCCGGCATGTTCTCGTACTCGGGGCTGAGCAAGGCTCAGGTCGAGCGCCTGCGCGAGGATTTCGCGATCTACGCGCTGACCAGCGGCCGCATCTGCGTGGCCGCGCTGAATCGCGCCAACCTGGACGCCGTAGTGGCGGCGATCGCTGCCGTCAGCTGAAATCTCGCCATACCCCTGTAGGAGCGGCTTTAGCCGCGATGCTCTTTCGCCACTCGGACGAAAAGCATCGCGACTGAAGTCGCTCCTACAACGTCAACGCGAACCCAAACAATCGCCCGCGGCCCTCGGCCGCACCGATCCGGACATTGAATGTTTTTCCGCAATCTCACGCTGTTCCGTTTTTCCCCCGCCGTAGCCACTGATCTCGACCGCCTCGACGACGCACTGGCCGAGCATCGCCTGCGCCCCTGCGGCCCGCTGGAGATGTTCACCCGCGGCTTCGTGCCGCCGGTGGGCCGCGGCGAGGGCGAGCCGCTCACGCACAGCGTCAAGCAATCCACCCTGGTAACCGTGGGTGGCGAGGACAAATTGCTGCCGGCGGCGGTGATCAACGACGAGCTGCAGCGCAAGGTGCAGAAGATCGCCGAGGAAGAGGGGCGCAAGGTCGGCGGCCGCGAGCGCAAGCGGATCAAGGAGGATCTGCTCACCGAACTGCTGCCGCGCGCGTTCGTGCGCAACTCGCGCATGGCCGCCTATGTGGACAAGAAAAACGGCTGGCTGGTGCTGGACACCTCCAGCCGCAAATCGGCCGAGAACGCGCTGACCCAGATCCGCGAGGCGCTGGGCAGTTTCCCCGCCGTGCCGCTGGCGCCGGAGGAAGGCCCGCGCGTGCTGATGACCGACTGGCTCTCCACCGGCAACCTGCCGGCGGGCCTGGCGCTGGGCGATGAGTGCGAACTGCGTGACCCGGCGACCGCCACCGGCGCCATCGCCCGCTGCCGCCGGCAGGAGCTGGATGCCGAGGAAGTGAAGGAGCACCTGCGCAACGGCAAGCAGGTATTCATGCTGGGGCTGACCTTCGACGACCGCATCACGTTCGTGCTGGGCGAGGATCTGGTCATCCGCAAGCTGAAATTCCTGGACGTGGTGATGGACGAGCTGGGCGACAGCCAGCAGGACGCCCACGCCGAGATGGATGCCAGTTTCGCCCTGCTGACGCTGGAGCTGGAGCGCCTGCTGGGCAAGCTGGAAGAGTGGTTCGGCCTGCCGCGCCCCGCCGATAGCTGAACCGGCGTCACGCCCCTGCGCTCCCGGCCGCGCGTCATGCTTGCGGCCGGCCCGCGACAAGTGGAAGCTTGGCAGACGGCCGCGCCCATCAGTCCACCACCGGCAAGGCGAGCAGGCACAACGGGCAGGTCATGGCGCAGCATCTCGAAGGCGATTGGCTGGAACTGTCGACAGCAGGCGGACGCCTCATCCGCGTGCTGAAGGCCGCGCACCCGCGTGCCCGCCGGCTGCGCCTCACGGTCACGCCCAAGGGCGCCCGCGTCACCTATCCGCACGGCACCCATCCGGCCCAGGTCAGCGCCTTCCTGCGCAGCCACGCCGAGTGGCTGGAGCTGAAACTCGATGAGCTGAACCTGATGGTGAAGCCGCTGCCGCCGCTGCGGCTGGGCTATCCATGCACGTTCCCGCTGCGCGGCGAGCTGGTCGAGCTGGACTGGGCCGAAGGCAGCTATCCCAAGATCGAGTCGCATGCCGAAGGGCTGACCCTGGTGATCCCGCGCCCGCACACCCGCGCGCTGCCGATCGCGCGCGGGCTGCTGGCCTCGCACCTGGAAGCGCAGATCCGCCGCGACGTGTCGCGCTGGATGGCCGGCTACGTGCCGCAACTGGGGCTGGCGCCCACCTCGCTGCGCATCCGCCCCATGAAAAGCCTGTGGGGCAGCCTGGATACCCGCGACCGCATCAACCTGGATCTGGCGCTGGCGTTGGCGCCACCGGCCGCGCTGCGCTACGTGCTGGCGCACGAGCTGTGCCACCTGAAGGTGCGCAACCATTCGCCGCGGTTCTGGACCCAGGTGGAAAACCTGTTCCCGGATTGGCGCGAACAGCGCGCCTGGTTGCGCCAGCAGGGCGCGGTGCTGAAGGCGGAACTCGATCGGCTGATCGGCGACGTGGCCGACTGATTCCGCGGGGCGAGTCGACCGACCAGGGTAATGGCGGCCGACTGCACCCACGCCGTGCGACTCCGTCCTCAGCCGATGGAACGCACCACGCCGCCATCGACGCGCAAGGCCGCACCGGTCGTCGCGGAGGCCTGATACGAGCAGACATAGACAACCATGTTGGCGACTTCTTCCGTCGTTGCGAACCGATTAATGAGCGACGTCGGGCGCGCCGTCTTCAGGAATTGCTGCTCGGCCTCGGCTTGCGTGATGCCTTGTTCCGCCGCCATCGCCGTCATCCAGCCCGACAGGATCTCGGAGTTCGTGGGGCCGGGGACGACCGCATTGACGGTGACGCCCGTGCCGGCCACCAGTTCCGCCAGGCCCCTCGACACGGCGAGCAGCGCGGCCTTGGAGACGCCGTAGTCGATCATGTCCTTGGGGATGTTGAGCCCGGATTCGCTGCTGATGAACACCACGCGCCCCCGTCCCCGCTCCACCATTTTCGGCACGTAATGGCGGGCGGCGCGCACGCCGCTCATGACGTTGAGCTGGAACAGGTCGAGCCATTCGTCGTCGCTCTGCTCGAAGAAGTTGTTGAGGTGCGCCGTGCCCACGTTGTTGACCAGGATGTCGGTGTCGGGCACCTGCTCCACCAGCGCGGCCGAGCCTTCCGGTGTCGCCAGGTCGGCGGTGACGCCGGCAAAATCCGCATCGGGAAATTGCGCGCGCAGCTCCCGCAGCGCCGTGGCGACCCGCTCCTCAGTGCGGCCATTGATGACCACCGAGGCCCCGGCACGTGCCAGCCCTTCGGCAATGGCGCGGCCGATGCCGGCGGTGGAGCCGGTAACCACGGCCTTGCGGCCCGTGAAATCGATTTTCATGATGTATTCCTTGGTTTGCGAGTGCACCGGAAGTGCGGCGCGACGGGATGCAACGCCGCTCGGCCGAGCGCGTTCAATCGAACTTGATGAGGTCCTGGAAAATAAGCTGGGTCCAGCGGTTGCCCCGCGCCTGGACCAGCGCGCCGCCTTCGTCGAGCCGTCCCAGATCCACCGGCGCATAGCCCAACTGTTCCGCCAGGGCGGCCACCGGCGCTATCGCGGCGTCGTCGTCGCTGGAGAGAAAGACCACCCGCCTTCCGCCCTTGACCGAGGGGTCTTCGGCCAGCACGCCGGCCGGCAGGTGGTTGAAGCCCTTGACCAGCCGCGCCCCCGGCAAGGCGCGGGCAATGACGGTGGAAGAGGGCAGGCCGTCGAGCTGTTCCAGGGGCACGCCGTACGCGTTGGTCACGTCGACGACGATCTTGCCGCTCCAGCTTCCAGCCGCTTTCGCGACATCCCGATGCGACCAGAAGGGAACCGCCAGAAAGACGATGTCGGCTTCCAGCGCATCCTTCAGCGAACGAGGCGCGATCGTGGGGCCAATCGACTTCGCCAGCGGGGCGATCGCTTCGGGCGGGCGCGTGCTCGCCACGGCAACGTCGATGTTCTTGCGGGCAAAAGCGTGGGCGAGGGCCTGGCCGATCTGACCCGCGCCGATGATGGCGTAACGCATGATGTCTCTCCGGTAATGATGGAAGGTGAAGCGCCGTGCTTCAGTGCGGAGAGATCGTAATTAGCGCTGGAAGGAATGATAATCAGGCGATTTCCCATAAGCTCAATTCCGGATTGGAATCAATCGGCCGTACGGCCCGGGGATCGCGATGGACAGGTTTCAAGAACTGAGCGCCTTTATTGCCGTGGTGGAGGCGGGCGGCTTTTCCGCCGCCGCGCGACGAATCGGCAGCACCCAGTCCGCCATCAGCAAGGCCATCGGTGCGCTGGAGAAGCGCCTGGGCGTAGTGCTGTTCAATCGAAGTACGCGCAGCGTGACCCTGACCGATCAGGGCCAGCGTTATTTCGACCGCACCAAGCCGCTGCTCGACGAGATCGGTGCGGCCGACAACGAGCTGACCAGCAGCACCCTCGATATCTCCGGGCGCATGCGGATCGCCGCGCCCTCGACGTTCGGTCGGCTCCACGTTCTTCCACTGATACCCGGGCTGTTGTCGCGCCATCCCGGACTGAAGGTGGAGCTGCTCCTTTCGGATGCGGCGCGCGACATGGTGGAAGACCGCATCGACCTGACGATCCGGGTGGGCACCGTCAACGAACCCGACGCCGTGGTGCGACGCATAGGCAGCACCAGCCTCGTATGCGTGGGGTCACGCCGCTATTTCGAGTTGAAGGGCACGCCAAAGACGCCTGCCGACCTGGTCGACCACAACTGCCTTGTGTACGAAGGCATGGTGGAGTCGACGCATTGGCCGTTCACCGGCCCGGAAGGGCCGTTCAACGTACCCGTGCGCGGCAATTTTTCATCCAACAGCGTCGACGCGATACGTACGGGTGTGCTGGCCGGCGTGGGCATCGGCATGTTCACCAGAGCGTCGCTTGCCGAGGAACTGGCGCATCCCGACGTCGTCACGATACTCAACGACTTCGTGACGGGCACCCGCGACGTGAGCGTCGTCTGGCCGCAACGCCGCTTCATATCGGCGCGCGTGCATCGCGTAACCGACTACTTCGTGCAGGCGCTGTCGCCGCGGCTTTAGCGGTGATCAGCGCCGAGGGAGGGCTTCCTCCCATCCACCAGCCGGCGCATGGTCACCAGCCGGTGGCGAGCAACGCATCCAGTTGCGCGAACTGTTCGGGCAGGCCTTCCGCCGAGCCGGCGAGGGCGTCGTCGAGGGCCGCTGTCGTGGGATAGCGTTCGTGCAGGGTGACCCGCGTCCTGCCGGCATCCTCCTCGAACGTCACCGTGGTCACGGCACCCTCATCGCTTTCCTCGTTCGTCCATACGATGCGTTTTTGCGGGACCACCTCCCGGTAGGTGCCGAAGAACGCCATCGGTTGATCGGAAGCCGGGTGGCTGAATACGAGGCGATACGTGCCGCCGGTGCGCACATCCATGTCGCACGAGAGCAACGTGAGCTCCACCGACTTCGGAATCCACCAGAGCTGGAACAGTTCGGGCTTGCTCCACGCTTCGAACACGATGCGCGCCGGCGCATCGAATGTTCGTGTCACGACGAGTTCGTGGTCGGACTTGCGTTCCACGGCAGTGCGGTTCGTCGCGGCGGGACTACCTTCTTTTGCCTTGGCCATCTGCCTTCTCCTTGCGTTTCAGGGTCTCGACAACTTTGTCCAGCGCGTCGAAGCGTGCGCTCCAGAGCTGGCGGTGCCGCTCGATCCAGGCGGCCTCTTCCTCCAGCCGGCGCCGTCCGAGCCTGCAGGTTCGGACGCGCCCGACCTTCTCCGTCGTCACCAGCCCCGCCTGCTCCAGCACGCTGACGTGCTTCTTCATGCCCGTGAGGCTCATGTGGAACCTTTGGGCAAGGTCCGAGATCGAGGCATCCGACCCCCCAAGCTGCTCCAGCACACCACGTCGGGTGACATCGGAGAGCGCGGCAAACGTTGCGTCGAGGCGAGCTTGATACTGAACCATGTGGTTCACTGTATGACGGACTTTGACGACTTGCAAGCGGCGGATACTCCGCCGGCGGTTTGGTCGAAAATCACGGGATCAGTAGGTGGCCAAGGCTGTACATGGCAGCTCGATAGCCGCCGCTCCCTGTAGGAGCGACTTCAGTCGCGACGCTCTTGATGTTTGTAGGAGCGCACCCTGTGCGCGATGCTTTTGCCCTTGTGCGTGACTCCAGAGCAAGAGCTTTCGTCTGCCTGCGGCAGCCCAGTTGCGCGTGGCTAACGCAAAGGCAGGAACAGCTCAGCTGCCGTACCCAACTCGGGCTGGTTAAGGAACAGGCGTTGGCAGTAGATGGGGAAGTCACGCATCTCCTCACCGCTTGCCGGCAGCCAGTCCCGATATAGAAACAGGGCGGCTGGCTCCAGGTTGTGAGTGTCCCCAGTCACTCGGAGCACGGCGCATCGTCCGCCGGGAATCTCGCCAGCTTTCACACCGTATTCGTTCGGTTCGATCGCGTAGCCGGCTTTGATTCCGACGCAAAGATCCATGCTGTAGTCGGCAGAGTTGACGGGATCCCGCTCCGAATACCAGATATTGAACGTCGGGCTCGTTTTGGGAGACAACCCAGCTGCCTTGCGCCAGGCGATGAATCGCTGGATCGTCGCATCGATGGTGCGGCGGTCGCCGCGATGTTCGAAGATCGCGACAGGGGTGGGTGCGATCTCGCGGATGGTCACTTGGTCGTGCGTGTAGGCGGTGCTCATGATCTTGCTCCTGGCGGCATGGAAGGGCCGGAAAGCCAGAAGCCATGGCTCCCAATCGGGAGACTTCCGGAAGGTCGATGGTGATTGCTTGAACCTCTGCCGGAATGCGCGGGCGAACGCGTCGGGCGTGTCGTATCCGGCTTCCAAGGCGATCTGCGTGACGCTCAGCCCTCGCACATGGGCCAACTGCTTTGATGCGCGTTGCAGACGCGCCAACTGGACGTACCGATGAAGGGAGACGCCGAAGAAGGCCCCGAACTGCCGGTGGAAGTGGTACTTCGAGAACGCCGCGATTTGGCTCAGAGCTTCGAGGTTCAAGTCGTCATCGAGATGGCGCTCGATGTGGTCAAGCACCTTTTGCATCCGCGCGCGGTAGTGGTCCAGGCCGGTCATCTTGGTCGTTCGTTTTGGCCGCATCAGGATGACGCGCACAGGCGCGGCGTGCCCGGCCGATATTGCGCTCTTTGTTCGAGCCTCGGCGGTAGGCGACTGGCTGTCGCAAGCTACATGTACAACGACAAGCACTGGCGCGAGGCAGCGCCATTCGGGTGCGGACCGCGCGCCCGTGGGTCGCTCGCTTCGGTCAGACGCGACAGGTGCGGCTAAGCCTTCCTGGGGCACCAATGCGGAGGGATCTGCGTTCCGCACAACGCCCGCTCCCGGCCAAGAGCGGACATTCAAAACTCCACTCTGACCTTGAGGTTTGACCTGAATGTGCTCAGCGATACCCGCCTAGAAGCGGCCTCAGCAGTGGGGATGAGCGAGCTTAGAGTGGAGCCCATCCGGCTTCAGTACTTCCAATAGATCAAAGTAAGAGAGGCATATGCTGAAGGAACTGAATACGTAGGCAGCCACGGAGTAAGGAGAAAAATGGACAGTTACACCGACATCATCGAGATTGAAGTTCCGAAAGTTTTGCCACTTCGCTCCTGCGCCCTCACTAATCCATTTCATCGCCTCCGCATCTGGCCGCTCGCCGACGCGCTTCCAATATTCACGTTCTATGCCCTTGATAGCCAGTTCACTCAGACGCGCCAAGCCCGCCTGTTCATCAGTAAATAACGACTGGAGGGGTGCTGAGCGAGTTACACCGTCCAATCGGAAGTTCCACGTCTTGAAATGCGAATTTCCGTGAGCAGCGCCGCGGTAATATGTGTCTATCATAGTCAGAACACTGACGAAGAGATTATTTGCGAAGACCACTTGGAAGCCTTGTGTGTAGGTGGTTTGCATTGCATTCCACCACGCATCACCCTCGTTGCCGACCTCGGTGTCGTGCTCCGTTAGTTGATCTATTAGCGTCGCATGGGCTTCCCCAGCGAACACAAGGGATAGCGCATCCGCAGCGGACGGATTACTAGTCGACATGAAGCTAGGATATTGGATCTGCAAATCGTACTTCGGTATTTCGGTGCGCTTCTTCGAAAGGCTCTCGGTGAACACTGTAAAAGGGCCGGCGATTGTTCCCTTCTCATAAGCGATTTTTCGCTGAGATGCAGCCAGTTCCAGTGATTGGAGCAGCCTGTCCACGGCCCCATCTGTAGTTAGGTCGACGATTTGCACGCGCTCTCGCACGTGACGTGGCACTTCGCACGGTTCCAGCATTGCTGGGATCACAGTGATGAATTCTTCTGGACTGTATTTCAACTTTTCAATTGCGAGACGAGCCTCGGCTTGAACGAAGCCCGTCTTGCTGACGCTACGAGGGGAGCAAAACAAGATCATCACTTCGCAGCGTTCGATAGCTAGTAGAATTTCGCGTGACCAATCCGCACCTGGTAAAATGGATCGGTGGTCCATCCAAGGGGCGAACTTCGCACCTTGGAGCTTTTGGAAATAAGGATCAACCAGTGAGCGATCGTCGCTGGCATAGCTCATGAATACCTTCAGCATCTGCGAACCTTTCTGATTCGAACTTTAGATGCAAGCTATTCGCATCCTAGTTCGATTTTCGCACGTCGGGCAATGTCTGGGGCGCACGAGCTGCTTTTCCCTTGTCGGCGCCACCTGATACAAGATGCCCCGCCTACGACAAGTAGCCGGTCGGAATAGCTGCGCACAGATCGTTCCGCGGAAGACTGGCCATACTGTCCCATCTCGACCTCATCGACCAAACCAGACGAACGTGATGGACTGAATCGGCCGGCGAGGACTAGACGATGCCTCACTTCCGGGAGCGTCGAGGTCTCCGCAGGCATGTGGATTTTGCATCCGCCACCGTGCGACTGAGTCTTTCCAAAACTCACGCAGCCCTCTTTGTGCCAAGTCCTTCATGTCCGTTTCGGATCGGAAGCGAACCTTAGGCGCCCTGTGCTGGCGCGTTACCTTGCGCAGCCAGCTCTTGGATCGCCGCCAGTCTCGCGTCGATGATCTTGAGAAGATGTGATGCAAGGATGATCATTTCGCGCGCTTCATCGCGCTGGATCTCGACCTTCCGATGGGATGCTGGATTCTTGTAACTGCCGATGGCGCCTGTCATCAGGTTCATCAGTGCGACTCTCTCGCCGCGTTCCAGTGTCCTGTCTGTCAGAGGGCCTTCGTCCGGATGGAATGCGGCACTCATTAGCGGAACACCGATCCTATCGGCGCCGTAGTTGCCGGCCGCGCGTGTCGTTACTTCCAGAGCCTTGAAGGCTTCGAACACGGCTGTGTCGAAGCGCCCCTGCATGAAGAGGGGGCGAGCGTCCCGCAGAAGCGTCGGATGCATAAAGGCGTTCGGCAACAGTTCTTCACTCAGCATGGCCTTGACGCCATTCGCATCTGCAACCTGGCGACCGAGCTTGGTCACGCGGTCGAAGGCTGGGTTCGCGCCCGTGTCGGAGCACAGCAGGCCGTTAACCTTCAGCCAGTTCCAAGCGGCTGAGATTGAATTTGCAAGTTCTTGTTGGAGTTCACGGCTGCCGCGATAGTCGTATTCGTCCTCTATGCGGTTCACGTAATTCCCGAGGTTCGCTATACCTTGCTGGGCGGGGGAGTTCGGACCTGTAAGCACTTCCAGCAGGTAGCCACCCAGTTCGCTGGGTTGAATGTCGACCAAGGTTTGGGCATCGGGAACGAGCTGACTGAGTGTTGCCATGGGGCACCCGCTAGACCCGCGCCAAACGCGGAAGGGACACACCTTAGGGGGCAGCCAGACCGTCCGCAACCCGAGCTGCGTGGTTCCAGATGGCTCTATTGCCCGAGCTGAGCGGTCGATCCCGCCGCGCCCGCGCTGCCTTTAGCAATGGATGACAATGTCCGCTTCGGGTCGGAAGCCGCCGGTCATCGAGGCTCAAAAGCGGCGGGCTCGTCGGCAAGCTAGCTGTGGTCGACCAGCCGGATATTTATATCGATTGACCGAAAAAGCTGCCTGAAGAAGTGAGCAGCGGAATCAGCCCACCCGCGCCTGCCGCACATAACGCGTGCCCAGCAACACATCCCACAGCGGCGTGGTAACGCCGAAATTGCTGTCCGGGTGGTAGTGGTGCACGTGGTGGGCACCGGCCCAGCGTCGGAGCAAGGGCTGTTTGAAGCGGACGTGGTGGATGATGAAGTGGGCCAGGCCGTAGATGATGTAGCCGAAGGTGATGGCGCTGGCGAGCAGCAGGGCGAAGCCGGTGGGCATCAGGGCCACGAACACGCCGGTCAGGGCCAGCAGGATGAGCGGTGGCAGGAAGAACGGCAGGGAGTCGTAGCCCAGTGGGTGCTGGTGATGCAGCTCGTGGCCTTGCGCGAACAGCGGGATGCGGGTGTGGAACATCCAGCGGTGGAAGAAGTATTCCACGAAGCTGAAGGCGAACAGGCCCAGCACGATGGCCAGCGTTCCCAGCAGTGCGCCGGGCTGGCGGCGTGCGCCTTCAACCATCAGGACGGCGCCCAGCGCCACGTCCACCGCCAGCTCGCCCCAGTAGTTGGCGCGGGTGGAGGACATCCGCACGATCGCATCCACGCCGTTGCGCAAAAGGTTTCGCATCATCGCTGCATGGTTCCGTGATCGTGCAAGGGGCGCCGGGGCCGTTGTGGGCCCGGGACCCGCGCATTCTCCCATGTCACCTGCGGTGACGCATCACGGAGCGGTCGGGATTCGCGCCCGGCCTTCATGTCCCGTCAATGCGACAGCGCGAAGCTGGTCAGGATGGTGGCGGTTTGCTCGGGCTTTTCCAGCATCGGCATGTGATTGCAGCCGCTGATGACGCTGGTGCTGATGGCGCTGGCGGACACCAGGCCGTTGCGCAGGCTGTCCAGCGCGGAGATGTCCATGACCTTGTCGTCGTGGCACCACAGGCCAAGCACGGGCATGGTCAGTTGGCCCAGGCGCTGCTGCAGGGACAGGT
This sequence comes from Rhodanobacter sp. Root480, assembly GCF_001426645.1. Lineage (GTDB taxonomy): Bacteria > Pseudomonadota > Gammaproteobacteria > Xanthomonadales > Rhodanobacteraceae > Rhodanobacter > Rhodanobacter ginsenosidimutans. Next base: position 168,993 of record NZ_LMEX01000003.1, read on the forward strand.
ATTGCGATGGCTGGCGCAGCGTGTTGAAGCTGCTTTCGATGAACGCGCGATCACGCTGGTTGCGCGCCACCAGCACGTCGGCGAAGCGCCCGGCCAGTTCGGGTGGTTGCGTGAATGCCAGCGCCATGGCGCGCTGCAGCCCCGCGCGGTCGTCGAACACGAACGGGTTCTTGCCGGCCGCGGCGTTGCGCGTGAAAGCGTTGCCCGTGTTCTTCAGGCCGAAGCTGTCCAGCAGCGCCAGGCCGGTGACGTGGTCGGGGTGCTCGCTGGCGTAGACACCGGCGATCGCGCCACCCATCGAGTGGCCGGCCAGCATGAACTGGCCAATGTGCAGCGTCTGCACGAACGCATCCAGCCGCGCCGCCTGCGCCTCGATGCCGTAGCTGGCGCCGTCCACGCGCGAGGAATCGCCCCAGCCGGGCAGGTCGGGGATGATCAGGTGAAAGTGCGGCGTGAGCTCCTTCGCCACTTTCAGCCACTCGGTCTTGTCGGTGGCGAAGCCGTGCAGCAGCACGATGGTAGGGCCTTCGCCGCCTTCGTAATACGCCCAGCGGGTGTCGCCGGCCTGCACGGCATGCACCTGCAGATGCGCCGCCATCGCCTCGCGCTTGAGGTTGGCCTGCATCAGCCATTGCGGCGCGAACAGGTAGCTGCCGCCCAGCACGATCACCAGCAGACCGCCCAGCCACGCCAGGAATTTCAGCCGCCGCAGCAGCATGCGTTTCCATAGCGGGGTGGTGGCGTTGGTGGCTGGAGGCATGGTGGTTTGTCTTGAAGGAATGGGAGAAATCGCTCCTCCCCTACATCGCAGGGGAGGAGACGTTGAACTCCCTCCCCTGCTGCGCAGGGGGAGGAGAAAATCAGGTTCGCTCCCCTGCGCTGCAGGGAAGGAGCCTCAGTGCTGCGCCTTCTTCGCCTTGGCAATGATCGACTCCACCGCCTGCTGCGTCAGCGGGTGGTAGCCGGCTTTGGCTTTCGCGTAAACCTGCTCGGCATAGGCCAGACCTTCAGGGGTTTTCGCGAAGGCCTTGTACAGCGGCGTGGTGAGGTAGAGCCGGCCGATGCGGATCATGTGCTCGGCGGCGGCGGGCCATACGGCCTTGTCGCCGGCAGCGATGGCGTGGCTGTACCAGCGCATGCCGATCTCGGCGTTGGGCGTGCCGGTGAGGTGCCAGGCGGCGTCGAGCTGCTGCATTTTCGCCAGCGGCGGCGCATCGGGCAGGCGGTCGAGGAAGTACATCCACTCCTGCGTGTTCCAGCCTTTGGCGTCGAGTTTGGCGGCGGCCAGCGTGCCGGCCAGGAACTCGCCGCGCTGCTTGTCGATCGCGTCGAAGCGCGGCGAATCGGGCAGCGGCGCATCCTTCGGAATGCCGGTGCCGTAGACCCAGGCCTGCACCTCGTCCCAGCTCATCTTGCCGGGGTATTTCTCGATCAGGTTCGGTTTCAGATAGTCGAGCATCTGCTCGGTGGTGATGCTCTGGAACGCGAAGTGGTCGAAATAGCCCTTGAGGTAGGCGTCGAAATCGGCGCGGCCGAAGCGTTGCTCCAGCGTGCGCAGGAACCATGAGCCCTTGTCGTAGGCCACGTCGGACAGCGAATCGTCGGCACCCACACCGCGCGGATCGGGCGCCAGCTTCTGCGCGTTGGCCGGCATCGCGGCGATGTCTTTCTGCAGCGCGCGCGCCGACAGCAGCGCTTCTTCATCGGCCAACGGCTTGCCATACAAGGCTTCGGTGATGCGGCCTTGCACGTAAGTGGTGAAACCCTCGTTGAGCCAGATGTCGCGCCACGACGCAGCCGTGATCAGGTTGCCCGACCACGAATGCGCCAGCTCGTGCGCCACCAGCGACACCAGGCTCTTGTCGCCCACCAGCACGGTGGGCGTGGCGAACGTCATGTTCGGGTTTTCCATGCCGCCGTACGGGAACGACGGCGGCAACACCAGGATGTCGTAGCGGCCCCAGCGGTACGGGCCGTACAACTGCTCGGCGGTGGCGATCATCTTCTCGGTGTCTTCGAACTCGTGCGCGGCCTTGGCCACCACCGACGGCTCCGCATAGACGGCCGAACGCGGGCCGGTTTCCTTCGCCGCGATATCGCCGGCGCCAATGGCCAGCAGGTACGACGGGATCGGGTGCGTCTGGTTGAAACGGTAATCGCCATCCAGCGGATGCTTCGCGTCGTTCGGCGCGCTCATCACCACGCGGATGTCCTTCGGCGCCGTGACGTGGGCGTCGTAGGTGAAGCGGATCGCCGGCGAATCCTGCAGCGGCACCCACGAGCGGGCGTGGATCGACTCCGACTGCGAGAACATGAAGGGCAACTTCTTGTCCGCCGTCTGCGCGGGCGTCAGCCACTGCAGGCCCGACGCGCCGGGCGACGTGGTGTAGACGATGCGCACCTGCGCCGGATGCTTCGGCGTGGCGATGGTGAGCTTGCTGCCCAGCACCTTGTCGCGCGGCGCCAGCGCATATTTCAGCGGCGTGGTCTTGCCGTCACGGCCGACCGCCTCGATCTTCGCGATCTTCAGGTCGCGCGTATCCAGCACCAGCGACTGTGCCTGCGGGTTCGTCCAGTCCAGTTTCAGCGTGGCCTGGCCGTCGAGCTGCTTGTGCGGGAAATCGATATTGAGGCTCAGATCCAGATGGGTCACCCGCACCTGGTCGGGCTGGGCGTAGGAGTTGGGATCATTGGCCAGGGCGGCCAGCGGCAGCATCAGCGTGCCGAAAGCGAGGGCGGGCAGGAATCGCATGGGAGGCTCCGGGCCGGCAAAAGGGCGAGTATGCCACCGGCCTGTCGGCCGCGACCCGTGGCGGAAGTTGGGCACGGGATGCGGGCGGCTCAGTAAAGATCGATCGGATCCACATCCAGCGACCAGCGCACGCGTCGTGCCGACGGTAGTGCGAACAGCGCGTGTTGCCATGGTCGCAGCATTCCCCGCAGCACGCTGCGCTGGGTGCTTTCCAGCAGCAATTGGCCGCGTTGTCGGCCGGCGCGTAGCGGCATCGGCGCTTGCATCGGGCCGGCGATCTGCACCGCATCCAGTTCGGGCAGCAGTGCCCGCGCGTCGCGCAGGAAGGTGTCGACGTGGTCGCGTTGGGGCGCGTCGGCGCGCAGCAATACCTGGTGGCTGTAGGGCGGCAACTGAATCTTGCGGCGCTCGTCCAGCAGATCGGCAGCGGCGGCCGCGTAGCCGCGGGCCAGCAGGTTGCGCAGCAGCGGGTGTTCCGGTTGATGGGTTTGCAGCACCACGCGGCCGGGTTTGCGGGCGCGGCCGGCGCGGCCGGCCACCTGCACCACCAGTTGGGCCAGGCGTTCTTCGGCGCGGAAGTCGATGCTGTGCAGGCCTTCGTCCACGCCCACGATGGCGACCAGGGTGAGGTTGGGCAGGTCGTGGCCCTTGGCCAGCATCTGGGTGCCGACGAGGATGGCGGGCGCGTCGTCCTGCAATTGCGCCAGCAACTGCTCGAAGGCGTCGCGGCGGCGGGTGGTTTCGCGATCCACGCGCAGCACCGGCACCTGTGGAAACAGCGACACCAGCGCTTCTTCCAGTCGCTCGGTGCCGTGGCCTTGGGGTTTCAAGTCGCCCACGCCGCAGACGGGGCAGACCTGCGGCATGCGCTGGCGGTGGTCACAGTGATGGCAGATCAGCTGGCGCCGCCCGGCGTGCAGGGTCAGCGGCCGGTCGCAGTGCGGACAGCCGGCATGCCAGCCGCAGCTGTGGCACAGCAGCACCGGCGCGTAGCCGCGGCGATTGCGGAACACCAGCGCCTGCTCGCCGCGCGCCACGGTGTCGGCCACGGCGGCCAGCAGCGCGGGCGACATGCCGTGCTGCAGGCGCTGCGCGCGCATGTCCACGATCTGCACCTGCGGCGGACGGACGGCGCCGGGGCGGGCACGCAGGTGCAGCGTGCGGTAGCGGCCGGCGGCGGCGTTGGCGAGTGATTCCAGCGACGGGGTGCCCGAGCCCAGCAGCACCGGCACGCCCAGCGCACGCGCACGCACCAGGGCCAGGTCGCGGGCGTGGTAGCGGAAGCCGTCCTGCTGTTTGTAGGCGCTGTCGTGCTCTTCGTCGACGATGATCAAGCCGGCCTGCGGCAGCGGCGTGAACACGGCCGAGCGCGTGCCCAGGATCACCCGCGCGCTGCCGGCGCGGGCACGCAGCCAGGCGCGTGCGCGGTCGCCCTCGGACAGGCTGGAATGCAGCACTTCCACGATCACGCCAAGCCGCTGGCGCAGTCGCCGCACGGTCTGCGGCGCCAGCCCGATCTCCGGCACCAGCAGCAGCGCCTGCTTGCCTTGCGCCAGCACCTGTTCGATCAAGGCAAGGTAGACCTCGGTCTTGCCGCTGCCGGTGACGCCGTCGAGCAGGAAGGGCTGGTAGTCGCCCAGCGCGGCGCCCACCACGGCCACCGCCTGTTGCTGTTCGTCGTTGAGCTGCGGTGCGGACGAAGCGGGTAGCGGACGTTCCGCGGGCGCCCGCTCGCTGCGCTCCAGCAGGCCGGCGCTCGCGAGCCGACGGGCTGCCTCGCGCCAACCGGGCTGGCGTTCGGTCAGCTCTTGCGCGCTCAACGCGCCGTCGGCCAGCAGGGCCAGCAGCGCCTTGCTGCCGCCGCGGCGGCTGCCGGCGTCGTGGGCGCTACGGCCGGCCAGGGTCAGCGACCAGTATTCGTCGCCGATCGGCGGCAGCGGTTTCGGTTCGCGCAGGGCCAGCGGCAGCGCGTTGGCGTAGGCCTCGCCTGGCGCGCCCAGCCAGTAGTCGGCGGCCCAGGCCAGGGTCTGCATCAACTCGGGATCGAGCAGCGCCTCGTCGTCGAGCAGGCGCAGCGCCTGTTTCAGCCGGCGGCTTTCCACGGCGGCTTCGGCGTCGATCGCCACCACCACGCCAACCATCCGCTGGCGCCCGAACGGCACCAGCACCCGCGCGCCCACGCCCGCCTCACCAACCGCGGGCGGCAGGTAGTCGAACAGGGCGGGCAGGGGCACCGGCAGGGCGACGCGAAGGACAGCGGGCATGGGTTACCTCGTGGCGCACCAGTGTAACGGCGCCGCCTGTCGACCCCCAGGTTTCGCCCGCCGCGATGGCAGGCAAATCGCGTTGATCGAGTTGCGCGAACTTGCTACCCCACTATCGAGATAGCGGGGGTAAGTGACTAACCGCTGGCGGTTTTTGTGCTTATCCACAAGAGCTGTGGATAAGTCTGTGGATGCAGAGGGGAGGGGGTGCCCCGAAGCGCGCCGTAGCGCCTTTTTGGTCACCTTGACCATGTTTTGGTCAGGCAAAAAAACATCTTTTGTTTCAACAACCTGCAAATTCGGTTGGGGCAGGGTTCACACAATTGTCATCGCCCCCGACGGCGCCTTGACAGGCCGGTTACGCTGTGCAAAACCCGCCATGACAAGCGTTTGAAAGCAGCCTCAATGGGCCATGCCGAGGGCCGCGGCGACCGTCAGCGCGAACGTCAGCAACCAGAAGTAAAACCAGCCGACAAACCAGAATTTCAGCACCGTCATCGGCCAACCCTGGTGGTATATGCGCTTCTGCATGATCAGCAGATAGGTCGGCACCCACAGCGCTAGCAGGGTCTGCAGCCAGCCCAGCGGCGCGGCTGTCCAGGCGGCGTGCGGTTGCAGCCAAGCCGACAGCATGCCGACCAGGGCGAGCAGCAGCAGCGCCAGGAACATGAACGCGTGGCTGTGCAAGGCCACGATCAGGTGCTCCATGTACAGCCGCCGGCGGAATACGTAGAACAGCTTGAGCAGGCCGGCGAACACCGGGATCAGGATGAACATGGTCATCGGCAGCGCGCCGAAGGCGCCGTTGATCATGCGTTGCTTGGCCTCGGCGCGGGTGGTGGCATCGCCATCCTTGAAATCTCGCACATTCTTGTGCCAACGCTGGCCCAGCACAGTGAGGCGGGCGTTCGCCACATCGGGCAGCCACGACAGATGGACGGGGCGCGATTCCTGCTGCAAGGCTTTGTCCAGCGCATCAGGCTCATGGGGGACTGGCGTCTTGCCCGTAGATGCCGCCACCGCAGGCACCGCCGGTGCGGCCAGCGAGGCGGCCGACATCGGCGCTGCGCCCAGCTCGATGAGTCGCCGATTGGCTTTTTTGCGCATGTTCATGGCCGACCTGTCGAGCTGTGCAGACGACAGCAAGCCGTAGTCGTCGATATGCGGCAGCGTGTCCAGCTGGCGTTGCAGCAGCTCGCGCACCTCGCGCGGTGTGTTGGCGTCGGAGAAGTGCTTGCCATTGACGGTTACCGTCGGGGTGCTGCTCTCGGCGATCGCGTCGGTGAACCGGTCGAACGCCAAGTGGCAGACGAAGAAGCTCAGCAGGCACAGCACGAACATCAGCCGGAACGGCGCGATGTACGGCACCCGGCGGCCGGCGAAGTATTCCAGGGTGAGGAAACCGGGCTTGAACAGCAGCGGCGGCAGCGTCTGCACGATGCGGCCGTCGATGTGCAGCACCGTTTCCACGGTTTCCTCCACCATGTGGTGCACCGGCTTCAGCACACTGTGGATGGATTGGCCGCATTCGTGGCAGAACTCGCCCTGCATCGCGGCGCCGCAATTGGCGCAGTGCAATCCCTCGTAGCTGGTGAGCTGCTTCATCGCCGTTCCCGTCCCGGTGAAGCGCCGGATTTTCGCACAGCGCGATGGCGCAACGGACGTGACCTTTGGCTCAGCCAGGGCAACGCTGATCAAGTATCGCCGCCGTCATGATGACTGGAGGGCCCGCAGGTGGGGGTGCGTGGCGCAGGCAAGACTGGCCGTCTTGCCAAGCCGCGCGGCATCGCCTGCGGGCCTTCCAGTCATCACCTCATCATTTCAGATTCAATAGCTTGAGGCCCACCCTCTCTGTCCGCATGCCTTCGGTCCGCCGCCTCGGCAGACGGCCAGTCTGCCTTCGTCGACGGCCCTGTGGCCTGCGAACAGAGAGGGTGGGTGACGGCGGTGATACTTGGTCAGCGTTGCCCTAGAATGGCCGCCCCCTCGAACCCGCCCGACCGATGAAACCCTTCCGTCCCGAACGTGCCCGCCTGCTGCACGAGGTGCACGCCACGGTGCGCCTTGCGTTGCCGTTGATCGCGGCGCAATTGGCCGCCATCGGCAGCAACGTGATCGACGCGTTGCTGGCCGGCCACGTCAGCGCGCATGTACTGGGCGCGGTGGCGGTGGGCGCCAGCATCTGGTCGCTGGCGATCGTCAGCGGCATCGGCATGATGATGGCGGTGCCGCCGTCGGTGGCGCAGCTGGATGGCGCCGGCCGGCGCGGCGAGGTGGGCGCCGTGTTCCACCAGGCGCTGTGGCTGGCGCTGGGCATGGGCGTGCTGCTGTGGTTTGGGGTGCGCCATGCGGCGCCGCTGATCGACCTGATCGGGGTGACGCCCAGCCTGCGAGACGAGGTGCAGCGATTCCTGCTGGCGATCAGTTGGGGCGCACCCGCCTTGACCTGCTATTTCGCGCTGCGCGGTTTGTCCGAAGGCCTGTCGCTGACGCGGCCGTCGATGTATTTCAGCCTGGGCGGGCTGGTGCTGCTGGTGCCACTGGGCTACGTGCTGATGTTCGGCAAGCTGGGCATCCCGCCGCAGGGCGCGCACGGCTGCGGCGTGGCCACCGCGACCGTGCTGTGGCTGGAAATGCTGGCATTCGGCTTCTACGTGCTGCGCCATCGCAACTATCGCGGGCTGGGCCTGTTCGACCGTTTCGAGCGGCCGCAGCTGCGCCGCATCGGCGCGCTGATCCACATCGGCCTGCCGATGGCGGTGTCGCTGCTGGCTGAGGCAGGGTTGTTCGTGGCCACCGCGCTGATCATCGCCACGCTGGGCGAGGATGTGATTGCCAGCCACCAGGTGGCGCTCAACATCGCCTCGCTGTTCTTCATGATCCCGCTGGGGCTGGCGATGGCGATCACCGTGCGGGTGGGCAATGCGGTGGGTCGCGGCGATGCGCGCGGCGTGCGTTACGCGGGTTTTTGCGGGATCGGGCTGACCCTGGTGACGCAGCTGTTTTCGGCCGGCCTGTTGCTGACCCTGCCGCACTACATCGCCGTGCTCTACACCAACGACCCCAAGGTGATCGCGCTGGCGGTGCAACTGATCATGCTGGCGGGGCTGTTCCAGTTTTCCGACGGTGTCCAGGTGGCGTCCAACGGCGCACTGCGCGGGCTCAAGGACACCCGCATCCCGATGGCGATCACCCTGTTCGCGTACTGGATCATCGGCATGCCGGTGGGTTGGTGGCTGGCGTTCCACCACGGCCTGGGCGCGCGCGGCATGTGGATGGGGCTGATCGCCGGGTTGTCGGTGGCGGCGGTGATGCTGTTCACCCGTTTCTGGCGCAGCGCCTGGAAACAACGCTGGCGCGTGCATGACCACGGCGGCCCGACCGGCTACGCTGACACTTTGACCTCCGTGGAAGAACGCGCATGACGCCACCGCCCCCGCTCCGCCGTCGCCGTGGTTTCGGTGCGTTCCTGGCCACGCTGGGACGCGGCATCAACGTGGTCCGGCTGGTGATCATCAACCTGGTGTTCTTCGGCGTGCTGTTCGTGCTGCTGCTGGTGCTGACGGCCGGCATCGCCGGCAACCGCATGCAGCACACGGTGGAGGATCACAGCGTGCTGGTGCTGAAGCTGGACGGCCAACTGGTCGAGCAGTACAGCATCGACCCGATGCAGCGCACGCTGGCGCGGCTGTCCGGCGAGGACCCCAAGCAGGTGCAGTTGCGCGACCTGGTCGGCGCCATCGACGCGGCGGCGACCGACTCGCGGATCACTCGCATCCTGCTGCTGCCCGATGGCCTGCAGGGCGGCGGCTTTGCCGCGTTGCGCGAAGTGGGCGCGGCGCTGGACCGTTTCCGCGCGGCGGGCAAGCCGGTGATCGCGTGGGCGGTCAATCTCGACCAGGGCCAGTACTACCTCGCCGCGCACGCCGACCGCCTGCTGGTGGACCCGCAAGGCGGCGTGATGCTGACCGGGCTGGCCAACTACCGGCTGTTCTACAAGGACCTGCTGGACAAGCTGGGCGTGGACGTACACCTGTTCCGCGTGGGCGAATTCAAGAGCGCGGCCGAGCCGTACATCCTCGACCACGCCTCGGTCGAGTCGAAGGAGGCCGACAGCTACTGGATGAACGGGCTGTGGGACCGCTACCTGGATGAAGTGGCGGCGTTGCGCAAGATCGCGCCGGCGACCCTGCGCGACGACATCGACCAACTGCCGCAACACATCGCCAGCACCCAGGGCGATCTGGCGCAACTGGCGCTGAACCAGCACCTGGTAGACGGCACCGCCACCCGCGCGGAACTGATCGCGATGCTGCGCAAGCAGGGCGTGCCGGCCGACAAGAAAGGGCACGGTTTCCGTGAGGTGAGCCTGTCGCGTTACGCCGCCGCCCAGCCCGATCGCGATGCTGCGCAGGCGCCGGGCGTCACCGTCGTGGTGGCCGAAGGCGAGATCACCGGTGGCAAGCAGTCGCCCGGGTCGATCGGCGGCGAATCCACCGCGGCGCTGATTCGCGCCGCGCGCGAGGATCGCAAGACAAAGGCGCTGGTGCTGCGGGTGAACTCGCCCGGCGGTGAAGTGTATGCGGCCGAGCAGATCCGTCGCGAAGTGGCACTGACCCGCGCGGCCGGCATTCCCGTGGTGGTCTCGATGGGCAACGTGGCGGCCAGCGGCGGCTACTGGATCTCGATGAACGCCAACCGCATTTTCGCCGAGCCCAACACCATCACCGGCTCGATCGGCATCTTCGGCCTGTTCTACACCGTGCCCGGCACGCTGGCGAAACTGGGCGTGCAGAGCGATGGCGTGGCCACCGGCCCGATGGCCGGCGCGTTCGACATCACCCGCCCGCTGGACCCGAACGTGGGTGCGGTGATCCAGGCCATCATCAACAAGGGCTACCGCGACTTCGTGGGCAACGTGGCCACCGCGCGCGGCCAGAGCTATGCCGCCATCGACGCGATCGCCCAGGGCCGCGTGTGGACCGGCGAGCAGGCGCTGAAACGCGGGCTGGTCGATCAACTGGGCGGACTGCAGGACGCTATCGCCGATGCCGCCACGCGCGCCAAGCTGGGCAAGGATTACGGCGTGCGCTACCAGGAGACGCCGCTGGGCGGCATCGAACGCTTCATGCTCGGTTTCAGCCAGGGCGCCACGGTGCACATGCTGCAAAGCTGGGGCGTGCAACTGCCGCGCTGGTTTGCGCGGGTGCCGGCGATGACGGGGCCGTTGCGGCTGCTGCGCAACGCCGAGGCGGGCAAGCCGAACGTCTACGCCGACTGTTTCTGCGCGCCCTGGTAAGCGGCCTCAGACCGGTGTGGCGGCGTAGTAGTCGCCATGCTGCTGCACCTGCACCGGCATGCCGAACGCCTCGCTCAAGGCGGCGCCGGTGAGCACCTCGGCCTTGCTGCCCTGACGCAGCACGCGGCCCTCGCGCAGCAACAGCACCTGCGCGATTTCCGGCACGATCTCCTCCACGTGGTGGGTCACCAGCATCAACGTGGTGCCGCCACGGGCCAGCTCGCGCAGGTTTTCCAGGAAGTGGCGGCGGCTGGCCATGTCCAGCCCCGCGCACGGTTCGTCCAGCAGCAGCGCTCGCGGCCGGTGCACCAGCGCCCGCGCGATCAGCACGCGGCGCGCCTCGCCGGTGGACAGCGTGGCCATCGGCCGGCCGATCAGATGCGCCGCACCGATCTGCTCAAGCGCCTGCTGGGCCTGTTCGCGCATGCTGTCGCTGACCTGGTGGTCCAGCCCCAGCCCGCGCGCGGAGAAAAAGCCCGACACCACCGCGTCGAACACTTCCAGCGGCGCATCGCTGGTGTAGTCGAGCTGCAGCGCCGGCGACACGATGCCCAGCAGCTGGCGCAATGCGCTGACGTTCCAGCGGTCACGGCCGAACACGCTGACGTTGGGGCCACCGCCATCGGTGCGTACCAGCGGATACAGCTGGCGTGCGATCAACTGCACCAGGGTGGATTTGCCCGAACCGTTGGCGCCCAGGATCACGGTGTGCTGCCCCGCGTCCACCTGCAGACTGAGCCGGTCCAGGATCAGCCGCGCGCCGCGCATCACGCTGGCCTGGTCGATGCGCAGCACCGGCGCATCGGCAGCGACGTCAGCGTGGGGCGGGGCGGTGATGGGGGAGGAGCTCATGCGATGGCCGGGTAATGAATGGACGGCCATTATCGGTGATCGCGGTGATCGGCCAAAGCTGCAGATCAAGAGCGACCCCTCCCCAGTCCTTCCCTGCGAAGCAGGGAGGGAGCGAAACGCTGGCAGCTTCTGGCTCCTCCCCCTGCGCGGAGGGGGAGGTTGGCGACCGCAGGGAGTCCTTCAGGTGAGGGGGTTGCCTGCGCTGGCCGTTGGCCTATTCCGTCGCCGCGTCGATCTGTTTGCGTTGCTCCGCCGCGTGATCATCCACCGTTTTCTGCACATCGCGGGCGCGTTGCTCGCTGGCTTTCAGCGCATCGAACGGCGTACTGGCCTGCGGCTTGGGTGGATCGCCGGGCGGCGGCGCGGGCGTGCCGGAGCAGCCGGCCAGGGCGAACAGGCACAACAGCGGCAGGGCGATGGTTTTCATGCGCGTGATCCGTCGGCGGCGGTAAGCGTCGAGTGTTGCGCCGCTGGCTGGCTGGCGGCAAGCCGTCGTGTAAGCTTCCGCGCATGAACAGCCGCATCGACGCCTGGCAGCTGCAAGGCCATACCGCCCTGATCACCGGTGCCAGCAAGGGCATCGGCTACGCCACCGCCCGCGAGCTGGCCGGGCTGGGCGCGAACCTGCTGCTGGTGGCGCGTGACGAGGATTATCTGGAACAGGTTCGCGTGGAGCTGGCCGACGATTTCCCCGCCAGCGACGTGCTGGCGTTCGGCGCCGACCTGGCCGAACCGGAGGACCGGTTGGCCGTGTTCGACTGGATTGCCGACTTGGGTGCGCCGCTGTCGCTGCTGATCAACAACGTGGGCGGCAATGTGGTGAAGCCCACGCTGGAATACGGCGAAGCCGAATGGCGCGGCATCTTCGAGCAGAACCTGTTTTCCGCCTTCGAGATGTGCCGGCTGGCGCATCCGCAACTGGCGCAGCACGCGCATGCGGCGATCGTGAATGTGGGTTCGGTGTCCGGCGCCACGCATGTGCGCACCGGCTCCCCCTACGGCATGAGCAAGGCCGCGCTTCACCAGCTCACCCGCAACCTGGCGGCGGAATGGGCGGTGGACGGCATCCGCGTCAACGCGGTGGCGCCGTGGTACATCCGCACGCAACGCTCGGAGCCGGCCCTGCTGGATGAGGATTACCTGGACGAAGTGCTGGAGCGCACGCCACTGAAACGCATCGGCGAACCGGAAGAAGTGGCCGCCGCCATCGCCTTCCTGTGCCTGCCGGCCGCCAGCTATGTCACCGGGCAGGTGTTGGGCGTGGATGGGGGTTTTTTGAATTACGGGTTTTGAGGGGCCGGGAATAGGGAATCGGGAATGGGGAATCGCAAAGGCGTCGCGCGCCTTGTGGGAGCGACTTCAGTCGCGATGCTTTTCCAAATCCCGAATCCCGGCTCCAAGAGCATCGCGGCTGAAGCCGCTCCCACAGTCACAGCCCCATCGGTACCACCGTCAGAACCGCACCTCATGCTCCTCGGCGGCGAAGCCCAAAGTGACGGCGCCTTCGCCCACGTTGACCATGCCGGTGATGCTCATCGGCGCCTCAGTCAGCATGACGCCGGTTTCCGCGCACGCCGCGCGCAGCTCGGTATAGCCGGGCAGCTGCGCCAGCACGGCCAGGTCGCCGCCGTAGCTCACGCACATCGCCGGTACCAACAGGCCGGCACGCACGCGCTGGATGGCGTGGTCGAACAGCATCTGCGCGCCCTGCTCGAAGCCGCGGGCCTTGCCCACCGGGCCGGTTTCGCCGCGATGGCATTGCAGGATGGGTTTGATGTCCAGCGCCGAACCCAGCATCGCGCTGACCAGGCCCACGCTGCGGTCGTTCTTTTTCTTGGCGCGGGCGCGCAGGTAATACAGGTCGCGCGGCAGCATGTAGCCGTAGGTGTTGTTGGCCACGTGCAGCAGCCGCTCGCGGATCGCGGCCGGGGGCTCATCGGCGTCGATCATCCGCACCGCCTCGATGGTGGCGGGCCCTTCGGCGGCGAAGAGGTTGCGCGTGTCGATCACCCGCATCATGAACGGCCCGGGCATGCCGGCCTGTTTGCGCACCTCGCGATAGCTCTTGAGGATGGCGAAGCTGGCGCGGTTGACGTGATCGAAGATCGGGCTGCGGGTGGCGGTGATGGTGAGGCAGAACACGCAGTCCTGCTCCAGCACCAACCGCTCCAGAAACAGGTTCTCGATCTGGCGCACCGAACAGGGCTCGGTTTCCGCCGAATGGCTGCGGCTGCCCAGCTGGCGATCCAGGAAACGCTGGATCTCGGCCGGGTTGCGCTCATCCAGAAACGTCTCGTCGTCCACCTTCACCGCGATCGGCATCACCACGATGTTGTGTTGCTGCAGGAAAGCCTGCGGCAGATCGCAGGACGCATCGACAGCCAGACCCATGCGCATCACATGTCCCCTGCTACGTGTTTTAGGACTGAACATAGCATGTGGCCCCGAACGAAAGTCCACGTGACACCGCCTATCCGCGCCGCGCATTAAGCTGGCGGCCACACCGCAAGAAATGCAGGCATCTTTTCGATGAAAGACAAGCAGGAGATCGTTTCCAACTGGCTGCCGCGTTACACCGGCACCGCGCTGGGTGAGTTCGGCGAGCACGTGTTGCTGACCAATTTCGGCAACTACGTGGAGCTGTTCGCGCAGTGGCACGGGGTGGAAGTGAAGGGCCGCGACCGGCCGATGCCCAACGCCACCGCCGACGGCATCACCCTGATCAACTTCGGCATGGGCAGCCCCAACGCGGCCACCGTGATGGACCTGCTCAGCGCGATCTGCCCGAAGGCGGCGCTGTTCCTGGGCAAGTGCGGCGGGGTGAAGAAAAAGAACCAGTTGGGCGACCTGGTGTTGCCCATCGCGGCGATCCGCGGCGAGGGCACCAGCAACGATTACCTGCTGCCGGAAGTGCCCGCGCTGCCGGCGTTCCAGCTGCAGCGCGCGGTGTCCACCATGATCCGCGACTTGGGTCACGACTACTGGACCGGCACGGTGTACACCACCAACCGCCGCGTGTGGGAGCACGACGAGGTGTTCAAGGATTACCTGCGCCGCACCCGCTGCATGGCAGTGGACATGGAAACGGCCACCATCTTCGCCGCCGGCTTCGCCAACAAGATCCCCTGCGGCGCGCTGCTGCTGGTATCGGACCAGCCAATGATTCCCGAGGGCGTGAAAACCGAGGCCAGCGACCGCGGCGTCACCTCGCAATTCGTGGAGGCGCACATCCGCATCGGCATCGAGGCGTTGAAGCTGGTGCGCCGCAACGGTCGCAGCGTGAAGCACCTGCGTTTCGAGGAGGAATACGACGGCGATTGAATCGCCGTCGCGGGGTCATCCCATCAATAGCGCGGCACGCTGGTGTCGATCTCGCGCGCCCACGTCTCCATGCCGCCTTCCACGTTGTGCACGTTACTGAAGCCGTGCGCGGCGAAGCGCTCGGCCATTGCGCGGCTGGAGACACCGAAGTGGCAGATGAACGCCAGCGCGGTGTCTTTCGGCAGCGTGGCCAGTTGCTCGAAACCTTCCTCTTCCAGCACCCGTGCCTGCGCCAGCGGCGCGGCCTTGGCGCGATCCGCGGCGGGGCGCACGTCGACCAGGGTGATGTCGTTGGCGGCGAGCCGGTCTTTCAGCTGCTGCACGGTGAGCATGCCGACTTCCTGCGCGCCGGGGAATTTCAGGCTGAGGCCCTCGCCCTGCACGGTGGATACCCAGTCGATCACGATGCCGCGGGCGCGCTGGGCGCTGGCCGGGTCGAAATGCACTTCCAGCCCGTTCGAAACCGCCACGATGTCGTGGTCGCCGGCCGGCGCCAACTGGAACCCGGCGCTGTGGTCGGGGCCGATCTCCAGATGCAGCGCCACGCCCTGCGCATTGGCCGTGCCCTGGCGGATCGCCTCGGCGGCGGCGTCGGTGATGGTGATTTCCGGCGGCGTGCGGTCCGGTGCGGCAGCACCGAACAAGGTGTGCAGCTCACCGCTGCCGTACATCTGGCGGATGATGTCGGCGCCGCCCACCAGTTCGCCTTCCACATAAAGCTGCGGGATCGTGGGCCACTCGCCGTAGAGCTTGATGCCCTCGCGGATTTCCGGGTCTTCCAGCACGTTGACAGTGTGGTACTCGGGCAGCAGCTCGTTGAGCGTGTTGGTGGCCGCGGCGGAGAAACCGCACATCGGCTGCTGGCGGTCGCCCTTCATGAACAGCACCACGCGGTGGTCCTTGAGCAGGGTCTGGATGCGTTCGCGGGTGGCGCTGTCGAGGGACATGGGGAGGCTCCGGAAAAGGGGGTAATGATACGCCGCCTGATATGTGGGGGCCTTGTCGCCGATCAAGGCGCCGCGGGCGGTGGCCGTGCGAGAAGCGTGGTTATCGGGCCAGCGCGGCGCGCACGGCGGGCGCGATGGCCTCGACCCAGGCTGCGTACTGGGCGCCCGATGGGTGCAGGCCATCAGCCACGACGTCGTCGGGCCGCTGGCGGGAAATCGCCGTGACATCGACCCAACGGGCGCCGGCACGGACGCTTTCGACGCGGGCGATGGCGTTGTAAACGTCCAGTTCGGCGGCGATGGTGGCGCCGTCGCGTTGTTGCTCGCGGGCGAAGCGGGTGACGCCCCAGTCGGGAATCGACACCACCACCACGCGTCCCGGCCGGTGGTCGGCCAGTGCGATGGCGCGCTGCAGCAGTGCGGCGAACTCGTCGTGGTACCCGGCGGCCGGGTGGCCGCGGTACTGGTTGTTCACCCCGATCTGCAGGGTGACCAGATCCCAGCCCGGCACCAGCGCGGCGGCGTCCATGCCCGCCGCCAGTTCGTCGGTGGTCCAGCCGGTGACCGCCACGATGCGCGGCGGGTCGATGGCGATGCCGTCATCGCGCAGTTGCCGGCGCAACTGCGCCGGCCAGCTGGCATCGGCGGGCACACCTTCGCCCACCGTATAGGAATCGCCCAGGGCGAGGTGGCGGAGCGGCATGGCGGCCGGCCCGCCGGTCATCAGGCCGCGCTGGCGACTTTGCGCCGGGGCTGCTCGCTGGCCATGCGCTCCAGCACCCGGTCGATGCGCACGAACACTTCCATCAACTGCGCCGGCGGCGGCAACAGGGTGAGCCGGAAATGGTGGCTCTTGGGCACGTTGAAGCTGCTGCCGGGCACCACCAGCACCGACTCCTCTTCCAGCAGGCGCAGCGCGAACGCGTTGTCGTCGAAGTCGCCAAAGCTCTCGGCGCGCACGCGCGGGAATGCGTACAGGGCGCCGGCCGGGGCCACCAGATCGAGGTGGCGGCTGGCGGCCACGCCTTCCATCACCAACCGGCGCGCCTCGTGCAGGCGGCCACCGGCGGCGGTCAGGGCGTTGATGGTGGGGGCGCTGTGCAGCGCGGGCGGCACCGCCCATTGCACTGCCATGTTGGCGCACAGCCGCAGCGCGGCCAGCAGTTGCAGGGCGTCACGATAGTCAGCGGTCAGCGCGTGGCTGCCGGACAGGCTCATCCAGCCCACGCGGTAGCCGCAGGCGCGATGCACCTTGCTCAGGCCGCCGAAGCTGACGCAGGGCAGGTCGCCGGCGACCTCGGCCAGCGGCTGGAACACGGCGCCGTCGTACAGCACCTCGTCATAGATTTCGTCGCACAGCAGCAGCAGCTTGTGCCGCGCGGCCACGGCCACCAGCCGCTCCAGCAACGCGCGCGGGTACACCGCGCCGGTGGGGTTGTTGGGGTTGATCAGCACCAGCGCCCGCGTGCGCGGGGTCACCAGCGCCTCGATCTCGTCCGGATCGGGCAGGTGGTCGTTCTCGGCCAGGCAGCGGTAATAGCGCGGCGTGCCGTCGTTGAGGATGGTGGCGGCGCTCCACAGCGGGTAATCCGGGCTGGGCAGCAGCACTTCGTCGCCGGGCTGCAGCAGGGCGCGCAGCGACAGGTCGATCAGCTCGCTGACGCCGTTGCCGACAAAGATGTGTTCGATATCGACGCCGCGGGCGCCGCGGGCGCGCTGCTGTTCGGCAATCGCTTCGCGAGCCAGTTCCAGGCCTTGTTCGTGGCCGTAGGCGTCGCTCTGGTGCAGGTGGCTGGCGACGGCCTCGCGCAGGTGGGCGGGCGCTTCGAAACCGTAGCGGCCGGGGTTGCCGATGTTCAGCTTGATGATGTCGAGGCCGCTGGCCTCCATGTCACGCGCGCGCCGGTTGAGTGCGCCACGGATCTCGTAGCGCACTTCCGCCAGGTGCGCACTGGGTTTGATCGAAGCCACCACCGGCATCCTCATGAGTCAAGCCGACGCCACCGCCGGTTACTGAATGCTACCAGCGTGATGCAGTGCAGCGCGAGGTCGGCCGGGGGCTAATAAAGGGCTATCGTGCGGCGAACTGCGGGCAAGGCATAATCGCCGTGTCCTCTGATCCCCGGGCTGGCCGCCTCGACACGACCGTCCCAACCTTCCGGTTCCGCCGGACAACGCATGCAGATCCCCGCCATGAGTGACGCCGAAACCATCGAACGCCTGCGCCGTATCGGCTGGCGTGGCGATACCTTGCCTGCCGCCGGCCTGCGCCTGGCCCGTGTGGTGGCCCAGCATCGCGCAGGCTACGAATTGCATGATGGCGAGGTGCTGTTCAGCGCCCAGCCGGACGGCCGTTTCCTGAAACGCGGCATCGACCCGGCCGAGCGGCCGGTGGTGGGCGATTTCGTCGAAGTGGCCAACGGTGCACCGCCGCATATCATCACCGTACGGCCCCGTCGTACCGTGATGTCGCGGGCGGCGGCCGGCGAGCGCTACGAGCGCCAGCTGATCGCCACCAATATCGACTACGTGCTGGTGCTGACCGGCCTGGACGGCGACTTCAACCCGGCCCGGATCGAGCGTTATCTGTCGCTGACCGAGGATTCCGGCGCCCAGCCGGTGGTGCTGCTGAGCAAGCTCGACACCCGCGACGATGCCGACGAGCTGATCGCCGCCCTGCGCGAACGGCTGCCGGCCGGCACGCCGATCCATCCGCTGAACGGCAAGGACCCGGCCAGCGTGGCCTTGCTGGCGCCCTACCTGCAGCCGGGCGACAGCGCGGTGCTGGTGGGTTCCTCCGGCGCAGGCAAATCCACCCTCACCAACACCTTGCTGGGCACCGCGCGCATGGCCACCGCCGAAGTGCGCAGTCACGACAGCCGCGGCCGCCACACCACCACGCATCGCGCGCTGCTGTCGCTGCCCAGCGGCGGTTGCCTGATCGACACGCCTGGCATGCGCGAGCTGAAACTCACCGGCGAGGAAAACCTCGACCTGTTCGCCGACATCGAGGCGCTGGCCGAGCAGTGCCGCTTCGCCGATTGCGGCCACGGCAGCGAGCCGGGCTGCGCGGTGCAGATCGCGCTGGACAATGGCGAACTCAGCCCCGGCCGCTGGCGCAATTACCTGAAACTGCATGACGAGCGCGAGGAGCAGGCCGCCACGCTGGAAGCGCGCCTGCGCCGCCAGCGCGGGGGCCGCCCGATCGACCGTCCGCACAGCCCCCGCGGGCAACGCGAACGCGATTAGCCGAGCGCCCCACCACCCGCCTGCGAGCCCGCTGGAGTCGACCCATGTGCACCGCCCGAATCAGCCGTGTCGCCCTTGCACGCCGTCGGACCGGCAGGGCCAGGGATTGAACACGCCGCCCGCCAGCGAGGCACAACTGCAGCGCTGCGCCGCGCTCGACCAGCGCCTGCTGGCCGCGGTGCGGGAGATCCGCATCCTGCCCACCGTGGCGTGGCCGGCGTCGCTGGAAGCGGAGATGATCCGCGCCTACGGCAAGGGCCGATTCACCCTGCCGCAGGTCACTTACACGCGGCCGGACCTGGCCGCGGTGCGGGCCGAACTGGCCGCCATCGAAGCGGCGGCCGGTGGCAACGACCCGCAGGATATCGATCCGCTGGACGACTACCTGCGCCGCACCGCCGAGTCGTGGCGCATCGCCGCCGAGATGCTGGAGTCGGTGGGCACCGCGGCGGTCACCGCGCCGTCGATCGCGCTGTACGGCCGCCCTGACGATCCCATCCCCGGCAGCCAGCGCAGCAACCTCGACGCGGCCCGCTATTTCGTGGAGCTGGCCAACGAACTGGGCGCGGACCTGCTCGCCGACGACAGCGGCGTGCCGATACCGGCGGACAGCTTGCGCCGCGACGTGGCCGCCACGCTGGATGCGTTTTTCGGCGAGGGGGTGATCCGCGTCGAGGTCGATCCGGAACTCACCGCCAAGGCCGCCGCCGGCGCCACCCGCATCCGCCTGCGCGGCGGCACCTGCTTCACCGAGTACGATCGCCACCAGTTGCTGGCACACGAGGCCTTCGTGCATTCGCTGACCGCACTGAACGGCCGCCGCCAGCCATTGCTCGCTTCGCTGGCGCGCACCTCGCCACGGGTGACGGCCACCCAGGAAGGGCTGGCGGTGTTCGCCGAACTGATGTCCGGCGCGATCGACATCGCCCGCCTCAAGCGCATCAGCCTGCGCATCGTGGCGATCGACATGGCGCTCAACGGCGCCAACTTCGTCGAGGTCTACCAGTACTTCAGCGCCTGCGGCCAAAGCGTGGCCGACAGTTTCCACTCGGCCCAACGCGTGTTCCGCGGCGTGCCGCTGGAGGGCGGCGCGGCTTTCGCCAAGGACAACGTTTATCTGTCCGGCCTGCTCACCGTGCACACGTTTTTCCGCTGGGCGCTGAAGCAGCGACGGATGGACCTGCTGCGCCACCTGTTCGCCGGCAAGCTGGCGCTGCACGACGTGATCTCGCTGCAACCCTATTTCGACTCAGGCGCCATCCTGCCGCCGCGCTGGCTGCCACCGTGGATGCAACACATGCACGGGCTGGCGGGCAAGCTGGCGTTCTCACTGTTCATCAACGGCATTCAGATGGAGAACGTGCAGGCGGATGAGTTGGTGGTGGGCATGTAGCGACTGTGGGAGCGACTTCAGTCGCGATGCTTCTTCTTTTGAGGCTCATCGACATCAAGAGCATCGCGACTGAAGTCGCTCCCACAACCCGCCCGCACGGTACTTTTGGAACGGGTCGCCGGTTTAACCCGGTGCTAACATCGAACGAAGCTTCCGCCGCGCGGAATTCTCCCTTTTCTCGCCGAAAACGCACCGATGACTCTTCCTGAAGAACTGCGTCTTGCCGCCCTCGAATATCATCGCCTGCCGCGCCCCGGCAAGATCAAGGTCACGCCGACCACCTCGCTGCTGACCCAGCGCGATCTGTCGCTGGCCTATTCGCCCGGCGTCGCCGCGGCCTGCGATGCGATCGTGGAGGACCCGACGTCGGCGGCCGAATACACCGCCCGCTCCAACCTGGTGGCGGTGATCAGCAACGGCACGGCGGTGCTGGGGCTGGGCAACATCGGGCCGCTGGCGGCCAAGCCGGTGATGGAAGGCAAGGGTGTGCTGTTCCAGAAGTTTGCCGGCATCGATGTATTCGACATCGAGATCGACGAGAACGATCCGGACAAGCTGGTCGACATCATCGCCAGCCTGGAACCGACCTTCGGCGGCATCAACCTGGAAGACATCAAGGCGCCGGAGTGTTTCATCGTGGAGCGCAAGTTGCGCGAGCGGATGAAGATCCCGGTATTCCACGACGACCAGCACGGTACCTCGATCATCGTGGGCGCCGCGGTGCTGAACGCGCTGGTGGTGGTGGGCAAGCGGATCGAGGATGTGCGCATCGCCACCACCGGCGTGGGTGCGGCGGGCATTTCCTGCCTGGACATGCTGGTGGCACTGGGCGTGAGGCGCGAGAACATCCTGGCCTGCGACGTGCACGGCGTGCTGCACAGCGAGCGCACCGACCTGGACCCGGACAAGCAGCGTTATGCGCGCGACACGCCGATGCGCACGCTGGAGGAGATCGTCGATGGCGCCGACATTTTCCTGGGCCTGTCCGCCGGCGGCATCCTGAAGCCGGCGATGGTCGCCACCATGGCCGAGCGGCCGATCATCTTCGCGCTGGCGAACCCGAACCCGGAGATCACCCCGGAAGACGCCAAGGCGGTGCGGCCTGACTGCATCATGGCCACCGGCCGCTCGGATTATCCGAACCAGGTCAACAACGCGCTGTGCTTCCCCTACCTGTTCCGCGGCGCGCTGGACGTGGGCGCCACGGTGATCAACGAGGCAATGAAGATCGCCTGCGTCAAGGCCATCGCGGCGCTGGCGCGGCGCGAGTCGTCCGACGTCAGCGCGCGCGCCTACGGCGGCAAGCCGCCCAGCTTCGGGCCGAATTACCTGATCCCGCAGCCGTTCGATCCGCGGCTGCTGATCCAGTTGCCGCCGGCGGTGGCGAAGGCGGCGATGGAGTCGGGCGTGGCGACGCGGCCGATGGAGGATTTCGTCGCCTACAACGACAAGCTCACCAGTTTCGTGTTCCGCACCGGCCTGCTGATGAAGCCGGTGTTCGAGCGGGCCAAGGCGGCGCCGGCGCGGGTGGTTTACGCCGAGGGTGAGGAGGAAACCGTGCTGCGCGCGGTGCAGACGGTGGTGGACCAAGGCCTGGCGGTGCCGATCCTGATCGGCCGCCCCGAGGTGATCGAGAAACGCATCAAGCGCGCCGGCCTGCGGCTGAAACCCGGCGTGGACGTGGAGATCTGCAACATCAACTCCGACCCGCGTTTCGACGCCTACTGGCAGCACTACCACCAGCTGATGGAGCGCCGCGGCGTGACCCCGTCGATGGCCAAGGCGGTGGTGCGCTCGCGTCCCACCGCGATCGCGGCGCTGATGGTGGAGCGTGGCGAGGCCGATGCGCTGCTGTGCGGAATGGTCGGCCAGTTTCCCAGCAAGCTGAAATATATCCGCGACATCATCGGCATGGACGAGGGCGTCAGCTCGGCCTCGGCAATGGCGGCGGTGGCCACCGAGAAGGGCACGTTCTTCTACCTCGACACCCACGTGATGGACGACCCCACGCCCGAGCAGATCGCCGAAGCCACGCTGCAGGCGTCGATCCGGCTGAAGCTGTTCGGCATCACCCCGAAGATCGCCCTGTTGTCGGCCGGCAACTTCGGCAGCCGCGACTGCTGCGGCGCGCACAAGATGCGCAAGGCGCTGGAGCTGATCCGCGCCAAGGCGCCGAGGCTGGAGGTGGAAGGTGAAATGCAGGCCGACACTGCG
This sequence comes from Rhodanobacter sp. Root480, assembly GCF_001426645.1. Taxonomy (GTDB): domain Bacteria; phylum Pseudomonadota; class Gammaproteobacteria; order Xanthomonadales; family Rhodanobacteraceae; genus Rhodanobacter; species Rhodanobacter ginsenosidimutans. Next base: position 191,284 of record NZ_LMEX01000003.1, read on the forward strand.
CTCACCCCCGCGCTGCGCGAGAAGCTGTTTCCGCACTCGCGGCTGGAGGGCAAGGCCAACGTGTTCGTGTTTCCCAATCTGGATGCGGCCAACATCGCCTACAACATGAGCCGCATGCTCACCGACGGCGTGGTGATCGGGCCGATCCTGATGGGCGTGGCCAAGCCGGCGCACATCCTGATGCCGCAGTCGACGGTGCGCCGGATCGTCAACATGACCGCGGTGGCCTCGGTCGAGGCGCAGATCCGCATCGGCACCCGGATTCAGGCGGCGCCCTGAGACGAAACGCCGCCGCACCGCCGTGACACCGGGCTGCCACCGTGCGGTGGCGCACGGGTGGGCCGGCCGCTAAACTTGATGGGCTCGCTGCATCCCCGGCCGCGGGTTCCCACATCAAGTCAGGCACCGCACGGCGCCGCGGAGAATCTTCATGGATCAGCTCGACGATATCCTCAATCAGGACATCGACCCTACCGAAACCGGCGAATGGATCGATTCGCTTGATGCGGTGATCCATCACGATGGCACCGAGCGCGCGCATTTCCTGCTGGAAAAAATGGTCGATACCACCCGTCGTTCGGGTGGCTACCTGCCGTTCAACCCCACCACTGAATACGTCAACACGATCCCGCCCAGCCAGGAGGCCAAGAGCCCCGGCGATGCGGCGATGGAATGGCGCATCCGTTCGCTGATCCGCTGGAACGCGATGGCGATGGTGGTGCGGGCCAACCGCAAGCCGGGTGAACTGGGCGGCCACATCGCCAGCTTCGCCTCCAGCGCCACGCTGTACGACGTGGGCTTCAACCATTTCTGGCGCGCACCCAGCGCCGACCATCCGGGCGACCTGATTTTCCATCAGGGCCATTCCAGCCCGGGCATCTACGCCCGCTCGTTCCTCGAAGGCCGCCTGGCCGAGGATCAGCTCGACCTGTTCCGCATGGAAGTGGTCGGCAAGGGCCGCGCGCTGTCGTCCTACCCGCACCCGTGGCTGATGCCCGATTACTGGCAGGTGCCGACGGTGTCGATGGGCCTGGGCCCGATCCAGGCGATCTACCAGGCGCAGTTCTTCAAGTACCTGGAAAACCGCGGCCTGGTGCCCAAGAGCGACCGCAAGATCTGGTGCTTCATGGGCGACGGCGAATGCGACGAGCCGGAGTCCCTCGGCGCCATCTCGCTGGCCGGCCGCGAGGGCCTGGACAACCTGATCTTCGTGATCAACTGCAACCTGCAGCGGCTGGACGGCCCGGTGCGTGGCAACGGCAAGATCATCCAGGAACTGGAAGGCAGCTTCCGCGGTTCAGGCTGGAACGCGATCAAGCTGGTCTGGGGCAGCTACTGGGATCCGCTTCTTGCCCGCGACCACAAGGGCGTGCTGCGCAAGCTGATGATGGAAACCGTGGACGGCGAATACCAGGCCTGCAAGGCCTTCGGTGGCGCCTACACGCGCGAGAACTTCTTCGGCAAGTACCCGGAGACGCGCGAGATGGTGGCCAACCTCAGCGACGACGACATCTGGCGCCTGAACCGTGGCGGCCACGACCCGCACAAGGTGTATGCGGCGTACCACGCCGCGTCAAACACCAAGGGCATGCCGACCGTGATCCTGGCCAAGACGGTCAAGGGCTACGGCATGGGCCTGGGCTCGGGCGAATCGCAGAACCCCACCCATCAGCAGAAGAAGCTGGACCTGGAATCGGTGCGCCACTTCCGCGACCGTTTCAACGTGCCGGTACCCGATTCCAAGCTGGAAGAAGTGCCGTATTACCACCCGGGCAAGGACTCCCCGGAAGTGCAGTACATGCTGGAACGCCGCAAGGCGCTGGGCGGCGCGCTGCCGCAGCGCCGGCGCACCACCGACGTGAAACTCAAGGCGCCGGACCTGGCCGCGTTCGAGCAGATCACCAAGGGCACCGGCGACCGCGAGATCAGCACCACCATGGCGCTGGTGCGTGGCATGAACCTGCTGTTGCGCGACAAGACCATCGGCCCGCGCGTGGTGCCGATCGTGGCCGACGAGGCGCGCACGTTCGGCATGGAAGGCATGTTCCGGCAGATCGGCATCTACGCGCCGTTCGGCCAGAAATACCGTCCGCAGGATTCCGACCAGCTGCTGTACTACCGCGAGGACCAGAAGGGCCAGGTGCTGCAGCAGGGCATCAGCGAAGCCGGCGGCATGGCCTCGTGGATGGCCGCGGCCACCAGCTACAGCATCAGCAACCAGCCGATGCTGCCGTTCTTCATCTATTACTCGATGTTCGGCTTCCAGCGCATCGGCGACCTCTGCTGGGCGGCGGGCGACATGCGCTCGCGCGGCTTCCTGGTCGGCGGCACCGCCGGCCGCACCACGCTGAACGGCGAAGGCCTGCAGCACGAGGATGGCCATTCGCACCTGCTGGCCGGCGCCATCCCCAACGTGAAGGCGTACGACCCCACGTTCTCGTACGAAGTGGCGGTGATCATGCAGGACGGCGTGCGCAGCATGCTGCAGGAGCAGGAGGATCACTACTACTACATCACCGTGATGAACGAGAACTACACCCATCCGGACATGCCCAAGGGCTGCGAGGAAGGCGTCATCAAGGGGATGTACCTGCTCAAGGACGGCGGCAAGGGCAAGAAGGGCGAGCTGCGCGTGCAGTTGCTCGGGTCCGGCACGATCCTGCGCGAGGTGATCGCGGCGGCCGAGCTGCTGGAGAAGGATTTCGGCGTGAAGTCCGACATCTGGTCCTGCCCCAGCTTCGTCGAGCTGCGTCGTGACGGTTTCGATGCCGAACGCTGGAACCGCCTGCATCCGGAAGCCGAGCAGCGCGTGCCGTATGTCACCGGCCTGCTGGACGGGCGTTCTGGCCCGGCGGTCGCCGCCACCGACTACGTGCGCGAATTCGCCGACCAGATCCGTGCGTTCATCCCCGACGGCATGCACTACACCGTGCTGGGCACTGAGGGCTTCGGCCGCTCCGACACGCGTGAGCACCTGCGCGAGTTCTTCGAGGTCGATCGCCGCTGGATCGCCCATGCCGCACTGGCCGCACTGGCGAAGGAAGGCAAGGTCAGCGCCAAGGACGTCAGCCGCGCCATCAAGCAGTACAACCTGGATCCGGAAAAGCCGAATCCGCTGAGCGTCTGATCGATCCTGAAGCAATAAAAAAACCGCCCTCCCCGGGCGGTTTTTTTATCTTCCGATGGCGCCGTCAGGCACCGTCGAACTCAATCGTCATCGCTGCTGAAAGCGCGGCGCAGCAGCAGGAAGGCGCCGATGGTGCCGGCCACGATTGCCACCGTGGCGACCGGGTGGCGATTCACCTGGCGGCGCATGCGGCGGTAGTGGTAGTTGGTTTCGTCGGCCAGGTCTTCCGCGGCGCGGGTCAACTGGCGGCGATAGCGGCCATCGCCCGCGCCGAAACGCTCCTGGATGCGGCGACGACCGCGGTCGATGAGGTTCTGCGCGCTGTCTACCGCGCCGTTCGCGGACTGGCGAACGCGTTGGCCGGCCTGCTCGCTGGCGTCACGAATCTGCCGTTCGATATCACGTCTGTGCATGGCGTTCTCCTGGACTCTGCTGACGTCACAGGCTGCCAGCGCATTCGTGAGCGAGGCGTATACCCGCGCGGTCGGGCACGGGTACCGTTCAGCCCAGCAGGTACTCGCCGCCACGCTGCAGCGCACGCTGGTAGCCCGGGCGTGAGTGGATGCGTTGCAGGAAGGCGCACAGTTTCGGCCGCGTCTCGTCCAGCCCGCCGCGCGCGGCGAACGCCTCCAGCGGAAAACTCAACTGGATGTCGGCCACGCTGAAGGTGGTGCCGCCGAACCAGTCGCTGCTTTGCAACCGGGATTCGAGGTAGTCCAGGTGCAAGGCCAGTTGCGGGTCGACGAAATCGTGCTGCACCTTGCGCGCGACGCCCTTGCCGATCGGCTTGGCGAAAAACGGCATCGGCGCGCGTTCCACCCGTTGGAACACCAGCTTCAGCAGCAACGGCGGCATCGCCGAACCTTCGGCGTAGTGCAGCCAGTAATTGCAGCGCAGGCGCTCGGGCGTGCCATGCGCGGGAATCAGCACACCGGCGCCGTAACGATCGGCCAGGTACTCGACGATGGCGCCCGACTCGGCCACGGTCAGCTTGCCGTCGGTGATCACCGGCGACTTGCCCAGCGGGTGCACCGCGCGCAGTTCGGGCGGCGCCAGCATGGTTTTCGGGTCGCGCTGGTAGCGCTTGATCTCGTACGGCACGCCCAATTCCTCCAGCAGCCACAGGATGCGTTGCGAGCGCGAGTTGTTGAGATGGTGCACGACGATCATGAAGGCTCCGCAAGGGGCGACATGGTGAGTGGGTATCCGGCGGCGCCGGCCACGTGCGCAAGCATGCCGCACTGCATCACAGCATGCCTGATTCGCGTCTGTGCGGCAGATGCTCCGAGTGGCCGCCGAGCCATCGCCATCGTCTGGACATCCGAACCGTGCTCCAACTACTGTAGGGCGGTTCTGAAGGGGTGATGAATCGGCAGTGTCCCGGCCCGGAATCAGCAAACTTCCGGACACCCGGCCAGGCGCAAAACGCTCCTTCCCCATCGACGTTCCCGTCTGGCCCACCCTCGTGGCATTCCGGCCGGCGCGTCGCCCAACGCAACCCGAGGACGAAACATGACGGTACCCAGGAAAATCGGCTTGATCGCCGCGTGCGCGCTCGGCGGCCTGATGGCATCGCCCGCGTTTGCCCAAGAGCCGGCACCGGCGCCGACGCGCCAGGAACTCGCCGGCAAGCCGTGGATGAACACCCACCTGAGCGCCGCCGAACGCACCCAGCTGGTGCTCAAGGAAATGACCCAGGAGGAAAAGCTGCGCCTGGTGATGGGCTATTTCGGCACCGACCTGGACGGCAAGCATTACAAGCGGCCGAAGGAATCGCTGCACCAGTCCGCGGGCTTCGTCTACGGCGTTCCGCGCCTCGGCATTCCCAACCAGTGGCAGACCGATGCCGGTGTGGGCGTGGCGTCGCAGCGCGGGCCGAACGTGCGCGAGCGCACCTCGCTGCCCTCGGGCATGAACACCGCGGCCACCTGGAACCCCGAGGTCGGCTTTGCCGGCGGCGCGATGATCGGCGCCGAGGCGCGTTCGTCCGGCTTCAACGAGATGCTGGCCGGTGGCGTCAACCTGGTACGCGAACCGCGCAACGGGCGCAATTTCGAATACGGCGGTGAAGACCCGCTGCTCGCCGGCACCATCGTCGGTGCGCAGATCAAGGGCATCCAGTCGAACCACATCATCTCGACGCTGAAGCACTACGCGTTGAACGACCAGGAGACCGGCCGCAACTTCCTCAACGTCGAGGTCGACGATGCGGCGGCGCGCATGTCCGATCTGCTGGCGTTCCAGATCGCCAACGAACAGGGCCAGCCCGGTTCGGTGATGTGCTCCTACAACCGGGTTGACGGTATCTACGCCTGCGAAAACCCGTACCTGCTGAACGAAGTGCTGAAGGGCGACTGGGGCTTCAAGGGTTTCGTGATGTCCGACTGGGGCGCGACCCACAGCACGGTCCAGGCGGCCAACAACGGCCTGGACCAGCAGTCCGGCGTGCCGTTCGACAAGTCGCGCTATTTCGGCGACGCGCTGGGCGAGGCGGTGGCCAATGGCTGGGTGCCGCAGAAGCGGCTTGACGACATGGCCGGCCGCGTTCTGTACGCCATGTTCGAGCACAAGCTGATCGACGATCCGGTCACCGGCCCGAAGGACAACATCGATTTCGCCGCCCATGCCAAGGTCACGCAGAACGATGCCGAAGAAGGCATGGTGCTGCTGAAGAACGACAACGCGCTGCTGCCGATCAAGGCGGGCCTGAAGAAAATCGCCATCATCGGTTCCCATGCCGACGTGGGCGTGCTTTCCGGCGGTGGTTCGTCGCAGGTCTACCCGGTGGGCGGCATGGCGGTGAAGGGGCTGGGCCCCGATTCATTCCCCGGCCCCACGGTGTACTTCCCGTCGTCGCCGCTGAAGGCGATCCAGGCCCGCGCGGGCAACGCCAAGGTCACGTTCAATGATGGTTCCGATCCCGCCGCCGCCGCGCGGCTGGCGGCGGCCAGCGATCTGGTCATCGTGTTCGCCCACCAGTGGACGGCCGAAGCGTTTGACGTGCCCAACCTGTCGCTGCCCGACAACCAGGATGCGCTGATCACCGCGGTGGCCAAGGCCAATCCGCATACGGCCGTGGTGCTGGAAACCGGCGGCGCGGTGCTGATGCCGTGGCTGAAGGACGTCGGCGCGGTACTGGAGGCGTGGTATCCGGGCACCAGCGGCGGCGAAGCCATCGGCCGGGTGCTGTTCGGTGAAGTGAATCCGTCGGGCCATCTGCCGATCACCTTCCCGGCCTCGGAGCAGCAACTGCCGCGTCCGGTGCTCGATGGCGACCCGAAGAAGCCGGAGCTGCGTTTCGACGTCAATTACAGCGAAGGCGCGGCCGTGGGCTACAAGTGGTTTGACCTGAAAGGCCTGAAGCCGCTCTTCCCGTTCGGTTATGGCTTGTCGTACACCAGTTTCAGCCATGACGGTCTGGCCGCCCACTGGGCCGATGGCCAGCTGACGGTGAGCTTCACGATCAAGAACACCGGCGCCGTGGCCGGCAAGGATGTGGCGCAGGTTTACGTCGCGTCGCCGAAGGGCCTGTGGGAAGCACCCAAGCGTCTGGGCGCGTTCCAGAAGCTGGCGCTGAAGCCGGGTGAAAGCCGCAAGGTCAGCGTCAAGGTCGACCCGCGCCTGCTGGCGATGTACCAGAGCAAGGACAAGACCTGGAAAATCGCCAGCGGCGAGTATCAGGTGACCGTGGCCAAGTCCGCGCTCGATCCGCAGGCCAGCGTGACGGTGAAGCTGCCGGCGACGACCGTGGACGTCAACGGCAAGTAACCCGTTTTGCAGTGCATTCGAAAGCCCTTCCGGCTCTGCCGGAGGGGCTTTCTGCCTTCCGGGGTGACCGCGCCCGCACGTTGACACCGCGTTGCCGCCATGGCGTTTAGCGTGCCGGCAACGCGTTTCGACGGATGCATCCATGACCAGGCAAGCCACCCACGTCTACACCGAGCCACGGGATATCCAGCGCTTCGAGACGCTGGTGCAGGCATTGTCCGATGGCGCACGCGTCCGCCTGCATCTGGTCGATGGCCAGCATTGCGAGGGCGTGGTGTGCGCCCGCCCCACCGTGCAGATGTTCTACGACGACACCGGCAAGGAGGGCGTCAATGGTGTGGTGGAGCTGGAGCACCTGAACCTGTCGGACTGGCGCCGGCGGGTGTGGTTCGACCAGATCACCGACGTGGAGCTGCTCGATACGAATGCACCGTTGCGGGCGTGACTGCAGCCGTGCCGCCGCTGCGGTTGCACCACAGTGGTGGACGATTCAAGCTAGTGGCTTTGTCCCTGCGAGCCTTTGCCGATGATCCGACTGACGATTTTTCGTCTGGCCCTGGCCACGTTTCCTTGTGGGCTGGTGATGCTTGCCGGTTGTTCCGGTGGCGGTGCGCCGGCGCCGGGCGCGGAGCAGCAGCAGGCCGCCGCGAAAGCGCAGGCGGCGGCCACCAATCTCGACACGTATCGTCAGCTGGTGCGCATCGGCAACGACCAGATGGCCGTGTCGATGGGCCAGGACATCGTGCGCCGTTTCCCGCAGAGCGAGGCGGCGGCAGAAGTGCAGAAGACCTTGCCTGCCATCGAGAAGCGCTATCGCGAAACCAGCGAGAAAAACCGGCTGGCGCGGTTGTGGCTGTACCAGGTGGCGCCGATGCAGGGCGGCACCCAGTCGACTGCCACCATCCAGAGCAGCAAGCCCGGTGGCAACGACAGTGTGCGCCTGATCCTGCGGCGACATACCGACTGGGGCCAGAGCGTGTTCCTGTTCGGCTCGGGCGCGGGCTTCGTCTGTCGCGGCAATTGCACCATCAAGGCGACCGTCGACGGCAAGCCGGTGGGGATCAAGGCGTTTGCGCCACCCAGCGGCGAGCCGGCGCTGATGATTCGCGATGACAAGCAATTCCTGGCGCTGCTGCACGGCGCGGCGAAAATCACCATGGACGTCACCGTGGCCGATGGCGAGAAGAAGGAAACGCTGCTGTACGAGGTCGGCGGTTTCGATCCCGCGAAGTGGCAGAAGCTGGACAAGCCGAAAAAGAAGTAGCACGCCGCTCAGTGCAGGAACAGTTTCTCGGTGATGCGCGCCAGCGGGCGTGCCATCGCCTTCTGCATCCACGGTGACAGGTCGAGTGGCTTGATCAGCATCTTCACCGTCATTTCCGCGGGAATGTGTCGGCGCAGCAGGCCCTGCGCCCGGTCGCTGATGCGGCGGAACTCCGCCTCGTTTTCGCGCAGGTGCGGGTAGCACTGGTTGAACACATGGCGAAGGGCGATATCGCTGTCCTCGCTCTTGATCTCGCGCACTCGCCGCAGAATCGCCCGGAAAACCTTGTAGCGACCGAAGTCCCCGCGTTCCCGGTACAGCAGGTAGTGACGATAGAAGTGCTTGTAGTGGCGCACTTCATCACTCTTGATGTAGCCGGTGAGTTCCTTCAGCACCGGCTCGTCGGTGATGTCGTGCAGGGCGCGGTAAAGGCTGGCGGTACCGGTTTCCACCACGCAGCGCGCGGCCAGCTCCAGCCCGCGAGACGACTCCAGCTGCTCGGCGGTGCACACCGCGCCGTAGTCGTGCCAGAACGTGGCGAACGCCGCGTCCCAGTCGAACTCCGGCCACACGGCGCGCACATACGCGGCCAGCGCGCGGCCGTGCTGCAGCTCTTCGTGTTTCCAGTGTTCGGTCAGCCAGGTCTGCAACTCGGCGTCGTCGGCGAAGTGGTCGACAAGATTCTGCGCGTACAGGTCCGAGCCGCTTTCCACGAAGGAGGAGCTGCACAGCAGGAAAAACAGATCCTCGTTGTGGCGGATGCGGGCAATGTCGATTTGGCCGAGGTCCAGGCTTTCGAGGGTCCAGGGCAGGGCGGTGGTATAGGTCAACGCGATTCCTGTGAGTCACCGGATGTGGCGGCATCTTGCGCGCGGCCACATGACGAGGGGATGAGACAGGATAGGTCGTGTGGGTGCTGGCGGATTAACGCCACCCGACTTGCCGGCTGCGCGACGGAAGTTTCAGCGCACCACGGTGACCGGCACGTGCGCCTTGGCAAGCACGTTGCTGGAGACCGAACCCAGCAGCCAGCGCGCCAGCGCGCCGCGCTCGGTGTGGCCGATCACCAGGTGATCCACGCCGTGCTGTTCGATCTGGCTCAGCAGCACGTCGCCGGGGCTGCCGTAGGTCAGTTCCACGTCAACCAGTTCGTTGGCGTCGGGCACGATGGCGGTCAGTTCGTCCAGCAACTCGCGCGCGCGCTGGGTGCCCGAATCGGCCATCAACAACGCCGACACATCGGCCCCGCCCTCGGTGACCTGCAGCACCGACACCACGCGCACGCGGCCATGGTTGCAACGCGCCAGGTCGATGGCGAACTGGAAAGCGCGGCGTGATGCATCGGAGCCGTCGTAACCCACCAGCGAATACTTGACCATGATTGCTCCTCGGCGCCGTTCGACATCGGACGCAACGAGTCTAGGAGCCCTGTCGGCAGAAACACAAACCGCCGCGACCGTGCGGGCAAACCGCGTTCTCCGCGCGATGAACGCCGTGTTCATCGAGCGGGACATGGCGGGCTTGCCTGCACATTCGCATCACGCGGCGATGTACACGCTTCGCCCTCCCACCCTCTCAAGGAGATGACTATGATCAAGCGTACTTTTGGAATGGCGGCACTCGTGTTGGCCTGCGCGGGTGCGGCGACGATGATGCCGGCCGGCCAGGCCCAGGCAACCGATGCCAAGGTGGATTGCCATCTGGTCTACAACCTGTCCGGCTGGTCGCTGATCTACAAGCACGCCGAGGGCACCGGCACCATCACCTGCGAAAACGGCCAGACGGCCAATGTGAAGATCGAGGTGGTTGGCGGCGGCCTCACCGCCGGCAAGTACCGGATCAACAACGGCAAGGGCGAGATCAGCGACGTGCACGATATTTCCGATGTGTTCGGTGATTACGCCCAGGCCGGCGCCGAGGCGGGCGTGGTGAAAAGCTCGGGCGCGCAGGTGCTGACCAAGGGCACCACGTCCCTGGCATTGGCGGGCACCGGCGAGGGCGTCAACCTCGGTGTGTCAGTGGGCAAGTTCACCATCACGCGACGCTGAGCGGGGCCGACAGGCGGGATGAAAAAGGAGGGGCGCCGGTGGCGCCCTTCCTCGTTTCTACGCGTAAACTGCGGACTGTCGTTTTTTCCCGTCATCCATGGAGAGTCCGCCCATGCGTCGCATTTCCTGTTTGCTTGTCGTGGCCTTGTTGTTCGGTCTGGCGGCCCCGGCATGGGCAGCGGGACCACAGGTGGGGCAGGTCGCGCCGGCCTTCCATTTGCAGGATCAGAACGGCCACTGGCTGCAGCCGTCCGATTTCCACGGCCAATGGCTGGTGCTGTATTTCTACCCGAAGGATTTCACCCCCGGCTGCACCACCGAGGTGTGCACCTTCCGCGACGACATCGCCAAGCTGCGCAAGGCGGGCGCCAAGGTGGTGGGCATCAGCCTCGACGACGTGAAATCGCACGCCGAGTTCGCGCGCAAATACCACGTGCCCTTCCCGTTGCTTTCCGACGCGGACACCACCGTCGCCGCCGCTTACGGCGTACTGGCGTCCCGTGGCGGCTCGCATTACGCACGGCGCACCACCTTCCTGATCGATCCGCAGGGCAAGGTGGCCAAGGTCTATGAGGACGTTGACCCGGAGAAGAACTCCGCCCAGGTGCTGGCCGACCTCGCCGCGTCGAAGGCGGCGGGCTGATGCCGCTGCTGGTTCGCGCCGAAGGCCGGGTGGCGCCCGGACGCGGGTTGGCGGGATGGCGTGTGGTGACCTGGCTGTTGCTGCTGTTTGCCGCGATCGGTGGCGTGCAATACATCAACCACGGCAGCGCCGTCTGGGGTGAGCTGCAACGCTGGCCCGCAGGCGACACCGACCACGTGCCGGCGCTGCAGCGCATGCTGGCGTGGGATGCGGCTTACCTGCTGGTCGCGTTTGTCATCATCGTGCTGTGCGCGGGCGTGATCCTGCGTCAGGCCTGGGCGCGTTCCGCCCTGCGCGTCGCCGCCGTGCTGCTGGCGGCGTGGGCGCTGGCCAGCGGCGTGCTGCTGGCTTCGGCGATGCGGGCGCTGTTTCCGGCGGACACCGCCGTGTCGCTGGTGGTGGCGCAGCTTCCGCACAGTTACCTGCTGGCGCTGGGGATGAAGGCCGTCGCCGTGCCGGTGCTGCTGTGGCTGGCCTGGCGGCTGGGTCGGCCGGACGTGCGTGCCCGGTTCATGCGCCGGCGCTGATGGACGTTTGCCTGCAGGCGCATTCAGCAGGGATTGGTGCGCCGGCCGTTATGGGTGATCAACGTTTTTCAGGGATCCATCCGATGCGCCTTCGCCTGCTTGTCTTGCTGTGCACAACGTTGACGGCCACCTCGCTGTCGGCGCAGGAATGGGCGACCACCTGCCACGCCAGCAGCAGTTACGACGTCACCCTGAAGCCTTCAAGCATCCTGTTCGACCGGCCGTCACCGGCCCCGTTCCACGTCGAGATGCAGCGAGGCACGTTGCGCACCGACGGCACCGCGGTAGCGCTGAATGCGGAGCAGCAGGATCGCCTGACCTTGTTCGAGCGCGAGCTGCGCGCGCTGGCGCCGCGTGTGCGCACGGTGGCGCAGCACGGGCTGGATATGGCGGTGCGGGCGCTGAAGGAGGAGACCCAGGGCATGAGCCTCGGCGCCGACACCCGGGCGGAGCTCGATCGTCGCCTGGCCAGCCACGCGGCCACCTTCAAGCAGCGCATCGCCGCCAGCAACAGCACCCACGATTGGCAGAGCGACGTCATCGACCAGTACGCCAACCAGATCGCCGCCGACGTGCTGCCGTTGCTGGCCAACGACCTCGGCCAGCAGGCTCTCGACGCGGCGATGCGGGGTGATCTGCAGGCGGCGGCGACGCTGCGCGACCAGGCCACCGGGCTGGCCAGCGGCCTGCGGCCACGACTGGAACAGCGGATGCAGGCGCTGCAACCGCAGATCGCCGCCTTGTGCCCCGCGATCACTCGATTGGCCGATCTGCAGCAGGGCGTGCGTGGCAGCAACGGCCAGCCGCTGAACCTACTGCACATCGGGCAGTGACTGCCCGATCGCCGTTCAGGGCTCCCTAAGCGGTGAGCGACGAGGATGACGCGTCATCTCGCTTCATCACCCGCTGGAGCCGATTGTGGCGCTGTTCGCTCCCCGTTCCATCTACGAACCCCTGATCCAGCACAGCATCGACCTGTGCCGGCTGTACCGCCGTGCCGCCACCGCCGCGCGCGAGCCGGGGTTGCGCAGCGTGCTGAATGAAAACGCCCAGACGCTGATGCTGGTGGTCGCCGACCTGCAGGCACAACAGCGCAGGACCGGTGAACCGTCCCGGCAGCGTGGCACCTTGCGCGGCACGCTGCGGGCACAGTGGGCGGCGGGCATGCCCAACAACGCCTCGCGCACGGACAACGACTGGATCCACGCACTGGGGCAGTACGAAGTGCGCTTGCTGCACCTGTTCGAACGCGCCACCATTGCCACCGCCCCTGCCGACGTGGCGCTGGTGCTGCGCCGGCAACTGCCGCGCCTGCACGGCATCCACCTGGACATGCATGGCCTGGGTGGCACCGCGCGCCATTGAAGGAAGATCCCATGTCGCCGACCGCCGAGGCCGTGCTTGCCTTCTGGTTTGCCGAGGAAAGCGCCGCGCACTGGTTTGCCGCCGACGCCGCCTTCGATGCGCAGATCCGCACCCGTTTCGGTGCCGTCGCCACCGCCGCGGCCGACGGTGAACTCGATGGCTGGACGCGTACGCCGCTGGGCTGGCTGGCGCTGCTGATCCTGCTGGACCAGTTCAGCCGCAATCTCCACCGCAACGATGCACGGGCCTGGTCGCAGGACCCCAAGGCGTTGTCGCTGGCGCTGGCGGGCATCGAACGCGGCGACGACCAGGCCCTGCCACCGCTGCAGCGCGTGTTCGCCTATCTTCCGCTGGAACACGCCGAGGATCTCGCCGTGCAGCATCGCTCGGTGGCGCTGTTCGAGGCGCTTTGCGCCGAGTCGGGCCCGGAACAGCGGGCATCGTTCGAGGGCTTTCTCGACTACGCGCGGCGCCATCGCGACATCATCGAGCGCTTCGGCCGCTTCCCGCACCGCAATGCGGTGCTGGGCCGTTCGTCCACGGCGCAGGAGGCGATCTACCTGGCACAGCCGGGCGCCGGCTTCTGATCGACCGGCGCCGCGCTGGCGCCGATGCCGGCAAACCCCTTCGCGTACATGCAGCGGTTTCCGATACCGTCCCGCGGCGCACCGCGCCAGCCTGATCGGCGCCCATCACGGGCTACCTCGCCATCGGGAACAACCATGCCCAAACCCACGACGTCCCTGCCGCTCGCACTGGCACTCGCCTGCGCGCTCGGCCTCTCCAGTACGGCGACTTTCGCCTCCAACACCTTGCGCGTCGGCAACCAGGTCCTCACCACCGGCGACAGCGTGATGCGCGTGGTCGAGCTGCTGGGAAAGCCGTCGCGCAAATTCCGGCGCCATCCCGCCACGTCGCGCCGCGGTCGTGGCGTGCGCGTGATCACCGATGCCGACCGCGGCGAGCAGTGGCAATACCGTCGCGGCAACCACCTCACCACGGTGACCATCATCGATGGCACGGTCGGTGACATCGACGACCGGCGCCGCTGAGAACGCGCTACCCGCCAGGCGCAACCCGGGTGATTTCGGCCCCGGGCGCCGCCGCCCTGCGGTCGACGCCAGCCGTTGATCCGTGACCCGCGTTGCCGCATCCGCCATGGGCGGGTTCGGCCCCGTCGAGCGTCCTCCGCGACCCGCATACTCCGCCGCATAGTGGGCGAAAGACCCGCCTGTTCGTTATGATTGGCACTTGTTTCCGCCGCGATCCCCTCCGGCGGCGCACCATTGTCCCCGCCATCTCCAGGAGCCATTCATGGCCGATCTCAAAGAAGCTCGTGTTCCCGACATCGGCCACGCTGACGTTCCGGTCATCGAAGTACTGGTCAAGGCCGGCGACCGCGTCGAGAAAGAACAGAGCCTCATCACCCTGGAATCGGACAAGGCCACGATGGAAGTCCCCGCGCCATTCGCCGGCACGGTGAAGGAAGTGAAGCTGAAAGTGGGCGATGAAGTTTCCGAAGGCGCGGTGATCGCCATCATCGAGGCCGACGGCGCTGGCGCCGCACCCGCCGCCCAGGAAGCACCCAAGGCCGCCGCCGCCGCCCCGGCGCCCGCCAAGCAGGCCGAGGCGCCCCAGGCGCCCGCCGCTGCCGCGCCCGCGCCATCCGCCGGCGGCGTGCGCCCCGCGCTGGTGCCGGACATCGGCCACTCCGGCGTGCCGGTGATCGAAGTGCTGGTGAAGGTGGGTGACACCGTCACCAAGGACCAGAGCCTGATCACACTGGAGTCGGACAAGGCCACGATGGAAGTGCCGTCGCCGTTCGCCGGCGTGGTGAAGGAACTGAAGGTGAAGGTGGGCGACGAGCTCTCCGAGGGCGACGTGATCGCCATGATCGAAGGCGGCGATGCCGCGCCTGCCGCTCCGGCAGCCGCACCGGCCCCGGCGCCGGCACCCGTGGCAGCTGCACCCGCATCTGCGCCCGCCCCCGCGCCGCAAGCCGACCGCAGCAACCTGCCGGTGGCGCGTCCGCCGGTGGATGCCAGCGTGGTGATGCCGGGCGATGCGCCGTACGCCAGCCCGGCGGTGCGCGCATTTGCCCGCGAGCTGGGCGTGGACATTGCGCAGGTCAAGGGCAGTGGTCGCGGCGGCCGCATCCAGCGCGACGACGTGAGCGGCTATGTGAAGCACGCGCTGGCCTCCGGCGCGCGGCCGGTTTCCGGCGGTGCGGCGGGCGCCGGCAACGGGCTCAGCCTGCTGCCGTGGCCGAAGGTGGATTTCGCCAAGTTCGGCGAGATCGAGGAAAAGCCGCTGTCGCGCATCCAGAAGATTTCCGGCGCCAACCTGGCCCGCAACTGGGCGATGATCCCGCACGTCACCCAGCACGAAGACGCCGACATCACCGAGCTGGAGGCATTCCGCAAGCAGCTTGGCGCGGAGAACAAGGACACCAAGATCAGCCCTCTGGTGTTCCAGATCAAGGCGGTGGTGGCGGCGCTGAAGGCGTTCCCGCAATTCAACGCCTCGCTGGACGAGAGCGGCGAGAAGCTGGTGCTCAAGAAATATTTCCACATCGGCATCGCGGTGGACACGCCCGATGGCCTGGTGGTGCCGGTGATCCGCGACTGCGACAAGAAGGGCCTGCTGGACCTGGCGCGCGAGCTGGGCGAGATCTCCAAAAAGGCGCGCGACAAGAAGCTGGGCCCGGCCGACATGTCGGGCGGTTGCTTCTCGATCAGCTCGCTGGGCGGCATCGGCGGCACGTATTTCACGCCGATCGTCAACGCGCCCGAAGTGGCCATCCTGGGTGTGTCCAAGTCGGCGATGAAGCCGGTGTGGAACGGCAAGGAGTTCGCGCCGCGGCTGATGTTGCCGCTGTCGCTGTCCTACGACCACCGCGTGATCGACGGCGCGCTGGCCGCCCGTTTCGCCGTGTTCGTGGCCAACCAGCTGGCCGACATCCGCCGCCTGCTGCTGTGACGGAGGCCGCATGCTGCTGGCGGCGGCACTGATTCCCGCGGAGCCCGCAGCTACGCCGGTCAGCGAGTGGTTGAGTCGCCCGCTGTTCCACGGCGGCGGCTTTGATCTGACCGTCGGCTCGCTGGCGGCGGCGGTGCTGCTGTTCTGTCTTTGCGTATTGCTGTCGATGCTGGTGCGGCAGTTGCTGCGCCGTTACGCGCGCCGCTACGAGCACGTCAACCTGTCGTCCATCTACGTGTTCGGCCGCTTGATGCACTACCTGTTGCTGCTGGTCGGCGTGTTGCTGGCGCTGAATGCCAGCGGCATCCCGATCGCCCGTTTCACCGTGTTTGCCGGCGCGCTGGGCGTGGGCCTGGGCTTTGGCCTGCAGGCCATCTTCAACAACTTCGTCTGCGGCGTGGTGCTGCTGTTCGACCGCAGCCTCAAGGTGGGCGACTTCGTCGACCTGGCTTCCGGCGTGCACGGCCGCGTGCGCGACATCCATATCCGCGCCACCCGCATCACCACCAACGACGACATCGATATCCTGGTGCCGAACTCCGAATTCGTGAACGGTCGCGTGGTCAACTGGACCGTGCGCGAGGGCTTCCGGCGCCTGAAGGTTCCGTTCCACGTGGCCTACGCCAGCGACAAGGAAACCGTGCGGCAAGCCGCGCTCCAGGCGGTGCACGAAGTGAAGTTCACGCTGGACGCCGAGGGCGACAAGGCGCCGCAGGTGCGACTGGTGGCTTTCGGCGAATGGGCGCTGCAGTTCGAGCTGGTGGTGTGGCTGAATGCCGATGCCACCCGCCGACCCGGCGCCGCGCTGGCCGCCTACAACTGGGCGCTGCATGATGCCTTGCTGGCGCATGGCATAACGATTCCCCTGCCGCAGCGCGACGTGCAGTTGCGCCGGCCCCAACGCGCTATCCCTGTCTCCTGAATCCCGTGGCCGGCGGCCACAACCGCCAGCCCGCAACTCCCGAGGAAAAACCATGGCCAACACCATCGAAGTAAAAGTTCCCGATATCGGCCACGACAACGTGCCGGTGATCGAGGTGCTGGTGAAAGCCGGCGACACCGTGGAAAAGGAACAGAGCCTGATCACGCTGGAGTCGGACAAGGCGACCATGGAGGTTCCCTCCAGTGCCGCGGGTGTGGTCAAGGAGTTGAAGCTGAAGGTGGGTGACGAGGTTTCGGAAGGCGCTGTGATCGTTGTGCTGGAGGTCGCCGGCGGTGCCGCGGCGGCCACCCCGGCACCGACGCCCAAGGCCGAGGCGCCGAAGGCTGCTGCGCCCGCCCCGGCACCTGCCGCCTCGCCGGCGCCGACTGCCGCAGGCGCGTCCGGTCGCACGCCCGACGTCGAATGCAAGCTGGTCGTGCTCGGCTCCGGCCCCGGCGGCTACACCGCGGCGTTCCGCGCCGCCGACCTGGGCGTCGACACCGTGCTGGTGGAGCGCTATGCCAGCCTGGGCGGTGTCTGCCTCAACGTGGGCTGCATCCCGTCCAAGGCGCTGCTGCATGCCGCCGCCGTGATCGATGAAGCCGAGGCGATGGCTGCCCATGGCGTGAGTTTTGGTGCACCGAAACTCGATCTCGACAAGCTGCGCGGTTTCAAGGAAAAGGTGGTCGGCCAGCTCACCGGCGGCCTGGCCGGCATGGCCAAGGCGCGCAAGGTGCGCACCGTGCAGGGCACCGGTACCTTCGTTTCGCCGAACGAACTGGAAGTCCAGACGAACGACGGCGTGAAGCTGATCCGTTTCGAGAACGCCATCATCGCCGCCGGCTCGCAGTCGGTGAAGCTGGGCATGTTCCCGTGGGACGACGAGCGCATCCTCGACTCGACCCGCGCGCTGGAAATGAAGGACGTGCCGAAGAAGCTGCTGGTGGTGGGCGGCGGCATCATCGGCCTTGAAATGGCCACCGTGTATGCGGCGCTGGGCAGTGAAGTGACCGTGGTCGAGTTCATGGACCAGATCATCCCGGGCGCCGATGCCGACCTGATCAAGCCGCTGGCCAAGCGCCTCGGCAGCCGGCTCAAGGGCATCCACCTGAAGACCAAGGTGATCAGCGCCAAGGCCACCAAAAAAGGCATCGAGGTCGGTTACGAGGGCGACAGCATTCCCGAAACCACCCTGTTCGATCGCGTGCTGGTGTCGGTGGGCCGCTCGCCCAATGGCGGCAAGATCGGCGCGGAAAAGGCCGGCGTCGCGGTGACCGATCGCGGTTTCATCAACGTCGACACGCAGATGCGCACCAACGTGCCGCACATCTACGCCATCGGCGACCTGGTCGGCCAGCCGATGCTGGCGCACAAGGCCACCCACGAGGCGCACGTGGCGGCCGAAGTGGTGGCCGGGCTGAAGAGTCATTTCGATGCGCGGGTGATCCCGTCGGTGGCGTTCACCAACCCGGAAATCGCCTGGGTCGGCGTGACCGAGCGCGAGGCCAAGGAAAAGGGCCTGAAGGTCGGCGTGGGCAAGTTCCCGTGGGCGGCCTCGGGCCGCGCCATCGGCATCGACCGCACCGAAGGCTTCACCAAACTGATCTTCGACGAGGAGACCCATCGCATTGTCGGTGGCGGCATCGTCGGCGTGAACGCGGGCGACCTGATTTCCGAACTGGCGCTGGCGATCGAGATGGGCAGCGAAGCGGCTGACATCGCCCTCACCATCCACCCGCATCCCACCCTGGGCGAGTCGGTGGGGATGGCGGCCGAAGTCTACGAAGGCACCATCACCGACCTGTACATCCCGAAGAAGAAGTGACCCTCGACAACTGCAGGAGCGCACCGTGTGCGCGAATGCTCCTGCAGGAGCGGCTTCAGCCGCGATGCTTCTCATTCGAAGCCATCGCGACTGAAGTCGCTCCCACAAACAGATCGCCCTGCATCGCCTCGTCCTCCGCTGCGATAAAGCCGGACAAGCCCACGCCGACCAGTCGATAGCGGTGATCCGCTGACTGGTCCACACGATCACGCAGCGCACAGGCGATATCGGCCAGCGCGTGGGCCGATGACGGGTGTGTCGACGGCGTCAGGCTGCGGGTGAGGGTGCGGAAATCCGAGGTCTTGAGTTTCAGCACCACGGTGCGCGCCACCCGGCGGTGCTCGCCGGTGCCGTGCTGGCGCAGGTGACCGGCCCAGGCTTTTTCGGCCAGGCGGCGGATGTGCGGTTCGATCTCGTCCAGCGGCAAATCATGCTCGAAGGTGTCTTCGGCGGAAATCTGCAGGGTGGGGCGTTCGGACTGCACCGCGTGGTTGTCGATACCGCGCGCCAGTTCATGCAGGCGGCGGCCCCAGCGACCGAAGCGGCCCTCCAATTCGGCCAGCGCATGCGCCCGCAGCGCACCCACGGTATCAATGCCCAGCGCCGCCAGCTTCGCCTCCATCACCTTGCCCACCCCGGGCAGCCGGCCGACGGGCAGCGGGGTGAGAAACGCTTCGACCTGGTGCGGGCGGATGACACAGAGGCCGTCGGGCTTGTTCCAGTCCGAGGCGATCTTGGCCAGGAACTTGTTCGGCGCCACGCCGGCCGATGCGGTCAGCGCCGTCTCGGCGCGGATCGCCGCCCGGATCGCCTCGGCGGTGGCGGTGGCCGAGGGCAAGTCGGTTTTCGGGTGGGTGACGTCCAGGTAGGCCTCGTCCAGCGACAACGGCTCGATCAGGTCGGTGTGCCGCGAAAAGATCTCGCGGATCTGCCGCGACACCGCCTTGTAGCGCACGAAATCCGGCGGCACGAAGATCAGCTGCGGGCACAAGCGCTCGGCCCGCATCGCCGGCATCGCCGAGCGCACGCCGAACACGCGCGCCTCATAGCTGGCCGCGCACACCACCGAGCGCGCGCCACGCCAGGCCACCGCCACCGGCTGGCCGCGCAATGACGGATCGTCGCGCTGCTCCACCGACGCGTAGAACGCGTCCATGTCGATGTGCAGGATTTTTCGTGGAGGGACGGACACGCGGGCAACCGGAATACCAATGCCCGGATTCTAGAACCCGCCACGGTCACCATGTGTCAGCAGTGATGCGGATGGCCGACTCCGCGGTACGAATGGGGCTGGTCGAAACCACCCGCACAATGGCAAGGTGGCGGCCATGACGACCCAACCTGCCGCCTATGCCCGCCGCCTGAACAGTTGGGACGCGGCGATGATCGTGATCGGCGGCGTCATCGGCGCCGGCATCTTCCTCACGCCGTCCACGGTGGCGCGCAACACGGGCTCGGGTACCGAGGTGTTGATCCTGTGGACGGTCGGCGGCTTGCTGACCCTGGCCGGCGTGCTGTGTTACGCCGAGCTGGGCGCGCGGCGGCCGCAGGCGGGCGGCATCTATGTCTATCTGCGCGAGGCGTTCGGGCTGCTGCCGGCGTTCCTGTTCGGCTGGACGATGGCGCTGATCAACTACCCCGGCAGCGTGGCGGCGGTGGCCACCATGTTCGCCCGTTACCTGTGCGCGGCGATCGGCTTGCCGCTGCTGTATGCGTCGCCGGTGGCGGTGGGGGCGATCGTGTTCATCGTGGGCGTCAACCTGTTCGGCATCCGTGCCGGTGCGCTGATCCAGAATACGTTCACCGTGTTGAAGCTGGCCGCATTGGCCTTGCTGGTGGTGGCAGGGTTGATCCTGGCCGACGGCAATTTCGGCCTGGCGCTTTCGACCGACAGCGCGCATCCGGTGTCGTCGTGGGCTTTCGCAGGCGCGCTGCTGCCCGTGCTTTTCAGCTACGGCGGCTTCCATTACCTGAACGATCTGGCGGGTGAGGTGCGCGATCCGCAACGCACCTTGCCACGCGCGCTGGGTCTGGGCATGGGTGGGGTGGTGATCTGCTACGTGCTGGCCAACCTGGCCTATCTGGGCGGCCTGGGTCATGCGGGCCTGGCCGCCAGCGAGGCGCCCGCGGCGGACCTGATGGCGAAGCTGTTCGGTCCGCACGGCGCCACCGTGATCGCGGCGGGCATCGCCTGTTCCACCTTCGGTTATTGCAGCATCGCGATCGCCGGCGGTGCCCGCGTGCTGCAGACGATGGGCGCCGACGGCATGTTCTTTCGCGCGGCCGGGCGCATCGATGCGCGCACGCGGGCGCCGCAGATCGCGCTGCTGGCGCTGGGCGCGTGGGCGATCGTGCTGACGCTGTCGGGCAGTTTCAATCAGCTGCTCAACTACACCACGGTGGGCGAGTGGCTGGGCCACGTATTCGGCATCGCCACGCTGTTCTGGTACCGCAAGCATTTCATCGACGAGCCGGCGCCGTACCGGGTGCCGTTCTATCCGCTGCTGCCGCTGGTGTTCGTGATCACCGTGTTCGGCGTGATCGTGGCCTCGGCGATCAACCGCCCCGGCGACGCGGGCATGAGCCTGCTGATCATCGCGCTGGGCGTGCCGGTGTATTACGGCTGGCGCTGGCTGGAAGGTCGCAAGGCGGGTTGATGCGGCGCTGAGGTCGGCACTCGGTGGGCAACCGATGCGGTGGCCGTGCCGTTGCCTGGCGACCGCGCGTTGCGCGCACCGCGATGGCTGCGCTTCACCTTCGCGCGCCATACTCGACGTTTCGATCGAGACGGCGGAGCCATGAAGCGGATCGTCCTCGCCGGTTGCCTGGGCCTGTTGTGCGGCTGCCACGCGCAGGCGTCGATGACGCCGATCGATCTGGCCGCGCCCGCCGCGACGGCACCCGTCACGCTGGAGCGTGTGCACCGCGACGGCGCACCGCAGACGGTCGACGGTTTTACCCTGCAGCGCTTCACCTTCGAGGCGGCCGCTTCGCCGGCATTGACGGTGACGTCAGCCAACGCATGGGCTGCCGGTGACGAACTGCAGGTGCAGGTACAGAACGCGATGCCTTGGGCAGTCACGCTGACCATCGACATCGGCGGGGCGAACCCCGATCAGCACCTGCACGCGCAGGTGGGCTTGCCGGCCGGGCCGCCGCAGACGCTGGTGATCCCGTTGCACGCGACAAGCCCGCGCCAGATGGGCATGCAGGTCGCGCCACCGATGCCGTTCGACGATCACGGCCGCCCCATCCTGCTTGCCACCACGGTGGAAGGTCGGCTCGAACCGCGCACGGTGCACACGCTGCGCTTCGGGGTGCCGGCGCCGCAGGCGGAGCAGACGCTGCTGTTCGGGCGCGTCGAGGCGGTTTCCGGGCAGGCGCTCCAGCGCGCGGCCTATGCCGGCATCGTCGATCGCTACGGTCAGGCTGCGCGCGGCCAGTGGCCGGAGAAGATCACGTCCGACGCCGCCTTGCGTGCCGCGCATGCCAGCGAACGAGTGGCACTCGACAAGGCAAAAATGCGCGTCGGTCAGGACGAGTACGGCGGACGTCTGGACGTCCAAAACCTGACAAAAACCGGTTGGTTCCATACGCAAAAGGTGAATGGACGCTGGCACCTGGTGACACCCACAGGCCATGCGTTCTTCTCGCTGGGCGTCAACGCGGTGGCCGCCGATGGCGGGCGCAGTTATGTCGAAGGCCGCGAATTCATGTTTACCGGGTTGCCGCCCCAGGATGGCGAAGGGGCCGCGTTCTACGGTGCTGGCGACAATCGCAGCGCGGAGCAGGGCGCCAGCCAGGGTATCGGCTACAACCACGGGCGCTGGTTCGATTTCTACGCGGCCAACCTGTATCGCGTCGATGGCACGGGCTGGCTGGCCGCATGGCGTGCGCGCACGCTGGAGCGGTTGCAGGCCTGGGGCTTCAACACTCTGGGCGACTGGAGCGACCCGGTGCTGGGACAGGCGCATCGCCTGCCGTACACGCGATCGATCAACATCGCCGGCGCTTTCGCCAATGTCGCCAGCGGGCTGGATTACTGGGGCCGCATGCCCGATCCGTTCGACCCGCGATTCGCGCAGGCGACCGATGCCGCCGTGATCAAGGCCAGCACCGGCGTGCGCGACGACCCGTGGCTGCTGGGCTATTTCGCCGACAACGAACTGGCCTGGGCCGGCGCGGGTGCGCAGGGGCGCTGGGGTCTGGCGCAGGGCACGCTGGCGGGTGACGTGGCCAGCCCGGCCAAGCGGGCGTTCATCGCCGCGTTGCGCAAGAAATACGTGGCGCCCGAAACACTGGCCAATGCCTGGGGCATCGCGCTGACCTCGTGGAGCACGCTCGACGCCACCGGTTTTGCGGCGCCGCTGCCGAGCGCGGCGCATCCGGCCATCGCCGACGACTATCGCGCGTGGTTGCGGCAGTACGCGGACGCCTATTTCCGCACCGTGGCGGAGGCCATCCACCGGCACGATCCGCACCACCTGTTCCTGGGCGGCCGCTTCGCGGTGAACACGCCGGAAGCGGTGGCGGCCTGCGCCCGCTATTGCGACGTGGTCAGCTTCAACGTCTACGCCGACCTGCCGCAACACGGCTTCGACGCCGCCGCGATGCGTGCGCTGGACAAACCGGTGCTGATCAGCGAATTCCACTTCGGCTCCGACGACCGCGGACCGTTCGGCAAGGGAGTGGTCTCGGTGGCGAGCGAAGCGCAACGCGGCCCGGCCTACGCGCGCTTCCTGGCGGCGGCCGCCGATGATCCACAGATCGTGGGCGCGCACTGGTTCCAGTATCTGGATCAGCCGGTGACCGGTCGCCTGCTCGATGGCGAGAACAGCCACGTGGGGCTGGTCGGCATCACCGACATCCCGTTTGGCGGGTTTGTCGATGCGGTGCGCGAGGCGAATCGGCAGCAGCGGTGAGGGGCGAAACTACGCCAAGCTGGTCGCCACGCCGAAGCTGATCGCCATGATCACCGCCACCGCCATGCAGGCGCTGCCGGGACGGATGCGGCGGGCGTCGATGCGCGGCACCAGCCGCCACAGCAGCACGGTGCCGATCAGCATGTCCAGCACCAGCGCCCAGCGCAGCAATCCGGAGGTCAGCAAGGCGCCATACGGCGGCTGCAAGTGTCCCTCGTAGGCGGCCACGCCCACCACCAGCAGCATGCCGAGCATGGTCCAGACCAGGCAGGCCAGGTAGATGCGGTTGAACACCACGGCGCAGCGTTCGGTCCAGCGCAGCACCGACCAGCCGATGAGCGCGAACACCAGCGCCGCCATGCTGCTGTAGAGCACCCACCACAGCAGGCTGCTGATCACGGTAAGAAAAGTGGTCATGTGATCTGCTTGAACCCCAGTTTGCGCAGCAGCTTGGCCATCAGCCATGCGGGGCCGATCAGCAGGTAGGAAAGATCAGTGAGGAAGCTGGGGCGGCGCCCTTCGTACTGGTGGCCGATGAACTGGCCGATCCACGCCACCACGAACACGGCGATCGCCGCGTAGCACAACATCATGGCGCCCAGCCGGTAATACAGCAGGTTGGTCAACAGCCCCAGCACGGCGAACACCAGCAGCAACCCCAGCGCCAGCCGGTGCGAGCGCTTCCAGTACCAGTAGAACGCCAGCACCATCACCAGCACCGACCACGCGCCCGGCCGCGCGAACGACGCCGGCACGGGGATCGTCCACAACAGCGCGATCACCGACCACACGATCGGCGGCACGCACAGCCAGTGGAAAACCTGGTTGGTGGGGTTCTGGTGATCCCGGCTGTAGCTGTCGAGCCAATCCTGCATGGTGCGCATGGGGATCTCCGGAGCCTGGTTGCCGATCAGTCGAGCCGGATGCCGGCCAGCTTGTGCAGCGCCTCGCCGTATTTCGCGGCGGTGCGGGCGATCACCTCGTCGGGGATCACCGGGCCGGGCGCGGTCTTGTTCCAGTCCTGCGTTTCCAGCCAGTCACGCACGAACTGTTTGTCGTAGCTGGGCGGGCTGATGCCCACGCGGTATTCGTCGGCGGGCCAGAAGCGCGAGGAGTCGGGCGTCAGCATCTCGTCCATCACGTACAGCTTGCCGTTGGCATCGGTGCCGAATTCCAGCTTGGTGTCGGCGATGATGATGCCGCGCTCGGCCGCATAGGCCGCCGCCCAGCGGTAGATCGCCAGCGTGGCATCGCGCACCTTGCCGGCCAGCTCGGCGCCCACCGCGTCCACCATCACTTCGTAGCTGACGTTCTGGTCGTGGTCGCCCACGGCGGCCTTGGTCGACGGGGTGAAGATCGGTTCGGGCAGTTGCTGTGCCTGCTGCAGTCCGGCCGGCAAGGTGATGCCGCACAGCGCGCCCGTGGCGCGGTAATCCTTCCAGCCGGAGCCGATCAGGTAGCCGCGGGCGATCGCCTCCACCGGCACCGGCTTCAGCCGCCGCGTCACCACCGCGCGCTTTTCGTACAGCGCCAGGTCGGTGCCGGCCGGCAGTACCTCGGCCAGCGGCACGTCGAGCAGGTGGTTGGGTACCAGGTGCGCGGTCTTGGCGAACCAGAAGTTGGAGATCTGGGTCAGCATCTCGCCCTTGCCCGGGATCGGGTTGGGCAGCACCACGTCGAAGGCCGAGAGCCGGTCGGTCGCCACCATCAGCAAGCGGTCGTCGGACAGCGCGTAGACGTCGCGCACCTTGCCACGGTGAATCAATTCCAGGCCGGGCAGGTTCGATTGCAGCAAGGTGGTGGGCACGACGGCGGTTCCGCTGGGGGAGAGACGCCCATTCTAACGGCTGCGGCCGGGTGGCCGGAAATGTGGCATCGGCGCACACGGCGTCCGGTCCGCGCGGCGGGTTGCGGGTGCACTGCTAGAATTGTCGACCTTTAGCCCCATGTGTTGCCGATGCGAATTTCATTGCTCGCGGGACTGTGCCTTGTCGCCGCTTCCACGCTTTGCGCCCAGACCGTGCCGCGCCCCGCGCGGCTGGGCTTGTGCGCGGCCTGCCACGGCGCCAATGGCGAAGCCACCATGCCCGGTGCGCCGAACCTGGCCGGCCAGCGGCTCGACTACCTGCGCGACGCGCTGGCGCAGTATCGCGACGGTCGCCGCGACGTACCGGTGATGCGCACCGCCATCGGCGCCGTCAGCGCCGCCGACCTCGACGCGCTGGCGCGCTGGTACAGCACACAGTCGCCCAAGCAGGCGCAGCCATGAGTTACTCGTATACCTTGTGGTTCACGTTCTTCGGCCTGCTGATCGGGCACGGCGCCGGCGCGATCACCGGCGCCATCATCGGCTTCATCTTCGACAACCTGCGCCACAGCCAACGCAAGCGCGCCACGCCGGAGGCGGGTGGTTTCGTGGGTCCGCTGTTCACCCTGCTGGGCGCGGTGGCGAAATCCGATGGCCGCGTGTCGGAGGCGGAAATCGCCATCGCCGAGCGCCTGATGAGCCGCATGGGCCTGGGCGCCGAGCAGCGCAAGCAGGCGGCCACCAGCTTCAACGTGGGAAAGCAGCCGGAGTTCGACGTCACCCACACCATCAACGAGTTGCGCCAGTGGGTGGGCATGCGCCGCGACCACGCGTTCCCGGTGCTGGATGTGGTGATCGAGACCGTGCTGGCCGAAGGCAACCCGCCGCCGGAGAAAATGGCCATCCTGCGCCAGCTGGCGTTCGCGCTGCGCATCAGCGACATGGAGCTGATGGCGCTGATGGCGATGAAAGGCTACGCCTGGAACGCCGGCCCCGGCCGCCGCGGCCATGGCCCGGGTGCGGGCGGCTACGTGCCGCCGCAACGCTCCAGCCAGGGCCCCGACCCGTATACCGTGTTGGGCGTCGACCGCAACGCCGACGATCGCGCGATCAAGCGCGCCTACCGCAAGCTGATTTCCGAACACCATCCCGACCGCCTGGGTGACCTGCCCGACGACATGCGCAAGCGCGCCGAGTCGCGCGCCAGCGAGATCAACGCGGCGTACGACCGGATCAAGGAAGCGCGCGGGTTCAAGTGACGGGAATGGGGAATAGGGAATCGGTTTAGGCGCTTGGCCGTGACGTGCCGGCTGGATACATCGGTTTCAGAGCATCATGATTACCGTATTCCTCACGGACCTCGTGAACTTCCCATTCCCGATTCCCCATTCCCGATTCCCGGCCCCCAAATGACCAAGCAAGCCCCGATCATCGCCCCCTCCATCCTCGCCGCCGATTTCGCGCGCCTGGGCGAGGACACCGCCGCCGCGCTGGCGGCCGGTGCGGATTGGGTGCATTTCGACGTGATGGACAACCATTACGTGCCCAACCTCACCATGGGGCCGATGGTGCTGGGCGCGCTGCGCAAGTACGGCATCACCGCACCGATCGACGTGCACCTGATGGTCAAGCCGGTGGACCGCATCGTGCCGGACTTCGCCAAGGCCGGTGCCAGCCTGATCAGCTTCCACCCCGAAGCCAGCGAGCACATCGATCGCACGCTGGGGCTGATCAGGGATTCGGGCTGCCAGGCCGGCCTGGTGTTCAACCCGGCCACGCCGCTGGACCATCTCGATTACGTGATGGACAAGCTCGACATGATCCTCATCATGTCGGTCAACCCGGGCTTCGGCGGGCAGAAATTCATCCCCACCGCGCTGGAGAAACTGCGCCAGGTGCGCCAGCGCATCGACGCCAGCGGCCACGCGATCCGGCTGGAGATCGACGGCGGCGTCACGGCGCAGAATATCGGGGCCATCGCGGCCGCTGGCGCCGACACCTTCGTGGCCGGCTCGGCGATCTTCCACGCCGACGATTACCGCGCCGAGATCGCCGCGATGCGCGAAGCCATCGCCCAGGCTCGCTGAGCCCCGAGCCGCCGAGCCACGCATAAAAATCCCGGCCAGCAGGGACTGGCCGGGAGAAACGTCATCGTCGACGTGTGAGTCACCACTCGATTGACCCGCCGACCGGTGCCGCCGCTGCAGAGAGGGATCAGCGACGACCTCGGTGTCCACGGCAATGGCATGACGAAGCCAATCCCCTGTTCTGACCCGGGCAAACCGGGTTGGTTCCCGAGCCAACACGGCGGATTTGTTCAGGTTTCCGCCGCTGGCGCATTCGTGTCGCCGTCAGTACGCGCCCAGCAGGAAGCCCAGCAGCAACGCGCCGAGGGCCAGCGTGACGCGCAAGGGTTCGAAGCTGCGCAGCTCGGCGTTGGGGTCCACGTTCAATCGATCGGAAGCAGGCATGGCGTTCACGGGGTTGGGGGTACACGACGAATTTGAACGGTTCGTGGGGTGGGATTACTGTCCGAAGCAGGCAATTCGGCGGCAGATTTCTGGCGATACCGGGGCACCGGCGTTGCCGGGCCCTCGGCGCACATCGAAGGAGGTGGCGGTCATGGATTTCAAGAGCTTGGGTGGAGCGATTCTCGCCGGGGCACTGGGCCTTGCCTCATGCGCGAGCGCCGCCAGCATCGACCAGCAAAAATCTGCCCCGACAACCGGCGGCACCGGTTCGGCGAGCCTGTTTGAAATCGACCGGACGGTCGATGACCTGAGCAAGGTCTATTGCCCGCAGGGCCTGGAGCACTTCCTGCCGGGCAGCTACTACTACTGCGTAGGGGTTCGCGACCTGGCCAAGGGAAATTATCCCCGCAGCAGGAGGATGCTGCGGATTGCAGCCGGCTGGGGCAACAAGTCGGCGCAGTTCCTGCTGGGCATCGGCTACTTCAAGGGCGACACCGGCCGGCTCGACCGCCCGCTCGGGCTGGCCTGGATGGGCCTGGCGGCGGAACGCAAGGACCCGAACTACAGCGCGATCTTCGCCTCGGCGTGGCAACAGGCCACGCCGCAAGAGCGGACACGGGCGCAGGCCCTGTGGCAATCGATGCTGCCCACGTATGAGGATGCGCACGCGGCGCGGCGCGCGGAAATGCGTTTCGAGCATGAGCGCGATGCCCTGGTGGCGCGGTCCAGCGCGGGTCAGCAGGTCTGCATCGCCGGCTTGAACGTGTCCCACATCGGTACGGTCGTGCCCGAATACCAGGCCAACAACAACATGTCCGCCTGCGGCGGGGCCGACATGCCGGTGGAGCTCGTGGCGAAGAAGCTGGATGTGTACGCCGAGCAGTTGTTCGACGGTTGGGCCGGGCATGTCAGTGTCGGCGCGCTGAAGGCGGTCGAAGGTCCCTCGAAGTAGGCACTGGCAAGGCAATCCCGGGTGTTGCCCATGGCAAAACGCGGGCGTCGCGCCGCCGCGCCTTGCGTGGCGGCAGCGCGCATAGCACGCTGCACGCTCCACACGGGAGCCAGCCATGGGTCGCAGCATTGCCATCGTCGAGGACGAGCCGTCCATTCGCGCCAATTACGTCGAGGCGTTGAACCGTTTCGGCTACGACGCCCGCGGTTATGCCTCGCGCCAGGAGGCCTCCAGCGCATTCGCGATGCGGCTGCCGGAGTTGGTGATCATCGATATCGGCCTGGGCGACGAGCCGGAAGGCGGCTTCGACCTGTGCCGCGAGTTGCGGGCGAAGTCGGCCACCTTGCCGCTGATTTTCCTCACCGCGCGCGATTCGGATTTCGACGTGATCTCCGGCCTGCGCCTGGGCGCCGACGACTATCTCAGCAAGGACACCAGCCTGCATCAGCTGGCCGCACGCATCGCGGCGCTGTTCCGGCGCATCGCGTCGTTGCAGGCGCCGGCGTCCAGCGAGACGGTGATCGAGCATGGGCCGCTGAAGCTGGAATCCGAGCGCATGCGCATTACCTGGAACGATGCCGAGGTGCCGCTGACCGTCACCGAATTCTGGATGGTGCACACGCTGATCCGCTTCCCCGGCCACGTGAAAAACCGCGACCAGTTGATGCGCGAGGCGGAACTGGTGGTGGACGACGCCACCATCACCTCGCACATCAAGCGCATCCGCAAGAAATTCCTCGCGGTGGCGCCGGAGTTCGATGCGATCGAAACCGTGCACGGCGTGGGTTACCGGTGGAAGCCGTGATGCCACGCATGTGGATGGTGCTGGCGCTGCTGTTCTTTGTGGGCACGGCTGCGGCCGCTACGCCGGCGAATGACACGCTGGCGCACGGTGCCCGCGATGGCGCGGCGCCGGCGTGGTCGATCGCCGTGGCCACACCGGCGGACTGGACCCGCGACTGCTGCCTGTACGCCCGCGCGATCGGCGTCGATGCCGTGCTCTACCAGGGCGAATGGACCGGCAAGCCACAGCGCGTGATGGTGCTCAATGTGTGGCCGCAGAAACTGCCCACGATGGCGGCGGAAATCGAGGCCGACCACAAGCGCTACCTGCAGCTCGATCCCGCCGGCAAGGTGTCCAGCTTCGCCGTGCGGCACCGGACCATGAGCTGCGAGGCTACGGTTTATCAGGGCAGCGACCACATCGACGATGTGCTGGTGTTCTGCGACCCGGGCAAGGCCAGCGGGGTTCGTCTCAGCTGGTCGATGACGGTGAACGACAACGACCCGCAGCGGCGCGCCCTGCTCGATGATTTCATGCGGGTGGTGGTGGCCACCCGCTATCACCGTGACCACGAAGCGCACATACCGGCGCATGCGGCTGGCCCGCGTGGTGGCTGAACGGTCATGCCGTTGATGCGGGCCGCTGGCGCATGACGCTGCGCCGCAAACTGCTGCTGGTGGCGTTGTGCACGCTGGCCTTGCCGGTGGCCGGCTGGCAGTACGCGCGGCAGATGGAATCGCTGCTGCGCGAAGGCCAGGCGCAAGCCTTGCTGGCCTCGGCGCGGGCGGTGGCGCGCAGCCTGGCGGTCACCGGCGCGGTGCAGGCGCAAGGCGACGCGGGCTGGTACGTGCAGACCGCGGTCAACCCGATCACCGTGGACGGTTACGCCGACGACTGGGCGCCGCTGACGCCGTGGCGTCAGCCGCTCAATCCGGGTCGCGGGACCGACGGCAGTCTGTTGCTGGCGCGCGATGGTGACGGCTTGTACCTGTACGCGCAGGTCAGCGACACCCAACGCACGCGCGCCGACGCAGGCGACGCGAACGCGCTGGCCGCCGATCACCTGATCCTCGCGCTGGCCAACGACGCCGGGCAACAACGCTATCTGCTGGCCAGTGCGGCGCCGGGTGCCGTCGTGGCCCAACTGCTCGATCCGCCGGTACCCGGGTTGCCCGACCAGCTTGCGGCGCAATGGCAGGAGGACGGCAGCGGCTTCCGGGTGGAACTGCGCCTGCCGGCCACGCTGCCGTTGCGCGGCTTGGGCGTGGGTGCCTACGTCGCCGCCACCGGTGGCGACCGCATGGCGGCCCCGGTGCGACCGTTGCTGGGCTACTCGGAGGCGCTGTCGGCCGAACTGGCGCAGTTGGCGCCGGACCGCGTGCAGGCACGCGTGTTGGCACCGGGCGGCTGGTTGCTGGCACGCAGCGGTGGGCTGAATACCCGCCCCGGCGTGGATGCCCAGCCCGGCTGGTTCGCCTCGCTGGTCTATCGCTCGCTGCTGGCAGCGCGGCTGGAAGATGCGGATCTGTGGTCGCAGGACGTGCCGCGGCTGGCAACCGGTGAAGTGGCCACCGCGGCCTCGGGCCATCCCGCCAGCGTGTGGCGCGCCGGTGAGGAGCGCGGCAGCGTGGTGCTGTCGGCGGCCGTGCCGATCGTTCGCGATGGCCGGATCGACGGCGTGCTGCTGCTGGAACAGGCCAGCCGCGCGGTGCCGCTGCTGGCCAATCGCGCGCTGCTGGGCCTGCTGCTGACCAGTGTCGGCGTGCTGCTGCTGGCGGGCGCGATCCTGCTGGCCTTCGCCACCCGCCTCAGCGTGCGCCTGGCTCGCTTGCGCAATGCGGCCGAACGGGCGCAGTTGAACGATGGACAGCTGGACGGCCAAACCCAGCGCATCACCTTCCCGATGAGCGACGCGCGCGACGAGATCGGCGACCTGGCCCGCAGCTTCGAGAAGCTGTTCGACGTGGTGGGTGGCTACACCGATTACCTGCGCACGTTGGCGTCGAAGCTGTCGCACGAGTTGAACACGCCGCTGGCCATCGTGAAGTCCTCGCTGGACAACCTCGAACATGCCCAGCTCCCCGCCGAGGCGCAGCCATACCTTGCCCGCGCCCGCGACGGTGCCGCCCGGCTGGGCGCGCTGGTGCGTGCGATGGGCGAGGCCAGCCGCATGGAACGCGCGATTACCGCCGCCGAGGCGGAGGATGTGGACCTGCGCGATGTAGTGCGCGGTTGCGCCGATGCCTACCGCGCGCTGGCCGGCACGCGCCGCCTCGACTGCGTGCTGCCGGAGGCACCGCTGCCCATGCACTGCGCGCCCGAGCTGATCGCCCAGGCACTGGACAAGCTGTTCGACAACGCGCTGTCGTTCACCCCGGAAGATGGCTGGTTGCGGCTCAGCCTGCGCCCGCTCGACGACGGCGCCGAGATCGAGCTGGCCAACCAGGGCGCGCCGTTGCCGGCGGCGATGCAGGGCCGTCTGTTCGACTCGCTGGTGAGCCTGCGCGACAAGGCCGTCCCCGGCGACGCGCCGCATCTCGGTCTGGGCCTGTACGTGGTGCGGCTGGTGGCCGAGCGCCACGGCGGCAGCGCCAGCGCGCGCAATCTCGACGACGGCAGCGGCGTGGCCTTCAGCCTGCGGCTGCGGCACATGCCGCGGCAGCGGCTGGCTTGAGATCGCTCTGCCCCTCCCCCTGTGCGCAGGGGGAGGTTGGGAGGGGGTGCTCGGGGCTGGCGAGAAGATCAAGAGCGAACCCCTCCCCAGCCCTCCCCTGCATTGCAGGGGAGGGGGCAAAGCGCCCGATTCGCGGGATGTTTGCGACTGCCCCTACAATGGCCGTTCCCCGTTTGGCCATCCGGATCATCCACGTGATTTCCCGAGACGAGTTCGACGCGCTGGCTGCCCAAGGGCATACGCGCATACCGCTGGTGCGCGAGGTGTTTTCCGACCTCGACACGCCGCTGTCGGTGTACCTGAAACTGGCCGACGGCCCGTACACCTTCCTGTTCGAATCGGTCGAGGGCGGCGCCACCTGGGGACGCTATTCGATCATCGGCCTGCCGGCGAAACGCGTGTACCGCCTGCGCGGCCACGAGCTGGAAGTGGAGGATTCGGGTGAGGTCACCGAACGCCGCCACCTCGATGACCCGCTGGGCGAGATCGAGAAACTGCGCGCGCAGTACGACGTGCCGCGGCTGCCGCAGCTGCCCGCGTTCTCCGGTGGCCTGGTCGGCTATTTCGGCTTCGAGACGATCGGCTACATCGAGCCCCGGCTCGCCCGGTGGGACCGCGCCGACGAGCTGGGCACGCCCGACGTGCTGCTGATGCTGGCCGAGGAAGTGGCCGTGTTCGACAACCTCAAGGGCCGGCTGTACCTGATCGTGCACGCCGATCCATCGCAGCCGCAGGCCTATGCCGAGGCGCAGCGCCGGCTCGACGCGCTGGTCTACCGGCTGCGTCAGGGCGGCGCCTCGTACCCGCAGTTGGCGCAGTCGGTGGCGCTGGACGAGGGCGATTTCAAATCCTCGTTCACCCGCGAGGAGTTCGAGGCGATGGTGGAGAAGGCGAAGGAATACATCCGCGCCGGCGACATCTTCCAGGTGGTGCCGTCGCAGCGGCTCAGCATCGGTTTCAATGCGCGGCCGGTGGACGTCTATCGCGCGCTGCGTGCATTGAATCCCTCGCCGTACATGTATTTCGTGGACCTGGGCGCCACCCAGATCGTCGGCTCCTCGCCGGAGATCCTGGCCCGGCTGAAGGACGGCAAGGTGCTGGTGCGCCCGCTGGCCGGCACGCGCAAGCGCGGCGCCACCGAGGAGGAGGACCAGGCGCTGGAAGCCGAGCTGCTGGCCGACCCGAAGGAGCGCGCCGAGCACGTGATGCTGATCGACCTGGGCCGCAACGACATCGGCCGCATCAGCGAAACCGGCAGCGTGGAAGTCAGCGACTCGTTCGCGATCGAGCGCTACTCGCACGTGATGCACATCGTGTCGCAGGTGCAGGGCACCGCGCGCGCCGGCCTCAGCTACATGGACGTGCTGAAAGCCACGTTCCCCGCCGGCACGCTCAGCGGCGCGCCGAAGATCCGCGCGCTGGAAATCATCCAGGAGCTGGAGCCGTACAAGCGCAACATCTACGCCGGCGCGATCGGCTGGATCGGCTGGTGGGGCGACGCCGACACCGCCATCGCCATCCGTACCGCGGTGATCCAGGATGGCCGCCTGCACGTGCAAGCCGGTGCCGGTATCGTCTACGACTCCGACCCCGCCGCCGAGTGGGAGGAGACGATGAACAAGGGCCGCGCGCTGTTCCGCGCCGTGGCGCAGGCGGCCAAGGGTCTGTAAGGCCACATATCGAACGCGAAACATGGCAGTCACTGACTGCGGAAACCATCGAAGGGGAGCCAAGCATGCGTATCTGGACAGGAATCTCGGCCGTCGTCGCATTGGCGGCACTGGCTCCACTCACGGTGGCGGCACAAGCGGCACCTGCCGCCAGCCAGACCGCCACCGACGCGGCCACCGCGAAGGCCGAGGCGCTGGTGGCGCGGATGACGCTGGCCGAAAAACTGCCGCAGCTGCTCAACGTGGCGCCGGCCATCCCGCGGCTGGGCATCCCGCGCTACAACTGGTGGACCGAATCGCTGCACGGCGCGCTGGGCACGTTGCCCACCACCAACTTCCCCGAGCCGATCGGGCTGGGCGCCAGCTTCGATGCGCCGCTGGTCAAGCGCGTTGCCGCGGCGATCAGCACCGAAGTGCGCGGGCTGCACACGCTGGCGCGCCAGACGGGGCGACTGGGCCGCATCGGCACCGGGCTCGACACCTGGTCGCCCAACCTCAACATCTTCCGCGACCCCCGCTGGGGCCGCGGCCAGGAAACCTATGGCGAGGACCCGTTCCTCACCGCGCGCATGGGCGTCGCCTTCGTCGAAGGCATGCAGGGGCCCAATCCGGATCGGCCGGAGGTCATCGCCACGCCCAAGCATTTCGCCGTGCACAACGGGCCCGAGTCGACCCGCCACGAGGCCAACGTCTTCGTGTCGAAACACGACCTGGTCGACACCTACCTGCCGGCCTTCCGCGCGGCGATCACCGAGGCCAAGGCCGGCTCGATCATGTGCGCCTACAACCGCATCGACGGCCAGCCCGCCTGCGCCAACGACATGCTGTTGAAGCATTACCTGCGCGGCGCGTGGGGTTTCACCGGCTACGTGGTGTCCGACTGCGATGCGGTGAAGGACATCAGCGACCACCATCATTACGCGCCCGATGGCGCCACCGCCGTCGCCGCCGCGGTGCGGGCGGGGGTCGACAACGAATGCAACGGCGCGACCTTGTCCGATACCGCGGGGCTGGAGGATCGCTACAGCGAGGCGCTGCAGCGTGACCTGATCTCGGTGGCCGACATCGACCGCGCGCTGGTGCGCCTGTTCGCGGCGCGCTACCGCGTGGGCGACCTGGCCGGCCTGCCCGGCACGGCGCCGGCGGTGCCGCCGTCGGCCATCGGCAGCGCGGCGAACAGCCAGCTGGCGCTGGATGCCGCGCAAAAGACCCTGGTGCTGCTGAAGAACGACGGCGTGCTGCCGCTCAAGACCGGCGTGAAGGTGGCCGTGATCGGCCCGCTGGGCGACGCCACGCGCGTGCTGCGCGGCAACTATTCGTCGCCGCTCAGCGGCACGCCGATCTCGGTGCTGGACGGCCTGCGGCAGGTGCTGGCCGCGGGCCAGGTCACCCTGGTGCCGTTCGGGCCGTCGATCACCGATGGTGACCGCGTGCCCACCGCCGTGCTGCAAACGCCCGATGGCAAGCCCGGGCTGCTGGCGCGCTACTACAACCCGGTGACGCCGCCGCCGGCCAAGTTCGACGCCGCCGACATGGCCAAGCAACTCGCCGCCATCCGTTACCAGGCCAAGCCGGTGGTCAGCCGCATCGAGCCCGACGTGGGCCAGCGCGATCTCGACCTGGCCAAGGTCAACCACCATCACCGCACCGTGTGGACCGGCTTCCTGGTGCCCACGGAAAGCGGTACCTACCGGCTCGGCCTGTCCGGCTCACTCGGCACCATGACGTTCGACGGCGCGGCCTTCATCGATCGCACCAAGTCGCGCTGGAACGATCTGGCGACGATGAAGACGGTGACGCTGGAGCGCGGCCACCGTTATCCCGTCACCGTCGATGCGACTGGTGGCGTCGACCTGGCGTGGAAGCGCATCTCCACTACGCCGGAAGCCGATCTCGATCGCGCCGCGGCGCAGGCCGACGTGCTGGTGGCCGTGGTCGGCCTCACCTCCGACCTCGAGGCCGAGGAAACCGGCGTCACCGTGCCCGGCTTCGCCGGCGGCGACAAGACCACGCTGGACCTGCCGGCCGACCAGATCGCCATGCTCAAGCAGGCCAAGGCCACCGGCAAACCGTTGGTCGTGGTGGCCATGAACGGCAGCCCGATCGACCTGGCGTGGAGCAAGCAGAACGCCGCGGCGATTCTCGAAGCGTGGTATCCGGGCCAGTCCGGCGGCCTGGCCGTCGCCAACGTGCTCAGCGGCAAGACCGATCCGGGCGGGCGCCTGCCGCTGACCTTCTACCGCAGCGTGGCCGACTTGCCGCCGTTCGGCGATTACCGCATGGAAGGCCGTACCTACCGCTACTTCAAGGGCGAGCCGGTCTATCCGTTCGGCTTCGGCCTCAGCTACACCGAGTTCACCTACGGGCCACTCAACGTGACGCCAGCAGCCGGTGGCGCCGCCAACGGCCTGCACGTGTCCACCGTGGTGACCAACGCCGGCCAGCGCGAAGGTGGCGACGTGGCACAGCTCTACCTGCGTTTCCCGGCGATCCCGGGTGCGCCGCAGGTGGCGTTGCGCGGCTTCCAGCGCGTGGCGTTGAAACCCGGCGAAACGCGCACCGTCAGCTTCGACCTCTCGCCACGCGACCTCAGCGCGGTCACCGCCGACGGCCAGCGCGAGGTGATGCAGGGCGATTACACCGTCAGCGTGGGTTCGGGCCAGCCCGATACCGGCGTGGCGACGCGCGAGGCGCGTTTCTCGGTGGATCGGGCGATTGTGATGCCCGACTGACAACGGCCGCGGCGCGGCGCTGACAAGACATCGAAGGGGAAGGGATGATGCGGAAGTTTCGAATCGGGATGCTGTTTGCGGCCTGCGCGGTCGCCATGCTGCCACTCGGCGCCGCCGCTGCCGAGGCGGCGGCCGTGCAGGCACAGATCCATGTTGACCGGCAGCACCAGCCGGTGTCGCGCTACGAATACGGCATGTTCATCGAGCCGATCGGCAGCCTGGTGGCGCGCTCCTTGTGGGCCGAAATGCTCGACGACCGCAAGTTCTATTTCCCCGTGGTGGATGCCGCGCACGATCCCGTGCAGCCGCCGAGACTCGATGGACCGCCGCTGCCGCCGCTGCGCAAGTGGCGGCCGATCGGCGACGTCGCGGCGGTGACGATGGCCAGCGACCATCCCTACGTCGGCGCGCAGGACGTGGTGGTGGCGCTGGATGGCTCGCACGTCCGCGGCATCGGCCAGGGCGGCCTCGGCGTGGCCAAGGGCAAGTCCTATGACGGCCACATCGTTTTCAGCGGCACGCCCGGCGCGGTCGTTTCGGTCACGCTGGCGTGGGGCGATGGCGCCCGCCAGCAGCAGACGGTGAAGCTGCCTGCGGCGACCTCGTCGTGGCAGACGGTGCCGCTGCATTACGTGGCCGGCCGCCGGACGGATGATGCGAAGTTCACCATCACCGGCACCGGTACGGGCCACTTCCGCGTCGGCGTGGTGTCGCTGATGCCGGCGGACAACATCGACGGCTGGCGCGCCGATACGGTGGCGATCCTGAAGACGCTCAACTCCGGATTCTGGCGGCTGCCCGGCGGCAATTTCCTGTCGAACTGGGACTGGCACGAGGCGATCGGTCCGCGCGACCTGCGCCCGCCGATGTACGACCGGGCCTGGAGCGCGATGCAGGCCAACGACTTCGGCATGGACGAGTGGATGACGCTCACCCGGCTGATCGGCGTCGAGCCCTACGTGACCGTCAACGCCGGGCTGGGCGACGCCCATTCGGCAGCGGACGAGGTGGAATACCTCAATGGCCCGGCGAGCAGTGAATGGGGCGCCAAACGCGCCGCCCACGGCCACCCAGAACCCTACGGCGTGCGCTACTGGAACATCGGCAACGAGCCGTATGGCTGGTGGCAGATCGGCCGCACCACGCTCGACTACTTCATGCAGAAGCACAACCGCTTTGCGGCAGCGATGCGCGCAGTCGACCCGTCGATCATCCTGATCGGATCGGGCGCGATGCCCGACCAGCTGCATCCGCGCGAGGCCAAGGAGAACGCCTCGCTGGCCAGCATCCAGCACAAGTTCGGCACCGAGGAAGACTGGACCGGCGGCCTGCTGCGCGAGGCTTGGGGCAACTTCGACGGCATCAGCGAGCACTGGTACGACCGCGCCGAACAGCGCCCTGATGCACCGCCCGCCGACGAGCTGCTGGAGTTTGCCCGCGCGCCGTCCAACCAGGTGCGCATGAAGGCCGAGGAGTGGCGCATCTACCAGCAGCGCTTCCCGAAGATGAAGTCGGCGAACACCTTCCTGTCGATCGACGAGTACGCGTACATCGGCGCCAAGCCGAACCTGAAGCTGTCGCTGGCCTACTCGATGGTGATGCAGGAAATGCTGCGCCATTCCGATTTCCTGCGCATGGCCGCGTTCACCACGGGCTCGTCCACGATGGACATCACGCCCACCGCGTCCACGCTCAACGCCACCGGCATGGTGTTCAAGCTTTATGGCGAGCACTTCGGCGAAGGCATGATCCCGCTCGATCTCAGTGGCAACGCGCCCCAGCCCGCTCCGAAGTATCCGGTGGGTTTCGACCACCCCAAGGTCAATGCGGGCAGCCCCACCTATCCGCTGGACATGGTCGCCGCGCTGACGCCCGACCGCCGCACGCTGACCATCGCCGTGGTCAATGCCACGCACAAGCCGCAGCCGGTGTCGATCGCGATCGACGGCGCCCGCACCATCGGCAAGGGCACCCTGTGGCGCCTGAGCGGCGCCAGCCTGACCGCGGAAAACAAGGTCGGCGCGGCGCCCGGCGTGACGATCAAACAATCGAGCGTGCCCGCGCTGGGTACGAAGCTGGTGGTGCCGGCCATCTCCACCGCGATCTACGAATTTCCGCTGGAGGGTGACCGATGATCGACCAAGCCATGAGCGAGACCCACTGCCGTGACCGGCACGCCGCGAGCGCGAGCCCATCCGGACGCATCAGGCGAGTGGTTGCCCTGGCCGGCGCGGCGCTGGTGTCGCTGGCGTTCTGGGGTGCACCGGTACAGGCGCAGGCACTGAACAACAGCCCGCCGGCCGTGGCCGGGGCGAAGGCGGTGAAGGTCGAGCACATCAAGGTGCACGGCGCCTCGCTGGAGGGCAACCTGGAGCACGAGTCCGCCGACCGCGATGTGCTGGTGGTGCTGCCGCCCGGCTACGCCAGCCATCCGGATCGCCACTATCCGGTGGTCTATGCGCTGCACGGCTATTCGATCGGCGCCGAGCAGTGGACCAAGGAAATCCACGTTCCGCAGACCATCGAAAACGCGTTCGCCAAGGGCGCGCGTCCGATGATCGTGGTGCTGCCCGATTCGAAGACGGTCTTTGGCGGTTCGATGTATTCGGGCTCGCCCACCGTGGGTGATTTCGAGACCTTCATCCAGCATGACCTGGTCGCCTACATCGACGCCCACTACCGCACGCTGCCCGATCGCCTGAGCCGCGGCCTGGTCGGCCATTCCATGGGCGGCTACGGCGCCACGCGCATCGGCATGAAGCACCCCGACGTGTTCGGCGCGCTGTACATCATGAGCCCGTGCTGCCTGTCGCCACGCACCGGCGACCAGCTCGACGCCAAGGCGCTGGCGTCGCTGGAATCGCTCAAATCCGCCGCCGACGCCACCGACCTGCCGTTCATGGCGCGGGCCACGCTGGCCACCGCCGCGGCGTGGTCGCCCGACCCGGCCAAGCCGCCGTTCTATTTCGACCTGCCTACCAAAAACGGGGAACTGCAGCCGGACGTGCTGGCTAAATGGACGGCCAATGCGCCGCTGGTTTTCATCGACCAGTACATCGGCAACCTGCGTCGCTATGGCGCGATCGCCATCGACGTGGGCGACCAGGACGGGCTGCGCTTCGACGCGCGCAAGCTGCACGAGGTGCTCGACAGCTACGGCATCAGCAACAGCTTCACGATCTATCCCGGCACCCACGTCAGCAACGTGGCCTTCCGCTTCCAGGACGAGGCGCTGCCGTTCTTCAGCAAGCATCTGAAGTTCGAGGCCACGCCGTAACCGACCCGACAGGCGGGCGTCATGCCCGCCGGAGGCGACGCCTGGTGAGGCTCAGCTGATCCAGGCCAGCACGTCGTAGCAGGCGCCCATGGTGTGGTAATCGGTCTTGCCGGCCGGACTCTTCTCGTCGCTGTACGACTGGTTGTCGCGGCTCAGGATGCGGTACCAGGCGCCGTAGCGGTGGTCGACCATGTGCTGCCAGCTGTATTGCCACAGCTTCTGGTAGGCCTGCCAGTAGCGCTCCTCACCGGTGCGGGTGGCCAATACGGCCGCCGCCGCCAGCGATTCGGCCTGCACCCAGTAGTACTTGTCGGTGTCGTAGAACGCGCCGTCACGGTCGAGGCCGTAGACCATGCCGCCGTGTTCGTGATCCCAGGCTTGCGTGAGCGCGTAGTCGAAAAGCTGCTGCGCCTTGGGCAGGTACCACGGCTCGGGGGCGTAGCTCTCCAGGATCAGCAGCAGCTTGGCCCACTCGGTCTGGTGACCGGGCTGGAAACCCCACGGCTTGAAGATGTTGCTGCGGTCGTTGAAGTTGTATTCCCAATCCACCGACCAGTCGGGGCGGTAATGCTCCCACACCAGCCCGCCGGTCAACGCGGCCTGGCGATTGACCATGTGCTCGGCCAGCAGCTTCGCACGCGCCAGGTAGCGTGGCTTGCCGGTGGCCGCATAGGCGGCCAGCCACGCTTCGCAGGCATGCATGTTGGCGTTTTGCCCGCGGTAGTCGCTGAGCTTCCACTCCGCGTCCGCCTCGTCGGCGTAGAGGCCGTGGTCGGCGTCCCAGAAGTGTTGCTCCATCAGCTCCCAGGTTTCGTCGAGCCAGTCCTCGGCCTCGATGACGCCGGCGTGGAACGCCTTGGCGTAGGCCAGCGCCACGAACGCCAGGCCATAGCAATGCTGACTGGCGTCGGTGACCACGCCATCGCGCAGCTCCCACGCATAGCCGCCGGTTTGCGGGTTGCGATGCGCCTGCCGCAGGTAATCCAGGCCGTGCTGCAACGCTTGCTGGTACGCCGGGTCGCCGAACGCCTTCCACGCCATGGCGTAGTCGTAGATGAAGCGCGTGCTGCTGACCAGGTGCCGCCCGCCGCGATCGTAGATGCTGCCGTCGTCGCGGAAGTAATGAAAAAAACCGCCCGCCGGATCGATACACCGCGGGTGATAGAAACGCATGATGCCAGCGGCATGCCCAAGCAGAAATTCGCGCGAGCGAAAATCGGGGAGCGCCTGACGGGCAGTGCTTTCGCTGAGTGTCATGTCTATCTTTCCCACAAACCGGACCGGTGGACGGGCACCGCGGCGCGCGACTGAGGGTTCACGCGGCGATGTCGTGGTAAGGTTACCAGAACATCGCCGCAAGGCGCACCGTTGCCGGAGAAACGCATGCGGAACCCGTATTCCCATCGCGCATCGCGCGCCGTTGGCTCCAGGCCGCATCGCCTGCGAGGCCTGCTTTTCGGGCTGGTGCTGCTGACGTCGCTGTCGGCGCTGGCCGCGCCCGCGAAGGTCACCGTCTCCACCGATAACGGCAGGCTGGCCGGGCAGTCGGATGGCAAGGGCGGCGCAGTGTTTCTCGGCGTACCGTTCGCGGCTCCGCCCACCGGCGCACTGCGCTGGCGGGCGCCGCAGGATGTCGCGGCGTGGTCCGGTGTGCGCGATGCCACCCATGCACCATCGGCCTGCGCGCAGAACGATTACGGCTGGAACAAGGCCGACGCCAAGCATTCCAGCGAGGACTGCCTCTACCTCAACCTCAATACGCCGAACCTGCACCCGTCGCAGCCGCTGCCGGTGCTGGTGTGGATCCACGGTGGCTCGAACCGTGCCGGCTCGGCGGCGGACATCGATCGGATCAAGCTGGCGCACGCGGGCATCGTGGTGGTGTCGGTGCAATACCGGCTCGGCGTGCTCGGCTTCATTTCGCTGCCGGCGTTGTCGGCCGAGCAGGGCGGTCACTCGGGCAACTACGGCTTGATGGATCAGCTGGCGGCGCTGGAATGGGTGCAACGCGAGATCGGTCGCTTCGGCGGCGATCCGCGGCGCGTCACCATCGCCGGTCAATCGGCCGGCGGCATGGACGTGGGCTTGCTGACGCTGGAAGCGCGCGACCAGCACCTGTTCGCCGGCGCATGGGCCACCGGCGGTACGCCCGCTTTCGGCCAGAGTGTGCGCAGCCTTGCGCAGAACGCGGCGTTGGGCACGCAGCTCGAACAACGATTGCATGTGGACAACCTGCAGCAACTGCGCAACGCTCCGCTGAAGGCGCTGCTGGCGGCCGACCTGCAACTGCACACCGACGCCATCACCGACGACAGCTATCTGTGGCTGCAGGCCGTGGTCGACGGAAAAGTCGTCACCGAGCCGCCGGCATCGAGTCTCGCCGACGTTCCAGCAACGGCGGTTCCCTACGTGCTCTCGACCAACCGCATCGAACTGCAGGTGCCCGGCGGCAGCTCGAAGATCGAACGCCGGTTGCATCAGGTATTTGGCCAGCATTACGCCGCCGCCGCGCGACATTACGGTGTGGACGGGAACGCAGGCGCCGCTGCCGATGCGGCGAACCTGGGAACGCTGGCCGAGCGCATCGGCACCGATACCGATTTCCGCTGCGCGGGCAATCACGTGCTGGCGCGCTACGCGGCGCACGGCGCGCCGGCGTGGCGGGCGCAGTTCTCCTTCGAACCATCGCACCACAGCGCCGAGTTGCCCTACCTGTACGAGGGCACGCCATTGAACGCCGCGCGGCCGGCGGTGAGCCCGCAGGCCTACTTCATCAACTTCATCAGGACCGGCGATCCCAACGGCGCGGGGTTGCCGTCGTGGCCCCGCTTCACGCCAGACACCGGGGCCTATGTCGACATGAGCGCCGCTGGCGTGCACGCGGGCACCCATCTGGGCGGGTCGATCTGCGATCTGTTCGACGGTGTGTAACCTGCCTCAATGGCAGCGCGCGGCCGGCTGCTCCTGCGCATGGAACAACACGTTGTAGGCCAGCGTGCCCATCACCGCGTAACCGCGATCGTTCGGATGCAGGCCGGTATCGCCGGCGCACACCTGGGCCATGCCTTCCGGCAAGGTCGGCTGTTGCGCGGCCAGCGGCGATGGGTTGTACGCGCCGGCCAATGCCGGCGAGAAATCCACCACGCTGTCGAACGCGCCGGCGCTGCGAATCCATTGATTGACGCTCTGGCGCGTGGCTTCCGTGGCCGGTGAATACCAGCCGTCCCCGGTGAATCCGGCGAA
This sequence comes from Rhodanobacter sp. Root480, assembly GCF_001426645.1. Classification (GTDB taxonomy): domain Bacteria; phylum Pseudomonadota; class Gammaproteobacteria; order Xanthomonadales; family Rhodanobacteraceae; genus Rhodanobacter; species Rhodanobacter ginsenosidimutans. The sequence continues at coordinate 234,284 of NZ_LMEX01000003.1, forward strand.
CGGCGGAATGGTGCCGCCGTGGATGCGCAGGTGATGCGCGTGGGCGGCATCGGCCAGCATGCGCAAGCTGTCGATGATGTCGTGGGCGGCCGCGCCGCGCGGCTGGCCGGCCGCATCGATGCCACGGTTGAGGTCGTTGGTACCCAGCAGCACGATCACGTCGGTCACCCCGGCGCGGTCGATCACATCGCGCTCGAAACGCTTCAGCGCGGCCGGGCCGAACGGCAGCCAGGTCTGGTCGCTGGTCAGTTCATTGCCGCCGATACCGGTGTTGATGACGCCGGCGCCGGGTGACGTTGTCCGGTTTGCCAGCGTGGCCAGCACGCCCGGCCAGGTCTTGTCAGGCGCGGTGGCATAGGCACCGTCGGTGATCGAATCGCCGAACGCCACGATGACGCGGGTGGGCTGCGCCGCTTCGACTTCCACGCCTTCGAGCACATAGATATGGGACGCCGCATCCTTGTCGAGCGCCGCAAGCGGCGGCCGCGACGCCAGCGATGCTGCCCGCAGCGCGTTGCCCGCCACCACCGCCGTGGTGGTCGTGGTCTGGGCGGCGTGGTAATCGGCGATGGCGCTGTTGTCGTGGAAATAAAGGCTCACCACCAGGTTGGACAATGCCGGCACAGCCAGCGCGATCGGGTCGCTCAGCGCCGTGGCGCCAGCGGGAATGGTCAGCGTGGGCTTGCCGCCGAAACGCAGCGCGTGGCCATGCGCAGGTTCGATGGCGGTGTGATCGCCCGCCGCATCGGCGGCCGGCGCCACGCTGGCCGCGGTGATGGTCAACGGCGCCGAGCCGTACACATTCGACAACCGCACGCGCACCCGTTGGCCGCCCACGCTGACCCGCACGATTTGCCGAACAGTGGCATCGCGCAGATGCGGTGCGGCGTAAACGCCCTCGTGACCAGGCGAAGGCTGGACATGCGAAACCATCGCCTGGCCCCAGGTTTCCACCCATGTGCCGGCGGTGGGCGCCGCCAGCGCGGAGCCGGCGATACCCAGCAGCAACAGCGCAAGGGCGGCTGGAAGTCCGATCCAGGGTCGGCTTGATCGATGTGCTGCACGGCCAACGTGGGTGAGGTTCATGCGGGTTTCTCCGAGAGGGGCCTAGGGCAACGCTGATCAAGTATCACCGCCGTCACCCATTCTCTCTGTTCGCAGGCCACAGGGCCGTCGGCGAAGGCAGACTGGCCGTCTGTCGAGGCGGCGGACCGAAGGCATGCGGACAGAGAGGATGGGCCTCAACGTGTTGAATCTGAAACGACGAGGTGATGACTGGAAGGCTCGCAGGCGATGCCGCGCGGCTTGGCAAGACGGCCAGTCTTGCCGGCGCCACGCACCACCACCTGCGAGCCTTCCAGTCATCATGACGGTGGCGATACTTGATCAGCGTTGCCCTAGACGCAGACGACGGATTCGTGCCCATGTGGCGGCAGGCTTTTCCTGATCGCGATTTGCGGGTAACGTTATCACACGGGTCGGCGAGTGATTCGTCGGCAGCCGGGGGATCAGGCAACGTGGCGTCGTCAGCGTCACCGTGCTTGCCGCCCACGGCGCGGATGGCGGAAGCTCCGCGTGGTATCGACATCGATTCTGCCCACCCATCGTTTTTCACCAAGGTAGCCGCGCCATGCCTCGTAGCAACGCCAGTACCCGTACCGCGCTGATCGTGATCAATGCCGTGTTCCTGATGTGGGGCTTGATGACGGTACTCAACGACATCCTGATCCCGCACCTCAAGGGCCTTTTCACGCTCAATTATTTCGAGGTGATGCTGGTGCAGTTCACCTTCTTCGGGGCGTATTTCATCATGTCGGTGCCGTGCAGCGCGCTGCTGGCGCGCATCGGCTACCGCGCCACCATCATCACCGGCTTGCTGGTGACCGCGGTGGGCGCCGTGCTGTTTCTGCCGGCGGCCGCGGTGTCGTCGTATCCGCTGTTCCTGTTCGCGTTCTTCATCATGGCCAGCGGCATCACCGCGCTGCAGGTGGCGGCCAACCCGTACGTGAGCCTGCTGGGCGAGCCGCGGCTGGCGTCGAGCCGGCTGAACCTGGCGCAGATGTTCAACTCGGTGGGCACGGTGCTGGGGCCGTACATCATCGGGCCGCTGATCCTGTCCGGCGCCACGCTGGGGGCCGCCGCGCTGGCCGCGCTGCCGGAAGCCGAACAGGTCGCCTACCGGATGTCGCAGGCGCGGCTGGTGCAGGGGCCTTATCTGGTACTGACCGTCGTGCTGGTGCTGCTGGCGCTGGCAATCTGGCTGTTCCGGTTGCCGCCGCTGGCCACCAGTGAGGACGCCTCGGCGGCCAGCGAGCATCGCTTCATCGACGCCTTGCGCCATCCGCGCGTGGCGTTGGGCGTGGTGGCCATCTTTGTCTACGTGGGCGCGGAAGTGTCGATCGGCAGCTTCCTGATCAACTTCATCGCCCGGCCGGACATCGGCAACATCAGCGAAGCCGCCGCCGCCCATTACGTGGCGTTGTACTGGGGCGGCGCCGTGGTGGGCCGTGCGGTGGGCTGGTTGCTGATGAAGGTGCTCGACCCGCGCACCCTGCTGGGCGTGTTCGCGCTGATCGCCGGGCTGATGGTGATCGGCACCATGGCCTCGCACGGCAACGTGGCGGTGTGGGCGGTGGTGTCGATCGGCCTGTTCAACTCGATCATGTTCCCCACCATCTTCACCCTGGGCATCGACAACATGGGCCCGCTGACCGGTCGCGCCTCGGGGCTGATGATCATGGGCATCGTGGGTGGGGCCGTGCTGCCGATCGCGCAGGGCGCGCTGGCTGACCAGATCGGCATCCAGCATGCGTTCGTGATTCCGCTGCTGTGCTACGTCTACATCCTGTACTACGGCTTCAAGGGATCGCGCCTGGCATGAAGAGCATCCTCTGTTTCGGCGAGGCGCTGATCGATTTCCACGCCCAGCCGCCCACCGATCCGTCGTCGCCGCCGGCCTACCTGCCGCATGCCGGCGGCGCGCCGGCGAACGTGGCGGTGGCGGTGGCGAAGCTGGGCGGACACGCGGCGTTCGCCGGCATGCTGGGTGCCGATGCGTTCGGTGACCTGCTGCTGCGCAGCCTGGCCGATGCGGGCGTGGACATGCGTTACGTGCAGCGCACCGACAAGGCGAACACGGCGCTGGCGTTCGTGTCGCTCGATGCCAGCGGCGAGCGCAGTTTCAGTTTCTATCGACCGCCGTCGGCCGACCTGCTGTTTCGCAGCCGTCACTTCGACGAACGCGCCTTCGCCGACGCGGCGATCTTCCACGTGTGCTCGAACAGCCTCACCGAGGAGGCGATCGCGGCGGTGACACTGGAAGGCATGGTGCGGGCTCGCAAGGCGGGCGCGCTGGTGAGCTTCGACATGAACCTGCGTCCGGCCTTGTGGCCGGCGGGCGAGAAGCCACATCCACGCTTGTGGGCAACGCTGGCCGCCGCCGACCTGGTCAAGCTGAGCGTGGAAGAGCTGGATTTCATGGCCGCCGAGGCGGGCAGCCGCGAGGCGGTATATCAACGCCTGTGGCAGGGCCACGCCCGCTGCCTCATCGTCACCGACGGCGCGGCCGCGATCCATTGGCTGACGCCCACCCAGGCGGGTCGTTTCCAACCGCATGCCGTAGCTGCCGTCGACACCACCGGCGCGGGCGATGCGTTCGTGGGCGGCTTGCTCTACAGCCTCGCCGAGCATCAGGCGCAGCCTAATTCACTGGCCGATCTGATGGTCGACGCGGACACGCGCGACGCGGTGTTGGGTTTCGCCGCCGCCTGCGGTGCGCTGGCGGTCGGTCGGCGCGGTTCGTTCTCTGCCATGCCGGACATGTCCGAGGTGCGCCGCTTCCTCGTCGGACACGTGGCCGCGGGTGCCGCCGTTTCGCCGCACGCCGGGTAAACTGGACGCTCAGGAGGCTTCATGGCCAAGACCAAGCGTCGCACTTCGCAAACCGTCACCATCCTCGATGTCGCCAGCCGCGCCGGCGTTTCGCCGATGACCGCCTCGCGGGTGATGAACAACAACCCGCGCGTGGGCGAGGCGATGCGCGATCGCGTGCTGGCCGCCGCGGCAGAGCTCAACTACCGGCCCAATCTGGCGGGGCGTTCATTGCGTTCGTCCAACGCGGCGCGGATCGGCCTGCTCTACAGCAACCCCAGCGCGGCCTATCTGAACCAGCTGATGATCGGCGTGCTGGAAGAGGGCAGCCTCAGCGGTGCGCAGATCCTGGTGGAAAAATGCAGCGGCATCCGCAGCCAGCGCGCAGCGATGCAGCGCCTGCTGGACACCGGCGTGGACGGCGTCATCCTGCCGCCGCCGCTGTGCGATTCGCGCCAGACCAAACGCGAGCTGGACCTGGCCAACATCACCGTGGTGGCGGTGGCCACCGGCGCACCGGTAGCGGACGTCAGTTCCGTGCGCATCGATGACTACCAGGGCGCCAGCGCGATGACCCAGCACCTGCTGGATCTGGGCCACACCGCGATCGCGCTGATCAAGGGCGACCCCAAGCACACGCCGGCGGTACTGCGCGCGCAGGGTTTCATCGACACCATGGCGCGTGCGGGTCTCACGGTGCCGGCCGAGCACATCGTGCCGGGGCTGTTCACCTACCGCTCCGGCCTGGCGGCGGCCAGCACGCTGCTGAAGCTGAAAAACCGGCCCACCGCGATTCTTTCCAGCAACGACGACATGGCCGCGGCCGTGGTTGCAGTGGCCCATGGCATGGGCCTGCGCGTGCCCGGCGATCTGTCGGTCACCGGCTTCGACGACACTCCTGTGGCCACCACCATCTGGCCCACGCTCACCACCATCCACCAGCCGGTAACGGCGATGGGCCGCACCGCCGTGCGCCTGATGCTGGAGGAAATCCGCTGCAAGCGCAGCGGCAAACCCAAAGCCGGCAATCACCAGGTGATGAAGTATTCGCTGGTCAAACGCGAGTCCTCGGCGCCGCCGCCGCGCGGCTGAAAACGCGCTTTCCCTTCCCTGCATGCGGGAGAAGTTCCTTCCCCCGTTTACGGGGGAAGGTGCCCGACAGGGCGGATGGGGGCGCTGTCCCTTCTCCCGCTTGCGGGAGAAGGTGCTCGACTGCGAAGGCAGGATGCCGAAGCGAACAGCGAAGCCGGCCCGAAGGGCGTGCCGCAGGAGCGGCACGTAAGGCGGAAGAGGGCGCTCTTGATTGGGGCTTTTACCGCGCGAACGAAAGGCCCCCTTCAGCCCTCCGGGCAGCTTCCCCCGCGAGCGGGGGAAGCAAGCTTGGGTGCTACTGCGCGAGATGTTCCTTCCCCCGTTTACGGGGGAAGGTGCCCGATAGGGCGGATGGGGGCGCTGTCCCTTCTCCCGCTTGCGGGAGAAGGTGCTCGACTGCGAAGGCAGGATGCCGAAGCGAACGGCGAAGCCGGCCCGAAGGGCGTGCCGCAGGAGCGGCACGTAAGGCGGAAGAGGGCGCTCTTGATTGGGCTTTTACCGCGCGAACGAAAGGCCCCCTTCAGCCCTCCGGGCAGCTTCTCCCGCAAGCGGGGGAAGCAAGCGGTTGGGCTTTGCAGCGGCTTGGCAATACGCGCCGAAACGAAAAGCCACCCAACCGCGGCGGCCGTCAGAACTTCACCACCTCGACCCAGTTCGCATCCTGGCCGACGGGATAACGGCCGTTGAGTTTCAGCGCGCCGCTGGTGGGGTCGATGTCGAACACGGAGATGTGATCCGACTTCTCGCCCGAGCAGATCAGGTATTTGCCGTCGGGCGTGATGGCGAAGCCGCGCGGCTGCTTCTCGGTGGGGTAGGTGCCGACCAGGGTCAGCGCGCCGCTGGCCTTGTCGACCTTGAGCGCGCTCAGCACGCTGCTGGTGCGTTCGGAGGTGTAGAGGAACCTGCCGTCCGGCGTGACGTGGATATCGGCGGCCCAGATATCGTTGCTGGTGTCCGCGTGCGGCCGCTGCGCCGGCGTGGGGTTGCGCACGAAGCGCGGCGCGCCGGGTACCAGGGTGGTGTCGGCCGGCATCGCGCTGGTGACGGCCTGCTGGGTGAGCCGGCCGGTGGCGGGATCGAGCGCGTAGGTGATCACCTTGTCTTGCAGTTCGTCGAGCACGTAGACGTAGCGGTCGTCAGGTGAAAAGGCGATATGGCGTGCGCCCAGCCCGGTCGGCAACTGCAATGCGGGCGGATCATTCGCGGTGACCTTGCCGGTGTTCGCATCGAAGCGGTACTGGAACACCTTGGCACCGCCGAGGGTCTGCGCGAACAGGTAGCGGTTGCTGTTGTCGATGTGCACCGAGTGGGTGTTGCGGTCGGTCTTCAGCGTCTGCGTGGGTTGGTCGGCCAGCTTGCCCGCGTGGATCGGCGTCACCGTCACCACGTCGTCGTCGTAGGATGAGGCGAACAGGTAGTTGCCGGTCCGGTCCAGCGAGATATAGGCCATCGGATGCCACACCGGCGATTGCGAAACCTTGTCCAGGCCCCCGGTGGCGGGATCGATGGTGAAGGTCTGCACCGCGTGGGTGGGCTTGTCCACGCTGGCGTACAGGTAGCGATGGTCGGGACTGACTGCCATCGGCATCACGTTGCCGCCCGCGGTCACGGTGGCGCCGGGGGTGAGCTTGCCGGTCTGCTCGGCCAGCTGGTACGTCGAGATGGTGCCGTCGGTGGCGTTGGAGACGTACACGTAGGTGGTGGCATGCAGCGTCGGCAAACCGAAGGCCAGCAGCAAGGCCGAGCCGCGCAGCAAGGTCGTGCGGATGATGGGTGTCATGGCGTCCTCTCCAGGTAGGGTGACTCGTCGTGTCGAACCAGCATGCGAGGGTAGCGCACGCGGTCCGCGCAGGTGTGCCTGCGCAACGCAATCGCCACAGGGTTGTGGATTCCCACGCCGATCCGGCTCGACGCCGTGGTGGGAGTCAGTGCGCGTCGTCGCCGCGTTCGATCGTCTGCACCAGGCTGTAGAGGACGCGCAGATCGGTCGCATCCAGCGTCTCGCCCTCGATGCCGCGATAGTGGTGGTGGAACGCGCGTACCGCGGCGGCGCGATCGTCCAGCGGGTAACCCACCAGCGCCAGCGCCATCCAGGGGTCGAAGCCGGCCGGCGGGTCGATCAGCGGCGCCCGCGGCCACAGCCCGTAACCGGCGGCGGCCAGTTGCTGCCAGGGAAACAGTGAGCCGGGATCGACCTTGCGGGTGGGCGCGAAATCCTCGTGCCCCACGATCTGCGTGGGCGGGATGTGCAGCCGTGTGGTGAGGTCGGCGAGCAGCCGCAGCAGGCCGGCGATCTGCGGCTGGGCGAACGGGGTGGCGCCATCGTTGTCCAGCTCGATGCCGATCGAGGCGGAGTTGATGTCGGTGATCGTGCCCCAGCGTCCCGGTCCGCCGTGCCAGGCGCGCAGCTGGTCGGACACCAACTGGTAGATGTGCCCGTCGGCGCCGATCAGGTAATGCGCGCTCACCGGACCGCCGCTGTTGGCGGTGCGCAACGTGTGCAGGCTCTGTTGCACCGAATCCTGGTCGGTGTAATGCAGCACGATCAGCACCGGCCGGCGGATGTCGTGGTTGGGCGAGGGCACCCAGGTGGCCAGCGGGTTGCGCGGCGGCGCATGGGCGCAGGCGGCCAGCAGCGCGATCAGGAGCAGCAGCGTGGCGCTACGCCAGCGTCGGGAATCGAAGGGCCTGGGCATCGATGCATCATCCCGTCGACGGCGCGGAAAGCGCGTGAATCGGCATGGCGATCTCATGCGGCGCTCATTGCACCGGTACGTCGTAGAGCGTGTGCGGCGTCGGCTCAGGTTGCAGCGTGTAATGCCACCATTCCAGCGGGTAGTTCCTGAAGCCTTCGCGTGCCATCGTATCGAGCAGCAGTTGACGGTTGGCGCGTTGTTTGGCGGTAACGTTGGCAGCGTCGGTATGCGCACGCGTGCCGAAGAAATCGAAATCCGTACCCATGTCCAGCGCCGCGCAAGCGTCGTCGGCGGTGCAACGCTGCAGCGTGAGATCGACGGTAGCACCACGGCTGTGCCCGGACACCGGCGCGATGTAATCGCCCAGCAGCTGCGATTTGTGCAGGTCGGGATAATGCTGCGGCTTGGTACGCAGGTCGTCCAGGCCGTGCGCCCAGCGCACGAAATGCGCCACGGCGCGGGCGGGGCGGTAGCAATCCCAGATCTTCAGACGCAGATGTCGGGAGCGCAGCTCATGCTCGACGCGTGCCAGCGCATCGGCCACCGGTTGCAGCAGCAGGCATTTGGGTGCGAGATAGCCGTCTATACGTGTACCCACGAAATTGTCGCGGCCGGCGTACTTGATGTCCTCGGCGATGTCGGGCACCCGCGTGCGGATATCGACCAGGCCGGCTTCGGCGGCGGTGCGGGCGGATGAGCGCGTGACTTGCGCGGCTGCATGGGCGCTCCCTATCAGCAGGCACGCCAACAGCGCCATCGCCTTCCTTCCCCCGCTTGCGGGGGAAGGTGCCAAAGGCGGATGGGGGCGCTTTTGTCGAAAGCCTCGAAGGTCAGAGGTTGCATGCTCCGGTTGGCCCCCATCCGCCCTCCGGGCACCTTCCCCCGCAAGCGGGGGAAGGAAAAAGAAGTAGCTCATGGGCAATCTCCCACGCGTTCGAAGCGCAGGTCTTCATAGTCCGAACTGAAGTCGCCCTGCGGGTCGAGCTTGGCCATGCGCATCATGGTTGGCCCATCACCGGGGGTACGGAAGTCCATCCACGCATCGGGATCGACGCCATCATCGTCCCAGTGCACGAAATAGCGGGTACCCAGCCGCATCACCGTGCCGGCCAGACGCGGCGATTTCTTCGCGGTGAAACGCACCTGGCCGCCGCGTGGACACACGGCGGCCTCGCCCAGCCAGGGATCGCGATAGATGCCGGTGAACGCCGCCAGTTCGGCCGGTCCGACGGGTTGGCGCGCCGAGGTGTCCGGCGCCGAAGCCGACGCCGGGCGTTGTTTCACCTGCTCGTCCAGCGCGTCCGCGTACCACGCCACGCCGCGGCGTTCTTGCGGTGCGGTGAAGTGTTTCATCAGCACTTCGCCCAGCACCGTGCGCGCGTCCTCCGCCTCGCCATTGATCATGAACACGAAACCGCTCTGCCGGTCGGGCAGCAGCGCCAGCATCGAATACATGCCGCCGAGCGTACCGGTATGCCACACGGCCCATGCGCCATCGATGTCGGCCATGCGCCAGCCGTAGCCGTAGGCCATCACATGCGTGTTGTCCCACTGGCGACGCTGGGTGGATACGGGGATCAGCATGTGCGGCGCCTGCAGCGTGGTGCGCTGCGGCCACGACAGCCACTGCAATTGCGCCGGCGTGGGCACCAGCCAGTTGCGCGCCCAAACCAGCATGTCGGTGAGATCGCAGCGGATGCCGCCGGCCGGCGCCGAGGTGATCGCGGGAATGGTGGCGCCGTCCTCGTGCATGGGCACGTTGCGGCCGTCGTGGCGGTAATGCGGTTGCGCCACGTTGCCCACGCCGTCGCGATTCCAGCTGCCGACCTGGCAGCGGTCCAGCCCCAGCGGTTCGAACACCTCGCGCCGCATCAACGTCTCGTACGGCGCGCCGCCGGCCGCGGCGGCCACTTCGCCGGCCACCACGTAGAGCAGGTTGTCGTACTGGTATTGCGAGCGAAAGCTGTAACCCGGCTCGATATAGCGCAGCGCGTGGATGATGTCGGCGCGGGTGAATGTGTTCGGTTCCGGCCACAGCATCAGGTCGCCGCCGCCCTCGGGCAGGCCGCTGGAATGGGTGAGCAGGTCGGCCACGCGCATATTGGCGGTGACCCAGGCGTCGTGCATGCGGAACTGCGGCAGGTACCTCGTCACCGGATCGTCCCAGCGCAGCTTGCCCTGATCCACCAGCCGGCCCAGCAGGGCGGTGGTCATCGCCTTGCTGTTGGAGGCGATCTTGAACAGCGTTTGCGGGGTGATCTTTTCGCCCGACCCGGCCACGGTTTCGCCCGCGGTGCGGGTGTAGACGACCTTGCCGTTTTCGATCACGCCGACGGCAATGCCGGGCAGGCGGTAGCGGGCGATCGCCGCATCGACGATGGGGTCGTAGGTGGCACGGGAACGCGCAGAGGAAACTTCGGCGTGTACCGGCACCAGCGCCGCGGCCAGCCCAAGAAGCGCGGCGGCGAGGAAGGCGCGGGAATATCGAAGCATTCCCGTCATCCCAGCTTTCGCTGGGATGACGGGCGGGGGGCTTTCCGGGCGAGTGGTGGTTTGGCCCGCGGCCAGACCTTCAATGCTTTGCTGCATCGCGCTCCACCTCGCCCCATACGCGCAACAGGTTGCCGCCCCACAGCTTGGCGATGTCGGCGTCGCTGAAACCGTGCCGGCGCATCGCGGTGGTGAGGTTGCGGGTTTCGCTGGCGTCGGCCCAGCCGGTGATGCCGCCACCGCCGTCGAAGTCCGACGCGATGCCGACATGGTCGATGCCAGCGACCTGCACCATGTGCCGGATCTGCTCCAGGTACTCGTCCAGCGTGGGCAGCGGATGCTGCTGCTGGATCTGCGCCATGCCGACGGCCATCGCGGGCAGGTAGTCGTGTTTGTCGCTGTCGTACTTCGTGTCGCCGGCGGCTTTCGCCACGGCCTTCTGCAGTTTTTCCTCGGCGGCTTCGCGGGCCGGGTCGTGCTTCAGGAACTCCTTGTACGCCACCGCCTGGATCACGCCGCCCTTGGCGGCGATCGCGCGCAGCAGGTCGTCGGGCAGGTTGCGCGGGTGATCGAGCACGGCGCGCGCGCCGGAGTGCGAGGCGATGATCGGCGCCGTCGACACCTTCAAGGCGTCGCGCACGCAGGCGTCGGAAGCGTGCGATACGTCCACCATCATGCCCAGCTGGTTGGCCCGCTTCACCACGGCGCGGCCGAAGTCGCTCATGCCGGTATCGGCGGCGTCGTTCATCGCCGGCTCGCCGTGTCTGGTATCGGGCTGCGAACTGGTGCACAGGTCGTTGTCGCCGACATGCACCAGGCCTACCGAGCGCGCGCCGCGATCGAACGCGGCGTCCAGGCGATGGATGTCGTGGCCGAGCGAGTAGGCGTTTTCGATCGCGATGGTCGCCGAGAGCAGGCCGGCGTGATGGTTGTCCATCAACTGCTCGGGTGTGGTGGCCAGGCGGATGCGGTCGGGATACATCATCAGCATGCGGCCGATGCCGTCGTATTTCTGGCTGGCCTGTTTCACCGCCTGAGCGTAGCCGGCGGCGTCGAGCTTGTGTTGGGGCACCCAGACCACGAAGAACGCCGCGTCCAATCCGCCGCGCTCCATCTTGCCCAGGTCAACCAGCAGCGGCGTGGGCTTGCCCACGTCGAAGCGCGGCTCGCCCATGTAGTCGAACGGGATGTCGACGTGGCTGTCGATGGTGATCGGCGGGTCCTGCGCCTGGGCGGCGCCCGCAGCCAGTGCGGCGAGGATGGCGAGGCTTGCGATCGTCTTCATGCGGTTTCCCGGTCACGGGCCGGCTTCGACCATAGCCCCGATGGTGTTTGCAGTGTGTGTGGCCCTGGCATGGCCGCACCCTGAAAGAAAAAATGGCGACCCGCTGCAGCGCAGGCGGGTCGCCAAGGGGGAGATGCGTCAGAAATCCAGGCTCACCGTGAGCTGGGCGAAGCGCGGCGACTGGAAGCGGATACCTTCGCCGAAGGTGTCGCTGGTGCTGTCGGAAATGGACGTCTGCAGGTCCTGGTTCACGCCCAGCGTGCGCTGCGAGTTGAGCAGGTTGTACACCGCGAACTTGGCCTTGATGCGGCCGTCGGTGCCGATCGGCTTCTGCCAGCTGATGCTTGCGCCCAAGTCGTAGTTCCATGGCGTGCGGCCGTACTTGCCGCGCGGCGAGCGTTCGTACACGCGCTGCTCGGACGGATACGGCACCGGGTCGCCATCGGCGTCCACCTCGCCCGGGATGAAGCCGCAGTTCTGCACGCAGATGTAATAGCTGTGGTACGAGGTGGCGTCGTACGGATTGCCGCTGCCGAAGCCGGTGACCGGCGTGCCGGAGAGGATCTGCAGATCCGCGCCGAGTTGCCACTGCGGCGTGATGGCATAGGTGCCGCGCAGCTTGATCTGGTGGCGGCGGTCGTTGGGCAGGTAGCCATCGCCGCCGAAGTTGACCCACGGGTCGTCGAAGTTCTCGGTGCGGCCGGTGTCGTCGAAGTTGGTGTCCGAGTTGACCGGGCCTTCCGCATTGCCGCGGCTCCACGATAGCGTGTACGACGCGTTGAACGCCCACTTGTCGTCCCACGCGCGGTCGATCTGGAATTCCATCGCGGTGTAGGTGCGCTTGGGCTTCACCCAGCCGCGCTCGCCCAGGTAGTTGCCGTCGCTGTCGTACATCGCCCAGCCGTGCTTGGCGGTGTCGATGTCCACGTAGCCGTCGGGCGTGCCGTCGCAGTTGGTGTCGCCCCAGATGGAGACCTTGGAGCCGGGGTTGGCCATCACCCACTGCGTGCTCGGGTCGCCATCACTGTCGAGCAGCGGGCCGCAGGGCGTCTGCGTGATGCCCATGTCGTCGATGGCGTTGTGCAGGCGGCGGTAGGTGCCGCTGACGCCCCACGACCATTTGTCGTTGAGCATCTGCTGGAAGCCCAGGATCAACTCGTCCTGGTAGACCTGGTCCATGTCGTGGTCGACCTCCGAGCGCAGGTCGCCCACGCTGCCGTCGCCCTGCGACACATCCACGCCGCCCAGTTGCGGGCCCAGGATCGGCATCGCGTAGGGCGAGCCGTTGCGGTCGCGCGTTTCCCAGCCGTCGAACGCGTAGTAGGTGCGCTCGTCCAGCAGGCCGCCGGCCTGCTTGATGTTGATCACGTTGGCCACCGGCAGGTAATAGCGACCCAGGTTGCCGAACAGCTTGGTGGTGCCGTCGCCGTGCATGTCCCACGAAAAGCCCAGCCGTGGCGCGATCATGTTTTCCATCTTGATGTAGCTGTCGCCATCGCCGGTCTTGTTGTCGAAGCCGTCGCGGCGCAGGCCCAGGTTCAGCAGCACGTTGGGCGTGACCTGCCAGTTGTCCTCGATGTAATAGGCGGAGTTGGTGGTTTCGAACGTGCCGGAGATTTCGTAGCGCCGGGCGCGCACGTAGCCGGTGTAGCCGGCCGGCACCACGCCGCCGCTGGGGTTGGGGATCGAGGAGCCGGGCGCGGCCTGGTAGACGTTGTAGTAGATCGCGCCGGGGCCGGGGTAGTAGCGGTCGTAATCGGAGGTGTTCTTCTCGCTGTCGTAGCCGAAGCGCAGCAGGTGATCGCCCAGCGTCCATTCGAAGTCGGCGCGCGCCTGTTTGCGCACGTCATTGCGTTGGCTCACCGCGCTGTTGGTGGTGCAACCGAGGCCGATGCCCGGCAGCGGGATGTCGCCATCGGTGGCCACGCGGTTGCACTCCAGGTCGCTGAGGCCACGGTTGAACGATTCGCGGTTGTTGCGGCCGTACATCAGCTTCATCGACAAGTCGTTGGTGAGGTAGCTGGTCCAGGTGAGGGCCCAGTTCTTGCCGCCGGTGTCGGTATAGATCTCGTTGGTCTTGCTGCCGATCGTGTCGGTGGCGTAGTCGTAGTCGTAGACGTCGCCGATGTTCTTGTCCTTGTCGGAGAACGCCATGGCGCTCAGCAGGTTGCTGTCGTTGACGTGCCAGTCGATGGTGGCGCCCCAGAAGCCGGTGTCCGAGCCGTTGCTGGTGAGCACGGTGCCGTCGTCGTTGGTGTTGCGCGGGGTGGCACCGCGCGCCTCGTACATCGCGAAGAAGAACAGCTTGTCCTTGACGATCGGGCCGGACACGTAGCCGTTGAGCTTGACCAGCGAGTCGCGGTCCTTGCCGGCGGTGATGTAGCGGGTGCCGTCCGCGCGGTAGTGGTCGTCGGCGCGCGAGTGCCAGTTGCCCGGCTCCAGCGTCATCTCGGTGCCGAAGTGGAAGTCGTTGGTACCCGAGCGCGTCACCGCGTTGATCACGCCGCCGGTGGTGCGGCCGAACTCCACCGAGTAGCCGCCGGTCTTGACCTGGAACTCCTGGTAGAACGCGAACGGCGCCGAGGAGAAGCCGTTGCGGTTGTAGAAGTCGGTGACATTGAGGCCGTTGACGTAGAACGAGTTCTCCGCCACCGACGAGCCGCCGAAGGAGATGCCGCCGAAACCCGCCACGCCCCGATTCACGCCCGGCGCCAGGATCGCCACCGAGGTGATGTTCTGGTCCACCGGGATGCGGCTCAACTGCTCGCGGGTGACATTGGTGGCTGATTCGGTGGAACTCACGTCCACGCCGGGCAGGATGGTGCCGCTGACGCTGATCGCTTCCAGCGCCGTCGCGTTGTCCGCGGCGCCCACGTTGACGGTGGTGGCATTGCCCAGGCTGACGGTGACATTCACCGGGTGCCCCACCGGTGCGCCGTCCTTGCTGCTCTCCAGCGTATAGGTGCCCACCGGCAGGAACGGGAAGCGGTAGTTGCCCTTGGCGTCGGCGGTGACCGAGCGGGTGAAGCCGGTGGCGGTGTTGTTCACCGTGATCACGGCACCGGCGGCGGTATGGCCCACCACGGAACCGTCGTTGCTGCCGGCAAAGGCGGCCGGCACGGCCAGCGACGCCAGGCCAAGGCCCAGCGCCATGCACAGCACGGTCCTGCGTAGCTTGCGGTTGTTGCTGTTCATACCCCTTCTCCCCATCGACGCCGTCGATGCCTCTTTATGAAAGCTGCTGGTTAGTTGCTTTTGCGTCCCTGCGTCGCTGCCTGGATCTGCCAATCGAAGCCGTAATCCCACTGGTCGAAGTAGAGGTTGCCCCCGCGCCACTCCACTTCGCCGCGCTGCGAGTCCACGTTGTCGGACCGGAAATGCTGCTTCGGCGGCACGAACGTGCGGCCGTAGTCGTTGTTGAATGCGATGCGGTAGTTGTCGAGGCCGCCGAGGTAGAACCACGCCAGCGCCTGGTCGTCGCCGGCGCCGGGCTGCAGCCGGCCGGTGGTCACGTCCATCGGCACCCAGCCGTACGGCGCCAGGTACAGATAGCCCCAGTCGTGGATGTTGCTGTAATCGGTGCCGTCGTCCGAAAACACCATCCCGGACTGCCAGCGCGTGGGGATGCCGTTGAGCCGCAGCAGGGTCATCAGCAGCAGGGCCTGCTGGCCGCAATCGGCGTGGCCGGCGTGCAGCGCGTAGTCGCTGATGTTGCTGATGGTGGAGTACTCGCGCGCGCCGGCCCAGGGAATCCTGTCGACCGCGGCGAACAGTTTCTGCGCGATGCGGTACGGGTTCTTCTCGTCGCCAACGACCTTGCGCGAGAACGCGCGCATCGCATCGGTGAACACGATGTGCGGCGGACGCTCGGCCAGGTACGGCGCCAGTTCGGCCTCCGCGTGGGCCGTGCCGTGGACGGGGAAGATGGAGCAGGGCGCTGCATCGTCGTGACCATCCCTGCACTGCACGGCTTCCGCGCTGGCGGCGGAGAGCGGTGTCACCCTGGCCGGGTCGATGGCGTGGTATTGGGCAAACAGGGTCAGCTCGTAGGTCACCGAGAATGCGGTCTTCTTTCCCGCCACCACGGGCTGCTCCAGGTACACCGTGCGCTGCAGGGCGGACGCGGGCGCGATGCGATGCTGCGCCGGCATGCTGGCGATGTAGCGGATGTCCTGCTGCTGGCCCGGCACCGCCTGCGGGTAGGGAATCCACGCGCGCACGGTTTCACCGGCGGGCACGGCGTCGACATCCACGGTAAGCGTTTGCGTCATGCGCACGCGGCGCGGCAGCACGCTGCTGCGGTGTTCGGCCAGCGCAGCGTGGTAGATCGCGCGCTGCGCGTCGTTCAACGATTCCATCGGGCCGTCGGTGATCGGCGTCTGCACCGCGCGCCGCGCCACCGCCTCGGGGCTGAGCCGGAACAGGTTGCCCGGCGAGCGCTTGAAGTACAGCGTGCGGCCGTCGATGACCTGGTGTTCGAACAGGCCGGCCGCGTTCCATTTGGCGAACTCGGCGTCGGTGAGGTCGGGGATCTGCTTGCGTACGCGCGCCTCGACGTCGTCGGCGTCGAGGGTGAAGTCGAGCAGGATGCGGCGCATGCGTTCGCGCTGGAACGCCAGCGCGTGCCGCCGCTCGGTGGAAAGCTGCGGCTGGGCCAGCGCGCGGTCGATCGCCGCCTGCGCCTCGTGGAAATGCCCGGCGTCGATCTGCGCGATGATGGGCGCCATTGCGCGGTTGTCATCCTGCGAGCTGGCCAGCAGCGGGCCGGCGAACAGCAGCGCGAGCAGCGCCAGCGCCAGACGCCGCCCACGTGGTTTCACTGCGACAGGTAACCGTGAGTGCATCGCGCCATGCCCGCCTTGAAGACCCCAGATGCGGCTGTGTAACACGCTTGCAAATGCTGGTCAATAATTTATGCTTCGATTGAACTTGAAAAGAATCACCTATTCCTTGGCGGCGCAAACCGGCCCGTTGCCGCGCATCGGCGAACGGCCCACAAGGGGACGCATGTGATCCAAACGGTCTGGCCCTACCTGGCGGTGATGCTGTTGGCCGCCGGGCTGTTTCCGGCGGTCGAACGGCGTACCGGCTGGAAGCTGTTTTCGGTGTTGCCGCCGATCGTGCTGACCTACCTGCTGGTCACCGCGTTGGCGGTGTCGGGGCTGTGGCAGGTCAACGCGGAGATCCATGCGGCGCAATCGATGCTGGTGTCGCATCTGGTGCCGGCGCTGCTGTTCCTGTTGATGATCAATTGCGACCTGCGCGCGATCTGGGCGCTGGGCCCTCGCGTGCTGGCCGTGTTTGCCTGCACGTCGGTGAGCCTGTTCGTGGCGTTCATCAGCACTTTCCTGATCTACCGTGGCTGGCTGCCGGGCGATACCTGGCAGCCGCTGGCGGCGCTGAGCGGCAGCTGGGTGGGCGGCACCGCCAACATGATCGCGGTGAAGCAGTCGATCGGCATGTCGGACGCGCTGCTGGCGATGTCGCTGCTGACCGATGCGCTGTGCTACTCGATGTGGGTGGTGGTGCTGTTTTCGGTGGCACGGCTGGCGCCGGCGTTCAACCGCTGGACTGGCGCGAAATCCAGTGGCGATCTGGAGGTGGCGGCGGCGAAACCGACCGGGCCCACCACGCCGGAAAGCGTGCTGCTGTGGCTGGGCATGGCCTTGCTGGCGGCCGCGCTGGCCGGCTGGCTGGCAACGAAACTGCCCACCTCCAGCATGCTCAGCGCCACCACCTGGACCATCCTGCTGGCCACCGGCGCGGGCCTGGTGGTGGCGCATACGCCATTGGCGCGCTACCCCGGTGCGGGCACGATTTCCGGTGCGCTGTTGATCAGCGTGGTGGCGGTGCTGGCCTCGCAAAGCAACTTCCATGGCATCGCCGCCGCGCCGCTGTACCTGCTGTGCGGTGTCACCGTCATCGCAATCCACGCGGTGCTGCTGGTGGGTTTCGCCAAGCTGTTCCGCTTCGATCTGTTCCTGTGCGGCATCGCTTCGCTGGCGCATATCGGCGGCGTGGCGGCCACACCGATCCTGGCGGCCAGTTACTCAAAATCGCTGGTGCCGGTGGGGATTCTGCTGGCTCTGCTGGGCTATATCCTCGGTACCGGCTTTGGCATTGTGGTGGCGCATCTGATGTCGATGATGGCGCTCGGTTGAACTTCTACAGGACCCGGATGATGCGATTGCCCTTACTCGTTTCCCTGCTGACGTTCGCCTTCGTTGCTACGCCGGTGCCGGCGCGTCAGGCACCATCCACCTTGACGGTGCCGCCCTCGGGCGTGCTGGGCGTGGGCGAGGCGCAATTGACGCCCGCGTTCTGGATCGGTCTGCAAGCCCAGCCGGACCGGGTGATCCTGGATAGCGCGGCGATCGCGGCGCAGAACGCGAAGCTGCTGCAGCGCGATCCGTCGATGCACGACCTGCGCGCCCTGCCGACCACACTGGATCGCGCGCGGGTGACGGGCTGGATCAAGCCGTTGTCCACGCTGCCCGCGCATCCGTTGTACGACGTCAATGGCAAGCCGGTACCCGCCTCTGCGCTGCAGGCGATAGCTGCCAACGCGGCGCTGGACGCGATCCCCGCGCAACAGGAAACCCGCTATGGCCTGGTGGTGCACCGTGCCGCGCTGCGCGGCTTTCCCACCACGCTGCGGGTGTTCAGTTCCGACGACGACACCGACATCGACCGCTTCCAGGAGACTGCGGAATTCCCCGGCACTCCGGTGGTGATCGCGCACACCAGCGCCGACGGCAAGTGGCTGTTCGTGGTCAGCCCGCGCTACGCGGCGTGGACCGGGAAGGAGAACGTGGCCGAAGGCAGCGCGGCGCAAGTGTTCGGCTATGCCGACAAGAAACCGTATCGCGTGGTGACGGGCGCCAGCGTGCGCACCGTCTTCACCCGCGAGCAGCCGGCGCTGTCGCAGCTGCAACTGGACATGGGTACGCGCGTGCCGCTGCTGACCGGCCTGCCGCCGGACCAGCCGGTGAACGGGCAGACGCCATACACCTCGCACGTGCTGCAACTGCCGCTGCGCGGCGCCGACGGCAAACTGCAATTCGCTCCCGCGCTGCTGCAGAAAAACACCGACACCGCCGCCGACTACCTGCCGCTGACCCGCGCCAACCTGATCCGCCAGGCGTTCAAGTTCCTGGGTGAACGCTACGGCTGGGGTCATGCCTACGACGGCCGCGACTGCAGCGGTTTCGTGTCGGACGTCTATCGCAGCATGGGCGTGCAGATGCCGCGCAACACCAGCAAGCAGGCGATCAGCCCCGCGCTGGCGCATCGCGTGTTCACCGACAAGGACAGCCGCCAGGATCGCATCGCGGCGGCGTACGCGCTGCAGACGGGCGACCTCGTCTACATCCCCGGCCACGTGATGATGGTGCTGGGTCAGTTCAACGGCCAGCCGTACGTGATCCACGACGTGGGCGGCATGAGTTACCGCAAGGCCGACGGCAGCCGGGCGCGGGTCAAGCTCAACGCGGTCTCGGTGACACCGCTGCTGCCGCTGCTGTTCAACGACAAGCAGACGTTTGTCGATCGCATGACCAGCATCGTGCGCATCCGCCCCTAGCCGCATCACGAAGAAAAGTTCGAGGACACGGATTCCATGAAGGCTTACGAATGAAGATCACCGACATCAAGTTCGGCATGTTGCGGGTGCCGCTGAAAACGCCGTTCAAGACCGCGTTGCGCACCGTCAACATGGTCGAGGACATCGTGGTGATGGTGCACACCGACAGCGGCAACGTCGGCTACGGCGAGGCGCCGGCCACGGCCGTGATCACCGGCGACACGCACGGCTCGATCATCGACGCGATCCGCCATTACATCTCGCCGCGGCTGATCGGCCAGGACATCGCCGACCTCAACCACCTCACCCAGCTGATCCAGGGCGCGATGGAGAAGAACACCAGCGCCAAGGCGGCGGTGGAAATCGCCATCTACGACCTGTGGGGTCAGCTCTACGGCGCGCCGCTGTACAAGTTGCTGGGCGGCGGCGACCCGGTGATCACCACCGACATCACCATCAGTGTCGACTACATCGACAAGATGGTGGCCGACTCGGTGGAGGCGGTGGAGCGCGGCTTCGAGTCGCTGAAAATCAAGGTGGGCAAGGACATCGGCGTGGACATCGACCGGGTCAAGGCGATCTACGCGGCGGTGGAAGGGCGCGCGTTGTTGCGGCTGGATGCCAACCAGGGATGGACGGCCAAACAGGCGGTGTATGCGCTGCAGACGCTGGAGGATGCCGGCATCAAGCTGGAGCTGATCGAGCAGCCGGTGAAGGCGCGCGACCTGGCCGGCATGCGCTACGTCACCGAGCGCGTGCACACACCGGTGATGGCCGACGAAAGCGTGTTCGGCCCGATGGAGGTGATCGAGCTGATCCGCCTGCGCGCGGCCGACATCATCAACATCAAGCTGATGAAAACCGGCGGCATCTCCAACGCGGTGAAGATCGCCGACATCGCCGCGATGTACGGCGTGGAATGCATGATCGGCTGCATGCTGGAAAGCAGCATCAGCGTGGCCGCCGCCGTGCACGTGGCGGTGGCCAAGTCCGGCGTGATCACCAAGATCGACCTGGACGGCCCGTCGCTGTCGCAATTCAACCCGGTCGACGGTGGGGTAACCTTCAACGAATCGGAGATCTCGGTGACGGACGCGCCCGGTCTGGGCATTCGCGAGATCAGGGGATTGGAGGAGATCGAAGCCTGATGTCGCCACTGGTCAAAATCCGTTCCGAGCGCGACCGGATGTCGGCGGTGGAGCGGCGCATCGCCGACTTCATCCTGGAAAACGCGCAACTGCTGCGCGACTACTCCTCGCAGCAGCTGGCGAATGCCCTGGGCATCAGCCAGTCCAGCGTGGTGAAGTTCACCCAGAAGCTGGGCTACAAGGGCTATCCCGACCTGAAGTATTCCGTGGGCGAGGCCAATGCCCGCGCCGACAACGGCGATGCGCCGGCACATGCCGCAGCACCCGATGGCGAATCGCCCGGCGTGTTTGCCGGCAACCTGTGGCGGCGCAAGTCGGAGGCGGAGGAGGCCACCCGCCTGATCAATCCGGCGGAAACCATCGAGGCCGTCGCCGCCGCCATCGGCCAGGCCGGCCAGAACGGCAAGGTGTTCATCATCGGCCTGGGCGAGGACGACATCTACGCCCGCGGCTTTGCGCTGAAGCTGTCGCTGCTGGGCATCCTCACCGTGCACAACTTCGACACCGCGCGGATGACCGCCAACGTGTCCGCCGCCAGCGCGGGCGACGTGCTGCTGGTGTTTTCCGAGCACGGCAACCATCAGGCCTTGTGCAAGATCGCGCGCTATTTCCGCGAACGCCGTGGCCAGGTGATCACCGTGACGCGGCACACCGCCAACCCGCTGCGCACGCTGGCCGACATCGCGTTGGTGGTGTCGGCGCATGACGAGCTGCCGTACATCCAGCCGCTGCTGTACCAATCGGCGTTGCAGCACCTGCTCGATGGCCTGTTCGTCCTGCTGTGCGAAGGCCATGACGATCGCCATGCCCAATTGCTGGCCAACCTCGACCGCATCCAGCTGATGCTGGAGCCTTGATTTGGCCGTCCATGCCTCCCTGCTGACCCTCCGCTTGAGCCCCTCTCCCTCCGGGAGAGGGGTTGGGGTGAGGGTTCGGCAAGTCCGCACATTCCGCTCCGTCCGAACCCTCACCCCTGCCCCTCTCTCGAAGGGAGAGAGGTTCCTTCAAGCGAGGTCGCCGTAGCCCATGCGCCACTTTTCCCTGCCGGCCGTTCTTGCGTTCGCCCTCATCGGTGCGGGTCATGCCGGCACGTCGAGCGTCCCCTGGCACGACGCCCGCCAGATGATCGTGGTGACCACCGCCGACTGGAACGCCGACCACGGCATCCTGCGTACGTTCGAACGAAGGCACGGCCGTTGGCAGATGGCGAAAAGCGCCATGCCGGTGACGATCGGCAAGAACGGCGCGGGCTGGGGCCTGGGGTTGAACGCGGCGCAAAGTGGCGGGCCGGTGAAGCGCGAGGGCGATAACCGCAGTCCGGCCGGTGTGTTCCGCATCGGCGAGGCCTTCGGCTACGCGGCCCATGCCGACACCGCCATGCCGTATCGCGCGCTGAGCGCCAGCGACTGGTGCGTCGATGTCAGCACCTCGCCGCAATACAACCGCATCGTCGACGCCAAGGTGGTGGGCGCCGCGGCGGTGAAAGGCGCCAGCGAGCCGATGCGGCGCGACCTGCATTTCAATGGCGACCAGCGTTATCGCCAGGGCTTCGTGATCGAACACAACCCCGACGCGAAACCACAGGCGGGTAGCTGCATTTTTGCCCACCTGTGGAAATCACCCACCGCGGCCACCGCCGGTTGCACCGCGATGACGCCGGCGGTAATGCAGTCGCTGCTGGCCTGGCTGAAGCCGCAGGATCATCCGGTGTTCGTGTTGTTGCCGCAGGCCGAGTACCGGCGTCTGCGTTCCAGCTGGCAATTGCCGGCGCTTGCCGCCGGGGAGGCGCGGTGAATGCCACCGCCCGCGTCCTGATCGGCCTCGCCGCCGGCGCGGTGATCGGCCTGGTGCTCGCAGGCTGGCATCCGGCCGTGGCCATCCAGGTGGCCAATGTAGTGCAGCCGATCGGTAAGCTGTGGTTGAACGCGTTGCAGATGACAGTGGTGCCGCTGGTATTGGCGCTGGTGGTGCTGGGCGTGAACACGGCCAGCGACGCGGCCGCTTCGGGCCGCATCGCGCGGCGCGCCATCGTGGTGTTCATCGTGGTGCTGACTGGCGGCGCGCTGTTTGCCGCGTTCGCCGCGCCTTTCGTGTTTTCGCTGTTTGCGCACGACCCGGCGCTGACCGCCGCGCTGGGCCACGCGGCCTTGCCCACGGCGGCGCAGGCCGCGCCGGTCGACTGGGTGGATGCGCTCACCGCCATCGTGCCGCACAACGCGATCATGGCCGCGGCGCAAAGTGCGATGCTGCCGCTGGTGGTGTTTGCGCTGTTCCTGGGTTTTGCCTTGACCCATGTGTCGGTGGAGCGCCGCGCGTTGCTGCTGGATTTCTTCCAGGCGATTGCCGACGCAATGATCGTGATCGTGCGCTGGGTGTTGTGGGCGGCGCCGCTGGGCGTGTTCGCGCTGATCCTGTCGGTGTGCGCGCGTTCGGGTCTGGGCATGCTCAGCGCGCTGGGCATGTACGTGCTGGTGGAGTGCCTGCTGTACCTGTCGGTTACCGTGATGATGCTGCCGCTGGCGGTGGGTTTCGGTGGCGAGCGCTGGCGCCGCTTCGCGCTGGCGCTGGTGCCGCCGCAGGTGGTGGCGATCAGCACGCAGTCGTCGCTGGCCTCGCTGCCGGCGATGCTGGAAAGCGCCGATCGCCGGCTGGGCTATCCCAAGGCGGTGGCCGGCCTGGTGCTGCCGATGGCGGTCACCCTGTTTCGCCTCACTAGCCCGGTGCAGTACATGACCTCCGCCGCGTTCATCGCCTGGGCCTACGGCGTGGACCTGTCCACCGCGCAACTCATCGCCGGTGCGCTGCTGGCGGTGGTGGTGAGCCTGGGTTCGGTGGGCCTGCCCGGCCAGGTCACCTTCATCGCCACCAACCTGCCCGTGGCGCAGGCAATGGGCCTGCCACTGAGCCCGCTGGGCCTGATGCTGGCAGTGGACACCATCCCTGATGCGCTGGCCACGCTGGGCAATGTCACCGGCGACCTGACCGCCACCAGCGTGGTGGCGCGGCAGTCGCGCAACGACACGGCGCCGGCGCCCGATCTGCTGTAAGGCGCTGGATCGCGATCGCATCGTCAACTGTTGCGTGGAGTACGTACCCGACGGCGTGAGGGCGGGAGTTCACCCATTCGAAACGCAGGCCGGGCGCATCATCCTTATGACGTCCACTTCAGTTTTTGGGCCGCCGCCTAATCAACAGATCACCGCCATCCGTGGGCTCAGCGCCGTCAGCCGCCCATGATGCTTCCTCACGTTTCGCGCCAGGAGTGCCAACGCCATGACCGACCACCCCGTCCCCTCCGACGAAACGCTGCAGGACCATCTCCGCGCGCTGCTGCCGCGGCTGGAGGCGCTGTACACCGATATCCACGCGCATCCGGAATTGTCGATGCAGGAAACCCGCACCGCGGGCCTGGCCGCCGAGCACCTGCGCGCGGCCGGCTATGAAGTCACCACCGGCGTCGGCAAGACCGGCGTGGTCGGCCTGTTGCGCAATGGCAACGGGCCGGTGGTGATGCTGCGCGCGGACATGGATGCGCTGCCGGTGCAGGAAGCCACCGACGCGCCGTACGCCAGCAAGGTCACGGCGGTCGATCACGAAGGCAACACCGTGCCGGTGATGCACGCCTGCGGCCATGACATGCACGTCGCCTGGCTGGTCGGCGCCACCACCTTGATGGCGCAGCATCGCGACAGTTGGCAGGGCACGCTGATGGCGGTGTTCCAGCCGGCGGAGGAAACCGCGCAAGGGGCGCAGGCGATGATCGACGACGGCCTGTTCCAGCGTTTCCCGAAACCCGACGTGGTGCTGGGCCAGCACGTGATGGTGGGCCCGGCGGGTGCCATCGGCGGGCGCAAGGGCGTGATCACCTCGGCCGCCGACAGCCTGCAGATCCGCCTGTTCGGGCGCGGCGCGCACGGCTCGATGCCGCAGGCCAGCATCGACCCGGTGGTGATGGCGGCATCGACGGTGCTGCGGCTGCAGACCATCGTGGCGCGCGAGCTGGCGCCGACCGAGGCGGCGGTGCTCACGATCGGCTCGCTGCAGGCCGGCACCAAGGAAAACGTGATCCCCGACGAGGCCATCATCAAGCTCAACGTGCGCACCTTCGACGAAGGCGTGCGCAAGCGCGTGCTGGCCGCGATCACCCGCATCGTCAACGCCGAGGCGGCGGCCTCGGGTGCGCCGAAGCCGCCGGAAATCACGCCGCTGGACAATTACTCGTTGGTGACCAACGACGACGACGCCACCACCAGGGTGGTCGATGCGTTCCGCAAGCACTTCCCGGCCGGGCGCATCCGCGAGACCGGGCCCACCTCGGCCAGCGAGGATTTCGGCTCGTTCGGTGCCGCGTGGAAGGTGCCGTCGGTGTTCTGGTTCGTCGGCAGCACCGACCCGGACGTCTACGCGAAGGCGAAGGTCGAGAACCGGCTCAACGAAATCCCGACCAACCACAACCCGCGCTTCCTGCCGGTACTCCACCCGACCCTGGAGGTCGGCGTGGAAACGCTGATGGTGGCCGCGCGGGCGTGGTTGTCGACAGCACGCTGAGCATGGAACACGCGACGCTCGCCACCCAGGCCGTGCTGCCCATCCTGCTGCAGCTGCTGGATCTGGGCGGCACCTTCGTCTTCGCCATCAGCGGCGCGATGGTCGCGGTCAGGCATCGGCTCGACATCTTCGGCGTGCTGGTGCTGGCATTCGCGGCGGGCAATGCGGGCGGCATCACGCGCGACCTGATGATCGGCGCGGTGCCACCGGCGGCGATTGCCGACCTGAAGTATGCCGGCGTGTCCGCGCTGGCCGGGTTGATCACCTTCTTCTGGTATCCGATGACCAACCGCCTGCGCAATGACGTGTTGTGGCTGGATGCGGTCGGGCTGGCGTTCTTCGCCGTAGCCGGCGCGCAGAAGGCGCTGGCCCACGGCATCGATCCGGTGATGGCGGCGCTGCTGGGCATGGTGACCGGCATCGGCGGCGGCATGCTGCGCGACGTGCTGGTGTCCGGCATCCCCACCGTGTTGCGCGCCGACCTGTATGCGCTGGCGGCGCTGGCCGGCGCCAGCGTGGTGGTGAGCGCCCACCTGCTGCACCTCTCGCCGATGCTGGCCGCCGTGGCCGGCGGCGGCGTCTGTTTCGCGCTGCGTTTCATGGCGATCCGGCATGGCTGGCACCTGCCGACCTCACGGCCGGCGCCTGCATCGGATGCGCCGCACCACCGGCACCACGATCAGGATCGCTGAAGGCGAAGCCCGAACTGGCTTGTGCCGATGCGCTGAAACATGAAATGAAACCGCGCTTCCCTGCGGCGCGCCATGAGGCATCAGCAAGCCGGCGGTGAGGGCCGGGGGAGTCCCGTGACTACGTTCAAGGCCGGATGCATGCGAAAATGGCCGTCTTGCACGGACTTTGCGATCAGCAGGCGCGCCGGTCCTGGCGGGATCGGCGGCTGCGGCGAGACCGTGGTAAAGATAGACAGGCAATCACTGGGACGCGCTCGAAATGCTTCTGATGATCGACAACTACGACAGCTTTACCTACAACCTCGTGCAGTACCTGGGCGAGCTGGGGCAGGAGGTGAAGGTGGTGCGCAATGATGCGCTGGACGTGGCCGGCATCCGTGCGCTGCGGCCCGAGCACATCATGATCTCGCCGGGGCCGGGCACGCCGGACGACGCCGGGGTGACGCTGGATCTGCTGCGCGGCCTGGCCGGCGAGATTCCGGTGTTCGGCGTGTGCCTGGGGCATCAGGCGATCGGACAGGCGTTCGGCGGCAAGGTGATTCGCGCCAAGCAGATCATGCACGGCAAGATTTCGCCGGTGCGCCATCGCGGGCAGGGCGTGTTCGCGGGTCTTCCCGATCCGTTCGAGGCCACGCGTTACCACTCGCTGGTGGTGGAGCAGTCGTCGCTGCCCGATTGCCTGGACGTTACCGCGTGGACGGAAAATGCGGATGGCTCGATCGACGAGATCATGGGCCTGCGCCACAAGGCGCTGCCGATCGAAGGCGTGCAGTTCCATCCCGAGTCGATCCTGACCCAGCACGGCCACGACCTGCTGCGCAATTTCCTCGGCCTGCCGCTGAAGCTGGCGGCATGAGCATGCCGGCCGAGGACATGGCGATCACGCCACGCGAAGCGCTGCAACGCACGATCGAACACCGCGAGATTTTCCACGACGAGATGATCTCGCTGATGCGCCAGATCATGCGCGGCGAGGTGAGCGCGCTGATGACGGCGGCAATCATCACCGGCCTGCGGGTGAAGAAGGAAACTATCGGCGAGATCACCGGCGCGGCGCGGGTGATGCGCGAGCTGTCGCTGAAAGTGCCGCTGGCAGGCACTGACGATCGCCACCTGCTGGACATCGTGGGCACCGGCGGCGACGGCGCGTCCAGCTTCAACATCTCCACCGCCTCGATGTTCGTGGCGGCGGCGGCCGGCGCGCGGGTGGCCAAGCATGGCGGGCGCAGCGTGTCGTCGAAATCCGGCAGCGCCGACGTGCTGGAGGCGCTGGGTGCGGTGATCGACCTGAATCCCGCGCAGGTCGCCCAGTGCATGGCCGAGACCGACATCGGCTTCATGTTCGCGCCCAACCATCACCCGGCCATGAAGATCGTGGCACCGGTGCGCAAGGAAATGGGCGTGCGCACGCTGTTCAACATCCTGGGCCCGCTGACCAATCCGGCCGGCGCGCCGAACATCCTGATGGGCGTGTTCCATCCCGACCTGGTTGGCATCCAGATCCGCGTGCTGCAGGCGCTGGGCGCGCAGCAGGCGCTGGTGGTGTGGGGCCGCGACGGGATGGACGAGATCTCGCTGGGCGCCTGCACGCTGGTGGGCGAACTGCGCGATGGCGTGGTGCGCGAGTATGAGGTGGAGCCGGAGGATTTCGGCCTGGCCATGGCCTCCAGCCGCAACCTCAAGGTGGAGGACGCGCAGGAATCGAAGGCGATGCTGCTGCAGGCGCTCGCCGGCGAGCCGGGCGTACCGCATGACATTGTCTGCCTCAATGCTGGCGCGGCGCTGTACGCCGCCGGCGTGGCCGACAGTATCGGCGCCGGCATCGAACAGGCCCGAGCCACGATTGCCAGTGGCGCCGCCCGTGCGAAAATGGACGCGTTCATCGCCACGACCCGCCGCCTTGCCGGTTTGTCCTAGCGCCTTACCCGAATAGCGAGCACGCCATGACCGATATCCTCAACCGGATTCTCGCCCGCAAGCAGGAAGAAATCGCCGAGCGCAGCGCCCAGCTGTCGGTGGCCGAGCTGACCGCGCGCATCGCGGATCTGCCTGCCACGCGCGGCTTTGCCGCGGCGATGGAGGCGAAGATCGATGCGGGCCTGCCGGCGGTGATCGCCGAGGTGAAAAAGGCCAGCCCCAGCAAGGGCGTGATCCGCGCCAATTTCGATCCGGCCGCCATCGCACGCAGCTACGAGGCCGCCGGGGCCGCCTGCCTGTCCGTGCTTACCGACAAGGATTTCTTCCAGGGCAGCGAGGCGTTCCTGCAGCAGGCGCGTGCCAACTGCTCGCTGCCGCTGCTGCGCAAGGATTTCATCATCGACCCCTACCAGGTGCATGAGGCCCGCGCGATCGGCGCCGACTGCATCCTGCTGATCGTGTCCGCGCTGGATGACGACGTGCTGCTGGAACTTTCGCTGCTGGCGTCCGAGCTGGATCTGGACGTGTTGTGCGAAGTGCACGACGAGGACGAACTGGAGCGCGCGCTGGCCTTGCCGGTGCCGCTGATCGGCGTCAACAACCGCAACCTGCGCACGTTCGAGACCTCGCTGGAAACCACGCTGTCATTGCAGGCGCTGATGGAATACGACCGCATCATGGTGGCCGAGTCGGGCATCCACACGCCGGATGACGTGGCGCGTTTGCGCGAGGGTGGCGTGCAGGCGTTCCTGGTTGGCGAAGCGTTCATGCGGGCGGAGAACCCCGGCAGCGAATTGCAGCGGCTGTTCGCCACCGCCTGATCGCCATGTCCCCCGATGAAACCCAACCCCCGGCGGCATCGCCGGATACTGCCGCTGCGCGCGTGGTGTTGTTCGATTTCGACGGCGTGCTGATGCATGGCGATGCGTTCGCGCTGTTCGCGCGCGAACGCTATGCGCGCTCGCTGGGCTGCAAGCTGATGGCCCTGCTGTGCTCGCCGGTGCTGATCCTGCTGCTGCCGTTTTCGCGCAACTGGCCGATGCGCCTGCTGGCGCGGATTGCCCTGCTGGGCATGAGCGAGCGCACCTACCAGCGCAAGGCGGAAGCGTTCGCCGGCGTGCTGGTACGTCGCCCGCGCCAGTTCTGCCGCGACGGCGTGCGCGCGTTGCGGCAGCACCAGGCGGCCGGTGATCGGGTCATCGTGGTCACCGGCTGCGAGCACCACCTTGTCAACAGCATGCTGAGCGAGCTGGGTCTGACCGACATCGAGATCGTGGCCTCGCAGCTGCGTCCCAGCGCGATCGGCATGCGCCTGCTGCGCCACAACGTGGGCGCACGCAAGGTGAAGTCGCTTGCGCAATACGGCGTCAGCGCGTGGCAGCTG
Source organism: Rhodanobacter sp. Root480 (assembly GCF_001426645.1). Taxonomy (GTDB): domain Bacteria; phylum Pseudomonadota; class Gammaproteobacteria; order Xanthomonadales; family Rhodanobacteraceae; genus Rhodanobacter; species Rhodanobacter ginsenosidimutans. Next base: position 262,988 of record NZ_LMEX01000003.1, read on the forward strand.
GCCTACAGCGATTCGCTGCAGGATGCGCCGATGCTGAAGCCGGCGGACGAAGCCGTGCTGGTCAACGGCACGCCGCGGCTGTGCAAGAAAGTGGAAAAGGCGCTGGGCCGCGCCGTGACCCGGGTGGCCTGGTACTGAACGACTGAATGCAGGAGCGACTTCAGTCGCGATGCTTCTGCTGATGCCCGAAGAAAGAGCATCGCGGCTGAAGCCGCTCCTGCAATAAGCGCGCTCCGGTAGCCGTTCCGCGGGAGGGCCTCAGCGCGTACCGCGCACCACGATGGTCTTGCCGGACACGTCGATCATCCGCTGCTCTTCCAATTGCTTCAGTACGCGCCCCACCATCTCGCGCGAGCAACCCACGATGCGGCTCACTTCCTGACGCGAGATGCGGATCTGGGTGCCGTCGGGATGGGTCATGGCATCCGGCTCCTGGCACAGGTCCAGCAGCGTGCGCGAGATGCGGTTGTTGACGTCCATGAACGCCATGCGGCTGACCTGGCGCGAGGTACGCAGCAGCCGGTGGGTGAGTTGCGAGCCGATCGCGCAGAGGATCTTGGGGCATTCCTCGCGCAGCGGGCCTTCCATCAGCTGGAACAGCCGCTCGTAGCTGACCTCGGCCATCTCGCAGGGCGTGCGCGTGCGCACCACCGATTCGCGCGCCGCCTGTGCCACGAACAGCCCCATCTCGCCGATGAACTGGCCGCGGTTGATGTAGGCCAGGATCAGTTCACGCCCCTGCTCATCCTCGGTGCAGACGGCCAGCGATCCCTCGACGACGTAGTACAGCGTATTGGCCGGATCGCCGGGACGGATGATCGCCGTCTTGCCCGGGTAGCGGCGGCGATGGCACAGCGCCAGGAAGCGCTCCATCGAGGCCGGATCGGGTGCGAAACCTAGTGGCGCCTGCGAGCTTTCGAAAGCTTGCTGAAGTTGATATTTGAGCTGGGCCAATTCAGTTTTCCCCTACTGGTAAATTCACGCATCTGTCGCGGTGCCGTTTCCGTCCCCTGCCGCCAGCTGAACATTATGGCAAACAAGAACGTCTTGCGGAGGTTCTGTTTTACTGCCGTTTGCCCCATACTTCGCGGTCTTTCGGCGGCGCTGAGCCTGTGCCCGCCGATTGCGAGGGTCGCGTCAGGTTTCAGCCTGCGCTTCAATACGATTCAGCGGGGACCCTTGTCGCTAACCCGCCTCTACAGCTGACCGAGCCTTTCGGTCATGGAGAGCCGCCCGTGGTCAAACCACTTCCCCGTCTGCGCCTGCAGGGTTTCAACAACCTGACCAAGGCGTTGAGCTTCAACATCTACGACATCTGCTACGCGGTGTCGGAGGAGCAGCGCGGCCGCTACATCGAGTATATCGATGAGCAGTACGATGCCGACCGCCTGACCCAGATCCTCACCGACGTGGCGGAGATCATCGGCGCCAACATCCTCAATATCGCACGCCAGGATTACGATCCGCAGGGCGCTTCGGTGACGATGCTGATTTCCGAAGAGCCGGTGGTGGAGAAGCTGGGCCGCGACTCGATCGCGGGCGCCGTCGTGGCGCACATGGACAAGAGCCACATCACTGTCCACACCTATCCGGAAACGCACCCGCACAACGGCATCGCCACCTTCCGCGCCGATATCGACGTGGCTACCTGCGGCGTGATTTCGCCGCTGAAGGCGCTGAACTACCTGATCGACAGCTTCGAGTCGGACATCGTGGTGTGCGACTACCGCGTGCGCGGCTTCACCCGCGACGTGAAGGGCAAGAAGCACTTCATCGACCACAAGATCAACTCGGTGCAGGACTACCTGGCCAAGCACATCCGCCAGAAATACGAGATGTTCGACGTCAACGTGTACCAGGAAAACATGTTCCACACGAAGATGCACATCAAGGACTTCGACCTGGACACCTATCTGTTCGAGTCGCACGCCGACGACCTGTCGTTCAAGGAGCGCCAGCGGATCGAGTCGCTGGTCAGCCGCGAGATCGAGGAACTGTTCCACGGCCGCAACCTGATGTGACGAAAAAACCCGCCGAAAGGCGGGTTTTTTTCTGCGGCGTGGCGCGCTCGGCGCCAGGCCGGCTCAGTGCGAATCGCGCGGCACCTCGCTGCCGCTGCCGCCGACCAGGATGTCCAGGTCGGCACCGAGGTTGGCCTGCTGCACGTGGTCCACGTAGAGCTTGTACCAGCCGCGTTTCGGCACCTCGGGTGCTTTCCACAGCGCGCGCCGCCGTGCCAGTTCCTCGTCGGTCACATCCAGGTGGATGCGCCGCGCGGCCACGTCGAGCTCGATCATGTCGCCGTTCTGCACCAGCGCCAGCGGACCGCCGGCGGCGGCCTCGGGCGAGGTGTGCAGCACCACGGTGCCGTAGGCGGTGCCGCTCATGCGGCCGTCGGAAATGCGCACCATGTCGGTGATGCCGCGCTTGAGCAGCTTGGGCGGCAGCGGCATGTTGCCCACTTCGGCCATGCCGGGGTAGCCGCGCGGGCCGCAGTTCTTCAGCACCATCACGCAGTGCTCGTCGATATCCAGCGCGTCATCGTCGATGCGTGCATTCAGGTCCTCGATGTTCTCGAACACCACGGCGCGGCCGCGATGCTGCAGCAGATGCGTGGACGCCGCCGAGGGTTTGATCACCGCGCCATCCGGCGCCAGGTTGCCGCGCAGCACGGCGATGCCGGCATCGGGCTTGAACGGTTCGCTGGCGGTCGTGATGACGTCGCGATTCCAGCACGGCGCCGACGCCACGTTTTCACCCAATGTCTTGCCGTTTACGGTCAGCGCATCCAGGTGCAGGTGAGGAGCCATTTCGCGCAGTACGGCAGGCAGGCCGCCGGCGTAGTAGTAGTCCTCCATCAGGTGTTCGCCGGAGGGCTGCAGGTTGACCAGGCACGGGAGCTTCGAGCCAAGGTCATCCCAGTCCTTTAGATTGAGTTCCACGCCGATGCGTCCGGCCATGGCCAACAGGTGGATGACCGCATTGGTCGATCCACCGATGGCCGCGTTGGCGACAATGGCATTCTCGAAGGCGTTGCGCGTCATGATCTTCGACATGCGCATGTCCTCGTGCACCATCTGCACGATGCGCCGCCCGCTGAGTTGCGCCAGCCGATAGCGGCGCGAATCCACGGCGGGAATGGCGGCATTCTCGGGCAGCGACATGCCCAGCGCCTCGACCATGTTGGCCATGGTGGAGGCGGTGCCCATCGTCATGCAGGTGCCGCCCTTGGAGCGGTGCATGCAGGACTCGGCCTCGACGAAATCCTCCTGCTCCATTTCGCCGGCGCGAACCATTTCCGACATTTTCCACACGCCGGTACCCGAGCCGATCTTCTGCCCGCGCCAGCGGCCGGTGAGCATGGGGCCGCCGGACACGCCGATGGTCGGCAAGTCGCAGCTGGCCGCGCCCATCATCAGCGACGGCGTGGTCTTGTCGCAGCCCATCAACAGCACCACGCCGTCGATCGGATTGGCGCGGATGGATTCCTCGACATCCATGCTGGCCAGGTTGCGGAACAGCATCGCGGTGGGGCGCATCTGGGTCTCGCCCAGCGACATCACCGGGAATTCGAGTGGGAAGCCGCCCGCCTCGTAGACACCGCGCTTGACGTACTCGGCCAGCTCGCGGAAATGCCCGTTGCACGGCGTCAGTTCCGACCAGGTGTTGCAGATGCCGATCACCGGCCGGCCATCGAAAAGATCGCTGGGATAGCCCTGGTTTTTCAGCCAGCTTCGGTAGAGGAAGCCGCTTTTGCCTTCGTGGCCGAACCAGGATTGGCTGCGTCTTTTCGTGTCTTTGGGAGAAGTCATGGGTTAGCGATGTCCTTTGCTGGGGGATCCGTGGATCCGCTGGCGCGCCTGTGAAAACTGGCTTTACAGGCGGCAGACTACAGGGCATATTGATACAAATAAAATAATATTTATAGCGTTATTGATACACGTAAACGTATCGAAAGAACGGTGGAGATCGTTACCCATGCAGGCATCATCCGCTCGGCAGCAGGGCAGTGGCGCGGCCCTTGGCGACACGCTTTATCCGGACCTGCGCTCGCGGCGGGTGTTCATCACCGGTGGCGGCAGCGGCATCGGTGAAGCGCTGGTGGAAGCGTTCGTGCGCCAGGGTGCGCAGGTGGCGTTCGTCGACATCAATGCCGCGGTGAGCGAGGCCCTGGTCGAGCGGTTGCGCGCGCAGGGTCTCGGCCCCGCGCCGTGGTGGCGCCGTTGCGATGTCACCGATGTGCCGTCGCTGCAGCAGGCGATCGTCGACGCGGCGCAGGCGCTGGGCACGTTCGATGTGCTGGTGAACAACGTGGGCAGCGACGATCGCCACGCGCTTGAGGATGTCACGCCCGACTATTGGGACCAGCGCATCGGCGTCAACCAGCGCGCGGCTTTTTTTGCGATCCAGTCGGTGGTGCCGGGCATGCGTGAGCAGGGGCGCGGTTCCATCATCAACCTGGGTTCGACCGGCTGGCAGACCAAGAACGCGGGCTACCCCTGCTATGCCACCGCCAAGTCGTCGATGAACGGCATGATGCGCGGCATGGCCAAGGCGCTGGGCGAGCATCGCATCCGCATCAACGTGCTCAGCCCCGGCTGGGTGATGACGGAACGCCAGATCACGCAGTGGCTGGATGCCGAGAGCGAGAAGGAGCTGATGAAAAACCAGTGCCTTCCCGACAAGGTGATGCCCGAGGACATCGCCGCGATGGCGCTGTTTCTCGCCTCGGACGCGTCGCGCGCCTGCACCGCGCAGGAGTTCGTGGTCGACGCCGGCTGGACCTGACCGGCCACGTCCGTCAATCGAGCCGTGGCAACCCGTAGACGTCGCTGGCGGCCTGCTTCAGCGCCGTCAGCATGCATCGGGCCGCCGGTGACAGCAGCCAGTCCTTGCGCGTGATGATGCCGAAGTCGTCCATCTTGCAGGCCAGCTCCACCGGCACCTGCGCTATGACGCCGTGCGCCACGTAGTACTCGGCCGCATCGGTGGGGATCACGCTGATGTAATCCGTGCGCCGCAACATGTTGAGCACGAACACCAGCGCCGTCGATTCGATCAGCCGCTCGGGCAGGGCCAGCCCGGTATTGTGGAACAGCAGCTCGAACCGGTGCCGCAGCACGCTGCCGGGTGGCGGCACGATCCAGCCGTATCGCGCCATGTCGGCCAGGGAGGGTTTCTTCAGAGCCAGGATCGGGTGGTCGGGGCTGACGATGGCGCAGATCTGTTCCTCGGCCAGCGCCTGGTAATGCAGCTGGCTCTTGTCGTGCCGGGCAAAGAGCCGGGCCACGAGGATGTCCAGCTTGCGTTGCGCCAGGCGCTCCATCAGCACGTCGCTGCTCTCCACCAGCATCGAGACGCGCAGCAGGGGGCGCTCCTGCAAGGCGCGCTTGATGGCTTCGGGAATCAGCGTGACCGCCGGCCCCTGGATGGCGCCCACGCGCACGGTGCCGGCGTAGCCTTCCTTCAGCGATTCGATCTCGTCGCCGGCTTCGCCGAGGCTGGCCAGCGCGATGCGCGCATGGCGGATCATCACCTCGCCGTACAAGGTGGCGCGCATGCCGCGCGGCATGCGTTCGAACAGCGGCACCTCCATCAGGTCTTCGAGGTCCTTGAGCAGTTTCGAGGCCGCCGGTTGCGACACGTCCAGCGACTCCGCCGCGCGGTGGATATTGCCCTGCTCATCGATGGCGACCAGCAGCAGCAACTGCCGCGTCTTCAGCCGCGCGCGCAGAAACCACGGTTTTTCCTGGGACACAACGGGCACTCCTGCACTAAAAACAACATACGCGTTTAGGTATCAGTTGACCTAAAAGCCATATTTGTTGTGTATACATGGCCCCGGCAGAATGGGCAATGATCCGGGACAGCCAGGCTTGGCTTGCTCCCGCTGCCCGACCTTGGCCGGGCGCATTCCCCAGCTGTCAGGATGTTTGTATGCGATTGATCCAGTTCGTCGACGATGCCCGGACGCCCCGGGTGGGCGAGGTCGATGCCAGTGGCGCCACCGTGAAGGCATTGGCCGGTGCGCAGACCTTGTACGCCCTGGCGCAGGAGGCGCTGGCTTCGGGCCAGTCGCTGGCCGCGCTGATCGGCGCGCGGCCGCGCGACGAGTCGTTCGACTACGCCACCTTGCTCGCCAATGGCCGCGTGCTGCCACCGCTGCAGCACCCGGACCCGGCGCACTGCCTGGTGACCGGCACCGGTCTGACCCACACCGGCAGCGCCGCCACCCGCGACGCGATGCATCAGCAGGAAGCCAAGCCGAAGGTCGAAGAGGAAACGCTGACCGATTCGATGCGCATCTTCCGCTGGGGCCTGGAAGGCGGCCGCCCGACCGACGGTCGCCCCGGCGTGCAGCCGGAGTGGTTCTACAAGGGCAATGGCCACATCGTGGTGGGCACGGGCGCGGCGCTGTCGTCGCCCGGCTTCGCGCTGGACGGGGGCGAGGAGCCGGAGTTGGTCGGCATCTACCTCATCGACGACGCGGGTACGCCGCGGCGCCTGGGCTTCGCGCTGGGCAACGAATTTTCCGACCACGTGACCGAGCGTCAGAATTATCTCTATCTGGCCCACTCGAAATTGCGCCAGTGCGCCGTGGGGCCGGAATTGTGGACCGGCGAACTGCCGGACGACCTGCGCGGGCAGAGCCGCATCCGCCGGCAGGGCAAGGTGATCTGGGAAAAGCCCTTCGTCACCGGCGAGTCGAACATGTGCCACACGCTCGACAACCTTGAATACCATCACTTCAAGTACGCCGCCCACCGCCGCCCGGGCGACGTCCATCTGCACTTCATGGGCACGGCGACGCTGAGCTTCGCCGACGGCATCCGGGTGGAGCCGGGCGACGAGTTCGAGATCGACCTGCCGGCGATGGGCGCGCCACTGCGCAATACGTTGCAGGTCGTCGAGGACGACTTTTCGATCGGTGGCGTGCAGCCACTGTAGGCTGTGACGACAGCCACGACGAAGACATGCCGGCGCCTCATGGCCGGCAAGGGATCGAGAGACGGCGCAAGGGACACGGACGGTACGCGGCGGAGTTCTACACGGCGGTGAAGGCGGCCTGCATGGCGACCTGATACCGCAGATCGGAGTTGCGTGTGCATCCCGCGGGGAGCGGGGCGGCACCTGTATCGACAGCACCACATAACCGGTTTCGAAGGGGAAGAGCATGTATCAGTCCGACAGTGAGGCAACCGCCGTGACGCCTCTCGATGTACCCAAGGGGCAGCACAGGAAGCCCCTGCCCATCATCTACATCGTGGGGCCCATCGCCGCCCTTGCCGGCTTGCTGTTCGGCATGGACATCGGCGTGATCTCGGGCGCGTTGCCGCTGATCGCCGAAGCGTTCCACGCCTCCGACCTGGTCCAGGAAATGATCGTCGCCGCGATGATGGCCGGCGCGGCGGTGGGTGCGATCGGCGGCGGCTGGCTGTCGCACCGCTTCGGTCGCCGGGTCACGTTGCTGATCAGCGGCGTGATCTTCGTGGTGGGCGCGGTCGGTTGCGCCGTGGCGATGTCGTCGACCACGCTGATCGTCATGCGCGGCCTGCTGGGTATCGCGGTGGGCATCTCGTCCTACATCGCGCCGATCTACCTGTCGGAGATGTCGCCTGAACGCAATCGCGGCGCGCTGATCGCCGGTTACCAGTTGTCGATCATGATCGGCATCCTGCTCGCCTACCTGATCGGTGCGGGGCTCAGCTATTCCGGCAACTGGCGCCTGATGCTGGGGTCGATGGCACCGTTCGCGGCCATCCTTGTGATCACGATGTTCTTCCTGCCGACCAGCCCGCGCTGGTTGATGTCCAAGAAGCGGGATGACGAGGCGCGCGCCGTCTTGCTGAAACTGAGGGAAAACGACCTCAGCGTCGCCGAGGCGGAAATGGCGGCCATCAGCGTGAGCCTGCAGGTGGAGGGCAACGGCTTCAAGTTGTTCCGCACGAATCCGAATTTCCGCCGCTCCACCTTCTTGGGCATGCTGCTGCAGTTCATGCAGCAATTCACCGGCGCCAACGTGATCCTGTATTACGCGCCGAAGATCCTGGGCCTGGCCGGTATCGCCACCGGGGCCAATCGCATGTGGGGCACGGTCGCCATCGGCGCGCTGATGGTGCTGGCCACCTTCATCGCCATCAACCAGGTCGATCGCCTGGGCCGCAAGCCGCTGCTGTACATCGGCTACTCCGTCATGGGGCTGTGCATGCTGGGCATGGCGGCACTGTTCCATGTGGGGCTGGGGTCCGGATATTCCGCCGCCATTGCCATCGCGCTGCTGGTCGCGTTCGTGATCGCCTACGCGATGTCCGCCGCGCCGGTGGTGTGGATCCTGTGCTCGGAGATCCAGCCGCTGAACGGTCGCGACTTCGGCGTGTCCTGCTCGACGGTGACCAACTGGGTGAGCAACTTCGTCGTCGGCGCCACCTTCCTGTCGCTGCTGACGGCGCTGGGTACCGGGCCCACGTTCGCCCTCTATGCGGTGCTCAACTTCCTGTTCATCGGCCTGGTCTGGCGACTGTTGCCGGAGACCAAGGGCGTGACCCTGGAGAACATCGAACGCAAGCTGATGTCCGGTGTACGCCTGCGCGATATCGGCATCTGACGGCGTGCGCCTCGCGGCCGGCTGGTTCGCGAGGCGCGCACGATGCCGTTCCATTCCACTGCGAGGAGCCTGTCCGTGAAGAATCCCCATCGCCACCTGATGTTGAGCCTCGCCTGCGCGCTGTTGCTGCCGAGCGCCGCGCTGGCCACGACCGCCACGCGTTCCAGTTTTGGCTCGATGCCCGGCGGCAGCAAGGTCGAGGCGGTCAAGTTGCAGAACGGGCACGGCACCAGCGTCACGGTGATCGCGTACGGCGCGCGGGTGCAGTCGCTCATCACGCCCGACCGCAACGGGAAGCTGGCGGATGTGGCGCTGGGCTACAACACGATGGACGGCTATCTGTCCAAACGCCAGTTCTTCGGCGCCACCGTCGGCCGCTTCGCCAACCGCATCGACAAGGGCCAGTTCACGCTTGACGGCGTGCACCACCAGCTCACCCTCAACGACGGCCCCAACTCCCTGCATGGGGGAATCGGCGGTCTCGACACGCGGTTGTGGAAAGTCACTTCCGTGAAGCAGGGCCCCACGGCCAGCGTCACGCTGAGCGACGTCAGCCCCGACGGCGACCAGGGTTATCCCGGCCGCCTGTCCCTCACGGTCACGTACTCGCTGGATGAAGACAATCAGCTGACCATCGATCACCGCGCTACCACGGACAAGACGACCATCGTCAACCTGTCCAACCACACCTACTGGAACCTCAACGGCGAGGGCTCGGGCACGGCGATGGATCAACGGCTGATGATCCCGGCCGACGAAATCACGCCGGTGGACGACACCCTGATCCCGACCGGCGCTTTCCTTGCGGTGGCCGGCACGCCCTACGATTTCCGCCAGGCCAAGGCGATCGGCAAGGACGTCCGCGATGGCCATTCACACCAGTTGATGACCGGCAAGGGTTACGACATGAACTGGGTGATCAGCCACGCGAAGAGCGCCCAGCCGCGACTGGTGGCGCAGGTGGAATCGCCCGACAGCGGTCGCGTGCTGCGTCTGTATTCGGATCAGCCTGGCCTGCAGTTCTATTCCGGCAATTTCCTCGACGGCACCACGGTGGGCAAATCCGGGCACACGTATCGCCAGGGCGACGCGTTCGTGCTGGAGCCGCAGCTGTTCCCGGACACGCCCAACCATCCGGAGTTCGGCTCGGCCGTGTTGAAGCCGGGACAGGTGTATGAAAACCGCATGGTCTATCGCTTCTCGACCGACAAGGGCGGCAAGTGATCCGCACTGTCCGCACGTTGTGATGAAAAACCCCGCGAAAGCGGGGTTTTTTTGTGTCAGCCGTTCGCCTTGATGAAATCGATGAAGGCGCGCAGCGGTGCCGGCACCAGCCGCCGTCCGGGGTAATAAAGAAAGGGTCCGGGGAAGGACAGCCACCACGGCTCCAGCACCGCTTCCAGCGCGCCGCTGTCCAGCTGCGGGCGGATCCAGTCCTCGAACATCGCCACGATGCCGCAGCCGGCGACCGCTGCGTCGACGGCCAGGTCGGAGGCGCCGCCCATGCGCACCACCAGCGGCCCGGTCGGTTCCACCAGTACGGTTTCGCCGTCCCTCTCGAACTCCCAGGCGGGCATGTTGCCGCTGGCGAAGCGGCCGCGCAGGCAGGCGTGGGCGAGCAGGTCGCGCGGATGCTGCGGGCGGCCGTGAAGGTCCAGGTAGGCCGGCGACGCGGCCGTGGCGAAGCGCTGCACGCGGGGCCCGATCGGTACCGCGATCATGTCCTGCTCCAGCCGTTCGTCGTAGCGGATGCCCGCATCGCAGCCGGCGGCCAGCACGTCGACGAAGCTTTCGTCGGTGAGCACTTCCAGACGGATCTCGGGATAGGCCGCCAGGAACGGCGGCACGATGGCGGGCAACACCAGCCGCGAGGCGCTCATCGGTACGTTGAGCCGCAAGGTGCCCGCGGGGCGCTCGCGAAAGCGGTTGACCACGTCCAGCGCGCCTTCCACCTCGGCCAGGGCCGGGCGCAGCCGTTCCAGCAAGCCCATGCCGGCTTCGGTTGGCGCCACGCTGCGTGTGGTGCGATGGAGCAGGCGTACGCCCAGCTGCGTTTCGAGCCGGCGCACCGCCTCGCTGAGCATGGATGCGCTGCCGCCGCTGAGGCGCGCGCCTTCACGGAAACCGCCGGCGGTCGCCACGGTCACGAATGCGTTCAGATCGGCCAGGTTGGGTTTCATCGCTTTCTCCACCGGATCTCCATTGTGCGGAAAACGGTACAAGTCGTGCGGATTGTTACCGCTTATCGCGCTATCCGGCAGGTTCTACGCTTGGATTCCCCCCTGACAGGAGATTGACCATGTCCCACATCACGAAGTCCGGCACCTTCCAGCTCGGCGACCGTCGCGTCCATCGGCTGGGTTACGGCGCGATGCAGTTGGCCGGCCCCGGCGTGTTCGGTCCGCCTCGCGATCGCAACGCGGCGCTGGCGGTGCTGCGTGCCGCGGTCGAAAGCGGTGTGGACCATATCGACACCAGCGATTTCTACGGCCCGCACGTCACCAACCGACTGATCCGCGACGCCCTGCATCCGTATCGGGACGATCTGGTCATCGTTACCAAGATCGGCGCGCGGCGCGATGACAAGGGCGGCTGGTTGCCCGCGTTTTCACGCGAGGAGCTGACGGCCGCCGTGCACGACAACCTGCGCAACCTGGGCCTGGAGGCGCTCGACGTGGTCAACCTGCGCATCATGTTCGACACGCATGGGCCGGCCGAAGGCTCGATCGCGGAGCCGCTCTCGGTGCTCGCCGACCTGCAACGACAGGGCCTGGTGCGCCATGTCGGCCTGAGCAACGTCACGCCCACGCAAATCGCGGAAGGGCGCGGCATCTGCAACATCGCCTGCGTGCAGAACCAATACAATCTCGCGCATCGTGACGACGATGGTTTGATCGATGAGTTGGCCCGCGACGACATCGCCTACGTGCCATTTTTCCCGTTGGGCGGTTTCAGTCCGCTGCAATCGTCGACCCTGTCCGACGTGGCCGCGCGCCTCGGTGCCACACCGATGCAGGTGGCGCTGGCCTGGTTGCTGCAGCGCTCGCCCAACATCCTGCTGATCCCCGGTACGTCGTCGGTCGATCATTTGCACGAGAACCTGGCGGCGGCCGATCTGGTGTTGTCGGACGAGGTGCGGCGTGAACTGGACAGCGTGGCGAGCGCTGGCTGACGCGGGTATACGGACAGGCGGCGGATGCCTTCACGCCTGCCGCCCTAGGCTTTGGCCATGCGTGCGTGGCTGCTCCTGCTACTTCTCGGTTCCCTCGCCGCCCTGGTCTGGGTTCGCGGCTGGCGTCCGCCGGATCGCTACAACCCCTGGGCGCCGCTGGATCTGCGCGCTGAACCGGACCGCTTCCTGCGTTACAAGATGCGCCGCCTCGCGGCCGATCCAGCGCGTTGCCTGGCGGCGTTGCGCCAGGCGGACGTGCGGTTTGCGCTGGTGCCCGATCGCACGGGTCCAGGCGGTTGCGGCTGGCATGATGCGGTGCGCTTGCGCGGTACCGGCGTGGCCACGCTGTCCAGCCCGGCGGTGATGTCGTGCCCGTTGGCCGCCACGCTGGTGCTGTTCGACCGCGATGCGTTGCAACCGGCGGCGCACGCGTCGTTTCATCAGCCGGTGGTGCGCATCGACCACGTGGGCAGCTATGCCTGCCGCAATGTCTATCACCGCAACGATGCGCCGCTGAGCCGGCATGCCCGCGCGCAGGCCATCGATATCACCGGGTTTCGGCTGGCCGATGGCCGGCGCGTCGAGATCGGCAAGGACTGGGACGATGCCGGGCCCGCGGGCCGGTTTCTGCGCCAGGTGCATGGTCGCGGCTGCGCGGTCGCCGGCATGCTGCTGGGGCCGGATTACAACGCCGCCCACCGCACGCATTTCCACATCGAGGCCACGGGCTGGGGCTATTGCCCAGGAGGCGGCTCGGGTCAGATGCGGTAAGCCACGGTTTTCATCACCATCGAGCTGGCGTGCATCAGTTGCGGCAGCGGGAAGGGCAGGGCGATGCCGCCGCGTTGCTGTGCGGCGTCGGCGTGACGGACTTCGTCAACCTGCATCTGCGTCAGCACGGCGCGCGAGCGTTCGTCCGCGGCAGGCAGTTTTTCCAGATGCTCGGCCAGGTGCGCTTCCACCTGGTGCTCGGTTTCCACCACGAAGCCCAGGCTGACCGGATCGCCGACCAGAGCCGCCGCCGCGCCGATCGCGTAGCTGCCCGCATACCACAGCGGATTGAGCAGGCTGGGGCGGCTGTCCAGTTGTTGCAGGCGCTGCGCGCACCAGGCCAGGTGGTCCGTTTCCTCCGCCGCTGCGTGCAACAGATGGGCACGGTTGTCGGCGTCGCGGGCCAGCGCGGCCTGGCCGAAATACAGCGCCTGCGCGCAGACCTCGCCGGTGTGGTTGACGCGCATCAGCCCGGCGGCGTGGCGGCGCTCAGCATCGTCGAGATCGGCTTCGGCAATGCCACTGGCCGGCGACGGGCGCTCGGCCATGGGCATGCCGGCGATCGCTTCCAGCGCGCGCTCGCAGCGGTCAAGCAGGCGATCGAAGGGGCTCAGGGTGCGAACATTCATGGGAATGATTATCCGGGGTATCGGTAGCGGAATGATCGGTATCGAGTTGCTGCGCCAGCAGGGTCAGCGGATGTTGCGTCGGCCACTGCCCGTCGGCTCCGGCGGCCAGGTGCAGGCGGCAACCGATATTGGATGACAGCAAAGCCTGTGGCTCCAGCAAGGCGACTTGCTCCAGCGTGTCGTCGCGCAACTTGGCGGCGCGGGCGGGGAACTCCAGCATGTGGCTGCCGGCCGCGCCGCAGCAGTACGGCGGGCGTGGCAGCGGCTGCACGTCGAGCAGCGGAACCTGTCGCAGCAACGACAGCATCGCCGACTCGCTGCGCGCCACGTTGACCTGCGTGCATGGCAGGTGCACCGCGATCCGCCGTGCCAGCGGGCGAAACCGCAGCGTGTTGGCGCGCGTAGCCAGCAGCTCGAAGGGGTCGGTCACCGCCACGCCGGGCAATGCGCGACGCAAGCTGCCGAGGCAGCCGGGTGTCACCGAAACCAGCCCGCTGGCGCCGCTGGATTGCCATGCCTCGCGCACGCGCTGCGCCGCCTTTTCCGCGGATTGCGCCTCACCGCCATGCAGATCCATCGCACCACAGCAGAACGCCGGCAGCACGCTCACCTGGAAGCCGGCCGCACGCAACAGGACTACGGCGGCGGCCTGCGCTTCGGCGTCCTCGACGCTGGCCACGCAGCCGGGGAACAGCGCCAGCGTCGGCGTTCCCGAACGGGTTTCGTCGATTTCCGTATCGATCGGTGCGGCGACCGCGCCGGTCGGCAAGGTGAGCAAGGCGGCGCGCGTGGTCGAATCGCGCGGCAGGCGTCGCGCCAGCCAGCCTTTCCAGCGATCCATCGCCAGCGCGTGGCCGAGGCGACGCAGCGCGCGCATCCATGCCGGGCGCTGCAGCAGCTTCAGCAACCAGCGCGGCCGCCGCGTGGAAGGCCCCAGCAGGGCGCGGGTCTCGATCAGCAACTCGTCGTATTGCACGTGGGCCGGACACACCTTTTCGCAATCGAGGCAGCCCAGGCAGTGATCCAGGTGCAGGCGCAACGCCGCCGTGGGCTCGACCTCGCCACGCGCCAGCGCGGCGGCGATGGCGATGCGGCCGCGCGGGGATTCGGCCTCGTTGCGATCCATCTGGTAGGTGGGGCAAACCGGCAGGCAAAGGCCGCACTGCACGCACTGGTCGGCCAGTTCGACGATGCGCCTGGCCGAACCGGGAGTGGGGGACTTTTCAAGCGGCATGCCCATCATGCTATCATTGCCAGCTCACAGCCCGCCGGTCGGTGGGCTTGCGCCACGAGTGATGGCTCCGCTATCATCTCGCGCCTTTGATCCACCGATGACGCGTACCGCCTCCATGGCGGCATACCAGGTATTTGAAATGAAAACGTTTAGCGCCAATGCAGACAACGTCAAGCGCGACTGGTTCGTGGTTGATGCCGCGGGCAAGACGCTCGGTCGCCTGTCGACTGAAATCGCTCGTCGTCTGCGCGGCAAGCACAAGCCGGAATACACCCCGCATTGCGACACCGGCGATTATATCGTGGTGATCAACGCGCAGCAGGTGCACGTCACCGGTGCCAAGCTGGACGACAAGAAGTACCACCGCTTCACCGGTTACGTCGGCAACCTGAAGACCACCAGCCTGAAAGACCTGCTGGCGACCTACCCGGAGCGCGTGATCGAGATCGCCGTCAAGGGCATGCTGCCGAAGAATCCGCTGGGCCGCGAGATGTATCGCAAGCTCAAGGTCTATGGCGGCGCCGAGCATCCGCATACCGCACAGCAGCCGCAGGCGCTGGAAATCTAAGGAATCGATATGGCAATCCAGCAGAATTACGGCACCGGCCGCCGCAAGACCTCCGCCGCCCGCGTGTTCCTGCGCAAGGGCAAGGGCGACATCGTCGTCAACGGCAAGGCGCTTGAGCAGTTCTTCGGTCGCGAAACCTCGTGCATGATCGTGCGCCAGCCGCTCGAACTGACCGAAAACACCGGCAAGTTCGACATCACGGTCACCGTTGCCGGTGGCGGCATCACCGGCCAGGCCGGCGCGATCCGCCTGGGCATCGCCCGTGCCCTGATCGAGTACGATGAAGCCTTGAAGTCGCCGCTGCGCAAAGCCGGTTTCGTGACCCGCGATGCCCGCGAAGTGGAACGCAAGAAGGTCGGCCTGCACAAAGCCCGCCGCGCCACCCAGTTCTCGAAGCGCTAAGCCGAAAGGCCCACGCTTCACGGTCCGGTGCCACCAGTCAGAGCCCACCGAACCGCGTGTTATTGGGAGATCGTCTAACGGTAGGACAACAGCCTCTGACGCTGTCTATCTAGGTTCGAATCCTAGTCTCCCAGCCAAAACAAAAAGCCCCGCCCATGGCGGGGCTTTTTGTTTTGACTGGGACACAGGAGGCAAACCACGTTCGACAATTTTGTCTGGAACTTGTTGGACAGCCGCAGGCTGGCCCCGCAAAGCGGGGTTTGGCCCATGGATGGGCCAAACAATCCTAGGCCGCCACACAAACCAGGACTTTGTCCCCCGGTCGGCTTCTTGTTGCGAAACAGGGGACAACCACATTACTCGGCACGTCCCGTGCCTCGCCCTTCGGGCCACCTGCTGCGCCGATGTTCGCTTCAGCATCCTGCCTTCGCAACCGACAAATTTGTCTGGTACTTACAGGCCAACCGCAGCTGGCCCTGCGCAGCAAGGTTGCCCCATAGATGGCCCAACGGCCGCTCCAATAGAGCCATCTCCACCATCATCCAGTCCATTTTTCGTACGTGTCATCCCTCCCGCGCCCGGCTCTGAAAGCCACTCCACCTTTGCTCCCCTTCCGTAACAAAGTAACATTCACTCCTTTGCCTCGCCGAAAACCATGACCAACCCAGATACAAGCAAGCCACCGGGTCAAGCCGATGTACGTACTGTTGGCAGCACCGACGCACTGCCGGTGGCGCCGGCGCTGGGTTTGTCGCTGGATGCGGCGCAGATGCCGCGCAAGTCCACCCTGGTCACGCACCGCATCCTGTTGATCAGCGTGCTCGCCATCGCACTCGGTGCCCTGGCGGCCTGGGCGGCGCAGCTGCTGATGTTCATGATCAACGTGATTACCGATGTGGCGTTTTACGGGCGCGTGTCCGACGTGATCGGCCCCACGGCGCGCGAGGGCTCGTTCGTGCTGTCGCCGGCAGGCAACCAGTTGGGCGCCTGGGTGATCCTGATTCCGGCGATCGGCGGCTTGCTGGCGGGCATCATGGCGCGCTGGGGCTCGCGCGCGATCCAGGGCCATGGCATCCCCGAGGCGATGGAGCAGATCCTCACCAATGAGTCGAACATTCCCGCGCGGATGACCTGGTTGAAGCCGGTGTCGTCGGCGTTCGCGATCGGCACGGGTGGCCCGTTCGGCGCAGAGGGCCCGATCATTTCCACCGGCGGCGCGCTGGGTTCGCTGCTGGGTCAGCTGCTGCATGTGACCGCCAACGAGCGCAAGGTGCTGTTGGCCGCGGGTGCGGCCGCAGGTATGGCGGCGGTGTTCGGCGCGCCGGTGGCGTCGCTGGTGCTGGCGGTCGAACTGCTGTTGTTCGAGCTGCGCCCGCGTTCGCTGATCCCGGTGGCGCTGGCCACGGTCACCGCGGTCGGCATCCGCTACGCCACCTACGGTGCCGCTCCGGTGTTCCCGATGCCGAACGTGGCCGAGCCAGGCGGCATGGCGTTGATCAGCTTCGTGCTGATCGGTGCCGTGGTGGGTTTTGCCTCCGTATGGGTTACCAAAGCCGTCTACGGGGTCGAGGACCTGTTCGCCAAGCTGCCCATCCACTGGATGTGGTGGCCGGCGATCGGCGCGCTGATCGCCGGTTTCATCGGCTGGATCGAGCCGCGCACGCTCGGCGTGGGTTACGACAACATCGATGCGCTGGTGCAAGGGCATTTCGGCCTCACCGTGCTGCTCAGCTTCGGCGCGTTGAAATTCATCTCGTGGGTGATCGCGCTGGGCAGCGGTACGTCGGGCGGCACGCTGGCGCCGTTGTTCATGATCGGCGGCTCGCTCGGCGCCGTGGTCGGCATCGGCATCAATCACTGGTTGCCGGGGATCCATGTGAACATGGGCATCGCCGCGCTGGTGGGCATGGCGGCGATCTTCGCCGGCTCGTCGCGGGCGCTGCTGACCGCCGTGGTGTTCGCGTTCGAAACCACGCGCCAGCCCGCGGCGCTGCTTCCGCTACTGGGCGGCTGCACGGCGGCTTACCTGATTTCGGCGGTGATGATGCGCAACACCATCATGACCGAGAAGATCGCCCGTCGCGGCGTGCGCGTGCCGTCGGAATACGCGGCCGATTACCTGGACCAGGTGACGGTGGGCACGGCGTGCGCCCGCGACGTGTTCTCCCTGCGCGCGGACCAGACCCTGGCTGAAGTGCGCCGCTGGCTGAGCGAGGGTGCGCCCGAGGCGCAGCACCAGGGTTTCCCGGTGGTGGATGCCAGCGGCAAGGTGTGTGGCGTGCTCACGCGCCGCTCGCTGCTCGACCCGCAATGGCACTACACGTTGACCGTGGGCGAGCTGGTCACGCGCCCGCCGGTGATGGTGAAAGAGAGCCATTCCCTGCGCGAAGCCGCCGACCACATGGTGGCCGAGCAGGTGGGTCGGCTGATCGTGGTGAGCCAGACGGCACCGCATCGGCTGGTGGGCATCCTCACCCGCGGCGACATCCTGTCCGCGCACGCGCGGCGGCTGCGCGAGGCGCGCCTGAAGGATCGCCACATCAAGCTCGGCAAACATCGCCACCCGGCGTCGCCGGCCTGAGCGGCGGCCACCGGCGCGCCAACGCGCGCCGGTGGTGACGGGTTGGCGTCGCCTCAGATTTCCCGGTCGCCCACCAGCACCACGTCCGCCGGACGTCGTGCGAACAGCCCCACGGTAACCACGCCGGCCAGCTGGTTGAGCTTGCCCTCCAGCTCGACCGGGTCGGTGATGCGCCAGCCGTGCACGTCGATGATCCAGTTGCCGTTGTCCGTGACCACACCGTCGCGCCACACCGGCTGGCCGTCCAGCTTCACGATCTCGCGGCCGACCAGGCTGCGTGCCATCGGGATCACCTCGATCGGCAGCGGGAACCGGCCCAGCAGGTCCACCTGCTTGCTGGAATCGATGATGCAGACGAACTTCTGCGCCGCCGCCGCGACGATCTTCTCGCGCGTCAACGCGGCCCCGCCACCCTTGATCAACCGCTTGTGCGGGTCGCATTCGTCGGCACCGTCGACGTACAGCGACAACGGCCCGGCGGCGTTGAGGTCGAGCACGGGGATGCCCAGCTTCTTCAGGTGCGCCGTGGATTGTTCCGAGCTGGAGACGGCGCCCTGGATGCGGTCGCGCAGATCGGCCAGCGCCTCGATGAAAAACGCCACGGTGGAACCGGTACCCACGCCCACGATGGCGCCATCCTCCACGTAGCGAATGGCGGCCTCACCGGCCTGGCGCTTCTCGTTGGCGTTGCTCATGGGCATGTCGTCTCGGCGAAAACCCCATTATGACGACGGTCCGGCGGCGCGGCGAGCTTCGCTGCACCCGCGGGCCTTTCATTCCATCGCGAGGATGTATTTCCAGTCGGCGGCATCGACCGGCATCACCGACAGCCGGTTGCCCTTGCGCACCAGCGGCATGCCTTCCAGCGCCGGATCGTTCTTGAGCTCGTCCAGACTGATCGTGCGCTTCAACTTCTTCACGAACTTCACCTCGACCAGCATCCAGCGCGGCTTGTCGCGGGTGCTGGCGGGATCGAAATAGTGGCTTTTCGGGTCGAACTGGCTGGGGTCGGGGTAGGCGTCGGTGGCTACCTCGGCGATGCCCACGATGCCGGGTACGGCGCAGTTGGAGTGGTAGAAGAACACGCGGTCGCCCGGGCGCATGCCGTCGCGCATGAAGTTGCGCGCCTGGTAGTTGCGCACGCCGTCCCAGGCTTCCTGTTTCTTGCGTTTCAGATCGTCGATGGAGAACGCATCGGGCTCGGATTTCATCAACCAGTAGTTCATGCGCTCACCTTGCTGTCGGGTTCGCCATTGCAGTCGATCAATTCGCGCTCGGTGGCGATGAAATCCAGTGCCACGTCCCATGGCTCGGCGTCGATCGCGTCCAGCTCCTGGAACGCGTAGCCGATGCCGACCAGCAACGGCTCGGTGGGCCGGACCTGATCCTTGAGGAAAGCAAAGCTGCGATCGTAGTAACCACCGCCATAGCCGAGCCGGTGGCCGCGGCGGTCGAAGCCCAGCAGCGGTACCAGCACCAGGTCAAGCTGGAACGGCGCGAACCAGGTCGCCGGCGCCACCGGTTCGGGGATGCCGTGGCGGTTCGGTTGCACCGCGTCGCCCGCCTGCCACGGCGCGAATCGCAGTTGCTTGTCGGCGCCGATCACCGGCAGCAGGAATTGCTGCTCGCGCGCAGCCAGCGGCGGGATCACCACGTTCAGCGGCAGCTCGCCATTGCTGGCCCAGTAGCCGGCCACGCGGGCGTCGGTAAAGTATTCGGGCAGCTGTTCGAGCGTGCGCCGCAGGCCCTGCGCGGCGGTGATGCGCTCCAGCGGCGTGAGTGCGCGGCGGCGCTCGGCCAATTGCTGGCGAAGTTCGCGGCGTTGGGCGGGGGCGTCCACGGGTCGCGTGTCTCCGATCGAAATGCGCCCCGTTCGTCGGTTGACGAACGGGGCGCGAAAGGGTGGCGTCAACCGCAATGCCGCTGCCCACCAAACGACCTTGATCCACGAGGATCAGGTGGGAGGGCTACATGGTCTCGAGGCTTTCCGCACGTGGCGGACATGCACAACAACCGATGTGAAGCCGACCCGGGGCCGTATTTAGGAACAAGGCAAATGTAAGAGTGTGCTGGCGCACATCACAGAAAACGCCGGGGTTGATTCTAGAAGGCTGGTCGCCGGAAAGCGAGTGCGGCGCACGGCCGCGGTTCAGCGCTTGACCAGGTTTTCCTCGAACGCCGCATCGAGCTTGTGCCGTAGCGTGGCCAGGCCTTCGCTGAGGCGCTGTTCCTGCGTCTCATGCTGTTTGCGCAGGGCCATCAGCTCGTGGGTGACGCTGATGGCGGCCAGCACGGCCAGGCGCTCGAAGCTCGGCGCGCGCGCGTTGGCGCGCAGTTCGCGCATCTTGCGGTCCAGGAAAACCGCCGCGTCCAGCAGCCCCTCGCGCTCCTCTGGCGAGCAGGCGATCAGGAACTCACGATCGATCAGACGCAGTGCGACCGGATCACTGACAGGGGTGTTCATCAACCGTTGCTCTCGAGGGATTTCAGTCGCTGGATCATCGCCTCGACCCGGCTGCGGGCCAGTTCGTTGCGTGCCATCAGGCCCGCGCGTTCACCGGTCAGCTGTTCCTGGCTGTGGCGCAGGCTGCGGTTTTCCTCGGTCAGGCGCCGCACGGTTTCCAGCAGGCGATCGAGCTGCTCGGCCAGGGCGGCTATCTCATGCTGAACGGCATCAGGCGTATTCATGCGTGAAACTATAGCAGTACGCCCAGCGAAGTCAGCGGGTCGCCGACACGAATGAAGCGGTCGCGGTGGGCTGCACTAAACTGGCCGCCAAATCTTCAGAGGAGTACGCCATGGCAGACACCGAACTGGTCAGTCATGACCAACTGGACGCGGTGATCATGCGCCTGCAACTGGGCACCGATGCCAGCGAATTGCACGGCTCGTTGTGCGGCTACCTGGCCGGCGGCGGCTCGCTGCGCGGTACCTCGGTGCTGGCGGCGCTGCACCTGGATGCCGAGGTGGAGACACCGGAAGCGAACGACGTCGCCCTGCTGCGGCAACTGGCGCGGCAGAGCGAAACCGAGCTGGCCGATCCCGAGCTGGGCTTCGAGCCGCTGCTGCCCGAAGACGACCGCCCGCTGGTCGAACGCGCCGAGGCGCTGGTGGAATGGTGCCGTGGCTTCCTGGGCGGCTTCGGCCTCGCCGGCGCGCCGGCCCACGCCAAGCTGTCGGACGAGGCGCAGGAGATCCTGCGCGACCTGGGCACGATTGCCGGTTCCGCGTTCGACTTCCAGAACGAGGAGGAAGACGAGGATGCGCTGATCGAAGTGCAGGAATTCGTGCGTGTGGGCGCCTTGCTGCTGCACACCGAATGCACCGCCGGCAGCGATCCGGCCAGCGGCACGCTGCATTGAATCACGCTTCATTGAATCCGGCGTCCACGGGTGGCATCGCGAGCGGTCGCGATGGTTCGCTGGCGCTGAGCCCTGCCGAGTTTGCCGGGCGCCGCCGGCAGCTGATGGACATGGCCGGCGACGACGCGGTGCTGCTGCTGGCGGCCGCGCCCGAGCGCATGCGCAACGCCGACGCGGCCTGGCCGTACCGGCAGGATTCCGATTTCCATTATCTGTGCGGCTGGCCCGAACCCGCCGCGGTGCTGGCCCTGCTGCCGGGTCGCCAGCACGGCGAGGCGGTGATGTTCTGCCGCGAGCGCGATCCGGAGCATGAGCGTTGGCACGGCGAGTCGGTAGGCACCGAGCGTGCGGTCGCCGACTTCGGCATGGACGACGCGTTTCCGATCGAGGACATCGACGACATCCTGCCCGGCATGATCGAAGGGCGCGCGCGCGTCTATTGTCACTTCGGCCGCGAGCCGGAATTCGATGCGCAACTGATGGGCTGGATGCGCCGGCTGCGCCAATTGCGCGGCGGTGGCGTGGTACCCAAGGAATTCGCGGCATTGGGTCATCTGCTGCACGACCTGCGCCTGTACAAGTCGCGCGGCGAACTGAAATTGATGCGCGCCGCCGCCGTTATCGCGGTCGAGGCGCATCGCGCGGCCTGGCAGGTGGCGCGCGGCGGCACGCACGAATACGAGGTGGAGGCCGAGCTGCTGCGGACGATTCGCCGCCACGGCGCGGTCGCCTCGTTCGCTCCCACCGTGGCCGCCGGCGTCAACGCCTGCGTGATGCATTACCGCGCCAACCGCGCGCCGCTGCACGATGGCGATTTGTTGCTTATTGATGCGGGCGCCGAAATGGACGGCTATGCGTCCGATATCAGCCGCACGTTTCCGTTGAATGGCCGCTACAGCACCGCGCAACGCGCGCTCTACGACGTGGTGCTGGCGGCGCAGCAGGCGGCCATCGCCACCGTGCGGCCAGGTCAGCCGTTCAATGCGGCGCATGCGGCGGCGGTGCAGGTGTTGACCGAAGGCCTGTGCCGGCTGGGTCTGCTGAAAGGCGACGCCGACGCGGCGGTGGCCAGCGGCAGCTACCGGCGCTTTTTCCCGGCAAAAACCGGCCATTGGCTGGGGCTGGACGTGCACGACGTGGGCGATTACCGCGTGGGCGGCGACTCGCGCCTGCTGGAGCCGGGCATGGTGCTGACGGTGGAGCCGGGCCTGTACGTGGCGCCGGACGATCTCTCGGTGGCGGAGCGCTGGCGCGGCATCGGCATCCGCATCGAGGACGACGTGGCGGTAACGCGCGAGGGCAACGAGGTGCTCAGTGCCGCGCTGCCGCGCGGGGCGGATGAGATCGAAGCCTTGTTGGCGATGCGCTGATATGAAGCCCCTCTCCCTTCGGGAGAGGGGTTGGGGAGAGGGTTCGGCAGGAGTGGGGAACTCGTCTTCGACCGTACCCTCATCCGGCCCAGCGGGCCACCTTCTCCCGAAGGGAGAAGGGAGCGACCCTGCCGACCAACGGCGTGGCGAATCGTCGCGATGGTGAGGCTTTCACATCGCCAAGCCTATAGTCCGCCCATTCGTCCCGCGGGAGATGACTGTGCCGACCGCCGAATTCCTGTCGCGAATCCAGTTCGGTTTCGTGATGTCGTTCCACATCCTGTTTCCCGCATTCACCATCGGCCTGGCGAGCTGGCTGGTGTTTCTGGAAGCGCTCTGGTTGCGCAAGCGCAGTGCGATGTTGCGCGATCTCTATTTCTTCTGGATGAAAGTGTTCGCCGGATCGTTCGGGCTGGGCGTGGTCTCCGGCATCGTGATGAGTTTCCAGTTCGGTACCAACTGGGCCGGTCTGTCGACGGTGGCCGGCAACGTGCTGGGGCCGCTGCTCAACTACGAGGTGATGACCGCGTTTTTCCTCGAGGCCACCTTCCTCGGGGTGATGCTGTTCGGCTGGAACCGGGTCAGCCACCGCACCCATTTCATCGCCACCTGCATGGTGGCGCTGGGGACGCTGATCTCCAGCTTCTGGATCCTTGCGGCGAACAGCTGGATGCAGACACCGCAGGGCTACACGATGGTCGATGGGGTGATCCAGGCCACCGACTGGTGGGCGGCGATCTTCAATCCCTCATTTCCGACGCGGCTGGTGCACATGGTGCTGGCCTGCTTCCTGAGTACCGGCCTGGTGGTTGGCGGCGTGTCGGCCTGGTACCTGCTGCGCGGGGTGTGGCAGGACAAGGCGCAGCTGATGCTGCGTTGTGCGCTGGCGTTCGTGGCGATCGTGATCCCGCTGCAGATCCTTGTCGGTGACATGTCGGGGCTGGTGGTGCGCGAGTATCAGCCGGCCAAACTGGCGGCGATCGAGGCGCGTTGGACTACCGAAAAAAGCGTGCCGCTGACCTTGTTTGCGTGGCCGGACGAAAAGGCCGAGCGCAACGATTACGCCGTCGACGTGCCGCATCTTGGCAGCCTGATCCTCACCCACAGCTGGAATGGTGAGGTGCAGGGGCTGAAGGACTTCGCGCCGCAAGACCGGCCACCGGTGGCGGCACCCTTTTTCAGCTTTCGCATCATGGTGGGCCTCGGCCTGCTGATGCTGGCGCTGGCGGTGGTCGGCCTGCTGCTGTGGTGGCGACGACGGTTGTTCGACAGCCGCTGGTACCTGCGTTGCTGGATGGCGATGATGCCGGCCGGTTTCATCGCCCTGCTTACCGGCTGGTACACCGCGGAGATCGGGCGCCAGCCATGGGTTGTCTACGGCGTGCTGCGCACGGTCGACGCGGCCAGCCCGGTGCACGCGTCCAGCGTGCTGACTTCGCTGATCGTCTACTTCGTGACCTACATGATCCTGTTCGGCTTCGGCAGCTGGTACCTGTTCAAGGTACTGCGCACCGGGCCGGACACTGCGCCGGAACGGGTGAGTTTCAATGCCACGGCCGCGCGGCCGCTGGCGGCGGTCGACGACCGCAGGGAGGATTGAGCATGGAACTTTCCACGACATTGCCGGTGGTCTGGTTCCTCATCATCGGCTTCGCGATCATGATGTACGTGCTGCTGGACGGCTTCGTGTTGGGTATCGGCATCCTCGCGCCGTTTGCCGATGACGAGGCGCAGCAGGAGCTGATGATGAACACCGCCGCGCCGATCTGGGACGGCAACGAAACCTGGCTGGTGATGGGCGGCGCCGGGTTGATGGCCGCGTTTCCGCGCGCCTATGCGGTCATCCTGTCCAGCCTGTACCTGCCGGTGCTGGCCATGCTGATCGCGCTGATCTTCCGCGGCGTGGCGTTCGAATTCCGCTTCCGCGCGCACCGTTCGCGGCGCATCTGGGGCGTGGGGTTCCACCTGGGTTCGGTCGTCGCCGCGTTCGCGCAGGGCCTGATGCTGGGCGCCATCGTCGAGGGCATGCCGCTGGAAGGCGGCAAGTACCTGCACGGCGCGTTTGCCTGGTTCAGCCCGTTCTCGGTGCTCACGGGCATGGCGTTGGTGTTCGGCTACGGCCTGCTCGGCGCGACCTGGCTGGTACTGAAGACCGAGGGCCGACCGCAACGCATCGCGCGCGATCTGACCCGGCCGCTGATGCTGGCGGTGATCGCGTTCATGATCATGGTCAGCGCGTGGCTGCCGTTCCTGGATTCACGGCTGATGGATCGCTGGTTCGCCTGGCCCAACTTCCTTTACCTGTCGCCGCTGCCGATCCTCACCGTGGTGGTGGCCGCATGGCTGTGGCGTGCCGTGCTGGCCAATCGCGAGGTGGCGCCGTTCGTGCTGGCGCTATGTTTCTTCGCGCTGGGTTTCCTGGGCCTGGTGGTCGGCATGTGGCCGAACATCGTGCCACCCACGATGAGCATCTGGGACGCCGCCTCGCCGCCGTCCAGCCAAGGCTTCGTGCTGGTTGGCGCGGCGATCATGATCCCGGTGGTGCTGTTCTACACCGCGTACTCGTACCGCGTGTTTCGCGGCAAGGTGCGCGCGGGGGAGGGGTATCACTAGGACGGGGATTCGGGTTCGGGATTTGGGATTTGCAAAAGCCGAAGCCGCTCCCGGCGGGCGGTCGGGCGCGGGCACCGAAGTGCCCACGCCCTTGCCGTATGCCTCAGAACCGCCAGGTCAGGCTCATCCGCGCCGACTGGTCGGTGGCGTGGTTGCCGAATTGCCCGCTGTAGGTGGCGTCTACGGACACATTGCTTGCCAGCATGAAGTTGACGCCGCCGGAGAGTGCCGCCGCGTTGCGCGCCACCGGCACGCCGGTGATGTCGAAGCTGCTGCCGCCGTCGGCGAAATGCATCGTGCTGGTTGGCCGCACATCACCCCATGCGTGCTGCCAGCCGAGGCTGATATGGGCATGCGTGCCGTCGTCGGGCGCGCCCAGCGCAAACATCCCGCGTAGCCCCAGCGTGCCGACCGTCAGCGTATCGCGTTGACTGTGGGTGCTCAGGGCGGCACGACCATTCTCGTGGATGGCGGGCGTATCCAGTCGCGCCCAAGCCACGTTCACGAACGGTGCGAGGGTGCTGCTGCCCAGCGCGAACGCGTGGCTGCCATCGACATGGACTTGGGTGGTGTGGGCGTCGTAGCGGCTGCTCGCGGTATCGGCGAAATCGCCGAAGGCCATGAAGCGGCTCGTGTCCACCCGTTGCCAGCTGTAGATCGCGCCGCCCTTCAATTGCACCACGCCGAGGTCGGTGCTGCCGTACACACCGATGTGCCGGTTTCGCACATGCGCGGACGAACCCTGGCTGGCGATTCGTGCGGTGGCCTGGCCCGATCCGAGCACCGCACCGGCCACCGACGATGCACCCACGGCGAGGTCGGCACCCACCAACAGGCCGCTACCGGTCGTGTCTAATCTCGATGCTTGGCCATCGTTGTCGTGATGACCACCGTGGCCCCAGGCGCTGACCCAGGCCGCGACGCCGTCGGCGCTGGCTTCGTTGCCCGGGCCCAGCAGATGCTGATTGACGGCATCGCGTACATACCGATCGTTGTCGGCAATGGCGGTCCGCGTACTGGCGTGGATTTCGCCGGAAAGTTGCCCGAACGCCATGCGTGCCGTGGGTGCATCCAGCTTGACCAGCGCGTCGTAGAGCGGGTTGCCTATGCCCAGGCTTTCGGCCGCGTCGGCGGTGGCTTTCTGGTTGCCCGTTTGCGCGGCTTGACTGAAGCTGACGTCGTTGCGCTCCAATACCAGCTCCAGGCTGGTGGCGTTGTAGCTGAACAGTGGGGCCAGGAAGGCCAGGTTGCTGCCGATGCTGTCGAACTGGCCGTCAATGCCATCGCCCGCGCTGAAAATGGTGTAGCTCGTCTTGGGGGTCCAATCGCCATCCGGTGCCAGCACCATGACAGTGCCACCCAGAATGCTGATCTTGCCCGCCACGGCCAGCTGGTCGCTTTGGCCATCCGGCGTGATTTCCACCTGGTAGATGGAGCCGCTGCGGAAAGTGGCGTCACCGGCTACGTGCAGCGTGCCAATGCTGTGGCCCGGTGCCAACGTGCCGTAGAGATCCAGCCTACCGACCGTACCGAAGCCGCCCAGCGTGGCGCCGCTGGCGACGTTGACCATGCCGCCCAGGCTCGCGCCGTCGTAGCCATCGTCGCCGACAATCAAGGTGCCGGCCTGGACGTGGGTTGCGCCGCTGAATGAATTGATGGCGTTGAGAATCAACTCCCCGTCACCGGCCTTGGTCAGCGTGCCATTGCCGGAGAGGGTGCCGGCAAACGTGCCGTTGCCGTGCTGGTTGAACGCCAGTGCGGCGTTGTCGGCGATGTTACCGTGCAAGCTGATGGTGTCGCCTTGCAGGGTGCCGGCCGTGATCGTGGTGCCACCGGCATAGCTGTTGGTACCGGAGAGGGTGACTACACCGCTGCCGATCTTGGTCAGCGAGCCACTGCCGGAAATCGCTCCGGCAAAAGTGCCGGCCGTGTTCTGGTTGAACACCAGTGCGGCGTTGTCGACGATGTTGCCTTGCAAGCTGGTGGTATCGCCTTGCAGGGTACCGGCCGTGATCGTGGTGCCGCCGGTATAGGTGTTGTCGCCGGTAAGCGTCAGCGTGCCGCTGCCGTTCTGCGCCAGCGAACCCGTGCCGGTGATGGCCCCGGCAAAGCTCAGGTCATCACTTCGGTCGAAGGCGAGGGTACTGTTGTCGAGGACATCGCCGGTGATCGAACCGGTCGCGCCGCCATTGCCGATCTGCAAGGTGCCGGCGCCGATCGTAGTGCCGCCGGTGTAGGTGTTGGCGCCGGCAAGCACCAGGGTGCCGAGGTCGGCCTTGGTCAAACCGTCGTTGCCGGCTAGCACGTTGTTGATCGTGGCGGTATAGGCTGCACCCGCTGCGCTGCCATCACCCACGCGGATGATCGGTGCCGCGCCGGCATCGCCAACCAAAGTCAGCGCGTCGCCGGTCAACGTGTAGCCGTCGCTGGCAAACTGCATGCCCAGTGCGCTGACCGGGTCGGCGCCGCTGTTGCCGTCTACCGTCACGGTCCCGGCGGTGCCACCAAAAATGGCGAAGCCCGGCTGGGGGGTCATTGGAGCGGTGGTGTTGCCATTGGCATCCGTCCAGTTCGCTGCCGTGGTTGACCAGGTGCCGTCGCCACCACCCATTTGTGTGGCGTCAGCCAGACCGTTGCCGTTCCACAGGTTCAGTGTCAGGCCGGTCGCGTTGAACAGGTTGATCTGCTTGTTTCCGGTGAGGTTCCGGATCTGCAGTATCGCGCCTGTCGGCGTGCTGCCAAGGCTGATGCCGCCGTTGGTTTCGGTCAGGCTGCCGCCATAGCTGAACAGGCGGTACAGACCGGGGCCGAAGTCGCTGGCATCGCTGACATTGAGCGTGGCGCCATCGAGTTTGAGGTTGCCGCCCACTGTCACGCTGTCGCCGCTGCCAAACGATGCAAGGGTCGCGCCGGGCGTACCCAACTCGAAGTCCAGCACGCTGCCTTGCGCGGCGGTGAGATCGCCGTCGATGGTCAACGTGCCGATGCTGTTGCCCGGTGCCAGGTGGGCACCGGCATCAAGCGCGACGCCGCCGCCGATGCGGCCATGGCCACCCAGCGTGGCACCACTGTCCACCGTGACACTGCCGCCCAGTGCGGCGCTGTTGCCGGCGACGCTGCCAATGACCAGCGTGCCATCCTGCACTGTGCTGGCGCCGGTGAATGCGCTGCTGTTGCCATCCAGCACCAAGGTGGTGCCGCCGTCGATACGTAGCGCCCCGTTACCGGACATCGCGCCGGCAAAGGTGCCCGCCGTGCTCTGCTTGAACACCAGGGCCGCGTTGTTGACGATGTCACCTTGCAGGCTGGCGGTATCGCCTTGCAGGGTACCGGCCGTGATCGTGGTGCCGCCGGTATAGGTGTTGGCGCCGGTAAGCGTCAGCGTGCCATCGCCGCTCTTGGACAACGTGCCGCTGCCCGACAGTGCTTGCGATACGGTGAAGTTGTTGCTGGCATCAGCGATGTCGAACCCGCCGCCGGCACTGCCCAGGGTGATCGCTCGCGGCGTGGTGGTGAACGCCGTGCCGGTTACCTCCAGCGTGCCGCCGTTCAGCAACAACCCGCCACTGGTATCGCCGAGGTTGCCGTCGCTCGATACCGATAACGCGCCGGCGCTGATCGTCCACGGCGTAACCACCGCCGTGGTGCCGGTCAGAGTCCAGGTGCTGGTGCCGGTCTTGGTGAATTCGGTGAAGCCGTAGTACCTGACCGTACCGCTCCACGACGTGGGTGACGTGGTGACAAGGTTTGAAGCGGCAAAGGTGGCATTCGTGTTGCCGCCCAATACCAATATGTCGCTGTTGGCGCTGCCGATCACGTTGCCGACGAAGCTGTAGCCTTTCAGCAGCGTCAACTGGTTGCCGCCGCCGCTGAAGTTAACCGCGTCGGCCCGGCTGCCGTTAGCGTTCTTCCCGCCCCGGATCGTGCCGGCGTTGGTCATCTTGGTGTTGCCGGTGGACGTTACGCCATTGCCACCCTTGCTGCCGACGCCGTTGCCGTCGCCGCCGGTGATGGTGCTGCCGCTGTTGTTGGTCAAGCTGAGCTCGGAGCTGCTGACGCCGTTACCGCCGTTGCCGCCGACACCGCCAGTACCACCTCGGATGCCGCCTTTGCCGCCGCTGATGGTGCCGCCGCTGTTGTTGGTCAAGATGAGCTTGGGGCCACTGATGCCGTCGCCGCCGCTGCCGCCGCTGCTGTTGCTTCTGTGGCCGCTGCCGCCTGCGCCGCCGCTGATGATGTTGCGGTTGGTTACGACGAGAGCGTCGCCGCTGATGCCATTACCGCCGTGGCCACCGACGTCACCGGCGCCACCGAAGCCGCCGCTTTCGCCGCCTGCGCCGCCGGTGATGCTGCCGCTGTTGCTGGTCAGGCTGAGATTGTCGCCGCTGATGCCGGCGCCGCCGGTGCCGCCTCTGCCGCTGCCGCTGCCGCTGCTGGAGCTTTCGCCGCCGACGCCGCCGGTGATGGCGCCGGCGTTGGTCATGCGCAGATTGTTGCCACTGGCGCCGTTGCCGCCCATGCCACTGCTGTTGCCGACGCCGCCAGCGCCGCCGGTGATGCTGCCGCCGCTGTTGTTGGTCAGGCCGAGATTGTCGCCGCTGACGCCGCCACCGCCGTTGCCGCCGTTGCTGTAGCCGTCGCCGCCAGCGCCGCCGTTGATGACGCTGTTGTTGGTCACGCTGGTTCCGGAGCCGCCGACGCCGTAACCACCGTTGCCGCCGGTGGTGCTGGCGCTGTAGCCACCATCGCCAGCGGTGATGGCGCCGCTATTGCTTACGGTGGAGTCGGAGCCGCTGACGCCATTACCGCCGTTGCCGCCGGTGCTGTTTGAGCTGTAGCCACCATCGCCAGCGGTGATGACGCCGCTATTGCTTACGGTGACGCTGGCGCCGTTGACTCCCGCGCCACCGCTGCCGCCATAGCCGCTGCCGCTTTCGCCGCCGTTGCCGCCTTGGGCTGTGCCGCTGAGCATGACGGTCAGGGTGGTGCCGCTGCTGGCGGCCACTGAATTACCGCCAACCGTGCCGTTGGTAGCCCCCGCGCCGTCGATTCCGGTCGCCCCGGTGACGGAGCTGGTGGTGGTGCCGTCGCCGATCTGCAAGGTGCCGGCGAGCAGTTGCCATGCCGGGCCAGCGCCTGCGCCGGTCAGGGTCCAGGTGCTGGTGCCGGTTTTCTTGTAGGCGGTGAAGCCGTAGTACTGCGGGGTGCCGGTGTAGGAGGTCGGCGCGGTGCTCACGATGTGGGACACGTCGAAAGCCGTGGCGGGGTCGGTGTCGCCGCCCAGCGCCAGGGTGTCGCCACCATTCGCCGCGCCGCTGTTGCTGACCACGTTGCCGGTGAAGCTGTAGCCATTTTCCAGGGTCAGCGTGTTGTCGCCGCCGGACAGGCGCACGGCATCCGCACGCGTCGCGTTGTCGCCAGACAGGCCACCGGCAATGACGCCCGCTGTCGTGATGGTGCTGCCGCCCGTGGAGACCACGCCGATACCACCGGCGCCAGCAATGCCCGCGTTGCCGGGGTTGCCGTTGGCTCCCGTCGTGCCCCATTGGCCACCGGGGGCCCCGGGGTAGTCGGAGAGGCCGCCCATACCACCCGTGGCGATACCACCGCTGCCTCCGTGGCCGCCGGTGATCGTTCCGAGGTTGGTGAGCTGGAAGTCACTTCCATCCACGCCGTTGCCACCGCTGCCGCCGTTGCCGGCGCTGCCGCCGTTGCCGCCGACGCCGCCATTGCCGCTGTCGCCGGTATTGTTCGCACCCTGGCCGCCTCTGCCGCCTGTTCCGCCGAAGGCGTTGCCGCCAGCGCCGCCGGTGCCGCCGACAAGCGTTCCGCTGTTGTCTATCGTGAACCCCGATCCGTTGATGACGTTGCCGCCGTTGCCACCTGCCCCTGCGCTTCCGCCATCCCCGCCCGAGCCACCATTGCCGCCGTCCCCATTGCCGCCTTGCACTGGCCAGCCACCGCTGCCACCGGCACCGCCATTTGCGTTGCCGCCGTTGCCGCCGTCGCCGCCGGCGAGTGCGCTGTCGATGGCAACGGTCGTGGAGCCGGTGGTCGCGGCATCACCCGTTGTCCCGGCGGTCGCTGTGGAAGCGTTTCCACCATAGCCACCGTCGCCGCCTGTTTGCCCCAGAGTTGCCGCATCTGTGCCCAGCACGCCAGTTGCTCCGGATGCGCCGGTTCCGGTGTTTCCTGCCGTTCCTTGCGTGCAGTTGTCGTACGAGGTGCCGTTGACGGTGCAACTGGCCGCCCACGCTGGCGAGGCGAGCGTGCCGAGCGCCAGTGCGGCCAGGCAGGCCAGCGCCAGCGGATGCTTGCGCAGGGGCGAGGTGCTGGCGTTCACCGCGTTGCCGGTGCCTGGGGTACATGCCAGTTCGGATGCCACCTGCAAGACGCGCAACGCGCGGTTCCAGACCAGACGGTAGATACGGTTCATGGTGTTTTCCTCGGCACGCCGGTTAGGACGATTGACGCGATGGGGTTATCGGCAAACGGCCCGAATGAAGGCCGGCGTGGGCTTCAGACAATGCGCACGCCGCGCGGATTGAGCTTGGGGTCGCGCCAGAAGGCGTCGTTCTCGAAGCGGCGGAACAGGTCCGGCGGCAAGATGGTGTTGCGTTCGATCGCGGCCACCCGGGGCCGCACGGTATGCAATCCCGGCGTGCCGGCACGCTGGTCGAACTCCGTCGCGTCGTAGTCGACGTGGTCGGTGTCGTGCGCGAAGGCCGGCTCGCCGAGAAATTCGTAGATGGCCTTGAGAGCCCTGGCCGGATCGGTGGTGAGGGTTTCGTATTGCACCAGCAGCAGCCGGTCGGCGTGCTCGCTGTAGAACGCGCCCTTCAGCGCGTCGTAGGCATAGCCCAGCAGACCGTCGGTGCCGGCCACGCCGTTGGCGCGGGTGTAGACGGTGCCGCCGGGGGAGTAGTTGAAGATGGACGATGGGCTGAACGCGTTGCGCTGGATGACCCGCTCGATGCTGTCGATGATCCACGGCACGTGGCGCACGCAAGCGATCACTTTCGCGTCGGGAAACAGTTGCGCCATCGCTCCTATCCGCGCACACCAGGCGCGGCTGGTGTCGACGATCACCTCGGCGCCGCAGTCGGCGTAATAGTTGTCGAACAAGCCCCGCACGACGCGTTGGCGCTGAGCGTCATCGATGAACAGGGAGAACTCGTTGCGCCCGCTCATCTCGGCCAGCAACGCGCCGACCATGCCGGCCAGCGGCCCGCTCATGCCGGCGTGGAAGCGCGGATTTTGCCGCAGCAATGCCGCCAGCAAGGTCGAGCCGGAACGCGGCAACCCGGAAATAAAGTGAATACGCGCCAAGAGCCTGCCCCCTGTTCCCGCCGGCACTTGACGTTGACGGTGGATAACGAAACCTCGTGATCGTCATCACGGTAGCCGGACGGCTCGCGTTTGTGTAGCCCAGGGAACGACGCGGCCATAACCTGCCACGGCAGCTTCCGTTGGCAATGCCGAAGCGGCGGCCATCGTCACGTATGCCGCTGGTTGGCGTTCTTCGCGGACTCCGGGTACAGGCGGCGGGGCGTCCTGCCGCAGACGCAACCGGTCGAGCCAGCGGCGTTGGCAGACCGATGATGTGCGCGATGGTGCCCTGCGCGCCGGAATCGATCAGTTCGACCAGCAGGTGGTGCCGGCGTTATTGCACCGGGCCGCTGTTCTCGACGATCAGGGCCGGGCTCAGGCCAATGCCCATGTTGTTTCCCGGCGAAAACACGCTTTGTGCCGATCTTTCGGCCAATGGTTGGGATCGGCTACCGCTCGGCAGGTGTACGGAGCGGTTGTGACGACGGCGCTGGGTCGGGTCAGCTGGCTTGCGCAAACGCATCGCGGGTCAGGTTCTCCGGCGCGTCGTCCGTGCACACCACGTCGTCCTCGATGCGGATGCCGCCGTAGGGTTTGAAGGCTTCTACCTTGTTCCAGTCAATGTCCTTCGACACCGGTTTATCGCGCAGTTCGGCCAGCAGCATGTCGATGAAATACAGGCCAGGTTCGATGGTCACCACCATGCCCGGCTCCAGCGTGCGGGTCATGCGCAGGTAAGGATGGCCGGCGGGGCGGGCGATGGTGCCGCCGCGTTCGCCCTGCTGGAAACCGGCCACGTCGTGCACTTGCAGGCCGATCGAATGGCCCAGGCCGTGGGGGAAAAACGCGCTGCTGACGCCGGACTCCACCGCGCTTTCCGCGTTCATGCGGATGACGCCGTGCTCGCGCAGCACGCCGGCCAGCACGTGGTGGGCGTGGATGTGGAGGTCGGGGTAGCTCTGGCCGGCGCGCACCATCGACACGAAGCCCTGCTGGGCCGCGTCGACGCTGTCGATCAGGGCTTGGAATTCGCCGGCGTCCGCGGCGGCGTAGGTGCGCGTGATGTCGCTGGCATAACCCGCGGCGCTGGCGCCGGCATCGATCAGCAGCGAGCGGCTGGACGGCGGCGGTGTGCGGTCGAACCTGCTGTAGTGCAAAACGGCGCCGTGCTCGTTGAGGCCCACGATGCTGGCGTACGGCAGCTCCGCCTCGATCTGGCGGGCGGCGTCGAGATACGCCATGTGGACGTCGAACTCGCTGGCGCCCGCGCGGAAGGCATCGCCAGCGGCGCGATGGGCGCGGGTGCCGATGCGACTGGCTTCGCGCATCAGCGCCAGTTCGTACGGCGTCTTGAAGCTGCGATGCCAGTGCAGATAATCGAACACGGTGGCGGGGTTGTTTACCTCCACGCCCTCGACCGGGCCGGGCGCGATCACCGCGCGGTTGCCGGCGGGCAGGGCAGCCAGCGCCTCGGCCGCGTTGCGCACGATCACGATCTCGAAATGCTCGACCCAGTAGCCCTGCGGCGCCTGTGGCACCACGTGCCAGTAATCGCGCGGCTGCAGGAACACCAGCTTCGGCTTGCTGCCGGGCGAGTGGATGATCCAGCTGCCCGGCGCGTCGGTCAGCGGCAGCCAGTGCTTGAAATGCGGATTGACGGCGAACGGGAAATCCTGGTCATCCAGGAATTTTTCCGTAGGCATGCCGGCGGCGATCAGCAGATGGTCGAAACCGCCCAGCGCCAGTGCCTTGTCGGCGCGTTCGCGCAAGGTGGCCAGGTGTTGGGGGTACAGGGCGGCGAGCTGATCGTGCATGGTTTTTCCCTTCGTCGAGGCGGCCGCAGCGGGGCGGCGCGAAGGGTTTCATCACGGCGTCGCGCGGGTACGGCCGCGATAAGCGGTGGCCCGATGATGCGACGGCGGCGGGTGGCCGGCCAGTGAAGAAGGTCAGGCTTGCGCCAGCCAGCGGTCCAGGTGGCCGGCGTCGGCATCGCTGATTGCCACGATGCGATAGCCGGCCCAGATCTGCCCCGGGCTGGCGGCGGCGGCCTGCCATTGTTCCTGGATACCCACTTCGATCGGCTGCGATGGTTGCAGGCCGGGCTGCGCCGGCAGGGTCAGGCTGACCTGGTACAGGGCCTCGTTGCGCGGTGCCTTGGAGCTGATGAGCATCATGCCGCCCACCGACAGGTTGCCCAGGTGGCCCAGCGGTTGGCCGCTGATCACGTCGGTCACCACGGCGGTGAAGTTGATCGGCTTGCGCTCGCTGCGGCGCTGGTTGGCGGGGTTGTCGGGTGAATTCATGGGCGACGGTATCCCTGCGCCACGGCGCTCGGGGTGGTGGATTGGCGCAAGGCGCCGGTCAGGCCGTGCCAGGCACGGTCGAGCAGGCTTTCGCGCGGCGTGGGCATTTCGCGCGCGCGGCCGCGGGCAATGTCATGGGCCAGTTGCGCCAGGGTCATTTCCTCGCCGCGCTGGCCGCGCCGGGTCACCATCAGGCAGCGGCCGGACATGGGCGAGTACCAGCTGAGTTTGCGTCGGGTGATCTGGCCGGTGGCGGCGTCCTCGAACTCGAACCAGCTGCCGAACGGCATCCGGCGCAGTCGCAGCTGGATCTCGCGCTCGTGCGCGTCGACGGGTGGCTGGACCTGCGTGGCGGGTTCGGGCTGATCGGATTGCTCGCCCAGCCGCTGGTGATGCTTCAGGCGCATGGCGAGGTCGGTGGCGCTGGGCAGGTCCACCGCGGGGGCGGCGCTGTCGATGCCCAGCAGGCGCTGGGCGACCTGTTCGGCCTCCTCCGCATGCATGCCGATCTGCTGCAGGCCGGTTTCCACGTCCTGGCGCAGCTGTTGCCGGTCGGTCGTCGGCACCCGGCCCAGCAACTGGTCGGTGACCTGCAGCTGCGCCGCGAAGGCCTCGCTGTCCTCGCCATGGCGAAGCAGGGTCAGCGCCAGCACGTCGGACCAGGCGCGATCCAGCAGCGCACGCAGCAGGCCACGCGGCGGTGACTGTGCGAAGCGTTCGGCCATCAGTTCGGTGGCGCGCTGGCGGGCCTGGTCGAGCCGCTCGCGACCTTGCGCGGCTTCCAGATGACGATGTTCGGCTGCCTGCGCCTTGCGGCTGAGCACTTCGACATGGCGCTTGATGTCGGCCAGCAGGCTGGCATACAAGTCCGCGCTGGGCGGCTCCTGCCGGGCACGTGAGACCAGCTGTTCCAGCTTGGCCGCCAGCGGCCGGTTGCTTTCCTCGTCGCCGCCGTCGAACCAGTCGTTGGCGGTGGTGGTGACGGTATCCAGCAACTGCCGCGCGGGGTGTTCGGGCCGTTCGAAGAAATCGTGGTCGGTCATCGCCACCCGCAGCAGCGGCAGCTGCAGGCCGCCGAGCAGTGCCTTGGCATTGCCGTTGCGCTGCAATTGCTCGCCGAGCTGCTCGAACAGCATCGCCACCAGCTCCACCGTGTCGCCCTGCTCGCTGCTCAGCTCGGTGCGCGGCGCGTCGGCAGGCTTGCCGCTGTTGAGATGGACCAGAAGCTCGTCGCGCAGCCGCTGCGCGCTGCGCAACTCGCGGCTGGCGTGATCGGTGACGGCGACCAGGTGCGCCTGCAACGCGGCGAGTGCGGTTTGAAGTTCTTCCGGGCTGGCGGCGCGACCGGCGGGTTGGCCGCTACCAGTGCCGTCGGTGCTGCGCTGCTGCGACAGCAGGTCGCGCAGCGATTCGAGCACCGCGATCGGCTCGTGCGCCGCCGGGGCATTTCGCGTGGCAGCTGCTGGCGCAGCGTCGGGCGTGGGTACGGCATGCGGCCGGCTGGTGACGTGGCGCGGCAGCTGCGTGCCGCGCAAGCGCGGCAGGATGCCGTCGTCCAGCAGCCGCGCGTTCACCGCGGCCAGCAGCGGCCCCAGCGTGCGCAGCACCGACTGGTCGAAACAATGCAGCAAGGTCTGCTGCTGCGTCAGCGGCAGGGCGAGCGAGCCGCTGACGTGGTGGAACGCGTGGATAAGCGCGCGCGGGCCGTTCGGCAGCGCTTCGCCTTCCAGCGGCGGGGCGGCCACCAGCACGCCGAGACGGTAGCCAAGCTCATGCAGCACGGTGCCGTGGCGCGCCTCGGCGCGGGCCGACAACTGCTCCAGCGTCATGCTCAGCTCGTGTTCGACCGGGTCGAGCAATTCGAGCTGGCCCCAGGTGCCCAGATGATTTGTCGGCGCCGGCGTGTGGTGGCCGATGCGGTCGAACGAGACCACCAGCCGGTTGGCGAAACGCTGGCCCAGGGCCGCGCGATCCTGCTGCACCCGCTGGCGGGTGGCGAAATATTCCTGTTGCTCGCTGGCTTGGTGCGCTTTCTCGGCGCGCATGAAGACGTGCTGGTCGAACGCGGCCAGGCTTCGTTGCAGGGGCTGGTGCAGCTCGGCCACGCAGCGGGCGCAGATATCTTCCAGCAAACGCTGGGCCCGGGCCGGCCAGCGGCCGCGACTGGTATCTGGCGCTGGGTCGGACACAAGTGAACCGCGTCGAAGCTGCTCCGCGTCCATGGCAGATCCCGTCGTTTTCCGGAACGACGAGTTTATGCCGGTTGTCGTGGGCGTGTCATGCTGTTTCAGCGGCAGCGTGGCGCGTGCCACGGGCGCCGTGGCAGCAGCCATCACGGTTGCTGCGGGGCGTCGGTCATGGCGCGCCAGGCGGGTGGTAGCAACGGTGGTTTCCGGGCGGCGCAGGGCCGTACCTCGCCGGTGACCAGTTTTTGCGCCAGTTGCGGCAAGGTGATGTTTTCCCATGGCTGGCCACGCCGGTTGAGCAGCAGGCAACGCCCGCCATGCGGGGCGTACCAGGCGAGCTTGCGCGCGCGGATGGGCGCGCTTTGGGTGGCGGCGAATTCGAACCAGTCCCCCGCGGGTTTCTGCCGCAACTGCTGCAGCGCCTCGCGCACGCGCGGATCGGTTTCGTCGTCGCCGCGATTGCCTGTCGCGTCCGCCGCCGGCGTGTCACCGAGGCGATGTTTCAACCGCATCGCCAGGCTGGTGGTGCTGGGGCCGCGCGAGGCCGGGTCGGCGTCGCTGGCGAACAGCCACTGGGCCAGCTCCGCGCTTTCTTCCACCGGCATGCCGATCTGCTGCAGGCCGGTTTCCAGCCCGTGACGCAGGGCGTGCTGGTTGCTGACGGGGCGTTTGCCGCAGAGCTGGTCGGTGATGAGCAGCCGGCTGGAAAACGCCTCGCCCTGTTCGCCGTGGCGCAACAGGGTCAGCGCCAGCACGTCGGTCCAGGCACGGTCGATCAGCCCGCGCAGGCCACCTTCCGGGCGGCTGGGGTCCTTGCGTTCGGCCATCAGCTGCGCCGCGCGCTGGCGTGCCTGCTCCAGCCGGTCGTGCCCTTGCATCGCCTCCACATGACGCCGCTCGGCCAGCTGCGATTTGCGCTGCAGTTGCGCCAGATAGGCATCGAGCTGGCCCTGCAACGCGGTGTAGAGCGCGGCGGTGGGCGGCTCCCAGATGGCGCGATCCACCAGTTGGTGCAGTGAGCTGATGACACCGCGATCGGCCTCGCTGTCGCTGTCCTCGATCCAGTCGCGCGCCGCGTCGGCAAACGTGCCCAATAGCGACTGCGCCGGATGCCCCGCCTCGAAGAAACCCGGGTCGGCGAGCGCCAGGCGCAGCAGCGGCAGTTGCAGATCGCCGAGCAGGGCGCGGGCCTTTCCGGCCGGGCGCATGGCGCCGGCCAGCGACTGCAACAGCCGCGCCACCAGCTCCAGGATGTCGTCCTGCTCGTCGCCAAGGCGCACGTTGGCAGCATCGGCAAACGATGGCGCCTTGCTGGCACCGGCCACGTTGAGGCAACCAAGCAGCGCACGGCGCAGTTGCGTCGCGCTGGCGGGCGCGCCGCCGGCATGGCCGGGGATCAGGCTGGGGCGCTGTTGCAGCGCGGTCAGCGCGGCGCGCAATTCCTCTTCCGTGGCTACCAGGCCGGCATCGTTGCGAGTCGGGCTGGCGAGCCGGCGACGGATCAACGGTTCGCGCAGCAGGTCCAGTGCGCTGGCCGCCGTGGTTTTGCCCGGTGGCGTGGCGGGTGCTGGCGTTATCGCGGCTTCCAGCGACAAGGGCGGTTGCTTGCGCACCGGTGTGCGCGCCATGGGAAACGCGCGCAGGCGCGGCAGGAGGCCTTCGGCGAGCAGGTGGCGATTGATGATTTCATACAGCCCGGCCAGCCCTGGCACCAGGGTGCTTTCCAGGCTTTGCAACAGCAGCACGTCGTGCTCGCTGGGCAGGTTGAGCGCGGCGCTGGCGTCGCGGAACGCGGCCGCCATGGCTTGCGGCCCCAGCGGCAGCCGTTCGCCTTCCAGCGGTGGTGCCGCCACCAGCACGGCCAGGCGATAGCTCAGCTCCACCAGCAGCGGGCCGTTGCGTGCCTCGTTGCGCGCCACCAGCTGATCCAGCGCGGCGGTCAGTTCGTGCTCGACCGCATCGAGCAGGCTCAGCGTGAGTCCCGGCTTCTTCGCGGTGGGTGGCGTGGCGGTGCCGATCTGCGCAAACGCACGGTCGATGCTGGCCACGAAACGCTCTTCGAAAACCTGCCGTCCCTGCAGCAGGGTTTGCCGCGTGGCCAGGTAGCGCTGTTGATCCACGTGGCTGCGCGTGCGGTCGGACTTGTCGTGCAGGCGGCGGTCGAAATCGCCCAGGCACGCGCGCAGCGGCTCGTGCAGCCAGGTGGCGCAGAGGCCGCGCACTTCATCCACCAGTCGTTGTGTGCGCGCCGGCCAACCAGGCTTTTCAGGGGACGGCGCGTCTTCGGTGAGCTCGATCTTCAAAGTGATCCCGGACAACGCGATAGGCCGAGTCTATGCCCGATGCGGTGACGTAACCATGAGCGTTTTGTCACTGCCACTCAAGCCAGGAAACTGGCGATCACGTCGTTGAGAAAGCGCTGGCCCAGTGCGGTGGTGCGCAATTGCTGCGGGTCGGGGTGCAGCCAGCCGCGCTGTTGCGCGTCGTTCAGCGAGGTGGCGATCGTGGTCAATGACAAGCCGGTGCGCTCGCCGAAATCCTGCAGCGGCACGCCATCGATCAGTCGCAACGCGTTCAACATGTATTCGAACGGCAGCTCGCCGGCCGTGACGATCTGGTCGCCGCCGATCCGCGCGGCCGTGCCCGCGGCGTCCATGTAGGCGCGCGGGTTGCGCGATTTCCAACGCCGCCGTACCTGCCCGCTGGCGGCGTTGCTGAGCTTGCCGTGGGCGCCGGCGCCGATGCCCAGGTAGTCGCCGAAGCGCCAGTAGTTGAGGTTGTGCGCGCAGCGACGACCTGGCTGGGCGTAGGCGGAGATTTCGTATTGGCCGTAACCCGCGGCGGCCAGGCGCGCCTCGCACGCCTCCTGCATGGCCCAGGCGTGGTCGTCATCGGGCAGCGGCGGCGGGTTGGCGGCGAACACGGTGTTCGGTTCCAGCGTCAGCTGGTAGTGCGAGATATGCGTGGGCTGCAGCGCCACGGCGCGATCCACGTCGGCCAGCGCGCCCTCCAGCATCTGCTGGGGCAGGGCATACATCAGGTCGAGATTGATGTTGGCGTAGCCGGCGTCCTGTGCCGATTTCACCGCACGCTCGGCTTCCGCGGCCGAATGGATGCGGCCCAGTCGGCGCAGCTTGTCGTCGTCGAAGCTCTGCACGCCGAACGAGATGCGGTTGACGCCAGCCTTCAGGTAGCCGTCGAAACGGCCGTGCTCGACCGTGCCGGGGTTGGTCTCCAGCGTGATCTCGGCATCCGCCGCCAGCGGCAGCCGTTCGCGGACGCCGTCGAGCAGGCGTTCGATCAGTTCGGGCGAAAACAGGCTGGGCGTGCCGCCGCCGAAAAAGATGCTGACCACCGGCCGCCCGGCCAGCGCCGCGCCGAAATCCACGCGGTCGGCGTCCAGATCGGCCAGCAGGTGATCGATGTACTCGGCGTACGGCGGCGGCGTGTTGCGCAGGCCGTGCGAGTTGAAGTCGCAATACGGGCACTTCTTCACACACCACGGCATGTGGATGTACAGCGACAGCGGTGGCGCGATCAGGCTCATGTCAGCTCGGCCAGCCGCGCCTGCAGTTTGGCCATGGCCTGGCCGCGGTGGCTGAGACGGTTTTTCAGCGCGGGGTCGAGTTCCGCGGCACTTTGGGTCTGGCCATCGGGCAGGAACAGCGGGTCGTAGCCGAAGCCTCCCGGCCCGCGTGGCGCATCCAGCACGTGGCCGTGCCAGCGGCCTTCGACGATCAGCGGCGTGGGGTCGGTGGCGTGGCGCAGCAACACCAGTGCGCACATGAAGAAGGCGCGGCGTTGATCGGGCGGCATGCCGTCCAGCGTCCGCAGCAGCTTCGCGTTGTTGGCGGCGCTGTCGCCGTGGCCGCCGGCGTAGCGGGCCGAGTACAGACCGGGCGCACCTTTGAGGGCTTCCACGCACAGGCCCGAGTCGTCGGCCAGCGCGGGCAGGCCACTGAGCTGCGACGCGTGGCGCGCCTTGAGCAAGGCGTTTTCCACGAAGGTGAGGCCGGTTTCCTCGACATCGTCGATGCCCAGGCTGGCCTGGGTGACCACCTCGCAGCCGCTGTCGGCGAACAGCGCGTTGAACTCGCGTAGTTTGCCGGGGTTGCTGCTGGCAAGGACGATGCGGTGCATGGGTGGGTTCCTGGGGTGCCGGGGTGGAGTCGTTTTTTTGAGGGTTATGGTGACCGCAGACGGCCCTCTCCCCCGGCCCCTCTCCCGCAAGCGTGAGAGGGGAGTTATCGCGCTAGCGCGCGACCGCGTTATTTGATTGAAGCGAGCGCAGCACGCTGCGCTGCGACCAGTTCACCGATGCCTTTTTCGGCCAGCGCCAGCATCGCGTCCATTTCGTCGCGGCGGAACGCATGGCCTTCGGCAGTGCCCTGGATCTCGATGAAACCGCCGCCGTCGTTCATCACCACGTTCATGTCGGTGTCGCAGTTCGAATCCTCGGCGTAGTCCAGATCCAGCACCGGCGTGCCTTTGTAGATGCCGACGGAAACGGCGGCGATAGCGCCCACGATCGGGTTGCGCTTCAGGTTTTCGCGCTTCATCAGCACGGCGACGGCATCGGACAGCGCCACGTAGGCGCCGGTGATGGCGGCGGTGCGGGTGCCGCCATCGGCCTGCAGCACGTCGCAATCGAGCGTGATCACGCGTTCGCCCAGCGCCTGGCGGTTGACACAGGCGCGCAGGCTGCGGCCGATCAGACGCTGGATTTCCATGGTGCGGCCGCCCTGGCCGCCGCGCGCGGCTTCGCGCTGCATGCGGGTGTTGGTGGCGCGCGGCAGCATGCCGTATTCGGCGGTGATCCAGCCCTCGCCCTTGCCGCGCAGCCATGCCGGCGCGCGGTCCTCGATGCTGGCGGTGCACAGCACGCGGGTGTCGCCGAAGCTCACCAGCACCGAGCCTTCGGCGTGGCGGGTGTAGTGGCGTTCGATGGTGACCGTGCGCAGCTGGTCGCTGGCGCGGCCGCTGGGGCGGGTAGGGGCATTCATGGGGATTCCTTCGCGTCGCTTGGCCGGATTGGGCAAGGCGGGACCGGAGAGTTTACCATTGCGTCCTTTACCCACGCCCGGAAACACCGAATGATCCGCAGCATGACGGCCTACGCCAGTGCCGAAACCACCGGCCCCGCGGGCACGCTCAGCTGTGAGCTGCGCACGGTCAATCACCGTTACCTGGAATTGAGCCCGCGCCTGCCGGACGACTTGCGCAGCTTCGAGTCGCAACTGCGCGAGCGGGTGGCGGCGAAGCTGTCGCGCGGCAAGCTGGATCTCACCGTGCGCCGCACCGGCAGCGATGCGCGCAGCGAGTCGCTGCAGATCAACAATGCGCTGCTGACCCGGTTGTCCGAACTGAACCTGGACATGGCCGCGCTGTTCCCCGGCTTGCAGGTGCAGTTCACCGAGTTGCTGCGCTTCCCCGGTGTGATGCAGCAGGCCGAGAACGATCCCGAGGCGCAGCAGGCGGCGCTGTTCGACGTGCTCGACCGCGCGCTGGATGCGCTCACCGCCACCCGCGAGCGCGAGGGCGCGAAGCTGGGCGAGATCCTCGGCGAAAAGCTCGATGCGATCGAACGCGTGGTGGCCGACGTGCGCGGCTGGATGCCGCAGATTCGCGCCGGGTTGCGCACCCGTCTGGAAACGCGGCTGGCCGACCTGAAGCAACCGGTCGAGCCGGGCCGGCTGGAACAGGAGCTGGTGCTGCAGATCACCCGCATCGATGTGGACGAGGAACTGGACCGGCTCAGCACGCATATCGGCGAGACGCGCCGCGTGCTGGGCTTGAAAGAGCCGGTCGGGCGCCGACTGGATTTCCTGATGCAGGAGTTCAACCGCGAGGCGAATACGCTGGGTTCGAAGTCGGTCGATGCGCGCAGCACCAATGCGGCGGTGGAGCTGAAGGTGCTGATCGAGCAGATGCGCGAGCAGGTGCAGAACATTGAATGAGCAAGGCATGCCGGTTTCTGCCATGCAGGCGCGGTTGATGGTTCGCCGCGAGCACCGGGCCCTGTCCCCAGCCCTCTCCCCGTGGGGGAGAGGGAGCGAACGTGCTGCGCATCGTTATGAATATTGAAGCGGGCACCCTGTTTGTCGTTGCGGCGCCTTCGGGCGCGGGCAAGTCCAGCCTGGTCAATGCGCTGCTGGAGCGTGAGCCGACGATTTCGTTGTCGATCTCGCACACCACGCGGCCGCCGCGCGTCGGCGAGTTGTACGGTCGGCACTATTACTTTGTCGAGCGAGACGCGTTCGAGAAGCAGGTCGCCGAAGGCATTTTCCTTGAGCACGCCGAAGTGCACGGCAACCTCTACGGCACGTCGGGCACCACGGTGCAGGCGCTGCTGGCACAGGGGCGCGATGTGTTGCTGGAAATCGACTGGCAGGGCGCACAGCAGATCCGTCGCAGCAAGCCCGATTGCGTCAGCGTGTTCATCCTGCCGCCGTCGCGGGCGGAACTTGAGCGGCGCCTGCGCGGTCGTGGTTCGGACAGTGCTGCGGTGATCGAGCGGCGGCTGCGCAATTCGCGCGAGGAAATCGGCCATGCGCACGAGTTCGATTTCATCCTGATTAACGATGTCTTCAATGACGCCCTGGACGACCTGCAGGCCATCGTGCGTGCGGTGCGCCAGCGCAGTGCGTTGCAGTGGCGCCGCCACGAAACGCTGATTGCGGAGTTGCTTGCTTCGTAGCCGTTCGCTGCTGGGGGCCGCAGGATCCACGGGCGCCGCTTGCATGGCGTTGTGGATGTGCTTCCATTACCTTGTTTCCTTTTCCGGCCGATGCATCCATGACCCAACCTGTTCGCCCGCCAGCTGACGACGGCACCCTGGTCAGGATCCGCGGGCTGACCACGGTGCTCAACGGCAAGACCATCTTCGACGCGCTGGACATGGACATCCCGCGCGGCAAGGTCACCGCGATCATGGGCCCCAGCGGCACCGGCAAGACCACCTTGCTCAAGCACATCACCGGGCAGATGCACGCCGACGCCGGCAGCATCCATGTCGATGGCCGCAACGTGGCCGGCTTGTCGCGCGAAGATCTGTACAAGCTGCGCGAGGGCGTGGGTTACCTGTTCCAGAACTCCGCATTGCTGACCGACTTCGACGTATTCGAGAACGTGGCGTTCCCGCTGCGCCAGCACACGAAATTGCCGGAGGTGCTGATTCGCAATCTGGTGCTGAT
This sequence comes from Rhodanobacter sp. Root480, assembly GCF_001426645.1. Lineage (GTDB taxonomy): Bacteria > Pseudomonadota > Gammaproteobacteria > Xanthomonadales > Rhodanobacteraceae > Rhodanobacter > Rhodanobacter ginsenosidimutans. The sequence goes on from NZ_LMEX01000003.1 coordinate 307,306, forward strand.
GAAACTGCAGGCGGTGGGCTTGCGTGGCGCGGCGCGACTGATGCCGAACGAACTTTCCGGCGGTATGGCGCGACGGGTGGCGCTGGCGCGGGCGATCGTGTTCGACCCGCAACTGATCCTGTACGACGAGCCGTTCGTGGGCCTCGATCCGGTGGCGCTGAACCAGGTATTGAAATTGATCCGCACCTTGAACAAGACCCTGGGCATCACCAGCGTGCTGGTGTCGCACGAACTGGCCGCGGTGCAGCAGATCGCCGATCACGTGATGCTGCTGTCCAACGGCAAGGTGGTGGCGCAGGGTGACCCGAAGACGATCGCCGACGACGGCTCGCCGTGGACGCGGCAGTTCTTCGGCGGCGAGGCGGACGGGCCGATTCCGTTCCGCTACCCCGCTGGCGACTACGCGACCGAGCTGGGCTTTGCCGGAGCGCCGAAATGAGCGCGCGCGAGCCGGTGCGCAACAACGTGGTGACCCAGTCGCTGGCGCAGATCGGCCTTTGCGGCCTGTTCCTGCTGACCCTGCTGGCGGCGATCCCGCGCAGCTTCCGCTACTTGCGCGAGACCACGCGCCAGCTGTGGTTCGTCGGCGCGATGAGCCTGACCATCATCATGGTCTGCGGCCTGTTCGTGGGCATGGTGTTGATGCTGCAGCTGTACCACGTGCTGTCGATTTTCGGCGGTACCTCGGCCAGCGGCATGGTGGTGGCGCTGTCGGTGTACCGCGAGCTTGGGCCGGTGGTCACCGCGCTGCTGTTCGCCGGCCGCGCCGGCACCGCGATCACCGCCGAGATCGGCCTGATGCGCGCCACCGACCAGATTTCCGCGATGGAGATGATGGCGGTGGACCCGATCGCCTACGTCGCCACGCCGCGCTTCCTGGCCGGGCTGATCGCGATGCCGCTGCTGTGCTGCGTGTTCTGCGCGATGGCGGTGTTCGGCGGCCACCTGGTCGGCGTGACCTGGCTGGGCATCGACAACGGCACGTTCTGGTCGAACATGACCGCGGTGGTCGACGTGCGCACCGACATCGTCAACGGCGTGCTGCTGAAAAGCCTGGCTTTCGGCGCGGTGGTGTCGTTGATCGCGGTGTTCCAGGGCTTCACCACGCCGCCGACCAGCGAGGGCGTGGCGTATGCCACCACGCGCACCGTGGTCGCTTCGTCCATCGCGATCCTGGCGCTGGATTTCGTGCTTACCGCCTTCCTGATGTGACTGCCATGACTTATCGTTTTCCGAGGATTCTGCCGTGAGCCAACCGAGAAGTTCCTATGCCGTCGGCACCGGCCTGTTCATCGTGCTCGGCTTTGCGGCGCTGGCCTACCTGGCCACGCAGACCAGCTCGGTGGCCAACGTCCGCCAGGGCGACAGCTACACGCTGCAGACGCAGTTCACCAACATCGGCCAGCTGAAAGAGCGCGCCCCGGTGAAGATCGCCGGCGTGCGGGTGGGCCAGGTGCAGTCGATCACCCTGAAGCCCGACCACGACGTGGCCGACGTGACGCTTTCGATCGACAAGCACTACGACCACATCCCGCAGGATTCGGTGGCCACCATCTTCACCAGCGGCCTGCTCGGCGACCAGTACGTGGGCATCGAGTACGGCAGCGCCAAGCAGGTCGTGGCCGATGGCGGCTCGCTGGCGCGGACCAAGTCCACCCAGCCGCTGGAAGAGATGCTGGGCAAGTTCTTCGGCGCCGGCGGCGTCGTCGACAACGTGGGCGGCAGCTACACGGTGAAGGCGAACTTCACCAACGTCGGCACGCTGTCCGCCGGTGCGCCGGTGAAGATGGCCGGCGTGGTGATCGGTAGCGTGCAATCGGTGAACGCCGACCCGGTGCAGTTGAACGCCCGCGTGGTGTTGGCGATCGACAAGCGCTACGACGCGATTCCGGACGATTCGGCCGCCGCGGTATTCACCAGCGGTTTGATCGGTACCCAGTATGTTGCGATCCAGCCCGGCGGCTCGCCCGACACGCTCAAGGATGGGGACGAGATGATCCTGACCCAGTCCGCGATGCAACTGGAGGACCTGATCGGGAAGTTCCTGGTGAATGGCTCCAGCGACAAGAAGCCAGCCAGCGAAAAGTGATCCCGTCTCCCCGCCTGCCGATCCGGCCGGCCCCCACCAAGGAAACCCCATGTTGCGCAAACTGGCTCTAGCCACTGCCATCACCTTCGGTGTCGTCGTCACCGCGCCGGCCTTTGCCCAGGACGCCTCGGCGGCGGCCGCTACCCAGCAGACCCCGGTGCAGGTCGTGCAGACGATCGCCGATCAGTTGGCCAGCGCCATCGAAGGCCACCGCGACGAGCTGAAGCAGAACCAGGAAAAACTCATCAGCGTCATCGATGAAGTCTTCCTGCCGCACTTCGACCTGGACTACGCATCGATCCTGGTGCTGGGCCGGCACGCGAGGGAAGCGACGCCGCAGCAGCGCGAGCGCTTCGCCAAGGCGTTCTACAACTCGATCACCCATCGCTACGCCGAAGGCCTGCTGAACTACACCCGCGGCCGGGTCAAGGTGCTGCCGTTCAACGGCTCGCTCAACGACAAGCGCACCGTGGTGCGCACGCAGGTGGTGCTGGATGACGGCAAGCTGGTGTCGATCGACTACGCGTTCCGCAAGGGCCGCAGTGGCGACTGGAAAGCGTATGACGTGATCATCGAGGGCATTTCCTACGTCACCAATTACCGCAACCAGGTCGATGCGGAAATCCGCAAGGTCGGCATCAACCAGTTGATCAGCAACCTGGAAAGCCAGGGCGAGAAGGCGCTGGACACGATGGCCAAGGACAACAAGGACGCCTCGTGACCGAGCCGGCTGCGCCAGCGTTTCGAGTCGCCACGACGGAGCCGGGTACGCTGGGCGTGAGCGGTGTGCTGAGCTTCAGCACCGCCGCGGCGGCGATGCAGGCCATCAGCGCGGCCTTGGCTGCCGGCAGCTTCGACCGGCTCGACCTGGGCGAGGTGCAGCGCAGTGACAGTGCGGGCCTGGCGTGCGTGCTGGCGGTTGCGGCCTTGCCCGGCAAAACGTTGCGCGTCGTGCGCATGCCGCCGGGCATGCAGGCGCTGGCGACGGTATGCGAGGTGGATCGGTTGATCGCCTGATTGGCGATGCGCAGAGACTGAAACGACAAAGGGGCCGCAAGGCCCCTTTGTCGTTTTGCAGTGGCGCCAGTTACTGCTGCGTGGCCTGCTTCGGGTTCGCTTTTTCCCACTGATGCTGCTGGTCGAGCAATTCCTCGGGGTCGAAATTGTCGTCGTCCAGGCCCTGCATCTGCTGGATGACCGCAGCGGGCGGGCTGCCGTCGTAGATCCGGTACAGGCGTTGCTGGCGGTAGGCGTCACGCATGAAAACGTAGGGGTCGTAGGCCGACTTCAGGAAATTTTCCGCGTCGATCGCGCGCGAGCGCAGCGTGATCAGGTAGATCGCCTGTGGCAGGTACTGCAGCCCGTTGTAGTGGTGGTTGTCGGCGTACAGGCTCAGCGGATCGAAGAAATAGCTGTCCACCGGCATGCGCCACATGTCACGCACCGTCGACGGCCCCAGCAGCGGCAACACCAGGTAATCGCCATCGGGCAAACCCCAGCGTGCCAGCGTCACACCAAAATCGTTGTCTTCCAGCGGAATGCCGAACTTGCTGGCCGGGTCCAGGAAACCGCCCATGCCCAGGGTCAGGTTGACCAGGAACCGGCCGGTGCTCTGCAGCGCCTGCTTCGGGCGCGCCTGCAACAAGTCGTTGGCCACCGTGATCGGCATGCGGATATTGGTGAAGAAATCGCTCACCGAGCGGCGCACGGGCGGGTTGGTGATCTTGCGGTAGCCCGCGGCGACCGGACGGATCACGGCCTGGTCCACCGCATCGTTGAACTGGTAGGCCTTGCGGTTGTACTTTTCCAGCGGATCGTCGGTACGTGGCTTGGCAATCGTGCAGCCGGCCAGCAACGCCATGGCAATCAGCGTCGCAAACCAGCGCAATCGAGGGGATTGAAGCAGGGAAGGCATGAGGGAGCCTGGGCTCACGGGGTAAGAGAGCGCATAAGTGTACTGCAGAGTCTTGTATTTTGCTCGGTTTTCCGGACGGCGGTGCGCCGGGTCGCGCTCGGCGACAGCGCCCGACAGGATACATGGTGCGCGCATTGCCAGTCACGCCCGTGCTGCCCTACACTGTCCGGTCAGATAAGTCATTTTTTTCTCTAAGGATTTAGCAATGGCACGCATTACCGTGGAAGACTGCCTTGAGGTAGTCGACAACCGATTCGAGCTGGTGTTGATGGCGACCAAGCGCGCCCGTCAGCTGGAAAAGGGCGCCGAACCGGCGGTCAACCCCGGTCACGACAAGCCGACCGTGCTGGCGCTGCGCGAGATCGCCGACCGCCGCATCGACCAGGCCACGATCGACGAAATCGACAAGAGCGAGCGCGAGCGCGCCGAGCGCGAAGCGCTGGAATGGGCCGCGGCCGAGGTGGACGACGACCTTTCCAAGGGCGGGGAAGACTGATGATCCTCGGTGGCCATCACGCGAACGCAACCTGCCGGACCAGCATCGCTGGTTCGCTGAAGGCCGCGCGCCGCATGGCCACCGACATGGCCTCGCGCCCGTGCGAGGCTGGCGCCTGATCCGGCGCCACAGGCAATGACCGCGCTGGGCGATCGCGACAATGTGGATGTGTCCACGTTGCCGCCTTACGTACTGGCGCTGAAGGAGCGCATTGCCTATCTGCCCGAGGCGCAGGTCGAGCGTGTGCTGCAGGCGTTCCGCATCGGCGCCAAGGCGCACGAGGGCCAATCGCGCAAGAGCGGTGAACCCTACATCACCCATCCAGTGGCCGTAGCCGGCATCCTGGCCGAGCTGGGGCTGGACACCGAAACCATCATCGCGGCGATCCTGCACGACACGCTGGAAGACACCGAGCTAAGCCGCGAGGCGCTGGCCGGCGAATTCGGCGAGGAAGTGGCCGAGCTGGTCGACGGCGTCACCAAGCTCGACAAGATGCGTTTTGGCAGCCGCCAGGAAGCCGATGCGGAAAGCTTCCGCAAAATGCTGCTGGCGATGGCGCGCGACCTGCGCGTGATCCTGATCAAGCTGGCCGACCGCCTGCACAACATGCGCACGCTGGGTGCCAAGGATGCCGCGTCGCGCCGCCGCATCGCCCGCGAAACGCTGGAGATCTACGCCCCGATCGCGCAGCGCCTGGGCATGAACAAGTTCAAGGCCGAACTGCAGGACCTGGGTTTCCGCACGCTCTATCCCGACCGCTACCGGGTGATCCGCGAGCGCATACGCGCCGCGCTGGGCAACCGCCGCGAAGCGATGGGCAAGATCGAGTCGGCGCTGGCCGCGCGGTTGGCTTCCGATCACCTCACCGTGCGCGTGGTGGGGCGGATCAAGTCGCCGTGGAGCATCTATTCGAAGATGCGCAACGAGCACAAGAGCTTCGCGCAGTTGATGGACGTGTACGGCTTCCGCGTCATCACCGACAGCGTGATGAGCTGCTACATGGCGCTGGGCGTGGTGCACGCGCTGTACAAGCCGGTCGACCGGCGCTTCAAGGATTTCATCGCGATCCCCAAGGCCAACGGCTACCAGTCGCTGCACACCGTGCTGCTGGGGCCGTTCGGCGCGCCGATCGAAGTGCAGTTGCGCACCGCCGAGATGGACTCGTTCGCTGAAAGCGGCGTGGCCGCGCACTGGGCCTACAAGACCGAAAGCAGCCCCGCCAACAGCGCGCAGGCGCGGGCGCGCGAGTGGCTTTCGTCGCTGGCGGATAGCCAGATGAACACCACCTCGTCGTCGGAGTTCATCGAGAACGTCAAGATCGACCTGTTCCCCGACGAGGTCTACCTGTTCACGCCGCGCGGCGACATTCTGTCGCTGCCGCGCAACGCCACCGCGCTGGATTTCGCCTACGCCGTGCACACCGACGTGGGCGACCACGCCGTGGCCGCGCGCGTGGACAAGAAACTGCTGCCGCTGCGCGCGCGGCTGGAGTCCGGCCAGCTGGTGGAGATCATCACCGCGCCATCGGCCCTGCCCAACCCGGCCTGGCTGGAATCGGTGGTCACCGGCAAGGCGCGCACCGCGATCCGCCAGTACCTGAAACACCTGCAACACGAGGACGCGGTGGATTTCGGCCACCGCATGCTCGACCGCGCACTCGATGCGCGCGGCAGCAGCCTGGACGACATCACCGCCACCGTGCTCGACCGTTTCCTGGAAACGTCCAAGCTGAAGCGGCTGGAGGAGCTGCTGTCGGATATCGCACTGGGCAACCGCATGCCCGACGTGGTGGCCGGCCAGCTGCTGAAGTTGCGCGGCAAGCGCAAGGGCGAGGCACTGCCGACGGTACTGCACGCGCACGAGAACATCCGCATCACCGGTGCTGAACGTGGCGTGCTGAGCTTCGCCAATTGCTGCCACCCGCTGCCTGGCGACGACATCATCGGTTACCTCTCTTCGGGCAAGGGCATCGTGGTGCATCGCGAGGAATGCCCGAACGTGGTCGAGTTGCGCAAGTCGCCCGAGCGTTGCGTGGCGATCGAATGGGACCGCGACGTGCAGGGCGATTACCGCGCCGAACTGCGCATCGAGGTGATCAACCGCACCGGCGTGCTGGCCACCATCGCCGCGGCCATCGCGGCAGCCGATTCCAATATCGAGAACGTGGAATACGTCGAGCGCGACGCCGCGGCCGCCACCCTGGTGTTCGCGATCGAGGTGAGGAGCCGCAAGCATCTGGCCGACGTGATCCGTCGCGTGCGCCGCACCGGCGTCGTCAGCGGGGCGTACCGCTACCCGCTGTAGGGGCCGGGATTGGGGATTCGCAAAAGCGATTGCCCGCCCGCTGCCGATGTGTGGGAGCGACTTCAGTCGCGATGCTTTTGCACCGGGACTCGAGATTGGGAACGGCGGATTCGCAAAAGCCTCAGCCGCGCCTTTTCGCGCACAGGGTGCGCTCCTACAATGGCCGTTTCACCATCCGAGGCCGCCCATGTCCAGTTCCGTCATCGCCACTACCGAGGCGCCCGCCGCGATCGGCCCGTATTCGCAGGCCGTGCGTGCAGGCAACACCGTGTATTTTTCTGGCCAGATTCCGCTTGATCCGGCCACCGGCGCGCTGGTCGAGGGTGACATCACCGTGCAGACGCGGCGCGTGTTCGACAATCTGGTTGCGGTGGCGAAGGCCGCTGGCGGTTCTCTGTCGCAGATCGTGCGGGTGGGCATCTACGTCACCGACCTGGCGAATTTCGCTGCCGTCAACGCGGTGATGGCCGAGTATTTCCAGCAGCCGTATCCGGCGCGTTCCACCATCGAGGTTTCGGCGTTGCCCAAGGCGGCGCAGGTGGAAGTCGACGCCGTGATGGTGCTGGGCTGATCGCCAGCCAGGGTCTGCGCTGACGCGTGGCTGCGACAGCGGGTCCGCGCGCGATGTGCCGCCTCGGCTAGGCTTGCCAGATGGCTCCCCGTCATCCCGTCGCTGCCGCAGAACCGGGCCTTGCACCGGTGTCGACCGTACCCGGTGTCGGCCCCGCGCTGGTGAAAACGCTGGCGCGACTGGGGCTGGAGCGGGTGCAGGATCTGTGGTTCCACCTGCCGCTGCGCTACGAGGACAAGACCCGCGTCACCGCGATGGCCGACCTGCGTGCTGGCGAGCGGGCGCAGGTTGAAGGCGTGGTGGAGGCGGTGGAGCGCGGCTTTCGCTACCGCCCGCAGTTGAAGGTGGCGATCGACGACGGCAGCGGGCATACGCTGTTGCTGCGGTTTTTCCATTTCAATCGTGCCCAGGCCGAACAACTGGTGCCGGGCACGCGGCTGCTTTGCTATGGCGAGATACGCCATGGCGCGCATGGGCTGGAAATGGTCCATCCGCAATATCGCCGGCTGGACGGCAACGACGCGGTGGCCGTCGACGAAGTGCTCAGTCCGATCTATCCCACCACCGAAGGGCTCGGCCAGAAGCGTCTGGCTGGCGTGATCGGCAAGGCGCTGGCGCTGCTGCCGCCCGCATCGCAACTGGAACTGATTCCGCCCGCGCTGTGCGCCGAGCACGGCCTCACGTCGCTGCGCGAGGCGCTGCTCTACGTGCACCGGCCGCCACCGGACGCACCGCTGGCGCAACTCGTGCTGGGGCGGCATCCGGCGCAGCAGCGGCTGGCGTTCGAGGAATTGCTGACCCAACACCTGAGCCTGCGACGCATGCGCGAGGCCGTGCGCATGCGGCATGCGCCGCCGCTGGTCGTCGACCCCACGCTGCAGCGCCGCTTTCTGGCCACGCTGGCGTTCAAGCTTACGCGGGCGCAGCAACGGGTAAGTGCCGAGGTGGCGCAGGACCTGGCGCAGACCAAACCCATGCTGCGCCTGGTCCAGGGTGACGTCGGCAGCGGCAAGACGGTGGTGGCGGCGCTGGCGGCGCTGGCCGCGGTGTCCTCGGGCCATCAGGTGGCCTTGATGGCGCCGACCGAATTGCTGGCCGAACAGCATCTGCACAATTTCCGGCAATGGCTGCGGCCGCTGGGCATCGAGGTGGAGTGGCTGGCCGGCAAGGTCACCGGCAAGGCGCGGCGACAGGTGCTGGAACGCGTGGCGCAGGGCGCACCGGTGCTGGTCGGCACGCATGCGCTGATGCAGGAGGGCGTGAATTTTCACCGACTTGGCCTGGTCATCGTGGACGAGCAGCACCGCTTCGGCGTGCAGCAGCGGCTGGCGTTGCGCGACAAGGGCATGACCGGCGCGAATGACCCCGAGGCCGTGGCGATCGATGGCGCCGAGCAGGTACCGCACCAGCTCGTGCTCACCGCCACGCCCATACCGCGCACGCTGGCGATGAGCGCCTACGCCGACCTCGACGTTTCATCGATCGACGAACTGCCGCCCGGACGCACGCCGGTACAGACCATCGCGATCTCCAACGCGCGGCGTTTCGACGTGATCGAGCGGGTCCAGGCCGCCTGCGCCGAAGGGCGGCAGGTGTACTGGGTGTGCACCCTGATCGAGGAATCCGAACAACTGCGCGCGCAGGCGGCGGAAGTGGCGCACGCGGAGCTTTCCGCGGCTATCGGTGAAACCCGCGTCGGGCTGATCCACGGCCGCATGAAGCCGGCGGAAAAACAGCGGGTGATGGATGCGTTCAAGGCCGGCCAGCTCGCCGTGCTGGTCGCCACCACCGTGATCGAAGTGGGCGTGGACGTACCCAACGCCAGCGTCATGGTGATCGAAAACAGCGAGCGCCTGGGCCTGGCGCAGCTGCACCAGTTGCGCGGACGCGTGGGCCGCGGTGCCGTCGCCTCCAACTGCGTGTTGCTTTACCAACCGCCGCTGGGGCAGCTGGCGCGCGAGCGCCTGCAGGTGATGCGCGACAGCAACGACGGCTTCCGCATCGCCGAGAAGGATCTGGAACTGCGCGGCCCCGGCGAAGTGCTGGGCACCCGCCAGACCGGTCAGCTGAGCTTCCGCATCGCCGACCTGGCCCGCGATGCCCACCTGTTGCCCGCCGTCCAGCAAGTGGGTCAGAACATGCTGGCCGATCATCCGCAGCAGGCCAGCCAACTCATCGAACGATGGATCGGCGGTGCGGCGCGTTATGCGCATGCGTGATGGGTAGGGAATGGGGCGGGAAATGGGGGGTTGAGAATGGGAAATTGGAAAGGCGTCGTACCCCATCACCGATCACCCTGAGCGTAGCTGCGCAGCAGCGGAGTCGAAGGGCGACCTGCAGCAAGGCTTCGACTTCGCCGCTTCGCGGCTACGCTCAGCCTGAACGAACCGAGGACGGGCGCTGGTTGGCAAATGCAGAGCATCCAGACGACCGTGATGTATCGGAGTCCGCTGCCGCCACCCAACATGCACCCACTACACTGCACTTCATTACTGCGAGATCCTGATGTCCCGACCGCAATTGCTGATCGATACCGACCCTGGCGTGGACGATGCGCTGGCGATTCTGATGGCGCATGCCGATGCCGATATTGCCGCACTCAGCATCGCCGCCGGCAATGTCGGCCTGGCGCATACCGTGCGCAATGCATGCACCCTGGTCGACCTTCTTGGCAGCGCCACGCCGGTGTTTGCCGGCTGCGCCACGCCGCTGGTGCGTGCGCCGGCGGAGGACGCCGCGTTCGTGCACGGCCATGACGGTTTCGGTGATATCGGCTTTCCGGTGCCGACGGCGGTCGTGGCCGATGAGCCTGCCGCGCTGGCTCTGCTTCGACTAACCCGCGAGCGCCCCGGCGAGCTGACCCTGGTGGCGCTGGCGCCGCTGACCAACCTGGCGCTGGCGCTGCGGCTCGACCCCACGCTGCCGCAGCGGGTCGCGCGGCTGGTGGTGATGGGCGGCGCGGTCACCGGGCACGGCAATACCGGCATGATCCCGACCGAATTCAATGTCGGTTTCGATCCGGAAGCGGCACACGTCGTGTTCGAGGCGTTTCCGTCGTTCGACCTGGTCGACTGGGAGGCTACGTTGCGACATGCCTTTGATGAAGAGACATTCGACGCATGGCTGCAGGCCGGCGATCATCGTGCCGATTTTTACGGCCGTATCGCGGGTACCGCACGGGCGTTCAATCGCAAGCACGATCGACGCGGCATCATCGCCGCCGATGCGCTGGCGATGGCGGTGGCGATCGATCCCACGATCATCACCCGCAGCGAGAAGCGCGCCGTCGCGGTGGAACTCGATGGCCGGCTCACCCGCGGCGCCACCGTAGTGGACTGGGCGCGCCGGCTCGGCGTGCCGGCCAACGCGAACATCGTGCTGGAGGTCGATCAGGCGCGTTTTGGTGCCATGGTGCGGCGAGCCCTGGGGGCCCCGGAGCGGTAGCGTGCGCGCCGCAACCGGCCTCGGCTTGCGGTGATTGCCATCAGGCGGCTACAATGCCGCTCTTTTCTTCCGCCGCTTTGAGCACGCCATGAAGCCCGATATCCATCCGAACTACACCCCGGTGGTGTTCCAGGATCTGTCGTCCGACTTTGCCTTCCTGACCAAGTCGACCATTTCCAGCAAGGAAACCATCAAGTGGGAGGACGGCAACGAGTATCCGCTCGTCAAAGTGGATATCTCCAGCCACTCGCACCCGTTCTACACCGGCAAGCAGAAGTCGCTGGACGTTGGCGGCCGCGTCGACAAGTTCCGTCGCCGCTACGCGGGCACTGTCAAAGAGTAATGCCGCCGGGGTTGCCGACATGGGCAACTCGTCAGGCCGGGCACGGGGCGAGCATCGACTCGCCCCGTGCTTTTTTGTGCGCGTCGTTCCCCCGTTTGCCTGCGGATGCGCGTGGATCGTTGTGCGATAATGGCGCTTTTCCTGACGCCCCCGCGTCTGCCGCATCGCATGCGTAACCCAGGCGATGCCCACCATTCCCCCGCTGAAAGGCGTCGCTTTTGCGGCTCGCCCTCGCGATGAACTTTTGTGAAGGAGGTTTCCGTGTCCACTCCCAAGATCGTCAAACTGCTGGATGAATCGAATCAGCGCAGCAGCGAGCTGCCGCTGATCAGCGGCACCCTGGGGCCGGCTTGCATCGACATCGGCACGCTGTACAAGGACACCGGCCACTTCACCTTCGACCCGGGTTTCGCCAGCACCGCCAGCACCAAGAGCGCGATCACCTATATCGACGGCGACAAGGGCGTGCTGCTGTATCGCGGCTACCCGATCGAACAGTTGGCGGCGAACTCCAGCTTCCTCGAAGTGGCTTACCTGCTGCTCAATGGCGAACTGCCCAACGCGGCCGATTTCGACAAGTTCGAGCACGACGTCTCGCATCACACGATGATGCACGAGTCGCTGAAGAACTTTTTCCAGGGCTTCCACCACGACGCCCATCCGATGGCGATGCTGGCCGCGTCGATAGCGTCGCTGTCGGCGTTCTATCACGACGACCTGAATGTCGATGACCCGGTCGACCGCAAGATGGCGGCGATCCGCCTGATCGCGAAAATGCCCACGATTGCGGCCGCCTGTTACCGCTATTCGATCGGCTGGCCGTTGCGCTATCCGCGCAACAACCTGGAGTACGTCGATCGCTTCCTGCACATGATGTTCGAGGTGCCCAGCGAGCCGTTGCAGATGAGCCCGGTCGCGGCCAAGGCGCTGGACCTGCTGTTCATCCTGCACGCCGACCACGAGCAGAACGCGTCCACCTCGACCGTGCGCCTGGTCGGTTCCACTGGCGCCAACCCGTACGCGTCGATTGCCGCCGGCATCACCGCGTTGTGGGGTCCGGCGCATGGCGGCGCCAACGAGGCGGTGCTCAAGCAGCTGGAGGAAATCGGCACGCCGGACAACGTCGAGTCGGCGATCCTGCGCGCCAAGGACAAGAACGACAGCTTCCGCCTGATGGGCTTCGGCCACCGCGTCTACAAGAACTTCGACCCGCGCGCCAAGATCATTCGCGAGATGTGCCACAAGGTGCTGGCCGAGCTGGGCGTCAAGGACCCGCTGCTGGACGTGGCGCTGAAGCTGGAAGAGGCCGCGCTGAAGGACGATTACTTCGTCGAGCGCAAGCTCTACCCGAACGTGGATTTCTACTCCGGCCTGATCTACAAGGCGCTGGGCATCCCCACCGAGATGTTCACCGTGATGTTCGCCATCGCGCGCACCGCCGGCTGGATCGCGCACTGGATCGAACAGCACGAAACCCCGGGGTCGCGTATCGGTCGTCCGCGCCAGATCTATACTGGCGCCGACGTGCGCGATTACGTGAGCGTCGACAAGCGCTGAGCAACCGCGCCATCGCATGAGCAAACGCCCCGGTTAGCCGGGGCGTTTGCGTTTGGGGGTGAGAAAGCGTGCGCTTTACCGGCGCTGGCTGGCGTTGGCCAGCATGCGTTCCAGTTGGTCGCTGTCGTCGTCCCCCGACAGCAAGGTTTCCACCGCCGCCAGCGAGGCGCGGCGCATCGGCTTCTCGTCGATGCGGTCCAGCGGCGCCTGGCGCAGCGCGTTGCGCGGCAATACGGTGAGGTCGAACGGCAAGCCGTCGGCGACGAACAGCAACACCGGGTACTCGGCCTGGTCGGTTCGGGTCACGCGCAACCGCCGGGTCTGGGTTTCGGCCGGGACGCCGTGGTCGTGCAGGAACAGGGCCACCGCGTCGGGATCGTCGCTGAACACGTGCAGGCAAACCGCCGAGTGCTCGTCGGCGGTGCCTTCCAGCACGGCGCCCACCAACCGCGGTTCGAAAACCGCCAGGAACCGCATCGCCTCGACCGCCGCCTCGCGCCGCTGTTGCAAGGACTGCGGCTGGCTGTCGGCCAGAAACAGCCGCTGGCGTTCGCGCAGCGCCTCTTCGATTTCCTGATTGCGCGGCAGCGCCTGGGTTTCCAGGATGCCCAGTCTTTCGGCCGCCTTGGTCTTGGCGCGGTGGAAATCCCGGATGCCATGCTCGCTCATCAACCGCGCTGCTTCCTGGGCGACCAGCAGGCGGCTGCGCTGCAGGCGGTCATGCGCATGAATGCGGTGATGCTCGCCTCGGGTCATGTTCAATCTCCGTTGCGTGGTGGACGGCTCCATCCGCTCGTTCGTGCCGCTCGTTCGCGCCGCGTGTGCCGGTGGTGTGCCATCGTGTTCGCTGGCGAAACCACCCTACCACCGCCGCGTGTCGTGTTGAATCGTCGGCGACGGTGTGCGCCGGGATACATGACCACGGCGCGGCGTCGGCTTCGTCCACGGCGCCGTCAGAAGATGTCGTAGGCGCGCTGCTGTTCCTGCTCCTTCTGCTGTTGCGCCTGCGCGCGCAGGCGATCGACATCCTCCACCTTGAAGATTTCGCTGATGCCATTGGGGTCGTCGGACGCGGTGGGCAGCCCGTTGCCGCGGTTGATCGTGATCGTCGTGATGCCCGGCGGCATCGGCAGCGCGTTCGATGGCAGGTCCTTGAGCACGCTGCCCATGTAATCCATCCAGATGGGCAGCGCAGCCTTGGCCCCGAACTCGCCCCGGCCCAGCGAATCGTAGTTGTCGAAACCCACCCACACGGCGGTGGAAACGTCGCCGTTGAAGCCCACAAACCAGGCGTCGTGATGATCGTTGGTGGAGCCGGTCTTGCCGGCCAGGTCGTCGCGCTCGAGTGCGCGCGCGGCGGAGCCGGTGCCGCGCAGGATCACGTCCTTCATCAACGAGGTGATCAGGAAATCGTTGCGCGGGTCCAGCACGCGCGGTGCCAGGATCGGCGGGTGGTTGCTGTCGCCGTGCGCATCCGGCGGCAGGATGGCGTCACCTACCGCATCGATGCCGTCCTCGCCGGCGGCGGATGCCGATGCGGCGTGGGCCACATCGTTGGCCGGGGTCGCGGTCATGTTGGTCGGCGGCGGTCCGGCGACGCTGGTATCCAGCAGGCGCTCCTGGCAATCGCGGCACGCGCGCGCCGGGTTGGCCACGTAGATGGCCGTGCCGCTGCGGTCATCGATCTCGCTGATGAAGTACGGCGTCACCAGGTAGCCGCCGTTGGCGAATACCGCGTAGCCGCGCGCCATGCCCATCGGCGATACCGACGCGGTGCCCAGCGCCATCGACAGGTTGGCGGGGATGGCGTCGAGCGCGAAGCCGAAGCGGGTCAGGTATTCGCGCGTGTAGCGCACGCCGATGGCCGCCAGCAGCCGGATCGAGACCAGGTTCTTCGACTGCACCAGTGCCTCGCGCAAGCGCATCGGGCCGGCGAACTTGCCGTCGTCGTTGTTGGGCGTCCACAGGCCGCCGGGGCGGGAAGGATCGGGCAGGGCCAGCGGGGCGTCGTTGATGATCGACGCCGGCGTGAAGCCATGGTCGAGCGCCGCCGAGTAGAGATACGGCTTGAAGCTGGAGCCTGGCTGGCGCGCGGCCATCACCGCGCGGTTGAACTTGCTGCGCATGAAATTGAAGCCGCCCACCAGCGCCTGGATCGAGCCGTCCTCGGGGCTCACCGAGGCCAGTGCGCCTTGCACCGATGGAATCTGCGCCAGTTGCCACGCGCCCTTGTCATCATGTGACAGCCGCACGATGTCGCCGCGCTTGATGACGCTGTCCACCGATGTCGGCGTGGCACCGACCCGGCTGTCGCTCAGATGGGGCCTGGCCCAGCTGACGGCGTCCAGTGACAACTCGACATGTTCGCCGTTGCGCAGGTAGACCGTGGCGCCATGGGCGCTGCTGGCGGTCACCAGGCCCGGTTCCAGGGTGGAGATATCGGTGTAGCCCGCCAATGCCTGCTTGTAATCGGAGGGGCCTGCGTTGGCGGGCAGGTCCTGATGGGCCTCCGCACCACGCCAGCCGTGGCGATGGTCGTACGCCACCAGGCCACGGCGCAGCGCATCCACCGCCGCTTGCTGGCGATCGCTGCGCAGGGTGGTCTTGACCACGTAGCCTTCGGTCAGCGCGTCATTGCCCAGGCGGTCCAGCACCTGGCGCCGGACCATTTCGGCGAGGTACGGCGCATCCAGTTCGATCGGCTGCTCGTGCGGCGCGCCGTGGTTCGGCTCGGCCCGCGCCTGCTCGTATTGCTCCTCGGTGATGTAGCCGTGGCGGCGCATTTCACTCAGCACCCAGTTGCGTCGCGCAAGCATGCGCTTGGGGCTGTTGATCGGATTGACCGCCGACGGTAACTGGAAACTCGACGCAATCGCGGCGCATTCGGCGACCGTCAGCTGGTCTAGGGTCTTGCCGTAATAGTACGAAGCGGCCGCGGCCACGCCGTACGAGCGGTGGCCGAGAAACATCTTGTTGAGGTACAGGTCGAGGATCTGGTCCTTGCTGAGCTCCTGCTCCATGCGAAGCGCGATGAAGATCTCGGTGATCTTGCGCGAATACAGCTTCTCGGGGCTGAGGAAGAAGTTGCGGGCGACCTGCTGGGTGATGGTCGACCCGCCCGAGCCCTTGTCGCCGCCCGTCTCGATCACGTGCCAGGCGGCGCGCACGATGCCGTGCCAGTCCACGCCGGGGTGATGGTAGAAATCGGCATCCTCGGCCGACAGTACGGCGTGCTTCAGCCGGTCCGGCACGTTGCCGATATCCACCGGTATGCGTCGCGTTTCACCGAAGCTGGCAATCAGTTTGCCATCGGCGCTGAGCACGCGCAGCGGCACCTGCATGTGATAGTCCTTGAGCACCTCGACGGAGGGCAACCGCGGCGCGATCAACCAGTACGTCACGCCAACGGCAAGGATGGCCAGCAGAAAACCGGAGAAAGCCAGGACCAGTGCCCAGCGCAACAGACGCTTCAAAATATGCATGGATGCGGTTAGCGAGACTTGAGTCAAAACATGCCAGAGTATAGATGTTGCAGTATTGAAGGCGTTCCGGCGCCGAGCAGGCCGGGGGATACGCAGGATGGCACGGGGGCGCAAAGCTGGAGCCGGGTTGCCGGGGGATCGCTCAACTGTGGCGCCTATCACGAGAATTGCTTGAGAAAGTTCGCGTAGGCCGTTGCCATTACGTAAATTTTTCGATTTAATGCCTTGGCGTACCGACCGGGATTCCGGTCCGGGCGTCAGGGGCAGGGGGGAAACACCGTGGGTCTCTTTACACCCAAGAAGCCGGCATTGATTGGTGTCGACATCAGCTCGACGGCGGTCAAGCTGCTGCAGCTCAGTCAGGCGGGCGGGCGTTTCCGCGTGGAGCACTACGCGGTCGAGCCGTTGCCACCCAATGCGGTGGTCGAGAAGAACATCGTCGAGGTCGAGGCGGTCGGCGACGCCATCCGCCGCGCCATGGCGCGCTCGGGCAGCAAGGTGAAGCACGCGGCAGCGGCGGTAGCGGGGTCGGCGGTCATCACCCGCATCATCCCGATGGCGGCCGAATTGTCCGATGACGACCTGGAAGGGCAGATACAGGTCGAGGCCAACCAGTACATCCCCTACCCGATCGAGGAAGTCAGCCTCGACTTCGAAGTCATCGGTCCGGTTCGCGACAACGCCGACATGAACAACATCCTGCTGGCCGCCTCGCGCACCGAGAACGTCGACATGCGGGTGGCGGCGCTGGATCTGGGCGGGCTTACCGCCAACGTGATCGACGTCGAGGCGTTCGCGATGGAAAACGCGTTCGCCATGGTCGCCGACCAGATGAACGTGGCGCGCGATGCGCTGGTGGCAGTGGTCGATATCGGCGCCACCATGACCACGCTGTCGGTGCTGCGCAACCAGCGCACCATCTATTCGCGCGAGCAGGTCTTCGGCGGCAAGCAGCTGACCGACGAAATCATGCGCCGCTACGGCCTCTCCTACGAAGAGGCCGGCCGCGCCAAGCGCAAGGGCGGCTTGCCCGAGTCGTACGCCAGCGAAGCGCTGGACCCGTTCAAGGAATCATTGGTGCAGCAGGTTAGCCGGCTCATGCAGTTCTTCTTTGCCGGCAGCGAGTACAGCAAGGTCGACCAGGTGATGCTGGCTGGCGGTTGCGCTTCCATCGAGGGGCTGGCGCCGATGCTGCAGGAGCAGTTGGGCGTGCCGTGCGTGGTCGCCAATCCGCTGGCCCGCATGTCGCTGGCGCCGCGGGTGCAATCGCAATCGCAATCGCTGGCCCAGGACGCGCCATCGCTGATGATCGCGGTCGGCCTCGCGCTGAGGAGCTTCGACTGATGGCACACGTCAACCTACTTCCCTGGCGCGTCGAACGTCGCAAGCAGCGCGAGCGCGAGTTCTACATGCAGCTGGGCGCCGCCGCCGTGGCCGCCGTGCTGGTGGTGCTGTTGTGGATGTTCTGGATGGGCCAGCGCATCGACAACCAGAACGAGCGCAACGGCTATCTGCAGACCGAGATCAAGCAGCTGGATGTACGAATCGCCAAGATCAAGGATCTGGAAAAAGTGCGCCAGCGCCTGCTGGCCCGCAAGGAAATCATCGAGCAGCTTCAGGCCGATCGCTCGCAGATGGTGCACCTGTTCGACGAACTGGTGAAAACCATCCCCGCCAGCGTGCGCCTGACCAGCCTCAAACAGGGCGGCCAGTCGATGACGCTCAATGGCGCGGCCCAATCCAATGCCAGCGTCGCCGAGTACATGCGCAACATCGAAGCATCCCCCTGGATGGGGCACGCCGACCTCAGCAAGACCGAAAACAGCCACAACGCCACGCGCATGCCCTACAACTTCGGCCTGACCGTGGCCTTGAACAGGCCAAAGACCGACGAGGTTGTGGCCGGTGACAATGCGCCGGCCGACGCCGCCAGCGCCCCCGCGCCAGCCGACAAGAAAGCGGCGACCGGAGGAACTCACTGATGAAGTTCTTCGACGACATCCGCAATCTCGACCGCAACAATGTTGGCGGCTGGCCATCCTCGGTAAAGATCTTCTTCACCGGCTTGCTGTTCGTGGCCATCGTGTTCATCGGCTGGTACGTGTCCGTCAGCAACCAGCAGGACGAACTGGCCACGCTGGCCACCAAGGAAGTCCAGCTCAAGAAGGACTTCGCTTCCAAGCAGGCCAAGGCGGTCAATCTCGAAGCGTTGCAGACGCAGCTCGACGAGATGCAGGACATGCTGCGGCAGCTGCTGCGCCAGTTGCCCAGCAAGACCGAGATGCCCGAGCTGCTGGTCGACATTTCGCAAACCGCGCTGTCGACCGGCCTGCAGACCGAGTTGTTCCAGCCGGGCAATGAAACCAAGAAGGACTTCTACGCCGAGAAGCCCATCACCTTGCGCATGAGTGGTACCTACCACCAGTTCGGTGCCTTCATCAGCGGTGTGGCTTCGCTGCCGCGGGTGGTCATCCTCACCCTGCACGATGTGTCGCTTACGCCCAAGAGCCCGTCCAAGGCCGGCGGTGCCTCCGATGGCCAGTTGGTGTTGCAGGGGACGGTAAAGACCTATCGTTATCTTGACGATGACGAAAGCGCCGAGGCCAAGTCGACGCACAAGAAGAAGGCCGGGGGGCGGAAATGACCAAGTTTGCTGCCATCAAGCCGGGCCGGGCCGCAGGGGTGTTGCTGATGCTGGCCGCTGCGCTGGTGCTGAGCGGATGCACCCGCGGCATGTCCGACCTGCGCGACTGGGTCGCCCAGGAAAAGGCGCGCAAGGGTCAGCCGATCCAGCCGTTGCCGGTGATCAAGACGTTCGAGACGTTCAAGTACAACGACCAGGATCGGCGCGACCCGTTCAGTCCCAGCGCCACCGAAATGGAAAGCAACGGTGCCACCGCCAGCAGTGGTCCGCGGCCGGATGCCGACCGTGCGAAGGAGCCTCTGGAAGCGTTCGCTCTGGATAGCCTGAAGATGGTCGGCACGATCGGTACCGGGCCAGGCGCCATCGCACTGGTGAAGGACCCGAGCCGGGTGATCCATCAGGTGCACCGCAACGAGTACATGGGCCAGAACTACGGACGCGTGACCGCCATCAGCGAGGACCACATCGAGCTGGTCGAGCTGATTTCGAATGGCAATGGTGGCTGGATGGAACGTCCTGCCAGCATCGCGCTCGGCGAGCAATAGGAATACAGGGGCTGATGCCAATGACCAACGAAATCCAATCCGTCCGGGGCCGTGTAATGCGCCATGCCACTCGCTACCTGCTGACCGGCCTACTGCTAGCCGGCACAACCTGGGCCAGCACGGCCATGGCGGCCAGCAACACGTTGAAAGACATCAGCTACGACACCTTGCCGGGCGGTGCGGTTGAGCTTCACCTCAACTTTGCCAATGGCGCCGTGCCGCAGCCGAAGTTCTTCACCACCGATACGCCACCGCGCATCGCCGTGGATTTTGCCGATACCGACAACGCGGCGCAGCGGCATCTCGCCATCGGCAAGGGCTCCACCTCGGGCGTCACCGCCGTGTCGGCCGGTGGCCGCACGCGGGTGGTGGTCGAGTTGATGCAGGCATCCACCTATCGGTCAAGCGTCAAGGGCAACAGCCTGCTGTTGACGATCAACAACGGTACCGCCGACCAGTCCATCACCACCGCAGCCACCATCGATCCGTCGAAGGCGTTGCCATCGTCGATGAACGGTCCGGCCATCAGCAACATCGATTTCCGCCGCGGCCCTGACGGTGAGGGCAAGGTGCTGATCACCTTCAGCGGCAGCGGCGCCAATGCCGAAATGGTGCACAAGGGCGACAAGGTGCTGGTCGACATCGACCACGCCACCTTGCCCCCCAACCTGGCCCAGCGGCTGGATACGCTGGACTTCGCCACGCCGGTGCAGTCCATCGTCACCCGCGGCGGCAAGGTGGGCGGCGTCCATATGGAGATCTCGGTTAAGGGCGAGGTGGAGACGTCGTCCTACCAGAGCGGCAACCAATTCGTCGTCCAGGTCGCTCCGCACCGCGCCGAAACCAAGCCCGATGCCTTGACCAAGGCCGGTGCGCCGCCGGTGTACAACGGCAAGCGCGTGACCTTCAATTTCCAGGACATCCCGGTGCGTTCGGCGCTGCAGTTGATCGCCGATATCTCGGGCCTCAACCTGGTCGCGTCCGACAGCGTGGGCGGCAGCGTCACGCTGCGGCTGGTCAACGTGCCCTGGGATCAGGCGCTGGACGTGATCCTGCGGGCCAAGAGCCTGGACAAGCGCCGTGACGGCAACGTGGTGTGGATCGCCCCGCAGCAGGAGCTGGCCAAGTACGAGGACGACGTTGCCCAGGCGCGCCTGAAGGCGCAGGACAACGCCGAACTGATCACCACCTACATCCCGATCAGCTATGGCAAGGCGGCCGACATCGCCAAGTTGCTGACCACCGGCAGCATGCAGGGCGGCGGTGGCTCCAGTACCGGTGCAGGCGCTTCCCGCGGTTTTCTGTCACGCCGCGGCAGCGTGTCGTACGACGAACGCACCAACACCTTGCTGCTCAATGACACCCCCGAGAAGATCGAGCAGTTGCACCTGCTGATCGCGAAACTGGATCGTCCGGTGCAGCAGGTGCTGATCGAGTCCCGCATCGTGGTGGCCAACGACGACTTCACCCGCGAACTGGGTGCCAAGTGGGGCGTGTCCGGTGTGCAGTCCAACAGCAACAACCTGATCACCCTCGCTGGCAGGGGGGCCGATGCACAGAAGTACGGCGTCGATGTCCACAACCGCAACGTCAACTACAACAACGCGGTCACCGATTGGCTGGCCAACGGCGGGACCGGTGCCCCGCCGCATCCGGGTGCGGTCACGCTGCCTACCGGCGGCCTGAACGTGAACCTGCCCGCCGGTGGCGCGACCAGCGGCTTCGGTCTGGCCATCCTGGGCGCCAACTACGCCCTCGACCTCGAGCTGTCGGCGGCACAGACGGAAGGCCGCAGCGAAGTCATCTCCAGCCCGCGCGTGATCACCGCCAACCAGCAGGAAGCCGTAATCCGCCAGGGTCAGGAAGTGGGCTACGTGACCTTCCAGAACAGCGGCGGCGCCGGGGCCGGCTCGGGTAGCGGCACCGCCACGGTGCAGTTCAAGGATGCGGTGCTGGAGTTGAAGGTGACGCCGACGATCACCGCCGACAATCGCGTCTACCTGATGATCAACGTGAAGAAGGACGCCATCGCCGGTTACGTGCCGGTGCCGGGCGGCGGCCAGATCCCGACCATCGACACCCGCGAGATCAACACCTCGGTGCTGGTGGACAACGGGCAGACCGTGGTGCTGGGTGGCATCTACGAGATCAACAAGGCCAACTCCACGTCCAAGGTGCCGGGCCTAGGTGATATTCCCGGTCTTGGTGTGCTGTTCCGCAAGACCTCGCGCAACGAGAGCAAGGCCGAGTTGCTGATCTTCGTGACACCGCGCATTCTCAGCGAGACCTTGCAGTAAAGCGGGCTTGCCCACGCAAGAAAAAGGCGGCTTCGGCCGCCTTTTTCTTGCCGGTTGTCCGTGTCGATTAAACTTCCGGCCATCATCGTGGTCAGTTGCACGCCTGCGCCTGCCGGCGTTGCATTCCCGCCGCGTACCGAACCCATCGGCAAAGGCAGCGCCGTTCGCGTCTCTTGAACGGCAACGCGGTTCAATCGTGCAGGTGCGAGGCCATCGGCCCTGCTCCCGCCTGCCGCAGGCATCCAAGCCAGCAAAAACGGAATCGATGATGGATATGCCCGAAACGCCCGCACTGAACCCCTTGCAGCAATCCTTTGCGCAATTGCGCGACGACCTGCAGCGCTGCATCATCGGTCAGCCGCATCTGATCGACTGCCTGCTGATCACCTTGCTGGCGGACGGACACCTGCTGGTGGAGGGCGCGCCGGGCCTGGCCAAGACCACCGCGGTGAAGGCGCTGGCGGCGCGGATCGAGGCGGACTTTCACCGGGTGCAATTCACGCCCGACCTGCTGCCGGCCGACCTCACCGGCACCGACGTTTTCCGACCGCAGACGGGCAGCTTCGAGTTCGAACGTGGGCCGCTGTTCCACAACATCGTGCTGGCCGACGAGATCAACCGCGCGCCAGCCAAGGTGCAGTCGGCACTGCTCGAAGCGATGGCCGAACAGCAGATCACGGTGGGCCGCGCCACCTGGCATCTGCCGGACTTGTTCATGGTGATGGCCACGCAGAACCCGATCGAGCAGGAAGGCACGTTCGCGTTGCCGGAGGCGCAGCTCGATCGCTTCCTGATGCACGTCACCATCGGCTATCCGGATGCCGCCGCCGAGCTTGCCATCCTCAAGCTGGCACGCGAACAGGCCAACCGCCACGCGCATCCCGTCGCCACCACGCCCGCGCTGCTGAGCCAGGCCGACGTGTTTGCCGCGCGCGACGCGGCCATGGCCGTGCACATGAGCCCAGCGCTGGAGGAATACCTCACCCAGCTGGTGCTGGCCACGCGCGATGCCGGCCGTTATGGCGCCGAGCTGAAGCGCTGGATCGCGTGGGGTGCCAGCCCGCGCGCCACCATCGCGCTGGATCGCTGCGCCCGCGCCCGCGCCTGGCTGGCCGGGCGCGACTACGTGTTGCCAGACGATGTGCACGGCATCGCACATGAAGTACTGCGCCACCGGGTGCTGCTGAGCTACGAGGCCGAAGCCGAGGGCATCCGGCCCGACCAGGTGATCGCCCGTCTGCTGGATCTCGTGCCGCTGCCGTGAACGCCGTCGCAGCACCACGCCCCGATGGCGACGGCCGCAGCAGCGTGTCGCTGGCCGAGTTGATCGTGCTGCGGGCGCGGGTCGGGCGTGCGCGCATGGCGCCCATGTCCAGCCATGCCGCGCGCAGCGGACAGCAGTCCAGCCTTCTATACGGCCGTGGCATGGATTACGCCGAGTCGCGCGTCTACCAGGCCGGCGACGATGTGCGCCGGCTGGACTGGCGGTTGACCGCGCGCAGCGGAAAGCTGCATACCAAACTGTTCCAGGAGGATCGCGAGGGCTGCCTGATGATCCTGCTGGATACCCATGCCAGCATGCGTTTCGGTACCCGCCGGCGCTTCAAGTCGGTACAGGCGGCGCGGCTTGCGGCATGTGCCGCGTGGTATGCGGCACGTGCGGGCGAGCGGGTCGGGATCATGGCGTTCGGCCAGGTCGATGCACTGCTGCGGCCGCGATCCGGTGCGCGCGGCGCGCTGGCAGTCTGCGGCGCGCTGGCCGAATGGGATCTTCAAGGCGAACAGCAGCCAGAGCGCGCCGAGCCACTCTCCGATGCGTTGTTGCGCACCAGTCGGTTGTTGCATGGCGCGAACCGCGTGTTGCTGATCAGCGACGGCTTCAGTTGCGATGCGGACGCACGCCAGCGATGGCTGGCCCTGCGCCAGCACGTCGGCGCCAGCGTACTGGTCGTGGCCGACGCCCTGGAGCAATCGCTGCCGCCGTCAGGCCGTTATCCCCTCGAGCATGCGGGCGAACGTTACGACGTGGTGTTGCATGGCGAACGCCAGCGCCGCGCCTTCCAGCAGACGCTGGGTGCGGGTAGCGCGCGGCTCGGGCAACTGGCCCAGTCAACCAATACACGCTGGCAAAACGTGGACACGCAGACAGATCCGCTGACGGCCGTGTCCGCCGTGCTGGGTTCGGCAAAGGGGGCGAGATGATGGCCTCGATCGCCACGCCCGCATCCGCCGCCTCAACGCAAGGCCCCGCGCTGCGCGATATCCATCTGCCGCCCGAACCTTCCTGGTGGCCGCCCGCACCGGGATGGTGGGTGTTTGCCGTGTTGGTTCTCGTGGGTATTTCACTGGTGGTGTGGGGCTGGCGCAGGCATCGGCGAACGGTGCGTCGGCGTCAACACATCCTGGGCGAACTGGAGCTGGTGGCGACACAGTACGGGAAGGATGGCAACGCCGCTGCGCTGGCCGGCGGCATCCAGCAATTGTTGCGGCGGGTAGCGCGTCTACACGTACCGGCGGCCGCACAACAACGCGGTGAGGCATGGCGTCAGACGCTGGCGCGGATGCCGCTGGATGCCGGTGCGATGGACACTCTGGTGACGCTGGATCGGCACATCTATCAACCGGGCCCGTTCGATCACACGGCAGCGCTGCATGCTGCGCGGGAATGGTTGCGGCTGGCGTTGCGCGACAAATATTGGAAGCGCCGCAATCGCGCGGTGGCCGATCCGGTGCCGGAGTCGAGCCATGTTTGAGTTTGCCTGGCCCTGGGTCGCCGTGCTGCTGCCGTTGCCGTGGCTGCTGCGTCGTTTTGTGCGCGCGGCGGCGCCGGTGCAGGCGCTGCATCTGCCGCAGCCGGGCGTGCAACTGTCGCGTACCGCCGGGCAGGCGACACGCGGGATGATGCCGTGGCTCCTGGCGCTGGCATGGTTGTGCTTGCTGGCGGCGGCGGCGCGGCCGCAGTGGATCGGGCCACCGCAGGCGCAGCAGCGCAGCGGTCGGGCGCTGATGATGGCGGTGGATCTATCCGGCAGCATGCAGACCGATGACATGGAACTGGCCGGCCACCGGGTCAGCCGCTTCGGCGCGGTGGAAGCGATCGCGGGTGATTTCATCAGCCGCCGCAGTGGTGACGAACTGGGCTTGATCCTGTTCGGCAGCCAGGCGTTCCTGGTGACGCCGCTGACCTACGATCTCGGCGCCGTGCGCGCGCAGTTGCAGGGTGCCGCGGTCGGCCTGGCCGGCACCGAGACGGCGATCGGCGACGCCATCGCGGTGGCAGTGAAACGCCTCGCCGCACTGCCCGAACCGGCACGCGTGCTAGTACTGCTCACCGACGGCGTCAACAATGCCGGCAGCATCGAGCCGCGCGATGCGGCGCGCGCCGCCAAGGCCGCCGGCGTGCGCATCTACACCATCGGCATCGGCGCCACGCGGATGCGTGTGCCCGGTTTCTTCGGCAGCCAGTTGGTGAATCCGTCGGCCGACCTGGACGCCGACATGCTCACCGCGATTGCGAAGCAGACCGGCGGTCGCTTCTTCCGCGCCACCGACAGCGATGAATTGGCCGACGCGTACCGGGCGATCGATGCGCTGGAACCGATGCCCCAGCACGGCCCCGCACTGCGGCCCCGCCACGAATGGTTCCGCTGGCCGTTGGGCGCGGCGGTGATCCTGCTGTTGCTGGCGATGGCGTCACGGCGAGATGCGCGACCGCTGGAGTCGGCCGCATGAACCAGGTCGTGCAGAATTTTCATTTCCTGCAGCCGTGGTGGCTGGCCGCGTTGCTGTTGCTGCCGTTGTGCTGGTGGCTGGGCGCGCGCCGCGGTTCGGCGCAGCGCGAACTGTCACGGCTGGTCGATGCGGAGTTGTTGCCGCATCTGCTGCAGGGGCGCGCCGGTTCATCGCGCTTGCCGTTATGGCTGTTTGCCGCGGGCTGGACACTGGCGGCGCTGGCCATGGCCGGCCCGACCTGGAGCCAGGTGGAGCAACCGCTGTACGCCAAGCGCGCGGCGCAGGTGGTGGCGATCTCGCTGTCCCAGCGCATGCTGGCGCAAGACGTTGCCCCCAGCCGCATCGCGCGGGCGCGTTTCAAGGTGCACGACCTGCTGGCCAGTAACCGCGACGGGCTGAACGCGCTGATCGGCTACGCCGGCGAGGCCTTCGTGGTGGCGCCGCTGACCACCGACGTCCACAGCCTGGACGATCTGCTGGACGCGATGGCGCCCGACACCATGCCGGTCGATGGCAATGATGCGGCGCGTGCCATTGAACGCGGCATGGCCCTGATCAAGGGCGCCAAGGTGGCGAACGCCTCGCTGGTGCTCGTCACCGACCAGGCCGATGACGCCGCGCAAACCGCAGCACGCGCCGCGCGCGCGGCCGGCGTGCGCGTGTCGGTGCTGGGCGTGGGCACCACGCAGGGTGGTCCCGTGCCGCTGGCCGATGGTTTCCTGCACGATGGCCAGGGTCATCTGCTGCTGGCCAAACGCGACGACGCCGCGCTGGCTGCGCTGGCCGCCGCCGGCGGTGGCAACTACGTGCCGATGAGCGCCGACGGTACCGATGTGCAGGCCTTGCATGGCTTGTTGCGTACCGCGTCCGGCACCGTGCCGACGACCCAGAAGGGCGATCAGTGGCTGGATCAGGGCGCGTGGCTGCTGTTGCCGTTGCTGTTGATTGCGGCGCTGGCGTTCCGTCGTGGCTGGTTGTTGCTGCTGCCGTTGATCCTGCTGCCCTGCCTGCCCACCACGGCGCAAGCCGGCACCTGGCAGGACTGGTGGCAGCGGCCGGACCAGCAGGCGGCGCAGGCGCTGCAGCAAGGCAAGCCGAAACAGGCGCAGCAACTGGCCCGCGATCCGCAATGGCGCGGTGCCGCCGCCTACCGCGCAGGCGATTACGCCGCGGCGACCAAAGCGCTGGAAAAGGCACCGGGTAGCGATGCAGCCTACAACCTCGGCAACGCGCTGGCGCGCCAGGGTCAGTATCCGCAGGCCATCGAGGCGTACGACCGCGCATTGAAAATCGATCCGGCCAACGCCGACGCCGAGGCCAACCGCAAGGCGGTGGAAGACTGGCTGCGCCAGCAGCAGAAGAAACCGCCGTCGGACAAATCACAGTCCCAGGCTGGTAAGCAGGGTGACAAGAACTCGCCCTCCCAGAACCAGAATGGAAAGGGCCAGAACGGTCAGGACAAGAACAAGCAGGAGAACCCGGACTCCTCACAAGGCTCCGAGGGAAAGCCGCCGCCGAAGTCGTCGGAAAAGAGCCAGGGCGAACAGGGCAAGTCGAAGCCGGGAGCCGCCAAGCCAGCCGAAAAAGACGGCCAAAACGCTGATTCGGATGCAGGCAAATTGGACCAGGACAAGGCGCAGGATGCAGGCAAGGACGCCGGCAACAACTCGCCGGACAAGCCCGCATCGCCGCCATCGGCTGAGCAAAAGGCGCGTGCGGAACAGGCGCAGCAGGCGTTGAAACAACAGATGGACGACGCGCTGGCCGGGTCGAAGAAAGGCGATTCGCCGCCCACGCATCAGCTGGGCGCGGTCGGCGACGAGGATGCCGGTTCCAAGTTGCCGGCCGATCTGCGCCAGGCGCTGCAACGTGTGCCGGATGATCCGGGCGCCTTGCTGCGGCGGAAATTCGAACTGGAATATCAGCAGCGCCATGGCGGCGCATCGAACGAGGATGCCCAACCGTGAAATTCCGTCACCTGCTGGCCTTGCTGCCGTGGTTGCTGATGCCCGCGTTGAGCCACGCCGCCAGCGTGCAGGCCACGCTCAACCGCAGCACCGTGCAATTGGGCGAAACCGTCACCCTCAACCTGCGCATCAACGATTACAACGGCAACCTGCCCACACCGGATCTCAGCGCGCTGAACCGGGATTTCAGCATCCTGGGCACGTCACAGAATCGCAGCCTCAGCATCATCAATGGCAGCCGCACATCCGAGCTGACCCTGGGCGTGGCGCTGCGGCCACGGCATACCGGCACCCTGCAGATTCCCGCCCTGACACTGGCCGGCATGCAGACCGCGCCACTGCAATTGCAGGTTGACCCTGCCGATCCGAACACGGCCAGCACCGCACAGGGCGACGTGTTCATGGAGGCGCAGGTCGAGCCGAACCATGCCTATGTGGGGCAGCAGCTGAGCTACGTGGTGCGGCTGTATTACGCGGTCGACCTCAGTGGCGGTTCGCTCGACACGCCGCAGATCGACGGTGTGCAGGTCAGCCGCATTGGCGATGATCTCAAGTACAGCACCCAGCGTGGTGGCCGCTCCTACAGCGTGCTGGAACGTCGTTTTGCGTTGACACCGCAGCGGGCCGGCCACATCGAGATTCCGCCGCTGGAGTTCCAGGGCGAGATGGTCGACCCACGCGACCCGAACAGCTTTTTCGGGGCCAGCACGCCGGTGAGTGCGAGTGCGCCGGCCGCGTCGGTCGAGGTCAAGGTCGCGCCGGCGGACTGGGGCAAGAGCGCGTGGCTGCCGGCGCGCGAGCTGACCTTGACGCTGAGTGGATGGCCCGACAGCAGCGATCAGGTGCGGGTGGGGCAACCGATCAACCTGCGCATGAAGCTGCGGGCCACCGGCATTCCCTTCGAAGCCTTGCCCGCGCTCAGCTTGCCCCAGATCGACGGCGCCACGGTGTACCCGGACAAGCCGGTGACCGGCACCGACAACGACGGGCGCTGGCTGAAAGGGCATCGCGAGCAGGCGTTCGCCGTGGTGCCCACCCGTGCCGGCACGCTGACCCTGCCTGCCACCACGCTGAAGTGGTGGAACGTGCAGACCAACTCGGAGGCGGTGGCGCGCATCCCCGCGCGCAGCGTGACCGTGCTGCCGGCCGCTGGCGCGGCAAGCGCGGCTGCGGTGCCGCCCTCGGCAACCACGGCAGATGGCGCAACGGCATCACCATCGGTACCCGCGGCCGCCGCCGGTGCCGCGCCGTGGTGGCGTTGGCTGGCGCTGGCCAGCATTGGCCTGTGGCTGCTGAGTGTGCTGGGCTGGCTGCTGTGGCGCTGGCGCCGGCGCGGTACACCGACAGCTTCGACGACCGCCGCTGCCCCGGATACGACGCGGCAGTTGCGGCTGGCGTTTCTCGCGGCGGCTCGTGGCAGCGACACGGCGGCGCAGGTGCGCAGCCTGCTGGCGTGGGCGCGTGCCGAACGGCCTTTGTTGCGGAATCTGGGCGACCTTTCCGCCGCGCTGGCCGACGAAGCGCAGCGCCGCGCGATCGATCGTCTGCAGCAACGCCACTATGCCGGCGCGGCGTCGGGCGAAGATGATCTGGCGGCCGTGTTCAAACGCGGTTTCGTCTGGCGCGCGTCAGGCCCGGCGCCCACCGATCAGGATCTGCCGCCGCTGTATCCGTTCAATCTTCACTGAGCGCCCGGTGCAGGATGGCGGCCATCGCCTCGCTGAAGGCACACAGCTGCACTTCGATGGCCGGAGCATCGGCCAGTTCCGCGCGCACGCTGGCTACGGCAATGCGGGCGGCGGCCTCGGCGGGGTAGCCGTACACGCCGCAGCTGATCGCCGGAAACGCGATCGTGCGCAATCGATGGCCGCGCAGCAATTGCAGCGTGTGGCGATAGCAGTTCGCGAGCAACGCCGGCTCGCCGTGTTGGCCGCCATGCCATATCGGCCCCACGGTATGGATCACATGACTGGCCGGCAGGTCGAAACCAGGCGTGATGCGCGCCTCGCCAGTGGGGCAGCGGACGCCGGGCGCCTGTTCCGGCAGCGCACGGCAGGCGGCCAGCAACTGCGGCCCGGCAGCACGATGGATGGCGCCGTCCACGCCGCCGCCGCCAAGGAGGTCGGGGTTGGCCGCGTTGACAATGGCGTCGACGCTCAGGCGGGTGATATCGGCGGTGATGACATGGATGGGCATAAGGCAACGCTGATCAAGTATCGCCGCCTTAAGGCTTGGTTTGGCGGATGGCCCCGACGTATGCTGCAAACGAAGTACGTGTCGGGTGAAGAAGGGTCAGCAAATCATGGCAAAAACAGAAGACGTTTCCTTCGGCTATCTGCTCAGCGATGTGACCTTGCTGTTCCGCAAGCATTTCGACCGGCGCGCGGTGGCGTTCGGGCTGACCCGGGCGCAGTGGCGTGCCACCAAGGTGTTGTACCACCGCGAGGGTTTGCGGCAGACCGAGTTGGCTGAATTCCTGGAGATGGAGCCGATCGCCGTGGGCCGCGTGATCGACCGCCTGCAGGCCGCCGGTTTCGTCGAACGCCGCCCCGATCCGAAGGATCGCCGCGCCTGGCGGCTGTACGTCACCGAGCAGTCGCGCGAGGTCATTGGCGGCATGGAGCTGATCGCCCGCGGCCTGCGCAAGGACGCCACCCAGGGCATCGCACACAGCGAGCTGGAGCAGGCGCTGGCGGTGATCGGCCGCATCAAGGACAACCTGCTGGCGCTGGAACAGGCTGACGACAGCACCACCAGCTGAGGCCGGTCGCGCAGCGACCAGTGCCAACCGTCGTGGCCCGGCAGCGGCGGATCGGCGACATAATGGGGATTCGTGCGAATACCCGGTCAACCGTTGCACGGGGGCCGCGTTGTAGTGCTGTTGTTCGCTTTCCCCACTGTGGCGACCGCTGTCGTCGTGCCATTCCCCCGCCGCTCCCCGCGGTGTGCCGATCGAGAATCCGCCGCACATGTCCTGGAAAAAAGTCGCCCTCATTGCCGCTGCCTTGCTGGTGATCGCGGTGGCGCTGCATTTCGGGAAATCGGTCGACAGCGCCGGAAAGACGGCAGAGCATGCCGCCGCCTCGGTACCGGTCGAGGTGGCCACCGCGCGGCGCGGCGATATCGAGCTTTCGTTGCAACTGGTGGGTCGGGTGGAAGCATGGTCCACGGTGACCGTGCGGGCGCGGGTGTCGGGCCAGCTGGAGTCGCTGTCGTTCACGCCGGGCACGCACGTGCGCAAGGGCAGCGTGCTGGCGCAGATCGATCCGCGATTGCTGCGGGCACAGCTGGACCAGGCGCGCGGCAACGTGGCGCGCGACCGCGCGCAACTGCAGAAGGCGCAGGCCGACCAGAAGCGTTATGCCGACATGCTGGGCAAGGGTTTTGTCTCCCGCGCCGATTACGACCTGTACCAGGCCAACCTGGCCGTGGCCAAGGCCGCGCTGCAGAGCGACCTGGCCGCGCAGGAGCTGGCCCAGACGCAACTTGACTATGCCCGCATCGTGGCCCCGTTCGACGGCGTCACCGGCGCGCCGCTGGTGTATCCGGGCGCGCAGATCAGCGCCGACAGCACCGACATCGTGGTGCTCAACCAGGTCGAGCCGGTGCGCGTGGCGTTCAATATCCCCGAGGACACGCTGAGCGCCGTGCGCGATGCGCTGGCGCGCGGCGACGTGCCGGTGCAGGTGACGGCGTCCGGCGACCATGGCGCGCCGCTGGCCGGCACGCTGCAGTTCGTCGACAACGCGGTGGACGCCAGCACCGGCACCATCGTGCTGAAGGCGCGTTTCGACAACGTCAACTATCGCCTCACTCCCGGCCAGTTCGTGCAGGTGAGCTTGCCCACCACGCGGCTGACCAACGTGGTCAGCGTGCCGGTGCACGCGTTGCAGAGTTCAACCAGCGGCAGCTTCGTGTTCGTGCTGGGCGCCGATGGAAAAGTGCAGCAGCGTCCGGTCACCGCCGGCCCCACCAGCGCGGGGCGCACCGTGATCGACAAGGGTCTGCAAGGCGGCGAAAACGTTGTGACCGAGGGGCAGATGCTGCTGGTCGACGGGGCGAGCGCGCATGTCGCCGCGCGCTGAGGTCGGTATGGCCATTCATCCGGCTGGCGTCGCGTCGCCCGGAGCATCGCGATGAATATCCCCCAGCTCTGCATCCGCCGCCCGGTGATGACCACGCTGTTGATGACGGCGCTGCTGGTGTTCGGTCTCGTGGCCTACCCGCAATTGCCGGTGAACGAGCTGCCGAACGTGGATTTTCCCACCATCAGCATCAGTGCCAAGCTACCCGGCGCATCACCGGAGACGATGGCGTCGGCGGTGGCCACGCCGCTGGAAGGCAAGCTCTCCACCATCGCCGGCATCAGCTCGATGAGCTCCACCAGCGCGTTGGGTTCCACCTCGATCACGCTGACCTTCGAACTGGACCGCAATATCGACGCGGCCGCGCAGGATGTGCAGTCGGCCATCTCCTCGGCCTTGCGCCAGCTGCCGAAGGAAATGACCACGCCGCCCACGTTCCGCAAGGTGAACCCGGCCGACGCAGCGATCCTGTACCTGGCGATGAGCTCCTCGACGATGCCGTTGACCCAGGTCGACGAATACGCCGAGACCGAACTGGCGCAACAGCTGTCGATGATCGACGGCGTGGCGCAGGTGAACGTGTACGGCTCGCAGAAATATGCCGTGCGTATCAGCGTGAATCCCGATCGCCTGGCGGCCGCCGGCATCGGCATCGACCAGGTGCAGAACGCGATTGCCGACGCCAACGTCAACCAGTCCACCGGCTCGCTGTATGGCTCGCGCCAGCAGTTGCCGATCCGCAGCGATGGCCAGCTGCAGCGCGCGGCGGCGTACAACGACGTGGTGGTGGCGTACCGCAACGGCGCGCCGGTGCATGTGCGCGATATCGGTGTGGCGCGCGACAGCGTGCAGGATGACCAGAAGGCCAGTTCGTACAACGGCACCCGCGCGATCGTGTTGGCGATCCAGCGCCAGCCCGGCGCCAACACCGTGGCCACGGTGGATCGCATAAAAGAGGTGCTGCCCAGCTTCCGCGCGGGCCTGCCGCCGTCGGTGAAACTGGCCACGCTGTACGACCGCTCGCAGTCGATCCGCGCCTCGGTGGACGACGTGCAGTTCACTCTGCTGCTGGCCGGCGTGCTGGTGGTGTTCGTGATCTACCTGTTTTTGGGCAGCCTGTCGGCCACGCTGATTCCCGCGGCGGCACTGCCGATCTCGGTGCTGGGCACGTTCGGCGTGATGTACGCGCTGGGCTACAGTCTCGACAACCTCTCGCTGCTGGCGCTGACCCTGGCGGTGGGTTTCGTGGTGGACGACGCGATCGTGATGCTGGAAAACATCGTGCGCCACATGGAAGCAGGCGTGCCGCCGTACGAGGCGGCGCTGCAGGGTGCGCAGGAGATCGGCTTCACCATTTTCTCGATGACGTTGTCGCTGATTGCCGTGTTCATCCCGGTGATGTTCATGGGCGGCATCGTGGGGCGGCTGTTCCATGAGTTCGCGGTGGTGATCAGCGTGGCGATCCTGATCTCCGGCATCGTGGCGATCACGCTGACGCCAATGCTGTGCAGCCGCTTCGTCAAAGGCCACGACCACACGCGGAAAAACTGGCTGGTGGGTGGTTTTGACCGTGGTTTCAACGCCGTGCAGCAGGGGTATTCGGACAGCCTGCGCTGGTGCATGGATCGTCCGCGTATCGTGCTGGCCACGTTCGGGCTGAGCCTGCTGGCCACCGCGTTGCTGTTCTACGTGACACCGAAGGATTTCATCCCCGCCGGCGACAACGGCCAGTTGCGCGTCAACACCGAGGGCCCGGAGGATATTTCCTTCGAGGGCATGGGCGCGCGCCAGCAGCAACTGGTCGACATCGTGGCGAAGGACCCGAACATCGCCGGCTACATGTCCAGCATCGGCGCCGGCGGCTCGCGCAGCACGGTCAACAACGGCTCGATTCTGCTGATGCTGAAACCGGCCAGTGAACGCAAGCTCGATCCGGAGCAGATCATCCAGGAGCTGCGGCCGAAGCTGGCCGAGGTTCCCGGTATCCGCGCGTACATCCAGAACACGCCGGCGATCCGCATCGGCGGCCGCCAGTCCAAGTCGCAGTACCAGTACACGTTGCAGTCGATCGACATGCCGGCGTTGTACGACTGGAGCGGCAAGGTCACGCGCGCGTTCGCGGCGTTGCCGGGGTTCGAGGACGTCACCAACGACCTCGATCTCAACAGCCCCTCGATCGTGGTGAACGTGGACCGCAGCAAGCTGGCGCCGCTGGGGCTCACCATGGCGCAGGTGCAGACCGCGCTGGGCATCGGCTTTGGCGAGAACCAGATCTCCACCATCTACGGTTCTGCCACGCAGTACTGGGTGATCCTGCAGGTGGACCGCAAGCTGCAGGACGATCCGGCCGTGCTGTCGCGGCTTTACGTCACCTCCCGCAGCGGCGCCCTGGTGCCGCTGAACGCGGTGGCCAGTTTCAAGCGCGAGCCGCAGGCGCTCACCGTGAACCACCAGGGCCAGCTGCCCGCGGTGACGGTGTCGTTCAACCTGGCGCCGGGTTACAGCCTCGGCGATGCGGTGGCCAGCATCGATGGCGCGATGCAGAAGATGGGCCTGCCGGCCACCATCAGCGGCAGCGTGCAGGGCACGGCGCAGGCATTCCAGCAATCCATACAGGGCATGGGCATGTTGCTGCTGCTGGCGGTGTTCGTGATCTATCTGGTGCTGGGCATCCTGTACGAAAGCTTCATCCACCCGCTGACCATCCTGTCCGGCCTGCCCGCCGCGGCGGTCGGCGCGCTGCTGACCCTGGTGATCTTCCAGGCCTCGCTGGATCTGTTCGCCTTCGTGGGCATCGTGATGCTGATCGGCATCGTCAAGAAGAACGCGATCATGCTGATCGACTTCGCGCTGGAGCGTCAGCGCGAGGAAGGCATGATGCCGGCGCAGGCCATCTTCGAGGCGTGCCGCGTGCGTTTCCGTCCGATCATGATGACCAGCATGGCCGCGATGGCCGGCACCTTGCCGATCGCCTTGAGCATCGGCGCCGGCGCCGAAGTACGCCGCTCGCTGGGCCTGGCGGTAGTCGGCGGGCTGATCTTCTCGCAGGTGCTGACGCTGTACCTGACGCCGGTGATCTACCTCTACATGGATCGGCTGCAACGGCGCTTCGCGACGCCGGCAACCAACGCGCCTGCACATTAAGCGCGAAATCCCGCCGCGCTTGGCGCGCAATGGGACGGGGCGTGTTGAGATTATGTGGGTACCTTGCCGACGCCGGCAGGGCCCGATCACGTGGGTGACCGATGACGATGGAGGCGGTCCCGTCCCAATCCCACGACGACTTGTCAATGGCGTTCGCCTGCGCACAGCCCTGCAGCTGGTGGTAGGTCCTCACCTGGATTTCCCCGCTTCGGCCCGCAAGCTTCGCCAGGTTCTTTCCCGGGGTTATAGTGCGCAAGGGGACAATCTCTTCGGTTTGCAGCCGCCACGACACCATCAGGTGCATCGAGGCCGGGGAGTGGGCGGCCTCAAGTCAACCATCAAGGCGGATGCTCTCGCGGTGTCACCTGGCTCTCCGTATCGACCTTTTCCATTTCTGCAGCGAGTCTTTCCGAACATGAAGAAACGACGTGCCATCACCTTCTCCGCACTGTTCACCCTGCTTGCCGTTGCCTCACTGCCGGTGACTGCTGGCGTGTATACGGATGATTTGTCGAAGTGCCTCGTTTCCAAGACGACGCCGGAACAGAAGGGGGTTCTGGTCAACTGGATGTTTTCGGCGATGTCGCTGAATCCATCCGTGGCCAAATTCGTCACTCTTCCGGATGCGCAGCGCAAGGCGTTCAACGTCGACATGGCCAAATTGTTCGAGTCGCTGGTGACGGTCACCTGCAAGTCGGAGATGCAACTGGCCGTGCGATATGAGGGCAATACCGCCATCGGCGCGGCCTTCACCGTACTTGGACAGGTGGCTGGCAGGGAGCTCTTTTCCAACCCGGAAGTGGCGAAAGGCATGTCCGACCTGGAGAGGTACCTGGACAACGACAAGATCAAGGCGGCGTTGAACCCCGCGAAGTAGGGCGCCAAGCCCGGCGGGAACCCTGCTGCAGGATCTGCAACAATGGCAGGTGAGGGTGCCCCGGGGGGAGGTCGCACCAGATCCATTCATGCTCGCGCGGCAGTGCCTTCAGGGCTTCCCGTTTGTCGACGGTGAGGCACGTCGCCTTGTCTCCAGTTGTCGTGTTGCTGGTACGCGGAGCTATTCGTTGGTGCCGTCTTTGGCGAAGGCGCCAGGCGCCGAGCCGAAATCGCCATCCGCCTGCGCGGCCATGTAAGAGAACGCGGCGTACACGGCCACGTTCTGCGCCAGTTCCTGCGGGTCGACCTTGTCCAGTGTGTCGTTGGCGGTGTGGTGCCAGTCGAAGTACTTCGTGCCGTCCTGGGTCAGCGACAGTGCGGCCATGCCCTTGGCGTGCATCTGCGACAGATCCGATCCGCCGCCGCCGGGGCGCTTGGCGTCGTAGGCCACGCCGAGCGGTGCCAGCACGTTGGCGATCTGCGCGATGGCGGCGCGCGCGTCGGGCTTCACGCTGGCGCTCATGCGCCAGACCGGGCCGGCGCCGAAATCCGAATCCGTGCCCAGCTGGAACTGGCCAACCTCAGCGGCATGCTTGTCGGCGTAGGCGCGGCTACCCCACAGGCCCATTTCCTCGTTGGCGAATGCGATGACGCGGATGGTGCGGTCGGGGCGTTGCGGCAGGTCGCCGATCAGTTTGCCGGCCGCCATCGCGATGGCCACGCCGGCGCCGTCGTCGATCGCGCCGGTGCCCAGGTCCCACGAATCCAGATGGCCACCGATGGCGACCACCTGCTCGGGATGCTTGCGGCCGGTGATCTCGCCGATCACGTTGGCGCCGGTGTATTCGCCGTCGAGGCCGCAGTCCAGATCCAGCTTCACCGTCACCGGCTTGCCGTAGGCCAGCGCGCGCTCCAACTGGTCGGCGTCGGGGTTGGAAAGGGCGGCGGCGGGAATCGCCTTGGACGGGTCGCGGAAGCCGGTGACGCCGGTGTGCGCGATGCGTTCGTGCGCATCGGTACCCGCCGAGCGCAGCAGGTAGCCGGCCGCGCCCTTGGCGGCGGCGATCACCGGTCCGGCGGTACGCACGGCCGACCCCATGCCGTAGCCATGGCCATCCTTCGCGCGCTGCATGCGATAGCCGACGTAGACGATGCGGCCTTTCACGCTGGCCGGGTCGGCCGCCTTCAAGGCGTCCAGGCTGTCGAACTTCACCACTTGCGCGCTGAGACCGCCCGCGGGCGTACCCGGCGAATAGCCCAGCGCCGTCACCACCAATGGCTGCGGAAACGGCGCCACAATCGCGGCGTGTTCGCTGCGGCGTACCCACTTCGGATACGTGACCGCTTCGGTATAGACCTTGTCGTAGCCGAGCGCCCTGAATTTTGCCACGGCCCAGTCGCGGGCGCGCTGGTCGGCTTCGCTGCCGGCCAGGCGCGCACCAACCTCGGTGGTCAGCGAGGCGACGATGCGGTAGCCGGTGTCGTCGTGCAGGGCGCGGTCGCGCAACTGTTCGGCCGTCTTTACGGCTGTTGCGGGAATGGCGGTGGCGGCGCTGACGATGCCGCTGGCCAGCAGCAGGCTGGCGGCGAGCAAGGTGAAGGGAAGACGGCGCATCGGGGAACTCCGCGGATCAAACCCCGATTATGGCGTGGTGAGCTGGCCACGCTTGGGCCAAAAGTCATTGTAGGGGCGGCTTCAGCCGTGATGCTTTTGCTCCGGGGCTCCAAGGCAAAAGCATCGCGACTGAAGTCGCTCCCACAAGAAGCTGCTCCCACGGGGATGGCTACCTTACTGGCGGTTCTTCAGCAGGTCGCGGATTTCGGTCAGCAAGGCCACGTCGGCCGGCGGTGCAGCGGGGGCTTCTTCCTGCTTGCGGTTGAGCTTGTTGATGCCCTTGATCACCAGGAAGATCGCAAACGCGATGATCAGGAACTGGATCAGCGTATTGATGAACGCGCCGTACTGGATAGCCACCTCCGCCACCTTGTGCGCGGGGTCGGTGGCATCGGCCGGTCGCAGCACCCATTTCAGGTTGCTGAAATCGACGCCGCCGGTCAGCCAGCCAATCGGCGGCATGATGATCTGATCCACCAGCGAGGTGACGATCTTGCCGAATGCCCCGCCGATCACCACACCGACCGCCAGGTCGATGACGTTGCCTCGCATGGCGAACGCCTTGAACTCACTAAGCATGCTCATGCTGCAGATACTCCCTTGTCGAGCCGAATGGCATGGCGACTGTAACCCCTCGTCGCGTGTACGGACAGGGAAAACCCCACGGCTTTGGCCCGGTGGGATCAGACGATCCGGCCGTCCAGTTCGGCCACGCCGGCCAGCTCGGCGTGAAAGCGGTCGCCGCGTTGCAACGCGGCCACGCCGGCCGGCGTGCCGGTGAAGATCAGGTCGCCGGCCTTCAGCTCGAACAGCCGGGACAGCGCGGCGATGATCTGCGGTATGCCATGCAGCATGTGCTCCAGCGTGGTCTGCTGGCGCTGCTCGCCGTTGATCTCCAGCCGCAGCACGGTACCAGCGACCGGCGTGGCTTCCGCGGCCAGTCGCAAGGCGGACACGGGTGCGGAATGGTCGAACCCCTTGGCCACGTCCCACGGGTGGCCCTTTTTCTTGGCCTGCGCCTGCAGGTCGCGGCGGGTCAGGTCCAGCCCGACGCCATAGCCGAAGATCAGCGTGGAGGCGTTCTCGACGGCGATGTCGGTACCGCCGGCAACCAGTGCCACCACCATCTCGACTTCGTGGTGCAATGATGCCGTGGCCGACGGATACGGCACGTCGGCGCCATCACTGACCACGGCGTCGGCCGGCTTGCAGAAAAACATCGGCTGTTCCAGATCCACCGTACTGCCCATTTCGGCAGCATGATCGGCATAATTGCGGCCGATGCAGAATACGCGGCGTACGGCAAAACGCTGGTCGCTGCCGATGACGGGCAGGCTGGGAATGGCGGGTGGATCGATGATGTAGGTCATCCGCCAAGCGTAGCAAACCGAAGTGCAATGCGACGTTCGGAACCGGGTGACAGCTGTCATCGACGATGGCTGATGCCGCACCCTGACCACGCCGCGGTCGATCGATCAATCTTGCATGCATCGCACACCGGGCAAACCGGTCGGGGAGTAAGGGTGGACAACGCCGAGCTGTTGAAGGAACTGCGCATCGATCGCAACCAGCGCGAGGCGCACGACAGCGGCCCCGGCCGCTGGCCGTGGATCGCCGCCGGCGTGCTGGTGCTGCTCGCCTTGCTTGGCGGCGGCGCTTGGCTGTGGCTGGGCCAGCGGCCGCTGCCGGTGAAAACCGCCACCGCCGTGGCGCCCACCGCCGCGGGTGAGTCCGGCGCGGTGCTGCAGGCCACCGGCTACGTCACCGCGCGGCGCCAGGCCACCGTGTCGGCGCAGATCACCGGCACGCTCACCGCCGTGCTGATCGAAGAGGGCGACCGCGTCACCAAGGGCCAGGTGCTGGCGCGGCTGGACGACAGCGGCTACAAGGCCACGCTCGCCGCGGTGAAGGCGCAGGCCGATGCGGCGCATGCGCTGGTGACGCAGTACCAGTCGCAATTGAAGCAGTCCGAACACGACGCCAGGCGCCAGCAGCAACTGGTCGAGCGTGGGCTGGTGTCGCGGCAAAGTGCCGAGCAGGCGCAAACCCAGGTCGAGAGCCTGCGCGCCCAGCTCGCCGCACAGCGCCAGCAGGCGCATGCCGCCGACGCCCAGGCAGCAGTGGCCAAGGTGAATTTCGACTACACCGTGGTGCGCGCGCCGTTCAGCGGCGTGGTCACCACCAAGGACGCGCAGGTAGGCGAGATCATCTCGCCGCTGTCCGCCGGCGGCGGCTTCACCCGCACCGGCGTGGGCACCATCGTGGACATGGATTCGCTGGAGATCGACGTCGACGTCAACGAGGCCTACATCGGTCGGGTCAAGCCGGGCATGCTGGCCGAAGCGGTGCTGGACGCGTACCCGGACTGGAAAATCCCCGCCCACGTGGTCGCCATCGTGCCCACCGCCGACCGCGGCAAGGCCACCATCAAGGTGCGTGTGGCGCTGGAGCAGAAGGACGCGCGGGTGGTGCCGGACATGGGCGCGCGGGTGTCGTTCCTGGAAGAAAAGGCGAAGGCGGGCGCCGCCGCGCCGCAAGGCGTGCTGGTGCCGGCCACGGCGATCGTGCAGCGCGATCGCCACAGCGTGGTGTTCGTGCTCGACGGCGAGCAGGTGCGTCAGCGCACGGTGACGCCGGCCGCGCAGACCTACGGCGACCTGCGCCTGCTGCCCGCCGCGGTGAGCGCGGGCGAAAGCGTGGTGGTGTCGCCGCCGCCGGCATTGAAGGATGGTTCGGACGTCCAGATAGCGAAACCGTAAATTTCCAGATCCCTGTGGGAGCGGCTTCAGCCGCGATGCTTTCCCGGGGATTCAAGAAGCAGAGCATCGCGACTGAAGTCGCTCCCACAAAAGACCGCACATCGTCGGAGAATGCCATGGCCACGCTGATCGAGATCCAGAACCTCGCCAAGAGCTACACCCGCGGCAAGCAGAAAGTCGAAGTGTTGCACCACGTCAACCTGGACATCGCCGAAGGAGATTTCCTGGCGCTGATGGGCCCGTCCGGCTCGGGCAAGACCACCTTGCTCAACCTGATCGGCGGCCTGGACACGCCCAGCGCCGGCAGCATCAGCGTGGGTGGCCAGCGCATCGACCAGCTCGGCGGCGGCGCGCTGGCGAAATGGCGTGCGTCGAATGTCGGTTTCATCTTCCAGTTCTACAACCTGATGCCGATGCTGTCGGCGCAGCGCAATGTGGAGTTACCGCTGCTGCTGACGAAACTGTCGGCGGCGCAGCGCAAGAAGAACGCGTCCATCGCGCTGCAACTGGTGGGCCTGGCCGATCGTGCCAGCCACAAGCCCAGCGAACTGTCGGGCGGCCAGCAGCAACGTGTGGCGATCGCCCGCGCGATCGTCTCCGACCCCGCGCTGCTGGTCTGCGACGAGCCTACCGGCGACCTCGATCGCCAGTCCGCCGAGGAGGTGTTGGGCCTGCTGCAGCAGCTCAATCGCGATCACGGCAAGACCATCGTGATGGTTACCCACGACCCCAAGGCGGCGGAATACGCCAGCCATACGCTGCATTTGGACAAGGGCACGCTCGTCGAATCGGCCACGGCGTGAGGAGGCGGTCATGAAATACCTGCACCTGATCTGGGCGGCGCTGTTCCGGCGCAAGACCCGCACCGTGCTGACCCTGGTGTCGATCGTCGCCGCATTCCTGCTGTTCGGCATGCTCGACGCGGTACGCACCGCGTTCGACTCCGGCAGCCAGGGCATCGCCGGCGTGGATCGGCTGGTCACCTCGTCGCGCTACTCGATCATCCAGCCGCTGCCCGAATCGCTGGGCACGCGCATCGCCGCGATTCCGGGCGTGCGCGACGTGGGCCACGCGAACTGGTTCGGCGGCATCTACCAGGACCCGAAGAACTTCGTTTTCAGCTACGCGGTGAGCCCGAATTACCTCGACCTGTATCCGGAGATCCACCTGTCGGCCGAGCAGCGCAAAGCCTTCGACGGCAACCGCACCGGTGCGGTGATCGGCGACAAGCTGGCGCAGAAGTACGGCTGGAAGGTAGGCGACAAGATCCCGCTGCAGTCGACCATCTTCCCGCTGAAAAACGGCTCGAAGACCTGGACCTTCGACATCGAGGGCATCTACACGGTGGACAAGGACGCGGCCAACGGCATGGACCAGTTGTTCATGCTGCACTGGAAATATTTCGACGAGGCCAACGCGTTCGGCAACGGCACGGTCGGCTGGTACGTCGACCGGCTCACCGACCCGGCGCTGGGCGACCGCGTGGCGCATGCGATCGACGCGCTGTCGGCCAACTCCGACCATGAAACCAAGACCCAGACCGAGCAGGCCTTCAGTGCCTCGTTCGCCAAGCAGCTGGGCGACATCGGCCTGATCGTGGGCTCGATCATGGGCGCGGTGTTCTTCACCCTGATCCTGCTGACCGCCAACACCATGGCGCAGGCGGTGCGCGAGCGCACGTCGGAGCTGGCGGTGCTGAAGACGATCGGCTTCTCCAGCCGCAGCGTGCTGGCGCTGGTGCTGGCCGAATCGGTGCTGCTGTTGCTTATCGGTGGCGTGGTCGGGCTGGGCCTGGCCGCGGTGCTGGCGCCGGCCATCGGCAAGGGCAGCGGCGGCATGATCAACCTGCCGCCGGTGGGTGCCGGCAGTTGGGCGATGGGCGTGGGCTTGATGGTGCTGATCGGGCTGGTGGTGGGCGCGTTGCCGGCGTGGCGGGCAATGCGGTTGAACATCGTCGATGCACTGGCCGGTCGCTGAGGAGAATCGGATATGCGCACATTCAAGTCCTTCCTGCGCGGCCTCGGCCTGGTTGCCATCGTGATTGCGGGCCTGCTGATCTGGTCGCGCCTGCCGTGGACCGCCGTGCTGGCGCTGGTGGCGGTGCTGGCGCTGTGGCTGGTGCTGACCCGCCGCGGCCGGCAAACCCTTTCGATCACCAGCGTGGGCATCAGCACCTTGCGCCAGCGCATCGGCGCCTCGCTGGTGGTGGTGGTCGGCATCGCCGGCGTGGTCGGCGTGCTGGTGGCGATGCTGGCAATGGGCGAGGGTTTCCAGAGCACCTTGCAGCAGACCGGCTCGGACGACACCGCGATCGTGCTGCGCGGCGGCTCCAATGCCGAGCTGAACTCGGTGC
The DNA here is from genome assembly GCF_001426645.1 of Rhodanobacter sp. Root480. GTDB lineage: Bacteria > Pseudomonadota > Gammaproteobacteria > Xanthomonadales > Rhodanobacteraceae > Rhodanobacter > Rhodanobacter ginsenosidimutans. The sequence continues at coordinate 349,524 of NZ_LMEX01000003.1, forward strand.
TCGACCGCGACAGCGTCAACGTCATCATCCAGGCGCCGGGCGTGGCGCGCAGCGCGGACGGCAAGCCGGTGGCGTCGGCCGAACAGTCGGTGGTCGCCAACCTGCCCAAGCGCAGCGACGCCAGCGTGGAGGCGAACGTGCCGATCCGCGGCGTGGGTGACGAAGCGTGGATCCTGCGGCCCAACGTGAAGATCGTGCAGGGCCGCCGCTTCAAGCCCGGCCTGCGCGAGCTGGTGGTGGGCCAGGGCGCGATGCGCCAGTTCGCCGGGCTGGACGTGGGCAGCCGGCTGCGCCTGGCGGGGCAGGAATGGTCCATCGTGGGCGAGTTCGCGTCGGGCGATTCGCACGACTCGGAGCTGTGGGGCGACGCGCAGACGGTGGCCTCGGCGTACCGCCGCGGCAGCAGCGCGCAGTCGGTGACCGTGCGGCTGACCTCGCCGCAGGCGTTCGACACGTTCAAGGCCGCGCTGTCCAGCGACCCACGCCTGAAGGTCGACGTCAGCACCACTCGCGAGTACTTCAGCAAGCAGTCCGAGAGCCTCACCAAGGTGATCCGCATCGTCGGCATCACGGTGGGCGTGATCATGGCGATCGGCGCGATCTTCGGCGCACTCAACACCATGTTCGCGGCGATCGCCTCACGTGCCCGCGAGATCGCCACGCTGCGCGCGATCGGTTTCCGCGGCCTGCCGGTGGTGGTCTCGGTGCTGATGGAAACCATGCTGCTGGCGCTGCTCGGCGGCGTGCTGGGTGGGTTGATCAGCTGGCTGATCTTCAACGGCTATACCGCCTCCACGCTGGGTGCGAACTTCAGCCAGGTGGTGTTCCAGTTCAAGGTGTCGCCGGAGCTGCTGTGGCTGGGCATCAAGTGGGCGATGGCGATCGGTTTCGTCGGCGGCCTGTTCCCCGCCGTGCGCGCGGCCAGGCTGCCGGTGACCACGGCGCTGCGCGAGCTGTAGCCATGTAGGAGCGCACCCTGTGCGCGATGCCTTTATTCGGGATTCGGGATTCGCAAAAGCAAAAGCAAAAGCATCGCGCACAGGGTGCGCTCCTACGGGCAGCGCGCTGATTGGCGGCTCTTCCAAATCCCGAATCCCGGCTTTCAAGGCATCACTGGCGGCACATACTCCAGCGTCAGGCCCAGCAGCCACAGCATGCCCAGCACCAGCGGCACGTGCACCACCAGCTGCACGAAGGTGTAGCCGACCACGTCGCGCGCCTTCAATCCGAGCACGCCCAGCAGCGGCAGCATCCAGAACGGATTGATCAGGTTGGGCAGCGCCTCGGCCGCGTTGTACACCTGCACTGCCCAGCCCAGATGCACGTGCAGGTCGTTTGCCGCCTGCATCACGTACGGCGCCTCGACCAGCCACTTGCCACCGCCGGAAGGCACGAAGAAACCCAGGATCGCCGAGTACGCGCCCATCACCGCGGGGAAGCTTTCCTGGCCGGCGATGTGCACGAACAGATTCGACAACCGGTGCGCCAGCGTCGCGCCGTCGGCGCCGGGCACGTGGGTGAGCAGGGCGGCGATGCCGCCGTACAGCGGAAACTGGATCAGCACGCCCGCGGTGCTGGGCACGGCACGATGCACCGCGTCGAGGAAGCTGCGCGGACGCCAGTGCAGCAGGATGCCCAGGGTGAGGAACAGGAAGTTGTAGGTGTTGAGGTTGGCGATCGCGGTCACCGCCGGCTTGCTGGCGAATTCGTGGCCAAGCCAGCCCAGCCCCAGCAGGCCGATCGCCAGCGACAGCAGCGGGCTGTATTCCAGCCATTCGCCCGGTCGCGTGCGCGGCGGCAGTGCGGGCGTGGAGCTTTCGCCGATGTCGAAATCCTTCGAGGTGCGCGCGTTCGCATCCGACGGCGCGGTGAACCAGCACACCAGCAGCGACACCACGATCAGCACCGCCGTCAGCACGATCGACTGCCACAGGAAAATCGTCTGGCTGAAAGGCAGTACGCCGGTGATCGCCAGCAGGCCCGGTGGCATGCTGGCCGGGTTCGCCTGCAACTGCGCCGCCGACGACGAAAGCCCCATCGCCCAGATCGCGCCCAGGCCCAGGTACGCCGCCGCGCCGGCGGCGCGGTAATCCATATGCAGATCGGTGCGCCGTGTCAGCGCACGCACCAGCAGGCCGCCGAACACCAGCGAGAAACCCCAGGAAAGCAGCGACGCCAGCATGCTCACCAGCGCGATGTAGACGATCGCGCCGCGGCCGCTACGCGGCGCCCGCGCCAGCACGTCGATGAAGCGTGCCACCACTGGCGCGGTGGCCAGCACGTAACCGCCGATCACCACGAACGCCATCTGCATGGTGAACGGGATCAGGCTCCAGAAGCCGTCGCCGAACGCATTGACGGTGGCCGTCGGCGTGGCGCCGAAGGCAAACGCGGCCAGCGCCACCACGACCACGCCCAATGCCGCAAACACCCACGCATCGGGAAACCAGCGTTCCGCCCATGCGGCGCTGCGCAGGGCTGCGCGCGCCATCCAGCCGTCTTGCGATGCGTTCATGCTGCTCTCCCCGCTCCAATGAAATCAGTGCCAACGTCGCCAAAGGCGGCGTTTCGTTTGCCCCTTCCCCTGCAAAGCAGGGGGAGGTTGGGAGGGGGTAGCTTTTGACCTTGGCGGAGATCAAGAGCGCCCCCTCCCCGACCCTCCCCTGCGAGCAGGGGAGGGAGCAAATGCGAGGCTAACGCTTCTGCTTGGCCAGCGTGATCGCCACCACGCCGACCAGGATGATCGCCATGCCGGCCAGGTCATACGGCCCCACGTGCTCGCCGGCCAGCAGCACGCCGAACAGCACCGCCACCGGCGGGTTCACGTAGGCGTAGCTGGTGGCCAGGGCAGGGCGCGCGTGCTTCAGCACGTACAAGTAAGCGCTGAACGCGATGATCGAACCGAACACCGCCAGATACGCCAGGGCCAATGTTGCGTGCAGGGTGGGATGCGCGGGCAGGTGTTCGCCACTGGCATAGCCGACCAGCAGCAGCGCGACGCTGGCGCAGAGCATCTGCGCGGCGGTGTTCATCGGGCCCGGCGGCATGTCGCGACCACGGCTCCAGACCGAGCCGAACGCCCAGCAGGCGGCCGCCACCAGCAAAGCCACCGCGCCCACCGGCGAGCCCGACAGGCTGCTGCCCAGGTTGAGCACGATCACGCCGGCGAAGCCGATCGCCAGGCCAATGGTTTCGCGCCGGTTGGGCCACTGCCCGTACATGCCGGAAAACAGCGCCGCGAACAACGGCATGCTGGCCACCGAAACGGCCGCGATGCCCGAGCTCACCCGTTCTTCGGCAAAGCAAACCAACCCGTTGCCCATGCCCAGCAACAACAAGCCGGTAAACGCCGCGTTGCGCCATTGCGGAAATGTCGGTGCAGCCATGCCGCGCAGCCGCAGGAAACCGTACATGACCACGCCGGCGCACAGGAAACGCACGCCGGCCAGCAGGAACGGTGGGTAGCTTTCCAGCGCGAAGTGGATGCCCAGATAGGTTGACCCCCAGATCACGAACAGCGCGAACAGCGCCAGCGGGATCAGAACGCGGGGATCGGCCAGGGAGCGCGGCGATTCAGCCGCGGCGCAGGTCGAAAGATCGGACATGGTGGGGTGGGGTTATCCGGAGACGGCGCTGGATTATCCGCTTCTCGCCACCGTTTTGCGCGCTTGCGGGCGGGCTCAGTGAGTCACCGGCCGGCGGTGGTGCAGCACCACGAATTCACCTTCCAGCACTTCCGGTTGGCGCGCGCGCGTCGCTGCCCCGGGCGGCGTCAGCTTGCGGCCGTTGGTCCAGTAACGCCACGCCAGCAACACCACACCACCCACCATCAGCACCCCTGCCACCACCAGCCCGAACACCAGCAGCAAGCCGACCAGCGCCATACCCAACAGCAGCGACAGGGCACGGGCCAGCGGGTGGCGGGAGCGACGCATGGAGGGGAGTGAGAAGTGCATGTGTTAAAAATCCGTGTGGTAAAATCAATGACTTGCGGGCGTAACCATGGGGCCAACCGGCCTCCGAGGCAAGTGCCGATGGACACAATCATCACCGTTTTGCCGCTGTGCCGGTTGACGGATATTCCCGACGGCGGGGCGACGGCGGTCGACGCCTTGCTGGCCGGCGGCGAGCAGAGCCTGATCCTGTTGCGGGATGGCGGGCAGGTGCGCGGCTATCGCAATGTTTGCCCCCATGCCGGCCGTCGCCTCGACTACGCGCCGGGCAAATTCCTGCTCAAGGATGACACCCTGATCTGCGCCGTGCATGGCGCCAGCTTTCAACGACAGGCCGGCGTGTGCGTGGCCGGCCCCTGCCGCGGCGACAGCCTGCGCGCGGTGGCGTTGCGGGTCGAGGGCGGCGAGGTGTGGTTGGCCTGAGACGTTCAGGCTGGGCGGGGGCGTTGAAAAAATCCCAAGCTCTCAGCGGAAGACCAGGTTGATCGCCACGATGGTCACCGTCAGCACCAGCGCCGTCAACGGCAAGCCTACGCGCAGGAAGTCCTTGCTGCGGTAGCCGCCCGGGCCGGTCACCATCATCAGCGCCGGGTGGCCCGAGCTCAGCAGGAAGGTGTTGGACGAGGACACCGCCACGATCAACGCATACGCCGACGGGTTGCCGCCGGTGGCCACCGCCACGCTGATGGCGATCGGCACCATCATCACGGTGGCGCCCACGTTCGACATCACCTGCGAAAACAGGAGTGTCAACACGCCCAGCACGATCTGCAGGACGTACGGCGAGGCGCCGCCCAGGTAATACAACACCTGCTGCGCCAGCCACGCGGCGGTGCCGGTGGAATCCATCGACCAGCCCAGCGGGATCAGGCAGGCGGTGACGAAGATCGTCTTCCAGTTGATCGCCTTGTACGCCTCGTCCATATTCAGCACGCCCGACAACAGCATCGCGATGGCGCCGGTCATCATCGCCACGGAGAGGTCGAGGTTGGTGAACAGGGCCAGGCACTTGGCCATCACGAAAAAGCCGACCGCCTGCCAGATCTTGCCGGGCCGCTGCTCATCCTTGGGGATGTCGGTGACCACGACCAGGTCCTTGTCCTCGGCCGCCAGCGACAGGTCGCGCCAGTTGCTGTGCAGCACCACGGTGTCGCCCGCGCGCAGGGTGACCGCGCGCACGTCGTCGCGAAACACCTGGTCGCCGCGGTTCACCGCCAGCACCGAAATACCGAAGCGCTTGCGCAAGCGCAGGTCGCCGATGGTCTGCTTGATGAAGCGCGATACCGGCGGGATCACCACCTCGGAAATACCCGCACGGGTCGGGTTGAACAACTCACCCAACTGGCGCATGCGCGGCGACAGCCGGCACAACTGGTTGTTGGCGAACTGGCTGAGCTGCTCGCGCGGGCCCAGCACGCCCAGCACCGAGCCCACCCAGATCACGTGATCGGCCGGCGGCGCCATGCGCGCCTCGTTGCCGCTCTTGATCGCCAGGATCAGCGGCGCCTCGTGCAATTGTTCCGCCTCGCCGATGCTCATGCCCACCAGCGGGCTTTCCGCGGTGACAGTGAGCTCGGCCGTCTCGCCGCCGATGCCGTAGGTCTCGGCAAAATAGCTTTCGGTGCGGCCGGGCGTCACCTTGAGCCGCTCGTCCTCGTGCCCGGGCAGCAACTTGCGGCCGAAGAAATAGAAGTAGCCCACGCCCAGGAACGCCAGCGCCAGGCCGATCGGGGTCACGCTGAACAGGCCGAATTTCGGGATCGTGTGCGCGCCCGGCGGCAGGTTGGCGTTGGCGCTGGCGATCAGGTCGTTCAGCACGATCAGCGGTGAGTTCGCGATCAGCGTGGTGTTGGTGGCGGTGAGGATGCAGAACGCCATCGGCAGCAACAGCCGCGACAACGGCACGCCGGTGCGCGCCGACAACCGGCTGCTGACCGGGATCATGATCGCCGCCAGCGCCTGGCTGGGGATCACCGCGCTGAACAGGCTGGCCACCAGGTTGATCACCACGCCGAGGCGCGACTCCGCCCCGCGCGCCATGCGCATCACGAAATTCGCAGTGAGGTTGAGCACGCCGGCGCGGTCCAGCCCCTCGCCCATGATCATGATCGCGATGATCGCGATCACCGCGTTGCCGGCGAAACCGTTGAACACGCGATCGGCGGGAATCAGCCCGGTCAGCCCGATCACCACCACCACCAGCAGCGCCACCATGTCGGCGCGGATCCACTCCAGCACCAGCATGATCATGGTGAAGCCCACCAGACCCAGCACCAGGATCATGTCGGGGGTGAGCGACAGACCCATCAGCGTGCGTCCCGCGTTGGCGTTGCGCGCAAGTGGCTAGGCGATGGCAGTGGAAGCTTCACGCTGCGACGATTCGTCCCTGGTGGATCGCCTGAGTATAAGCGGCGCGGGATGGTTGCTGGTGAACCAAGAGCCAAGAGCGACCCCTCCCCAGCCCTTTCAGTCCCTTTAGGGACGAGCAGGGGAGGGAGCACAGCGCGCAGTTGGAGGTGCGGGGGAGTACACGGCTTTGCTCCTCCCCCTGCTTGCAGGGGGAGGTTGGGAGGGGGTTACGCTTTTCCGGCCAGCTCCACGAACGGACTCGCCATGCAGCGCCAATGGACCCGCGCCCGCCAACTCCGCAACAACAGCACCGACGCTGAGCGCCGGCTGTGGTATTTCCTGCGTCGCGAGCAACTGGCCAGCCACAAATTCCGCCGGCAATACCCGATGGCAGGCTATATCGTCGACTTCGTTTGCGTGCCGGCACGGCTCGTGATTGAACTGGATGGCGGGCAGCACCTCGACGCGTTGGCATACGATGAGCGCCGTACCGCGAGGCTCGAATGCAAGGGCTACCGCGTGTTGCGCTTCTGGAACGACGACGTGCTTTTGCGCACGGACGATGTGGTGGCGGAGATTTTTCGCGCGCTGGGAGAAAAGCCAAAAGCTTGACCCCCTCCCGGCCTCCCCCTGCGCGCAGGGGGAGGAGCCGAAGCCCGAACTCCATGCGCTACGCTTTGCTTCCTCCACTGCTCGTCCCTAAAGGGACTTCCTTCGGTCGCAGGGAGGGTTGGAGAGGGGTAAAGCTCTTGCTCTAAACCCGCCGATACAACAAATCCCACACCCCGTGCCCCAGCTTCAACCCGCGTCGCTCGAAGTGCGTCTCGATGCGCCAGGCGGGCTTTTCGGCAAACTGGCCAGGGCCAATGTCGTTGCGCCAGTCCGGCGCCGACTCCATCACCGCCAGCATGTGCTCGGCATAGGCCTGCCAATCGGTGGCCAGGTGCAGCAGGCCGCCCGGCGCCATGCGCGACGCCAGCAGGGCGACGAACTCGGGCTGGATCAGCCGCCGCTTGTTGTGCCGCGCCTTGTGCCAAGGGTCGGGAAACCAGATGCGCACCTCGGCCAGCGTGCCGGGGGCGATCTCGTGTTCCAGCACCTCCACCGCGTCGTGCTTGTACAGGCGCACGTTGGTGGCGTCGCGCTGGGCCAGCGCGTTCATCAGCCGGCCCACGCCGGGGCCGTGCACTTCCACGCCGATGAAATCGCGCGCGGCGTCATGCTCGCTGGCCCACGCCAGCGCCTCGCCGTTGCCGAAGCCGATTTCCATCACCAGCGGTGCCGCGCGCCCGAAGCTGGCCGAAAAATCGTTCGGCGCACCGCGATAGTCGACGCCAAAGCGCGACCACAGCGTGTCGAACGCGCGCTGTTGCGCGGGCGTCATGCGTCCCTCGCGCAGCACGAAGCTGCGGATGCGGCGCATGTAATGGGCGTTGTCGTGAGGCGTGTCGGTCATGCGGGTCGTCGGGTGCGGCGTGGAGAGGGTTTCAGCCGATGGCGCGACGTGGCGCGCCATCGCGTCGGAAACCCCGGATGAGGGCCGGCCATTGTAGCGACTGCCGCCGTTTGCCGAGCCGGCGACACCGCGGGCAGTTCCAACCGCGCGAATCCCGGGTTACCATCCCTCGACCAACGCGGGTGTAGCTCAATGGTAGAGCTGTAGCTTCCCAAGCTACTGACGAGGGTTCGATTCCCTTCACCCGCTCCATCCCCGTGGTCCTTCGTCGACGTCTTCGAACCTGCATGATCACCGCGGATCTCTTGGTGCTGGGGTGGCGCGAGCGGGTTTGCCTGCCGCAGCTGGGCATCGGCCTGCTCAAGGCCAAGCTCGATACCGGCGCGCGCAGCAGCGCGTTGCACGTGGATACGCTGGAAACCTTCGATCGCGACGGCACGACGTGGCTGCGTTTCGGCATGCATGTGGGGCGCCGGCAACCGCACGAAGTCCTTTGCGAGGCACCGGCGCTGGACCGGCGCGTGGTGACCGATACCGGCGGGCGGCGCACTGAGCGCTGGTTCATCCGCAGCGCAGTACAACTGGCCGGCCAGCAATTCAGTATCGACATCAACCTCGTGGATCGCCGCCACATGCTGTTTCCCATGCTGCTCGGCCGCAGCGCCCTGGTGGGGCGTTTTGTGGTCGATCCGGCCCGTTCCTATACCCAGCCGCGGCCGGTGGCGGCCGCGGACTTTCCGCGATGAGCCCCTAATGAAGATTGCGATCCTGTCGCGCAATACCCGTCTGTATTCCACCAAGCGGCTGGTGGAGGCGGCGCGCGAGCGCGGTCACGTCGTCCGCGTGCTCGACCCGTTGCGCTGCTACGTGCGCATCGCGCCGGGGGCGGTGGCGATCCGCTACCAGGGCAAGCCGGTACGGGATATCGATTGCGTGATCCCGCGCATCGGTACCTCCAGCACGTTCTACGGCACCGCGGTGCTGCGCCAGTTGGAGATGATGGGCGTGTATACGCCCAATCCGTCCGACGCGGTGTTGCGCGCGCGCGACAAGCTGCGTTGCCTGCAGATGCTGGCGGCGCAGGGCATCGACATGCCGGTGACGGTGTTCGGCGACAACCCCGACGACACCGCCGACGTGCTGGCGATGCTGGGCGAGCCGCCGCACGTGATCAAGCTCAACGAGGGCAGCCAGGGCACCGGCGTGGTGCTGGCGGAAAAGCGCAGCGCCTCGCAAAGCGTGATCGAGGCCTTCCGCGGCCTGTACGCCAACTTCCTGGTGCAGGAGTTCGTGGCCGAGGCGAACGGCAGCGACCTGCGCTGCTTCGTGGTGGGCAAGAAGGTGGTGGCGGCGATGCAGCGCGTGGCCAGCCCCGGCGAGTTCCGCGCCAATCTGCACCGCGGTGGCAGCGCGGTGGCGGCCACGCTCAGCGCCGACGAGAAACGCATCGCGGTGCGTGCCGCCTGCACGCTGGGGCTGGGCATCGCCGGGGTCGACCTGCTGCGCTCCAATCGCGGCCCGTTGCTGCTGGAGGTCAACGCCTCGCCGGGGCTGGAGGGTATCGAAGCGGCTACCGGCGTGAATGTTTCCGGCCACATCATCCAGCACCTGGAGCAGCACGCGGGCAAGTGATTTCCCGCTCGGTGACGCGGAAACACGCCGGATTAACCGGGTTGTAACTTTCGAACCTCTATAACGATCCCACTGTTTTTGTCTGGCACCTCAACCGCGAGGCGGTGGCGACAGACGACGGTATCGGGGCAGTAGCTTGGGCCCAGGTGCGGCGACGGCGAGTCGTTTCACTTGGGCCTTTTTCTTGCCTGGAGCCTTGACTTCAGCCAGGAGTGCAAGCGCCCTTCATCCAAGCTTTGTTAAGCTTGCAACCCTCAGTCCGGCCCCTGTCGCCGGCTGCGTAGCGGAGTGACGCATGCGCGTTCTGGTGATTGAAGACAACACGGATATCGCCACCAATATCGGCGATTACCTGGAAGACCGCGGCCACGTGGTGGATTTCGCCGGCGACGGCGTCACCGGGCTGCATCTGGCGGTGGTGCACGACTTCGACGTGATCGTGCTGGACCTCACCCTGCCCGGCATGGACGGGCTGGACGTGGCGCGCAAGCTGCGCCACGAGGCGCACAAGCAGACGCCGATCCTGATGCTCACCGCGCGCGATGCGCTGGAGCAGAAGCTGACCGGTTTCGAATCCGGCGCCGACGACTACATGACCAAGCCGTTCGCGCTGCAGGAACTGTCAGCGCGGCTGGAAGTGCTGGCCCGCCGCGGCAAGGGTCCGCAAAGCCGCGTGCTGAAAGTGGCCGACCTCACCTTCAACCTCGACACGCTGACGGTGAACCGCGAAGGCAAGTCGATCCAGCTGAACCCCATCGGCCTGAAGCTTTTGCAGGCGCTGATGGAGGCGAGCCCCTCGGTGGTCACGCGACAGGATCTGGAGCAGAAAGTGTGGGGCGAGGAGTTGCCGGACAGCGACAGCCTGCGCGTGCATATCCACGGCCTGCGCGCGGCGATCGACAAGCCGTTCGAGAAGCCGCTGATCCACACTCGTCACGGCATTGGCTATCGCATGGTCGAGCCGGATGCGATCCAGGCGTAAGCTTCGCTTTCGATTGATCGTCTCCTTCGCGCTGTTCGGCTTCGGCCTCAGCGCGTTGTTTGCCGTGGCTGCGCTGAACATCCGCGCCAAGGTGGAAGATCAGTTGGTCACTGCCAGCCTCCAGGACGAGGTCGACAGCCTCAATGCGCAGGTGATTGCCGATCGCACACAGATACCTCACTTCAACATCGTCAAGGCGTGGACCTGGAGCGACCGCACGATCTACAAGGCGCCGCTGAATTGGCAGAATCTGGCGACCGGCGTGCACGACATCACAGAGGTTGATCCCAGCGGCCAGACCAAGCATTACAAGCTGGCGGTGCGGCGAAAAGGCGGGGTGATCAATTTTCTTCGCTACGACGTCTCTCGTGATGAGTTGGGCAAGCAGCAACTGCTGATCAGCGTGATCGGTGCCGTATTCCTGTTCGGCCTGCTGTCGCTGGTGCTGGGGCTCTGGCTTTCGCGCAAGGTGCTCAAGCCGGTGACCGAACTGGCCAATCGTTTGCGCGACTTCCGCAAGGTCGGCAAGGCCGAGCCGCTGGCGCCGTATTTTGCCGACGACGAGGTGGGTGAGCTGGCGCATGCGCTGGATGAATATTCGGCGCGGCTCACCGCGATGGTGGAGCGCGATCGCGAGTTCAACTCCGACGTCAGCCACGAGCTGCGTACGCCGCTGGCGGTGATCGCCAGCACCACCGAATTGCTGCAGGGCTCGCCCGATCTCACCGAGAAGTTGAGCGAGCGGTTGAAGCGGATCGAGCGCGCCTCGCGCCAGGCCACCGAGCTGATCGAGGCGCTGCTGCTGCTGTCACGTGCCGAGCGGCGCGGCCCCACCCGCGGCGAGACCACCGAGGTGGGCAAGGTGGCGGCCGACGTCATCGAAAGTCAGCGCCCGCAAGTACGCGGCAAACCGCTGATGATCGAGCTGGTCGTGCAGGACGAGGCAGTCAGCGTCAACGCGCCAGCGTCCGTGCTGTCGGTGGCGCTGACCAACCTGATCGGCAACGCCATCAAGTACACCCTGGAAGGCACCGTGCGGGTCGAAGTGGGTGATGGTCGCATCGAGGTGATCGACACCGGCCCTGGCATCAAGCCCGAAGACGCCGAGCGTCTGTTCCAGCGCGGTGTACGCGGGGAAGGTGCTGGCGGCAGCGGCGCCGGCCTGGGCCTGGCGATCGTGCGCCGGCTGTGCGAACTCTACGGCTGGGATGTTTCGATGCGCCCGCGCGACGACGGCAACGGCGCGGTGGCCTGCATCAAGTTCAGCTGACCTCGCGGCTGCCTGTGGGAGCGACTTCAGTCGCGATGCTTTTGCTTTGAAAGCTCAGAGCATCGCGACTGAAGTCGCTCCCACATCAGGCTTCAGACCTGCTCCAGCCAGCCCCACTTGTCGTGTGTGCGGCCGTCGAACAGGCCGAAGAACAATTCCTGCAGCCGCAGGGTGATGCGGCCGGCCTTGCCGGCGCCGATCTGTTTGCCGTCGACGGAGCGGATCGGGGTGATCTCGGCCGCGGTGCCGCACATCAGGATCTCGTCGGCGAGATAGAGGTATTCGCGCGGCAGGTCGCGTTCGATCACTTCGATGCCGTCCTCGCGGGCCAGCGTCACCAGCGTGTGGCGGGTGATGCCCGCCAGCAGCGAGGCGCTGGCCGGCGGCGTGTGCAGCACGCCGTCGAACACCAGGAACAGGTTCTCGCCCGCGCCTTCGCTGAGCAGGCCGGTGGACGCCAGCGCGATGCCTTCGCCGAAACCGAGCCGGCGCGCCTCGCGCGCGATCAGCTGCCCGGAGAGATAATTGCCGCCGGCCTTGGCTCCGGCCGGGATGGTGTTGGGCGCGAAGCGCTGCCAACTGGACACGCAGGCGTCGATGCCGTTCTCCAGCGCTTCGGCGCCCAGGTATGGGCCCATCGGCCAGGCGGCCACGGCCACGTCGATCGGTGTTTCGGCGGACAGGCCGAAACCACCCAGCCCGCGGTAGGCCACGGGGCGCAGGTAGGCGGCGTCGAGGCCGTTCTTGCTGATGACATCGCGGCAGGCCGCCGCCAGTTCGTCGGCGCTGTACGGGATCGTCATGTCATAGACGCGGGCCGACTGGTACAGCCGGTTCAGATGGTCGGTGAGCCGGAAGATCGCCGCGCCGTCGGGCGTCGCGTAACTGCGGATGCCCTCGAAAACCGAGGAGCCGTAATGCAGCGCGTGCGACATCACGTGGGCGGTTGCGTCCTGCCAGCGCTTGATGCTGCCGTTCTGCCAGATCCAGTCGGGGTATTGCTGCTGCGCCATGGTCGTTTCTCCGTGGGGAACAACCATCATAACGCCGCCTGCTCAAGGCCTGCGTAATGGCCCGGCCGGCATCAATCCGCGTTGCGCAGCCACAGGCAGCCGGCGCGATGCACCAGGTCGAAATGCCATTGGCGCGCGCCGGTACCCGTGCGGTCGGCGACGTCCAGCACCAGCATCGGCGTGGAAGGCGTGGTCGATACGGCGGTGGGGTAGGGCGTCGCCGCACTGCGCGCTGGCGTCGGGGCACCGGGGAAATCGATGCCCAACAGCGGTTGCCGTACCAGGCCGGCCAGCATCTCGATATCGGCAATGGCGGCGCCCTTGCCGTAGCCGTTCCACAGCATCAGCCCGGCCAGCCGGTTGGCGTCCTGTTGCGCGAATGCCTCGATCACGCCCTGGCGCAAGTCGTCGCGGTTGGCGGCGCACAACATCATGGGTGCGGATGACGGTGCGCCTTCCGGGGTGGGCGATGCGCGCACCGGCGAGGCCTGCATGCTGGCGCAGGGCTGGTCGGTGAATACAGGATTTCCGCCGCTGCCGATGCAGTGGTGGATGGCCGTCTGCGCCCCGGCCGGCAGTGCGATCAGGGGCAGGGCGAACAACAACAGGTGGCATGGCAAGCGCATGCCGTCAGCATAGCGTTGCGATCACGCCAGTTGCTTCAGCACCGCCTCGGTGGCCTTGGCCCGGTTCAGCGTGTAGAAGTGCAGCCCCGGCGCGCCGCCGTCGAGCAGGCGCCGGCACAGCGTCGTCACCACTTCGGTGCCCAGTTTGCGTACGGCATCGGCGTCGTCACCGTGGGCGCGCATGCGCTGGGTGATCCAGCGCGGGATTTCCGCGCCGCACATGTCGGAAAACCGCTGCAGCTGGCTGTAGTTGGTGATCGGCATGATGCCCGGCACGATCGGCACGTTCACGCCCAACCGCTGCACGTCGTCGACGAAACGGAAATAGGCATCGGCGTTGAAGAAATACTGGGTGATCGCGCCATCGGCGCCGGCATCGACCTTGGCCTTGAAATGCTGCAGGTCGCGCAAAGCGTTGTCGGCTTGCGGGTGGGTTTCCGGATAGGCCGCCACTTCGATATGGAAATGGTCGCCGCTGTGCTCGCGGATGAAACGCACCAGCTCGGCGGCGTAGCGGAAGTCGCCCGGCGTGGCCATGCCCGAGGGCAGGTCGCCGCGCAGCGCCACGATGCGGCGATAGCCGGCGGCGCGGTAGTCGTCCAGCAAGGCGGCCAGCTCGGCCCGGTTGCCGCCCACGCACGACAGGTGCGGCGCGGCGGGCAGGCCGTGCTGTTCATGCAGGTGCCGCGCGGTTTCGGCGGTGTAGCTCAGGGTGGAGCCGCCGGCGCCGAAAGTCACCGACACGTAGTCGGGCTGGTACGCCTTCAACGCCGCGACGGTGCGGTCCAATTGCACCCGCTGCTCATCGGTCTTGGGCGGAAAAAACTCGAAACTGACGGCCGGCATCATGGGGCTCCCTGTCGTGGTGCGGGCAAGTATATCTTTGTTTCGCGATGAAGCGATGGATGGTTGGGCGGGATTCGGGATTCGGGATTCGTTTGAAGCGAAACGTGCGCTTGGCGGTGCCCTTCGACTTCGCTGCGCTACGCTCAGGGTGAACGGACTTTTGCGCGTCGACCTTCTCCCCTCACCGTTCACCCTGAGCGTAGGCCCGCAGGGCCGAAGTCGAAGGGCCGCCGCTGGCACAAAAAAACGGAGCGCATTGCTGCGCCCCGTCCTGCTTTTCCGAATGCCGAATCCCGAATGCCGAATCCCGGCTACATCAATACCGGTAATGATCCGGCTTGTACGGGCCTTCCACCGGCACGCCCAGGTACTTGGCCTGCTCGTTGCTGAGCGTGGTCAGCTTCACGCCGATCTTTTCCAGATGCAGGCGGGCGACTTCCTCGTCCAGCTTCTTGGGCAGGATGTAGACCTTGTTCTCGTAGCTGTCCTTGTGTTCCCACAGGTCGATCTGCGCCAGGGTCTGGTTGGCGAACGAGTTGGACATCACGAAGCTCGGGTGGCCGGTGGCGCAGCCCAGGTTGACCAGGCGGCCTTCGGCCAGCAGAAACAGCGCGTGGCCGTCGGCGAACACGTACTTGTCGACCTGCGGCTTGATGTTGATCTTCTCCACGCCGGCCAGCGCGTTCAGCGCGTCGACCTGGATCTCGTTGTCGAAATGGCCGATGTTGCAGACGATGGCCTGGTCCTTCATGGCCTTCAGGTGATCGATCGTCAGCACGTCCTTGTTGCCGGTGGTGGTGACGTAGATGTCGCCACGGCCCAGCGTGCTCTCGACGGTGTTGACCTCGAAGCCTTCCATCGCCGCCTGCAGCGCGTTGATCGGATCGATCTCGGTCACCACCACGCGCGAGCCATACGCACGCAAGCTGTGCGCGCAGCCCTTGCCCACGTCGCCGTAGCCGCAGACCACGGCCACCTTGCCGGCCAGCATCACGTCCATCGCGCGCTTCAGGCCATCGGCCAGCGACTCGCGGCAGCCGTACAGGTTGTCGAACTTGGATTTCGTCACCGAGTCGTTGACGTTGATCGCCGGGATCAGCAGCGACTTCGCCTCGGCCAGCTGGTACAGGCGGTGCACGCCGGTGGTGGTCTCCTCGGAGACGCCCTTCCAGTCCTTGACCACGGTGTGCCAGTAACCCGGGCGCTCGCTGTGCACGCGCTTGAGCAGGTTCTTGATGACCTGCTCCTCGTGCGAGGAAGCCTTTTCATCGACCCACTTGGAGCCGTTCTCCAGCTCGTAACCCTTGTGGATCAGCAGCGTCACGTCGCCGCCGTCGTCGACCACCAGTTGGGGCCCAAGGAAACCGCCCTTGCCGTCGGGGAAGGAGAGCGCTTCCAGCGTGCAGTCCCAATACTCTTCCAGGGTCTCGCCCTTCCAGGCGAACACCGGCGTGCCGGTGGCGGCAATCGCGGCGGCCGCGTGGTCCTGCGTGCTAAAGATGTTGCACGAAGCCCAGCGCACGTCGGCGCCGATGTCCTTCAGCGTCTCGATGAGCACGGCGGTCTGGATCGTCATGTGCAGCGAGCCGGTCACGCGCACGCCCTTCAACGGCTGCGCGGTGGCGTGCTTCTTGCGGATCGACATCAGGCCCGGCATCTCGTGCTCGGCGATGTCCAGCTCCTTGCGGCCCCAGTCGGCCAGCGACAGGTCGCGGATCTTGTAGTCCTGGGTGTTTTCTTTGAGTGCGGCGTTCATCGGTATCTCCGGTCAGGGCGAGGCTCTTGTGGGACCGGCCACGGAGGGGCGGTCTGTCGAAGGGCTCGCATGAAACAACCGGGCGCCGTTGTGGAACGTGCCGCGCCGAGCCTGGCCGTTTTCCGTGAGACGCGGAGGCATCCGCATTCGCGCTCACAAACGGTCGCAGCGCCCCTCGGCGGGCAAGCGAAGTCCCCATTGTAACCGGAAGCCCCGCCGGCATGAATCCGTCGGGGCGGGCGTGCCTAGTTGGCGCTATCCAGCGCATTGCCCCCGTCGGCGCGCATGAGCAGCCAGCCTTTCACCGCGGCGATGAACAGCGGCACCGAGCCGAACAGGATGAACACCATGTCCCCGGGCATGCGCATCCATTCCAGCGTCTTGGCCACCGTGCCGCCGGTGAACGCCGGTGCACGGGCATGCCAGTAGCCGTTCTCGATCACGTCCCACATCTGCCAGACCCCGCCGGGGAACAGGCTCAGCAGCATCATCAGCACCAGGCCGCCGTTGGTGCCGAAGAAGGCCACCTTGATGTACTTCTCCACCGCCGGCCAGCGCTTGTCGTCGATGGTCTGGCGCAGCACGAACACCATCAGTGCGATCGCCAGCATGCCGAACACGCCCATCAACGCGGCATGGCCATGGTTGGGCGTGAGGATGGTGCCGGTTTCGTAGTAGCTGACGATCGGCAGGTTGATCAGGAAGCCGAACACGCCGGCGCCCACGAAATTCCAGAAGCCCACCGCCATCAGGAAGTAGAACGTCCACTTGTGCGGGATGTTGATGGCCTTGCCGCATTCGTCGCATTCGCCACGGGTGGTGCGCACGAACGCCCAGGCGTCCAGCGTCAGCAAGGTCAGCGGCACCACTTCCAGCACCGAGAACAGGCCGGCCAACGCCATGTTGATATGCGTCTGCCCGCTGAAGTACCAGTGGTGCCCGGTGCCGACCAGGCCACCCAGGAAATACAGGATCGCGTCCAGGTAGATCACCCGCAGCGCGGTGTTCCGGCGGGCCAGGCCCAGCTGGTAGAAGGTCAGCGCCACCACCGTGGTGGCGAACAGCTCGAAGAAGCCTTCCAGCCACAGGTGGATGATCCAGAAGCGCCAGGTGTCGACCACGGTGAAGTTGTCGTGCGAGCCGATGAACAGCGCCGGCACGTAGAACACCGGCACTGCCAGCGCGGCAATCAGGAACATCACCGCCAGTGGCCGCGCCTGCGCCGTCACCACGCGCGGGCGCACCAGCGTCCACAGCATCGCGAACCATGCGAACAGGCCGATCACCAACAGCACCTGCCAGAGCCGCCCCAGCTCCAGGTACTCCCAGCCCTGGTTGCCCAGCCAGTACCACCAGTCGCCAAGCAACTGCGATATGCCCGCCCATTCGCCCAGCAGGCTGCCCACGATCACCACCGCGAACGCGCCGAACAGCAGGTGCACCCACATGGCGAACGAGCGCGGTTCATCGCGTCGCAGGGTGCGCCCCAGGAACAGCGCGGCCGCCACGTAGGCGGTGGCGATCCACAGGATCGCGGTCTGCAGATGCCAGGTGCGCAGCAGGTTGCTGGGGAAGATGTTGTCCAGCGGGAAGCCGTAAAAGTCGCCCGGCTCCGCGCGCGAGTGGGCGATGGCGCCGCCCACCAGCGTCTGCATCAGGAACAAGGCGGCCACCACCACGTAGAACTTCACCAGCGCCCGCTGGCCCGGGCTGGCGGCACCGGGCAAGACCTGCGGGTGCACGTGGTGGCCATGGCTGATCCAGCCCAGGTTCTCGAAGCGCCCGAAAATGAGCAGCACCGTGGCGATGCCCGCCAGCAGGATCACCAGGCTCAGCGCGCTCCACAGCACCGCGCCGCCGGTGGGCACGTTGCCCACGCTGGGGTCGTACGGAAAATTGTTGGTGTAGGAGAAGTTCTTGCCCGGCCGGTTGGCCACCGACGCCCACGCTGCCCAGGTCACGAACGCGCTGAACTGGCGGATCTCGGTCGGGTCGGTGATCAGGTTCGGTTTCAGGCCGCCATTCCCGGTGGACAGCTTGAAATAGTCGGCCCAGTGGGGAATCTGCTTGCGGTACGCATCCGCTTCCGCCGCGGTCAGCTGCAAGGTGTCGGTGCCGGAGTCGTAGCGGTTGGTCTTCAGGATCACCGCCGTCTCGGCCTGCAACGCGGCCCGCGAGCCCGCGTCGAGCTGGTCGGCGGGCTTGCCGAAACGCTGAAGCGCCAGCGCCTCGGAAACGTCGACGCCGATCATGTGCAGCGCCAGCGCCGAGTAGTCCGGCCCCAGATACGCGCCATGACCCCAGATGCTGCCGTTGTCCATCAAGCCGTAGCGCAGCATCACCGCCTGGCCGTCGCTGACATCCGCACCGGTGAACAGCGTGGTGCCCTGCGCGTCGACCACCTTGCCGGGGATCGGCGGCGCGTGGCGATAGGCCAGCGTGGTGATCATGATCAGCAGCGCAAAGCCCCCGACCATCACGATCACCAGGGTGCGCACCCACCACGGAGAGACCGGGCCGTCATCGCCCAGCAGTGGTTCCGACACGGTGTGCGCGGCGGCGTCGATGGGCATATTCATGGTGGGTCCCCTGGCTGCTGCAAGAAGAATACGGCGAGCGGACGAACATGACCGCCCATGCGGCGGCAGGTGCCGCAGATCGGCGGATGACATGGTTCGATCCCGGTACAACGGATAACGCGCCGGGCGTGAACATCATGTGCCCGGCGCCGTCAGGGAGGCAAGCGTGAGGCGAAGCAATCGTGATCGTGGGCTACCCGACGCGTGACGAGCGCGCGATGAAAGGGCGGTAAAGACGTCCAAAACGAAAATTTTCCGCTGCGCTGCACAATTCGCTAAACTGGCCCACTGATTCGGCTGGAGCGTACCCAATGCAAGACAACCGCGAACTCGAGTTTTTGCCGCATGACGGCCCCCTGCGCGAGGACGTCAGCCGCTTGGGTGCGATGGTGGGTTTGATGTTGGCCGAGCAGGAAGGCCCGGCCTTTTTCGAGCGCGTCGAACAGGTGCGCACCGCGGCGATCCGTCGCCGGCGCGAAGGCGCGTCGGTGGACGAGCTGGCCGACTCGCTGGCGGGTCTGGACGCGGCCGATGCCGAGACGCTGGCCCGTGCCTTCGCCACCTACTTCCAGGCGGTGAACACCGCCGAGCGCGTCCATCGCATCCGCCGCCGGCGCGATTACCAGCGCGAGGGCGGCACCCCGCAGCCGGAATCCCTGCTCGACGTGCTGGGCCAGTTGAAGGCCGATGGCGTGCAGGCCGAGGAGTTGCTGGGCTGGATGGAGCGGCTGTGGATCGAGCCGGTGTTCACCGCCCATCCCACCGAGGCGGTGCGCCGTTCGCTGCTGGAAAAAGAGCAGGCGATCGTGCGTTCGCTGGTGGACAACTTCAATCACAACCGCACGCCGCAAGAGCGCATCGAGGACGACGACCGCATCTACATGGCGCTCTCCGCCGGCTGGCAAACCGCCGAGGCCTCGCCGGTGCGGCCCAGCGTGCAGGACGAATACGAGCACGTCGGTTATTACCTGGCCAACCCGCTCTACCGTATCGTGCCGGCGCTGTACGAGTCGCTGGCCCGCTCGCTGCAGGACGTCTATGGCGTGGCGGTGAAGCTGCCGCGGCTGCTGAGCTTCGCCAGTTGGGTGGGTGGCGACATGGACGGCAACCCCAACGTGGGCTCCGACACCATCGCCTCCAGCCTGGCCTCGCAGCGCGCCCAGGTGCTGGAGCGCTATCTCGAAGACATCAACGCGTTGGCCCATCAGCTCAGCCAGACCGAAGGCCGGGTGGGCGTGGCGCGCGGCCTGCGTACCCGGCTCGCTGATTACCGCGAGCGCTTTCCGGCCGCGGCGGCAAAGATCCGGCCGCGCCACCTGGACATGCCGTACCGCTGTTTCCTGGTGCTGATCGGCGCGCGACTGGAAGCCACGCGCGACGACCAGAAAGACGGCTATACGTCCGCGGCCGAACTGACCGATGACCTGCAACTGATCGCCGACAGCCTGTTCGACAACCTGGGCCTGCACGCTGGCGCCTATGCGGTGGAGCGGTTGATCTGCCGCGTGCGCAGCTTCGGCTTCCACCTGGCCCGGCTGGATCTGCGCCAGGATTCGCGGGTGCACGACGACGCGCTCGGCGCCCTGCTGAACGACCCTGACTGGGCCAGCCGGCCGAAGCTGGAGCGTGCCGATCGGCTGCGCCCGTATGCCAGCGGCGCACAGGCGTTCGGTGACTGCGACGACGACTCGGCGAAAAACCTGCAATCGGTTTTCATCACCCTGCGCGAGAGCCGCCAGCGCTACGGCCTCGATGCCACCGGGCTGTACATCATCAGCATGGCGCGCTCGGCCGCCGACGTGCTGGCCGTGCTGGCGCTGGCGCGGCGCGGCGGACTTGTCTCGCCCGAGAAGCCGCACGACGTGCCGCTGGACATCGCGCCGCTGTTCGAGACGGTGGATGACCTGCAGAACGCACCGGCCTCGCTGCGGGCGCTGCTGGATGACCCTGTGTATCGCCAGCACCTGGCGGCGCGCGGCGACCAGCAGTGGGTGATGCTGGGTTACTCCGACAGCGGCAAGGACGCCGGCACGCTGGCCTCGAAATGGGCGCTGCAACGGGCACAGGGCGAGTTGCTGGAAGTGGCGCGCGAAGCCGACATCCAGCTGGCGTTCTTCCACGGCCGCGGTGGTTCGGCCAGCCGCGGTGGCGCACGTATCACGCCGGCGCTGATGTCCTCGCCGCGCGGCGCGGTAGCCGGCGTGCTGCGCGTCACCGAGCAGGGCGAGGTGATCCACCGCAAGTACGGCATCCGCGCGCTGGCGCTGCGCGGGCTGGAGCAGACCGTGGGCGCGGTGCTGCGCGCCTCGCTGCGCCCACGCCAGACCGATCCCCGTGAAGTGCGCTGGTCGGAGGTGATGACCGCTCTGTCGGCCGCCAGCCGCAAGACCTATCGCGCCTTCGTCGACCGCGAGCATTTCGTGGAATATTTCCGCACCGCCACGCCGGTCGACGTGATCGAGAAGATGACCCTGGGCTCGCGCCCGGCCAGCCGCCGAAGCATGCGCGGCGTGCAGGATCTGCGCGCCATCCCGTGGGTGTTCGCCTGGACCCAGTGCCGCTCGATCCTGCCCGGCTGGTACGGCCTGGGCAGCGCGCTGGAGCAGGGCGTCGAGCAGTTCGGCGAGGACACCCTGGCGGAAATGGCGCGGCACTGGCCGTTTTTCAGCAACATGCTCGACGACGTCGAAATGGTGCTGGCCAAATGCGACCTCGGCATTGCCGAGGCGTTTTCCACCTTGTCCGGGCCGCTGCACGACGACTTCTTCAGCCTGATCCGCGACGAGTTCGAACGCACCCGGCGCTGGCTGTTGCGCCTGAAGAGCACCGGCACGCTGTTGAACGACTCGCCGCGGCTGGCCGTCTCGATCCGCCTGCGCAACCCGTACATCGACCCGATGAGCCTGCTGCAGGTCGACCTGCTGCGCCGCTGGCGTGCGGGCAACGGTACCGACGATGCGTTGCTGCAGGCGCTGGTGGCTTGCGTCAACGGCGTGTCGCAGGGTTTGCAGAACACGGGCTGATTGCCGGGACGGCGGCGCGCACATGCGGCGCGCCGCCGCTGCACCGGGTCAGCCCGGCTCGCCGCGGTATTTCTCGTGCAGCGCCACCGGCGCGGTCTGGTTGGCGGCGCGTCGGCGGATCCACAGGTTGATCAGCTCCACGAATACCGAGAAGGCCATCGCGGCATAGATGTAGCCCTTGGGAATGTGCTGGCCGAAGCCGTCGGCCATCAGCACCAGGCCGATCATGATCAGGAAGCTCAGCGCCAGCACCTTGACGGTGGGGTGGCGCTCCACGAACTCACCCAGCGGCCGCGCGAACGCCAGCATGAAACCGATCGAGGCCAGGATGGCGGTGACCATCACCCAGCGCTGATCGACCATGCCCACGGCGGTGATGATGGAGTCCAGCGAGAACACCACGTCCAGCAGCATGATCTGCACGATCACCCCGCCGAACGTCGCGGCCGCCGTACCCGCCGTCACCTGCTCGGTGGCGCCTTCCAGTTTCTGGTGGATTTCGTGGGTGGCCTTGGCGATCAGGAACAGGCCGCCGCCGATCAGGATCAGGTCGCGCCACGAGAAGGCGTGGCCGAACAGCGAGAACAGCGGCGCGGTCAGCCCCACGATCCAGGCGATCGCCAGCAGCAGGCCAAGCCGCGTGATCGCCGCCAGCATGATGCCGAGGCGGCGGGCTTTGTCGCGCTGCTCGATCGGCAATTTGCCGGCCAGGATCGAGATGAAAATGATGTTGTCGATGCCAAGGACCAGCTCCAGGGCGGTCAGCGTGGCGAGGGCGATCCAGATTTCAGGATTGGCCAGTGCTTCCATGGGAATCTCTCGGGTGGATGAAGGCGGCGAAGGTTTTCGCCATTGAGGTGAAGCATGCCGCCGGCAGCGAATGGCGGCGGTGAAGACGTTGACAGCGGTTCGACCGCCGCCGGCAAATGCGGCGCGGTGCTACGGGGAAGGAAGTTTCATGGGCGTACAGCTGCTCCGGCAAGGCTCATGGGCCACGGCCGCGGGGCATCTGTGATGGACGCACCTTCGCCGTGGATCGGCGAAGGTCTTGCTCGCAAACCGTTTGCCGGCTTGCTGCTGCACCGGGGCAAAGCCCGTAATGACGGCGACAGCGACTGGGAGCTACTCCCCTTCGCGGACGATGCTAGCACGTGCGCCGCCGTTTACCGCGACATGCTTTCGTGCAGCGCCGCGATGCGCTGCGCCCGCGGCAGGCGCTTCCAGGCGATCTCCAGCCGCAACGCCTCGCCGTGGCTGGCGACCCAGACCCAACCCAGCATCTGCCTCGGCGGGTTGGAGCGGGTAAAACGCGCGCCCTTGCCGGCGAGGTGCTTTGCGTAGCGTTGTTCGGGGTCACGGGCGATGCCGGTGTAGACGCGGCCGTCGGCGCATTCCAGCAGGTAGACGGCCCAGGCAGTGGCGCCGGGGTCGTCGTTCACCGGTTCAATCCCACCCGATCAGGCCCATTCGACCAGGCCCTCGGTATCGCAGACCTGCTTCCATGACGGGCGTGCCTTGAGACGCGTGGCCAGGGCGGCCAATTGCGGCCATTCCGTCGCCGGCTTCGGCATGTTGCGCGACCAGCGCATCAGCATCAGCGCATACAGGTCGACCAAGCCGAAGGTGTCGCCGAGCATGTACGGGCCGTGTGCGGCGAGGTGGGCATCGATCTTCGTCCAGCACTTTTCGATGCCGGCGCGCGCCGCCTGCCCGATCGTGTCGGCGCCTTCGGGCAAGTGGTCGCCGGGATAGAACCACTGGCGGAACAGCGGCTGCAGATTGTTGGCGAGGTACAGCATCCATTGCAGGTAATCCGCGCGCCCGGCGCTGCCAGCCGCCGGGGCCAGCGCGGCTTCGGGATGGCGTTCGGTCAGCAGCATCGCCAGCGCCGCCGCTTCGCTGTGCGGCACGCCGTCGATCATCAGCGTCGGCACCACGCCATTCGGGTTGATCGTCAGATACGCCGCACTGCGCTGCTCGCCCTTGTCGAGGTCAATGCGCTTGAGCTCGTGCGGCGCGCCGATTTCCAGCAGCGCCAGGTGCACCAGCAGGTTGGCCGAGCCGGGGGCGTAGTAGAGCGTGTACATGGGGTGTGTCCGTGGATGGGGTCAGTGGATGATACGGCCAAGAGCAGCCCCCATTCGCCCTGTCGCTTCCTTCCCCCGTTGCACGGGGGAAGGAAGCGACAGGACTCCTCGAATCAGCAAGCTCCCTTCCCCCGCTTGCGGGGGAAGGTGCCCGACAGGGCGGATGAGGGCCGCTTTTGCGCCGTCCCCGCGAATCAGCCATCCAGCTCCGCCCATCGCGCATACGCCGCATCAAGCTCAGCCTGTACCGCCACCAGCTCCTCGTTCGCCTTGACGATCGCCGCACTGTCCTGCTGGAAAAACGCCGGCTCGTTCATCGCGGCGCTGCGCGTGGCGATGTCGCGTTCCAATTGCTCGATGCGCTTGGGCAGCTGATCCAGCTCATGCTGCTCCTTGAAGCTGCGCTTGCGCTTCGCTGCAACCGGTGCGGCTGGCGCGGGAGTTGCGGCGGCCGGCTTTGGCGCGTGGCCGGCCGTGCGCGGGCCGGGCTTCTGCCGCAGCCAGTCGCTGTAGCCGCCCACGTATTCGCCGATTTGCCCATCGCCCTCCAGCACCAGGGTGCTGGAGACCA
The DNA here is from genome assembly GCF_001426645.1 of Rhodanobacter sp. Root480. Classification (GTDB taxonomy): domain Bacteria; phylum Pseudomonadota; class Gammaproteobacteria; order Xanthomonadales; family Rhodanobacteraceae; genus Rhodanobacter; species Rhodanobacter ginsenosidimutans. The sequence continues at coordinate 373,667 of NZ_LMEX01000003.1, forward strand.
CGTTGTCGAGGAAGGCGCGGTCATGCGAGACCAGCAGCAGGGTGCCCTGGTAGTCGGTCAGCAATTCTTCGAGCAGCTCGAGTGTTTCCACGTCGAGGTCGTTGGTCGGTTCATCCATCACCAGCAGGTTGGACGGTTGTGCGAACAGCTTGGCCAGCAGCAGGCGGTTGCGCTCGCCGCCGGAGAGGCGGGTGATCGGTGCGCGGGCGCGCTCGGGCGAGAACAGGAAATCCTGCAGGTAGCCGATGATGTGCTTGCGCTGGCCGTTGAGCTCGATGTATTCGCGGCCTTCGGCCACGTTGTCCAGCGCGTTGAGCTTGTCGTTGAGCTGCAGGCGGTGCTGGTCGAAATAGGCGATCTCGATGGACGTGCCCAGTTCCGCCGTTCCCCGCTGCGGAATGAGCTCGCCCAGCATGATCTTCAGCAGCGTGCTCTTGCCGGCGCCGTTGGGGCCGATGATGCCGATGCGGTCGCCACGCAGGATGGTGGTGCTGAGGTCGTCGATCAGCACGCGGCCGTCGTAGGCCTGGTGCACGTGCTTGAGGTCGATCACCTTCTTGCCAGACGACTGCGCGTTGGCCGCCGTCATCTTCACGTTGCCGCCGAGGTTGCGCCGTTCGGCGCGCTCGTTGCGCAATGCTTTCAGCGCGCGCACGCGGCCTTCGTTGCGGGTGCGCCGGGCCTTGATGCCCTGGCGAATCCACACTTCCTCCTGCGCCAGCTTCTTGTCGAACAGCGCATTCGCCTGTGCTTCGGCGTGCAGGCGTTCCTCGCGGCGGCGCAGGTAGTTGTCGTAGTCGCCAGGCCAGTCGGTCAGCGCACCGCGGTCGATCTCGACGATGCGGGTGGCCAGCGCGCGCAGGAAGCTGCGGTCATGGGTGACGAAGATGATGCTGCCGGCGAACTGCTTGAGGAAGGTTTCCAACCAGCCGATGGCTTCGATATCCAGATGGTTGGTCGGCTCGTCCAGCAGCAGCACGTCGGGCTTGCGCACCAGCGCCTGGGCCAGCAGCACGCGGCGCTTCATGCCGCCGGACAGCGCGGCGAAATCGGTTTCGCCGGGCAGTTCCAGCTGGGTGATCACGTCGCTGACGCGGCGGTCCAGGTCCCAGCCGTGCTGCGCCTCGATCTGGTGCTGCACATCGCCCAGCGCGTCGAAGTCGCCGGTGTCGAGCAGGTGGTGGTAGCGCGCCAGCAGCCGGCCCAGGTCGCCCAGGCCCTCGGCGACCACGTCGAACACGCTGCCCTCGGTGCCGTGCGGCACCTCTTGCGCCATCCGCGCCACCACGATGCCGTTCTGTACGCGCACCTCGCCGTCGTCGGCATGCAGCTCGCCGGCGATCAGCTTCATCAGGGTGGATTTGCCTTCGCCGTTGCGACCGACGATGCAGACCCGCTCGTTCGCCTCGATCGACAGATCGACATGTTCGAGCAGGAGTGGGCCGCCGATGCTGAAGTCGACGCGTTGCAATTGGATAAGAGACATCCGCCCATTGTAGCGGTTACGGCTCTGAACGCCGCCGCGCGAAGGTTCGCGATGGTGAAAGAAATTGGCGGTATTCCCTGAAGGGCGCACCGGGCCGGCGCCCCCGGGAGCGGCCGCGGACACGGGTCGAAAAGGCGGGCCATACGGCCCCGGCTTCAGGCGTCTATACTGATTGGCCAACACGGGGGTGGGGGATGACCAGGCAACTGACGGATCGCTATCGCGAGGCGAAGCTTATCGCCATGGCGGCGATCGAGCTTGGCATGGATGCGCGCGAGGAAATGATCGCGTCGGCGGTGGCCGGCGACGAGGAGCTCGGCCGCGAAGTGCGCTGGATGATCGGCGCGATAGAGAGCAGCCACACCGCGCCGATGCCCGGCGACCAGATGCAGACGGCCGACCTCAGCGGCCACGATGCGCAGGCCTCGGCGCCCCGGCATTACCGCTTGCTGCGCCGGCTGGGTGAAGGCGGCATGGGCACGGTCTACCTGGCCGAGCGCACCGACGGTGATTTCGTGCAGCAGGTGGCGCTGAAATTCCTGCAGGCGTCGGCGGAAGGCTCGCCGGTGCTGCTGGAGCGCTTCACCCGCGAGCGGCAGGTGCTGGCGCGACTGGAGCATCCGGGCATTGCGCACCTGCTCGATGGCGGCGTGCTGACCGACGGCAAACCGTTCCTGGCGATGGAGTACGTCGAGGGCGAGCGCATCGATGCCTGGTGCGAACACCATGGGGCCGACCTGCGCGAGCGCGTGTTGCTGTTCCTGAAGGTGTGCGCGGCGGTGGAGTACGCCCATCGCAACCTCATCATCCATCGCGACATCAAGCCGGCGAATATCCTGGTAACGGAATATGGCGAGCCGAAGCTGCTGGATTTCGGCATTGCGCGAATCATCGACGAACACGTTGACGTTGCCGCCACCGCCACCGGCGCCCAGGCGCTGACCCTGGCCTATGCCAGCCCGGAACAGATCGAACGCCAGCCGCTGACCACCGCCGCGGACGTCTATTCGCTGGGCGTGGTGCTTTACCAGCTGGTGTCCGGGCGGCGGCCGTTCCAGCATCTGGTGACGCCGCACCTGTTGACCAACGCCATCATCGGCGGTGTCGTGGTGGCGCCAAGCCGCGTCGCGAAGGCGGCGGCAAGAGAGATCGGCGGCGAGAAAACCCCCGGGTTTTCGGTGCCTGCCGATATCGATGCGATCGTGCTGAAATCGCTGCGTCGGCACGCGGCCGAACGCTACGCCACCGTCGGCGAACTGGTGGCGGACCTGCGGCGTTTCCTGGCGCGCCACCCGGTGCACGCGCGGCGCGGCGTGCGGCTGTATCGCGTACGCCGCTTCGTGCAGCGCAACCGCTGGCCGCTGGCGGCCGCGTCGGTGCTGCTGGTCGCGGTGCTGTCCGGCCTGGGTTCATCGCTGTATGCGCTAGGCCAGGCGCGCACCCAGCAACAGCTGGCCGAACACCGGCAGCAGCAACTGGAGCGCATCGTGCACTTTCAGCAGTCGATGTTCGACAGCGTGGATATCGACGCGATGGGTCATGCGATCAAGCGTGATCAGGAGCGGCAGTTGACCGCCATGCTCTCGACCGGCAAGGACGGGCCGGTGCCGGACAAGGGCGCGGTCGAGGAATTGCAGCGCGCCTTCGCCGGCATCTCGGCCACCGACACCGCCCGCAACGTGCTCGATACCTACGTGGTGACGCACGCGCTGGACAGCCTGGACGCGGCGTTTGCCGATGCACCGACCCTCGCCGCCGACATGCGTCAATCCCTGGCCCGCGTGCTGGTGAACATCGGCAGTTACCCGCATGCCGTCACCGAGTTGCGCAAGGTGCTGTCGACCCGCGATCAGGGCGCCCCCGCCGATGACCAGGCGCGGCTTTCGACGCAGATCGACCTGGCGCAGGCCCTGTATCGCAAGGGTGACCTGGATGCCGCGGCGGAACTGTTCGGGCAATCGGGCCGGGAATCGTCCTCGCTGCCGGTGGCCGCGCCGTTGCGCGTTGCCGCTGAAGCCGGGCGCGGTCGGGTGCTGGCGGCGCAAGGCCACCTGCAGCAGGCGCTGGTGCTGCAGCAGAAGCTGTATGAGCAACTGCAGCCGCTGTTGCCGGCCACCGACACCGGCGTGATGGAACTGCGGCAGGATCTGGTGAGCACCCTGATCGGCCTGGGCATGCGCGACGAAGCGCGCAAGCAGGCCGAGGCGTTGGTGGCGCTGGACCGCGGCAAGCTGGGCGCGGAGCACCCCGAAACACTCAGGGCCATGGTGGTGCTGGCCAAGCTGCTGCACTACCGCCACGAGTACGAGAAGTCACTGGCGCTGGCGCGCGAAGTGGCGAACATCCGCGAACGCAAGCTGGGCGCGGATCACCCCGAGACGTTGCGCGCGCAGAACATGGTGGCCACCGACGAGGTCTACCTGGCGCAGGACCCGGTCGCGTTCAAGCAGGCGCATGTGCTGCTTGACCGGGTGTTGGCCACGCGCGAACGATTGCTTGGCCCGGACCATCCAGACACGATGTCGTCGCGTACCGTGATGGTGCGACTGCTGTCCAAGCAGGGCCATTTTTCAGACGACCCCGCCGTCGCGCAGGCGTATTTCGCGCAGGCCATCAAGCAGGAACGCGGGATTCTGGCGTCGCACGAACGCGTCTTGGGACCGGATCATCCCCATACGCTGATGGCTCACGGAAGTCTCGCCAGCCTCCTGAGTGCCGCCGGACAGTACCGGGAGGCGCTGGCCGAGGCCGAGCTCACACTGGCGGGGCAACGCCGCGTGCTGGGTGAAAAGCATCCGATTGTCTTCAGCACGCTGACCCTGATCGGCGACATCAACAGCGACGCCGGCAACTGGAAGGCGGCGCGCGTGGCCTATCAGCAGGCGCTGAACGGTCGCGAAAAGCTTCTTGGCCTGCTTGATGCGCACACGATCGAAAGTGCCACGCGGCTGCATGACGCCCTCGACGAGTTGCGTGACGGCCGCGCCGCCAACGATATCCGTCGCCGTTACCTGGACCCCGTCATCGCCTTGAACCCGGCCGACCTCAACGCCAGCATGCGTGGCGTGCGCGAACAGGCCATTCGCACGCTGACGCCTTGAGGTTTGAAGGGCGGCGGCTGGCGGAAAGATCAAAAGCTGACCCCTCCCCGGCCATTCCGTGCGAGCGGGGGAGGCGATGGGCAGCTTCCGCCGTCGTGAAACGCGAAAGGCCCCGCATGTGCGGGGCCTTTTGTCGAAGCGGCAAATCTGCGGGGCGCTTACTTCAGCTTCGCGTCCTTGCGCAGCGCCTCGGCGCGGTCGGTCTTTTCCCACGAGAACGAGGTGAACTTGTTGCCGTTGGCGTCGGTCAGCTCCTGCGGCGTGCGGCCGAAGTGGCCGTAGCTGGCGGTCTGCTGGTACATCGGGTGGATCAGGTCGAGCATCTTCAGGATGCCGAACGGGCGCAGGTCGAAGTGCTTGCGGATCAGCTTTTCGATCTGCTCGTCGCTGATCTTGCCGGTGCCGAAGGTGGTGACCGAGATCGAGGTGGGATGCGCCACGCCGATCGCGTAGCTCACCTGCACTTCGCAACGGTCGGCGATGCCGGCGGCCACGATGTTCTTGGCCACGTAGCGCGCGGCGTAGGCGGCCGAGCGGTCGACCTTGGACGGATCCTTGCCCGAGAACGCGCCGCCACCGTGACGGGCCCAGCCGCCGTAGGTGTCGACGATGATCTTGCGGCCGGTCAGGCCGCAGTCGCCCACCGGTCCGCCGATGACGAACTTGCCGGTCGGGTTGATGTGGAACTTGGTGCCCTTGTGCAGCCACTTCTCCGGCAGCACCGGCTTCAGGATCAGCTCGCGCACGCCTTCGATCAGGTCTTTCTGCTTCACGCCCGGATCGTGCTGGGTGGACAGCACCACCGCGTCGATCGCCACCGCCACGCCGTTCTCGTAGCGCAGCGTGACCTGGCTCTTGGCGTCCGGGCGCAGCCACGGCAGCGGCGAGTTCTTCTTCTTGCGCACCTTGGCCTGTTGCTCGACCAGGCGGTGCGAGAAGTGGATGGCGGCGGGCATGAAGGTTTTGGTTTCGTTGGTGGCGTAGCCGAACATCAGGCCCTGGTCGCCGGCGCCCTGGTCTTCCGGATTCTTGCGGTCCACGCCCTGGTTGATGTCGGGCGACTGCTTGCCGATCAGGTTCAGCACGCCGCAGGTGGCGCCGTCGAAACCGACGTCGGACGAGTCGTAGCCGATGTCCAGGATCACCTTGCGGGTCAGCGCCTCCAGGTCGATCCAGGCGTTGGTGGTGACTTCGCCGGCGACGATCGCCACGCCGGTCTTGACCATGGTTTCGCAGGCGACGCGGGCACGCGGGTCCTGCGCGATGATGGCGTCGAGCACGGCATCGGAGATCTGGTCGGCGACCTTGTCCGGATGGCCTTCGGAGACCGATTCGGAGGTGAACAGGTAGTTGGACATCGCGGCTATATCCCTTTGTACGGATAGAAAGATAAAGAAAGGCGCGATGATACAACGCCATCCCCGGTTTTGCAGCCTCGCGCAAGCACGTCGTGGGCGGAATTCCAGCCGCGTTCAGCCGCCCGCCGCGTCGCCAGCCAGCGGCGCGGTGCGGCAAGTCGGCCCACCGCGGGCCGGACCCTCACAACCCGACGGCGGCGGCCTGCGGCGGCGCCGGTGCGACATCGTGGGCAACGCCGCCGATCGGCGCGAGGACTTTCGGCAGCAGGCTGTCGAGCGTGCCGTTCATGCGCAGCTGGTCGATGCTGGACATGGCCTGGTCCAGCTTGCGCTGCTCGGTGCCCTCCGTCGGCGGCGGTGCGCCGGGCGCCTCGGTGAGCGCCGCCAGTTCCGGGCCTACCAATTGGGTCAGTGCGAAGTACGCGTCGTCGTGGATGCCCACCTGTTCCAGCAGCACGCCGGGCAGCAGCCAGGAGGCGGTGTCCAGGTGCACCGGCTTGATCGGATGCTTCGGTTCGACCAGCAGCCAGGTGCCGGCCTGGCTCAGCATGTCCTTGCCGTCGACGAAGCCGGCGATTTGGTAGCTGTTGCTGAGCGCCGGCAGGTGGTCGCCGTAGAACAGCACCAGGCTCGGGCGTCGGCGCGCGGCCAGCTGTTTCACCAGCCGGCCCAGCTCGGCGTCGGCGTGGCCGATGTGATAGAGGTAGGTCTGCAGCTCCAGCTTGTCGCGCCCTTCGATGCCTTCCGGCACGGCGATGGCGTCGCGCTCGGCGGTGTGGGCGGGCTCGATGTCGTAGGGTCCGTGCGCTTCGATGCTGATGGCGAAGATGAACTGCGGCGGGCCGCTGTCTTTCAGCTGGCGCAGGATTTCGTCGGTCATGGCGGCGTCGGCCATGTACTTGCCATCCAGCGGCGCATCGGCGGGGAACGACGCCTGCGACACGAAACGGTCGAAGCCCAGCGCCTTGAACGCCGCGCTGCGGTTCCAGAACGCGGGGTCGTTGCCGTGCAGCGCGATGGTGTCGTAGCCATGCTGGTTCAGCACGCGAACCAGGCTGGGCACGGTGGCGTGGCTCAGCTGCAGATAGGGAAACTGCAGGTTGTCGAAATAGCGCAACGACAGACCGGTCAGCATCTCGAACTCGGTGCGGATGGTGCCACCGCCGAAGGTCGGCACATGCAGCTGGCCGCTGGTCCCCCGACGCGCCAGCCGGCGCAGGTTGGGGGTGAAGTGGCTGTGCTCGTAGCCCTTCATGATGGTCGGGTCGAAGAACGATTCGCTCTGCACCACCACGATGTCGGGCAGCTCCGCGCTGCCCGCCGAGGGCAGCAGCAGGCGCTGGCGCAGCGGGTGGTCGTAATCGGCGATCAGTTGCCTGGCCAGGGCGAGGTCGGGCTTCTTCTTGCCGTGGCCGTAATGCAGGTCGAACATGATCAGCCCGCTGATCAACCCCGAGTGGTTGGCGGTGGACATCGCCGACCACGGCTCCAGCCACAGCACGCGTCCGTTGTAGAGCCGCTCCCAGGTGGTGACGCCCAGCAGCAGGCTCAGCAGCGCTGCCGCCAGCACACTGCCGGCGACAAGGCGCTTGCCGCCCGTGCGTTGCGGCAGCAGCGGCGGCTCGTAGCGCCACATCGCGACCACCAGCGCCAGCCCGGCCAGCAAGCCCAGGTACGGCCACGGGCTGTGCGGCAGGTAGCCGGACAGCAGGTGCATGCCGCCCTTGCGCAACTGGCCCACCATCTGGAAATCGGCCGGCAGCAGCGGCGTGCCCAGGTTCGCCACCTTCAGCGTGTTGACCCCGTAGACCACGCCTTCGAACAGCAGCACCAGGCCGAACGACAGCAGCAGCCGGCGGGTGAGCAGCAACAGCACGCCCGCCAGCAGCAGGCCGGGGAGGGCATTGGCGAACGGGAAGCGGGCCTGGTCCAGCAGGCGCTTCGGCACCACGCCGACGCCGCCGTCGATCAGCCCGGTCAGCAGCACGAAACCGAACACCACGGCCAGCAGCGCAAGCGTGCGCCAAACCGGGGCATGCCAGCGGTGCGGGAGGCGGGTGGGTTTCAACGACATGGCAGTCCTGTTGCTGTCATCGCGGGGCAGCGAATGTAATCAAGCCAACATGAACCGCACGTTGGTCGGATCGCGCAGTTTCGGCCCTGCACGGGCGCGCTTCAATGGATGGGCCACGTTCGCCCGGAACGGTGTCGGCTGCACGCCGCACTGCGGCACAATGCGGGCATGCCTGTCCAACCTTCCCCCGCGCTGCGCGCGCTGATCGACGACCGCTACGGCGACCTGGCGGCTCGCTGCCGCGCCGCCGGCATCCCGCTGCACGACGACGCCGGGGTGGCCGAGCGCATCCGGAACACCTTGCTGGCCAGCGATTTCGCCTTCGACGTGTGGTGCCACCAGCCGGAACTGCTGGCGCCGGGCCTGCAACGGCTGCGTGCGGGCGGTGATGCGTCCACGCGTGTCGGGGCATTGAAGTTGTCCGACGACGAAGCGGCCTGCATGGAAACGCTGCGGCGCTTTCGTCACGCCGAGGCCTTGCGGCTGGTGTTCCGCGACGTCAACGACCTGGACGAACTTCCCGAAACCCTGTCGGCCACCAGCGTGCTGTACGAGGCTTTGCTGAGTGCCGCGCTGGGCTGGTCGGAACGGTGGATGGCCGCACGCTACGGCCAGGCGCGCGACAGTGATGGCGCCGTGCAGCGGCTGGTGGTGGTGGGCTTCGGAAAGCTCGGTGGCAGCGAGCTGAATTTCTCGTCCGACATCGACCTGGTGCTGGCCTACCCCCACGGCGGTGAAAGCGACGGCGCGCGCACGCTCGACAACAGCGAGTACTTCGTGCGGCTGGGACGCCAACTGGTGCGGCTGCTGCACGAGCCCACGATGGACGGCATCTGCGCCCGCGTCGACTTGCGCCTGCGCCCGTTCGGCAACGCGGGGCGGCTGGCGCTGTCGTTCGCGGCGATGGAGCAGTACTACCAGAATGAAGGCCGCGACTGGGAGCGCTACGCATGGATCAAGGCCCGGCCGGTGGCAGGCGATCGCCAGGCCGGCAAGCAGCTGCAGGAGCTGCTGCGGCCGTTCATCTACCGCAAGTATCTCGACTACACCGCCTTTGCCGGCCTGCGCGAAATGAAGGCGCTGATCGATGCCGAGGTGGCGCGCAAGGACCTGGCCGACAACCTGAAACTCGGCCCCGGCGGTATCCGCGAGATCGAATTCATCGTGCAGCTGACCCAGCTGATCCGCGGCGGTCGCGAACCCTCGATGCGCGTGCGCGGCCTGCTGCCGGCGCTGACTGCCTGCGAGGCGCGCGGTCATATTGGCGCGGCGCGGGCACGCATGCTGCGCGAGGCTTACGTGTTCCTGCGGCGGCTGGAAAACCGCGTGCAGATGCTGCGCGACGCGCAGACCCACGACATCCCCGACGACGCGCTGAGCCGCGAGCGCATTGCGCTGGGGCTGGGCCATCCGGATTGGGAAACACTGAATGCCACGCTGGCGCACCACCGCGCCCATGTCAGCGAGGAATTTGCCGCCGTATTGATGCCGCAGGGCGGGCGCGCCGCGAAGGTGCCCGCGGCCGACAACGTGCTGTGGCAGCACGCCTGCGACGAGTCGCTGGAAGCGGGCACGCTGGAAGCCTCCGGTTTCGTGCCCGGCGCCGAGCTGGCCGACGCGCTGTTGAAACTGCCGCAGGCCTCGCCGGTGCGGGCGATGTCGGCGCGCTCGCGCGAACGGCTGGATCGGTTGATGCCGCAGCTGTTCGGCGTGGCGCGCGAGAGCGCCGCGCCGGTGGCCTGCATGCTGCGGTTGTGTCGCCTGGTGCAGGCGGTGGCGCGTCGCTCCGCCTATCTGGCCCTGCTGGAGGAACAGCCGCTGGCGCGCAAGCGGCTGGCCCGGCTGTTCGGCGACAGCGCGTTCCTGGCCGAGCGGGTCATCATGCAGCCGCTGTTGCTGGATGACGTGCTTGACCCGCGCATCGATCAATTGCCGCTGAAGCGCGCCGACATCAGCGCCGAGATCACCCGCGTGCTGGGCACGCTGGACGAGCGCGAGGCCGAGGCGGAGCTGGAGCGCATCAACGAGTTCAAGGCCAGCACCGCGTTCCGATTGGGGCTGGCATTCAACGATGGTCGCGCCGACGCGGTGGCCACCGCGCGCCGACTGGCCGCGCTGGCCGAATCGGTGGTCGCCACGGTGACCTCGCTGGCCGAACGCGAACTGGCCGTGCAGCACGGCCGGCTGCCGGGCGAGGGTTCCGGTTTTGCCGTGCTGGGCTACGGCAGCCTGGGCGGCGAGGAGCTGGGTTTCGCCTCGGATCTGGACCTGGTCTTCGTCTATGACGGCCGCCGCGCGCAGGCGATGAGCGACGGCACGCGCCCGCTGGAAGGCGCGCGCTGGTACCAGCGGCTGGCACAGCGGGTGATGAACTGGCTGACCGTGCTGACCCGCGGCGGGCGCATGTACGAAGTGGACACGCGCCTGCGGCCGGACGGCTCCAAGGGTTTGCTGGTCAGCAGCCTGGACGGCTTTGTGGCCTACCAGCGCGGCCGCGCCTGGACGTGGGAGCACCAGGCGTTGCTGCGGGCGCGGCCGGTGGCCGGCGACCGCGCGCTCACCGCGCAACTGGCCGGGGTACGCCGCGAGATCCTGGCCGTGCCGCGCGATCCGGCCGCCGTGCTGGCCGAGGTCAGCAGCATGCGCCAGCGCTGGCGCGCCGAACGCGACCGCTCCGACGCCACCCAATTCGACTTGAAGCAGGGCCACGGCGGCTTGCTGGATATCGAGTTCGCGCTGCAGGGCTTGGTGCTGGCGCACGCCCAGCGGCCGGGCCTGCTTGAGGTCACCGCCAACGCGTCGGTGATCGGCGCCTGCCACGACGCCGGCCTGTTGAATGCCAACCAGGCCGCCGTGCTCGGCGCCGCCCACGCCGAACTGCTGCATCGCGCCCTGCGCTGCACGATGGACCTGCGTTCGCGGATCGCGCCGCGCGACGAGGCGCTGGCGACGCTTTGCGCCAGCGTGCGCGAGGTCACCGCGGCGCTGGGTTTCACCTTCGACGAATGACTGCGGCTGTGCGTGGGATCGGCACGGATCGCGAAGTCCGATGGATCACGGGAGGCAGGCATGCTTGATACGTGGGAAATACTGCAGCGGCTGGTGCTGGCGGCGGTGCTCGGTGCGGTCATCGGCGCCGACCGCGAGCGGCGTGAGTGGGCCGCCGGCCTGCGTACGCACATGCTGGTGTGCGTGGGCGCGGCGCTGGCGATCATCGTGTCGGCCTACGGTTTCAGCGACGCACTGAAAAACCCGCGCGTGATGCTGGACCCGTCGCGCGTGGCGGCGCAGGTGGTCAGCGGCATTGGCTTCCTCGGCGCCGGCACCATCTTGTTCATGCAGCGCGAGCAGGTGGTGCGTGGCCTGACCACCGCCGCCGGGCTGTGGGCGGTGGCGTCGATCGGCCTGGCGGCGGGTGCCGGCCTGTATGCGGCGGCAGCGATGACCACGGCGTTGATCTGGGTGATCCTGGTACTGCTCAAGCCGTTGCAGCGGCGCTTGTTCGCGCGTCACAACCTGCGCCCGCGGGTGCTGCTCAGCCTGGCTGGCGATGGTGCGGTGGCCGGCGTGGAAGCCGTGGTGGCGGCGCAACAGCTGCCGCTGTTCAAGCTGATCCTGAATTGCCGCAAGGATGCCGACGACCAGCTCATCCTGATCTTCGAGCGCGGCGTGGACAGCGCCCGGATGACCGCCTTGACCGACGCGTTGCGAGGGGTGGCAGGCGTCACCGCGATCCAGCTGGGCAGCGCCATTCGCGACGCCAGCCGCTCGAAGTAGGGCTCCGAGCCTGTGAGGAAAACCACTTCCTGTGGTTTTCCTCTATCGCGCTTCCGGCACAGGCCCGGAAGCGCTCACGCGGATCAATCACCTGCGTGATCGATCCGCGCCCGGCCATCGGGCAACCGCTCCTGCGTTGCCTCAACTCGGGCATCCATGCCCTCACGTGGCCGGGCTTCGAGGTTGAAAAAATCACAACCTCTCAGTCGCCCTGGCGTTGCGCCATGCGCGCCAGCAGTTGCCCGGCGAGTGCCGCCGTTTCGCGTAGTGGCGGTTGCGGAGATGCGGTGTCGTCGATGTCGTGCAGCAGGTTCGCCGCGCGCAAGGCCTGATGGAAGCGGGCGATCCTGGCCGGCAAGGGCGCCATGGTGAAGGTATGCACCGGACAGCCCACGGCGCAGGCCTCGGACAGCATGTTCACCGAGTCGGGCGTCACCACCAGCCGGTCGGCCCAGCCGAGCACGCCGGGGAACGGGTTGCGGCCGTCATCGGGGCCGGCCCAGACGATCCCAGGGACGTCGCGCAACGCCTGGCGGAAAAGCTCGATGAGTTCCGTGGGCGTGCGGCGCGAGGCCAGCACCAGCAGGCTGCCGCCCTCGCTTCGGTGGCGGGCCAGCAGGTGGCCCAGCAAGCGGTCGGCGTAGTCATCGTCCAGATCGATGCCGCGACGCGGCCCGCCCAGCAGCACGCCGACCCGCGGCTGCGGCAGCTCGCCCAGCAAGGGGCAGGCGTCGCGGCCGTCGGCCAGCCAGCGCTCGTCCACCGTATTGAGCGAACCCAACGGGCGCAGCACATTGGCGCCGTCGAGGCCGTCATGACGTGGCGCGATCACCGCATCCCAATGGCGCGGGTCGATGCGCGGGTCCAAGATCTGCACCGTGTAGCAGCGCCCCGCGGAAAGCGGCCGCAACATCCGCGTGAGCAGCGCCGCGGAGCGACCGCAGCCGATCGCCAGCTCTGGCCACGGCGGCGCGAACAGCGGGCGCTGTGACGCCGGCAAGGCCCGCGTGTTTCCCATCGTGAAGCGCGGCGACAGCCACGACCACGGCGCCCGCAGTTGCAGTCGCAGGTGGCGCACCGGCCGCTGCATGTGCTCGGCCAACGCAAGCGCCTGACGCTGGTTGCCGGCGGCGTTGTCCGTGATCACCCAGCACTCGCCTGGCGTCAGCATGGCGGCGCTTTGCGGGTAATTGTTTCGCTGGCGTACACAGTGCGTTCCCCTCGGCCGTGGTTCGATCGCGCCAGGCCACCATTACACTCTCTAATTCGCGATAGCGCCGCCCGTTGGCGCGCGCATGCCTTGGAGGATACCCATGAGTGATTCGCTTTCGGAGATGGCGCTGGATCAATTGTTTCGCGAGGCGCGCACGTTCAACGCCTGGTTGCCGCAGGACGTGACCGACGAGCAGTTGCATCAGCTCTACGCGCTGGCCAAGTTCGGGCCCACCAGCGCCAACGCCTCGCCGATGCGGGTGATCTTCGTGAAATCCGAGGAAGCCAAGGCCAGACTGGCGCCGCACCTGTCCGACGGCAATCGCGCCAAGACGATGGAGGCGCCGGTCACCGCCATCATCGGTACCGATCACGAATTCTATGAGCGCCTGCCGCAACTCTTCCCGCACGCCGACGCGCGCAGCTGGTTCGTCGGCAACCAGCCACTGATCGATACCACCGCCTTTCGCAATGCCAGCCTGCAGGGCGCCTACGTGTTGATGGCGGCGCGGGCGTTGGGGCTGGATTGCGGCCCGATGTCGGGATTTGACCAGGCCGGCGTGGATGCGGCATTTTTTGCCGGCACCGCGGTCAAATCCAACTTCCTGATCGCCATCGGCCATGGCGATCGCAGCCGCAATTTCTTCCCGCGCAGCCCGCGGCTGTCGTTCGACGAGGCCTGCCGGATCGCCTGATCCTTTCCCTTGCACCTGTTACCCACCTGGAGATTCACCATGCGCGCATTTCGTTATCTCGTTGTGGCCAGCCTGCTCGGCGCCGCCGTCTCGGTGCAGGCTGCCCCGGTGACCTACAAGCTCGACCCCGACCACACGATGGTGCTGTTCAGCTGGAACCACTTCGGCTACTCCAACCCAACCGCTGACCTGGGCCTGGGCGAGGGCACGCTGGTGTACGACGAGCAGCACCCGGCGCAGTCGAGCGTGCAGGTGACCTTGCCGCTGGACCGCCTCGACACGCACGTGGCGGCGCTGGACGAGCACCTGAAGAAGCCGGACTTCCTCGACGCCGATAAGTACCCGACGGTGACCTTCAAGAGCACGGCGGTGCAGCCGCTGGGCGGCAACAAGTTCAAGGTCACCGGCAACCTCACCGTGCATGGCGTGACCCGGCCGGTCGTGCTGGATGCCACCTTGAACAAGATCGGCCCGCATCCGATGAGCAAGGCGCAGTCGATCGGCTTCGACGCCACCACCAGCCTGAAGCGCTCCGATTTCGGCGTGGGCGCCTACGTGCCCAACGTCAGTGACGAGATCACCATCCGCATCACCACCGAAGGCTCGGTGCCGAAGGCGAAGTAAGCCGGTCGAGATCGGCCAAGGCAGGGCGGCTTCGGCCGCCCTTGTCGTTTGGCCTGCCAAAAACGCAGCGTACCGGTCAGCCAGCGGCCAGCCGTGCCTGCTACCATTTGCGGCTTGATGGTCTGTCTGGAGTTTCGTCCATGTCGCGCCCCCTTTCCGCGGCCGTCCCGCTGATACCGGCAAATGCCGAAAATCGTTACGAAGTGACGCGCGCGGACCTGCCGTTGTCCTGCCCGATGCCCGGCATGGCGTTGTGGAATTCGCATCCCAAGGTGTACCTGCCGATTGTCGATGACGGCGGCGAGTCAACCTGCGCCTACTGCGCGGCCCATTACGTGTTGCGCGACTGACCACGGGCGCGGCGTGATGCGACCGGCGGCATGGTTTCTGCTTGTCCCCTGCGATCAATGCCCCGAAACGTGAGCCCATGTCCAGCACCATCGCGCCCGACAAGCTGCTGACCGTTGTCCAGCTGATTCCCGCCATGCACGCGGGTGGTGCGGAGCGGTCGGCGTTGGAGATCAGTCGTGCCTTGGTACAGGCCGGGCACCGCTCGGTGGTGATTTCCGCCGGTGGCCGGCTGGTGGCGCAGTTGCAGGCCGAGGGCGGCGAGCACATCACCCTGGATATCGGCCGCAAATCGCTGCTCACCCTGTTGCGGCTGGGCAAATTGCGGCGCGTGCTGCGCCAGCTTCGCCCCGACATCGTGCACGCGCGCTCGCGCCTGCCCGCGTGGCTGGGCTGGTGGGCGATGAAGGGGCTGTCGCCGCGACCGCATTTCATCACCACCGTGCATGGGCTCAACTCGCCCTCGCGCTACAGCGCCATCCTGCTGCGCGGCGAACGCGTGGTGGCGGTATCGCAGACGCTGCGCGATTACGTGCTCAGCCACTACCGCTGGCTGGAACCGGGCCGGGTGCGGGTGATCCCGCGCGGTATCGACCCGGAGGCGTTCCCCTACGGCCATCGTGCCGACGATGGCTGGAAGACCTCGTTCTTCTCCGAATACCCGTCGTTGATGGGCGCACCGCTGCTGACGCTGCCCGCTCGCGGCACGCGCCTGAAGGGCCATCACGACGCGATCGAACTGGTCGCCGACCTGAAGGGCCGCGGCATCGATACCCGCTTGCTGCTGCTGGGCGTGATCGAGCCGGGCCGCGAAGCCTATGTGGCGGAGTTGAACGAGCTGATCCGCGCGCGCGGCGTCGGCGCCCAGGTGGTGCTGACCCCGCAGCGTGACGATGTGCGCGACATCTACGCGGTGTCCACCCTGATCCTGCAGTTGTCGAACCAGCCTGAATCGTTCGGCCGCACCGTGGTCGAGGCCTTGTCGCTGTGCCGGCCGGTGCTCGGCTATGCGCACGGCGGCGTAGGCGAACTGCTGGCCGAGCTGTACCCCGCCGGCCGCGTGCCGCCGGGCGACCGCGAACGCCTGGCCGAACGCGCCGCCGAACTGCTGCGGGTGGCCCCACCGATTCCCTTGCTGCACAGCTACCGCCTGGCGGACATGCAGCAGAACACGCTGGCGCTGTATCGCGAGGTGGCCGGCTAACGCCGTTGCCTCCCGTAGGAGCGGCTTCAGCCGCGACGCTTTTCGTCGAGCACCTCGAAGCCAACAGCGTCGCGGCTGAAGCCGCTCCCGCAAGTGAAGAACGGCCGCACGCCACCGTCGCGACGCGCTCGCCTACAATGCGCTTTTCCTCCCGCACAGGCTGGCGCATGACCTCCCTTGGAACCACGCTGGGTGCCGCGCTGCGCTCGCCCCTGCTGCCGTTCTGGCTGGTGATCGCGCTGCTGCCGTTTGGCCGCAGCGCGGAACTGGGGACCTTCCTGTGCCTGCTCGGTGTGGTGCTGCTGTTCGCGCGCCAGCGTGATGCGTTGCGCGAGCACGCGGGTGCCCGGATGTCGCTGTGGCTGCTGGGGGCGTTCATCAGCGCGGCGCTGTTGTCGGCTTTCGATTCGTATGCGCCGGGAAAAA
This sequence comes from Rhodanobacter sp. Root480, assembly GCF_001426645.1. Taxonomy (GTDB): domain Bacteria; phylum Pseudomonadota; class Gammaproteobacteria; order Xanthomonadales; family Rhodanobacteraceae; genus Rhodanobacter; species Rhodanobacter ginsenosidimutans. Next base: position 389,972 of record NZ_LMEX01000003.1, read on the forward strand.
GCTGGGGCACGGTGGCGGGCCAACTGCGCTATGTGCCGCTGGTCTTGTACGCCTGTTTCGCGATACGGCGGGACAGCAAGCTGCAGGCGCTGTTTGTCGCCGTGGCGCTGGTGCTGGCGTTGTGGGTGCTGGATGCCTGGGTGCAGGCACTTACCGGCTGGAGCCTGGGCGGCCATGCCGAGGCCGAGCGGGTGTCAGGCATCTTCGGCGCGGACAACCTCAAGCTGGGCCCAACCCTGGCGGTGCTGTCGCCGTTCGCGCTGTGGGCGGCGCGGCGGCGCTGGGGGTTGCGCGGGCTGCTGATCGCCTTCGCGCTGGTGCTCGGCCCGGTGCTGCTGGCTGGCTCGCGCGCCGCGTGGTTGAGCTATGCGCTGGTGGCGCTGGGCTTCGCCTGGCATGAGGCGCGCTCGCTGCGGCGGTTTGCGCTGTTCTGCGTACTGGGCGCGGCATTGTTGGCGCTGGCCGGTGGCGTGGCGTGGAAAACCTCACCGCGATTCCAGGCGCGGATGGATCGCACCTTGCTGGCTCTGCACGGCACCGACAGCTCGCTCGATGCCGCGCTCAGCGGCCGGCTGGATATCTGGGAGACCAGCGCGCGCATGATCGCCGACCATCCGCTCAATGGCGTGGGCGTGCGCGCGTTTCGCTACGCCTACCCGCATTACGCGCCGCCCGATGACCACTTCCTTGTAGCCGAACCCTGCGGCGCCGGCCTGGGTGCCTGCCATGCGCATCAGGTCGTGCTGGAGATCCTCACCGAAACCGGCGCGCTGGGTTTGCTGCTGTGGTTGGCGGCGGTGGCGCTGGCGTGGCGTGCGTGGCGCAGCGTGGGTGCGGCGGCGCGCTCGCGCGCTTTCCCCGTCACGCTGGCGCTGGGTGTGATGCTGTTTCCGCTGAACACCAGTCTGGCCTTCTATTCGGCCTGGTGGGGCCTGCTGTTTGCCTGGTTGCTGGGGCTTTGGTGTGCGGCGCTGTACGTGGTGGCGGATGTCGACGGGGCGAGCCGCCGATGACGGCCGCGCGCGAACCGCTGTCGGTGGTGGTGACCAGCTTCAACAGCGCCGCCACGCTGGATGCCTGCCTGCGCGGCGTGCGCTGGGCGGACGAGATCGTGGTGCTGGATTCCGGCTCCACCGACGCCACGGCGGCGATCGCCGCGCATTACGGCGCGCGTGTCCACGTGCAGCCGTTTGCCGGCTACAGCGCGCAGAAGCAGGCGGCGATCGATCTGGCCAGCCACCGCTGGGTGTTGCTGCTCGATTCGGACGAGTCGCTGGCCGAAACCGCCGCCGTGCCCCTGCAGCAGGCGCTGCACGCGCCGACGCACGTGGCGTACCAATTGTGGCGGCGGGAGTGGCAGTTCTGGCGCTGGCAGTCGGGCCGGGCGCGGCTCAACCACTACGTGCGGCTGTTCGATCGGCAGCACGCGCGCATGAGCGGCCACGCGGTGCACGAGGAAGTGTGCGTCGACGGCTCCGTCGGCGTGCTCGATGTCACCATCGATCACCATGGCGAGCGCGATATTGCGGGGCGCGTGGCCAAGGCGGATCGCTATTCAAGCCTGCAACTGGGCGACCTCGCCCGGCGGCGGGTGCGCTGGTTGCGCCTGCGCATGGTGGCGTACCCCACGGTGGCCTTTCTGCGCTTCTACCTTTTGCGCGGACACTGGCGCTCGGGCTGGGCCGGCTTCATTGCCGCGCGCATCCACGCGTTCTACGCGTTCCTGAAATACGCGAAGTTGTACGAGTCGCGACGCCAGCGGCGCGATCAGTAGAGCGGCGGCTGGCCCGGCGGGCGGGTCTTGAAGCGCTTGTGCGCCCACAGGTATTGCGTCGGCGCCTCGCGCACCATCTGTTCGATGCAGCCGTTGATGCGGGCGGTGTCGTGGTGCACGTCGGTGCCGGGGAAATCCTGCAGCGGCGCACCCAGCCGCAATACATAACCCTCGCTGCCCGGCAGGCGGCGGTGGAAAAAGGGAATCACCAGTGCGCCGGACATCCGCGCCAGGTGATGGGTGGCGGTGATGGTGGCCGCCGGCACGCCGAAGAACGGCACGAACACGCTGTCCTTGCTGCGCATGTCCTGGTCGGGCGCATACCACAGCGTGCCGCCGTTGCGCAGGTATTTCACCGTGCCGCGGAGGTCCTCCTTCTCGAACATCGCGTCGGCATAATCCAGCCGCGCGCGCAGCACGTTCCACTCGAACACGTCCGAATCCATGCGCCGGTACATGCCGGCAATGCGGATACGCTGCGATACCAGCCGCGCGCACAGTTCCAGATGCGAGAAGTGGCCGCCCACCAGCAGCACGCCCTTGCCCTGGGCGCGTGCCGCCGCGAGATGCTCCAGTCCTTCAACCTCAAGCGGGATTCGCGCGATCTGGCGGTCGCTGCCCATCCAGCCCAGCGCAAACTCCACCAGCATCAGGCCCACGTCGCGCAGGTTGGCGTCGATCAACGCCGCCTGCTCGGTGGCACTCAGCTCGGGGAAGCACAACCCGATATTGACCTGCACGATGTGCCGCCGCGGCGAAGGCAGCCACTGCACCAGCGCACCCAGGCGCCGGCCCAGCCACAGCAACGCGGGATACGGCAGCCGCGCGATCAGCCGGATCACACCCACGCCCAGCCATGCCGGCCAGTGACGCGGCGACAACAGGGAGCGGGTAAAGGGAGGTCGGGAAGCACCAGGCATTGGCGCTAGTGTAATTGGCCGGGAATGGGGAAAGGGGATTCGGGATTCGGGATGACCAGCCGTTCGGCTGTTGAGAGCCGGGATTCGGGGGGGAGGCATCGCACACTTCCACCGATCGCCCCGAGCGTAGCCGCGCAGCGGCGGAGTCGAAGGGCGGGCGCGATGAAGCTTCGACTTCGTCGCGATCGGGTCGCTCCTTCCCCGCTCTCGTATACTGCGGCGCTACCACGGAGCTACGCGTGCGTTATCTCTACACCTTCGCGATGTACCTGGCGATGCCGTTGATCGTGCTGCGCCTGTTGCTGCGCGGGGTGCGCTCGCCGCCCTACCATCGACGCTGGTCGGAGCGGTTCGGCTTTTTCGATGCGCCGGGCTTCAACGGCAGCCTGTGGGTGCACGCCGTATCGGTGGGCGAGGTCAATGCGGCCGAGCCCCTGATCAAGGCGCTGCGCAAGGACTATCCCAACGCGCCCCTGGTCATCAGCACCGTCACCCCGACGGGCATGGCGCGCGTGCACCAGTTGTTTGGCGACGCGGTGTTTCACGTCTATCTGCCTTACGACCTGCCGTTCGCGGTGAACCGGTTCCTGCAGCGGATCCGCCCGCAGTTGGCGTTGATCGTGGAAACCGAGATCTGGCCGAACCTGTATCACGCCTGCCACAAGCGCGGGGTGCCGATGATGATCGTCAACGCGCGCCTGTCCGATCGCTCGCTACGCGGCTACCGATTCCTGCGCGGCACCGTGCGCTCGGCGTTGCGCTGCGTGCAGGTGATCGCGGCGCAGTCGGTGGCCGATGCGGCGCGTTATCGCCTGCTGGGCGCCGAGCCGCAGCAAATCGTGGTCAGCGGCAACATGAAGTTCGACATGCGCATACCGCCCGATGCCGCCGCTGCCGGCGCCAGCATGCGCCGGCAATGGGGCGGCGAACGCCCGGTCTGGATGGCTGCAAGCACGCACGAGGGCGAGGAGCTGGCGGTACTGGAAGCGCATCTGCAGGTGCTCAAGCAGTTTCCCGACGCGCTGCTGCTGATTGCGCCACGCCATCCGGAACGGTTCAAGCTGGTGGAGCACGCCGTGCACACGCTGGGTTTTCCGATGGCCACGCACAGTGCCGATGGGCTGCCGGCGGCGTCGCACCAGGTGTTCCTGATCGACGCGATGGGCTTGCTGATGCCGTTCTACGCGGCGGCCGACCTGGCTTTCGTGGGTGGCAGCCTGGTGCCCATCGGCGGCCACAACGTGCTGGAGCCGGCCGCGCTGGCCCGGCCGGTGCTGGTCGGGCCGCACACGTTCAATTTTGCCGAGATCACGCTCACCCTGATTCGCGAGGGTGGCGCCGAATGCGTGGGCAGCAGCGACCAGCTTGGCGGCGACGTGCTGCGGCTCTTGCTCGACGACGAGAAGCGCGCCCGGATGGGGCGCGTCGCGCACAAGGTATTCGATCGCGAGCGTGGTGCCGTGCGGCGCGTCATGCAGATGGTGGATGCCTTGCTGCAGGAATGAGCAGCGGTGGTTGATACACGAAAAAGGCCGGGCATGCCCGGCCTTTTTCGTGCGCTTGCCGCGGCTTACTGCAGCAACGTGTTGATCGCTTCCATGTCCTTGATGTCCGCCGTACCCGAGGACTGCTTCAGCATCAGCTTGTTCAGCACGAACTGGTGGCGCGCCTGCGAGTACTCGCTTTCGGCCTGGGTGAGGTTCTGGATCTGGATCAGCACGTTGGTCATCGTCTGCGTGCCCACGTCAAAACCCGCGCGGGTCGCTTCCAGCGCCTTCTTGCCCGAATCCACCGCCGCCCGGGTCGACTCGACCTGCGAGATGCCGGCGATCACCGAGCGGTAGTTGTTGAGCGTGGTGCGCACCACCTGGCGGCGCTGCGACTCGAGCGCGTCCTGGGCCGAGTCGCGCTGGTAGATGGACTGCCGCACCCGTGACTGGGTGGCGCCGCCGGAGAAGATCGGCACGTTCAGGGTCAGCCCGATGGTGGTGGCGCCGCGGTTGTCCTGGCGACCACTGCCGATGTTCTGGTACCAGCTGGTGTTCTTGCCGTAGCTGACGTTGGCGGTGATGGTGGGCAGGTGGCCGGCACGCGCCGCGCTGATGTTGTGCTCGGTGGTTTCCACGTTGCTGCGCTGGGCCAGCAGGTCGGGGTTGGTTTCCAGTGCCTGCTTGACCCAGGTATCCGGGTCGTTCGGGGTGGGCGGCTGCATCGGCAGGTCTTCACGCAGCTTCTTCAGCTCGCCGGTGGGCTTGCCGGTGATCTCGGTCAGCGCTTCGCGGGCATCGTTGAGCGCGTTTTCCGTGGCGATCGTGTTGGCCTTGGCCGCCTCGTAATACGACTTGGCCTGGTAAACGTCGGTGATCGCCGAAAGGCCGACCTTGAAGCGCTGGTTGGATTGCTCGTACTGCTGGCGGTAGGCGTCTTCGTTGGCCTTGGCGTAGGCCAGCTGATCCTCGCCGGTGAGCACGCCGAAATAGGCCTGGGTGACGCGCACGTACAGCTGCTGCAGCGCGGACTGGTACAACTCGTCCTGCGCCTGGGCGGCGGAGTGCGCGGCCTTGAGGTTGGCGTATTCGCTGAAGTCCAGCACCGTCTGGCTGAGCTGGGCGTTCACGCTGCGCGTGCGGGTGTGACCGAACTCGCTGGTGTTGATGGTCTGGGTGGGATCGGTGGGATCGCGCACCAGCTCATGGTTGCCGCCGTTGGTCTGCTGCAGCGACAGCCCTGCGGAGATCTGCGGCAACAACAGTGCGCGCGCCTGGTCGACGTTTTCGCCAATGGACAGTCGCGTGGCGTCCGCCTGCATCAGCACGGGGTCGTTGGCGCGGGCTTCACGATAAGCATCCAGCAGGTCTTCGCCATGACTGGGCAGTGAAACGGCGGCCATCGCCAGGGCCAGTGTGAGCAGCTTCAAACGCATGGGTTGCCTCGTAGGGGAAGTCGGGGGCGGAAATTCAGAGAACGAAAGGTTGAAGTGGCTCGGCGTGCTGCAGGTAGGGCAGGTCGGTCTCGAACAGGGTTTCCTCGCGGAAACGACCTTCGCCTTCGAGCGTCAGCAACACAACTTGTTGCACTGGCGACTTGCCGCGCACGATCACCGCGCGGCCACCGGGCTTGAGCCAGCCCAGCCAGCGCGGCGGGATGGTGGCGACCGCACCAGTGACGACCAGCGCGTCGAACTGCTCATCGGGCTGCCAGTCGACAACGGCCTCGCCCGTGGCCAGGTTGACGTTGGTCACGCTTGCCGCCTGCAGCCGCCGGGTGGCGGCGGCGGTGAAATCGGCATGGATGTCCACGCTGGTGACATGCGCCGAAAGCCCGGCCAGGCAGGCGGCGAGAAACCCCGAGCCGGTGCCGATTTCCAGCACACGGTCGGTGGGCAGCAATTCCAGCGCCTGCAGTACGCGGCCTTCGACCACGGGTTTCATCATCACTTCGCCATGGCCCAGCGGCAGGCACAGGTCGGCAAACGCCAGCCGGCGGTGTTCGGCAGCCACGAAATCCTCGCGCCGCACGCGGCCGATGACGTCCAGCACGCGGCCGTCCAGCACCTCCCACGGGCGAACCTGGTTCTCGACCATGTTCAGTCGTGCCTGCTCGAAGTTCATTGCCATTTCAACTGGTGTCCCGTGAGTCGGAAAAGGTGAAGAAGAATAAGCGTCTGGCCACATTCCGACAATCACAGCGTGACGGCCCCGCCCGCCGCCACGTAGTGCCGGAAGTCATCGCGAATGGTTGACGCACGTCATTGAGCGCCTATGACATACGCGGGAGAATGGCGTCTGGAAAATAATTGTACCGCCGCGTATAATAAAGGGCAGACTCTCATTTGTGAAGGTGCGGGCATGATTAGCGGCGCGCAAATAAAGCCACAGGGACCGGGCCGCCCCAAAGACATGGAAAAACGGGCGGCGATCCTCGCTGCGGCGAAGGCATTGTTCATACGCAATGCGTTTGCCGGTACCAGTATGGATGCCATCGCCGCCGAGGCGAAGGTTTCCAAGCTGACCGTGTACAGCCATTTCGGCGACAAGGACAACCTCTTTCGCGAGGTGATCCGTTCCCGCATCGAGGACCTGCTGCCCGAGGACATCTACCAGTTCGACCCCAATGTGGGCATCGAGCAAACCCTGCACGCCATCGCCCAGGCGCACATGCACATCGACTGCCAGGCTGAGCATGTGGGTACCTTCCGGGCGATCCTCAGTGACTGCCGCCAGGGCAATCCGCGCTACGGCAAGCTGCTGTGGGAAGAGGGCCCGGCGCGCATGCACCGCCTGATGGAAAACCTGCTGCAGCAGGCGGTCGACCACGGCGCGCTGGACATTCCCGTGGTGAAGACGGCCAGCGTGCAGTTCTTCTCGCTGATCAAGGGCGACATGCTGCTGCGCCGGCTGTTCGGTTGCGACGAATGCCCGGAGACCGCTGCCGCCGAAATCGAGGCGATGGCGCGTACCGGCGTCAACACCTTCCTGCGGGCGTACGTTCCGCGCTGAGTGCGCTGCCCCTCGCGCGCCCTGTTTTGAACCGGGCGCGCCGGGCCACTGGTTGGGCGCATCGCGGCATGCGCCCGGCCGCGTTTACACGATCACCACGCAGGCGGGGCGTAAGCTTCCCGGATACGCGTTTCGGCGTAACGAGGAAACCTGCATGGCCACCAAGAACCAACCCTTCCTTTCCGATATCCAGACCATCCGCAGGCGTGCGCGCGAGCACATGCAGCGGGGCGCGGTCACCGACAGCTACACGCTTGATCGCGATGTCGTGCTGAAGCTGCTGAACGAGGCGCTGGCGACCGAACTCGTCTGCGTGCTGCGCTACAAGGCGCACTTTTACCTGGCGTCGGGCATCAATGCCAAAAGCGTGGCGGCCGAGTTCCTCGAACATGCCAACGAGGAGCAGGGCCATGCCGACCAGATTGCCGAGCGCATCACCCAGCTCGACGGCACGCCAAACTTCGAACCCGATGGCCTGTCCACCCGCAGCCATGCCGAGTTCGTGGTGCCGGACGACCTTGCCGGCATGATCGAGGAGAACCTCGTCGCCGAGCGCATCGCGATCGACAGCTACCGCGAAATCATCAACTACGTGGGCGACCGGGACACCACCACCAAGCGCATGCTCGAAGGCATCCTCGCCGTGGAAGAGGAGCACGCCGAAGACATGAAGACGCTAATGGAGGATTTCGGCAAGAAGGGCGAGCCGGCCAAGCCGTCGCCCGCGAAAGCCGCCGGCAAACGCGGCTGAACTTTCGAGGGGTGGCGCTTGCCACCCCTCATTCGTTCACCAGCCGGCCAGCACCAGCTTCCCGACCGTGGTGCCCGATTCGAGGCGGCGGTGTGCCTCGCGCAGGTTGGTTGCATGGATGGGCGTGAGCGTTTCGGCGCGGGTGCCGCGCAATTCCCCGGCATCGATCAGGGCGGCCACGCGGTCGAGGATGCGCCCCTGCTCGGCCTGGTCGGCGGTTTTGAAACGTGGGCGGGTGAACATCATCTCCCAGTGGATGCCGACCGCCTTGGCCTTGTACGGATCGCCGATCCGCAGCGCGCCCGCAGGCTCCACGATCAGGCCGACATGACCCTGCGGGGCGATGAGTTCGCCCACGGTTTCCCAGTAGCGATCCGTATCGGCAAGATTCAACACCGCGTCGACCTGGCTCATCCCCAGCGCCTTCAACTGCGGCGCCAGCGGTTCGCGGTGGTTGATCACATGCTGCGCGCCCATCGTCTGGCACCACGCCACCGTTTCGTCGCGCGACGCGGTGGCGATCACGGAGAAGCCCGCGCGCCGCGCCAGCTGGATCGCGATCGAACCCACGCCACCGGCCCCTCCGATGATCAGCAGGGTCTTGCCCTCGCCGCCGTGCTCGCTGTCGAACGGCATGCGCTGGAACAGCAGTTCCCACGCGGTGAGTGTGGTCAGCGGCAACGCTGCCGCGTCCGCCAGTTCGATCGATTTCGGGACGTACCCGACCAGCCGTGCGTCCACCGCCTGGTATTGCGCATTGCTGCCGGCGCGGGTGATGTCGCCGGCGTAGTAGACGCGGTCGCCGGGGCGGAACCCTTCCACGCTGGCGCCCACCGACTCGACCACGCCGGCCGCGTCGTAGCCCAATACCTTCGGTTGCGCCTCCACCTGCGGCTTGGGTGAGCGCACCTTGGTGTCGACCGGATTCACCGACACCGCCTCCACCCGCACCAGCAGGTCGTGTGCGCCCGGTTCGGGCATGGGCAACTCCACGTCGACCAGGGAGGCGGGGTCGTCGATGGGCAGGTAGCGGGTGAGGGCAACGGCTTTCATGTGGGGCTCCAGTGATTCGGGTGGGGATTCGGCATGCGCCGTGCGGCTCATACCGGCGGCGGATTGCGTTCGGCGAACGGGCCATTCCAATAGGGGTAATAAGGGTAAGGTGGCGTGACGGCGCTGGCCGCGTCGAGCGCGGCGATCTGCCCGGGCGCAAGCTGCCAGCTGGCCGCTTCGAGGTTCTGCCGCAGCTGGGTTTCGTTGCGGGCGCCGATCAGCACACTGGACACCGTGGGCCGCTGCAGCAGCCAGTTCAATGCGATCTGCGGCACGCTGCGGCCGGTCTCCGCGGCCACGGTGTCGAGCGCGTCGACGACGCGGTACAACCGTTCCTCGTCCACCGGCGGCGCAAAGCCCGCGGTGTCGTGCAGGCGGCTGCCTTCGGGCCAGGGCTGGCCGCGGCGGATACTGCCGGTGAGGCGTCCCCAACCCAGCGGACTCCACACCACGGCGCCGACGCCCTGGTCGAGCCCCAAGGGCATCAGTTCCCACTCGTAGTCGCGACCGATCAGCGAGTAGTAGGCCTGGTTCGCCACGAAGCGCGCATAGCCATGGCGGTCGGCGATTGCCTGCGATTTCATGAGCTGCCAGCCGGAGAAATTCGAAGCGCCCAGGTAGCGCACCTTGCCCGCGCGCACCAGGTCGTCCAGCGTCGACATCACTTGCTCTACCGGCGTCATCGCGTCGAAATGGTGCAGTTGCAGCAGGTCGATGTAGTCGGTGTCCAGCCGCTTCAGTGCGCGCTCGACGCTGCCGATCAGGTGATGGCGCGAGGCGCCGACATCATTGGCGCCGTCGCCGGCGCGCAGGCTGATTTTGGTCGAGATGATGGCGCGATCGCGCCGGCCTTTCAGCGCCGCGCCCAGGATCGATTCCGAAGCGCCGTCGGAATAGACGTCCGCGCTGTCGAACAGGTTGACGCCGGCGTCGAGACAGATGTCGACCAGCCGGGTCGCCTCGGCCACGTCGGTTCGACCCCAGGCGCCGAACAGCGGGCCCGTGCCGCCGAATGTGCCGGTGCCGAAACCGAGTGCGGGCACCTTGAAGCCAGAGTTGCCCAGATAGCGGTATTCCATGGTGATGTCCTCCCGAAAGTCAGGGCGCGGCTTCCACGCACGCCGTGGTGGCCATCCGTCGCGATGGCCTTGCATCCAGCCGCACGCTGTACAGCGCCACGGCCAGGCCGAGCAACGGCAGCAACGCGGCGGCCCAAGTCACGGCGCCCAGGCCGGGACCGTGGCTGATCACCACGCCACCCAGCCAGGCGCCGATCGCGTTGCCGAGATTGAACGCGGCGATGTTGAAGCTCGATGCCAGCACCTGGCCGCCGGTGGCTTTCTGCAGCACGCGCAACTGCAGCGGCGCCACGGTGGCAAACCCCACGATGCCGAACAACGCACTGAACGCGATCATCGCCGGCTTGTTGTGCAGCGCGAACGTCATCGCGCCCAGCACGGTCGCCAGCGCGACCAGCGAGCCCAGCAGCGTCATCACCAGATGCTTGTCCGCCAGCCGGCCGCCGAGCAGGTTGCCCACCACCATGCCGCCGCCGAACACCAGCAGGATCGGCGACACCGCACTGTCGGCGAAGCCGGTGACGCGGGTGAGGATGGGCTGGATGTAGGTGAACATCGCAAACACCCCGGCGAAGCCCAGCACGGTGATCAGCAGGCCGAGCAGGACTTGCGGATGCGCGATGCCCTTCAGTTCCTCGACGAAGTTCATCGGCGCCTGCTCGCCGCGGTCGGCGGGCACCAGGGTGGCGATGATGACCGTGGCCAGCACGCCGATCGCGCTGACCGCCCAGAACGTGCTGCGCCAGCCGAAGTGCAGCCCCAGCCACGCCCCGGCCGGCACGCCGAGCAGGGTGGCCACGGTCAAGCCGGTGAACATGATCGAGATCGCCGACGCCTTGCGATCCTCCGCCACCAGCCCGGTCGCCACCACCGCGCCCACGCCGAAGAAGGTGCCGTGGGCCAGCGAGGTAATCACCCGCGCGATCATCAGTACCGCGTAGCTGGGCGCCAGTGCGCTGGCCAGGTTGCCGATGGTGAAGATGATCATCAAGGCGATCAGCGCGGTCTTGTGCGGCAACCGGCTGGTTGCCGCCGTGAGCAGCGGCGCGCCCACGAACACGCCCAGCGCATAACCGGAGATCAGCAGGCCGGCCGTGGCGATGCTCACATGCAGGTCGGCGGATACCTGCAACAACAGGCCCATGATCACGAACTCGGTGGTGCCGATGCCGAACGCGCCGGCGGTCAACGCGTACAGCGCCAGCGGCGTGCGTGGCCGAGTGGAAAGGGAGCGCATGGCGGCAGTCCTGAAGAAACGATGCGGCAGCTTAGGCAGTTGCGTTTTATTACGTAACCATCAAGATGGCTAATCATTTTCAACGAAACATTGATAGTCATGGATCGCATCGGCGACCTCAGCCTGTTTCTGCGAGTGCTCGACCTGGGTTCGATCAGCGCCGCCGCGCGCAGCCTGGATCTTTCGGTGGCGGTGGCCAGCCAGCGCCTGAAGCGGCTGGAGCGCGAGCTGGGCGTGCGCCTTTTGCACCGGACCACGCGCCAACTGCATGCCACGCCCGAGGGCATGCAGCTGGCCGAGCAGGGTCGCGCGCTGGTGGAGGATCTGGAGTCGCTCACCGGCGGACTGCGCCAGAGCGCCACCGAGGTCAGCGGCACGCTGCGGGTCACCATGTCCGCTGCGTTCGGCAGCCAATACGTTTCGCCGCTGCTGCCGGAGTTTCTCGGCCTGCATCCGCGGGTGAAGCTGAGCGTGAATCTCGATGACCAGGTCGTGGATCTGGTCGGCTCCGGCTTCGACCTGGGCATCCGCGTCGGCGACATGGGCGACTCGGCGCTGGTGGCGCGCCGGCTGGCCAGCAACCGGCGCGTGCTGTGCGCGTCGCCGGCGTATCTGCAAAAGCGCGGGTTGCCACGCACGCCGGCGGATCTGGCCATGCACGACTGCCTGCTGCTGGTCGGCAGCCAGGGCAGGCAGGATGTGTGGCACTTCACGGACCGCGAGGGGCGCGACATCGCGCAACGGGTGCAGGGCCGTTTCGAGAGCAACCAGGGCGCGCTGTTGCGCGATGCGGTGGTAGCCGGGCTTGGCATCGCGATGCATTCGCTGTGGCATGTGCACGAGCCATTGCGCAGTGGCCAGTTGCAATTGTTGCTGCCGGACTACCCGATCCACACCACGGGCATCTACGCGGTGATGCCGCAGCGCCGATTGGTGCCGCCGCGGGTACGCGCCTTCATCGATTTCCTGGCCGGACGGTTCGGCGACCATCCGCCGTGGGAGTGTTGAGCGGCGTTGTAAGCTTGCTGCATCCCCGCCAGCCACAGGAATCCCGATGCCCACTCCGGACACAACGAATCCGCCGCGCCGCGGCCTGTTGCGCGGTATCGCCGCCGCCATCGCGCTGGTGTTGCTGCTGGTGCTGGCGCTGATGTGGTGGTGGGATGCCGAGCCGCCGCTGTTCGATCCGCCCACCGTCGCGCAGGCCCAGTTGCAGGACCTGAAGCGGCCCGCCAGCGTGGGCGCCACCACCACCGCCACCCTGATCGAATCGGTGCGCACGCTGCTGGACAAGCGCGGCGGCTACCTCAGCAACGACAAGCTGCCGCCGGGCGCGTGGATGGACAACGTGCCGAACTGGGAGTTCGGCTCGCTCACCGCCTCGCGTGACCTGGTGCGCGCACTGCGCAACGACTTCAGCCGCTCGCAGGCGCAGTCCACCGAAGACAAGGACCTGGCCGAAGCCGACCCGCTGCTCAACAGCCCGAACGATCGCTGGCTGCTGCCCAGCTCGGAGAGCCAGTACAGCAAGGCGATTGGCCATCTGGACGGCTATCTGTCGCGCCTGGGCGACGACGAGGGGGCGTCGGCGCATTTCTACGCCCGCGCCGACAACCTGGCCGATTACCTGCAACTGGTGTCGTCGCGACTGGGCTCGTTGTCGCAACGGTTGTCGGCCAGCGTGGGCCAGATGCGCATCGGCGATGCCGGCACCGACCAGCCGGCCTCTGCCAGCACCAGTGCCCTGGCCGCGCCCGCCCGTAGCCAGCTGGTGAAAACGCCCTGGACAAAGATCGACGACAACTTCTACGAGGCGCGCGGCTACACCTGGGCGCTGCTGGAACAGCTCAAGGCCATGCAGCACGATTTCGGTCCCATCCTGCGCAGCAAGCACGCCGACGTGAGCCTGCAGCAGGTGATCCGCGAGCTGGAGGAAGCCCAGCGCCCACTGCACAGCCCGATGGTGTTGAACGGCTCGCCGTTCGGCTTCTTCGCCAACCATTCGCTGGTGATGGCGAACTACGTATCGCGCGCGAATGCGGCGATCATCGATTTGCGGGAGTTGCTCAAGCGGGGTTGAGCGGGGGCGAAGAGCGAGGAGCCGAGGCGGTCGGATGAGGCAGGATGAGGCCGTAACTGCCGAACCTCAGCGCCAGGGAGCACCGTAATACCCTCTCCCCTGCGGGGAGAGGGTAGGGGAGAGGGGGCGGGTGCTTGCGGGAGAGCTGATGAGGCAGCTTCCGTGCGCCGTGAAAAGCTGCGTTGGAGCTTCCCCGCAGCGTGTCCCCCTCTCCCAACCCTCTCCCCGCAGGGGAGAGGGGATTACGGCATGTGCCGGCTTTGAGGTGGGCGGGTGTGGGTTTGGGCGCCGGGAAGAAGCTTCTTGGAGCTTCCCCGCGGCGTGTGCCCTCTCCCAACCCTCTCCCCGCGGGGGAGAGGAGATTACGGCATTTACCGGCTTTGAGGCGTGCCGTTACGGCAGCGTCCGGTTTGCCGGTTCGCCTCAGGCTTTCGCCTTCTTTTCCGCCTGGTAGCGGGCGATGCCGGCGGTGATTTCGGTTTTGGCTTCTTCGGCGCCGACCCAGCCGGCGACCTTGACCCACTTGCCCTTCTCCAGGTCCTTGTAGTGCTCGAAGAAGTGGCCGATGCGCTCCAGCCAGTGCGGCGAGACGCCTTTCATGTCGTTGATGTGTGCGTAGCCGGGGAACACCTTGGGCGAGGGGATCACCACCAGTTTCTCGTCTTCGCCGGCCTCGTCGGTCATCTTCAGCATGCCGACCGGGTGGCAGCGGATCACCGAGCCCACGGTCAGCGGCAGGGGCAGGATCACCAGCGCGTCCAGCGGGTCGCCGTCGCCGCCCAGGGTACCGGGCACATAACCGTAGTTGCACGGGTAGCGCATCGGCGTGGACAGGATGCGGTCGACGAAGATCGCGCCGCTTTCCTTGTCCACCTCGTACTTGACCGGCTCCGCGTCCTTGGGGATTTCAATGATGACGTTGATTTCTTCCGGCACGTTGCGACCGGCGGGGACGAGATGCAAACCCATGGGGTGTCCTAGGCAAGAGAGGGGAAAGTCAGCCGCCTAGGATACGCCAAACCTTGCTGCATCGCAGCGGCCGGGGCTGCCGCGCGGGTCGTGGCGGGCGACGGATCAGTGCCTGGAACCCTGCCCGAAGGGCCGTTCGCGGAGCCAGTGGGTGGCGATCCATTTCTCGCCCTGGAGCACCGGCAAACCGGCGTGCAGTGAGCTCTGATCGCCGCCCTCGTAGGCGAAATAGACCGCCGACCCGCGCCGCGCCGTCACGGTGAGCCCGATCTCGGGGAACGCCGTGCCGCCGCCGCGTTCGGGCGTGTTGAGGTACATCACCACGCTGGCGATGCGCTGCCCCGCTCGGGCGGTGAGTTTGTCGTACCCGGGCAGGGCCGGGTCGAACCAGTCGTAATGCGGCTCGTACTCCTGCCCGGGACCGTAATGCAGGATCTGCAGGCCCTCGCCGTGGCTGGCCGGTACGCCAAGCAGCTGCGCCAGGCGCTGCTCGATGGTGGCGACCAGCGGCGTCTCGCCCGCGCGAAAGAACATGCCCTCGCTGGTGCGGCGGTGATCGACCTGCTGTTTGCCCTCGCTGTCCACGGTCAGCGCGCGCTGCAGGCGCGGCCGTGCCAGTTCGATCAGGTCGGCGCATTCCCGTTCCGACAGCAGGCCGTCGAGCACGCGCAAGGCCGGCGCGTCGACGCTCACCGGAATGCCGATGGTGCGCCCGTCGATGACGACTTCCGGTGCCTCCGGGTGCCTCGTGCGCAAACCGCCCGGTTTGCCGGTGTTGGCGTGCAGGGCGGCCAGCGGCAGTTTCATCACCTCGGCCACGATGCTGCGGCTCTGCCGTGGGTCGTAGCCGTTTTCCTTCATCAGGCGCAGGACGTCATCGACGCCATGGCCGGCCCGTGTGGTCGCGAGAATCCATTCGCGCAGTTCAGGACTGATGGTGACGCGTGGGTACATGTGGGGGCAGTCAGGCTGATCGAGGAAGCGCAAAGCTTACCTGCCGAACCGCCGGCAGGTTGCGATACCCCGGCGCTGGCTTTCCGCTACTTCAACTGATCCCACAGGAAGTCGTACGCCATCGCGTGCATGTGTGCGGATTGCCGGTTGTCGGCACCGGCGCCGTGGCCGCCTTCGAGGTTCTCGTAGAACCACACGTTCGGATGACCTTGCGCCTGCATGCGCGCGGCCATCTTGCGCGCCTGCACCGGGCCCACGCGATCGTCGCTGGTGGCCGTGTAGAACAGCACCGGCGGGTAATCCACGCCCCTTTTCACGTTCTGGTACGGCGAGAAGGTCTTGATGAAGTTCCAGTCGGCGCTGTCGGGGTTGCCGTACTCGGCCATCCACGAGGCGCCGGCGGAAAGGTGGATGTAGCGCTTCATGTCCAGCAGCGGCACCTCGCAGGCGATGGCGCCGAACAGTTGCGGGTACATGGTGAGCATGTTGCCCATCAACAGGCCGCCGTTGCTGCCGCCCTCGGCGCCGAGATGGTCGGGCGAGGTGACGCCGCGCTTGATCAGGTCTTCGGCCACCGCCGCGAAATCCTCGTAGGCACGCGGGCGGTTGGCTTTCAGGGCGGCCTGGTGCCACTGCGGGCCGTATTCGCCGCCGCCGCGGATGTTGGCGATCACGTAGACGCCGCCGCGCTCCAGCCAGGCACGGCCGATGCTGCCGCTGTAGTGCGGCTGCAGCGAGACTTCGAAACCGCCGTAGCCGTACAGCAGCGTGCGGTTGCTGCCGTCGAGCTTGATGTTTTTCGGGGCGATCTCGAAATACGGCACGCGGGTGCCGTCCTTCGAGCTCACGAAATGCTGGCTCACGGTAAAGGCCGAGGCGTCGAAGAACGCCGGGTCCGCCTTGATCGTGGTGGCCGGCTCGCTGCCCAGCACACCGCGTTGCAGCGCGGTGGGCGCCAGGAAACCGGTGACGTCGAGCCAGTATTCGTCGCTGTGGTCGGGGTCGGTACTGACCACGCTGATCGTGCTCATGCCCGGCGCGCCGGGCAGGCTTTCACGCTTCCAGTCGCCCGCCTGCGGCGTCAGCACCTCGAGCCGGCTCTTCACGTCGTCCAGGATGTCCAGGATCAGGTGGTGCTGGGTCCAGTCGTACGAGGCCAGCGAGGTGTGCGCATCGGGCTTGAACAGCACCGTGAAGTGCGGCTTGCCAGCCATGAACGCATCGAAATTCGCCGCCAGCAGCGCACCGGACGGGTAGGTGGTGCCGCCCACCGTCCATGGCGAGCGCGTCTGCACCAGCAGCCATTCGCGATGCGCATCGGCGCTGGCGTCGGTGGGTACGTCCACGCGTACCAGCTTGCCGTCGATGCGCTGGTACAGCTCGCTGTGGAAGAAGTCCTTCGCCACGGAGACGAAATCGCGCTCGAAGCCCGGCGTGCGGTCGTGGTAGGCGCCGACGGCCAGGTCCTTGGATTTGCCCTCGTACACGATGGTGGCCGATGACAGCGGCGTGCCGCGTTTCCACTCCTTGACGATGCGCGGATAGCTCGACTCGGTCATCGTGCCGGGGCCGAAATCCGTGCCGACGTAAAGCGTGTCGTCGTCGATCCAGCCGGCTTCGGTCTTCGCCACCGGCAGGTCGAAGCCGCCTTTCACGAACGATTTGCTGGGGATGTCGAATTCGCGCACGGCCACCGCGTCACCGCCATCGGGCGACAGCGAGATCAGGCAGCGGTTGAAATCCGGCTTCAGGCATTGCGTGCCCTTGAACACCCAGCGCTTGTCTTCGGCCTTGTTCAGCGCGTCCACGTCCAGCAGCACTTCCCAGTCGGGGTTCGCCTTGCGGTATTCGGCCAGCGTGGTGCGGCGCCATACGCCGCGCGGATGCGCCTTGTCGCGCCAGAAGTTGTAGAGGTAATCGCCGCGGCGGTTGACGTCGGGGATGCGCGCGTCGGAGTCGAGCACTTCGAGGATGCCGTCGCGGGTTTTCTCGAAACCTGCGCCAGCGGCGAACCGCGCCGCCGTCTTCGCATTCTCCTTTTCCACCCAGGCCAGCGGGCGGGCGCCGTGGATGTCTTCCAGCCACAGGAAGGGATCGTCGGTGGCTGCCGTAGTGGCGGGTTGGGCGGTGGTCTTGTCGCGGGCATGGGCGTCGTTCATGCCCGTCAGTGTGACGCCCAGCGCCAGCATCAGCCAGACCGATCGATTCATTGTCATGGGAGGTCCTGCGATAAGTGATCTGTCGCCAGTGTGCCATTGCGTAACGGTGGGCACGCGTGACTAAAGTCAGTGCGGCGTGCTGGGCGCGGAGCTGAAAAGGCGAACCCCGCACGGGGCGGGGTTCGTTGTTTGTGAGCTTGGTCTGCGCTTGAGTTCCCTCTCCCCAACGCCTCTCTCCCGCTTGCGGGAGAGGGGAGATGGTGCCGTGCGGGTGTCGCTTCGATTACAGCAAGGGAATCAGAAGCAACGCCACGATGTTGATGATTTTGATCAAGGGGTTCACTGCGGGGCCTGCGGTGTCCTTGTACGGGTCGCCCACGGTGTCGCCGGTGACGGCGGCCTTGTGCGCTTCCGAGCCCTTGCCGCCGTGGTTGCCGTCCTCGATGTACTTCTTGGCGTTGTCCCAGGCACCGCCGCCGGTGGTCATCGAGATGGCCACGAACAGGCCGGTGACGATGGTGCCGATCAGCACGCCGCCCAGCGCTTGCGCGCCGGCTTCGGGGCCGCCAAGCCATTTGAAGCCGAAGATCACCAGCACCGGCACCAGCACCGGCAGCAGCGACGGCAGGATCATTTCGCGGATGGCCGAACGGGTCAGCATGTCCACCGCACGCGAATATTCCGGCTTGGCGGTGCCGGCCATGATGCCCGGGATATCACGGAACTGACGGCGCACTTCCACCACCACCGCACCGGCCGCGCGGCCGACCGCTTCCATCGCCATCGCGCCGAACAGGTACGGGATCAGGCCGCCGATCAGCAGGCCGATGATCACGTAATGGTTCGACAGGTCGAAACTCACGATGGCGCCATTGAAGTGCTGGCTGAGGTTGTGGGTGTAATCGGCGAACAGCACCAGCGCGGCCAGTGCCGCCGAGCCGATCGCGTAGCCCTTGGTCACCGCCTTGGTGGTGTTGCCGACGGCATCCAGCGGGTCGGTGACGCCGCGCACTTCCGGCGGCAGGTCGGCCATCTCGGCGATGCCGCCGGCGTTGTCGGTGATCGGGCCGTAGGCGTCCAGCGCCACGATCATGCCGGCCATCGACAGCATGGCGGTTGCTGCGATGGCGATGCCGTACAGGCCGCCCAGCGCGTAGGCGCCCCAGATCGCGGCGCATACCGCGATCACCGGCCACGCGGTGGATTTCATCGACACGCCCAGGCCCGCGATGATGTTGGTGCCGTGGCCGGTGGTGGAGGCGGCCGCGATGTGCTGCACCGGCTTGTACTGCGTGCCGGTGTAGTACTCGGTGATCCACACGATCGCGCCGGTCAGCGCCAGGCCGATCAGCGTGCAACCCCACAGGTTCATCGCGCCGTGGCTGAAATCGGGCATCAGGCGCGTGGTGATGGGATAGAACGCCACCGCCGCCAGCACCGCCGACACCGCCACACCCTTGTACAGCGCGCCCATGATCGAGCCGCCCGGTTTCACCTTCACGAACAGCGTGCCGATGATCGAGGCGATGATCGACACCGCGCCCAGCAGCAGCGGATACAGCACCGCGTTGGCGCCAACTTCGCTCACCATCAGGCTGCCCAGCAGCATGGTGGCAATGACAGTGACCGCGTAGGTTTCGAACAGGTCGGCGGCCATGCCGGCGCAGTCGCCCACGTTGTCGCCCACGTTGTCGGCGATCACCGCGGGGTTGCGCGGGTCATCCTCGGGAATGCCGGCCTCGACCTTGCCGACCAGGTCCGCGCCCACGTCCGCACCCTTGGTGAAGATGCCGCCACCCAGCCGCGCGAAGATGGAGATCAGCGAGCTGCCGAAGGCAAAGCCCACCAGCGCATGCAGCGCCGGCTCGCCGGTGATGCCCATGCGGTTGAGGATCAGCCAGTAACCGGCCACGCCCAGCAACGCCAACCCCACCACCAGCATGCCGGTGATGGCGCCGCCGCGGAACGCCACGTCCATCGCCTTGCCCAGGCCGCCGCGTGCCGCCTCGGCGGTGCGCACATTGGCCTGTACCGAAACGTTCATGCCGATGTAGCCGGCCGCGCCGGACAGCGCGGCGCCCAGCAGAAAGCCGATCGCCGTCGGCCAGCTGAGGAAAAAACCGATCAGCAGAAGCAGCACCACGCCGACCATCGCGATGGTGGTGTACTGGCGGTTGAGGTAGGCGCGGGCGCCTTCCTGGATCGCCGCCGCGATTTCCTGCATCCGTTCATTGCCTGGCGATTTCGCCAGGATCCAGCGTGCCGACAACGCGCCGTACAACACCGCCACTACGGCACACCCCAGAACGATCCACCAGCCATACTGCTGCAGCATCGGAGCCTCCCCTTGAGTTGTCAGTGGCCGTCCGGACGGGCGGTCGCATCGAGTATAGGCAGAGGTTGGCGCGCGGAGCGTTGTGCGGCGCAGCGTCTTTCCGGATGGCCGGAAACAACGAGGCCGTGCACGAATGCACGGCCCCGGTTATTGCAACTGCGTGTAATCAGTGCAGCGCCACGTCCAGAATGATGCCGGTGGCGATGGCGACCAGCAGGTAGTCGCTGTTGTCTGCCCTCACCCAGTGATAGCCGCGCGGCGGCGGGCGCAGGCGGTAGTGGCGGTAGTCGCGCACTACGTAGACCGGCCCACCATAGCGATGGCCGCGCTGCCAGCGATGGCGGTAGTGCGGACGGTCGTAGCCATAGCGGCGGTGATCCTCGTGGATGACCACGCGCGTGCGGTTGTAGCGGCGGTCGTCGTGGCGGCGGACATCATGGCGGTCGTGGCCGCCGCGTCGCCCGTCGTAGCGATGGTCGTTGCGCTCATGATGCTGACCGCGCCGGTCATGGTCACGAGGGCCGTGTTGGGCCAGCGCCAGGTTGCCGGTAGCCAGCAAGGCCACGGCAATAAGCAAACGACTGACAAGTTTCATGGCGTTCTCCCTCGGTAAGCGCTCGACGCACGATGGCTGTCGCAGCGGATGGGTGAATCGTAGAAACGCTTAGCTGAACCCTGCGCGTGCGGAGGTTTGGCTTTTCAGCCGGCACTCAGCAAGCGGTCGATCACCGGTCTCAGGGCTTGAACGCCGGTAGCCGGGTGGTCACTGCCGTGTTTTTCAGCCGCACGTAGTTGGGCAGGCCGTTCTTGCCATAGGGCAACGGCGCCTCGCCGCGGATCAACGGCGACAGATAACGGCGCGCAGCGGCGGTGATGCCGAAGCCGTCGCGGGTGATGAAGCTTTTCGGCATCTTCTTTTCGCGGTTGGCGATCTTGGCCAGCGGTGCCGGTTCGATCTTCCAGCGGTACGGCGCGTCGGCGCTGCGCACGATCACCGGCATCACCGCGTTCATGCCGGCCAATGCGTAGTCGACTGCGGCGCGGCCCACGGCGAAAGCCTGGTCGGCGTCCACCTTCGAGGCCGCATGCCGCGCCGAGCGCTGCAGGTAATCGGGTACCGCCCAGTGATATTTGTAGCCCAGCTTCTCCTTCACCAGCGCTGCCAGTACCGGTGCCACGCCACCCAACTGCGCGTGGCCGAACGCGTCGCGCGTGCCCGCTTCGGCCAGGAACTGCCCGGCCGCATTGCGCACGCCCTCGGACGCCACCACGGTGCACCAGCCCACGCGCTCCACCGTGGCCTTCACCCGCGCCAGGAATGCCGCCTCGTCGAACGCGTTCTCGGGAAACAGGATGACGTGTGGCGCCGCATCTGCGTCTTCGCCGGCCAGCCCGGCGGCCGCCGCGATCCAGCCGGCGTGGCGGCCCATCACTTCCAGGATGAACACCTTGGTCGAGGTTTCCGCCATCGAGGCCACGTCCAGGCTGGCTTCCAGGGTGGAGATGGCGGTGTATTTCGCCACCGAACCGAAGCCGGGGCAGCAGTCGGTGACCACCAGATCGTTGTCCACCGTCTTGGGCACGCCGATGCAGCGGATGTCGTAGCCCAAGGTCTTGCCGATCTGCGACAGCTTCAGCGCGGTATCGGCCGAGTCGTTGCCGCCGTTGTAGAGAAACCAGCGGATGTCGTGGGCGCGGAACACCTCGATCAGCCGCTCATATTCGGCGCGGTTGTCCTCCAGCGATTTCAGCTTGTAGCGGCACGAACCGAACGCGCCCCCCGGCGTATGGCGCAGGGCGGCAATCGCACTGGCGGTTTCCTTTGTGGTGTCGATCAGGTCCTCGCGCAGCGCACCCAGAATGCCGTTGCGCGCGGCGTAGACCTTGACGCCTTTGGCCCGCGCCGCCTCGATGACGCCGGCGGCAGTGGCGTTGATGACGGCGGTGACGCCGCCGGACTGGGCATACAACAGGTTTCCGGTGGTGGCGGAGGAACGACGGGCGGGGCTCATGGCTGTCCTCGGAAAACGGCAAAAGCGGAGTGTCGCCGGGCAACTTCAACGCGGCAACCGGCGCGGGCCGCCAGCGCCCGGCGGCGTAACGCGGCAGCATGCACGGTTTGACGGAAACGGGTGCAGACGTTAATTTGACGGTTGGTTTTCGGGATACGTTCGGGCGGCGGCAGTGTGCAGCGGCCCGTCGAACTTGTGGAGCATTATGCGACTCGTCCTACTTGGTGCGCCCGGCTCGGGCAAAGGTACACAAGCCGCCCGGTTGAAGACGGATCTTGCCGTGCCGCATATCTCGACCGGTGACATGCTGCGCGCGGCCGTGGCCGCCGGCACGCCGATGGGGCTGAAGGCCAAGGCGGTGATGGACGCCGGCCAGCTGGTTTCCGACGACATCCTGCTGGGCATGCTGGAAGACCGCCTGTCCCAGGCCGATGCGAAGTCCGGTTTCATCCTGGATGGTTACCCGCGCAATCTGGCCCAGGCCGATGCGCTGGATCAGCTGCTGGCCAAGATCGGCCAGCCGCTGGATGCGGTGATCAAGCTGGAAGTGCCCAACGAAGCCATCATTCGTCGCTGCGAAATCCGTTTCGCCGCCGAAGGCCGCGCCGACGACAACCCCGACACCGTGCGTCGGCGGCTGGGCATCTTTGCCGAGCAGACCGCGCCGGTCGCCGATTTCTACGCCCGCCGCGGCAAGCTGCAGGTGGTCGATGGCGTGGGTGAGCTGGACGAAGTCACCGCGCGCATCAAGCAGGCACTGCAACGCGACCCGGCAGTAGCCAACGGCTGAGTTTTTCCCTTCCCGCCGGGAAGGGTTTTCAGGAAGCCCGGCATGCGTCTGCATATTCTCGGTATCTGCGGCACCTTCATGGGCGGTGTCGCCGCCTTGGCGCGCGAGCTCGGCCTCACGGTCGAGGGTTCCGACGCCAACGTCTACCCGCCGATGAGCGACCAGCTTGAAGCCCTCGGCATCGAGTTGATGCGCGGGTACGACGCGAAACATCTGCAGTCGGCGCCTGATCTGGTGGTGGTCGGCAACGCGATGAGCCGCGGCAACCCGGCGGTGGAATACATGCTCGACCAGCGCCTGCGCTACGTTTCCGGCCCGCAATGGCTGGGCGAGACGGTGCTGGCCGGGCGCGACGTGCTGGCGGTGGCCGGCACGCATGGTAAAACCACCACCACGAGCCTGCTGGCGCATCTGCTGGAAAGCGCGGGGATGGCGCCCGGGTTTCTGGTGGGCGGGGTGCCGGGGAATTTCGGGGTGTCGGCGAGGTTGGGCGGAAAGCAGCCTTGTGGCGCCCAGAGTCCCCCTTCCGGCGCTGCGCGCCTCCTTCCCCCGCGGGCAGGGGACGTTGGGGTGGGGCCGTCTTCGACGGCACCATTTGTCATTGAAGCGGACGAATACGACACCGCGTTTTTCGACAAGCGCAGCAAGTTCGTGCATTACCGGCCGCTCATCGCGATCCTCAACAACCTGGAATACGACCACGCGGACATCTTCCCCGACGTGGCCGCGATCCAGCGCCAGTTCCACCACCTGGTGCGCACGGTGCCCGGCAACGGTCGGCTAATCGTCAACGCTTCCGACGAGCGCCTGGCCGAAGTGCTGGCGATGGGCTGCTGGACCCCGGTGGAAACCTTCGGCATCGGCTGCGGCGACTGGCAGGCCAGCCTGATCGAGGCGGATGGCTCGGCATTTGCCGTGCATCGAAACGGCGAACTGATCGGTGAAGTCCGCTGGCCTCTGCTGGGCAACCACAGCGTGATGAACGCGCTGGCCGCGCTGGCCGCCGCCGCCGCGGCGGGCGCCGATCCACGCGCATTGTTGCCGGCGTTTGCCGATTTCCATAGCGTGAAACGGCGGATGGAACTGGTCGGTGAAGCCGGTGGCGTGCACGTCTATGACGATTTCGCCCACCATCCTACGGCCATCGCCACCACGCTGGCGGGGTTGCGCGCAAAGGTTGGGGCAGGGCGCATCCTGGTGGCGTTGGAGCCGCGCTCCAATTCCATGCGCCAGGGCGCGCACGCCGCCGCGCTGGCGCCGTCGCTGGCCGATGCCGACGCGGTGGTTTTCCTGCAGCGCCCCGACCTGCCGTGGAATGCGGCCGAGGTCACCGATGCGCTGAAGGGGCGCGGCACCACCGCGCCCAGCGTCAACGCGTTGCTCGCCGATCTGCAGGCACTGGCGCGGCCCGGCGACCAGGTGGTGTTCATGTCCAACGGCGGCTTCGACAACGCGCCGCACCGCTTTGTCGAGCGGATGGCGAAGCAGTAACTTCCGTCCGCGTTTCGGCGTGCGCCGTGGCTTGCGTTCACGCGACGGCTTGTGACTAACTCGAACACATGGCCGGTCCCGTTCCTCTCCCCGATGTGCCCTTGTTTCCGCTGCGCACCGTGCTGTTTCCCGGTGGGCAACTGGCCTTGCGCATTTTCGAGCCGCGCTATCTGGACATGGTGCGCGAATGTGCGCGGCAGGACAGCGGTTTCGGCATCTGCCTGATCCTGCAGGGGCGCGAGACGGGCGCGCCGGCGATCCCCGCCGCGGTGGGCACGATCGCCCGCATCACCGATTTCCATACCGGCGGCGACGGTTTGCTGACGATCGTGGTCGAGGGTGGTGCGCGTTTCCGTGTCGACCGCACCCGCGCGCGCTCAGACGGCCTGTTGCGTGGCAGCGTGGCGATGTGGCCGCCCGAACCGCCGCAGGAGGTCCCGGTGGAATTCGCGCTGCTGCAGAGCATCGCCGAGCGACTGGTGGAAACGATGGCGCCGCAGTCCCGCCACGCGCCGCGTTCGATGTACGACGACGCCGGCTGGGTCGGGTTTCGCCTTGCCGAGCTGCTGCCGCTGGACGTGGAGGAGCAACAGCACATGCTGGAGCTGACCGACCCCTTGCAGCGGCTCGCCGAGCTGCGCGACGTGCTGCCCCGGTTCCAGAAATCCTAGGCCGCGTAGGCCGATTGGGGCAGGCCGTAAGGCCAATGCCCAACTGGCTGAAAGCACACTGATTCTTCACGCCACGACGGCGCATCATTAGCGCTCGGTGTGGTGCGTTCTGAATGGCCGGATGGCGTGCAGGGCACATCACGGATGCGACAGGGACATGGAGCAGCTGCGGAAGGGGGCCGGGTTGCCTGAACCGAGGTTTCTGGTGCAAGCCAGGACCTGGGCGGGAGAGGCAAATGGTCAATGGCAGCCGGGGTTGTGTGGTGTGGTTCGGCCACCCCGCCGAACATGAGCGCGACATCCTGATCCGGGCCGGCTGGCAGATTCGCCGGGTCGGCACCGCGGTTGGCGTGGATACGGGGGCACACCAGGGTGACGGTGTGGTCGCGCTGGCCGACATGCGCCACTGCGACGCGCCGGCACTGGCATCGATGGATCGACTGATGGCCGAGCACAGCGGCATCCCCTGGATCGTGTTGCGCGCACCGGAATCCCCCGCGCGGGAGCCGTCGGTGAAACGCGTGCTGGAAAGCGGTCGCGAGATCCTGATGGCGCCGATCGACATGCCGCAGTTGCTGGATGCGTTGCGGCGGGCGGGGGACGCGTCGCGGCAGGACGTCACCGGCGGCGATCACCTGGCGGAGATGGTTGGCCGCAGCCCTGCGATGGTCGCCACGGTGGCCAGCGTGCACAAGTTTGCGCCCGTTGAACTGCCCGTATTGATCACCGGCGAGACGGGCACGGGCAAGGAAGTGGCCGCCGCCGCGCTGCATCGCATGTCGGCTCGACGGGCGGGGCCGTTCGTGCCGATCAACTGCGGCGCGCTGGCGCCCAACCTCGTGCAGTCGGAGTTGTTCGGCCATGAGCGCGGCGCGTTCACCGGCGCCAACACACGGCGCATCGGGCACATCGAGAGCGCCGCCGGCGGCACCGTGTTCCTGGACGAGGTGGGCGATCTCCCGCTGGAAGCGCAAACCAACCTGCTGCGTTTCCTGCAGGAAGGCTCGCTGGAGCGCGTGGGCAGCAGCCAGCCGATCAGTATCGACGTGCGCGTGCTGGCCGCCACCCATGTCGACCTGGAAAAGGCGGTGGCGCAAGGCAGCTTCCGCGAGGATCTGTACTACCGCCTCAATGTCCTGCGCCTGCACATGCCGCCGCTGCGCGAACGTGGTGGCGATGTCGAACTGCTGGCGCAGCATTTTCTGGATCACTTCCGCGAGCAGCACTGCAGCTATGCGCGTGGCTTCAGCAGTGCCGCGCGGCGTGCGATGCGCGGCTACTCCTGGCCCGGCAACGTGCGTGAATTGCTGAACCGGGTGCAGCGTGCCGCCGTCGTGGCGGAGGATGCGCTGATCGGTCCGGCGGACCTGGATTTGCGCACCAACGTCGGCATGATCCATCGCAGTCTTGGCCTGGCACGCGTGGCGGCCGAGCGCGACGCCATCGTCACCTGCCTGCGTGAAAGCCAGTTCAACATCAGCGAATGCGCGCGCCGGCTGAGCATCTCCCGGGTCACCGTCTATCGGTTGTGCAAGAAGCACCAGCTGCAACTGGAGGACATGCGCTGATCCGCGGGTCGTGAGCGGGTGTGCGGGGCGCTAGGGGCGACCTTGCGGGCCACCGCTTCAGGTTCCGGCGCCGTACGTGGATAATTGGCGGGAAGCCACCCGCTTGCGGGTGGACTGACACCATCCCCTTCCGATTCCACGAGGCTTCGCCGATGGCGAAGTCTGGAGCCACTCATGCAATCGCCCAGTCCCAACACGGCATCCCTGATCGACCTCGCCCATTACTGGTTGCCGCTGTATCGACCGCGCGCCATGGTGCTCGACTACGGCAGGGGTTCGCGTCTGTGGGATACCGATGGCAACGATTACGTGGATTTCGGCGCTGGTATCGCGGTGAATTCGCTGGGACACCAGGACCCGGACCTGCTGGCCGCGCTGACCGCGCAGGCGCACAAGCTGTGGCACACCAGCAACGTGTTCTATACCGAGCCGCCGTTGCGTTTGGCGGAGGAACTGGTGGCGGCTGCGGATTTCGCCGAACGCGTATATCTGTGCAACTCCGGCACGGAGGCGAACGAGGCTGCGATCAAGCTGGTGCGCAAGTGGGCGGCCGCGCAAGGCAGGCCACCGGAGCGGCGGGTGATCGTTACCTTCCGCGGCTCCTTCCATGGCCGCACGCTGGGCGCTGTCACCGCCACTGCGCAGCCGAAATACCAGCAGGGTTACGAGCCGTTGCCGGAGGGTTTCCGCTACCTCGATTTCAACGACGCTTCGGCGCTGGAAGCGGCGTTCGCCGCCAATGACATCGCCGCGGTGATGGTCGAGCCGGTGCAGGGCGAGGGCGGTGTCATGCCTGCCGCGCCGGGCTTTCTGAAGCGGGTGCGCGAATTGTGCGATGCGCACGACGCCTTGCTGGTGCTGGATGAAATCCAGTGCGGCATGGGTCGCACCGGCACCTTGTTTGCCCATCCGCAGGACGGCGTGACACCCGACATCGTCACCTTGGCCAAGGCGCTGGGTTGCGGCTTCCCGATCGGCGCGATGCTGGCCGGGCCCAAGGTGGCCGAGGTCATGCAATACGGTGCACACGGCACCACCTTCGGCGGCAATCCCATGGCGGCCGCGGTGGCGCGCGTGGCGCTGCGCAAGCTGGCGTCGCCGGTGCTGCTGGAGAATGTAGAGAAGCAGGGTGCGGCGCTGCGGGCAGGCCTGGCCGCCATCGGCGAGGAAAGCGGCCTGTTCGCCGGCATCCGTGGCCGCGGACTGATGCTGGGTGCAGTCCTGGCTGACGCCTACAAGGGCCGCGCCGGCGACATCCTGGAATGCGCGGCGAAACATGGTGTGCTGCTGCTGCAGGCGGGGCCGGATGTGCTGCGGCTGGTGCCGCCGCTGAACATCGGCGGCGCCGACGTGGTCGAAGGGCTGTCGCGCCTGCGCCTGGCCGTGCAGGAGCTGACGTCCGCCTGATGGATGACGCCTGCCCGTTCTGCGCGATCGTCAGTGGCGTGGCGCCGGCCAACGTGATCCTGGATGACGGCAAGGTGCTGGCCTTCATGGATTGGCGCCAGGCGGTACCGGGCCACGTGCTGGTGATACCACACCGGCATGTGCCCGATATCTACACACTGGCCGACGACGAGGCCGCGGCGTTGATGCAGGCGACCGTGCGGGTGGCCCGCGCGTTGCGTGCCGCGTACGATCCGCCGGGCCTGAACCTGTGGCAGTCGAACGGCGAAGCAGGCGGGCAGGAGGTCTTCCATTTCCACCTGCACGTGCACCCGCGCCGGGTCGACGACGGCCTGCTGCGCGTGTATCCCGATGCCGTCCCGCCGCGGAGCGGCGCCGATCAGCTCGCCGCCATCGCGCGCACGCTCAAGGCGCGACTCGAGCATTGATCGACACCTGCACCGGCCGCTCACCGGCCGCGTTGCATCATGGTTTTTTCATCACCCTACGGAGCTGCGATGAAATATCTGCACAGCATGGTTCGCGTACGCGACCTCGACGCCTCCCTGCGCTTCTATTGCGAAGGGCTGGGCCTGCGCGAAGTGCGCCGCATGGAAGTGCCCGCTGGGCGCTACACGCTGGTATTCCTGTCGGCGGCTGAAAGCCCGGACGCGGAAGTGGAGCTGACCTACAACTGGGACGCCGACGAGGATTACGGCTCAGCGCGCAATTTCGGCCATCTGGCGTTTCGCGTCGACGACATCTACGCCACCTGCGAACGCCTGCAGTCGATGGGTTACACCATCGGCCGTCCACCCCGTGACGGCCACATGGCCTTCGTGCGCTCGCCCGACCTCATCTCGATCGAGTTGCTGCAGGACGGGCATCTGGAGCCGCGCGAACCATGGGCGTCGATGCCGAACACGGGCGTCTGGTGACGCCCGTGCGGTGCGCGTCTTCGTCAGCCGCGCGCCTGGCGTAGCGCGCCGCGCGCGGCTTCCAGCGTATCGGCGATGTCCTGGTCGCTGTGCGCGCTGGACATGAAGCCGGCTTCGAACGCCGAAGGCGCCAGATACACGCCGCGCTCCAGCATGCCGTGGAAGAAACGGTTGAACAGGCCGCTGTCCGCCGCCGTCGCCTGCGCGTAGCTCTCGACCTTTTCCGCGCTGAAGAACAAGCCGAACATGCCGCCGACACGATTCGTGCTGAACGGCACGCCTTCGCCATCAGCCACGGATTGGAAGCCGTCGGTAAGTAACCGGGTGCGTGCGGCGAGTTGTTCGTGGAAACCCGGTGCCTGGATCAGCTCCAGCATCGCCAGGCCGGCGGCCATCGCCACCGGGTTGCCGCTCAAGGTGCCCGCCTGGTAGATCGGGCCGCTGGGGGCGATCTGTTCCATCAGGTCGCGCCGGCCACCGTACGCACCCACCGGCATGCCGCCACCGATGATCTTGCCGAACGTGGTGAGATCGGGCGTGACGCCGTAATGCGCCTGCGCGCCGCCCAGCGCCACGCGGAATCCTGTCATCACCTCGTCGAAAATCAGCACTGCGCCGTGGTTCGTGCACAGCTCGCGCAGCGCGGCGAGGTAGCCGTCTTTCGGCGGGATGCAATTCATGTTGCCGGCGACCGGCTCGATGATCAGCGCGGCGACGTCGGCGCCGTGCTCGGCGAACAATACCCGTGCCGCATCGATATCGTTGAACGGCAAGGTCAGCGTGAGGTCGGCATTCGCGCGGGGCACGCCGGGCGAGGTGGGCACGCCGAAGGTGAGCGCGCCCGAGCCGGCCTTCACCAGAAAACTGTCGCCGTGGCCGTGATAGCAGCCTTCGAACTTCACGATCTTGCTGCGGCCGGTGGCACCGCGCGCCAGCCGGATCGCCGACATCGTGGCCTCGGTGCCGGAGTTGACCATGCGCACCATGTCGATCGAGGGAATCAACCGGGTGATCGTCTCGGCCATCGTCACTTCGGCGGCGCAGGGCGTGCCGAACGACAGGCCATCCTTTACCGCGCGTTCCACCGCTTCGCGCACGGCCGGGTGGTTGTGGCCCACGATCATCGGGCCCCAGGAACCGACGTAGTCGATGTAGCGCCGTCCCTCGACATCCCACAGATAGGCGCCGTCAGCCCTTGCGGTGAAAAACGGCTCGCCGCCCACCGACTTGAACGCGCGCACCGGCGAATTCACGCCGCCGGGCATCAAACGTTGGGCACGCTGGAACAGCTCTTGGTTGGTGGTCATGTGGAATTCCGGAAAAGTGGGAGAAGGGCGATGCGCAGGGGGCGCTACATGCCGCCGGAGCGGCCATCAGGCCGACCATTCTCCGTTGTGCAGCGATCCATCGCCAGCCGCCGTGCCATCGACGTGACGTTTTGACACGCAACATGGGCGATCCCATGGATGCAATCGCGCGCAGCGCGCTTTCGCATCGTGGGGCGAGTTGCGAGAATGGCGAATCCAGTCACGATCGAAGAATTCCTATCATGAGTGCCAGTTCCAACCAGGCCACGGCCTTGCGTAAATGGATGTGCGTTGTTTGCGGCTATATCTACGACGAAGCGGAAGGCGTGCCGGAAGAGGGAATCGCACCCGGAACGCGTTGGGAAGACGTGCCGGATACCTGGACCTGTCCCGACTGCGGCACCACCAAGGATGACTTCGAGATGATCGAGCTGGACTGAAGTCCGCGTTCTGCCAGCAATCGGCCCGATCCGGACAGCAAAACCGCCGGGCCGCCTGCTCTGATGTTCCTCAAGTACGCGCCGCGTACGACTTTGCCGGGAGCATCCCCATGCAACAGTTCATACCGTTCGAAGATGAATGGGACATGCTGGAAACACTGCGGCCGGAGGATCTGATCCCCTACCGCGTCGGGCTGCTGGACTCACGCCCTTCAGATCAACGCACGGGGCCGATCTCGCCCTCGATCTTCAGTTCATCACCAGGCTGCACCCCGATCCGCCGCGCCGTTCCACCCGAAAGCTCAAGCACGTAACGCGCCGGGCCCTCGCTGGGGTAGACCGGGCAGGGATCCGCCCGGCACGGCGGTACGTTCAACTGCATCGACACCAGCTGTCGCGTGGCATCGAAATAGAGCATGTCCAGCGGGATGAGCGTGTTCTTCATCCAGAACGCCTGCGGCTCCGTACGCGGGAACACGAACAGCATGCCGTGATCGGCCGGAAGCGACTGCCGCATCATCAGTCCCCGTTGCCGCTGCGCGTTGTCGGTGGCCAGCTCCACCGAAAAACGTTGTCCGTGCAACACCACCGTGACGGGCGCGTGCGTGGGAGACGCCGCGCTGGCGCAACCGGCAAGCAGGACAAATACCGCTAAAAACCATGTTTTCATCACTTCGCTCGCGCAGGCAGAGCAGGAAGTCTAGCGGTGCACCCCAGTGCTGCCGAGCGACGATTCAGAAAAAAAGTTCACCGGCCCCTTCACAGATGTACGGCGCGGCGCTATGATTCACGCCCCTTCGACGAGACGCCCTCCGCGAAGGCCTTCCGCAACACAAATCACCTCGAAAGATTTTGTTTCAAGGGTGTTGACGGTAAGGAAAAGCGATGTAGAATGGGCGGCTCACCTAGGGCGAAACGTCTTGGGGCGGTACCGGGAAAACCGGTGCCAAGCGAACGATCTTTGACAGTGTGCGCAGGTGAATTGTGTGGACGTCTTGTGTTGAATGGG
>NZ_LMEX01000004.1 GCF_001426645.1 Rhodanobacter sp. Root480
GTCTGGAACGCGATCTCGTCGATCAGGCCCACGATGTCGGCGATCTTGCGGCTGGAGGCGTTGATCTCGCCCATGGCTTCGACCGCCCGCGCCGCCACCTCACCGCCGTGCTCGGCCTGCTCGCGCGCGCCGCGGGCCAGCTGGTTGGCGTGGCTGGCGTTCTCCGCGTTCTGCTTCACGGTGGAGGTCATTTCCTCCATCGAGGCGGCAGTTTCCTCCAGGCTGGACGCCTGCTCCTGTGTGCGCTGGCTGAGGTCGTCATTGCCCTTGGCAATCTGGTGCGCCGCCGTGCTGACTGCCTGCGAACCGTGCTGCACTTCACCCACGATGGTGGTCAGCCGCAGCCGCATCCGCGCCAGCGCGTCGAGCAGGCTGCCGCTGGCGAAGGTCTTTTCATCGTCGATGACCAGGTCGCCATCGGCGATGCGCGAGGCCATCTTCACCGCGAAATCCGGCTCGCCACCGATGCTCTGCCGGATGCTGCGCATCGNTTTCATCGTCGATGACCAGGTCGCCATCGGCGATGCGCGAGGCCATCTTCACCGCGAAATCCGGCTCGCCACCGATGCTCTGCCGGATGCTGCGCATCGACAACCACACCAGCAGGATCACTAGCAAGGCCACCAGGCCCGCCTTGGCCAGGTTCACCATCAACGAGTGCTGGAACTGCGCGTCGATATCGTCGAAATAGGCACCGGCACCAAAGTGCATGCCCCAGGGCTTGAACAGCTGCGAGTAGGTGATCTTGCCAACGACTTTGCCGGTACTGGGCTTGAGCCAGTCGTACCGGGTGACACCGTGGCCATCACGCAGATCGGCGTCATGCATCGACTGGAACAGCGTATGGCCGTGCGGGTCGGTTTCGTCGCGAACGCTCTTGCCCAGCTTGTCCAGCCATACCGGGTGCAGGGTCAGGACATAGTTGGCATCGAACGCGAACACGTACCCCGCGCCGTCGTCCCACCGCATCTGATGGATCTGGGCCAGCGCGAGGCGCTGCGCCTCCGCCTCGCTGAATTCGCCCTTGCCAGCCCGGTCATGGAAGCTGGTGGCCACCGCAATCGCCGTCTGCACCTCGCTGCGCAGCGTGTTCTGCAGGCCGTTCATCTGCAGCGCGCGACTCTCGAAGGCATTCATCACGGTGAGGCCGATCAATCCTGCGATCACCACCACGACCACGAGCACCACCCGTGCATTGAGGCTCAGGCGGCTGAACGACCAGCGTTTCGGGAACGACATGACACGAACCTCAGAAACAGCAAATAACGCGAAGGAAGGTGCCAGCCGGCCGCATCGCGACCTGCTGACGGTATCGGCGCCGATGCGCCGGGTATCTGGAAACGTTTCCGGCGGTGTGACGGGTATTCCCCGCGCGTCCGCCCTCACCGGTTGAATGTCAGGCTGCTTTCCGGCGCTGCCCCTGGCTCTGGCCGAGCCGTACTACTCCACTTACATCCACGATCAACGCCACCGAGCCATCGCTGAGGATGGTGGCGCCGGAAATGCCCTGCACGCGCTGGTAATGCGCCTCCAGCGATTTCACCACCGCTTGTTGCTGGCCGAGCAGGTCGTCCACCAGCAGGCCCACGCGACGGCCTTCCTCTTCCACCACCACCACGATGCCGTTCTCGATGCTGCTGACGGCATCGGCGCAACCGAATGCCTTGTACAGCCGCATCATCGGCAGGTACTCGTCGCGGAACAGGAACACCTCACCACCGCCGGCGATGTTGCGCACCGTATCGGCCTTCAGGCGCAGCGATTCGACGATGGAGATCAACGGCACGATGTAGCGTTCGTCGCCCACTGCGGTGACCAGGCCGTCGATGATCGCCAACGTCAGCGGCAAGGCGATGGTGAAGGTGCTGCCCTTGCCAGTGACGCTGCGCACGCCGACGGTGCCACCCAGATCACGCACGTTGCGGCGGACCACGTCCATGCCGACGCCGCGGCCGGAAAGGTCGGTGGCTTGCGCGGCGGTGGAGAAGCCGGGCTGGAAAATCAGCTCCGCCACCTCGGCATCGCTCAACTCCTGCCCCGCGGCGATCAGGCCGCGCTGCTGCGCCTTGGCGACGATGGCAGCATGGTTGAGTCCGGCGCCGTCGTCGCTGATCTGCACCACGATGTTGCCGCCTTCGTGGTACGCATTGAGTTTCAGTGTGCCGGTTTCGGACTTGCCTGCAGCCTTGCGCTTCTCGGGCGATTCCAGGCCGTGGTCGATCGCGTTGCGCACCAAGTGCACCAGCGGATCGCCGATCTTCTCCAGCACCGTCTTGTCCAGCTCGGTGTTTTCGCCGTGCAGTTCCAGCCGCACCTGCTTGCCGAGCTTGCGCTCCAGATCGCGCACCAGCCGCGGGAAGCGGTTGAACACCGACGCGATCGACAGCATGCGGATGCGCATCACGCTTTCCTGCAACTCGCGCGTGTTGCGCTCCAGTTGCACCAGGCCTTCGCGCAGGCGCTCCAGCTGCGACATGTCGAACTTTTCACCGATGTCGCTGAGCATGGACTGGGTGATCACCAGCTCGCCCATCATGTTGATCAGGGCGTCGACCTTGTCGATGCCCACACGGATCGAGCTGCCTTCACTGGATGCCACCGCCGTATCGCGAACCGCTCCCTTCGTGGCCGCCGCCGGGACTGGCGCGGCAGCGGGCGCGGCAGGTGCCGACGCTTCGCTGGTCGCCGCCACGGGTGCCACATCCAGCGGCTTGATCGCCAGCACGCAGTCGCCGTCGAGCCAGTCGAACACGGCATCCACGTCGGCACGGGCCACGTCGCCATGCAGGCGCAGCTGCCAGCCGAGGTAGCACGTCGTGGGATCGAAATCGGCCAGTTGCGCCGGTGCGCCATCGACCAGGAAAGCACGCAGCACTTCGAGCCGACCGAGCTGTTGCAGCTCGCGGAATACGCGCAGCGGCTCGTTGCCCGTCTGCAGCAGGTGCGGCAGCGCGGAGAAGTCGATATCCCAGCCGGTGACCACCGCCTTGGGCGCCGCCGCGGCAACCACCGCCACCGCAGTCTCGCCACTGACCAGGCGCACCAGTTCGCCGCGCAAGGCTTCGCTCTCAGCGTTGGCCACGGGCTGGCCGCTGCGCGAGCGCGCCAGCATGCCGCGCAGGCAATCGACCGAGCGCAGCAGCAGGTCGATCAATTCGGTATCAATGCTGCGGCGTTCGCTGCGTACCTCTTCCAGCAGCGATTCGGCCACGTGGGTGAACGCCGCCACGTCGGTGAAACCGAACGTGGCGGCGCCGCCCTTGATGGAATGGGCGGCACGAAAGATGGTGTGCACCAGTTCGCCGTCGGTCGAGCCCGAATCCAGCGCCAGCAACGCCGCTTCCATCGCGTCGAGCCCTTCAAGACTCTCCTCGAAAAAGGTCTTGTGGAACTGTGTCAGGTCGACCGAACTCATCGTTTCAGCCCAGCACGCGCTTGACGGTAGCCAGCAGCTGTTCGGGATCGAACGGCTTGACCAGCCAGCCGGTGGCACCGGCGGCCTTGCCTTCCATCTTCTTCTCGGTATGCGATTCGGTGGTCAGCATCAGGATCGGCACGCCCTTGTAGGCGTCCATCGCACGCAGCTCGCGCACCATCGCGATGCCGTCCATCACCGGCATGTTCACGTCGGCCAGCACCAGGTCGAAACTGGAGCCACGCGCCACGTCCAGCGCCAGCTGGCCGTTTTCGGCTTCGGCCACTTCATGGCCGGCGCCACGCAGGGTGAAAGCCACCATGCCGCGCATCGAAGCCGAATCGTCTACCGCGAGAATCTTTGCCATGCTGCTACCTCGGTTCAGGCCAGCTCGGGGGCTGGCATTTTCAAAGTCTGTGTCAGGCCGAGCACCTCGGCCGCTTCAGTCAGGACGGTGCTGGCCGATTGCCAGCTGGGCGCGCGCTGGCGTGCATCGAGCTCGCGCTGGAACACCACCAGCAACTGCAGCGCAGCGGTATCCACACGCTCCACCGCAGCGCCGTCCAGCACGATGGCGTCATGGTCCAGCGCGTCGATCAGTTGCTGCTTGAACGCGGCCTGGGCCGCGATGCGGAAATCCGCCGGCAGTGCCAGGGTCAACGGCGCGGCAACCTCGTCTGCCACCTCGACCGCCGGCGCTTCGGGAGCACCCGGATTGGCGGCGCCGCCCTGCCCTTTCTGCCTTGTCCGCTTGCCAGCCATGTCGAACCGCCCGCTCTTCCGTATCGATGTTTGGCTTATCGGCGGTGGCGGCGATCGCTTGAGCGCCAATGAGTGCGCTCCGTCACAATAAATCGAGCTCAAGTTTCCCCGGAGGTGGCCGATGCCCTTCGAGACGACTCCATCCGAATGCCGTCCGCCACTGCCAGGACTTCTCTTGATCATCCAGCCCACCAGCCTTGCCGCGCTCACATGGGCCGGCGCCGCCGCCGGTACCACCGCGCAAAGCTGGCGCATCGGCACCGTGCTGTCGGCGCGGCCGCTTGGCGTGGATCCGCAGGGGCTGCTGGTGATGCAGGTAGGCGCCGCGACCGTGCAGGCGGATGTGCCGAGCGGCCAGCTGCCGCCGCAATTCCAGGTACGGGTATTGAGCCTCGGGGCACAGCCCCAGCTCGAAATATTGTCATCCCAACCGACCGCCGACCCCGCCGTCCAACGTGCGCTGCGCGAGCGGCTGCCACAGCAGAATGGCTACGCACCGCTGCTGGCCACGCTGGGCGCACTGGCGCAGCGGCCCGTGGTGCGCCAGTTGCCGCCGGCCCTGCGCACGGCGCTGGCCTTGCTTGAACAATCCGTCCGCACGCCGGCGGACGTTACCCGCGGCGAAGGCCTGCGCGAGGCGATCAACCAGAGCGGGCTGTTCTTCGAATCGCGGCTGGCGCAACCGCAGGGCAACCATCCGGCGCTGGCCCAGGATGACTGGAAAGGTGCCTTGCTGCGCCTGGCCGGCCTGCTCGACCAGCGCGCGGCCGCACCGCCCGCACCCAACCGCAGCGACACCGCGCCGCCGCTGCTGCAACGCGGCGTCCAGGCACAACCCCGGCTGCCGTTGCCGCAGCTTGCCGTCGACAACGATGTCGAGCCACTGATCAACCGGCTGCACGGCGACGTCAAGGCCGCGCTGGCGCGGGTGGAAGTGGCGCAACTGGACGCCGGCCCGCTGCCCGCCTGGATGATCGAGATTCCGCTGGAGGGCAAGGACGGCCGCGACGTGCTGCAGGTGCAACTGGAGTTCGTCAACGACGCCGCCGAAGGCAGCCAGGGCTGGACCCTGGGCTTCGCGCTGGACCTGCCGGCGCTGGGCCCGGTGCAGGGCGAACTGCAGTTGCGCGAACCGCGCCTGTCGGTACGACTGTGGGCCGAACACGCGGAAACCGCGCACAAGCTGGAACGCCAGTTCACGCCGTTGAAGCAGCGCCTGGCCGCCTGCGGCGTATTGCTGGATCAGCTCAGTTGCCAGGTGGGCATGCCGCAACCACCCGGTCGGCACAGCGCCCTGCTGCTGCAGGCCACCGCATGAACACGCCGTTGCCGCCGCCACAGCGCAAGGTCAGCCTGCGCCTGGGCAACAGCGCGAGCGAAACCAGGGCGATGCCGCCCGAATCGCTGGAAACGCTGCTCGCCCGCGCCCGCATGCTGGGCCTGCCCGTTCACCACGACCCGCAGATCGCGGCCCTGCTGGCCGCCCTGCGCATGCGCGACGACGTACCGACGCTGCTCTACGCCTCCGCTGCTTCAGTACTCGCCGCGGTCTACGACGCCGCCGAGGAATAGCTCACCCGGCCGCGACTTTTGCAGGAGCGCACCCTGCGGGCGATGCTTTTGCGAATCCCGGCTTTCAACAGACGAATGTCTGGTCATCCCGAATCCCGCAAAGAGCTCGCGCACAGGGAACGCTCCTACCGGCGGGACCTGCCTCAGTGACCGGCGGTCTGCATTTGCCGGATCAGCAGGGCTTCGGCGTGGGTGACGCCGCAGCGCGCCACCAGTTCGTCGACGTCGGCGCCTTGCCGGGCCAGTTGCTGTGCCAATTCGTACGAGCCGGTGCTTTGCGGCGCCACGGGCTGCTTCTGTTCCAGCAGGCCCATGCGTCGCTCCATCCGGCCCAGCGCCGTAACCAGCATCGATGTCGGCACGTCGGTGTGGCCGATGTGCGCCAGCTGTTGCGACAGCGTGGCGATGTCCTGGCGCATGGGCTCAAGCTGCTGCTGCAACTGGCGCACCTCGCGCCTTGCCAGCACCAGCAGCGCGCACTGGATCACCGCCAACACCAGCAGTACGACGACGGCGATCTCAAGCAGCATCATCGCTCTCCCCGCTGAGCCGGCACAGGCGACGCACGTCGAGCAGGGCCACGAAGCCGCCCTGCCAGTTGAGGATGCCGCTGACCGGGTCATCATGGCGGCTGGCGCGATCGGGCGGCGGCGGTGCGATCTCGGTGCCGTCGGTGTTCAGCAATTCGCCCACCTCATCGACCCGCAGGCCAACCTGATGGCTGCCGTGCGACAGCATCACCACGCGCACTTGCGCCGGATCGGCGGCGGGCGAAGCGGGAAGGCCCAGCCGCAGGCGGCCATCGAGCACCGGCACGATGCGCCCGCGCAGATGCCGGATACCCAGCAGATCGGGTGCGGAACCGGGCACCGGGGTCAGTTCACCGGCCCGGATCACCTCGCTCACCTCGACCAGCGGCGCCGCGTACAGCTGGCTGCCGATCTGGAACGACAGCCAATGCCCGGAGTTCGGTTCGGACGTGGTGGCAACGGCATTCATGCGTGTACTCCAGCGTTGCGGGACGCCATCAATGAAGAGGTGCAGCCGGTGGATTGCGCCGCGGTGCCCCGCCCATCGGGGCGGCGCTGGCCGTGGGCACCCGCACCCCGGCCGCCGTCGGTGCCGGCACCACCGTGTCTGCGGCGCCTCCAGCGGACGGGGTTTCGACGGCGGTCGCAACCACCACCTGGCGCAGTGTAGGGCCAGCGGCCTGCGCCGCGGGGACTTCGCCGTCGGCCGCCGCGTCGCTGGCGGCGGTGACGCGTGCCGTGGGCAGCTCGCCGGGTATCGCGGAGGCGGCCATGACAACGCTTGGCTCGTCAGCGTGGGCGGCTTCGAGTTTGGGCGAATCGGTGTAGAACCGGCTCGGCGCATTGTGATCACTCAAGACCACCACCAGCACGCGCCGGTTGAGGTTGCGCCCCTCCGGCGTGCTGTTGTCGGCCGCCGGGCGCACCTCGCCCCAGCCGATGATGCCCAACCGGTCGGGATTGACGCCGTGCTCGGAAAACAGCCGCGCGACGGTGGCGGCACGCGCCGCCGACAGCTCCCAGTTGGAGGGATAGAGCATGGTGCGGATGGGCACGTCGTCGGTGTAGCCCTCCACCCGCAACGGGTTGGCGAACGGCGCGAGGATCCCCGACAGGCTGCGCAGGATCGCGCTGGCCGAGGGCGCGAGTTCGGCCACGCCGCTGGGAAACAGGATGTCGGTGCGGATCTCGATTTCCAGCCAGTCCTCGGTGCGACGCAGCACCACCTGCTGCTTGTCGATCAACGGCTGCAACGCCTTCTGCACCTGCTCGGCGATGTCTTTCAGGTTTTCCTGCGCGGTGGCCTGCTTGAAACCCGCATGCGCGCCACGGCCCTCGCCGTGCATCGGCACCGGATGGGGCGGAATGGGCACCGCGATCGGCACGATCGACGAACCGGGCTGGCCGGCGGGCGCCGCGATGGCCGGCTGGATATTGTGCGGGCGCACCTTGGTCGAGGGCATCGGCGCGATCACGTGACTGGAGCCGTTGAACGCCTCCACGATCGACTCGGACATCACCCGGTACTTGCCCTCGTTGACCACCGAGACGGCATACATCACCACGAAGAACGCCAGCAGCAACGTCATCAGGTCGGCATAGGGGATCGCCCACGCCTCGTGATTCATGTGCTCCTCGTGGTGCTTCCTTCTCACGGCAGGTAGCCCTGCAGCCGCGCCTCGATCTGCCGCGGGTTGTCGCCCTGGGCGATGGACACCAGGCCTTCGATGAGGATCTCGCGCATCTGCGACTGCTTGTTGATCAGGCTCTTCAGCCGCGCGGACATCGGCAGCATGAACATGTTGGCCAGCGCCACGCCGTAGATCGTGGCCACGAACGCCGCGGCAATGCCGTGGCCCAGCTTGCTTGGGTCGGCCAGGTTCTGCATCACCGCCATCAGGCCCATCACCGCGCCGATGATGCCCAGCGTGGGCGAATAGATGCCGGCGTTCTCGTATACCTTGGCGCCGGCCAGGTCGACGGCCTCGCGCGTCTGCAGGTCGACCTCGAGCACGCTGCGGATCGCCTCCGGCTCACCACCGTCGACGAGCAGTTGCAGGCCCTTGCTGATGAAGCTATCGGACTCGGCCTCGATCTGCGGCTCCAGCCCCAGCAGACCCTGCCGGCGCGATATTTCGCTCCAGCCGATGATGCGGCTGATCAGGTCGCCGGGCTGATGCCGCGGCGGCTTGTAAACCATCGACATCATCTTCAACGCATGCTTCAGCACCTTGCCCTGGTTCTGCACCAGCAGCGCCGCGAGGGTGCCGAAAAACACGATCACGAACGCCGCAGGGTTCCACAATGCCGCCACCGTGGACCCCTTCAGCACCGTGCCGAGGATGATCACGACGAAGCCAAGAATTGTGCCTATCAGGCTGACCATATCCATGTCGTATCAACCCACCGCGCGCAATGAGGGGAGCAATTGCCCGCGTTCGTCGGCGAGGCCGGCCAGGTCCAGCACCAGCGCCAACCGGCCATCGCCGGTCACCGTGGCGCCGGCTACGCCGGGGACGTCCTCGAACAGCGGGCCCAGTGGTTTGACCATGACATCCTCGCGACCGAGCACCGCATGCACCAGGCAACCCAGCCTTAGATGGCCGATGTGCAGCACCACCACGTGACGGCCGGCGGTCGTCGCCGAGCCGGTCCAGCCGGCCAGGTCGGCCAGCGGCAAGGCGCGGCCACGGTGGTTGGCCACCATGCGGCCGTCGAGCATGCGGTCCTGCCCGGCACTTAATTCGAAAACTTCCTCGACGTTGCCCATCGGCAGCGCCAGCAGGCGCTCGCCCACGCGCACCATCAGCACGCGCAGGATCGCCAGCGTCAGCGGCACACTCAGTTCGAGTTCGCTGCCGTGGCCGAGGCGCGATTGCACCTTCAGGCTGCCACCCAGTTCCGCCACGCGGGTCTTGACCACATCCATGCCCACGCCGCGGCCGGAGATGTCGGACACCACCGCGGCGGTGCTGAAACCGGGGCGGAACACCAGCTCGTAGCACTCGACATCGGACAGCCGCGCCGCCTCGTCGGTACTGATCAGGCCCTTCTCGATCGCCTTGCGGCGCAGCACGTTCGCATCCATGCCGCGACCATCGTCGCTGACGGAAATCACGATGTGTTCGCCGCGCTGGCTGGCGGACAGGCACACGCGCGCCTTGTCGGGCTTGCCGGTGCGCTTGCGTTCGTCGGGTGTCTCGACACCATGGTCGAGCGCGTTGCGCAGCAGGTGGATCAGCGGATCGGCCAGCGCTTCGACCAGGCTGCGATCGAGGTCGGTGCCCTCGCCTTCCAGCACCAGCTCCACGTTCTTGCCGAGCTGGCGCGCCAGGTCGCGCACGATGCGCGGAAAACGCTGGAACAGTCGCCCCACCGGCTGCATGCGCATGCCGAGTACGGCGGTCTGCAATTCATCGGCGACACGATCGAGTTCATTGGCGGCGATCACCAACGCCTCGTCCGCGCTGTTCGCCGCGAGGCTGAGCAGGCGGTTGCGCACCAGCACCAGTTCACCGGCGCGATTGACCAACGCATCCAGCCGCGCGGTATCGACACGCACGGTGGTTTCCGCCGTAGCAGCATGACGCGCGGGTGCGGGTGCCGGTGCAGGCACGGCCGCGGGTGCCGGGGCGGGCACGGCGACGACGGGTGGCGCCGATGCAGGCGCCGCGCCGGGCTGGCCGCCCTGACCGTGCAAGGCATCCAGCAAGGCTTCGAATTCGTCATCGTCGATGGCGCTACCGGATGAAGGCGCGGGCACGACCGGAGCGACGGCGACCGGTGCCGGCTCGACCGTGCCGGGCGCGTTGCTGCCATACATCTTGTCCAGCAGCGCCTCGAACTCGCTGTCGTCGATGGCGGCGTTGCCACCGCTCGCCTCGACCGGGGCCGCGACGGGTGCCGGTGCGGCGACCGGCGTGGCCGCGGCGCGGTTCAATCGTTGCAGCAAGGCCGGTGGCGGCATCGCCAGCGGCGCGTCGGCGCCCAGCGCGGCCATCATGTCGTTGAGCAGGTCCAGCGCTTCGAGCAGCGCATCCATCAACGGTGCATCGAGAATCACGGCGCCGTTGCGGGCGCCGTTGAGCAGGTCCTCGGCGTGATGGCACAGATGCACCATCGGCTCGATCGCCAGGAAACCCGCGCCGCCCTTGACCGTATGGAAGGCGCGGAACACCGCATTCAGCAACTCGCTGTCGTGCGGGTTCGCTTCCAGTCCGATCAACTGCTCGCCCAGCGCCTGTACCAGCTCACCGGCTTCGACCAGAAAATCCTGGCGCAGCTCGTTGTCGAACTCTGCGGTCACGGCTGGCGCACCTTAAAACCCGAATTCGCTGAGCAGGCGATCGGCGTCGTCCTGGCTGGATACCTTGACCACGCTGGCCGGCGCCTCGCTGCCTGCCAGCGCACCGGTGAGGCGCACCAGTTCAAGCAGGGACGATTCCACGCTCTCGATGAAGTTGACGACCTTCTTGATGCGCTGGCCGGACAGGTCCTGCCACGACTGCGCCATCACCATGTCGGTCAGGCCCTCGCTGCAGCTGACCGCGAAATCGCGGGCCTCATGCGCCAACACCGCGGCCGGGTCGCTCTTGCTGTCGGTGAAGGACAGCACCTCATTCGCGTTGTGGGCCAGCGATTCGGCGGCCGGGCGCATGCGTTCGGCGAAGTCGATGCTGCGATGGGCGGCCTGGGCACTCATTTCCAGCACGTCATTGAGGTGCTTGCGCGCGTCGGCGACGCTGCCCGGAATGCCTTCGTTGGCCAGCTCGCCACCGAGCCGGCTCATCGCGCCGTGCAGGTCACGGGCCAGCTGGCCCAGCGCGCGGAACAGCCGCTTCTCGCGGTCGCGCACCATCACGTCCAGCGCCTGTTCGAAGGCGGGGCCGTCAGGGCTGTTGAGCAGGTCGCGCAGTTCGGGCGGCAGGTTCTCCGCGTTCAACAACGGCAGGATGGCGTTCATGCATTGGCTCCGGCGGCAGCGATCCGTTCGAAGATCTTGCCGAGCTTTTCTTTCAAGGTGACCGCGGTGAACGGCTTGACGATGTAGCCATTCACGCCCGCCTGCGCGGCGGCGATGATCTGGTCACGGTTGTTCTCGGCGGTGACCATCAACACCGGCAGCCCCTTGAGGGCCGGTTCGGCGCGGATCGCCCGCAACAGGTCGATGCCGGTCATGTTGGGCATGTTCCAGTCGGTCACGACCAGGTCGAACGGCTGGTTGCGCAACATGACCAGCGCGTTCTCGCCATCGTCGGCCTCCTGGATCAGCGGGTTGCTGAAACCCAGCTCGACCAGCAGGTTGCGGACGATGCGCCGCATGGTGGAGAAGTCGTCCACCACCAGGATTTTCATGTTCTTGTCCAAACCACGTTCTCCGTTTGTGCTTTTCGGGTCGAGCTACCGGACCTGGTTCGCCGGTGCCGTTTGTTCAGTCGTACCCGCTTGATCGCGTGTTCAATCGCGCCAGTCACCCAGCCGTGCGCGCAACCGGATCACCGCCTGGCCATGGATCTGGCAGACGCGCGATTCGCTCACGCCGAGCACGGCGCCGATTTCCTTCAAGTTCAATTCCTGCTCGTAGTACAGCGACATCACCAGCTGCTCGCGCTCGGGCAAGCCCGTGATCGCGTCGGCCAGCGCATCGCGCATGCCCTGGTGTTCGATGCTGTCCGCCGGGCTCAGGCCCGATTCGTCGGCCACGTCGAGCGCGGCACTCTCCTCGCCGTCGTCCGGTGCGGTGAGGCTCAGCAACCGGGCGCAGGCCGCATCGGCCAGCACCTGGTGGTATTCCTCGGCACCGATGCCCAGGCGCTTCATCACTTCGGCGTCCTCCGCCTCGGTGCCGGTTTCGGCCTCGATCTGGCGTACCACCTCGGCCACTTCGCGGGTCTTGCGATGCACCGAGCGCGGGGTCCAGTCGGTGCGCCGCAGCTCGTCCAGCATGGCGCCACGGATACGGATGCCCGCATACGTCTCGAAGCTGGCGCCCCGGTCGAGGGCGTAATTGCGCGATGCTTCCAGCAAACCGATCATTCCCGCCTGGATCAAGTCGCCCACGTCAACGCTGGTCGGCAACCGCCCCATCAGGTGATAGGCGAT
Organism: Rhodanobacter sp. Root480; assembly: GCF_001426645.1. Classification (GTDB taxonomy): domain Bacteria; phylum Pseudomonadota; class Gammaproteobacteria; order Xanthomonadales; family Rhodanobacteraceae; genus Rhodanobacter; species Rhodanobacter ginsenosidimutans. The sequence continues at coordinate 12,382 of NZ_LMEX01000004.1, forward strand.
GCGTCGCACCAGCGGTGCATGCCGACGTACCAGTTCGTCGGCGCTTTCGCGGGAATGTTGCAGATACTCCGATGCCACGTTCATCTCACCACCCCGTTGACGACACAGGCTGACCGCCAAAGAAGGCGATGCGGCCATGGCCAGCGCGTTCGGGTTCTGCCCATGTATCGACCGCACCTGCCAATTGCTTGAATGCCATTGCCGAACGGCTCGATGGCCACAGGTCCACCACCGCGCACTGGCGGCGGATGGCCTGTCGCAGACGCTCGTCGTGCGGCACCCACCCGGTGAAATCGATCACCACGTCGAGAAAACGGTCGCTCACCCGCGAAAGCTTCTGGTGCAGCTGGCGCGCCTCGCCCTCGTTGCGCACCATGTTGGCGACCATGCGGAAACGGCGCACGCCGAAGTCGCGGCTGAGCACCTTGATCATGGCGTAAGCGTCGGTGAGGGAAGCGGGCTCATCGCACACCACCAACATCACGTCGTCGGTGGCGGCGGCAAACATCGCCACGCTGTCGGACAGCCCCGCGGCGGTGTCGACCAGCAGGTACTGCGGCGGGTGCGGCAGTTCGTCGAACGCGCGGATGACGGCCGCGTGCTCGCCGTTGTCCAGCTGCGCCAGGCGGCGTGCGCCGGAGCCGGCGGGAATCACGCGCAAACCGCGCGGCGCTTCCAGGATCAGGTCTTCCAACCCGCACTCGCCATCGAGCAGGTGGCCGATGTGGCGCGACGGCGTGAGGCCGAGCAGCACGTCGACATTGGCCAGGCCCATGTCGGCATCCAGCAGCATCACGTCGTGGCCGGCCATCGACAGCGACATGCCCAGGTTCACCGATACGGTGCTCTTGCCCACGCCACCCTTGCCACCAGCGACGGCGATGGCGCGGCAGCGCCGGCGTGGCTTGCCCGGCATCTCGAGCAGGCCATCACCCTGCCCCGTGCCTGCCGGACCATTGGGTTCACCTGCCATCGCGGAAAACAGGTTCTTCAGACCGGAGGCCTGGTCCATTGCAAATACTCCACTCATGCGCTGGCCACCGCGAGGCCAAACCGTTCTGCCATCAGACTCTCATCCGGCGCATTGCTTTTCAACGATTGCGCGGCACGGCACACCAGCGTGCGCGCGTTGGCCTCGGCAATGTCCTCGGGCACGCGTTGTCCATCGGTGGTGTAGTCGAGCGGCAAGCGGTGGCGGATCACCACCGACAGCGCGCCGCCGAGGCTGGGCGCCTCATCCAGCTTGGTGAGAATGCAGGCCTGCGGCGCCAGCGGTTCGTAGGCGCGGATGGCTTGTTCCAACGCATCGGACTGCGCATTCGCCGCCAGCACCAGGCAGGCGCGCAACCCGCCGGCGGCGGCAAGCACGTCCATCTGCTGGGCCATGCGCGGGTCGTTGCCGGCCACGCCGGCAGTATCCACCAGCACGGTCTGGCGACCCTGCAGCAGGCCGAGCACCTTGCGCAGGCTGGCCACGTCATGCGCGGGATACACGCGCACGCCGAGCAGCCGGCCGTAATGTTCGAGTTGGGCGGCGGCGCCGATGCGGTAATGGTCGGTGCTGATCAGTGCCACCTGGTCGGCGCCATGGCGAAGTACGGCACGCGCGGCCAGCTTGGCGATGGTGGTGGTCTTGCCCACGCCGGTGGGGCCGACCAGCGCGGTCACGCCGGCGGCGTCGGACAAGCCGCGCCCGCTGATCACCAGGCTGCGGCTGAGCATGCCCAGCGGCAGGTAGCGCGCCTGCTCGGCACTCAATTGATCGGGAAGTTCGGCAACCAGCGCACGCGCCACGTCGGCCTCGATGCCGAGCCGGGTCAGTTCGCGCAGTACCCGCGCGCGCTGCGGCTGGCGGCGGTCCATGTCGTTCCAGGCCAGGCTGGAAAGCTGCATCTCCAGCATCTCGCGCATGCTGCCCAGTTCGGCGCGAAGGCGGGCGGTGTCCTGCGCCGTACGATCGTTCACCTGCTGCGCGGCGGCGACGGAATCCACGGCCACCAGCGGCGGCATCGTGATCTGCGATTCCATGCGGCTCGGATACGGCCGGGGCGGCATCGCGGAAGGAGCCGGGCTGACCGCAGCGAGCGGACGAACCGGCGGCGCAACCGGCCGCGGTGCGGCGGCAACAGCGGCTATCGGTGCCATTTCGACCGGTGCCGTCTCAGGGACGACTGCGGCGGGCACGGCGTCGGATTCCTGCGCCGGCATGACACTGTGCCGCGTGGCTTCGCGGATCAGCGCCTCGTCGTAGTCGATGGCGGCGATGACCTCGATGCCTTCGGCCAGCCGGCGGGTGGACAGGATCACCGCATCGGGACCCTGCTCCTCGCGCACTTCGCGCATGGCCTGGCGCATGTCCTTGGCAACGAAACGCTTGATCTTCATGGCGTGCTCCGGACACGGGAATGGGGAATCGGGAATCGGGAATGGGCAAGAGCCGATGCGTGGCGACCCGTCGCGGAGAGGTGAGGCTGTTCCTGTTTCCGCATGCCGCCATTCCTTGCCGAAGATTCTCGATTCACGATGCCTGCTCCCGGTTCTTATTGACCCAGTGCCTGGACCAGCCGCACGCGGCGGTTGTCAGGCACTTCGTTGTAAGCGAGTACGTGCAGGTTTTGTGCCACATGGCGGGTAAAGCGTGCGAGCCATGGCCGCAACTGTGGCGCAACCAGCAAAACGGCCGGTTCGCCGGTGACTTCCTGGCGCCGCGCAGCGTCAGCGACGCTCTGCTGCAGGCGGTCGGCCAGGCCCGGTTCCACCGCGGCGCCAGCCACGCCGCCGCCGGACAGCGAATTCATCAGGATCTGTTCGAGCTCCGGCGCCAGCGTGATCACCGGCACCTCGGTGCCCAGGCCGGTGATCTCCTGCACGATCTGGCGACCCAGCGCCACGCGCACGGCGGCGGTCAGAACGCCGGGATCCTGACTATGAGTGGCATGTTCCGCCAAGGATTCGACGATGCTGCGCATATTGCGGATCGGCACGCGCTCGGCCAGCAGGTTCTGCAGCACCTTCACCACGGCGCCCAGGGTCAGCCGCTTCGGCACCAGGTCCTCGACCAGTTTCGGTGCGGTGGCAGCCAGGCGGTCCAGCAGCTGCTGCACGTCCTGGTGGCTGAGCAATTCGTGCGCGTGGTTTTGCAGGATATGCGACAGATGGGTGGCGATCACGGTGGCCGGGTCGACCACGGTGTAGCCGTAGCTCTGGGCCAGATCGCGCTGGCCGCTGTCGATCCACACCGCTTCCAGGCCGAACGCCGGGTCCCGCGTGGCGATGCCTTGCAGGGTGCCGTGCACCTGGCCGGGGTTGATCGCCATCAGGCGCTCGGTGTGCACCTCCGACTCGCCCATCGGCACGCCCATCAGGGTGATGCGATAAGTGTTGGGGCCCAGATCCAGGTTGTCGCGGATATGCACCGCCGGCACCAGGAAGCCCAGCTCCTGCGACAGCTTGCGGCGCACGGACTTGATCCGCCCCATCAGCTCGCCGCCCTGGTGCGTGTCGACCAGCGGAATCAACCGGTAGCCCACCTCCAGGCCCAGCGGGTCGACGCTGGCCACGTCCTCCCAACCCAGTTCCAGACGCTCGGGCGCCGCGGTAGCTTGCGGCGCTTCGGCCACGGCTTCGGCCAATTGGGCGCGGCTATCGCGCTCGCGTTTCAGCAGCAGCCACGCGGCGCCGGCGCAGGCCGCGCCCAGCAGCAGGAAGGCCACGTTCGGCATGCCGGGGATCACGCCCATCACGGTCAGCACCGCAGCGGCCACGCCCAGCGCGCGCGGCTGGCCGAACACCTGGCCGAACACCTGCTTGCCCATGTCCTGGGATTTCGACACGCGGGTGACGATGATCGCCGCGGCCACCGACAGCATCAGCGCCGGCACCTGCGCCACCAGGCCGTCGCCGATGGTCAACAAGGTGTAGGTGGAGGCGGCCTCACCGGCCGACAGGCCGTGCTGCATCACGCCGACGAAGAAGCCACCGACGATGTTGATGATCAGGATCAGGATGCCGGCGGTAGCATCGCCGCGCACGAATTTCGAGGCACCGTCCATCGAGCCGTAGAAGTCCGCCTCCTCGCGCACTTCCTGGCGGCGATCGCGCGCCTGTTCCTGGGTCAGCAGGCCGGCGTTCAAGTCGGCGTCGATCGCCATCTGCTTGCCGGGCATCGCGTCCAACGTGAACCGCGCGGTCACCTCCGACACGCGGGTGGCGCCCTTGGTCACCACCACGAAGTTGATGATGGTGATGATGATGAACACCACCAGGCCGACCGCGAAGTTGCCGCCGATGACGAACTCGCCAAACGCCTCGATCACCTTGCCGGCGGCGCCGGGGCCGTCATGGCCGTGCAGCAGCACCACACGGGTGGAGGCGATGTTCAGTGCCAGGCGCAGCAAGGTCGCCATCAGCACCACGGTGGGAAACGCCGCGAACTCCAGCGGCCGCATCACGTAGACCACCGCCAGCAGGATCACCAGCGACAGCGCGATATTGAAGCTGAACAACATGTCGAGCAGGAACGGCGGCAGCGGCAACATCAGCATCGCCAGCATCACCAGCATCATCACTGGTGCGCCAATTCCCCGTCGGGCGAAGTGTTTGAAATTGCCTAGTACGTCTGCACCCGTCATGGATTTGACTCGTCATGTGTCGCGATAAGGCCCCATCAGTTCAGGATCGACGTCGGGGACCGGTGCCGCGGGCGGTGTCTCGCCCTGCGCCGTTGCTTGCTTCAGCTGGTAGACGTAGGCCAGTACCTGCGCCACCGCCACGTACAGGGCGGCAGGAATTTCCCGCCCTATTTCCGTGGTTGCATACAAGGCGCGTGCCAACGGCGGCGCTTCGACCATCGGAATGTGATGGGAGCCCGCCACCAGGCGGATTTGCTGGGCCAGCACGTCCACGCCCTTGGCGATCACCCGGGGCGCGCCCATGTGGCCATCGTCGTAGCGCAGCGCCACCGCGAAGTGGGTGGGGTTGACCACCACCACGTCGGCTTTGGGCAGGTCTTCCATCATGCGGCGGCGTGCCTGCGCCTGCTGCACCTGGCGGATGCGCCCCTTCATCTCGGGGTTGCCCTCGCTCTCCTTCATCTCGTCCTTGATTTCCTGCTTGGTCATGCGCAGGTTCTTGCTGTGGTCGTACTTCTGGTAGAGCGCGTCGATGCCGCCGATCAGCGCCAGCATCGAGCCGAACCATAGCGCGGCCCTGCCCATCAGGCTGATCGACTGGGCAATGCCGGCCGTCACCGAGCCGCTGCCAGTCGCCTGCAGCTCGCCCTGCCAGTGGCGCAGCAGCAAGGCCAGCACCGCGCCGATAAACAACAGTTTCAGCAGTGCCTTGCCCAGCTCCACCAGGCCACGCATGGCGAAAATCTTGCCCAGCCCCTTGATCGGGTCGAGCCGCTCGAACTTCGGCTCCAGCGCCTTGGCGCTGAAATTCAGCCCGCCCAGCAACAAGGGCGCCGCCACCGTGGCCAGCATCGTCGCCGCCGCCACCGGCCAGAACAGCGCCATCGCCTCGTGCATCGCCGCCACCAGCGCGCGGCCGGGCAACGCGTCGGAAAACAGCGCATCGCGCGAATAGTGCAACCCCAGCGAAAAAATCCGCTGCGCATGCAGGTACGCGCTGGGGCCGCTGCTCATCAAGGCCGCCACGCCAGCCAGCACCACCATCGCGCCGGACAGATCGCGCGATCGCGGAACCTCGCCCTTTTCGCGGGATTCGCGAAGGCGTTTTTCGGTAGGTTGTTCGGTTTTTTCCTGGTCGCTGTCGTCAGCCACGGCGTCAGCTCCCTATGAGGTTGCGCATTAGCGACCAGGCGTCGCCCTGCAAGGCCTCGAACGCACCGGGCAGGCTGCGCAGCGACAACCACAACGCAACGAAACCCAGCGACACGGTGATCGGAAAACCCACCGCGAACAGGTTCATCGACGGCGCCGCGCGGCTGATCGCCGCAAAGCCGATGTTCACCACCAGCAGCGACGTCATCGCCGGCAACGCCACCCGCACCGAGCCGGCAAACAGCTCCGCGCCAAAACTGGCCACCGCGTGCAGGCCATTGGCGTTGATCGCCGGCACGCCCGGCGGCAAGGTATGAAAGCTGTCGGCAAGCAGCGCAATCAAGCGCAAGTGGCCGTCCATCACCAGAAACAGCAGCGTCACCAGTATCAGGTAGAACTGGCTCAACACCGGCGAGCTGCCGCCGGCCTGCGGATTCACCACTTCGGCGAAACCCAGGCTCATGCTCTGCGCAATCAGGGTCCCGCCCAGCGACACCGCCTCGAACACCAGCTTCAACACGAAACCGATGGCCGCGCCGATCAACACCTGCCCCGCCATCGTCGCCACGCCTTCGGCGCTCAGCGGATCGATCGTGGCCGAGGCCATCGGCGCCAGCACCAGCGTCAACACCACCACCACGCCCACCCGGATCCGCGCCGAGATCACCGTGGCGCTGAAAACCGGCGCCACCAGGCACAGCCCGCTGACCCGCGCCAACGCCCAGAACAGGCTACCCATCCAGGCCGGCAGCTGCGCCAGATCCAGCCCTGTCATCTGATCGCACTCGGCAGGCTTTCGATCAACTGCTTGGTGAACTGCACCAGCACCCGCAGCATCCACGGCCCGGTGACCAAGGCCACCAGCGCCATCGCAATCAGCTTGGGGATGAAGCTCAGGGTCATCTCGTTGATCTGCGTGGCCGCCTGGATCACGCCGATCAGCAGGCCCACGGCCAGCGCAGTCAGCAACAACGGCGCAGCCACCAGCATCGCCACATACAGCGCGTGCTGGCCAAACTCCATGACGGATTCAGGCGTCATGGGTTGCTCCGTGGTGTGCACACCCCTGTAGGAGCGCACCCTGTGCGCGATGCTCTTGCTCTGGATTTTTGTAGGAGCGACTTCAGTCGCGACGCTTTTGGTTGGTCGAGCAAGAGCGAGAGCTCTCGATCGCCGTTGGCGCTCGAAGGCGATCGAAAGCTTTTGCTCTTGCTTGACCAGAGAGCGTCGCGACTGAAGTCGCTCCTACAGGTCATCGGTGCGACACAAGCAAAAGCATCGCGCACAGGGTGCGCTCCTACAGATGGCGTAGCCTGCGCGGTCACGTGTAGAAGCTCCCGGCCAGGGTGCCGAGCAGCAGCGTCCAGCCATCGACCAGCACGAACAGCATGATCTTGAACGGTAGCGAGATGATCATGGGTGAGACCATCATCATGCCCATCGACATCAGCACGCTGGCCACCACCAGATCGATGATCAGGAACGGCACGAACAGCAGGAAGCCCATCTGGAACGCCGTCTTCAACTCGCTGGTGAGGAAGGCCGGCATCGCCACCTTGAACGGCACGTCGGCCTTGCTGGCGTACGGTTTTTCCTTGGCCAGCCGGGTGAACAACTGCAGATCCGCATCGCGGGTCTGGTCCAGCATGAAGTGCTTGAACGGCGCGGTGGCCGCCGGCAGCGCCAGCTCGGCGCTGAGGTTGCCATCCATGTACGGCTTCACACCCTCGTCGTAGGCCTTGGTCAGCACCGGCGACATCACGAACAACGTGAGGAACAGCGCCAGCCCCAGCAGCACCTGATTGGGTGGCGTGGACTGCGTGCCCAATGCCTGGCGCAGGAAACCCAGCACGATGATGATGCGAGTGAACGACGTCATCATCAGCAGGATCGCCGGCAACAGCGTCAGCGCCGTCATCAGCGCAAGCACCTGCAGCGACAGCGTCCAGTTCTTGGCGCCGTCGGCGGCGGTCTGCACGTTCAACACCGGGATGCCCGGCGTCACCGCCCACGCGCCCAGCGGCAGCACCACCAGCAGTGCTGCGATGATCCAGCGCCAACGCTTCATGAGCGGCGCTTCCAGCGTGCCAGCAGGTCGCTGGCACTGGGCAGGGGCTTGATCGGCTCCGGCTCGCTTGGCGCGGGCACTTCACCGTCGTACACGTGCAGCGTGCGGGTACCGCCTGCGCCCATGCTTACCAGCAGGCGCTTGCCGTCGGCATCGATCAGCAACAGGCGCTCGCGCGCGCCCACCGCGAAGGTTTCCACGCAGCGGATGCGGCGCCCACCCATGCCGGGGCGACGCTGCAACCGGCGGGTGAGCCAGCCGGCCACAACGATCAACGCAATGATGCCGAACAGGCTCAGGATCACCCGCACCAGTTCGCTGGCGGGGTCGAATTCGGCGGCGGCTGGTGCGACCGCCAGCATGAGGGCCAGGGTATTCATCGCAGTTTGCGCACGCGTTCCGCGGGGCTGATCACGTCGGTCAGGCGGATGCCGAACTTCTCGTTGATTACCACCACTTCTCCGTGCGCCACCAGGGTGCCATTGACGAACACATCCAGCGGTTCGCCGGCGGCACGATCCAGTTCCACCACCGAGCCCTGGTTGAGCTGCAGCAGGTTGCGGATGCTGATGCGGGTGCGCCCCACTTCCATCGCCAGGGTCACCGGCACATCCAGGATCATGTCGAGGTTGACCTCGCCCAGGCCGCCGGGGAGGTTCTGCAGGGAATCGAACTGGACGCGTTCGCTCGGGTCGGCAACCGCGCTGTCTTCGGTGGACTGGTTCATGCTGGCTTCTTCTCTGTCTGGTGATCGCCGGACATGCGCCTTTCGCGCCGCCCGGCCTGGGTATGGAAACGCACCGCATTGCGGCCGTTGGATTGGCCGTAGCTGCCGCGGAACACCGGCACGTCCTCGGCATAGACGGTGGTCAGTTCGGGCAACTGGATCGGGATGACGTCGCCCGGACGCAGGTGCAGGAACTCGCCGATGCTGAGCCGCGTTTCGAGCAGCAGCGAACTCAGCGCCACCTCGGCGTCGAGCACTTCCTCATGCAGGAACTCGGCCCAGCGATCGTCGCGATCGACCCGATCGCTCTGCACGCCGGCGTCCAGCAAGGTGCGGATCGGCTCGACCATGGCGTACGGCAAGGTAAGATGGATTTCGCCGCCACCGCCATCGAGCTCGACGTGGAAGCGCGACACCACCACCGTCTCGGTGGGACTGACGATGTTGGCGAACTGCGGGTTGATCTCGGAGTTGATGTATTCGAAATCCAGCCCCAGCACCGGTGCCCACGCTTCGGTCATCGCGCCGAACAGCTCGGTCAGCATGATCTGGATGACGCGGTTTTCGGTGGCGGTGAAATCGCGGCCTTCGATGCGCGCGTGGTAGCGGCCATCGCCACCGAAGAAGTTGTCGATCACGGTGAACACCAGCCGCGGCTCGAATACCACCAGCGCACTGCCGCGCAGCGGCTTGATACGCACCAGGTTCAAATTGCTGGGCACCGCCAGGCCATGCACGTACTCGGTGAACTTCACCATCTTCACGCCCAGCACCGACACTTCGCAGGTCTTGCGCAACACGTTGAAGATCGCGGTGCGGAAGAATCGCGCAAAACGGTCGTTGACCATTTCCAGCGTGGGCAGGCGCCCGCGCACCAGCCGGTCCTGCTGGGTGAAGTCGTACGAAAGCACGGTGCCCGGCGGCAGCGGCTCGTCGGTGCCGGTGGTGACATCGCCACCTTCGACGCCGTCCAGCAACGCGTCGATTTCGTCCTGGGAAAGCAGATCGCTCATCGCGGCGTCCCGGTCACTGCATCACGAAGCTGGTGAAGTACAACGCATCCACGCCGGGCCTTCCCAGGCGCGCCTGCACGATCTTGCGCACCGCCGCCAGCGCCTGCGCCTGCAGCTTGTCGCGACCGGCGGTATTGCTGATGATCGAGTATTCCTGGCTGCTGAAAAGCGACACCAGCGCATCACGGATCACCGGGTCGGCGGCCTTGGCCGCGGCCAGCGCATCGGCGTCATGCGACATCAGCGTGATGCCCACCTGCAGATAGCGCAGCGACTCATCGTCGCGAAAATTGACCACGAACGGCGGATCGAGCGGCAGGTACAGCTCCGCCTTCGACGCCGGGTTGGCGTTCTTGGCCTCGGCCTTGGCGTGCATCGTCTTGTAGGCGAAGCCGCCACCGCCAAGCGCCAACAGCAGCAGCACCAGGCCGATGATCATCGCGAGGGGACTTTTCTTCTTCGGTGCAGGTGGTGCCTCAACCCGCCCTTCGTCGGCTACAGCCATGGAAAACCTCGGTCTCAGTTTCAGGGGAAAGCCCGTGCAACCGGGCGATGCCCATCAGAAGCAAACCGTGTGCCATCGGCGAAAAGCGCATGGCAGCTAGGATCTGGCGGAGACGCGCGGGCAACGTGGCGCTTTCTTGACGCCTGGCGGCAGGTTGACGTGACGCTTTGGTGCCGGGATGGGAATTCGCAGGGACGACAAAACTGTGGGACAGGAACATGCATGCCCGTGGCGGGCGCTGCTTTGCGATTCCCTATTCCCTATTCTCCGTTCCCGCCTCAGGCAAACGCATCCAGCAAGCCGACCGAAACGGGTGATGCCGCCAGGCCATGGATGTCGCCGACGTCATCGATTCCAGCGCCTTCGGCGGTTTGATGCTCACCACCGTTGTGGCTGCCGCGGTCGTGCTGGCCGACTTCGGTGTGGCCCAGCGAGAGTCCGTGCTGGCCCAGCATCTGGTCGAGCTGCGGCAGGCTTTGCTGCACGGCGGCTACCGCGCCGGGGTGTTGCGCGTTGAACACCACGTCGACCCGACCGTGGTTGACGCTGACCTTGATGTCGAGCTGGCCCAAATCCTCCGGATTCAACCGGATGCGTGCCTGCTTGACGTCCTGCCCACCCAGCCAGGCCACTTGCTGGCCAAGCTCCTGGGCAAAGCCGTGGCCGCCCGCGGGTGTGGGAATCTGCAATTGATGCACCGTCGGCGCCGCCTGGGTGCCGGTGCTGTGCGACGTCAGCGCGGCGGCTGGCTGGGTCGCCGCATCGCCGGGTTTGTCGACGGCGGCGAGCCGGGTTTCGCTGGCGGCGAGCCGGGCCTCGCCCGCGGCAAGCATGATCCCGGCACCTGGCGGCAAGGCCGTGATGTCTGCGGTCGCGTTGGCGGCGGTACCAGTGGCGGCCGTGTTCAATTTCAGCAGGGCCGCCGCGCCGGCGTCGCCAGCCACGGCCTTGCCGGCGAAACCGACCTTCGCGTCGGCAAGGCCAGCAAGCGGCGGTCGCAAGGTGGTGGTGGCAGGCCCGAGCAGGGCCAGCATCGCACTGGCCAGCGCCGCGGCCGGGGTGTCGCCATCGGCCGGCGCGTCGTCGTCGATGTCCTTGGTGATCGCGGTTGTCTCGACCGCGGTGCCGGCGACGGCCTTGGCGGATACGGCCGCCGGCGCGCTCGCGGCAGGCGGCGTGTCCGCCGTCTTGCCGGCCTGATCACCGGACGGCGCCTTCTTGCCGTCGTCAGCGGGCGAGGCCTGCTTCTGGCGGGCGGCGTCGAGTTGCTGATCGAACTTGCCGGGGCTGGATGCCGCTTCGCGCGGCTCGGGCGTCGGTGTGGCGCGCGGAACGGCGGCGGGGAGAACAGCGGCGGTAGCGGTCATGGCGAAGTGACTCCGTCAGCAGTGGCGTACGTGGGCGACAACAGGCCGTGCGCACGCCGGGTAGCGAAAAACAGGCGGCAGGTGCGCGCCCGGCGCACCCTCCATACCCCGAATGAAAGGCAAGATCCGCGCCATCAGCGTGGCCGCCGGTATTGCATGCGTTCGTCGATCTCGGCCTGCTCGTGGCGGTCGGCGGCCTGGCGCTCCTCTTCGAGGCAATGTTCGATCACGCTGTCGAGCGCGCTTTCGCGCGCATGCGCCTGGTGCCAGCGGCCGCGCACCTGGTCGAGCAGGCGCTGCAGGCGGGCAACCTCGCTGGTCTGCTGCGCGATCGCCTGGTCGATGCGCTCGACGAATTTCTGACGGTTCAGCAGCGCACTCACGGTCAGGCTGCCGTCGCCGTTGCTGGCGTATTCCTGGCGGTAGCGCTTCAGCTCGCCCAACTGGTGCTCGCCCTTGGCCAACTGCTGCTGTTGCAAGGCCAGTTGCGCCAGCGCCTCCTCGGTGCGTTGTTTCGCCTGATCCACCGCCGGCTGCAATTGCACTGCGCGCGAACTCATCCGGGCACCTGCTCGGCCAGTTCATCGAGTTTGGTGATGGCCATCTCGAGCGTCATCGGTTCATCCACCTCCTGCTGCAGGAAGGCGCGCAGTTGCGGCCACATGTCGATGGCCAGATCGACCTGCGGGTCGGAGCCTTTCTGGTACGCGCCCACGGCGATCAGGTCGCGCTGCTGGCGATAGGCGGAATAGACCTGGCGGAAACGCTGCGCCGCGCGCAGATGCTCGCGTGCCACCACGGCGGGCATCACGCGGCTGATCGACGCCTCGATGTCGATGGCCGGGTAATGCCCGGCTTCGGCCAGGTCGCGTGACAGCACGATATGGCCGTCCAGAATGGCGCGCGCCGCATCCGCGATCGGATCGTGGCGGTAATCATCGCCCTCGGTAAGCACGGTGTAGAACGCGGTGATCGAACCGCGGCCGTCCGCATCGTTGCCGGCGCGCTCGACCAGTGCCGGCATCATCGCGAATACCGAGGGCGGGTAACCCTTGGTGGCCGGCGGCTCGCCGATGGCCAGCGCGATCTCGCGTTGGGCCTGGGCGTAGCGGGTGATCGAGTCCATCAGCAGCAGCACGCGCATGCCGCGGTCGCGGAACCACTCGGCGATGGCGGTGGCGTACTGCGCGCCGCGCAAGCGTTTCAGCGGCGGCGCGTCGGCCGGCGCGGCCACGATCACGGCACGGCGGCGGCCTTCCTCGCCCAGCGTGTGCTCGACGAATTCCTTCACCTCGCGGCCGCGCTCGCCGATCAGCCCCACCACCACCACGTCGGCGTTGGTGTAGCGCGTCATCATGCCCAGCAGGGTGGATTTGCCCACGCCGGAGCCGGCGAACAGGCCCAGCCGCTGGCCGCGGCCCACGGTGAGCAAGGCATTGATCGCACGCACGCCCACGTCCAGCGGCGCATCGATGGGCTTGCGCGCCATCGGGTTGATCGGCTCGCTCTTCAGCGCCGCGTGTTCATCGGATTCCAGCGGGCCCAGGCCATCCAGTGGTATGCCATCGGCGCCCACCACACGGCCCAGCAGCGCATGACCCACCGGCAGGCCGCGGGTGTGTGCGCAGGGGCGGACGCGGGCGTTGGGCAATACGCCGTGCATGTCGCCGACCGGCATCAGCAGCAGCCGTTCGTCGGCAAAGCCCACGACTTCGGTATCCAGTTGCGCGCCGTCGGCGGTGTCGACCAGGCAGCGCGCGCCGAGCGCCGCTTCGCAACCTTCCGCCTCCAGCGTCAATCCCACGACCCGCCGCAGGCAGCCTTCGACCGCCAGCGTACGCACGGTCTCCGCGCGCGCCGTGCGCCGGGCCAGCTTCTGCTGCCACGACAGCTGCCGCGCGACGGTGTCGACCTGGGCATTCATGCGCCAGCCTCGTCGTCCACATCGTCACCGAGCACCGCATCGACCACCGCGGCCAGGCGTGCTTCGACGGTGGCATCGAGGCGGGAACGTTCGCTTTCCAGCTGGCAGCCGCCGCGCGTCAGGCTGGCGTCCGCGTGCAGTTGCCAATGGCTTTCGACCGCGCCCAGCTCGCGCAGCAAGGCCAGGTCATCGGGGTGAAGATGCACGCGCAGGTCGCGCGTGGCCGCGGGCAAGGCCGCGGCGGCCTGGCGCACGGCTTTGGCGATCAGGTCGGGGGACAATTGCAGCTCGCGCGCCACGACGCGCCGCGCCATCACGATCGCCAGCCGCGCCAGCTCCTGCTCGGTGCGGTCGTCGAGTGCCTGCAGCGGACGGGCGGCGGCCTCGCACAGTGCGTCGAAGCGCACCATGTTCTGTTGCAATTGCTGTCGCGCGGCAGCCAGCCCTTCGGCACGGCCGGCGGCATAGCCTTCCTCGCGCGCCTGCTGCTCCAGCGCTTCGAGATCGCGCACGGTCGGCTGCGGCGGGTCGTCCTTGCGGCGGTTCGGCAACTCGCCGTTGCCCACGTTGGGCAATTCCCAACGCTGCACATCAGGCCCGTTGCCGACGACCGCGACCATCAGACGAACTCATCGCCGCTGGAGGACAGGTTGAGCTGGCCGGCATCGGACAGCTTGCGGGCGATCACCAGCACCTCCTTCTGCGCCGCGTCGACGTCGCTCAGGCGCACCGGACCCTTCACTTCCAGGTCGTCGCGCATCATGTCGGCGGCGCGCTTGGACATGTTGGCGAAGATCTTTTCGCGGATGGCCGGTTCGGCGCCCTTCAATGCGGTGATCAGCGTGCCCGACGGCACTTCGCGCAGCAGCGTCTGCATGCCGCGGTCGTCCAGCTCGGCCAGGTCCTCGAACACGAACATCAAGTCCTCGATACGCCCGCTGAGGGCCTCGTCGTGAGTACGGATGGCACCCATCAACTCGGTTTCGCGACTGGACTCCATCGCATTGAGGATGTCGGCGGCGGCCTTGAGCCCGCCCACGTTGGCGGACTTCAGTTTCTTGGTGGTGCCGGAGAACTGACGCTCCATGATTTCATCGAGCTCGTTCAGCGCATGCGGCTGCACGCCGTCGAGCGTGGCGATGCGCATCACCGCGTCGCTGCGCACGCGCTCGGGCAGGTAGCCAAGTACCTCGGCGGCCTGGTCCGGTTCGAGATGCGCCAGCACCAGCGCGATGATCTGCGGATGCTCCTGGTTGATCATCTCGGCGATGGCGCGGCTCTCCATCCACTTCAGCGATTCCAGGCCCTTGCTGCTGCGACCCAGCAGGATGCGGTCGATCAGGCCGCCAGCCTTGTTCTCGCCCAACGCGTTGACGAGGATCTTGCGGATGTACTCCTCGGTGCCCACGCCCAGCGCGGTCTGCTGGCCCATGTCGGCGTCGAGCTTGTCCAGCACCACCTCGACCTGCTCGCGCGATACACCGGACAGGGCGGCCATGGCCGACCCCACCGCCTGCACGTCGCGCGCGCTGAGGTGCTTGAGCACTTCGGCAGCGTCCTCTTCGCCCAGCGTCAGCAGCAGAATGGCCGCACGCTGCGCACCGGAAATCTTGGATTGATCAACTGCCATCTTCGCTCACCCAGTTCTTTACCACCTGAGCCACCTGTTTCGGATTTTCGGTCACCATCCGGCGAGCCGCTCCCACGCGTTGCTCGTAGGCAAGCGCGGGTGTGTTGTGCAACCGCGCCGGCTCGTCCGCGTCCTGCGGTTCGTCATCGACGCGTACGGAAATCTGCGGCATCGGCGACGGCAATGCACGCGCCGGAGCCTCCCCTCGCAACAGCCCTTTCAACAGCGGTCGCAGCACGCCGAACGCTACCAGAAGCGCCAGCAGGATACCGACGCCCTGCTTGATCAGATCCATCATGCCTGGCCGTTGCCAGAACGGCGTATCCGGCAAGGCCTCGGGCGAGGGACCGCGCTGGAACGACTGGTTGACCACGCTGACGCTGTCGCCGCGCGCGGCGTTGAAGCCCACGGCGTTCTTGGTCAGGTCGGTGAGGTGTTGCAACTCCTGCGCGGTGAACGGCACGCTGGTGGCCGGCTTCGGATCGCCGCCCTCGGTGGTGCCGCCGCTGACCAGCTTGTTGTCCAGCACCACCGCCACGGTGAGCCGCGCCAACCGCCCGGCCGGATCGCTGACATGGCTGATGGTGCGGTCCAGTTCGTAATTGCGGGTGGCACTGCTGGACGTATCGGCGGTGCTGGTGGTCGTGGTGGTGGTGCCGGTGGCCGCCTTCGGATCGGGCTTGGCGTTGGCGGCGCCCGCATCCGGATTGGCCGCGGTCGGCTGGGCCACCAACGCGGGCGGCTGGTTGCTCAGCGCGCCGGGCACGCCGCCCTGGGCGCCATCGCCGCGGCGTTCGCTGCTGGTCTGCTCGCTGCGCAGCGCCGGGTGGTCGTGGCCGAAGGTTTCGGTGGCTTTCTCGGTCTGGCTGAAATCCAGATCCGCATACACCTGCGCCCGCACCCTGCCCGGCCCCACCAGCGGGGTCAGCAATTGTTCGATGCGTTCGGCGTAGGTGTTCTCGATACGGGTGGAAAGGCGCAGGCGGCTGTCGCCGATGGCGCCGGGGCTGTCCGGGTCGGTGGTGAGCAACTGGCCCTGCTGGTCGATCACCGACACCTGGCGCGTATCCAGATCCGGCACGCTGGCAGACACCAGGTGCACGATCGCCGCCACCTGGCCGGCGTCCAACTGGCGGCCCGGGTACAGCGTCACCAGCACCGAGGCGGTGGCCGGGCGGTTGTCGCGGATGAAGGCCGACGGCTTAGGCAAGGCCAGGTGCACGCGCGCGGAGCGTACCGACTGCAGCCCGCCGATGGTGTTGCCCAGGTCGGTCTCCAGCAGTTGCTGGTAACGGGTGCGCTCGGCCAGGTCGCTCATGCCGAACGGCGAATCGCCACCCGTGGCGGTGGATGAGGCCGTGCCCTGAGGCAGGCCCTGGCCGGCAAGTTTCAGCCGCAGCGCGGCCAGGTCGGCGGCCGGCGCCATGATCGACGAGCCATCGCTGCTGAGCTTGAACGGCGTGTTGGTGGATTGCAGCTGCTGCGTGATCGCGGCGGCGTCGTTCTGCCCGAGCCCCGCATACAGCAAGCCGTAGTTCGGCCCGCGCGACCACAGCACCACGGCAACCCCCAGCGCCACCGCGCCGGCCACGGCCACCAGCAACATGAGCTGGCGCGCCGCCGGGTTGCGGGAAAGCTGCTTGAAGGTATCAAGGCGACCGTTGTTGTCGGTGGTCGCGATGCCGTTGTCGGCCATGGGGCTGCTCGTTTTCTATGAAGGGAGTCGGCGGTGGACGAAGTGCGTCAGACCGGCATGTTCATGATGTCCTTGTACGCATCGACGAGCTTGTTGCGCACGGTGACCATGCTGCGCAATGACAAGTCGGCCTTCTGCATCGCGATCATGGTGCGGCCCAGATCCGCGCCGGCATCGCCGCGCTCGAAACTTGCCGCCATGCGGCCCGCTTCCATCTGGGTCTGCCCCACCGACGCGATCGACTGCTTCAGCAAGGCGGAAAAATCAGGCTGGCCCGCCTGCCCCACTGCCGGAGCCGCCTTGAACGCGGATTCCGCCGGACGCACCTGCGCCGTCATCTGGCGCATCTGGGCAAGCAGGTTGTTGACTTCGATCGTACTCATGGCTGCCTCATCTACAGCGGGCGGGTGACGAAATCCCGACACGTGTCGGGTTTGCATGAGGTGGATGCACGAGGCGTGCCAGTTGTTGCCGGGAATCGGGAATCGGGAATGGGGAATCGCAAAGGCGTGGTGTTGGCGGCTTTTGTCAGCCAGATCGCCTTTCCCAAGCGTTTGCCCCGAGCGAAAGCCGGAGTCGAGGCGTGTCTGCCGGCGCGAATCACGCTCGGCGTGAACAGGGATGACAGCGAAACCGCAAGAGTCCGCTCGCGGCGACGCTCTTGCGATTCCCTATTCCCCATTCCCGATTCCCGGCCTTACGCCGCCATGCTCCCCTGCAACCCGTACTTGCGCAGCTTTTCCACCAGCGTGGTGCGCTGCATGTGCAGCAGGCGGGCGGCGTGGGCGACGACGCCGCCGGTGGCGTCGAGTGCCTGGCGGATCAGGCCCACTTCGATGTCGGCCAGGTGATCCTTCAGGTCCAGGCCGTCCTCCGGCAACAGGCCCATGGTGGACACGGACGGGCGGGCTTCGCTGATGTCGGCAACGACGGGGGCGCGGCCCTCCATCATCGCCAGCAGGTCGGAGCTGCGTACGTCATCGCAGACCTGCTGGCCGCGGTATTTCTCGGGCAGGTCGCTGGCGCGCACTTCGCCGTGGGGGAACAGGATGGCCATGCGCTCGACCAGGTTGGACAGCTCGCGCACGTTGCCGGGCCATGGATAAGCCTGCAACGCATGCATCGCGGTGGTGCCGAAGCGCACCACGCCCAGGCCGCGGCGGGCCAGCCGCTGGTTGAATTCGGTGATCAGCACGGAGAGGTCGTCCAGCCGCTCGCGCAATGCCGGCAACTCCAGCGGGAACACGCTGAGGCGGTAGAACAGATCCTCGCGGAATTTCCCGTCGGTGATGGATTGCTCCAGGTTGCGATGGGTGGCGGCAATGATGCGCACGTCGCAATGCTGGGTCTTGTTGCCGCCGACGCGCTCGAACACGCGCTCCTGCAGCACGCGCAACAGCTTCACCTGCATCGGCAGGCTCATGTCGCCGATCTCGTCGAGGAACAGCGTGCCGCCCTCGGCCATCTCGAAACGGCCCTTGCGGGTGTTGATGGCGCCGGTGAACGAGCCCTTCTCATGGCCGAACAATTCGCTTTCCAGCAGCTCGGCGGGGATCGCGCCGCAGTTGATCGCCACAAAGGGTTTGTCGCGGCGCGGGGAGCTGTCGTGGATCGAGCGCGCCACCATTTCCTTGCCGGTGCCCGACTCGCCCAGCACCAGCACGCTGGAGTCGAACGGCGCCACCTGGCGGATCAAGGCGTTGACGTGGTTCATCGGTGTGGAGTGCCCCACGAAGCGGATGCCGTTGCCCTGGCCACCCAGCAGGCGCGCATACATGGCGCGCATCGCTTCGGCCATCTGCTCGTAGCGCAGTGGGAAAGCCAGCGTGGCCACGCGGGTGGTGAACGGTGAAGAGGTGGCGGTGAAGCGGCCCAGCCAGGCGGAGTCGTCGGCCAGCAGCATCGGCACATGCGCCGCCGTGTCACCCAGCAGGGCAAGCTGGCGTTCGGCTTCCGCTTCGTCGCTCACCTGGCCGACATACACGCCGCGCCACGCCTGCATCGACTCGTCCGCATCCGTGCACTGGTCACCCTGCTGTGGTCGATACCCCAGGAAATGCAGTGCCGACATCACGGCATCCACACGGGAGCGGTCGGACTCGATAACCAGGAAGTCGAATTTCTGCATGGTGATACCCCTGTTGCCTTTTGCTGTGGCCTGACCCCTCGCGGGAGGCCGTTCATCGATGCGGCGGGTTTACGTCGCCGGGCTCGATGGACACATTGCAACAAGGGGGCCAACGACGACTTTTTGGTGACGGCAAAACGTCGTGTGTCAGCTTTTCATCCCTCCGGCACGCCGCCGGAGTGGCCGGGAAAAGGCCGGGAACCGCGCTAAATGATTGAATCAATTAGCGTTGAATTTATAGAGGGAGGAAACACGATCGACATCGTCGTCGTGACGCGAGCGTCAACAAAGGTTCGCGCCAGCAAGGCGAAGTGTGACCGTGGTCACGGCCTGACACCTGTCCGCAACTGCCTCAGGACGTCAGTTGGCGCGTTTCTGCCACTTTGCGTCGGTGATGGCGAAAAACCAGTCGCTCAATCGCGTCACCCAGCACGTCACCCGGCGCGGCGAACACCACAAACACATGGCCGTTGTCCAACCGACGCTCCACCCTGGCCGCCAGCTCCAGCGGCAGGCTGCGGCATACATCGAAACGCAACCGCACTACCAAGGTATCACCCGGCACCAGCGCCGCAGGCAGCACCGCACCGACGGCGTTGAAGCGCAGGGCCTGCCGTGGCGGCAGCACGCTGGCGGGTACCAGCAGGTGATTGACGATATCGACCAGTGCGGTGAGCTTGGCGTCCATCCGCTGGATCTCCAGCATCAGCGGACTGTCATCGTCGGTTTCGGCGTAACGCTCTTCCAGTGCAGCGACCGCAGACAAAGTGTTGAGGTTGCGCTCGGCCAGCCGCGCCTGGTGCGCCTGGGCGTCTGGCCAGGGCATGGCTTCGCTGTCCACATGCAGGCTCTCGTCACAGCTCACGCGCTGCTCGAACTCGTCCCAGCTATTGGCATCCATCGTGATCCCCGGTCATATGGTGGCGTGGGCTGAGTGTAGCGGCGGCGGAGCGGCGGGGCGGCGGTGAACCGTGAACCTGTAGGAGCGACTTCAGTCGCGATGCTCTTGCTCGGGATCTCCAAAGCAGAAGCATCGCGACTGAAGTCGCTCCTACAACAACGCTTCGATACCCGCCTAGGCCTGCGCGTAGGCGCGGATCGCGCGCGCCTGGCCGCTCTGGCGCTGCCATTGTGCGGCAGCCTCGTCGCGGGCCTGGCGCACCAGGGTGCGCAGCTCGCGGTCGCAGGCCAGGATTTCGCCCAGTTGCTCAACCACGTCGGCGGAATGCTCGCGACGCAGCAATGGCTCGCGCTGGGCTTCCAAGCTGGCCAGCTGTTCCCATTCCTGCGCCTGGGCGGCACTGAGCATGTCGCGGCTCAGCTGCAAGGCCTGTTCAACGATGCTGCTTTCGCTGGACATGGCGGAGGCACTCATGCGCTGGCGGCGCGTTGGGTTGCGGACGGGGCGATCTGCACCCAGCTGTCACGCACTTGCTGCAGCAGCTTGCTGACTTCGTCGATGAGGCTGGCGTCGTCGCGCAGGTTGGCCTGCAGCAGGCGGCGGCTCATGTATTCGTAAAGCGAATCGAGCCGGCCGGTGTTCACCGGGTCGACCTTGAGATCCAGGCTGTCGCGCAGCCCGCCGATGATCTCGATGCAACGGCCGATGGCTTCGCCCTTGGCGGCCACTTCCCCGCGCATCATGTGTGCGCGCGCCTTGATGAGGCGCTCCAGCGCGCCGTCCATCAGCAACGTGATCAGGCCATGCGGGTCAGCCGACTCCACACCGCCGTGCGAGCGAATCTGTTGGTAGGCGCCTGCGCCGTAGCCGAATCCCATGACTGCATCTCCTGCGAATAGGTTTGGGGTTACTTCTTGTTGACGTTGTTCAATGCATCGAACTGCTGTTGCAGGTAGCTGCTCGTGCTGTTGAGCTTGGACATCAACGTGTCCAGCGCACTGAACTGCGCCTGGTAGCGCGCGGTGAGGTCAGCCATGCGGGTGTTCAGCGTGGTCTGTTGCACCGAAAGGTCTTTCAGTTGCTGGCTGATGCTGTCGGTGCGGCTGTTCAGCACGCCGTTGCTGCCAACCCACTGGTCGAGCTGGCTGTTGAGCTTCGCGGCAAAGCCGTCGTCGCCGCCGAACAGCTTGCCGGCGAGCTTGCCACCGTCACTCATGGCCTTGGTCAGCGCATCCTTGTCCAGCTTGAGCGTGCCATCCACCTGCAGCGAGATGCCCAGCTCGGACAGCGAACTGCCATTGGCGCTGCCGCCAACCAGTCGCGCCAACGTGTTGCTGATGCCGTTGATGGTGGCATCGCCGATCATGGCGCCGGCGGTTTTGCTGGTGGCGTCGTACTTGGTGAGGTTCTGGTAGATCCCCACGAAGCTGTTGTAGGTATTGACCAGATTGGTCAGCGCGCTGGTGGCCTTGCTGTTGTCGTTGGCCACGGTCACGGTGGTCTCGCCAGCCTTGACCAAGTTGAACGTGAGTCCATCGACGGCGCCGGCAACGCTGTTGGTGGCGCTGTGGCCGGCCAGGCCATCGATGGTGTACTCGGCGTCCTGCGCCACGGTGATCACGTTGAGCGCGTTGCCGCTGCTGGCGGCCGCATCGTAGTTCAGTGCCGCCAGGCCGCCATCGCCACCCGTACTGCTGACGGTGAAGCCGTTGGCGACGCCGGTGCGGCTGCCGCTCAGAACCAGATGGGCGCCGTCGGTGCCGTTGACGATGGTGGCGGTGACGCCGGGGTTGTCGCTGGCCTTGTTGATCGCATCGCGTACCTGCGCCAGCGAGTTGTTGCCATCGCTGAGGTCCAGGCTCATCGATTGCTCACCCACCGTGAGGGTGAGCGTACCGGTACCTACTGCGGCACTGCTGTTGGCAAACGCGGCCGAGGAGGCCTTGAGCGAGGTAGCCAACTGGCTCACATCGATCTTGTAGCTACCGCTGACCGGACTGCCGCTGCTGATGGCGCTCAGCACATCAGCATCGCCCGCGCTCACTGTGCGCGCGTTGAAGGCGCTGCCATCGGTGAGGGAGGCCATGGCTGATTGCAGCGCGGAAAGCGCGGCGCCGATCTGGCCCAGTCCGGACAACTGGGTATTGGCCAGGGCGGCCTGGTTGGTGATCTGGTCCTGCTGCGGCGCCTTCTTGGCAGCCACCAGCTTGTCCACCAACGTGGCGACGTCCAGGCCGGAACCCACACCCATGGAGGTCAGCAAACCCGTGGTGGGTGTGGTGGAGCCTACCGTGATAGCCATGGATATCGATTCCTGTAATGGGGAAGACGGCTGCGGACTATCCGCAGCCGTCTCGGGTCAAGCAGTTACTGCAGCAGCTTCAACACGCTCTGCGTGCTGGCGTTGGCCTGCGCCAGCACCGAGACACCGGCCTGTTGCAGGATGTTGGCGCTGGACATGTTCGCGGTTTCCGCGGCGAAGTCGGCATCCTGGATCTGGCTGCGCGACGCGCTCAGGTTCTGCGAAATGGTCTGCAGGTTGGCGATGGTGGAGGTGAAGCGGTTCTGCACCGCACCCAGGTCGCTGCGCATGGCGCTGATGGTGGACAGCGCCGAGTCGATGCGGCTGATGGTTTCATTCGCACCGGCCACGGTCTTGATGCTGGCACCGGCGAGCGAACCGCCCGGCGTGTAGGAGCCTGCCGTCAGCTTGCTTGCCGTGGCACCCGCCGCCGAACCACCGATGACCAGGGTCTCCTGCGACGTCAGCTGCAGTTTGTTGTCGGCGTCCACCGACGCGTGCAAGCCGTCGAGGCCCTTGGAGTTGATCGCGTCAGCCAGCTCCTGCACACCGTGATAGGTTTTCGCGTCGAGAGCCACCGCCGAGCCGTCGCCCACCTGGAAGGTGAGATCGTTCGCAGCGAGCTTGATGTCACCGACGCTGTCGGCCGAACCCGCCACGGTACCCGTCGCCAGGGCAGTCGTACCGATCTTGCCAGCGGCAGCCTGGGCGCCGGTGTATGTCAGGGCGCCACCCGTGGTGGCCGCGGCAAGAACAAGGTTGCCGGTGGTCGCATCGACGGTCGCCACGGTGCCCGTTCCGCCCGCCTTCACGACGGCCTCGTTGATCGCCGTCGCCAAGGCCTCCACCGAGGTGTAAGTGCCCTTGGCCACGTTTGCCGTCGTGGCTACACCGGTACCGCCACCATCGGCCAGATTGACGACGAGGTCGCCGTCGATCTTCACGCCGGCGGAAAATGCCGCGCTGCTGCCGGTTTTGGCGATCAAGCCAATCTGGCTGGCACCGGCGCCCTGCTCCAGGTTCACCGAAATCGTCTCGCCCACGTTGGCGCCGATCTGGAACGCCGCCGTACCGAACGAGCCATCCAGCACATGGCGACCGTTGAACGTGGTCTGCGTGGAGATGCGGGTGATCTCGGCCAGACGCTGCTGCACTTCGGCATCGAGCGCGGCGCGGTCGCTGTCGGAGTTGGTGGCGTTGGCGGACTGCACGGCCAGCGTACGGATACGCTGCATGTTGTTGGTCACCTCGTTCAGCGCCGACTCGGTGGTCTGCGCCAGCGAGATGCCGTCACTGGCATTCGCCACGGCCTGGTTCAGGCCGTTGATCTGGGTGGTGAAGCGGGTGGAAATGGCGAGGCCGGCGGCATCGTCTTTCGCGCTGTTGATGCGCATGCCGGACGACAGGCGCTCGATCGCGGTGGACAGCTTGCTCTGCGACGTGGCCAGGTTTTTCTGGGCATTCAGCGAGCTGATGTTGGTAATAACGCTCATGACCATGGGAGTATCTCCGAATCGGGGTTGTGTGCCGACGATGGCCGGCCCAGACAATCGGACGGGGATTCACTCGGGAATGCCTCCGCCTTGTTCAGTGTTTCGACTCAACACATCGGAACTTGAGTCTTGTCAACGCAAATAATCAAATAATTTTGACCCTTGCACCTTGGTAAAGGTCTGCTGCGCAGCCTGCAACGCGGTGGTTTGCGCGCCGAGCTGGCTGATTGCGTCGTAGTAGTTGACACTTTGCACGTCTGAAAGCGCGCTCTTGTACTGCAGGCTCAAGTCATCGTTGAGCCCCGACTGCTGGTCCAGCGCATTCATCCGTGCCCCCACCTTGCCGCGGGTACGCGAAATGTTGTCGATCGCCTGATCGAGGCTGGAAAACTGGGTGTTGATGGCGTTCTGCATCTTGCTGTCGCCGCCATTGGGCGTCTGCAGCACATTGATGATGTTGTCCAGCGTGGCGAACACGCTTTGCGGTTGCGATGCGCCCAGTGCAAAGCTGTCGCCCACGTCGGGCGTGCCCTGGAAGGCAACCTGCGCGCCGCGGAACGTGATGCTGCCGCCCTTGATCGGGTCGTAGGTACCGGTGTCCAGCACGGTGCCGACACCGTCCTGCACTTCAAACGTATCGGCCGCGGTGAACACGATGCTGTAGCTGCCGCCATCCCACGCCGAAGGGTTGGCGTTGGGGTTGCTGACGCTGGTGCTGCCCGCCACCACGCTGCCGGTATTGGCGGTGCCGGCGCTGACGGCAAACGTGCCGTTGCCGCTGGGAATATTGACGAACACCGCGCTGCCCGGATCGCCGGTGGCGATCTGCAGGCCGGGACCGGCGGCGACCATGCGCTGCCCGTCGTCACCCACGTAGGTGACGCTGCCTTGCGAGGCGAACGGCTCGGTGCCGGTGCGGTTGCCGGCGAAAATGTAGTCGCCCTGGCCATCCTTGCTGTTGGCCTGGCCCAGCAACTGCTGGCGCAACTGCACCATCTCGGCGGCGATGTCGCCGCGGGTTTCATCCGTCTGCGAACCGTTGGCCGCCTGCAGCAGCAGCGTGCGCACGCGACCCAACACGTTGGTGACGTTGGACAGGCTCTGGTCTTCCAGCCCCAGTCGCGCGTTGGCCGAGGTGATGTTGCGCTGGTACTGCGCGTTGTCGGCACCGAGATGGGTAAGGTCTACCGCGCGCGCCGCGCCGACCGGATCGTCGGAGGGCTGGTTGATGCGCTTGCCCGTGCTCAACTGCGTGCTGAGGTTGGACAGGTCGCTTTGCCGATCCATCATGCTGCCGACCGACTGCTGCTGCATCCAGCTGGTGGAAACTCGCATGGCTTACCCCTGCACGGCGCTGAGCAGCGCGGTGAACATGCTGTTGGCGGTGGTGATGACCTGCGCCGACGCCTGATAGGCCTGCTGGAAACGCACCAGGTTGGCGGCCTCCTCGTCCAGGTTCACGCCCGAGACGCTTTGCTGCGATCCGTAGGCCTGGTTATAGACGGCTGTTTGCGTGGTCTTCTCGTCGTTGGCCACGGCGCCGGCACTGCCGACCTGGCCCACCAGCTGGCTGTAGGCACCGCCCACGCTGGTGACGCCGCCGTTGAGCACACCCAGGTTGGCCACCTTGCCGAGCATCAGCGCGTTGGTGTTGTCGCCCTGCGCGTTGCTGTTTGGCGTCAGGGTGAAGCTGTCGCCGTTCTGCGGCGTGCCGCTGAATTGCAGGTTCCAGCCGTTGGCGTTGATCGGCTGCCCCGGTGTGTAGGTTTGTACGGCGCCGCCGTCCACGGTGTACGTGGTGGCGGAGGTGAACTGCACGACACCGCCGCTGAGCGCGCCGCCATCGAGGCTGGCGCTGGCCGTGGCGGTACCGGTGTTGTTGATGCCGTTCTTGATGGCCAGTGGCGCGGCGGCGGCAACCTTGTCCGGGTTGGTGATCACTACCGCGAGACTGGCGGCCGCATTGCGGCTGGGCTGGATGCGGAAACTGTCGCCGGCCACGGCACCGGCCGGCACCACCATGCTCAGGCCGCCTGCCGTGAACGGATCGGCGGCGGTACCGGTGCCGCCCATCGCCACGTTGTTGCCATTGGTGTCTCGCAGCGACCAGGCACCACCGGCGTAGCTGAGGGTGTAATCGGCGCCGGTGAGCTTGCTGATGTCGCTGATGCTGGCGTCCACGTTGCCGGTGCCGTTGTTGCTGCTGGCTGCCTGCGCGGTGGGGCCGGCCACGCTGAAAAACTGGCCGCCCACGTCGCCGTTCAGATCCACGCCCTGCATGTGCTGGGCGTTGAAGGCGCTGGCCAGTGCCTGCGCGGTGCGACCCAACTGGGTCTGCGCCGGGTCCAGCACGCTGCTGCGGAAATCCATCAAGGCGCCCAGGGCGCCGCCGCTGATGCGCCCGCTCAGCACGCTGCCCGAAGCCGCGCCCACCACTTCCTGGCGGGTGGCGTCGTAAACGTTCGGCGCAGTGGCCAGCGGGTATGACTGCGTGTCCGACACCAGCGCCTGGCCGTTGCCCACGAACACGTTGATGGTGTTGTCGTTCTGCGGCACCACCGTGATGCCCACCTGCGCCGCCAGGTCTTTCACCAGGGCGTCGCGCTTGTCGAGCAGGTCGGAGGGCGGCGTGCCGCCGGTGGCCACGGACGAGCGGATCAGGCCGTTCAACTTGGCGATCGAGTCGCTGTAGCTGTTGATCGAATTGACGGCGTCGCCGATCTGCTGCTGCACCTGGCTGGAGAGCTGGTTGAACTGGCCGGACAGCGACTGGAACGTGCTCACCAACCCGCCTGCGCGCGCCAGCAAGACCTGGCGCGAGGCGGTATCCGACGGCGCATTGGCGGTGTCGTTGACCGCGCCGAAAAAGCTGTCGAGCGAGGTCTGCAGGTTGCTGCTGCCGGACAACTGGTTGTTGATCTGGCCGGTGAGGCCGGCCATGGTGTCGGCGCGGCTGGAGCTGGACGTGGCCGACCACAGCGAGGTGTTGAGGAACTGGCTGTACGCGCGCTGCACCGCCACCGTGTTGACGCCGCTGCCGATGAAATAGCCGCCCACACCCTGCGGCAGCGCGGTACCGAACGACGCCTGCTGACGGCTGTAGCCGTTGGTGTTGACGTTCGCCACGTTGTGGCCGACGGTGCTCAGGCCAACCTGGGCGGCGAGCAGGCCGGAGACGCCGGTGTTGAGCATGTCAACCATGGATCTTCCTCGGTGTGCCGGATACACGGCAACGCACGCCACCGTTAACGGCGAGAGATGCGATAGCTGTAGGAGCGACTTCAGTCGCGATGCTTCCATCGGATTCGCGCAAGTGCGTCGCGGCTGAAGCCGCTCCTACAACAGCGTTCGCGATGCGCCGGTTCATTGCGCCACCCCATCCAGATGCAGCGCCGCCAAGGCCTCGCGCATCTGCGGGCTGTTGGCGATGGCGGTGATCTTCTGCGCATACGACGGGTCGGTGGCGTAGCCGCCGCGCACCAGCGCGTGGGCGAAGCCGGCGATGTTTTCGCCCTGGCCCAGGGCGCGGGCGTAGCGTGGGCTGTCGCTGATCAGGCGGGCGTAGTCGGCGAACGAATCGGACGGCGAATCGTAGGCACGGAACTGGTCGCGCTTGCGTACGGCCACGCCGTTTTCGTATTCAAGCGTGGGCACGGTGACCTTGTCGCCGTCCCAGCTGCTGCCGGCCTTGATGCCGAACAGGTTGTTGCTGCTGCTGCCGTCGCCACCGCGGGGCAGGTGTTTGCCCCAGCCGGTTTCCAGCGCCGCCTGCGCCAGCAGCGCGCGGGTGGAGACACCCAGCTTCTGCGCAGCCGCGGCGGCGTGCGGCGCCAGCGCACGCACGAAATTCACCGGGTCGCCACCGGGCAGCAAGCGGGCGGCAGTGCCGGCCACGTTCGCCGCGCCCTGGGCCAGCTTGTCCAGCGTGTCGCGCCAGCCGGGGTTGGTGTCGGTGACGGACGGCATGGCGTTGGAGGCGGCGTCGTTGTCGGCATTGCTGCCCAGTTGCAGCAGCGCGCGCACGTTGGCGTTCATCACCTCACTGACGTTGCGCGCCGTCCTTGTGCCGGGCGCGCTTGCACTCAACGCCTGCGTGGCGGCCAGGTCGGCGGGCGTCAGCGCGGCCGGCGCGGCATCGGGCTTTCCGCCCAGCTGGCGGATCAGCATCTTCGCGATGCCCAGGCCGTTGCGGCCATTGGCCAGGGTCAACGACAGCTGCTGGTCGAACATGTCGCGGTACGAATCGCCCGCCTTGCTGTCGCCGATGCCCTCGCCGATCGAGGCGTTGGCGTCGCGCATCGACTTCAACATCATCTGCGTAAAGATCGACTCGAACTGCTTGGCCACCGCCGGCAACGCCGCCTTGCCGCCATCGCTGCGCGCTTGCGCGCGCAACTGCTGGAAGCCGGACATTTCGGTCCAGGTATCGAGGGCAGGATTGTTGGGGTTGATGGCTGTCATGATCTTGACGGTTTGATCAAATCACCACGAGCTCTGCATGAAGCGCGCCAGCCTGCTTCAATGCCTGCAGGATCGAGATCAGGTCGCTGGGCGCGGCGCCCACCTGGTTCACGGCGCGCACGATGGTGTCCAGGCTCACGCCCGGGCCGAACTTGAACATGTGGCCGTTGTCTTCGCTGACCTGCACGTTGCTGCTGGGCACGATCGCGGTCTGGCCTTGGCTGAACGGCGCCGGCTGGCTGACCAGCGGCTGCTCGCCGATGGTCACCTGGATGGCGCCATGCGATACCGCCGCCGCACTCACCCGCACGTCCGAACCGATCACCACGGTGCCGGTGCGCGAGTTGACCACCACCCGCGCCGGCGCATCGCCGGGCTGCACTTCAAGACTCTGGATCGCACCCATCCACGCCACTTTCTGCGACGGGTCCTGCGGCCCGCGCACGGATACCGAACCGCCATCGATCGCCTGCGCGGTACCGGCGCCGTAGGCCTGGTTGATCGCCGTGGCGATGCGCGCGGCCGTGGTGAAATCGGCGGTATTGAGGTTCAGTGTCAAATTGCCGCCACCGGAAAACGACGATGGCACGGTGCGCTCCACCGAGGCGCCATTGGGAATGCGCCCGCTGGCGGAAATGTTCACCTGCACGCTGGAGCCGCTCTTGCCCTGCGCACTGATGCCGCCCACCACCACGCTGCCCTGCCCGATCGCGTAGACGTTGCCGTCGGCACCGCGCAGCGGGGTCATCAGCAGCTGGCCGCCGCGGATGCTCTTGGCGTTGCCGATCGAGGCCACGGTGACGTCGATCGCCTGGCCGGGCTTGGCGAACGGCGGCAACTCCGCCGTCACCATCACCGCGGCCGCGTTCTTCAACTGCGGTCGCGCATTCGCCGGCACGGTGATGCCGAACTGCTGCAACATGTTTTCCAGGCTCTGCGTGGTGAACGGGGCCTGCGTGGTCTGGTCACCACTGCCATCCAGGCCTACGACCAAGCCGTAGCCGATCAGCTGGTTGCTGCGCACGCCGGCGACCTGGGCGAGGTCGCGGATCTTGTCGGCGTGAGCGGGGGCGATGAACAACAGCAACAGTGCGAGGGAGGCGGCGATGAGGCCCCTCCCCCTGCGTGCAGGGGGAGGCTGGGAGGGGGTGAAGCTTTTGATCTTGTGCACCAGAGCAAGAGCACCCCTCCCCAACCCTCCCCTGCGAGCAGGGGAGGGAGCAAGAGCGGAAGTGCAGCCGAATACGAAGCGCAGACCTGCCCCCTCTCCCCGGCGGGGAGAGGGCTGGGGAGAGGGGGCGGGCTTGCGAAAGTGTCCGATGAGGCGGCGGCTGAACTTGGAAAGCGCGTTGTAGATGGAGGTGAGGGAGATTGGGGCACCCTCTCCCCAACCCTCTCCCCGGGGGGGAGAGGGGGCGAGCGTGCCGTGCAGGTTCGTGCCTTCGTGCTTCGGGGCAGCCGTGAGGCTTATGGACGTATGGACGTTCATTTAGAAAGGCATCCATTTGGAATTGAAGAACCGCGACAACCAGCCGCGCGTATTGGCATCGGCCAGCGTGCCGCGGCCGGTGTAGCTGATGCGGGCGTCGGCAACGCGGGTTGACGGCACCACGTTGTCCTGGCCGATGTCCTGCGGGCGCACGATGCCGGAGATGCGCACCAGCTCCTGGCCCTGGTTGATGGTCAGCCACTTTTCGCCGCGTATCAGCAGATTGCCGTTGGTGAGGCGCTGCGCCACCGTGACAGTGAGTTGTCCGACCAGTTGATTGCTTTGGGTGCTGGAGCCGGCGCCGTCGAAGGTGCGCTCGCCATCCAGCCCGATGTCCGCCACCTTGCCGCCGATCGACAAGGCATGGCCGAGGACGGTGGGCGAGGCGATGTTCGCCTTGTCGCTCTTGCTGGTGGTGGTGGTGGCCTTCTTGCTGGCCTGGGTGCTTTCCACCAGGGCCACCGTGAGGATGTCGCCGACGCGGTGCGCGCGCGGGTCGGCGAACAACTCCATGTTCTGCTGGTCGTGATAGATCGACCCGTCCGCCTGCGCCACCGTCGGCTGCGCGGGCGGCGGCGTGGGCGCCCATTGCGCGTCGTCGCGCGCGGTGGGGCCACCAGCGCAACCGGCCAGCAGGGCCAGGGCGCAAAGAGCGGTCAGGGTTCGGCAACGGGTGAACATCACGGCATCACTCAGAGTTTGTTGGTCAGGTACTGCAGCATCGAGTCGGCAGCCGACACGGCCTTGGAGTTCATTTCGTAGGTGCGCTGGGTCTGGATCATGTTGACCATCTGCTCGACCACGTTGACGTTGGAGCTTTCCAGCGCACCCGACTCCAGCGTGCCCAGCCCGTTGAGTCCGGGCTGGCCGATCTGCGGCGAGCCGCTGGACGCGGTTTCCAGGTAGAGGTTGTCGCCGTTGGGCTGCAGGCCGGCCGGGTTGATGAAGTCGGCCAGCTGCACGGTGCCGATCTGCTGGGTGGCGGCCTGGCCGGCCAGGCTCACGCTGACGGTGCCGTCGCTGCCGATGGTGATGCTCTGCGCGTTGGCCGGGATGCTGATCGGCGGATCGATGGAGTAGCCGTTGGCGGTGACGATCTGGCCGTTCTCATCCTGGTGCAGCGAGCCGTCGCGGGTGTAGGCGATGGTGCCGTCGGGCATCGTCACCTGCAGGAAGCCGCGGCCCTGGATGGCCACGTCCAGCGCGTTGCCGGTCTGCTCGATGTTGCCCTGGGTGAACAGCTTCTCGCTGCCGACCACGCGCACGCCGGTACCCAGCATCAGGCCCGAGGGCGCCTGGGTCTGCTCGGTGGTCTGGCCGCCGGGCTGGCGCAGGTTCTGGTAGACCAGGTCCTGGAACGAGGCGCGGGCGCTCTTGTAGCCGGTGGTGTTGGCGTTGGCCAGGTTGTTGGAAATCACGTCCATGCGCGTTTGCTGCGCATCGAGGCCGGTCTTGGCTACCCACAGGGAAGAGAACATGTCATTGACTCCGTTTGGACGTCTGGGTGTCTATGTGAAAGTGATCAGGCCATCTGCAGCAGCCGCGAGGCTGACTGCGCGTTTTCGTCGGCGCTCTTGATCGAGCGGATCTGCAATTCGTACTGACGCGACAGCTGGATCATCTGCACCAGCGTTTCGGAAGGGTTGACGTTGCTCGACTCCAGCGCGCCCGACTTCAAGGTGACCGCTGGGTCCGCGGGGGCGTTGCCGCCACCGACCAGGTGCATCAGGCCGTCGGTGCCCTGCTGCAGTTGATCCACGCCGGGATTGACCAGCTTGAGGCGGCCGACCGCAGCGATGGTTTCGGGCGTCTGGCCCATCGGCACCACCGACAGCGTGCCGTCGGCGCCGATCGACATCTGCGTGCTTTGCGGCACGGTGATCGGTCCGCCGTCACCCATCACAGGGTTGCCGCGGTCATCGGTGAGCAGGCCATCGGCGGTGAGTTGCAGGCTGCCTGCGCGTGTGTACGCCTCGCTGCCGTCGGGTGCCTGCACCGCGATCCAGCCCTCGCCCTGCACCGCCACGTCCAGCTCGCGACCGGTGTCGATCTGGCCGCCCTGGCGCATGTCGACGCCCTGCCCGTAGGCCACGCCGTTGACGCGCGTGGGCAGGCCCTGCCCCTGCACCGCCAGCGGCTGGAACGCGGACATCTGCGCCTTGAAACCGACCGTGTCGGCGTTGGCGAGGTTGTGCGCCACCTCCGACTGCGCCCGCATCATCTGCGTGGCGCCGGTCATGGCTACATAGAGGGAATGGTCCATGGGTCAGGTTCCGTGGGTCAGCGAAGGGCCGGGGCTCAGTTGCCGATGTTGATGATGGTCTGGGTCAACTTGTTGTCGGCCTGGATCACCTGCGCATTGGCCTGGTAGTTGCGCTGCGCCTTGATCATGTTGACCAGCTGCGCGGTGAGGTCGGAGGTGTTGGAAGCCTCCAGCGCACCGGCCTGCACCACGCCGTAGGTACCGTTGCCGGCCGCACCCATCACCGGCGTACCGGAGTCGTAGGACGCCGCCCAGTTGGTGTTGTCCAGCTGACGCAGGCCCTGCTGGTTGGAGAACTGCGCCAGCGCAAGCTGCCCCAGCGAGGTGGTCTGGCCGTTTGAATACTTCGCCTGCACCACGCCCTCGGCGGACACGTCGATGCTGGACAGGATGCCGGTGGGGTAGCCGTCCGGATTGATCGCACTGGCGGCGTAGGTGTTGCCGAACTGGGTGGCCTTGGCCAGGTCCAGGCTCAGCTGCATCGGGTCCGAACCGGGGCTGACGTTCACTGCACCGAAGTTCAGCTTGCCGCCCACCGGCGCCACCAGCCCGCCGCTACTGTTGAAGGTGAGCTGCTGCGACGCGCCGGCCTGCTGGCCGTCGATATACAGGCTGGCGTTCCACACATTGGCCGCCGCGTCCTTGACGAAATACACGGTGCCGCTGTGGGTGGCGCCGAGCGAGTCGTAGGCCGTGAACGGGGTCGACTGATTGAAGCTGGTTGCATCGTTGGGGTCGAACGCCACCGCCGGCGGGGTAGCGTCCGAGGGCAGGTTCAGCGACATCTGCACGTTGCCGGTGGCCTTGGCCGCGTTCTGCGAGGTCAGCAGTTGCAGGTCGGACAACGTGCTGTTGTCGAAGGTGCCGTTGGCGTTGGCCGGAAAGATCTGCAGGCGCTGGCCGGCGGAGTTGGTGACAAAGCCGCTCGGGTCCTTCTGGAACGCACCGGCCCGGGTGTAGGAGTAGCCCTTGCCGTCCTTCAGGGTGAAAAAGCCGTCGCCGCTGATCGCGAAATCCAGGCTGTTGTCGGTGGTCTCGATGCTGCCGGCGGTGAACTGCTGGGCCACATTGGTCAGCCGCACGCCGCTGCCGATCTTGGTGGCGCTGAGGTTGGGGCCGGCAGCGCTGAACAGCTCGGCGAACTGGCCACGCGAGCCCTTGAAGCCGGTGGTGGCGGTGTTGGCGATATTGTTGGCGGTGACCTCGAGATCGGCGGATGCCGCGTTGAGGCCGCTCAGTGCGATATTGAAAGCCATCGGGAAATTCCTTAAGTGTTGTAGCCCCGTGGGGCCGTCAGTTGATCTGCGCGACCTGACTCAGCAGGACCCCACCAAAACCGTCCACATCCAGATAGGCGCCATCAGCGCCGGTCATCCCCACGCCGGCCACCTTGCCGCTGACGTAGGTCGGCACCGCGGTGTTGCCCGCCTGCGCCTTGAGGCCGTACGTGGCGTTCGCCAGCACGGTGCCGTCATCGCCCTTGCCGTCCCAGTGGAACGACGCCAGGCCCGATGCCGGCGTACCCAGGTTCAACGTGCGCAGCACGTTGCCGGCCGCATCGGTGATCTGCACCAGCACGGTGCCGCCGCCATCGGGCACGTTCACCGCGCCATCCAGGCCGCCGTCCTGCAACTTGCCCGCGGCCGACGGCACGGTGACGCTGCGCCCGACCATGCTGCTGGCCTGCAACAGCTGGTTGCCCTGCATCGAGGCGCTCAGCGCATCGAACGAAGTCTTCAACGACTGCGTCGCGGACACCTGGCCGATCTGCGCCAGCTGGCTGACCATCTGCGATGAATCCATCGGCTGGGTCGGGTCCTGGTTGCGCATCTGCTGAACCAGCAGGCTCAGGAAATCGGACTGGCTGAGTGCCTTGTCCTTGCTGCTGGTCGCCGCGGTGGCCGCCGCCGAACCCACGCCGTTGATTGCCATGTCGCTCATTTCATGTGCCTCGAAAGGGGTTGCATCACTTGCCCAGATCCAATGTCTTCTGCATCAGCTGGCGGGTGGAATTCATGACCTCGACGTTGTTCTGGTACGAACGCGAGGCGGAAATCATGTTGACCAGCTCATCGACCGGGTTGACGTTGCTGGAGAAGACATAGCCGTCGGCGTTGGCCAGCGGGTTGCCCGGCTCGTAGCGGCTGGGAATCGCCGCCTGGCTCTCGGTGACGCCAAGCACCTGCACGCCCTGGCCGTTGTCGACCGCCTGGCTGCCGAACTGCTTCTGCACCGCCGCAAACAGCGGCTGGCGCGAGCGATAGGCCGCTTCCGGCGTACTGGCCACGCTGTCGGCGTTGGCGAGGTTGCTGGCCACGGTGTTGAGCCGGGTCGACTGGGCGGCCATGCCGGAGCCGGCCACGTTGAATATGGAGAAAAGAGACATCAGCCTTGGCCCTCGATGGCGGTGCGCAACATGCGGATCTGCGCCGTGATGAAGGAAAGGCTCGCCTGGTAATGCACGCCATTGGCGGCAAAGGCGGCCTGCTCGACCTGCTCGTCGACGGTGTTGCCGTCCATGCTGGGTTGGGTGGGATTGCGCCAGGACAGCTGCGTGGCGGCCGCCGTCGTCGAACCGGCACCGATCTGCCCGGGTGTGGGCGCCTGCAACGCCACGTTGCCCGCCGCACCCGCGCTGTCACTGGCCGCGGCCAGCACCTTGCGGAAATCGATGTCGCGCGCCTGGAATCCCGGCGTGTCCGCATTGGCCAGGTTGTTGGCCAGAACTTCGGTACGGTTCTGCCACAGGTCCAGGGCCCGGGTATGGATGCCAAACAGGTTGTCGGGGGTCAGGCTCATCGTTCGCTCCGCGTGCTGTTGCCGCACGGAGCAGGAGGCAAATTGCATGCCACCGCGTTGAAAGCCTTGCTGGGACTGGGTTTGCGGGAATTTGCCCGGCGCGTCGGAAAGAAGGCGCAGGGCTGGAGACGGTTTGTTGACGCTGTCGGAAGAGCGCCCCATTCCGCCCTTCGGGCACCTCCCCCCGTTGCACGGGGGAAGGGAGTGACAGGACTCCTCGAAACAGCCAGCTTCCTTCCCCCACTTGCGGGGGAAGGTGCCCGACAGGGCGGAAGGGGGGCTTTTACGCCTCTTCGTCGTGCTCCGGCAACAAATCCAGCACCGCCTTGGCCAGCAAGTCAGGCTGGAACTTCGCCACGAAGCGGTCGGCGTTCACCTCTTTCACCATCGCCTCGTTGAACAGCCCGCTGAGCGAGCTGTGCAGCACCACCTTGAGCTGGCGCAGGGACGGGGTTTCGCGGATGGCGCGGGTCAGCGCGTAACCATCGAGCCGCGGCATCTCGATATCGGACACCACCAGCTTCACACCGTCGGCGGGATCGGCATCCACCAGTTCCAGCAGCCGCTCCAGCGCCTCGCGGCCATCCTGCGCCACCACGCATTCGATATTCATCTGCTTGAACAAGGCCACCAGCCGGCGCCGGGCGATCACCGAATCGTCCACCACCATGATCCGGCGCGGGTTGAGCATGGTGTCGTCGGAAAGGCGCTGCATCTGCGCCGACAGCTCGGCCGGGCCCGAGTCGATGCTGGCCAGCACGTGCTCCACGTCGATCACCGCCATCAGCGCACCGTCGATGCGGGTCACCGCATTCACCCGCGCGCCAAACCCCAGCGCGCCAGATGGCGCCACCAGCGATTCGCCATCGCAATGCACCATCCGTTGCAGGTCGGACACCAGGAAACCCTGCATCGAGCGGCTGAACTCGGTGACCATCAGGTGGGCCGAATCCACGTCGCGCAACGGCGCATAGCCCAGCGCCGCGGCCAGGTCGATCACCGGAATGGTCTGGCCGCGGTAATCGCAGCTGCCGGCCAGCAATTCATGCACACCGTGCATGCGCTCCAGCGGCGGCCGGCGCAGCACCTCGCGCACCTTGAACACATTGATGCCGAACAATTGCTGGTCGCCCAGCGTGAACAGCAGCATCGCCACCCGGTTGTGCCCGGCCAGCCGGGTATGCCGTTCCACCGTGTCCAGTAGCGTGCCGCTCATGCAGATTCCTCGACGCCCAACCGCACCGCGCGGTTCCAGTTGAATCTATCGGCCATCAGGCGGCGCACTTGAGGCAGCACCCATGCGCCACGCCCAAGGGGCAAGGTGGCATATGACTTGCTTGCTCAAGTTTCGATGACAGTTGACGATTCATCCATAGCACCCTTGCCTATTTAAAGGTCACCGTTTGCCCATGAGCTTGATTTGGAACTCGCACCTCACCGCCCTGGTGCAGGCAGCCGCCGCTGGCGACGAGAAGCAGGTCGCGGCGTTGCGACGCAAGTATCCGCGCACCGCGCGGGTGATCGCGCCGCTGCTGGCCCGTGCCGCCAGCCAGCCGCCGGCGGCGGTTGCGCTGCAGGCCATGGAGCAGCAAAGCCTGGTGCTGGCCGCGGTGCAGCAGCTTTCGCGCGAGCAGAGCGCGCTGGACAAGGCCGCCACCGAAAGCCGCGGCAGCGTCGATCGCTTGACGGATGGCAGCGCCGGGATCTCGACGGCACTGCGCCAGATCGGCACCGATCTGGACCTGGCCGCCAAGGCCGGGCAGGCCGGCGAAGGCAGCGTCAGTGAACTCGACGGCCAGTTGCGCCTGCTGCGCAGCGCGCTGTCGGCGATGAACCGCAACCAGAGCCGGCTGGCCGAACAGGTGGCGCAGATCCGCAAACTTACCGGTGTGGTGCAGGAAATCGCCCACCAGACCAACCTGGTGGCGCTTAACGCCGCCATCGAAGCCGCCCGCGCCGGCGAGGCGGGCCGCGGCTTTGCCGTGGTCGCCGACGAGGTGAAGCAGCTGGCGGAAAAAACCACGCTTACCACCACCGAGATCGAGACCGTCACCGGCTCCATCGGTGATTTCTCGTTGCAACTGGACGGCGACGTGCAGCATGGCCTGCAACAACTGGAGCGTGCGCAGACCGGCGTCGGCCAGGCCACCACCGCCCTGCACGATGGCGGAGAAGCCCTGCGCACGGCCCACGGCCGCGTGGCCGGCGTGCTGCAAAACCATGACGCGCAACATGCGCGCGCCACCACCGCGCAGGCCGCCCTGGGCGCGCTGCAGCGCCGCGGTATCGAGGCACGGCGCCAGGCCGAATCACTCAACCGCGCCGCATTGCTGGCGCACCGGCTGGGCCTGGACTGGCTGGAAAGCGAAAGCGGCAACGACGCGGCAAGCCTCAGCCTGACCGTGCGCGAGAGCGCCGCAAGCCTGCGCCAGGCCATGGAGCTGGCCCTGCTCGACCCCAGCGCGCTGGACCGGCGCTGGTTCGACACCCATTCCCTCAACCGCACCGTCCGTCGCCTGACCGCCCAGCACCCGGACAAACCGGCCAGTGCGGCGCTCGACGAAAGCGGCACCCTGCTGTGCGAACAGAGCCAGCGCTTCATCACCCTGGTCTGCGACGGCCAGCTGGAGGAAGCTTCGCAACTGTCGCAACAACTGGAAGCCGGACGCGAGGCATTGCTGGCCCAGTTGGGCACGCTGCTGGCGGAAGCATGAAGCAAGGCGCGCCAGGTTCCCGCCTCCAGCACACCACCATGTGGTGCGTGCTGGCGTGGGCGGGCATCTGCGCCACTCCCGCCTGGGCGGCCCAGCCGCCCGACGCCATACGAGCCGCCGCCGAGCAGGCCGTGCGTGAACACTACGCAATGCCCGGCAACCGCGTCGTGGTGCACACCGAAGCGCTCGACATGCGATTGAAGCTGGACGACTGCGCGCAACCGCTGATCGCCACCGTACCCGACCGCGCCACTCCGCCCTCACACATGAGCGTGCAGGTGCAATGCACGCAGCCACGCCACTGGAGCGTGCGGGTGCCGGTGAAGCTGGAGCTGTTCCGGACCGTGCTGGTGACCAGCCACGCGTTGCAACGCGGCGACGGCCTCAGCCTGGCCGACGTACGCCCGGAAGAGCGCGACATCACCCGTCTCGGTTACGGCTACGTGGAAAACCTGCAACAGGTGGCCGGCCGAACCTTGTCGCGGGCACTGCCAAAAGACACCGTACTGAGCCCCGGCGCACTGGGCGGACGACGCATGGTGCGCGCGGGCGACCATGTACAGGTAGTAGCCCGGCTCGGTAGCATTGAGGTTCGTGCCGACGGTGTGGCGCTGGGCAGCGGCGACAATGGCGCCCGCCTGCGCGTTCGCAACGAAAACTCCGGCAAGATCGTCGACGCCATGGTCAGCGCGCCCGGCGTGGTCACCGCCCTGCCCTGACCGTCAACCGCCACTAAAGTTTCCCCCGGTCCGGCCGATCTGTCAGACACAGGGTTCATATTGCAGCGAGAAGGATCGATGACCACTTCCATTCAAAACAATGGTTTGCCGAATTTTCCCCAGGCAACCGGCGCCACCGGGAATGCATCGGCATCGGCCTCCACCACCGCTGCCGCCGGCAGCAGCGCCGCCGTAACGCCTCAGTCGGACGATCAACTCAAGTTGACCGATTCAGCCCGGGCACTGCAGGAAGCCGCGCGCCTGGACACGTCGTCCGCCATCGACACCAAGCGGGTCGAACAGATCCGCGAGGCACTGGCCAACGGCAATTACCAGATCGACGCCGGCCGGATCGCGGACCGCATGCTGTCATTCGAGCGCCAGATCGGCGCAGGTGCCGTATGAACCGGCCGCTGCAGGGCGAACTGAGCGATGCACTGGGTGCCGTACTCAGCGACATGCAGCAGGCCATCACGCAGCTGACGCAAGTGCTGGAGAACGAGCGCACGGCCTTGAATGCCGGCAACAGCGACGCGCTCGGTGAAGCCGGCGCCAGCAAACAGAAGCTCATGCTGCAGCTGGAGCAGCTCGACGCGGAGCGGCAACAGTTGAGCCGCGAAGCGCCCGCCGCCGCGGCCAGGCTGGACGCCACCTGGTCACAGGTGCTGCTGGCCCTGCGCCACTGCCAGCAACTCAACCAGAGCAACGGCCGCGCCGTGAACCAGCGCCTTGGCCAGGTACGCCAGGCACTGTCGGTACTGACCGGACACGCCGGCGAAACCGGCTTGTATGGCCCCACCGGCGGACTCCGCGGCGGCCTCCGATCACAAGTGCTGGCTCAGGCCTGACCATGATGCAGTCCGCTTCATCGCAGACTGTGCCGCCCTTGTCGCAAAAACGTAGCACGCGTGTTTTCGTATTTATCGCGATTGAAGAAGCATGAGCAAACTCGACGTTTCCCCGAACGGCTCTCTCCCTATGTCTGCTTTGCCCGACGCCGCCAACATCCCCCTGCCCATAGCGATGACCACCCCGCTACCGGTATTGCGCGTACCCATGCTGGACCGTGAGCGGCAGTTGTTTGCCTACGAAATCACCTTCCATCGCGAACCGGACGACGAACAGACCCTGCTGCAACGCGTACTTTCCACGCTGACCGACGGCGCGCTCACCCGGCTGGTTCGCGGCAATCGTGCCTTCCTCAACCTGCCCACCGAACTGCTGCCCGAAGATTCCGACGTGCTGCTGCACCAGCCGCGCATCGGCCTGCTGCTGCAGCCGCAGGTAGCCGACAACACCCCGCTGATGAAGCGTCTGCAGCTGATGTCGCAGCGCGGCTGCCAGCTGATGCTCGATGCCGGCGACCTGGAGCTGGATGGCAGCCTGGCGATCGAATCGCTGATGCAGATAGTGCAGTTCGTGCGGCTGGACGCCACCTTGCTGTCGCCCGAGGTACTGCGCCAGCGCACCGAGCTGCTGCACGCCCGCGGCATCTGGGTGGTTGCCGATCAGGTCAACGATCACGCCACTTACGAGCGTTGCCTGGAACTGCCCCTGCAGGCAATCCAGGGTCGCTACCTGCTGATTCCGCAGCCGGTGGCCGTGCCGGTGCTCACCGCCAGCCGCCTCAGCATGCTGCGCCTGATGCGCGCGCTGCAGGAAAACAATCCGGGGCCGGTGGAGCTTGGCAACATCATCCGCGACGATGCGGTGCTCAGCTACAAGCTGCTCAGCTGCGTCAATTCCGCTTATTTCGCGTTGCCGCGGCAACTGAAGTCGGTGCAGCAGGCGGCGATCTTCTTCGGCGTCACCCGCATGCGCAACTGGATCGACACGATGTCGTTGTGCAGCATGGACGATCGACCGCCCGAGCTGCTGCGCGCCGCGTTGATCCGCGCCCACATGTGCGAAAAGCTGGCCAGCGGCATGCCGCACGGCCACGAGGAAATGGCCTTCACCGTAGGCCTGTTCTCGCTGCTGGACACGCTGATGTGCGCGCCGATGGAGTTCCTGCTCACCCACCTGCGGCTGGTACCGGAAATCAGCGACGCGCTGACCCGCCGCGCCGGTCCGTTCGGGGAGCTGCTGGATCAGATCCTGGCGTGGGAAGCGGGCAAGATGACCAGCGAACACGCGCAGCCGCAGCGCATCCAGCGCATGGCCACCATCTATCTCGAAGCCGCGCAGTGGGCTGACCAGGTCTACGCCAGCGCCAACGGCCAGGCCGAGAACTGATCCGCGAGACCCCGCGGGATATGTAGGAGCGACTTCAGTCGCGACGCTTTTGCTTCGAGGCGAAGCGTGTCGCGACTGAAGTCGCTCCTACCATTCGCTCTTGCGAATCCCCAATCCCCAATCCCGCCCCTCAACTGGTATGCCGCAAATACCAGATCGTCGCCAGCACGCTCAGCAGTGCCACCAGCAGCCAGCACAGCATGGGTAGCGTGTCGCTGCCCAGCCACAACACCGTCGCCGTGGCGCTGACCACCAGTGTGCCCACCGCCAGCGACAGCGGAAAATCACGCTGGATCCCGCGGTGGCCCGACAGCATCAGGTACGCGCCCAGCGCGGCGAGAAGCACGGCAAGCACCCGCCACAGGTAGATGAACGTGGGTGGTTCGGGCAGGTCGGGGAACATGTCCAGCAACGAGCGGTCGCCCACTTCCACCGCAAAGCCCTTGCCGTCGGTGGTCTTCGTCGCGGGCACCAGGCGGTCGCCATCGATGCGCGCCACCACGGTCACGTGCTGCAGCGGAACCTCCTCCCAACTCACCCGCAAATCGCCGCGGTGCGGATCGCCGGGGTTGGCGCTGGTCACGAGATAGCCGTTGTACGGCACGAAGGTGGCCGCGAGATTGGCCGGCAATGACTTCACGTCCGGCTCCACGCGCTGCACGCCGGGCAGCGCGTGGAGCAGGCTGCGGTCCAGCGCGAAGCCGCCCAATTGCACCCGGTCGGCGTCGAACTGGCGCGCGGCGATCGGGAACGCGCCCGGATTGGCGTGCCCGGCCGGTCGCTCGAACTTGCTGGAATCGACCGGCTGATCCACCCAGTCCAGCTCGTAGTCGGTATTGCCGCCGAAGCGGACCTCGCGCCACTGGAACATTTCCACGTGGCGGATCAGCACGGGCGTATCCCGGCGCAGGTTGAACTCCGGATCACGCGGCGCCACCACCACCCGCGGCACCCCGCTCAACCGCGCGAGATAGCCGGCCTGGCCCGCTTGCGGCAGGGCGGAGGCGCCCAGGTCCACCAGCTGCCCACCATGGCGGCTCATTGCTTCGCGATAGGTGATGATGCCGCGCTCGGTGGTCGCGGCCCAGCCGATGCCGGCCAGCAACAGCAACGCCCCCACCAGCCGCAACAGGCGCCCGCGCATGGCGTCGTCCCATGCCGGCAACATCAGCCCGGCGCCCCAGGCAAAAAGAACGGACGCGAACATCCCCGGCGCGCATGTCGACGAACGACGCGCACTCGAACGCCTGTGGCTGCGATATTGCCTGCGGGCGGGACCAGTTCCGTCACAAATTGATACTCC
Organism: Rhodanobacter sp. Root480; assembly: GCF_001426645.1. Lineage (GTDB taxonomy): Bacteria > Pseudomonadota > Gammaproteobacteria > Xanthomonadales > Rhodanobacteraceae > Rhodanobacter > Rhodanobacter ginsenosidimutans. The sequence continues at coordinate 53,902 of NZ_LMEX01000004.1, forward strand.
ACTGCCACGAACACGGGACGATCAACGACCGACAGCCGAAAATGGCGCCGGGCGCGGCCATAACCCCGTCTCAAGCAAGGTATGGGCCAAGCAGGCCGCGGACGATCGCCACCCGCACCAAGCGCGATCGTTCCGGACCGCCAGCCGCCTATTGCACTCTGCCCGATCCGGAGGGCCGACGCGGATCGCTGGCGGCATCAAGCTTGTTGGTCCGATGGTCCCACGTCACCACGTTCATGAAGCCCCACGGCTTGCGGTCGTTCAAGGTGTAACCCATCGCGGTGAGGTCGGCGCTGGTGGCCTTGTCGAACATGCCCGGCTCCACGTCCACCACGTCGGGCAGGAACTGGTGATGGAAGCGCTTGTGCGCCACGATCTGCTGCGCGCTTTCGCCATCGATGAAATGCAGGATGCCTTCCAGCACCTGGGTGATGATGGTGGAACCGCCGGGCGAACCGATCACCGCGCTGCGGTCGGCGCCGATCACCAGGCTCGGCGACATCGACGACAGCATCCGCTTGCCGCCTTCCGGCGCGTTCGCCGCGCTGCCGAGCAGGCCGTAGACGTTCGGCTTGCCGGGCACCAGCGCGAAATCGTCCATCTCGTCGTTCAGCAGCACGCCGGTGCCCTCGGCCACGAAGGTGGAGCCGAGGATGTAATTCACGGTGGACGTCACCGCGGCCATGTTGCCGTCCTTGTCGATGATCGAGAAGTGCGTGGTATGCATGCCCGGATCGCGCGCGGTCCGGTGCGGCAACATCGATGAAGGCGTGGCCTTGCCCGGCAGGATGCTCTGGCGCAGGCCGTCGGCGTAGAACGGCGACAGCAGCATGTCCAGCGGCATCTTCACGAAATCCGGGTCGCCCAGGTAGTCGTTGTGGTCGCGGAACGCGCGGCGCATCGCCTCCACGATCAGGTGCACGCGATGGGCCTGGTCCAGCTTGTCCAGCTCGAAGCCGGACAGGATGTTGAGGATCTCGGCGATCGCCACGCCGCCGGACGACGGTGGTGGCGCCGTGATGATGCGATAGCCGCGGTAATCGACGCTGATCGGCTGGCGTTCCTTGGCCTGGTAGCTCTCAAGGTCGGCCAGGGTCCAGTTGCCGCCGGCGGCGCGCACCGCGTCCACCAGCTTCTTCGCCGTCGGGCCGCGATAGAAGCCGTCGTTGCCATGCGCGGCAATCGCTTCCAGCGTCTTCGCCTGGTCCGGGTCGCGCCACAGCTTCCCTTCCACCGGCGGGTTGCCGTCGGGCAGGAATTTGGCCGCCGAAGCGGGCCAGCGCCGCAGGTCTTTCTGCTGCCCCGCGATCGCCTCGCGCAGCCGCGGGTCAGGCTTGAAGCCGTCGCGGGCCAGCCGGATCGCAGGCGCCAGCGACTGGGCCAGCGACAGCCTTCCATAACGCTCGGCGATCAGCACCAGACCGGCCGGCTCGCCGGGAATGCCCGCCGAAAGCGGCCCCTTCAACGCCGCATCGCGATTGGGTGTGCCGTCGGGGTTGAGGTAATCCTTGGGGTCGACAGCCGCGGGTGCCGTCTCGCGCGCGTCGATGAAAACGTTGTGGCCATCCTTCGCCCGATGCAGCACGGCCATGAAGCCGCCGCCGATGCCCGAGCTTTCCGGCTCCACCACCGACAGGGTGGCCGCCACCGCCACCGCGGCGTCGAACGCGTTGCCGCCCTTGGCCAGGATCTCCAGCCCCGCGTCGGTCGCCAGGAAGTTCGCGCTGGCGACGGCGGAATGCCCCGGGCGCTGGTCCGGTTGCGCCACCGCAGTGGTTGTCGCCGGCGTCGTTCGGGGTGCGCCATCGGCAGCCAGCGCCGCGCCGCAGGTAAACAGCAGGCTGGCCAGGAATACGCGTGAGGGCAGCACGGACCAACGCGGCGAAAAAATCATGCAGCAGGCTCCATCGCCATCAGCTGGCGATACTTGAGATCGAGTTGATCATGCGACTCGATGTGCTCGGGGTCGGTGATGATGCACTCGACCGGGCAGACCACCATGCACTGCGGTTCGTCGTGATGGCCCACGCACTCGGTGCACAGGGCCGGGTCGATCACGTAGAACTGTTCGCCCAGCGAGATCGCCTTGTTGGGGCAGGCCGGTTCGCAAACATCGCAATTGACGCAGGTGTCGAGGATTTTCAGGGACATGGGAAAGCCGACGGGCGAGGGATGGGCCGCGAAAGCGCGTGCCCGTCCCCGCCCGCCTGATCACATCTGCACGAAACGGAACGTGGCGCCGGTGGGCTTGATCGCTTCTTCCACCCGCTGCTGGTCGGCCTGGTCACCGATGAACAGCACGATCACGTCCTTGAACGAGCCAGCCTTGGCGCCGGTGAAGGCGGTCACGACCAGGTCGGCGGTCTTGGCCGAATCCGGGCCGGCAAAGGCCAGCAGGTTGCCCGGCAGCACGCCGCGCGCCACGGTGTCCTGCACGGTGGACAGCTGGCGGTCGTTCTGCGCCTTGGCCTCATCGGTGTCGCCGGGGGTGACCAGATAGGCGTACGGCTGCGACGCGCTCATGCCCTGCAGGTTCTTCTGCAGCAGCTGCACAAGGTACTTGTTCCAGCCTTCGGTGTCGTTCTTGTCGGCCGGGCGGGTTACCTGGGCGGCCTGGGCGGAGGCGGCCTGCTGCTCGTCCTCATGCTTGCTGCAAGCGGACAGGGTCAAAGCAGCAGCCAGCGCGACGGCGGCGAGGAGAGCGAACTTACGCATGGTGGTCACCTTCTTTTTCGGGTTGGTTGTTTGAGCCGGTGCGGCTCTTCTGCCAGCGTTGACGCATGGCCTGTTGTACCGCCGGATGCACGAAACCGGAAATCTCGCCGCCGAGGCGGCCGATCTCGCGCACCAGCGAGGACGAAATGAAACTGTATTGCTCGGCTGGCGTCAGGAACAGCGTCTCGGCCTGCGGAATCAGGTGGCGATTCATGCTGGCCAGCTGGAATTCGTATTCGAAATCCGACACCGCGCGCAAACCGCGGATGATCACGCCGGCGCCGATGTCCTGCACGAAGGTGGCCAGCAGGCAATCAAAGCCGCGCACTTCCACGTTCGGCAGATCGGCCAGCGCCAGCCGCGCCAGGGTGATCCGCTCGGCGATGCTGAAAACCGGCCCCTTGCTGGAGCTGTCGGCCACCGCCACCACCACGTGATCGAACAACGTGGCGGCGCGCGACACCAGGTCGGCATGGCCATTGGTGATCGGATCGAACGTGCCTGGATAGACAGCCAGACGCGGATTGCCCAAAGGTTTGTTCACGAGTTCAACAACGCCTGTGAATGAAGGCCAGGGCCCTGAAGCCTGGACGGGGAAACCACCCGGAGCCCTAGCTTAACGGATGCACCGGCGGCATGGCGCGGCGTGCCGGTCAGGCACGGCGATAAAGCGCCCCGCGCGCATCGCCGGCATGGCTCTCCCGTTGCAGTTGCCAGTTCGGCGGCAGGGTCGGCGTCACCGCGCGCGGCGATTCCACGTAGATCAACGCCGCCGTGGCCAGCCAGCCACCCTGTTCCAGTTGCTGCGCCAGCGCTTCCCACAACCCCAGCGCAAACGGTGGGTCCAGCAAGACCAGATCATGCGGCCGCCCCGTCCCACGCAGGAAAGCCTCCGCATCCATTGCCGCCACCGCGCCGCCGGCCTGCTTGAGCCGGGCCAGATTCTGCTCGATCGCCCGCGCCGCCCGCGCCTCACGCTCGACGAACTGCACGCTGGCTGCACCGCGCGACAACGCCTCGATGCCCAGCGCGCCCGTACCCGCGCACAAATCAAGCACACGCGCACCGGCGATGGTGGGGGCCAGCCAGTTGAACAGGGTCTCCCGCAGCCGCTCGGCCGTGGGCCGCAGGCCCGGCATGTCCGCCACATCGAGCCGCGAATTGCGCAGGTTGCCGCCGATGATGCGGATGCGACCGGGGGCCCCCTGGCGGGCAGTGCTCACCAGCGCCACCCATCGCGGCGGCAGGCATGCGGGACGGCCGAAACATCCTCAGCGGGCAGTACAGGTTGGGGTGATAGCATGCCGCCCATTGTCTTTGAATCGCGCCCGCAATGCTCAAATTCTGGAAGAAAAAGCCGACCGAAACCGCATCGGCCACAACGGAGGACGCGCAGGAGCCGCAGGTCGACACCAAGGCCGATGTCGTCGCCGCCGAAAGCCATCCGCAGGATTTGCCGGTAGCGCTGACCGAGGCACCCGCGTCCGACGAACAAGCTGCCGCCGCAGAAACGGCCGTGGCCGTCAGCGCCGAGGCGCCGGCCAAACGCAGCTGGCGCGAGCGCCTGGCGGGAAACTCGTTCGCCCGCGGCCTCGGCACCTTGTTCGTGCGCAATCCCAAGCTCGACGACGATCTGCTGGATGAGCTGGAAACCACGCTGATCACCGCCGACGTGGGCGTGGAAGCCAGCACCGCGTTGGTGGAAGCCCTGCGCAAACGCATGCACAAGCGCGAATTCGCCGATGCGCCAGCCCTGCTCGACGCGCTGCGCCAGGCGTTGGTTGCGCTGCTGCAGCCCGTCGAGAAACCGCTGCAGGTATCGGGCAAGCAGCCGTTCGTGGTGCTGGTGGTGGGCATCAACGGTGCCGGCAAGACCACCACCATCGGCAAGCTGGCGCGCCGCTGGAGCGACGAGAAGCACGCGGTGATGCTGGCCGCCGGCGACACCTTCCGCGCGGCCGCCGTGGAGCAGCTGAAAACCTGGGGCGAACGCAACAAGGTGCCGGTCATTTCGCAAGGCCAGGACGCCGACGCGGCCAGCGTGATCTTCGACGCCCTGCAGGCTGCGCGTTCACGCGGCGCCGATGTACTCATCGCCGATACCGCCGGCCGGCTGCATACGCAGGGCGGCTTGATGGACGAGCTGGGCAAGATCGCCCGCGTGCTGAAGAAGATCGACGCCGACGCGCCGCACGAGGTGTTGATGGTGATCGACGGCACCACTGGCCAGAACGCGGTCAACCAGGTACGCCAGTTTCGCGAGATCGTGGGTGTCACCGGCCTGGTGGTGACCAAGCTGGACGGCACCGCCAAAGGCGGCGTGGTGTTCGCGCTGGCGCGCGAGTTCGGCTTGCCCATCCGCTTCGTGGGGCTGGGCGAAAGCGCCACCGACCTGCGCACCTTCGACGCCCAGGCCTATGTCGACGGCCTGCTGCCGGCCAGCCTCGGTCGTGATTGAGCCGGCGCCCATCCGGGGCCGCCAGCGCCACGTGCCGGTGGCGGCCATCTTGCCGGCGCGAGGCTGAGCGATGAGCCCACGGTTGCGACGGATACTTGCGATCGTCGGCGCCAGCGCCCTGGCGGTGTTGCTGCTGCTGGTGGGCTCGGTCTATTTCCTGCTGCAGCCCGATCGCTTCACCGCGATGTTGCAGAACCAGGCCGCCAACGCGGGGCTGGAACTCAACCTTTCGCGCCCGGCCAGCCCGTCGTTGTTCCCGCGCCCAGCGCTGGACCTGCACGGCATCACCATCAACGCGCAAGGGGCGAACCGCCCCATCCTGCTGGCTTCCGGCGGGCGCCTGGCGCTGCCCTGGCGCACCTTGCTCGGCGGCCCCACGGTCATCACCCGGCTGGAGATCAACTCGCCCCGCGTGGATCTCGATGCACTGCAAGCCTGGATCAACGCGCTGCCCGCGCGCGGCCCGGACACGCCGCCAGACATTCCGCGCATCGACACTGGCGTCAGCATCGATCACGGCAGCGTGGTGCGCGGCGATCAGCTGCTGCTGGGCAATCTTTCGCTGGAAGCGGGCAGCCTCGCGTCCGGCGTGCCATTCCCGCTCAGCATTTCCGCCAACACCGCCGACGGCATGCCGCTCCAGCTGCGCCTCTCGGCCACGCCGCGCATCCAGGGCAACGCGCTGCAACTGGAAAACATTGCCCTGTACCTTTCGCAAGGCGTCGCCACCCACATGCAACTGGCCGGCAGCGCACGCTGGCATGGCGCCGCCGATGCTGCCGCCAGCCTCGCCGGCACACTCGACCATGCGACGGCCGGGCAATACGCGATTTCGCTGGCGTTGACCCCCGCCAACCAGAGCAAACCGCTGCTGCTTTCGCTGAAGCTCGACGGCCCGGACAACCACGCCGACCTGCAACTGCCGCCGCTGGCGCTGGCACGCTGGTGGCGCCACGTGGGCAGTGGCGACAACACCCAGCTGACCGTGCCACCGGGAAGCGGCCGCGCCGACATCGCGAAAATCGACATGGGCGGCATCACCATCGAAGGCCTCACATTGCGTGCCGGTGACGAAGTGCCCGCAGCGGCCAGTGCCGCCGCCCCGGCATCACCCGCCCCCGTGCGGGGAAAAAAGCCGGCGGTTTCCAGGTGACCCGCAGCACGACCCGAGGCGCGCCGACCGTCGCGGCGCGCCTGCTTCACTGGTTCGACCAGCATGGCCGCAAGGACCTGCCATGGCAGTCGGGCGATGCTGACGGCCGCGACGCCTACCGCGTGTGGCTGTCGGAAATCATGCTGCAGCAGACCCAGGTCGCCACGGTCATCGGTTATTTCCAGCGCTTCACCGAAGCCTTGCCCACGCTGCGCGACCTGGCCACCGCGGACGAAGACACCGTGCTGGCGCTGTGGTCCGGCCTCGGCTACTACCGCCGCGCGCGCTTCCTGCACCGCGCCGCGCAGATCTGCGTGGAGCAGCACGGCGGCGAACTGCCGCGCGATTTCGTCGCCCTCAGCGCCCTGCCCGGCATCGGCCGCTCCACTGCCGGCGCGATCCTGGCGCAAGCCCATGGCCTGCGCTTCGCCATTCTCGACGGCAACGTGAAGCGCGTGCTGACCCGCTACCACGGCATCCACGGCCACCCCGGCCAGAGCGCGGTGGAAAAGTTGCTGTGGCTGCACGCCGAAAGCCACACGCCAACCGCGCGGCTGGCCGATTACACGCAAGCCATCATGGATCTGGGCGCCACCCTCTGCGTGCGCTCGCGCCCGCGCTGCGACGCTTGCCCGCTGGCCAGCGACTGCATTGCCTACCGCGACAACCTCACCGCGGAACTGCCCAGCCGCAAACCATCGAAAGCCCTGCTCACCCGCGCCACCGTGATGCTCGTGCTGCGCGACCGCGATGGCCGCGTGCTGCTGGAACGACGCGGCCCGCAAGGCGTCTGGTCGGGCCTGTGGAGCCTGCCCGAAGCCGCCAGCACCGACGACGCCTGGCGCCTCGCGCAACGGCACGCACGGATCGACGACGCCCAGGCGCTGGCCCCCTTCACCCACGTCTTCAGCCACTACCGGCTCGCGATCGAGCCGCTGCTGTTCGATCGGACGACGGCACACGCCGCCATCGCCGATAATCCCGACCTGCGCTGGTGCAGCGCCACCGAACTGGCCGCACTCGGCCTGCCGGCGCCAGTCCGCACCCTGCTGCAGAACACCGCGTAGACACGCATTCGTGCGCGATGCGCTTGATACCGATCAGGGCGCAACGCAGCGCACTCCCGCAGAATTCCGCGAAGCTTCCAGGAAACCCCATGACCCGTACCATTCACTGCGCCAAGCTCGACGCCGACGCCGAAGGCCTCGACTTCGCCCCCTGGCCCGGCCCGCTGGGCCAGCGCATCTACGCCGAAATCTCCAAGCCCGCCTGGCAGCAATGGCTGGCGCGCCAGACCATCCTCATCAACGAGTACCGACTCAACCCGCTCGACGCCGAAGCGCGCAAGTACCTGAGCGGGGAAATGGAGAAATTCCTGTTCGGCGGCGAGTCCGCCATGCCTCCCGGCTTCGTCCCGCCAGACACGGAGTCTTGACGAAAACCCGCACATTCGGTCTAATGCGCGGCTCCCACGCATCATTGGCAACCGCACGGTTCGCCCATGGTTCCAGGTTTCCGGCCGGGTAGCTCAGTTGGTAGAGCAGGGGATTGAAAATCCCCGTGTCGGCGGTTCGATTCCGTCCCCGGCCACCATGCATGAAAAGGGCTCGCAGCGATGCGGGCCCTTTTTCTTTGTGTCTGACGCGCAGCGCCATCGGCATGGCTGCAGGTAAACGTCAGGTGGCGTCGGAAGGCGAATACCCCGTGTTGTGGTGGCCGCCATAGGCGAGCAGCTCTTCGAGGCCGAGCGTGGCGTCGGGGGCGCGGAGTTGGTGCTCGGTAGCCGGCAACGGTGCGGTTTTCGACATCAGCGCCGCCGCCATGGCGGCGCTTTCAGCGACAACCGGCGATTTGTTGCGCTGCCGGTCGGTCAACTGCGCCGTACCCGGCAAGGTGTCTCGACTGTTGTCGACGCCGGCGGCACCGAATTGCGGAAGATTGGTGTTGCCCATGCGAACGCTCCAAAGGCGTCGGTATCTACCGATCGTTGCCAGTCTCGCACCGGTGACGTCTCGGCGACGTGGATAACGTACGGGATGCGGCTTTTTGCCGCCTGTTCGCCCTGACATTCTGTTCACCGCGACTTGATCGACGGCGCTCAACACTCGCGCTTCGTCCATTACGAGGAGTCGACATGACACAGACGAACTTGCACGGCACGCGGACCGCCGCGTGGATGAAAATCGGTGCCGCTGCGCTGGCTTTCGGGCTTGGTCTGGGCGTTTCCGCGGCGGCGCTCGCACAGTCGATGACGACACCGCAGGTGCAGGCCAAATTGACCGCGCAGGGTTACACGAAGATCCATGACGTGGAGTTCAAGGACGGCATGTGGCACGCCGACGCGAAAAGCGCGGATGGCAACGACGTGGATGTGCGCATCGACCCGGCCACCGGCAAGGTGTACCCGGAGGACGAGGTATCGAAGTTGAGCGAGGCGGATGTGCGCGCGTCGCTGTCCACCCAGGGTTATACCGATGTCCACGACGTGGACTTCGATGACGGCGTCTGGAAGGCCAAGGCAAAAAATGCAGCGGGCAACAAGGTGGAGCTGCGGCTGGACCCGAGCAACGGCCAGGTCATCGGCAAGGACTGAGTCCCGCTCCAACCGTCGCCATCGGAGGCCTCAGTGCCTTCGATGGCGCGCCCTGGCCACCCTGCCCTTCGGCGCGCCAGCCACCCTCCGGGGGCGCCCCATTTGCGCCAACACCTAAAGTTTTGCCAATAATGGCCGCTCAGGTATCCGTGCACCCATCGCCCGATGGATGTTTGTGCCGGAGCCGGCAGGGGCAGGTTTGAAACCGGAAGCTGGACGAGAAACAGCGTTGATGGGGAAGCTGCGGCCATGGCCGACTCACTATCGGCACGGATCGGGCCGCGGGGAAGCTTTGTCTTTAACGATGGCTGAGCAAAATCAGCCGGAGTCACGTTCAGCATGACTGTGGTCATCCACCCGTCGACGGCGCCATGCGTTGTTGGCCCTGCTGTGCGCGCCTTGCCCTGTGCAAGGCGCGCCAGCATGGCGTGGATGAAAATCGCCACTTTGCTGGCCTCGCTGTGGCTTTGCGCGTACCCAGCCAACGCGGAATCCACCATCGAGAGCAAACACGCCGCCGAGGCCGGCGTGCCGTTGCTGCAGAACTTCAGCCCGCTCGATTACGGCGCCGCACCACAGAACTGGGCGGTGACGCAGGACCGGCGCGGCGTGATCTACGTGGGCAACAGCGATGATGGCGTGCTGGAATACGACGGCACCCGCTGGCGCCGCATCCCCGTGCCCAACCAGAGCTCCGTGCGTTCACTGGCGGTCGACGCCAACGGCCGCGTGTACGTGGGGTGCATCGGCGAGTTCGGCTACCTCGAACCCGATGTGCATGGCCGCATGCACTACGTCTCCCTGCTCGACCGCGTCGCCCCTGCCTATCGCAATTTCGCCGACGTGTGGCGTATTTTCGTCACCGACGACGGGGTCTATTTTGGCACGGTGGCCCAGTTGTTCCGCTTGCGCGACAAGCATATGGACGTCTGGACGGCCACCACCCCGTTCGATTATTTCTTCAAGGTGCGCGACCGGTTCTACGTGCGCGCCGAGGGTCGCGGGCTGATGGAGGTCGTTGGTGACCAACTGAAGATGGTCAAGGGTGGCGCGCGTTTTGCGCACGAAAGGATCCACGCGCTGGTGGCCTGGGGCGACGAGGCCGACCACGACGGGCCGCTGCTGGTCGGCACCCGCGAACGGGGCTGGCTTGTGCTGGACAACGGCCGCCTTGCCGCCTGGCCCAACGAGACAAACAAGATCCTGCGCGACGACCAGCTGTACGACGCGCAATGGCTTGCCAATGGCACCCTGGCCGTCGGCACACTGCAGGGCGGCGTGCTGCTGGTCGACCGCATGGGCCACCTGCTGGAGCGGCTACGCCGCAACGAAGGCCTCATCAACGACACCGTCCTGTCGATGTTCCAGGACCGGGAGCATGGCTTGTGGCTGGCACTGGACAACGGCCTCAGCCGCCTCGACGTGGCATCCCCGCTGACCCTGTTTTCGCGCAACTCCGGACTGGACGGCACCGTGCTGGCGATGCAGCGTTTCCGGGGCGAGCTCTACGTCGGTACCACCAAGGGCCTGTTCCTGCTGCACAGCGGGGTCGACGGCAACGCGGAGTTCGCGGCGCTGGATGGTGTCCGCGCGCAGGTCTGGAGCTTTCTGGACATGGGCGACTCGCTGCTGGCGGCGACTTCGCAAGGTGTGGTTGAAGTGAGGAATGGCGTCGCCAAACCCTGCGCGGCGCAGGTATGCACCTCCGGTGACGTGGCCTTTTCGCTGCTGCGTTCGGTACGCGACCCCTCGCGCGTCTTCGTGGGCCTGCGCAACGGCTTGGCGGTGATGCGCCGCGATGGCGGCAAGTGGATCGACGAAGGCCGGATTCCCGGCATTTCCGGCGACATCCGCTCCCTGGCCCACGATGACCACGACAACCTCTGGCTAGGCACGCTCAGCAACGGCGCCATCCGCGTTGCCCTGCCGGACGGATGGCAGCCAGGCGACGGCGTGCCACCGCATACGCAGTCGTTCCAGCAGCACCGTGATTCGGTCGCCGGCCCCAACTATGCGTTCGTGATGTCGCTCGCCGCCGGGTTGCGCGTGGTTACCGCCCAGGGCATCTACCTCTACGACGAGAAGCGCGCCAGGCTGCAACCGGATACCGCGTTCGCCAGCCTGTTCCCACAGGGTGCGAGGCGGCTTTCGCGACTCAGCGAAAGCGTGCCCGGGCACATCTGGATGTACACCGCCGACGGCACCAAGACCATCCGCGAAACCGGCGTGGCCGTGGCCGATGCCAAGGGCCACTACCACTGGGAGCCGCAACCGTTGCGCGCGCTGTCCGGGGTGGAGATGTACACCCTCTACGCCGAGCCCGACGGCATCACCTGGTTCGGCTCCAGCGACGGCCTGTATCGACTGGACTCCTCGATCACCCCGCCGCCGGACAAGCCGCTGCCCACCTTGCTGCGCAAGATTTCCGACGGAAACGGCCATGTGTTGTGGGGCGGCGCAAGCACCACACCGCCCACGCTGAAGTTGCCATGGGGCAACAACAGCCTGCGCTTCGATTACGCCGCGCCGAATTTCCGCGCGCGCGCCGCCAACACCTTTCAGGTGCAACTGGAAGGCGCCGATGCGCGCTGGTCGGACTGGAGCACGGAAACCTATCGCGACTACACCAACATCCACGAGGGCGATTACCGCTTCCGCGTGCGTTCGCGCGATTTCCGCGGCAACATCGGCGCGGACGCGGAATTTGCCTTCCAGGTGCTGCCACCGTGGTATCGCACCTGGTGGGCCTATCTGGGTTATTTCGTGCTGGCTTATCTGGTGGCCGCGCTGGGTATCCAGCTGCGCTCCGCCGTGCTGCAGCGGCGCAACCGCGAGCTGGCGCGCCTGATCGAGCAGCGTACCGAGGAGCTTTCCGCATCGAACCACGCGCTGGAGGAAGCCAACTGCGCACTGCAGCGGCAGACCATTACCGATGCGCTTACCGGCATGAAAAACCGCCGCTATGCGCTGGAAAACGTGGGCCGTGACGTCGCCTCGGTACTGCGCCTGTATCGCGAGCTCGGCCCGAACTCAGCGCAAGGCCCCGCCGCCAACATCAACCTGCTGTTCCTGCTGATCGACATCGACCACTTCAAGGACGTCAACGATCACTACGGGCACGCGGCAGGCGATCGCGTGCTGGCGCAGCTGCGCGACATCACCCTCGCCGCCATCCGCGAAACGGATACACCGGTACGCTGGGGCGGCGAGGAATTTCTGGTCATCGCCCGCCGCACCAACAGCGAATCGGGGCCGGTGATCGCCGAGCACATCCGTCGCCTGATGGCGCAGCACGAATTCGACCTCGGCAACGGCGTGTTCATCCGCCGCACCTGCTCGATCGGCTTTGCCAGCTACCCCGTGCTGCCCAGCGAGCCGTGGCGGTTCAGCTGGGAAGACGTGGTGAGCTTGGCCGACCAGTGCCTGTACGCGGCCAAGCACAACGGCCGCAACAGCTGGGTCGGCGTGCGCCAGTTGCACACGCCGGCGGCCGGAACCACCGACCTGCCGCTGACCGCGAACCTGGACGCGCTGGTGGCCGAAGGTTATCTGCGGCTGCAGGTATCGCCCTCGAATTAGGCCGCGCCGGTGGATCGACCATGCCCACCGACACATGGATACGCCCCGCCCCGCTGACTACTATCGGAGAACCTTTCCGACAGGCAGTTGCCCGTGAAACGACTGATCCTCTCCACGCTGGCGTTGTCCACCTGCACGCTGGCGATCGCAGCCGCCCCGCCGACCTTCAGCACCCAGCGCCTGTCCGCGGAAGTGAAGACGCTGTCCTCCGACGCGTTCGAGGGCCGCGGCCCGGCCACGCCGGCGGAGACGCGCACCATCGACTACGTGGTGGCGCAGATGAAGGCCGCCGGCGTGCAGCCCGGCGGCGACATTGTCGACGGCAAGCGCACCTGGACCCAGGCCGTGCCGCTGTTGCGCAGCGCGATCGTCGGCACGCCGGCGTTGACGCTCACCATCGACGGCAAGCCGCAAGCGCTGACCCAGGGTGAACAGATCGCGGTGCGCGCCCCCACCAACGGCAGCAACAGCGTAACCATCGCCGATGCGCCGCTGGTGTTCGTGGGCTACGGCGTCAAGGCACCCGAGCGCCAGTGGGACGATTACAAGGGCGTGGACCTGCACGGCAAGATCGCCGTGGTGCTGATCAACGACCCCGATTTCGAAACCGGCAAGGGGGACTTCGGCGGCAAGGCCATGACCTACTACGGCCGCTGGACCTACAAGTACGAGGAAGCCGCGCGGCAAGGCGCGCTGGGCATGCTGGTGATCCACGAAACCGCGCCCGCCTCCTACGGCTGGGCCACGGTGAAGAATTCCAACACCAACACGATGTTCGACATCGTGCGCGACAAGCCGGCCGAGGTGCATCCCGAGCTGGAAGGCTGGATCCAGCGCGACCTGGCGGTGACCATGTTCAAGGGCGCGGGGCTGGATTTCGAGGCGCTGAAGCAAAAGGCGCAAACCCGCGATTTCCAGCCGGTGATGCTGAAAGGCGAAAGCCTCTCAGCCCACTTCAAGGCCGATACCAAGGTGATCACCTCACACAACATCGTCGGCCGCGTCGAGGGCAGCAAGCGCCCCGACGAAACCGTGATCTACAGCGGGCACTGGGATCACCTTGGCGTCGGCGCACCCGACGCCAGGGGCGACCGCATCTACAACGGCGCCGTGGACAACGCCACCGGCACCGCGGCGCTGATCGAACTGGGCCGCGCGTTCGCGCACGGTCCTCAGCCGGAGCGCTCGGTGATTTTCCTCAACGTCACCGCCGAGGAAAAAGGCCTGCTCGGCTCCGAGTACTACGCCGCCAATCCGCTGTACCCGCTGGCGAAAACCGCCGGCGTACTCAACGTCGATGCACTCGATCCGCACGGCCCCGCCCGCAACTTCACCATTTCCGGCAGCGCCAGGCTGGGTCTGCTGGATGACCTGATCACCGCGGCGAAGTCCTACGGCATGGTCTATACGCCCGACCCGAAACCGGAAGCCGGCTACTTCTTCCGCTCCGATCATTTCTCGTTCGCCAAGCGCGGCGTACCCGCCGTCTCGTTCGGCTCGGGCAATGACTGGGTCGATGGCGGCCTTGCCGCGGGCAAGGCGGCCGAAGACGACTACACCGAAAAGCGCTACCACCAGCCCGCCGACGAATGGCAGGCCGACTGGTCATTCACCGGCATGGCCCGCGACCTGCAGTTGCTCTACACGGTAGGCAACGACCTGGCCAATTCCGATGCATGGCCGGACTGGAGCAAGGATTCCGAATTCCGCGCCATCCGCGACAAGAGCGCTGCGGAACGAAAGTGATTTCTGCCCCTGTGGGAGCGACTTCAGTCGCGATGCTTTTTGGTTTCGTGCTGCCTTAGAGCATCGCGACTGAAGTCGCTCCCACAGACCGCCAAAGGTCAGAACATCGCGCACGACCGAAGGAAGTCCCTTGTGGACAGGGTGCGCTCCTGCAAAAGCGTCAGGCGTGGGCGCGCTTTTCGATGTTCGGCAGGAACACCGTGATAAGTCCCATCAGCGGCAGGAAGGCGCACAGGCCGTAGACATATTCGATGCCGTGCACGTCGGCCAGCGCGCCCAGCACGGCGGCGCCGATGCCGCCCATGCCGAAGGCGAAGCCGAAGAACAGGCCCGAGATCATGCCCACGCGGCCCGGCACCAGTTCCTGCGCGTAGACCAGGATGGCCGAGAACGCCGAGGACAGGATCAGGCCGATGATCACCGTCAACACGCCGGTCCACATCAGCCCCACGTGCGGCAGCGCCAGGGTGAACGGCGCCACGCCCAGGATCGAAACCCAGATCACCCACTTGCGCCCGATGCGATCGCCCACCGGGCCGCCCACCAGCGTGCCCATCGCCACCGCGAACAGGAACACGAACAAATGCACCTGCGCGCTCTGCACCGAGACGCCGAACTTGTGCATCAGGTAGAACGTGTAATAACTGCTGAGGCTGGCCAGGTAGAAGAACTTGGAGAAGATCAGCAGGCCCAGCACGCCCAGCGCCGCGATCACCTTGTTGCGCGGCAACGCCACCACCGCCAGATGCCGCGACCGCGATTTGCCGCGGGTGAGGTGGTGGCGGCCGTACCAACGGCCCACCTGCAGCAGCACCACGATCGCCAGCAACGCCGCCAGCGAGAACCACGCCACGCTGCCGCGCCCGTGCGGCACAACCAGCCATGCCGCCAGTAGCGGGCCCAGCGACGAGCCGGTGTTGCCGCCGACCTGGAACAGCGATTGCGCCAGGCCGTGCCGCCCGCCCGAGGCCATCCGCGCCACGCGCGAGGATTCCGGATGGAACACTGATGAGCCGGTACCGACCAGCGCCGCCGCCAGCAGCAGGATCGGGAAGGTGGGCGCCACCGACAGCAGCAGCAGGCCACTCAAGGTGAAGCCCATGCCGATCGGCAGCGAATACGGCATCGGCTTGCGGTCGGTCACCATGCCCACCAGCGGCTGCAGCAGCGAGGCGGTGAGCTGGTAGGTCAACGTGATCAGGCCGACCTGGGCAAAACTGAGGTGGAAATCGCTTTTAAGCAGCGGATAGATCGCCAGGATCAACGACTGGATCATGTCGTTGAGCATGTGCGCCACGCTGATGCCGCCGAGTACGGCGAACTGCGTGCGCTCGGGCGACGCTTCCGGGGCGACGGACAAGGGGATGTTTTCGGCGCGGGTCTGCATGGTGTCTTCGATCGAGAGCGCAAGGGACGAGGCACCAGCCACGGCACATCACCCATCGCAAAACAGATACAACCGGCGTAGCGCGGCGCCGGCGAAACAGCGCTAGAACTTGACGCCGCCGTAGCCGCCGTCGACGCCCTTGCTGGCATACGCCACGGCGTCGTGCGGGTGCAGGCTTTCCTGATGCTCCACGCGGATGTGGAAATCATCCAGTGCGGCATCGGCATCGAGTGCCTTCTGGATACGGCGGGCCGCGTCCTCGCAGAACATCAGGTTGCCGCCGTTGGCCAGCGCGAAGGCCTGCTCGTCCTGGCGCTTCACCGCCGTCTGCACCGGCGTACCGAGTGCCGCCTCGACGCGATCGATCAGGCTGATCAGTTGCAACGGCGCACCCGCCGCGGGACGCACCCGCAGACAGGCGACACTGCGCTGCGCATGCGGCGTGGCCACGATGCCTTTTTCGCTGCCCAGCCATTCCAGCACCGCGGCGCGATCGAGCGTGGCGTCGGCCGCGAAATCGCTGGCGAACTGGTCCTGGATCAACTGCCGCGACAACGCCGCCGACGCCGGACAGGTGGACGAATAAACCACCTCGGTGCCCAGCTCCAGCAGGAACGCGCTGCCGGTGAGGCTGGCCTCGATGGTCACCGGATAGGCGCGCCAGCCGCTGTTGGCGCTACGCAACGCAGGCCGGCGCACCAGGTGCTCGAAACGGATGCTGAGGCAGGCACGGTCGGACAGATCGGCGTGCGAGTCGAGAAAACCGCGCAGCAGCGCCTGCAGCGTCTCGGCGCTGAGCGTTTGCGTGCTCAGCGCCTGCTCGGCCTGCAGGTACAGCCGCGACATGTGGATGCCGCGCTTGTCCGGCCGTTTCAGGTTCACGAAGGCGCCAACCCGCGCGCTGGCGCGCTGCACATCGCCATCGCCGGCATCGAAACGCACCGGCACCTGGATCTCGGCCATGCCGACCCAGTCCAGCGCGCCGGCGAGATGCGGCTGTGCGTGCACGGCCACATCGGGTAGCAGGCGGGCGGTGTTTTCCTGGTTGGTCATGGTTTTGTCCTGGGGATCGTCGTGGCGAGGATGCATGGCGCCGCGACGTTCAAGTTTGAGGCATCAGCGCCCCGGTGCAATAGCCGCGGCGGAAACGCTGCGTTTTCGCCACGGCTCACGACGCGTTGCGGCGCCACGCGCGCGCGGCCTGCCATGCGCGCCATGTAGTCACCGGCCGGATGCGCGGACGCTCCGCACCGAGGCTGGCCAGCGCATCGGGCGCGCGCGCCGCGCGTTGCGCCATCCGCATGCCGTGGCTGGAGGCCAGCGCACGAAACACGCTGAGCGGTCCGGGCAGGCGGGCCGCTTCGCGCCAGCTCTGCAGCAGCTCGCGCAGTTGATCCTGGATCGCCTGTTGCCGCGCCGCGCTGGCCTGACCCAGCTGCGCCCGGCTCAAGCCGTGGCGGGCCAGGTTGGCCATCGACAGCGGCAGGCGGTCGCGACCGGCGTCGACCTCGGTGCGCAGCAGCGCATCCAGCAAGTGGTCGAGCGTGGCCAGCTTTGCAGCGCGATCACTCGGAGCCGCCGCGCCATACCACCACGCGGTTTCCAGCGCCGCCAGCGCGCCATGCAGCGGCATGGCCGCGTCCAGCTGGGCGGCGAAATCCGCGGCGGTGCCCTGTTCGAGCTGGGCCATCGCCGCCAGCACCGGCGCCACCCACTGTTCGGCCGCAATCGCGTGCGCGCGCTCGTCATCGAACAGCACCTGGGTCAGCGGATGACGGCCGCCACTGCTGGCCGCGCCGGACAACTCTTCCGCCCACCAACCCAGTTTGGCAGCGGCCACCTGCGGCTCGCGGATGCCGTAGGCGGCATCAAGCAGTTCCTGCTCCAGCGCGGCCAGCGCGATATGGCCGGGATGGCGATGGCCATCGACGAACACCAGCGCCACACGCTGCTGGGGTTGCGCCGCCAGCCACTTGTCGATGAAGCCCTGCCACGCTGCGTTGCTTGTGTCTCCGTCGCTCATGCGGCGACCGATGACGGCATCAGCAACGCGGCCAGTTGCGCGGGTTGGTCCACCACCGCGTCGGCGCCCCAGCTGTGCGGATCGCCGCCGTCGAGATAGCCCCAGCTCACCGCCACCGTGTACAGCCCCGCCGCCTCGCCGGCCAGCACGTCGCGACGATCATCGCCCACGAAGACGCAGCGCTCCGGTTGCAGCCCTGCCCGCTCGCAGGCCAGCAGCACGGGTGCGGGGTCGGGCTTTTTCACCGGCAGGGTGTCGCCGGAAACCACTGCGGCGGCGCGCGACGTCCAGCCGATCCGCTGCACCAGCTCGTCGGTAAGAAAGCCCGGCTTGTTGGTGACGATGCCCCAGCGCAAGCCTTCTTGTTCAAGTTGTTGCAGCAACGCATCCACGCCGTCGAACGCCCGCGTCTGCTGCGCCAGCATGCGCTGGTAGAGCGCCAGGTAGCGGGGCAGCAGCGCCTTGCGTTCGGCGTCGTCGCGCCGCGGAAAACCCTGCTGCAGGATCGCGGTCGAACCGCGTGATACCACCTGGCGCACGGCATCGTAAGCGGGCGCGGCCTCGCCCTCCTCGGCGCACTGTTCGACCAGCGCGCCGTACAGGTCGGCCGCGCTGTCAAGCAAGGTGCCGTCCAGGTCGAAGAGCACGCCCTGGATGTTTTCCGGCAACGGCGTCATAGCGGCTTGCGTGCGCTGAGCACGTAGTTGATCGCGGTGAAGCGGCTGATCCAGGCCTTGCGCGCCAGCGGGTTGTAGCCCAGGCCGCTGACGTCCTCCAGCTCCAGGCCGGCGTGCCGCAGCAATCGCCCCAGCTCGGACGGTTTCAGGAATTGCGCGTAGTGATGGGTGCCACGCGGCAGCATGCGCATCACGTATTCGGCGCCCACGATGGCGGCGCCGAACGCGGCCGGCGTGCGGTTGAGGGTGGACATGAACAACTGGCCGCCGGGTTTCAGCATCGCGGCAAGATCGGTCACCAGCGCGGCCGGATCGGGTACGTGCTCGATCAGTTCCATGCAGCACACGGCGTCGAACGAGGCCGGCTCGGCCGCGGCCAGCTCGGCGGACGACTGCACGCGGTAATCCACCGACAACGCCGATTCGTGCAGATGCAATTGCGCGATCTCGACTACCTTCTCGCCCAGGTCGATGCCGGTGACGCGGGCGCCGGCGCGGGCCAGTGCCTCGCTCAGCAGGCCGCCGCCGCAGCCCACGTCGGCCGCCTTCGCCTGCGCCAGCTCGACGCGTTCGGCGATATAGGCGAAGCGCACCGGGTTGAGATCGTGCAGCGGGCGGGACTCGCCATCGGGATCCCACCAGCGCGCGGCCAGGGTATCGAAACGGGCGATTTCGGCGGCGCTGACATTGCCGTCGTGACGGCTATCGGCGGCGCGTTCGGGGGATGCGGTCGACATCACAAAACCTCTCGGGGAAAGCGCAGTTTACCGCGCCTGCCATTCGTGCACGGTGATGATCCAGCCGCCACTGGTGTGCGCGGGGTCGCGCTGCACGATGGCCTGGGCCTCGGCAAGGTCATCCGCGCGCAGCAGATAAGCGCCGCCGGACTTGTCGCTGAAGCCACCGGAAAGTTCGATCCTGCCCTGCGTACGCAAGTCGTCGAGGAAAGCGATGTGCAAAGGCACCACCGCCGGATCGACGTCGGGTCGGCGCAGCAGATAGACCAGGTAACGGTTCATGGAAGGCTCCGTGGGATGCGGTGATCAGGCGGCGGCGATGCGTTCGCGCCAGGCGCGGGTCTTGGCCAGGATGGCGGCGGTGTCGATGTCGGGCAGCTCGCGCGCGGCCAGTTTTCGCTGGCCGGCGATCCACACGTCGGTGACCTGGTGGCGGCCGGTGGCGTAAACCAGTTGCGAGACGACGTTGAACAGCGGCTGGGTCTCCAGATCGCTGAGCCGCACGGCGGCGAGATCGGCCTGCTTGCCCACCTCGATCGAACCGATGCACGCCCCCAGTCCGATCGCCCGCGCACCATGCAACGTGGCGGCCCGCAATGCATAGGCCGCATCGAATGCCGCCGCGTCGCCGGCCACGGCCTTGGCCAGCAGGGCCGCGGTACGCATTTCGCCGAACATGTCCAGGTCGTTGTTGGAGGCGCAGCCGTCCGTGCCCAGCGCCACGTTGACGCCGGCCTGGCGCAGTTTTTCCGCAGGGCAGAAGCCCGACGCCAGCTTCAGGTTGGATTCCGGGCAATGCACCACCGACACGCCGGCGGCGGCACAGGCGGCGATCTCGCCCTCGGTCACCTGGGTCATGTGCACGGCGATCAGGCGGTCGTTGACGAGCCCCAGCTTCTGCAGCCGCTGGAACGGACGCAGGCCACTCTTGGCCTTCGCCTCGTCCACCTCGTGCGCGGTTTCGTGCAGGTGCAGATGGACCGGAATATCGAGCTGGTCGGACAGCACGCGGATGCGTTCGAAGCTTTCGTCCGACACCGTATACGGCGCGTGCGGCGCGAACGCGGTGCTGATCAGGTTGTCGCTGAGGAAGCTGTCGTGCACCGCGACGGCGCGGGCGAAATAGTCGTCCTGGGTGGTGGCCCAGGCGGTGGGGAATTCGATCACCGGCAGGCCGACAACGGCGCGGAAACCCATGCGCCGGTAGGTGGCACCGATCACGTCGGGAAAGAAGTAGTTCTCGCTGGCGCAGGTGGTGCCGCCGCGCAGCATCTCGGCCACCGCCAGCTCCACCCCGTCGCGCACGAACTCCGGCCCGATCACTTTCGCCTCGGCTGGCCAGATGTGCTGCTGCAGCCACACCATCAGCGGCAGGTCGTCGGCCAACCCGCGCAGCAAAGTCATCGGGTTGTGTGTGTGGCTGTTGACCAGGCCGGGGATCAGCGCGTGCTCGCCCAGCTCGACCCGCTCGCGCGGTGCATACGCGGCGCGGGCATCGGCAATGGGCAACACGGCGACGATCTGGCCGCCATCGGCCACCACGGCGTGGTCCTCCAGCACCACCGCGTGCGGCTCCACCGGCACCACCCAGCGCGCCTCGATCATCAGGTCGACGGGTTGCGGGGGTATCTGGCTCATCGCTCACTCACCTTGCTTGTAAATACGATAAAGGGCGGAGCCTTGCGGCCGCCGCCCCCTCTGGATCGTCATTCCCGCGACGACGTGCTGGCCGCGCCGTGTGCAGGCGCGGGCCCACGCGTCACTTCACGCGGCTGTCGTACTCGCCGGTGCGGGTATCGACCTTGATCACTTCGTCCTGGTTGACGAACAGCGGCACGCGCACCACGGCGCCGGTCTCCAGCGTGGCCGGCTTGCCGCCGCCGCCCGAGGTGTCGCCGCGCACGCCCGGGTCGGTTTCCACGATCTTCAGTTCGACGAACTTCGGCGCCTGCACGGCCACGATGTTGCCGTTGAACAGGGTGACCACGCACTCCTCCTCGCCCTTCAGCCACTTCCAGGTATCACCCATCGCGGCCAGCGAGGCGGGGACCATCTCGAAGGTCTCCATGTTCATGAAGTTCCACACGCGGTCCTTGCCAATGCCGTCGATGAAGGACAACTGCATGTCGGTATCGGTGACGTCGGCTTCCTCGAACGAATCGCTGGATTTCAACGTCTGCTCGGTGGTGCGGCCATCCTTCAGGTTGCGGATGCGGATGCGGGTGAACGCCTGCCCCTTGCCGGGTTTGACGAAGTCCGCTTCGGTGATGATCCAGGGATCACCGTTGTGAAGGATCTTCTTGCCCGTTTTGACGTCGTTGAGGCCAAGGGTCGCCATGCGCTGTCTGCTCCGGAGTCGTTTTCGCCCGAGGGGCGGCTAAAATGGATGGATGTCACGGGCGTCACCGCCCGATTCAAGGCCCGATATGATAACCGCAAGCCCCCATTCCCGCCTATCGTCCGCTGCGCCCGACTGGCGCGCGCTGTGGCGGGACGCGATCACCGACCCGCTGGAGCTGTTGCAGGCGGTGGGCCTGGGCGATCGTACCGACCTGATCCCACCCGACGACGCCGGCTTCGCCCTGCGCGTGCCGCGTGGTTTCGTGGCGCGAATGCGCCACGGCGATCCCGCCGACCCGCTGCTGCTGCAGGTGCTGCCGCAACGCGCCGAACACGATCGGGTGGCCGGCTTCACGATGGATGCGGTGGGCGACATGGCGTCGCGCAGCGGCCAGGGTTTCCTGCACAAGTACCAGGGCCGGGCCCTGCTGATCGCCAGTGGCAGTTGCGCGGTGAACTGCCGCTACTGCTTCCGCCGCCACTTCCCCTATGGCGAGGAGATTGCCGCCGCCTCGCAATGGCGCGATGCGCTGGCGCAACTGAAGGCCGACCCGTCGATCAGCGAACTGATCCTCTCCGGCGGCGATCCGCTGTCGCTGGCCACCAGCAAGCTGGAGGACCTGACCCACGGCCTGGCCGATATCCCGCACGTGAAGCGGCTGCGCATCCACACGCGCCTGCCGGTGGTGCTGCCGGAGCGGATCGACGACGCCTTCCTCAAGTGGCTGGCTTCGCTGCCGTTGCAGAAGGTGGTGGTGTTGCACGCCAACCACGCCAATGAATTCGACCCGGGTGTCGACGCGGCCTGCGCGCGGCTGCGCGACGCCGGCGCCACCTTGCTCAATCAATCGGTACTGCTGCGAGGGATCAACGATCACGCCGATACGCTGGCCGACCTGTCCGAGCGGATGCTTGCCGCCGGGGTGCTGCCGTACTACCTGCATCAGCTCGATCGGGTACACGGCACCGCGCATTTCGAGGTCGGCGACGTCGAGGCGATAGCACTGCTGGAAGCGTTGCGGGCGCGATTGCCGGGCTACCTGGTGCCGCGACTGGTGCGCGAAATAGGCGGCGATACGTCCAAGCGCCCGCTCTGAGCGCCGGCTGCGTTTTTTTCTGGCAGCCGCGGGCTTTATCCGTTACAAACATAGGGCCACGGGGCATTCCTGATGCCTGCAACACGATTCGTGACGACCACCTTCTTCCCGGCCATCCATGAAAAAAGACCTCGTCATCAAGATCCTCTTCATCGAAAACTCGCTGGAGGAGGCAGAGCAGATCATCAGCCTGCTGCGCAATTCGGGTATCGCCGTACGCCCCGCCCGCGCCACCAATGCCGAACAGTTGCAGGCCGCACTGGATGAACTGGGGCCCGATATCGTGATGTTCGACCCGGCCATCACCACGCTGTCGCTGCGCGAGGTAGTGAAACTGATGGACGCCTACGGCCGCGACTACGCGCTGCTGGGCCTGGTCAACTCGATGGACAACCAGCTGGTGGCGGACCTGTTTGTGGGAGGCGCCCGCGGCGTGGCCTCGCGTACCCATCCGAAGCAGCTCACCGCGGTGCTGCAGCGCGAGTTCGATTCGCTGCAGGCGCGCCGGCAACTGCGCCGGCTGGAAGCCTCGCTGCGCGAATCCGAACGCCGCTGCGACGCACTGCTCGACTCCTCCACCGACGCCATCGCCTACGTGCACGAGGGCATGCACGTACGCGCCAACCGCGCCTACCTGGAGACCTTCGGCTACGACGAGTTCGACGACCTGCTCGGCATGCCCGTGCTGGACATGATCGACTCGACCCACGCCGACGAGTTCAAGGCGATCCTGCGCGGGCCGCAAGGGCAGGAGAAACTGCCCAACCAGTTGTCCCTGCGCGCACGCCGCGCCGACGCCAGCCACTTCGATGCCACGGTGGAATTCGCCCCCGCCACGTTCGAGGGCGAGCCCTGCCTGCAGATCGTGTTCCGGCGCCAGCTGGTCGACCCGGCAACGCTGGCGCAACTGCAGCGGGACCCAGTCACCGGCCTGTTCAACCGGGCCCACACGCTGGAGCGGATCGACACCGCCGTCGCCGCCGCCGCCAATGGCAAGAAGGGCCAGGCATTGCTGCTGATCGAACCGGACAATTGGTCGTCGATCGTGGCCAGCATCGGCCTGGGCAAGGCGGACGAGCTGATTGCCGGCTTTGCCGACCGCATCCGCATCCTGCTCGGCTCCACCGACGTGGCCGGCATGCTGGCCGAGCACACGTTCGGCGTGGTGCTCGATTCGCGCCAGGACGAGGCCATCCGCGAGTGGATCAGCAAGCTGCAGCACAGCGTCAGCAATGAAATCTTCGACGCCGGCAGCCGCTCCATCACCGTCAACACCAGCATCGGCGGCAGCCTGCTGGGCGAGAAAAACGCCAACACCGACCTGCTGCTCAACCAGGCCAGCCAGGCATTGCGCAACGCGCAGAGCCAGGGCGGCGGCAAGGTGGAGCTGCATGACCCGGCCGCCCGCGAGAAGGCCGACGAGGAGCGCGAGCAGTACTGGCTGGGGCTGTTGAAGGATGCGCTGGCCAACGATGGCCTGATGCTCTATCACCAGCAGGCGATCAGCCTGCAGGACGCCGAGGGCGACTTCTCGGAAATCCTGCTGCGCATGAACGGTCCGCAGGGCGAGGTGCTGCCCGGATTCTTCATGCCGATCGCCGAAAAACATGGCTTGAACGGCGACATCGACCGCTGGGTGCTGAAACAGACGATCAAGACCCTGCGCGAGCGCGACAAACACGGCCAGCCGACCACGTTCTTCGTCAAGCTCACTGCCGCCTCGCTGCAGGATGAGCACCTGCTCCCGTGGCTGGGCGAACAACTGGCCGCCGCCAACCTGAAGCACGGTCGCATCGTGCTGGAAATGACCGAGAGCAAGGTCATGACTTTGCTGCGGCCCACCCAGGAATTCGTCAACGGCTGGAAGAAGCTGGGCGGCAAGTTCGCGCTGGAGCAGTTCGGCTCGGGCCTGAACTCGTTCCAGCTGCTGAACCACGTCGACGCCGACTACGTGAAGATCGACCGCAGCTACATGGCGGAACTGCCACGGCACCCGGAAAACCAGAAGAAGGTCACCGAGATCTGCCAGCAGGCACGCGAGCTGAACCGCCAGACGATTGCCGAATGGGTCGAGGACGCCACCAGCACCTCGCTGCTGTTCGCCTGCGGCGTGGACTTCGTGCAGGGCAACTTCCTGCAGCCGCCGCAGCGGCTGTAAGGCAGAATCGCCCACGCGGCATCCGCTGGAACGGATATCCAAACGGGGAGCGAATGGCGGAGGACATTCTTCCGCGCACAAAAAACCCGCGCATGAGCGCGGGTTTTTTTATCGCCAGCCGAAGCTGTGCGTGCCGATTACTCGGCGGCAGCAGCAGCAGCGGCGGCAACGGCAGCCTTGTGGGCGGCCTTGATCGCGGCGGCGGCGGCCACGTCTTCCTTGATGCGGGCGGCCTTGCCTTCCAGACCACGCAGGTAATACAGCTTGGCGCCGCGGACCTTGCCCTTGCGCTTCACCGTGACCGACTCGATCGACGGGCTGTGCGCCTGGAACACGCGCTCCACGCCGGTGCCGTGCGAGATCTTGCGCACGGTGAAGGCCGAATGCAGGCCGCGGCTGCGCTTGGCGATGACGATGCCCTCGAACGCCTGGACGCGCTCGCGGTTGCCTTCCTTCACCTTGACGTTGACCACCACGGTGTCGCCAGCGCCGAATTCCGGCAAGGGACGGGTAATCTGCTCGGCTTCGAACTGTTCAATGATCTTGTTCATGGCAACACCTGTGTATTTTCAATAACTGCGGTCAATCATCGACCGCTTCGTTTTGTCGCGACAGCGCCTGGCTGGCGTGTTCGCGGCGGAATTCATCCAGCAACGCACGGGAGGTCTTGTCCAGTACGCAGCGTGACAACAAGTCGGGGCGGCGCAACCAGGTTCGTCCCAGCGACTGCTTCAGGCGCCAGCGGGCAATTGCCGCATGGTCACCGGAAAGCAGCACCTCCGGTACGGTACCCAGTGCGTCCTGCACCGGTTTTGCATAGTGCGGGCAGTCGAGCAGGCCATTGGCGAATGAATCCTGCTCGGCTGACAGCGCGTCGTTCAATGCGCCTTCCTGCAAGCGACCCACCGCGTCGATGATGACCGCCGCCGCCAGCTCGCCGCCGGACAGTACATAGTCGCCGATGGAAAGCTCTTCGTCGACCTCGTGCGCCAGCAACCGCTCGTCCACACCTTCATAACGTCCACAAAGCAGGGCGATTCGCGGCATTTTCGCCAGCGCCTCCACCCTGCCCTGCGTCAGCCGCGGTCCCTGCGGGCTGAGGTAAATCACATGCGCCGGTTCCGGCGCCGCGCCGCGCACAGCCGCCAGGGTGGCGCGCAACGGCTCGATCATCATCACCATGCCGGGGCCGCCGCCGTACGAGCTGGCGTCCACGGTACGGTGGCGGTCGCTGGTGTAGTCGCGCGGGTTCCAGGCTTCCACCTGCAGCAACTGCCGCTGCTGCGCGCGTCCCACCACACCGACCGCGGCACACTGGCGCACGAAGTCGGGAAACAGGCTGACGACATCGATACGCATGAATCCTTGCCCTCTGCCGCCTGGTCCCCGGCTTTCAATCCGGCGACCTTTCGATCCGGCGATGTCAGAACTCGGGATCCCAGTCCACCACCATGCGCCCTGCGGACAAGTCCACCGATCGCACATACGAGCCCTGGACGAAGGGAATCAGCCGCTCGCGCGTGCCGTCCCTCACCACCACCACGTCGTTGGCGCCGGTGGCGAACAGGTGACTGACCCGCCCCAGCGACACATCTTCCATGGTGACCACCTCGAGTCCTTCGAGGTCGACCCAGTAATACTCACCTTCGGCTGGCGGCGGCAACTGATCGCGGCTGACGTAGATGTCGCTGCCGATCAACGCCGCTGCCTGCTCACGGTCATCGACACCCGGCAGTTGGGCCACCATGCCCTTGCCTTGTTCGCGACCCTTGACACCGCTGACCTGCGTTTCCACGCCGGGCGCTGCACTGAGCAGCCACGGCTGGTAATCGAAGATCCGCATGCGCGGCTCAGCCCAGGATTCGATCTTGAGCCAGCCCTGCACGCCATACAGCCCGACGATGCGCCCGATCAGGACGCGCCGACCGGCTGCCGTCACGCTCAGGCAGCCTGCTGCAGCTTGCCCGCTTCCTTGACCAGCGCGGCGACCTTGTCGGACAGCTGGGCGCCCTTGCCCACCCATTCGTTGACGCGATCGACGTTCAGCTCAAGGCGCTTGTCCTTGCCCGACGCAACCGGGTTGTAGAAACCCACGCTCTCGATGTTGCGACCGTCGCGCTTGTTGCGCTGATCGGTCACCACAACGTGGTAGAACGGACGGCCCTTGGCGCCACCGCGCGAAAGACGAATCTTGACCATAGTAAAACTCCAGAGTTGCCGCACCATGCGGCAGCGGCACGGGAACCGTGCGCGGTAAACGGGGCATTTTAGAGGGGGAATGGGGAAAAGGGAATAGGGAACGGGAAAAGCCCCTTCCCTGCGTCATCAGCGCATCGGCGGCAAACCGCCCATCCCGCCCATGCCCTTCATCGCGCCGCGCATCTGCCGCATCAGGCCCTTGCTGCCGCCCTTGGACAGCTTGGACATCATCTTTTCCATCTGCATGTACTGCTTCAGCAGGCGGTTGACGTCAGCCGGCTGGGTGCCGGAGCCGCGCGCCACACGGGCGCGGCGCGAGCCATTCAGCAGATCGGGATGGCGACGCTCCTTCTTGGTCATCGAGCAGATGATGGCGATCATGCGGTTCATCTCGCCGTCGTTGACCTTGGATTTCACGCTGTCCGGCAGGTTGCCCATGCCCGGCAGCTTGTCCATCAGGCCGGCCAGGCCGCCCATGTTGCCCATCTGCTCCAGCTGATCCTTCATGTCGTTGAGGTCGAAGCGCTTGCCCTTCATCACCTTCTGGGCCAGCTTCTGCGCCTTGTCCTGATCGACCTTGCGCTCGACCTCCTCCACCAGCGACAACACATCGCCCATGCCCAGGATGCGCTGGGCCAGGCGGTCGGGGTGGAACGGTTCCAGCGCGTCGGTCTTCTCGCCCGCGCCAAGGAACTTGATCGGCCGGCCGGTGACATAACGCACCGACAAAGCCGCACCGCCGCGGGCATCGCCGTCGGTCTTGGTGAGGATCACGCCGGTCAGCGGCAAGGCATCGCTGAACGCCTTGGCGGTGTTGGCCGCGTCCTGGCCGGTCATGGAATCGACCACGAACAGGGTTTCGACCGGGGTGATCGCGGCGTGCAGCGCCTTGATCTCGGCCATCATCGCCTCGTCCACGTGCAGGCGGCCGGCGGTGTCGACGATCAGCACGTCCACCACCTCGCGCCGAGCCGCAGCGACCGCCGCCTTGGCGATGGCGACCGGGTCCTGGCCTGCGTCGGAGGGGAAGAAGCTCACCCCGACCTGACCGGCCAGGGTGCGCAACTGCTCGATGGCGGCGGGACGGTAGACGTCGCAGCTGACCACCATCACCTTTTTCTTCTTGCGCTCGGTCAGCAGCCGCGCCAGCTTGGCCACCGTGGTGGTCTTGCCCGCGCCCTGCAGGCCGGCCAGCAACACCACGGCGGGTGGCTGCTGGGCAAGGTTCAGCTCCGTGTTGGCGCTGCCCATCACCGTGGTCAGCTCGTCGCTGACCACCTTGATCAGCGCCTGGCCGGGCGACAGGCTCTTCATCACGTCCTGGCCCACCGCGCGCACCTTGATCCGCTGGATCAGGGCCTGCACCACGGGCAACGCCACATCTGCTTCCAGCAGGGCGATGCGTACCTCGCGCAGCGATTCGCGGATGTTTTCCTCGGTCAGCCGGCCACGGCCGCGCAGACGGTTGACGGTGGTGGAAAGGCGTTGGCTGAGCGATTCGAACATGATGAGGGCACGAGCTGGGGCTAGCCCGCAAATATACCAGACACGTCCGCCGCTCCCGGCCCGACCTTGTCGATGCGCATGCCCGGAAGCATGCGCGGAGCCCCTGCTGCACTCGCCCATGCCGTGTGCGACACTTCACGGCTATGTCCGTCCATATGCTCGCGCTGCTTGCTGTCGTGCTCTACCTCGCTGCAGCGGGCGGGTTGGCGCGCCCGTTGCTGAGCGGCGGACAGCCACTCAACCGGCTTGCCTTGTGCCTGGCGGGGGCGGCCGTGCTGCTGCACGCAGGCATCTTGCTGGGCATACACCGCGGCGCGCTGGACCTGCATTTTTTCGCATCGCTCTCGCTGGTGGCCTGTGTCGTGGCCGCGCTGACGCTGCTGGTGAACCTGTCTCGCCCGGTGGCGGCGCTGGGCGTGGTGGTGTTTCCGCTGGCGGCGTCGTTCCTGTTCCTGGATGGTTTCGTGGCGGCGCCCACGGCGCCGCTGCAGATGGACTGGCCGATCAAGCTGCATGTGACGCTGGCCTTGCTGGCCTTCAGCGTGTTGTCGATCGCGGCCGTGCTGGCGATCCTGCTGGCGGTGCAGGAACGCGCGCTGCGCGCCCGGCATTTCGGCAACTGGCTGCGTGCACTGCCGCCGTTGACGCAAACCGAGGCCTTGATGTTCCGCTTGATCGCCGGCGGTTTCGCGCTGTTGACCGTGGCCCTGCTCAGCGGCGCGCTGTTCATCGAAAACATCCGCGCCCAGCATCTCGTCCATACGACAGTGCTGTCGGTGTTCGCCTGGCTGGTGTTCGGCACCCTGCTGCTGGGCCGCTGGCGCCAGGGCTGGCGCGGTACCCGCGCGGTCAATCTCACCCTGATCGGCATGACCGTGCTGGCGCTGGCGTTCTTCGGCAGCAAGGCGGTGCTGGAGCTGGTCCTGCACCGGAATATCTGACATGGCGGCAGCGCAATTCGTGGTGACGTTGTCGTGCCCGGATCGCCCGGGCATCGTGGCGGCGGTATCCGGCCATCTCGCGGCGCAGGGCAACAACATCCTGGAAGCGCAGCAATTCGACGACACCGACACGGGTCGCTTTTTCATGCGCATCGTGTTCGAGGCGCTGGCCGCCGATGCCACGCTGGCCGGGCTGCAGGCCGCCTTCACCCCGATCGCCGAGCGCTTCGACATGCAGTGGCAGCTGCGCGACCGCAGCGAACGGCGACGCGTGCTGTTGCTGGTGTCGAAGTTCGACCACTGCCTGGCCGACGTGTTGTACCGCTGGCGCACCGGCGAGCTGTCGATGGATATCGCCGGCATCGTCGCCAACCATCCGCGCGAGACGTATCGCCACCTCGACCTCGACGCCATCCCGTTCCACTACCTGCCCGCCGACCGCAACCACAAGGCCGCGCAGGAGGCGTTGCTGTGGCAGGTGATCGAGCAGAGCCAGTGCGATCTGGTGGTGCTTGCCCGCTACATGCAGGTGCTGTCGGATGAGCTGACCACGAAGCTGGCCGGCCGCTGCATCAATATCCACCACTCCTTCCTGCCCGGTTTCAAGGGCGCCCGGCCGTACCACCAGGCGCACCGGCGCGGGGTCAAGTTGATCGGCGCCACCACGCATTTCGTCACCGCCGAGCTGGACGAAGGCCCGATCATCGAGCAGGACATCGAGCGCGTCACCCATCGCGATACCGCCGAGGACATGATCCGCATCGGCCGCGATATCGAGCGCCGCGTGCTGGCGCGCACCCTGCGTCACTACCTCGACGACCGCATCCTGCTCAACGGCAGCAAGACGGTGGTGTTCACCTCTTAGGAGCCTGCCGGGCGCGGCGCGGACGCGGCCCGGTCGGTCATCCCGCTGCACGCACCGGTTGCGCGCGGTTTGTGCATCGCACTATATTGCAGGCTATCGCACTAACGCATTAATACATTGCGGCTCGGCGATGCCTGCCTTCCGACACTTCTTCCCGGGGAATCCTTGATGTCCTTCATCCATGAGACGCTGACGCGCCTGCGCAAGAGCAGTCCGGCGCAAACCGAGTTTTACCAGGCTGCCGGCGAAATTCTGGAATGTCTGCAGCCGCTGCTGGACGCCGAGCCGCGCTACCGCCAGCACAACATCATCGAGCGCATCGTGGAGCCGGAGCGGCAGATCTTCTTCCGGGTTTGCTGGACCGACGACGCCGGCAAGGTGCAGGTCAACAAGGGCTATCGCGTGCAATTCAGCTCGGCACTGGGCCCGTACAAGGGCGGCCTGCGTTTCCACCCGTCGGTCAACGCCAGCATCATCAAGTTCCTGGGCTTCGAGCAGATCTTCAAGAACGCCCTTACCGGCTTGTCCATCGGCGGCGCCAAGGGCGGTTCGGATTTCGACCCCAAGGGCAAATCCGACGCCGAGGTGATGCGCTTCTGCCAGTCCTTCATGAACGAGCTGTACCGCCACATCGGCCCGACCACCGACGTACCCGCCGGCGACATCGGCGTGGGCACGCGCGAAATCGGCTA
Source organism: Rhodanobacter sp. Root480 (assembly GCF_001426645.1). Lineage (GTDB taxonomy): Bacteria > Pseudomonadota > Gammaproteobacteria > Xanthomonadales > Rhodanobacteraceae > Rhodanobacter > Rhodanobacter ginsenosidimutans. The sequence goes on from NZ_LMEX01000004.1 coordinate 84,768, forward strand.
TCTCTATGGCCAGTACAAGCGCCTCACCGGCCACTACGAGGGCGTGCTGACCGGCAAGGGACTGAACTGGGGCGGCTCGCTGGGGCGCAAGGAAGCCACCGGCTACGGCACGGTCTATTTCGCGCAGCACATGCTGCAGGCGCGCGGTGAGGATTTCGAGGGCAAGGTGTGCCTGGTGTCCGGCGCCGGCAACGTGGCGATCTACACCATCGAGAAGCTGTACCAGTTGGGTGCGCGGCCGATCACCTGCTCCGATTCGCTGGGCACGATCCACCACCCGGCCGGCATCAACCTGGAAACGCTGAAGCTGCTGAAGGAGGTCAAGCGCGCCTCGTTGAGCGAGTACACGGCACACCACCCCGACGCCACCTATATCCCGCGCGGCGATTACCCCGACGACGGCCATGCCGTATGGCGGATCAAGGCGGATGCCGCGTTCCCCTCGGCCACGCAGAACGAGGTCACCGCCGCCGATGCCAGGGCGCTGCTGGCCAACGGCGTCACCTGCATCGCCGAAGGCGCCAACATGGGCTCCACCGCCGACGCCATCGACGTGCTGCTGGCAAGCAAGATCGCCTACGGCCCGGGCAAGGCGGCCAATGCGGGCGGTGTCGCCACCAGCCAGCTGGAAATGGCGCAGAACAGCGGCATGCAGCAATGGACCATGGAACGGGTCGACGGCAAGCTGCATGAGATCATGTCAGGCATCTACCAGAGCTGCACCGCCGCCGCCGAGGAATTCGGCCAGCCGCACAATCTGGTGCTGGGCGCCAACATCGCCGGCTTCCGCAAGGTCGCCGACGCGATGATCGATCAAGGCGTGTATTGAAGAAGCCGGGATTAGGGATTAGGGATTAGGGATTAGGGATTCGACAAAGCATCGTGCGCCAGCGCGATGTCTGTGGGAGCGGCTTCAGCCGCGATGCTTCTGCTCTGGATTGGTGGAGAGCATCGCGACTGAAGTCGCTCCTACACAAGCTTCAGCGGCAGGCGTCGATCGCTTCGCTGAGGCGTTCGACGCCGATCACCTGCATGTCGCCCACCTTGCCCTTCTTCGGCGCGTTGGCCTTGGGCACGATCGCCTGGCGGAAGCCGTGATGCGCCGCTTCCTTCAGGCGCTCCTCGCCATTGGGCACCGGGCGGATCTCACCCGACAAACCGACTTCGCCAAAGGTGATCATGTGCTCCGGCAGCGGCCGGTCGCGCAGGGATGACAGCACCGCCAACAGCACCGGCAGGTCGGCCGCGGTTTCCTGCACGCGGATGCCGCCCACCACGTTGACGAACACGTCCTGGTCATAGGCGGCCACGCCCCCGTGCCGGTGCAGCACCGCCAGCAGCATCGCCAGCCGGTTCTGTTCCAGCCCCAGCGTGACGCGGCGCGGATTGCCCAGCGACGATTGGTCGACCAGCGCCTGCACTTCCACCAGCAGCGGCCGGGTGCCCTCGCGCGTCACCATCACTGCGCTGCCCGGGGTAGGACCCGCATGCGATGAGAGGAAGATCGCCGACGGATTGGGCACCTCGCGCAGGCCCTTGTCCGACATCGCGAACACGCCCAGCTCGTTGACCGCGCCGAAGCGGTTCTTGAACGCACGCAGCACGCGGAAGCGCGAACCCGATTCGCCCTCGAAATACAGCACCGCGTCGACCATGTGCTCCAGCACGCGCGGGCCGGCGATACCGCCCTCCTTGGTGACGTGGCCGACCAGGAACACGCTGGTGCCGGTCTCCTTGGCGAAGCGGGTGAGCTTGGCCGCCGACTCGCGCACCTGCGACACCGAACCGGGCGCGGCGGTCAGCAGCTCGGTCCAGATGGTCTGGATCGAATCGATCACCAATACCCGCGGCCGCGTCGTCAACGCCTGTTCCAGGATCCGCTCGATGCAGGTCTCGGCCAGCGCCTGCAACGGCGCCAGCGGCAGGTCCAGCCGCTGCGCGCGGGAAGCTACCTGTGACAGCGATTCCTCACCGGTGACATACACGCTGGGCAGGTGCGCGCCCAGCGTGCCCAGCATCTGCAGCAGCAAGGTCGACTTGCCGATGCCCGGATCGCCGCCGATCAACACCACCGAACCCTGCACCAGGCCACCACCCAACACCCGGTCCAGCTCGCCGATGCCCGTCAGCGTGCGCGCCTCGGTGGTCAGCGCCACCTCGGTCAGCGGTGTGATCTTGGCGGAGCCAGCCGCATGACCGGCGTAATTGGAGCGCTGCGCGCCCGCCGACACGGCCGCCGCGGGCGATGAGGGCGCCAGCACCACCGCACTGAGCGTGTTCCACACACCGCACTCCACACACTGGCCCTGCCACTTGCTGTGCTCGGCACCGCAATCGGTGCAAACGTAGGCGGTCTTGGCTTTGGCCATGCGGAATCCAGCGGTGTAGTGAGGCGTTGAAGCTTAGACGGCAGTCATCGCAGACGGCGAGACACCATGACGGGGATGCTTGTAGGTTTTCGCCGCGCGTGGTTGGCGCTGGCGCTTCGAAAGGTGTGGCACCCCCTCACCCCAACCCTCTCCCCGCGCTGCACCCGGGGAAGAGGGAGCGAAGCAGCCCTTCCGAATCCCGAATCCCGGCTTTCAACAGACGAATGTCTGGTCATCCCGAATCCCGAATCACCCATCCCGGCCCTAATCAAAACTCCCCACGAACGAATCCGCCGCGTAATTTTCGAACTTCGTGTAGTGACCCAGGAAGGTCAGCTTGCAGGTGTCGGTGGGGCCGTTGCGTTGTTTGCCGATGATGATCTCGGCCATGCCTTTGTCTGGCGATTCCTTGTTGTAGTAGTCATCGCGGTAGATGAACATGATCACGTCGGCGTCCTGCTCGATGGCGCCGGATTCGCGCAGGTCGGACATCATCGGGCGCTTGTCGGCGCGCTGCTCCAGCGAGCGGTTCAGCTGCGACAGGGCGATCACCGGCACGTTCAGCTCCTTGGCCAGACCCTTCAGCGAGCGCGAGATTTCGGAGATCTCGGTGGCGCGGTTTTCCTTGTTGCCGGGCACCTGCATCAACTGCAGGTAATCGATCACGATCAGGCCCAAGCCGCCATGCTCGCGGTGCAGGCGGCGCGCGCGCGAACGCAGCTCCACCGGTGACAGGCTGGGCGTGTCGTCGATGAAGATCTTCGCCTCGGACAGGATCGCGATAGCGTTGGAAACCCGCGGCCAGTCCTCCTCTTCCAGATCGCCGTTGCGCAGGTGCTGCTGGTGGATGCGGCCGATCGAGGAGATCAGGCGAAACGCCAGCTGCGAAGCGGACATTTCCATCGAGAACACCACCACCGCCTTCTTGCTGCGCAGCGCGGCGGTCTCGGCGATGTTCAGCGCAAACGCGGTCTTGCCCATCGACGGGCGCGCGGCCACGATGATCAGGTCCGAGGGCTGCAGGCCCGACGTGAGGTTGTCCAGATCGGTGAAGCCGGTGGTGATGCCGGTCAGCTGGCCGCGGTTCTCGTAGCGCTCGGTGAGCAGGCGGAAGGCGTCCTTCACCGCCTCGCGCATGGAGACGGAATCCTTCTTGCCGCGCGCACCGGATTCGGCGATGTGGAACACGCGCTGTTCGGCGCTTTCCAGTACCTCCTGCACGCTCTTGCCCTCGGGCCGGTAGCCGTCCTCGGTGATCGAGGTGCCCGCGTCGATCAGCTGCCGCATCACCGACTTCTCGCGCACGATCTCGGCGTAGGCAGCGATGTTGGCGGCGCTGGGCGTGCTGTTGGCCAGTTCGATCAGGTAACTGGCGCCGCCGACCATCTCGGCCAGCCCGTTGCTCTCGAACCAGTCGCCCAGGGTCACCGCATCGCAGGGCATGCCCTTGTTCGCCAATTCGTTGATGGCGCGCCAGATCAGGCGATGATCCTTGCGGTAGAAATCCATTTCCGCCAGCCGGTCGGCCACCTTATCCAGCGCATCGGGCGCCAGCATCAGCCCGCCCAGCACCGCCTGTTCGGCGTCGATGGAATGCGGCGGCACGCGCAGCGCCTCGACGGCGGTGGAAGGCGATTTGCGCTCGGGAACGAAGGACATCGATTTACCTCGGAAAATACCCCACGACCGGTGCGCAACGCGCCGACACCTCGCGGATGGACATACCTACCATCATGCGCGGCGACGTCTCAGCCGTCGAGACAACAACTCTGTGGAAAACCTGTGGGTTGTTGTGGATAAGAGCGGGAGGATGGTGGTCCGGTTTCCGCGGGCAGGTTGAACGCAGCGTGCGGCGAAAGCCGAGGCATACCCTTCGACTCCGCCGCTGCGCGGCTACGCTCAGGGAGAACGGTGGGGTTTCGCGGCACTTTGCGATTCCCTATTCCCCATTCCCAAAAAAAACAGGCGCCTTGCGGCGCCCGTTTTTCTTCACAGCAACAACGCTTACTTGTCGCTGACGACAATCACCTTGACGGTGGTCTGCACGTCGGCGTGCAGGCTGATCACCACGTCGTACTCGCCGGTGTTGCGAAGCGGGCCTTCGCCCAGAATCACTTCACCCTTGTGGACGTCGTTGCCGGCGGCGGTCAGCGCCGCGGCGATATCGCGCGGGCCGACCGAGCCGAACAGCTTGCCTTCGGCGCTGGCGTGGGCGCCGATCGTGACCGAGGCCTCGGCCAGCTTCGCCTTGCGCGCTTCGGCTTCGCTCAACATGGTGTTGGCCTTGGCCTCGTACTCGGCACGACGCTGCTCGAACGCTTCCAGGTTGGCGGCGTTGACGCGTACGGCCTTGCCCTGCGGCAGGAGGAAGTTGCGGCCATAGCCCGGCTTCACGGTGACCTTGTCGCCAAGGTTGCCGAGATTGCGGACTTTCTGCAGAAGAATGAGTTCCATGGGAATTCCTGTTCGTTAGCACCGGTGTGGCCCGGCGCAGCCAGAGGACGGGTGTCCGAATTTCGGGAATGGGGAATGGAGAATAGGGAATGGGAAAAGCGGCGCTACGGAGCAACCGATTCCCTATTCCCGATTCCCTATTCCCCCGACGTCATCAGACGTCGTGGTTGTCGGTGTACGGCAGCAGCGACAGGAAGCGGGCGCGCTTGATCGCGGTGGCCAGCTGGCGCTGGTAGCGCGCCTTGGTGCCGGTGATGCGGCTGGGAACGATCTTGCCGTTCTCGGTGACGTACTGACGCAGGGTGTTGAGATCCTTGTAGTCGATCTCCTTCACGTCTTCGGCAGTGAAGCGGCAGAACTTGCGGCGGCGGAAAAACTTGGACATGGTCTGGGTTCCTATCAGTCGTCGCTGTCGCGATGGTTGTCGTCGCGGTCACGGCCGCGGCCTTCGCCCTCACCCTCGTCGTCACGGCGACGGGTGGTCTTGGCGTCGTCCTTTTCCTTCGACTTCAGGATGAAGGACGGCTCGGTATCGGCTTCGTCGCGACGCACCACCAGGTGGCGCAGCACGGCATCGTTGAAGCGGAAACCCGACTCCAGTTCGTTCAGCGCGTTCTGGCCAACTTCGATGTTGAGCAGCACGTAGTGCGCCTTGGCCAGGTTCACGATGGGATAGGCCAGCTGACGGCGGCCCCAGTCCTCGAGACGATGGATCTTGCCGCCGTCCGCTTCGATCAGCGACTTGTAGCGCTCGATCATCGCCGGAACCTGTTCGCTCTGGTCAGGGTGGACCAGAAACACGATCTCGTAATGACGCAGGGTCATTGTGGGTTGACTCCTTGTGGATGCGGCCGGATGGCCTCGCAGCCTCCCGCCGTGGCGGTGAGGCAAGTGTGCTGCCCGCCAGAAAGGGCGCGGACAGAAGCGGGATTGTAAGCCGGCGCAGCGGCAACCCGCAAGTCATTGAAGCGCAAGTCGTTGGGAACGAGGCGCGCGCTGCGCCCGCGGCCGGCTCAGCTGACCGTGAAGCTCTCGCCGCAACCGCAGGCGCCGGTGGCGTTGGGGTTGTGGAACACGAAGCTGGCGTTCAGGCCCTGGCGCTGGAAATCGATCACCACGCCCTCGACCAGCGCCACGCTGCTGTCGTTGATGATCAGCGGCAAGCCGTCCACCTCGACCCTCTGGTCGCCGTCACCGACGGTATCGGCCAGGTCCACCACATAGGCGAAGCCGGAGCAGCCGGTGCGTTTGACCCCGAAGCGCACGCCGGCAGCGGCGGGCGTACTGGCCAGGAAATGGCGCATGCGTTCGTTGGCGGCGGGGGTGATGGTGATGCTCATGGTGCGACAAGACCTCGGACTGGCGCCCGGACATTCGCGGCCCGGGCAATGCCTACATTATCATGGTGGTTTGGCGCGCGCCGGCCGGCGCCGCCGCTTTCCACCCTTGCACCCAGATGCGGTGCCCGCCCAGGAGTTTCAATCGATGGCCGCAGTCAGCCCCAGCATTTGCAGCGTGAAACAGGCGCTGTCCGGCGCGATCGACGCGGGCAGCGCGGTCACCGTGCGCGGCTGGGTGCGTACGCGACGCGATTCCAAGGCCGGGCTGTCGTTCGTCAATGTCACCGACGGCTCCTGCTTCGACCCGATCCAGGCGGTGGTGCCGGCCACGCTGGGCAACTACGACAGCGAGATCAAGCACCTCACCGCCGGCGCGGGCGTGATCGTCAGCGGCACGCTGGTGCCGTCGCAGGGCAAGGGGCAGAAGTTCGAGATCCAGGCCAGCGAAGTGATCGTCACCGGCCTGGTCGACGATCCGGAAACCTACCCGATCCAGCCCAAGCAGCACTCGATGGAGTTCCTGCGCGAGGTCGCCCACCTGCGTCCGCGCACCAACCTGTTCGGCGCGGTGACCCGGGTGCGCCACACGATGATGACGGCGATCCACCGCCATCTCACCGAACAGGGCTTCTTCTGGATCAATACGCCGATCATTACCACCTCGGATGCGGAAGGCGCCGGCGACATGTTCCGGTTGTCCACGCTGGATCTGGCCAATCTGCCGCGCACGCCGGACGGCAAGATCGATTTCCGCAAGGATTTCTTCGGCCGTGAGGCGTTCCTCACCGTGTCCGGCCAGCTCAACGTGGAGGCGTATTGCCTGGCGATGAGCAAGGTCTACACCTTCGGCCCCACCTTCCGCGCCGAAAACTCCAACACCCCGCGCCACTTGGCCGAGTTCTGGATGGTGGAGCCGGAAATCGCCTTTGCCGACCTCAACGCCGATGCCGATTGCGCCGAGGGTTTCCTGAAGGCGATCTTCAAGGCGGTGCTGGACGAGCGCGCCGACGACATGGCGTTCTTCGCCGAGCGCGTGTTGCCGGAGGCGATCAGCCGCATCGAGGCATTCATCGCCCAGCCGTTCGAGCGCATCGACTACACCGACGCCATTGCCATCCTGAAGAAATCCGGGCAGAAGTTCGAATACCCGGTGGAATGGGGCGTGGACCTGCAGACCGAGCACGAGCGCTACCTGGCCGAGAAACATATCGGCCGCCCCGTGGTCGTAATGAATTACCCCGAGGCGATCAAGGCGTTCTACATGCGCTTGAACGATGACGAGAAAACCGTGGCGGCGATGGACGTGCTGGCGCCGGGCATCGGCGAGATCATCGGCGGCGCCCAGCGCGAGGAGCGGCTGGATTACCTCGACCGCCGCATGCAAAAGTTCAACCTCGATGCCACCACGTATGGCTGGTACCGCGACCTGCGCCGCTACGGCACCGTGCCGCATGCGGGCTTCGGCCTCGGCTTCGAACGCCTGCTGGTGTATGTGTGCGGCCTGGCCAACATCCGCGATGCCATCCCCTTCCCGCGTGCGGCGGGGCTGGCGGAATTCTGAGTAACGACTGGCCATGACCCATCGATTGCCCCTGCTGCTTGCCTTGTTCCTCGGCGTCCTGCTGGCCGGTTGCCACAGCGTGAAAACGCTGCTGCCGCCCAACCTCCGGCCGTCGACGGATACCGGCAACACCCGTGACGAAGCGATGCAACGCCTGCTGCAGGCGACCCCGTGCTGCAGCAGTTTTGCCGACTTTTCCTACCAGCGCATGCTGCCGTGGCAGCCGCAGAAATTCACGCTGGGCAGCGGCGGCATGGTGGCCAACCTCAACGGCGCGCACAGTTATTTCCTGGCGTTCCGACTGCCAGCGGACGCCAAGCTGCCGTACCGGGTAGCGCTTAAATCCGAATTGAACGGTCGCTGGCTGCACAGCAGCTATCTGTTTGCACCGACCATCGTGCTGCTGGATGGCGGCTTCCAGCCGATCCGCTCCAAGGACATCGACCTGTGCGAACACATGGGCTGGGGCGAGGAAACCACCGGCGCGTTTGGCAGCCTGGAAGTAGGCAGCGACAAGGCGCGCTACCTGCTGGTCTACAGCTCTGCCGCGCAGCAGTCCGGGCAGACCTACTGGGAACAATCACCCGCCGCCTTCAGCACCAAGGCCACCTTGAACATGAACTCCGCCGGCAGCTTCAGCGTGCCGCACGGGCCGGACGGCACGCTGTGGGTCGGCATGATGAACACCACCTATGCCAAGGCCATAGACAACGCGATCTGCAAGAAGGCGCCCGAGGGCAACGGCGTGTTGAGCACCTTGCGCACCGCGTTGCCCACGCCATGGAGCCATGACGCTGGCGACAGCAACCACGGTGACAATGGCGATCGGGCCCGCAGCCCGTGATCGTCCTCTATCTCGGTTTGCTGCTCGCCGGCGTCGCGCTGTTCGTGCTCTCGTACGCCGCCCATTTCCGGGTGGCTGCCTTGCTGCGCCAGCGCTACCCGCAGCAGTGGAAAATCATCGCCGAACCGGAAAACGGCAAGGCCGGCGCGATGCGCACCTGGATGCGCATGCAATACGCGCTGCGCTCGCCCGCCCTGCCGGCGCTGGAAGACGCATCCATCAACCGCTGGCGCGCCATCTGGCGTTACAGCCCCTGGCTGGGCTGGTTGTGCTGGCTTGGCGCGCTGGCGATGCGTCTGTTGCTGCATTAAGGCGACGCTGATTAAGTATCACCGCCGTCACCCACCCTCTCTGTTCGCAGACCACAGCACAGGACCGTCGGCGAAGGCAGACTGGCCGTCTGTCGAGGCGGCGGGCCGAAGGTGTGCGGACAGAGAGGATGGGCCTCAACCGGTTGAATTTGAAATGATGAGGTGATGACTGGAAGGCCCGCAGGCGATGCCGCGCGGCTTGGCAAGACGGCCAGTCTTGCCGGCGCCACGCAACACCACCTGCGGGCCTTCCAGTCATCATGACGGCGGCGATACTTAATCAGCGTCGCCTTAATCGACGGGCGTTCCGCGCCCCGAGGGAGAACGCCGATGCAACTTGATCTGACGGGACGCCACGCACTGGTTTGCGGCGCATCGCAAGGCATCGGCCGCGCCTGCGCCATCGAGCTGGCGCTGCTGGGCGCCGACGTGACGGTGTTGGCGCGGCGCGCCGATGTGCTGGCTGCGCTGGCGAACGAACTGCCGCGCAGCCACGCCGCGCAACGACACGGTTTCCTGGTCGCCGACGTGGCCGATACCGACACGCTGCGCCGCCAGGCCGACGAGCTGGTGGCAGCGCATCCGGTGCACATCCTCATCAACAACAGCGGTGGTCCACCGCCGGGTGACATCGCCACCGCCGAACCGGCCGCCTTTCTCGATGCCTACCGCCGGCACCTGCTGGCCAACCACACGCTGGCGCAGGCCGTGTTGCCCGGCATGCGTGCGGCAGGCTGGGGCCGCATCGTCAACATCATCTCCACCTCGGTGAAGGAGCCGATCGCGGGCATCGGCGTATCGAACGCCACGCGTGGCGCGGTGGCGAACTGGGCCAAGACGCTGGCGGGCGAAGTGGCCGCCGACGGCATCACCGTCAACAACGTGTTGCCCGGCTCCACCGATACGCCGCGCATTGCGCAGATCGTGGCGGCAAAAGCGCAGGCCAGCGGCCGCAGCACGCGCGACGTGCAGCAGGCGATGGCGGCGGCGATCCCGATGGGCCGCTTCGCCGACCCCGCCGAAACCGCCGCGGCGGTGGCCTTTCTGGCCTCGCCCGCCGCCAGCTACATCACCGGTATCAACCTGCCGGTGGACGGTGGTCGCACCCGCTCGCTGTAGCGGAAAAATGCCCTGATGCCGCGGCTTCACGGCCGTTGCATACGCCCGCGTTCGGTGCAATTGCGGGCCGCTGGACGTAAGCTTGGCGGATGCCATCGCTGCAATTAGCCAATCTGATCGACGGTCGCCTGCAGGCACCGCTCATCGATCGATGGCTGGATGTGCACGAGCCGGCCACCGGCCAGGTGTTCGCCCGATGCCCCGATTCCGATGCGCGTGACGTCGACGCCGCCGTGGCGGCGGCCGGCGCGGCTGCGCCGGCATGGGCCGCCACCCCGATCGAGCAGCGCGCCGCCCTGCTGTTGCGACTGGCCGCATTGATCGAGGCACGGCTGGAGGAATTCGCCGTGCTGGAATCGCGCGACAGCGGCAAGCCCGTGGCGCTGGCCCGTCGCCTGGACATCCCCCGCGCGGTCAGCAACCTGCGCCACTTCGCCGCCGCCATCACGGCGTGGGGCAGCGAATCGCACGCCATGGAAAGCGGCGTGCCGGGCAGCGGCGCCATCAACTACACCTTGCGCCAGCCACTGGGCGTGGTCGCCTGCATCAGCCCGTGGAACCTGCCGCTGTACCTGTTCAGCTGGAAGATCGCGCCCGCGCTGGCGGCCGGCAATACGGTGGTGGCCAAACCCTCGGAAATCACGCCCTGCACCGCCGCGCTTCTGGGCGAGCTGAGCATCGAGGCGGGCTTTCCTGCCGGCGTGCTGAACATCGTGCACGGTCGCGGCCCCACCGTGGGCCAGGCGCTGGTCGAACATCCGCAGGTCCGCGCGATCTCCTTCACCGGCAGCACCGCCACCGGCGCGGCGATCGCTGCCGCCGCGGCGCCGCAGTTCAAGAAGGTGTCGCTGGAGATGGGCGGCAAGAATCCGGCCATCGTGTTCGCGGACGCCGATCTGTCGGACGCCAACATGGACACCATCGTGCGCTCGGGCTTCGCCAACCAGGGCGAAATCTGCCTGTGCGGCTCGCGCTTGCTGGTGCAGCGATCGATCTACGACGGGTTCCGCAGCCGCTATCTGGCGCGCGTCCAGGCGCTGCGCGTGGGCGACCCGGATGACGCGGACAGCGACCTGGGCGCGATGGTCTCGAAGGCCCACCACGACAAGGTGCTGGGCTGCATCGCGCAGGCCCGCGCAGAAGGCGGCCGCGTGCTCTGCGGCGGTGATGCTGTGCGGCTGCCCGGCCGCTGCGCCGAAGGCTGGTTCATCGCGCCCACGGTGATCGAAGGGCTGGGAAACGCTACGGCGACGAACCAGCAGGAAATCTTCGGCCCGGTGGTGAGTCTGATCCCGTTCGAGGATGAAGCCGAGGCGCTGGCGATCGCCAACGACAGCCACTACGGCCTGGCGGCCTCGCTGTGGACGCAGGATTTGTCGCGCGCACATCGGCTGGCCGGCGCGCTGGCCTTCGGCATCGTCTGGATCAATTGCTGGCTGTTGCGCGACCTGCGTACGCCGTTCGGCGGCATGGGCCAATCGGGCCTGGGCCGCGAAGGCGGCAACGACGCGCTGCACTTCTTCACCGAGCCCAAAAACATCTGCATACACTTTTGAACACTGCACAGGACCATCGATGAACTCACTGAAAGATCTGCTCGCCAGCAACCGGCGCTGGGCCGCGAACGTCACCGCCCAGGAACCGGACTTCTTCGAGAAGCTGGCGCAACAGCAGGCACCGAAATACCTGTGGATCGGCTGCTCCGACTCGCGCGTGCCGGCCACCCAGATCGTGGACCTGCCACCGGGCGAGATCTTTGTCCACCGCAACGTGGCCAACGTGGTGGTGCACACCGACCTCAACGCACTGAGCACCATCCAGTTCGCGGTGGACGTGCTCAAGGTCAAGCACATCCTGGTGGTGGGCCATTACGGCTGCGGTGGCGTGGGTGCGGTGCTCAAGCAGTCGCACCTGGGCCTGATCGACAACTGGCTGCGACACATCGACGACATCGCGATGAAGCACACCGACAAGCTCGACTCCGCCGAGGCCTTCGCGATACGCCATGCGCGCCTGTGCGAACTGAACGCGATCGAGCAAGCGCTCAACGTGTGCCGCACCACGGTGGTACGCGAGGCCTGGGATCGCGGCCAGGAACTGGCGGTGCACGCCTGGATCTACGGCCTGGACGACGGCTGCATCCAGGACCTGGGCCTCGATGTGCGCGGGCACGAGCAATCGCGCGAGTCCTACGAGCGCTCGCTGGTGAACCTGGCCGAGCGCTGGAAAGCCCCCGCGTGAGCGGCATCGTACGCACCGACACCGCACCCGCGCCCGTCGGTGCGTACCCGCACGCGCGACGTGTCGGCAACCTGCTGTTCCTGTCCGGCGTGGGGCCACGCCAGCCGGGCGACAATGTCATACCGGGCAACGTCCACGATGCGGCCGGGCAGCTGACCGGCTACGACTTCGAAGCGCAGTGCCACCAGGTGTTCGCCAACGTGCGCGCCGTACTGGAAGCTAGTGGCGCAGCCTGGACCGACCTGGTCGACGTCACCGTGTTCCTCACCGACATGGAACGTGACTTCGCCGCGTACAACCGCCTCTACGCGGAATACTTCGCCGGCGTGGACGCCTGCCGCACCACGCTGGGCGTCACCTCCCTGCCCACGCCCATCGCCATCGAACTGAAGTGCGTGGCCGCGATCGGCGCATCCGCGCCCTGAACCATCCGTCGCTGACGACTTACGCCAGGCAGATCCGCAGCAGTTTCTCGATCAGCTGCTGCACCGCCGGCGCCTTCGCCTCGTCGTAGGCGAACGTCTGCTCGTCCATGTAGTGACGCTGCGCCAGCTCCAGTTGCACCGCCTGCACGCCGCTTGCCGGGGCACCGTAATGGCGGGTGATGTAGCCACCCTTGAAGCGCCCATTGACCGCCACGCTGAAGCACGTTTGTGCGGCCAGGCATGCTTCCAGCGACGCCTGCAACGCGGCATCGCAACTGGCGCCGGCGGCCGTGCCGAGGTTGAAATCCGGCAAGCGGCCTTCGAACAGCATCGGCACCTCGCTGCGGATCGAGTGGCCTTCCCACAGCACCACGCGGCCGTGCGCCGCGTGCAACCGCGCCAGCTCGTCGGCCAGCGCCTGGTGATAGGGGCGCCAGTAGTCATCGATGCGTTGTTGCACTTCCGCCGCATCGACCGGCTCGGCCACGGTGTACAGCGGTTCGCCATCGAAGCCGATCAACGGCACCAAGCCGGTTTCGCGCTGACCCGGGTACAGCGCATGGCCATCGGCGGGGCGATTGAGGTCGACCACGTAACGCGACGCCAGCGGGCGCAACACGCTGGCGTCCAGCACCTGCGCCAGCGGTTCGTACAACCGCCCCACGTGCCAGTCGGTATCCGGCGAACGGTGCGCCGATGGCCGCATGCGCGCGGTGATGGCGGGGGGAATGAAACTGCTGTCGTGCGGCAGGCTGATCAGCAGCGGCACGCGGCCGCGACGCAAGGTAAAAGTGTCCATGGCCGCCATGGTACTCAACGCATCAACACCAGTTCTTCCGCCGAAGTGGGATGGATCGCCAGCGTGGCGTCCAGGTCGCGCTTGCGCAAACCCGCCTTCAACGCCACGGCAAACCCCTGCAGCATCTCGTCCGCGCCGGGGCCCAACGCGTGGATGCCGACCACACGCTCCTCGGCACCCACGCAGACCAGCTTCATCAGGCTCTGCCCCTGCTCGCCGGCCAGTGCCCATTGCATCGGCGTGAAGCGGCTGCGATAGACCACCACCTGATCGCCGTGATGCCGGCGCGCCTGCGCCTCGGTCATGCCCACCGTGCCCAGCGGCGGCTTGCTGAACAGCACGCTGGGAATGTTCCCGCCATCGAACTGCGCATCGGGCTGGCCACCGAACAGGCGATCCGCGAGATGGCGGCCCGCCGCCACGGCGACCGGCGTCAGCGCCCTGTCGGTGCTGGCGTCGCCGATCGCCAGGATGCCCTCCACGCTGGTTTTCTGCCGCGCGTCGACCCGCACGCGACCCCGCTCGTCGGTATCGACACCCACGGCCGCCAGGCCCAGGTCGTCGGTATTGGGCACGCGGCCCACCGCCCACAACAGCGCGTCAAAGGGGCCGAGCACGCCGGCCGGTGCGTCGTCCAGCAGGATGCCGGCGTCCGTGCGGCGAGCCGCCGTCACGTCGGTGTTGTAGTGCACGTCAATGCCCTGCGCGTGCATGTGCACCGCCAGCGCCTGCACCAGTTCGTCGTCGAAACCCTGCAGCAGTCGTTCGCGCGCCAGCACCGTCACTTCGCTGCCCAGTGCCTGCAGCAGGCCGGCAAACTCCACCGCGATGTAGCCGCCGCCCACGATCGCGACGCGGCGCGGGCAGGTCGACAGCGCAAAGACATCGTCCGACACCATGCCCAGATCGAAACCCGGCAACGACAACGTGCGTGGCCGGCCGCCGGTGGCAATCACGATGTGCGGCGCCTGCAGGCGGGTGCCGTCGGCGAGTTCGACCACGTCCGGCCCGGCAAACCGCGCCCGCTGGCGGAACCGCTGCACGTTCGCCCGCTGCAGCCGCTCGCCGTAGCGCTGCTCGATCCCGTCGATGTAGCGCGCCCGCACTGCGCGAAAACGCGCCCAGTCCAGCGGCCCGGGTTGGGTCGCAAAACCCACCGCGGCGGCGAGCCGCTGCGCCTGCTCCCATTGCGCCGCGAACCACAGCGCCTTCTTCGGCACGCAACCACGATGCACGCAGGTGCCGCCGAGCTCGGCCGGATCGACCAGCGCCACGCGCGCGCCATGCTCCGCGGCGCGAAATGATGTTGCCAGCCCGCCGGAGCCGGCGCCGAACACGATCAAGTCAGGATGGGACGCCATGATGTTTTTCCTGGAAAGATGCAGGAAGTGTCGCCTGCCGGCCGGGATCGTGGCGTCAACGCGATCTCCACGGTAAAAATCCCCCTGGCACCTACGGGGCATCCCGGCCGCACGGAACGACGCGCAATGCTGGCGCGCAGCTTGCCCAACGGGCGTGCCGCGTGCAGGCTCTCGAAAAAGTCCGGAGGCTTGCGCATGCAAATACGCTCGATATCCGCCATCGGCTGCATGGCGTTGCTGGCGGCCGCGCCGCTGTTCGCACAGTCGTTCAGCGCGTCCGAAATCACGTTTTTCCGCACGCTCAACGAGCAGCCGAACGATCTGGCCCGCTACGTCTACGTGCTCAAGGTGATGCCGCAATTCGCACCGCACGAACGACAGCTGGCGATGCAGATGTTCGCCTCGGTCGAGAACGAACTGGGGTTCTACAACGAGGCGGTGCGCGACTTTCCGCTGAAAAGCCACGTGCCGGCCGATACCACGCTGCCAACGACCGACGCATGGAAGGCCGCCAGCGCCGTCGATGTGGTTGCCGGGCTGGCCACCGACCGGCGCATCGTGATGGTCAACGAAGCCCACCACGATGCGCACACGCGCGAGTTGACACTGGCACTGCTGCCACGACTGCGCGCCCTGGGCTTCGATTATTTCGCGGTGGAGGCGCTGAGTGAGGACCGCGACCTGGCCAAACGCGGCTACCCGCTGAAAACCGACGGCAGCGACTACCTGCATGAGCCACTTTACGGCGAGATCGTGCGCCAGGCGCTGCGACTCGGGTTCACCGTGGTCGCCTATGACACCGAGGGCGCCAAGGGTCAGGCGCGCGAAACCGGGCAGGCAAAAAACCTCTACAAGAAGGTTTTTGCGCACGATCCGGCAGCCAAGTTGTTCGTGCACGCGGGTTACGCCCACATCGACAAGGCGCGCGGGCGGCTGGGCGCGATCGATTCGATGGCGATGCGCCTGCAGAAACTGACCGGCCTGGTGCCGCTGTCAGTCGACCAGACCCAGTTTCGCGAACAGATTCCCGCCGAACCGGACGAGGCCTACCAGCAACTGGTGACACGCTTCGAACCGACCGGGCCGACCGCGCTGCTCAACCGCGCCGACGGCCATGCCTGGAGCGCGCACCCCGATCAGTACGATATCAACGTGATCCTGCCGGCCTCGGGCATGGGCGCCGTCGAAAGCGGCTACACCCAAACCTGGACGATGATCCACAACACCACGCGCGCCCTGCCGATGCTGGCGCACGAGGTCAATGCGCAGCGACCGCCATGGCTGACGCTGGACGGCGAGCGACGCCCACTGAACATCAACACCGCGCTGTGCAAGGCGGTCGTGCCCTGTGTCGTCGACGCGCATTATCCGGACGAGCCGGACGACGCCATCGCCGCCGATCGCTACGCCTTCCTGCAGGGCGACACCGTAACCAAGCTCTACCTGCGCCCCGGTCGCTACCGCCTGCGGGCCTGGGGCATCAACGGCAACACGCTGTCCGACAAATTCGTCGAAGTACGGCCGCGTTAGCGATGACGACGGTGGCTGCCGTTCCCGATATCGCAAAATTCGTCTTGTTTCTCACAACTTCCTTCCAAGTGGTTGATTTGATAACCTCGATATCGTTGCCATCGAGGGGCTCCCGTGAATCCTGGGCCAAACGTCTGCCACGCTGCCGCAGCATTGCCATGGCGTGCCGTGCGCTACGGATTGCTGGGCGGCATGGCGTTGCTGCTGATCGCCTGCGCCAGCACACCACACAAACGCCAACCCACCTTCAAGACCTCGCATTCCGCGCTCGCCGACCTGCCGCCGCGCGCGCCGTCGGTGGCCAGCGCGGGCGAGGCCAACGACGTGCTGTTCCGGGCCATCGGCCTCGTCGGCACGCCTTACCGCTGGGGCGGGAATACCCCCGACAGCGGGTTCGATTGCAGCGGGCTGGTCGATTACATCTACCGCGCCGCCACCGGTATTTCCCTGCCGCGCACGTCGCATGCCATGTCCACCATGCAGGGCCGCAAGGTCAACCGCATGACGCAGCTGGCCAGCGGCGACCTGGTGTTTTTCGACATCGGTGGCGCGATCAGCCATGTCGGCGTGTATGTCGGCAAGGGCCGCTTCGTGCACGCGCCCAACAGCGGCGGCACGGTACGCCTGGATGACCTGGACGGGCCGTACTGGGGCGATCATTTCGCCTATGGAAAGCGCTTGCTGGAATGAACCCCACCTTGAATGTGGGAGCGGCTTCAGCCGCGATGCCCTTGTCCCGGGCTTCGAAACGAGAGCATCGCGGCTGAAGCCGCTCCTACAGGAAACCCCAAAAAAAACGGCACCCGCTGGTGCCGTTTTTTTTTGCGGATTGGGGCGACCTCAGGGGCGCCGCGCCAGCTCCGGGTTTTCCTTGGTGACGGGCATCAGGTCCTTCTTCGACACGCCCAGCCACAGCAGGATCGGGCTGGCGACGAAGATGGACGACAAGGTGCCAACCACGATGCCGATCAGCATGGTGATGGCGAAGCCGTGCACCACCGGGCCACCGTAGAAGTACAACGCGCCCATCGTGATACCGGTGAACAGCGAGGTGATGATGGTGCGCGACAAGGTGTTGTTGATCGAGCGGTTGAGGATCTCCTCCGGCTCGGCCTTGCGCGCCAGGCGGAACAGCTCGCGGATGCGGTCGAACACCACCACCTTGTCGTTGATGGAGTAGCCGATCACCGCCAGCACCGAGGCCAGCACGGTCATGTCGAACTCGCGCTGCACCAGCGCCAGGATGCCCAGCGTCACCAGCGTGTCGTGCACTTCGGTGATCACCGCCGCGATCGCGAAGCGGCGTTCGAAGCGGATCCACAGGTAGGCCATGATGCCCAGGATCACGAAGATCGCGGCCACCGTGCCGTCACTGCGCAATTCGGCACCGACTTCCGAGCCCACGTAGTCGCGGCTCTTCAGCTTGGCGTCGGGGCGCGCAGCCTGCAGGGTGCGGGTGACGTCGGCGGCGATGCGGTCCAGGTTGACCTTGCCATCGGCGCTTTGCAAGGCGGCCGGATCATCCTTGGGCTGCATGCGGATCGACACCTCGCGGGTGCCACCCAGGGCCTGCACCACGGCATGGTCGAGGCCGCCCTTTTCCAGCGCCGCGCGCACGTCGGCGATCTCCACCGGCTGGTCGTAGTCCACCACCATCGAGACGCCGCCGGTGAAATCCAGGCCGTAGTTGAGGCCCTTGGTGGCGATCAGCGCCACCGAGGCCACCATCAGGAAAATGGCGATGGCGACGGTGTACTTGCGCATCCCCAGGAAGTGGATGTTGCTGTCGTGATTGAAAATTTCCATGACGATTCCTTAGACCGACAGCGTCTTGAGCTTGCGGTGGCCGTGGATCAGCGCGGTGAACGCGTGGGTCAGCGTCACCGAGGTGAACAGCGAGGTCAGAATGCCGATCATCAGCGTCACGCCGAAGCCCTTGATCGCGCCGGTGCCCATCGTGGTCAGCGCCAGTGCAGCGATCAGGTGGGTGACGTTCGCATCCAGAATGGTGGACCACGCCTTCTCGTAACCCGCGCGGATGGCCGCATGCGGCGTACAGCCGTTGCGTAATTCCTCACGTATGCGTTCGCAGATCAGCACGTTGGCGTCGATCGCCATACCCAGCGTCAGCACGATGCCGGCCACGCCGGGCATGGTCAGGGTCACGCCGATCATCGACATGATGGCGATCAACACCACCAGGTTGAAGAACAGCGCCACGTCAGCCACCAGACCGAACAGCTTGTAGTAGAAGGCGGCGGCCAGCAGCACCAGCGCCAGGCCCAGGATCACCGCCTTGAAGCCCTTCTCGATGTTGTCCTGGCCCAGGCTGGCACCGATCACGCGCTCCTCGACGATGTCGGTGGGCGCGGCCAGCGCGCCGCCCTTCAGCAGCAACGCCAGATCGGAAGCTTCCTTCGCGCTGCCCAGGCCGGTGGTCTGGAAATTCTTGCCGAATACGCCGTTGATGGTGGCGTAGTTGATCACCTCCTGGGTGATCTTGGGAACGCGTACTTCCTTGCCGTCGACCACCTTGGTGTCGACGACGCGCTCGACGTAAACCACGCCCATGCGCTTGCCGACGTTGCCGGTGGTGAAGTCCAGCATCTTCTTGGCGCCGGTGGCATTCAACGTCACCGACACGGAGGGCGAACCGCTCTGCGAATCGAAGGATGAGGTGGCATCAACCAGCTCGTTACCGGTGGCGATGATCCGCTTGCTCAGCAGGATCGGCCGCCCCGTGCCGCGCTCGTAATACAGGCGCGCATCCGGCGGTACGTTGCCGGTGCGGGCCGCTTCCGCCGCCTGCGCGTCGGAGCCGCCCTGGGCGCGGTATTCCAGCGTGGCGGTGGCGCCAATCAGCTTCTTGGCCTCGGCCGGATCCTGCACGCCGGCCAGCTCCACCACGATCTTGTCTTCGCCTTGCTGCTGGATCAGCGGCTCGGACACGCCCAGCGCGTTGATACGGTTGCGCAGCGTGCCCAGGTTCTGCTTGATGGTGTTGGCGGCAAGCTCGCGCAGCTTGTCCGGCTTGACCTTGGCGGTGACCACGAAGTGGCCGTCCGTGTCCGGCCCGTTGGTCACGTTGAGGTCGGGAAACGCCACGGCCATCGCGTCGGCCGCGGTGTTGCGCTCGGCCTCGGTGCGGAATGCCACGGAAATGCCGTTGCCACGCCCGGCGTTGCGATTGGCCGACACGTAGCGCAGTTTCTTTTCGCGCATCAGGTTGCGGATGTCGTCCGCGTAGCTGGTTTCCTGCTTGTCGATCACGTCGTCCTGATCGACCTGCATCAGGAAGTGCACACCACCCTGCAAGTCCAGGCCCAGCGGCATCGAGTTGGCGCCGATGGCGGTGAGCCAGCGCGGCACCGTCGGCTGCAGCTTGAACGCTACCGTGTAGCCGTCGCCCAGCGCGTCCTTGATCACGTCGGCGCCGGTCTTCTGCACGTCACTGTTGGCGAACGTGGCCAGCAGGTGGCCATCCTCCGACACGAGCACCTCGCCGGCGACGACATGCTTCTGCTGCAGCGCTGCCGCGGCCTTCTGCCGCACGGCCTCGTCGATCGGCGGTGCATCGCGGTTAGCGGTGACCTGCACGGCCGGTATCGGCTGGAACACGTTCGGCAGCGCGTAGATGACGCCAAACAACATCACCAGCGCGACCAGCGCGTACTTCCAGCGGGGGAAATCACTCATGCCATGCACCCATCAAAGCCGCGGCATCGGCCGCGGCGGTAGCGTCTATCGTTGGGAAAGCGCCGGCATCGAACCGGCGCGTTGCGGACCAGCGGTCAAGCCGATTTCAGCGAGCCCTTCGGCAACACCTGCTGTACGGCGCTCTTCTGCACCTTGACCTTCACGTTGGCAGCGATCTCCACCGTGAGGAAGGTCTCGCCCACCTCGTCCACGCGGCCGGCGATGCCGCCATTCATGACAACCTCGTCACCCTTGGCCAGGCCCGAAATCAGCGCGCGATGCTCTTTCTGCCGCTTCATTTGCGGCCGGATCATCATGAAATACATCAGGCCGAACAGCACCACCATCATGATGATCATGGACGCGCCGCCACCGGCCGGCTGCGCCGCCGCCTGGGCAATCACGAAGGGAATCGGAAGACTCATGGTTTTAACTCGCAAGTGATGACGCAGCCCGGCAAATCAGCTGAACGCCTGATAAAAGATCATTGATTATGACATGCGCCCCGGAGCCATGCACGACGCCTTCCGGCACGGTCAACTGGCCCGCCGAACCCTACTGAGGGCGCCGATTGCCGGTTGCAAGGGCTCGCCGCACCGCCCGGGGGGACGGAGATTTTTGTAGGAGCGACTTCAGTCGCGATGCCCTTCGTTGGATCAAAGCAGAAGCGTCGCGGCTGAAGCCGCTCCTACAGCGCGGCCGCGCCCTGCCGCCGTGCGTAAAACTCCGCGGTGAACGCGTCCAGCGTCCGGTTCGCGATCGCCTCGCGCAGGCCAGCCATCAGCCGCTGGTAGTAGCGCAGGTTGTGCATGGTGGCCAGTTGGCTGCCCAGGATCTCGTTGCAGCGATCCAGGTGGCGCAGGTAGGCACGGCTGAAACCGTTGGCGCAGGCATGGCAATCGCAGCCCTCCTCGATCACCCGCGTGTCGTCGGCAAACTTCGCATTGCGGATGCGCAGCGTGCCCTCGGCGGTGAACAGGAAACCGTTGCGCGCGTTGCGCGTGGGCATCACGCAATCGAACATGTCCACGCCGCGACGCACGGCTTCCACGATGTCTTCCGGGCGACCCACGCCCATCAGGTAGCGCGGCTTGTCGCGCGGCAGCAGCGGCACGGTGAAGTCCAGCGCGTGGTTGCGCTCGTCCTCCGTCTCGCCCACCGCCAGGCCGCCGATGGCGTAACCGTCGAAGCCGATCTCCACCAACCCCGCCGCGGAACGCTGGCGCAGGTTCTCGTACACGCTGCCCTGCACGATGCCGAACAGGGCGTTGGGCGGCTTTGAATTGGCACGTTGCAGGTCATCGAACGCCTGGCGCGAGCGCGCGGCCCAGCGCAGCGACAGCTCCATCGAATCGCTGGCCACCTTCTCTGCGGCCGGATACGGCGTGCATTCGTCGAAGATCATCGCGATGTCCGAATCCAGCGTGGTCTGGATCCGCATCGACACTTCGGGCGACAGGAACACCTTCGAGCCATCCACCGGCGAAGCGAACATCACCCCTTCCTCGGTGATCTTGCGCTTGTGCGCCAGCGAGAAAACCTGGAAACCGCCCGAATCGGTGAGGATGGGTTTGTCCCAGCCGATGAACCGATGCAGCCCGCCGAACTTCTCGACGATCTCCAGCCCCGGCCGCAGGAACAGATGGAAAGTATTGCCCAGGATGATCTCGGCGCCTGTCTCGCGCACGTCGCGCGGGGTCATCGCCTTGACCGAACCGTAGGTGCCCACGGGCATGAAGGCCGGCGTTTCCACGGTGCCGCGGGCGAAGCGGAGTTGGCCGCGGCGGGCGGCGCCATCGGTGGCCTGGAGGTCGAATTGCATGGAGGTCATCCGCGCATTATCGCGGGTTTGGGAGGGTGGTGCTTTTGGTTTGGTTTTTCGGGTCGCTCCGTCGTGGCTTTCCCGCAGCGTGTCCCCCTCTCCCTGCCCTCTCCCCGCAGGGGAGAGGGGATTACGGCGTCTTTCGGCGCTGAGGCCTGTTGATAAGCGCGAAGGCGCCGTGCCTCCTCTCCCCTGCGGGGAGAAGATTGAGGAGAGGGGCGGGTGCTCGCGGGAACACAGCCATCGCCGCGTCACCCCGGCCCTGCTAAATTACGTCGATGAACCATCCCCTCGATCTGCCCGCCTTGCACGCCAACTTGCGGGACGAGGGGTTTGCGTTCGTCACCGCGCAGGTGATGCGCACGCTGCTGCACGGCGAGGCGCTCGACGACTGGGACGCTTTCGCGGACAGCTGGAACGACCTGTCGCCGGACACCTACCTCGCCGCCAGCGGTCGCCATCGCCGCCGCCGCTACGCCACCTTTGCGGCGGAACGCGAGGGCGAGATACGGCGGCAGCCGGCCCAGCCGCATTTCCAGAGCCGCAGTTACAACCATCTGCAGGGCGACATCCAGCGCTGGTTCGACCCCATCCTGCCTGCGCTGGCCGACGGCGCCAGCCTGCATCGCATCCTGGATTTCTGCCGCGATTTCTTCGGTTCGCTGGCACCGGCCGCGCGGCACTGGCATATCGAAACGCACCAGTTCCGCATCGAGGCGCGTCGCGGCGAGGATGGCGAACCCACGCCGGAGGGTGTGCATCGCGACGGCGTCGACTATGTGCTGGTGCTGCTGATCGACCGGCAGAACATCGCCAGCGGCACCACCACGATCCATGCGCCCGATCGCCACGAGCTGGGCAGCTTCACCCTCACCCGGCCGCTGGATGCCGCGCTGGTCGACGATGCGCGGGTTTTCCACGGCGTTACCGCCGTCACCCCGCTTGATCCCGACAAACCGGCCCACCGCGACGTCCTGGTAGTGACCTTTCGCGGCGTTACTGGCGACTTGCCGCCCTGACTCCCTCCCCTGTTGCAGGGGAGGGCTGGGGTGGGGTCGCTCTTGATCTGAAGGTCAAGCGAACCCCTCCTGACCTCCCCTGCCATGCAGGGGAGGAGCCTTCTTCCAACTTCACGCCATTCCATCCGCCGCTGATCACACCTTTCTTGAATTCCCGGCGCCTCGGCGGCATGTGACTCGTCTGTCTGCGTTCATCGTCCTTTGGAGCACCTCATGGCTCGCCAGAAACCCCTCGCCCTCTATCGCAACATCGGCATCATTGCCCACATCGACGCCGGCAAGACGACGACCACCGAGCGCGTGCTGTACTACACGGGCAAGAAGCACCAGATCGTCAACACGCACGAAACCAAGGACGGCAAGGGCTCCACCACCACCGACTACATGGAGCAGGAGCGCAAGCGCGGCATCACGATCCAGTCGGCTGCGGTGTCGGCGGTGTGGAAGGGCCACCAGATCAACGTCATCGACACCCCGGGACACGTCGACTTCACCATCGAGGTGAACCGATCGCTGCGCGTGCTCGATGGCGCCGTGGTGGTGTTCGACGGCGTCGCCGGCGTGGAGCCGCAGACCGAAACCAATTGGCGCCTGGCCGACCAGTACAAGGTGCCCCGGCTTTGCTACGTCAACAAGATGGATCGCATCGGCGCCAACTTTGCGCACTGCGTGAAAGGCATCCGCGAGCGCCTGGGCGCCAACGCGCTGCTGTGCCAGGTGCCGCTGGGCAGCAGTGACGAATTCGTGGGCATGGCCGACCTGGTCGCCGGCGTGGGCTACATCTGGGCCTCCGACGACAAGGACAGCGCGTGGGAGAGCGTGCCGCTGGAACAACTGGAGGGTCGCCTGACCTTCGGCTCCGACGCCGACAACGACTGGATCGCGCAGTTGCCCAAGCTGCGCCAGGACCTGCTGGAAAGCGCGCTGGCGCTGGACGACGACGCCTTCGAGCGCCTGCTCAACACCGGTGAGTTCGACCCGGAGCTGCTGAAGCACTGCATCCGCAAAGGCACCGTCACCGGCGAACTGGTGCCGGTGCTGTGCGGCTCGTCCTACAAGAACAAGGGCGTGCAGCAGTTGCTGGACGCCGTGGTCGATTACCTGCCCTACCCCGGCGAGAACGGCGGCATCGCGATGGTCGACGAAGACGGCAACGTCGTCGGCGAACAGGCGGTGACCGACGACGCGCCGGCGCGCGCGCTGGCGTTCAAGGTGATCAACGACCAGTTCGGCACGCTGACCTTCTGCCGCATCTACTCCGGCGTGATCAGGAAGGGCGACACCCTGCTCAACGTCACCCGCGGCAAGAAGGAGCGCGTGGGCCGCATCGTCGAGGTTCAAGCCGACGACACCAAGGAAATCGACGAGGTCCGCGCCGGCGACATCTGCGCCTTCGTGTCGATGAAGGATACCGAGACCGGCGATTCGCTGAGCGATCCGGCGCACCCGGCGCTGCTCGAACGCATGCGTTTCCCCGATCCGGTGATCAGCGTGTCGGTCGAGCCGAAGAGCCGCAACGACGTCGACAAGCTCTCCACCGCGCTCTACAAGATGGTCAAGGCCGATCCCTCGCTGCGCATGGAAGTGGACCAGGAAACCGGCCAGACCGTGCTCAAGGGCATGGGCGAGCTGCACCTGGAAATCACCATCGACCGCATGCGCACCGAGCTGGGCGTGGAAGCGAGCATGGGCAAGCCCCGGGTGAGCTTCCGCGAAGCCTTCGGCCAGGCCGTCGAACACACCTACACCCACAAGAAGCAGAGCGGCGGCTCCGGCCAGTTCGCCGAGGTGAAGATCATCTTCGAGCCGGGCGAACCGGGCTCGGGCGTGGTCTTCTCCGACGAGGTGGTCGGTGGCCGCGTGCCGCGCGAGTACATCCCCGCGGTCGAACACGCGATCAAGACCGAATCGCAGGAAGGCCAGATCGCCGGCTACGAAGTGGTGGATTTCAAGGCGCGTCTGATCGACGGCAAATACCATGACGTCGATTCATCGGCACTCGCATTCGAGATCGCCACCCGCCAGTGCTTCCGCGAGGCACAGCGGCTCAGCAAGCCGAAACTGCTGGAGCCGATCATGAGCCTGGAAGTGGTCACCGAGGCGGCCTACCTGGGCGACGTCATCGGCGACATCAACCGCCGCCGCGGCAACATCACCGAGCAGGGCCAGAAAGGCACGTCGGCCTTCGTGCAAGGCTTCGTGCCGCTGTCGGAGATGTTCGGCTACATCAACTTCCTGCGCTCGGCCACCAGCGGCCGCGGCAACTTCTCGATGATCTTCGACCACTACCAGGAAGTGCCCGCCAGCATGGTCGACAAGTTGATGGAGAAGGAGGCGAAGTAGCGGCGCTCGTTCGACCAGTCGCAAAGAAAGCCCGGGGCCATCCTCGGGCTTTCTCATTTACCCGGCGGGTGGATTTGCCAAACTCCGTTTCCGCCGCCGATGGCAGACATTCAACCAATCACTGGCTCGCGACGTCGCCAGTTTCGCAATCTTCGGCATCCGATCCACGTCGAGGGTCAGCCTGCTTCGCGCTAGAATGCCCGGTTCGCATCGCATCGACCCACGCCTTATGCCCTCCCATCTCCAGGAAACCCGTCGCCGCCGCACGTTCGCCATCGTCAGCCATCCTGACGCGGGCAAGACGACGCTGACGGAAAAGCTGCTGTTGTTCGGCGGCGCGATCCAGATGGCTGGCTCGGTGAAGAGTCGCAAGACGTCGCGCAGTGCCACCTCGGACTGGATGGCGCTGGAGAAGGAGCGCGGCATTTCGGTGACCTCGTCGGTGATGCAGTTTCCGTACGAGGGCAAGATCATCAACTTGCTCGACACGCCGGGACACGCGGACTTCTCCGAGGACACCTATCGCGTGCTGACCGCGGTGGATTCGGCGCTGATGGTGATCGACTGCGCCAAGGGCGTGGAGGAACGGACGATCAAGCTGATGGAGGTGTGCCGGCTGCGCGACACGCCGATCATGACCTTCATCAACAAGCTCGACCGCGAGGGCCGTTCGCCGATCGAACTGCTGGATGAGGTGGAGTCGGTGCTGGGCATCGCCTGCGCGCCGCTGACCTGGCCGATCGGCATGGGCAAGCGACTGAAGGGCGTGTACCACCTGGCGCTGGACGAGGTGCACATCTTCGAGGCGGGCAAGAATTTCACCCGCCAGGATTCGACCATCTTCAAGGGCCTTGACGCGCCCGGCCTGCTGGAGCGCATCGGCGACGAGGCGATGCGCGAATTGCGCGAGGAGCTGGAACTGGTGCAGGGCGCGGCGCCCTCGTTCGATATCGACGAGTACCGCGCCGGCAAGCAGACGCCCGTGTTCTTCGGTTCGGCGGTGAACAACTTCGGCGTGCAATTGCTGCTGGATTTCTTCGTCGAGAACGCACCGTCGCCGCAGCCGCGTGCCACCACCACGCGCGAGATCGAGCCGGAGGAGGAGAAACTCTCCGGCTTCGTGTTCAAGATCCAGGCGAACATGGACCCGGCGCACCGCGACCGCGTGGCTTTCATGCGGGTTTGCTCGGGTACCTACAACGCCGGCATGAAGATGATGCAGACGCGTACCGGCAAGGAAGTGCGCATCGCCAATGCACTGACTTTCATGGCATCGGATCGCGAGATCGTCGAAACCGCCTACCCCGGCGACGTGATCGGCCTGCACAATCACGGCACCATCACCATCGGCGACACCTTCACCGAGGGCGAACCTGTCCGCTTCACCGGTATCCCCAACTTCGCGCCGGAGCTGTTCCGCCGCGCCCAGTTGCGCGATCCGCTGAAGATGAAGGCGCTGCAGAAAGGTTTGGCGCAGTTGAGCGAGGAAGGCGCCACCCAGTTTTTCCGCCCGTTGATGTCGAACGACCTGATCCTGGGCGCGGTTGGCGTGCTGCAGTTCGAGGTGGTTGCCTACCGGCTGAAGGACGAATACAACGTGGATGCCACCTTCGTGCCTGTCACCGTGAGCACCGCACGCTGGGTGCATTGCGACGACGAGAAGAAGCTGGAGGAGTTCCGCGAGAAGAACGCGATGAACCTCGCCATCGACGGCGCCGGCGAACTGGTCTACATCGCGCCCACGCGGGTCAACCTGCAGTTGGCGCAGGAGCGCTGGCCGCAGGTGCGTTTCGCCAACACCCGCGAACACGCGGCGGCCGTCGACGTGTGAGCCATTCCGCGTGACAGCTGTCACTACCGTGGGCCACCGCCACTCGTCACGCTGTCGCGGCACCCACTTCATGGAGACACCTGGCATGCCAACCGCTCACGTTGCCTTTGTTACCCCGGATTCGGCAACGAAGTGGAAACGCTGGATGCTGTATTCACCGCTGGCGCGCATCGTGATTTTCGTGGCGCTGTTCGTGGTTTTTTCGGCACTGACCGGCATCGCGCTGCACCTGCTGTTCGGGATAGACAAGGCCATGTTGGCCGGCAAGGGCGCGACGACGCCGATGCTCGGTCTGGCACAGTTCCTGATCCGCGTGGTGCCGACGGTGCTGGCCTATGTCGTGCTGGTCAGGCTGATCGAGCATCGCCCACTGCACGAACTGGCGCCGCACAAACTGCTGCCGCAGGGGGTGCTGGGCATTCTCGCCGGCACCTTGCTGTTCAGCGCGGCGGTGGGCTTGCTGTGGCTGCTGGGCAGCTACCACGTCATCGGCTTCAACCCGCATGCCGCGTGGCTGCCGGCGCTTTTGATGACGGGCCTGGGTGCCGGCATCGGCGAGGAAATCATGTTTCGTGGCGTGCTCTTCCGCGTGACCGAGGAGGGCCTGGGCACCTGGGCCGCGTTGCTGATTTCGGCATTGTTCTTCGGCTTCGCCCACGCCCACAACCCCGGCGCCACTGCATGGAGTTCGTCAGCCATCGCCATTGAAGCGGGCCTGCTGTTCGGCCTGCTCTACCACGTGACCCGCTCGCTGCCGCTATGCATGGGCGTGCATGCAGCCTGGAATTTTGCGCAGGGCACGATCTACGGAATCCCGGTATCGGGACTCAGCGCGGACGGCTGGCTGGTGTCGCAACGGACCGGGCCGGACTGGCTGAGCGGCGGCGTGTTTGGCGCGGAGGCGTCGGTGGTCACGCTGACGCTGTGTCTGCTGTGCTCGCTGGGCCTGCTTGCCGTGGCATACCGTCGCGGCACGCTCGTACCACCGGCATGGCGCCGCCGCTGAGAGGCATCCAAGCCGCAACCACGCTGTTTTCCCGGCAGGGCCTACGCTAATCTTCGCGATGTCGGATCCACCTGCGAAACACGAGGTGGGGCGCAGGGGACGTCCTTCCAGACGGCGGGTGGGGGCATGCAGACAAGATCACGAAATCGATGGCTGACCCGGCTTCCGGGTCAGAAGAAAATCCTGCTGGCGGTGGTTCCGCTGCTGGGCCTGTTCCTGCTGACCAGCGTGGTGACCCTGGGTGCGCTGCAACGCCAGGAAATCACCCGCAGCTGGGCAAAGCACACCTACGAGGTCCGATTGGCCATTGCCGACACGCAACAGGCCAGCCAGGCCATGGCGACCGGTGCCCGCGGCTACGCCCTGTCCGCAACGCCGGCCGACCTGACCACCTTCAAGACCGGCCGCAGCCAGTTCGACGAAAACCTCGCGCGGTTGCGTGACCTGGTTGCCGACAACCCGCTGCAACAAGGCCGTGTCGATCAGCTGCAGACGGTCGGGACGCAATGGGCGAATGGCCTGAACCAGACCATGGACGCCATGACCGCCGCCAGGCCGGCCGACGCCGACGCAAACCGGCACCGGCTTGCGGCCGAGCGGCTCGCGTCGCATGCCGCGCAGGCAAGCACCGTCGCCGACCTGCTCGGGCGGATGTCCGAGACCGAGCAAAAGCTGCTGGAGCAGCGGCATCACGGCCTTGTCGGCGCGCTGGACAAGCTCCGCATCTTCACCCTGCTGGCGGCGCTGGCCGGCGTACTGTTCGGCCTGTATGTCATACGCCTGACCAACCGGCTGATCATCCTGCCGGTATTGCAGATCACGCGGCAGATGAATCGCGTGGCCTCCGGCGACACCTCGATGACGGTGACGCGACTGAGCCGCCCCGACGAAATCGGCGAGCTGTCGCGGGCGCTGCAGGTGTTCAAGCAGATGGTGATCGCCACCACCGACCAGGACTGGGTGAAATCGCATCTCGCCACGATCGCCCAGGACCTGCAGAAAGCCACCACCTACCGGGATTTCGGCCAGTCGCTGACCAGCCATCTGGCACCACTGCTGAAGACCGGCGTGGCGCTGTACTACACCCACGACGCGCGCCACGAGCGGCTCGAATTGCGCGGCGCCTACGGCCTGCACGCATCGTCCGATCCCATCCAGACTTATGCCTCCGGTGACGGCCTGGTGGGCCAGTGCCTGCAGGAGCGCGCGCCGATCGTGCTCGATCGGGTACCCGAGACTTACGTGCGGGTGCATTCGGCCAGTGGCGAAGCCGTGCCTTCGCACGTGATGATCCAGCCCATCCTGTACCGCGGCCAGGTCACCGGCGTACTGGAGCTGGCCGGCTTCGAGCCGATCACCGGCTCGCCGATGGAGTTGCTGACCGAACTGCTGCCGCTGATTGCGCTGACCCAGGAAAACCTCAGCCGCGCCATCAACACGCAGGAGCTGCTGGAACGCAGCCAGCAGCAGGCCGACGATTTGCGCGCGTCGGAATTGCTGATGCGCCAGCAAAAGGAAGTACTGCGCCAGAGCAACGAGGCGCTGCACATCAAGACGCTGGAGCTGGAAGAGCAATCGCAGCGGCTGACCGTGTCCGAAGAGGAACTGCGGGTGCAGGCGGAGGAGCTGCAGGCGTCGAACGAGGAACTGCGCGACAAGACCGACAGCCTGAACCGGCAGCGCCAGGTGCTGGAAGACCTGCAACTGGATACCGAGCACAAGGCCGAGGAACTGGCCCGCGCCAGCCAATACAAGTCCGATTTCCTGGCCAACATGTCGCACGAGTTGCGCACGCCGCTGAACAGCCTGCTGATCCTGTCGCGCAGCCTGGCCGACAACGACACCGGCAACCTGGATGCGGAGCAGATCGAGTCGGCGCGCATCATCCACGACGCCGGCAGCAACCTGCTGCGGCTGATCAACGACATCCTGGATCTGTCCAAGATCGAAGCGGGCAAGATGGAGCTGGTCATCGACGACCTGCCGCTGGCCGACTTCGAACGCTCCCTGCGGCGCACCTTCAGTCACGTGGCGCAGGAGAAGAAGCTCGATTTCGACGTCACCATCGACTCCGACCTTCCGGCCGTGCTGCGCACCGACGGCGCCCGGCTGGAGCAGGTCGCCAACAACCTGATCGGCAACGCGTTCAAGTTCACCGTGAGCGGCGGCGTCAGCATCCGCATCGGGCGGCCCGACCCCGCCCTTGGGCTGTCGGAAAAATTCGCCGGCCAGCCACTGCTGGCCATCAGCGTCATCGACACCGGCATCGGCATTCCCAGCGAAAAATTCGAACACATCTTCCACGCCTTCGAACAGGTCGACGCCAGCACCAGCCGCCAGTACGGCGGTACCGGCCTGGGCCTGGCCATCTGCCTGCGCATTGTCGAGCTGCTGGGTGGCGACATCGTGCTGCAAAGCGAAACCGGCAAGGGCAGCGTGTTCACCGTGGTGTTGCCGGAGCGGCCTCCGGAGCTGGCGGCCATGCCGGGCGATTCGACGTCGCCGACACCGTGGACGCCGGCGCCGCAGCCGCAACTGCCGACCTTGCGGCCCGAAGCGATCGAGGACGACCGGCATCACCTGGTACCGGGCCGGACCACGATCCTGGTGATCGAGGACGACCCCGCCTTCGCGCGCATCCTGACCGACATGATCCATCGCAAGGGCTACCAGGTACTGGCGGCCGCCGATGGTGAAACCGGCCTGGCGCTGGCGCACGAATACGCACCGACCGGTATCCTGCTCGACGTGATGCTGCCGGGGATGGACGGCTGGACGGTGATCGAGCGCCTCAAGGCCGACGAGGCCACCCGCCATCTGCCAGTGCATTTCATCTCCGCCTCCGGCGATGCCAACCGCGGCCGCGAGATGGGCGCCGTGGGGTTCCTCACCAAGCCGGTGAGCCGCGAAGCGATCGGCGCGGCGTTCGAACGCCTGCTGCATTTTGCCGAGGGCCGTACGCGGCATCTGCTGATCGTGGATGACGACCGCGACTCCCGCACGGCGGTGCGCACCATGCTGCATCGCGACGACCTGGACATCGACGAGGCCGAATCCGCCGAGGACGCGCTGGAGAAGGCCAGCCACACCCGCTACGACTGCATCGTGCTCGACCTGGGCCTGCCCGGCATGTCGGGCGTGGAGATGCTGCAGCACATGGCCGACAGCGACAGCGGCGTGCCGCCGGTGGTCATCTATTCCGGGCGCGAACTCGACCGCGAGGAGAGCCGCAAGCTGCGCCAGTACACCGACTCCATCGTGGTCAAGGGCGCGCGCTCGCCCGAACGTCTGCTGGATGAAGTCAGCCTGTTCCTGCACAGCATCCAGCACAACGGCCACCGCTCCAGCACGAAAGCGCCGGTCGGCGACGAGTTGAAAGGCCACAGCGTATTGCTGGTGGACGACGACATGCGCAACCTCTTCGCCTTGTCCAAGGTGCTGCGCGGCTGGGGCCTGCTGGCCACGATGGCGCAGGATGGCGAGAAGGCATTGAAGACATTGGCGGAGAACCCGCCACCCGACATCGTGTTGATGGACATCATGATGCCGGGCATGGATGGCTACGAGACGATACGGGCGATCCGCGCCCAGCCTGCGTTGGCGCAGTTGCCGATCATCGCGCTCACCGCCAAGGCGATGCGCGGCGATCGCGAGAAATGCATCGAGGCCGGTGCCAGCGATTACCTTTCCAAGCCGATCGACATCGACAAGCTCGGTTCGATGATTCGCGTGTGGCTGCCGCAATGAACCCGGTCGCGTTGAATCTGTCCGGCATCGACCCCGAACTCGACGACATCGAGTTGAACCTGTTCGTGAGCGCGATGCGCCAGCGCCACGGCTACGATTTCGCGCAATACGCACCCGCCTCGCTGAAGCGGCGCGTCTATCAGCTGGTCGAGCAGCACCACACCACCAACATCAGCACGCTGACCGGGCGTCTGCTGCACGACCCCACCTTCCTGCCGCAGGTGCTGGAGGGGTTGTCGGTGCCGGTCTCGGACATGTTCCGCGATCCGCCCGTGTTTCGCGCGTTGCGCGAACAGGTGCTGCCTGCGCTGTCGGTACATCCGCGCATCACGATCTGGCAGGCGGGCTGCGCCCGCGGGCAGGAAATCTACTCTCTGGCGATCCTGCTGGAAGAAGCCGGGCTGTACGACCGTTGCCAGATCTACGCCACTGACTTCAACGACGCCGCGCTGCGCCAGGCACGCGAAGGCATCTATCCGGCGCGGGAGGCGCAGGCGTGGTCGCGCAACTACCAGGCGGCCGGAGGAACCTGCTCGCTGGCCGACTATTACAGCGCGCGCTACGACTTCATCAAACTCGATCAGCGCCTGCGCCGCAACGTGGTTTTCGCCGACCACAACCTGGTTACCGACGCGGTGTTCTGCGAGGCGCAGCTGGTGCTCTGCCGCAACGTGCTGATCTACTTTTCGAACCCGCTGCAGAATCGCGTGCTGGCGATGTTCCGCGACAGCCTGCTGCCGGGGGGCTTCCTGTGCCTCGGTCTGCGCGAGAACCTGGCGCTGGCGCCCGCCGCACGCGACTTCGAGGCTCTGGACAGCTCGCTGCGCCTGTTCCGCCGTTGCCCCGAGCCGGTTCACGATCATGAAGGCGGTTGAAACCATCGTCATCGGTTGCTCCACTGGCGGGCCGGGCGCGCTCGCGCGACTGCTCGGGGCGCTCGACCATCGGCTGCCGGCATCCGTCGTCGTGTGCAGCCACGCCGCCAGCAGCCCCCACACCTTGTGCCAGCTGCTGGCGCAGCACAGCACCCTGCCGGTGATCGAGGCTTGCGAACGCGAGCCGGTGCGTGGCGGCATGGTTCAGGTGGCGCCACCTGATTACCATTTGCTGATCGAGCGCGGCCGCCGATTCGCGTTGTCGATCGATGAACCCGTCGGCTTCTCGCGGCCCTCGATCGACGTATTGTTCAGCAGCGCCGCCGAAGCCTACGGCGCAGGCCTGATCGCTGTAATACTGACCGGCGCCAACGCCGACGGCGCGGCGGGCCTGGCGTGCGTGCGGCGCGCGGGCGGCGTCGCCATCGTGCAGCAGCCCGACGACGCTGCAGCGCCCGCCATGCCGCGGGCGGCACTGGAACTGGCGGGTGCCGACCATTGCCTGACGCTGGACGAAATGGCTCCCCTGATCAACCGGTTGTGCATGACGTGAACACGGCGATATCCCCGAAAATCCTGGTGGTGGACGACACCCCGGCCAACCTGGTCGCCATGCGCCGCCTGCTGGCGCGCTGCGGTGCCCAGTTGCTGGAGGCCGGCAGCGGCAACGAGGCGCTGGCCTTGTGCCTGGACCACGATTTCGCGCTGATCCTGCTCGACGTGAACATGCCGGACATGGACGGCTTTGAAGTGGCCGCGCTGCTCAGCGAGACCGAGCAGATGCGCGACACGCCGATCATCTTCGTCACCGCCGCCTACGCGGACGATCTCAATCGCCTCAAGGGCTACCGCTCCGGCGCGGTCGACTACATCGCCAAGCCGATCAACGACGCGATCCTGCAGTCGAAGGTGCGGGTCTTCCTCGACCTCTATTCCGCCCGCGTGCAGTTGCAGCAGGCGATGGACGAGCTGACCGAACGCAACCAGCAGCTGCAGGTGGAAATCACCGAGCGCAAGCGGGTCGAGGCGCAGGTGCGACACCAGGCCACCCACGACATGCTCACCGGCCTGCCCAACCGCGTGCTGTTCCACGACCGCCTGCAGACCGCCATGCAACGAGGCGCGCGCCAGCACCACCCGTTCGCGCTGGCGTTGATGGACATCGACGGGTTCAAGGCGGTAAACGATACCTACGGACACCCCGCCGGTGATGCACTGCTGCAGGCGATCGGCATGCGCCTGCGCGGGCACCTGCGCTCCAACGACACCGTGGCGCGCCTGGGCGGCGACGAGTTTGCGCTGATCCTGGAGGACGTCACCGACGTGGCGCCAATCCTGGAACGCTGCCAGCAAGTGTGCGACCTGCTGGCCCGACCGTATCCGCTGGAAGGCCGCCACGGCCCCTTCGAGGCGAACATCAGCGCCAGCATCGGCATCGCGCTGTGGGAGGAAAAGGCGGACGACGAGGAGCTGATCCAGGCCGCCGATCGCGCGCTTTACCGGGCCAAGGACGGCGGCCGCAACCGCTGCGCGATGGCAACGGACTGAACGCGTTACAAAGACGGCGCGGCCATGCTGCAATGGCCGCGCGTTGCCTCACGGCGAAGATCAGGCCGTGCCGTTTTCAGCCTCGCTCCCGGCCGCGGCCTGCTGCCCGCGGTCGGCCCGGGTCACCTTGGCGCGCAATTCGGACGTATCGAAGTCGTCCACCGAGATGAACTCGAACACGCCTTCGCGCACCCGCTTCAGCAACTCCAGTTCGGCCGTCGAAATGACGCCCTGATCCAGTGCCTCGTGCAGTTGGCCGGCATAGTCGTGCGACTTGAACTGGCCCGCCTTCTGCGCCTTGCCGAACTTCCGCTCGACCGGCTCGGCAGCAATCACCTGGGGCAGCAAGGCTTCCATGCGACCGACGGTGTTGTTCGGCGTGGGCGTCAGGTAGATCCATTCCAGCAGGCGGTCGCGCGCCTCGCCCGGCGCCGTGATGATCGCCGCCACCCGGCGCCCCAGCCGGTCGGACGGCGGCACTTCGCGCCGGCCGAACGGAAACACCAGCACGCGCAGCATCCACGCTACCGGCCGCACCGGGAAGTTGCGGATCACGCCATCCAGCGCCATCTGCATCCGCCACACGCACTCGTGAAACGCCCAAGCCAGCAGCGGCCGATCGGCCTCGGGCCGGCCGTTGTCCTCGTAGCGTTTCAGCATGGCGCTGGCGATGTACAGATAGCTCAGCACGTCGCCCAACCGCGCCGACAGCTTTTCCTTGAACTTGAGCTTGCCGCCCAGCACGCCCATGGCCACGTCGGCGCACAACGCCAGCGCGGCGGAATAGCGGTTGAGCTTGCGGTAATAGCGGCGCGTGTAGGCATCGCCGGCGGCCTCGCCAATGGCTGATCCGGTCAAGCCAAGCACCAGGCTGCGCACGGCATTGGAGATGCCGAAACCGATATGGCCGAACAGGGCCCGATCGAACACGCGCAGTTGCTCGCCACGGTCGGCGATCGAGAGCGCCTGCATTTCCTTCAACACGTAGGGATGGCAGCGGATCGCACCCTGGCCGAAGATCATCAGGCTGCGCGTCATGATGTTGGCGCCTTCCACCGTGATCGCGATCGGCACGCTGGCCCAACCGCGGCCGGCGTAGTTCTTCGGCCCCAATTGCACGGCCTTGCCGCCGTGCACGTCCATGGTGTCGCTGGCGACCTGACGCGCCCATTCGGTGGCGTGGTATTTGGCGATGGCCGATGTCACCGCCGGCTTCTCACCGCGATCGACCGCCGCGGCCGTGGCGCGCGACAACGCCGTGGTGGCGTAGGTGAGGCCACCGATGCGCGCCAGCGCTTCCTCCACGCCCTCGAAACGCGCAATGGCCAGGCCGAACTGCTTGCGCATGCGCGCATACGCGCCGGTGGCCGCCGTGGACGTGCGCATCGCGCCGGTGGCGTTGGACGGCAGCGAAATGGCGCGACCCACCGACAACACCTCAACCAGCATGCGCCAGCCATGGCCGGCCATTTTAGGCCCACCGATCAGCACCGACAGCGGCACGAACACATCCTTGCCGTGCAGCGGGCCATTCTGGAACGGGATGTTCAACGGGAAATGCCGCCGCCCGATTTCCAGGCCCGGCGTGGCGCGCGGCAACAGCGCCAGGGTGATGCCCAGGTCTTCGTTTTCGCCCAGCAGCTTGTCCGGGTCGTACAACCGGAACGCCAGGCCGACCACGGTGGCGATCGGCGCCAGCGTGATGTAGCGCTTGTCGAAGGTGAGCCGCATGCCCAGCGTCTCGACGCCATCGACCATCTGCTTGCAGACCACGCCATGGTCGGTGATCGAGGTGGCGTCGGAGCCGGCGTACGGGCCGGTCAGCGCAAAGCAGGGAATCTCCTCGCCCACCGCCAGCCGCGGCAGGTAATGGTTCTTCTGCTCGTCACTGCCGTAGTGCAGCAGCAGCTCGGCCGGGCCCAGCGAGTTCGGCACGGCGACGGTGGAAGACACCGTGGCCGAGATGCTGGCCAGCTTCTGCAGCACGGCCGAGTGCGCCAGAGCGGAAAATTGCAGGCCACCGTACTGCTTCGGGATGATCATGCCGAAGAAGCGGTTCTTCTTGATGAAGTCCCATACCTCCGGTGGCAGATCGGCCAGCTCGTGGGTGATCTGCCAGTCGTCGATCATCGCGCAGAGTTCTTCCACCGGGCCGTCGAGAAACGCCTGCTCCTCCGCGCTCAGCACCGGCTTCGGCTCACGCAGCAGTTGCGACCAATCCGGCTTGCCCGAGAACAGTTCGCCCTCGAACCCCACGGTGCCCGCCTCCAGCGCGGTCTGCTCGGTTTCCGAAAGTTTCGGCGTGACCTTGGCGAACATCTTCAGCAGCGGCGCGCTGATCTGCTGGCGGCGGAAACCCACCATCAGCAACGGTACCGCGATCAAGCCCTCGATCACCAGCAGGATCACCATCGTCCACGGTGTTTGCAGCACCAGGCCCACGATCACGGTGGTCACGACCGTGGCGATGGCCCACGTGCGCAGGCTGCTGCGGTGGTAGGCACAGGCACACGACGCGATCAACGCTGCCAGTACGGTCAGTATCACGGTCATCTCACTACCTCATCACGACTTGGGGGTTGCCTGCGGCTTGGCGGGCAACGGGTTGATCAAGACTTTGCACGAAGCGGGCGATTTCGCGGGTGAACGCATCGTTGGCGTCACCTGCAACCATATGGGTGGCCTGCGGCAATTCCACGTGTTGCACACCCGGCGCCACCTGCAGGAATTCCTCCACCGTGGCACGGGAGACGACGTCGCTGCGGCCACCGGACAGCAACAGCACCGGCACGTCGATGTTCGCGGCCGCGGCCAGCAGCCGCGGTTGATGGCGCTCACTCTCGTGCACCATGTCCAGCAGCATCGGGTCCCAGTGCCAGCGCAGCCGGCCGTCGGCGCCCTCCCGCAACAACGGGCGCAATTGCTCACTGCTCTTGCGCTCGCGCCGCTGCGGCAGGTAAGCGGCAATCCGCTCGGCAGCCTCGGCAATGTCGGCAAAACCGTCGGGATACGCCTTCATGAAGGTCACGATGCGGGCAACGCCCTCGGCCTCCCAGCGCGGCGTGATATCCACCAACACCAGGGCGCGATACGGCTGCGGCGAAACCTCGGCGGCGGTGGCCATGCCCAGCAATCCCCCCATCGACGCGCCCACCAGAACCGGTGGCTGGGGTTGTGCGCGGGCAACGCGGACCAGGTCGTCGGCAAACTGTTCGATGCGGTAGCCGCCATCACGGTTGCGCCCGCTGTCGCCATGGCCGCGCTGATCAAAACTCACGCAGCGACATCCCTGCGCCGCCAGGGCCGCTGCCGTGGTCGTCCAGGCGCCACGTGTCTGGCCGAAGCCGTGCGCGAACAACAAGGTGGGGTTGCCGGCCGGATGGACCGTTTCCACGGCCAGCTTCAGGCCGTCGGCGGCAAGCACGGATGACAGGCGATCGGTGTTTTCGACGGGATTTACCATACGACTGAGTATGGACTGCGGCGCGGGTGAACGTCCAGAGCCTTCGTCAGCAAGCCATGCCTGCGTTTTTTGCCATTACAAAACCCCGCGTCGGGGCTACCATACGCGGATGAATGCGACCAGCAAACCGGAACGAAACCGCCTCTCCGCCGAAGACTGGGAGCTGGCCGCACTGCAATTGATCGCCGAACAGGGCGTGGGCGCCCTGGCGGTGGAAGCGCTGGCACGGCGGCTGGGCGTGACCAAGGGCAGTTTCTACTGGCACTTCCGCACCCGCGAGGCGCTGCTGCAGGCCACGCTGGAACGCTGGGAGCAATATGGCGAGCGCGAGATCATCA
Source organism: Rhodanobacter sp. Root480 (assembly GCF_001426645.1). Classification (GTDB taxonomy): domain Bacteria; phylum Pseudomonadota; class Gammaproteobacteria; order Xanthomonadales; family Rhodanobacteraceae; genus Rhodanobacter; species Rhodanobacter ginsenosidimutans. Next base: position 122,810 of record NZ_LMEX01000004.1, read on the forward strand.
GCCAGATCGAGCTGATTGCCGACCCGCGCGAACGCCTGCCCGAGCTGTTCCGCCGGGTGGCGCACGAATTGCAGCCGCACCGGGTTTACGCGGCTTTGCTGAAGGCGCTGGACCACCCGCTGGTGGTACCGGTGATGGCGCGCGTCTCCAGCCGTCGCACCGAGTTTCTGGAAACCGCCTACCGCCAGGCTGGCCTGGCACCGGCCGATGCGCTCAACCGGGCGCGGCTGACCTACGCCGCCTACGTCGGCTTCCTGCAATTGAACTTCACCCTGGGCCTGCCCCGGCTCAGTCACGATGAGTTCGATGCCTATGTCGAGCACATGATCGCCACGCTGATCCCCGCCTGAGCGCATAACCGACCGACGCGTTCAAACGTTTTCGCAACGCGGCGCATCCATGCTGGCGATATGATCGCTGCCTGCCCCGACCTCGGAAAACCCATGTCGCCCGCGCCGATCGACGCCATCGACACGGACGACGTACACGCGGCCGCCGCCGGTGACCGCCATGCCTTCGAGCGCTTATACCGCCTGCACATCGGCCGGATCTACGGCGCCGTGCATCGGCTGGCCGGCTACGACCACGCACGGGCCGAGGACTTGACCCAGGAGGCCTTCGTGCGCGCCTGGCAGAAGCTGCCCGGCTTTCGCCACGAAAGCGCGTTCGGCACCTGGCTGTACCGGCTCGCCGTCAATGTGGCCTTGATGGATATCCGCGCGCGCGGCGCCGACCCAGTACGCATGGTCGACGACGACCACCTGCCCGATCTGGGCGAAGCCCCGTTCTGCGCCGCCGAGCGCGACGAGCTGCAACGGGCGATCGGCAAGTTGCCGCCGGGTGCACGCGCAGTGCTGGTCCTGCACGACATCGAAGGCTGGCGACACGAGGATATCGGCCACGAGCTGGGTGTGGCCGTCGGCACCTCGAAGGCACAGTTGCACCGCGCCCGCCTGCTGTTGCGCAACGCTCTGGGAGAGCCGCGATGAACGAATTCGAATGGCGACGCCAACTGCGCGACTTGCGCCAACCCGTAATGCCGCAGCACGACCTTTGGCCGTCCATCGATGCAGCGCTCGATCGGCCTGCCGCCGCCGCTGAAACGACGGCGAAGGCGCCACCGCGCCGGTCACGCCAGCGGCTCGCCCTGGCCGGCCTGGCAGCCTCGGCCCTGCTGGTCGCCGGCATCGGTTGGCAGCTCTGGCCCATGCGGCACGCACCCGATGTCGTCCGTACCGACGTCGCTGCGCCCGTCTGGAAGCCCTCCGACCCCCGCCTCACCGGTGCCGCCGTCGAACTCGCTGCGGCACGGATGGAATTGCAGCAGGCCCTGCAACAGGCGCCAGATTCCCCTGCCCTCCGGCGGCTGCTAGAGCGCACCCGCCTGCAACAGGCGCAATGGCAGGGGCGGATGCGCGATGCCGGCTGATCACCCAGGAATGACCATGCAAACCACTCGCCTTGTTCCGCTGCTGTTGTGCCTGTGCGTGGGCCAGGCGCTCGCCGGCACGCCCATCGACCTGCGCCACGCCGCCAGCGCCCGCACCCATCTCGAGATCAGCAATGTCAAAGGCGCGGTCAGCGTCATCGGCTGGGATCGGCCGGAGCTGCAGGTCAGCGGTGAGTTGGGCGATGGCGCCCAGCCGCTTGCCATCACCGGCCAGGGGCCGACGCTCTCGCTCAAAGTCGAACCCGAAGGCGGTGGCGGCTGGTTCGACTGGGGCCGTGACAAGACGATGGAGCCGACCTCGTTGATCGTGCATCTGCCGCGTTCCGCCTCCGTGGATGTACACGTCGTCAGCGCGACATCGAGCATCGAAGGCATCGACGGCGGTGCCATCGCCGTGAACACGGTCAGCGGCAAAACCCGCATCAATGCCATGACCCCATCACTCAAGGTGGAAAGCGTCAGCGGCAACATCGAGCTGTCCGGCCACGCGCAGGATGCCGAGTTGCAGACCGTCAGTGGTGACATCCTGGCGCCGGTGCTGGGCGGCAAGGTGAAGCTGCAGACCGTGTCCGGCGGGATCGAAGCCGCGGGTGGCCCCTGGCAAAGCTTTTCGCTCAGCACGGTGTCGGGCGATGTCCGCCTGAAAGGGGCTTTGGCCGAAGGTGGCGAGCTGGGCATCGACAGCATGAGCGGCGACGTGCAGTTGCAACTGCCAGCGGCCACCTCCGCAACGCTGCACGCCAGCACGTTCAGCGGGGACTTGCGCAGCGACTTCGGCAAGCCGGATGAAGCCAGCCACGGGCCGGGCAGCAGCCTGGAAACGCGTATCGGCGGTGGTCGCGGCAGTATCACCGTCGAAACATTCAGCGGCGACCTGCGTATTCGCCAGCAGGATTGAGCACCGGATGCGCCGCCCACAAAAATGCCGTCGCGAGGACGGCATGATGCGTGGTGCCACTAGTCGAATGACGCCTTACAGATCCTGATGGTATTGCACGTACGGCGTGCGCGACTGATCTGGCTCCGGACCCACCGGCGTGTTCACCGGGTTGCCGGATGACCACAGGTTCTGTGCGCCGATGCTCAACGCACCCTGCCACGGCAGGCGCACGGTCACGCCGAGGTCGATGCTGCTCCAGCGTTGATCCGCGCTCAGCGCGCCAGCGTTGCCAGCCAGCGGCTGCATGGTGCGGCCAACCAGGGTGCCGGAAAGCGGGCCGCTGTCCACGCCGAAGCTCAACGCCTTCTGGTCCAGCGTATCGATGCCCAACAGGTTGCCCGGCAACAGCCGGATACGCCCCACGCTGGCACCCAGGTCGATACCGGTGGTGCTGCCCAGGGCCACGCGGCCGTGTGCGTTCAATTGCTCGCTGCGGTCAAACGCGGACAAGCCATCCACACCCGGCGCCACACCCGGCAGCACGCGCGGCAACACTGTGCGCTGCGGTGCCTCGCTGGCCCCCAGACTGAGCCCCACGCTGTAACGTCCGTTGTTGTACGTGGCGCCCACTTCACTGTCGATCAAACGTGCCGGATGGTTGACCCACGAACGCTGGCTGACATCGGCATGCGCCTGCACGCCGGGCGCCAACTGGTACTGAAGGCCGCTGCTGAACACGTTGCCCGGCGCCAAGCCGCGAAACGCCAGCGAGGCCGGCATGGTCGCATCCGAATGACTCGCCCGCAGGCTCAACCACTGACCGTGGTTGTTCCGCCACAGCGGTACGGCCGAGGTGTTTGCGGGACCGACCGCATCCTGCTGCTGCAGCAGGTACTGCGCCTGTGCATCGGCGCCAGGCGCGGACTCGCCCGCCGCCGTAAACGGCAGCAGGGAAATCAGCAACAGGGCGAACAAGCGATACATGGCGTGGCGTCGGCAACTCTATATAACGGCTACGGAGGATCATAGCGTGATTTACGTTTTACTAACAACCGTGAAACACAAAAAACGCAAACCAGCGCACAGCGACATCCCTTGATATCCACAGATAGACCAGGCCCTGACCCGGGGGTTCCCGCCGCTGGAACTGGCGGCCATACTGCTGAACGGATATAAAACCCCTTTCGTCGTTGCTCCGGGATTGGCCGGATTCACAGCAAACCTGATGAGTGCCTCGTTGACCTCCCGTCTGCCCGCGCCCATTCCCCTCCTCGGGGAACACAACCTGTCGCGCCGCGCGTTCGAGCAACTGCTCGAGGCTCCCGACGCGGCCAGCGTCATGGGCATCTGCGAGCTTATGCTGTCGGACCTCGGCATCGACGGTCAACTGTGCTGGCACCCGACGAACGAGCCCGCCAACAGCGCCACATCCGGCGGTATCGACCTGGCCGAAGACAGCCAGACCGCGCGGACACTGACCCTGCTGTCCCACGGGGCGCCGCTGTCCGACGCGGCCAACGCACAACTTGCCTGGCTCGGGCGCATCGCCGACACCCGGCTGCGCCAACTGGCTGAAACCAGCCGCCTCTACGACGCGATCTCGCGGCTGGCGCAGGCGGAGCGGCTGCAGCGGGCGCTTTACGCGATTGCCGAGCAGGCCGGCGCCGAACACGACATGCCCGAACTGATGCGCTCGCTGCACGGCATCCTGGGCAGCCTGATGTATGCGGAAAACTTCTACATCGTGCTGTACGACGTCGCCACCGACAGCATTCGTTTTCCTTATTACGTCGACACGGTGGACGCCGAACCACCCGCGCCCGACGAGCAGATTCCGCTGAGCGACATGCCCAACAGCCTCACCTGGAACCTGCTGCAGGGCGGTCGCCCGCTGATGGGATCGATCGAGGAATTGTCGCAGCAGCTCACCGGCCATTTCGTGCCGGTGGGCCCTTATTGCGAGCACTGGCTCGGCGTGCCGCTGGTGCGCGACGACCGGGTGGTCGGCGGCATCGTGATGCAGAGCTATCGCGCCGATATCCATTATTCGCAGCGCGACCTGGAGCTGCTGAGCTACGTGGCCCAGCACGTGCAGACCGCGCTGGAAAGACACGGCGCCCATCTCGACCTGGAAAAGCGCGTCACCGACCGCACCACCGCCCTGCGCGAAGCCAACCGCGTGCTGCGCCAACAGGTATTGCAGCGGCAGCGCGGCGAACGCCTGCAGGCGGCGCTGTTCCGCATCGCCGAACTGGCCAACGCATCCGAAAGCCTGGAAAACTTCTACGCCGCCGTGCACCGGGCCGTGGGCGGCCTGCTGTACGCGCGAAACTTCTACATCGCTCTGGTCGACGGCGACAAGAAGCAGTTGGTGTTTCCCTACTCGGTCGACGAGATCGACAGCACGCGCCCGCCGCGCACGCACGGGCGTGGCGCCACCGAATACGTATTGCGCCACGGCAAGCCGCTGCTGGTGGACGGCGCCGCCATCGACCAGCTGATCGCCGAAGGCGAGATCGAAAGTTTCGGCACCCGCGCCGTATGCTGGCTCGGCGTGCCGCTGGTGTGGAGCGAAAAAGTGATGGGCGTGCTGGCCGTGCAGAGCTATTCGCCACAGCACACCTATACCGAGCGCGACCAGGAATTGCTCACCTTCGTGAGCTATCACATCGCCACCGCGCTGCAGCGCAAGCACGCCAGCGCCACGCTGAAACAGGCGTACGCCACGCTGGAGCGCCGCGTCACCGAGCGCACCCATGCACTGGCCCTGGCCAACCGCGACCTGCGCGAGCAGATCGCCGAACGCGAGCGCGTCGAACGCCGGCTGAAGTACGAGACCCTGCACGACTCGCTCACCGGCCTGCCCAATCGCACCTTGTTCCTGCAGCGGCTGGAGCAGGCACTGCAACGCAACCTGGCCAACCCGCAGGATCTGTTCGCGGTGCTGTTCATCGACCTGGACCGCTTCAAGGTCATCAACGATTCGGTCGGCCATCTGGTCGGTGATGACCTGCTGTTCCAGGTCGGCGGCCGCGTACGCGCCTGCCTCAAGACCCGCGACGTGGTCGCCCGACTGGGCGGCGATGAGTTCGCGGTACTGCTGGAAGACATGGACGACGCCGCCACCGCCACCCAGGTCGCGGACCGCATCATCAGTGCGTTGCAAACGCCGTTCCGGCTGGGCGTCAAGGAGATCTTCACCTCCGCCTCCATCGGCATCGCCCTGCCCGGTGCGCATTACCGCCAGCCGGAGGAGTTGCTGCGCGACGCCGATGCGGCGATGTACAACGCCAAGGACGGTGGCCGCCATCGCTCCGCCGTGTTCGATGACCGCCTGCGACGCGAAGCGCTGTCGCTGCTGGATATGGAGGGCGACCTGCGCCACGCACTGGTTCGCAACGAATTCGTGCCGTACTACCAGCCCATCGTGTCACTAGCCGATGGCCGCACCATCGGCTACGAAGCGCTGCTGCGCTGGAACCATCCCGAGCGCGGGCTGCTGCTTCCGGCTGATTTCCTGCTGATTGCCGAGGAGACCGGCTGCGTCGAACTCATCGACTGGCAGATCTTCGAACAGGCTTGCGCGCAGGCCAACCGCCTGGTGGGCGAACACGGCTTCATCAGCATCAACGTCTCCGGCCGGCACTTCCGCACCATCGATACGGACCAGCGCCTGCTCGAGCTGTTCGAGCGATACAACGTCCCCACCTCGCACATCCGCATCGAGGTGACCGAACACACGCTGCTGGAGAATCCCGCGCAGGTCAAACGGATGCTGCAGAACCTGCGCGACCACGGCGCGGGCATCGCGCTGGACGACTTCGGCACGGGCTATTCCTCGCTCAGCTACCTGCACCAGTACCCGTTCGCCACATTGAAGATCGATCGCTCGTTCATCACCGCGCTACCCACCGACGGCGAAGAAACCCAGGGCCTGGCCGTGGTACGTGCGATCCAGGCGCTGGCCGATTCGCTGCACATGCAGGTGATCGCCGAGGGTATCGAGGAAGAATCGCAACGGCAGGCGCTGCTGAAGATCGGCTGCCGTTTCGCCCAGGGCTTCCTGTTTGCCCGCCCGCAGCCGGCCGAAGCCTGGAAATCGCTGCAGGCGCCGCCCCTCAGCTGAGCACGGCAATCATTGCGGCCGCTGTCATTGTGGCGTTTGCGACTGGCCCGGCGCCGCGCTTTCGCTGAGCAGGTGCTCGGCATCGATGCGGTCGAAGTGGTACTGCTGGGCGCAGAACTCGCAGATCACCTCGATTTCGCCATCACGCGCAGCCAATGCCGCCTCCACTTCGTCGCGACCGAGCGAGCGCAGCATCGCGCCGACCCGCTCGCGGCTGCAGGTGCAACCGAACGCCAACGGCCGCGGCTCGAACATCCGCACCGACTCCTCGTGGAATAGCCGGTACAGCAACTGCTCCGGTGCCGTGGCCAGCATTTCCGCGCTGCCGAGCGTAGCGGTGAGGTGGGCCACCCGATTCCATGCGTCGTCGTCATGCGCGGCATCGCGGCCGCCTTCATCCGGCAGCTTCTGCAGCATCAGGCCCACGGCATGTTCGCCATCGGCAGCCAGCACGATTCGCGCGGGCAACTGCTCCGACTGGACAAAATAATTTTCCAGCGCGCCCGCCAACTCGGCATGCTGCAACGTCACAAGGCCCTGGTAGCGCTGGCCGCGCTCGACACTGCCGATGGTGATGGCCAGCACAGCGTCGCGCAGTGCATCCAGCGCCAGCGTGCGCGGCAGCGGATCGCTCCAGCGGGCCAGGCCGCGCAAGCGCCCCTGATCGGTGCATTCGGCAAACAGCAGGCGCAGGGCGTCCTGGCTTTTCAGTTCGATCGACAAGGCGCCATCGAGCTTGATGTTGCCGGTCAGCAGCGCGCTCGCCGCCAGCGTGTGGCCCAGCAACTCGCGCAATGGCGCCGGATAGTCGGCACGCGCGGCCACCTCGCGCCACGCCGGCCCCAGCCGCACCAGCACGCCGCGTACGCCGGCACGCTCAAGCAGGAAACGGTGAAGCACGTCGTCAGTGAAAGCGGTTTCCATGGATGGCGCATCTCTTGGTGGTCAAGCGCTTCAGATGGGGACGCAAGCGCGCGGGAGCAACGCCCGTATACTGAAAGAAACCGGTTTTCGCACGGTGGGTCGGGGGAGCCGCCAACGCCGCCGCCCGGCATCGCGGCCGCTGACCGTTCTGATTTGGGGTTCCGCACACCGCATGCACAAGATGTTTCATCGCCCGTCACTGAAGACACTGCTGCGCTGGCTCGCCCTGTTCGTCGCAGGATGGATCGCCCTCAGCTGGCTGGCGGTCCTGCTTTTGCGCTTCGTCCCGCCGCTGACTTCCGCAATGATGCTGGAGCGCCAGGTGGGCGCCTGGCTGCATGGCGAAAAGGACTTCACCCTGCACTACCACTGGGTGTCGTGGGAGAAGACATCGCCACAGGTACCGCTGGCCATGGTGGCCGGTGAGGATCAGCGCTTTCCGTACCACCACGGTTTCGATTTCGATGCCATCCAGACCGCACTCGATGCCCACGACGATGGCAAGCGGCTGCGCGGCGCCAGCACGATCAGCCAGCAGACCGCAAAAAACCTGTTCCTGTGGAACGGCCGCAGTTTCGTGCGCAAGGGGCTTGAGGCGTATTTCACCGTGTTGATCGAACTGACCTGGCCCAAGCAACGCATTCTCGAGGTGTACATGAACATCGCCGAGCTCGGCGACGGCATCTACGGTGTGGGCGCTGCCAGCAAGGCTTTTTTCCACGTCGCACCGGCCCGACTCTCCGCCGCGCAGTCGGCTCGACTGGCAGCGGTATTGCCCAGCCCGCGTCGATTCCACGCCGACCGTCCCAGCGCGTACGTGCTGCGCCGCGCGCAATGGATCCAGCAACAGATGCGGCAACTGGGCGGGCCCGGTTACATCGATGGCGATGCACCGGAACGGCCGCCCCACTGAGGTTCACACAACCGCTACACGCGACGCATCCGCGGACGCTAGACTCAACCCAACCGGCCCGCCGGGACCGGCAGGAGATTCCACGCATGCGCCAGGTCAAACATCTGCTGGAAGGCAAAGGCAACAAGATCTTCTCCATCGAGCCCGATGTACCGGTGCTCGAAGCGATCAAGCGTATGGCCGAATACCGCATCGGCGCCCTGATGGTGATGCGTGGCAGCGCGCTGGTCGGCGTGATGTCCGAGCGTGACTACGCGCGCAAGGTACTGCTGCAGGGCCGCTCGTCCTCGCAAACGGCGGTATCGGACATCATGAGCGGCACCCCGATCACGGTGAGCCCGGATACCGACGTGTTCGACTGCATGCGCCTTTGCACCGACAGCCGCATCCGCCACCTGCCGGTGGTGGACGGTGAGCAGGTCGTGGGTGTGATCTCGATCGGCGATCTGGTGAAGGCGGTGATCGACGCGCAGGCCGAAGAGATCGAGCATCTGCAGCGCTATATCACCAGTTAGCGGGGAATGGGGAATCGGCAAGCCGTAGCGACCGGACTCGCGCGGGTCACGTCTGCCTGTTGTCGTGCCCGGCAGGATTCTCCGGCGCAAGGTCGGGCGACCACCCCGCACGACGAGCCACCACGGTCGCCATGGCGGCCACGCCAGTGCCCAGCAGGGCGAGGCCACCGATACCCCAGCCGAGCGTGCGCAGGCCACTCACGGCACTGGTCACCAACACATCGCCGAAACGCCACACCGCAGTCTCGACGAAGTTCTTGCCCTTGTAGCGCGTCTCCCGCGGGACGCGCGTATACAACGCATCCACCGCCGGCTTTGTCATGCCGTAGGCGAAGCCGCGGGTGACCACAAGCATCACCGACAGCATCGGCACCACCGCGCCGAACAGCATCAGTGAACCGCCGCCCATCCATGCCACACCGGCCAGCAACACCGTGTTCACCACCGTCGGCACCACCAGCCCCCAGCCTGCACCGCGGCGTATCAGCAACCAGCGCGTGAGTGTCAGCTGCATCACCGCGCCGAGCAGATTGGTGGCCAGATCCAGGTCGTTGTAGAACGCGGTGCGCGCCACGGCATCGGAGAAATGCGCCTTCGCGTAGTCGGCCACCATCGCATAGGCCAGCGTGCCGATACCGTCGCCAAACAGCATCAGCAACGCCATGTAGCGCAGGAACGGTCGCGACCACAGCTCCTTGATGCCGGCCCACAGCGAGCCGCCGATGGCGACGTTGCCAGGATCCCCAGGCAGCTGGTCGTGCCGGGCCGACAGGCGCAGCAGCAGCGCCAGGGCAATGCCCAGCGCCAGCGCCGACACCAGCAGCAAGGGCGCCACACCGATCAGCTGCACCAGCAGCTTGGTCACCAGCGGCCCGAAAACCGCGCCCGCCATGCCGCCCAGCGCGATCAGCGAAAACACCCGTCGCGCCTGGCCGCTGTCGAAGATGTCGGCCATGAAGCTCCAGAACAGCGACACCACGAACAGGTTGAACACGCTGGCCCAGACGTAGAACACCAGCCCCAGCGAGCGAGCGCCGATCTGCTGCTGCGCCAGAAAGGCCGGCACGAAGGCCAGCAGGCACAGGATGAAAAAGCTGTAGCTCCAGCCGAGCAGGTGGCGCCGCTGGAAACGCGCCACCAGCACGCCGAACACCGGCGTCAGCAACAACATCACCAGGAACACGACGCCGTAGATCAGCGGCAGCGACGCCGAACCCAGCGCGCCGATCAACTGGTCCCTGACCGGCCGGATGATGTAGTACGACGCCATCACGAAGAAGAACGCCAGCGCGGACCATAACGGCGCGGTGGTCGAGTCGACAGCGGGTTGGCGGGACAAACTCACGGATACATCCAGCGTGGGGCGCGGCAAGCCTAGCATGGCGCCTGGCCGGGTCAGTGCAGCATGGAACCCGCCCCATCAACGTCATCAACCAGCAACGCTGCGGTGCGTGTCGAACGGCCGCGCGCGAGCGTCCCTACAGCGGCAGCGGGCAATGCAGGCTGGCGCAGATCACGCGCAGCAACTCCGCTTCCGCGGTGGTGATCACCTCGTCGGCACGGATCGCGTGGACCAGGCCTTGTATCAACAATTCCTTGGCCGGCGGTGACAGTTCGTCCAGCTGATCCAGCGCGTTGTCGAATGGTGTCTGCCATGCCGCGGGCGGTGCCTGCCAGGTCACGGTCTGGTTGGGGAAACATGACTGCATCGCCAGCAACCAGGCACGACGCGCCGCGGTTTCGTCGGCATTGCCATAAAGCGCCACCACCGCGCACACCAGCGCCACGCTGTCGCGGCGCGCCGTCAGTTTTCCCGAGCCGTCCAGCGGTGCCTGGCGCGGACGTTGCGCTTCCTGCAGTTGCATCCGCAAAAGCCGGGTCAGGCCATATTCGTTCAGATCGACCTGGCCGTCCGCGCGCACCAGCGCGCCCAAGGTATCCAGCAGGGTTTTCTGCCGCCCCTCGGAAAGCTGCTTCAGGGCCGGGAAGGCCAGCGCCGCCAACGGCAGGCGCGACTCCGACACCAGCGACGCGACCTCGTGCGTCAGCGCGGTGACCGTGTCGAGCACATCGTCACCGAAGGCGTCGGCCACTTGCCGCTGTTGCAAACGCCGGATCTCCTCCTGCACGGACATCGCCAGCGCGAGCACCACAGCCAACGCGGACTCCGGCTGCCGCGTCGCATCGACCAACACCTGCGGCAGACTTCGCCGCACCGCGCCTGCGCGCTGGAAACCCGGCTGGCCCGCAGCCAGCGCGGCACCCATCAGCACGGGCAGAGGCGGCATGCCCATACCCGGCGCAGCGGTGGCAGGCGCTGGTGGCGGCGTGGCCAGCGGTGGCGCGGTGGCCGCTTCCATCGCGCTGGCCAATCGGGCCAGCTCCTCTTCACGAAAGCCGGGTTGCAGCGCCCGGATACGATCGAGCAGCGGTGGATGGGTGGCGAACAAGGCATTGAACCGGCCCGCCTCGCCGAACAGCATGTGCGCCACTTCCTGCTTGTTCGCTGCCTGCAGGGTGGAGCCTTCGCTGAGCACGGCGATCTTTTTCAGCGCACCGGCAATGCCATCCGTTTGCCGGGTGAACTGCACGGCCGAGGCATCCGCCAGCGATTCACGCGAACGCGCCACCGCCGCCTGGATCAGGCGCGCGAAAAAGTAACCGATGTAGCCCACCACGATCAGCGCCAGCCCGATCATCCAGACCTGGTTGCCACCACCGTCGCGACGGCTGCTGCGTCCGCCGCCGAACCAGATCACGCGCTGGCCCACGATGGCCAGCACCATGATGCCGAACAGCAACCCCATGAGGCGGATGTTGAGCCGCATGTCGCCGTTCAACACATGACTGAACTCATGCGCGATCACGCCCTGCAGTTCGTCGCGGCTCAATTGCTCCAGGCAGCCACGGGTCACGCATATCGCGGCGTCGGAGGCCGAGTAACCGGCGGCGAACGCGTTGATACCGGGCTCGTCGGGCATCAGGTAGATGTCCGGTACCGGCACGCCCGCGGCGATCGCCACCTCTTCGATCACGTTGCGCAGCTGGCGCAGCATGGGCTCGCGCGTATCCGGCGGCACCGGCACCGCGCCGAGGCTTTCGGCCACCTTCTTGCCGCCACCGGTCAGGCTCATGATGCGGAACAGCGAGCTGAGGCCGATGCCCATCAGCACCACCACCGTGGTCGTCGCCAGCAAGGGCAGGTTCGACGGCGCGGGGCCGCCATCGACCGGGCGCTGCCCCATGGCGACCCACACCACCGCGTCGATCGCCACCACGATGGCGACCACCGCCAGCGCGAACAGCACGACCAGTCGACGGCTGCTGCCGCGCACGCGCGCCTGTTGCGCAAAGAAATCCATGGGCACTCCGAACCAGGCGCGTCACGGCGGGTGCCGTGACGCGATGACGATCAGCTGAAGGAAACCTTCGGCACGTCGCGCACGGCCGGGTCTTCGACCTTCAGCGGCTCGGCCGCCACGAAGCCGAAGCTGTTGGCCACCACCGACGCCGGAAAGACTTCGCGCTTGTTGTTGTAGGTCAGCACCGAATCGTTGAACGCCTGCCGCGCGAACGCCACACGGTTTTCCGTGGAGGTGAGCTCCTCGGACAACTGCATCATGGTCTGGTTGGCCTTCAGGTCGGGGTACGCTTCCTGCAACGCGAACAGATGCCCCAGGGTCTGCGTCAACGCGTTCTCGCTGCCGGCCAACTGCTGCATCGCGGCGGGGTCGCCGGGGTTGGCCTTGGCGCCGGCCAAACCGTTCACGGCCGCATTGCGCGCCTGCACCACGGCCTCCAGCGTGCCGCGTTCGTGGGCAAGGTAGCCCTTGGCCGTTTCCACAAGGTTGGGAATCAGATCGTGTCGGCGCGTAAGCTGCACGTCTATCTGCGCGAAAGCGTTCTTGTAGCTGTTGCGCGAGGTAACCAGTCCGTTGTAGATCGCCACGAAGTACAAGACAATCAAAACGACTACTACCAGCAAAATAATCAGGCTCATCGGTATCGCCTCCTCTCCCCAGCACGTGTTCGCGCCGCAACGAAATCAGAATAACATGCCGTTTCGAAAGATATTTTTGGTCGCCGCCGGTGCACTCTCCCTGGCTTGCGCACCGCTTGACACAAGTAACGCCGCGCCCGTCGCCCCGGCTTCGGCCACCCCCGCCCCTGGCGTGCAGAAGCTGCCGCCGGCGCGCGTCAAGGCCACGCTCGACGACTATCGCCAATGGCTGAATACGCTGGGCAAGCGTGATGCCGTGGCCGGCCTGGCCACGGCCGTCGTGATCGGCGACAAGGTGGTGTTCGAGGGGACGGTCGGCTACGCCGACGCGGCGACGAAGGAGCCGGTCACGCCGAAGACGGTCTTCCGGCTGGCGTCATTGTCAAAGGCCTTCGCCACCGCGATCACCGGCTTGCTGGTCGACGACGGAAAGCTCGGCTGGGATACCCGGCTCATCGACGTGCTGCCGTACTTCAAGCTGAAGGATGCGCACGCTTCCGATCAGGCCACGGTCGGTGACATCCTCGGCCAGCGGCTGGGCTTGCCACGCAACACCTACGACAACCTGCTCGAAGGCGACGTGCCGTACCAGGAGCTGGTGCGCAAGCTGGACGAAGTCGACATGACCTGCGGCATCGGCCAGTGCTACGGCTACCAGAACGTGGCGTTCGGCATGATCGGCGACGTGCTGTTCGCGCGCACGGGCGACTTCTTCTATCACCTTGTCGACAAGCGGTTGTTCTACCCGCTGGGCATGACCACGGCCAGCTACGGGTTGGCCGCGTTGGAAACCAGCAAGAGCTGGGCGCGCCCGCATCACGCCAGCCGCCGCGGCTGGATCCCGTTCACGCCCAACGAAACCTATTACCGCGTGGCGCCGGCAGCCGGCGTCAACGCCAGCCTGCGCGACATGGAGAAATGGCTGGTCGCACAAATGGGCGGCCGTCCCGATGTGCTGTCGCCCTCCTTGCTCAAGGTGCTGCACGCCCCCGGCGTGGCCACCCCGAGTGAACTGCATGCCACGCCGTGGCGCCGCGGCCGCCTCACCGCGGCGCATTACGCACTAGGCTGGCGCGTGTACGACTACGGCGGCGAAACGCTGATCTACCACGCCGGTGCAGTGGCCGGTTACCGCACCATGATCGGCTTCTTCCCCAAGTATCAGGTCGGTGTGGTCACCTTGTGGAATTCCACCGGACCCACGCCCAGCGGCCTGATGCCGATGGTGCTGGACGGCCTGCTGGGATTGCCGCACGTCGACTGGGCCGGTCTCGAACACGCACCGCCACCTTCCCGCCCGGTGCGCAAGGCGGCGCCGAAGCACAAGAAAGCCGTCAGGCACCGGAAGCCCAGCCATCATTGAGCCGGAAGCGCGGCATGCGGTACCGCGCGTCGGTGATGCAAAGGTTGAAGGACATGCAAGCTCAACGAACCTGCATGCCCCGGGGCTTCACTCAGCGCAACTTGAACTCGATGCGCTGCTGCTGCTTGCTGGCCGTCGGCACGCCACCTCGCGTCGCCGGGGTGAACACATAACGGCTCACGGCTTCTATCGCGGCACGGTCGAAGACACGACGAGGTTCCGAACTCACCACGTCGATGTGGCTGGTCCTGCCATCGGGATCGATCATGAAGGACACGATGACCCAGCCTTCCTGCTGCGCCCGCATCGCCGATGGGGGATAGCGCGCCGCCGCGCCCTTGACCAGCACGGCCTCGGTGATTGCGGCATTGTCTTGCGCACTCGGGGCCGGCGCGGTATCAGCCGCTGTCGTCCTTTGCGGCGTACGTGTCGGCTGCGCTTTCTGCTGAGCCGCCACCTGCGCGGCCTGGGCCGCCTGCTGCTCGGCCGCCAGCTTGTCCGCCGCCGCTTTCTGCTGCGCAAGCTCCTGCGCCTTCTGCTGGTCGAGCACCAGTTGCTGCTGCTTGTCCAGCACCTTGCGCTGCGCATCGAGTTTCGAGCGCAGGATGGTCAAGGTGAAATTCGTCGGGTCCGCCTTGGCGAGCAAGTCGATCTGCCGCTGTGCTTCACCGAAGTCACTTCGGTTGATGACCTGTTCCGCCGACGTGGCCGCGAACGGAAACGTCTCACGCAACGCATCAGTCGCCACCTGGTTGCCCGGCTGCTTCTCAAGCACGCGCAGGTAGAACTCGAACGCATTGTTGCCGGCCGGCGCCAGCAATCGTTGCTCCCTTACCGCCTTGCCCGCTTCGGAAAGGAGCTCGCTGGTACCCATCGCCTGCACGTTGGCTGGCGGTGGCGCGGCGTTGGACGTGGTGGCTGCCACCGGTGTGGAAGGATGACCACCCGCATCAGCCAGCACTTGCGCCTGGTACGGGCGCACGATCAGGAACCATGCGGCAATGGCCAGCAAACCGATGACGACCAGAATGGCAATGGCCACGGGCCTGAACGCACCGCGCGAACGCCGGCGCGAATGAAGTGTATTTCGGGTATCCATAGTCTCTCGCTGAGTGTCGATAGATACCCGCGCTTTTTTCCCCCTGTAGATCCAGGAGCGACCGGTCCCCTGACAGGCCGCAGCGCGGATGTGCGACAAGGTAACCCCAAACGAAGTGGCACGGCAAATCAACGTTCAACGTATCGTTTGCGCGGGCGGCGGCAGGGCCGGCGTGGACGGCGACGTCCTGCGAACGAGCCGTGCGGCGAGGGCAATCCGGAGAAAACGGCGGTCCGGCAGTTTTGCGTCCCGCGCATAAAACCGGGAGCCCGGAAACGAAGCGTCCCGGCCAGGCCGGGACGAAGACTTTCGAAGTGCTCTCCCCGCGCTGGGCACCGCGGGGAGAGAAAACAACGATGAATGCGACAACGTACAGCGTGTTTCTTGGGTGCTTATTTCTTCGCTTTTGCCTTGGCGGTCTTGGTGGCCTTGACCACCCGAGCCGGTGCAGCTTTCTTGACGGCGGCTTTCTTCGGCGCCGCTTTCTTCGCGGCAACCTTCTTCACCGCAACCTTCTTCACGGCGGCTTTCTTGGCGGCCGCCGGTTTCTTGGCGGCAGCTTTCTTCGGAGCCGCTTTCTTCGCGGCAACCTTCTTCACCGCAACCTTCTTGGCAGCGGCTTTCTTCGCGACCGGCTTCTTCGCTACCGGCTTCTTGGCAGCAACCTTCTTCGCGGTGGATTTCTTGGCGGCCTTCTTGGCGGCCGGTTTCTTTGCAGCAGGTTTTTTGGCAGTGGCCATGGTTCGTCTCAGCTCCTCATCAGTTGGCAGTGGTTGCCCAGTAAAAGCGTGAAGGAACGCTTCGACCAACAAGTCGCTGTTGGTAGCGTGCCGAAGATTGTTGACCTGGCGATACGTGCGCAGATCGGACAGCTTGTGCAGTACGTGAAGCGGAATCGAGACGGTGATCTTGCGTACGGCTGCCGCCTTCTCACCGTGCTCTACATAAGGCTTGATAAATTTTGATGTCGCCATGGCAACGTTCCCCGTTATCTGATGCGAAAGCTAGCCCCGAAGATTTCACCTGTCAATGGATTTTAGGCATGAAATCCATTCGGTTGAAAGGCACCTGGAAGGACTGAAAACCCGTTGTAGCCCGGGTCGCCCCGCCAAGTACCCTTGCATGTCATGGACGTCTATACGTCCATTCCATATTTCACTGAAATTGCAAAAAAGCGCTGTATTGCGCTGGATACGCGCAATAAGGCGCAATAAAAGAAATTCGACCGCCGTGCCTGCCGTTGTGACAAGCATGGCAGGCAACCGCTCTTTTTGGTGCTGCGCATATGAACAGAACGCCACTGAAAGTTCGTCGCGGCGTCGATCACAAGCTGAAAAATAATTCTGCCTGGTCGATCCTGGCGTGACGAAAACGCGACGAAGCGGGTTGTTCGGCACGCAGAAGGCGAAGCGCAACGCGTCCTCGTCGACCGCGTTTTCGCACACACCGATCGCCGATCTGCATCATCGACGAGTCAAAAAAACGACGGCCGCATAGGCGGCCGTCATTCGTTCCGGACACGTCGCGCTCAATGATCTTCGTTTTCGATCAGGGCTTCGTAGTCGTGGGCGTCGAGCAGTTCGTCGAGTTCGGCGCGGTCGCTGGGACGCACCAGGAACATCCATCCATCGCCGTAGGCGTCTTCGTTGATCGTCTCGGGCTTGTCGCCGAGCAGCTCATTGATCTCGACCACCTCGCCGGAGATCGGCGAATAGATATCCGATGCGGCCTTCACCGATTCGACCACGGCCGTGCCGGCACCGGCCACGACGCTGGCGCCGACCTCCGGCAATTCCACATAGACCAGGTCGCCGAGCTGCTCCTGCGCGTGCTCGGAGATGCCCACGCGGACCAGGCCATCGTCTTCGGCGCGTGCCCATTCGTGGGACTTCAGGAACTTCAGATCACCGGGTATTTCGCTCATGGTCGGATCCAGTCAGTAAGAGGTTGGGCAGAGTAACGGCGGCAATTCTAGACGCAACCGTTGTGTACAAACCGTGCCATGGGCGCGGTGAAAACGCTCATATGCCAGCGCACGGCTGACCATCGCGGACAAATGGATACTTCACCTGCCGCACCGGCAGCTCGCGACCGCGAATGTCCACGCTGATCTCGCCCGGATCGCCGGCCGGGATGCGCGCGAAGGCCACCGCCTTGTTCAAGGTCGGGGCGAAGCTTCCGGAGAGGATTTCCCCGCTGCCGTTGGCGGTCGTTACGCGCTGGCCGTGGCGCAGCACGCCTTTCTCATCCAGCACCAGGCCGATCATCACGCGGGGCACGCCGGCGGCCTTCATCGCCTCCAGCGGACCTCGGCCGATGAAGTCGCGGCCTTCGTCCAGGGCGATCGTCCAGCCGAGGTTGGCCTCCCACGGCGACACCTCATCATCCATGTCCTGGCCGTAGAGGTTCATGCCGGCCTCCAGGCGCAAGGTATCGCGCGCACCCAGACCGGCCGGGGCGACGCCCGCCTCGCTCAATGCCTGCCACAACGCAACGGCATCGTCATTCGGCAGCATGATCTCGAAGCCGTCCTCGCCGGTGTAGCCGGTGCGCGCGATGAACAGCGGCATGCCGCGCGGGCCCTGCGCCGCGGCCGCGGTGAACTTGCCCAGCGCTTCGATGCGCGGGCGATCCATGGCGTTGAGCAGGTCGAGCACCTTGCCGCGCGCGTTGGGGCCTTGCACCGCGATCATGGCGAAGTCGGGACGCTCCTTCACTTCCACCGCGAAGTCCTGGGCCTGCTGCGTGATCCACGCCAGATCCTTGGCGCGGGTGCCGGCGTTCACCACCAGGCGGAAATGCGCTTCATCGAAGAAGTACACGATCAGGTCATCGATCACGCCGCCGCGTTCGTTGAGCATGCACGAGTACAGCGCCTTGCCCTGTTTCTTCAGCTTGTCGACGTTGTTGGCCAGCAGATGGCGCAGGAACTCGCGCGTGCGCGGGCCGTGCAGGTCGATCACGGTCATGTGCGACACGTCGAACATGCCCGCGTCGCGGCGCACCGCGTGGTGCTCCTCGATCTGCGAGCCGTAGTTGATCGGCATGTCCCAGCCGCCGAAGTCGACCATGCGCGCGCCAAGTGCGCGATGCGTGGCGTTGAGTACGGTCTTTTCGGTCATGGGGAAACGGCTTGAAAGGAAGTGGCTGCATTATCCCCAGCGCAGGCACGCAATCCAAGCGCGCCTCTGGCACTGGACTTCCGCCACAACGCGCGCCATGCACGGAGTATCAGCGCGGTTCGATCCAGCGGAAGGTGAGGTTGATGCGCGGGCCCACGGCGACGCGCGTCTTCGGCAGATCGTGCCGATACAGCCGCTGGGTGGCGCCAGCCATGCGCAGCACGCTGCCCGGCGGCAACAGGAGGTTCACCGTATCGGCGGGCGATGGCTTGAGCGTGCGCGGCAGGCGCCGCCGCAGGCGAAAGCGCCGTTCCGCGCCCAGGCTCAACGATGCGATCAATGGCTGGGCGCCAAGCTCGGGTTCGTCGTCGCTGTGCCAACCCATCGAATCACGGCCATCGCGATAGAGATTGGCGAGCACACTGTTGAACCGGGCATCGCAGGTCTGCTGCAGGCGTTCGCGCAGTTCGGCCAGCAAGGGTGGCCAGGGGCGAGGCTCGAAGCGGGTGCCGGAATAGGCATAGCTGGTGTGTGGATCGCCGATCCAGCAGCTCAACCGCGGCGCAGCCACCTCACGACCGAACAGGCGCAGGCGATGGGTTTCCCACGGGATGGCCGCGTACAGCGCAGTGAAGGTGGCCGCGGCTTCCTGCGACCCCAGCCATTGCGGCAACAGCGCCACGTCGGCACCGGCCTGCAGATCCACGCGCTGCCATTCGGTCATCGTCATGGCGCGATTATCCGGCAGGCGATGATCCAACTGTAGGAGCGACTTCAGTCGCGATGCTCTTGCCTTGGAATTCCAGAGCAGAAGCGTCGCGACTGAAGTCGCTCCTACAGAAGGGTGGTGGATCAGTCGACGTCGGGAGCGTTCAACCGCGCCAGCAGTTGCTGGGTAACCTGCTCGGCCAGTTGTTCCGCCCGCTGCCCGGCCGTGACCAGATGGATATCCGGCGCCTCGGGCTTTTCGTACGGCGAGTCGATACCGGTGAAGTTGCGGATCTCGCCCGCACGCGCCTTCTGGTAGAGGCCCTTCGGATCGCGCGCTTCGCATTCGGCCAGCGTGGTGTCCACGAACACTTCCAGGAACTCGCCGGTGTCGAACAGTTCGCGTGCCGAGCGGCGCTCGCTCTGGTACGGCGAGATCACGCTGACCAGCACGATCAATCCGGCGTCCACCATCAGGTGCGCCACCTCGGCCACGCGGCGGATGTTCTCCACGCGAGCCTCCGGGGTGAAGCCCAGGTCCTTGTTGATGCCGTGGCGCACGTTGTCGCCATCCAGCAGGTAGGTGTGATAGCCGAGCACGTGCAAGCGCCGCTCCACCAGGTTCGCGATGGTGGATTTGCCGGCGCCGGACAAGCCGGTAAACCACAGGCACGTCGGCTGCTGGCCCTTGCTGGAGCCACGCACGGACTTGTCGATATCCATGTGCTGCCAATGCACGTTGGACGAACGGTCCAGCGCGAAATCCAGCATGCCGCAGGCGACCGTGGCGTTGCTCTGCCGATCGATCAGGATGAAGCCGCCCAGCGTGCGGTTGGCGGTATAGGCCTCGAACGCGATGGCGTCGTCCAGACCCACCGTGCAATAGCCCACCTCGTTGAGATCCAGGTGGCGCGCAGCCAGCTTGGCCTGGCTGTTCACATCCACCTTGTGCTTGATCGACATCACCCGCGCATTGACGGTGCGGGTGCCGATCTTCATCCAGTAGGTGCGGTTGGGCAACAGGGTGGTGTCGCCCATCCACAGCAGGTGGCAGGTGAACTGGTCGGCTACCGGCGCCGGGCGCAGCGCATCGGCGATCACGTCGCCGCGGCTGGCGTCGATCTCGCGGTCGAAGCAAAGCGTGACCGCCTGCCCTTCGACGGCGCTGTCCAGATCACCATCGGCGGTGACGATGCGATCGATGCGCGCGCGCTGCACGCCCGGCTGCACCACGATCTCGTCACCGCGCGAAACGCGGCCACCACTGATGGTGCCGGCGTAACCCCGGAACGATTGATCCGGGCGGTTTACCCATTGCACCGGCATGCGGAAATCGTCGGCATGTACTGTCGCCACATCGACCGTTTCCAGCACTTCCAGCAGGCTTTCGCCCTGGTACCACGGCATGCGCGGCGAACGGCTGCCCACGTTGTCGCCGGTAAGCGCCGCCACCGGCAGGCAATGCACATCGGTGATACCCAGATCCTGCGCCAGTTGCCGGTACTGGGTGGCGATGGTTTCGTAGGTGGCCTGGTCGTAATCGACCAGATCCATCTTGTTCACCGCCAGCACCACGTGGCGGATGCCCAGCAGGCCACATATATAAGTGTGACGGCGCGTCTGCGGCAGCAGGCCCTTGCGCGCATCGACCAGTACCACGGCCAGCTCGGCATTGGAGGCGCCGGTGGCCATGTTGCGGGTGTACTGCTCGTGTCCGGGGCAATCGGCCACGATCAGGCTGCGCCGCGCGGTGTGGAAGTAGCGGTACGCCACGTCGATGGTGATGCCCTGCTGGCGCTCGGCATCCAGGCCGTCGGTGAGCAGGGAGAAGTCCAGTACGTCGCTGCCGTCACCGCGCTGGCGCTTGCTTTCGCGCGCCAGGGTGTCGAGCTGGTCGTCCGACAGCATGCCGGCGTCATACAGCAGGCGGCCCAGCAAGGTGCTCTTGCCGTCGTCCACGCTGCCGCAGGTGATGAAACGCAGCAGGCTCTTGGAAGCCGTGGCCGCGGCCACGGCGGCCGTATCGACGACGATGTCAGGTTGTGCATTCATCAGAAATAACCCTCCTGCTTCTTGCGTTCCATCGAGGCGGTGGGGTCCTGGTCGATCACCCGCCCCTGTCGCTCGGAACTGCGCGAGGTGGCCATTTCCTCGATGATGCTTTCCAGCGTGGTGGCGGAGGATTCCACCGCCCCGGTCAACGGGTAACAGCCCAGCGTGCGGAAGCGCACCTCCCGCATCTGCACGGTTTCACCATCGCGCAAGGTGAAGCGCTCGTCGTCGACCATGATCAACGCACCATCGCGCTCGACAATCGGCCGCGGCTTGGCGAAATACAGCGGTACCACCGGGATGTTCTCGCGCTGGATGTACAGCCACACATCCATTTCGGTCCAGTTGGACATCGGGAACACCCGCACGCTTTCGCCCTTGCGGATATGCGTGTTGTAGGTGTGCCACAGCTCGGGACGCTGGTTTTTCGGGTCCCAGCGATGCTGCGCGTTGCGGAACGAGAAGACGCGCTCCTTCGCGCGCGACTTTTCCTCATCGCGCCGCGCCCCGCCGATGGCCGCATCGAAGCCGTACTTGTCCAGTGCCTGCTTCAACGCCTGGGTTTTCATCACATCGGTATGCACGGTGGCGCCATGCGTCAGCGGGGAAATACCCTGGCGCACGCCCTCTTGATTGGTGTACACGAGTACGTCTACATCACCTGCTGCCGCCACCTCGTTGCGGAAAGCGATCATCTCGCGGAACTTCCAGGTGGTATCCACGTGCAGCAGCGGGATCGGCGACTTGCCTGGATAGAAGGCCTTGCGCAGCAGATGCAGCAATACCGACGAATCCTTGCCGATCGAATACAGCATGACCGGCTTCTGGAAGCTGGCCATCACCTCGCGAAAAATGTGGATGCTTTCCGCCTCGAGGTCATCGAGGTGCGTACGCGGTGCTGCAGGGATGGTCATCAGTGGGAAGCTCGACATCGGGTGGCATCGGGAAACACGCCAACAGACCCAACTGATACGCGTCCCGGGGCACTCATCTTAGGCCAATTTCATGAATAGACGTCCAGACGTCTTTTCATATCTTAATAACACGCGGCCATATGGACAGCCGCCACGGGGGCGCCCTTCGACTCCAGCCTGCGGCCTACGCTCGGGGTGACCGGCTGGGCGGGACCCTGGCCAACTCCGCCGAACACAAGCCCCCTGAACCGATCACCCTGAGCGTAGCGCAGCGGAGCCGAAGGGCCACCGCCCGCCAACGCTAGGCAATCACCGGGTACGTCGGCGCCGTATCCAGCGTAGCCGCGCACACTGATGCCAGCTCCAGCAGCCGTAGATCCGAACCCCTGGCGCCCACCAGCTGCAACCCCACCGGCAGCCCGTTGGGCAGATGGCCCATCGGCAGGCTCACGGCCGGGCAGCCGGCCAGGCTGGCAAAACTGGTGAGATCGGCCTGGGAGTCGGGTACCGGGCCATCCAGCGGGAAAGCACCCTGCGGCGTGGTGGGCAGCACCAGCACGTCGACCTGGGCGAACAGGCGGCGCATCTTCAAGGTGGCGGCATCGAGCACGCGGTCGGCGATGGCGTAGTCGGCGGCACTCTTCTTCGCGGCAAAGTCGAGCATGCCGCGGAAGCGCGCGGACACCGGCTTGTCGGTATGGGCCAGGTCGCTGGCGAACGTGCCCAGCATCTCGGCCTCCATCAACAGCAGGCCGGCGCGGCGGGTGCGGCTGAAATTCCAGTCGGCGAAATCGACGGTGCGACGGTCGCTGAGGGCGTGCGGCAGTTTCGCCATCGCCGCCTCGAAGACCTCGATCACCTCGGACTCCACGCCTACGGCGGCCAGGTTCGGCAGCAGGCCCACGCGCAGGTGGCCCGGCTCCCAGTCCGGCAAGGCGAACGCCACCCGGCGGCGGCGCGAGCGTGCATCGTCGGCGTCGTAACCGGCCAGCACCTGCAGCAGCACGGTGAGGTCGTCGGCGCTGCGCGCCAGCAGGCCGACCGCATCGAGCCGACGCGCGGCCGTCACCATGCCGCGGGCGGAGATTTCGCCATGGGTGGGCTTGAGCCCGTAGACGCCGCAATAACTGGCCGGGATACGCACCGACCCCAGGCTGTCCGACGCCACCGCGGCCACCGCCAGCCCCGCCGCCACGGCCGCCGCCGCGCCGCCGGACGAACCGCCCGCGGTGTAACCGTGCCGGTGCGGATTGTGGGTGGCGCCAAAATGCGGGTTGTCGGTGGCGGCGCCCAACGCGCCTTCATCCATATTGGTCTTGCCGATCAGCAAGGCGCCGGCCGCGCGCAACCGGGCGGTGACGTGGGCGTCGTCCTGTACCGGCGTGTTGCGATCGGGCAGGCCCGCCCGGGTCGGCCAGCCAGCGACGTCGAAGTTGTCTTTCACCGCCAGCGGAATCCCGTCGAGCCGGCCGATCACGCCGTCGCGGCGGCGGCGATCCGCCATTTGCGCCTGGTCGTGCAGCAAACCGGCGCGCACATCCACGTAACTGTTGAGTTGCGGGTCGATCCGCTCGATCGCGCTCAGGTAGGCATCGGCCAGCGCCTGCGGCTGGACCCTGCCGACGGCCAGCCAGTGCAGCAATTGGCACAGGCTGGCCCGGCGCAGTTCGAAATCGGCGATCGGTGGCGTTTGATTCATGAGCATTCCCTTCGGATCGTGCCCTGATTATCGCCATTGAACGCAAGTCGATTGCAAGCGCCGGTGCGTCTTCACACACATATCACGACACCGCCAACGGTCGCGTGTTTCCGCCTGCGTTGCCGCGCAGCACGCGAAACCGGACAATACGCAGTGGTATCGCGCATCCTTGGCGCCATGCCGCCCTTCCCACCTGCTGCCGGAGTCCGCGATGAGCGAACGCGAAACCATGGAATACGACGTTGTCGTGGTCGGCGCGGGGCCGGCCGGGCTGTCGTTTGCCATCCGGCTGAAGCAGCTCAAGCCCGACGTCAACGTCTGCGTGATCGAGAAGGCCTCGACCATCGGCGCGCACATCCTGTCCGGCGCCGTGATCGAGCCGCAGCCGCTGGATGCGCTGCTGCCGGGCTGGCGCGACAACCCGCCGCCGATCTGCATCCCGGCCGGCGAGGACCAGTTTTTCCTGCTCAGCAAGACCGGCGCGCGCAAGCTGCCGCTGCCGCCGGGCATGCACAACCACGGCAACTTCATCGTGTCGCTGGGCGCGCTGTGCGCCTGGCTGGCGCCGCAGGCCGAGGCGCTGGGTGTCGACGTGTTCCCCGGCTTCGCCGCCGCCGACAACATTTACAACGAGGATGGCTCGGTCGCCGGCGTGCGCATCGGTGACATGGGCGTAGCCAAGGACGGCACGCACAAGCCCGGCTACACCGAAGGCATCGACATCAAGGCCAAGGTCACCGTGCTGGCCGAGGGCGCGCGCGGCAGCCTCACCAAGCAGCTCGTCAAGCGCTTCAAGCTGGATGCGGACAGCGACCCGCAGGGCTATTCCATCGGCATCAAGGAGCTGTGGCAGGTGCCCGCCGGCCGCGCCACGCCCGGCAAGATCGTGCACAGCTTCGGCTGGCCGGCCGACACGCGCACCTATGGCGGCGGCTTCATCTATCACCTCGATGGCGACCGCATCGCGCTGGGTTACGTCAGCGGCCTCGACTACAGCGACCCCGAATACAAGCCGTGGGAAGCGTTCCAGCAATGGAAGCACCACCCGCTGATCAAGCCCCTGCTGGAAGGCGGCAGCATCCTCTCCGCCGGCGCGCGCGCGATGGCCACCGGCGGCTTCCAGTCCCTGCCCAAGGTGGAAATGCCCGGCGCACTGCTGATCGGCGACACCGCCGGCCTGCTCAACGTGCCCAAGATCAAGGGCACGCACCAGGCCATCAAGAGCGGCATGCTGGCCGCCGAGCACGTGGCCGAAACACTCGATACCCGCGGCTTCGACGCGCGCCTGCGCGGGTCGGACGTGATGGCCGAACTGAAAAAAGTGCGCAACGTGAAGCCCGGCTTCAAGAAAGGCCTGTGGTTCGGCATGGCCAATGCGGCCTGGGAAACCGTCACCGGCGGCGCCTCGCCGTGGACGCTGAAGAACAAGGCGGACTGGTCATCGCTGCACAAGCTCGGCGAATACGACGAGCCCGAGCGCGACTACGTGCAACGCACCCTGCCCCCGCGCGACCGCCTGGCCAGCGTCTACTTCGCCGCCACCGAACACGACGAAGACCAGCCCATCCACCTGCACGTGGCCGACACCGACATCTGCGCGACCAAGTGCGTCGAGGAATACGACAACCCCTGCACCCGCTTCTGCCCGGCCAACGTCTACGAGATGGTGGCCGACGAAACCCAGCCACACGGCAAGCGCCTGCAGATCAACTCAGCCAACTGCGTGCACTGCAAGACCTGCGACATCAAGGACCCGTACGAGATCATCACCTGGGTCACGCCCGAGGGTGGCTCGGGGCCGAATTACCAGAATCTCTGAGTGGCCGAGGGCAATCCGCTGATCGGCCAATTGTCATGGCGACTGAAACGCCTCGGGTACCTGCTGCAGCGCACGCGCGGCAGCTTCGCGCTGCGCGGCATACGCGGCACGCTGGCGCGCATGCGCCAGGAATTCGAGTCACGCCCCGAGCGCGATGAGGCACTGGCGCTGCTGCCGCTGGACGAACCGTTCACCCCCTTCGCCCTGCCGGTCAGCAACCAGCCGCAGGTATCGGTGATCATTCCGGTCCACGGCAAGCTCGCCTATACCCTGGCCTGCCTGCGCTCGCTGGCGCGCCACGGCGCACAGGCGCCCTTCGAAGTCATCGTGGTCGACGACGCCTCTCCCGACGACAGCGCCACCACACTGGCGCAGATCGATGGCGTACAGCTGCTGCGCAACCCGGCGAATCTCGGCTTCATCGGCAGCAGCAACGCGGGCGCGGCGCAGGCGCGCGGCGAATTCCTGCTGTTCCTCAACAACGACACGCAGGTCACGCCGGGCTGGCTGGATGCGCTGCTGCGTTGCTTCGCCGAGCGCGCGGACTGCGGTATCGCCGGCAGCCGGCTGGTCTACCCCGATGGCCGCCTGCAGGAAGCCGGTGGCCTGGTGTTCGCCGACGGCAGTTGCTGGACCACCGGCCGTTTCGAGCGGCGCGATGCATCAGCATTCCGCTACCGTCGTGAGACCGACTATGTCTCCGGCGCCTCATTGATGATCCGACGCGAGGTGTTCCAGCGCCTCGGCGGCTTCGACGCGCGCTACGCACCGGCTTACTACGAAGACACCGACCTCGCCTTCGCCGTGCGCCACATCGGTCTGCGCGTGTATTACGAACCCGCCAGCCTGGTGATCCACTGCGAAGGCATCAGTGCGGGCACCGACCTCGGCAGCGGCATGAAGCGGTACCAGTCGATCAACCAGGCGAAGTTCATCGACAAGTGGGCGACCCAGCTGGCAGCGCAGCCGCCCGCCGGCACCGCGCTGGAGCGCGCGATCCGCTGGCGCAAGCGCGGTCGCGTGCTGGTGGTGGATGCGATGACGCCGGAGCCCACCCGCGATTCCGGGTCGTTGCGCCTGCACGCGATCCTGCAACTGCTGGACGCGCAAGGCTGGAGCACCAGCTTCATTCCCGACGACGGCCGCGCAAGCAGCCGTGAAATCGCCGCCCTCGGCGAACTCGGCTGTGAAACCTCGCTGGAGAGCGTGCCCGCCTGGCTGCGCCGGCATGGCCACGAACTGCACGCGGTGATCCTGTGCCGGCACACCGTGGCCGGCCAGTATGCGGAGCTGGTGCGTCGCGATGCGCCGAAAGCGAAGCTGCTGTTCGACACCGTGGATCTGCACTTTCTGCGCGAGCAGCGCGCGGCCGAACACGGCGGCAGCAGCATGCTGGCGCACCAGGCCGCCGCCTCGCAGCGCAGCGAGCTCGCCCTGATCGCGCGCAGTGATGTCAGCTTCGTGGTCAGCCCGCACGAGAAGGCGCTGCTGGCAGAGCTGGTGCCGCAGGCGCAGGTCGAGCTGCTGTCCAACATCCACCCGGTTCACGGTTGCGGGCAGCCTTTCGCCGGGCGCGCCGACCTGCTTTTCATCGGCGGTTACGGCCACCCGCCCAACAGCGACGCCATCCGCTGGATCGCCAGCGAGATCCTGCCGCGACTGCGCCAGGTCATGCCAGACATCCGCCTGCACGTCTTCGGCGACATGCCGGATACCGCACGACGCGAGCTCGACACACCCGGCCTCGAACTGCACGGGCGCGTCGCCGACCTGACGCCGTGGATGGACAGCTGCCTGGCTTCGCTGGCGCCGCTGCGTTTCGGCGCCGGCGTCAAGGGCAAGATCAACCTGTCGATGAGCCACGGCCTGCCGGTGATCGCCACCACCATCGCCGTGGAAGGCATGCAGCTGGGCGACGGCACCAACGTGCTGGTGGCTGACGATGCCGCCGCCTTCACCGACGCCGTGCAACGGCTCGCGCACGACGAAGCGCTGTGGCGGCAATTGTCCGAACAAGGGCTGGACAACGTGCGCCAGCACTTCTCCGCCGACGCCGCCGACGCCGCCCTGCATCGCGTGCTGGATTGACCCCGGCCACCTCAACCGCGATGCTCCGGCATCACTCCCGATAGGCCGTCATGTCACCCCGCGACCTTGCCAAACGCTATCTGTTCACCGTGCTGCGCACGGGTTTTCGGCTGACCCCGATGCCTGTGGCCACACGCGACCGGCTGCGCCAGCGTTTCCTGGAACGGCATGCCGAACTGGTGCCGCAAGGGCCGCGTGGACAGATCGCCGACGTGTCGCTGGCCGCGCGTCGCCCCCGTCGTCACGCCGCGGGACGCGCGATCGGTTACATGCCCCATCGCGTCGGCACCCTGCCCGCACCACTACCCGCCACCGTGGTGGCGTTCTACCTGCCGCAGTTCCATCCGATCCCGGAGAACGACGCGTGGTGGGGCGCTGGCTTCACCGAATGGCATAACGTGACTCGGGCGCTGCCGCAATTCGAAGGCCACGCGCAGCCGCGCCTGCCTGGCGAGCTGGGTTTCTACGACCTGCGCCTGCCCGACGCGATGCGCCGGCAGATGCAACTGGCGCGCGAGTACGGCATCGGCGCGTTCTGCAGCTATTTCTACTGGTTCGCCGGCAAGACCCTGCTCGAACAACCGCTGCGGCAATGGCTGGCCGACCCATCGCTAGACCTGCCGCTGTGCCTGTGCTGGGCCAACGAAAACTGGTCGCGACGCTGGGATGGCCGCGCCGACGACATCCTGATCGGCCAGCAGCACAGCGCCGACGACGACCTCGCCTTCATCGAATACATCGCGCCCTATCTCGCCGACCCACGCTACCTGCGCGTGGATGGCCAGCCGCTGCTGCTGATCTACCGGCCCGGCCTGCTGCCGGAGCCGCGCAAGACGGCGGAACGTTGGCGCGAGTGGTGCCGCAGCCACGGTATCGGCGAGATCCGGCTCGCCTACGTGCAGAGTTTCGACCGCGTCGATCCGCGCGACATCGGCTTCGATGCCGCGGTCGAATTCCCGCCCAACAACATCTCGCCCTCGCCCATCACCGCGCGCCAGCACCTGCTCAATCCCAACTACAGCGGTGACGTACACGACTGGCGCGAACTGGTGCGGCAATCCGTCGCGCAAGCCGATCCCGCCTATCCGCGCTATCCCGCAGTCAATCCGGGCTGGGACAACGAACCGCGCCGCAGCGGCCGCGGCCGCGTGTTCGCGCACGCCTCGCCACGCGGCTATCGCGACTGGTTGCGCCACGCTGTCGACACTGCGCAGCGACGGTTTCCCACGCAGCCGATGGTCTTCGTCAACGCATGGAACGAATGGGCGGAAGGCGCCGTGCTGGAACCGGATACTCGGCTCGGCCACGCCTGGCTCGACGCCACCCGCACGGCGCTGCGCCCGGTGCCGGCCACGGACTCGCGCCCCTGCGCGGTGCTGCATATCTGGTATCCGGACCTGCTGGACGAACTGGCCGCCGCCTTGCGCGCCAGCCGCGTCGACTGGCGCATCATCATCACCACTGCCCACGAACGCGAGCAGCAAGTTCGCGAGCGCGCCGCGCAGCTCGGCATCGATGCGGAGATCGAGGTCTTCGAGAACCGCGGGCGCGACATCCTGCCCTTCCTTCACGTCGCCAACCGCCTGCTCGATGAAGGCGTGGACGTGGTGCTGAAACTGCACAGCAAGCGCTCGACCCATCGCGAAAACGGCGACGCGTGGCGCACCGACCTGCTCGGCAAGCTGCTGGCGCCCGAGCGGGTCGGCCGCATTCTCTCCGCGTTTGCCGACGATCCAGCC
Source organism: Rhodanobacter sp. Root480 (assembly GCF_001426645.1). GTDB lineage: Bacteria > Pseudomonadota > Gammaproteobacteria > Xanthomonadales > Rhodanobacteraceae > Rhodanobacter > Rhodanobacter ginsenosidimutans. The sequence continues at coordinate 152,221 of NZ_LMEX01000004.1, forward strand.
CTGGGCATTGTCCACGCCGAGGGCCACCTGCAGCCGCTGGACCACTACTGGGGCCAGAACCGGGCCAACGTGGATTACCTCTGTCGCCGCGCCGGCATACCAATGCCCGAAGCCGGGTACGGCAGTTTCGTGGCTGGCACCATGTTCTGGTTGCGCCCCACCGCGTTGCGGCTGTTGCTCGACGCCCATCTCGACGTGCTGGATTTCGAAGCCGAGGCGGCCCAGCGCGACGGCACCCTAGCGCACGCGGTGGAGCGCACGTTCAACCTCGCCGCCTCCGAAAGCGGATTTGCCACCAGGAGCATTGCCTCGCTGATGGGCCTGGAAGAAGGCAAGGCGACCACCTACCCGTACGCGCAGCGCAGCGGCTGATTCCCCCACGCCACGGAAGTCCCCGCGGATTCATTTCGTACGACGGTTTGATGCCGGTTAGAATGGGTGTTCACGCGTCCCGACAGGGGCAGCCAACGAAGTAGGAATCTCCGATGAAAATTCTGGTCGGCTACAAGCGCGTCGTGGATTACAACGTGCGCATCCAGGTCAAACCCGACGGCAGTGGTGTGGTGACCGATGGCGTCAAGCTGTCCGCCAATCCATTCGACGACATCGCGCTGGAAGAAGCCCTGCGCCTGCGCGAGAAAGGCGTCGCCGAGGAAGTGATCGTGGTCGGCATCGGCCCGGCCAACCTCACCGCCCACCTGCGCAATGGCCTGGCGATGGGCGCCAACCGCGCCATCCACGTGACCACCGAAGACGCGGTGCAGCCGCTGACCGCCGCTCGCGTCTTCCTGAAGCTGATCGAGAAAGAGCAGCCCGGCCTGGTGATCCTGGGCAAGCAGGCCATCGACGACGACGCCAACCAGACCGGCCAGATGCTGGCGGCCCTGTGGGATCGCCCGCAGGCCACGTTTGCCGGCAAGGTGGAGATCGCCGACGGCAAGGCCACGGTAACGCGCGAAGTCGACGCCGGCCTGGAAGTGATCGAGGCCGACCTGCCCGCCGTGATCACCACCGACCTGCGCCTCAACGAGCCGCGCTTCATCAAGCTGCCCGACATCATGAAGGCCAAGTCCAAGCCGATCGACGTGATCGAATTCGGCTCACTCGGCGTTGAGGCGCACGACCACCTGAAAACCACGCATTACGCCGCGCCCGCCAAACGCAGCAAGGGCGTGATGGTGAAGGACGCCGCCGAACTGGTCGCCGCACTGAAGCAGAAAGGCCTGCTGTAACCCCTCATACCTGTAGGAGCCCACCCTGTGGGCGACGCTTTTCAATAACCACAAAGAGCATCGCCCACAGCGCGGGCTCCTACATGAAGCTTCGGAGACACTCATGAGCAAGATTCTCGTCATCGCCGAACACCTCGGCGGCAAGCTGAACTCATCCACCGCGCGCGCCGTCAGCGCTGCCGCCGCCATCAAGGGCGATGCCATCGACGTGCTGGTGCTGTCCGACGCCCCCGACGCCATCGCCGCGGAAGCCGCGAAGATCGAAGGCGTGAGCCGCGTGCTGACCGTCGCCAAGCCTGAGAACGCGCATCCGCTGGCTGCCGTGCTGGCACCGCAGATCGCCAAGGCCGCCGATGGCTACAGCCATGTGTTTGCGCCTTCCACCACGTTCGGTAAGGACATCGCCCCGCGCGTGGCTGCGCTGCTGGGTGTGGCCCAAGTCAGCGACGTGATGAGCGTCGAGGCCGCTCACACGTTCAACCGTCCCATCTACGCCGGCAACGCCATCATCACCGTCGAAGCCGATGCCAATCACACCGTGGTCGCCACCATCCGCACCGCCTCGTGGTCGGCGGCCGCCTCGGGCGCCAATACCGCGCCGGTCGAAGCACTGACCATCGACGTTCCGCTGCCCACCCACACCCGCTTCGTGGAACTGAACCAGGGCAGCAGCGACCGCCCCGACCTGCAAAGCGCCGCCAAAGTTGTCTCTGGTGGCCGTGGTGTCGGCTCGAAGGAAAACTTCGACATCATCTACAAATTCGCGGACAAGATCGGCGCTGCCGTCGGCGCCTCGCGCGCCGCCGTCGACGCCGGCTACTGCCCCAACGAAATGCAGGTCGGCCAGACCGGCAAGATCATCGCCCCCGAGCTGTACATGGCCATCGGCATCTCCGGCGCCATCCAGCACCTCACCGGCATCAAGGACGCCGGCACCATCGTGGCGATCAACAAGGATGGCGAGGCGCCGATCTTCGAGGTGGCGGACTTCGGACTGGTGGGGGATCTGTTCAAGATCATTCCAGAGCTGGAAGCGGCGTTAGGCTGAGCGGTCGAGGCCGCTTCAGCACTCCAGGCGGCCGGTCACGCCTCGGGCCGGGTGATGGTTTAGCATTAGCGCTCATTCCATCCAGGTTCGGGAATTATCAATGGAGCAACACGGTCTCGTACCGCGAGGATCAACTTCTTTGCGTGTCCTTACCGTGCCAGTTCGGGCAGGCGCCGCAGCGGACCTCCCAAAGGAGATCCTCTGATGGGCTTGCTACATGAATGCGCACGGATACTCAGGCGCACCCCCATTCACCCCCAGTGGCTATTGGGTAAACGTCAGGTACCACAAGGTCTGACCAGCGCCACAGGCGTAATTCTCGATATAGGCGCCGCCGACCGGTGGATTGCGGCCCATCTGCCGAAGGCAGTCAATTACATTGCCCTGGATTATCCGGCAACCGGTAACGAGTTCTACGATGCCCGCCCGGATATTTTTGCCGACGCCTGTATTCTTCCCATCGCCGACCAATGCGTCGATGGCGTGGTCTGCTTTGAAGTCATTGAGCACGTCCCCGATCCGGCGCTTGCGCTGAAGGAAATCGCGCGCGTGCTCAGGCCCGGTGGCCGGGCCTGGATCTCCATGCCGTTTCTATACCCTCTGCACAACGAGCCTTTCGACTTCCAGCGATTTACGGAATTCGGCCTGCGCCGCGATGCGGCACGAGCGTCTTTGGAAGTCGTTTCGCTGCACCGATCCGGGCATGCGATCCGCGCCGCCGGCTTGATCATGTGTCTCGCTATCGCAGGTGGCGTGGATGCCAAGAAGGGGGTTCTGAAAATTCTTCTGTTACCCATCGCATTGCTGGCGATCGTTCTTACCAATGCGGTGACCTGGTTGATGTCGCAGCTATGGCCGGACTGGAAAAACATTGCCACCGGGCATTTCCTGGAACTCCGCAAGGGCACGGAACCGGCAACTGGCGATGGGCCTAAAACATGAAGGTTTTTTTCGTCAGCACCATGTATCCGCGCGATGCAGCCGGATACCGCGGCGTGTTCATCAGGAACATGGTGTTCGGTCTTTCTCGCGCCCCTTCGATCGAGCTGAGCGTATGGGCGCCCCCCGGCGAATTGCCTGAAGGCGTCGCGAAAGCAACCACACCGTCGGACAGTGATTGGCTGGGCAAGCTCGTCGATCTCGGCGGCATCTCGCACATGATGCGCAGCGGCGGCGTGCGCGCCCTGCTTTCGCCCGTTCGCTTGTTGCGGATACTGGCCGCGGCATACAGGCGGCAGCGCGATGTCGATGTCTACCACATCAACTGGTTGCAATCGGCCCTGCCGTTGCCGCGCGATGGCAAGCCCGCACTGATCACTGTTCTAGGCAATGATCTCCGTTTGCTCGGGCTTCCATTCATGCGGCCGCTGTTGAGACGCGTGATGCGCCACAGACGGGTAGCCATCTGTCCCAATGCCGAATGGATGTGCGAACCATTGCAGCAGGCCTTTGGCGATATTGCCGAGATCCAGCCGATCTCGTTCGGCATTGATCCGGTCTGGTACGCAATCCAGCGCAAGCCTTTGGACCAGAGCCCGAAACGGTGGTTGGTCGTCGCCCGACTCACGGCGGAAAAAATGGGGCCCCTGTTCGAATGGTCCCGATCACTCTTTGAAGATGGGTCGCGGGAACTACACCTCTTTGGTCCCATGGAACAGGCCATCGACGTGCCGTCGTGGGTGCACTATCACGGTCCGGCCGCGCCGAAACAGCTCGCCAGGGAATGGTTTCCGCAAGCCTGCGGACTCATCACGCTGAGCCGCCATGCGGAAGGGCGCCCCCAGGTCATGCTGGAAGCGATGGCTGCGGGTATGCCGATCATCGCATCGCGGATGCCTGCGCACGCCACGGTGGTCATCGATGGGGAAACCGGCTTGTTGTGCGACTCACCGCAAAGCTATGGCGATGCTCTGGCACGCCTGGAGGATGCCGCGACCAATCAGCAATTCGGAGAAGCCGCTCGTCGTCGAGTGAACGACGAATTGGGTACATGGGACGATTGCGCACAACGCTATATCCGGGTTTACAACCACCTGCGCGGAGATTCGCACGGTGGCTGATTCCATTCTGGTTCTCGGGGCCAGCGGGTTCATTGGCCGCAACCTCACCCGATCCTTGGCGGAACGAGGGATACCGGTGATCGCGGTAAGCCGAAACGGCGACGTCCCCCACCATGCGCTGATCGAGCAGGTGATCGGCGACCTCCGCGAGCCCGAACAACTCGACCCATTGCTGCAACGCAGCCGGGCCGTCGTGCATCTGGCGACGACGTCCACGCCCGGTACCTCTGCCGCACGACCGCTGCATGAGGTCGAGACCAACCTCCATCTCACTGCCGCCTTGTTACAGGCTCTCCACGAGCATCCGCAGGTCGACTTGCTGTACATGTCTTCAGGAGGGTCGCTGTACGCCGATACGACCACGCAGCCGTCCAGCGAATCGGCGCGGCTTCAGCCGCGCTCTTACCATGGCGCAACCAAGCTGGCCTCCGAGACATTCATCGCGGCCTGGTGCAGCCAGTCTGGCGGCAAGGCGACCATCCTGCGCCCATCCAATGTCTATGGCCCAGGCCAGCCGGAACGCAAGGGATTCGGTGTGATCCCTGCAGCGTTCGGCACGATGTTGCGCGGCGAGACACTGCATGTGTGGGGCGACGGATCCGCACAACGCGACTACGTCTACATTGATGACCTGGTCGAGCTGTGCGCACTTGTGCTGACCAACCCGATGCCGGCAGGGGTGCGTACCTTCAACGCCTGCAGTGGAACAAGCGTCAGCCTCAACGAGCTCTTTGGCATCATGGAATCAGTTGCCGGCCAGCCTCTGCAACGCAGTTACGAACCTGGGCGGGTGGTTGATGCCTCATGCATCGCCATGGATCCCACCTTGGCGGCACAGGCATACGGGTGGCAACACGGAACATCGCTGGAAGCCGGGATCAGGCAAACATGGGAGCATTTCCGCCGTGCGACCCACTGAGCATCGTGTTACCGATTGTCCAATCGCGGGCGCTCCTGTTGCGGCTCGATCTCATGCGAGTCGGCAGCAACGCACCCGATGATGAAACACATCTTCAAGGCCCTCGGTATTCTGCTGGCGCTCGCGGCCGGCGCGTATTTCGTGCTGTACGCCCATCAGGCGCTTGCCGGCAAGGATTTATCCGCCCTGCTCGATGGCAAGGTGATGCTTGCGGGAGCCTCCCTGACACTGCTCTACGCTTCGTCCATCATTACGACGGCGATTGCCTGGACACTGCTGCTTCGATCCATGAATCAGCAAGCCAGGTTCGGCCGCCTGCTCCCCATTCTCGCTACGACGCAATTCGGCAAATACCTTCCAGGTAACGTGGCTCAGCATATTGGCCGTATCGCACTCGCACGTGGGGCCAACGTGCAGCTCCCCGCAGCTGTCTTTTCCGTAGCTTACGAACTGCTGCTGGCGCTCGTCGCAAGCGCACACATCGGCGCTCTTACGCTCCTGTGGTCGCCACCCGCAGCCCTGCTGACGTGGAGAATCACCGAATATCGGCTGCCACTGCTGGCGGCCGTCACCGCCTTTGCAGTGGCAGCCCTGTGGCTGGCGCCACGTTTCGCTGTCTTGTTGGGTCGCCTGAGGGGAGGTCAACACCCGGAGGAAGAATCCGGACTCACGCGCCTTCACCTCGACCCCACTACGGTGGTCGCCTGCTATGCGCTTTATGCCAGCAGCTTTGTGATGATCGGAGCCGGCCTGTGGCTGGTCGCGCACACACTGGTCGATCCGACTTCGCAGGTTCCTGGCGTACTGTTTTTCGTAGGCGCATTTGCGAGCAGTTGGATACTTGGCTTTGTCGCACCAGGTGCACCGGCGGGATTGGGCATCCGTGAAGCCCTGCTCAGTGCCTGGCTAAGCGGCGTCATGGCACCTGTCGACGTAGTACTGGTCGTGGTGACGTTGCGCATCGCCACCACACTGGGTGATCTGTTGAACTTTGCGTTGGGCAGCGTGTTCATGCTGCGCCGACCCGTCAACTAATCGAATCTCGGAACTGCATGCACAATCGGAAAGCCCATTCGCCCAAGTCCGCTTGAGGCGAAGGATCAATCACCAGGACCAGACTCACCCGTTGCCCAGCAACCGCCGCAATATCACAAGACGATCAGCGGCAGGCAGAGAACTACGGGAGGCGCGGAGAGCACGCCATCCAACAACAGAACCATGCAGAACCTGTTTCGAACCGAACGACACTCAAGCATCAAGGTGAACCCATGAAACTCATCATCCAGATCCCCTGCCTCAATGAGTCCGAGACACTGGCTATCGCGTTGGCTGACCTGCCCCGTGAAGTCGCTGGCTTCGACGCGGTGGAATGGCTGATCATCGATGACGGATCGACCGACAATACGGCGGAGGTCGCACGCCAGAACGGCGTTCACCATGTGGTGCGCCATCCGGTGAACCGCGGCCTGGCGGTTGGCTTCATGTCCGGACTCGATGCGTGCCTGCGGTTGGGCGCCGATGTCATCGTCAACACTGATGCAGACAATCAATACTGCGGCGCCGACATCCCCAAGCTCACTGCACCGGTATTGGCGCATGAGGCGGACATTGTCATTGGTACGCGGCCGATCGACGACACGGAGCACTTTTCCTGGATCAAGAAGAAACTGCAGCGCCTCGGCAGTTGGGCGGTGCGGGTAGCGAGCAAGACCGACGTTGCCGACGCTCCCAGCGGCTTCCGCGCCATGTCGCGCGAAGCGGCGCTGCGCCTGAATGTGTTCAACGCCTATACCTACACCCTGGAAACAATCATTCAGGCCGGCCAGAGCAACCTGACCATTCTCTCTGTTCCAATCCGTACCAACGGCGACCTTCGGCCGTCACGGTTGGTCAAAAGCATATCCAGCTACGTGAAGCGCTCGTTGGTGACGATTCTTCGCGTATTCGTGATCTATCGGCCGCTTGCACTGTTTTTCTATGTTGGCTCGGTTTTCTGGCTGATCGGATTGGCCGCGGGCGGACGTTTTCTGTACCACTACTTCGACGGTAGCGGTGCGGGCCATATCCAATCGGTGATTCTTGCCTCGCTATGCATCACGCTAGGCATGCTTTTGTACATGATGGGTTTGATCGGCGACCTGATTGCCACCAATCGAAAGCTCTCGGAGCGCATTCTTCTCCGCGTCAGGCAACTCGAACTCAAGCGTGATTCGCGTCAAAACGATTCCACACCATAACCCGATCAAACGTTGGTGTTCGGAGACGCCCCCCTGCGACGCCTTGCAAAAAAAGCCCACCCCGACAAAAGTCCCAACAGAGTGATCAGGGATATCCAGGTGCCATAGCGTAGTGAATTCGGGCGATAGCTGAATTCCAGCGTGGTCGGCCCATTCACGGAGAATGCTGGTAATCCACCGAGATACCATTCGGGAAAGACTTCGGTGCCATCCATGCGAACCAGCCAGTCTTTCTTCGGAAAGTTCATTGGCACCACAACAAAACCAGGACGGGTGCCGAGGTATTCCAATGTGAAATCCGTTTCGTCTCGACCCAGCAGTCGCACCTCATTTGAGCTCTCGCGACCTGGCCACGCACTTAGCGTTGGCAGAAAATAGGGCCCGGACGGGACGTTGGTATTTTCCATCAGGTGCATGCCGTTGTCCGAGGCAACCGGCACGAATGTCCCGGCGTCATCGCGGGGCGCAGCCAGGTCAAACTCGATACAACCTGATATTGGATTGCCATCCACCCGCAGCGAGCAATTTTCTGCGGCCGCTGGCGTATACCACGCAGTGATACGGTCTGTGGCGCCCGCATGTTGATAGGAAAATATGAACCGATAATTCCCCGGTGCAAGGACAAGTGTCTTTGGAAGCTGGAAAACCGCCATGTGGTTATCCAACACTGTTGATGCATCAACAACACTACGAGCTATCGGTTCAGCCTCACCGTCCCTGTACAAGGTCATCACAACCTCGCCAACCAGGTCCGCCCTCGAATAAGTAGCCAGACGTACCAGCATCGCCTGTGGATGATAGCTGCTGACCAGATTGAGCGACTGCACCCATTCGTGGCCCGGCATGGGCGGAAGCGGTTTGTGCACGGGAATCTCTACGTCCTGACCAAAGTTGGGTCGCAGGCCAGCAAACGCCACTTCAGCGCCACCCAATACATAGCGCACCCCCAACGCGGACATGGCCGGACTATTCATCCGTATGTCTTTCGCCATTACGAGAGTCGCTGTTGGCGTGGTAAATGGATCGTCAATAACCCTATCCAGCACCGATTTTATTGCGGTGCTCTTGAAGGCATGTGCGAACCACTCCGGGATGCCATAGTAGCCAAGCGTTCCCGATATCAGAAAATTCCTGTCCGTTATTACACTTTGGAATGGCCGGATGTTTTTATTTATTTTCGTCAGCAAAGTATTTTCAGGATAAAAAAAGGTTACCGGGACAGGACCGTTGAACTGTCGAAAGAGTGACGCCAGATCCACCGCCTGGTAAGCAATCAAGGAAACGAATACGGACTGAACGAGAAGCTTCCACCGTATTCTCGTCAACATTTCATTGAGGAGAAACGCCGAAGCAACAGCCAACGCAATATCGAGAATAATGATGCTTCGGGACCAGGGATTGTGTGCCAAGCCGGGCACCCAGCTCAGATAGGGAGCCGGAATGATTTCAAACACCAGTGTTGCTGCCACAGCCCCCAGCAACAGTGAATAGAGCCCGAGGACGCTGACCTTACCGCGTCGCCACAATATGAAACCGAACGCCAATAAGCCAAGCACGAGTCCAAGCAGACCTACATACATGGTGGATTCGACGCGTGGCATCAGCTTCGCGAAATGGGGCAGCAAAAACCTGGCATCGTCAGGCAAGTGCAGCGAGCTCCCGCCGGAACGGTAGCTGACGTCAAATCCGGCGAACCAGGTAAGAAATGAAATGAGCGGTATGGCGCAGAGCAACATCGCCACGATCCAGGCCACGCCGAATCCACCGACGCGCATGAATGCACGGGGCTGGTTGTCCACGGCACACAAGCAGAGAAGATAGAGCGCCGCGCTTCCCGCGCCGAGCAAGACAACGAATGGAAACCCACCAAGCAGAAGCAAGACGCTAAAACCCACCATCGATATAAAACGCCCATAACTGGGAGTCTTCCACCAACGGTCGATCGACCAAAGCAGCCAACCTATCCAGATGGAGGTCAGGGTATGTGGCCAGTACAGCCATGCTGTATGAAAACCACAAAGCATGATGGTGACGGCACCGAAGATCGAGGGCAGCAGGGTTGCTCGACGGCGTAACCAGAGATGAGCCCCCCAACCCGCCATGGCCAGATTGAAAAGCGTTGCCAGATAGAAACCGAGTGCCGCATTCGGCGCCATGGAAAATATTGCAAACGCGGGAGTCAACTCCGCGTTTGAGAGATCTTGAATGCCGGGCCGCCCTCCTGCCGGAAGCGGATTCCAGGCGGATAAATGCCCCTTGCGGATTTCATCCCGTTGGTAGACCCAACTCGGTAGCAGGCTATCGAGCACATCCGAGCGCTCCCGGCTCCGCACTGTCACCGGCTCATCGGGCACCGTCCAGCCAGCTTGTGCCACGAGCAGGTCGAAGGGCCCAACAGTCTCCCCAGCAAAAGGGTTTGCGCCGATCACACCTATCGCAAAAGCAAGGTAACCCAGTAGCGGCAACAATCTTACGCCAACGCGTGCACCTGACCCGGAGATGAAATTCATTGTGCCTCTCTCTTTGCTTATGCATGCCAAAGCCGCATTGGCAGCGACTACTGTCTTTGGTATGTGCAATTGTTAAAGATCTTGGATGAAGAGGATCGCCGTTAACCCACTGTCAAATCCGCCGGCACAGCTAGGTCTGCGGGTAAGCCAGCATACCTTTGAGTAGACGTCATGTGAGGCCGGGAAATATATGGGATGTAGGCGCCCCAAATCAGTCAACTTTGAAGATGTGATTGTCTTTTTCGACTCCATAATACTGACGCACCACGTTTATCTCGCAGTCGAACTGATCTTTCAATTCCGCAGGGATCTCATCCCTTCCGAATACGCCATCCTTAGTCGTCATGTAGTACCAGCGACCCAACGATGAAATGCCTATCGGAAAGTTGCGTGGTTCAAACAGGGAGTGGCCAAGGAAGCTGTTGGCCACGATACGTTTGCCAATCAGTTGAAGCACGGTAGGCGCCAGATCCAACGAATTTCGACCCCGTGCATCGAACTTACCCGATATGCCATGGATAGGATCATATATAAGCAGCGGAATTCGGTCGACAAAATACGGCTTCAAATCCTTCCCCGCCACTTCTTTGAATAAAGGCTCGGGATACGTCGAATGATCGGAAGTAAAAACGAGGATGGTATTCTCGGCGAATGGGCTCGTATAGAAGTAGTTTAGGAAAGAACCGACTGATGCATCCAAGTTGTGAACTTTGTTGAGGAATTCTTGCGAGCCATCCCCATATGCGACGTCACCTTGGGGATTAATATTGATAAAAGCATGGGTGCCGATGTTGTATGTGGCTATAAAGAATGGCTTGCCACCAGGTGACGCAGCGCGCTGGCGAAGAAACTCGGTCAGACCAGCAAAGAGGCTCTCATCATCCAGCGCGCCCGTATTATGGCGTACCACATACTTCCCCCTCAGAAGGTCATCTCCAATCGATTGATAGGTATATACCTCATCGAAACCCAGCGACCGTAACATGAGCGTAAAAGGCCGCTCTGATTTATGAGGGGAGAAAAAGTAACTCTGATAACCAGACTCGCTCATGATTCGAGGAAGCGTCTGACGCCGAATCTCACTGAGCGAAGATTTGTTGGCACCCGATTCCCAGCCCGCCCCCCCTCCGCCGCCGGCAGCCGAATAACCCGACGACAGCTGACCAATGAGTCCTCGATAAGTGGCTGCCGTATGGTTGAAGTAGTTCTCAACCTGCATCGATTTCTTCGCCAGGCCATCGATGTTGGGTGTCAGTTTTTTGTAATGACCACCATAAGAACCCAACAAGCGGGTCGAGGTGCCTTCGGAAAAAATGACTATAACGTTTGGCGACGATCCCTTAAGTTCAATTCGCGGCGCGAATGGCAGCGGATATGTGTAGGCCTCGCTCTTCTGGAATGGATAGTTGGCCACAGCGGACGCGGCGCGAGGGTAGCTGAAGCAATGCCCGCCGACGCCTTTAACCGCAATCTCCTCATCGACATCGAGATCGAACTTGGCCACAACAAAGTTGTGCACAAAGTTGGCCATCGGAACCTGCCAGAAGGCAGCTTCAAGTCGATGATTCTTCTTTTTCTGAAGGGCTAGCACCGCGCAATTAATTAGGATGACCGCCACAAGCAAACCCATTAGCCTCCCCCGGGAATAGCCTACAAAGCTGGTCATCGGGGAGCTGGTTGTCGGATAAAATTCCTTGGTCAACCCATACAAAAAAAACAGCAGCCAGGCCAAAGCCAGAGCGGCGAACTTGACCACCACCAAAGAAGTTACAAAACCAGAAGATTCCGTATTTTTCAGCGCGAGAACACTAATGAAATTATCGGAGAGATACACCGAATATATCTGCGCAATATAGATGATATAAACGACCGACACCGCAGACCCTGCCAACACGAGCCATGGCAGCTTTCGCCCATGACGAGACGCATGCAGACACGCAACACAAATCAAACTGAGCAGCGATAGTTCCAAAAGAGGCAGGACAAGCCGCACCAAATCATGGCCTACGTCCCCTATATCGCTAGGCTCGGAGCGAAGGAGGAGAACGTACAAATACAGCACATACATCGAAAGCAAGAAAGCCATTTGATGCCATCGACTAAAATTTGCCTGAAGTTTCATTCAATTCCCATACACGCAATCGCACAAGTATCCCCGGCGAAGCCGGGCTGTAGTTTGTACCGCTCGAAGCGGTCCATGCGCCCCTCTGGTGACCAATCTATGGTGATTGGCCCACCTCAACAGCTGCAACTACTCCCATCTTCGATTTCCCGCCTCTTGCGGATAGACGCTCGGATCATTCGTCTGCCAGAGCCTGGTGAAATCTCTAGTTGGTTCAGGAGCCGCCCCGCCCTCGATCAGAATAAATACCGCGTCGGTCGCAGCCAATCGAACGACCTATGCCATGACTGCCGAAGATTAAACGCCGATCGCCTAGCGCCAGAATACGCTCTCGCTATTTTGCACAAGCCTCGCTCATGACCTTCCAGCTCATTACTGCAGCACCCCGATCAGCCGTTGGCCTCAGGCCGACAAAAAACTCCATGGTCATCGGCGCTGTATCGAAAAACTGCGTGCATTCAAAAACGGCCAATCCATGGCTCACGAGGTCAACCATGAGATCGGCAAAGGTGGATGGGGTAAAAACCCAACAATGCACGTCGTGGTAGACGCCATCCATGGCCTGTGCCGCGCAGGCCATGGCATGCGCCAGAGAATGGTGACGCTCAAGCGTCTCGGCCTGCAACGCGCCCCTCCACGCCGCGCCGCCGTCGACCTTGACCACGTTCAGCACGTAATCGAGCACGATGTGGGGCAAAGGCGTACGCGCACGCATCATGTGCGCATAGACCACATCGTTCAATCGCGTTTCCCTGCGCAGATAGTCGAACGTGAAGCGCCGATCCGGAATTGCCAACCGTATTTCACCGCCCGGCCTCAGAATAGACGCCAGTTCACCGAGCCATGAAATGAGATCGGGCACATGTTCGACCACGTGGGATGCCACCACGTAATCGACGCGCTCCTCCAGCGCCTCGGCCAATGGCCGCTCTCCCCACACCGCGTCGACATCAACCAGCGCATCCAGATCCACATCGGGATCGGCTCGATATTTCTCACGCAATGTCGCGGTATCGGCATGATCGACATAGAACACACGACCATCCTGGCGTGTGACGAGCGGCCGGCAGAGGGCGCCAATTTCCACCCCTGCACACTTTGCAACATCTATGTTGCAAAGAAGCCTTTCTCTTCGATTCACCGCGATTCGTGATCGTCGGAAAAAAGTGCTTAATTTCACTTTTTATTGGCACTCATCATATGGGCCAAGGCAGGAAAACTGAGGCTGGAAGAACTTGACCACGCGCGAGGAGATTGAGATCTAAAATGCCTTGGAGTCACCCCTCCTTCCGAGGACGGAGCGCCTACCGCGGTACGACGTTCGACAAAAGTCTCCGGAATGTGCAGGCCATTATAAAATTTGATCTCCGCGGATATGTTTCAATCGCGGGGGGAATGCCAGCTCGAACGGCGTCCCTATTAGCGTGAGATTGAGACTGTAAACCGGATCAGCGGACAGTTCACGCGGCCATTTCTGCTGCATCGATTCGACCTCACTCGCAAAGCGGGCCTTCTTCTCAGGTGAATCTTCGTAGCCTCGAGTGGCCGATTCGTGGTGATACAGCTCCGCAAAAGGGGTCCACAAATTGCGATAGCCCCGCTGTTGTACGCGCAGGCAGAAGTCAATATCGTTGAACGCCACCTGCAAGGACTCGTCCAGGCCGTTCACTTCGTCGAATACCGCACGCCGGATAAGCAGACAAGCAGCGGTCACCGCGCTCATGTTCTGGACAAGTCTGGCTCGCCCCATCTGTCCGGGGTAACCACGTGGCTTGCCGCAGTACGCATGTGCCGCCACGCCATGCACGCCAAGCACGACGCCGGCATGCTGGATGGTATCGTTGGGGTAGTACAGCATCGCGCCAACGGCTCCGATCTCCGGCCTCATGGCATGCCCAGCCATCTCCTGCAGCCAATCAGGAGAAATCGCCTCGATGTCGTTGTTGACCAGCCCGACAAGCTCACCGCGGGTCTGCCGAACCGCGTAATTGTTCAGCGCCGAGTAGTTGAACGGCTTGTCGTACGCAAGCACGCTCACCCGCGGATCGGCCACGACGTCGCGCAAGTACTGCAACGTGGCGGGATCACTCGACTGGTTGTCGACGATGATGATTTCGTAGTTGTCGTAGGTGGTCAGCGTGAGAATCGAATCGATGCAACGCTGGAGCAAGTGAAGCCCGTCGCGAGTTGGAATGATCAGGCTGATTTTTGGGGACGGTGCAGGCAAGGCGTAACTGACACGGAAATTTCCGGGTCGCCCGTCGATTTCCTTCACCTCGGCGTTGGCGTTCACACGCTCAAGGTGCTCGGCGATGGCCTTCATGCCGGCCGTGCGCGCGTAGCTCTTCTCGTCGACGGCCACGGCGGTGGAGCCGGGAATCGCACGCCAGTGGTAGAGCACGCGGGGGATATGCCCGATGTCTGCCGGCGTCAGCCGCTCGATACAACGCAGGGCAAGGTCCCAGTCTTGGCTACCTTCGTAACCTTCACGAAAACCACCCACGTCGAGCATGAGCTGGCGCTGGTATATGCCGAGATGACTGATGCAATTCTGTGAAAGCAGCAGATCGTAGTTCCAGTCCGGCTTCATGTATGGGTCGTAACGTCGCCCATCCTGATCGATCTTGTCTTCGTCGCTGTAGACAAGCTTCCACGAGCGATGAGACTGCAACGCCTTGACCACTTCGAACAGGGCCAACGGATGAAGCTCGTCATCGTGATCGAGCAGCGCAACGTACTCACCGGTTGCTAAAGCCAGGGCGCTGTTGGAGGTGGCCGAGATATGTCCATTCTGAGGGCGCCGCACGACCCGGATCCGGCCATCTTTTGCGGCATATTCATTCAATATCCGGGTGACATGCGATGCCGGGGAGGCGTCGTCCGCCAGACACAGCTCCCAATGCGGATAGGCCTGGGCCTGGACACTCTCGATGCAACGGCGCAGCCACTTCTCTTCGGTGTTGTAAACAGGCACGAGAACCGAAACCAGCGGCTGGAATTCCCAGGCAGCACTCAGTGAACGCGCCTGCTCGACAGCCTGTGGCGTGACGCTGTCGTAGTTCTCCAACCATGCGTCATACGTATTCGCAATGCCGACGGGCCGTGTATATGACGCGTAGAGCGCCTTCCACATGCCGCGGAAGCCGACCGAACGAAACTTGTTGAGCACCATGCGCGGGCTGATCCCTTTCCCGCCCGGCTGACTGGTGGAAATTCGGGTTGCCTGCAGCAACGCCAACCCCGCCCGCAACTTGCTCACACGCTTGATGATGAGTCGGCGCACGGACAACTGACAGGGAGACGTGGCCGGATCGAATCGCAAGCCATGCAGAGGATGGGTAAAACACACAAGACCACGATGTGATGACTGGCCCGGTTTGACGAACGACAGATTGATGCCTTGCATATCCGACGGTACGCCGGGGCCGTAGTCCGGGTACAGCACTGCCTGCACGGGGCTGCCATCATGCTGCTGCATGTCCAGACTGACCATGTACCAGCCCGGCGCAAGCGGAAAATTGTCACTTCCGCAGGCAAACATCGGATCGTTGCCCGTCACTTGCCAGCGCCTGTCCGCGGGGTCCAGTGCACCCAGGTGCTGCAGAGGCATCAACCGGAACTCGGTTCGCGAAAGCCGCAGGCGCAACCGCGACAGCAAACTGCGCCGCTGAAGCAGGCTGCGCAAGACCGCCTCCTGGCGGGCCAGCCCTTGTAGCAGCGGCTCTACAGCAACAATCACATGCTGATCGATATCGTTCGTACGTTTCTGCAGTGCCGCCAAGCCTTGTCGCAAAGGGCCGACAACAGCGGTCAGATGCTGATCAATGGCGCTCAGCCGCCGTTGCAATTCAGCCTCTCCCTGCATGATTCGCTCATCCAGGGTCTGCGCCATGTGCCGCTGGGCATGATCCAGCCGTTCCACGCTTCGACCCACGGTACGCAAGGCGATTTGCCCCGCAGCCGCTTGCCGGATCTCGCCTAACGCCTTGGCCTGCGTTGCAGTCAACTCCCACGCAGCGGGCTCGTTGAGCACGACCTCAATCGTCAACTCCAGACGAAGGGTCAGCGCGCCAGCCGACGGCAGGTCAGCCACGAGATCGCCAATCTCGATCTCCACGTAGGGATCGCGTTCAAGCGAGACGATGCGCAGCTCGCTGGCCACCTCCGCCGGGCAAACGTCGCAATGCAGAAAACCCAGCCGGGCATGGATATCCGGCATCGCCACCTCATGCGAAGCGTCGCCTTCGATAGCCAGACGGATCGCGCCCAGGCGAAACACGCCGGGTGCTTCGCCTGGGTCCAGCCGGATAAAGTCCGGGCGCACGCCCGATGGCAACAGAAATTCGATCGCCCGTTTGCCCGTGGTGACATCAAGCTTCGCGCTGAGCAACCGCTCTTCGCTGAAGTGTCCGTCGCGTTGCCGGTAGAAAAGGCTGCAGACCAGATCCGGTGTGGTGACCTCCACGCGCGTTGGCGCCCCACCGTCCGCATGGACAATGGTCTGACCCAACTGGCTGAAGCATTCACGCATGCGTTCGGGTTCGGCCTGCGCAGCCTGCATGAAAGCCTTGAATTCCTCAGGCGCGTGCGCGCCGACCTGCACTACGCCCAATCCATTGCTGTGGGCAAAGTCGAACGTCGGGTAGTGTCCGGCCAACTCCTCGA
The DNA here is from genome assembly GCF_001426645.1 of Rhodanobacter sp. Root480. GTDB lineage: Bacteria > Pseudomonadota > Gammaproteobacteria > Xanthomonadales > Rhodanobacteraceae > Rhodanobacter > Rhodanobacter ginsenosidimutans. The sequence continues at coordinate 169,014 of NZ_LMEX01000004.1, forward strand.
TCAGACGGTAAACACCGAACCCGCGATCGCGCACCTGGGTGTCATGAAAAAGCACGACGGCGCGATCACTCAGCTTCGGGAGCCAGGTCTCGAAATCATTCCGCACGGCTTCATAGGAATGCAATCCATCAATATGAAGCAGATCGATACTTCCATCAGCAAAATCAGCCACTGCGTCTTCGAAGAACGCGCGCTTCAAATACGAAAAACTTCCATACAGCGGGTCGTGATATGCCTTCAGGCCAAGATACACATCGTCCGCGTATTTTCGCGCATGTGCATCGCCTTCCCACGAATCGATTGCGGTGCAATGGGTTTCTGCACCCAGGTGACGAATCGCCTGGCAGAAGGCCAGATACGAATTGCCGGAATCGGTACCCAGCTCGACCAGGCTGCGTGGACGCAGCAAGTCGATCAGCAAATACGCAAACGGGATATGTCCAGCCCAGGCGAATGGAAACGAAAGCCGCGGCCGCAGAAAAGCGACCGGATGATCGTCAAGGCGAAATGGTTTCATGAAATCATTCACGGTCAAGGGTAATGTCGTGCATAGGCAGGCCAATAATGCCTGCGGGAGCCTGGGTGCCCTGCGATTTGAACATCAAAGCCTCATGAACCCAGCTCTGGATGACATGGTCGTCCTGGCTACCCTCGGCGACTCCGGCTGTAATGAAATAATCGCCCGCCTGGAGGCGTGGCATGTCGAAGTGGAATCGAGCACGAAAGGTTTCCCCGGCGGCCACCGAAAAACCTTCATCCAGATAACTGAGATAGGTGTTGTCGCCGAACAGCAGCTGGCCGAGCCTGTCTTTCACATAGAAACCCACGATCACACTGTCCAGCGGCTCATCCGCTTCGGCGGTGAGCTCCAACACCACACTTTCACCGCCAACAACCCAGGCCAACTGCGCATCGTTCTCGTCGAGAATGGCCACGTCAGTCACGCGCGCCTTCAATTCGCCAAAGCTCCCGGCGTCAGGATGGAACGGTGAAATATGGATATCGTTGCGAAGCGAGGAGCGGTCAATCAGCTCCTGACGGGCATCCTTGCGTCGCGGTGGCAGCACGCGTTTCGCTGCCCCAACCGTCTCGCGCCGCAAGGCTCCGCCCTGACGCTCGGCCATGAACGCCTCCAGATACGCATGCACCACTTCCTTGGCCGTACCGCACGCCTGTTGCGTCCCATGATCCAGCCAGACGGCGCGCTCGCATAACCCGGTTACTGCCGAACTGTCGTGACTGACGAAAAGCAAGGTGCCCTTCGTCTTGAATTCGCGCAGGTAACGCATGCATTTCTGCGTAAAGAACGCATCACCCACCGCAAGCGCCTCATCGATAATCAGGATGTCTGCATCGACATGGGCCATCACGGAAAACGCCAACCTCATGGCCATGCCGCTTGAGTAGTTCTTGACGGGTTGGTCGATGAAATCACCAATGTCGGCAAATGCCGTGATCTCGTCAAAACGCTTGTCGATCTCGCTGCGCGACAAGCCCAACACGGACCCGTTCAGATATACGTTTTCGCGGCCAGTGAACTCGGGATTGAAGCCCGCACCAAGTTCCAGCAATGCGGCAACCCGCCCCCGCACGCGAACGTCGCCGGTCGACGGCGCCAAAGTGCCGCAAATAATCTGCAGCAAGGTCGATTTGCCCGAGCCGTTGCGGCCGACAATGCCCACCGTCTCACCGCGCTGAACAGTGAAATTGATGTCGCGCAGGGCTTCGAACTCGCGATACCAGCGTCGATTTCCACCCACCAGCATCTGCATCAGTCGGTGATGCGGCTTGTCATATATCGGATAAACCTTGCCCATGCCCCGCACTTCAATGACTGGCTCAGAGGACATCGGCAAACCCCCGTTGCGTCGTCACGAACCAGGCATGCCCGAGCCACGCCACCAATAGTCCACCCACCGTCGCGAACGCGAGCGCCCCCCAGTTAGGCCACTCGCCCATGAGCACCACCATACGGGCCTCGTCGATGAAGAACGTCAGCGGATTGAGATGAAACAGCGTCTGCAGATTCTGCGGCAGGATGCTGACCGGAATGATTGCCGACGACAGAAACAACATGGCCGTCACAAATACCGGCATTACCTGGCTGATATCACGAAAATAGACACCGACCGACGCCAGGAACCAGCACAAGCCCATCGTCAACAGCAGCAGCGGAATGAAGATCAGAGGCAGCAGCAGCAGCGTCGGATGCAACCGATGTTCCAAGGCCAACATGAGCAGTGCGAGCACAATGACATTCATGAGTGCGTGGAACAGCGCCGAAAACATCATCGGCCATGGCAATACGTCGAGGGGGAATACCACCCGCTTCACGAAGTTGGGGTTACCCACTACAAGAGTGGTGGCACGCGACGCACATTCGCCAAAGAAACCGTGGACGATCAATCCGACGAACAGGATTACCGCGTAAGAATGGTCCCCGCCCGCCTCTTGCGGCCAACGACTTTTCATTACCGTGCCGAACGCAAAAGCATAGACACACAACATCATGAAGGGGCTGATGACCGACCACGCCAATCCGAAACTGGCGCCGCGGTAACGCCCCAGCACCTCGCGCTTGCTGAGTTCCCAAGCCAATGATTTATTACGAATCAGCGACGCAAAGGGGCTTTCCCAACGCCGACGATCCTGCAACGTCGTGGCGTCGCTGCGCCCCAGCTGTGGTGCCGAACTCATCGCAGCGCGTACTCCAGCTCCGCGCGCAAATCAGCAATATCCTCCACACCCACCGACAGACGGATCAGCCCGTCACTGATACCCAGCCGCTTGCGGTTGGCGGCCGGTACCGAGGCGTGGGTCATGATCGCCGGATGCTCGATCAGGCTTTCGACGCCGCCGAGGGATTCGGCCAGGGAAAACAGTTCGCAGCGTTCCAGCATGCGCCTGGCCTTCCTCAGGCCGCCCTTGACCTCGATGGTGATGATACCGCCGAAACCGTGCATCTGGCGCTTCGCCAGCGCGTGTTGCGGGTGGCTCTTCAGGCCCGGATAGATCACCCGCTCCACCGCGGGATGCTTTTCCAGCCACTTCGCCAACTCCAGTGCGCTGGCGCAATGCGCCTTCATGCGCAGGTGGAGGGTTTTCAAGCCACGCATGGCCAGGAAGGCATCGAATGGACCGGCGATGGCGCCCACCGAATTCTGCAGAAAGCCCATCTGCTGGGCCAGATCCTTGTTGCCGGCAACCACGATGCCGCCAACCATGTCGGAGTGACCATTGATGTACTTGGTGGCCGAATGCAGCACCAGGTCCGCCCCGTATTCCAGCGGGCGCTGGACCATCGGTGAGCAGAACGTATTGTCGACCACCAGAATCAGACCGTGTTTCTTGGCGAATGCGGCCACCTTGGCCAGGTCGACCAGCTTCAGCATGGGATTGGTGGGCGTCTCGGCCCAGATCATCCGCGTGTTTGGCTGCAGGGCGGCTTTCATCGCCGCGGTGTCGTTCAGGTCGACGAAGCTGAAGTCCAGCCCGGCCGAACGGCGGCGCACCTTCTCGAACAACCGATAGCTGCCGCCGTAAAGGTCGTCCATCGCGATCACGTGGCTGCCCGAGTCGAGCAGGTCCAGCACGGTGGATGCCGCGGCCAGGCCGGATGCAAACGCGAAGCCGGCTACGCCGCCCTCGAGGTCGGCCACGCAGCGCTCGTAGGCCATCCGGGTCGGATTTTGCGAACGTGAGTACTCATAGCCCTTGTGCTTGCCGGGGCTTTGCTGCACGTAGGTCGAGGTGGCGTAGATCGGCGTCATGATGGCGCCAGTGGAAGGATCCGGGTGCTGCCCGGCATGAATCGCCCGGGTCCCCATGCCGTGTCCGTTTTGCTTCGTGCCAGTTTTCATCGACCTCAACAACCCGCGGGGCGGGTCCCGTCATTGTGAAGTCCGCCATCTTACCTTCTTATGGGGGTAGTTCTGGTTGGTGTGGATGCGCGACGTTCATCCAGGGGGCGGCAAAATTGCGCTCTTTTCAACGCCGTTCCAAGCCGCCCAACCCTTCGCGCTTGGTTGACGAGGCGGGAAAAGGCATCATTTGCCATCCCCTCGGCAAGCAAGTCGCCGTATCCACCCGTCGAACCATGGACGTATTGATGACTTCTTCATCCGCAAGGATCACCACCTTACTCGTCACCGGCGGCGCCGGGTTCATTGGCGCCAACTTCGTGCTGCAGGCCATCGCCGATGGCCTGCGCGTCGTCAACCTGGACAAGCTCACCTACGCCGGCAACCCGGACACGCTGGCCTCGCTGGACGGCAACGCCCGCCACGTGTTCGTGCAGGGCGACATTGGTGACCGGGAGCTGGTGGCGAAACTGCTGGCCGAACACCGTCCCGACGCCATCGTCAACTTTGCGGCCGAATCGCATGTGGACCGGTCCATCGATGGCCCGGCCGAGTTCGTGCAGACCAATGTGGTGGGCACGCTGGCCTTGCTGGAAGCCGCCCGCGACTACTGGCGCGGCCTCGACGACGGGGTGCGCGACGCGTTCCGTTTCCTGCATGTGTCGACCGACGAGGTCTATGGCTCGCTGGGCGCCGAGGGCAAGTTCACCGAGCAGACCGCTTACGCGCCCAACTCGCCCTACTCCGCCTCCAAGGCGGCCTCCGACCACCTGGTACGTGCGTTCCACCACACCTACGGGCTGCCGGTACTGACCACCAACTGCTCGAACAATTACGGGCCGTACCAGTTCCCCGAGAAGCTCATCCCGCTGATCATCCAGAAGGCGCTGGCCGGTGAGGCCTTGCCGGTGTACGGCGACGGAAAGAACATCCGCGACTGGCTGTTCGTGGGCGATCACTGCAGCGCCATCCGCCGCGTTCTCGACGCCGGCCGGGTTGGCGAAACCTACAACGTGGGCGGCAATGCCGAGCGCGAGAACATCCAGGTAGTGAAGGCCATCTGCGTCCTGCTCGACGCGCGCCAGCCGCTGGCCGACGGGCGCGCGCGCGAATCGCTGATCACCTATGTGAAGGATCGTCCCGGACACGATCGCCGCTATGCGATCGACTCCAGCAAGCTGCAGGGCGAGCTGGGCTGGCGGCCGTCGCAAACCTTCGAAACCGGCATCGCGCAGACGGTGGACTGGTATCTCGCCAACCAGTCGTGGAGCCAGCGCGTGCTCGACGGCAGCTATCGCATGGAGCGGCTCGGATCATGACGACCACCAAGGGCATCATCCTGGCCGGCGGCTCGGGCACCCGCCTGCATCCGATCACCCGCGCAACCAGCAAGCAGCTGCTGCCGGTGTACGACAAGCCGATGATCTACTACCCGCTGGCGACGCTGATGCTGGCCGGTATCCGCGAAGTGCTGGTGATCAACACGCCACACGAGCAGGAAATGTTCCAGCGCCTGCTCGGCGACGGTTCGCAGTGGGGCATCGACATTCGCTATGCCGTGCAACCCTCGCCGGACGGGCTGGCCCAGGCCTTCACCATCGGCCGTGATTTCATCGATGGCAAGCCGAGCTGCCTGGTGCTGGGCGACAATATTTTCTACGGCCACGGCTTTACTGACCGCCTCAAGCACGCCGCGACGCGCGAGCGTGGCGCCACGGTGTTCGGTTATTGGGTAAAGGACCCGGAGCGCTACGGCGTGGCCGAGTTCGATGCCGCCGGCAAGGTGATCGGGCTGGTGGAGAAGCCGGCCCAGCCGAAATCGCACTACGCGGTGACCGGCCTGTATTTCTATGACGAACGCGTCTGCGACTACGCCGCGGCGCTGAAACCCTCGCCGCGCGGCGAGCTGGAAATCACCGACCTCAACCGCTGCTACCTCGACGACAACTCGCTGCACCTGGAGCAACTGGGCCGCGGCTTCGCCTGGCTCGATACCGGCACGCACGAGTCGCTGATGGAAGCAGGCAATTACATCCAGACGATCGAAAACCGCCAGGGCCTCAAGGTGTGCTGCCCCGAGGAGATCGCCTATCTCAACGGCTGGATCGACACCGATCAATTGCTGGCGCTGGCCGCACCGCTGGCCAAGACCGGTTACGGCCAATACCTGCAGCAATTGCCGAAGCAGGGCCTGGCACGATGAAGGTGATCGAGACCGCTCTTCCCGGCGCACTTGTCCTCGAACCGCAGGTGTTCGGCGACGCCCGTGGCTTTTTCTACGAGAGCTACAACGAGGCGAAGTACCGCGACGCCGGCATCGACCGGCGTTTCGTGCAATCCAACGTTTCACGTTCCGCCAAGGGCGTGTTGCGCGGGCTGCATTACCAGTGGCCGAATCCGCAGGGCAAGCTGGTCAGCGTGCTTGAAGGCGAGGTGTACGACGTGGCGGTGGACATCCGCCGCGGCTCGCCCAATTTCGGCAAGTCGGCGGGCGTGCTGCTGACCGCCGAGAACCACCGTCATTTCTGGGTGCCGGAGGGCTTTGCCCACGGCTTCTGCGTGTTGTCCGAGTTCGCCACCTTCAGCTATCAGTGCACCGCGTTGTATGACCCGAAGGCGGATGCCGGCATCCGCTGGAACGATGCGGCGCTGGGTATCGACTGGCCGGTCAGCGCGCCGCTGCTGTCGGACAAGGACGGCAAGACCCCGCTGCTCGAAGATGTGCCACCCGAGCGGCTGCCGGTCTACGCCCCGTGAGGGCTCTGCTGCTGGGTGCCAACGGCCAGCTCGGCCGTACCTTCCTCGATCATGGGGCCCTGGCTGCCCACACCGATCTGGTCTCCGCCAGCCGCGACGGTGTGTTGACCGCCGGCGGCACTGGCGAAGTGGCCGACCTGTCGATGCCCGAATCGCTGCCCGCCCTGCTGGATCGCGTGCAGCCGGACGTGATCGTCAACGCCGCCGCCTATACCGCGGTCGATCGCGCTGAACAGGAAGAGGCGCTGGCCACCCGCGTCAATGGCGAGGCGGTCGGCGTGCTCGGCCAGTGGGCCGCCGCCCACGGCGCGCTGGTAATCCACTATTCCACCGACTACGTTTTCGACGGCAGCCAGGCCAAGCCTTATGCGGTGGATGCGCCGACCGCGCCGGTAAACGCGTACGGCCGCAGCAAGCTGGCCGGCGAGGAAGCGCTGCGCCGCAGCGGCGCCGATCACCTGATCTTCCGCACGGCGTGGGTCTACGCCGCGCACGGCCACAACTTCCTGCGTACCATGCTGCGCCTGGGTGCGGAGCGCGACGAGTTGCGGGTGGTGGCCGACCAGCATGGCGCGCCCACCGATACCGGCCTGATCGTGGATGCCACGCTGGCAGCGCTGGCACGCTGGCAGCAGGCCAGTGCGACCGAGCGCCAGTCGCTGCGCGGCACGCACCACCTCGTGGCCAGCGGCGCGACCACCTGGCACGGCTTCGCCACCGCGATTTTCGAACAGGCCGTAGCGCATGGCTTGCTGCCACGCGCGCCGCGCGTGCTGCCAATCGCCAGTGGCGAATTCCCCACCCCTGCCCCGCGGCCCGCATGGTCGGTGCTGGACAACACGCTGCTGCAGACGCGGTTCGGCCTGACGTTGCCGGACTGGCGCGATGGCCTGGGTAATGTGGTCGGCGAAATGGCCCGCTCCGCGCGCGGGTGAAGCCCCACCGCAAGACTGTGGGAGCGGCTTCAGCCGCGATGCTCTTGTGCCGGACCTCGGAGCAGGAGCATCGCGACTGAAGTCGCTCCCACAATGGAGTGCGCCGGCCCTGGTTGGCATTATGATCAGCGAATGTTGATTCCCCTCATTCTCAGCGGCGGCAGCGGTACCCGGCTTTGGCCGGTGTCGCGCAAGAACCTGCCCAAGCAATTCCTGGCCCTGGCTGGCCAAGGCACGCTGTTTCAGCAGGCGATCGCGCGCACGCGGCAGTTGCCGCAAGTGGCGGCGCCGATCGTGGTGGCCAGCGACGACCACCGCTTCCTTGCCGCCGACCAGTTGCTGGAAGCCGGCATCGACGACGCCACCATCGTGCTGGAGCCACTGGCGCGCAACACCGCGCCGGCGATTGCGCTGGGCGCGCTGCAGGCGATCGATCGCGATGCCGACGCGGTGTTGCTGGTGCTGCCGGCCGACCATCTCATCGGCGACACCGCCGCGTTTGCCGCGGCGGTGGAAAAGGCGTTGCCACTGGCCCGGCAGGGTTGGCTGGTGACGTTCGGTATCCGCCCCGACCGGCCGGAAACCGGCTTCGGCTACATCCGCCATGGCGAGGCGGTCGGCGACGGCTACCACGTGGACCAGTTCGTCGAGAAACCGGATCTCGCCACCGCGAAATCCTATGTTGACGACGGCGGCTACGACTGGAACTCGGGCATGTTCCTGTTCAAGGCGTCGCGCTACCTGGAAGAACTGGCGGCGCATGCGCCGGCGATGCTGGCCGCGGTGCGCGAGGCGCATGCGAAGGCCTCGGTCGATCTGGATTTCGTGCGTGTCGACCGTGATGCGTTTGCTCGCGTGCCGGACGATTCAATCGATTACGCGGTAATGGAAAAGACCCGCCGCGCGGCGGTGATCCCGGTCAGTTGCGCGTGGAGCGATATCGGCTCGTGGTCGGCGCTGTGGCAGACCTCGGCGCACGATGCGCAAGGCAATGCCCACGACGGCGACACGCTGGCGATCGATACCCGCAACTCGCTGTTGCGCTCGCATGACCGCCACCTTCTGGCCACCGTCGGTGTGGACGACCTGATCGTGGTGACCACGCCGGATGCCACCCTGGTGGCGCATCGCGATGCCGCGCAGGACGTGAAGAAGATCGTCGAGAAGTTGAAGGCCGCCGGTCGCAGCGAGCATTCGCTGCACCGCGTGGTGCATCGTCCGTGGGGCAAGTACGACTCGCTGGAGGAAGGCGAGCGTTTCCAGGTGAAACGCATCGTGGTCAAGCCCGGCGCCAGCCTCAGCCTGCAGAAACACCACCACCGCGCCGAGCACTGGATCGTGGTTTCCGGCACGGCCGAGGTCACCTGCGATGACAAGGTGTTTCTGCTGGGCGAAAACCAGAGCACCTATATTCCGCTGGGCAGCAAGCATCGCCTGCGCAATCCCGGCAAGCTGCCGCTGGAGTTGATCGAGGTGCAGTCGGGAAGTTATCTGGGCGAAGACGACATCGTGCGGTTTGACGATGTTTACGGGCGCGCCTGATTCCCGACATCCCATGTAGGAGCGGCTTCAGCCGCGACCCGGGTGTGCCTCGTAGCCCCGGTCGCGACTGAAGTCGCTCCTACAGGAAATCGGCAGGGTGCAACTTGTAGGTCTGACCCGCCTTCGTCGATAGCGACACCTGTCGCCCGCCATAGCGCACCACGCAATCGCCGCCGCGCAGTGAGCGCACGCTGGCTTCGACCAGCTTGCCTTTCGCCCAGCGCATGTCGATCACGAAACCGCCGCGCGCGTGCAGGCCGCGCACGTCGCCTTGCGACCACGCATCGGGCAAGGCGGGCAATAGGTCGAGCTGGCCGGGTTCGCTTTGCATCAGCATTTCCACCATGCCCGAGGTGGCGCCGAAGTTGCCGTCGATCTGGAACGGCGGGCCGGCGTTGAACAGGTTCGGGTAGGTGCCGGCCCATTCGTGGCCCAGCCGCGTGTCACGCGATGCCGGCTTGAACAACACGTCCAGCAGGTGCAGCGCGCGGTTGCCGTCGCCCAGGTGCGCCCACAGGTTCATCTTGTAGGCTTCCGACCAGCCGGTGGAGTCGTCACCGCGCACGTCCAGCGAGCGCGCTGCCGCGGCGGCGAGCTTCGGCGTTTCGGCCAGGTCGATCTGGTTGCCGGGGAACAAGCCCCACAGGTGCGATACGTGGCGGTGGTGTACCTCCACCTCGCGATAGGGTTTCAGGTATTCCTGGATGCGGCCGTCGGGGCTGATCTGGATCGGCGCCAGCTTCGCGCGCTTGGCTTTCAGCTCGCGGCGGAAATCGGCATCCACCTGCAGATCCTGCGAGGCCTCGATCACTGCGCCGAACAGGAAGCGGATCAGCTCCTCGTCCATCGTCGGGCCCATCACGATTGCGGCCTTGCCACCGTCATCCATGTAGACGGTGTTCTCCGGCGAGCTGGAGGGTGCGGTCACCAGCCAGTGGTGACTGGGTTCCTCGATCAGCACGTCGGCGTAGAAGCGGGCGGCGCCGCGCAGCACGGGATAGTAGCGGCGCAGGAAATCGCGGTCGCCGGTGTAGCGGTAGTGATCCCAGATATGGAAGCTGAGCCAGGCTGGCGCGCCCTGCCACACGCCCCAGCTGGCCTCGGCGCCGGGCGCGGTGAAGCCCCACAGGTTGGTCAGCGTGTGCACCACCCAGCCGCGCGCGCCGTAATAGCGCTGCGCGGTTTTGGCGCCGGGCTGTTGCAGCGAGGCGGTCAGCGCGAACAGCGGCTGCACCAGCTCGCCCAGGCCGGTGGGTTCGGCCGGCCAGTAGTTCATTTCGATGTTGACGTTGGTGTGGTAATCGCCATTCCACGGCGTGCTGGTGCCTTCGGCCCACAAGCCCTGCAGGTTGGATGGCAGGCCGCCGGGTCGCGAGGAGGAAATCAGCAGGTAGCGCGCGTACTGGAAATACAACGCGGCGAAGCCGGGATCGTTGCCATCGGCGTAGGCGTCGAGGCGTGCCCGCGTGGACATCGCTTCGCGCGCGCTGTCGACGCTGCCCAGTTGCAGCGAGAAGCGGTCGAACCATGAACGGAAATCGGCTACGTGCACCGCATGCAGTTGCGCCACGGAGCGGCTCGCCACCCGCTGCAGATCGGCGGCGCTGGCGGCGACAGGGTCGGCGCTGTGGCGTCCGGCGAAACCGTCGTAGTCGGTGGCTTCGCTGATCAGCACGGTGACGTCGGTGCCGTGTTCGACGCGTATGCCGTGCGCATCCGCGTGCACGCTGGCGCCGGGTGCGATCACCCGCACCCGCGCCGCGAAAGTCAGGCCCTTGCCGCTGCCACCGCTGTCCAGTTCGCCCTGCATCAGCAGGCCGTCGGTACCATCGCCCTTGACGGTGGCGCGTTCGGCGCGGTCGAGCTTCGCCACGAAGTTCAAGGCACCGGTACGATCGGCGCTGAGGTGCAGCACCATCACCTGGTCGGGTGCGCTGACGAACATCTCGCGCCGGTAGCGCACGCCGTCTTGCGTGTAGCGCACTTCGCTGGTGGCGCTGGGGATGTCCAGGCGGCGGCGGTAATCGCTGACCGGTGCCGCGTTCGCGGCGAAATCCAGTGTCAGCGTGCCCAAGCCCTGATAGGTGCCGTAGTGCGCGTTGGCGCCCTCGCCGCTCCAGGTGAAGTGCTGGTTGGTCAGTTGCTCGGCATCGACGTTGCGGCCTTCCAGCAGCAACTGGCGGATCTTCGGCAGGTAGTTCACCGCGTCATCGCGATCGGCGCCGTCGTAGCGCGAGCCGGAAAACATGGTGATTTCGCTGAGCGAATAGCGCGCTTGCTGCACGCCGCCATAGACCATCACGCCCATGCGCCCGTTGCCCAGCGGCAGCGCTTCGTTGAAGGTGTTGGCCGGTGCGTCGTAATGCAGTTGCAGGTTCTGGGCGGCGAGCGACGCACCGGAAAACAAGCCCAGCACGGCAGCGACGACCGCCAGCATCAAGTAGACGCGCGCCTTGCCACGGCGGCGCGCGGGCGGGTTGGGTATGAGCATGTGATCACTCCAAACTTGTGAAGAAAGCCACGTGCTGGGGGTTTCTTCTATCGCGCGTGCGGTGCGCGCGCCCTCTTCCGCCCTTCGGGCACCTTCTCCCGCAAGCGGGAGAAGGAACAGCTTTCACGACCGGCCTGCCTGGCTGGACTCGACGTACGGCGGTATCAACCCCGCGGCGCGCGCGATCTGCCACAGACCCAGTGCGGCGGCGCCGCGCGGCGGCAACGCCATGCCCAGCTCGAAGCAGGAGGCGGCCACCGCGTAGCGCCGGCACAGGGCGGGGTTGCCGATAAGTTGCAGCGGGGTGGAGGTGTTGACGCGGCCGGCGGCGATCGCGCTGCGCAACTCCTCGCCGATCAGCAGGCCGGAGAGGTAATCGGGTACGGCCGGCAATGCCAGCTCGCCGGTGAGCACCAGCACGCGGCTGGAAAACAGCCGGCTCAGCGCACCCGCCGCGCCGCTGTCGCGCGCGCTTTGCGCGCCACGCAGAAAGGCGTCCTGGTCGAACGGCGTGTCGTCCTCGCCGAGGCCCGCACCCAGAATGCTGTGGTGACGTAGCGCCGTGTACAGCTCGCCGGTCATCGCCGTGGCGAAATCCACCACGCGCCCGTGCAACACGTTGACCCATTTGCTGTGGGTGCCCGGCAGCAACAGCGCCGAGCGTCCCGCCAGCACCGGCTGCAGCGCCAGCGCGCCGAAGATCTCCGTCTCCTCGCCACGCATCACGTCGGCGACGACCGTATTGCGCAGACCCGGCACCAGATGCACGCGACGGCCGCTGACGCTGTCGACGGAACCCAGCGCCACCACCACCGCGTCGATGGTGGCGGGCAGCTCCACGTAGGGCACTTCACGCCAGCCACCACGGCTGCCGACCATGCCGGAGGCCAGCACCGGCAGGTCGGGCCAGTCGGCCACGATGCCGTCCAGTGCCGCATCGAAACCGCCGGCAGGCAGGTGCTGGATGCCCCACGGACGCTCGCGGGATTCCAGCACGCGGCCACCCTCGCCCATCAGGTAGGCGCGCAGGCCGGTGGTGCCCCAGTCGAGGCCGATCAAGCACGGCCGTGGCGTACTTTCGTTCATTGTTTCGACGCGTCCTTGTGTACGGTGATGGCGGTGCCGTCGTAGTGCACGCTCTGCGCCGCTTTCGCCTCGAAATCGGTGGCGGTGGGCGTGGGGCCGGAGATCCAGCGGATGTTGAACGTGCGCTGCGCGGGCATGCCCGGATAGCTGCCTTCGCGCTTGCCGATGGTCAGCGTAGCACTGGCCTCGTCATAGCTGAACGGCACGCGGGCGAACGCGCCGTGCTCGTAGTCGTAGGTGGTGCCCTGGTCCTTGTACATCGAGAACGTGCCGTTGGCGCCGGTGTAGACGAACAGCGTGATCGGCGCGTCGGGCTTCTCGTTGGTGTACTGGATGGCCGGGCCTACCGGCACGATGGCGCCGGCGCGCACGAACAACGGCATCCGATCCAGCGGCGCCTCCGCCTTGATCGTCTGGCCACCCTCGTACTGTTTACCCGTGTAGAAGTCGTACCAGTTGCTGCCCTGGGGCAGGTAGACGTCGCGGCTACGCGCCTGGTATTCGGTGACGGGCGCCACCAGGAACGACGGACCGAACAGGTACTCGTCGTTGATCTCGCGCACCTTGGCATCATTCGGGAAATCCATCACCAGGCCACGCATGATGGTGCCGTCCTTGAAATACGTATCGGCCGCCAGCGTGTAGATGTACGGCATCAGGCGATAGCGCAGCTTGTCGTACCAGGCCAGCGTGTTGTAGACGTCCGAACCGACCGGGGCGATGTTGTAGATCTCACGCAGCGGCGCCTGCCCGTGCGAGCGGAACAGCGGGCTGAACGCGCCGAACTGGAACCAGCGCACGTTGAGTTCGCGCCACTCTTTCAGGTCCTTCGCGTTCGGCTTTTCGTAGCGCGGCTCCAGCGCGAAGCCGCCAATGTCGGTGGTCCAGTTGGGGATGCCCGACAGCGAGAAGTTCACGCCCGCGGAAATCTGGTCGAGCAGGTTGCTCCAGCGCGACACCACGTCGCCGCTCCAGCTGGCCGCGCCGTTGCGCTGCTGACCGGCAAACGCCGAGCGGGTGAGGATGAACACGCGCTGGTCCGGGTACGACTTGCGGCTGCCCTGGTACACCGCGGTGGTGGTCATCAACGGGTACGAGTTGAAGAACGCGGCGCCCGGCCCCTGCGCGGTCGGGCCCATGCGCAGCTTGCGCTCGTCGATGCTGATGTTGGACTGGATGTCCGGCTCGGTGGCGTCCATCCACCACGCGTCCATGCCCAGCTTGCCCAGGTTGTCGTTGATCTGGCGCCAGTAGATCGCGCGTGCCTCCTCGCTGTACGGGTCGTAGAACGAGTTGAGGTAGCCCTTGCCGACCCAGTCCTTCTGGCCCAGCTCGACATTGCGCTTGTACATGTAGCCCTTGGCGTCGAGCTCCTTGTAATTGGCCGTGGTGGGGTAGAACTTCGGCCACACCGAAATCATGAAATGTGCATGCAGGCCGTGCAGCGTGTCGACCAGTTTCTGCGGGTCGGGATAGCGCGCGGGGTCGAACTGCTGCGAGCCCCAGGCGTCCTCTTTCCAGTAGAACCAGTCCTGCACGATGTTGTCGAGCGGCAGGCCCAGCTTGCGGTATTCCTTCACCGTGCTGATCAGATCATCGCTGGAGGCATAGTGCTCGCGGCTCTGCCAGAAGCCATACGCCCAGCGCGGCAGCATCACCGCCTTGCCGGTGACGTCGCGGTAGCCGGCGATCACGTCGTCGAGGTTGTCGCCGCCGATGAAGTAGTAATTGATCGCGTGGCCCAGCTCGGAGAACAGCGACAGCTCGCTCTGCTCGGCGGCGGGCAGCGGGTCCAGGTGATCGAGCGCGATGTAGCCCGATTGCGGCGTCCAGTCGAGGCGGATGGCGTGTTTCTCGCCGGGTTTCATTGCCACGGTGAAGTCGCGGTACCAGGGGTTCCAGTTCTGGCGCCAGTCATCCAGCACCAGCTTGTCGTCGATGTACAGCTTGAAATAGCCGCTGGCGTACAGCCGGAACTTGTGCAGGCCAGCCACGTCGGAGCCCAGCGAACCTTTCCATTCCACCGTCTGCCCCGGTCCGCCGGGGAGGGGGTTGCCCTGGAAATCGACACCTTGCAGCGACTTGGGCCAGTTTTTCAGATCCTTGTTGTATTCGTAATTGATCTGCGATTCGACCCGGCTGAGCTTGAGCTTGCCGTCCACGTAGTAGTCGGCGGTGAGGCCGCCGGGCTTGCCGTCTGCGTCGAACACCTTCAGTTGCTTGTCGATCATCTGGTACGGGCGCGGGTCGCCGAAACGGGTGATCGAGTTGTTGTCCCACAGCACGCCGTAGTTGCGGCTGGAGACCACGAACGGAATGGCGATGTCGATGTTGTGCTGGGCCAGCTCCACGTCCTTGCCCTTGTAGTTCATCGTGCCTTTCTGGTGCTGGCCCAGGCCGTAGAACGCTTCGTCATCGGGCGAGGCAAATTCCTGGCGCACGGCGTAGAACGGCTTGCCGTCCACCTTCACCGGCGTGAAGCTGCGCCCGTCCGGCTGCTCGGCCAGAATCACCTTGCCGCTGGCGTCGAGGAAGCGCACCGCACCGGTTTTTGTCGCCACTTCGGCGGTGACCTTGGGCGTTTTCAGCAGCACGTGGCCGGCGTCGGTGGCGACGGAGAACTGCTTGTCGCCACCGGTCTTCAGCGCCATCAGGCTCTTGGGCAGGTCGAAGCCGCCGGTGGGTACGGCGGTGACGTGGATGATCGAATCGTCCACCACCTGCAGGCGCACTTTCTCGTCGGCGCCCACGTCCACGATGACGCCGTCGGCGATCTGCTGGAACGCGGCCTTGGTCGATGCGGCGCTGCTGTCAGCGGATGGCGTGGCGCTGCTACTGCAGCCGGACAGGAGTCCGATCAGCAGGCATCCGACCAGCGGGTTCAGGGGAATGCGGTACATGTCAGTCTCCAATCGGTGAATCGGTTGAGAGTGGTGGGTGGCTTCAATCCGTTCGCCCTGAGCGTAGGCCGAAGGCCGGAGTCGAAGGGCACGCCGGCGATGGATTGCTCGCGCTTGGCGGCGCTTCGACTCCGCCCGCTGCGCGGGCTACGCTCAGCGCGAACGGTGGAGGGCTGGGCAGCATGTCAGGAAGCGACATCGGATCAGGGCTCAATACGTCGCCAACTTCACCCGCAGCACCTGCGGTTGGCTGGTGAGGTTGAGGCCGTAGTCGGTCTGGTCGCCGTTCCATTCGCGGATGAAATGCCACTGGCCGTTTTCGTCGTAGCGGCCTTCCTGCACTTTTTCCAGCAGGAAATGCTGGCCGTCGTGGCCCTTGGGCGGCATGAAGTTCACCCGCGCGTGATAGCCGGCCACCAGGTATTCGTTGGTGGCCAGTTGCACGATCACCACGCCGCCCAGCTTCTGCTCGTTGCCCTTGGGCGGGTCCATGCCGAACTGCGGCCGGCCGTAGCTCACCTGCACGCGCCAGTCGCCCAGGTCCAGGGTTTCCTCGTGGGTGTCATCCGGCTCGGACGCGCCCCACACCTTGCCTTCGAAACTCTGCTTGGCGATCAACCCGGCCAGCGGCGCCAGCAGCTCGTAGTTGGCGGCGAACGGCTGGATGGTTTCCGGCGTGATCGCCTTGGCGCCCAGCGGCCAGTTGGAGTACCTGGTGTAATCCATGCCGAACGGCGAGAAGCCGATACCCTGGTGGCCCAGCGTGGCGAACACGTAGCGCGCATAGGCCGTGTCGTTGCCGGTCTCGGCCACGAACAGCGCGTTGTCGGGGCGGCTGTAGCGATCGAGCACGGCGGTGTATTTCTTGTACTCGCGCATGTAGATGTCGGGCGACACGAAAGCCAGCGAGGGCGCCGCGGCGCGCCAGATATCGATCACGTTGTCGGTGGGGCCACCGCTGGAATAGCCGCCGGGCGGACCGGGGTTGAACGGATCACGCAGCGCCGCGTTGGCGTACATCGGCAGGTTGTAGACGGCTTTGCCCGCGGCCGCCACTTGCTCGATGTAGTGCGCGATGGCCCAGGCGTAGGAGTATTCCGCCGCATCCTTGCCGAACACCTGGCTCCAGCTGCCGGCGGATTTGCCGGTCTTCTTCAGCACCGCGGCGGGCACCGGTGACTGCAGCAGCTTGTCGCCCGCGGCCGAGTAATCGCGATCACTGCCGTAGGTGCCCGACTCGTTTTCCACCTGCACCATGATCACCGTGTGGCGGTCGCCATCGATCTGGCGCAGGTGCTTCATCAGCGCCACGAAGGCGTTGCGGTCGGCTTCCAGCGTGGCGGTGCCCAGCGGCGACAGCGAGCCCAGCGTGGAGCCGTCCTTCTTCACCACGCGCGGGTAGCGCTTGTTGTCCAGCTTCACCCACGAGGGCGCGTAGTTCGGGCCGTTGTTTTTCCAGGTGGCGAACCACAGCAGCACCAGCCGCACATCGTGCTCGCGCGCTTGCGTCACCAGCGTGTCGAGGAAGCTGAAATCGAACTGGCCCCGGGTCGGTTCCACCTGGCCCCAGCCGATCGGCACCTGCACGGTATTGGCGTGCAGCGCCTCGATCGCCGGCCACACCGCCGGCAGCATCTGCGGCCAGCCGCTGGAGTTGTTCACCTGCGCGCCGAGGATCAGGTACGGCTTGCCATCCACCTGCAGCTGGTGGCGGCCGTCGGCGGTGACCACGCGCGGCAACGGCGTGGACGCCGCCTGCACCGTGCTGGCGAGGCCTAGCGTGGCCACGCCCATGCAGAGCAGCGGCAGCAGCAGGTGACGAAGGGATCGGCGTGCGGAAATGATCATGGTTTCACCAGGGTCGGGTTTCAAAGGGCGAGGCCGGCAGGCCGTCGCGATTGATCAGGGTGGCGTGCACCGGGTTGTCGCTCCAGCCGTAGCGCACCGCGATCGGCACGCTGACGTCGGCGCTTGATACCACCACGGTGTCGCCCTCGATGCGTGCCTCGGCGGGGTGGAACTGCCGATCGGCCCCGGCCACCTGGAAGCCGCCCAGCTTGCCGCCGCGCGCGGCCAGCGGGCTGCCTTGCGTGTCGAACGAGAGGATGGCGCGCGGGCCATCGATGCGGATCGCGGTGTAACGCGGCCCGGCATACACCAGCGTGTCGCCGTACACCACGTGCCGCGCCGCCAGCGCCAGCCGATGGCCGACGTCCTGCTTGTCGACCGGGTGGATATCGTCGGGATTGCCGATGTCGATGGTCACCGCCTGCCCCGTGGCCGGCAGGCTCAACGCAGCCGATTGCGAGGCGCGCAGTTGTGCCCACGGACTCGATTGCGCGGTGTCCTGGCCGGAAATCCAGTTGGCCAGTTGCACCCACAGGAACGGCAGCCGCGGTTGCTGCCAGTCCGCGCGCCACGCCTTGATCATGGTGGCGAACTGGTCGCGATAACGGCTCGCATCGCCGGGGCCGGCGTTCGCCTCGCCCTGGTACCACAGCACGCCGCGCAGCGGGTAGCGGATCAGCGGGTGGATCATCTTGTTGTAGAGCAGCGTGGCCAGCTGGTTCTTGTCGTCCAGCGTGGTGATGGTCACCGTCGCCGGTACCGGGCGGAACTGCCAGTCGCCGGCCAGCGGGTGGCGCTTGCCGCCTTGCGCCTGCACGTAGAGCATGTCGGCGTCGCCATAGATGCCGCCGTAGCCGCCTTCATCGGTGACCTGCAACGCGATGGTGTTGCGCCCCGCATGCAGCAGCGCCGGTGCCACGTGGTAGACGCGGGCGACGTTCCATTCGTCGCTTTCCGCGGTTACGCGCTTGCCGTTGACCCATGCCTGCGCGGTGTCGTCGAACTTGCCCAGGCCCAGCTGCACGCCATGCGCGGCTTCGGCCGCATCGAGGGTGAAGCTGGTGCGATACCAGGCCACGCCGTCCATGCCGAAATAACCGGCCTTTTCCCAGTACGCGGGCACCGCCATGGATGCCCAATCGCCGGTATCCAGCGTCGCCGCAGCCCATGATGGTTCGCCGCTGGCGTCCATCACCGGACCCTTCGCTCCGGCCCCGGCCTCGAGCCGCTTCCACGTAGCCTGCGTCTTGCGTCGATCCTCCGCCGCCAGGCCGGCGGCCTGCGCGCTCACCACCGACGGCGAAACGCCAGTGCTGGCGGCATCCATCCACGCCTCGATGCGGCTGCCGCCCCAGCTGCTGTGGATCATGCCGATGGGCACGCCGGTGCGCTTGCGGATCTCGCGCGCGAAGAACCAGCACACGGCGGAAAAGTCGCCCGCCGTCTGCGGCGTGGCGTGCTGCCAGCTGCCACCGGCGAGATGCTCGGACGGCTCGCCCGACCATGACTTGGGCACGGTGAAACCGCGGATGCCGGCATCGTTGGCGCGGGCGATCTCCACCTTGGCGTTCTGCGCCTGCGACAGCTTGAACTCCATGTTCGACTGGCCCGAACAGAGCCACACGTCGCCCACCATCACGTCGCGTGCCATTTTCTTCTGCGCGCCGTCGGCGATCGTCAAGGCATACGGACCACCCGCGCCATGGGCTGGCAAGGTGGCTTTCCATTCGCCCTTCGCGCTGGCGGTGGCTTGCGTCGATTTGCCGTCGAAGGCCACCCGCACCACGCTGCCCGGCGCAGCCCAGCCCCACACGTTCAGCGGCTGGTCGCGCTGCAGTACCGCGCCGTCGGTAAACAGCAACGGGACATCGAGCGAGGCCGCTGGCGCCGTCGCGGCGCAGGCCAGCGGGCTGCACAACAACGCGAGCCACGCCATGTGATTCAGACGGCTATTCATCGTTTACCCCCGACCCGATCGAACACGATGGCGGCGGCCTGGTAGTCGCCCTTCAGGGCCAGGTCGATGCCGTGATTCATCCAGTAGGCGCCGCTGGCTTCGGCCAGCGTGCCCGCCACCGGCGCGCCATGCAGCGAACGCCAACGATAGCGCGCATCGGGGTCGAGCCCCTGCAGGCGCACGCGCGGATATGGGTACTTCATCTGACCGGCATGCAGGAAGGCGAACAGCACGGCTTGCTTGCCGTCCTGTGAAACCGACTCAGTAGCTGCATGCGGGCTGTCGTCACGCGGCGACAGCAACCGGTACAGCTTGCCCTGCTGCACGCTGGCACGGATCGCCTTGTACTCGGCCACGTATTTTTTTGCGGCGGCAAAGTCCTGCGCCGTCCAGTGCAGCAGATTGGCGCCGATGCCCAGTGAACCCTGCATCGAGGACAGGAAGCGGTAATCCAGCGAGGTGCTGCGGTCGTTCACCCAGTTCGGCGAATCCGTGACCCAGGCCATCATCACGGCCGGCGCGTAGGCATAGCTGAAACCGTCCTGGATCGACAGGCGATCGAACGGGTCAGTGTTGTCGGACGTCCATACCTCGTCGGTGTGGCCCAGGATGCCCAGGTCGACGCGGCCCCCGCCGCCCGAGCACGACTCGATCTCCACATTCGGATGGCGCTTGCGCAGCTCGGCCAGGATGCCGTACAGGTTGCGCACGTAGTCGACGTAGACCTTCTGCTGCTGGTCGGGCGCCACCTGCGGCCAGCCCGGCTCGGACCAGTTGCGGTTGTAATCCCACTTCAGGAACGCGATGTCGTTGTGGCTGAGCAGGTCGTCCAGCACCTTGAACACGTGGTCGCGCACGTCCTGCCGCGCCAGGTTCAGCACCAGCTGGTTGCGCCCCTCGCTGCGCGGGCGGTCGGTGAAATTCAGTACCCAATCGGGATGCGCACGGTACAGGTCGCTGTCCGGGTTGACCATCTCGGGCTCGACCCACAGGCCGAAATCCATCTTCAGCGCATGCACCTTGTCGATCAGCGGCTTCAACCCGTGCGGGAATTTCTTCGGGTTGACCACCCAGTCGCCCAACCCGGCATGGTCGTCATTGCGGGCGCCGAACCAGCCGTCGTCCATCACGAAACGCTCCACCCCGATGCTGGCGGCCAGCTCGGCCAGATGCTCCTGGCCGGCCTGGTCGACGGCGAAGTTGGTGGCTTCCCACGAGTTGTAGAGCACCGGGCGCAGCCGCGGTTTCGGATGCTGGGGCACGATCTGCGCCAGCTCGAACCGGTGCAGCAGGCGCGATGCCTCGCCGATGCCGCCGCTGGTGTAGCCGGCGTAGAAAACCGGTGTGCTCAGGGATTCGCCCGGCGCCAGCGGCCAGGCGAAATCGAACGGGTTGAAGCCGCCGGTGACCCGTACCTGATGCAGCACGCCCTGCTCCACGGTGATGCGCCAGGAGCCGCTCCAAGCCAGCGCACCGAACCACACGTCACCGTGATCCTCGGCCCAGTCGCCGCCGCGCTCGATCGCGAACCACGGGTTGTTCTCGTGGCCGGTGGAACCGCGCCGGCTCTCCAGCACGGTGTTGCCGGGCGTGATCGCGCGGGTCTGCAACTGCCATTCGCCGGCCCAGCGGCCGGTGAGGTAGCGCAGCGAATAATTCTCGCCAGCAGGCAGGTTCCAACTGGCCGCGGCCACGCTGTCAATCGTCACCACCTGCTTGGTGTGGTTCTCGATCAGCGCCGAGCGGCCGATGATGCCGGTGGCCGGGTCGACCACATAGTGCAGCGTCACATCCAGCGGCTGGCGGATGTCGCGCAGGTGCACGTCCAGCGTGTCACCCTCGATCCGGTGCGACACGTAGTGCAGCACCAGGTCGCGATTGCCATCGGCGTAGCGCAGTTTCAGGTCCGGCTCCACGTACATGGAGCCGCCCCAGCCGGCGTATTCCTGCAGGCTGGTGCTGGTCGGCGGATCGAACGAGACATTGCCCTCGTTGGTATGCGCCGCGGGCAATGCGTCACCCGTCGCCAGCCGCGCGCCCCAGTACAGCGTCTGCAACTGATCGTTCTCGTTGACGCCGAACGCGTAGGTCACCGCATCGGTATCGATGCGGAATACCTGCGTGGTGGCGTCGTAGCGGATGGTCTGCGCCTGCGCCACGGCAGCCACGCCCATCAACACGCACGCCAGCAGCAGCCGTCGCGTCGCGCACCACGATCGAGAAAAGGCGGCTGGATTCATGGTTGTTCCCCCTTCGGATCACCGCGGAAGATGCCACGGCCACCGGTAGCAAAATACACGCGACCGAACACACGCGGGTCGCCGGTGACGTAACCCACCTCACCGTACTGGTGCGTGTCGTCATTGATGCGCTGCCACTGCGCGCCGCCGTCGATCGAACGGAACAGTCCGCGCTGGCCCGCGATGGCACCGGCGAGGAACAGGGTCGCTTCGTCGTGACCCGGCGCGGGCTTGCCAAAGCCCAGCGATACGGCGCTGTCGATGCCGTGGCTCTGTCGCAGCAAATGCCCGTCGTCACGGCCATGGATCACGCCACCGCGCGCGCTGACCGCCACCAGCTCGCCGGCCTGCCCCGGCACCGCATAGACCACCGCGTTGGTGGGCCGGCGCGGCGGCTGGTACTGCTGCTTCACCGCAACGCCGAACGCACCATCGATCGCGCTGAAATGCAGCCCGCCATCGTGGCTGGCGAACAGCGCGCCGGTGGCGATGTCCTGCGCATAGAAACGCTGCGGGTCGACACGATCGGCCAGCACTCGTGCCGCCTTCGGCAAACCCGCTGCCGCCTGCCAATGCCTGCCCCAGTCGCGGGTGACATACGCGTTGCCCGCGTCCAGCGGAAACCACACCGCGCTGCGGCCATCGGCGGCCACGGCCACCGTGCCTTCGCCCTTGCCGCCCGGCTCGCTGGCAAACGCGCGCCAGCTGCGAGCGCCATCCAGCGAATACGCAGCGCGCACCGCGTCGACCGGCCCGCGGATGCGACCCGTGCGCACCACCACGCGCGGCGCGTTGCCGGCCACGTCGATGCTGTAGCCGTTGGCGTAGCGCGGCGGCGAGGCGAACTGCAGCGGCGCCACGTCGAGGTCGTCATGGCGGAAACCATCAAGGTCGCCCACCGCGCTCAGCAGGTGCGCGCCCTCGGCCGGGCTGGCCAACCCCAGCGGCACGGTTTCCTCCAGGTTGGTGTCCTGGAACCACCAGTCCACCGTGCCGCCGTGGTCGAACGCGCGCATGTTGCGCGAAGCCCAGACGCCGTAGCCGGTGACGAACATCACGTGGTCGGGATGGAACGGATCGATCACCAGGCTGCTCATCCAGTGCGGGTGATGGTCGGCGGTCCAGCGTGCATTCGAATGATCGAAGGTCGAGCGTGGAAACACCGGCTGCCAGTGCTGGCCGCCGTCGGTGCTGCGGTAGATCTCGTCGTACGGGGTGTAGTGGCAGAACGTGCTGGCCATCAGGATGCGCGGATCGTGTGCGTCCACGGTGATGTCGCCCCAGCCGAAACCGCTGGGTTTATCGGTGCGAGGGATCGGCGTGATGTCGGCCCAGCGGCCATCGGCGGGGGTGAATTTCCACACCGCGCCGTCGTTCATGTCGTCCGGGCCGGGCTCGTCGCCGTAGGTCAGGTAGTAACTGCCGTCAGGGCTGTGGCGCATGTGCGTGGGTCGCAAGCCGATCGGCTGGCCCGGCACCGCCTGCCAGCTTTTGCCGCCGTCGGTGGAGCGGAACAGGCTGGTTTCGCGGGTGGAAACGCCCGCATACAGCACCGGCGTGGGCTGGCCGTTCTTGCCGCTGGCCGGCTCGAACACCACGAACACGATGCCGATCGGCTGGCGTCGCCACTGGTTTTTTGCGGTGGAGGCGAACGAGGTCGCCACCGCGGGAAACGCGTCGACACGCGCCCAGTGCGCCGCGTGATCGTCGCTGCGCCACAGGCCCGCATCGCGCGAGCCGAAGAAAAGGATGCGGCCATCGTGCGGGTCGACGGCGAGTCGCTCGCCATTGCCGCGGGCCAGTTCATTGCCGCCCAATTTGAACGGCAGATCGACGCGCTCAAACGTCGCGCCGCGATCGTGCGAACGCAGAATCGCGCCGTTACCGGCGGCCTCGGTCGTATAGGTGCCGGCGGCCAGGTAGATCCAGCCGGTGTCGTGCGGGTCCACCGCCATGCTTTCGATGCCGGTGAGGTTGGCGTCGTCGGCGCCCAGCCAGTCGGTCAGCGGGATCCATTTTTTCGCCGCATCGTCCCAGCGGTACGCGCCACCGACGTCGGTGCGTGCGTAGTACAAGCCTTTTTCGGCGGGATGAAAAACCAGGCCACTGACATAACCGCCACCACCGATACGCACGCTTTGCCAGTCGTAGTGCACGTCCTGCGCGACAGCGGCCAGCGGCAACAACAGACCGCAAGCCAGCAGGAAGGCAACACGCCGAAGGCGCGACAGCAGGGTGGAAGGACGATCGGGTCGGTACTGGCTCATCATCGCGTCCTGTAGAAAAAGGTGCCGACAACCCGGGAAGGGGTACGGATTGCCGACACCGTGGAGCAACGGATCAGAAACTGAACTGCGCCTTCAGGCTGAACATGCGGTCGTTGATCTGCACATCACGCGGCCGCGTGTCCACACCGAAGATCGTGGCGCGTTTGGTGTTGGTCAGGTTGACTGCCGCGGCGGTCAGCGAGAACAGATCCGAGAAGTGATACGTCACCGAGGCGTCGACCTGGCCATAGGCCTTGTCGTAGATCGGCAGATCACCGGTACCGTTGCCGCGCGTGGTGACCACCCACTGGCTGCGCCAGTTGTAGGCAACGCGGGCGGAAATCGGGCCCTTCTCGTACATCGCCACGAGGTTGTAGCTGTTCTTCGACAGACCTTCCAACGGCACCTGCAACGGGTTGCCGTCGGTGTCCATCGCATCCGGGCTGGGCGCCTTGCTGTAGACGTAGGTGTAGTTGGCCTGAATGCCCAGTCCGTCGAAAGGCTCGGGCAGGAAGTCGAAGAAGGTCTGGTAACCCATCTCCGCACCCTTGATCACGCCGTTGTCGCCATTGACCAGGCGGGTGACGTTGTAATCATGCGTTGCGCCCAACTGGTCCACATGCGGCTCGTTGACCGAGGTGCTCTGCACGAAGCCGTCCACCGCCTTGTAGAACAGCGCGCCGTAAAGCATCTGGTTCGGCGCGATGTACCACTCCAGCGACGTGTCGTACTGCTTGGCCGTCATCGGCTTCAGGTAGGGATTGCCGCCGGCATTGCCGGTATAGGCATTCGCGCCCGTGTCCGCATTCGGCGTGCTCAGGGTCAGCATCGGATTGAGCTGGTCGAAGCTCGGCCGCGACAAGCCCTTCGACGCGGCGAAGCGCCACTGCAAGGTGTCGGTGAGGTGGACCGTGACGTTGAGGCTGGGCAGGTAGGAGTTGTACGAGTTGTCGACGCTGAGCGGCAGCACCGCGCCGGTCGAGTCGGTCATCACGCCGTGCGTGCTGACATTCGTGCGCACCGCGCGCACGCCGACATTGCCGTCGACGGGGATGGAACCCAGCTGCGTACCGAAGTTGATCAGGGCGTAGGCGGCGTAGGTTTTCTCGCCCTGCTTGTTGGTGCCGGTGGCCGGATAGGTCAGCGGGTCGGCCATGCCGAACATGGTGCGCGAGGCATCGTAGTCGTACAGCAACGACGGGTTCGGCGCCAGGAACGAGCCGATCACGTCGGCGTCGCCATGGAAGAAATCGGCGAACGAACGCTGCACCCAGGTGGAGTTGTCGAAGTTGGACAGCGGCTGGCCGATCCATACGAAACGGTAGCCGGAGTCCTCGGTTTCCGCCTTGCGATCGGTGGTGCGCACGCCGAACTTGATCGACTGCAGAAAATCGCCGCCGAACGAATACTCGCCATCGGCACGCCAGGCGAATTCGCGCCCGCGGCTCCTGGCCTTGTCGTCCAGCAGGAAGTTGAACGCACTGTTGGCCGGATTGGTCACGTACGCGTTGTCCACGCCCAACACCGGCGTGTGGCCACCGATGTCCTGATAGAAATACGGCGTGGTGGTGTGGGTGTTGAGGATGTAGCGGAACGTGTCGGTCTTGGCCTTGATGTACTGGAAATCGGTCTTCAAGGTGAGGTTGTTGGTGGCGTTCCACGAACCGCCCCACGAGAAGTCGGTGGTGACCGAGTGGCGCGTGGTGAGGCTGCTGTTGGAGTCGACGCTGACGCCGGCCGTTGGTGCGACGGATGGATCAGGGGCGCCATCGGCATTCACACCACCGGTACCGTTGAACGTACCGCTGATGAAGTCGCCACTCGGACCGAACTCGAACGGCTTCGTCGGATCGGGAATCATCCCGCTGGTACCGGTGTAGGCGAAGTACGAGTAATCGTTCCACTGGAACTTGTAATCCGAACGCAGCGCCTGCGCGTACAACTCGACGTCGGCATTCGGACGCCATTGCAGCGCGACGGACGTACCCAGTCGACGGCGCTGTCCCAGCGTCTCGCCGACGCCGCCGCCATGCGGCACCTGCAGCGTGCGGCCTTCGAAGCCGGGGTAATCCGCTTCCGGATAAACCTCACCCGTCGCCGGGTCGGTGGCGCCGGCGTGGATGGTGTAGAACGGCTCGGTGCTGATCACGTCCTGGCGGAACGAATGCTTCTGGTAGGCCACGTCCACCAGCAGGCCGAACTCGCCGGCGTCGGTATCCCAGCGGTTGCTGTACAGCGCGGAGGCCGAGGGGTGGCCATCCTTGATCAGGTCGCCGTAGTCGTATTCACCGGTGACCGCGATCTTCTGGCCCTCGAAATCGAACGGCTTGTGCGTGCGCAGGTTCACCGTGCCACCGAGGCCGCCCTCGATGATTTCCGCGGACGGGTTCTTGTACACATCGATGCCGGCCAGCAGTTCGGACGGCACGTCCTCGAAGCTCAACGCGCGCCCGCCGTTGGCGGTGAAGGCGTCACGGCCGTTGATCTCGGTGCGCACCTGGGTCAGGCCGCGGATGGCGATGGTGCTGCCCTCGCCGTAGTTGCGATCGATCTGGATGCCGGTGATGCGCTGCAGTGCCTCGGCCACATTGCTGTCGGGCAGTTTGCCGATGTCCTCGGCCACGATCGAATCGACGATCTGATCCGCGTTCTGCTTGATCGAGATCGCCGACGCCATGCTGGCGCGCACGCCGGTGACGGTGACTGCACTGAGACTGGTGGTTTCCTGTTTGGCCGCGTGCTTCTGCGTCTGCTGCGGTGCGGCCTGGTCGGTGGTCGCGCCGGTCGTAGTGTCGGCCTGTTGCGCCCACACCGCCGCCGGCATGGAGAACATCGCCACGCTCATCGCGATGGCCATCGAAAGGCCGCTGCGGCGCAATGGCACCGCGTCGAACCGCCGGGATTTGTCGCTGTCTTGCCTGTTCATCTGATATTTCTTCCCGAAGAATTTGGATTGCTGCGGCAGTGATCTGCGCATGCATGTCGCCGATGGCGATGGCACCAACCTGGCGTATATCTCCGGGTTGCGTCAGCGCCCTGCCCGTCCCCTGGTGCTCACTGAAGAACATTCGGTGCACTGGCAGCGCACGCATGCTGGAGGGAGCGCAACACGGGTGCAATTACGAAATCAGCGATTCGAGTGACGTTTCTTCATTTGCATTCGCCGCAAAACACAAGGTGAATCCACCGCATTGGCCCACACGAATCCCCGCGAAACACGGCGATCCGAATGCTTTGCGCGCCGGGGGTGATCGACCGACCGTCGTATGCGTTGCACCGCACGAGGGCGAAGACGGCGACGCAACGTCACGCCAATTATTTGCCCATTACCCTCGCCAGGCCCGCGACCTTCCTGCCGAACGCCGCACCGCCGCCGGTAGCGCGCAAGCTTTGCGATGCGTTGTCCCAGTGCAGTGCCGTGGTGGTGCCCTGCCCTTTTTGATACGCGTACGAAGTGCCGTCGTCGTCATACAGCGCGAACTCGGCGTCGCTGCCGGGGTAGACGCGAATCTCGGCGATCGATTGCTTCGATGCGGTGGACTGGACGTCCGAACCCAACGGCACGATCGAACCGGCGCGCACGAACACGGGAATCTGGTCGATGGGTGCGGCCACTTTCACCCAGCGTCCGCCGGCCAGCTTTTCGTTGGTCCAGAAGTTGTACCAGTCGCTGCCGGCAGGCAAATAGACGTCTTTTTCGGTCTGGCCCTGTTCGGTGATCGGCGCCACCAGGAACGCGGGGCCGAACATGTATTGCGTGCCGAGGTCGGCGACGTTGGGATCGTCCGGGAAATCCATCCACAACGGACGCATGAACGGCGCGCCGGTGTCGTAGGTCTTTTTGGCCAAGCTGTAGATGTAGGGAATCAGGCGATAGCGAAGCCGGTCGTACTTCGCCATGACCGCCTCGGCCTCATGGCCGAACGCCCAGATTTCCGTGTGCTTGCGGCTGCCGTGGATGCGCAGCGTGGGCAGGAAAGTGCCGTACTCGAACCAGCGCGTCAGCAGTTCGGGGTAGTCGTTGTTCTGCCCCACCACGTCGCGTGCGTCGGAGGGATCGAGCAACGGCTTTTTGGTGGCGCTGGTAGTCTGCGGCAGCCACTGCCAGCCGCCGATGTCGTTGCCCCAATAGGCAATGCCCGACGCGGTCATGTTGAGGCCGGTGGGAATCTGGCGGCGCAGCGCTTCCCAGCTCGGGTCGACATCCGACGACCAGAACAGCGCGCCGGTACGCTGCGAACCCAGGTACGCCGCGCGGGAAAGAATCAGCACGCGCTCGTCCGGTTTCCAGGCGCGCATGCCCTTGGCCACGCTTTCCACGTGCAGCAGCGGGAACACGTTGTGGTAACGGTCGCCGGAGCCGATCGAGAAGAAATAGCCGTCCGGCACCAGGTCGGGTTCGGTTTCGTCCAGCCACGGGTAGTCGAAGCCGTGCGACAGGATGTTGTCGCGCATGTGCGTCCAGAACCACTGGCGTGCGGCCGGGTTGGTCGCGTCGATCAGCGCACCGGCGCGATCGGAACGGAACGGCAGGCCATCGACCGTCTTGCCGTTCTTGTCCTTCAGGAAATAGCCCTTGGTGTCGAGCTCCTTGAAATAGCGGCTGGAACGCTCGAAGCGCGGCCACACCGACACGATGGATTTCATGCCCATCGCGTGCAGTTGCCGGTTCATGCCATCGGGGTCGGGGAACTCCGCCGGGTTGATGTCCATCTGGCCCATGCGCGTCCAGTAGAACCAGTCGAGCACCATCACGTCGAGCGGATAGTTTTTCTCGCGATAGGTCCGTGCCACGCGCAGGATCTCGTCCTGGCTGCTGTAGCGCGCCTTGGACTGGATCAGGCCGAACGCCGCCTTGGGCGGGATCGGCGTCTTGCCGGTCACCCGCGCGTAAGCCGAGTAGATCTGCTCCGGCGTGTCGCCGGTGATGACGAAGAAGCTGACGCGCTCACCCACTTTCGACTGGAACCGGGTGTGACCGTTGATGCCGGCCACGAAGCGCGTCTCCGACGGGTTGTCCCAGATGATGCCGTAGCCCTTCGACGAAACCATGAAGGGCACGCACACGGTTTCGCCGCTGGGCGCGTCGTACCAGTGCTTGCAGTCGATCACGCGGCCGCGCAGGTCGAGCGGCCCCAGGCTGTCCTGGTTCTGGCCCATACCGTAATAGTGCTCATCGGCGGGCGCCTTGAAGGTGGCGCCCACCTGATAGGTGGCCTCGCCCGCCACCTCATGCGGCGACATCTCCCAACCGGTCATGTCGACGACCGTCACGCCGCTGGCGTTCTTCACCTGCAGGCTCACCGGCGCCAGCTGCGGCGCGAAATAGCGATCGGTGATCGCCGGCGTACGCGGCGGCGGTGGCGCGTCCACATGCAGGGTCAACGCGGCGGACGCAAAAGTGTTGCCGCTGGCATCACGGGTTTGCTTGAAGGTCGAGCTGTCGGCGTGGTCGGCAAGAATCCCGTAACCGGGCGCCGCCAGCACCTGCGCCTTGTCGGCGGCAATCGTCACGTGGACGACGTTCGGGCCATACGCCTCGACGCTTACCCACGCACCATGGCGGTCAAGCGCAACCCTCTCGGCGGCATCGACCGTGGCCACCGTGGCGACAAGGGCCAAGGCCAGGCTGAACAGGGCAATTCTGGAAATTCGCACGGCATCCCCCAACGCTGCTACGGACGCGCGCCACCAGGCGCACATCGGAATGCCTGTCTATTTATCATACAAATAGGCCGCACCCGCTCCGCTGCCCCGCTTTCGGCAAAATTCGTTACGCGGGTTGGGGGATTTGATAAAGACCGGGATTTCGCGGCAGGTCGTGCAACGAGTACAGACGGGCTTGCCTGGAACACACCCTGTGGGAGCGCCTTCAGCCCCGATGCGCTTGATGTTTGTAGGAGCGACTTCAGTCGCGACGCTTCTTGTTGGTCGAGCAAATCAAAGGCTTTCGATCGCCTGCGGCGCTCGAGTCACTTTTCTCTTGCGTGGCCAAGAGAAAAGTAACCAAAAGAGAAGGCCACCCCGCTTGGCGCTTGCCGCCCATCCATGGGCGGCAAGTCCGTGAGTCGGGGTCGGGCTTTTCGACAGGGCATCCTGCCCTGGCGAAAAGGAGTCGACATCCATGTCGACTCCCGCTGCGCGGCCTTGTCGGCCCCGCCTCACCGCCGCACAGGGGCCCCGGGTAGAGCGACGGGCCATCCTGGCCCGTACTCGGGATGGAGCCAGGGCAAAGGCGAAAGCAGAAGCAGAAGCAGAAGTTGCTCACCTCAGCCGTTCTCCCCGAGCGTAGGCCAAAGGCCGAAGTCGAAGGGCCGCTCGACTTCACCCTTCGACTCCGCCGTTGCGCGGCTACGCTCAGGGTGATCGGAAGTAAGAGGAACATCAAAAACCCACGCCGCGACGCTCTCGTAGCGGCAACGCCGCTGCGCACCGAGTGCGCGCCACGATGGCGCGCTGCTCTACCCGGGGCCCCTCAGAAGCGGCGGGCGGGCGGAGGAAGAGCCCGAAGGGTGGCTTGCATGGATGCAAGCCAGTTTGGCGTCAGCACAGGATGTGCTGTCGACAAACCCCGCAGCCCGTCCGCGGACTTTCCGGGCAGGATGCCCGGAAAGCGCGTAAGCGGGGTGCTCTTTCTCTTTGGTTACTTTCTCTTTGAGCACGCAAAGAGAAAGTGACTCGAGCGCCGTAGGCGATCGAAAGCTCTTGCTTTAAGGCTGCATGAAAGTAAAAAAGCTTACAACAAGAGCACCGCGCACAGGGTGCGCTCCTACAGGGGTGCGTCAGCGGCGGGCGCCGCTGGAGACTACGTCGGCCCAGACGGCCAGCACCAGGATCAGGCCTTTAACGATCATCTGCCAGTACGCATCCACGTCGATCATCGACATGCCGTTGTCGAGGCTGGCCATCACCAGCACGCCCACCAGCGCGCCATGCACCGTGCCCACGCCGCCGCGCATCGAGGCGCCGCCGATGAAGCAGGCGGCGATCGCGTCGAGTTCGCCGTTGATGCCGGCCGAGGGCGAGCCCGCGGCCAGGCGGGCGGTGTTGACCAGGCCAGCGAAGGCGCACATCACACCCATCAGGGCGAACACCGCCAGGCGCACGCGATCGACGTTGATGCCGGACAAACGCGTGGCTTCAATGTTGCTGCCGATGGCGTAGATGTGACGTCCGAACACCGTCTGCGTGGCAATGAACGAGAACACCGCCAGCAGGCCCAGCAACAACAGCACCGGCACCGGGATGCCGCCGTAATCGTTGAGCACGTGCACGAATACAAACAGCGCCACGGCGGCCGCGACCAGCTTGGCGGCATCCATCCAGACCGGGCTGACCTTCAGTTCCAGCCGCTGGCGCGCGGTGCGCCGGCGCCAGGTGACGAAGGCCAGCAGGGCCAGGATCAGCACCGCCAACACATTGCCCGTGGCCGGCGACACGTAGCCCTGGCCGATCACCACGAACGCGTCGGACGACGGCGCGATGGTGGAGCCGCCGGTGGCGCCCAGCAGCGCGCCGCGGTACGCCAGCATGCCGCCCAGGCCTACGATGAATGACGGCACTCTCAGCCACGTCACCCACAGGCCATTGAAGGTGCCGACCAAGGCGCCCAGCAGCAGCACCAGCAGGATGGTGACGGGCAGCGGCAGGTGCTGGCTGATGTCCAGGATGGCGGCTACGCCGCCCAGCAGGCCCAGCAACGAACCGACGGAAAGGTCGATTTCGCCGGCGATGATGATGAACACCATGCCCAGCGCCAGCATGCCGGTGATCGACATCTGCCGGAACAGGTTGGAGATGTTGCGCGAAGTGAGGAAGGCGCCGTTGGTGGCGTACGAGAAGTACGCCCAGATCAGCGCGACGGCCACCAGCAGCGCCACGATCTTGTATTGCGAAAAGAACTGCCGGACGCGGGTCGAGCCCGGCATTCGGTTCTGCCCGGAGGGCGCGGGGGAAACATTCACGGAAGCGTTCATGCGTTATCGATCCTGTGCGGCAATTCCAGCGCGGCGGCCAGCAGGTCTTCCTGGCGCAATCCGTCGTTGATGAAGTCGCCACGTATGCGGCCATCGGCCATCACCAGCACGCGGTCACTGAGACCGAGCACCTCGGGCATTTCGGAGCTGACCACGATGATCGCCATGCCGCGCGATGCAAGGTCGAAGATCAGCCGGTAGATTTCCTGCTTGGCGCCCACGTCCACGCCTCGGGTGGGCTCGTCGAGGATGAGTATCTTGGGATCGGGCATCAGCATGCGGGTCAGCACCGCCTTTTGCTGGTTGCCGCCGGAAAGGCTGGCGATCGGCAGCATGGGGCTGCTGGCACGCACGTTGAGCCGCTTCATCTCGTGGTGAAACGCGTGCGCCTCGCGGTTGCCGTCGATGACCCCGCCGCGCGCGTAATGGTCGAGCACGCTCAGGGTGATGTTCGGCCCCACGCCCATCAGCGGCACGATGCCATCGCGCTTGCGATCTTCCGGCACCATGCACAGGCCGGCGGCCACCGCCGCCTGCGGGCTGCGGATATGCACCGGCTTGCCTTCGATGCGCAACTCCGCGCTCCACGTGCCCGGATAGGCGCCGTAGATCGCCGACACCAGCTCGGTGCGACCGGCACCGATCAGGCCGGCGATGCCCAGGATCTCGCCCTTGCGCACTTGCAGCGACACGTCATCGACGCGCTTGCGCTTGGGGTTCATCACGTCCAGGCAGGTGACGTTGGATGCCTCAAGCACCACCTCGCCGATGGTGTGCGGCTTGCGCTCGAACATCTGGCCCAGTTCGCGGCCCACCATCATGGTGACGATCTGCGCGGTGTCGAGCTCGGCCATCGACCGCGTACCGATGTGCTTGCCGTCACGGATCACGGTGATGCGGTCGCATACCTCGGCCACTTCGTCGAGCTTGTGCGAGATGTACACGCAGGCCACGCCGCGGCGCTTGAGATCGGCCACGATCGACAACAGGGTGCGGGTTTCGGTGGCGGTGAGCGAGGACGATGGCTCATCGAAAATGATCAGCCGCGCCTCTTTGCTGAGCGCCTTGGCGATCTCGATCAGCTGCTGGTGGCCGCTGCCGTAGTGCAGCACCTGCTGCCCCACATTGATGCCTTCGATGCCCAGCTCGCGCAGCAGCGCTTCGGCGCGCTGGTGCATGGCCGGGTAATCCATCAGGCCGCCGAAGCGGCGGATCTCGCGGCCGAGAAAGATGTTCTCGGTGACGCTGAGCTCCGGCACCAGCATCAATTCCTGATGGATGATGGCGATGCCGGCGCGCTCGCTGTCGGCCACCGTGTGGGCCTGCAGCGGCACGCCATCGACCAGGATCTCGCCCTCGTAACTGCCGTAGGGATAGACGCCCGACAGCACCTTCATCAGGGTGGATTTGCCGGCACCGTTCTCGCCGCACAGACCCAGGCATTCGCCCGCGCGCACCTGCAGATCAACGCCGTCGACAGCGGCGAAGCTGCCGAACATCTTGCGGATGCCGCGCATGTCCAACAGGCAGTCGCCGTTCTCCCCGGCGCGGGCGGCGGACTCAGTTGCCATAGACCTGCGCATGGGTATAGAAGCCGTCGGTGATCACCTTGTCGACGTTGTCGCGGGTCAGCGCGACCGGCTGCAGCAGGATGCTGTCGACCGACTTCTCGCCATTGTCGTAATGCGAGTTGTAGGCCGGCTTCCCGCCACGGGCCAGGTCCACCGCCAGTTTGGCCGCCTGGGTGGCCAATTGGTCGAGCGGCTTGTACACGGTCATCGTCTGGGTGCCTTCGACCACGCGCTTGACGCCGGCCAGGTCGGCGTCCTGGCCGGACACGGCCACCTTGCCGGCCAGCCGCTGCGCGGCCAGCGCCTGCACCGCGCCGCCGGCGATGGCGTCGTTGGAGGCCACGATGGCATCGATGTTGTTGGCGTTGGCGGTGAGCGCATCTTCCACGATGCCCAGCGCCCGGGTCGGGTTCCAGTCCGGCACCCACTGGTCGCCCACGATCTTGATGTCGCCCTTGTCGATCAGCGGCTGCAGCACCTGCATCTGGCCCTGGCGCAGGATCTTGGCGTTGTTGTCGGTGGGCGCGCCGCCGAGCAGGAAGTAGTTGCCCTTCGGCTTGACGTTGACCACGCCCTGCGCCTGCATCTCGCCGACCTTGAGGTTGTCGAAGGAGATGTACGCGTCGACGTCGGCGTTGAGGATCAGGCGATCGTACGACACCACCTTGACGTGGTTGCGATGCGCCTCGCGGATCACGTTGCCCAGCACCTTGGAGTTCTGCGGCACGATCACCAGCACGTCCACGCCGCGCGAGATCATGTTCTCGATCTGCGCCACCTGGCGCTCCTCGCTGCCATTGGCCGATTGCACCAGTACCTTGGCGCCGAGCTTGGTGGCGGCGGCATCGAAGAAGTCGCGATCGCGCGCCCAGCGCTCCAGTCGCATGTCGTCGATGCTGAAGCCGATCAGGGTGGGTTTCTTGCTGCTCTGCGTGCAGCTGCTGGCAAGGCCCGCCAGGCCCAGGCACAGCAGCACTCCCAGCGCACGTAAGGTCGTCAGTTTCATGCTTGCTCCGTCACTCGCTTGTTCGAGGATTTCATGGGTACCCCAGCCTTTCGGCCATGTGGATGTCACGGACAACGGCACGCCGCCGCCCATAGTAGGAGCTTGGGCTTCACGCCAACAACCGCAGCGGCGGCACTGCACCCTTGCCGTCGTCACCCGGTTTGGCCGTCCATGCCGTCCCAGCTACGCCACTGCACGGTGATCGAAACACCGGGCAGCGTGGTCGACGATGCTCGCGACCGTCATCGTCGGCGACACACTTCCCCGCCGATGGTAGCGCTATCAGTGGCTGTTCGCGTAGCCCCCACCATCGAGCGGTCCCGTATCCACCCACGACGCCTGCGCGCGCGGCCCGGGTGACCTTCCCGCACCAGCTTCGCAGCGGCGCATGGACCGCTACCGAACCCGGCGGCGCAGCCCGGAAACGATCATGGTGCCGGTGCTGCGCCGCGGCATGCAATGACGAAATCGCCCAGATGGGCCACATTTCTTCTTGTGCGCACGCCGCAGCGCACCACGGTCGTGCGTTGCACTCGTGCTAGCCTCGGGAAATCCGGCTGCAACACGTGCGCGTATACGGCGCACGCCAGGTACGGGGCTACCTTCGAGGCGGCTCCTCCAAGGTGAACCCATGAGCCACCCACACGGCGTCCATCGCATCGCGTTGCTGTTCAACGCGAACAAGGCATTCGATCGCCAGGTCATCGCCGGCATCGGCAACTATCTGGCGTCCACCCGGGTCAGCTGGGACCTGTTCATGCAGGAGGATTTCCACTGCCGGGCGACCGACCTGATCGAGTGGTGCGGCGATGGCATCATCACCGCCGTCGACGACCCGATCTATACGGCGTTGCGCCAGGTCGACGTGCCGGTGGTCGCCGTCGGTGGCTCCTATGCCGATGCGTCGCGCTACCCGAAGGGCTTGCCGTACATCGCGACCGACAATGCCGCGCTGGTGCGGCTGGCCTATGACCATCTGATCGAGCAGGGCCTGCAGAACTTCGCGTTCTATTCCCTGCCGCTGGCGCCCAACATCCCCGGCTGGGCCGAGGAGCGGGAACGGCTTTTCGACGCGATGCTCCGGCGCGACGGCCTCGAGGGTTTCATCTATCACGGCCATGCCACCACCGCCGCCGGCTGGAGCGACGCCACCGAGGCTTTGATGGCCTGGCTGCAATCCCTGCCCAAGCCGATCGGCGTGCTGGCGGTGACCGATGCACGCGCACGGCAGCTGCTGCAGGCCTGCATGATGGCCGACATCCCGGTGCCCGACGAGGTGGCCATCGTGGGTATCGACAACGACCCGCTGACGCGGATGCTCAGCCGCATCCCGCTCACCTCCGTGCAACAGGGCACCGAGGAAATGGGACGCACCGCCGCGCATGTATTGCACCGCATGCTGCATGGCGCCGACTGCAGTGACACCCGCGTGCTGGTGCCGCCGGAGAATCTGCACGTGGGTGCATCGAGCATGTACCAGTCGGTGTGCAGCCCGTATGTGATGCGCGCGCGCCACTACATCCGCCAGTACGGTTGCCTTGGCATCCGCACCGAGCAGGTGGCCGATTACGTGGGAGTGTCGCGCTCGCTGCTGGAGGAGCATTTCCGGCGCACGCTGAAACGCAGCGTCCACCAGGAGATCCTGCGGCACAAGCTGGAGATCGCACAGGATTTGTTGCGGCAGGGCGAATCGTCGATGGCCGACATCGCCGTGCGTTGCGGCTTCACCTCGGTGCAATACCTCTACACCGTGTTCCGTCGGGAGCTGGGTTGCACGCCCAGGGCGTTCCAGGAGCAGCAGGCCGAAACCAGCATGTAGGAGCGACTTCAGTCGCGACGCTCTTCTTCCGTAGCCTCAAAGAAAGAGCATCGCGACTGAAGTCGCTCCCACAGAAAAACAACGCGCCCCTGTGGGGGCGCGCCGGGTTCAGCCCACCACGCGCTTGGCCGCGTCGACCACGTGCGCCACGGTAATGCCGAAGTGCTCGAACAGCTGCGGCGCGGGTGCGGAGGCGCCGAAGGTGTTCATGCCGATCACTTCGCCGTCGAAGCCGACGTACTTGGCCCAGAAGTCGGCACTGGCCGCTTCCACCGCCACGCGGGCGCGGCACCAGCCCGGCAGCACGCCTTCGCGGTATTCCAGCGGCTGTTCGTCGAACACGTCGGTGCACGGCATCGACACCACGCGGGCAGCGATGCCCTGTTGTGCCAGCGCGCGCGAGGCTTCCATCGCCAGCTCCACCTCGGAGCCGGTGCCGATCAGGATCACCTGGAACTTCGTGTCCGCCGGATCGGACAGCACATAGCCGCCGCGGCGGATGTCCGCCAGCTGCTGCTCATCGCGCTGCTGATGCTTCAGAGCCTGGCGCGAGAATACCAGGCATGACGGCGCACCACGACGCTCGATCGCGGCCTTCCACGACACCGCCGACTCCACTGCATCGCAAGGACGCCACACGTGGTTGTTCGGGATGAGGCGCAGGCTGGCCATGTGCTCCACCGGCTGATGGGTGGGGCCGTCTTCGCCCAGGCCGATCGAGTCATGCGTGTAGACGTGAATGGCTTGCGCGGGGATCAAGGCGCTCATGCGAACCGCGTTGCGGGCGTAATCGGAGAACACCATGAAAGTGGCGTCGTAGGGAATGAAGCCGCCATGCAGCGCCAGGCCGTTGGCGATCGCGGTCATACCGAATTCGCGCACGCCGTAATAGACGTAGTTGCCCTTGCCGTCGGAGCTGTTGCCGTTGCCGGCGTCGAGGCTGCCCTTCCACTTGGTGAGGTTGGAGGCGGCCAGATCGGCGGAACCACCCAGCAGTTCGGGCAGAAGCGGACCATAAGCGTCCAGGGTCATCTGCGAAGCCTTGCGCGAAGCCACCTCGGGGCCTTCCGCCTGCAGCTTGGCGACATATGCCTGCGACTTCTCGGCCCAATCCTGCGGCAGTTCGCCGGACAAACGGCGCTTCAGCTCGGCCGCCAGCTCCGGATGTGCCGTGGCGTAGGCGGCGAATGCCTCGTCCCAGCTGCGTTCGCGGGCGACGCCCTTGTCGCGCGCGTTCCAACCGGCATAGATGTCGGCCGGGATCTCGAACGGCGCATGGTTCCACTGCAACTGCACGCGCGCGGCGGCAATCTCGTCCTTGCCCAGCGCGGCACCGTGGCTTTCTTCCTTGCCCTGCTTGTTGGGCGCGCCGAAACCGATGATGGTCTTGGCGCAGATGAGCGTGGGGCGCTCACTCTGCGCGGTGGCCTGCGCCAGCGCCTTCTTCACCGCCTCGGCGTCGTGGCCGTCGACATCGCGGATCACGTTCCAGCCGTAGGCTTCGAAACGCGCGGGCGTGTTGTCGGTGAACCAGCCTTCGACTTCGCCATCGATGGAGATGCCGTTGTCGTCATACACCGCCACCAGCTTGCCCAGCTTCCAGGTGCCGGCCAGCGAGGCGACTTCGTGCGAGATGCCTTCCATCAGGCAGCCGTCGCCGAGGAACACATAGGTGTGGTGATCGACGATATCGTGGCCGGGCCGGTTGAAGCGCGCCGCCAGAATCTTTTCAGCCAGCGCAAAGCCCACGGCGTTCGCCAGGCCCTGGCCCAGCGGACCGGTGGTGGTTTCGGCGCCGGGCGTGTGGCCGTATTCCGGATGGCCGGCGGTCTTCGAATGCAGCTGGCGGAAGTGCTTCAGCTCGTCGATCGGCAGGTCGTAGCCGGACAGGTGCAGCAGCGCGTACTGCAGCATCGAGCCGTGGCCGTTGGAGAGCACGAAGCGGTCGCGGTTGAACCAGCCCGGGTTGCCCGGATTGAACTGCAGGAAATCGTTCCACAACACCTCGGCGATGTCGGCCATACCCATCGGCATGCCCGGATGGCCGGACTTGGCCGCCTCGACGGCATCCATGGCCAGGGCACGCACAGCATTGGCTAGTTCACGACGGGTGGGCATCAGGTTCTCTCCGGGGCGGGCAAAATCCCATTATCGCTGATTCAGCTTGTCACTGTCGCGCTCTCCGGGACGCGCAGTTTTGGACGGCTGAAAGGCCAAACATTAATTCGGCCTTAATTTTTGGTCAGGACATATCGGCGCGCTTCAGGCTCGGGCCTGTTCAATGCACCCGCCCCCGGATTCCGTGGGTCGTCATCGGGCTTTCCCCAACCCGACGATGCATTGGTTATACGCAGGAGTTCCCTCATGAAAAAAACACTACTAGCCCTGGCGATTACCTCCGCGTCTCTTTGCGCCCTGCCCGCATTTGCGCAGGACGACTCTGTTTCCAGCAGCACCCCGACGTCCGCGAACGGCAACTACCAGCCGAACCAGGCTGTCGGCAGCGGCAACTGGTTCATCGGTGCCAACGTTGGCCAGGCCCACGTGGCGCAAGGCCCGTACAACGATCACCCGACCACCTACGCACTGACCGGCGGCTACCGCTGGAAGGTCGGCCAGGACGTCGGCCTTGGCGTTGATATCGGCTACAACGACCTGGGCAATTTCCGGTTGAAGAACGCCTTCAACAGCGACAACGTCAACCTCACCGGTCGCCGCAACGCGTTGCGCGGCTGGACCGCCGGCGTCAACGGCCGCATCAACGTGTGGCAGGGGCTGTATGTCAGTGGCCGCACCGGCGTGTACGGCTGGAAGGGCCACGGCTACAACAACCAGGACGTCAACCGTCACTCGCTGGAAAAGGTCGACTACTACGCGGGTGCCGGCGTGGGCTACGACTTCAACAACAACTTCAGCCTGGGTCTGGCGTACGACTACTACCACGCCAAGAAGCACGGCATCAGCTTTAGCTCGGATACCGCCACGGTATCGGCTGAATACCGGTTCTGACCGGTGATGCCCCGAAGAGGCGCGGCGCGGGCCGCCGCGCCTCTTCTCGCCGCGGATTAACCCAGACTTAATACTGAACTTGTCGGTATTGAATCTCCGGACCGCAGCACCATCTAAGTGGCAGGTGTCGTCGCCCCCATGGCGCGCGCCCGCAGCGACCACTCCCCCAATGGGTCGCCTGCCACAAAAAAAACACTGGAGATATCCATGAAAAACAAGAGTCTGCTTGCCCTCGCCCTCGCCACTGCCGGCCTGGTTGCCGTACCCGCAGCCTTTGCGCAGAGTGCGCCCACGCAGAACGGCGGCTGGTTCGTCAACGGCAACGTCGGCCAGACCTCGATCAACCACGGCCCGTACGACGACAACGACACCGGCTATGCCGTCAACGGTGGTTACCGCTGGTCGGTGAACCCGTCTGTCGCACTGGGCGTCGAGGTTGGCTACAACGACCTGGGCAACATCCACGCCAAGAACGTCTTCAATGACGACCCGGTGGTGGAAGACGGCAAGTCGCAGCTGCACGGCTGGACGGCCGGCGTGAACGGTCACTTCAACGTCACCCCGAACTGGTACGTCAGCGCCCGCACTGGCATCTACGGCTGGAAGGGCCACGGCCTGAGCAACAACGAGAACCCGGTCCGCAAGGGTCTGGATGACACCAGTTGGTACGCCGGCGCCGGCTTCGGCTACGACTTCAACAACAACGTCAGCGTAGGCTTGAACTACGACTACTACGACGCGAAGAAGGACCGCATCGACCTGAGCACGGACATGGTGTCGGTCAGCGCGGAATACCGCTTCTGATTCGATTCACCCTGTTGCACGGACGACAGGAAGAAGGGCGCCGCAAGGCGCCTTTCTTTTTGCCCGCGTTTTTCCCCGGACCCGGCCAGCCGTTACAATCGCGTCGCCGCAGAAGCGGCTCATCGGATTGATCGGACCATCAGGAGGGTCCATATCCCCATGCGTAAACACCTACTCCCCCTTGCCATCGCCGCCAGCGGCATGGCCTTCGTCGCGACCGCCCACGCAGAACAGCCCAACGGCTGGTTCGTCAACGGCAACGTCGGCAGCTCGCACTACAGTGCAGAGGTCGACGACTTCGGCTCGGGTACCGAAACCGACACGGCGTTCATCGTCAACGCCGGCTACCGCGACCAGCGCATCCTCGGCTTCGAGGCCGGTTACACCAACCTCGGCAGCATCAGCGAGAGCGACGACTTCGGCGACCGCGTGAAACTGTCCGGCGATGGCTGGACGCTGGGCCTCAACGGCCATTTCAACCCCACCAGCCACTGGTACATTTCCGCGCGCGGCGGCGCCTTCCTGTGGAAGCTGCACGCCAAGGCGCGCATCGCCTATGACGACGGCAGCTCGGACACGTTCCGCGCCAGCGAGCAGTCGCTGGGCTGGTACGCCGGCGTGGGCACGGGTTACGACATCAACCGCCACTGGAGCGTGGGTGGCAACTTCGATTACTACAAGATCGACAAGGACGTGTACGAGCTTGGCACGCGGATTTTCTCGGTCAGCGCCGAGTACCGCTTCTGAGATCCGCCGGCTGACGCCACCGCGTCACCGACAATAAAAAAGGGCACCTTGCGGTGCCCTTTTTTATTCATGCCTTGCTGGCGATTCGCTTGCGTCAGCCGTTCCAGCGCCCCAGTGCCGCCAGGCCGTTGTCGCGGGCGCGGGCATGGACGGTCTTCTGCGCCTCGGCAACGTTCGCCTTCGGGTCTTTCGCCCACAGTTTCAGCGCCGCCTGCTGCATGGCACGGCCATACGAGAACGACAGCGGCCACGGATGCGGGCCGATATGGTTGATCGCATTGAGATGGCTGGTGGCCTGCTTGTCGGTCTGCCCCCCGGAGAGGAACACGATGCCCGGCAACGAGGCCGGCACGCATGATTTCAGCACGCGTACGGTGGCATCGGCCACTTCCTCGGCATCCACCTGCTCGTCGCTGTCCTTGCCCGGAATGACCATGCTGATCTTCAGGATGGTGCCTTCGAGCATCACGTTCTGCTCGTACAGCGCGTTGAACAAGCTGCGCAGCACGGCTTCGTGCACCTCATAGCTGACGTCGATGGAATGGTCGCCGTCCATCAACACTTCAGGCTCGACCATCGGCACCAGGCCGGCCTCCTGGCACAGCGCGGCATAGCGCGCCAGCGCGTGGCAGTTCGCCTCGATGGCGGTGGAACTGGGGGTGTCCTCGGTAATCTTGATCACCGCCCGCCACTTGGCGAATTGCGCACCCAGTTTGGCGTATTCCTGCAACCGCTCGCGCAGGCCGTCGAGCCCTTCGGTGACCACGTCGCCCGGAAACCCGGCCAGCGGCACGGTTCCCTTGTCGACCTTGATGCCGGGAATGATGCCGGCCTTCTTCATCACCGTGGTGAACGGCACGCCATCCTTCGTGGACTGGCGGATCGTCTCGTCGTACAGGATGGCGCCGGAAATATGTTCGCCGAGAGCGGGCGTGGTCAGCAGCATTTCGCGATAGGCGCGTCGGCTTTCCTCGGTACTCTCGACGCCGACGGCGGCCAGACGCTTGCCGATCGTCTTGGTCGATTCATCGATGGCGATGATGCCCTTGCCGGGCGCGACCATGGCCAGGGCGATGCTTTCGAGATCTTCAATACTCATGGCGACTCCGTGGAACGCGGCGGCGACAAACCGCACGAGGGACGATGCCGCACCAACATGCGCGCCGGTACGGTTCAGAGCTCGCCATTATAGGCCAGTTGCACGAGGGTGACTCGCCTGCGGGAAGGCAGCCGTGTCAATGCTGGCCGTTGTATCCCGGCAGCACGCAGGCGTCGACTACCTGCTTCCGCGCCGCTTTGTCCTCGGGCGCGTTGAACGGCACGATGTAATACGTGGATATCGGCTCGGCGTTGCGGTTGGTCAACGACGGCCCGTAGCGGAAATTGGCGACGGCGTTGACCGCCATCGGGCCCAGGTCGCTCTTGGGGATCAGTTTGACCAGGGTCACATCGAGCGGCACGCCGTCCGAACCGACCGTGTAGGTCACGGCGGCACAGCCGGGCTTGTCGAGGTTCAGCCCGCTGTTCGGGGCATCCAGCTTGATCTGGGTATTGAGCAGGATCCAGTAGCGGTAAAGATTCTGCGGATCGAGCTTGCGCATCTGCGTCTGTGCCAGCAACGGCACGGAGAAAAGCGCCATCAGTACGGGCAGCACGATGGTCAGGGACGGGCGGAATGACGACTTCATGACAACCTCCAGGGATGCAACCGCATGCCCGCAGTGTAGCCGCGGGCATGTGTAGAAATCGCACTTGTCGTTACAGGTCGCGCAGGCTTTCCACCATGCCGCCGGTACCGACCGCCAGCAATTTCAGCGTGTTGGTGCCACCGCCGAGGCCAACATGGTCGCCGTGGGTGACCACCACGCGATCGCCCTCGCTGAGCTTGCCCTGGTCGAACAGCAACTGCACGGCGGCGCGGGCGGAGGCGGCGAGGTTCTGGCCGGCATGGTTGAATTCCACCGGCTTCACGTCGCGCAGCACCAGCATGCGTCGGCGCGCATCGTCGAACGGCGACAACGCGTAGATCGGCACCGCGGTGCGGTAGCGCGACAGCCACTGCGCGGTGGCGCCCGACTCGGTCAGCGCGATGATCGCGCGCACGCCCAACTGCTTGGCCACCAGCATGGCGGCCAGCGCAATGGCCTGATCGGTGCGATCGAGGCGGTGGCCGGCAGTGGTGAGGTCGTCCTTGGGTTCGAACTGGCGCTCGGCGCCCAGGCAGATGCGCACCATCGCCTGAACAGCCTTGTCCGGATGCGCGCCGGCAGCGGTTTCCTGCGACAGCATCACCGCATCGGTGCCGTCGATCACCGCGTTGGCCACGTCCAGCACTTCGGCGCGGGTGGGGATCGGCGCGTAGACCATCGACTGCAGCATCTGCGTGGCGGTGATCACCGCGCGATTGCGCTGCACCGACTCGCGGATGATCTTCTTCTGCAGGCCCGGCAGTTCGGCGTCGCCGATTTCCACGCCCAGGTCACCGCGCGCCACCATCACCACGTCGGAGGCGTCGATGATCTCGCCCAGCACGGGGATCGCGTCGGCACGCTCGATCTTGGACACCAGCGAGGCGTTGCCGCCCGCTTCGTGCAGCAGGCGACGCGCCTGGTGCATGTCGTCGGCCGAACGCACGAAGGACACGGCCAGGAAATCGGCGCCGATCTCGGCGGCCAGCTTGATGTCGGCCTTGTCCTTGTCCGACAGCGCTGTCACCGACAGCCCGCCGCCCTGGCGATTGAGGCCCTTGCGGTCGGACAGGCGGCCGCCGATCAGCACCTGGCAACGCACTTCGGCGCCCACCACTTCCAGCACCGTCAAGGCCAGCAGGCCGTCGTCCAGCAACAGGACGTCGCCGGCATGCACATCATTGGGGAGGCCGTAATAGCTGACGCCGACGCGCTGGTCGTTGCCGGCGGGTGCGTCGGGGCGGCAATCCAGCACGAAGGATGCGCCGTTGACCAGTTCGATCGGGCCGTTGGCAAATTTCTCGATGCGGATCTTGGGGCCTTGCAGATCGGCCAGGATGCCGACCTCGCGACCGGCGCTGGCGGCAGCGACGCGAACCGCGGCGGCGCGTGCGCGATGGTCGTCGGGCTGACCATGGGAAAGGTTGAGTCGAACCACGTCCACGCCATCGGCGATGATCTGTTCGAGCATGCCGGGAGCATCGGTGGCGGGGCCGAGCGTGGCGACGATTCGGGTACGGCGGGATTGGGGTTCGGTAGTCATCAAATCAGATTACCAGAACTCTTCGTCCCCATATCAATGCTTGTGCGCATGTTGCGTGACGACGTCACCCAGATGACGGTTCAAGACCTCGGCCAACCGCCTTCCCGCCACGCGCAAACGCCGTTCGGCAAGCGGGAGGTTCCGGTCCACATAGGCCGACCCGATTCGCCGTCTGGATGGATAGAAGTCCATTGCGGCGGTGAGCCGGCACGACTCCTCGGCCCATTGCGCGTACGGGTTGTCCAGCGGGGCGATCGGCCGCGGCAAGGTCGCCGGCGATCGCGAATCCAGCAGGTTGGCGTAATCCCGCCAGCGCAAGTGGCGCGTACCCAGCAGGCCGGAATCCCACACCTTGTGCAGGTTGCTGCCCTTGCCCTCGAACTGCAC
Organism: Rhodanobacter sp. Root480; assembly: GCF_001426645.1. Taxonomy (GTDB): domain Bacteria; phylum Pseudomonadota; class Gammaproteobacteria; order Xanthomonadales; family Rhodanobacteraceae; genus Rhodanobacter; species Rhodanobacter ginsenosidimutans. Next base: position 213,447 of record NZ_LMEX01000004.1, read on the forward strand.
CTGATACTGGTTGCCACCGCGGTCCGGCCGGTAACCGGCGTGCAGCGGCTGGTGCACGTCACCCACCAGATGCACCACGAACTTCAGCGCTTCGCGCCGCACCGCATCGGGCTGCGAACGATCGCCCAGCACCTGCACTTCCCGCGCCAGCGCGGCCACCACGCACTCGCCCTTCGGGCAATCGCGCGGCGCCACGTAGTGGCAGCGGTCGCTGGAAAAATTGACGTAGTGCCAGCGACTTGTGCGTTTCCACAACGCCTGCAGCGCGGGATCGTTGCGGACCTGGTCGGGCCAGTTGGCCACGTCGGCCAGGTGCGTGGTGTGCTCCGGCGCCAGCAGTCGCTCCACCTCCCTTTCGGCTGCGGGGCTCAGCTGGCGTTGCGCCAGTTCGGCCACCACGCTGTGTCCCAGCGGCCCCCACGCCCGGGCGGACGGCGCGGCCAGAAACATGGCCGACGCCAGCAGGAGGGAGAGGATAGGTCGCGACATCACGGGCACTCGCGCAAACGCGGAAGTCTGCCACAAGGCGAATCTCCCTCCGCAGGAACAGTGCTTTCATTGTAAGATTCGAGGGCTGAAACACCGGCGCCGTACCCCGCGGCAGCCATCCATCTTCGCAACGGAGGACGCTCTCTCATGACCATCAGGGTCGGCATCAACGGCTTCGGCCGCATCGGTCGCAACGTGCTGCGCGCAGCCGTGCAGAACTTCGGCAACGACATCGAGATCGTGGCAATCAACGACCTGCTCGAGCCGGATTATCTCGCCTACATGTTGAGCTACGACTCCGTGCATGGTCGCTTCAAGGGCGACGTCAAGATCGAGAATGGCCATCTGGTGGTCAACGGCAAGACCATCCGCCTGAGCCAGGAACGCGACCCGGCCAACCTGAAGTGGAATGAAGTGAACGCCGACGTGGTGCTCGAATCCACCGGCCTGTTCCTGACCAAGGAAACCGCGCAGAAGCATCTCGATGCGGGCGCGAAGAAGGTGATCCTGTCCGCACCGTCGAAGGACGACACGCCGATGTTCGTCTACGGCGTCAACGACAAGACCTACAAGGGCGAGGCGATCATCTCCAACGCCAGCTGCACCACCAACTGCCTGGCGCCGATCGCCAAGGTGATCAACGACAAGTGGGGCATCAAGCGCGGCCTGATGACCACCGTGCACGCCGCCACCGCCACCCAGAAGACGGTCGACGGACCCAGCAACAAGGATTGGCGCGGCGGTCGCAGCATCCTGGAGAACATCATCCCGTCCTCCACCGGCGCGGCCAAGGCCGTGGGCGTGGTGATTCCCGAGCTCAACAAGAAGCTCACCGGCATGAGCTTCCGCGTGCCGGTCGCCGACGTCTCCGTGGTCGACCTCACCGTCGAGCTGCTCAAGGACGCGACCTACGCCGAGATCTGCGCTGAAATGAAGGCGCAGAGCGAAGGCGCGCTGAAGGGCGTGCTGGGCTACACCGAAGACAAGGTCGTGGCCACCGACTTCCGCGGCGAAACCTGCACCTCGGTGTTCGACGCCGACGCCGGCATCGCGCTGGACAGCACCTTCGTGAAGCTGGTCAGCTGGTACGACAACGAGTGGGGCTACTCGAACAAGTGCCTGGAAATGGTGCGGGTCGTGGCGGGCTGACGTCTGCGTGCTCCTCCATGGAAAAGCCGGGCATTGCCCGGCTTTTTTTGTGAAGCGCGCGAAGTGAGTGGAGATGAGTGAGAAGTGAGAAAGGAGCCGGCGTTCGTCGCCGCTTTTTCTCGCTGCTCACTCCTTTTCACTTACCCCTCGTCCAGGCTCCGCTTCAACAGCGGCAATTTGTCCGGCACGCCATCCCACTTGGCGGCGTCGTCCATCGCGGGGATCTTGCTGGTCAGCACCGGCCACTCGCGCGCCAGCTCCGCGTTGATGCCGAGGAATACTTCCTGCCCGGCTGGCACGTCCAGCTCGGGGAAGATCGCACCCACCGGGCACTCCTCCACGCACAGCGTGCAGTCGATGCATTCGTCCGGATCGATCACCAGAAAATTCGGTCCGGCGTGGAAACAGTCCACCGGACACACCTCCACGCAATCGGTGTGTTTGCAATTGATGCAATTTTCGGTGACTACGTGCGTCATCAGGTTTACCTCATCTGGCAGCGACAGTGTCGCGTACGGCTTGCCGCACGGCGATGATCCAGGTCAGTGCCGACGCCTGCGCGGCGGGGGCACAATCGGCCTGCAGTTTATCCATGTCCCCTCTGCTGGAGTAATTCCCCATGCGCAAGTTGATCGCGATTGCCCTGCTCGGCCTGTTGTCCACCCCGCTGATGGCCGCCGAATGCACCACCACCGTCGAAGCCAACGACGCCATGCAGTTCAACGTCAAAACCATCACCGTGCCGAAGACCTGCAAGACGTTCGCCGTGACGCTCAAGCACACCGGCAAGCTGCCCGTCACCGCGATGGGCCACAACTGGGTGCTGGCACACAGCGCCGACGAATCGGGCGTCATCGCCGACGGCATGAAGGCCGGCGCGGCCAACAGCTACGAGAAGCCGGGTGATGCCCGCATCATTGCGCACACCAAGCTGATCGGTGGCGGCCAGTCCGACACGGCCACGATCAACGTGTCGAAGCTCAAGGCTGGTGAGCAGTACGCCTACTTCTGCACCTTCCCTGGCCATGCCGCGCTGATGAAGGGCACCTTGAGCCTGAGCAAGTAAGCTCGGCACAAGTACCAGGCCTTCCATCCGGGCGCGCGGTTCTGCCGCGCGCCCTTCATCATTCCAAGTCTCGAATCGCATGAATCCATCTGCCGCACTGGACGAACCCCTCCTGGCCACGCTGGTCGACCATTTCTACGAAAAGGTGCGACGCGACCCGGACATCGGCCCGATATTCAACGCCGCCGTGGACGACTGGGATGAACACAAACGCCTGCTGACCTCGTTCTGGGCGTCGGTGGCGTTGCGTGCGGGCAGCTATCGCGGCAACCCGATGGCGGCGCACCGGCCGCACCCGATCCAGGCACGGCACTTCGACCGCTGGCTTGAGCTGTGGCAGGAAACCTGTGGCGAGGAACTCGACGAGGCGAATGCCGCACAGATGCTCGACTATGCGCAGCGCATCGGACGCAGCCTGAAGTTCGGCCTGGGCCTGCATCCGGAAGGGCACGCTTTTGGTGTGCCGGTGGTGGGCGTCGGCCGCTGAGGGCGGACATACCCGAAGTAAATCTGGCTTTATTTGCAGGAGCGACTTCAGTCGCGATGCTTCTTCTTTTGAGGCCCGTTCTTTTGGGAACTCACAAGCAAGAGCATCGCGACTGAAGTCGCTCCTACACGTCGCCCGTAATCAGCGGGCGGCTCGATCACGCCAGTGCAGCGAGTGCGGCGTCGTAGTTCGGCTCGTTGCCGATCTCGCCGACCAGTTCGGCATGCAGCACCTTGTCGTGCTCGTCGAGCACCACCACGGCGCGTGCGGCAAGGCCGGCCAGCGGGCCTTCGGCGATCGCCACGCCGTAGTCATTGAGAAACTGGCGGCCGCGCATCAGCGACAGGTTGACCACCTTGTCCAAACCTTCGGCGCCGCAGAAGCGTGCCTGCGCGAACGGCAGGTCGGCCGAAATGCAAAGCACCACGGTATTGTTGAGCTTGCTGGCCGATTCGTTGAAGTGGCGCACGGAAGCCGCGCAGGTCGGTGTGTCCACGCTGGGGAAGATGTTGAGCACCTTGCGCTTGCCGGCGAAGCTCGCCAGCGTGGCGTCGGCAAGGTCACCCGCGACCAGGGTGAATGCCGGGGCGGCGGATCCCACGGCGGGAAACTGGCCATTGACGCTGATCGGCTTGCCATGAAAGGTGACGTTGGACATGTGAAGCTCCTTGGGGAATGAATCGTTACAAGTAGAACATGGTCTTGGCGAGAAACACGATGCCGACCATCAATGCCAGCACCACGCGATGCGTGTGCTTGAAGCGGCATACGTCCATCTTCCCATGGCGCATCGCCCACATCGCATTGACGAACACGCCCAGCACGGCGAACGCCAGCACCACCTTCAACAGCAACCAGTTGCCGAAGCGCGAGCCCACGCAGGCAAAGCCGTCACAGCGGATGTCGAACAGCACGCCGCCGCTGACGAAAAGCAGGATCACCACCACCGGCATGAAGCGCCGCACCCGCGCCATCACCGCCTGTTCGATGCGTTGCATGGTGGCCGTGTCGAACCGCTTGTGCAGCGACTCGACCACCAGCACCTCGAACGCCACCGCGCCCACGAAGATGATGGCGCAGGCCAGGTGGAGCAGAACGATCCAGGGATACCAGACAGACATGGAAGCACCACCAGCGCGCGACGAGGCCACCACTATCTTCCGCTCCACCGATAGCTGCCATGACTTGCATCAGCCCTTGCCACGCCGCGTCGTGCCCAGGCAACGTCCCGACCGCCCATGACCACTGGTAGATGACAGCCGTCGCGTGACTCTGCAACCATCGGACTCTTTTTTTGGCGTCAGCGCCCGCACAGGAGCTTCCATGTCCCAAGCCAGCCAGATCCGCCGCGATGTGGGGCCATTCGCCCTGATGCTTACCGGCCTGGGCTCGATCATCGGCTCGGGCTGGCTGTTCGGGGCGTGGCGGGCGGCGCAGATCGCCGGGCCGGGCGCCATCTGGGCCTGGGTGATCGGCGCGGCGATCATCATGACGGTGGCGCTGACCTACGCCGAGCTGGGCGCGATGTTCCCAGAATCCGGCGGCATGGTGCGCTACGGCCATTATTCGCACGGCTCGCTGGTGGGTTTCATCGCGGCCTGGGCGAACTGGATCGCGATCGTCTCGGTGATCTCGGTGGAGGCCGAGGCCTCGGCGCAGTACATGTCGTCGTGGAAGTGGCAGTGGGCGAAGGATCTGTACCACCAGATGCCCGGCGGCCACGGCGAGCTGAGCACCAATGGCCTGCTGATCGCGGCGGCGCTGGTGGTGATGTATTTCCTGTTCAACTTCTGGAGCGTGAAGCTGTTTGCGCGCTCGAATACGGCCATCACGCTGTTCAAGCTGGTGATCCCCGCGCTTACCGCGGTGCTGCTGATCGCCAGCGGTTTCCATGCCGAGAACTTCGCCGTGGGCATCCACGGCGAGCTGCACGAGACCGACTTCCCCTCGATCCTCACCGCGGTGGCGATCGCCGGCATCGTGTTCAGCTTCAACGGCTTCCAGAGCCCGGTGAACCTGGCCGGCGAAGCGCGCAACCCGGGCAAGAGCATCCCGTTCGCCATCGTCTGCTCGATCGGGCTGGCAACCGTGGTCTACGTGCTGCTGCAGGTGGCGTTCATCGGCTCGGTGCCGCGCGAGATGCTGGCCGACGTGGGCTGGCACGGGATCAACTTCAGCTCGCCGTTCGCGGACCTGGCGATCATCCTGGGCATGCAGTGGCTGGCGACATTGCTGTTCATCGACGCGGTGGTCAGCCCCAGCGGCACCGGCATGACCTATACCGCCACCACCGCGCGCATGCTCTACGGCATGGAGCGCAACGGCACGCTGCCGAGCATCCTGGGTCGCGTGCACCCGAAATGGGGCATACCGCGCCCGGCGATGTGGGTGAACCTGGGGGTGTCGTTCCTGTTCCTGTTTTTCTTCCGCGGCTGGGGTTCGCTGGCGGCGGTGATATCGGTGGCGACCATCATTTCCTACCTTACCGGCCCGGTCAGTGTGATGACGCTGCGCCGTACCGCGCCGGAGTTGAACCGCCCGCTGCGCCTGGCCGGCCTGTCGGTGCTGGCCGGCATCGCCTTCATCATGTCCACCGAGCTTTTGTATTGGGCCAAGTGGCCGCTGACCGGTGAAATCATCCTGCTGATGGTGGTCGCGCTGCCGGTGTATTTCTATTACCAGGCCAAGTCCGGCTGGCACGATTTCGGGCGGCAGATGAAGGGCGCCTGGTGGCTGGTGTTCTACCTGCCCACGCTGGCGCTGGTCTCCTGGGCCGGCAGCACCACGTTCGGCGGCAAGGGCTACCTGCCCTACGGCTGGGATCTGGTGGTGGTGGCGGGCATCGGGCTGGTGTTCTACCAGTGGGGCGTGAAGAGCGGCTGGCGCACGCCATCGGTGGAAGCGGCGCAACTGGAAGCGCGCCTCGATCCGAATGCACCGCTGGTACCGCCGGACGAGGAGACGGCCGAGCGGATTACCGGACACTGAGTCGTACCCCTTCCGATCGACGCAAACGCGCGGCCACGAGCCGCGCGTTTGCGTCTCAGCGTGCCGCACCGGCGCTGCGCCGCGCGTCGCCCAGCGACAGCAACACCAGCACCACAGCCAGCACCAGGTAGGCCCCGGCGAACTGCCACACCACGCCCTGCAGCGGCACGTCGAGCAGCCACGGCAGGTAGATGCCGCCGGACAGTTCCACCGAATGGATCACCCCGAACAGACTCAGCACCGCGCCCAGCAGCAGGATCAATGCGGCGCGCAACGGGCGCGCGTCGATCAGCGCCACCACGAAACTCGCCCAGATCATCGAAGTGATGATGAAACCGTTGCCCAATACGGTGATCACCGCCAGCTCGGAAATGCCGTGTGTGCCGTCGTTGAACAACTGCGCAAAATGCTCCGGCGACACATAGGTCGGATCGCTGAGCTTGATCGTCAGCATCCGCGCGATCGCCGGGAAAAAGCTGAACACCACCGCCGCGGCGTAACGCACCGGCGTGGCCTCGAACGCCTGCACGGTGATGCCGATGGCCACGAAAACCAGAATCGGCGCCAGCACCGGCAGCGGCAGCAGCTCGACCAGGTTGGACAAGTAGCCGAAGATGCCGCCCAGCCCGATCACGATGCCGGTAAGCAGCGTGTAACCGCTGCGCGCGCCCATCGCCTTGTACGAGGGCTGGCCGATGTACGGCGTGGTCTGCGCCACGCCGCCGCAGAAACCCGCCGCCAGCGTGGCCAACGCCTCCACCAGCAGGATGTCGCGGGTCGAATAATCATCACCGGCCGCGCGCGCACTCTCGGTGACGTTGATGCCGCCCACCACCATCAACAGGCCGAACGGCAGGATCAGCGGCAGGTACGGCACCACGTAGGCAAGCCCGTTCACCCATTGCAGCGTCGGCCACGGCAGCGCGAAACGCCACTGCCACGCCGCCGGTGCGTGATAGCCAGCGCCCAGCCAGCCCAGCGGACCAAGTACGTAATACAGCAACGCGCCGACCACGAACGCCACCAGCACGCCGGGCAGCCCGAACGGCATGCGCGCCCTGGCCACCAGCGCGTACAGCACCACGCCGAGCCCGGCAAAGCCCACCACCGGGATCTTGAGGATCTCCACCAGCGGCAGGAAGCCCATCAGCACCAGTGCAATGCCGGCGATGGAGCCGAGCAGGCCGGCGCGTGGCACGTGCCGTTGCACCATCGCACCGAAGAACGACAACACGAACTTCAACACGCCCATCACCACCAACGAGGCCATGCCCAATTGCCAGGTGGCGATCGCCGCGGCATGTTCGTCCATGCCACCATGCTTGAAGCCGAGGAAGGCCGGCCCCAGCACCAGCAGCGCCATGCCGATGCTGGTGGGCGCATCCAGCCCCAGCGGCATCGCGGTGACATCGTCGCGCCCGTTGCGCCGCGCCAACCGGCGTGCCATCGCGGTATAGGCGAGGTTGCCCAGCAGCACACCGAACGCGGTGCCGGGAAACATGCGCAAAAACACGATGTCCGCGGGAAAGCCGAAAATGCCGATCAGCGCCGTGGCGAGAAAGGCCATGATGGACAGGTTGTCTACCACCAGGCCAAGGAAGCCATTGAGGTCGCCGGGAGCAAACCAGCGGTTGCGAGAAGTAGTCACGAGGGAAGCCTGCAGGTGGAGGGGCGATTCAGAACGACACGTCGGCCGGCTGCGTCACGCGCAGTACCGACTGGTCACCGGTGCGCTGCTTCCACGCCGCGCGGATCGCCTCGACCTTGGCGCGGTTGGCCGGCGTGTCCGGGTAATCGATCACCAGCATCTTCGAGCGCAGCCGCTCGGGACTGGTCTGCTGCTTGCCCTGCCACTGGCCGTAGACGTCGATCACGCTGAGCCCGTCGGGGAAGCGCGTGCTGACCTCGTGGTCGAGGAACTCCCGCCAAGCCTGCTCGCTGATGCCCTGTTGCGGCTGGTCGGCCAGGCCCAGGCCGAAGTACAGCCGTGTATCGACCCAGCCCTGCGTCTGCGCCGGATGCGCGGCATCGCCGTGCAGGACGGCATTCGCGACGCCCGGTTGCGTCGCGCAACCCGCCAACAGCGCCGACAGCAAAAGAGCCGAAAACAAACGAAATTTCATTAGCACATTCCCGATGATCATTTGGACGTCTATACGTATAGACGGGTTTGGCGATAGAGTATTGGCAGCTACGGCACCGCGAGGCAACACCTATTTCTCGCCCGCGATGCAGCTACCCCAGGGATCCGCACGACATGCATCACCATCATCGCCACAAAAAGCCGCCCATGCACCAGTGCATGACGTCGCGGCGCTGTTGCTGTCGCTGAGCCCCTCTGCGACGTCCGGGCGTCGCCTCCCCTACCCGCATCCCCGCCATCGCTTCCCCGTCGATGGCCCCGCACCATCCAAGGAAACGCTCATGTCCTTCGCCCCCGTTCTCCCGCGGCACCACCGCCTGTACACCGCCGTGCTGCTGGCCGGCCTTGCCGCCTTACCGGTCCACGCCCAGCAGGCGAACGCCAGCCAGGCCCAGACGCTGCAACAAGTGGTGGTGACTGGCGTGCGCGCCAGCAGCCGTACCGCGCTGGAATCACCGGTGCCGATCGACGTACTCACACCTGACGACCTGCGCAGCGCCGGCGCACTGAACGGCGAGCTCGGCCAGGCGCTGGCCACCCTGCTGCCCTCGTTCAACTTCCCGCGGCAGTCCAACTCCGGCGGCTCCGACCACGTGCGCGCCGCGCAGTTGCGCGGGCTCTCGCCCGACCAGGTGCTGGTGCTGGTCAACGGCAAGCGTTTCCACACCTCGGCGCTGGTCAACACCGACACCAAGATCGGCCGCGGCACCACGCCGGTGGATTTCAACGCGATCCCGATCAGCGCGATCAAGCGCATCGAAGTGCTGCGCGACGGCGCCGGTGCGCAATACGGCTCCGACGCCATCGCAGGCGTGGTCAACATCATCCTCAAGGATTCGCCCGAAGGCGGCGAGCTGGAGAGCAGCTACGGCGCCAACCACACCTATTTCGCCCCCAGCCAGCAAACCATCACCGACGGCCAGAGCAGCTACGGTGCAGCCAATTTCGGCACCCGACTGGGCGGCAGCGGCTTCCTGCGCGCAGGTGTGGAAGTGACCCACCACGACGCCACCAACCGCGCCGGCCTGGACACCGTACCGGACTGGCTGGCCGATCCCACGCCGGCCAACCTGGCCCTGCGCGGCCAACGCAACTACGCGGCCGGCGACCCGCAGAGCGAGAGCTACAACGGCTGGCTCAACAGCGAGATCCCGCTGGGCGACACGGCCAAACTGTACTGGTTCGGCACTTATACCCAGCGCCACACCATCGGCGACAACTATTTCCGCTACCCGGACAGCAGCGCCAACATTCCCTCGATCTATCCCGAGGGTTATCGGCCCGAATCGCTGGGCCACAATCGCGACGTGCAAACGGCGGCCGGCGTGAAGGGCACTGCCGGCGAGTGGAGCTACGACGGCAGCGTCAACTGGGGCAGCAATGCCTTCGATTACGACCTGCGCCATTCGCTCAACGCCTCGCTGGGTGCGGACAGCCCCACCGCGTTCCACATCGGCAGCTACCGCTTCAACCAGGGCAGCGCCAACTTCGACGCCAACCGCGCCTTTGACGTGGGCGAGCGTGCGTTCACCCTCGCCGTGGGCGGTGAATTCCGCCGCGAAACCTTCGTCACCCATCCGGGTGACCCGGCCTCTTATGCGGTCGGTCCGGCACTCGGCGCGCCGGCCGGCGCACAGGCCGGCGGTGGCTTGCAGCCACAGGATGCGGCCAATCTTTCGCGCCGCGTCAAGGCGGTATACGCGGAAGTTTCCAGCGACCTCACCGATCACGTATTCGTCGATGCCGCCACCCGCTACGAGCATTACAGCGACTTCGGCGGCAACTGGAGCGGCAAGCTCAGCGCCCGCTGGGAATTCGTTCCGGGCTTCGCGCTGCGTGGCGCGGCCTCGAACAACTTCCGCGCACCGTCGTTGAGCCAGATCGGCTTCGAGTCCACCAGCACCGGCTACGGCGCCGACGGCAAGCTGGTCACCGGCCGCACCCTGTCGGTGAACAACCCGATCGCGCGCGGCCTGGGCGCGGTGCCGCTGACGCCGGAGAAATCGCGCAACTTCAGCCTGGGCCTTACCGCGCAGCTTGGCGGTGGCTTCGATGCCAGCCTGGACGTCTATCAGATCAGCATCGACAACCGCGTCACCCTGTCGCAAACCATCCGCAGCGACGGCCTGGAGGACTACATCCTGCAGCAGTTCGGCGTACCGGGCGTGCAGAGCGTGGCGTTCTTCACCAACGCGGTGGACACGCGCACCCGCGGCGCCGAACTGGTGGGCAACTACCGTACGCCGCTGGCCGGCGGGCAATTGCTGCTGACTGCCGCGTACAGCCACAACAAGACCGATATCCGCAAAGTGCGCGACACGCCGGCGCAACTGACAGCAATCGGCACCGGCAACGTGTTGTTCGGCGACGAGGAGCGCAACACGCTGACCGACGCCGCGCCACGCCAGTGCGGCTCGTTCAGCGCCCGCTGGGACACCGCGCGCTGGGGACTGCTGGGCCGGGTGATCCGCCAGGGCGCCACCACCCGCGTGTTCGATTTCGGCGACGGTTACGAGCCGACGCAGACTTACGCGGCGCGCTGGCAGCTCGACGCCGAGCTGGCATTCCACGCCACGCCTCGCTTCACCCTCGCGCTGGGCGGCTACAACCTCACCAACCAGTACCCGACCCGCTCCAACAGCGACATCAACTACGCGGAGAATTTCCCGTACGACGTGATCTCGCCGATCGGCAACAACGGCGCCTACTGGTACGGCCGGGTGCGCTACACGTTCTGAGTTCTGACGAAGCGCTCCCGCCTTGCGCGGGAGCGGCTCTTTGCCTGTGGACAATCCCTCGAACAACCCCTTCACCGGGATCACGAGTCATAACCCGCGGCTAGTCGAGGCCCCCTGCACGAGCGCACCCTGTGCGCGATGCTCCTTGCCATATGCCCCATCGAAAATCCTTTCCGTGGGCGTGTGGCAGAATGGCATCGCGCACCGGGTGCGCTCCTACAAAGACGCTCGCGGCGGGGCTCAGCCCAACGCCAACACGTCGCCCAGCAGCGCCTGCGCCGTCACTTCCGGCCCGGCGCCGGGGCCCTGGATCACCAGCGGCGTGGTGTTGTAGCGGGTAGTGGTGAGGGCGAACTGGTTGTCGGTGCCGTTGAGGCGGGCGGCCGGATGGGTGGCGGCGACTTCCACCAGACCCACGCGGGCGCGACCGCGCTGGTTGAGACGGGCCAGGTAGCGCAACACGTTGCCGCGCGATTGCGCATCGGCATGGCGGGCGGCCAGCGGCGCGTCGAGTTCTTCCAGGCGGGTCAGGAACTGCTCGGTGTCCAGATCGCGCAGGGATTCGGGCACCAGGCTCTCCACGTCCACCTCTTCGCTGCCCAGCGCGAAGCCGGCATTGCGGGCCAGGATGAGCAGCTTGCGTGCCACGTCTTCGCCCGAGAGATCGGCGCGCGGATCGGGCTCGGTGTAGCCGAGCTTGCGCGCGTCGCGCAGCAGCGCGGAAAACGGCTGGCTGCCGTTGTACTGGTTGAACAGGTAGGACAGCGAGCCGGAGAACACGCCTTCCAGCGTGAGCAGGCTGTCGCCGCAGCCGAGCAGGCGGCGCAGCGTGGAGATCACCGGCAAGCCGGCGCCGACGGTGGCGGCATCGCCATAGCTGCCGCCATGGGCACGGGCCGTCTGCAGCGCGCGCCAGCCGGAAAGATGGCCGCCGGCCAGCGACTTGTTCGCCGTGACCACGTGATAGCCGCGTGCCAGCCAGTCGGCGTGACGCGAGGCCAGCGTGGTACAGGCAGTGGCGTCGACCACGACCCTCAGCTCACTGCCGCTGGCGTCCAGCGCCGCAAGCAGGGCGTCGTCATCACGCGGCTGGCCATGCTGCTGCCAGGAGCCATTCAATTCACGCGAAGCGATGCCGTCCGCGTCGATCTGCTGCTGGCGCGAATTGGCCACGCCGATCAGGCGTACGTGTTTCGCCACCGGGGTTTTCAGCAGCTCCAGCAGGGCGCCGCCCACCACGCCGGTGCCCAGCAGCACCAGCGCGATATCGGACGTTTTGCGATGGGCGAACGGTGATGCGTCAGTGGCCGGCACACTCATGCGCTGACCCGACGTTTGGAGAGCACCGCCTGGGCGCGTTCCAGCGCACCATCGAGATCGCGCAACAGATCGTCACCGTCCTCGATCCCCACGGACAGGCGCAGCAGGCTGTCGGCGATGCCGGCCGCGTGCCGTGCCTCCGCCGCCATCGAGGCATGGGTCATCGAGGCGGGATGGGCCACCAGGCTTTCCACGCCACCCAGCGACTCGGCCAGCGAGAAATATTCCAGGCCGTTGACGAAGGCCTCGACCTGCTGCAGGTCGCCATCCAGCTCGAAGCTCAGCATCGCGCCGAAGCCCTGCTGCTGGCGCGTCGCCAGCGCATGCCCGGCGTGACTCGCCAGGCCCGGGTAGTAAACCTTGCGCACGGCACCGTGCGCCTCCAGCCGTTCGGCGATGCGCGCGGCGTTTTCCTGATGCTGGCGCAGGCGCACCGACAGCGTGCGCAAGCCGCGCAAGGTGAGGTAGCTGTCGAACGGCGCGCCGGTGAGGCCGTTGCAGTTCGCCCACCACTTCAACTGCTCGAACACGGCCGCATCGCGCGCCACCACCGCACCACCGACCACGTCGCTGTGGCCGTTGATGTACTTGGTGGTGGAGTGCAGCACCACGTCCGCGCCCAGCAGCAAGGGCTGCTGCAGCGCCGGCGACAGGAAGGTGTTGTCCACCACCACCAGCGCGCCGACCGCATGCGCCGCCTGGGTGACGTGGCGCACGTCGGTGATCCGCAGCAGCGGGTTGGACGGCGTCTCCACCCACACCAGCGCCGGCTTGGTGGCCAGGCCGCGGGCCAGTGCCGCCGGATCGGTGAGGTCGGCGAACTCGAGGGTGAAACGGCCCTTCTTCGCCCAGGCATCCAGCAGGCGCCAGGTGCCACCGTAGCAATCGTGCGCCGCCAACACCTTCGCGCCGGCTGGCACCAGCTCCAGCGCGCACGCCACCGCCGACATGCCGCTGGAGGTGATCACGCCGCCCGCGCCCTGCTCCAGCTCGGCCAGCGCATTGCCCAGCAGGTCGCGCGTGGGATTGCCGCTGCGCGAGTAGTCATAGACGCGCTTGTTGCCGAACCCGGCGAAGCTGTAGTTGCTGGACAGGTGCAGCGCCGGCACCACGGCGCCGTGCTGGGTGTCGCTCTCGATGCCGGCACGCACCGCGCGCGTGCTGGGGGCGGATGTATCGCTCATGGGGTTCTCCGGATTACGGGTGTAGCGGCAGGTGCGCAAAAGGTTGAAGGCGGGCAGTCCGTGGCGGCGTTCATCGCAGCGCCTGGCGCAACAGCGGCACGAGTTGTTCGGGCTCTTTCAGGAACGCGTCGTGGCCGTACGGCGACTCGACCACTTCCAGCGTGGCCGGCCCGTGCAGCCGACGCTGCAGCTCGCACAGATCGGCCAGCGGTACCAGCCGGTCCGACGGAAAGCCGATCAGCGTGGACGGCGCGTGGACCTGTTCGGGCGCCACTTCGTGCAGGTCGATCGATTCGGACAGGGCCAGGAAGCGGTCGGCGTCGAAGCGCTCCACGAAGCGCTGGCCGGCATGGTCGAGGTAATCCTCCACCGGGAAATGAAAGCGGTCGCCACGCCACTGCGGCTCACCGGAGAAGCGGCGGCCGAACTCGGCGCTGCCACGGTAGGTGGTCATCGCCAGCTGACGCGCCAGCGACAGTGCCTGATCCACCTGGCCGGTGGACTGGCCCATGCGCACGATGCCGCGCTGCACGCTGCGCTGGGCGGTGGACAACGGGTGCGAGCGATGGGCACCGGCCAGCAATACCAGCCGCCCCACCTCGCGTGGGTGGCGCTGGGCAAACGCCAACGCGGTCATCGCGCCGTAGGAAGCGCCCACGAAGGCATGCAACTGGGTAATGCCCAGCGCCTTCAGCAACGCGGCCAGCGCGTCGGCCTGGTCTTCGCTGGATACCGCCTGGGCGTTCAATTCGTTCGGGGTCAGCCAGTCGATGGCCAGCACCCGGTAGTGATCCAGATCCACGCCGCCGCCGGCGGATACCAGCGACTGCCACCAACCGGGCTTGCCGGCCTCATCCAGCGAGGTGACGTCGCGGTTGGCCGAAATGCCGCCCAGCACCACAACCGTCGGCGCATCGGCCGCGCCGCACCACAGGTAGCGCACGTCGACTTCACAAGGGCCGTTACCGTACTTCGGGGTCAGCGTCAGTCGCCGGCTGCTGCGCTGCGCACCGAGCTCGCCACGCGCACGCGTCGCCGGAAACTCCACGATGGAGGCAGTGTGGGCCGGGCTGATTTCGGGCTGGCGGGTCATGCGGATCTCCGATCATCATCGTCTTGCGAAGACCGGAAGGGCCGCCCGGCGCAACAGGCGGAATCGCCGGTTACGCATGACGCCCATCTACCGGTTGATGCCGATCCGGCACCTCCGCAGGAGTTGGCACCGTCGCGAAATACATCCTCGCAGGTTGCCCCGGCATCCAAGGGCCTGTCCCTCCGCCGGTCTCGATGAGTGAAGCGCACACTAAATGCTTTATAGGGTGCTGTCAATAGCCGTCTAAACATCTAAACGCATATATGTTTATTCGAACATGCCATTAGCCTTTGACGCCCCGTAGACGCATCCTCGTTGGCACCAACTACCGGAGAACCTTTCCATGAGCCTTCAGCTTGGCGACACCGCCCCCGACTTCACCATCGACTCCACCGCCGGGTCGACCAATTTCTACGAATACGCGGGCGACAACTGGGTGGTGTTCTTCTCCCACCCGAAGGATTTCACCCCGGTATGCACCACCGAGCTGGGCGCGTTCGCCCGCCGCAAGGGTGAATTCGACGCCCGTGGCACCAAGCTGATCGGCCTGTCGGTCGACTCCGTGGACGATCATCACGGCTGGGCCAAGGACATCCAGGATGTCGGCGGCACCGCGCTGAACTACCCGCTGCTGGCCGACCAGGAGCGCAAGGTCGCCGGCCTGTACGGCATGATCCATCCGAAGGCCGATTCCACCGCCACCGTGCGTTCGATCTTCTTCATCGACCCGAAGAAGAAAGTGCGCACCGTGCTGACCTACCCGGCCAGCGCCGGCCGCAACATCGACGAAGTGCTGCGCATCCTCGATTCGCTGCAGCTCACCGATGGCCGCAAGCTGACCACCCCGGTCGACTGGAAGGCTGGCGAAGACGTGATCATCGCCCCGTCGGTGTCGGACGAAGAGGCCAAGGCCATCTACCCGAACGGCTGGAAGACCCTGAAGTCCTACCTGCGCCTGGTGCCGCCGCCGGCCGCCTGAACGTGATCGCTGCGTGACACCCGTGCCTCCATCCGCCCTGCGGGTGGGGGCACAATCGTTAAGGCGTTGCCTTGAACATGCATCACAATGAAAACTTTCGTCACGGCCACACCGCTCATGAGCATTAGTCCCGACCTTTCCGCCAGCGTGGGACACACCCCGCTGGTACGCCTGCGCCACGCCTCCGAACTGACCGGCTGCCATATCCTGGCCAAGGCCGAGCTGCTCAACCCCGGCGGCTCGATCAAGGACCGCACTGCGCTGGGCCTGATCCTCGATGCGGAACAGCGCGGTGAACTCCTGCCCGGTGGCGTCATCGTGGAAGGCACCGCCGGCAACACCGGCATCGGCCTGACCCTGATCGGTGCCAGCCGCGGCTATCGCACGGTGATCTTCATGCCGGAGACGCAGAGCCGCGAGAAGATCGACACCTTGCGGGTTTCGGGCGCTGACGTGCGGCTGGTACCCGCCGTGCCGTACAGCAACCCCAACCATTACGCGCATCACGCCCGCGCCTACGCCGAGGCGCTGAACAGCGCCAAGCCCGGCAGCGCGTGGTTTGCCAACCAGTTCGACAACACCGCCAACCGCGATTACCACGAAGCCACCACCGGCGTGGAAATCTGGGAGGACACGGCGGGAAGGATCGACGGCTTCGTCTGCGCCGCCGGTACCGGCGGCACGCTGGCCGGTGTGGGCCGCGCGCTGAAAGCGCGCAACGCGGCCGTGCGCATTGCGCTGGCCGACCCGGCCGGCTCGGCGCTGGCGCACTTCATCAACGCGGGCGAACTGCTGGCGAGCGGCAACTCCATCAGCGAGGGCATCGGCTCCAGCCGCATCACCGCCAACTTCGCTGACGCGCCGATCGACCTGGCCTGGTCGATTCCGGATGACGAATCGGTACCGCTGGTGCATCGCCTGCTGCACGAGGAAGGCCTGTGCGCCGGCGGCTCCAGCGGCGTCAACCTGGCCGGCGCGATCCGGCTGGCGCGCGAACTGGGCCCGGGCCACACCATCGTCACCATCCTGGCCGACGCCGGCACGCGCTATCAGGCCAAGCTGTTCAACCCGCCGTTCCTGCGCGAAAAAGCTATCCCGGTACCGGCCTGGCTGGACAAGGCGTTTCCGGCCTGATCAGCCGGCACCCGCCGGGCGCGGCAGGATCAGCATCGCATCGCCATAGGAGAAAAACCGGTAGCGCTCCGCTACCGCGTGGCGATAGGCGTCGAGAATCACCTCGCGCCCGGCCAGCGCCGACACCAGCATCAGCAATGTGGATTGCGGCAGGTGGAAGTTGGTCAGCAGGCCATCGATGCTGGTGAATGTGTAGCCGGGGAAGATGAAGATCTGCGTCTCGCCCGCGAACGGATGCAACTGGCCATCCTTGCTGGCGCTTTCCAGTGCGCGCACCACCGTGGTGCCCACCGCGATCACCCGCCCGCCGGCGGCACGGGTGCGGCGGATCTGCTCGATCAGGTGCGCGCCCACGTTGAGCCACTCGCGGTGCATGTGGTGGTCTTCGAGATTGTCCTCGCGCACCGGCTGGAAGGTGCCGGCACCCACGTGCAGCGTGATGTAGCCGGCATCAACACCGCGCTCGCGCAGCGCGTCCAGCGTGGCCTGGTCGAAATGCAGGCCCGCCGTGGGCGCCGCCACGGCGCCGGGTTCGCGCGCGTAGACGGTCTGGTAGCGCTCCAGGTCGCTGGCGTCGGGATGCCGCGCGATATACGGCGGCAACGGCATTTCACCCAGTTTGAGCAGCAGTTTTTCCAGCGGCTCGGGCGCCTCGAAACGCAGGTGGAAGAATCCCTCGTCGCGCCCCAGTACCACCGCGTGGCTGCCATCGGCCAGTTCGATGCGGCCGCCCACCTTCGGCTTCTTGCTGACACCCAGTTGCACCGTGGCCTCATGCGCACCGGTGACGCGCTCGATCAGGATCTCCACCGCGCCGCCGGTGCTCTTGTGCCCAAACAGGCGCGCAGGCAATACCCGCGTGTCGTTGAACACCAGCAGATCGCCCGGCTGCAACATCTGCGGCAACTCGCGAAACATGCGGTCCTGCAGCGCGGGTGCGGAGGCGTCCAGCAGCAGCAGGCGGCTGGCGGAGCGCTCGGCCAGCGGCGCCTGCGCAATCAGCTCGGGCGGCAATTCAAAATCGAAATCGGACTTCTTCACTTGGGGACTCGGGTAACGCCCGCGCGTGGCGGGAAACAGGACATTATCCCGCAGCCGGCGACGGCCGGCACGCCCGGAAACAAATGCGCCCCCGCGCCAACCTCAAAGCCAGCCCTTCTGACGCGCCAGCCGATAGGCCTCGATGCGGTTGTTGACGCCCAGCTTGCCGATCGCCTCGGACAGGTAATTGCGCACGGTGCCGTGCGACAAATTCAGTTGCGTGGCGATGTCGCCCGCGGCCTGGCCTTCGCCGGCCAGACGCAACACCTGGCGTTCGCGGTCGTTCAACGGGTCAGCCTCCGACCACGCTTCCAGCGCCAGTTGCGGATCGATCGCCCGACCACCGCGGTGCACGGTGCGCAAGGCCTCGGCCAGGTTTTCCGCCGGTGCGTCCTTCAGCAGATAACCCGATACGCCCGCATCCAGCGCGCGGCGCAGGAAGCCAGGGCGCGCGAAGGTGGTGACGATGACCACCTTGATCGGCAGCTCCTGGCGCTGGATGCGCTGCGCCAGCTCCAGCCCGGTCAGGCCGGGCATCTCGATGTCGGTAACCAGTACGTCGGGCCGCAATCGCTGCAGCTCACGCCAGGCGGCTTCGCCATCGGCCACCGAGCCCAGCACCTCGATGTCCGATTCCAGCCCAAGCAGGGCCGACAGCGCGCCACGCACCATCGCCTGGTCCTCGGCCAGCAGGATGCGGATCATGCCGCGACTCCGCGGCTGGCAGCGTGGCGTGGGGCGATGGAGGCGTTCGAGTTCGACAAGCGGGGGATCCTCATGCGGCCGGTTGCTCCGAAGCGGTGGCGGTATGGTCTGGCGTCGCGTCGGTAAACGCGGACGATGTCTCCACCAGGCGCAGTGTGGGCACCGGCACGCTCACCTTCAGGCACGTGCCCCGGCCTCGCGGCGAATCGATCGTCAATGTGCCGCCCAGCGCCCGCACCCGCTCGCGCATGCCGCTCAAGCCATTGCCGTCGCTGTCGATGCCGCCGCGCCCGTTGTCACTGACCTGCATGCACATGCGGGCGTGTTCGTGCACCCACTCGATCCGCGCGCGACTGGCCGCGGCGTGACGCGCGATATTGGTGGCCGCCTCGCGCAGCACCAGCGACAGGCCGCGCTCGATCTCGCCGGGCAATGCCGGTGGCGAACCGTAATCCAGATGCACCATCGAGGACGCCAGCAGCAGCCGCGCCGATGCCAGTTCGGCGGCCAGGTCGGCGGTGCGGATACCGGTTACCGCGCTGCGCACTTCGGCCAGGGCGTGACGCGCGACTTTCTCGGCATCCTCGATCTCGCGCCGGGCCGCCTCGCTATCGCGGTCGAACAGCTTGCGCGACAGCTCCAGCTTCAAGGTGATCAGCGACAGCGTGTGGCCCAGCAGGTCGTGCAGATCCCGCCCGATGCGCTCGCGCTCGGCGGTCGCGGCCAACCGGCGCACCTCGTCGTGGGAGAGCTGCAGCTGGGCATCCTTCTCTTCGTTCGCGCGCTCCGCGTTGATCACGATGCCGACGATGAACGAGGTCACCGGGATGGTGAATATGGCTTGCCACGGATACTGCAGCAGCCACGTTTCCAGCAGCAGGGTCGCGTTGAGCACGGTCAACCACGCCAGATACGAATGGAACCGCATGCGGCACACGCGCAGCATCACGCAGCCATAAACGAAATAGGTCAGCCCACTGGGATACCACGGCACCAGCACCATGCTCAGCAGCACCATCGCCAGCGCATAGCCGCGCGCCGTCAACCGGGGCGCCACCACGCTCTTGTAATACAGCAGAAGAAACACCGGGTAGCTGACCAGGGTGCAGACCAGCCAGCGCGTGTTCCAACCCTCGCTGCTCCACAACGGCGTGACAAACAACCAGAACGACCAGAGCAGGTGCACGGCATGCACCCACGGCGATTTGCCCTGCCGAAAGGCAGCCGCCGCCAGCGAGTCCGGTGCCGGCAGAAAAAATGCCGCAATGCGTCGATTCATGCCGCCTCCCTCGCCGAGCGTTCGAGCCTTGCCATGCTACTTCAACCGTGCCGGCGCAGACGCCGCGCCGCCAGCAGCGTGAAGCCCGCAGTGACACCCAGCAGCACCATCAGATGGCCCGCCAGCGGCTCGTCGTTCATCCCCACCGACGCCAGCGCCAACCTGTCCAGGTGATAGGCCGGCCACACCGGCGCGATCTGCTGCAGAAACTTCGGCAGCATCGGCAGCGGAAACCACAAGCCGGACATGAACGACATCGGCAGATAGATCAGCTGCAGCATGCCCGGCGCGCCCTGCCCCTTGATCAGCGTGCCCACGAACATGCCCAGCGCGCAGAACGGCAGCACGCCCAGCACACCGGTAAGCAGCAGCGCCGCGGCCTGGGCCAGGCTCAAGGTCACATGTCCCAGCGAGAACGCCATCGCCAGCAACAGCAGGATGACAACGCCCGCAGCGGCCATCGCCATCAGCATCTTGCCCAGCAGATACGCGCCCGGCGGCATCGGCAGCGCGCGCTTGAAAGTGAGCAGGCCACCATCACGCTCCAGCGCCAGCGACACGCCAAAGCCGAACAGGCCCGGGCTCATCACGCCGAACACGCCATAGCTGGCCAGCAGGTAGCGCGCCGCATCGGCACCGTTCGATTTCGCCATCAACACGCCGAACAGCAGGTAGAACATCGCCGGAAACAGCATGATCGGCAGCATGAAACCGGGCGCCCGCATGTAACGCAGGCACTCGCTGCGCGCTTCTTCGAGATACGCGCCGATGACACGGCGGCGCGGCATGGCAGGGGTAGACAGGGCGACTTCCATTCAGGCGGCCTCGCGTTGGTCGGTGCCGGCTGTTTCGGCGGCATCCCGGGTGAGTTCGGTGAACGCTTCGGCCAGGCCGGCGCGCTGCACCTCCAGTTCGCGCAATTGCAGGTCGGCCGCCAGCAGGCGGCGCACGACCGCCTCGGCGTCGGCGGCCGTGATGTGCAGGCGCCCGTTCTCCTGCTGCACGTCGGCGATCTCCGGCCAGGCGCGCAAGGTGTCGATCGGCAACGTGCTCAGGCAGCGGATGCGTCGCAGCGCCACCCGCGCCCGCAAGGCGTCAACCGTGCCTTCGTGGATCACGCGGCCGTGCGTCATCACGCAAACGCGGTCGGCCAGCGCCTCGGCCTCTTCCAGGTAATGCGTGGTCAACAGCACCGAGCAACCTTCGGCGATCAACTGACGGATCGCCGCCCACAGTTTCTGGCGCGCCTCGATATCCATGCCCACGGTAGGCTCATCCAGAAACAGCAGCTCGGGCCGGCCACACAGCGCCAGCGCGAATTGCACGCATCGCTGCTGGCCACCGGAGAGTTTCGCGTAGGGACGCCGCAGCAGGTCGCCGATGCCGGCCATGGCGGCGGTTTCCTCCAGGCGGCGCGGTGCGGGGTAATAACTGGCGGTCAGCCGCAACAGCTCGCCCACGCGCAGGGTCGGCGGTAGCTCGGCACTCTGCAGCATCACGCCGATGCGGCGGCGCGCCTCGATGCGCTGCGGATCCATCCCGAACAGCTCGACGGTGCCCGCATCGGCCCGCGCCAGCCCCAGCAGCAGACCGATGGCGGTGGTCTTTCCGGCGCCATTGGGGCCGAGCAGAGCCAGCAATTCGCCGCGCTGCACCACGAGATTCACGGCATCCAGCGCAATCTGTTGTCCGTAGCGCCGGGTGGCGCCCGCAAGGCGTGCAACGGGGCGTGAGGCAAGGTCCATGACGATCTCCGCGAGGGTGATTTATCGTGCACGGCACAAGAATTTCCGGGCAGTTGACGGCGTCAGCCATCACCCGTGACAGACGTCATGCGGGGGTACCGGGCGCCTGCGGCGCACGTTATCCTGCCGGGAACGATGTCGGTTTTTCCCCGCGAAACCTGGCTGCTGACGCAGAAAAACAAGCTCGGAAATGCCGGTTACCGCGTATCCCTTCCCGATACGTATTCACCCACTGGCCACTCCGGGCAACCGTCGGCCAGCGGATCGACGGAGTAGTTCAGATGGGCGTGATCGATCAGTTGCGCGAGCTGCGCGAATTCGGCGGCAAGCCGCGGACCACCGGCCTGGGTGACGCCAGCATCGAGCGCATGGCGGCCAACGATCCCGCGCTGGCCGAAGCGGTCGCCGAAGCGGTGGCGCGCCATCGCGAGCTGCGCACCGACATGGCCGATTTCCTGAAGCTGGACGAGGGCGATCAACTGACCCGGGCGCAGGCCCGCTTCGTCAACTTCTACCCGGACGACGCCATCAACCCGTATCTACCGGCCGCCGCACGCGGCCCGTGGGTGGTGACCCTGAAAGGCGCCGTGCTGCACGACAACGGCGGCTACGGCATGCTGGGTTTCGGCCACAACCACCCCGCGATCCTGGCGGCGCTGGCGCGGCCGCAGGTGATGGCCAACGTGATGTCGCCCAGCGTGTCGCAATGGCGCTTCACGCAGGCCATGGATGACGAGCTGGGCCGTCGCCGCGGCGGCAATCCGTACGCGCGCTACCTGTGCCTCAATTCCGGCTCCGAATCGGTGACGCTGGCCTGCCGCATCGCGGACGTCAACGCCAAGCTGATGACCGACGCCGGCGCGCGTCATGCCGGGCGCACGATCAAGCGGGTGGCGGTGAAAGGCGCGTTCCACGGCCGCACCGACCGGCCGGCGCTGTATTCCGATTCCAGCCGCAAGGCCTACCAGCAGAACCTCGCCAGCTATCGCCACGAGGACAGCGTGCTCACCGTGGCGCCTTACGACGTGGAGCAATTGGAACAAGTATTCGCCGAAGCGGACCAGCATGGCTGGTTCATCGAGGCGATGTTCCTGGAACCGGTGATGGGTGAAGGCGACCCCGGCCGCGCGGTCACCCCCGCGTTCTACAAGGCCGCGCGTGCATTGACCGAGGCGCACGGCAGCCTGTTGCTGATCGACTCCATCCAGGCCGGCCTGCGCGCCCATGGCGTGCTGTCGATCACCGCCTACCCCGGCTTCGAGGAGCTGCCGCCACCGGACATGGAGACGTTCTCCAAGGCGCTCAACGCCGGCCAATACCCGTTGTCGGTGTTGGCGGTGACCGAGCGCACCGCGGCGCTCTACCGCAAGGGCACCTACGGCAACACCATGACCGCCAACCCGCGCGCGCTCGACGTGGCGCTGGCCACGCTCGACCAGCTGACCGATGAGGTGCGCGAAAACATCCGCGCCCGCGGTCGCGAATTCGTGGACAAGCTCAACGCGCTGAAGGACGAGCTGGGCGGCCTGATCACCAAGGTGCAAGGCACCGGCCTGCTGTTTTCCTGCGAGCTGGCGCCGCAATACAAGTGCTACGGCGCCGGCTCGATCGAGGAATACCTGCGCGAGCACGGCGTCGGCGTGATCCACGGCGGCGTCAATTCCCTGCGCTTCACGCCGCACTTCAAGGTCACCAGCGCCGAGGTGGATCTGGTGGTGGCCAGCGTGCGCAAGGCCTTGCTGGAAGGGCCGCGCATCGCCGGGGACAAGGCCGCCTGAGTCGCAACGCGGCGACGGGCGACAAGGCGACGCTGCGGAATACGGCGCCGCCATCAGGCTTTTCCCACGGCCATCACCCCTCCTTCGAATCAGACTCGCAGTGGCCGGCGACCGCCGGTCACAAGGAGGATTCAAGGATGTCGATCTCATTGCGTGTACTGGCCGCCAGCGCGGCGCTGGCGTTCGCCGGCAGCACCCTCGCCGCGGCGCCGAAAACCGAGGCGCCACCGGTCAAGCACCGCACCGCGCAACAGCAGCGCATGGCCGATTGCAACAAGCGCGCGACCGGCAAGAAAGGCGATGAGCGCAAGGCGTTCATGAGCTCCTGCCTCAAGAAAAAGGCCGCGCCGGCCACGCATTGAATGAACGAACCACGGCCCCGCGCAGGTGCATGCGCGGGGCCGCTTGGTTAAGCTCGAATGCCACGCAAAACGGCGCCCGCACATGAAGATCGTTGAAGTCCGGCATCCGTTGATCCAGCACAAGCTGGGCCTGATGCGCCGCGCAGGCGTCAGTACCAAGGATTTCCGTGAGTTGGCCACCGAAGTGGCCGCGCTGCTCACTTACGAAGCCACCAAGGACCTGGAAACCGCCGAGGAAACCATCGAAGGCTGGGCCGGGCCGCTGCAGGTGCACCGCATCAAGGGCAAGAAGATCACCATCGTGCCGATCCTGCGCGCAGGCCTGGGCATGCTGCCCGGCGTGCTCGACATGATCCCCTCGGCCAAGGTCAGCGTGGTCGGCGTGCAACGCGATGAAGACACGCTGCAACCGGTCGCCTACTACGAAAAACTCAGCGGCCGCATGGACCAGCGCATCGCGCTGATCGTCGACCCGATGCTGGCCACCGCCGGCACCCTGATCGCCGCCGTGGACATGCTGAAAGCCGCCGGCTGCACGCGCATCAAGGGTCTGTTCCTGGTCGCCGCGCCCGAGGGCCTCGTGCGCGTCGAGGCGGCGCATCCCGACATTGAGATCTACACCGCCTCGATCGACCAGCGGCTCAACGAGCACGGCTACATCCTGCCCGGCCTCGGCGACGCGGGCGACAAGATCTTTGGCACCAAACAGCTGTCACCGAACGATTAACCCGGAGTCGCCTCGTTCCTGTAGGAGCGGCTTCAGCCGCGATGCTTTTGCCTCCCGAAAAACAAGAGCATCGCGGCTGAAGCCGCTCCCACAAAGGGCGGCAAAGCCCTCAGCGGCCAAACCGGTCGGTCGCCTCGATCAACTCATGCAGATTGCCGGGCTCGAACGCAGAATGACCCGCGTCCTGCACGATGCGCAGATCCGCCTCCGGCCACGCGCGATGCAAGTCCCACGCGCTGCGCAGCGGACAAACCACGTCGTAGCGGCCCTGCACGATCACGGCGGGGATGTGGCGGATACGGTCCACATTGCGCAGCAACTGGTCGTCGTGTTCGAAGAAACCACCGTTCACGAAGTAATGGCATTCGATCCGCGCGAACGCCAGCGCGAATTCGTCCTCGGCGCTGGACTGGATGTGGGTGGCGTCCTGCCACAGGAAACTGGTGGCGCCCTCCCATACCGACCAGGCGCGCGCCGCGGCGACACGCGTGTCGGCGTCGGCGCTGGTGAGGCGGCGATGGTAGGCGCTCATCAGGTCGCCGCGCTCCACTTCGGGAATGGCGCCGAGATAGGTTTCCCACGCATCCGGATACAGCGCGTTGCAGCCGTGCTGGTAAAACCATTCAAGCTCCTGCCGGCGCAGCATGAAGATGCCGCGCAAGACCAGCTCGGTGACTTTCTCCGGATGCGTTTGCGCGTAGGCCAGCGCCAGCGTGGAACCCCACGAGCCGCCGAACACCTGCCAGCGGTCAATACCCAGGTGTTCGCGCACGCGCTCGATATCGGCCACCAGATCCCAGGTGGTATTGCCGCTCAGTTCCGCGTGCGGGGTGGACTTGCCGCAACCGCGCTGGTCGAACAACACGATGCGGTAGACCGCCGGGTCGAAGAAACGCCGGCATTTGGGATTGGTGCCACCGCCCGGGCCGCCGTGCAGAAACACCACCGGCTTCCCATGCGGGTTGCCGCACTGCTCGTAGTACAGCGTATGCAGTTCGGACACCTTGAGCATCCCGCGATCGAACGGCTCGATCTCGGGGTACAGCGAACGGCGTTCCGGGGACATGGCAACTCCTGAGGCGATGAAGCCTCGCAGGCTACCATCCCGAGAATCAGCGCGCCGCAGGCAATGGCGCTCAGCCGGCGGTCATTACCTTGCCGGGATTGAGGATGCCGTTGGGGTCGAACACCTGCCGCACCCCGCGCATCAGGGCGATTTCCGCCGCACTGCGGGTGCTTTCCAGGTAGGCGCGCTTGACCAGGCCGATGCCGTGCTCGGCCGAGATGCTGCCGCCGTGGCGGTGCAGCGTTTCGGCCAGCAGCTTGGTGACGTGCTCGCACTGCGCGATGAATGCGTCCTCGGCCAGATCCTCAGGACGCAACACGTTGATGTGCAGGTTGCCGTCGCCGATGTGGCCAAACCACACCACCTCGATGTCCGGATACTCGCGGCCCAGCAAGTCCTGCATTTCGTGCAGGAAAGCCGGCACGGCGCTGATGCGCACCGATACATCGTTCTTGTACGGCTTGTGCGCGGCCAGGCTCTCGGTGATGCCCTCGCGCAGGCGCCACAAGGCGGTCGCCTGGCTCTCGCTTTGCGCGATCGCGCCGTCGCTGACCCACCCCTGCTCCATCGCGTGCTCGAACGCCGCCAGCGCCGTCTCCTGCGCCAGCTCGTCAGCCGCATCGAACTCGGTGACCACGTAATACGGGTAGTCACCATCGATCGCCCGCTGCGCGCCGTGGGCCAGCACGTGCTTCAACGCGATATCGGTGAAGAATTCGAATGCCTGCAGATTCAGGCGCTGGCGGAACAGCGCAAACACCTGCATCAAGGCATCCATGTCCGGCAATGCCAGCAGCATCACCTGCGACGGCGGCGGCGGCTCGGCAAGTTTCAAAGTGGCTTCCACCACAATGCCCAGCGTGCCTTCGGAACCGATCAGCAGCTGGCGGAAATCGTAGCCGCTGGAGTTCTTGATCAGGCCACGGTTGAGGTCGAGCAACTCGCCGTTGCCGGCGACGACCTTCAGGCCGGCGATCCATTCGCGTGTGTTGCCATAGCGGATCACCCGGATGCCGCCGGCATTGGTGGAAATGTTGCCGCCGATGGAACACGAGCCACGCGCGGCGAAATCCACCGGGTAGATCAGATCGTGCTCCTGCGCGGCCTCGTGCACCTTCTGCAGGATCACGCCCGGCTGCACGGTGAGCGTGCGGTCCACGGCATTGAAATCCAGCACCTGGTTCATGCGCTCCAGGCTCAGCACCAGCTCGCCGTTGGCAGCCACGGCGCCGCCGGAAAGCCCCGTGCGTCCACCCGACGGCACGATTGCCACGCGCTCCTCATTGGCCCAGCGCACGATCGCCTGTACTTCGTCGATGTTGGCGGGCAACGCGATGGCCAGCGGCGCCGGCGTCCAGCGGCGGGTCCAGTCACGTCCGTAGTATTCAAGTTCCGCCGGGGTCGACAGCAGGCGCAGTCCGGGCAGGCGGGCGGCGAGCCCGGCGAGGCGAAGATCAGTCATCAGAATTCCAGGTGGTCAGCGGAAGCGTGGCAGCCCGGGTTGGGGCTGTCCAGTGCTGCGCTGCGACAAAAGGACAAATTCGTGGCATAGTATAGACGTCCATTTACCCTAAGGGCTCTCATGCAAACCTCGTTCCCGAAAGAAGATATCAAGGTGCTGTTGCTGGAAGGTCTCAGCGCCACCGCGGTCGAAAATTTCCGCCGTGCAGGCTACAGCCAGATCGAGCTGCATGCGAAATCCCTGCCCGAAGCCGAGCTGAAAGAGCGCATCGCCGATGCGCACATCATCGGCCTGCGCTCGCGCACCCAGCTGACCGCCGACGTGCTTTCGCACGCCAAGCGGTTGATGGCGGTGGGCTGCTTCTGCATCGGCACCAACCAGGTGGATCTGGTCGAGGCAAGCAAGCTGGGCATCCCGGTTTTCAACGCGCCTTATTCCAACACCCGCAGCGTGGCTGAACTGGTGGTGGCCGAAGCGATCATGTTGCTGCGCGGCATCCCGCACAAGAACGCCCAATGCCACGTCGGCGGCTGGGACAAATCGGCGGTGGGCAGCTACGAGGCGCGCGACAAGGTGCTGGGCATCATCGGCTACGGCCACATCGGCACGCAGACTGGCGTGCTGGCCGAAGGCCTCGGCATGCGCGTGCTGTTCTACGACATCGAAGCGAAGCTGGCGATGGGCAATGCCCATGCCGTGGCGAGCCTGGACGAGCTGCTGGAGCGCTCCGACGTAGTCACGCTGCACGTGCCGGAAACGCCCGCCACCAAGATGATGTTCGGCCGCGAGCAGCTGGAAAAAATGCGCAAGGGCTCCATGCTGATCAATGCGTCGCGCGGCAGCGTGGTCGACATCGAGGCGCTGGCCGAGGCGCTGAAGAGCGGCCATCTGTCCGGTGCCGCCGTCGACGTGTTCCCGGTCGAGCCCAAGGGCAACGGCGAGGCGTTCGTGTCGCCATTGGTCGGCTTGGACAACGTCATCCTCACCCCGCACATCGGCGGCAGCACACTGGAGGCGCAGGACAACATCGGCGTCGAGGTATCCAGCAAGCTGATCCGCTACAGCGACAACGGCTCCACGCTGTCGGCCGTGAACTTCCCCGAAGTGAGCCTGCCGGAACATCCGCAAAGCCGCCGCCTGCTGCACATCCACCGCAACGTGCCGGGCATCCTGTCGCGCATCAACGATGTGTTCTCGGGCGAGAACGTCAACATCAACGCGCAGTTCCTGCAGACCGACGCCCAGGTGGGTTACGTGGTGATCGACGTCTCCGCCGATGAGGCGAAGGCGAACGAGCTGAAGGCGAAACTGGCCGCCATCCCGGGCACGCTGCGCACCCGCATCCTGTACTGAGGCGCGCTGCAGGCAACCTTGTGTGTAGGGGCGACTTCAGTCGCGATGCTCTTGTTCTGTAGACCGAAGAAAGAGCATCGCGGCTGAAGCCGCTCCCACAAAAGCCGCTCGCACAGACGCCCAAGACATCAGACATGCAGAAACGACAACGGCACCCGCGGGTGCCGTTGTCGTTTTCAATGATTGGTCGGGGCGGCGAGATTCGAACTCGCGACCACTACACCCCCAGCGTAGTGCGCTACCAGGCTGCGCTACGCCCCGACAGAACCGGAATTCTAACAGCTACAGGGGTGTTCCCGGTAGCCGTAATTTCAACGACGCAGCAGCGTCAGCACTTCTTCCAGCTCCATCCGTACCTGACGCACGATCTGGTGCGAAATGCTGGCCTCCATGCGCGCTTGCGGGCCTTCCAGCCGGGCACGGGCGCCGGTGATGGTGAAACCCTCTTCGTACAGCAGCGAGCGGATCTGCCGGATCATCAACACGTCATGACGCTGGTAATAGCGCCGGTTGCCACGCCGCTTGACCGGATTGAGGGCAGGAAACTCCTGCTCCCAATAGCGCAGCACGTGCGGCTTCACTCCGCAAAGTTCGCCCACTTCACCGATGGTGAAATAGCGCTTCGCCGGAATGGCGGGCAGCTCGGTGTTATTCCCCTGATCCAGCATAACTCTCGACTCTCACCTTGAGCTTTTGTCCCGGGCGGAACGTCACCACGCGGCGGGCGGAGATGGGAATCTCCTCACCGGTTTTCGGGTTGCGTCCCGGTCGCTGGTTCTTGAGCCGCAGATCGAAATTGCCGAAACCCGACAGTTTCACCTGCTCCCCTTTCTCCAGAGCTTCGCGGACCACCTCGAAATAGGCGTCCACGAATTCCTTGGCCTCACGTTTGTTCAGGCCTACGTCGAGGAAAAGCCGCTCGGCCATCTCCGCCTTGGTCAGCGCCATCTCATCCTCGCAACTTTGCCTTGCATGTTTGCTCCAACGCAGCTACCGCTTCTCGTATGCAACGGTCCGCGTCGTCATCAGTAAGCGTGCGTGAAGCGTCCTGTAAAATCAAGCCCATAGCGAGGCTTTTTCGGCCTTGCTCGACGCCTTTTCCGCTGTAGCGGTCGAACAGGCGCAGTTCCTGCAGGCGTTCGCCCAAGGCTTGCCGAACCGCTTCCTCGACCTGCGACCAACGCACCTCCTCAGGCAAATCCAGGGCGATGTCGCGACGCACCGTGGGGAACCGCGGTACAGCCCGCGCCAACGGCAGGCGACGCGCCAGCAACGGCTCCAGCGCCAGCTCCATCACATGCACGTCGGCGCCCAGATCCAGCGCCTTGGCCAGCTGCGGATGCAGGGCGCCCAGGTAACCCACCGTCTTGCCATCGCGCATGACCCGCGCACCGCGGCCGGGATGCAACCAGGCCGGCAGGCTGGTGGCGTCGACCGACCACCGCGACGGCTCGCCACCCCAGGCGATCAGGGCATCGAGATCACCCTTGAGGTCATGGAAATCCAGCGCGCGCGACGGTTCGCCCCACTGCTCCGCGCGAGCGTTGCCGCAGGCCACGATGGCGAGGCTCGGCGTTTCCCGCGGCGGGTTGCCCGCCGCGAAAACGCGGGCCACCTCGAACAACCGCACCCGCTCCTGCTGGCGTGCGCGGTTGTGGCGCAGGGCTTCGATCAGGCCGGGCAACAGCGAGGGCTGCATCACCGCCAGATCCGCCGACAGCGGATTGGCCAATGAAACCAGCTCGTCGGTGAAACCCCAGCGCGTCAGCAGTTCCAGTGGCAAGAACGATAGATTGATTGCCTCGTGATAACCGCGCGCCGCCAACTGCTCGCGCAAGGCCAGCTCGCCGATGCGCGTTTCCGGCTCGACCGCCAGCGCAAGCGCACCGCTGGGGCGCAGGGTGGGGATGTTGTCGTAGCCGAAGATGCGCGCCACTTCCTCGATCAGGTCCTCCTCCCGCTCGATGTCGAAGCGACTGCTCGGCGCGATGACCTGCCAGCCATCGGGAAGGATGGTGACCTGCATGCCCAACGCGGTGAAGATGCGCGTCACCTCGCCATCGTCCACATCCACCCCGAGCACGCGTTTCAGCCGTGCGCGGCGCAGCGCCACCGGAGCGGGCCGCGGCAGGTCGGCGATATTCTCCGCAACCAGGATCGGGCCAGCCTTGCCGCCGGCGATCGCCAGAAGCAATTCGGTGGCGCGCTCCAGGGCACGACGCGGCAACTCGGGATCCACGCCGCGTTCGAAACGATGCGAGGCCTCGGTGTGCAAGCCCAGCTTGCGTGCGCGCCCCATGATCGCGGCCGGGGCGAAATGGGCCGACTCCAGAAAGACGTTGCGCGTGGTCTCGGTGGCACGCGACTCGTGGCCGCCCATGACACCGGCAACGGCCAGCACCCGCTGCTCGTCGGTGATGAGCACAAAGCCCTCGTCGAGACGGGCATCGCTGCCATCAAGCAGCTTCAGCGTCTCGCCCGAACGCGAATGGCGCACCACGATGTCGCCATGCAACGCGTCGTTGTCGAACGCATGCATCGGCTGGCCCAGTTCCAGCATCACGTAGTTGGTGATGTCGACCACCGCACTGATCGGCCGCAGATGGGCGCGCCTGAGGCGCTCAGCCATCCAGAGCGGCGTGCGTGCGGAAGGATCGATACCCTCGACGACGCGCCCCAGGTAACGCGGCGCATCCTTGCCTGCCTCCAGCCGGATCCCGCGGCGTACGTCGGAGCTGACGGGAACCGTGACCGCCGCGGGGAGCTTCACGGCGCTGCCGAACAGCGCCGCCACATCGTAGGCCAGGCCGTGCAGGCTGAGGCAATCGGCACGATTGGGCGTGAGGCTGAGCTCGATGCTGGCATCGGGCAAGCCCAGATAGGTGGCCAACGGCTGCCCCACCGGTGCATCGGACGGCAGTTCCAGCAGGCCGGACGCGTCGGCATCGATCGCCAGCTCTTTGGCCGAGCAAAGCATGCCGTTCGATTCGACGCCACGCAGTTTCGCTGCCTGTATCGCCATGCCATTGGGCAGTTTCGCGCCCACCATCGCCAACGGAACCTTGATGCCGGTGCGGGCATTCGGCGCGCCACACACGATCTGCAACGGCTGGCCCAAGCCCGCGTCCACCTGGCAAATCTGCAGGCGATCGGCCTGCGGGTGCCTTTCGGCGGCGACGATCTGCGCCACGACGACGTGCTCAAGGCATTCGCCCAGGGGAGTGACGTCCTCGACCTCCAGGCCAGCCATCGTCAGCGCGCGAACCAGGGTATCGCGATCGGCATCGATCTCGACCAGTTCACGCAACCAGTTCTCGGAAAAATTCATTGTTCGGACCCGGGAATGGGGAATAGCGAATGGGGATGGGAAGAGCAAAAGCCGTGGCACCGCGGCCGCTTTTACGATTCCCTATTTCCCCTTCCTATTCCCGTTTAAGCAAACTGTTTCAGAAAACGCAGGTCGTTCTCGAAGAACGCACGCAAGTCCTTCACCCCATAACGCAGCATGGCGAGGCGCTCGACGCCCATGCCGAACGCGAAACCGGTGTAGCGTTCCGGATCGATGCCCACGTTCTTCAGCACGTTGGGATGCACCATGCCGCAGCCGAGCACCTCCAGCCAGCGGCTCGACCCGTCCTCCTGCTCCCAGCGGATGATCACGTCCGCACCGGGCTCCACGAAGGGGAAATACGTGGGCTTGAACATCATCTCGAAATCGCGCTCGAAGAACGCGCGCAGGAATTCCGTCAGCGTGCCCTTGAGATCGGCCATGCTCGAGGTTTCATCGACAAGCAGGCCCTCGATCTGGTGGAACATCGGCGAATGGGTCTGGTCCGAATCGCTGCGGTACACCTTGCCGGGCGCGATGATGCGGATGGGCGGCTGGCGGCCGGCCATCGCGCGGATCTGCACCGGTGAGGTGTGCGTGCGCAGCAGGCGGCCATCACCGAAATAGAACGTGTCGTGCATGGCGCGCGCCGGATGATGCGGCGGGAAATTCAGCGCCTCGAAGTTGTGCCAGTCGTCCTCGATCTCGGGGCCGTCGGCGCGCTGGTAACCCAGCCGCGCGAAGATCGAGGCGATGCGCTCCAGCGCGCGGGTGATCGGGTGGATGCCACCACGCTCGCCGTCGCGCCCGGGCAGGCTGATGTCCAGCTTCTCGGAGGCCAGGCGACGATCAAGCTCCACCTGCTCCAGTTGCTGTTTGCGCGCGGCCAGCGCGTCGGCCAGACCCTGCTTGACCGTGTTGACCTCGGCGCCGCGTGCCTTGCGTTCGTCCGGCGCCAGCGCGCCCAGCGACTTCAGCGCGGCAGTGACGATGCCACTCTTGCCCAGCAGGCCTACGCGCAACGCGTCAAGCGCGTCGAGCGTGGCGGCGTTGCCGATATCGGCCAGCGCCTGCTTGGCGCGGCTTTCCAGATCATCCATCGATGCGGTTCCGGGTTGTCATGGGAATCGGGAATCGGGAATCGGAACGGCCGCGCTTTGCCATTCCCGATTCCCCATTCTCCATTCCCCACCAAAAAAAACGGGGAGGAGACCAAAGCCTCCTCCCCGCTTGCTTTACATCATATCGCGCTGACGCAGAGGCGTCCGACGATCAAGCGGCCAGACTGGCCTTGGCCTTCTCGGCGATCACTTCAAACGCCTTGATGTCGTGCACGGCGATGTCGGCCAGGACCTTGCGGTCCACCGTGATGCCGGCCTTGCTCAGGCCATTGATCAGGCGGCTGTAGGACAGGCCGAACATGCGCGCGGCGGCGTTGATGCGGACGATCCACAGCGCACGGAATTGACGCTTGCGCTGCTTGCGGCCGATGTACGCGTACTGACCGGCCTTGACGACGGCCTGGTTGGCAACGCGGAAGACCTTGCGACGGGCGTTGTAGTAGCCCTTGGCACGACCGATGATTTTCTTGTGACGACGACGGGCGGTAACGCCACGCTTTACACGAGCCATGGTTTATCTCCTCGTCTTCAGTACGGCAACATGCGGGCGACACCCGGGGCGTCACACGCCTTCAGGTGGTTCTTGGCACGCAGGCCGCGCTTCAACTTGGTCGACTTCTTGGTCAGGATGTGTGACCGGTAAGCGTGACCGCACTTGATTTTGCCCGACGCGGTCTTGCGAAAACGCTTCGCCGCCGCCCGGTTGGTCTTGATCTTGGGCATGAAACTGCTCCTTGGGTGGGGAAAACCCCCGTTTCTGACTGATCTGGCGGCAACCGCAGGTTGCGCTTTCCGTCCTGCCACGATCGGTGCACGACCCATCCAGGCGGGTCGAACCGGCGATTATACGGAGTTGGAACCTCCGATACCAGTAGGAGCGACTTCAGTCGCGATGCCTTGTCCTGGAGCCTCCAGAGCAAGAGCATCGCGGCTGAAGCCGCTCCCACAGGTCGCGCCGACAAGACCAGGAGGCCTCGTCGCGCGGGATTATTTCTTCTTCGGCCCGATCATCATGACCATCTGGCGGCCTTCCAGGCGCGGATAGGACTCCACCTGGCCGTTGTCGCCGATGTCTTCCTGGATCTTGCGGGCCAGGTTCTGGCCCAGGTCCTGGTGCGACATCTCGCGGCCGCGGAAACGGATGGTGACCTTGACCTTGTCGCCTTCCTCGAGGAACCGCAGCATGTTGCGCAGCTTGATCTGGTAGTCGCCCACGTCGGTGACGGGGCGGAACTTCACTTCCTTGATCTCGACCTGCTTCTGCTTCTTCTTGGCGGCCTGCGCCTTCTTC
Source organism: Rhodanobacter sp. Root480 (assembly GCF_001426645.1). Classification (GTDB taxonomy): domain Bacteria; phylum Pseudomonadota; class Gammaproteobacteria; order Xanthomonadales; family Rhodanobacteraceae; genus Rhodanobacter; species Rhodanobacter ginsenosidimutans. The sequence goes on from NZ_LMEX01000004.1 coordinate 247,475, forward strand.
TGGGCTTCGAACTTGAACTTGCCGTAATCCATGATGCGGCAGACCGGCGGATCGCCGTTGGGCTGGATCTCGACCAGGTCCATGCCCGCTTCCTGCGCCAGTGCCAGCGCTTCGTCACGGGTCAGGATACCGAGCTGCTCCGCTTCGGCACCGATGACACGCACCCGCGGCACACGGATTTCCAGGTTACGACGATTGCCCTTGTTGTCGGTGGTTGCGATACCACGATCCTCCAGAAGAAGTGATGAAAAAGACCGCCGAATCTGAGCGTTCGGGCTCAGCGCCGGGTTTCGGTCTCCAGTCGTTCGATGAAGTCGGCCAGCGGCATGCTGCCCAGGTCCTCGCCGGAACGGGTACGCACAGAAACCGTCCCCGTCTCTTTCTCGCGATCACCGACCACGAGGAGGTAAGGCACTTTCTGCATCGTATGCTCGCGGATTTTATAGCCGACTTTCTCGTTGCGCAAATCCGATTGTACCCGGAAACCTTTGTCGACAAGGGTTTGCGTCACTTGGGCGGCGTAATCGGCTTGCGCATCGGTGATGCTGAACGCCACCGCCTGAACCGGCGCCAGCCACGCGGGCAGCAGGCCCGCATGATGCTCGATCAGGATGCCGATGAAGCGCTCCATCGAACCCACGATGGCCCGGTGCAGCATCACGGGGTGTCGCTTCTGCGAGTGCTCGTCGACGTATTCGGCGCCCAGGCGCTCGGGCATCATGAAATCCACCTGCATGGTGCCGACCTGCCAGTCGCGGCCGATCGAATCCTTCATGTGGTACTCGATCTTGGGGCCGTAGAACGCGCCCTCGCCCGGCAGCTCGGTCCATTTCACTCCGGCGGCCGACAGCGCACTGCGCAGCGCGGCCTCGGCACGATCCCACACGTCGTCATCGCCGATGCGCTTTTCCGGACGCAGCGCCAGCGCCACGTCGATATGCTCGAAACCGAAATCGGCGTAAACCTGCATGGCCTGCGCGTGGAAGGCGGTGACTTCCGGCTCGATCTGTTCCGGCGTGCAGAAGATGTGGCCGTCGTCCTGGGTAAACGCACGCACGCGCATGATGCCGTGCAGCGCGCCGGACGGTTCGTTGCGGTGGCAGCCACCGAATTCGCCGTAGCGGATCGGCAACTCGCGGTAGCTGTGCAAGGTGGTGTTGAACACCTGCACGTGGCCGGGACAGTTCATCGGCTTCAGCGCGAACGTGTGCTTCTCCGACTCGGTGAAGAACATGTTCTCCTGGTAGTTGTCCCAGTGGCCGGACTTCTTCCACAGCGACACGTCCAGCACCTGCGGGCAGCGCACTTCCTGGTAGCCGCTCTTCCTGTACACGCCGCGCATGTACTGCTCGACCTGCTGCCAGATCGCCCAGCCGTTCGGGTGCCAGAACACCATGCCGGGGCTTTCTTCCTGCTGGTGGAACAGGTCGAGCTGCTTGCCGATCTTGCGATGGTCGCGTTTCTCGGCCTCTTCCAGCTGGAACAGGTACGCCTTCAGGTCCTTGTCGTTGAGCCACGCGGTGCCGTAGATGCGGGTCAACATGGCGTTGTTGGAGTCGCCGCGCCAGTACGCGCCGGCCACCTTCATCAGCTTGAACGAGCGCAGCTTGGCCGTGTTCGGCACGTGCGGGCCGCGGCACAGGTCGGTGAACTCACCCTGCGAATACAGCGAAAGATCCTCGTTGGCGGGAATGCCCTCGATGATCTCGGCCTTGTATTCCTCGCCCAGTCCACGGAAGAACGCCACCGCCTCGTCGCGCGATTTCACCGTACGCGTTACCGGCAACTGCTCGGCCACGATCTTGTGCATCTCCGCCTCGATCTTCGGCAGATCCTCGGGCGTGAACGGGCGCTCGTAGGCGAAATCGTAGAAGAAGCCATTGTCGATCACCGGGCCGATCGTCACCTGCGCGCCCGGAAACAGCCGCTGCACGGCCTGTCCCATCAGATGCGCGGTGGAATGGCGCAGGATCTCCAGCGCCTCGGGGCTCTTGTCGGTCACGATCTGCAGGCTGGCGTCGTGATCGATCGAAAAACCGGCATCGACCAGCTGGCCGTCGACCTTGCCGGCCAGCGTGGCCTTGGCCAGGCCGGCGCCGATGGAGGCGGCCACGTCCTGCACGGTAACGGGATGATCGAACGGCTTCTTGCTGCCGTCGGGTAGCGTGATCTCAATCATGGATGGCACCTGATGACCCGCCCCAGTGGCGGATCGAAAAACGAAGTATGACTGCAAGCGTGCTCACTGGCCGCAAAAGACCGGGTAACGGCCACGAAAAAGGGCGCAAAGCGCGCCCTTCGGTACTGCCTTGCAGGATGGGGTCAACCGGAAACGTTGCTAGTGTCCATGTCACACACTCGACCGGCGGTTACCCGCAAGCCACCACGGCAGGCGCGAAGGGACCAAAAAGTTACTTCGCACCCGTTCGGGTGTCAACGCCGCCACTGATCCAGCCGGACACCAGCTCCGGGTGCGCCTTCACCCATGCGCGGGCATTTTCGTCGGCATCCGCGCCCGGCTGCCGACCGGCCGCCATCACTTGCTGCATCTGTGCCGACGTCCAGCGGAAGCCATCGAGTATCGCGTAGGCCCTGGGCTTGTCGTGCTGCAGACCCTTGCGCACGAGCGTGTCGATGTCTTCGGCACCGCCGAAACTGCCCTTGGGATCGGCCAGATATTTCAGCTTCCAGCGCGCCCACATCCAGTGTGGCGTCCAGCCGGTCACCACGATCCACTGCCGCGCGCCGATCGCGCGCCCCAGCGCGGCGGCCATGCTGGCGTCGGTGCCTTCGACCAGCTTCAACGGCAGTTGGTAGGTCTCGATCGCCTTGCGCGCAATGCCCATCTCGCCAGCGTCGGGATCGATGCCGACGATGCGGTGGCCGAACCGATCGGCGTGCGCGGCCAGCTGATCGATCGTGTCGATCGACACGTAATCAGGTACCACCAGACCGATCCGGGTACCGGCCATGTTCGGCCCCAGGTTGATCAACCGGTCCTGGGCACGCGCGTAATAAGCCGCGTGCGTGCTGGGCAACCAGGCGCACACGGTGGCATCGGCGTCGCCTTGCGCCAGCGCCGAATACATCGCTGCACCAGTCAGCAGGACGGTTTTTACGCGAAAGCCCTCCTGCTCCAGCACGGCCTTGACCACGTGGGTGGCGTCGGAGCAGCTGGACCAATCCACATAAGCGAGCTTCACGTCGTGCGAATGCGCTGACGACACATCCGCCGGGGCGCCGGAAGGCGCTGTGCAGCCGCCCACCAGGGCAAGCGCGAGCATGCAGGCAAGCATCGGACGACGCTGGAGCAGCTTGTCGATCATGGCATTCCCCTGAATGGCCGCACGCAGGCAAACATTGTAGAGCGATCACGTGGCGATGCGTCCCTCCGCGCGGGCAGGGGCCGGTAGAATGAGCGAACCTGCACTCATCGGACCCCTCCATGCGCATCCTGGTTACCGGCACCGCCGGCTTCATCGGCGCCGCCCTGGCGCAACGGTTGCTGGATCGCGGTGACGAGGTTTATGGCTTCGACAACCACAACGATTATTACGACCCGGCGCTGAAGGAAGCGCGGCTGGCGCGCTTCATCGATCACCCGAACTACACGCACCAGCGCGCCGACCTGGCCGACGCTGCTGCGGTGGATCAGGCGTTTGCCGCGTTCCAGCCGCAGCGGGTAGTGAATCTGGCGGCGCAGGCGGGCGTGCGCTATTCGCTGCAGAACCCGCGCGCCTACGTGCAAAGCAACCTGGTCGGCTTCGTCAACATCCTGGAAGCGTGCCGCCATGGCAAGGTCGGGCACCTGGTCTACGCCTCGTCCAGCTCGGTCTACGGCGCCAACCGCAAGATGCCGTTTGCGCTGGAAGATGCCGTCGATCATCCGGTGAGCCTGTACGCCGCCAGCAAGAAGGCGAACGAGCTGATGGCGCACACGTACAGCCATCTATACGGCCTTCCCACCACCGGCCTGCGCTTCTTCACCGTGTATGGCCCATGGGGCCGACCGGACATGTCGCCAATCCTTTTTGCCGACCGGATCAGCCGGGGCGAGCCGATCGACGTGTTCAACCACGGCCACCACAGCCGCGATTTCACCTATATCGACGACATCGTGGAAGGCGTGATCCGTGCGCTCGACCATCCGGCCGAACCTGACCCTGCGTATGACGCCGAAAAGCCCAACCCCGCCACGTCGAGCGCGCCCTATCGCGTCTACAACATCGGCAACGACCAGCCGGTGCAGCTGATGCGCTTCATCGAACTGCTGGAACAGAACCTGGGCCGCACCGCGGAAAAACACCTGCTGCCGATGCAGCCTGGCGACGTGGCCGACACCTGGGCCGATGTTTCCGCGCTGCGCCGCGACGTGGGCTACGCGCCGGCCACCTCGATCGAGGAGGGCGTGGCGCGTTTCGTGGAGTGGTATCGCGGGTATTACGCGTAACCCTCGTGGGAGCGGCTTCAGCCGCGATGCCTTTCGGGTGCTGCCGAGATCGAAGGCATCGCGACTGAAGTCGCTCCCACCATCAGGGCCAAGGCATCAGAACGGCTTGGCGAGCACCAGGAAAATCACACCCAACAGCAGCAAGACCGGCAGTTCGTTGATCCAGCGCAGTGCCCGGGCCGATGGAAGGTTGCCGCCGGCAGCCTTGCGCTTCAAGGCACGCCCGGCCCAGATGAAATACGCCAGCAGGATGGCCACCAGGGTCAGCTTGGCGTCGATCCAGTGCGTGCCCGCGGTGACGTTCGGCAGCGCCGTCGGAAATACCCGCCAGCCCTGCCACAAGGTCACGCCGAACAGGAAAGCCATGCCGAACATGTTGTGGCCGAACTTGTACAGACGCCGCCCCATCAACTGCAGCCGCGCCTGCACTGTCGGTTCGTTCGCGGTTTCGGCCAGGTTCACCAGGATTCGCGGCAGGTAGAACACCGTGGCCATCCAGGCGATCACGAACAGCAGATGCAGCGACTTGATCAACAGATAGGTCATGACAACGCTCCGTGGACAAACAAAAACGGCGCGGCCTGTGGGGCCGCGCCGTTCGGGGTATTGGTGGGCGGTACAAGGATCGAACTTGTGACCCCTACCATGTCAAGGTAGTGCTCTACCGCTGAGCTAACCGCCCGTCTCGCCACGGCATGCCGTGCGAGCCGCGCAGTATACGGTAGCGGCCGGCGGTCGACAATAACCCATGCACCGACGGCAAGGCGCCGCCAAACGCAGGTAAAAATCCAGGCGCCTGGCGGCTTCAGCGCGCTGACGCGAAGCAGACGCTTCCTTCCCCCGCTACGCGAGGGAAGGTGCCGCAGGCGGATGGGGGCGCTTTTGATCTTGCTTCCAAGGCGAAGCGCCCCCCTCAGCCCTTCGGGCAGCTGTACTCGCGCCATCCATGGAACTCGCCCTACAGGCGGCTCGCACCGCACAAAACGATAATCCTGCCGTTTTGTGCCCCGCAGGGAGGGAAGCAAAAAAGCTAACGCAGCGATTGCTCGCGCAGCTGGTGAATCTGGTCGCGCAGCTTCGCGGCGTCCTCGAACTCGAGATTCTGCGCGTGCTTGTACATCTGCGACTCCAGCTTTTTCAGCATGCTGGCGGCCTGCGAAGCGCTGAGGCCGGCGTAGTCGGCCGGTTGCTCGGCCACGGCACGGACCCGGGTCTTGCTGCCGCGGCGGTTGCCGACCTCGCTGCGCGCCCCCTCCATGATGTCGGCGATGCGCCGCACGATGGTGGTGGGCACGATGCCCTGCTCCAGGTTCCAGGCGATCTGCTTTTCGCGGCGGCGGGCGGTTTCATCCATCGCCGCCCGCATCGAGCGGGTGACGTTGTCGGCGTACAGGATGGCCTTGCCGCGCACGTTGCGGGCGGCGCGGCCGATGGTCTGGATCAGCGAGCCGGTGGAACGCAGGAAGCCTTCCTTGTCCGCATCCAGCACCGCCACCAGCGACACCTCGGGCATGTCCAGGCCCTCGCGCAGCAGGTTGATACCGACCAGCACATCGAACTCGCCCAGGCGCAGGTCGCGGATGATCTCGCTGCGCTCGACCGTCTCGATGTCCGAGTGCAGGTAGCGCACCTTGATGTCGTGCTCTGACAGGTATTCGGTGAGGTTCTCGGCCATGCGCTTGGTCAGCGTGGTAACCAGCACGCGGTCACCCATGGCGATGCGCTTGTGCGCCTCGCTGAGCAGGTCGTCGACCTGGGTACGCACCGGCCGCACTTCCACTTCCGGGTCGACCAGGCCGGTGGGGCGCACCACCAGCTCGGTCACCGCGTCGCCGGATTTCTGCAGCTCGTAGTCGCGCGGGGTGGCGGAGACGTAGATCGCGCGCGGCACCCGCTGCTCCCATTCCTCGAACTTCAGCGGCCGGTTGTCCATCGCCGAAGGCAGCCGGAAACCGAACTCCACCAGGGTTTCCTTGCGCGAGCGGTCGCCTTTGTACATGGCGCCGAGCTGCGGCACGGTGACGTGCGATTCATCCACCACCAGCATGCCGTCGGGCGGCAGGTAGTCGAACAGGGTCGGCGGCGGCTCGCCGGGCAAGCGGCGGGTGAGATGGCGCGAGTAGTTCTCGATGCCCTGGCAGTAACCCACCTCCACCATCATCTCCAGGTCGAAGCGGGTACGCTGATCCAGCCGTTGCGCCTCGACCAGCTTGTTGTCGCGGTACAGCACTTCCAGCCGCTCCTTCAGCTCGGCCTTGATCGTCTCGGTAGCGTTGAGCACGCTCTCGCGGGTGCTGGCGTAGTGCGTGCGGGGATAGACGGTGTAGCGCGGAATCTTGCGGATCGTCTCGCCTGTGAGCGGGTCGAACAGCGCCATGTTGTCCACTTCGCCATCGAACAGCTCGATGCGCAACGCCTCGGTTTCCGACTCGGCCGGAAACACGTCGATGATCTCGCCGCGCACGCGGTACGTACCGCGGCGCAGTTCCATTTCGTTGCGGGTGTACTGCAATTCGGTCAGTTGATGGATCAGCTTGCGCTGGTCGATCCGCTCGCCCTTGGCCAGGATCAGCCGCAGGCTGAGGTAGTCCTCGGGATTGCCCAGGCCGTAGATCGCCGACACGGTGGCGACGATGATGGAGTCCCTGCGCGACAGCAGCGCCTTGGTCGCCGACAGCCGCATCTGCTCGATGTGCTCGTTGATCGAGGCGTCCTTCTCGATGAACGTGTCCGACGCAACCACGTACGCTTCCGGCTGGTAGTAGTCGTAGTAGCTGACGAAGTATTCCACCGCGTTGTGCGGGAAAAACTCCTTGAATTCCCCGTACAACTGCGCCGCCAGGGTCTTGTTCGGCGCCATCACGATGGTGGGCCGCTGCACCTTCTCGATCACGTTGGCGATGGTGTAGGTCTTGCCCGAGCCGGTGACGCCCAGCAGCGTTTGCGCGGCCAGGCCGGCCTCGAAACCTTCGGCCAGGCGTGCGATCGCCTGCGGCTGGTCGCCGGAGGGTTGGTACGGAGCAACGAGTTGGAAGCGGTCGGTCATCGGCTACATGTGTGGGTGCGACGGGCCATTTTAAATCGGGCCTGCTGACAGCTGGCGTCAGCAGTCACCGACGCCGGAGGCGCCGATCGGGCGACAGCCACGTTCCCGGCAGACACCTAGCATGCCGGTTCCAGGCGACGCAGGAGCGTGAACGTGCCGGATCAGGGATGGATAAACGGTCAACGGGAGCGTGGCGTCACGCTCGTCGAACAGGTAATGGTGATCGCGATCATCGCGACCCTGGTCGGTGCCGCGATGCCGTCGATGCGGCACCTGCTCGACCGGAACCAGCTGCGGACGGCCCAGGCCGATTTCATCGGCGCCCTGCATCACACCCGCGAAGCGGCCGTGATTGCGCGGCATGCCACGGTGTTCTGCCCCAGCCGCGACGGCCGGCAATGCGCCGATGAAGAGCGCTGGGACCATGGCTGGCTGCTTGCCGCCGATCGCGATCATGACAACCAGCCCGACGGCCAGCCGCTGCATGTCAATGGCAACTACGCCGAACGCCTCACGATCCAGAGTTCGGTCGGCCGACACCACGTACGTTTCCAGGCCGATGGCAGCGCCCGCGGCAGCAACCTTACCTTCGTGTTCTGCCGCCGCGGCACGCCCGAGCAGGCGCTCAACGTCGTGGTGGCCAACTCCGGACGCATCCGCGGTGGCCAGGCAAGTGCCGCGCAGGCAGCTGCCTGTGCACAACAGCATTGAACCCGGCGGGTGGCTTGCACGATCCCTCGCGACGATTATCTTGCACCACGCGATTAAGCCGTGACCACGCCGGAAAAATGATTATGGGAACACGTTAAAAATGCGCCACGAGATCGTATGGAACGGCGCAATTGCGTTACCATGAGGGCCTCCATTGCCGCGATATATGGACGCCATGTCAAACCATGATCTGGAATCGTTGATTGCTCCGCTGGGAGATGAATTGCCCACCGGTGAAAACCTGGAATACGACCAGGATTTTCTGGCGCTCGACCGCGCCGCCTCGCCCAAGGCCGAACGCGCCATCGGCGACAGCGTCAAGGCCGCCGAGGAGCCGGACTGGGAGAAGGTCGCCAGCATGGCCGAAGCGCTGCTGGGGCGCTCCAAGGATCTGCGCGTTGCCACGCACCTGGCGACCGCCTGGATGCGTACCGATGGCATGCCGGGCTGGGCGTCGGGCCTTGGCCTGATTCGCGCCCTGCTGGAAAACTACTGGGATGGCGTGCACCCGCAACTGGACGCCGAGGACGACAACGATCCGACCGCCCGCGTCAATGCCGTGGTGCCGATCAGCGACACCCAGAGCGTGCTCGGTTATTTCCGCACCACGCCTTTTGTGCAGTCGCCACGACTGGGGCGTTTTTCATTGCGCGATCTGCAGATTGCCCAGGGCACGCTGAAAATCAGCTCGGCTGATAGCGAGTCCGGCGAAGCACCCGGCCTGACCGAGATCGAGGCGTGTTGCCTGGATTGTCCGGAAGAGCAATTGCTGGCCAACGCCACGGCGATTAACGAGGCGCTGGATCAGGCCAAAGCGATCGACGGCATTTTCAGCGAGCAGATCGGTACCGCCGGCCCGGACCTGAAGGCATTGATCGGCGATATCCATGAGCTGAAAAAATTCGTGGAAGCACAGCTTGCCAAGCGCATGCCGCAAGACGAGGCCGCCGGCGAATACGAGGCGGAGGAAGGTGCGCAAGCCGTTGCATCAGGCCACGCAAAGCCCGTGGCCAGCGGCCGCATCGAGAACTCGCAGGACGTCATCAAGCGGCTCGACGAACTGTGCGAGTACTACGCGAAAAACGAACCGTCCAGCCCGATCCCGCTGTTGCTGGAGCGTGCCAAGCGCCTGGTCGACAAGAGCTTCCTGGACCTGCTGAACGACCTGGCCCCCGGTGGGGTCAGCGAGCTGCAGGTTGTTTCCGGCCGCACCGAATACGAATGAAACACGGCAAGGGCGTCAATGGACGCCCTTGCAGGTGTTCGCGCCGGAGCGGACGAACATCGTGTGGATCGAGGGATTCCAGTTCAGCGAAAGCCCGCCGGGCAAACCGGCGGTGATGCTGGCATTGGCGCTTTGCACGATCGGCCCGATCGACGCACTGCTGCCGTCCGCGCGCCGGACCGTGGCGCTCACCGCGTAGCTCAGCGGATCACCGCAGGCGGTGGTATCGATCTGCTGCGAAACGGTACTGCCGTAGGCGCTGATGTCGGGCAAGGTGCCCGCGCCCAGCGGCACGCTTTTCCCTGCACCACCAGGGTCGGCGGCGCACATGGCGGTCAAGCTGTAGTCCACGGAAAGTCGCAACGGTTTCGCGATCTGCACCACGGCAACCGCTTCGGGCTGGGTGACGCAGCCCAGCAGGAAGGTCTTGCGCTTGGGCACGACGTGCAGCACGTAGCTGCCCGGTTCGAGCATCTGGCTGGGTGGCAGTTTCAGTTCGATGCGGGCCGCCGAGACGCCGGTGATCACCGGTTGCACCGCGAGCGGCGCGCCCTGCCCGTCGGTAGCCGTAACTTCGGGATCGGCACATTGCGCGTCCGACAGGTTCGTGCCGGTCAGGGCAAACGCCAACGGCTTGTCGCCGGGATGCAGGGCGAACAACGGTTTGTGATCCAGCGTCTCGACCGCGTCGATCACCGGCTGCGCGTCCTTGGACGCATCCTCGGCGTCGGCCAGCCGCTTGACGCTGGCAGCCAGGGCATCGGCAAGCGCGCGGGCGTCGCCGCCGAAGCATCCACCGGAAATGTCGAGATAGGCGCGCGTGCGTTGCGCGGCGGCCTGCGCACGCCGGGCTCTTGCCTGCGCGCGCCCGTCGATGATGTCCACGGGCTTGGTCGCATCGGAACCGCTCAGCGCGGCGCGCAAGTCGCTGGCCATGTGCGCCAGCTGGTCGCTGGTGGCCACAAGTTGCGGATCGGACGACGCATGCGCCTTCGCGGCCAGGTCATGCTGTGCCGCGTCGAGCTGGGCGATCACCGTTTCACCGGTGACCCGCGGCGCCAGTTGGGCACCGGTGGGGGTCGCCAGCGCGCAACCGGCCGCGGCAATCCACCATCGCATCGCACGTGCGCGGATGGGACGGGCTTTACTCATCATCGCAATCCATCGCATCGGGTGCGCAGCGCTGCTGGTCGGGCGGCAGCAGCAAACCCGACGGCACGATGCCGAAAGCGCGGTAGTTGGCCGAGATCACGCTGGAGTCGATGTACGAGTCGGTGTGCTTGTTGGTGTTCTGCGCGCGGCTGGTCAACGCCGACGTGGGCACGTTGATGCTGCTGCCACCGGTGAGCGGCAGGATGTTGCCCTGCCGGTCCACCGCATAGAAATACGCAGGCGAAATGCCACCCGGCACGATGACCTGCGCGTCGACACCAGTCACATAGATCGGCGCGCCGCCGACACCCATGTGGCCGGTGGACGCCCATACGCCCGCGCCGTTGTACAACCATGCCTGGTCGGCCTGCAGCAAGTCGCCGTTGACCACCGAAAGGTAGGTTGACGACGTGCCGGCATCCACCGTGTAGCCGCTGCCGTTCACCGACGCCAGGGTCAGGGTCTGTGCATTGGTGAGGCTGAAACCGGCCGGCGCCGAGAAACCACCCAGCGTACCGATGTAGTTGGCCAGCGGGTGCGCGGCATCGCCCAGCATGACCATGCCCGTCGCGCTGCCGGTCAGCGTATCGGCGGTGAGGCTGCCGCTGGCGCCTTCGTTGATGGCACCGGCGGAAACCAGGGTCATCATGCCGCCCTGAACGGCGCCGTCGATCGACAGGTCACCGCCGCGGGTGGTGGTGAGCGTGGTGCGCGCGCCACCGTCGATCGGGCCGGCCACGATCAGGGATTGCCCGTTGGTGAAGCTGAAGCCCGCGGCCTTGAATGCTTCCAGCGTGGCCACCCGGTTGCCGCCACCTTCCAGTGTGGTGGCGCCCGTCGAACTGCCGCTCAGCGTGCTGGCGGCAATACCACCTGCCGAGCCCTGATTGATGGCGCCGGCCGAGCTGAGCGTGGTGCGGGTGCCACTGACCAGGCCGTTGATGATGATGTCGCCGTTGGTGGTGATCAGGTTGACGTGGTCACCACCATCGACCGGGCCGATGACGGTCAGTGTCCGGTCGCTGGCCAGGTCGAAACCATTGGCACTGAAGCTGCCCAGCGCGTCCACATGGTTGACCGGATCGAGCATGGTGCTGCCGACGGAACGGCCGGCCAGCGTGCCTGCCGTGACAATGCCGCTGGCGGTCTGGCTGATGTTGCCGCCCGAAACCAGCGTAACCGTGTCACCCTGCACCGCCTGGGTCAGGGTCAGGTCGCCGGCGGAACTCAAGCCCACGTCGCCACCGCGCAACGCGGAGTTGACCGACAGCACGCCCGATGACGTCGTCAGATGCAGGCGCCCACCGTTGGCGATCGTCAGCGGGCCGTTGGCCGACAGCGCCTGCGCGTTGGTGAAGTCGAAGCCCGCCGCATCGAAGCTGCCCAGGGTGCCGACACGGTTGGCACCGTTGAGCGCGGTGACGCCGGTTGAACGCCCGGTCAACGTGGCGGCGGTGATCACTCCCTGGCTGCCTTCGTTGATCGCGCCGGCCGAGTCCAGCGTCATGGCCGTGCCTTTCAGCGCGCCGTTGATCGTGAGATCGCCGCTGGTGGTGGTCAGCGTGGTGCTGGTGCCGCCGTCGACCGTGCCGGCCACGGTCAGTGCCTGGGCATTGCCGAGGTTGAGGTAGGCGGCACTGAAATCGCCCAGCGCGCCGATGCGATTGTTGCCGGTAAGGCTGACGGCCCCGGTGGTGTCGCCATTGAGCCGGCCGGCGACGATGCTGCCCGCGCTGGCCTCGCTGATGGCGCCGGTCACGTCGAGCGTGGTGGTTGCACCGGTGAGCGTGCCGTTGATGATCAGGTTGCCTGTCGTCGCCAGCCCTGCGCTGCCGCCGCCATTCACGGTGCCGGCGACGGTCAGGTCCCGCGCGTTTTTCAGGCTGAACCCGGCGGCGCTGAAGTCACCCAGCGTGTCGATCTGGTTGTTGCCGCCGAGCGCTACCGCACCCCCCGCCGTACCGCGCAACGTAGCCGCCGTGATGACGCCGCCTGCCCCCTGGGTGATGTTGCCGGCAACATTGAAGGCGGTGGTGGTTCCGTTCACGGCACCGTTGATCGCCAGGTTGCCGGCCGTGGTCGCCAGCGACGTGCTGGCACCGCCATTGACCGGGCCGGCGACCGACAGCGATTGACTGTTGGTCAGGCTGAAACCCGCCGCGGTGAAGCTGCCCAGTGTGCCGATCTTGTTGCCCGACCCGTTGAGCGTGGTGCTGCCTGCCGAGCTGCCGGTCAAGGTGGTGGCCGTAAGTGTTCCCGAGGCCGTCTGGCTGATATTGCCGCCCGACTTCAGCGTGACCAGGCCACCACTGACTTCATGTGCCAACGCCAGGTTGCCGGCGGAGTCCAGGCTGACGGCACCGGCGCTCAGCACCGAATTGACCGTCAGGATGCCCGATGTCGTCCTCAGGCTGACACCGCCGTTGGGGCTGGTGATCTGCAGCGGACCGTTGACGGACAACCCGGCGTCATTGACCAGGCTGAAGTTCGCCGCCTTGAAACTGCCCAGCGTGCCGACGTGGTTGGCAAGGCCCAGGGTCGTGGTGCCCGTCGATTGACCCGTCAAGGTGCCGGCAGTGATGACGGCAGCGCTCTGGCTGATGTTGCCGCCGGCCGCCAGCGACACCGCGGTGGCATTGATGTTGTGGGTCAACGTGAGACCGTCGGCTGAGGTCAGCGCCACGGCCGACGCCACCAGGTCGTCATTCACGCTCAAGGTCCCGCTGCTCGTCTTCAGGCTGATGCTGCCAGCGCCGGCGCCCGTCGCCAGTGGACCGCTGACTGCCATATCCTGCGCATTGACGAAGCTGAAGTTGGTCGCGTCGAAATTGTTGAGCGTGTCGACCAGGTTGGCGCCGCCAAGCAAGGTATCGCCTTGCGAGTGGCCGGCCAGCGTATCCGCCTCGATCACACCAGCGGCACCTTCGCCGATGCCACCGGCGGAGCTGAGCGTGACCGCCGTGCCCTTGAGCGTACCGTTGACCGTCAGGTTGCCGGTCGTGGTGGTCAGCGTGGTGCTGCTGCCGCCATCGACTACGCCGTTGACAGCCAGGGCCGCGTCGTTGGTCAGGCTGAATCCATCGGCATCGAAGTTACCCAGCGCCGAAACCCGGTTGCCCAGGTTCAACGCGACACTATCCGCGGCATGACCGCTCAACGTGCCTGCCGTGATGGCGCCGGCACTCTGGCTGATGCCGCCACCGGAAGAAATCAGCTCGACCGTGCTGCCGTTGATGGCCTTGGCCAGCACGAGGCCGTCGGCTGACTCCAGCGAAATGGCGCCACCGGACAAGTCGCTGCCCAGGCTCAAGGCCCCGGTGGTGGTCTTCAGGCTGATGCTGCCGGTGCCGCCCGTTGTGGTCAGCGGGCCGTTTGCCGCCAGGCCCTGATTGTTGACGAGGGTGAAGTTGGCCGCACTGAAACTGCCGAGCGTGTCGACCAGGTTGGCGCCATCGAGCAAGGTATCGCCCTGCGAAGTGCCTGTCAGCGTGCCCGCCTCGATCACCCCAGTACTGGTGCCGCCTTCGTCGATCGCACCTGCGGACGTAAGTGTGACCGTCGTGCCCTTGAGCCTGCCGCCGACCGTCAGGTTGCCGCTGGTGGTGGTCAGCGCGGCGCTGCTGCCACCATCGACCACGCCGCTGACAGACAGGGCCTGGCTGTTGGTCAGGCTGAATCCGCTGGCGCTGAAATTGCCCAGGCTGGCGATGTGGTTGGTGCCATCGAGCAGTGTGCTGCCGAACGAACTGCCGGTCAGCACTGCCGCCGTGAGGTTGCCGGTGAGGCTCTGTCCTATCGCCCCGGCGAGGCTGGTCAGGCTCAAGGTTCCCGTTGCCGTCACCGCGTCACTCAGGGTGATATTGCCCTGGCTGCTGAGCGTTACGTTGGCACCCTTCAGCACACCGGGTGCAACCAGGGTTCCACCATTCGCCTCCAGCGTAAGGTCCGCCGTGCCGGTGTCGATCGAACCGGTGGGCAACAGCAGAGCGCCGCCGGCGATCAGGCTCACGGTACCGTTGGTGCCGTTGGTCAGTGTGTCGATCGTCAGGTCGTTGGTGTCGGTGATCGACACCCCGGTACCGGTGGCTTTGACACTCCCCTGGAAATCATTATTGGCGGCCTCCAGCGTGATCTCGTGCCCATTCATGGCGGTGAAGTCCGACGTTCCCACCACCGTAAATGCGCCCGTACCGCTCTGCATGATGTCGCCGGCCTGGGTAGTCACCGACAGTCCGCCGGTGCCGATATTCAGCGTGTTCGCGCTGAAGCTGCCCGCGGTGACGGTGAGGCCGGTCAAGGCCGTCGCATTGCCAACGGCTCCGCCCAGTGTGACCACGCCCGTTGTACCGGCATCCAGGGTCAGGCTGGAGGCGCCATTCAGCGCCCCGTCGAAAGTGATCGCCGCGCCTGTCGTCGCACCGCCGCCTGTCGTGTAGATGCCGGTAACGGGTGAGCCCAGGGCCACCGGACCGGACAAGGTGATCGCACCGCCCGTCGTGGTGAGGTTGCCGGCCAGGGTCGTTTGGCCGCTGCCCTCGAGACTGAAGGCACCGCTTCCCAACGTGGACGTGCCCAGGGTCAACACGTGGGTACCGTTGTCCAGCGTCACGTCGTGGTTGCCGCTGTTGTTGAGGCTCACCGCGCCGGTGAAGGTGTTGGCGCTGTCCAGCTGAAGCACGCCGGCACCGGCGTTGAATTGCGCCGCACCCGCGCCCGCCGCCTGGGTGATCGTGCTGCCGGTCGCCTGCGTGATGCCGGTACCCGACACTGTCAGCGTGCCGCTGCCCACCTGCACATCGCCCAGCTCCAGCGCATTGCTGCCGTTGTTGAGCGCGACGGCGTTCGCGCCGCTGTTGGTGAGACTCACTGCACCGGTGAAGTGATTGTTCGTGTTGGCCAGCGTGATGGCATGTGCGCCTGCGTCGAAACTCGACGCGCCGGTGACCGTGAATGCACCACCCTGTGTGATGTCACTGGCCTGGGTCGCTACCGACAGCCCGCCGGTGCCGATGTTCAGCGTGTTCGCGCTGAAGCTGCCCGCGGTGACGTCGAGGCCGGTCAAGGCTGTCGTGGCACCGACTGCTCCGCCCAACGTGACCGCACCTCCCGTACCGGCATTCAGGGTAAGGGTCGAAGCGCCATCCACCGCGCCGTTGAACGTGATCGCCGCGCCCGTCGTCACGCTGCCACCACCGGTTGTATCGACACCGGTGCTGGCTGCACCCAGCGTCACCGGTCCCGACAAGGTGATCGCGCCACCGCTGGTGCTGAGGTTGCCGGCCAGGGTTGTCTGGCCGGTGCCCGTTAGGTTGAAAGTGCCGCTGCCCAGCGTGGACGTACCCAGGGCCAACGCGTTGGCCCCGTTATTCAGCGTGACGTTGTTGGCGCCGCTGTTGTTGAGGCTCACCGCACCCGTGAAGGTATTGGCGTTGTCCAGTTGGAGCACGCCGGCATCGGCGTTGAATTGTGCCGCACCCGCGCTCGCCGCCTGGGTGATCGTGCTGCCAACCGCTTGCGTGATGCCCACACCCGATACTGTCAGCGCACCACTGCCGATCTGCACGTCGCCCAGCACCAGCGCGTTGCTGCCATTGTCCAGCGTGACGTCGTTGGCGCCGCTGTTCTTGAGGCTCACCGCACCGGTGAGCGTGTTGGCGTTGTCCAGTTGGAGCACGCCGGCACCGGCATTGAATTGCGCCGCACCTGCACTCGCTTCCTGGGTGATCGTGCTCCCGGTCGCTTGCGTGATGCCGACACCCGACACCGTCAATGCGCCGCTACCCACCTGCACATCACCCAGCTCCAGCGCATTGGCGCCGTTGTTGAGCGTGACGTCGTTCGCATCGCTGTTGGCGAGGCTCACTGCACCGGTAAAGTGATTGTTCGTGTTGGCCAGCGCGATGGCATGCGCGCCCGCGTCGAAACTCGAAGCGCCGGTGACCGTGAATGCACCGCCTTGCGTGATGTCACCGGCGCGGGTGGTAACCGCCAACCCACCGGTACCGATGTTCAACGTGTTCGCGCTGAAGCTGCCCGCGGTAACGTCGAGGCCAGTCAAGGTTGTTGCGGCACCGACTGCTCCGCCCAACGTGACCGTACCTCCCGTACCGGCATTCAAGGTAAGGGTCGAAGCGCCATTCACCGCGCCGTTGAACGTGATCGCCGCGCCCGCCGCCACGCTGCCACCATCGGTTGTATCGACACCGGTGCTGGCTGCACCCAGCGTCACCGGTCCCGACAAGGCGATCGCGCCACCGCTGGTGCTGAGGTTGCCGGCCAGAGTGGTCTGACCGGTACCCGTCAGGTTGAAAGTGCCGCTGCCCAGCGTTGATGTACCCAAGGTCAGCGCGTTGGCGCCATTGTTCAGCGTGACGTTGTTGGCACCGCTGTTTTTCAGGCTGACCGCACCAGTGAGCGTGTTGGCGTTGGCCAGCTGAAGTGCACCAACACCGGCGTCGAACTGCGCCGCACCCGCACTCGCCGCCTGGGTGATTGTGCTGCCGACCGCTTGCGTGATGCCGGTACCCGACACCGTCAACGTACCACTGCCCACCTGCACGTCGCCGAGCACCAGCGCATTGCTGCCGTTGTTGAGCGTGACGTCATTCGCCCCACTGTTGGTGAGGCCCACCGCACCGGTGAAGGTGTTGGCCTTGTCCAGCTGAAGCACACCGGCACCGGCGTTGAATTGCGCCGCACCCGCACCTGCCGCCTGGGTAGTCGCGCTGCCGGTCGCTTGCGTGATGCCGACACCCGACACCGTCAATGCGCCGCTGCCCACCTGCACATCGCCCAGCTCCAGCGCATTGCTGCCGTTGTTGAGCGTGACGTCGTTCACGCCGCTGTTGGTGAGGCCCACCGTACCGGTGAAGGTATTGGCCTTGTCCAGCTGAAGCATGCCGGCACCGGCGTTGAATTGCGCCGCGCCCGCACTCGCCGCCTGGGTGATCGTGCTCCCGGTCGCTTGCGTGATGCCCACGCCCGTCACCGTCAGCGCGCCGCTACCCACCTGCACATCGCCCAGCACCAGCGCATTGGCGCCGTTGTTGAGCGTGACGTCATTCGCATCGCTGTTGGTGAGGCCCACCGCACCGGTGAAGGTGTTGGCCTTGTCCAGTTGAAGCACGCCGGCACCGGCATCGAATTGCGCCGCACCCGCGCCCGCCGCCTGGGTGATCGTGCTGCCGGTCGCTTGCGTGATGCCGACACCCGTCACCGTCAATGCGCCGCTGCCCACCTGCACATCACCCAGCACCAGCGCATTGGTGCCGTTGTCGAGCGTGACATTGTTGGCGCCGCTGTTTTTGAGGCTCACTGCACCGGTGAAGGCATTGGCGTTGCCCAGCTGAAGCACGCCGGCACCGGCGTTGAATTGCGCCGCACCGGCACTCGCCGCCTGGGTGATCGTGCTCCCGGTCGCTTGCGTGATGCCCACGCCCGACACCGTCAGCGTGCCACTGCCCACATGCACATCACCCAGCACCAGCGCATCGGCGCCGTTGTTGAGCGTGACGGCGTTCGCGTCGCTGTTGGCCAGGCTCACCGCACCGGTGAAGGTGTTGGCCTTGTCCAGTTGAAGCACGCCCGCACCGGCGTTGAATTGCACCGCACCGGCACTTGCCGCCTGGGTGATCGTGCTCCCGGTCGCTTGCGTGATGCCCACGCCCGACACCGTCAGCGTGCCACTGCCCACCTGCACATCACCCAGCACCAGCGCATTGCCGCCGTTGTTGAGCGTGACGGCGTTCGCGTCGCTGTTGGTGAGGCTCACCGCGCCCGTGAAGTGATTGCTGGTGTTGTCCAGCGTGATGGCGTGCGCGCCCGCGTCGAAACTCGATGTGCCGCTGACGAGCAACGCATCGCCTGCACCACTCAACTGGGTGATGCCACCGGCGGTCACGGTCAGGCTTCCCGCCTCGATCTTGCCGAGTTGCGTGCCGCCAGCCGAGTTCAACGTGACGTTACCGCCAGTGGCGGTGATGCTGCCCGCGGTCTGCTTGATGGCACCGTCCACGCCGTTTGCGGTCAGCGTCACCGTGGCGCCAGTCACAGCGCCACCCAGCGACAGATCGCCGGCATCGGTGGTCAGACTTACGCCACCTGTACCGGCGTCGAGCGTGCCGTCAAGGATCAGCGTAGAGCCCGGGCCAGTGGCACTTCCCGTGATGGAAATGTCCCCACCATTGCTCGACAGGCTGCTGCCGGCTTCCTGCGTGATGACGCCGCCGGAACTCAGCGTGATATTGCCCGGCACCACCGGCGTGCCGGTCGCATCGCCTGCAACGACGTTGCCCGCGATGGTGAGCGCCGTGTTGTTCGCCAGCAAAAGGCTGGCCGCGCTGAAGTCGTCCAGCTTTGCGATGACGTTGGTGGACCGGTTGAGCGTGGCATCGCCCGTGGTACTGCCGGTGAGCGTAGCCGCCGTGATTACGCCATCGGTTTGCGTGATCCCCCCGCCCGTGGCCTCCAGCGTTACCGTGTCACCGGTGATGTCCTCCACCGACAGGTCGCCAGCCGTGCTGGTCAAGGTCACATCGCCGGTGGTGTCCGAATTGCTGGCGTCGAGCGTGCCGCTCAAGGCCACCGCACTGCCGGTGAGGGAAATGTCGCCGCCGTTGCTCGAGATGCTGCTGCCGGCGTCCTGCGTGATGATGCCGCCGGAACTCAGCGTGATGCTGCCGCCGGTGGGCAGAACGACCGGCGGTCCGACGGGATCGCCCGCGTCGCCTGCCACGATGTTGCCCGCAATGGTGAGCGCCGTGCTGTTGGTCAGCGAGAGGTTGGCCGCGCTGAAATCACCCAGCGTGCCAATTTGGTTGGCTTCGCCGAGTGTCGTCGCCCCGGTCGAGCTGCCGGTCAGCGTGCCGGCGGTGATGACACCACTGGTCTGGCCGATTGCGCCGCTCGAATCCAGCGTGACCGTGCCGGCGCCGGCATCGAGTGCGCCATCGAGCGTGAACGCGCCGCCGTTGACGGCCAGGTCGCCGCCGTTGGTGATGAAACTGGAACCGCCTTCAAAAACGACACCACTCGTTCCGGTCAGAACGCCGCCGAGCGTATGCGTGCCGCCGGTTCCTCCGGTGGACTCAATGGTCGCGCCGGTCTTGAATGTCAGCGTGCCGGCTGCATCCAGCGTCAATGTGCGGTCGTTTTCACCGTTGTAGGTGAAACCGTTGACGACGGTGATGTTGCCGTCGGTCGTCTTGATGTTGACGTCGCTGCTGCCCAGCTGGGCGACGATGGTGCCCGTGTTGATGGTGGATGCGGCGGTCGCATCCCCTGGCGTGAAAACGCCACTGGCGTCGAAGCCGTCCAGGGTCGCCGGGTTGGCATTCGGATCATCACTGATAGTGATGTCATTCGGGTCCAGTAGCAGCGTGCCCCATGCCCCGTGCGGCGCGCGCAGGTCGGCGGAGCCGTCGAAAGCCAGGTAGCCGCGGCTGGAAACTTCGGCCATGCCGCCGTTGCCGTCGGCCGCGCCACCGCGTGCACTGATGTTGCCCTTGAAACCGGTCGCGGTGTTCGACCACAACACCACTGAACCACCATCGCCCGACTGCAAGGCGTCGGCGTTCAATCGCGCGTCCGGGCCGACATAGGTCACTGCCGCGGCCTGCAATCCTTCGCCGCCCTGGTAGCCACCGCCCACGCGGATGCCGCCGCCGCCGTGGCTGCCGGAGGCATCGACATTGCCGGTGACGCTGACGTTCTGGTCCGACAGCAACTGCACGCTACCGCCTTGTGCGCCGGTGACGTTGATGGCACCGCTGTTCTCGGTGTTGCCACCAGCCGCCACCAATCGCACCACGCCGCCCTGGGTGCTGATGCCGCCGGCATCGATGACGCCGCTGTTATTGACCAGGTTGGTGAACAGGTCTTTCGCGGCAGACGCCTGCAATACCACGGTGCCGCTGTCGGCCTTCAGCGTGCCCTTGTTGGTTACCGCCGCCTGGTTGTTGTCCAGCCGCTGTTTCAGCTCGCCGGTGACCTGGATGTTGATCAGGCCGTTGCCGTCGAAATCGAGCACGGCGCGATCGGCGCCGTCGAGGTTGATGCGGCCGTAGTTGGCCAGGATCACGCCATCGTTGGCGACGCTGCCACCGACCAGGCTCACCGAACCGCCGCTGGCGGCCTTGATCAGGCCGTGATTGACGATGCCGGCATTGGCGCCGTGCGCGTCGAGGTTGTAGCGGCTGGCGAGAAAGTCCTTGGGCGTGAGGTCGAGCGTGCTGGCCATCAGGCCGCCCACGTTCATCTGCGCGCTGGCGCCGAAGATGATGCCGTGGGTGTTGATCAGGAACACCTGGCCGTTGGAACTGATGTGGCCGAAGATCTGGCTGGGGTTCTGGTCCAGGATGCGGTTCAGCGCCACCGCATTGAACGACGGCTGGTTGAACTTCACCGAGGCATCCTTGCCCACGTTGAAGGTCTGCCAGTCCAGCGCCAGCTTGGCCGAGTTCTGGTTGATGACGGTGTTGGCGCCGTTCTGCGTGATGTTGCCGACACCGCCCACCACGGTGCCGCCGGTGGGTCCGGTGGTGGCGCCGACGGCGGCGGCCATCGCTTCACCGCCAAACACGAACGGGCTGACCAGCAGCAGCGACAGGCTTACCGGCAACAGTTTTCGCCGCAGCCGGCCGGCATGCGGCGGCAGGGTGGCGGCGTGTGCGCCGCGGGTCTTCGCGTCGATAGTGTTGTTCATGGTGTCACCCGTCAAAACGTGAAGCCGAAGCGCGAATAGATGTGGTAGCCGTTGTCGTCGGATGCGCGCTGCCGACTCGTCGGTACGGAACCGTCGAGGTGGAACTCGAACTGATGGAACTGGGGCAAGCGGAAAATCAGCCCCGCGCCGATACCGTTGAGGGTGACCGAGCGGGTTTTGTTGCGACGATTGGCGCCGGCCGGGTAGCCCTTGCCGTAATCGACGAAGGCCTCGAACTCCAGCAGCTCGCGCCACGGCCGGCCGTAGAACGGCGACACCTTGTCACCGAAGCCGGGCGCATCGACGTGGTATTCCAGCGAGCTGTAATAGCCCCGATCGGCCAGGCCCTCGGAAATCGGATAGGCGCGCACGCTGTCGGGGCCACCCAGGCCGAACTGCTCCAGCGGCACCAGCGCGTCGTTGGTGAACTGGCCAGCCAGCTTGAAATACAGCCGTTGCCGGTCGGTAAGAAACTGCAGGCGCGTATAGGAGAGCTTGGCGCTGAGAAAGCTGCGGGCGTGATCCGGGCTGACCAGATCCGGCTGGCGCGAGCGATCCTTCACCGACTTGCGCACGGCCAGCTGCAGCAGGTCGATGCCGTGGAAACGCTGGTCGGTGTGGTTCATGCCGAAGCCGAGCTCGGCCACGTCGAAGCGCTGGTCGGACAACGTCGTACCGACGGTGCTGAGCTTGGACTGCTCCTTGATGTAACGCAGCGTGCCCTGCAGTTTCAGCGCGTCGGTATTGACGAAGGCCCAGTCCGCGCCGCCGAAATACAGCGAGCTGGGGCCTTTCACGCCCAACGCGGTGAAGGTGCCGGTGTTGATCTGCATCGCGCTGCGGGTGGCGCCGATCACGGCGCTGAGGCCCGGCACCACCACGGTGGGCGCGCGATAGACCAGCGAGCCGTAGACGTTGTTGCGCGGGTTGAAGGCGTAGTCGACGTTGGCGGCCAGGCTGTCGCCGATGCCCAGCGGGCTCAACCAGGTGGCGCCCAGTTGCGCGCGGTAACGACCGGTCAATTCGTTGCCGTAATTGTTGACGCCGGTGGTGAAGGTGAACGGCCGTTTCGCCTCGCGCGCCACCATCACCAGGTCGGTTTCGCCGGTCTTCGAGCCTGGCTGGAAGGTGGAGGTCACCGACACGCCGGGCAGATCGCGGTCGTAAAGCAGGGCGGTGTCGACGGCGCTCTTGCGCAACGGCTTGCCGCGCAGTTTCTCCGCCGGCGCGGCGATCACGCCGGGGCGATAGCGCTTGGTGCCCTTGACGATGATCTTGCCGATGGTGCCTTCCAGCACCTTGATCTCGATGAGCTTGTCGTCGCCCACGGTCTGCGCAGGCAGGAACGCCGTGGCCACGATGAAGCCGGCGTTGCGGTAGCGCGCGGTGATCTTGTCGGCCACCTCCTGCAGCTGGGTGAAATCCAGTTGGGCCGGCGTTGTCGCGTCGCCGCCCAGCGCCTTGAACTGGGCATCGGCCAGCGCCTGGATCGAGGCCGGGGTGATGTCGTTATCCGGGTGATTGCCGACGCCCTGCACGCGGAAGCCGCGTACGGCGATCTGTTGCGACACGGCCGCGTCGGTTTCGCGGTCGCGCACCGGCGGCACCACGTTGTCTGCCGGCGCAGCGGGGGTGGCGGGAGTGGTTTGCGCCACCGCGGCCGGCGCGTGCGGGCGAAACGCCATCAGCTGGGTGGCCAGATAGGCACGGGCGTCGGGATGGCCGGCCTGCTGCAGCGCTGCGGTCACCTTGTCGGCAACCGCTTGCCATTGCGCGGGGCTGAGCGTGGTGGCGCCGCCGGCGGCGGCCACGGCGTTGTTGTATTCGGTATCGATGGCCTGCTGCGCGGCGGCCGCCGCGACGGCGTCGCCCGGGGCGATGCCGCTGATCAGGATCTGCGGTGCGGCCATGTCCGGGGTTGCCGCGCTCGCGCCACTCTCCGGCGCGGCGGCCGGCGGCGGCGCCGTCTCCTGCGCCAACACCGTACCGCTCAAGGCCAGCGCCAACGCCCCTGCCAGGCAAGCAATCCGCACGACATTCCCCTTGCAATCGTTGATCGTGGCAGCCTGACGACCAGAAACTGCCATGCCCTCGTGGTACATCCGGGCCGTTTTCTGCTAATGCGTCAAATGGCGGAAAATTTGATCAACCGTCGTTGTGGCGCTGCAGCACCGACCCGCACTACGTCATTTGCCGTGCAACAACCCGTACAGCAGCAGCGCACAGACCACCGCCACCACTACCAGGCCGATCAGGTATTTCCGGGTCTGGCCCGAGCGCGCCGGAAACAGCATGTTCAACGCCTCGCCCGGGGCGGTGGTATCCGCCGCCTGCCGCCGGGCGCTGGCCGGTGGCGGCGTGATGGCATTGCGCGCGGTGACCCCGTTGCTGTCGCACAGGGCGCCGAGCACGCGGCGGCGGCGCGCACGGTAGTCCTCACGGGTGATCCGCCCCAGCCGGTGCGCCTCGTCGAGCGCATGCAGATCCTGGTTGGCTTTTCGTTCCTGCTCGGTCATTTCAATTCCCTGACAATCCGGAAACCCACGTCTTTCGCCGCCGCACCGCTGTCCTGGCGATGGCTGGCCACGGTGCAATCGGACCAGTAGCTGGTGTAGCTGCCGCCGCGCACCATGGCGCTGCCGCCGCTGCTCACCCATTCCCACACATTGCCGGTCAGGTTGACCAGGCCCCACGGGTTGGGCTCACGCCCGCGGGCCGAGATCGGTCCGCCGGAGCCATCACCACCGATGGCGCCGGGCGGTACGCAGTTGCTGTCGGGTGCCTGTTTCCAGCCCGAACCCGCCTGCGCCGCATGCATCCACTCGGCATCGGTGGGCAAGCGATAAACGTAGCCGCTGGCACTGCCCAGCCAGGCGGCATAAGCGCGCGCCTGGGCCAGCGTGATGTTGCTGACCGGCAGCACGCCGCTCTCGCGGTCGGCCACCGTGATGGCCGTGCACTTGCCGGTAGCCGCGCAGAAACGGTTGAACTCGTTGACGGTGATCTCGGTGCGCGAGATCGCATAAGGCTTGCCGCCGCCCACACCGCTGACCACCACCAGGCTGGGGCCGCGCTTGCCGGCGATCGGGTCGAAGCAACTGCGACCCTGCCCCACCAGCGCCGGTTGGCCGCAGGGGTCGGCGCTGGCCGGTGCCGACCCCGGCGCCGCGGTCGCTTGGCCGGGCGCTGCCGGCTTGGCCGTGGCGACCGCCGGCCTGGTGCCATTCCGCGTCGGGGCGACGGGCGTCGCGGCGGTCGGTGCCGGCGTGGGTGCCGCGGCCACGGCGGGGCCGGGCGTGGCGATGGGCGACGGTGCGCTGGCACCGGTCTTCAAGGCATCGAGCGCGCGCGACAGGCTGCCCTCGGGCAGCTGGCCGCGCAGTTTCATGTCGGATTCCAGCTGGGCGAGACCGTCGGCATCGACGCGACGCAGCTCGGCCAGCTGGGCGCTGAGGCGCTGGTAGTCGGCCGCGGCGACGGCCTTGCCGCGCGCCTTGATCACACCGGACGCCAACGCGTAGCCGGTGCCGGCATGGCGCAGATCGGCGCGATCGCCCAACGCCTGCGTGGCCTGCGCCAGCACCGATGCGGTGGTGGTATCACGCCCCTTGCGGAACGCCTCGCGCGCCTTGCCGAGGTAGGCATTCGCCACGAGTTGCGGGCCGTCGTGCTTGAGAAAGGCATTGTCCGGCTGCAGGGCCTGGACCCGCGCCAGCGACTCCTGCGCCTTGGCCGTGTCCCCGGCCGCCGCCGCGCGCTTCAGCGATTCGATGCGCGAGGTGACCTCGGCCGCCACGCTTTCCTGATCCAGTTGCGCCTGCTGTTGATGCAGCAGCGCATCGATGCGACCGCGCTGCGCCAGCAGCGATTTGGAATCCGGCGCATAACGCAGGCCGAACGCCACCAGTTCGCCGGCCCGGGCCAGGTGCAACGGGTCCGACTGACCGCCGGTTTCGGTCGCGATGGCGTCCGCCAGTGCGGTGACCAGACGCGTGGTTTCGGCGGCGCTGTCGCCCTTCAGCGTGAGCATCGCGTCCGCCACGGCGGCCTGCCACTTGCCATCCATGGTCGGCTTGGCCAGCAGATCGGTCAGCGCCTGGCGGGCCTGCGGCAGGGTTTGCGCGACATGGCTGGTCGTCGGTGCGGCGGCTGCGATGGCGGTCTGGTTCAGGCTGGCCAGTTGCGCTTCACGTCGCTGCAATCGCACCGAAGCGGGAAACAACTGGCTGGCCAGTTTCAGCCGCGCGCCGGCTTCGTCGAGCCGACCGCCCGCCAGCGACTGGCCGATGGCGCTGTCGTACTTCAACTCCAGCTCGCCGTTCTTCAGCAGGCTGCTGTCGGGATCGATGGCGCGGATCTGCTTCAGCGTGGCCACCGCGCTGTCGGGCTGGTCCTCGAAGATCGCGCCCTTGTCGATGCGCTGGGTCAGCTGCGTGTCGAGCGTGTTCAGCAGGGCGTTCTTCTGTTCCTCGATCGCGTTGCGCTTCAGGTCGAGCGCGGGCGAATACAGCTTGAGCTTGTCGCGCAACGCGAACACGTGCAGCGCGCGGGCGTAGGCATAACGGCCCTGGTCGGGGTTCCAGTACGCATCGACGCGGCTCAGCAGGAAGTTCTGGATCGCATCGCCCTGGTCGGCCACGATGCGCAGGCGGTCATCATCGCCGAGGCGGTCGAACGCCGTGAGCGCCTGATCCTCGTTGAGGTAATGCCGCGGGTCGGTCACGGTGAACCCGGCGATCACGCCGCGCACCTGCTGCTCGTGCAGGTAGCGCCCGAAACCCCAGCCGCCGGCGGCCAGCAACACGGCCGCCGCGCCGCCGTAGGCCAGGTACGGCCCCAGCCGTTCGCGCCAACCCACCTCGCGCAAGCCTTCGATGAGGTCGCTGGCGCTCTTCAGCCGCTGCTCGCCGTGGAACGCGATGGCGTCGCAAAGCGTCTTGTACTGGCGCCGGCTGAGCCCCGGTACCGGCGGCGGCTTGCGGCCTTCCTTCAGCGCCACCTCGGCGCTGACCTTGTCGAACGGATGCTTGCCGGTGAGCAGTTCGAACACCACGCAGCCCAACGCGTAGATGTCGTCGGTGGGCGCGGGCTCGGCGCCGCGAATCATCTCCAGGCTGGCGTAGGCCGGGGTCAACGCGCCCAGGGTGCCGGCGTCGAACACGGTCTGCTCGCCCACCGCGTCGCCCATATGCTTGCCGGCGCGGGCGATGCCGAAGTCGAATACCTTGGGCACGCCGTCACGGGTGACCATGACGTTGCCGGGCTTGAAATCCGAGTGCACCACGCCGGCGGCGTGCGCGCGCTTCAGCGCCCACGCCATGCCTTCGATCAGCGGGCGCACCTCGGCCAGTGGCAGGCCGTTGTAGGCGCGCTCGCGGATCAGCGTTTTCAGGTCGCTGCCGTCGATGTACTCCATCGTCATGAAGACGATGGTGCGGTCCTTGTCGAAGTCGTAGACGCGCACGATGTTGTCGTGCGCCAGCGATTGCGAGCGGCGCGATTCGCGCTGCAGCGAGATCAGCGAATCGGGATGGCGGCGGAACTCGTCGTTCAACACCTTCACCGCCACGTACGGGTCGCGGTCGCGCGCCTCGACCTTGCGCTCGTCGCGGGCCAGGAACACCACGCCCATGCCGCCGCGGCCGATCTCGCGCTCCAGGTGGAAGCGGCCCTTCAGCAGCATGCCCACGGTGGCGTAGTCGCCGCCTTCGGCATCGGCCACGCGCTGCCAGGTGTCGGCGTTGAAGGTGCTGTTGGAATGCGTGCCGGTGCCGGTACGGCCTTGCGTGCCGGTCGACTGGTTGTCCTCCGGCGGCGTCCACGAAGCCGGCTTCACCACGGTGGCATCGTCATGCGGTGGCGTGGCGGTGGGCCGCGAGGCGGGTTGCACCACGGTGGCATCGTCGGCCACGGGACGGCTCTGCGAGGCGGGCTTGATCACCGTGGCGTCGTCGTTGGCCTCGATCTCGGCGGCCGGCGGCGGCGCCTGCAGCTTGACCAGCTTGGCCACCAGTGCGCGGGCGATGTCCGCTTCCAGCGTGCCCTCCGCTTCCATCGTTTCGACCAGTGCGATCTCGGCGCGGTGGTCGTCCTCCGCCTGGGGCCCACGCGCCGCCACGGCGTTGAACAATGCCAGCAGTTTCAGCGTGCCGGCCTGGTAGGCGGCGATCAGTTCAGCAAGGGAATTCATGGATACGTCTTCGTCAATCCTGGAGCCGTACGGTGACGGCGGAAATGTTGTCGCGAGCGGCGCGGCTGGTGGCCAGCTCCATCAATCGCGCGGCCAGTTCGGGCGGGGCCAGCTGGCGGCGGCATTCGGCGTCGATCTCCGCATCGGACATTTCCTTGTTGATGCCGTCCGAGCACAGCACGAACTGCATGCCAGGGCGGCTGCCGGCCACAACCCAGTCGACGAACAGGTGATCCTCGGCACCCACGGCGCGGGTCAGCGCGCCGGCGCCGGGTTGCGGCTGCACCGCGGCACTGCCGAACTGGGTGACGTCCTCCTTCATGCCGTGCACGTGATCGCTGGTGATCTGCCGCAGGCGGCCTTCCTCGAAGCAGTACACGCGGCTGTCGCCAACCCAGCCGCACAGCATGAAATCGCGGTCGTGCACCAGCACCACGACGGTGGAGCCGATGATGTCCACGCCACGGGTCACCGCGGTACGCACCAGGTCGGTGTTGACCTGCACCAGCGCGTCCTCGATCGATTCGATGAAGTCGTACACGCTGCCCGGCCGCGGTAGCGCGCCCAGCCGTTCGATGATCATCGCGCTGGCGTAATCGCCGGCCGAATGGCCACCCATGCCATCGGCCACCACCCACAGGCCGACGTCCTCGCGCACCAGGATCGCGTCCTCGTTGTGCTTGCGGATCTTGCCGGTCACGGTATAGCCGGCGGATTGATGGCGCATCGTCATGGCGTGATCTCGATGATGGCCAAAGGCCAGTGGACCGCGGGCGACCGGAAACCGGCCGCGGCGGCGATGCGCGCTTGCGCGCCGTCGATGGAAGGCAATGCCAGCGCCTCGGCCAGCAGTTCCAGCGGTAGTTGCACCAGCGCCTGCGTCGCCATCAGCAACAGGCGGTCGCCGGTGGCCACGGTGCAGGCCGCTTCCTCGCAAACGGGATCGCTCGCGGCACCCAGCCCGGGCGCGGCGGCGGTGACACGGCTGAACAGCAGGTCGTCGAACTCGCCGCCATGGCCGAGGCTGTCGTCGTCCGCCGCTTCGCCGGCGGCGAACAGCGCGTGCAGCCGGCCATGGCGGTAATGCCACACGCCGGCACTGCCGATGCGCAACACGGCAGCGTGCTGATGATTCAATTGCGCGGCCACCACGGCGGCATCCTCGCTGACCGGATCGATCAGATCCTCGCCGCGCCGACGCAGCGGCGCATGCGAAGCCAGCAGGCGCTGGCGCAACACGCCGACGCCGCCTGCCAGGTCCGCGACATCCAGCTCATCGACCAGTGCATGCGCGACGGCGGCCGCCTGCCGGCGCGGATCGCGCAAGCCGTCATCCGCGGCCACCAGGGTCAGCGCCGCATCGGCGCGATAGCGGACCGGGCCATCCTCCAGCACGTCGCCCAGGTGGCTGGGCAGCTCGTCGGCCGCCGGGGGCACGATCAGGTCGGCGAAAAGTTCGGAGAGATCGTCGGGCAACAGGGTTCGCGGCGCGGCGGCGGGCGGTGTATCCGCCACCTCGATTGCTGGCGCCGGCGGAAACGCGATGCGCCGGTTCTGCGTGGTTTCTGCGTCGGCACGGTGGCCGAAGTCGCCCGCCGACTGCCACGGCGCGCCCGCGTGCGCGGCATCGAGAAATGCGGCATAGGCCGCCGGTTGCGGCAGGCCGCGCGTGGCCAGCAGCGTAGGTGGCACGCGCGCCGCGCCCGCCGTCCACCACAGGCACCAGTCGCCAGCGGATGTGAGCTGCGACCACAACCCGCCCAACTGCGCTGCCCCCGCGGCGCCTTGCGCCAGCGGGAACCGCCAGTGACTGGCGCTGCGCCAGTCCAGCGGCTGCGGCGGTTGTGGTGCGGCAATCGGGTCGCCACTGCCGGGGCCGGCCACATCGGCCACCAGGCCATCGAAAGCCTCGGCGTGGATCGACGGATCGGCCTGCGCGTGCGCATGCACGCGCGCCAGCGTGTCGAACCAGTGATCACCCTGAAGCAGCGCTTGCGTCACCGCTTCGCTGCGATTCAATGGCGCGGCGATCACCATCGGGAAACAGCGCCCCACCCGATCGCTGGCTGGCCCCAGCACCCCGACCCACGCCGAATCCCCGCAGATGCCCGCGGGCATCGCGAAACGCCAGGTCGGGCTGGCGTGATACACCGCTGGCCAGTCGTTGCCCAGCACGCCGCGGGCCGCGTCCACCGCGTGCTCGAAATGCTGGTCCCAGCAGTCGACGAAACGCACCGGCAGGCGCCGCTGCACGAAATCCCCTACCCCGGGAAGCTTGCCGAAGAATCCTGCCCCTGTCGGATTCGGCATGCGCTCAGCCTCCGCACCGGAAGTGCTGCACCTCGGTGTTCAAGAACGGGTTGCGCAGATTGCTGGCCTGCAAGGTCACCTTGGCCACGTGTCCGCCAAAGTTGAAGCTGGCCAGAAAGCGCAGGTCCGACTGTTTCTGCAGATTCGCCGCCTGCAGCGCGCGGAAGAACGCCCAATCACCCTGGTAATCGAACGAACTGATCAGCGTGCCGGCGGTGTCGTAGGCGGCAATGGTGACGCTGCCCGGCTGTGGTCCCGGCCATTTCATCGCAGCACTGGTGGCGCCGCCGGGCTGGTATTCGTACTTCTGCCCGTCGACGTCGATCACCAGCTTGCCGATGGCCGGATCCAGCGTGGGCGCCAGGATCGTGAAGTCCACCTCGGGCTGGTTGCCACTGCGGAAATACATCTGGCGGATGTCGTCGGCTGCCTGCGCCTGCTGCAGCACGCCGGGCGGGCCGGCGACCGCGCCGGGGCCGGTTTTCCATTGCCAGTTGCGTCCGCTGGCATCGACCAGCTTGGCCAGCGTCTGCTTGTTGAACGTGTCGAAACGGCCGCCGTTGCCGAACAGCTCGCCGAAGTTCTGCAGCGGGATTTCCGAGCGCCCGTTGGGCGCAAACGGATAGCGGCCACGGATGAAATCAGCGCAATCGTTGCCCACCGCCTGCTGGAACTGGTCGCCCAGCGCACCCTTGGTGCCGCTGGCCACCAGCGCCTGGCTCTTGCCGGTCAGCGCGTTGACCCAGCCGGATACCGGCGGCGGCAATTGTGCCGCTTCCTGCTGCGCCATCAGCAACTGCGGGTTGGGCTGGCCAGCCGCGCTGCTGAAGTCGGTCATCGTCAGCAAGGTCTTGCTGAGCTGGTCGAGCACGCTCAAGGTGCGGTCGATCGGCGCGGCGCCCGGCGCACCATCGGTGAGCTTGTTGAGCGTGTCGAAATGCTCGCTGATCGCTGCACCCGGCTTCTCGCCGGTATCAGCCGCCGGCGCGCCGTTGGCGTTGGCCAGCGCGCGCGACAACGCACTCTGCGTGGCCTTTTTCGCAGCGGCCTTCTCCGCCAGCGCTGCCGCGCTTTCGGCCGCGCTGGCCGGGGGCGCACGCAGCATGTCGTGGGTGTTGTCGCGCACCACCTGCAGCAGGGATTTCAGCGGCGAGCTGGGGCCGGACAACTTGGCCGCGATCGCGCTGGCATCCTGGATGCTGTTGATCGGCTGCAGCTCCAGGTCATCGAGCAGCGCGTCCCATGCCTTGATGTAATCCTGCTGGTACAGCGCCAGCACCTGCTGCACGAGGCGCGCCCGTGCGATCGCGTCGATCTTGCTGCCGCCGAACACCCAGTCGTCCGCGGCAAACTGCTTCACCGCCTGCTCGATGCCCTTGCCAGCTTCGTCGGCGAACATCGGCTGGGTGAACAGCGCCGGCAACGGGTCGGACAGGGCTGCGCCGCTCTTGCGCCGGAACACGTTGCCGAGCAAGCCCAGCTCCTTGTCCAGCCGCAACGGCGGGTGGTCCGCGCCAGTGGCGGACAGCTTGAGGCTGCCGTAGATCAGCGTGGACAGATCCGCCGTACGCAGCGTGCTGCGCGCCTGCTCCACCAACGCGTTGTCGAGCGTAAGCGGATGCAGCCGCCCCGGTTCGGCCACCAAGGCCTGGAAGTGTTTGGACAACGCCTTCTGCAGTACCGGATCGTTGGGGAAGATCTTGCGCCACTCGATGTCGGTCAGCGCGATCAGCTGATCGGCATCCTGATGCTCGGGCTCACCCAGCATCAGATAGCCCTTGAGGTAGTAGTACAGGGCCTGCGGATCGCTGGCGCTGCCGGTGAGCCCGCTGCGGAACTGCGACGCCACGCCCGGCAGCAGCACGCCGTTGAGCTCGCGGATATAGGCGTCGTGCACCTCGTCACCCACGGCATGCCCCTGGTACAGACCGAAGCGCATCAACAGCGGCACGTCGCCCTGGTATTTGCGCGCCGTGTCCTGCACGGCGGACAACGCCTCCAGCCGCTCCAGCGCCATCGCGAAATAGGCTTTCTGGCTGGTGGCGGACGAAGGGTCGCTATCGGCCGGATAGCCCTGCAGCGACGTCTGCACCTGCGCCAGATAGGCCTTGTTGCGGCCGTAGCTGGTGGTGAAGCCCGCGAACAGCAGCAGCGTCAGCAGCAGCACGCCCACGTACGAGGCGGCCTGCAGCAGCACCTTCTGCCGTTCCAGTTTCGGGTTGGTGCCGGCAAAGCCCGACTCCTTGAACAGCACGTCCTTCAGCAGACGCTCGACGAAGAACGTGCGCCGCTGCGCACCCGGCGCCTGCACCTGCGCCGCATCCACGCCGAACGTGCGCGCCACCGCGCCCATCATGCGGTCGATCGGCGTGCCTTCCTGCGTACCCGAGGTGAGATAGACGCCACGCAACAACAATGGCGTGCCGTATTTGTGCCCGCTGAACACGCCTTCGACGAACTGCTGCGCGATCTCGCGCAGTGCGCCCAGTTGCTGCGGAAACGACAGGATCGCCGCACGCCGCGCCCGATCGCGCTCGGTATGCAGGCGGTCGAGGATGCGCGTGTTGAGCCGGTCCAGCAGCAAGCCGAATTCGTCGGCGAAACTGCGCGCGGCGGTGCCGTCGACGGTCTTGCCGACGGGGAACGACATGCCCCACACCTGACTGCGCAGCTGCGGGTTGAGGTCGTCGAAGAACTCGGTGAAGCCGGCGATCAGGTCGCACTTGGTGAACACCAGGTACACCGGCACGCCGATGCGCAGCTGCTCCACCAGTTCGTCCAGCCGGCGCCGAATCGCCTGGATGTGCTCGTGCCTGCCGGTCTCGTCCAGCACCAGCAGGTCGGACATGCTCATGGCGATGATCACGCCGTTGATCGGCCGCCGCTTGCGGTACTTGCGCAGCAGCTTCAGGAACTCCGTCCACGCCGACGCATCGGCGCCGCGGTCCGAATCCTGCGTGGTGTAGCGGCCGGCGGTGTCGAGGAACACCGCCTCGTCGGTGAACCACCAGTCGCAGTTGCGGGTGCCGCCGATGCCGCGCAGCGCTTCCTTGCCGAAGCGGTCGGACAACGGAAAGTTGAGGCCGGAATTCTGCAGCAGCGTGCTCTTGCCCGAACCCGGCGGGCCGATCACCACGTACCAGGGCAAGGTGTACAGGTTGCTGCCGCCGCGGCGGGTCTTGCGCAAGGTGTCGATCGCCTCCTGGAAGCGCCCCTGCAACTGCGCGCGCTCGGCCGTGCTGCGGTCATCGCCCGCGTCCTGCTCCCCCTGCCCGGCCAGGTCGCCGGACATCTGTTTGGTCTTGCTGCGCACGCGCAGCTGCTGCACCTGCAGGCATACCACCCACACCACCACGATCAGCACGATCAGCACCAGCCGCGTGATCGGGCTGGCCAGTGGCTGCGAATCGCCCAGGCCCAGGTAAGGGCCGCCCAGCCAGATCAGCACCGACAGCAGCACGATCCCGACGAGGGTGATGAACCAGCCGGTCCTAAACAACGTCATCAGCTTGCTCACTCGCTCAACCCTCGGGGATGTAGATGATTTCGACGCGGCGGTTGCGCGTGCGATTGGCCGGAAGATCGGGCGGCAGGGCGATCGGTTTCGACGCGCCGGCGCCGCTGGATTCCAGCCGCGCGGCGTTGTCGATGCCCTGGCTGAGGATCTGCAACACCGAACGGGCGCGCGCCGCCGACAGCGCGAAGTTGTCCTTGAACTTCAGCGAGTGGATCGGCTGGTCGTCGGTGTGGCCCACCACAATCACCCGGCCCGGCACCTGGTTCAGCGCCTGGGTGATTTTCTGCAGCAACGGCAGCTGCCCCGCGCTCACCTCGGTGCCGCCGGAGGCGAACATCGACGGCGCACTCAGGCGCAGCAGCTCCTGCCCATCATCGCGGTCGATGATGCTGAGCTCGCCTGCCTGTTCCTGCGGCGCCAGCAGTTGCTTCAGCGTCGGACGCGCGGGCTTGGGCTGGGCCTGGTTCAGCCGCGCGGTGTCCGGCGGCGTGGCGCTTTCCAGCCCGATCTGCGCAATCTGGCCGCTGGCCGGCGCGGACAGATCGTTGAGGCGTGAATAGAAATACACGAAGCCCGCCAGCAACAGCACCGCTGCCGCCGCCGCGATCACCCACAGCGGCACGTAGCGCACCAGCGGGTTGCGGCGGTCCTCGACGCCACGCCAATGCGGTGCCAGTTCTTCCGCGGCTGGCGCGCGCTGCGCCTTGATCCGTCGGTACAGGTCCTCCTGGATCTCGGCCAGCTTGGCGCGGCCGCCGGACTCGATCTGATAGCGGCCGCCGAAACCCAGCGCCAGACAGATGTACATCAGCTCGATCAGGTCGACATGCTTGGCGAAATCCGCGCACAGGCGCTCGAGGATCTGGAAGAACTTGGCGCCGCCGTACGACTCGCCATGGAAGGTCACCAGCAAGGTTTTCTGCGCCCAGCCGCTGTGCTCGCCCCACGGCGCGTTCAACACCGATTCGTCCAGCATCGCGCACAACACGTAGCGTGCGGCCACCGCGGTCTGCGCGGGGATACCGGCCGCCTGCGCGTGGCTTTCGAATTTGCGCACCTGGGTGATCACCTGCTCACGCAGATGCGCGGCATCGGGCTGCGAGGCACTCAGGCGCAATTGCACCGCCAGCAGCAACAGCGCGCTGGCGGTCTGCACCAGCGGGTTCATGCCGCCGCCGAGAAACTCGCTGATTTCCGCCGCACTGGCCTGGTCGATACGCGGCGCCGGCCCGCGCGCCAACGACGGCGCCGGCACCGCGGAAGGAGGCGCCGCCGTGGGCGTGGCCGAGCGCGGCCGCACCACGGTGGCGTCGCGCATGGGATCGTCGTCAATGGGCCCGTTGCCGTTATTCATGTGATCAGCCCCTGATGGCCCACAGTTGCAGGTCGAGACCGGCGAATTCGTCGCCGAAATGGAACGCGATGCCGCCCGAGGTTTTCAGCGGACGCCACATGGGCGAGTGCTTGTCGAACTCGAAATACAGATAGCCGGCGTTGTACGGAATCTGCCGCGGCGCCACCGGCATCGGCGCCACCGCGATGCCGGGCAGTTGCAGGTTGACCAGGTCGCGGATCTTCTCGACCGGGCCGATTTTCGATTGCGCGGGTAGTTGCCGGCGCAGGTCCTCGGACTTCATGTCGGCCTTGGCCGCCAGCACGAAGGCCGCCGTATCGAGCAGGGTCAGGTCCGGCACCACCGCCACCCACACGCCGAACTTGCGCTGCTGCAGAGGAATCGGTGTGGCGGTCTGTTCCATCACCGCGCTCAAGCTGGTGCGCAGTGCACTGATCACCGGCTCGAAGCTCTCGCGCAGCAGCTCATGGCGGTACGGCGGAAACGCGGTGGGGCGTTTGCCCGGTGCCGTGAACGTGGCCAGCTCGCCGGCCATGCCGACCAGGGTGCGGTAGAAATCCTCCGGGTGCAGCGACGGTGATTCGGCCAGGTGCGCGATCAACGGCTGGAACCGGTTCACCACTTGCAGCAGCAGGAAGTCGGCGATTTCCGCCGCGCCGCCACGGTCGGTCAAGGCCACCCGCGCGGCCAGCGCCTCGCCACGCTGGTGCAGCAGGCCCAGCAATTCGGTGAGGAAGGTCACCAGCCGCGGTACCGCGCGGCAACTCTGCGCGGAGGGCATGAACGCCTCGTCCAGCACCACGCGCCGGTCGGCGCGGCATTCCACGATGCGCGCCAGCGGAATCTGGGTCAGCCCTTCCATCGGCTGCGATTGCGGCAACAGCCGGCTGCTCATGCCGCCGACTTCCAGCGGGGTCAGGCCATCGACGCTGCCGGAGGCATCGCGCACTTCGGTTTCGCGCACGCGGAAGCGGAACAGTTTTTCCGCTGGCGCTTCGGGCCGGCCGCTGTCCGGCTGCGTGGGCGAGCGCAGCGGCAGGGTGAGGAACACGGTCTGGTCGCGCCAGTTCGCATCGACTTCCAGTGCCGGTGGCAGGGGGTCGTCGTTGGGCATCGAGAACGGCGTGCCGTCGGGGAAGGTGCCGCGGGCGCTGCGAATGCCCAACTTGCCGATCGCCAGCAGGTCGGCCTCCAGCTCCAGTTCGGTGAAACCCCAGGTGTAGGGGCGCAGGGCGCCGGCGCGCAGCTCCACCAGGCGCTCCAGGTAGCGCTCCTGCTGCTGCATGTGCTGGGGCCGCAAAAACAGGCCTTCGCTCCAAACCACCTTGTTGTTCTGCGTCATCGCTTCACTTCCGCCCATCTTGGTGAACCATGCCGGCGCTGCCGCCGGACGTTGCCCGCCCGCATCGATGGATCGATGCGGGCGCATTCATTGCTGTCGTACCGCTACCCCTGCCCCTTCTCTTTCGTCGCTGTCGTGCTGCGACGCTCGTTACATACGTGCTCAGCGCGGTGACGAATGGCTGGCCCGTCGCGCCGATTTCAGCCGCGACAGTTGTTCTTCATAGGCGCGAGCAAACTCGTCGCCGAACAGCCGCCGGAAGCATTCGTCGGGGTCCTTCATCAGGCCTTCGAAGTTGTCCTGGTACTTTTCCCAATACTTGCCCTTGCCGCCGAACGCGGAGCGCTTGCCGCCATCGACCTCGTGCTCGAACCGTTCGGGGCTGAAGTGCGCCATCAGCGAATCGAAGCCCGCGCGCACGCCCGCCAGCATCGCCATCTGGTGGCAGCGGATGTCGTCGAACGCGTCCTGGAACGCCGCCGAGCCGGACAGGAAGGCGGTGTTCGACGGCGCCATGATTTTCTGCATGGCTTCTTCGGCGGTGGGCGCGAATTTCAGCGGGTTGTTTTCCGAGCGCTGGATGATCGTGACCGGCAGCCGGAAGGTGTTCTTGATCTCCGCGCGCGCGCGCAGCACGTCCATCACGCCGTCGATCACGATCTGGAAAATCTGCTCGACTTCCGGCGGCATGGCGGTCGGCGGCGCGGCCGCCATCGGCGCTGCTGGCTGTGCAATCGGGGCCGGCACGGGCGCAGGTGCCGGTGCCGGACTGGGCGCCGGCGACTTGGCCCCGAAATCACCGATGGTCAGGTCCCAGTTCTCCGGCAGGGCCTGGCGCTGGCCGGTGGTGGTGGGTGGACGGAAGTGATCCTCCAGCCCCACGTTCTGGTTCCAGTCGGAGCCGGCGCTGCTTGCCGGCGTCTCGGGGATCAGCGGCGACGACGCCGGCGGCGCATCGAGAAAACTCAGCGGATCGAGAAACACGCCCGCATCGCCCTGGCCGCTGCCGGGGATCAGGCTGTCGCCCAGCAGATCGCCGGGCGACGACGCGGCGGGCGCGCCGAGATCGAGCAGGCCGAAATCCAGCGGGTCGCTGGCGATCGGTGCGGGAGCGGCGGCCATCGGCGTCGAGGGCGCGAAGATGGTCTCCGCATTCCCGCTCTGCAGGCTCACGCTGACCTCGAAGGTGTCGATCTGCAGGCGATCGCCTTCCTTCAGCGCGGACGGGTCGCCCTTGATCAGCGGACGGCCGTTGAGCAGCATGCCGTTGGTGCTGCGGTCCTCGATGAAATAGATGCCGTTGAGGCAGCGGATCATCGCGTGCACGCGCGAAACGCCGGACGAACTCAACACCCAGTCGCAATCCTCCGATCGCCCGATGCTGCCATCGCGCCCTTCGAACACCTTCTGGCTGCGGCTGCCGAATTGCGCCGCCTGGTGTCCGATCACGGCCAGCAGCAATGTCTGTGGGGTCGACACGATCAAATCACCTCGAAGAAAATCAGCGCCGCGGTGCCCTGTCCGCGGCCCTTTTGTTGAATGGTTGAACGCCACGCCCGCGCGACCGCCGGCTGCCGCGCACCGCTGCGCAGCGGGTAATGACGCGACGGCATGTACTCAGTCATGTCGCGACCCCACCCCGTTGCCCAACAGCACCATAGCCCGTTCGATGAAGCCGTTGCGACGCTCGGTGAACTGCTCGATATCCAGCGCCGCCATCAGGTTGATGGAGGCCACCACGGCGCGCGCAGTGAGATGGTCGGCGGGCGGTACGGCAGCCTCCTGCGTGGCCGGCGCCAGGCTGCCGCCCGACCATCCCGCCGATGCCGCGATCCACGCGCCCAGCGAGCGGTACTCGCCCGCGCTGGCAAAATCCAGCGCGGCGCGCCGGCGCGGCTCGTCGGGATCGCGCACCCACGCCTCGGCCAGCGCGGCACCCGCCTTGTCTTCCATCGACAACGACTGATCGCGGGCGCACTGGCACAGCCAGGCCACGGCGTAGCGCTTGGGCAGCAACCGCGCCAGCAGTTTCAGTGCCTCGGGTGTCTCGCCCGCTTCGATCAGCAACTGCACCGCCGCCAACGGCGCCATGTCCGCGCGCAGCCGCGCGCTCGAGGGCTCGGACAGTTCCATCTCGGTGGATGCTTGCATTACCGCTGACATGTCGACGATTCCCCCTGCTCAACCAATCATGATGATGCCGCCGGACAACTGCGCCATCCCGTCGCCGGTCAGGGTCAGCTTGGTACCCTTGACCGTGGTCATCGCCCCGCCGGCCATGTCCAGCATGGCGTCCGCTTTCACTTTCATGCTGGCGCCCGCGCCGATGTCCATGGTGGCGCCCGACTTGATGGCCACGGACGTCTGGCCGTTCACCTTCACCGAGCTGTTGCCGGTAATGGTGATGTTGACGCCCTTGATCTCGATCTCGCCCGAGC
Organism: Rhodanobacter sp. Root480; assembly: GCF_001426645.1. Taxonomy (GTDB): domain Bacteria; phylum Pseudomonadota; class Gammaproteobacteria; order Xanthomonadales; family Rhodanobacteraceae; genus Rhodanobacter; species Rhodanobacter ginsenosidimutans. The sequence goes on from NZ_LMEX01000004.1 coordinate 285,912, forward strand.
TTTTCATCACGATGCTGGACGAACCGGTGACCAGCTCGATCTCGCTGCCCGCGTCCAGCTTGAACTTCTGCCCGATGGTGGTGGTGCCGTTCTGCTTCACGTCCAGCGTGTCGTTGTTGCCCACCGTATGCTTGCGGTCGTTGTCGACCTTCTCCGTCTGGTCGTGCTTTACCGTGAGCGTCTGGTCGTTCTTGATGGTGATGGTTTCGTCGTTGTCGATCGCCACCACGTGGTCGTTCTCCACCTCCTCGTGCATGTCCTTCTGCGCGTGGATGAAGAAGTCCTCGCTACCCTTCTTGTCCTCGAAGCGCAGCTCGTTGGCATCGGCCGCCACGCCGTTGAGGCTGCGGCTCTTGATGCCGCTCTGGGTCTTGTTGTCCGGCAGCGTGTACGGCGGCATGTTGTCGTTGTTGTAGACACTGCCGATGATCAGCGGCCGATCCGGATCGCCCTCGAGAAAACTCACCACCACTTCCTGGCCCACGCGCGGAATGTTCACCGCGCCCCAGGTCTTGCCTGCCCACGGCGACGCCACCCGCACCGGGCAGGAGCTTTGCGCCTTGTCCTTGTCCGGCTTGTTCCAGTGGAACGTCACCTGCACGCGGCCGTACTTGTCGACGGCGATGTCCTCGTCGGTTTCGCTGCCGGTGACGACGGCCGTCTGCAGGCCCACGATGCGCGGCCTTGGTGTGGTCTGAGGGCTGCGGAAGGGTTGGCTGCTGGCGATGGCCTCGAAGCTGCAGCGGAACGGTTCCACCGCGGCGCCATCGTCCGCGGACACGTAGTCGGGGTGTTCCAGCTTTATTTCGGTGGAGGTCAACAGGTATTCGCGATTCAGCTCCGCGCGCGGAAAGTCCTGCATCTCGAACAGCGCGCCGATGCTCATGCCGCAGGCATCGGTGGCGCCCTTTGCCACCGCATGCGGCACGTTCATCGCCTCGGCCCGCATCTGCGCATAGTGCTGGCCCTGGTCGGCCAGGATGTGGCTGCCGGGGTAGTCGAAGACGTCCAGCCCGGAGAGATTGTGATGGTCACCGCTGACCGTGCCGGTGCCCAACAGGGAGGTCTTGGGGTTCAACGGGTCGTAATCGGTGAGCTGGAATTTCAGCGAGTTCACCGTATGCCGCGAGCTCCATGCCGTGATCGAGGCCGGCGCGAACGGCCCCCGCTGTTCCACCGGGCAGTACGGGATTTTTTCGAAACCGGAAGTGCGCTGGTGCGCGCCCAGCGCATCGGCCAGCACCATAGTGTGCGTGCCGGCGGCATGCGTGAAGTAGTAGTAGATGCCTTCCTGCTCCATCAATCGGCTGATGAAGCTGAAGTCGTCCTCGCGGTATTGCACGCAATAGTCGCGCTTGGCGTAATTGCCGCTGAGGCTCTTCTTGATGTCCGCGTAGCCGATCTCGCCCAGCACGGCGCTGATGATCTCGGGCACGCTCATCTTGCTGTAGATGCGGCAGTCGATCTTGCGCGTCAGCAACCAGGGTTTGGGCACCAGGGTGGCGCTGTAGATGGCGTAGCGCACGTCATCGATGGTCTCGAAGCCGGTTTGGCCCGCCTCGCAGACGATGCCGTTGAAATGGCGCGCATAGCCGTCTTCGGCTTTCAGCGTCACCGTCATCGGCGTACCCAGCAGCTTGCGCAGATCCACCTTTTCGTCGCGGCTGATCATCTCCACGCGATAACGGAACAGCTGCCCGAGCTGCTCGGTGGCCGCCATGCGCTTGAACAGCAGCTTGTCGCCGAGATCAGTGGAAAGGGTAATCGCGTGTGCCATGTGTCGCGTCTCCGGGGAAATCTGTGCGCGCCGAACAACGTACGGTGCAGTGGGTCGTCACCGATGCCGATGCGGGAATCCGCATCAGCGCATGTCATTCCCCCCTCGCCGTGCCAGCACCACCCAGCCCGATACGATCTTGCCGTGCTCCTTGCGCAACATGTCCATGCCGATCGTGATGTGCTCGAAGCCCGCGGCCTCGACGACCGCCTGTGTGTGATCGCGTGTGTGCTGGTACCGCCCGCTGGATGACAACTCGTAACGATCCCCCTCGCCCTCCAGCACTTCCAGCGTGAACGTCAGCCAGCCACCGGGCCGCAAGGCGCCGTGAGCCGCTTCCAGCACCGGGGCCAGGTCACCGAAATAGATCAGCGTATCGGCCGAGATCACCACGTCGTAAGCAGCGGGATGCGCCTGCAGATAAGCGGTGAGTTCCGCCACCACCAGCTCATCGTAGCCACCACGGGCGCGCGCTTTTTCGATCATGCCGCCGGAAAGGTCCACGCCAACCAGCGTGCGTGCGCGTGCGCGCAGCAACGGCGCGCACAGGCCCGTACCGCAGCCGGCGTCGAGCACGTCGAGGCTGCCATCGGCCGCGGGCAATACGCTACCCAGGGCGTCGGCCAGCACCTCGGGAGCGCGGTAGTCGAGGTTCTTCAGCAATTGCTCGTCAAAGCTGTCGGCAAAGCCGTCGAACACGTTGCGCACGTAGGCCTCGTCCGCACGCGGCGGGATATCGGCACCGCCCGTGGACGCCAGCATGTGGCGCGGTATCGGGTTGTTCGGCTCGCGCTGAAGCCAGTCGCGGTAGACCTCCCTGGCCTCGTCGTGGCGTCCCAGCGTGTACAGCGAAACACCCAGTCCTTCCAGCGCGCGCACGTTGCGCGCGTCCAGCCGGTACGCCTCGCGGAAACATTCGATCGACTGCTCGATATGTTCCACGTTCTGGGCGAAATTACGCAGGAACAAACCCATCATGTACTGACCGTGGGCGAACGTTGGAGCCTCGCGCAGCAGTTGGGTATACGTCTCGAATGCTTCGTCGGGCCGCTCCTGCACCTCCAGCACGAAGGCCAGGTTGCTGAGCGCGTTGTAATGCGAGGGGCCGCACTCCAGCGCGCGCCGGTAGCAGACTTCGGCCTCGGCCAGGCGACCGCACTCCTTGTGGATGTTGCCCAGGTTGTTGTGCGCATCGGGGTGCTTCGGCGTGATCTTCAGCGCGGTCTGGATCAGCCTGACGGCCTCATCGCTGCGGTCGCGCTGGTGCATCAGCACGCCCAGGTAATGCAGCGCATCAGGTTGCGCCGCGCGCAGCTCGAGCACCTCACCGTACAAACGCTCGGCGGTGTCCAGATCACGCGCCTGGTGTGCCTGCATCGCGCGCTCCAGCACCACTGCATACGCCGGCTGTACCGGCGCCGGCGCACGCCAGCTCACGTTCGCGTTTGCGTTCTTCGCTACCACGCCTTTTCCCCTTGCCATCAGCCTATCAACACCTTCATGCAACCCAACACGATCACGCCGCCGTGCGCCGTGCTGTCACCCATGCGCGCGGCGGGCTTGCCGCCGACCAGAACCTTCGCCGAACCCTTGATGATCGAATCCGGCGGCCCGACGCAGGTCACCACGTCGCCCATGCACGCCGCCGGCAAGCCACCGATGAGTACCGTCGGCGCACCCGGCGCCATGATCGGGCCACCCACGTGAGGCACCGGCCCGGTGGTCATCGGGCAAGTGTGCATGTCGGTGAGGCGGGCGGCAGGTTGCATGGAGTCCTCGCGGAGCTAATGGATTCAAAGATGGAAAATCAATCGCACGCTCAACCGTTCATGCGAAACAGTTCGTTTTCCTTGGCCAGGGTCGGCGCCTTGAACTGATGGGTGCCCTTGATCAAAACGATCGAGTACGCGATATGGCCGGTGCGCTTGTTTCCGTCCGGAAAGCCCTGCACGTGCACGATGCTGGTCATGTAGAACATCGCGATGCTTTCCCACTGGGCGTCCCCGAAGGCAGGCCACGTATTGTCGCCGCATCCGGAGGTCAAACCGAGAATGTGATCCAGCAACACGCTTCCACCGATGGTCGACGGGTACTTGGCCCCCCCCATCAGGTTGATCCGGTAGGGCGCTGCGTCGGGCATGATGCGCTTGTAGATCTTGCGCAGCGGCTGCGTCGTGCGGCCAAGCGCCATGCCCATGGGACCCGGGTGCCCGCCAGTCACGGGGATATATTTCGACAGCAAGTCCCGGGTCGATGCGAGCCCGGCGGTGTAGTTGCCGCAGATCCAGTTCGCCGCCTGATCGATAGCCAGGGCACGCCCGGCCAAGCCGCCGCCTGACGGATTCTTGTAATAGTCGCCCACTGCGCGGAGATTGGCGTTGAGTACCGTCCCCAACGCGCCGCTATTGCACTGCGGCACCAGCGAATCGACGTATTGCTTACGGTTCGTGAAGTTCTCGCGCTCGGTCTTCATGAACATTGCCGTGTCGCTAGCCTTCAACGTGTCGATCTTGAAGTTCTGCGTCCACTTGTCGTAAACCGTCTCCAGGAAACGTTTGGCATTCTCGCGACCGATCAGTCGCTCAAGCTGACCGAACTCCCGGCGACTGTCGACGTGCGCTTGGATTCCACGTCGCCACGTGACTTTCTTGCTCGTAAATATGCTCACACAACCCCCAAGCTTTCAAGTTGAAGTAGATGAAGGTAACGGTAAAGTAACGATGGTAATTAACTGCAAACCGGAATAGGCGACAGAGCGCCCGAGGCCCGTTCGCGGGAACCGATTCCGACCTTCCTCTTCGCCTATCAGATGAAACTCATCCATTTTTCCAAATTGGCCCAGCCATTTTCCCCAGGCTCAAAATGAAAGTGCACCCTAACCCTGTGTTGTTTGTTCTCCATGCCTCACTAAAGATTCTGATCAATGCCAGCAAAGTGGTTGACTCCAACATTCTTTTTTTTCGTTTGATCACTTAAATATTTCAATCCATTGACAAACTGTGTTCCGTTAAGTCGGTTCTTGAAAAAGGCACTTCGAAGCGCCGCTAGCGCGGCAAGGCGAATGGGTTCCTTCTGTTTTGGAAGCCAATCCATTAGGCCCTCGACCATTGCATGATGATCATGCCCCGCTGCAATCTTGAAATCCTCAACACCTGGCGACAAATTTGGTCGTTCATTTAGGTTAACCATCGCAGCCTTAAACAAAGGACTGTTTGTCTTCTCGTGGATGCCATAAACCGCTATCCGCGAGGGAAAGCAATCATCCTTAACCGTGCTATCCACCACCCATTTCTGCAACTCTGGCAGCGATCCAGACGGATCAATTCCACGAAGAGCTAAGAGAGCGCAAATGGACCTAAAACGTATCGATTCCCCTATCGTCATGGCGAAGTAAGCAAATGCTAACTTGGCATTTTCCTTCTGACGCTCCGAACGCGCACCTTCTGCAGTTTGCAAGTAAGTTTTCAAAGAATTCACATGCGTCGAACAATCTCCCAACGAAAACATCTTCGTTTTACTATCAATCGATATGCCAAGCGCTCCGTAACCCGACTCGAAATCCGTTTCTCCAGCAATGCTTGAGCCACAGGCACTAAATTCCTTAGCCTGTCTCATGCAAACCGTCCACTTTTCCGCCTCGGCCATCCTGGCCCCCAATACGTATAAAGTGTCACCCATTAAAATAATATCGATCTCTGATTTTCCGTTCTCATCAAACACTGCAACTGAAACCCTAGACATACCATGATTGCAACGATCCTTAAGTACGAATCCACGACCGTTCCAGCGAGCAAGCCTAATGCGAGCATTAACAATGCTTTTGCAATACGACCCAGGTGTTTGATAGTTGATGAGAATTCCGAAGTCGATCATGTAACCTCCATATTCCGACTAACACTTACACCTGATGCATTCCGAAAAAAACAGGAAAAAAACAGGGGTCAGAGCGCACTTTCCAAGATCGGACCGAATGCGTCCGTTTCGCGACCAGCCCAGAATCACCCAAACCCATACGAAAATTCCCCACCCGTCACCCCCACCTGCACCTTCGCGATCTCCTCCCCCTCAATCATCTTGGTGAGGAACGCCCGCGAAATATCCGGCAGCATCGAGTTGGTCAGAATGGCGTCGATCATGCGTCCGCCTGATTCGGTTTCGGTGCAGCGCTCGACCACCAGCTTCACCACATCTTCGCTGTAATCGAACGGGATCTTGTAGCGGGCTTCGACGCGCTTCTTGATGCGGTTGATCTGCAGTTTGACGATCTTGCCCAGCATTTCCGGGCTGAGCGGGTAGTACGGGATCGTCACCAGGCGGCCCAGCAGCGCCGGCGGGAAGATTTTCAGCAGCGGTTCGCGCAGCGCCTTGGCCATGCCTTCGTGATCGGGCATCAGCTCAGGGTCCTTGCACAGGCCGGCGATCATGTCGGTGCCAGCGTTGGTGGTCAGCAGGATCAGGGTGTTCTTGAAGTCGATCGAGCGGCCTTCGCCGTCTTCCATCACGCCCTTGTCGAACACCTGGAAGAAGATTTCGTGCACGTCGGGATGGGCTTTTTCCACCTCGTCCAGCAGCACCACGGAGTATGGCTTGCGGCGCACGGCTTCGGTGAGCACGCCGCCCTCGCCGTAACCGATGTAGCCGGGGGGCGCACCCTTCAATGTCGAGACGGTATGCGCTTCCTGGAACTCGCTCATGTTGATGGTGATGATGTTCTGCTCACCGCCGTACAGCGCCTCGGCCAGTGCCAGCGCGGTCTCGGTCTTGCCGACGCCGGAGGTGCCGGCGAGCATGAATACGCCGATCGGCTTGTTCGGATCGACCAGGCCGGCGCGCGAGGTCTGGATGCGCTTGGCGATCATCTCCATCGCGTGATCCTGGCCGATGACACGCTGACCCATCAGGCCGGCCAGGTTCATCACGGTTTCCAGCTCGCTCTTGACCATGCGGCCGACCGGGATACCGGTCCAGTCCGACACCACCGAGCCGACCGCCTGATAGTCGACGGAGGCGAGGATCAGCGGGGTTTCGCCCTGCAACTCGGCCAAGCGGGTTTGCAGGCCTTTCAGCTCTTCCAGCGCCGCCGCGCGCTCGGCACCGTCCAGCGCGGCCTCGCTGGCCGGTGGCGCGCCCTTGGCTTCCGCCTCCTGGTTGGCCGACTCCTCAAGCGCGCTGCCCGTGCCTTCCACCGGCGCGTTGGAGCCGCGCAGCTTCGAGCGGATATCGAGGACTTTTTCGACCAGTTCCTTTTCCGCGACCCAGTTCGCCTCCAGTGTTTCCAACCGCGCTTTCTGGGTGGCCAGTTTCTCGTTGGCGGCTTCTTCGCGCGTCGTGACGTTGACACCCACGTTCTTTTCGCGGGCGATGATGGCCAACTCGGTTTCCAGCGCCTGGATGCGTTTGCGCGTATCGTCCACTTCGGCGGGTACCGCATGCTGGCTGATCGCCACGCGGGCGCAGGCGGTGTCGAGCAGGCTGACCGACTTGTCCGGCAACTGGCGCGCGGGGATGTAGCGGTGCGACAGCTTGACGGCGGCTTCCAGCGCCTCGTCGAGAATCTGCACCTTGTGGTGCTTCTCCATCACGCTGGCGACGCCGCGCATCATCAGGATCGCCTTTTCCTCGCTGGGCTCGTCGATCTGCACGGTCTGGAAGCGGCGGGTCAGCGCCGGGTCCTTCTCGATGTGTTTCTTGTACTCGGCCCAGGTGGTGGCGCCGATCGTGCGCAGGTTGCCGCGGGCAAGCGCGGGCTTGAGCAGGTTCGCCGCGTCGCCCGTGCCGGCGGCGCCACCGGCACCCACCAGGGTGTGCGCCTCGTCGATGAACAGGATGATCGGCTTGGTCGAGGACTGAACCTCCTCGATGACCTGCTTGAGGCGGTTTTCGAACTCGCCCTTCATGCTGGCGCCGGCTTGCAACAGACCGACATCGAGTGCACGCAACTGCACGTCTTTCAGCGGCGGCGGCACATCGCCGATGGCGATGCGCATGGCGAAACCTTCGATCACCGCTGTCTTGCCGACGCCGGCTTCGCCGACCAGCATCGGGTTGTTCTGGCGGCGGCGCATCAGGATATCGACAAGCTGGCGGATCTCGTCGTCGCGGCCGACGATCGGATCCATCTTGCCTTCGCGCGCCTGTTCGGTGAGATCGATGGTGAACTGCTTCAGCGCCTCCTGCTTGCCCATCTGCGCCGGCCCCATCGCGCCGCTGGCTTCGCCGGGAACAGCGCCGCCGATGTGGAAGCCGTCGCTGGCGCTCTGGCCATCCTCGGGCGAGCCGGCGACCACTTCGGCGAATTTCTCCACCAGCGCCTCGGGCTTGATCTTGTCGAACTCGGCCGAAATGGCCACCAGCGCATTGCGCAGGTGACGCGTACGCACCACGCCCACGAGGAGATAACCGGTGCGCACCTGGGCCTCACCGAACATCAGCGTGGCGAACACCCAGCCGCGCTCGACGGCCTCCTCCACGTTGCTGGAGAGGTCGGAGATCGATGAGGAGCCGCGCGGCAACCGGTCCAGCGCGTCGGTGACATCGCGCGCCAGGTTGGACGGGTTGAGGTTGAACTGCTTGATGATGCGATGCAGGTCCGAGTCCTGCAGCTGCAGGATCTGATGGATCCAGTGCACCAGCTCGACATAGGGATTGCCGCGCAGCTTGCAGAACACGGTGGCGCTTTCGATGCCCCGGTACGCCAGCTTGTTGAGCTTGCCGAACAGTGCGCTGCGACTGATTTCCGCCATGATTTTTCTATCCCTTCGGTTGAATGGTCATCTGGATTCGCGGCTGATGAACGCTGTCGCGAACCTGTTGTGATCGAGTGGCGCTGGCGCGCCGCATTACCCCGCCGGCCTGAGCACCACCTGGTCGGCGTCGCCGTCGTGCTGGCGCCTGCCCATCCACGTGGTCAGCCCCAGCCGACCGGCCTGCCCCAGGCGCGTCACCGGCACCTCATCCCGGTTCAGCACCAACTGCACATCCCACGCTTTCTCCTCGCCGATGTAGGTCTTGACCGCCGCCAGCAGTTGCCGCAGCGCTTCCCCGCCCGGCAGGAAGTTGTTGAACTGCGCGCGGTTCAACGGCCCAAGCTGCAGCCGAAAGCGCTGCTGCGCACCCCACACGTACTCGCCCATCACTGCGGTCAGGCCGAGCCCCGCCACCTCGCTGGAATGACCCAGCCGCAGGTGTGCCGTCGGCGGCAGCCGCATCCATTCGGCCATGAACTCCACGATGCGCACGGGGATGCGGAAGAACTGTTCCAGCAACGTACTCAGGCCCTCGGCGTTGCGCGTTTGTGCCAGCAGGCGCCCGGCAAAGAAGCGCTTGTACTGGTCGGGCATCGCATCGCGGCCCTCAAGGCCGGGCGTCGACAAGCCCACCAGCGCACCCGTGTACAAACGGAAGCGATCCTCCTGCGGGCGATCGAACTGCACCGTGGGCTGTGCATCAGCCCAGACCCGATAGAACAGGCTGGTCATGCGGTGGTGGAAGATGTTGGCGAACGCGATGAAGGTGGAATCCTTCTCGTTGTGCTGGCGATCGATCGCGTACTCGGTCAGGTGCAGCGGCAGTGGCGCATTGGGGCCGAACAGGCCGAAGAACAGCCCATGCATGCGCGCCGGCGCCCCCGCGCCACCCGGCTCGAAACGATCGATGGTGCGCGGTGCGAACGCCAGGGACGGCGTGTGGCACAGGCGCACCATGTCCTCCGCCGGCTTGGTCGATTCGCCCACACGCGGCTGCTCGGGAAACGCGCACTCCAGCCGACGGATGGCCTCGAAAAATTCGAAGTCCTCCGGTCGGTCGCGCAGCGCGTTCTGCAGCGCTACAGCGTCTGTCGTTTGCCGAGCCGCACGGACCATCGGGCCACCTCGTTGCGTTCAAGGGTGCGTAGCACGGTTTCGGTAAACGAGTTCACCGAAACGTAGCGCGCGAAAAAATGCTGCATGACCGAGCCCAGCAGGAAGGCCCCGGTGCCTTCGAAGGCGCCGTCGTCACAGGTGAGCGTGATCTCCAGGCCGCGGCCGAAGGTGATCGGGCCGGGCACGGGAATGCGCCGCACGATCGACTGCGAGCTGACCGCCTTGATGCCTTCGACCTGGCGTCGGGCGCTGGAGTCGAACTCGTCGCAGTAGAGCGTCAGCATCTCGCGCAGCGCGGCGGCGCCATCCTCGTGGCCGTCGCCCAGCAGCGAGACGTAGTTGAGTTGCAGGTGGCTCAGCAGCCGCCACGCGGTTTCGCCCACCGCCACCGACGCGCGCGGCTTGGTCGGGCCGGCCACGCAGCGGATGGATTCCACCGGCGCACCCACGTCCAGGGTGAAATCGGTATGCGATTTGCCCACCGGCATCTGCAACGGCAGGTCGCGGTTGGTACACAGAAGCTGCATGCCGATCTGGCGCAACTGGGTGGAGTACGGCGCATCGGCCGCGTCCACCAGCGAAACGAACATCTCGTTGCCCACGTAACTGGAGCGCGCGCCGTGCAGTTTCTGTCGCGACGACAGCAAACGCGGCTCGCGACGCACGGTGTAGAACGCCGCGTTGCCGCTGTGCCAGGTGCGCTCGTCGCAACCGTAGAACGGCTGGAAGCGCTGCTCGGGCTCCTGCCGGTCGCCGAAGCCTTCGACCTGGCTGACGCTGTGGATTTCGAAATCCATCGGCCGCGTGCGGTCGGCCAGCACGTGATATTCGGTCTTGCCCTGCTGCAGGTGGATGCGGTCGGCGCGGCGCGGGAACAGGTTGATGGCCGGCGTGCAGAACAGGCGGAAGTTGCCTACGTCCACGGCGTTGTGCAGACGGCTGACGCTGCGGTCGAACAACACCACGATCTCGAACTCGCTGCTGTTCGAGCGCGCCAGCACCTTGCGCAAGCCGGTGAACACGGCAAACAGGAAGCGCTCCGGGCAAGCAAAATATTCCTGCAACAGGCGATAGCCGCTGAAAGACCGGCCGCTGTAGGGAATCAACGCCTCGCTGTCATCGAAGCCCTTGCTGTGGATGCTGCCGGCGTCGAGATGCTCTTCGATCGGACCGCTGGCGCCCTGCGTGCGCACCACCACGCCCACTGCGTTGGCGAGAAGTTGTTCGTACAGCCGTTTGGGCAGTTCGTCGGCGCCGGCGATGAACAGCGGCAGCTCATCCAGCGTCAGCATGTTGGCCTGCGCGCCGGCCGTCACCTGGAATTTCAGTCGCAGACCGGCGCGCACGGTCTTGCTGGAGGGAATGACCACGCCAGCGGCTGCAATGGCGGCGGGTGTTTCGAAATACTTCGCTTCGATGATTTGCAGCGGCCACAAGGTGACATCGTGCGCCGTGCGGTATTCGCAGGCGGTGCGGTCGTCGCGCCCGATCAGGCTGCGCAGGGCGGTGTCGCGCGCCACGGCATGGCCGGTCACCAGCGCCGTGTCCTTCAGGTCCGCCTGCATCTGCACCACGGTCATCGACGGCACCGGCGACAGATAGTGCGGGTAGATCATCTCCATCAGGTGCTGGGTGAACACCGGTTGCTGCGCATCGAGTTTCAACTGCACGCGCGCGGCCAGAAACGCGAAGCCTTCCAGCAGCCGCTCCACGTACGGGTCGGCGCATTCGAAGCCTTCCATGCCCAGCCGGCCGGCGATCTTCGGATACTCGCGCGCGAACTCGCCGCCCATTTCACGGACGTGCTGCAATTCCCGGTTGTAATAACGCAGCAGGCGCGGGTCCATGACGGTCAACCAAAACTTTCAGAGACGTTGAACTTGCCTGTTTCCAGGTCCACTTCGGTTTTCAGGTACAGGTTCAGCGGGATCGGCTGCGCCCACATCTCCGATTCGATGTTGAACACCAGCGACTGGTGATCCATGCGCGCACGGTCGGCCTGCACCGTCACGCGCAGCGTGCTGCTGGTGAGACGGGGCTCGAAGGCCACAATGGCGTCCTTGATCTGCCGCTGCAGCGCGCTGCCGTCGACGCCGGCCAGCACCATGCCGGTCAGGTCCGGAACGCCGAAATTCAGCACCGAGCGGGCCACCTCGGGATACAGCTCCAGGTCGACGTCGTTACCCATGTGCACGCAGTTGAGCAACCAGGAAATGTCGCGCGTGACGCAGTCGCGCAGGCGGGTAGCCGAGATCACCCTTTTCTCGCGGCTCTCCTCGGACTTGCCGGGTTCGTCGTCGGTCAGACGGTCGAGCAGCGAGGGCTGCAATCGTTCCTGGGTAGTGAGTTCGGCCATGGCTCGTGCGCCCTGGTCAAACGCTGTCGAAGGAAATGGTGCGAATGTCCAGCAAGGGGTATTCGCCGGCATCGGTGGCGAACATGCGCTGCCCGGAGCCCACGTAGAAGTCGTCGGCCGGGCTCAGCCAGTCCGTCTTGCGCGCCAGCACCACGTCGCTGTCGGCGGAGCGCTCCGAATCGGGATAGCGGCAAGGGATAAAGCCCACGGCCTGGCCACCGTTGGTCCAAGTGATCTGCACCGGTGCCCACACCTTGTCGCGCAAATCGGTGGGTGATTCGAATTTCAGCATCTGCAAACGCGCAAACGGCACCCATGCGTAACTGCCGTTGACGACGATTTCCAGGCACGGGCCAAACCGCGGATCGGCATCGGCGATCCATTCGAACGGTGTGTCATCGATGCGGCCGGTTACGGCCGGCGCCTGCTCGAACGCCTGCTCGCGCAACGGTGCCGCCTGGTGATGCTTGCCCTGGGCATCCAGCTTGAACGCCTGCAGCAGCAACGCCACCCATTGTTCCGGTTCGCCGATCAACGAGGGCGAACGCTCGCCTTCCACGACCTGCGCACGCATCAGCTCGCCCTGCAGTGCCTGGGTGTAGGCGTTGACCATCAACGTGTTGCCGGGATCGAGCTCGCCGCTGACGTTCAACTGGTTCTGCGCCCGCTCCCACTGGCCCATCAAGGCAAGCAACTGGAACAGGAACACGCGTGACTTGGCATCCGCAGGCTTGCCGCGCACCTGCGCCGTCAATTGCTGCAATGCCTCGTTTACCCGGCCGGCTTGCAGCAGGTTCTGGGGATCTGCATCCACGATCAATCACCACTGGGTAAGGAGAACGAAGTCGGGACAAACGCCCTGCTGACCCGAAACCGGGCCAGCAGGGCGGTGCATCAGGCCGCAGCGACCTTCTGCATGTCGTAGGTGAAGTCCTTGGTACCGCCATCCTTGGAGCCGTCATCCTTCTGCGGCTGGAACATGAACTTGAACTTGCCGAAGTGCAGCGTGATGTTCTCGGTCAGCTTGTCTTCGCCGCCGCTGCCACCGGTGCTCAACGACGTGATCAGCACGCCCTCGCTGAGCTCCAGGGTGAGGAAGTCGGTCTGTTCGCCGGTGGCATTGGTGACGTACAGCCAGGCCTGCTCGACGCGGCCGCCGGTGCAGACGGCGTTCAACAGCGCGTTGGAACTGCCGTCCACGTACTTGGTGAGCGAAATGTCCTGGATGTTGGCCTTGCCACCGCCACCGCCACCACCCTGGTGCAAGTTGCCGGAGTTGGAGGCACCCCACGACCACGCCAGCACCGGGATCTCGTCCTTGTGCTTGGCGTGGGTGGACGTGCCCTTGACCTCGACTTTGCCCTTGCCGAACTTGATGTGCATGTCAAATGCCATGAAACCTCTCCTCTGTTTCCTGATTGATAAAGGAATACCGTCCGACCGAGACCTGCGCTCGACGCGATCGATGCTCCTGTCGCGGGTACATCATTGAAACGCTGCCCGTTGCCGAGGTATCAGGCCTTGGCAGCGGAGGGCAGGCGCGAAACCAGCCGCAGCGACACGGTCAGGCCTTCCAGCTGGTAATGCGGCTTGAGGTAGAACTTCGAGGTGTAGTACCCCGGAGCGCCCTCCACTTCCTCCACCACCACCTCGGCCGCCGACAACGGCTTGCGCGCCTTGGTCTCTTCGCTGGAGTTGGCCGGGTCGCCGTCGACGTAGTTGGTGACCCAGTTGGTCAGCCAGCTCTGCATCTGCTCGCGGCTGCTGAACGAGCCGATCTTGTCGCGCACGATGCACTTCAGGTAATGCGCGAAGCGGCAGCAGGCGAACATGTACGGCAGACGCGCGCCCAGCGCCGCGTTGGCGGTCGCGTCCGGATCGTCGTACTCCTCGGGCTTGTTCAGCGACTGCGCGCTGATGAAAGCCGCCATGTCGGAGTTCTTGCGATGCACCAGCGGCATCAGGCCCATCTTGTCCAGCTCGGCCGAGCGGCGATCGGTGATCGCGATCTCGGTGGGGCACTTCATGTCCACGCCGCCGTCGTCGGTGGGGAACGTATGCGCCGGCAGGCCTTCCACCGCGCCGCCGGACTCGATGCCGCGGATACGCGAGCACCAGCCATAGGCCTTGAACGAGCGGTTGATGTTGACCGCCATCGAGTACGCCGCGTTCTGCCAGGTGTACTTGGAGGAATCGGCACCGGCGGTGTTTTCCTCGAAGTTGAATTCCTCGACCGGGTTGGTGGCCGCGCCGTACGGTAGGCGCGACAGCGTGCGCGGCATGGCCAGGGCCAGGTACTTGGAATCATCCGATTCGCGCAGCGAACGCCAGGCGGCGTAATCGGGCGTGGAGAACACCTTGGCCAGGTCGCGCGGATTGGACAGTTCGTTCCAGCTGTCCATGCCCATCAGCGACGAGTTGGCTGCCGCGATGAACGGCGCATGCGCCGCCGCCGCCACCTGGGCGATGCCGCTCAGCAATTCCACGTCGGGCGGGCTGTGGTCGAAGTAGTAGTCGCCGACCAGGCAGCCGTACGGCTCGCCGCCGAGCTGGCCGTATTCCTCTTCGTACATCTTCTTGAAGATCGGGCTCTGGTCCCACGCGGTGCCCTTGTAGCGCTTCAGCGTCTTGCCCAGCTCCTTCTTGGAGATGTTCATCACGCGGATCTTGAGCTGCTGGTCGGTCTCGGTGTTGTTGACCAGGTGATGCAGGCCACGCCACGCGCTTTCCAGCTTCTGGAAATCGGCGTGGTGCATGATCTCGTTGATCTGCTCGCTGAGCTTGCGGTCGATCTCGGCGATGTAGGCATTGATGGTCTGGGTGACGTCGTCGGAAACGATGTCGGCCTTGCCCAGCACCTGCTCGGCCAGCGTGCGCACGGCGGATTCGACTTCCTCCTTGGCGCGCTCGCTCTTGGGTTTGAATTCCTTGCTCAGCAGCGCGGCGAAGTCGCCCGCTTCGAGGGTTTCGGTGGCGCCGCCCTGTTCGGCCTGTGTTTCGGTTGCCATGTGTTTACTCTCCGTCCGTGTCAGCGGGCTTGGCCGCCGATACCAGCGATTGCAGCAGTGCGGGGTCGTTGATGGCCTGGGCGATCAGCTTCTCCGCGCCGGCCTTGCCGTCCATGTAGGTGCTGAGGTTGGCGAGCTGGGTGCGCGCCTCCAGCAGCTTGGCCACGGGGGCGACCTTGCGGGCCACGGCGGCGGGGGAGAAGTCGTCCATGCTCTCGAACGTGATGTCCACGTTGAGGTTGCCTTCGCCGGTCAAGGTGTTGGGCACGGCAAAGGACACGCGCGGCTTCATCGACTGCAGGCGGTTGTCGAAATTGTCGACGTCGATCTCCAGCGCCTTGCGCTCCTCGATCGACGGCAGCTCGCTGTTGTTGACGCCGGACAGGTCCGACATCACGCCCATCACGAACGGCACCTGGACCTTTTTCTGCGCGCCGTAAACCTCGACGTCGTACTCGATCTGCACGCGCGGCGCCCGATTTCTGGCGATGAATTTCTGACTACTCTGCTTGGCCATGCTTTTTGTCTCCTCGGAGGAAGGGCAACTTGTTCACTGGGCGCAACGTGGCCGGCCCGTCGGGCGCATGAGCTCGCAGCGGTGCCATGCAACCGCCGCGATGCCCTCGAAAAACCAGCACTTGATACCCCTTTTTCAGATGCGTTCACGTCATGCCCGCCCCGCGGGCTGCGCACGAAGACGCGCACAGCGATGGAACGTGCCGCGGAAGCGATTTCAGACAGAAATGTCGCTCCACCTGTTACTGCGTGGTCGCGTCGTGAACTTGCTCAAGGCGCCGAAGTCGATGTTTATCTTTCGTTCATAAACGAAAGACGGCCGCAAAAAAATGTCCGCGTGGGCGCACGCGGTCGACATGCAGACGGGTTGGATCAGGCGTGGCGGCGGAAATAAAGCCAGGCGGCCAGCGCCAGCACCATGGCGGGCAACAGGTTGGCCGGCAAGGCGGGCACGCCGTAAACCGTGCCGAAGTTGACCAGCGCCTGTTGCAGGAAATACCAGCCGATGGCCAGCAACATCCCCACGAACATGCGCTTGCCCAGGCCGCCGGAACGCAGCGTGCCGAACGCGAACGGCATCGCGCACAACACCAGCACCAGCACGTTGAGCGGGTACAGGGCACGGCCCCAGAACGCCACGGCGTAACTGCCGGGGCTTTCGCCGTTGCGCTCCTTGTAGGCCATGTTGCTGAGCAGATCCCGCATCGACAGGTACTGCGGCTGGATCATGTTCTGCGCCAGCACCTGCGGGTCCAGGCTCGACTGCCACGACTGGGTGTCGCTCTTGCGCGTATGCACGCCCTGCGCATCCAGCACGCTGCTGCGCACGTCGTGCAGCATCCACTGGCTGCCTTCGTGCTCGGCCGTGCGCGCCCAGTCGAAGCGGCTGAGCTGGCCGTCGTCGGTCATGGTGAACACGCGTACGTCCGCCAGTTGCACGGTGCCCCGTGCGCTCAGCATGGCGGCCTTGGCGTTGATGATGTTGTTGCCGTCGCGCGCCCACAGGCCGCTGTTGGTGGCCATGCCGAGGTTGCCGGCCTTCAGCCGCAGCTGCATCGCCTGCGCCTGCTGGTCACCCCACGGCGCGGCCGTCTCGCCCAGCACCACCACGCCGACGATCAGCACCCCGATCACCCCGGCGGCCGATGCGGCGATGCGCAAGCGCGACATGCCCGCCGCCCGCAACGCGGTCAGTTCACCCGTCGACGCCAGCCCACCGAGACCCAGCAGCCCGCCGATCAGGGCGGCGTTGCCGAACATCTCGTAGGCGCGGCGGGGAAAGGTCACCAGCACGTAGACGATGGCGTTGTTGAGCGTGTAGCCGTTCTTGCCCACGTTGTGCAGCTGGCGCACCAGCTGGGTCATGGCGTCGAAACCGGTCAACACCAGCCACACCATCAGCAGCGAGCCGAGCACGCTCATGCCCACCAGCCGGTCGACCCGCTTGATCGTGAACGTGCTCATGCGTTCCCCGCTGCGGGCCGCGAGGTGGCGATTTTCCGTGGACTGTATTGCTTCCACAGCAACCATGCGGCGAACAGCACCACCAGCAGATGCAGCCCCCACAGCGGCGCCTGGTTGTGCCAGTGACCCTTGCCGATCTGCGCGCGGCCCATGGCCAGCAACAGGTAGTACAGGTAGAAGATGATCACCGCCAGCAGCAACCGGCCGTAACGTGGTTCGCGCGGATTCTGCCGCGACAGCGGTACCGCCAGCAGCAACAGCACCAGGGTCAGCGCCGGCGCGTTGGAGCGCCAGGCGAATTCGGCACGCGCGTCGGGGGCGTCGGTGCCGGCCAGCGTCCAGCTGTCCAGCGCGTGCACGGGGTCGTCGCCCTCATCGCCCTGCACGTCCGAAAGCGCAGTGTCGTTGCGCGCGTAGTGCATGCTGCGCCAGTCATCCGTGCCCAGCGGGATGTCGTATTGCCAGCCCTTCTCGAAAGCGATGAAGCGATTGCCGCCATCGCTTTCCTGGTAGAGCTGGCCGCTGGCCGCGCTGACCAGCTTGATGTGCGGCTGGCCGTCGCTGTCGCGCTGGGTGGCCACGAACGTGCGTCCCAGCTGGCTGCCGTCGCGGTTCAGGCTCTCGACGAAAATGATGCCGCCCTTGCCCGGCAGATCGGTGAAGCGGCCCGCGTCCAGCCCCACCGCGATCACCGAACGGTTGGCCGCGGCCACCATCATGTCGCTGGTACGCACCGCCCACGGCCCCAGCCACAACGACACCACGGCGGTGATCAATACCAGCACGCCACTCAGCAGCAGCACGGGCTTCAACAAGCCGCTCGCGCCCATGCCTGACGACGCCAGCACGTGCATCTCGCTTTCGCGGTACATCCGGCCCAGGCCCATCAGCACGCCGATGAAGCTGGCCAGCGGCAGCATGTTGGTGAGGCCGTCGAGCGTGCGCAGCCCCAGCACCTGGAACATCACGCTGGCGGGAAAGCTGCCGCCGGCCACTTGCTGCAGCACGCGGGCGAACGCGCTGCCGGCCACGATCACCAGCAGCACCACCACGGTGGCGGCCACGGTTTGCGCCAATTCACGCAGGAAATAGCGGTCGAGGATGCTCAGCATGCGATAAACTAACCCGCTCTCCAGCCGTGCCCAGACCGGCCGGCAAACCGCGAGTTTAGCCTGTCCGGCCCGCGCCGGGCCCACACAGGAATCTTCCGATGACATTGCAGTTCAGCCTGGGCGCCGCCGCGCCCGAAACCGTCGACAGCACCTGCATAGTGGTCGGTGTGTACGAACACGGCGTGCTCAGCAACGCGGCAGCGCAGGTCGATGCCGCTACGGCAGGCGCCATCAAGAGCCAGCTGGAAAGTGGCGACATCAGCGGCAAGGCCGGCAATTGCGTGACGCTTTTCGCGCCGGCGGGCATCACCGCAAAACGCGTCCTGGTGGTCGGCCTGGGTGCACAGAAATCGTTCGACGGCGCGCGCTTCCGCAAGGCCTGCATGGACGCGGCACGTGCGCTGGCGAAGTTGCCGGTGACTGAAGCGGTGTCGTATCTCACCGAGGTGGACGTGCCCGGCCGCGACAGCGCCTGGCGTGTACGCATCGCCGCGTTGGCGGCCGATTACGCCGCCTATCGCTACACCGCCACGTTCAAGCCGCGTGACAAGAACCCGCTGCCGAAGCTGGCCACGCTCACCTTCGCCGCCGGCGACGATGCCCAGCGCGGATTGGAGCAGGCGCGCGCCATCGCTGAAGGCGTGCGCTTCGCCCGCGACCTGGCCAACCTGCCGCCGAACATCTGCAACCCCATCCATATCGCCGAACAGGCGCAGGCCTTCGCCAACGGGCAGGCGCAGGTCAGCTGCACCGTGCTCGATGAAGTCGAGATGGAGAAGCTGGGCTTTGGCTCGCTGCTGGCGGTGGCACGCGGCTCGGTCAACAAGCCGCGATTGATTGCGCTGGAATACAAGGGCGGCAGCGACGGCGACAAGCCCTACGCGCTGGTCGGCAAGGGCGTCACCTTCGACTCCGGCGGCATCAGCCTGAAACCCGGCGCCGGCATGGAGGAAATGAAGTTCGACATGGGCGGCGCCGCCGGCGTGCTGGGCGCGTTCGTGGCCGCGGTGAAGATGGGCCTGAAGCTCAACCTGGTCTGCGTGGTGCCCAGCGTGGAGAACATGCCCGGCGGCGACAGCTATCGTCCCAGCGACGTGCTGACCAGCCTGTCCGGCCTCACCATCGAAGTGCTCAACACCGACGCCGAGGGCCGGCTGATCCTGTGCGACGCGCTGACCTGGACGGCACAGCAATTCAAGCCGCAAGCCATGGTCGACGCAGCCACGCTCACCGGCGCCTGCGTGGTGGCGCTGGGCAAACATGCCAGCGGCCTGATGAGCAAGCACGACGACCTGGCCGCCGAACTGCTGGCCGCCGGCGAGGAAACCCTCGACCGCGCCTGGCGGCTGCCGCTGTGGGATGACTACCAGAGCCAGCTCGACTCGGGCTTCGCCGATGTCGCCAACATCGGCGGCAAGAGCGCCGGCGCCGTCACCGCCGGCTGCTTCCTGTCGCGCTTCACCGAAGGCCAGCGCTGGGCCCATCTGGACATCGCCGGCACCGCCTGGGATGAAGGCCGCAAGGGTCTGGCCACAGGCCGGCCGGTAGCGTTGCTGGCGCAGTGGCTGTTGGATCGGGAATAGGAAATCGGGGATGGAGAAGCCGGCGGTGTCATCGCGCCGGCTTTGCTCCTACCATCCCCTATTCTCCATTCCCCATTCCCTGCTCACCATGCGCGCTGATTTCTACCTGATCGACAAACCCCGCTTCCGCGAGCAACCGTTGTTACTGGTGTGCGAGCTGACCAAGAAGGCGTTTGCCGCGCAGCAGCCGCTGCTGATCCTGACCCGCGATTTCGCCCAGGCCGAGGCGGTCGACGAATTGCTGTGGTCGTTCGACGAGGACAGTTTCATCCCGCACCAGCTGGCCGGCGACGAGGATGACGCGACGACCGCGGTGCTGATCGTGCCGCTGGGTCTGGAAACCGCCGACCGGCCGCTGGTGCTGAACCTGCGTGACGCCTGCGCGCCCGGCAACTACCAGCGCGTGCTGGAGGTGGTGCCCGCCGACCCGTCCGCACGCGAAGGTTCGCGCACGCGCTGGAAGGAATACCAGCGGCGCGGTTTCGAGGTACGCAAGTTCGACATGTAAGCGTCATGCCCTGTGGCAGCGACTTCAGTCGCGATGCTCTTGCTTTGGGGCCCCGGACAAAGGCATCGCGACTGAAGTCGCTCCCACACACCATCCCTCCCGGCGCCGACCGACCGATCCATCAGCCGGGCTCGATTTCCACGTCGACCTTCGCGAAATTGGCCAGTGCATCGGCCAGTTGTTCGCCACTGACCGGCTTGCGCAAGAAGCCGTCCATGCCTGCGGCGCGAGCCAGCGCTTCGTCCCCGCTGCCCGAGCGCGCGGTAACCGCCACGATCGGCACACGCTGACCGGCCGGCTCGCGTTGCCGGATCAGCCGCGCGATCTGGAAACCGTCCACGCCGGGCAGGTCCAGATCCAGCAGCACCACGTCGAACTGCGCATGCGGCAGTTCGGCCAGTGCCGCCAGGCCGTTGGCCACGTGACAGACGTCGTGGCCCTGCTGTTCCAGCAGCCCACGCAGCACGGCAGCGACAATGGCGTCGTCTTCGACCATCAGTATCCGGCGCGCCTGGCCACTGCGGTGGCTGGCAACCGTCGACGGCGCCAGCGGCGGCGGTTCGGGCAGCGGCAGGCGCACGCGGAAGATGCTGCCGTGCGCCACCCGTGATTCCAGCTCGATGCTGCCGCCCATCATGTCGGCCAGTTCGCGGCAGATGGCCAGGCCCAGCCCGCTGCCGGCGCGCCGCTGCGGCCCTGCTTCCTGTTCGAACCGTTCGAACAGGCGCGCCTGGCTGGCTTCGGGGATGCCGGGGCCGGTATCGCTGATGCTGAAAAGCAGGCCATCGGCCGAGCGCTGCGCCCGCACCGTCACGCTGCCGCGCTGGGTGAACTTCAACGCGTTGTTGGCCAGGTTGAGCAGGATCTGCTTGACCCGCACCGCGTCGCCGACCACCCGTTCGGGCAGGTCGTCATCCACCTGCAGCACGAAGCGCAGGCCCTTGGCCTGTGCCAGCCCCTGCTCCAGTTGCGCCACGTCGGTGACCAGCTGGCGCGGGTCGAACGGCGCCAGCTCCAGCTCCAGTCGGCCGGCCTCGATGCGGGCCAGGTCCAGCGCATCATTGAGCAGCTTCAGCAACATGCCGCCGGAGCGCTGCATGGCTTGTGCGTAATCGTGCTGTTGCGCATTGAGAGGCGTACTCAGCAGCAACTCCGCCATGCCCATCACGCCGGTCATCGGCGTGCGTATCTCGTGGCTGAGCGTGGCCAGGAACTGCGTCTTGGCGGCGCTGGCCTGCTCGGCCAGTTCGCGTTGCTGCTCGATGAGCTGCAGGCGGTAGCGCTGCGCCATGCGGTTGCGCCACCCGCGCAAGACCAGGCCACCCACCAGTGCCAGCACCGCCACGTAGATGGCCCATGCCCACCAGCGCGCCCACGGTGGCGCCTGCACGTGGATGCGCAACGGCGTGGCCAGGTGTCCCCATACGCCGCCCGGGCCGGCCGCCATCACCTCGAGCTTGTAATCGCCCGCCGGCAGGCCGGCAAAATCGCGCTCGCCGCGATGGTCCACGTCCACCCAGCTGGTGTCGAAGCCGGTCAGCTTGAAGCGGTAGCGGTTGGCCTCCGGGTTGACGTAGGAGGCCACGCGCACTTCCACGCGCAGATCGCGGTCGCGCCAGTGCAACGGCACCACGGAACCATCGCGTGGCAGCGCGTGGATGGCGCCATCACGCTGCACGTTGAGGCTGGCCAGGGTCACCTGCGGCGGCGAGCCGGCGGGCACCGCCGCGGGGAAAAGCGCCGGCTGGAATGCCACCACGCCACCGCTGTTGGCGGCAAACATCATCCCGTTGGCTGCGACCGCCACGGCGCCGCTGTTGAACTCCACATTCGACAAACCCTGCGCCGGGCCAAACGACCTCAGCTGGCGGCTGTCCTTGCCCATCCGCCACAAACCGGGATTGGCAAACATCCACAGATTCCCGCTCCGGTCGATGCGCAGGTCGGTCAGCACCGACGCGAACGGCTGCGCGCTGATGTCGACACTGTCGTCGCGCCGGGCCTTGCCGTCGGCGTAGCGGTAATGGTCGAGGCTGTGGCGCGTCACCAGCCAGAAGCCGCCGGCATCGCGCGCAAACGTGAGGATTTCATGCCTGGGCACGCCGTCAACCAGCACCATCTGCCGTGACGCCGGATCCCAGCGCCGCAGCCCGTCGGCGCTGGCGTACCAAGGCCCATCGGCGTAGCAGCCGATCTGGTCGACGGCCACCGAATCCTCGGTGGGGTCCTCCATCGGTATTTTCGATATGGCGCGACTGTCGGCGTCGATGGCGAAGACGCCGCCGCCCCAGGCCGCCACGTAGATGCGGCCGTCGGTGGCGGCGCAAAGCATCACCGGCCGCATGATGCCGGCCTTGTGGATATCGATGGGCGACAGCTTGCCGTGATCGAACAGATGCAGTTCGCCCGGGCTGGCGATCCACAGGCGCCCGCGCAAATCCTCGGCCAGCCACACGATCTGCCCGCGCACGCCGCGCACCACGTGCTGGACCTTGCCGGTGGTGGCGTCCAGCTTGTCGACCCAGCCGTTTTCGCCACCCACCCACAACTGGCCGTCGCGCGCCAGCAGGATCGCCGAGGCGGCGATGTTGGACAGGCTGGTCGGGTCGTCCGGCACGTGGGTGAAACGGGCGAAGCCGTTCCAGTCCGGCGGCAGGTAGGCGACGCTCGATTGCTCGAAGGTGATCCACAGGCCGCCTTCATGATCCAGCGCGGTCTGCCAGATCTTGCTGCCCGGCAGCCCGCCCGGCAGCAGCGGCTGGCTGGCGATGGCCTGCAGTTTGCCCTCGCCCGTATCCAGCAGCAGGCCATCCATGGTGCCGATCCACAGCCGGCCCTGTGCATCGCGCGTGCTGCTGGGAATGCGCCGCGCGGCCAGCGCCTTGTTCGCCACGGGGCGCGCCACGCCGTCGCTGCCAATGATCAGCAACCCGCCGGTCATCGACACCCGAACCTCGCCGTGGCCGCCTTCGATATGCCAGGCCATGCCGACGTCGCCCTCGAATGATCGATCGATCGGCACCCGGCTGATGGTGCCGTCGCCATGACGCAGGAACAGGCCGCGCCTGGCGCCTATCCACAGCCGTCCATCCGCATCGGCCAGCAACGCGCGGGTTTCGCCGAACGCCGCGGCGTGTTCGCCCGCCGCGTCCAGCGCGAGATGGTCGAAGCCGTTGCCGTCGGCGCGCAGGCGGTCCAGGCCATGGTCGGTGGCTACCCACAGCGTGCCGTCGCTGGTTTCGGCGATGCTCCACACCTCGTTGCCGGAGAGGCTGTCCGGCTTCGCGTCGTCATGCTCCCAATGGCGAAAGCGGCCACTGCGCTGATCGTAGGAAATCAGCCCGGTGGAAATGCCGCCGGCCCAGATACGGTTCTCGCAATCCACGAACAAGGCGTAGGTGGTATTGGCCGGCAGCGAGCCGGGGTCGGCGTCCGAGTGCCGAAACGTCTTGAAGCTGACGCCGTCGAAACGCACCAGCCCGGCCGACGAGCCAAACCACATGAATCCGTTGCGATCCTGCGCCACCGAATACACCGGCCCGCTGGGCAGGCCATCGGCCACGCCATAGCGACGGAATTGCGGCGTGGGCAGGGGGCCGACAACCGATGCACCGGCGACGGGCGCGGTAGTGGCGGACGCCGACGCGGCGTACGCCATGTTCACGGCAAGCACCAGCAAGGCGGCCGCACGCACTGCGTGTCGCAGGAACATTGCCAACATGGATGTCCTCCCCGGCGCCCATCATGCCAAAAGCGGCCACATGCGGCGAGCGCCGACGCGTCCGGCGTGCGGCCTGACACCGTGCCGCGGCCCCGGCGCTCCGTTACCGGGGCGCATGCACACTAGAATGCCGGCATGCCCCGACGCTTCCGACTTCTGCTCACTGCACTGGCCCTGGCGGCGCTGCTGTGGCTGCTGTTTGCCGCTGCCGAGCGCGCGCTGGCCTTGGCGCAGCGTTTTCTGGCCTTGCCGACGGCGCTGCAATGGACGTTGGGCGGCACGCTGACGATCTTCGCCGTGGCTGGCCTGTCGGTGCTGTGGTGGCTGCTGCGGCCGCGACGCAAGCGCCGACCGGTGGCGGCACCCGATCGCGGCAGCCTGGAGCAACGGATCGACCAATTGCGCAGCCGCGGCGCGGACACCGGCGCGCTGGGCAGCGAGCTGGCCGAACTCGACCGCCGCCGCGCCAGCGAGCGCGTCTACGTGGCGCTGTTCGGCGAAATCTCCACCGGCAAATCCAGCCTGATCCGCGCGCTGGCGCCGCAGGCGATCGCCGCCAGCAACGTGCGCGGCGGCACCACGCGCGAGGTGCGCCACCACGACGGCCAGTTGCCCGACGGACGCACCCTGGTGCTGGCCGATGTGCCCGGCAGCCGCGAAGCCGGCGGCGAGGCGCACGAAACCCTGGCCCGCGAGGAGGCACTGCGGGCGCACGCGGTGATCTACCTGTGCACCGGCGACCTCAACCGCCAGCAGGCCGATGAACTGCGCTGGCTGGCCGACTTCGGCAAGCCGCTGCTGCTGGTGCTGAACAAGGCGGACCAATGGGACGCGACCGAGCGCGAGCAGTTGCTGGCCCACCTGGGCCAGTTGTCGCGTGGCATCGCCAGCGCGGTGCTGGCGATCAGCGCCGGCGGCAGCGAGCGCTTCCAGCGCACGCTGGCCGATGGCCGCACCGAAACCGTCGAACGCCAGCGCCAACCGGCGATCGAACCGTTGCTGGGCGCCCTGGCCCGACTCACCGCCCGCGGCGCCAAAGGCCTGGAAAACCGGCGCGAGAACGCCGTGCTGGCGGGCCTGCATCAACGCACCGGCGCGCTGGAAACGCAAAGCCGCGCCGAGGAGGCCGAGCGCATCGTGCGCAAATACGCCCGCCGCGCCGTAGTCGGCGCGCTGGCCGCGGTGGCGCCGGGCAGCGACCTGGTGATCCAGGGTGTGCTCGCCACCGGCCTCACTCGCGCCCTGGCCCAGTTGCATGAGGTGCCGGTCAGCGATGTGCAGATCGAGGATTTCGTGCGCCAGGCCCGGCTCACCCTGCGCACCGGCAGCTCGATCGTGCTGGCCGTGGCTGGCAATGCGCTGAAGGCATTTCCCGGCCTGGGCACGCTGGGCGGCGGCATCTTGCACGCCTTCGCCTACGCGCTGATTTTCGACGCGATGGGCCGCGCGCTGTCCGCCTCGCTGGCCGAACGCAACACCCTCGACCAGGACGATGCCGGCGCCCGCCTGAAAGCCCTGCTCACCGACGCCGACGGCCCGCGCCTGCGCCAGCTGGCCGCGCTCACCCTCGACGCCGTGCGCGAGCGCGACGCACCACCACCCGCCAAGAACCTGTAGGAGCGACTTCAGTCGCGATGCTTCTGTTTTTTGACCCCCCAGAGCAGAAGCATCGCGGCTGAAGCCGCTCCCACAGGGGGGAACACACCGTTCGTCGATCTGCTACTGGCAGCTTCACTACCCGTCAGCCAGACTTCGGCCATCCATTTCCGCCTGCAGGACATCGCATGACACTGCGCAGCACTACCGATCGATGGGGCGCGATCGCCAAGGCCTTCCACTGGACGATCGCGCTGGCGATCCTGGGCAATGGCGTATTCGGCCTGCTGATGGATCTCTCCCATTCACCGATGCAGAAGATCAACTGGCTGGCGCTGCACAAATCCATCGGCCTCACCGTGCTGGCGCTGGCGTTGCTGCGCCTGTTGTGGCGGTGGTTCGATGGTCGGCCACCTGAGGAGCCGGCACCGCGCTGGCAACAATGGTCAGCGCGGGCGGTGCACGCTTTTTTGTACGCATTGATCGTGGCGATACCGCTCAGCGGCTGGTGGTTCAATTCGGTCACCGGCAAGCCGCTGCAATGGTTCAAGCAGTTCAACCTGCCCGCGCTGGTGCCGAAGGACGACACGCTGCGCCACTTCGCCCACGGTGTGCACGAGTACCTGTTCTGGTTTCTGCTGCTGGTGCTGGTGGCGCATGTGGGCGCCGCGTTGAAACACCACGTGTTCGACAACGACAATGTGTTGCGCAGGATGCTGCCGTTCGGCCGCCCGCGCCCGCTTCCGGATACCGAAGGAGACCGCCGATGAAACGCCCCGTCCTGTCATCTGTCGCCCTGCTGCTGGCGCTGGCCTTTCCCGGCCTTGCCGCCGCCACCGATTACACCGTGCAACCGGCCGCAAGCAAGCTGGGTTTCAGCGGCAGCTTCCAGGGCGAAACCTTCAACGGCAATTTCGACACGTGGACCGCGGCCATACGCTACGACCCTGCCGACCTGGCCCATGCCGCGTTCGACGTCACGGTGACCCTGGCCAGCGTGAAAACCGGCGACAGCGATCGCGACAGCGCCCTGCCCGGCAGCGATTTCTTCGACGTGGCGAAATTCCCCACCGCCCACTTCGTCACCACGGGTTTCCGCCGCAACGGCGCGCAGGTCATCGCCGACGGCAAACTCACGCTGCGCGGCGTCACCAAGCCGGTAAGCCTCGACGTGACGTTCCAGCCGGCCGCCCAAGGCGCCACGCTGGATGTGGATGGCGTGGTGCATCGGCTCGACTTCGGCGTGGGCGGCGGCGAGTACGCCGATACGTCGGTGATCGGTGCCGACGTGAAGGTCACCGCGCATCTGCAACTGACCGCGAAATAACGGCGCGCGGCATTGGCTATCGACAGCTTGTGGCAGCGCCTGCGCGGACTCGTCCGACCAACGCCGCGCGATCCTGAAACAGCGCCGCAAGCCCGCACGTCCAGCGGGTCGTCGCGCGTGGCCGACAGCCTGCGCAGCCTGCTGGACGACCCCACCATCCCCGCTGCGGTACGCAGCGAACTGGCGGCGGATTTCGCTCGCATCGAAAGCATGCTGGCGAAACTGGAGCGCGGCGAATTGCACATCGCCGTGTTCGGCCGCGTGTCGGCGGGCAAGTCGGCGCTGGGCAATGCCTTGCTCGGTCACCAGGCGTTTCCCGTGGGCGTACTGCACGGCACCACTACCGAGGCCGGCCAGGCGCTGCTGGACGAGGCGCAACACGACGGCCTGGTGTTGATCGACACGCCGGGCATCAACGAACTCGATGGCGAAGCGCGCGAGCGGCTGGCTTTCGACGTGGCCGAGATCGCCGACCTGGTGGTGTTCGTCTGCGATGGCGACCTCACCCGGCAGGAACTGGACGCCCTGAAAACCCTCGCCGCCACCCAGCGCCCGCTGCTGCTGGCGTTGAACAAGGCCGATCGCTACGGCGCCGATGAACTGGCCGACCTGCTGGATCATCTGCGCCAGCGCGTGGCCGGCCTGGTACGCCCCGACGACGTGCTGGCCGCGGCCGCGTTACCCGCGGCGCAACGCGTGGTCGACGTCGACGCGCAGGGCAAGGAAACCGTCCACCAACGCGCTCCTGCCCCGGACGTGGCGGCGTTGCGCGAGCGCCTGCTGGCGATCGCCGCGCGTGAGGGCAAGACGCTGTCGGCCATCAACGCCGGCCTGTATGCGGGCCGGCTCACTGACCAGGTCAGCGCCCGCATCGCACAGACGCGGCAGCAAGTCGCCACCCGACTGATCCGCCATTACTGCCTGGCCAAGGGCGTGGCGGTGGCGTTGAACCCGATTCCCGTGGCCGACCTGCTGGCCGCTGCGGGGCTGGATGCGGCGATGGTGGTGCAGCTGTCGCGCATCTACGGCCTGCCGCTGACGCGTGCCGAATCCGGCCGGCTGGTGGCGGTGATCTCGGCGCAGCTGGCCGCCTTGATGGGCGCCATCTGGGGCATGCAACTGGTGGCTTCCGCGCTCAAGGGCATGAGCGCCGGCTTGTCAGTGCTGGTGACGGCCGCGGCGCAGGGCGCGCTGGGCTGGTATGCCACGGTGCTGATCGGCCGCGCCGCCGAACGCTACCTGGTCGGCGGCAAATCCTGGGGCGACGCCGGCGCCAAGCGCGCCGTCGCCGACATCGTGGCCAGCCTGGATCGCGACTCGATCCTGCGCGAGGCGCGCGGGGAAATCCTGAAGCGGCTGAAGTCGCAACGGGGATAACGCGCCCACCTGTAGGAGCGGCTTCAGCCGCGACCACGCACCGCTGCACTTCCCGTCGCGGCTGAAGCCGCTCCTACAGAACCCCCAGCGCCTTGGCCAGGCGCTTCGCCGACACCGGTTCGGCCGTCTTCAGTTCCTGGGCGAACAGCGACACGCGCCACTCCTCGATCAGCCAGCGCAGTTCCGCCAGCGCCTGCGCATCGACGCCGGCGGCGCGGTGTTGCAGGTAGGCGCGCCAGTACGGCATCACCTGCAGCATGCGTTGCTGATCCTTGGCCGGGTCCTGGCGCAGCCGTTCGGCGCGCAACCGCATGCCTTTCAGGTAGCGCGGGTAGTGGGCCAGCCGTTCCAGCGACAGCTCGCGCAGGCATCCAGGCGTGAGCAGCGCATCGAACTGCTCGTGCAGGTCGTCGTAGCTGGCGCGGGCAAAGCCCATCAGCGGAGGCTGCAGCCAGGGCTTCAGATCGGCTTGCGCCTCGATGATCGGCTCGGCCAGTTTCAGGCGATCCACCGCGGCGCCGAACAGTTCGCGCGACAACTGCGTGCGCAGTTTTTCGAAATCGCCGGCGGTGCGCGCATCCAGTGCGTGACGCGACAGCAGGTCGGTGAAGCCGCCTTCCACCAGATCCTCGCGCAGGCTGTCGATGCTGCCCAGCGGCGCGTACTTCAGCGACAGCGGGTTGGCGATCGGCAAGCGGCGGCGCGCCTGCTTCGCCTCACTGGCCAGCGCGTTGCGCAGCAAGCGCACCACGCCTTGCCGGTGGGCTGCGCGCGCCTCGTCGCTGCGCTCGAACACGCGCAGCGCCACGGTCTCACCCAAGTCCACCAGGGCCGGGAACGCGGCCAGGCCACCCTCGGAGCGCACCTGCGCGGGGATCTCCTCGAAATCCCAGCTGGCCACGTCCTCACGAGTCAGCTCGATGTCGGTCTTGCGCGAGAACGCCTCCCGCGCCTGGCCTTCCCAGCGACCGCGCAGCTCGGCCAGGTCACGGCCGCTGGCCATGGTCTTGCCCGGTTTAGCAGCATCGCCCTCGTGCAGGCGATAGCGCATCAGGAAATGCGCAGGCAACTCGACCGCGTCGAAAGCCGCCGCGTCGATGTCGACGCCGGTGGTGCGTTTCAGGAAACCGGCCAGCACCTTCGCCAGCGATGCGTCGCGCGGCGCTTCGGCCTCGACAAAGGCGCGGGCGAAATCCGGCGCGGGCACGAAATTGCGGCGCAGGGTTTTCGGCAGGCCGCGGATCAGCTCGGCCACTTTTTCGCTGAGCAGGCCCGGCACCAGCCACTCGCAACGCGCGGCGGGCAGCGCGTTCAACATCGCCAGCGGCAGGTGCAGGGTAACGCCATCGGCCTCGTCGCCGGGCACGAAGCGGTATTCGAGTTTGTAGCGTTGCGGTGGGATGTCCAACCACGCGGGAAACGCCTTCGCATCCAGCCCCGCGCCGCCGGCCATCACATCATCCAGCGACCAGCGCAGCGCCGCCTGCTCGGCGGGACGCGCCTTGCGGTACCACGCATCCAGCGCGCGGCTGCTGGCGATGTCCTCGGGCAGCTTGCCTTCGAAGAAGGCCACCAGATCATCTTCATGGCGGATCAAGCCTTCGCGTCGCTGCTTTGCCTCAATGCCCAACGCCTCTTCCAGCACGCGTTGGTTGGCCCGCACGAAATCCGATTTGCTGTCGATGTCGCCACGCACCAGCGCCTCGCGCAGGAAGATCGCGTGGGCCAGCGCCGGGTCCTGCCGCTGGAACGTCACCGGCCGCTTCTCCACCAGCACCAGCCCGAACAGGCTCACCTGTTCGTACGCCACCACGCAGCCGCGCTTTTTCGACCAGTGCGCCTCACGGCAACTGGTGCGCAGCAGGTGCGCGGCCTGCTGTTCGATCCACAGCGGTTCGACCCGCGCATTGCTCATGCCCCATACGCGCCCGCCCACGTCCAGGATCTGCGCGCTGAAGATCCAGTTCGGCGGCGTCTTGGACAGCGCCGAGCCGGGGAAGACGTGGAACTTGCGCTCGCGGGTGCTCTGGTAGATGCCCTTCTCGTCCTTGCGACCGACCTGGGTGGGCAGGCCGGCGAGCAGCGAGCGGTGGATGGATTCAAAAAGACGCGCAGCGTCTTTTTCATCAGCAACCTGCTCTTCGCGTTCGCCTCCTCTCCCCTCTGGGGAGAGGATTGAGGAGAGGGGTCGGGGCTTGCGTGGCGCTTCATGGGGGACGTGCTTCTTCTTTCCACTATCTCGCGGAACCGGCCCCTTGCCCGGCGGGATCGCGGAGGAAAGGTGCCAGCCCAACTCGGCCACCACCAGCAACAACTGCCGATGCAACTCACGCCATTCGCGCATGCGTATGAAGCTGAGGAAATGCCGCGAGCACCAGTCGCGCAGTTTCGACTGGGTCAGTTCCTCGTGGGCATCGTGATAGGCGCGCCACAGGTTCAGCACGCCGATGAAATCGGACTTGGGGTCGGCGAACAGCGCATGCGCGGTATCGGCCTGCTGGCGGGCGTCGGCGGGGCGTTCGCGCGGGTCCTGGACGCTGAGGAAGGAGACGATGGTCAGCAGTTCGCGCAGGCTGTGCAGCTTCTCGCCTTCCACCAGCATGCGCGCCAGTTGCACGTCGATCGGCAACCGCGCCAGGGTGTGGCCGATGGCGGTGAGCTTGCGCGCGTCGTCGATCGCGGCGATCTCCGCCAGGCGACGATAGCCGTCGGCCACCACGCGGGGATCGGGGGCGTCGAGGAAGGGGAACTGCTCCACGTCGCCTAGCTTCAGCGCCAGCATGCGCAGGATCACGTTGGCCAGCGATGAGCGCAGCAGTTCCGGATCGGTGAACGCTGCGCGGCCGGCGAAATCCACCTCGTCGTACAGCCGGTAGCAGATGCCCGGCCCCACGCGGCCGCAGCGGCCCTTGCGCTGGTCGGCGGCGGCCCGGGAAACCGGCTCCACGTGCAGCCGTTCGAGCTGGCTGCGCTGGCTGTAGCGCTTCACCCGTGCGGTGCCGGTGTCGATCACGTAGCGGATGCGCGGCACGGTGAGCGAGGTTTCGGCCACGTTGGTGGCCAGCACCACGCGACGTTTGGTGCCGGGCCTGAACACGCGATCCTGGTCGCCGGCGGAAAGCCGTGCGTACAGCGGCATGATTTCCGTTTCGCGGTATTGGCGACGCGACAGCAGCTGGTGCGCGTCGCGGATCTCGCGTTCGCCGGGCAGGAAGACCAGCACGTCGCCGCGCGGGTCGTCGTGGGTGATTTCGTCCAGCACGGCGGCGATGTGCTCGGCGCTGCCTTGCTGCAACGAGGTCTTCTGTATGAGCGGCTTCAGCCGCGACCCGGATTCCCTCTCGCCGCCTGTCGCGACTGAAGTCGCTCCTACAGGGTCCACCGGGCGCCAGCGGGTTTCGACCGGGTACGCGCGCCCTTCCACTTCCACCACCGGTGCGCCATCGAAATGCGCAGCAAAGCGCGCGGTGTCGATGGTGGCCGAGGTGACGATGATCTTCAGTTGCGGCCGCTTTGCCGCCAGCTGTTTCAGGTAGCCCAGCAGGAAATCGATGTTGAGGCTGCGTTCGTGCGCCTCGTCGATGATCAGCGTGTCGTACGCGGAGAGCCACGGATCGCCCTGGGTTTCGGCCAGCAGGATGCCATCGGTCATGAACTTGATCAGGCTGCGTTCGGACACCTGGTCGTTGAAGCGCACCTGGAAACCCACGATGTCGCCTACCGGCGTGCCCAGCTCCTCGGCCACGCGGCGTGCCACTGAACGGGCGGCTAGCCGGCGCGGCTGGGTGCAACCGATCATGCCCGCCTCGCCGCGGCCGGCGGCCAGGCACAGCTTGGGCAGCTGGGTGGTTTTTCCTGAGCCGGTCTCGCCGGCGATCACCACCACCTGGTGCTCGCGGATCAGCTTGACGATGTCGTCGCCGCGGGCGCTGATGGGCAGCGATTCATCCAGCCGGATCGCCGGCTTGGCGGCGACGCGGGCGCGGCGTTTTGCCGCCGAGCGCTCGATATCCGCGCGCAACGCCGCCACCTTGTGTTCATCGGGCTTGCGCGACAGCGTGCGCCAGCGACCCAGCAGGCGGCCGAAGTCGCGGCTGGCCACGGTATCCAGCTGCCGGCGCAGCTTGCGCAGGCCGGGATCGGCGGCGGATTCGGGAGTGGGCGGGTCGGAGGCATTCATCGAACCGCGCATGATAACTGCTGGCGACGGCCTGATAGTCGAAAGCTATCGGCGGCATATAAAGGTTTCATTTCACCAACAACGATCGTCCCGCTACTGTGGGTCCATCGCATCGATCACCAAGAAGGAGCAACACATGGCCATTTCCATCGGTATCGCCAAAAAGGATCGCGAAGCAGTCGCCAAGAACCTGTCCAAGCTGTTGGCCGACACGTATTCGCTCTACCTGAAAACCCACAGCTTCCACTGGAACGTCACCGGGCCGCAGTTCAACAGCCTGCACGCGATGTTCGAGACGCAGTACAACGAATTGTGGCTGGCCGCCGACGAGGTGGCCGAGCGCATCCGCACGCTGGACGTGTTCGCGCCCGGTTCCTACAGCCAGTTCGGCAAGCTCACCTCGATCAAGGAAGAGCCCGGCGTGCCGGAATGGAAGGAGATGGTCGGCCAGTTGGTGGAAGGCCACGAGATCGCCGCTGCCACTGCCCGCGAGACGATCAAGGTCGCCGACAAGGCGGGCGACGAAGGCACCGCCGACATGGTCACCGGCCGCCTGAAGGAGCACGAGAAAACCGCGTGGATGCTGCGCTCGCTGCTGCGTTGAGCTTTACGCGCTTCCACAACAAAAACCCGGCATCGTGCCGGGTTTTTGTTTTTCTAAAGCTGCCGTGTCACGCAACAATCGGGCGTGTTCACCTTGATCGGCACCACCGCTGGTTTGGCCGCGCTGCCGGCGCTGGCCGGCACCGCATGCTGCTCGCTGGTCGGCGGCAACACGTAGCGCTGGTTGAAGTAGGCCCAGCTCGGCCACAACGCGTGCGCCAGCGCCAGCTTGTCCAGCGTCGGGTCGAGCGGCACCGGGGTAAGCGTTTCGGCGCCCACGTCGTAGTGGAATTGCTTCGCGCCCTGGTGCGGCTGCAGCACCACCAGCTGGTCGTATTTCAGGTAACCGTAGTTGTCGCCGTACTGCATGATCGCCCGGTCCGGATAACGCCGGGTGAGGTCGGCGCCCAGCATCGGGTGCACGCTGCTGATGCCGATCAGCGACAGAAGCGTGGGCGCCAGGTCGATCTGGCTGACGATGTGCTCGTCGCGCTGCACCGGCACGCCCGCGCCCAGGATCAGCGCGGGAATGTGGAAATGCCGCACCGGCACCAGGCTGGCGCCGAACACGCGGGCGTCGTGGTCGGCCACGATCAGGAACACGGTGTGATCCCAGTACGGCGATTTCTTCGCCCGCTCGAAGAACTGCCCGATCGCCCAGTCGGCATAACGCACGGTGTTCTGCACGCTGGCCGCAGGCTCCGTGGCCTTGATGCGGCCGGCCGGATATTCCCACGGCGTGTGGTTGGAGACGCTGAAGGCCAGGGTGAAGTTGGGTTTGTCGCCGTCCTGCATCAAGCGGTGATGCAGCTCGTTGAACATGTCCTCGTCGGACGCGCCCCACGACCCCGTGAAACCGGGCTTGATCTCGAACTTCGGCTGGTCGATCACCTCGTCGAAACCGTTGCCCAGGAAGAACGACTTCATGTTGTCGAAATGCGCCTCGCCGCCGTAGATGAAGCGCGAGTGGTAGCCGAATTCGCCCAGCAGGCCGGCGATGGTGAAGAAACCGCGCTGGCTGCGTGGCAGCTTCAGCACCGCCTCGGCCGGCGTCGGCAGGAAGCCCGTGTTGACCGCTTCCAGCCCGCGCACCGAGCGCGTGCCGGTGGCGTAGGTACGCGCCAGCAACCAGCCCTGCTTCGACAGCGCATCGAACTGCGGCGACAGCTGCTGCCCGCCCAGCGTGCCGATGAACTGCGCGCCCAGGCTCTCCTCCATGATGATCACCAGGTTGAAAGGCTTGGCCGGTTTCGCGCTGGCCTGCTGGCGATGCATGCTGGGATATTTCGGGTCGAGCATGGGGCCGCTGAAACCCGCCGCCTCGCGCACGATGTGCTGCATCTCGGGCTCGGGCATCTTGCCGTAGACGGCTGCGGCGGAGCGCTCGTTGCTCATGCCGCGGATCGCGTTGGCCACGTTGTAGAGGGAGTTCAGCGGCAGCGTGTTGACCATGCTGTCGTCGCTGAAGGCCACCATCGACGCGTTGAGCGGGCGATGCTCCAGCGTGCCGCGCGCCACCAGCAACAGCACGGCAAACGCCACGGCCGTCACCACCGGCCGCCACCAGAGTTTCATGCGCGCATCGACCGGCTGCGTGCGCAGCCAGCGGAAGCCCCACCAACCCAGCAGCCCCAGCACGACCAGTCCGCAAAACAGCACGCCCTTGTAGCCGTGCCACAACATCGCCGACACCTCGTGCGGGCTGTTGAGGTATTCGATGTAGAGCCGGTTCGGGCGGGTGTCGTATTCCAGGATGAACTGCGGCGTGGACACTTCCAGCAGCACGAACAGCAGCCACCACACGCGATACCACCACGCGGTGATGCGCGTGGGCCAGGCCAGATGGCCCAGCCATGGCGACAACAGGATGGGAAACGCGCAAACCATCGCCAGGAAACTCAGGTCGATGCGCCAGCCGCCGAACAGGATCGGCCACAGCCCACCCGCCGGCTGCACCCGCGACCAGAGCCACACCGACAGACCGAGCCGACTGAGCGTCAGCAGAACCATGGTGGCCGCAAAAAAGCGCCAGGAAAGCCGTCGCATACGAAGTCTCCGGTGAAGCCGTGCAGTTTAGCGCAGCGCTACGAATGCGCCGCGGGATGCGATCGTTGCGGCGCTGCCGCACAATGACCGCCTAGTCGAACAGGGATGCCACGCATGCTTCAACTCAGCCAGGCCACGCCGATCGCCACCGGCAAGCACCGGCAGGTGTACCAGCACCCGGAACAACCGGGGCAACTGGTGAAGGTGATCCGCGCCGACCTGATCGAAAACGCCGCGGCGACGGCCCGGTGGCCGCGCACCGGCCCGTATCGCGGCTACGTGCGCGAGTTCAAGGAATACCTGGCCTCGCGCCACGCCGACCCGGGCCCGACCCCGCTGGCGGCGGTCATCGGCCTGGCCGACACCGACCTTGGCGTGGGGCTGTTGGTGGAAAAGATCCTCGGCGCCGATGGCGCGCTGGCACCCACGCTGGCAACCTGGCTGGGCCGCGACGGCTTCACCGACGCGATGCGGCAGGCGCTGGACGACCTGCTCGCCGCACTGCTGCGGCACAACGTGATCGCCACCGACCTGCACGCGTTCAACATGGTTTACGGCAGCAACGACGGCACCGCGCCGCGGCTGATGATGATCGATGGCTTCGGCGAGAAAAACATCATCCCGCACCGCTCCATGAGCCGCCGCCACAACGCCACCGTCAACCGCCGGAAATTCGAGCGGCTGGTGCGCCGTTGCCAGGCCGGCGTGACCTGAACGCCACCGGCGTTGCGCGAGGCGCTGCCGACTCATTGCGGCGCCATCGAACAACCCGGCTTCACCGCCGCCGCGTCGAACAGCCACCAGGCATTGCGGTTGGCCACGCCCAGCCGAACCACCCGCGCCGGATCCACGCAGGGGCCGAGCGCCTCGCTGTTGACCAGGATCCAGCGCCGCTGCGGCGCCTGCGCCTGCCATGCCAGCGCATCGTGCATCTGCGCCGCCGGGGGCCGCGAGAAGCCGAATTCCACCGGTGGCCGTCGCGCCTGCAGCAGCAGCTCCTCGCGCCACTGCACCAGCGCCAGCTCACCGTCGGGGCCGATCCGCTCATCCGCGCTGCGCATCAGCGAGCGCACCGACTGGTTGTCATTGAGCAGCGGGTACGTGCTGACCGGCCAGGCCACCCATGCCGCGCCCAACCCCACCAGCAGCGCCAACACGCCACGGCGGGGGCGGAACCACGCCGCCGCCAGCACAAACAGCACGCCCACGCCGATCGCGCACCACCACAGCGTGGCGCCACCATCGGGCAGTTCGTAGCCGGCGGCGATACGCTGCGCGGCACGCGGGTGAGCCGATAACGCCCAGGCACCTGCGGCCAGGAAAACCACGCCCATCAGCACGCCCAGCGCAAACGCGGCCCGCGAAAACCAGCGCTTGACCAGCAAACCATCCACGAACGGCGCCATCGCCAGCACCACCATCGGCAACGCGGGCAATAGATAGATCTCGCGCTTGCCCGAGGGGATGCTGAAAAACAGCAAGGCCAGCAACCACCACGCCAACGGCAGCAATACGCGTGCCTCGCGGCCGCGCAACGCGTCGCGCCACGCCGGCAACAGCAGCGGGATCAGCAGGCAAACCGGAAACCAGTCGCGCGCCATCACCAGGAGGAAGAACCAGGCCGGCTCCGCATGCGCCCATGAATTGGCGTAACGCTGGGCGGTCTGGCGAAACAGCAGATCCTGCACGTAGGCGATATATTCGGGGGTATTGAAGCCGTAGGCCGCCACCAGCATCGGCACCAGCCACAAGCCGATCGGCAGCAGGAACGCCAGCGCACCCGCGGCCCAGCGCCAGCCATCGCCACGGGTTTGCGTCACCCCCGGCCAGTGCCGCAGCCGCGCAAACAGATACGGCAGCAGCATCAGCAGAACCAGCACGCCGACACCCTTGGTGATCACGCCCAGCCCCGCCGCGAAGCAGCCCAGCCAATACGCGCGCCAGTCCGGGCCGCGCAGGCAGTGCACCAGCAGGCCGGCATTGCCAATGGTTACCCAGAACAGCAGCAGCGGGTCGATCTGCGCGTGCTTGATCACATCCACAAACTGGATCGCCGCCAGTAGCAGCACCGCCGCCAGCAAACCGATGCGCGCATTCCACAGCCGCCGCCCTGTGCGATAGACCACCAGCAGGCTGCCCAGCCCGGCCAGCAGCGAGGGCAACAGGAAGGCACCGCGCCAGCCGCCGGTGAGCCAGAAGGTGATCGCCTCGCACCACATCAACAGCGGCGGCTTGTCCGAATACAGCTCGATCCCGCGATGCGGGAACAGCCACTGCCCGGATGTCAGCATCTGGTGCGCGACCAGCGCGAAGCGCGGCTCATCCGGCGGCCACGGGTCGCGCAGCCCGATGCCCGCGGCCAGCACCACCAGCGCCACCGCCATGAACCACCAGAACATGCGCCGGGCACGCGTATCGTCGTCGATCGTTGTCATTCTTCAGTCCGTTGTCTGCGCCGGGACTCTAGCAAAAAGCCGGCGCGTACCTGGCCGGGACGTCCAGGCGTGGGAAGCAGCAGTGTGCAACGGCGACGTTAGGATCGGCTTAGGCCGCCACCGGCGGTGCGGCAGGCTTTCCAATCCCGCCCGCACGCGCAACCATAGGCATCCTCCTCCCGAGACGTGCCCCCATGAGTGTTTCCGACGACGACTACGATGCGGACGACGCGTTCGACGACATCGAGGATGCCTCCGTGGAAACGCTGGTGTGGCAGCTGCTGCAGCTGATCAACCCGGGCGACGAGGACACCGCGTTGCAGCAGTTCGACGATTACCGCGAGACAGTGGCGTCGATGGCCGAGGACAGCTACGAGCCGGTCCACATGGTCGCCCACGTGATCGACTGGCGCTCCGGCTTCCACATCGACGTCGGCGATTCGCGGGCGCTGGTGCAGGTGATCGACGAGTTGTGCGCCCGCTGGAACCTGTCGATCGACTGGAACGGCGACCCGGCCGATGACGACTTCTTCGAGGACATGGATGGCGCCTCGCTGCTGGGCACCGCCTACGACTGCCTTGCCGAACATGGCTACACGCTGTGGGCGTGGGAGGCCGACAACGACAGCCACGCCGGCTGGATCACGCTGACCCGCGACGCGGAGCCGATGCGCGAACTGGCCACCGCGCTGGGCATCAACCTGCGCCTGGGCAGCGAAGTCAGCTGACCCGATCGGCGGCGTCCGCAGGCGGTGCGCGATCGATCGCGCGCCGCTGGTAAAGCCGCCGATCCGCCTCGCCCAGCCCGTCGGACAGCGACACGCCGTGGCCGAAACTGGCCGCGCCCAGGGTGAATCCGATCGGTGCGGAGGCACGGTCCGCTTCGAGCTCGCGCGCCACCCGCGCGGTTGCCTCGTCATCCGCGCCGCGCAGCAACAGCAGGAATTCATCGCCGCCCAGCCGTACCACCGGGTCGTCGCGCCGGGCATGGCGAAACAGGAACCGGGCCATCGCCACCAGCACCTCGTCGCCGCGCTGATGCCCGTACTGGTCATTGACCTGCTTGAAGTGATCCAGGTCGATGGTGATGCAGCCCCACGCCTCGGACGCGAACGCAGCGGACAGGTTGTCCAGGTGACGGCGGTTGAAGCACTTGGTGAGCGGGTCGCGGGTGGCCTCGTCCCACAGCCGCAACTCCTGCTGGTAGCGCTCGGTGATGTCCAGTGCATGCCCCAGCACATAGGGCTCGTCGCTCTGGTCGTCCAGCACGCTCTGGTATTGCCACACGCGCCGGCCGCCGTCCTTGGCAACCAGTTCCAGCATGCCTGCGTGGCGATCCTTGGTCATCAACTGCAACAGGTAGCTGTGGAAGGCGGCATGCCTTTCGACGGGGATGAAATCGGTCAACGGCCGCCCCAGCAGTTCGCCCACGGAATAGCCCAGCGACGCCGCCGCGGCGGGGTTCACCGACAGCAGCACGCCTTCGTAGTCGTGCGTGCAGATCAGGCCCAGGCTGAACTCGAACAGCTTGCGGAAGCGGCGGTCGCTGGCTTCCAGCGCCGCCACGACACGCCGACGGATGGAAATGTCCTGGACCACGCCCACCAGCCGCGCGGGTGCCGGCTGCATCTGTGCAAAACCGATGGTACGCACCCATATATTGCGGCCCTTGGCGGTAAGCATGGGCAACTCCATGTCCCAGCTTCCATGTGACCCGATCATGGCCGCCTTTACGGCCAATTCGATCTTTGGCCGGGCTTCTGGCGTGTAATAGTTGAACGCCTCGATCAAGGTCGGGCGATGGCCCGGCGGCATGTCGTGGACGGCGCAGGTTTCATCGGACCAATGGATCTGTTTCGTGTCCAGATCAAGCGACCACCGCCCCGATCCCATCAGCTTGTCGGTGCGGGCGACCAGTACGGCCGCCGCTTTCGCCGCCTCCAGGCGCGAAACGGCGTCCTCGCGTTGGCGTTGTTGCGCGGCCTGCTGCTGCAGCGTCCGCATGCGCAACTCCAGCGCCTCGGTCACCGCCGCGGCCAGCGCTGCCAGTATCCGACGCTGCCCGTCATCCAACTTGCGCGGCGTGCGATCAAGAATGCACAGCGCACCGACACGAACACCGTCGTGCAGCGTCAATGGCATCCCCGCATAAAAACGGATACCCGGATACCCCGTCACCAGCGGGTTCTCGGCCCAGCGCGGATCGCTGCTGGCATCAGTGACTTCCATGAGCTCGGGACCGAGGATGGTCTGCGCACAGAACGCCACGTCACGCGGCGTCTCGCGCGTGCCGGCGAAACCGATGTTGGCCTTGAACCACTGGCGCTCATTGTCGATCAGGGTGATCAGCGCGATCGGTGCGCCAGTCGCAATGGCGGTGCTGCGGGCCAGCGCGTCGAACAGCGGATCGGCCTCGGTATCCAGTGCCGACAAGGCCACAAGCCGCTCCGCGCGATCGTCTTCTGCCGCAGGTTGGGGAGCGTCGGTCATGCACGGATCCTTGGAAACTGCCCAGCTCACCATGCCACATCGTGGCCTTACGGAGCGTGACCGGTGCGTCAACCCGTGCCGGTGTTTCGCGTCTCGACACGACCACCCGGGTGAAAACGGGTTCACCCGGCTCGTGATGCAGTCAGCCACGAACCGGAGCCCCGGCCAACAATGGAATAATGGCGCTCCCCCGTACCCGCTTCGACCATGCACGACACGCCCTACTTCCTGCCCTGCCACGCCATCGCCCATGCGCGGTCACCGTATACGCAGCGCATCGACGCGCCCCACCAGTCCACCGTAGTGGCGGGCACGGCCACGGCGGTGGCGGCCGAGGCGGTGATCGAATTCGTCGAGGGTTTTCCGGCAGCCGCGTTTCGCGACCTGGCCGGGTTCGAGCGCATCTGGCTGGTGTTTGCCTTCCATCGCAGCGAGGGCTGGAAGGCCGAAGTGAAACCACCGCGCGGCGGTGGCAAGCGCAGCGTGCTGGCCACCCGTTCACCGCACCGGCCCAACGCGATCGGGCTATCGGCCGTGGAATTGGTAGCGGTGGAAGAAACGCG
Organism: Rhodanobacter sp. Root480; assembly: GCF_001426645.1. Taxonomy (GTDB): domain Bacteria; phylum Pseudomonadota; class Gammaproteobacteria; order Xanthomonadales; family Rhodanobacteraceae; genus Rhodanobacter; species Rhodanobacter ginsenosidimutans. The sequence continues at coordinate 326,436 of NZ_LMEX01000004.1, forward strand.
GCTGCGCGTGCGCGGCATGGATCTGCTCGACGGCACGCCGATCCTCGACATCAAACCTTACGTGCCCTACGCCGACGCCTTCCCCACGGCGCGCGCGGGATGGATCGACGCCATCGACGCGGCCCAGGGCCGGCAATCCGCGCCCGGACCGCGGCGTCCGCGCAAGACGCCGCCGCCCGCCTCGTAGCTCGCGCCGCCGCGGGTTACGGTTGGTAAGCGCTCATCGACGCGGGCCGCGCCGAAATAGCGGTGCCCCAACGTTTGTCGGGCTGTGCCTGCATGCTGAAATGCAACTCGCCGCCGGCAACAATCTCCGCATGACGCAGGAACGTGCGCGTCAGCGGTTTGCCGTTGAGCGTCACTGCGCCCACGTAGGGGTGGGCATCATCCAGCGGCGAGGCGCTGACCGTGAACGTGCGGCCGTTGCCGACATGCAGGCTGGCACGCGCCACGAAGGGACGGCCAATCGCGTATTCATCGCTACCAGGCGTCACCGGATAAAAGCCCAGCGCGGTGAACACGTACCAGGCCGACATCTGGCCCAGGTCGTCGTTGCCGCTGAGGCCGTCGGGCCGCGCCGCGTACTGGCTGTCCATGATCTGCTTCAGCCGCGCCTGCGTCTTCCACGCTGCGCCGGCGTAATCGTAGAGATAGGCGATGTGGTGGCTGGGCTCGTTGCCGTGGGCGTACCAGCCGATCAGGCCGGTGATGTCCTCCACGTGCTTGAAATGCGCGGGGTCGACCTTGGCGTCGAACAGGGCATCGAGCTTGGCCACGAATTTTTCATCGCCGCCCATCGCACCGATCAGGCCGGCCACGTCCTGCGGCACGTACCACGAGTATTGCCAGGCATTGCCCTCGGTGAAATCGCTGCCGTAGCCCGCCGCGGTGGGATCGAACGGCTCGCGGAACGTGCCGTCGGCGAGCCGGGCGCGCATGAAGCCGGTCTGCGGGTCCCACGCGTTCTTCCAGTTGCCGGCGCGCTTTTCGAAGGTGGCGGCGATGTCGGTCTTGCCCATCGCCTTCGCCATCTGCGCCAGCGACCAGTCGTCGTAGGCGTATTCCAGCGTCTTCGAGGCGCCTTCGGGCTCCTTGTCGATCGGTACGTAGCCCAGCTTCATGTAATCGGCCAGGTCGCCGTAGGGGCCGTAGCTGGCGCTGGCCACCATCGCGTCCAACGCCCTGGCCGCATCGAAGCCACGCACGCCCTTGATGTAGGCGTCGGCGATCACCGGCACCGCGTGGTAACCGATCATGCACCACGTCTCCAGCCCCTGGTACGCCCACACCGGCAGGATGCCGAACGGGCTGGCCTCGCGCGCAGCGATCAACGAGCGGATGAAATCGGTGCTGCGCGCGGGATGCAGCAGCACCATCAACGGCTGCTGCGCGCGATATACGTCCCACAGCGACCAGGTGGAATAGAACTCGAAATCCCTGGCGCGGTGCACCGCGTGATCCGGTCCGCGGTAATCGCCATTGACGTCCATGCTCAGCGTCGGCGACAGCATCGCGTGGTACAGCGCGGTGTAGAACTGCGTTCTGGCGGTCTTCGGCGCATCGATGTCGACCACCGCCAATGCCTTGGCCCAGGCGGCTTTCGCCTCCGCGCGGCGGGCGTCGAAATCCCAACCGGCGCCATCCTTGTCCAGATTGGCGACCGCGTTGGCTTCGCTCACCGGCGAGATCGCCACCTTCACCTCCAGCGGCTTCTTCAACGCGCCGAAATCGAACACACCGACCAGCGCGCGGCCGTTCTGCGCATCGCGGTCCACGGGTTGGTTGCCCGGCCCCTTGAAGCCCTTGTAGACGACATCGGTTTCGCGATCGAGCAACTGGCGTGAGGTCATCGGCTGCGAGAAACGCATGGCAAAACACAGCTCCCGCCCCGGTGCCCAGCCGCGCGTGGTGCGGCAGCCGGTGACCGTGCCGTCGTCGTGCACGCGCAGGTTGGCCCACAACACCTTGCCGTCGTAGTCGTAGATGCTCGGGCGCAGGTCCAGCAACACGTGCGCCGGCTTGCTCACCGGGAAGGTGTAGCGATGCCAGCCGACCCGGCGCCCGGCGGTGAGCTCGGCGCGCACGCCGTAATCGCTCAGCGTCACCGCGTAATAGCCGGCCTGCGCCACCTCGCTGTCATGCGAGAAGCGCGAGCGATAGCCGCTGCCCGGTTTGGCCGGGTCGCCCGGCTCCAACCGCACCTCACCGGCGATCGGCATCAGCAACACGTCGCCCAGATCCGAATGGCCGGAACCGGAAAAATGCGTATGCGAAAAACCCATGATGCTGCTGTCGCCGTACTGGTAACCGGCGGCCCATCTGTACGCATGCTTGAAATCCGGCATCGCCGTGTCCGGGCTTAGCTGGATCATGCCGAACGGCACCGTGGCGCCGGGAAATGTGTGGCCGTCGCCGCCGGTGCCGATGCGTGGATCGACTGACGACCAGGCGTCGGTGCCCACATCCGCGGCATGCGCGGCGCACATGCCGGACAGGGTCAGCAGGGCGATGGCGATCCGGCGCCCATGGCGGCGGATGAAGATTCTGGTTGACGACATGGCAGCCTCACCGTGGGTTAGTGATGGTCGGCTTTCGGATTGCCACCGACCTCGCCGCTCGCCGTTCGGGTCGGTCGAACCTGCGGCCAGTGTCGACCGAGTGTAATACGCCACTTCGAACAGCTCGGAACGATGAGAACGCGGCGAATGTGCACTGCCGCGTCCCTTCAGCATGGCCACGCCGGGAAGTCGCTTGCGGCAACTGCCCGGCGCACCACGCGCTCACTTCGCTCAGAAGTGGGCGCGAACACCCAGCATCACGCGACGCTCGAACTGCGTCGTGTTGGCTACCTGATCAGGCCACACCAGGTAGTAGCGCTCATGCTCGTTGGTGAGGTTGGAGCCTTGCGCGTAGACCTCCACGTTCGGCGTCACCTTGTAGCTGACCGAGGCATCGACGTAGAACGTGGGCGCCTGGTACTCCTCCATGCCCTGGATGCCGCCGAAGTTCTGCGACACGGCGCGCTTGGAGCGGTAGTTGCCCGCCACGCGTGCCTCGAACTTGTCATCCTGATACCAGACGACCAGGTTGGCCTGCTTCTTGGAGTTGTCCTGGAACGGGATGTCGTTGCCGGCCAGGTCGGTGCCCGTGTTGCTGGGCGAGAAGGTGAAGTTGGCGCCGAGGCCGAAGTTCGACCAGATGCCGGGCAGGAACTTGAAGTCCTGCTTCAGGCCGAACTCGAAGCCGTGCAGCCAGTTGCCACCGCCCTGCACCGGCCCGTTGATCGATACGCAGTGGTTGCGCACCACGCCATCCTGGTCGGGCAAGGCGCAGTTCTGCACGCTGCCGTTGTTGATGAAGCTGTCCACGTCGATGTAGAACGCGGCCACGCTGACCATGGTCGACGGGCTCATGTAGTACTCGAGCGAGGCGTCGTAGTTCGACGAGCGCCACGGGTCGAGGTCGGGGTTGCCGGAGGAGTTGCCCCCCAGCACGCGGAACAGCGTGGAACCGGGCGTCGAGGTGTCGATGCCGTAGTTGAGGGTCAGGCCACCGCCCCACTGGTCGAGGTTCAACGGCATCATGTTCTTCGAGTACGCCAGGCGCAGCTTGAGTTCCGGCGTGAAGTCGAACGCCAGGTTCAATGCCGGCAGGTAGTCGGTATACGTGCGCGAGCTGCGGATGGTGCCGTTGTCCGCGGCCAGCAGGCCGTACGGCGCGGCATCGCCCACCGCATGCTGGGTGACATCCAGCGTGGTGCGCACCATGCGCAGGCCCAGGTTGCCGCTGATCGGCACTTCGCCGTCGCTGTCGAAATCGGCCTGCAGATAAGCGGTGCGCTCCTTCAGGCGCACGGCCCAGGTGCCGCCCGGATCGACGTTGCGCTGCTCACCCGGGTACAGGGCTTCCTGGAACGCGAGCGGGTTGTCCATCGCCTTGGGATCGAGGTTGTAGATGCTCACGCCGCTGACGCCGGCCAGGCCGTTGTCGTGGCGCATGTTGTTGCCGATGATCCCGGGCAGCTGGCTGGGGTTCTGCGCGGAAATGACGCCGGCGCGGTAGAAGCCCTGCGCGTTGCCCGCAGTGCAGGCGCCGTCGATGCCGCCGCCATTCAACACCACGTCGGCGGCCTTCCAGCGCACCAGGCAACCATTCGGGTCGCTGGCGCCGTTGCCGGCATAGACCGGTGCCACCATGTTGAAGTTGATGTTCGACGCCGAACGGATGCTGCTGCGTATGCCGAAGTCGAGCTTGAAGCCGGAGTCATTGAAGCGATAGTGACCGTCGGCGCGCAGGATGTTCATGTTGCTTTCGCGCTCATGGTTGCCTTCGCTGGACACCGTCTTCAACGCGTAGTTGTTCGGATCGGACAGGTAGGTCTGCAGTGCCTGCGGCAGCGTGATCGCGAGATGGTCGCCGCGCATGTCGACGGTGACCGGCACCACGTTGGGCGCGAAGCCGTTCGGGTTGAATACCCGGTTGCTGCCCGGATAGATGAAGGTGCCCGGCGGCGCCGCATCGACCGGATCGTTGGGCCACGCCGTGCCATCGGCGTCGGCGAACTGCACGTAGCTTTGCATCAGCGTTTCATGCGCGCTGGCCGTGATGCCGCGGACGCTGCCGGTGAAATTGCCGCCGTTGTCGTAATCCAGCTGCAGGTTGAAGTTGCGCGAGATGGTGTTGGTGACATCGTTCTCTGAATAGGTCTCCAGGTCGCCGAGCCACTTCTGGTACACCTGCGTGGTGTACAGCTGCTGGTTCCAGCCTTCGTCGCCGTTGTACGCGCCCTGGATCGTTTTGCCGGTATCGCGCGCGACCACGGGCACGAACGTGCCGCCCATCCAGCTGGCCGAGTTGAGCTGGTAGCCGGTCTGCCGGTTGAACTGCTTCTGGCGGGTGAAGAACGCATCGCTGGTGAGGGTGAAACCCGCACCCAGGTCGGCCTGTGCCGACGCGTTGATGCCCAGCCGCTTGCGCTCGAGCTGGCGGTCGATGGCGGTGAAGTTCTGGCTGCCGTAGAACGCATCGCCGGCGTTGCCGTTGCCGTTGACGTCGACATTGCCGCCACCCAGCTGATGGATGGCCGAGGGGATCGGCGCGGTATTGAAGCCACCGAGGAAGCCGCTGCCATCGGTCGCGCTGGCCGCATTCTCGCCGTAGAACTTGCCGCCGTACTGGTCCATGCCGTCGGTGGAATTCTCCAGGGTGTCATCGGAATAGGCGGCCGAAACCAGCACGCCCCACTTGCCTTCGTCATTGAAGCCGATCAGGCCGTTGGCCTCCGGGTTCCACTTGTCCACCTTGGAGCCATGCGAGCCGTCCGCGGCACCGGCGACTGTCCAGCCCGATTCCAGATCCCACGGGCGGCGCGTGCGCAGATTGATCGTGCCGGTGATGCCACTGCTCAGCAGGCTGGCGGTGGGCGACTTGATCACGTCGGCACCGGAAAACAGCTGCGAGGGAATGTCGGTGAAGTTGGGTTGCACCGACACAATGGAGCCGGCGGTGAGGAACGACTCGCCGTTCAGCGTGGTGCCCACCTGCGGCAGGCCGCGCACGTTGACCGAGCTGCCTTCGCCGCCGGAACGGTTGATCTGCACGCCGGTGATGCGTTGCAGCGAGTCGGCGATCGTCACGTCGGGCAGCTTGCCGATGTCCACGGCGGAAATGCTGTCCTGGATCGAGGTGGCGTTGCGCTTCAATTCCACCGAGCGCTGCTCCGAGGCGCGGATGCCCGCGCTCACCACCACGGCCTGGAGTCGCGTGGCGCGGCGTTCGTCGCCGCTTTTGGCAGTGGTATCACTGCTCTGATCCGGTGTGCTCTGATCCGGTGTGGATTGCTGCGCTGGCGTGGATGCTGCAACGCCATTGGCGGGCGCCGCCCACACCGCTGCCGAGCATCCAAGGGAAAGGCTGGCGGCAACCGCCACCACCAGGGGTTTCATCGGGAAATTGCGGTAATTGAAACGGGTCATTTCTCTCTCCTCCGCGGTTTGAGCCGCATCCTGTTGTCGGGCCTTGTTATTGTGGTAACGCTACCTAATCAAGTGCTGACTTCCCCATCGGCGCAGCGAAGGTCGCTCACGCCTTCACGCACCGCCGCCCGGTCGGGCGACGGCATGCATGGCTCATGGGCCGCTGGCTTGCGGCGCGTGTGGTGCCGGGATGGTGGGCTTTCGTGCTTGCAGTGGCACCGATTGCTCGTGCACGTTCCATCCGCGCACTTCCACCTTGGCCGCGCCATCCAGCGCGGGCGGGTCATCGCCGGTTATGGTGATCTCACGGGTCTCGCCGGGCGCGAGGTTGAGATAGTTGCCGCTGTAGTAAGCCGGCAGTACGCGCTGGCCGTGTGCATCGACCAGGGTCAACCTGGTGCTGAGCGCTGCTTGCGGCGACGGGTTGTGAACCGCCACACGGATGCCGCCCGCGTCGCGCTGCGCCCGGACGTCCAGACCCACCTGGGGCAAATCGCCAAGCTTCTGCAGGTCGGCCGGCTCGTGCGCCACCCAGTAGAAATTGCGCGACACCAGCTTGCCGCCGGCGTCATGCAGTTGCAGTTGCACGAACACCAGGTCGTGCTCGCTCGACAAGCGGCCGATGTCGGCCGTCGCCATCGTCACCGGCGTGACCGCGACGGCCGGGGCATCCAGCGTGGCGGTGCCGGTGGCCAGCTCGCGATGCCCTTCCCCACCGGGCGCAAAGACGTGCGCGGACACGGTCAGGCCGTGCAGCGGCGCGGCGGTGTTGTTGACCACCACGATGCGGTGATCGGGCAGGTTCATCTGCACGTGCACCGGCTCGGACGCTTCCTTGACGCCGTAGTAGGACGCCTGGGTGTCGTAGTCGCTGCTGTAGATCTGCCAGGTGGTGCTGGGCCAGGCCGGGTGGCTCATCCACAACAGCCGGCCGCTGTTCTGCGTCCACAGGCCCGCGTTCAGGCCCTCGAAGATCGCCCGGTAGCTGACGTAGTTCATCATCTGCGCCTTGCGCTCGAAGTCCGCCAGGCTGGTGGCCTCGCCAAACTCGGTGCGCATGGCGGCCATGAAGCTGCCCACGTCGCCGTTACCGGATTGATGCCAGTCGTGATACGCCCAGCTGTCGCTGATCGGCCAGCGATCGGCCGCGGGCATCATCGCCTCGAACGACTCCAGCGTGGGAAACGACGGCGTGCCCACCTCGACCGCAAAGCCCTTGGCCAGCGTGGTGAAGTACGCCGCCGGCGGCTGGTAGCTGTACGGGCCGCTGTTCCACAGATTGATGCGATTGGAGCTGGGCATGTACAGCCGGGTGCCGTCGAGGTCCGCGATCAACTTGTCCAGCCGTTGATTCAGCAACGGCTGCGGCACACCCTCGTTGCGGCCAAACCACAGCGCGACGCTGGGGTGGTTGCGGTAGCGCTTGATGGTGTCGGCGGCGTTGCGCAGGAACAGCGCATCGTCCTGCGGCTCCAGGTTGTAGTCCTGGGTGGACTGCCAGAAATCGTTGAACACCAGCAGGCCGTACTTGTCGGCCAACTCGTAGAACACCGGCTCGGTGCTCTGCCCCACCCAGTTGCGCACCACGTTGATGTGGGCGTCGCGTTGCAGCTTGAAGTACGGCTCCAACCGTTCGCGCGAGATGCGCTTGAGGAAATCGTCGGTGCCCCAGCTGCCGCCTTTCACCGCGATGCGCACGCCGTTGACGCGGAGAATCAGGTACGGCGCCAGCCGCTTGTCGGTCAGTTCGGTCACCGCCGGCGAATGTTCCGCTGCCGGCAACAGGGAATAGGCCCACGCGTCCGGCGTCTCGCGGATGCCCTTGTGGGTGACGTCGACCAGGCGTTCGCCCGGAGCGCTCGTCATGTCCGGCGTCACCAGCACCCGACGCAAACTGCCTTGCCGGTCGAACAGAGAAAGCTCGTAGCTGATCTGACGGATGCCGAACTGGAACTGCGATTGATCGGACGTCTTTCCGTCCGTCGCGAAACTGACCTTCATGTCGTACAGGTACGGCTCACCGTAGCCGTTCGGCCACCACAGGTGTGGGTGCTGCACCCGCAGCGCCGGGAACTCGGCGGGGCGCAGTTTTACCGTCGTGCCGCCGGGCGCCACCGTCACCGCCTTGTCCACGCTGACGTCGCCGAAGGCGATCCGCAGTTGCCCCTGAATGGGCGTGGCGCCGGCATTTTCCAGCGGCACGTCTACGTCGATTTCCGCCTGGTGATGGTCCGCATCCGGCAAGCGGGTAACGACGTGGGTATCGCCTATCCGCACCGGGCCGGCTGCGCTCAGCACCACTTTCTGCCACAGGCCGGTATCGCGATCGCGGATCGCCGGGATCCAGTCCCAACCTTCGTTGGCGATGAAGGTGGGGCCATCCAGCGCCTCCATGCCGCCGTTGGGGCCGGCGCCGGCGCTGATTGATTGTTCGTGCGCCACGCCGGGATTCGGCGGCGGCGACACACGCACCGCGATCGCATTGTCCTGACCGGGCTTCAGCAAGCCCGTGACATCGAACTGCCCGCGGATGAAGGCGCCCACGACCTGCCCCGCGCGCTGCCCGTTGACCCACACTTCGGCGGCGTAATTGATGCCGTCGAACGTCAGTCGCAACGGCTGGCCGGCAAGCCCGGCCGGCAAGGCGAACGTGGTGCGATACCACCAGTCGTGCTGATGCAGCGACTCGGGGATGGCCATGTTGTTGAGGCCGTACGCCGGGTCGGGATAGACGCCGCGGTCGATCAGGGTAGTCAGCACGGTGCCCGGCACCGTCGCCTTCATCCACGGCTTGCCGGCCGCGTAACCCGGCAGCGAAATGGCGGTGCCTTTTGCGCCGTCGAGTTCCGTGGCGGAAGCGAGCTGCCAGCGTCCCAGCTCCCACTGCCGCGCGCCGTCGGGCTTCAGGGCCATGCGATCGCCTGGCGCTTTTTCGGAAGGCGCGGAAAACGGCGCGCGACTCACCGGCAAGGTTGCCGGCGGCTGCGGCTCCACCTGCCCGGCCATCTGTTTGACCTGCACCGGCCAGTGCGGCGAGGCGTCGGCATACCGGGTCAGCTGCGGATCGGGCGGCCGCTTGGCCATGGCCGCCAGCTGGCGGCTGTCGAGAGCGCCATCCTGCACGGTGAAACCGGCCACCTTGCCACCGAAGTGGTCCGCATCGGGCCATGGCGCGACGGGCGCGATGACCATCTTCGCGGCAACCGCGACCCGCGGTGCCGTCGTGGACGCCACCCGTTTGCCGTCCAGGTACAACGAGAAACCGTCGGCGTTGGAGACGGCCGCGATGAAATGCCAGTGCCCCGCACTCAAGGCAGCCGGCGATGACACGGTCGACGCGTTTCCCCACCAGAATCCCAGCCGACCGTGATCGATCAGGAAGTAGCGCGCCGCCCCGGCGGGATCGCCGAAACCGGCCAGCAATACTTTTTCTTGCGACACCTGCGCCGGATACACCCAGGAATGGGCGCTCCAGTCGGCCTTCGCGTCGAGCACCGTGGCGTGATCGGGCATCGGCGCATCGAGCCCGACGCCACCTTGCAGGACCTGCGCATTCCAGGGGCCGTGGACGGCAGCGGAAACCACCGGCACGACCATCCACAAGACGGCGGCCATGACGATGGCGCGTGCAACGCGAAATGCGTTCCCGGTCTCTCTGTTCAGCATTCCAGATCCTCCCCGGATCCTCGGCGTGTTGACGAGCTGCGTGACGCATTCGGCTGACGCTTCCCCATCGACCTCACGCGTTCCGCGGAAGGGAACGCGATGGAAGCGGCTCCTACATTCGAGTCACGAATCGCGGGAGCTTGGTAACGTTACCCGCCCGATATAGTGAAGTCAACTCGCTGAAGCGCAGTGGTCGGGAAGTCGGAAATCAGGCGGTTCCGCCACGGCTGACGGCGAGGAAAATCAGCGGGGCACGCCGCCTTGACGATTCAGACGGCCAAATCCTTAACGGGCACTCCTGGAGAGCAGGACGCCAGTCCGTTTTGTCGGGATTCGGGCAAGAACGCCCTCTTCCGCCCCGCGGGCACCTTGCCCCCAAACGGGGAGGAAGCTGGCACGCGCGGAACCGTTGGGAATCCTGGCGAGCCGTCATCCCGCGGGCCGCTTCCAGCAACGAAGCGGGTCAGGCGGGAATCACGACCAGAGCCACATCGCGCGGCCTTGCCTCAGAGCGCGCCGGGCTGGCTGGCATAGAACTGCTGCAGGAATGCCTGTCGCGCCGCACCGTTGTCCGCGGCGCTGTGCGGATGCGCATCGATGGTCTGGCGCAGCAGTCCACCGGCGGATTCGGTCGCTGCGGGCCACTCCGGCAGGCCCTCGCCGTTCGGGTTGCCGTGCTTGATGAACTGCGCGAAATAGCCTTGCAGCATGCGCGACGTCTCGCGGTCATCCGTCGTCCACGCATAGACGGGATTGCCGTCGAGGTTGCCCAGCGCGTACTCGATCTCGGCGCTGTGCACCGCACCGGCATCGGCGGTTTCGCCCGCCGCGGGATGCCGCTTGGCCGGTCGCGGCTGGTCGTAATAATAGAAATACACCGGTGCATCGCCGGTGTGGCGGGCCAGATCCATCCAGCGCCAGGTGCTGTGCGCGATGAACATGTCGCCCGCCAGCGCGATGCCCGAGCGCTTCACTGCCTCCTCGTCATTGCCCGGATACAGCGCCAGCGCACGCGGCGCCTGCGCGCCGAACAGGCGCTCGAGCGCGGCGCGATAGTTGGCGGGCGTGGGGGCCTTTCCATCGAGCAGGCCGACATACGAACCTTCCTGCGAATTGCTGCCCAGCAGCAGCGGCACGGCGGCCTGTGCGCCGCGCGCGAAGGTGACCGCTGGCGACTCGGTGAGGAAATAGCCGTCCACATCGGGTGCGAACCGGGGCGTGGACTTGTCCGCCGTGGCCTGCAGCAAGGCATCGGCAGGCATGGCGCGCAACGCCGCCAGCGAACCGGCGCCGACCTGCGCCATGAACTTCTCGCCGCGCTGTTGCGCCACGGCCCGCGACAGCGGCGCCAGCGGTGCGATCAGCGCGCCACTCTCGCCGATGGCACCGGCGATCACCTCCCTGGACAAGGGCGAGGCCATCAATGCGCTCACCGACATGGAGCCGGCCGACTCGCCACCGATGGTGATCTTCGCGGGATCGCCGCCGAAGCGGGCGATGTTCTGCCGCACCCAGTGCAGCGCCGCGTTCTGATCCAGCAAACCGTAGTTGCCGGCCGCGTGCTGCGGCGATTCGGCGGCGAGCGCCGGCAAGGCCAGGAAGCCGAACACGCCCAACCGGTAATTCACCGTCACCGTGACGATGCCCTGCGCCGCCATGCTGGCACCGTCGTAGCGCGGCTCCGACGCATCGCCCGCCACGTAGCCGCCGCCGTAGAAATACACCAGCACCGGCAGCTTGTTCCCGGTCGCTTGCGCCGGCGTCCACACGTTGAGGTAAAGGCAATCCTCGCTGACGCCGTCGCTGCGAAACACCATGTCGCTGAAGATGGGACGCTGCATGCAGCGCGGCCCGAAGCGCTTCGCCTCACGCACGCCCGACCACGGCGCCACCGGTTGTGGCGGCTTCCAGCGCAACGCGCCCACCGGCGGCGCGGCGTAGGGAATGCCGTGAAACTCGCGCAGGGCGACGTCGCCCTCGGTGCTGCTGTTGCCGGCAATAGTGCCCGCCGTCAACGACACGGTGGGTGCCGTCGCGCCGGCGGAGAGCGCCGTGCAGGCCAGCATCATCATCGCCACGGCAGCGGCGCCACGGTGCAGCGGGTGGCGCCATACGGGAGAGAGTTTCATCGGCGGGGATCCTGATGGAGAGTCCCGGCAGCGTAAAACATTCTGGTGTGGACGGTAGCGTTTTCCATGGAAATGCGCGGCGAACGCCACTACGGGAGGGACGTCAGCGGCGGTGTTTACGATCTTCATCGCGGCATGAAAGGCATCGCGACTGAAGTCGCTCCCACAGGGCCAACGCGCGAGCCTAAAGCTGTTCGGCCGCTTGCGACGACAGCCAGTCGAACACGCGCTGGCGCCAGGGCCGTTCACGCCATTGCGCCAGGGTGAGTTCGCGCGAGCGGGCGATGTCGCGGTCGATCACCCCGGTCATGTGCGCGGCGAAGGCGTGGTCGTAGATGTTGATATTGGATTCGTCGTTGAGCTGGAACGAGCGGTTGTCGAAATTGGCCGAGCCGCCGATGGTGAGGTAGCCGTCCACGATCATCAGCTTGTTGTGGAACAAGGCGGGCTGGTAACGGTAGATGCGCGCGCCGGCCTGCAGCATCGCGCCCCATTGCGCCTGCGAGGCGTTGCGCACCATCGTGCTGTCCACATGCGGGCCGGGCACCACCAGCCGCACGCGCACGCCACGCTTCAGCGCATCGCGCAGTGCGGTGAGGGTAAGTTCGTCGGGCACGAAATAGGCCGCCTCCAGATCGATGCGGCGGCGGGCACCGTTGATCGCCATCAGGTACATCAGCTGCATGTTCTCGCTGCCGCCCTCGGGCGAACTGGCGAACGCCTGCACCGCCAGGTCGCCCCGGGCCGGTGTCTCGGGGTAGTAGTCCGGACCCAGCAACGCTTCACCGGTGGTGGCCAGCCAGTTGTCCCCGAAGATGGCCTGCATCTGCGCCGCGGCCGGCCCATCCACCCGGAACTGCATGTCGCGCCAGCGATCCGGTTGCAGGCCGTTGCCCTCCCACGCATCGGCGATGCCCACGCCGCCGTTGAACGCCACTTCGCCATCCACGATCAGCAGCTTGCGGTGGGTGCGGTTGTTGATGCGGTCGAGCGAGTACCAGTGCAGCGGATGGAAATACTCGAAGCGCACGCCACCGTCGCGCAGTGCATCGATGGCGTCCTGTTTCATGCGGGTGGAGCCGAGCCAGTCGGCCAGCACATGCACTTTCACGCCGGCCCGCGCGCGTTCGGTCAAGGCCTCGATGAACCGTTTCGAGACCTCGCCCGACCAGTAGATATAGGTTTCCATGTTGATGCTGTGGCGGGCACCGCGGATCGCCGCCAGCATCGCGGGAAAGATTTCCTCGCCGTTCTGGAAATCCGCCACCGCGTTGCCCACGCTGACGCTTGGCCCCAGCAGCGTGCCGAGCTCGCGCCGAAACTGCGCGCTTTCCACCGCACTTACATGGCCCAGCCGCTGCTGCAGTTGCCTTTCCTGCGGCCACAGGTTCAGCAGGACAATACCGATCAGCGCCGCCGCTACCGCACCGATCAGCAGCCAGAGCAGGTGTCGTCGCCACCGTACCGCCATTGCCATCGCGCCCGTCCTCGGTGTCGTTCATCGCCGGTGAACGGCGCGCCATTCCCTGCCCGTCCGCGGCGACTGCGCCGCCGCAAACGTGTAGCTCTAGCAGGAGCCAACCAACTCGTGGGCGAACGATTGCGCCGCTTCCATGGCCTCATCCTCGCTTGCGAAATGTTCCGCCGGCACCGTGCGAAGCGAGCCATCGGGGAGCCGTACGGTAGCGCTGAACAGCCCGTCGTCCTGCCTGTTCAAAATCGCGGCGAAGGATTTGCCGCTGTCCTCGAAGGTGCGTTCCTGGTGGGCCTGGCTCATGGTGCGACCTCGCAGCTTGGATGGTGGAAACGCATCAATGCCACAAGGCCATGGCAGGCAATGTGAAGAAAAGGCCTGCAGGTACGACGGTTTTTGTTCACACCGCTGCAGCCGATTCAAGACTGCGCGTTAACCCCGCGGGCGGTACGTTGCACACCTACCCGTCAACGGAGCGCCGTCATGTCCCAAGGTGACAAATCGTCCTACACCAACAAGCAGAAACGCGAGGCCGCGCACATCGAGAAGAGCGAGAAGAAGGAAGGCAAGTCGGAGAAGACCGCCGAGCGGATAGCCTGGGCGACCGTGAACAAGCAGGACGGCGGCGGCAAGAAATCCTGATCGCCCACGCCGCCATCGCCGATGGATCGTCGCCCTAGCAGGCGTGTTGCAACGCGTAATCGATCGCCGCGCATACGGCCGCCACCTGCGCGTCGTTGCATTGTTCGGGCGTCGCGCGCGGGCTGTCGGGGTAGACCTCGGTGGTGGTCTTGTAAGGCGCATCGGTGATGCCGGCGCACAGGCCCAGCGCCTTCAACGCATAGGCGATCACGCCCGGCCCCACCACGGGCGAGCCGATGATTTCGCCGCGGGCATCGGCCGGTGCGATGTGGGTCACCTTGGCCACGGCGTCGATGATGGCCTGCTGGAACGCCGGCTGCGGATGCTCGCTGTCGTCCACCAGATAGAAGCCATCGGGGATTTCGCCGGGCACGTACGCCACGCCATCGCGGGCGGCCAGCGCGGGGCGGAATTCCGATTCGTCCGTGTCCGTGGTTTCGTGCAGGTCGACGTGCACCAGCACGCGATCGCGGAACGGCGCCACCAGCCGCATCAGCGCCGCCGATTCCTGCGCCGGGCTGTTGTCGCGAAACGAGCGGTTGGGATCGAGCGCCCGCATGTTCCATCGATGAATCCGCTCGTAGCCCCAGGGGCTGACGCAGGGCACCACCATCAGGTTGGCCTTGCCCGCGTAATCCGCCGCGTGCCGGTCGGCGAACTGCAGCGCGCCGTGCACACCACTGGTCTCGTAGCCGTGCACGCCGCCGGTCACCAGCACGCAGGGCAGCGCCTCGCGCCAGTCGCGGCTGCGGATGGCCAGCAGCGGGTAGCTGTCCGGCGGGTAATCCAGCTGGCCGTAGGGGATCACGTCGAAACGCGAACGCAGCGCGTCGACGGCATCGAGCACATCGGCCCGGTAGCTGCGCTGGACGCGCTGGCGCGATTGCCAGGCCGCCACTTCCGCCTCGCCCCACGGACGGCCGGGCGTGCCGATGGGATAGGTTGACTGGCTTGTCGTCATGCGCATGCTCCCGGCGTGGAAAGCCACGCACTGTAGCACCGGGTGCGGAACCGCCGGGTCAACGTGGCGGCGCGGCACCATGCTCTTCGCGTCGCCGGATGGGCTAGATTGTTCGACGGGAATCGCCGCGCGGCGCGGGTGATGGAACCGGCATGAACGAACAACTGCTTTTCAACGTGGTGGATCTGGCCGGCACGTTCGCCTTCGCGATCAGCGGCGCCACCGCGGCGCGACGCTGCCAGCTCGACCTGTTCGGCATCCTCGCCATCGCCTACATCACCGCCTGCGGTGGCGGTATTGCGCGCGACGTGATGATCGGCGCGATCCCGCCGGCCGGCCTGTCCGACTGGCGCTACCTGCTCACCGCGGTGATCGCCGCCCTGTTCACCATCGCCGCGTATCCGTGGGTGGAACGGCTGACCTACCCCGTGCGCCTGTTCGACGCGATGGGCCTGGGCCTGTTCGCGGTGTACGGCGCGCACAAGGCCCTGCTGTTCGGCCATAACGCGGAGGTGGCGGTGCTGCTGGGCATGGTCACCGCGATCGGTGGGGGCATGGCGCGCGACGTGCTGCTGACCCGCGTGTCGATCGTGTTGCAGAAGGAGATCTACGCACTGGCGGCGCTGGCCGGCGCCGCCATGACGGTCATCGGCGAGCGCCTGGGGTGGCCGCCGGTGTGGGCGACATGGTTGCCGATCCTGCTCTGTTTTTCGCTGCGTTTCCTGTCCCTGCACCGCCACTGGAACCTGCCGCGGTTCGGGCGCGATCCGGACGCCTGACGATACCTCAGAGCTTGTCGGGGCCCTGGCGCAGCCAGCGGTCGATCATCGGCCTTTCGTAGCGCAGCGAGTCGTTGTCGCTGATGCCGGCGTGGTCCATGAAGGACATGTCGCGCAGAATGCGGCTGCCCTGGCGCAGCACCTTGCCGTCGGCGCCATACAGCGTGAAATCCAGATCGATCCGCGGCGGATAGCGGCTCTTGATGATGCGGATGGTGCTCAGGTGCGGCCCGTGCCAGGGCTCGTATTCGCCGGCCAGGTCCACGTCCGTCACCGTGATGTCCAGCCGTTGGCCCGGCGCCAGGATGCGCGACGCGCGCTGGGCGATGTAATCCTTGAGCGGGTTCAGATAACCATTGGCATCGATCGGATGCGCGAACGCGCTGCGCTTCGTCTCGGTGAACAGCTTCGGGTCGGTGTAGTGGACGGTGACGTTGGTCGGTGGCGGCGCCGCATGCACGCTGGCGCAGGCAAGCGCCAGCACGGCCAGGCAACCGAGCAGTGGCGTGGAGGAAAGTTTCATCGCAAGTCTCCCGAAGCGGGTCAGGGCAGCGTCAGCGCCTGGCGGGGGAAAGCCCTGCTGGGCAGCCGGTTCCGGCCCAGTATACGTCCGCGATTCCACGCGTTCGGTGAACCGCAGCCATCGCCGGATCCGCCCCGCCGCAGGTTTGCGGAAACCTTGTCGCAGCTTGCACGCGCGGAGGTCCACACTCGCCCGCGATCCGGTTGCCGGCCCGCGCGTCGACCTCATCGGACCACCCCGCCGGGCGCACCGGCATCCCGACCGAGAGGATTCCACCATGCAGAAGTCGCCATGCACATTGCTGCCACTTGCCGTGGCCGCCATGCTCGCTTTCTCCACCGCCGCCATCGCCAAGGACGTTTCCCTCAGCGGCGATTTCGCCGGTGAGCACGGCGCCGCCAGCCAGCCCTCGGGGCATGTGGCGGCCACCCTCGACACCACCACGCATCAGCTCAAATACACCATCGATTACGAGGGTCTCAGCGGCCCGGTCACCATCGCGCACTTCCACGGGCCGGCCAAACCGGGCGTGGAAGCCGGCGTGATGAAACTCATCCCCGGCCCGTACAAGACCGGCATGAGCCATACGGTGACCATCGACGCCGAGACCCAGTCGGCCATGCTCGACGGCGCGACCTATGTGAACCTGCACACCAAGGCGCACCCGAAGGGCGAGGCACGCGCGCAGATGAAGGTCGACGAATCAGCGGGGATGTAACGCCAGCCCACGCACTACGGCAGATTGAGAGGCCGGAAGAATCCAGTGCGTTGCCTCAGGGAAACTCTGATTTTGCCCATCATCCCAGCGAGGCGCTTTTCAACGGCCGAACGGCCGGTCAAGCGGGGATCCAGCGCCTCCAGGCCATGCAAAGAAAAGACGCTGGATTCCTGCTCCCGCGGAATGACGAGGAAAAGCCGATTGATCAGACCTTTCCTCAGGAGGCGAGTCGCTTGCCGACTCGCCTCGATTCACCGACCGCCCCGCGACTGATGGACCAGGAAGCTGAAATAAATCAGGTAGAGGGCCGTCGCGCCCAGCGGCAGCGCATACCACGCGTACGACTGCGCGCCAGCGCCTTGCCAGTGCCGAACCAGCACGATTGCCGCGCTCCACAAACACGTGCCGGGCAGCACCAGCGCCGACAGATCCAGCACCCTCACCTGAGCCGGCCGAAAGTCACCGCCGTTGACCAGGCCGCCCGCTGAGAAGGCGACCAGCATGAACAGGCAAACGGCCAGCATCAGCTGCCCGAACGTACCCAGCAAAGTCCAGACGATCGACATCCCATTCCCCTTTGGTTCGATACCGGCCTCCGACGAGCCGGACGGCTTTTCATATCCTGTTGCGTCGCCCGCCGCGCGCTCGCCCGATCAAGCCGGCGCCGCACTCTCCGCCCGATTTCGTCCTTGTTGCTTGGCGGCGTACAGCGCGGCATCGGCGCGATGGAACAGGCTTTCGGCCGTATCGGCCGGTGTGACGCTGGCCACGCCGCAACTGATGGTGATGGACAGGTCGTCGATCAGCGGCGCGCGTGCCACGTGCGCGCACAGCGCGTGGGCCTTGCGCAGCGCGTCGTCGAGCCCCGCCTCGGGCAGCACGATCACGAACTCCTCGCCACCCCAACGGCCCAGCGTGTCGCCATCGCGCAAGGCCTGCCGTGCGCGCAACGCCAGCGCCTTCAGTGCCCGATCGCCCACCGGATGGCCGAAACGGTCATTCACGTCCTTGAAGTGGTCGATGTCGATCATGATCAGCGCGAAGCCGCTGCCGTAGCGCTCGAAGCGGGCGAGTTCGTAGCCAACCACCTGCGAGATCCGTCGCCGGTTGGGCAATCGGGTCAGTTCGTCGGTGTGCGACAGCGTCGCCAGTTCGTCCATCGTCAACTGCGCCACCTGCAGGCGCTGCTGGTAGCTGGAGAAGAAATACAGCGCCGCCACCAGCACCGCCGAAACCATGTGCAACTGGATGGTGAAGTTGGCGAACCGCGGCGACGGCGACTGCAGCAGGTAAGGCAGGCTGATCACCAGGAACAGCGCCATGATCCCCAGCGAAATGCGCAGGCTGGATTTGTGCCCGGCCACGATGAAGGCGAACACATAGATCACCGGAATCCACAGATACAGCGGTTCGAGGTCAATGCGGCCGCCGTAGGAGGGGAAGTACAGCCGCAGCACCATGCAGGCCGCGCAGATGCCGGCGGCAAACAGCAGGCACATCATCTCGACCACCCGCTCGGGCAGCATCCGCCCGCTGACCGCCGCAAACATCAACGGGTGAAAGACGAGGTTCGCCACAAACACGTCGCGCAGCGCCGGTGAGGAGATGCCGCCCAACGCCATCAGCGTCCAGGCCAGCACCGTGCTGATCCAGGCCAGGCTGAAAATCGCCAGCATCACGACGCGCTTGCGCTCCCGGCCGGCGTAAGGTTCCGGCCGGCGCTCGCCGTTCGGGGGCGGCGCGGCAGCGTCGATATTCAGTGGCATCGGGATACGTTCGCACGGCATGCGGAAGGGCCATGCGTCGTCGATCGCCGACAGTCGCGGGGGGCTGACAAGTGCGGCGCGACTTCGGTCATCCTGGTGTCCCCCGTTGCCAGTCGATGGCGACGCCGCCCGATGGCGACGACAGCCACGGGCGAAGCATGCCTTCCGGCCGCGAAAAAAAACAGCTTGCGCGCCGCGCATCCCTGCCTGGCGCGCGGCGGAACGGTGCAGCGTGGGCCTGCGCCACATCGACCGCGCAAGGCGGGAAATCAGGGCGCGCGCGGGTCCAGCGCGGTCGGCGTGGTGTTCACCAGCGGCACGAAATTGTCGTCCGCTGTCACCTCGCGCTTGCGGCGGGTGAAGCGATACAGCGCGTAGGCGGCCAGTGCGCCGTCGAGTACCGCGAACCACACGAACAGCAGCTCCGGCCGCAGCAGATACATCAGCGCGCCGGCCAGCAGCGGCCCCACCGCCGAGCCGACGCCGTTGACCAGCAGCACGGTGCTGGAGGCCGACAGCAATTCGTCGCGGTGCAGGTAATCGACCAGGTGCGCCACGGCGATCGGATACAGGGTGAAACTCATGCCGCCGAAGACGAAGATCACCACCATCGCCACCGCCCCGCCGGCCGCCGGCAGCAACAGGTTGACCACCGCCGCCAGCGCCGCGACGACGCTGATCAGCGACAGCGCGAGGCGGCGGTCGATGCGGTCGGAAAAGCGCCCCAGCGGCCATTGCAGCACCACGCCGCCGGCAATCGCCGCGCTCATGTAAGTGCCGATGTCACCCGCCCCCAGCCCACGCGCAGCGGCGTACAACGGCAGCAAACCCCAGAACGCGCCGAGCACCAGTCCGGAAATGAATGCACTGACCAGCGCCGTGGGCGCCAGCCGGAACAGGCGCCTGACCTGCACCTTGGGCATCGAACGCAGCTGGGGTTGCGGCTGGGTGGTCAGCACCACCGGCAGGCTGGCGGCACAGAACAGGATGGCGACGACACAGAACAGCACGAAGCCCTCGCCCGGGATGCGCAAAAGCTGCTGCGCGGTGGCGCTGGCCGCCAGGTTCACCATCATGTAGACCGCGAACACCGAGCCGCGATGTGCCGGCTCGGCCACCGCGTTGAGCCAGCTTTCGATGATCGCGTACAAGCCGACCAGCAGCAGGCCCTGCAGCACGCGCAGCACCAGCCACACGCCGTAGACCGGATCGAGCGCCTGCACCAGCACCACCACCGCCACCAGCGCCGTGCAGAACGCAAACGTGCGGATGTGGCCGATGCGATGCGTCAGCCGCGGGATGGTGTAGGTGCCAAGCAGGAACCCGGCGTAATAGGCGGACGTCAGCACGCCGATCATGGCCACGGAAAACCCCAGCGCACGCCCCTCCAGCGCAATATGCGTGTGCAGCAGGCCGACTCCCATCAGCAGGAAGACGGTACTCAGCAGCAGCGGTGTCGCGGTGCGGATGGTGGACAGCATGAGGTAGGCAGGCGATGGGCAGTGCGCGCTGTACCGCCCATGGCAGGCTTTCGACGGCGACGCGGAAAAGGGAGCAGAGGCAAGCCGGATGATCCGGCCCGCCCCTACCTTACAGGACAGGCCGCAACGGCCCGGGCGGCGTCGGCATACGGGTTTCGTCCGCACAGCTTAGGCCGCCGCGCGGCAACCGGGACTGAACTTTTGGCGGGTGCCCCGGGCGCCACCGGAGCCTAGTTGCCCGCCGTGCTGCGGCCGAGCGTGGCGGCGCGATTCAGAGCCGATTCGGCCGCGCGCTCCTTGCCCAGCTGCCGATAGGCGTGGGCCAACCCGGTGAAGAAGCGGGGCTCCTTGTCGTACAGGCGGATGGCCTGGCGATAGTGCTGCGCGGCCGCCTCGTAATCCCCCTCCCTTGCCGCGCCCTCGGCCTGCACGAACGCGAAGTAGGGGTCCTTCGCCTGGATCTTCTCCAGCCGCCGTGCGTAGGTGACGCG
Organism: Rhodanobacter sp. Root480; assembly: GCF_001426645.1. Taxonomy (GTDB): domain Bacteria; phylum Pseudomonadota; class Gammaproteobacteria; order Xanthomonadales; family Rhodanobacteraceae; genus Rhodanobacter; species Rhodanobacter ginsenosidimutans. Next base: position 347,041 of record NZ_LMEX01000004.1, read on the forward strand.
TTTTGCCTCCTCGCCGCCGTCCCGGTAAAGCGTCACCAGGTTGACCAGTGCGCTCGAGTTTTCCGGATCCAGTGCCAGCGCCTTCAGGTAGTCGCGTTCGGCGGTTGCGCGGTCGCCCTTGCGCAGGCTCAACACGCCCGCGTTGGCCCAGGCGCTGGGATAATGCGGGGCCAGCTGCAACGCCATCGCCATGTACGGATCGGCCACGGCGGGCGAGGCGCCCACCAGCAGCTCGGCGGCACGGTTGTTGTAGTACAGCGCCAGCAGGTGCGCGTCGGTAATCCGCTGGGGCGGGCTGCGCGCCACAAGCAGGTCCCGCGCCACATCGATCGTGTAGTGCGACTGACCGATCAGGATTCCCGCGTTTACGTGGTTGAAGCCGTAGACGATGTCCCGCTCCGCGCGCCACGACACGACGTCGACAAGCTCCTGCCCATAGGCATCGAGGCCCGCTTCGCGCGCCAGCGCCACGGTCAGCAGGGTGAAGGTGAGGCAGTTGGCCTTGCGCGCGCGATACGCCTGTTCGACGGTATACGTGGCGTCGACCGCGTACTCCATGCCCAGGCCGGTCTTCTTGAACAGGAAACCCGCCAGCCGCTCCAGTCGCGATCGCCGCGAGCCGCCCCCGTCAATCACCTGCGCCTGCAACTGCGTGCGCAACTCGGGCGGCAGCGCCATGACCTGTTCGGGGCGCGGCATGGGGGGCAACACCGGCGTCACCGGTGCAGACGGGGCAACAGTCGAGGCAACAGCAAGCAACGCTGCGTACGCCAGAATGACCATGTCGAAACCTCCACGCCTGGGGAGGGGCGGGAATGGTTACTGGGGTCAGTCTAACCTTTTCGAGGGCCTTGGCTAGTGCTGCCACGAACGGGCCGGCAGCCGCCGAAAACCGGGCCATCCAGCCCGCCGGACCAGCAGATCGACACGCCAGCGCAACATGACCTGGGCGGCAAAAAAACAGGGGCGGCGCGCGACTTCCGGAAAAGCGCGCCCCGCCCCTGTCGGGATGTCACAGATGACCTGCCTGCAATCAGCCAGCGCTGGCCTGCGCGTTATTGGCGCTGCCGGCAAAATCCACCACCAGGGTGACACGGCGATTGGACGCGCCCGCATCGCGCGACTGGCCGCGATCCACCTGGCGGTTGCTGTCCTCGCCATAGCTCACCGCGCGCAACTGATCGGCTGACAGGCCGGTGCCTACCAGGTAGTCACGCACCGCCTTCGCGCGTTGCTCGCCCAGCCGATGGTTGTAGCTTTTGGAGCCAGCGGGGTCGGCAAAGCCTTCGACGGTGACGGTCGCGCCGGGATAGTGGCTGCTGATGACCTTGGCGAAATCGTCCAGCAAGGGTTTGTCCTGATCGCGCACGGTGGCGTCGTTGAACGCAAAGTGCGCCGCGGTATCGACCCGTACCCGGCCGCCCATCTGGGCGATCTGGGCATCGTATTTGGCGAACCGCTGCTGCATTTCCTGGGTCAGCGAATCGAGCTGTTGCTGTTGCTTCTGATCGTTGGCTCGCAACTCGGCGATTGCCGAATCGAAGTCCGCCTGTTTCACGTAGTGGGTGCAGCCACCCAGCGCCACGGCCGCAATAAACAGCGGAACGGACACCTTTCGCATCGTCGAGTTGATCATGGCTTCTCCTCGGGTAAGGAGCCGGTGACTTCAGCTACAGACGCAGCCATCGGCTCGGGCGTCGTCCAACCTAGCATCGCCACGCCGCGGAAATATTTACATTGCCTGACTCGGGGAGCCGCGCCCGGAAAATCCTGAACCGGGCCCGAAAATGCGCATCGGCCGTGCCGGATCGGCAAAAACACCGCTCCACCCCCGCCTTGTCCGAGGTGCAGGCCGGGCTGATGGCCCATCCAGCGCAACCGCTGGAGACGTCTAGGTGGCCGGGGGAAGAAGCCCCGGCACCGTCACCTCGGCGGCGGCCGCGTATTTGATCACCATCAAGATCATCAACAGCATCGCCAGCAGAACCCCGATGGCACCGATACCGAGGAACGGCTCAAGCGCCGCCTCGGGCGCCGCATTGCCATAGAGCAGCAGCAGACCGGCAAGCAAGACCACCGTGGCGGCCTGGTGCAGCACGAACTGCGTCTGGGCAATGGCCCTGCGCGGCTGGTGCAGCCAAAGCCGGTGGATCAGCCCGTACACCAGCGACACCACGAAACCCACCAACAGGATGTGCGCGTGCGCCACGTACTCCGCATGATTCTTCGACGCGGCCATGTAGATGCCCACGCCCATGCCGACCACGGCATAACCCAGTGCCCAGACCAGATACTTTCTGTCGAAACCCATGACGCTCCCCCAACCCGGATGCACGCCGGCCAACACGGGCCGACCGCGGTCGTCCATCAGACTCGTCGCTTGCAAACGGCAGCGGGCAGGACGCCCGGCAAGTGTACGCACTTCAAAATGCGGCAGCGTTCATGGCGTTGGCGGCTTTCCACTGCCGCTTCACGCCGGGACGAAGCCGGCATGCTCGGTGTGCATCTCGATGCGGTTTCGGCCGCGGTGCTTGGCCTGGTACAGGGCCGCATCGGCCTTGGCCATCAGGGCCGGCAACACGTAGCCGTTGCCGTCGCTGGAGGCCAGCCCGAAGCTGGCCGATATGGCGCCTTCGACAATCTGTTCGTCGAACAGGGTGGTGGCGATGGCCGCGCGTATCCGCTCGACGATCGCCATCGCATCGCCCAGCGAGCACTCCGGCAGCACCAGCCCAAACTCCTCGCCGCCCAGCCGTCCAAACACGTCGATGGAGCGCAGATGGGTCTGGCACAGGGCCACGATCCGGATCAGCACGGCATCGCCCGCCGCGTGCCCGTAGGTGTCGTTGATGCGCTTGAAGTGATCCAGGTCGATGACCACCACGCAGACGTGGCGCGAGGATTTTTCCGCGTAGTGCAATGCCTGTTCGGCCTCCCACACGAAATGCTGGTGGTTGAGGATGCCGGTGAGGCTGTCGCGGCGCGCCAGCCTCTTGAAGCGCAGCTGCGAGCGCTTGAGCCGGATCAGCCAGAAGCCGATCGAGGCGAGCACGACCAGCAGCAAGGCCAGGTAGAGCCGGCTGGCCTCCATCGCCTTGCGGTCCAGCGCCTGCTGCAACTCCAGCAGGCTGTTCTGCTTGCCCAGCTCGGCCACCTGCAACTTGTGGATGGCCAGTTGCTGGTGAACGGCGTGGTAGGCCAGCGCGATGGCCTGGGTGTTGTTGACCGAGCGGAACTCCACCTCCTTGTAGTGCCGGTAATAGTCCAGCGCAGCGCGGTAATCGCCGGCCTTGTTCTCCACTTCGTAAAGCACCCGATAGACGTTTTCCGACAGCCCGTCGAAATCGCCCTTGGCATCCATCGCCAGCGCCGCCAACGCCCACCGTTTCGCCGACACCACATCGCCGCTGACCCAGTACGCGTAACCGAGCGTGCTGTGAAGCACATAGACATGCGCGCGGTAATTCTGCGCAATGACACCCGGCGTTATGCGCTTGAGCAAGGCCAGCGCCGCGCCGGCATCGCCCACGTCCGCCTGCCGCCGGGCAAGATCCAGCTGCACCGTATTGGCGTAGATCGGCTCGCCGGCCGCGACACAGGTGTCGATCGTCTTGCGGTAGACCGGATCGGTGGGCGGCAGGTCGCCCTTGGCGTTCAAGGCGCCGAACAGGTAGACATAGGGACGGCAGAGCGATTCGCCCGGCGGCGTGAATTGCTCCATCTGCCGGGCATACTCGGCCGCCGGCTCCGGCTGTTCGGCCGAGGCCATCAGCTGGGACAGTTGCGACAGCACCACGTAAGTCGCGTGGCGGTCGTGCAGCCGCGGCAACACGGCCGACAACTGCTCGGCCAGCGCAAAAGCCTCGTCATAGCGGTGCTGGATCGCCAGCATGTTGAGCAACATGCCGTTGGCCAGACTTTGCTGATCCAGGCCACCGTGGGCAACGACCTCGCGAAGCAACGGCTCGGCCTTCGCATACTGGCCCTCGAACAGCGCCTCCCACGCATCCAGCAGGCGCAGTTGCCCTTGCTGGTCGGACGACAGCATCGCCTGGCGGCGGTGGAGCTGATCCAGCATCTGCAGAAAGCGCGGGTGATCCTTCGCGCGTATCGCCTTGGCCTGCGCCAGCAAGGTTGCCGGATCCACCGCCGGCGCATCGGCCAGGCTCGCGGTGCCGCAAAGAAGCAGAGCGATGGCCAGGCCGAACACGCCCAGGCGTCGCCGCCACGCGATGGCTGGTGGATTACGCGCCATGGGGCGTCTGCTGTGTGGCGGAATCCCCGCGCCCTGCCCGCGGACCGCCCACCGGCGACGTCGCACCGGCCACGACCCTCCGACGTCTCCTTGCGCTGGTCCGATTCGATGACCTCATGCGGCCCCTGCCCCGATGCATCCCCGCACCCCGGGTTGTGTCGCCCATCTTACCCAGCCGTCGCCATAAAGCGCAGCACGCCGCATCGCCGCAGGGCCGGAGGCGGCGGGAACTGGCCCTGACACCGTGTTTTGTTTCATGCTCAGCCGTTCGGGCGGCCGCCGGTGCGGATAGGGAAATCGTCGCTACACCCTGACCCGCGATCAGCACTCCCGTCCTTGCTCACCCGACCATCCACCGACTACCCAAGGGGACATCCCATGCGTCATCTCATGACCGTCGGCCTGTGCGCGCTGGCCACCGCCTTCGCCGCCGCGGCGCCAGCGAACGCCGCCGACCGGGCGATCCGGCTCACCGTCGATGCCGGCAAGCCCGGCGCCACCATCGATCGCCACCTTTTCGGCCAGTTCGCCGAACAGCTCGGCCATGGCATCTACGGCGGCATCTGGGTGGGCAAGGACTCCGCCATCCCCAACACGCGCGGCATCCGCAATGACGTCGTGGCCGCGCTGAAGGCGATCAAGGTGCCCAACGTGCGCTGGCCTGGCGGCTGCTATGCCGACAGCTACCACTGGCGTGACGGCATCGGCCCCGAGCGCACCACGCGCGTCAATACGGCCTGGGGCAACGTGGTCGACTCCAACGCCTTCGGCACCGACGAGTTCATGGACTTCGCCAAGCAGGTCGGCGCCGAGGCCTATATCTCGCTCAATGTCGGCTCCGGCAGCGTGGCCGAGGCGCAGGACTGGATGGAGTACATGACCGCCGACCAGCCCACCACGCTGGCCAAGCTGCGCGCCGCCAATGGCCACCCCGCGCCCTACCGCGTCGCCATGATGGGCATCGGCAATGAGAGTTGGGACTGCGGCGGCCTGATGACGCCGGACGAATACACCGCCGAGCTGCGCCGCTACGCCCGCTTCGTGGGCAGCTACAACGCGAAGGAGCCGTCGCTGAAGATCGCCGTCGGCCCCGGCACCGACGACACTGCCTGGACCGAGGCGGTGATGAAGACCTGGAAGGAACGCCACGGCTGGTCGTTCGACATCCAGGGCCTGTCGCTGCACTCGTACACGATCTACGACGGCTGGCCGCCGCACATGCCGTCCACGAATTTCGACGAATCGGCCTATGCGCACGTGATCAAGGAAACCCTGAAAATGGGTCCGCTGATCGACAAGCAGTCCGCCGTGATGGACAAGTACGATCCGCAGAAGAAGATCGCGCTGGTGGTCGACGAATGGGGCGCATGGCTGGCGCCGACGCCAGGCACCAACCCCGCCTTCCTGATGCAGCAGAACAGCCAGCGCGACGCCATCCTGGCGGCCCTCAACATCAACATCTTCGCCCGCCACGCCGACCGCGTGCGCATGGCCAACATCGCCCAGATGATCAACGTGCTGCAGGCGATGATCCTCACCGACGGCCCGAAGATGGTGCTGACGCCCACCTACGACGTGTTCAAGATGTACGTGCCGTTCCAGGACGCCACCTTCATCCCCGTCAGCTATGACGCCGGCTCCTACGTGCACGGCGACACCACGTTGCCGCGCCTCGACGCCATCGCCGCCAGGGGCAAGGACGGCAGGATCTGGCTGTCGCTGACCAACCTCGATCCGAACCGGCCGCTGGACGTCGACACTGCCGCGCTTGGCTTCAAGGCGACATCGGCGGACGGCCAGACCCTCAGCGCGCCGAAGGTCGACAGCGTCAACACCTTCGATCATCCGCGCACCGTGGCGCCCAGGTCGATCAGCGGCACGCTGAAGAACGGCGCCATCGTGCTGACCTTGCCACCCGCGTCGGTGACCGTGGTGTCGCTGCAGCCGTGACCGTGCGGGGCCGCTCCATCGCGGAGCGGCCCCGTTCGGATGCATCATGCGATCTTTACCGCCGGTGTCGGCAACTACCTATCGTGCAAACTCACAGGAAGGGACAGCGATGAAAAGACGGGACTTCTTGCGGACGGGCCTGGTGCTTGGCACCGGCGCCGCCACCTCCACCCTGGCACTCGGAAAAGGCCTGGCCGCGGCATCGGCCGCCAAGGCCATGGAAGCCACATCGGCGCGACCGCGCATCCATCCAATCCATTACAGCTTCCCCAAGGACTTTCGCTGGGGCTGTGCCACGGCGGCCTACCAGATCGAGGGCGCCGTCGACGAGGACGGGCGCGGCAAGACCAACTGGGACATCTTCTCCCACACGCCCGGGCAGGTGGCCAACAACGACAACGGCGACGTCGCCTGCGACAGCTACCACCGCTACGCGGAAGACATCGAGCTGCTGAAGAACCTGGGCGTGCGCAACTACCGCCTGTCGATTGCCTGGTCACGCATCTTCCCCGAGGGGCGCGGCAAGCCGAACCAGAAGGGTGTGGATCACTACAACAAGGTGATCGACGCGCTGCTGGCGGCGGGCATCGAGCCCCACGTCACGATGTTCCACTGGGATCTTCCCGCCGCACTGCCCGGCGGCTGGCAGAACCGCGACACCGCCTATGCGCTGGCCGACTATTCGGGCTACGTCGCCAGCCAGTTGTCCGACCGCGTGCACCACTTCATGACGGTGAACGAGCTGCGCTGCTTCACCGATCAGGGTTACGGCTCCGGCATCAAGGCGCCGGGCCTGAAGCTGCCCCAGGCCGAGGTCAACCAGGTGCGCCACCACGGCATCCTTGGTCATGGTTTGGCCGTCCAGGCGATCCGCGCGCACAGCAAGCCCGGCACGCAGGTGGGGCTGGCGGACAACACCGTCTTCTTCCTGCCCGCGTTCGACACGCCCGAGCACATCGCCGCCGCGAAAAAGGCCACGCGCGAGAACAACGCGATGTTCATGACGGCAATCATGGAAGGGCGCTACATCGACGAATACCTGAAACAGGAAGGCGACGCCGCACCGAAGGTAGAGCCCGGCGACATGAAGATCATCAGCAGCCCGCTCGATTTCGTGGGGCTCAACATCTACGCGCCGGAATGGGTGCGCGCCGATGACGGCCCCACCGGCTACAAATACATCCCGCACATCCCCTCGTCGCCGCGCATGGCCTCGCCGTGGCTCGTCGTGGGGCCCGAAGTCGCCTACTGGGGCGTGCGGCTGACCAGCGAGCTGTGGAACCCCAAGGCGATCTACATCACCGAAAACGGCGCCTCCGCCGACGACCCGGTCGTCGACGGCCATATCGACGATACCGACCGCATCATGTACCTGCGCAACTACGTGGGCCAGTTCCAGCACGCCGTCGCCGAAGGCTATCCGCTGAAGGGCTATTTCCTGTGGAGCCTGCTGGACAACTTCGAATGGGCAGACGGCTACACCAAACGCTTCGGCCTGCACTACGTCGATTTCGCCACGCAAAAGCGCACCCCGAAACTCAGCGCCGCCTGGTACAAGGAAGTGATCCGGCAAAACCGGGTGGTGTGACAGCCACGCGGCGAGGCGCTCGCCGGGCGCACTCCAGAAGCTTTCGTCCACCAAAGGAGGACGAAAGCTTCTGGCTTTACCCCAAAAATGCCCGATCAGTCATTGCGGCACGCCACTCCAGCACAGCCCATGGTGTTGAAGTCATAAATGGTGGAGTGGCCTCGTTCACCAGTGGGCCGCGGCACGCCCTTGGGCACGAAGAAAGTGGCGGCATTCGCTCCATACAAACCCGAAGGGAATGTGTACGCCTTGAGCACCACATAGGCGCGGAACATCCCCGGCGGCCGCGCCGGCGGCGTCCCTCCGGCGATCGGTGGAGCGTCCCGTACCACGTCAGGTCGGGCGCGCTCCGCGGCCTGCCATGCGGCGGCATCGGCGCTGTCAGCGTGGCGCAGGAATCCATCGCGAACGGCCTGCTCCAGGCCGGCCGGCCCGGCCAACTGCGAGTTCGGCAAACGGAACGCCGACGCCGGCTTGGCGCCAGCGTCGGTCAGCAACTCCACGCCAACTGCCAGCGGGGCGCCCACCACTACCTGGCCGTTGTGGGCGGGATAGAGCATGTCCACCGGGCGGCCGAACACCCGTCGTGCGATCGGGTTGAGCATGGCGGCCTTCTTCGGCGCGACATAGAAATAACCGCAAGCGCCGCGGTTCTCATGCGTGCTTACCAATACCGGTACACGGGACGGCAGCCCGGTGATCACCTGCCGGTGGTAACCGCCAACCAGCACGGCGAGAATTTGCGTCCCCTGCGTCCAGCCGATATTCCAGACCGTGGGCTCGTAGCTGCCAAGCATCAGTATGACCGGCGCATCCGGCTGATTCACCGCCACGTCCATCCGGGTCGCGGTGTGGCCACTCTGGTCGATCTGGAAGTCCTGCTTGCTGCCGCCATAACTGCCAGCGGCGTAGACCTTGACCGATGCCGGGATGCGCAGGCCACCAAATTCGCAGGCTGTTGCCGAGCTCTCCGTCGATGGAGTGTGCGCAAATTCAAAGGGCTTCGTCCGCAACTCTGCGGCGGGCTCGGCGGCAGGTTCGACTGGCGCGCGCACGGGTGCTGCGGGCACCGATCCCGCGGCTGAGTTGTCGCTCTTTGCCGATGGCGAGGGCGGCATGTCACATCCAGCCATGACAACGAATGCCACTATCGGTAACGCGCGGAACGACGTCCTCATGATCGAAATCCTTCTCGTGGTTTTCCCTGCTTCAAAGAAATATCCGGCAGCGAACCATCACACCGCGCCGGCCTCCACCGCCCCTTCCGGTTATCTCCCCATCGCCTCGGTCTCTGCCGCCTTCCGCGCAAGTTCCTTGATCCTGAGCGCGCGCAGCTGCTCGGACTTCTTGAGCCCTTCGCGCGCTTCCTTGATCACTTCGTGGGCCAGATTCTGGCTGGTGTGATGCCGCTTCGCATCGATGGCGGCATCCAGCCGCTGCTGGGCGGCCCGGATCCCCTTGTCGACGCGGTAGAGAGGAGCGTGCGGGTTCGTGGCCAGCGGTGGGGCGTAGCTTTTCGTCATGGTGTTTCGTCGTGTAAAACGCGAGCCTGACACATCGACGCGAAGCAAAACGCCTTCATCGTGTCGGACTCTCGGCAGTGAACGGAGAACAGCAAGGCTTGGCCACGGGCTGGAATTCCATCAGTTCCACGCGGGTGCCATCCGGGTCGTAGAGGTTTGCCTGCCACTTGCCATCCCTGCCCATTTGCGGGCCGTCGTGGCGTGGGCTCAACCGGTCCTGGTCGATCAGCGTCGTCACCGCCGCCTCCATGTTCGGCACGCCCAGCGAGAGGTGATTGAGCACGCCCAGTTGATGGGCGTCGACATGGTCGAGCGGTACCGTCGAGCCCGGGCCCACCATCATGTATTCCAGCCAGTCCGTTCCATCGGGTACTTGCTGGGATATCCAGTCGACCGCGCCCTCCTTCATCGCGCCGTGCCAGTAAGGGCGAAAGCCCAGGATGTCGCGGTAGAAAGCATCTTCTTTGGCGCGGTCGTGGACCAGGTAACCGACATGGATGATGCGCCCGCTGATCGCACCGGCCACGGCGGTGGTGTCGCTGGTGGCCGGTTGCACGAATTGCACTTCGTTGCCTTCCGGGTCGTTCACCGAGAACCACTTGCCGTCTTCGCCATGATGCAGCTCACTCGTCCCGGTCACGCCACGCGCCAGCAGATAGGCGCGCAGGCCTGCCACATCGGCGGTGTTGTACGCCACGTGCGCCAGCATGCTCTTGCCGTGATGCGCCGGTGCGGGCAGCACTTCGACGAACTGCTGCGGGCTGAAGTAATAGCGCACGCCTGCGGTCGTCTCCGGGTCCGCACCTTTTTTCGCCCCCAGGATCACCGTGTAGAAATGCTCGCTGGCCGCGCGGTCGGTCGAATAGACGGCCAGATGCGACACGCCCGTAATCGCCGGGCGCACATCCTTCGCCAAGGCTGGGCTTGTCGCTCCACCCAGAAGCATCGCCCCTGCCATCGCCACGGCTCCAAACGTGAATTTCCTGCCCATCATGGCGCTTCCCCGTTGGTGGCTTGATTACAGCGATTGCAGATAGTCGCGGCACGCCGCCAGCGATTCCATGATCGGCTGCACATGCGGCGGTTCCTGTTCGACGAACGCGTGCACCACGCCGGCCTTGCGTGCGGCGGCGAAGATCGGCGGCCAGTCGATCACGTCGCCGGTGCCGATCACTCCACTCGCGAAATCGTTGCCATAGGTGCCCGGCGCAGGCCGTGCCTTGAGACCCTTGATGTGCAGCAGGCGGATCCGGTCGGCATGCTTCCTCAGCAGCGCGATCGGATCGACGCCACCGGCCACCGCCCAGGCGACATCCAGTTCCAGCTTCACCAGCGCCGGGTCGGTGTGTTCCAGGATCACGTCGTAGCCGCGCTGTCCGTCGTACTCGGCGAACTCGATCGGGTGGTTGTGGTATCCGAGCTTCAACCCCGCCGCCTTCGCCAGCGCACCGATCCGGTTGAGCTCGGCCGCGTTCTTCTTCCACGCGTCGAGCGTCATGGCGTCGCGGATCGCCGGGATCCAGTCGCCCTCCCCCAGTGGTTTGTCCGGCCGCGGTGAGGACGCCACGATCCACTGCACGCCCATCGCCCGCGCATCCGCGATGCGGGCAGCGGCATCGCCGAACAGGTCGCCCATCGAGAAATGCGCGCTCACCGGCTTCAACCCGGCCTGCACGATCGCCTGGCGAAACGCCTGCGGCGTGCGTCCGTGCAGGCCCGCCGTTTCGATTTCGCGGTAACCCAGCGTCGCAAGCTGCGCCAGGGTGCCCTCGAAATCCTGATCCAGCTCGGCCTTTACCGACCACAGCTGCACGCCCAGCGGCCACGGATAACCGCCGCCGGCCGCCCACGCAAAACGCGGCAACACACTTGCCACCGCACCGGCGCCCAATACACCCATTACACCCAGCATCTCGCGCCTCGTCATCGTCATGCCGTTCTCTCCTTGCTGCCGGCCGCCGTTGCGACAGCCGCGCGCGAAACCATCGCCTCCGGCAACGCAAGCCCGTGCCGACGGCGTCCGATGTGGCGCCCACATGCGCCGTGTCGCCCGTGCCCTCCGCGTAGGTATAACGCATCGCGGCCGGCCTTCCCATCCCGACTCCACGCCCCCGGCGACAAGCGCGGGAAAACCCTCGACTGGTTGTATCCCCCGGTGTGGAGAAGCCCCGACCAAAAAGTACCCGCGGCGGGCCGGGTGTGCGACCGATGGCCGTGATGTTCGGCAAGCAGCGACTGTGATAACAAAACCGGCGAAATATAGATGGCTAAACGAATATGGCACTTCGAAAAGAATGTACAAAACCGCTGTCGATTGATGGATTGCAAACGCACACGCGCAATTTTTTACGTAAGATCAAACGGACCATCGACCATGAAGGAGAGATCGCGTGAAGCAAGTGGAAAGCATGACGAAAGTGCGCCGTTCCAGCCGTAACGCCTGCCTGACCCTGGGCCTGGCACTTGCGTTCGCCCTCGCCGCCCCGGCCCAGGCGCAGAACGACAAGATGACCCCGATCCCCACGCCCGCGCAGGCCAACGCCATCGAGCTGGGAACGGGCGCGCTGCCGAATGCCACGGCGAGCGAGTCGTGGCACAGCCAGTACGGCAGCACCTTCGCGCGCAACGTCACCGTCGCCACGCTCACGCCTTACCTGCCCGATGCGGGCAAGGCCACTGGTGCAGCGGTCATCGTCGCGCCGGGTGGCGGCTTCAGGACGCTGTCGATGGAGAACGAAGGCTCGGACGTGGCCAAGGCGCTTGCCGCCCAGGGCGTCGCCGCCTTCGTGCTGAAGTATCGGCTGAAGCAGACGCCCAAGGACATGGCCGGCTTCGAGGAGTCGATGAAGAAGATGTTCTCGTCGACCGCCAAGCGACCGGAGCCGAAGGCAAGCGACGTCATCTCCGATCTCGCCCCGCAGCTCGCCGACTCGCGCGCGGCCTTCGAACTGGTGCGCAAGAACGCCGCCAAATGGCACGTCAATCCCAATGAGGTCGGCATGGTCGGCTTCTCCGCCGGCGCCATGCTGACGCTGGCCACCGAACTGAACGACAAGACCGCCAAACCCGCCTTCATCGGCATCATCTACGGCCCGCTCGCCGCGGTGAAAGTACCGGCCGACGCGCCGCCGATGTTCGTGGCGCTGGCCGCTGACGATCCGTTCTTCGGCAACGCCGGCTTCGGCCTCATCCAGAGCTGGCGCGACGCCAAGCGGCCGGTGGAATTCCACCTGTATGAGCAAGGCGGCCACGGCTTCGGCATGTACCAGAAAACAACCACCAGCACCGGTTGGTTCGGCGACTTCTCCCGCTGGCTGACGATGCACGGCTGGATCAAGCCGGCGCACTGAGCTTCATACCGGGCGCGGGCGGCAAAATTTCGCGCACATCGAGGCGGCGGGCACCAGCCGCCGCCCGGACCTTTGCCAGGGTGAATCGTGCGATCACGAACGCGCCCGGCTCGATGCCTGTCCCCGGGGGCGGCACGTTCTTTCAAAGATAATGGAGACGCCTGTGCCCCCATTGCGATTCATCACGCTGGTTTGCTCGCTCGCGCTCATGACTGGTGTGCAAGCCCATGCGGACACTGTCAAGGCGAGGCTCGACTCGAACACGGGGCTGGCGCTTTCCACCGAAAAAGGCGTCCTGCATCTCGCGCCGTGGACGAGCCGGATCGTGCACGTCGAATTTGGTACGCCGGGCTATGCGGGCAACTACAACCCCGCCGTCATCGCCACGGCGTCCAAGGTTCAATTCAAGATCAGCGAAACCCGCGCCGCATATGTACTGAAGACCAGCGACCTGAACGTCGAGGTCGACAAGGCGACTGCGCGCGTCAGCTTTTTCGACAAGGCGCACCATCTTTTGTTGCAGGAGGGTGATCGTGATATCGGCGTGGGGACAAGGCAGGATTTCCTGACGCACACGCCCATCTATGGCCTCGGCCAGCACCAGAATGGCCTGCTCGACTACAGCGGGGCCAGGGTTCATCTGCAACAGGCCAATACCGATGTCGCCGTACCGATGATGGTGTCACCGCAGGGGTTTGGCCTGTTGTGGAACAACGCCTCGGTGATGGACGTCGATGTCGGCGTGGCGGGCAAGCCCCCGCTGGTCGTTCATAACGAAGCGGGCCCGGGCATCGATTACGACTTTATCGCCGGGCCGGAAATCCACGACGTCATCGCCGGGTATCGCTGGCTGACCGGCGATGTGCCGATGATGGCCCGCTGGACCTGGGGCATGTGGCAATCCAAGGAGCACTACGCCACGCAGGATGAGCTGGAATCGATTCCGGCGCGCTACCGCAAGATGGGTGTGCCGATCGATGCCGTCGTGCAGGACTGGCAGTACTGGCGGGACGGGCAATGGGGCAGCCATCGCATGGATCCGGCTCGCTACCCCGATCCGGCCGCGATGGTGGAGGCCATCCACGCCATGCACGTCCACACCATCATCTCCGTGTGGCCACGCTTTGATCCGGGCACCGACAATCTGGCCGCGTTGAGCAAGGCCGGCGCGGTGCTTCCCGGCGTCTATCCGAACGTTTATCCGCCCGGCTGGGGGCGCTGGTACGACGCGTGGAATCCGCAAGGGCGCGCCCTTTACTGGCAGCAGGTCATGGCGCGTCTTGGTGTCTACGGGTTCGATGGCTGGTGGCTCGATGGCGATGAGGCCGAACTGGGTGGCGCAACCGGCGAGATGCGCGAAATCGCTACGGCAGCCGGTCCGGGCATCGTCGTCAACAACTCGTTTCCGCTGCTGCATACCTCGGCCGTGCATGACGGCATGCTGCGTGACCAGCCGGGCAAGCGCGTTTTCATTCTGTCGCGCTCGGCCTATGCCGGCCAGCAGCGCAACGGCGTGATCACCTGGTCGGGCGACACCCATGCCAGCTGGGAAACGCTGCGGCGTCAGATTCCGGCAGCGCTGAATTTCTCGATGAGCGGCATCCCTTACTGGTCGGCGGACATCGGCGGCTTCTTCAGCCCCGACCAGGCGAAGGACCCCGGCTATACCGAGTTGTTTGTGCGTTGGCACCAGTTCGGTGTGTTCAATCCGATGTTCCGTATTCACGGCGCCGGCAACGGCAAGGAGATATGGACGTTCGACCCCGCCACGCAAAAGATCCTGATCGACGATGTGAAACTGCGCTACCGCTTGCTGCCCTATATCTATGCCACCTCATGGGACGTCACCGCCCATCAAGGCACGATGATGCGCGCGCTGGCATTCGATTTCCGCACCGACCCCAAGGCGTTGGCGGTGACGGACCAGTACATGTTCGGCAAGGAGGTTCTCGTCGCACCGGTGCTGCAAGCGGGCGCCACCGCGCGCAACGTCTACCTGCCTGGCCCGGATGGCTGGTACGACTTCTGGACTGGCGCGCGACAAGCAGGCGGGCGCACCGTGTCGGCAGCGACACCGCTGGCGCATATTCCGCTGTTCATCCGTGCGGGTTCCATTCTGCCCCTGGGCCCGGTCAAACCCTATGCCGACGCACCGAGTGATGAGCCGACGGAACTGCGCGTTTTCCCCGGCAAGGATGGCGATCTCACCTATTACGATGATGCAGGCGACGGTTACGGTTATCAGAAGGGCCAGTACGCCACCATCGCCATGCGCTGGAACGACACCTCGCACACGCTGAAGCTTGCTGCGCGTCAGGGGCACTATCGGGACATGGCAGCGAAACTCGCCTTTCGCATCACCTGCAAGCAGGGCAGTGCAGGCCGCGTCCTGAGCTATGACGGCGGGGCGCAAACCGTGTCGCTGCCCGACTGTCGGTGATGGGCCCTGCCTCAAACCCGTAAAGGATTTTCGGTGAAGCCGCTCTGTTTTCATTCGCCGAACCAACGCCAGGAGTTTGGCAACCTTAAGGTTGCATGTCGGGCATGACTCGTGCATCATGCAACCTCCCGGTTGCCATCGAGGATCGCCCATGGGTTCGTCTACTGATCGCATCGAACAACACATCCTGCTGCGCGCACCGCTGGAACGGGTGTGGCACGCACTGACCGATGCCCGCGCGTTCGGCGCCTGGTTCGGCATGGCGCTGGACGGCCCCTTCGTTGCCGGCCAGGCGATCACCGGCACGATCCAGCCCACCCAGGTCGACGCCGAAGTCGCGAAGTTGCAGGCGCCGCATGCCGGCACGCCATTCACGCTGTACATCGAACGCATCGAGCCGATGCGCATGTTCGCCTGGCGCTGGCATCCCTACGCGATCGAGCCGGGCATGGATTACGAGAAGGAGCCGACCACCCTGGTCACCTTCGAACTCGAAGCGGTGACGGAGGGCATCATGCTGCGGCTTGCCGAGTCGGGCTTCGATCAGCTGCCGGCCGCGCGCCGCGACGACGCGCTGCGCGCCAATGCCGGTGGCTGGGCCATGCAGATGGGCAACATCGAGAAATATGTCGCCGCGCACTGAACGCCCACGGCGCAAGGCCGGCGCGTTGTCCGCCAGCGCGCCGGTATTCGCCGCGCTGGGCGATGCCACCCGGCTGCGGCTGGTCGTCGCGCTGTGTGCCGGCGGCGCGCTGTCGATTGCCCAGCTCACCGCAGGCACCAACATCACCCGCCAAGCCGTCACCAAGCATCTGCAGGTACTTGCCGACGCCGGCCTGGTCCAGGACCTGCGCCAGGGCCGCGAGCGGTTGTGGGAGTTCACGCCGGCCCGGCTGGACGAGGCACGCCAGGCGCTGGACACGATCAGCGCACAGTGGGGCGCGGCGCTGACGCGGCTGCAGCGTTTTGTTGAATCGTGATGGCGACAAGGCGGCCACGGTTTCGGCATGCACCCGAGAGAAACGCCACGGCGGTGGGCACCGCCCGCCGCCGAATTTTTGTGCGGTGAGCGCGAGTCATCGACTTGCTGCTTCACTGCACTCCCTGTACAGAACATCCCTGCCCCTGTTCTGGCGGATGACCGGCCTGACATGAACATGCCCGCTGCAGCGCCCGACCATCCTTCCCGACCCGCCTTGCATCGCCGCCTGGCCGCATGGCTGGCCGCAGCGTTGCTGGCGGGCTGCGCCTCCCAGCCAACCCAGCCGCCACGCAGCCCGGCACAGGTGCGGGCGCAGATCGTGCGGTTGATGCCCGCCGGCGTGACCGATCGCGAGGGTTGGGCCACCGACATCCAGGTGGCTTTCGCGGCGCAAGATATCGAACCGCAGGCGTCCAACCTGTGTGCAGTGCTGGCGGTGGCCGAGCAGGAATCGGGTTTCAAGGTCGACCCGGTGGTGCCGGGGCTGGCGAAGATCGCGCGGCAGGAGATCGACCGCCGTGCCGGGGCGAAACACGTGCCCGGTTTCCTGGTGGATGCGGCGCTGTGGTTGAAGTCGCCCGATGGCCGCCGCTACAGCGAACGGCTGGCGGCGGCGCGCACCGAAAAGCAGCTGAGCGGGATCTTCCAGGATTTCATCGGCATGGTGCCGCTGGGCAAGCGCCTGTTCGGCGACTTCAACCCGGTGCACACCGGCGGGCCGATGCAGGTGAGCATCGCGTTCGCCGAGGCGCACGCGCAGGACTATCCGTATCCGGTGCAAGGTTCGATCCGTGATGAGGTGTTCAGCCGGCGCGGTGGCATGTACTTCGGCATCGCGCACCTGCTCGGCTACCCCGTGGATTACCCGCAGCCGCTCTATCGCTTCGCCGATTTCAACGCCGGCTGGTACGCCAGCCGCAACGCCGCGTTCCAGCAGGCGGTGAGCGTCGCTTCCGGCATTCCGCTGGCGCTGGATGGCGACCTGCTGCCGCCGGGCGCCGGTTTCGGCGATCGCCCCGGTGCCACGGAACGGGCCGTGCGCAGCTTGTCCGCGCCGTTGGACATGAGTGATCGGGCCATCCATCGCGCGCTGGAACAGGGCGAGAGTCACGACTTTGCAGACAGCAAACTCTACGCCCGCGTGTATGCGCTGGCCGACGCCATCGAACACAAACCGCTGCCGCGCGCGCAGTTGCCGGGCATCACCCTGAAGAGCCCCAAGATCACCCGCAAGCTCACCACCGCATGGTTTGCCGGGCGCGTGGACCAGCGCTGGCAGCGCTGCATGGCACGGGCGAAATAGCGGGCTCGACGAATCACCTGTCGCCGAACGTGACGATGGAATGCGGACTTGTATGACGCATGGCAGTTGTGGCGCCCGTGACCGCCGTAACAGCATCGGCGCAACTGCCGGATTGTGGAAGGTAGCTCGAAAGCCCGGCCACTCCGGATCCCCGTTCTCGCAAAACAGGGAAAAACCATGTGGCTTGTATCACCTGCGGTGAATGCGCTGATGGCGGTCCTGTTGCTGGCGGGCGTGCCGTTCCTGGGTTATTTCTTCTGGCATAAATGGCGACATCGGCGGCGCCTCGCCGACATCGCACGTCGCACAGGCCTGCAGGGATCGAGCGCCCGCTATCTGCTGATCAGTGCGGCGACAGCGCTGGTCGTGGCATGCGTGCTGCTGCTGTGGCAACCGCCGATGGCGCCGTTCCTGCGGGAAGGATCGCCGCAGCGGGTCTTTGCCGGGCTGGGGCTGGGCGTGCAGGCTGTCGTGATGGCGCTGCTTTACGGTGTGGTGCAGACCGGTTTCGTGGAGGAGCTGGTATTCCGCGGCCTGATCGCCGGGAGCCTGGCGCGACGGTTGCCGCTGGCGTGGGCGAACCTGCTGCAGGCGCTGATCTTCCTGCTGCCCCATCTGCTGATCCTGCAGACGATGCCGCAGATGTGGATGCTGCTGCCGTTGGTCTTCCTGCTGGCGTTGGCGATGGGCTGGGTGCGCATCAGGTCGGGCTCCATCCTGGGGCCATGGCTGGTGCATGCCACCTTGAACGTCACGATGTGCCTGATGGTGGCCGTACGCACGGCGGCCTGAGCTTCGGCAACGAGGTGTGATCCGCCTTTGCTGATGGCCGCTGACCTTCACTCCTTGGTGAGGCGGTGAATCGTCAATTTCCGCCCAGATCCGGGAGCTCTCATCGCACCCATCTCAGGTGACAGCCTGCTTGACGACATCGACATCACAGCAAAGAGGCCACCGCATGAAGCCTTCATCGCTCCCTTCGACGGCAACGTCAGCCGACGCGACACAACGCCGATGGATCGCGGGCATCGTCATCGTGACGCTGCTGACCGTGGCCGCCATGATCGTCGTCCTGGCCGTCGGCGGCCGCCCCGATCCGGCGCCGCTGCGCGCCGCTTCCACCCTGCTCGACGGCAGCTGGCGATTTCACACCGGCGACGATCCGCGCTGGGCGGCCGCCGACATCGACGACAGCGGCTGGGAGACGATGGACCTGACCGCCCCGCCCGGCCAGCACGACGGCGACGTGGGCCTGCCCGATTACGTGGGCGGATGGAGCGCACACGGCCACCCGGACTATCACGGCTACGCCTGGTATCGACGCAGGGTGACGGTGCCGGGCACCAGCGCGTCATGGGACATCCTGGGGCCGACCCTGGTCGAAGACGGGTATGCGCTGTACTGGAATGGCCAACTGCTGGGTGGCTCCGGCCGACTCGGCCCCCGCCCGCGCCTGGTCGGCACGCGGCCACTGCGGTTCGCCCTGCCCGCCGACGCGGCAGGCACCACCGGCGTGCTCGCCGTCCGCACCTACATGCTGGCCCGTTCCGGCTCCAGCGCGGAGGCCGGCGGCATGCATACCGCGCCGATCCTGGCACCGCGACGCACCAGCGACGCGCTGCACCGCGCGCAGTGGTGGCGGACCATCGCCGGCTACATCGTCGACGCGGTCGAACCGGCCGCCATGCTGGCGGTCATCGCCCTGGCGCTGGCGTTCAGCTCACGCAGCGACCGCAAGGGCTTCCTGCTGTTCGCCTGCATCGCGCTGGCGCTGACGGCCGCCCGGCGACTCAACAACGCGATCGTGTCATGGACCGACCTGCAGGATCTGCGCACCTACACGTGGCTGGCCTCGGTGATGTGGGTACCGACGATGACCGCCTGGCTGCTGGCCTGGAACCGTTGGCGCCTGCCCGCATGGCGAAGCATCGATGCACTCGCCGTCGCGCTGGGCATTGCCGGCATCGTCGGCGCGCTGGCCGACCTGCCGATCTGGACGAACATCAGTCGACTGGGTTCGCTCGCGCTGTTCGTCGTGCTCATCGCGCGCATCGTCCGCGGCAGCCCGCCCCGCATCCTGGCACTCGTCACCCTGGCCACGGTGCTGGCCGCCCTGTTCGGCAGCGAACTGCTCGATCCGATCGGCGTGCCGGGCATCTGGTTCCCATTCAACATCGGCGTATCGCGCACGCAATACATCTACGCGATCAGCATTCCGTTGCTGGCTGTCCTGATGGTGCGGACGTTGCTGCCGAGAAACGGGCAGCGGTGACGGAGGATGCAGGTGCAGATGGCTCTGCCGATCTGCTCAGGAACGCAGCAACTTCCCGACCCATGGCCACGCAAAGGCCAGCAACGCCAGAACAACAACCACGCCAGCCACCCACTTGGCTTTCGCCAACTCGCGCCTGCTTTCGCCGGCGATCAGTGCCATGTCCTGGTCCAGTTGTGCCATGTCCCGCGATAGCCGCTCCGGATCCGCCAGCGACGCCTCGACGGCGTCGGGCTTCTGCATCCGGGCCGTGATGGCGTCCATCCGCTGCAAGGCCTCGTTGTACTGGTCGGACATCAAGGGGTTCCAGTCGTGGTCGTGGCCGGTCGCCTGCTTCCACAACAACCGAGCCAGCGCATAAACCACTTTCGGCTGCTCTTTCGACTTCGGCAGACCCACGTCCACGACGCCACGGGCAAGCGCACCAAGGTGAAACATCGCCAGCAGCCGATCGGTCCAGTGGATGGTGGTGGCCACTCGCGCGAACTGCTTTACGCGAAACATCAGCCGAAAGCTCTCGGCACCGTTGCGCTGATTGACCACACACAGGAAGACACCAGACACATCGCGCCAGGCAATCCGGCCATTCAGCGGCGTGGCGAAACCCGCCGAAGTCAGCTCGAGCGCGGGGTGCCCGATTGCGGGCAAGGTACGCGCCAAGATCAGGCCACCGCTCACGAGAAAGACCGCGCCAACGAGGACGGGAATCCAGTCCTGCCGTACCGTCGTGACCCCCAAATGCCAGACCCCTGCCCCGGCCGCGACCAGCAGCAAGCCAAATGGCACCACCCAGATCGAGCGAGGAACCCGCAGCGAATCGCCGGGACCCCAGGTCCTTCCGGTGAGCTCGTCGAGGCGACGCTGACCCTCGGCGCGCTTGCGCTCCTCCAGTCGCCGCTCGCGGCGACGGTCGCTGAAATACGCCAGCGCTATCACGGCGATACCGATGATCAACACAATCAAGGATGCGGGATGGCTGCGCAGCCCAGCCAGGCCTGCCCCGACAGCGATCACGCCGAAAATCACCAGAAAAAGATTGACGAGCTGAGGCATGTTCGACCCACCTTCCATTGGCAAGACCGCGATTGTGACCATCCCGCTGGCTTCATCGCAATGCCGCGCCCGAAAAAATTTTCCGGACATGAAATGCACTCACTCAAGCGTGTCTGCATCCGGCCAAACTCTTGCCCAGCACGCCATGAAAATCACCCGCAGCGACACGATAAAGCCCATCCACGCCCCGCAGCACATCGCTGTCATGACCATGAACCCAGACAAGCCCATGCTGTATCGGGACGTGCATGAGTGTCGAAGGGCTCGATCCAGTTTGGAAATTGTCCAGCCAGAACCGTCCCAAAAGATGCTCCAGACCATCAGTGGGAAAAGTACCAATCCGAAAAGGATGAGCACGGCCAGGCACGCCAGGATCGCGCCCTCCCTGGTCGTCCCGCGCTTCAATCTGACGGGAGTCGCCAACCCAAACAGGACAAGCATGAGCGGGGACCCCACGATCATCCAATGCCAGTAGAAATAGGTTCGTGCGGGATACGCAGAACATGCCATCAGCTTCCTGATGAGCGGGATCGAGCCGAAATCAACGATCGTGGGGAAGTGATTGAGCGGGAAGAAGGCCAGGAGAAACGAGAGCGCCGCATACGCGGCCATGACCGCGTAGGTCCATTTCCACGGAGAGTCGGAGCGCGCGAGTTTCATCGGTGACATCCAAGTACGAAGACAGATCCATCTACAGAAGCTGCGCGACCAGCCGGGTGGCGCCCTTCTGCCTCCCTGATCTGATTCAAGCTTCAGCAATCGGCCGAATGACGCGGCATGGATTCCCGGCAGCGACGACGCCAGCCGGGACGTCGCGCGTGACCACGGAGCCCGCGCCGATGATGCTGTTGTCGCCGATCGTGACGCCGGGCGTGATCGTGACCGAGCCGCCTATCCACACGTTGTTGCCGATGGTTACCGGCCTGGGGAGCTCCCAGCCTTCGAGGCGGCGTGCGATGTCTTCCGCGTGATTGGGGGTGTAGATACCGCAGCGCGGCCCGATGAGGCAGTCCGCCCCGATGGTGACCGCACCGCCGCCGATGACCATGAAATCGGCATTGATAAACGTACGGTCGCCGATGACCAGGCGCCCGCCATAGTCGATCCGGATCGGCGGCCGGAAATCGATCCCCGCGCCCGCGGCGGGAACGAGACCGTGAAAAAGGCGCATCGCCTCGTCGGCATCGTCGTAGTAGATGCGATTGATCACCGCACACACCGCGTTCGCCTCCCGCGTCAGCTCCTGCAGCGCAGGCGACGCTCGATACCGCATCCAGTCACCCGCCACCATCCGCCGCAGGTCCTCGTCCGTATCGAGTAGCGCGGCCATCCTGTCGTCAATGAACTGCGCTTGCTGCGTCACGTGGAATCTCCTGCCTACCTATCCAACAACCAAACCAAACCGCGACACTTCGCGAAGCAACTATATCGGACCAATTTACTCGGCCCGAGGCGCACCCGGCAGCGGACCAACTGGGTGCACGCCGTTAGCGGGTAGGCACTTCGAGAAATTTTGACTCCGCCTGGGGAGGCAGCCCAGGCAAGCCGACGTTCACCGTCATACTGACGCCGAACTTACCGCCCTCATGCGCGGCGCGCACAGTACAGCTGCTGTGAGCGTCCCCGCCCAGAAAGGCAACCTCGAAAAGCCCGGCCGCGGCTCACGGACTTGCCGGGCGCAGCCCGGCAAGCGCCGAGGAGGGTGGCCTTCTCTTTGGTGACTTTCTCTTGGCCATTCAAGAGAAAGTTACTCGCGCGCCGAAGGCGCACGAAAGCTCTTGCCTTTGATCCTGTGTCAGAAAATTGTCCCCAACACCTTTTCCCTGCCACCCCAAAAATGAGACACCCCATCGTGCTTAACCGTCAACGATGGATAGAGGCGTCACCGCTGATCTAACCACGCTGGTTGGAGTTGGTCGCTCATTTTTCTCCAGCCATTCGCGGTACTCATCCAAATTATAATTAGCAACTTCAAGCAGCTTCAGCGTAGCAGCAAGCGCTCCCTCTGCGAGGTCAGGCTGCTCCGCGAGCTCCCGATCTAGATCAACGAGCTTAACCACTTTATTTGCAACCCTTGCCGCTAAAACAGGCTCCAGAAGCGGAAGGTTGAGCACACCGCCACCAATAGTTGGCTGAGCAATACGTTTAGCCGTCGGCGTAATACGGAATGCCAATGCCAACATATCTGCACTTCCTTCGTGGACTCGATAACAGTAGCAACTTGCTAACTCAACTTTTGCGGGATCGCCGTAATGACCGTGTGCCAACTGAAGTAGATATTTCCCCAAGCCGATGCTAAACAACTTCAGAAGTCGGTCATCATGTATAGCCCATCCGTCCGAAACTACATCCTCAACGTCATCCGCGCTCACCCCCATCGCCTCCGCGAACGCATTGCGAAATACATCCGTTGGAAGATCAAGATTTCGCTTGATTGCATCGACAAACTCTTCCTTCGGCCCCCCCAATCTATCTGGCGAAACTCGAGTTGTGACGTAAAGTAACCAAGGAGAGTGCCGCCCCCTCTGATGAGAAAAAACTTCCTTGACAGCGGAAAAAAGACCCGGCCTTTCACCAACCGGCTCAACCGCCAAGTGATCGCAAGCATCAATATTGACAATATCAAAGTGGCCAAAATTTCTCAAAATCGCACAAGCCTGCGACCCCGAAACAGCAATGTCCTCGAGAAAGTCATTGAGCGTAATCGAGCTATCGGTAACCAAACCAGTTTGGCGAAGTACAGACTCCGCCGTATCACGCTGCGCGGCATTGGCGGTAGCGGCTGCCAACTGATCTACCCCTCTCTCTCCTGATCGCGAACTATCGAAACCTAAGTATTCGACTTTGCAACCCTCCTGAGCGCAGGTCTCCGCGATTACGCGCACATCGAACATGTCGGCGCCAGGAAGAGTTAAGTAACGCAACTTACTGAGTTTTGAATCCTTAACCAGTCTCACCGCAAGCGCAGCCCATTGCTCCTTTCTCACAAGTTGCTTCACTGGACGATGCCATGGCAAAAAATCATTCTTAAGCCGAAGGCCCTCATCATGGGGCCGCACATCCTCCGTACCGAAAACACTCGTAAGATCGTCGCTCCCGAGTTCGTCTTGAGTTTTCTCCATCTCCGTATCGGTAGCCATGCGTCAATTACCGAGAAAGAGTTCAAGAATTGCGCTCACAAGATCTTCCTGTTCGCGATAGGATCGATCATCCAAGACATTAAATGCAGCAAGCACACGAACCAACGCCACAGTCTTTGCTTGCCTAATGCCCTGATCGAACGTGGCAACCTTATTTGACGAATAGATAATTTCGCTAGACAGAGCCAAAGCTCCTTCACTTCTGGCTTGCGAAAGAGGCCCAGTCTCACTAGTAATCACCACCTTTGGTGATGACTCATCTCCTTGGCGATGCCGCCAGACAGCGTCCGCATAATCATTAATTGCCGATTGTTGTTCGTTCCCGGCTATTTCTCGACGCTCAAGTCGAGCTTTCTTGGCCAAATCCTTATGCTTGTTTGTAAGCTGCCGTACCCCCCGCTGAAGCCACTGTGCAACTAGCTGGACATGAGGGTGCGAGTAATTGAAAGACTCTCTGTCGATATTAAGGGCAGCATCAAGTCCTCGACGAACATAGATCTCCGACGTGATTTGCTTTAGCCGGGTGAGCTCTGATACCTGATAGCCAAAAAAAGTAGGATCAAAGAGCGCGCCACTTGCACCGCGTATTCGAACCAGCACCCCATTATTTTCCTTAGGGACAATTCTCCCGTTCCAATATATATACGCTTCAAGTTCGAGGCCACCGCCACGACGCTCATTGGAGACCCTTGATAAATTTGGGTTGTATCGCCCCACGAAGAGCAGCGCTCGCGAAAGATTTCGTTCGCCGGCCGACCTAAATCTATAGCGGATTGGCTTTTTTAACTCTACGCCGTCGATAAACGCCGAAAATGGCCCAGCCGTATGCGGCAACCCATCCTCCAAATTTACTTCATGTTCCCTTGCTATCGCCTCTCGAACGCTTTCCCCCGCGCGCATGTCAACAAGAATCGCCTGCCCCCTTGCATCATTCGATATCCAGTAAAGATCAAATGCGGACGATCGCTTCAAATCGAATGGATGGGAGTCAATATAGTCCACAGGGCTTGAGAGGCCCAGAGTCCATAACATCTCTAAATACGCGTCAAGCACGTTATTCAGAGCAGGACGTTGTGTCGACTCCGTTTCTTTTTCTACCGCATCCATTAGACACGCCATGCGCTCATTGGCAGGCGTCTCAGCATCCCACGGTAGCATCGATGGAACTGTTTGAACGACTGGACTCGTGTCGTTCGAACGCATTTCTTCAATCCACCCCGAATGAACCCGAGGCTCCTCCACCTTTATCGCGAGCGCTGCATCCATATCACCATTGGAGAGCGCATTCCTTCGCTCCGCAATCAAGCGCCAGCGTGCGTTATCTCGAAGTAAATCGCGAATATTCGGCTTTACGTCTTCAAGGACGATATCGGTACCTTGGGACTCTATATCCTGTGCAGCCTGCCGCACCAAGAGAACTTCGCCGCTAATGAACTCATCGTCCGCTTCAACTTCAGGATGATCATTAGGATCCTCCGAATATGTGCGCAGCCGCACGTCAGCGACGAGCCTATAGCTGGCTCCCTTTACCTTCGTAATGATTCGAAATCGGCGCGAAATCTGGCTAACGGAAAACAAACCAATGCCGATTTTTCCTATAAGAGGTCGTCCACCCGGCGACTTAGTCGGATCGTTAGACGCAGTAATACCTAAAGTTTGTCCGTCTATGTGGCGCTTAGCACTCCCTCCGATATTGAGAAGAATACGTGACAGGACCTCGTGCGACATACCGTTCCCATTGTCGCGGATATGGATCCTTTCAAAACGAGGAGCGTCGGTCAGAATGGTTATGGTGTTCGCATCAGCATCCCACGCATTCGATATCAACTCTCTAAATGCTGATGCAGGTCGCCGATAAATCCCGTCGGTCACACGTGCGATCACCCTCCCACTGGCTTTCAGCTGCGTGCGTACAATATTTCCGGAGTTGGCCTCATCACCTAGAAATTGGGCGAGCTCAACCTGATCGGGTAGAAAAGGGAGCTCACTTGCGTCCCCGGCCCCAGCGCCATTCAAAGTCTCTTCCATGCTCGCTCCTGATGTCTTGCCGTAAAACTCTAGAGCCCAAGTTGCGACCGTATAGATTCTGCTACTGCTTTTGCCATTGGAGGCGGCACTGCCTCACTAACCTGCGTAATTTGCTCGGAAAGGTTTCCTCGCAATACGTATTCGATCGGAAACCCTTGAAGCAGCATAGCTTCGTGCACACTAAGGCGGCGCTCACAGTTGGGATGCACATGAACCTCCCTGTTTCCATAAGCAACAGTCGGGCTAGGCTGGTCCCAGGCCAGGGTTTTAAAGCTTCGTCGATTCTTCATGTCGCCTGTCGTCAGTCGGCGCGCTGAGAAACGAATGCTCTTTGGCTGCATGCACCAATGATTCGGATGATGATTGATCTGCTCGGGCTCGATCCCTTTCCTGAAAAAAGTAGGGGCCGGCAAATGACCGATCGCAGCCCTAACAGAGCGCCACTCGGAGGGCTGTACAGTTGCGATTGGCGGTACCCAATTCAGATTGCCGTAGATGGCACGATTAAAACCAACAACGATAAGTCGTCGCCGCTTCTGTGGTACACCGTAGTTGGCAGAATTTAGGACGGAATGACTGACGTTAAAGCCAGCAGAATGTAGAAGTTTCGTTACCTGATCAAAAACTTCGCGATGTTTGGCTCCAATCAGGCCCACTACGTTCTCGAACACGAAGAAATGCATACGCGATCTCGCGTTCAAGGCGCGAACTAAGCGTGCGTATTCAAGGGGTAGAGAATGTCGGGGATCATCTGGCGTATCGGACGTGTTCGCCCCACTAAAACTCTGACAAGGGGGCCCCCCAATTATTCCAATAGGAGCAAACCCACCGCCATAATGCTGATCAAGCATCTTCAATGAAAGTTCGCGTATATCCTGAATTCGGCCCCGGCCGTCGGCACGATTACCGTTATACGAAGAAATACTATGGGGCCGAATATCGTACGCGAGGGACGAATTGAGGCCCGCCCCTTCGAAACCTAGGTCGAGACCACCTGCGCCACAAAAGAGGCTGAGAAGCAAAGGAACCCCCAATTGTCGCGCATCCAAGCCATTGAAATGCACGACCTTGGCAAACTTGCATCTTATAGGTGATGCAAGTCGACGTCACTATCTGCAACGCATCGGTGGCCGACCAACTCCTAGCCGCACTTGCTATAACCGCAATTCAAACAAGTTTGGCACCCGTCCATCAGCACCAACGCCTGCGTGTTGCACTTCACGCACATCGTGGCGCCAGGCGGGAAACCGGAGGATTCAGTGTCGGCGGAGGCTCCAGAAGCGTCACGCGCAGGGTGCGCTCCTACATCAGCGTTCTTTTTTGCGCCAGCCTGCTCAAACGCCGCCCTCTTCTCGGCGATGAGCTTCCGCGTAGCCTCATCCATCTCCGGATCATGGATCAGCCCAATATTCTTCATGTGCTGCTCTATCACCGCGCCGATCTCGGCCACGATGGAGGGCATGTACACGCCACCTGCCTTGAAGTAGCCGCCGCGCGGGTCGAACACCGCCTTCATTTCCTCGGCGATGAAGGTGACGTCGCCGCCCTTGCGGAACACGGCGGAGAGGATGCGGGTGAGCGCCACGATCCACTGGAAGTGGTCCATGTTTTTCGAGTTGATGAAGATCTCGAACGGGCGGCGCTGTTCGTGCGGGGTGCCTGCGTTGAGGATGATGTCGTTGATGGTGACGTACAGCGCGTGCTCGAACAGCGGCGACTTGATCTTGAAGGTGGAGCCGACCAGGGACTCGGGGCGCTGGACGCTCTCGTGCATCTGGATCACTTCGGCCATCGGCGCGGCCTTGGGCGTGGCGGCGGCCGCGGGCGCGGCGACGGCCTTGTCTTCGGGTTTCACGACGTTGTAGCCGGTGATCTTCTTGTTGATCTTGATTGCCATGGTTTCGCTTCTTTGAATGGGTGGCGTGCCGCCGGCATGGGCCGGACTGTTGCACAGATATTGCGTGTCACGCGCCAGCGCGTGGAGAAGTGCCCGGCCCGGCGCGAGGCCGGACCGGGCGGTGCGGCTATTTCCCTCGACCGGCGACTTTTCTGGCGGCGGTCTTGCGTGCCGTCGTGGCGCTCGGTTTGCTGCTGGCAGTGGACCTCTTGGCCGTCTTGGCGACGGCCTTCTTGCTGGCGGACTTTGCCGCCTTCGCTGGCGCGGCCTTTTTGGCCGTCTGTTTGCTGCTGACTTTCGCTGTGTTGTCGATGGGCGGTTTGCCGGCCACTTTCCTGGCGATGGCGGCTTTCTTCGCTGCGGGTTTCTTGCTGGCGGTTTTCACGATGTACGGCGGCACGAGCTTGCCCGCGGTTTTCGTGGCCGGTTTCGCGGCCGCCTTTTTCGCGGCCGCGCGCCTGGCTGGCGCCGCTTTCGGTGCCACTTTTTTCGCGGCGGCCTTCGGCGATGCGGCCTTTCTCGCGACGGCTTTCTTCACCGGCGCCTTGCGTTTCGGCGCCGCGTAAGCCCTGGCGTCCAGCGGCGCGGCGCCCATCGATTCGATCGTGGGCAGCACGGGCAATACCAAGGGCCCGGTGCGCTCGTCGGCGCTGAATGCGTCGCCTTTGTTGGCCGGTGTATCGATAGGGGTTGGCATGCCGTGCTCCGTCGATGAGGGTGCGACGCGGACGCGCGCCCGGCTGGGCGCGCGTGCCTAGAACTTGCCGTAATAGCCTTCTTTCAGGGCGTCGAACAGGTTGGCGGCGGAGTGCATTTCGCCGTCGTATTCCACCTGCTCGTTGCCCTTCAATTCCATCACGCTACCGTCTTCCAGTTCGAAGCGGTAGAGCGTGTTTTCAAGGTCGGATTCCTTCACCAATACGCCCTGGAACGCGGCCGGATTGAAGCGGAACGTGGTGCACCCCTTCAGGCCCTGCTTGTAGGCGTAGAAGTAGATGTCCTTGAAGTCCTCGTAGGGGTAATCAGTGGGCACGTTGGCGGTCTTGGAGATGGACGAGTCGATCCATTTCTGCGAGGCGGCCTGGATGTCCACGTGTTCCTTCGGGCTGATGTCGTCGGCGGCCACGAAGTAGGCGGGCAGCTTGTTCTCGACCTCTTCGGCGAACGGCTTGGCGTCGGCGTTGATCAGCGCGCGATAGGCCAGCAGTTCGTAGCTGAGCACCTCGACGCGCTCCTTCGACTTCTTGCCCTCGCGGATCACGTTGCGCGAATAGCTGTGCGCGAAGCTGGGCTCGATGCCGTTGCTGGCATTGTTGGCCAGCGACAGCGAGATGGTGCCAGTGGGCGCGATCGAGCTGTGGTGGGTGAAGCGCGCGCCGGTTTCGGCCAGCGCGTCCACCAGCTCCGGCGCCACGGTGGCGATGCGCTGCATGTAGCGGCTGTACTTGGCGTGCAGCACGCGGCCGGGGATGGTGTCGCCCACCTTGTAGCCGTCGGTGACCATTTCCGGGCGCTTGCGCAGCATGTCGCCGGTGACGGTGAACTCCTGCGTCAGCACCGGTGCGGGGCCTTTCTCTTTCGCCAGCTCCAGCGCCACTTCCCAGCCGGCCACGGCCAGCTCGCGCGACACGTCCTCGGTGAAGGCTACCGCCTCGGCGGTGCCGTAGCGGTGCTTGAGCATGGTCAGCGTACTGCCCAGGCCCAGGAAACCCATGCCGTGGCGACGCTTGCCCATGATCTCGTTGCGCTGCTGCTCCAGCGGCAGGCCGTTGATCTCCACCACGTTGTCGAGCATGCGGGTGAACACCTTCACCACCTCGCGGTACTCGTCCCAGTCGAAGCGCGCCTTGGGGCCGAACGGGTCGCGCACGAAGGTGGTGAGGTTGATCGAGCCGAGCAGGCAGGAGCCGTACGGCGGCAGCGGCTGCTCGCCGCAGGGGTTGGTGGCGCGGATGTGCTCGCACCACCAGTTGTTGTTCATCTCGTTGACCTTGTCGATCAGGATGAAACCCGG
Organism: Rhodanobacter sp. Root480; assembly: GCF_001426645.1. Taxonomy (GTDB): domain Bacteria; phylum Pseudomonadota; class Gammaproteobacteria; order Xanthomonadales; family Rhodanobacteraceae; genus Rhodanobacter; species Rhodanobacter ginsenosidimutans. The sequence goes on from NZ_LMEX01000004.1 coordinate 376,836, forward strand.
CTCGGCATAGTCGTAGGTGGACACCATGATCATGTCCCACAGGTGCCGCGCGCGGATGGTGCCGTAGATCTTGCAGGCGACCAGGCCGTCTTCGCGGTCCACGTAGTTCTCATGGATGGGCCACTCGCGCCACACCACCTTGGTGGGGTCGGCGAGGTCGACCTCGTCCTTTTCCTTGACGTGCACGGGGAACACCAGCGGCCAGTCCTGGTCGTGCTCCACCGCCTGCATGAAGCCGTCGGTGATCAGCAGGCTGAGGTTGAACTGGCGCAGGCGGCCGTCCTCGCGCTTGGCGCGGATGAACTCCTTGGCGTCGGGATGGCTGATGTCGAACGTGCCCATCTGCGCGCCGCGGCGGCCGCCGGCGGAGGACACGGTGAAGCACATCTTGTCGTAGATATCCATGAACGACAGCGGGCCGCTGGTGTACGCGCCGGCACCCGACACGTACGCGCCGCGCGGGCGCAGCGTGGAGAATTCGTAGCCGATGCCGCAGCCGGCCTTCAGCGTGAGGCCGGCCTGGTGCACCTTCTCCAGGATGTCGTCCATCGAGTCGCGGATGGTGCCCGACACCGTGCAGTTGATGGTGGAGGTGGCCGGCTTGTGCGCCAGCGCGCCCGCGTTGGAGGTGATGCGGCCGGCGGGGATCGCCCCGCGGCGCAGCGCCCACACGAAGCGCTCATACCAGTGCGCGCGCAACTCGGGCGTGGTTTCCACGTCGGACAAGGCGCGCGCCACGCGCTGCCAGGTGGCGTCGACGTTGGCATCGACCGGTTCGCCCGCCTTGTTCTTGAGGCGGTATTTCTTGTCCCAGATATCCTGCGATGCGGGTTGCAGCGGGATGTCCACGGCGTCACGACTCACGGCGGTACCTGCGGCTGGTGCACGGACTGTGCTCATTGGATTTCCTGACCTCCCGGTACCTTGCGGCCCCGTTGGTGTTGATGCGGTGTTTTTGGATGATCGACACGGCCGAAAGTGGTGTTTCGGCGGGGTTTTCTGCGGTATTTGATGGCTGCTGGCAGCGGCCTTGCCCTCCCCCGAGGATAGCGCAACCGGCACCAGCACTTGTTTGATTACCGTAAGGCAGACACAAGATGTTGTGGTTGCGAACGGAGAAGGAAGGTAACCCCGACAACCGCCGATGTAAAGTGGCTGAGCAGCATGGGTGCAGGAAACTGCGACGCCGGAACCGTGCGGCGCGCCTGCAGTCGAAACTGCGCCGATCACGTCAAGGAGAACCCGATGTCCCGCCACCTTTTTCGCGTCCATCGCTGGCTGGCAACCCTGCTGATTGCGCTGGCCAGCACGGCCTTGCCGGCGCCGGGGCGTGCCGCGCTGCCGGCGGCTGTCGATGGTCAGCCGATGCCGTCGCTGGCGCCGATGCTGCAGCGGGTGACGCCGGCCGTGGTGAATATTTCCACCCGCACCCGGGTGCAGGTGCGCAATGCGTATTTCGACGACCCGATGGTGCGCCAGTTCTTCGGCCTGCCTGCCTCGCCGCGCGAGCGGGTGGAACAGAGCCTGGGTTCGGGCGTGATCGTGGATGCGGCCAAGGGCTACGTGCTGACCAACAACCACGTGGTGGGCGGCGCCGACGACATCAGCGTGACGTTGCAGGACGGGCGCACGATGAAGGGCAAGCTGATCGGCACCGACCCGGATACCGACGTGGCCGTGGTGCAGATTCCCGCGGTGAAATTGCAGGCGCTGCCGCTGGCCGATTCATCGCAGCTGCGGGTGGGCGATTACGTGGTGGCGGTGGGCGACCCGTTCGGGCTGGGGCAGACGGTGACCTCGGGCATCGTCTCCGCGCTGGGCCGCTCGGGGCTGGGCCAGGACGCGCCCGGGATGGGCGGCTACCAGAACTTCATCCAGACCGATGCCTCGATCAACCCGGGCAATTCCGGCGGCGCGCTGGTGAACCTGCGCGGTGAGCTGGTGGGCATCAACACGATGATTTTCTCGCCCTCGGGCGGCAATGTGGGCATCGGCTTTGCCATCCCCAGCAACCTCACCAGCTCGGTGATGAGCCAGTTGCTGGCGCACGGCAAGGTGGAGCGCGGCAGCCTGGGGCTGCAGACGCAGACGATCACCCCGCGCATTGCGCAATCGCTGGGCTTGAAGGACAGCAAGGGCGTGGTGGTCACCAGCGTCACCGCGGACGGCGCCGCCGAACGCGCGGGGCTGCAACCGGGCGATGTGCTGACCGCGTTGAACGGCGAACCGCTCCGCAGCGTGCAACAGCTGCGAAATGCCGAAGGCCTGCTGCCGCTGGGCAGCAGCGTGCGGCTGGGCCTGCTGCGCGACGGCAAACAGCGCGAGGTGAACGCCACGCTGAGTCCGGAGAAACTGGCCACGCTGGATGGCGGCCAGCTCGACCCGCGCCTGGCCGGCGTGCGCTTCAGCGAATTGAGCCAGCGCCAGCGCGACCAGGGCATCCACGGCGTGGCGATCAGTGCGGTGCAGCCGGGCAGCCGCGCGGCGCGGGCCGGGCTGGAATCCGGCGACATGCTGATCGGCATCGGCAACCAGCGCATCGTCAGCCTGCGCATGCTGCGCGGACTGGCCGGCGTGCACCTGCGGCAACTGGTACTGGTGGTGGCCGATGCCGACGGCAGCCATTACGTGCTGATCCAGTAAGCGCCGGCTGTTCAGCTTTCCGCGGGAGCGCCTGCGGAAAGGGTTGGCGGTGCCATGGAGGCCATCGGGATCGTGCCAGCCGCGGGAAAAACTTGATGTTTCCCCGGCGGACCGCTGAAATGCCGGGTCTGCTTCACCAATTTCGCGATGGTGAAGCGACATACTCGCGCTTTCTCGTCCACCCACGCCGGGGCTCTCCATCGTCATGTCTGTCCGTCTTGCCTGTTTGTTGTCCGTCGCCCTGATCGGCGCCAGCGTCGCCAGCCCGTCCTTCGCCAAGAAAAGCCATGCCCACAAGGCCAGCGCCAGCAAGAGCGCCGGCCCCACCCTGATCTGGCGCGGCGACGTGGCCACGGCGCAGGGCGTGGTCAGCGAAGTGGCCGCCGCCTGGAAAAAGGCCGGCCACGGCAATATCGAGCTGCAGCCGTTCAACACCGCTTCGGGCATCGACGCGGTGGCCAGCGGCACGGCCGACCTGGCCGGCAGCGCCCGCGGCAGCGACGGCAGCGCGCAGAACGCCAACCTGGTGTTCACCCCGGTGGCGTGGGACGGGCTGGTGGTGATTACCCAGGCCTCCAACCCGGTCAACAACCTCAGCCTGAAACAGGTGCACGACATCTACTACGGCAGGATCCACAACTGGAGCGAGGTGGGCGGCCGCAATGCGCCGATCGACGTGTACGCCGTGGCCAGCCCCGGCGACGGCGTGGAATACAGCCTGCGCAGCCTGCTGTTCGGCCGCGGCAACCAGCCGGTGGCGGCGCCGCGCCTGTACGTCAACACGCACAAGCTGGAAGAAGGTGTGGCGCTGAACCCGAACGGGCTGGGCGCCGCCACGCTGTCGGACATCCAGGGCAACCGCAAGCTGAAGGCGCTGTCGATCGACGGCGTGCCGGCCACCGTGGCCAACGTCGCCGACGGCAGCTACGTGCTGTTTACCCCGCTCTACCTGGTGACCAACCCGCGCAGCCCCAAAGCCGCGCAGGTGCAGGCGTTCGTCGATTTCATGCACACCGACCCGGCCAAGGAAGCGCTGCGCAAGCACGCCGTGCTGCCGTTCGAGGATGGCAGCGCGCTGACCGCGCTGGACAGTTCGCGACGCGACAAGATCCTGGCCGCCGTGGGTGCGCGCCGCCGCACCCCGGTGGCCGCGCCGGGTGCCACCTATGCCGCGGGCGCGGCGATCGCCCCCACCTCGCCCAAGACGCTGGCCGCCAGGACGGCGATGGAGGAGCGCAAGGCCCCGACCCCGCCGCCCGTGGCGCCGGCGCCGAGCAAGCTCTACACCGTGAGCAAGGGCGACACGCTGTCGGTGATCGCCAAGAAGCACGACCTCACCGTGGCGCAGCTGCGCGACTGGAACCACCTGAAGAACGACAACCTGAAGATCGGCCAGGTGCTCCACCTCGGCAACAAATAGACGGCTGAACGCAGGTGCATATCCTGGCGCTCACGCTGGACCTGGATGACACCTTGTGGCCGGTGCTGCCGGCGCTGCAACGCGCCGACGAGGCAGTCGACGCGTGGTTGCGCCAGCATCACCCGGACGTGGCGCTGAAGTGGCCGATCGACGCGATGCGCGCGCTGCGCCTGCAGGTGGCGGCCGAGCGCACCGACCTGGCGCACGACTTCACCACCCAGCGCCAGCTCACCCTGCAGCAGGCCTTCGACGCCTGCGGCGTGATCGAGGCGCCGGTCGACGCGCTGTGGGAAATCTACTTCGCCGCCCGCAACGCGGTGGAGCTGTACGCCGACAGCCTGCCCGCGCTGCAACGCATCGCCGCCCGCGTGCCGCTGGCCAGCCTCACCAACGGCAATGCCGACCTGCACCGCGTGGGCATCCATACCCATTTCGCGCACCACGTCTGCGCCCGCGACACCGGCTTCGCCAAACCCGACCCGCGCATTTTTCAGGCCGCTGCCGATTGCCTTGGCGTGGCACCGGCCAACATCCTGCACGTGGGCGACGACCCGGCGATGGACGTGGCCGGCGCCCGCGATGCCGGCCTGCGCACGGCCTGGATCAACCGCCACAGCGAACCCTGGCCCGAGGCATTGGGCGCAAGGCCTGACCTCGATCTGCCCGACATGGCCGCGCTGGCCGACTGGCTTGACGCGCAAGCTTGAGCAAGCCCGGCGCAATGCGCGCAAAATGGGCGATTCACCGCGCGCGTGGGCACGCGCCGGCATCACCGAAACACGAGGAGACCGCATGTCCGCCCTGATCGAACGCCAGCCCGGCGACCGTCGCAGCATTGCCATCGAAACCACCGACGCGGCCCATCTGGCCGCCACCCGGCGCCGGCTGGACGCGAGCCAGCGCCGCTGGCTGGCCGACACCGGTTTCGATGCCGCGCCGGGCAGTTTCGCCCTGCTGGCGGATGCGTCCGGCAAGCTGGTGCGGGTGCTGGCCGGCGTCGATCCGCGCGACAGCCTGGCTGCGCTGGCCGCCCTGCCCTGCACGCTGCCCGAGGCCACCTATCACCTGGCCGCCGAAGGCGTGCTGGCCGACCCCGCGCAGGCCGCGCTGGGCTGGGCGCTGGGCGCGTACCAGTTCAGCCGCTACCGCCAACCGCGCCGAGCGCCTGCGAAGCTGGCAGTGGCGGCGGACGCGCTGAAGCAATTGGCGCCGCTGGTCGACGCCACCTGCCTGGTACGCGACCTGGTCAACACGCCCACCGAGGACATGAGCCCGCAGCAGCTGGCCGACGCCGTGCGCCGGCTGGGCAAGACGCATCGCGCGAAGCTGCGCGAATGGGTGGGCGACGAACTGCTGGCCGCCAACTTCCCCACCATCCACGCGGTGGGCCGCGCCAGCCACCGTGCGCCACGGCTGGTCGAACTCAGCTGGGGCAAGGCCAGCGACCCGAAGCTGGTGATCGTGGGCAAGGGCGTGTGTTTCGACACCGGCGGGCTGGATCTGAAATCGGCCGACGGCATGCGCTGGATGAAGAAGGACATGGGCGGCGCGGCACACGCGATCGCGCTGGCCGCTCTGGTGATGCAGGCGAAACTGCCGGTGCGGCTGACCTTGCTGATCCCCGCCGTGGAGAACGCGGTGGCAGGCAATGCAATGCGTCCCGGCGAGGTCATCACCACGCGCGCCGGCCACACCGTCGAGGTGGACAACACCGACGCCGAGGGCCGGTTGATCTTGTGCGACGCGCTGGCCTACGGCGCCGAGCAGAAGCCTGTCTTGATGATCGATTTCGCCACCCTGACCGGCGCCGCGCGCGTGGCGCTGGGGCCGGACCTGCCGGCACTGTTCGGCAATCGCGATGCATCGGCCGACGAGGTGGTCGCCGCCGGCCACGCCGTGGCCGATCCGTTGTGGCGACTGCCGTTGTGGCGGCCGTACCGCAAGCTGCTGGATTCGCACCTGGCCGACTTCGCCAACGCCGGGCCGTCGCGCCACGCGGGCGCGATCACCGCGGCGCTGTACCTGGAGCGCTTCGTGCCCGACGACATCGACTGGCTGCACCTGGACACCTACGCCTGGAACGACGCCGACCGCCCCGGCCGCCCGCGCGGCGGCGAGGCGATGGGGCTGCGGGCGGTGTTCGCCGTGTTGCAGCAGCGCTTCGGCTGAACCCACCCGGCTGTTGCAGGAGCGACTTCAGTCGCGATGCTCTTTGTCGAAAGCTGAAAAGCATCGCGGCTGAAGCCGCTCCTACAGGATTTGCGGCTCGGCGGACAAAAAAAGGCAGCGCAAGCGCTGCCTTTTTCTTTGGCGATGCCTACGCGCTCAGTGCACTGGCGCGCTTGCGGCAGACGCGGGCAGCGAGGTGCTGGCCACGGTGTTCAGGCTGAACTTGCCGCCGTAGGGCAGGACTTCGGCGGCGAGTTTCGGGTCGGCCTTGATCAGGCCGACCGCGTCGAACAACACGTGCGCGCTTTCGTCCAGCTGCACGTCCTTCGCTTCCTTCGCCTCCTTCTCCTGCTTCAGCTCGCTCTTCAGGCTGCGCTCGTTCGGATTGAGGCCGTCGTCCAGCCGGCTGCTGACGTCGTCTTCTTCATCGAGCAGGTTGGTGGTGCCGTCGATGGCCTTGTGCCGCGCGCGGAAGCTGGCCTGGATGGCGTCCTGCTGCTTGCGCTCGGCCTCGCGCGTGGCCAGGTTCAGCGAGATCGACTTCTTGCCGCGCATGATCTTGTACTGGGCCAGTTCGTCCAGCATCAGCTGCCAGCCCGGCGACTTCACCACGCGCGCATCGTGCATCTGCTCAAGCTTCGGCAGGTACGCCTTCATGTCGGCAATCGGCTGGTACTGCGCCGGGGGGATGTGCGTCCACTCCAGTGCGTTGTCGTAGGTGGATTCGCCGAAGTCTTTCTCGTCGCCATTCTTCGGGAAGGCGATGTCCGGGGTGACACCCTTCAGCTGGGTGGAGCCACCGTTGATGCGGAAGAACTCGGCGATGGTCATCTTCAGCTCGCCGTATTGCGGCTTGTCGCTCTCGCTGCGGCTGAAGCGGTCCAGGTCGACCAGGTTCTGCACCGTGCCCTTGCCGAAGGTGGGCTCACCGATGATCAGGCCGCGGCCGTAATCCTGGATAGCGGCGGCGAAGATCTCCGAGGCGGAAGCAGTGCCGCGGTTGACCAGCACCGCCAGCGGGCCGCTCCAGGCCATGCCCGGGTCGTCGTCGCCCTGCGCTTCGGCATGACCCTTGGCGTCGCGCACCTGCACCACCGGGCCGGTGTCGATGAACAGGCCGGTCATGGCATTGGCCTCGGCCAACGAGCCGCCGCCGTTGTTGCGCAGATCCATCACCACGCCCTGCACGCCAGCCGTCTTGAGCTCGCCCAGCAGCTTGGCCACGTCGCGGGTGGCGCTCTTGAAGTTCTTGTCGCCCTCGCTGCGCGCGCCGAAATCGGAATAGAAGGTGGGCAGCTCGATCACGCCGATCTTGCGGGTGACGTCGCCATCCTTGATCTCCACGATCTTCTTCTTGGCCGCCTGCTCCTCGATGCTGACCTTCTTGCGCACCAGGGTGACGAACACGTGCTTGCCATCGAGGCCGGTGTCCGCCGGCAGGATCTCCAGCCGCACGGTGGTGTCCTTCTTGCCGCGGATCTGGTTGACCACGTCGTCCAGGCGCCAGCCGATCACGTCGGTGACCGGGCCTTCGGCGCCCTGGCCGATGCCCACGATGCGGTCGCCCACGTGGATCTTGCCGGATTTCATCGCGGGCGCACCCGGCACCAGCTCGCGGATCTGGGTGTAGTCGTCGCGCGCCTGCAGCACCGCGCCGATGCCTTCCAGCGACAGCTTCATCGCGATGTCGAAGTTCTCCGCCGCGCGCGGCCCCAGATAATCGGTGTGCGGGTCGGTGGTTTCCGCGTAGGCGGTCATGAAGGTCTGGAACGCATCTTCGCTGTCCAGCTGCTTTACCCGCTCGATGTAGCCGGTGTAACGCTTGGTCAGCGTCTTGCGGATTTCGTCATCGGGCTTGCCGGCCAGCTTCAGGCGCAACCAGTCGTTCATGGTGCGCTTGCGCCACAGGTCGTCCAGTTCGGCCTTGTCTTTCGCCCAGGTGGCGTCCTTGCGATCGAAGGTGTAGCTCTCGTCGGCGTTGAAGTCGAAACCCTTGGCCAGCAGGCCGCGCGCAAAGGTCATGCGATCGACGGCGCGGTGCAGGTAAAGATTGAAGATGGTGAACGGCGCGGACAGGTCCTGGTTCCAGATCGCGTCGTCGAGCTTGGTTTCCAGCGGCGCGAACGTGGCCATGTCGGCCTGGGTGAAGAACACCTTTTCGCCGTCCAGCATCTTCAGGTAGGCCTTGAAGATGCGGGCCGACATCGCGTCGTCCAAAGGCTGCGCGTCGTAGTGGAAGCGCGTCAGGAAGCGCGCCGACAACTGCGCCGCTTCGGCCTCGGTGGTGCTGGGCACCAACGGCCATACCGAAGCCTTGCGATTTTTCTGCCCGGCGCCGAGATCGGCGGCGGACTGCGCGCAAACGCAGGTGGTGGTGATGGCGAGCAGCAGGGCCAGCAGGGGGCGAAATTTCATGGATTCTCTCAGGCGTGCTCGGTGACGCCGGCTGCATGGGCCTGCAGGTCGGCGTGATAGGACGACCGCACCAGCGGGCCGGAGGCGACGTGATGGAAACCCATCGCCTCACCGGCTTCGCGCAACGCGTCGAATTCCTCGGGAGTCCAGTACCGCACCACCGGGTGATGGTGCGGCGTGGGCTGCAGGTACTGGCCAATGGTGATCATCTCGACGTCATGGGCGCGTAGATCGCGCAGCGTCTCGATCACCTGATCGTACGTTTCTCCCAGGCCCAGCATGATGCCGGACTTGGTCGGCACGTCGGGGTGCTGCGCCTTGAAGCGCTTGAGCAGGTCCAGCGACCACTGGTAATCGGCGCCCGGGCGCACTTCGCGATACAGGTGCGGCACGGTTTCCAGGTTGTGGTTGAACACGTCCGGCGGGAAATCCTTCAACACTTCCAGCGCCCGCTCCATGCGGCCCTTGCCGCGAAAATCGGGGGTGAGGATCTCGATCTTGATGTTGGGGCTGGCGTGGCGTGTGGCGCGGATGCACGAGGCGAAATGGCTGGCGCCGCCGTCGCGCAGATCGTCGCGGTCGACCGAGGTGATCACCACGTATTTCAGCCGCATGTCGGCGATGGTCTGCGCCAACCGCGCCGGCTCCATGGTATCCGGCGGCTGCGGCCGGCCATGCGCCACGTCGCAGAACGAGCAGCGCCGGGTGCACACCTCGCCCAGGATCATGAAGGTGGCGGTGCCCTTGCTGAAGCATTCGTGGATGTTCGGGCAGGACGCTTCCTCGCATACGGTGACCAGCGCGTTCTCGCGCAGGCGCGCCTTCAACTGCTGCACCGCGTTGCCTTGCGGCAGCCGCACGCGAATCCAGGATGGCTTGCGCAGCGTCGGCACGGCGGTGTCGAAACCGGCGCGGTTCAACGCGATCTTGTCGCTGCCCAGTTGCTTCTCGGGCGCGCCGGCGACAACGCTGATCGGGATGGTCTTGGAGGGGGAAAGGTTGCTCATGAAAACGCCTGGATCGATCAAGCCTGGGCCGCTGCGCGGGCGGGGAGTTCGGGTAGCACGGGGGCGGTCGGTACGGCGGAGAAACCGAACTGGCGGCAGAATTCGCCGATCAGCACATCCTCGACGTCTGCCAGCCGTGTGGGGCCGGCCAAGTCTAGCATTTGCGTGACCGCCAAACCCTTGTAACCGCAAGGATTGATGCGCTGGAACGGCTCCAGATCCATGGCCACGTTGAAGGCCAGCCCGTGGAAGCTGCAACCGCGCCTCACGCGCAGGCCCAGCGCCGCGATTTTGGCCTCGCCCACGTAGACGCCCGGCGCGCCGTCGCGGCGCACGGCGGTGATCTGCCAATGCGCCAGCGTGTCGATGATGGCCTGCTCGATCCGATGCACCAGCTCGCGCACGCTGACGCCCACGCGGCGAAGGTCGATAAGCGGATAGGCCACGATCTGCCCGGGGCCGTGATACGTCACCTGGCCGCCGCGATCCACCGGCACCACCGGGATGTCGCCGGGCGCCAGCACGTGCTCCATCTTGCCGGCCTGGCCCAGGGTGAATACCGGGTCGTGCTCCAGCAACCACAATTCGTCGGCGGTATCGGCCACCCGGTTGTCGGTGAACGCACCCATCGCCTTCCACGTCACCGCGTAGGGCTGGCGGCCGAGGCGGCGAATTTTCAAAGGCCGGGAATCGGGAATGGGGAATGGGGAATCGTGGGTCACGGCAAAATTGAAAACTTATGGAGCCTCATGCACAAATGAAAATGGGGAGCCTGGAATGGCTTTTCCATTCCCCATTCCCGATTCCCGGCCTCACAACGTATACCGGATATCCGGACACTCGCGCAGCGCCACATGCGCTGCGTCGTATTGCTCGCGGTTCTCGCAGCGGAAGCTGACCGTGACCGAGACGAAATTGCCGCCGCCGGAATGCCGGTGGCGCACGCTTTCGTGCAGCACTTTCAGCCCCGCCTGCTCCAGCAGCTGCGGCACCTTGGCGGGCAGGTCGGCGCTGGCGCTGCCCACCGCGGTGATCTCGAAATCACCGGGGAACTGGAATCCCTTGCCTTCCTGCTTCGCCTTGGTGAAGTCGATCGGTTGCATTATTTCGCGTCCGCGGCCTGTTCGGTCTTGTCCTTGCTGCCGTGGAACCACAACAGGATGGTGTCCCACAGGCGCGAGAAGAAACCGCCCTTCGGCGCATCGGCCAGCGCCACCAGCGGCACGTTCTGCACCGGCTGGCCGGCCAGGGTGACACGCAGGGTGCCGACCTGCTGGCCCTTCTTGAACGGCGCGATCAGGGTGGCGGGAATGTCCATGGTGGCCTTGAGCTTGTCGTAGTCACCGCGCTTGACCGTCACCCGCACGTCCTCGGCGGCGCCCAGCGGCAGCTGGTTGCTTTCGCCCTTCCACAGCCGCGGCGTCACCAGCGCCTTGCCGGCCTCGTACAGCTTGTGCGTTTCATAGAAGCGGAAGCCGTAGTTGAGCAGCGCCATCGCCGAATCGGCACGCGCCTTCTCGCTGCTGGCGCCCATCACGATGGCGATCATCCGCGACTCGCCCTGCTTGGCCGATGCGGCCAGGCAGTAGCCGGCGGCCGCGGTGTGACCGGTCTTGATGCCGTCCACGCTGGGGTCGCGCCACAGCAAGGTGTTGCGGTTGTGCTGCTTGATACCGTTCCACTCGAACTCCTTCACCGCGGAGATCGCATAGTCCTCGGGGAAGTCGTGGATCAGCGCGCGCGACAGGATCGCCACGTCGTGCGCGGTGGTGTAGTGATCCTCGATCGGGTAGCCCGACGCGTTGCGGAAGTTGGAATTGACCATGCCCAACTGCTTGGCATAGGCGTTCATCAGCGCCGCAAACGAGGACTCGGAACCGGCCGTGTGCTCGGCCAGCGCGATCGCCGCGTCGTTGCCGGACTGGATGATCATGCCGTACAGCAGGTCTTTCAGCGGCACCTGGCTGTTGAGCTTGAGGAAGCTGGTGGAGCCGTCGGTGCCGGCGCCGCCGCCGCGCCAGGCGTTCTCGCTGATGGTGACCGGGTCGCTCATGTGGACCTTGCCGTTGGCGACCTCGGCCGAGACCACGTAGTCGGTCATGATTTTGGTGATCGACGCGGGCTCCACGCGCAGGTCCGGCTCCTTGCTGGCCAGGATCTGCCCCGTGGCGTAATCCATCAACACCCAGCTCTTGCCGTCGACATCCGGCGGCGGCGGCACCGGCGCGTCGGGCACCACCGGGCGCGGCACGGGCGACGGGCGCGGTGGCGTCTGGGCGAGCGCAACGCCGAACAACAGGCTGGCGGCGGCAAACGGGATCAGGGTGCGGCGAAGAAAATTCATCGTGTGATTCAGTCCGGTCTTGAGGTCGGCGGCGCGATCGCCGGCGTCGGTGAAAAGGTGCTGCAAATTTGCTCAGTCTACCGCGACCTGCGGTCGTGGCAGGCCCATGCCCTCGATCCGGGCACTGACCGCATCGGCGCGATCGACATCCACCAGCGGCCCGACCCGCACGCGGCGCACGCGCTGCCCGTTGACGTCGACATCGCTGACTTGCACCGCGCCCACGTTGGCCTCGCGCAAACGCTGCGCCAGGCGATTGGCGTTGTCGGTATTGGCGAACGCGCCCACTTGCAGATACAGCCCGGGGTGCCGGCGTGTGACCACGGGCGGCGGCGGCAGTTCCTGACCCGGCTGTCGCGGGTCGATGCCGCGCACCTCGACCAGGCCGGTGCCCTTGGGCCAGATGCCGATCCGCACCGCCGCGGCGTAGGACAGGTCGATCAGCCGGTTGGCGTGGAACGGGCCGCGGTCGTTGACCCGCACGATCACGCTCTTGCCGTTTTCCAGATTGGTCACCCGCGCGTAGCTGGGCAGCGGCAGCGTGGGGCTGGCGGCGCTGAACGCGTACATGTCGTAGGTTTCCAGGCTGGACGTCTTGTAGCCGTGGAACTTGTTGCCATAGAACGAGGCGATGCCGCGCTCGTCGTAGCCGCGTGCCGTGGGCAGTACCTTGTAGCTGCGGCCGAGCACGGTATAGGGCGACTTGTTGCCATATAGCGAACGCGGCTCGACCTTCGGCACCGGCTCGATCAGCTTGCCGATGTCGGGAATCGGGCCGTCCGGAATGCTGTCGCTGCGATCCCGGTAGCGGCTGCTCTGCGGCCGGCTGAGGTCGTCATGAAAGCGGTCGCCGGACGACGACGACGCGCCCGCACGAGAGCTTCCCTGTTGCTGGGTGGCATGGCTGCCGCGCGAGGGTTTCGTCTTGTGCCCGCCGCAGCCGGCCAGCAGCGACAACGCGGCCAGCGCCAGCGACGCGTGCCACCACTTCATCGCGCGCTATCCACCTGGCCGACGCCGGCGGCGATCGCCTGCGCCAGCTGGTGCACCGACATCGCATACAGCGGGCTGCGGTTGTAGCGGGTGATGACGTAGAAATTCTGGAACGTGAACCAGTATTCGGGCCCGTTGACGCCATCGAGCGTCTGCAAGGTGGTCATCTGCGCGGGCGGCAGCGACTGCAGCGGCGCGTAGCCCCAGGCTTCCAGTTGTTCCAGCGGCCATTGCGGGCGGCTGTCCTTGATGGTGATCGGCCGCGCGCTGGCATCGGGCTGCGCGCGCGCCGCCACCGGCTCGCCGCTGACCCAGCCGTGGCCGGCGAAGTAATTGGCCACGCTGGCGAAGATATCCGGCAGCGAACCCTGCAGGTCGATGCGGCCATCGTGGTCGGCATCCACCGCGAAGTCGCGGATGCTGGTGGGCATGAACTGGCCCCAGCCCTGCGCACCGGCGTACGAGCCGGTGAGCGTGTCGAGCGGGCCGGCCAGGTGATTGGCCGGCATTTCCAGCAGCTCCTTCAATTGCTCGCGAAAGAACTTCGCCCGTGGCGGGTAATACAGGCCCAGCGTGACCAGCGCATCGAGCACCTTGTAGCTGCCGGTATTGCGGCCGTAGCTGGTTTCCACACCCACGATCGCCACGATGTACGAAGGGTCCACGCCGTATTGCGTGCCGATGCGCTGCAACAGGTCGCGGTGTTCGCGGTAGAACGCGATGCCGTCGTTGATGCGCTTGTCGGTGACGAAGATGGGGCGGTAATCGCGCCACGGCTTGGCTTCGGCCGGGCGGCTGATCGCATCGAGAATGCTCTGCTGCCGCTTGGCGCCGTCGAGCAGCGCGTTCAAGGTGGCGGCATCCTTGCCGGTATCGCGCACCACCTCCTGCACCAGCGCCGCCTGACCCGGATGCGTCTGCGCCGATACCGGCGCGACACACAACAGCAAGGGCGCGATGAGGGCGGCCAGGAAACCGGCAGGGCGCGAGGCGCGGATAACAGTCATGGAAGCTTCGCTTGCGAAATGACGGAGGTCGCTCGAAAGCCTAACACGCACGCCGCAGCAACTTGGGGCAGCCTTGGGCGCGTGGCATGACCGCGTTCATGCATGCCGCTTGCGGTTGGCGTGGATCGACATCAACACGCCGAACGCCACCAGCAACGACACCGCCGACGTGCCGCCGTAACTGATCAGCGGCAACGGCACGCCGACCACCGGCAGCATGCCCGCGATCATGCCGCCGTTGACGAACACGTAGACGAAAAAGCTCATGCCGATGGCGCCGGCCAGCAGTCGCGAATAGGTCTCGCGCGCCTCCATCGCGATCCACAGGCAGCGGCCGATGATGAAGGCGTAAAGCGTGATCAGCGCGATGACGCCGACCAGGCCGAACTCCTCGGAAAACACCGCGAAGATGAAATCGGTGGTGTGCTCGGGCAGGAAATCCAGCCGCGACTGCGTACTGTGCTGCCAGCCCTTGCCGAAGATGCCGCCCGAGCCCACCGCGATCTGCGACTGGATGATGTGCCAGCCATTGCCCAGCGGGTCGGATTCCGGATTGAGCAAGGTCAGCACGCGGTCGCGCTGGTACTGGTGCAGGAAATGCCACGCCACCGGAATCATGCCGCCCACCGCCGCCAGCAGCACGCCGATGCGCCACCACGCCATGCCGGAAAGGAACAACGCGAACGTGCCGGCAGCGGTCACCAGCAGCGCCGTGCCCAGGTCCGGCTGCTCCGCGATCAATCCGGCGGGAATCGCGATCAGCAGGCCGACCATGGCGATGTCGCCCCAACCCGGCGGCAACCGCCGCGGGTGCAGGTACCAGGCCACCATCATCGGCATCGTCAGCTTCAACAGTTCGGACGGCTGAAAGCGCATCACGCCCAGGTCCAGCCAGCGGATCGAACCACGACCCTCGCCCAGCACCGCCACCACCACCAGCAATGCGGTGCTGCCGGCGTACAGCCACGGCGTCCAGCTGCGCAGTACTTGCGGCGGGATGCGCGAAATCAGCAGCAACAACGCACCACCCAGTACGAAGCGTCCGGCCTGCCCGCCCACCAGTGCCAGGTTGCCGTCGCCCGCGCTGTAAAGCGTCACCAGGCCGATAAAGGCCAGCAGCAGCAAGCCCGTGGCCAGCGGCAGGTCGATGCGCGGGCGGGTCATGATCCGGCGCAGGAAGCGCCGCCCGCGCACGTACAGCACCTCGATCATGGCGTGTCTCCCTGCGGCAGCGGCGCGACGGGATCTTCCTCATCGTCGGTCGGCGTGGTGGCGGGCAGTGGCGGGCGAGCGGTGGCTGCCGTGGGTGCGGGAAGACGCGTCGCCCCCGCCAGCACGCCACCCTGCTCGGCCAGCCATACGTCCAGGATCTTGCGCACGATCGGGCCGGACGCGGAGGCGCCCCACGCGCCCGATTCCAGCAGCACCGCCACCGCGATCTGCGGGTTGTCAGCCGGCGCATAGGCAACGAACCACGCGCGATGGCGACTGGCGAGGTAGGCGGTATTGCGGTTGGTGTCGTAGGCACTGGTGGTACGCGAGAAACGCTCGGCGGTGCCACTCTTGCCGGCCATCAGGTACGGAAAGCCCGCCGACAGCGCACGGCCAGTGCCCTTGGCCCCGTAGATCACCATCTGCATGCCCTGGTTCACCGCGTCCCAGTCGGCAGGGTTGGCGATCACCGAGGGCCCGGAGGGTGGGTTGGGCAGCGGCTTGCGGGGCGCATCCATGCCTTGCTGGGTGGCCATCACCAGGCGCGGTTCGTACGGTATGCCATGGCCGGCGAAGGTGGCGATGGCGTGCGCCAGCTGCAGCGGTGTCACCGCCCAATAACCCTGCCCGATGCCGGCGATCACCGTTTCGCCGGGATACCAGGGCTCCCTGGAATGCGCCGCCTTCCATGCGCGCGAAGGCAGCACGCCGGACGCCTCGCCGATCAGGTCGATCCCGGTGGGGCGGCCAAAACTGAACTTGGCCATGTAGCTGCTGAGCCGGTCGATGCCCATGTCCAGCGCCAGCTTGTAGAAGTAGGTGTTGACCGATTGCTCGATCGCCTGCATCAGGTTGACCCGCCCGCTGCCACCGCGCACGTCATCGCGATAACCGCGCGACTGACCGGGGATGTAGAACACGCCGTTGGAGAAAACGGTGTCCTGCGGCTTGCGAAAGCCGGTTTCCAGGCCGGCCAATCCCACCAGCGGTTTCACCGTCGAGCCGGGCGGATAGACGCCGCGCAGCGCGCGGTTGTACAGCGGCTTGTCGGGGTTGTGGGTCAACGCGTTGTAGTCGACCTGGCTGATGCCGTTGACGAACAGGTTCGGGTCAAACGTGGGCACGCTGACCATGGCCAGCACTTGGCCGTTGCGCGGGTCGATCGCCACTGCCGCCCCGGGACGCCCCTCGAACGCCGCCTCGGCCGCCCGCTGCAACCGGGAATCGATGCTGAGGTAGAGATTGCTGCCCGGCGTGGGCGCATGCGTTTCCAGCACGCGCTGGGTGCGGCCGTCGGCATTGACCTCGACCAGCTCGTACCCGGGCTGGCCGTGGAGCGTGTTTTCGTAAGACCGCTCGACCCCGCTGCGGCCGACGTGGCTGGTGCCCTTGTAGCGCACCGGGTCGAGGCGATCGACATCGTCGGCGTCGATGCGGCCCACATAACCCACGACATGCGCAAAGGCCTCGCCCAGCGGGTAGCGCCGGGTCAGGTAAGGCACCACGTCGACGCCGGGAAACCGCCAGCGATTGACCGCGAAGCGATCGATTTCGTCTTCGGTGAGGTGCATTTTCAGCGGCACGCTCTCGAAGCGGCGGTTCTGCTTGAGCTGCTTGGCGAACGCGTCCAGGTCATCGTGGTCCAGCGGAACCACTCGGCCCAGTTGTGCCAGCAACGCGGGCATGTCCTTGACCTGCTCGGGCACCACCTCAAGCCGGAACGCCGGCACGTTGTCGGCCAGCAGCACGCCGTTGCGATCGTAGATGAGGCCGCGCGCGGGCGGGATCGCGCGCGGCTTGACCCGGTTGTTCTGCGAGCGGGTGACAAACTCGTCGTGGCGCACCACCTGCAGATAGGCGAAGCGGGCCATCAGCAGGCCCAGGCTCACCACGATCAGGGCGAAACCGACCAGGGCCCGGCGCCGGAACAACGCCCCCTCACCGCGGGCGTCCTTGATCGACCGACGCTTCATGTCACGGGATCGCGCTTCATTGGATCCGCCAGCGCGCGCGCAGGTCGTCGAGCAGCAGGAACAGGAAAGGCCACAGCGCCGCGCCTACGAACGGCGCGATCCACCAGCTGGCCGGTGGCAACGACGCGCCGCCCAGAAAGCGCACCAGCAGCAGCAGCACGCGGTCGTTCAGCAACAGCACCAACACCGCAAGCGATTGCTGCCACATCGGGAAAAAGCGCAGCCGCGAACGGAAGCGCAGGGCGATGAACACCAGCGCGCACAGCCGCAGGGCCTGTTCGCCCAAGACCACGCCGTTGACCACGTCGGCGCCCAGACCCACCGCAAACGCCAGGCCCAGCGTGACCCGATCCTCGGATTCCAGCGACCAGTACAACAGGACCAAGGCCGGCCAGTACGGCTTGAACGGCGCCAACGGGCCGGGCAACGGCACCAGCATCAGCAGCAGCGCAACCACCAGCGTGGCGGTGAACCACCAGCGCATCAGACTCTGGCGATTCATCGCGATACTCCCGGTGGGGCTGGCGGAGTCGCTGGTGCGTCGGCCGCGTTCGCCGGGGCGAGCTCGCTTGGCGGCCCCATCGGTTTGGCCGGCGCCGGCGGACCATCCGGCTCAGCCTGGTCATGCAGCAGCAGGACGTCTTCGCTGCGACCGATATCGGCCGCCGGCTGCACCTGGGCAACCAGGAACATGCCGGTGGCGGCAGGCGCCACCTCGGTGACACGTCCTACCGGAAACCCGGGCGGGAAGCGCCCACCAAGTCCGGACGTCAGCAATTGATCGCCCGGCTGCACGTCGGCCGCCAGCGGGATCGTGGGCAGCACGAGCTGATCGCCCCCGCGCGAGCCGTAGGCCACCGTGCGCAAACCCGTACGTTCGACCACCACCGGAATGGCGTGGGCGGGGTCGGTCACCAGCATCACCACCGAGGTGGTGGGCAAACTCTCGATCACCTGCCCCATCACGCCGTGCGCGTCGATCACCGGTTGCCCGGGCTTCACGCCGTCGCGTGCACCCACGTTGAGCATCAGCCGATGACTGTAGGCGCCCAGGTCCACGCCGATGACACGCGCCAGTTGCACGTTGAGTTCAAGGCTGTGCCGGGTGTCGAGCAATTCCTTCAGATGCTGGTTCTGCTGCGCCACCGCGGCCATGCGGTTCAACTTGGCGTTGGCCAGCAGCAGGTCCTCTCGCAGGCGCTGGTTCTGCTCGGTCAGGTGCTGGCGATCGCCGAATGCCACGCTGAGCGTACGCATGCCGGCAACCGGCAGCCCCGCCAGTCGATAAACCGGCTCGACCACCGCCGCCGCCGCATCACGCACGCGCCACATCCAGCCATTGCGCTGGTCGAGCACCATCAGCACCACGGCCAGTGCCAGGTAGAAAATCAGTCGCAGCGTGCCGGCAGCATTGCCAGCGAACAGCGGCGAGGATTCGTCGCGCGCATGCGCCATGGCGGCCCTTGGTCCCCCGGATGCCGTGAATTATTCGGGAGCGAAGAAATCGCTGCCGTGCTGGTCGATCAGCTCCAGCGCCTTGCCGCCGCCACGCGCCACGCAGGTCAGCGGGTCGTCGGCCACCTGTACGTGCAGGCCGGTCTCTTCCGAAATCAGGCGATCGAGATCACGCAGCAGCGCGCCACCGCCGGTCAATACGATGCCGCGCTCAGCCACGTCGGAGCAGAGCTCCGGCGGGGTCTGCTCCAGCGCCGACTTCACTGCCGCCACGATGCCGGCCAGCGGCTCGTGCAGCGCTTCGAGGATCTCGTTGGAGTTGACCGTGAACATGCGCGGCACGCCCTCGGCCAGGTTGCGGCCGGAGATCTCGATCTCGCGCACTTCACTTTGCGGGAACGCACAGCCGATCTGCAGCTTGATCTTCTCGGCCGTGGATTCGCCGATCAGGGTGCCGTGGTTGCGCCGCACGTAGTTGATGATCGCCTCGTCGAAACGATCGCCACCCACGCGCACCGACTGCGAGTAGACGATGCCGTTGAGGGAGATCACCGCCACCTCGGACGTGCCACCGCCAATATCCAGCACCATCGCGCCGCGCGCCTCGTGTACCGGGATACCGGCGCCGATCGCCGCCGCCATCGGTTCCTCGATCAGGAATACGTCGCGGGCGCCGGCGCCTTCGGCCGATTCCTTGATGGCGCGACGCTCGACCTGGGTGGAACCGCAGGGCACGCACACCAGCACGCGCGGGCTGGGCCGCAGCAGGCGCGACTTGTGCACCTGCTTGATGAAATGCTGCAGCATCGCCTCGGTCATGGTGAAGTCGGCGATCACGCCGTCCTTCATCGGACGCACCGTGGCGATGTTGCCCGGCGTGCGGCCGAGCATGCGCTTGGCGTCGCTGCCCACCGCGGCAATCGTGCGCGGACCGCCGGGACCGCGGTCCTGGCGGATCGCCACCACCGATGGCTCGTTCAGCACGATGCCCTGGCTGCGCACATAGATCAGCGTGTTCGCCGTGCCGAGATCGATGGAGATGTCGTTGGAAAAGATCCCGCGAAACTTCTTGAACATGGGTCCGCCGTGCGCCGATATTGAGCAAAAATCAAGCTCGCCAGTCTAGTCAGCGTTACCCGTCCACGCAAGGACAATAACGTTAAGAAAGCCTTGTACAACACGATGATAAGTACGTTTTCTGTATCGGCGGACGAACTTTGCACGAAGGAACCAAGTCGCGAATTGCGCGTATTCGCGGTAGCATTCGAGCCTTTGGCCTGGGCCGTCCATCGGCCCCATCCTGCTGCCCTGCGCGGCATCCCACACAATCGGGGACCCTTCACCCACCATGCCTGCCGTCATCTGCGGATCGCTGGCCTACGACACCATCATGGTGTTCCAGGACCAGTTCAAGAATCACATCCTGCCCGAGCAGGTACACATCCTCAACGTGTCGTTCCTGGTGCCGGCCATGCGGCGTGAGTTCGGCGGCTGTGCTGGCAATATCGCGTACAACCTGAAGCTGCTGGGCGGCGATCCACTGCCGGTCGCCACGGTGGGTCAGGATTTCGCGCCCTACCGCAAGCACCTGGAACAGTGCGGGATTCGCCTGAGCAGCGTGCGCGAGTTCGACGACCAGTTCACTCCGCAGTGCTTCATCACCACGGATCTGGACAACAACCAGATCACCGCCTTCCACCCCGGCGCGATGTCCAGCGCGCACGAAAACCACGTCCGCGACATCCCGCAGATCGACTTCGCCATCGTGGCGCCGGATGGCCGCGAGGCCATGCTGCAGCATGTGGATGAGTTCGCCGCCCGCGGCGTGCCCTTCATCTTCGACCCGGGCCAGGCCATGCCGTTGTTCAATGGCGACGAGTTCCGCGCGATGATCGGGAAGTCGACCTACGTCATCGTCAACGACTACGAGTCCCAGTTGCTGCAGGCCCGTACGGGCTGGAGCGCCGAGGAAATCGCCTCGCATGTGAGCGCCTACATCGTGACCCAGGGGCCGCGGGGCTCGGTCATCCACGCGGGCGCCGAAACCCACCAGATCCCGCCGGCACGCGAGCGCGCGGTGGTGGACCCGACCGGTTGCGGCGATGCTTATCGCGCCGGCCTGATCTTCGGCATCATGCGCGGCAAGGACTGGCCCACCGTGGGGCGCATGGCCTCGCTGATGGGCGCGCTGAAGGTTGAACACCCCGGCACGCAGAACCAGCATTTCAGCTACGGCGAGTTCGCCGCGGAGTTCCTCAGCCAGTTCGGTTACGCGCTGGACTGATCACCGCATCGCATCCTGATGCTACCTGCCGCGAATACCGCGCATGACCTGCGGGGATTCGCGCGCAGGTTTCAGTGCGTGGGCGCGTGCTTGCCCGCTGGCAGCGTCAGTCGGTCGATATACGCAAGCGCGACCGCAGACACCACGAAAGTCAGGTGCAGCAGGATCTGCCACATGATCGTTTCGCCATCCATGCTGCGCGCCTTGATGAACGTGGCCAGCAGGTGGATCGAGGAGATGCCGATGATCGCCATTGCCAGCTTCACTTTCAGCACGGTGGCATTGACGTGTGACAGCCATTCCGGCTGATCCGGATGCCCCTCCAGGCGCAGGCGCGAGACGAACGTCTCGTAACCGCCCACGATCACCATCACCAGCAGATTGGAAATCATCACCAC
This sequence comes from Rhodanobacter sp. Root480, assembly GCF_001426645.1. Taxonomy (GTDB): domain Bacteria; phylum Pseudomonadota; class Gammaproteobacteria; order Xanthomonadales; family Rhodanobacteraceae; genus Rhodanobacter; species Rhodanobacter ginsenosidimutans. The sequence goes on from NZ_LMEX01000004.1 coordinate 398,156, forward strand.
GTCGATCAGGCCGAGCACGGTCAGCATGATGGTCGCCTCGGCACTGTCGCCTCCCCCGGCGGCATCGATGCCACCGTGGAACAAGGTGGTTTCCACCAGGTGCCAAAGCTCCCGCAGGAATTGCACGACATAAATGCCCTGGGCAACGATCAGCCCCAGGTACAAAGGCAGTTGCAGCCAACGCGAGGAAAAGATCAGATACGACAGGGGACCCAGGCGGCTTTGGTTGAAAGTCGTCATTCGTGTTCGCTATGGGGAAAGGCGCTCGATTCTACCGATCCAAGCGGAACTATCGTCACGAAATAAGCAGGCGCGACAATTTGTCCGGTGCGTTCCCCGAGATACGTGATCGGTCAAAGATCGCTCGGTCGGACGGCTCATTCGTCGGGATCGAAAACCCGCGCATTCGCCAGCAGGTCGTTAGCTGACTGGCACGTTCACCCATACGACCACGGGCCGACCACATCGCACGCGTTCCAGCAGGACGCCGTGGCGATGGTCACCGCATCGATCAATGCATAGGTCCACCCATCAGTTCGACGGAAGCCGTCCTCAACAGCCCCATCCAGTGCCTGGACGGTGCGCTTCGTCAGCCGGATAAAAAGAAGCCGTGCAAAAGAAAAACCCCCACCGTTTCCGGTGAGGGTTGATCAGGATAAAGCCCCTGGCGGTGACCTACTCTTGCATGGGCGAGCCACACTACCATCGGCG